>CP084167.1:0-2400000 GCA_021513715.1 Candidatus Heimdallarchaeum endolithica | reverse complement strand
GGTGATTCCTGCTGTATTGTTTCATTCTCAGTTATTGTCATTTCTTATTCCCTCCATATATGTGAAATGAAGGAAGATTAAAAAAAATATAAATTTCTAAAAAAATAATCTGTGAAATGGTTTTTAAAGAAAGCAAAAAATCTTGGACTCTATCATAGAAGTGAAAAGTAAAAGTACTCGAAGGATTAAATAAGATTCTGTCCTTTATAGAATGTTTAAGAGTTTTGTAAGCAAACTGTTCTTCTTCCCTTTTATTGTCTGGAGCGACTAAATAATGAATAAAAGTTTTTTTTCCTTTTTCTTTTTTTCGCATTTTTTTCTCCTTTCATGTTTTATCACTTCCGTCGCTCTGAATATCTATTACTGAAGAATAAATACTCATTTAGTTTATCTACAATATATTATTTAAACTTTTGTTTTTATAATTACGTTAATTGTTAAGACGAAGACATGTTTTATATATTCTAACGGTGTTAAATGCGTATGAATGACACTGAGAACTATTCTTTCAAAGAATTGATAGCAACCCTAGAACAAAAAGGAGCGATACATATTCTCATTTATTTAGATGAAAAGAAGAACGCTAATTTATCAAGTATTATTAAGGATACTGTAAAAATTGGGCAAACAGCTATTTATACCGCTGTTCGCAAACTTTTAGATCAGGAACTGATTAATGAAAAAAAAGAACCCCCTTACAACCGCAGGTTTTTTTCGCTTACTACTAGAGGAAAGAAAGTTGTTGAGATATTAAAAAAATTGAAAGAAATCACTTAATCTCCTATCTTTACTTTATGTACACTCAATACATGCTTTTTACAACTATTATTATAATTAATTCAAATAATCCCTTCCTATTCTCTTTATTTCCTTTTTATGTTTTCACTGTTTGGAATACTTGTTTTCATAGGATTTTTTTATATTCTTTTTTAATAATTCTCTTTTTCCTTTTTTATAAATTAATTCAAAAATTAATAATTAGTGTGAGTAACATGATCTCTAAACCTATTCGTATTAGCGTTACTGATGTTCTTGATGATGATTTTTGTACAATTAGACCTTATATCGCTCTTCTACTTAAAATGAATAAATTAAGAGAGTATGCTTCTACACGGTCTATGGAATTAGGAACTTTTTACCATCTACTTCTACAATCTGTTTTATCAAATAATTTCGACTTAGTAGAACATTTTTATATACAAGAAAAATTATCCGTCCAAGAATCTTTTTTTTCTGCTCTAAATGAGTGTAGGAAAGATTTTTCTTTCCTGATGGAGAGAAGGACTTTGATTGTATAATTGAGAGAGAAAAAGAAGTAAAGTTTGACGATGAGCTTTATTTTAATTTACGCTCTTTAGCTATGTTTTGTTCTACTTTAGTTGAAGAAACTAATAACGGAAGACTAATTTCTCTTGTTATCGGAACTGAATATAAAATTGAGTATGAATTATCAGAGAAATTTCTTTTAACAGGTCGAATAGACATTTTAGCTTGGACAGTAGATCGAAAAGCAATAAGAGTGATAGAACTAAAAACAAGAGAAAAATCGTTCAGAGACAAAAAGCAAGTTCTAACCTACTCTGAAATCCTTAGAAAAAAGAAACCTAACATCGAAATCGTTCCTGAACTGTGGTACCTAAACAACAATAATGAAAAGAAACGAGTAATATTAGATTTTACTGAGGATAACATAGAACTAAAGAGGATTAGTAAGGTTATATCTTTTGTTGTGAAAGTAAAAATCGAAGAACAATTACCTTGTGTAATTAAAGAAAGAGCTTTTTGTGAAGAAAAATGTAGAATGTGTGAATATATAGATGAAATCTTTGCACCAAATAAAAAAATCCCAAAAATAAAGAAATTGTTTGGAAAAAAATACTGGTTAAACAAGAACAGTAAGTTAAACGATTACATTAATTAGCTCAAAAAAATAGATATAGGAAAAATTTGTCACCTGGTCCATTAAATTAATAGTTGTCACGATAATTCAGAAGCACTAGTAATTAGAAAAATTTTTAAAAGGGAAACATTTGTAAAAAACGGGACAAAACACGAGTAAAAAAGACTTCAAGTACAACAGTGTTTTAAGCCCTAAAACAAACCAAGTGCCTCAGTAGCTCAGCGGGAGAGCGCCGGACTGAAGAACCAAAAACGCTGAAAAACTAAACTGTTTCAGCACTTGTGCAGCAATCCGGGTGTCGCGTGTTCAAATCACGCCTGAGGCTCCAAAACTATTTTCTGAACAAATAATTAGCAAGAGAAGTCAATTTTGAAATGAATAAATGAATGAGGACTTAAGGAAAATATATTTATTTCAAATAATGCTCTTGGTAAGATACACAAAACACATTCGTTTTTATTGTTTTAATGTTAAAATGTGACAACTGAATTTCTCTGCTTTATAATAGGAAAAACCAATGTCTATATTTGATTTATTTCAGCACGATAATGTAGTAGGTAGTTACTAATAACAATATGTCATTTCTACACTCATATGAGTAAATAATTAAATAATCTTTACAATTTTTATTTGATCTAGTTAAGAATTTATTTTTAATGCTTATAAATCACTTTTTAACCATTTTAATTTTGATATTACACATTTTTAAAATATATAATGTTTTGTTGTTTTTATGTTAAATGAAGAACAAAATCACCAAAAAAATAATATCTCTTCTTTTAATTTTATTATTGGAATAATGCTCTTTTTAACAGCTATTATTTTCATTATACGGCTTATTCGCTTTGATACTGCTGATTTTTTAACTGCTTATGATGAGAGGATATTAATGTATATCTTATTTGGGAAATATAATTTATTTGATGCTGAAATTTCTCTTCCTTTGGTAATTATCAGCAATATTAGCTATACTATAGGTTTTTTATTTCTTTATTTTCCTGTTAATCGAGTTGGGTCTGCATTTTCAGAAGAAATTAAAGATGGAAAAGTTTTTCCCCTTCTTTTAATCTTATTTGTTTTCACCAACATTCTACAACACACAGTAGAATTAAAGATGATAACATTTCATCCTTTACTGCTTTTATTTCTCTTCTCAATTTTTAGTTTTATTCGAATCAAAGTTCTGTTTAAGTCATACCGCATTCTAGCTTTACCAGTAAAAAAATATGGTACATTTCTCCTTTTTCTTTATGCAATAACTTATGCCATATTTTACTGTCTAGGTTTCACGCTCATTTCTCTTGGACTTAGGGAAAACCAGCCTAATTCGTTGGACTTAGGAGTAACTATGCTAATTATTTATGCTTATTTAGAAGTCGTTTTCTTGCTTTTTATTGGAATAAAGTTCTTCTATGATTCTATTTATAAACCTACCATTGTTCTCGAAACAAAACTTACTAGAAATTATTAGTATTGTTGGAACTTAACAAAAACAGAAGGGCATGTCCAATTAAATCATGTTTAATTGTAGAGGAGTAAAAAGAAGAATCTTTTTCTTGTTTCTGTCCGTTTAATTGTGCATTAGTAGGATCCCCTATAATTACAATGGAAAAGATGAGAGTAAATAAAATTGACATTAATAAAAAAAGGTTTTGCTTTTTCATCTTTGTGTACCAAGATTTGAGGTGAACTTTAACATTTCCTTAAAGAGATAGTACTTCCGCAATAAGTTGACCGATTTCTATAGGTTAAAATTATAGGCGTTCATACTATCATTGGGGTGTTCTCAATTTATACTTTTTGAGATAATTCGGAAGTACTAAAGAGAATAAAAAAACTTTTTATTGAAAGTTCGATAACCTCTTAAATTTTTTATCAGCTATACTAAAATAAAAGATAAGAAGAGAAAACAGATAAATAGCCAAAAAAGCCAGTTAGTTTTTTGCTTAAAGAGGTAAGGGCAAAAAAGTAAAAGTAGTAAACATTTTTAATCTATATCAATAGGTTAAACTATGAGTCAATTCGTATCACCTCCTGCTATAATTGTTTATATTTATGATTTGATTAATGGTACACTCAGAACAGACCCTGAAAATCCTTTTCAAATGGCCATTCTTACAAAAAATGGAGAGTTGATTGAAAGGGTAAGAATAGTTGGAACAATCGTAGACAAATATCATTCTGAAGGAATTGAAGGAAAGAAAGATTATACTATGTTATCAGTAGACGATGGAACAGGGGTAATTGCAGTCAAAGCTTGGGAACTTAGTGCAGCTGAACTTAATAGGTTTGACAAAGGTGAACAAATAGACGTAATTGGGAAACCAAGAGGAAACGAAGAGGAAATTTTCGTATTACCAGAGAGACCCATGAAAATTGAAAGCATAGACAAAGAAATATACCTAAGATTAGTCAGAGCAAAGAGATATACAAAAAAAGGAATAAAAATAAAAGAAGAAAAACAAACTTTTGAAGAAAGTGAAGAACAAGAATCATTAAACAAAATTACTGCAGAAGTACTAATACTTTTACAAGAAACAGAAAATGCATTAAGTATGAAAGAGATATTAGACAAAATAGGTGAAGAAGGAGAGAAAGTAGAAAAAGCTATACAAAGCCTAATTAAAAGCGGAGACATATATGAACCCAAGAAATACTATTTCAAAGCCATATAAATTACTAAGCAAACAGAGAGCAAAAAACTCTTTTTCTACCTTGAATCATTATTTCTAATAAATCTTTACAGACTATAGAAGAGGTCTTGCAAAAGACATCAAACTTAAAACTTTGTAAATAATAAACAAACTTCAATAAAACAAAATGAAAGAAAGAATTATTCATATATCTTTTTGATATGGTAGGTAATATCTGTACTTGGATTATTTACATAACTGGTATGTCTAACAATTAGTTCTGTCATAAAGCCTGAAAGCAAGAATTGGAAACCAGACAAACCAAGAAGTAAAGTTAGTAAAAGTAAAGGACGATCACCTATATCTTGCCCCAAAGCGTATTTTACTATTAAAAGATAGGTTCCTAAAGAAAAAGCTGTAATTAAGAATAAAAAGCCTATTTTAGCGAATAATCGAATAGGTTTTTGGTTATAGTTAGATAAGAGCTTAATCATAAATAAATCGAAAAAACCAGAAAAAAGACGGTTGAAACCATATTTACTTTTACCTTTAACACGAGGGCGGTGATTAACTTTAACTTCAGAAATGTTAAATCCTTGATGACTTAATATCGCAGGAATATAACGATGTTCTCCACGCATTAAGGAGAGATTTTTTACTGCCTCAATACGGTACAGTCTAAGAGTACAACCGCTGTCATGAATGTCTAAATTATTGATTTTTCGGTTAAGAAAGTTTGAGACACGAGAAGGGAGAATTTTGCGAAAAAAAGGATCGTGACGAGGATAACGCCATCCACAAATAACATCTATTTCTTCTGTCAAAGTATTAAGTAATAACGGAATATCGTGAGGGTCGTTCTGACCATCTGCATCAAGAGATAATACTAAATCGCCGCGAGCATGTTGAAATCCAGCCAATAGAGCTGCAGTCTGACCAAAATTTCGGCGGAGGTCAATAATTCTAATATGTGAGCTATCTTTGGAATATATTTCTTTTAAAACTGATAGGCTTTTATCAGTAGAACCATCGTTTATAAAGATGATTTCGTATTGGATGTTGAGTGAGGAAAGAACTTCTTGTAACTCAGAGTAAAGTGAAGGAAGAGATTCTTCCTCATTATATACGGGAATAACGATAGAAAGCATTGGAAGAAGTAAGAAAAAGAGAACAATAAACCTTTCGAAAAAATCACAAACAGATATGATGAAAGGGCTTAATGTTCAAGATAAATTTGTTTTTTATAAGTAACAATGATTGAAAAAGGGTTTGGTGGACTGGGGGGGATTTTCGGATTCGGTGCCCACAGCGCCTGAAACTTTAATTCTCGAACCCCCGGCCTATTCACTGCAAATGAATCGTTCTTCCTCTGAACTACCAGCCCACGCAAGTTATTGTCTTCTATCCAATGAACAATTGGGGTTATTTATCTTTTTTTTGTTCCTTTTTTTAAACTTTCGATTTGTAGCATCTATTTATCTTTATATGCTTTTTTAAATATATGGTTCTGTTTTGATCGAATTAGGCAAAAAATTGGTTTTTATTGATTATAGAAATATTAATTAGACAACTTCAAATTTTTTTTTATGTCTTTTACAGATTTTCATATGCACACCATTCTTTCGGATGGTTTTTTACTTCCTTCAGAACTCGTTCGTAGAGCAGAAGCAAATGGTTATACTTCCATAGCTATAACAGACCATGTTGATGTTTCAACTATTGATCGTGTAATAATTGAGCTTTCCAAGATGTTAAACGAAAGTGATATGATAGACGTTATTCCGGGGGTAGAAATCACACACGTTCTTCCGTCTAGGATACCAGAGTTAGCTAAAAAAGCAAAGCAAGCTGGTTTACTGGTTATTGTTCATGGTGAAACAATAGTTGAACCTGTTAGAAAAGGAACGAATTTTGCTGCTTTAAATTCGGGTTATGTTGATATCCTTGCTCATCCAGGTTTAATTACTGAAGAAGAAGTCAAGCTTGCTGTTGAAAACGATGTTTTCCTCGAACTTTCTGGAAGAAAGGGACATAGTTTTACTAATGGTCATGTAGCCAGACTAGCTAAAAAATATAATGCCAAGATGTTAGTAAATTCGGACACACATACTCCTTCAGACATGCTTTCTCAGAAAAGAGTTTCCGATCTCATTTTAGGTGCAGGATTAAAAGAAAAAGACATCGAAGTGATAACTCAAATTAATGCTTCAGAACTAAGAAAAAGATTCATTAAGTGAAAAAATTAAACAAATTTTAACTATTCAACTTTCTTTTTTTTTCTTTTTCTTTTTTTCTCCCAGAATTCTAGAGTGTGTTTACTTATTTCTTTACTATTCTTTACAATCACAACGTTTTTCCAATAACAAGGTAAAAGTCGTTTGTATGTGGGGTTTGTGAAACGATCATCAACTAATAAAACTACTCCCCTATCTTTTTCAGTTCTTATCAACCTTCCAACTGCTTGAAGAACTCTATTTAACCCAGGAAAGGTATAAGAATAGTGAAAACCTTGTTTCATTTTTGCATCAAAGTAGTTCTTCATTAATTCTCTCTCAAAACATATTTTTGGTAAACCTACTCCAACAACTACAACTCCAGACAACTTTTCTCCGACCAGATCTATGCTCTCACCAAAAATTCCTCCCAAAACTACGAAACCTACTAATGTTCTTTTTCCATGTTTATGAAACTTCTTGAGAAAAATTTCTCTATCGCTTTCGTTCATCTCTTTATCCTGAACAATAATTTCCATTCCTCTAGTTCTTTCATACTCTTTTACATAAGGAACAATTTTTTGCATATATTCGTATGATGGAAAATAAACCATGAAATTTCCTTTTTTTGTTTCAATAAAAGAAACGATAGCTTCAACAATTTCATTAAATGTTTCATTTCTATCCTTATATTTTGTAGAAATGGTATCGTTAATTAGAACAAGAAAATTTTCTGGGGGAAAGGGAGAATCTAGTTCGAGAATATTTTTTCTTCGCTCGCCAACAAGTAAGTTAACATAGTAATCTAAAGGAGTAAGCGTCGCAGAGAAGAAAATAGAAGAATGGCCTTTCTTTAATTCTTTATTTACTAGAATCGAAGGGTCGATACAGAAAAGCTTGACCAATAGATCACCTTTAGATTGCTTAGAGTAATAAGTCACATAATTAGAGTCATACAATTCAGTAATGTTAAGAAAGCTCCTAACATCAAAATATAATTCCAAAAGTTCTTCTCTAAAATCCGTTAATATATTTAATGCCAACCATTTTTCACTTTCAACAATGAATTTCTTAAGATCGCGAATAAAATCTTTTTTAGGCGGAGAAAGGAGAGCAATATCTCTTTTTCCTTTCTGCTCACAATCTTTTCTGAAATTAATCATATGTTTATTTAAAGCACCCAAAAGTTTTGAAATATGAGGTAAAATCTCTTTTGTTTTACTTTTTAAAAGCAAAAAAGTTCGTTTATTTAACTCTGCAGAGAACATGTTTCTTGCACGTTCAACCAAATTATGTGCTTCATCAATAAGAAAAACATAGGAACCAGAATTAAAATCAAAAAAGCGTTTTAATTTAACCCGAGGATCGAAAAGGTAATTATAATCACAAATTATGCAATCTGAAAAGAGTGAAAGATCTAAAGAAAACTCAAAAGGGCAAACACGATGCTTTTGAGCATATTTAGTAATTCTTTCTCTAGTAAAAGAATCTTTAGGGAATATATCTTTTATCGCATCATTAATTCTATCAAAATGACCATCAGCGTACTCACATAAAGATGGATCACAAACACTTTTTTCCTTAAAACAAATCTGAGACTTAGCGGTAAGAGTAAGAGATTTTATTTTCAACCCATTTTTACGTAAGAGATCTAAGGTTTTTTCAGCAATTGCTTTCTGCGTTGTCTTTGATGTAAGATAAAAAATTTGAGCAGAGGGATCAGATTGAAGATACTCTATGGCAGGATATAACACAGCAATGGTTTTTCCTATACCTGTAGGAGCTTGACAAAAGGCTATCTGACCAGAAGAGATATGAGAACGAACAAAGTCAATCATTTGTTTCTGCCCTTTTCTGAACTGAGGGAAAGGGAAAGAGAGAAAAGAAGAAAGAGATAAGTCGCGTTTTTCTCGCTCATTAATAACAAGTTTAATCCATGATAAATATTCCTCAAGTAAGGAAAAAACAAAAGACTCTAACTGTTTAATATTGTAAACTTCAGAAAAAGTTCTTTCTTTTTTTGTATCAATATTAAAATAACAAAGTTGAACAACAATAGAGGAAAGATCGTGTTCTTTAGAATAGAGATAAGCGTAACATTTAGCCTGAGCCCAATAATGAGGATTATCATCTCGAGTAATAGAGGACAAAGGGCGGGAGGTAGTCTTAATCTCCTCCAAAACGAAATAATCTAAAGAACGAAATAACCCATCAATTCGCCCTCTAAGAGTAAAAGAATAACCTTGAAAAGAAATATTTCCAGAGATAGTAACCTCACTCTTATATGTAGAAGGACGTTTTTTCTGAACATATTTATGACCTTCAATCCCATCAAGCATTCGATAAGAAGAAAAAAAACTAGATTGAATACTTCCAGAACGTAATGAATACTCAACAAGCTCGCGAACAGAAAGAGTTAACACTGAAAAATGGCTCATATAATCTGAAAGAATAAAAATATTTGATTATTTAAACTTAAGTTTAAGGAATCGAAAAAAATAGAAAAAGAATAAGTAATATATCAACTGATATAGGAAGTGAAAACGAAAGGGACTCTAATGTAATTGTAAAAGTGCCCACTATGAAATTTTACAAAAATTTGTTGAGTAAAAAACTCATTATTGCAAACAAGATGGATAAAAAACAAAAATAAAAAGAAAAAAAACTAAAGAAAAAAGCAAGCAAAGAAAAAAAACTTTAAAAACAAAGGAAAAATAGAAGAAACGTAAAAGGAAAACAAAAACATAGCCGCGCTAGCTTAGTCGGTAGAGCATTCGGCTGTTAATCAGAAAAAAAGAATGCACGAAAGGTGTAAAAAGAGCAGCAACCGAAAGACCAAAGGTTCAAGTCCTTTGCGCGGCGCCAGGTTTTTCTAATTATTGTGGCATTTACTTTTGTTATTTTGTTTTAAATATTTTTAATAGGTTTTCTATTTTGAATTCTTCTGCTATTAACACTACCTTCATGTCCTCTTCAGTTATTATATCGTTAAAATTCCTTATTTTCAGTTGAATTATTTTTTCATATTCGTCTATTATCTTGTCCACCATTTTTTGTAATTCATTTTTGCTCATGAATTCTGGTCCGAACACTGATGAATATGGTTTTTTTGCGAGTTTTAACAATATTGTTTTTGTTTTTTCGTCTAGTCCAGTATTCAGTTCTTTAATTGTATATATGAATTCTCCTTCTAGTTCTTCTTTTCTTAATTTTACATCTTTTAAACGTAATATTTCTTTTCCATCCTCAATTGTTTTTTTGAATTTCATTATTATTGTATCTGTCAGGTTTTCATTCAGATCTTTCGTATATTTCACTCCTGTGTAATATATTCCATATATAATTTCTAGTAGCATCAGTATATTTTTTTTCATCATTCCGTTTAATGCATATTTTCCATATATGTCTGGTAAAGTTTTACTTGGTTGATGAAAATCTACTGACCCAAAGGTTTGTAAAAAACCTGTTTTTAATTTTTCGTCAACTCTTGGTGAAGTTTTTACGCCTATCATTGGTTCTTTGAATAATTTCAGTATTCTTTCCGTTCTTTCTTTGCCCAGATAATTTATCAGTATTTTTTTGAATTCTTCTAATTTTTTCAATTCTTCTAAATTTTTATAATTATCAATTCTTATATTTCCGCATGTTAAAGCTTGTATCAGATAGAGAATGTTAATCATTGCGCAATTAATATATGTGCGCTTTCGACCTTCGTTGTATGATATGTGCTCTGCTAACCCTACTACCTTTTCTATCATATCATGAGCATATCCTCTTTGAACTATTGATATTTTTTTGTACATTACATCACTTATCACATTAAATATTTTAACCGTGTATATATCACCATTTTCGACAACCACCATTCCTGTTCCTGTTTTTTCTACTATGCTTTTTCCATTCAGATTGTTGAATTCTTCTTCTATCTCGTATAGTTGTTCTACTGTTAGGTCTTTTTTCTTATTTTCTGTTTTTTCACCGTATAGTTTCCAAAGTCTTTCTTCTGCTCTTTCTATTTTTAGTTGCTCTTTTTGATAGTTTATTCTTTGCATTCTTTCTTTATGATAAAACAGTATTTGTTTTTCTGCTGTTTTTGGACCATAAATTTCCACCTTTTTTGCAATATTCTTCCTAATCTTCGGAGTATTGCGATGCACTTTTATTAATACTTTATTCATCATATCTATTATTTCATCTGTGTTCTCATTGAGATCTAATATTCCCATTTTCTTTGCTTCTTCAATGAAAGTTTTTGTTCCTAATTGTAGTATTATATTATCGAACGCGAATTTCATTTGGTTTCTGCTGAAAGGTACATCTCCTTCAAACAATCGTATTTTGTTATAAGAATTAAATCTATTTGATAACAATAATGTTAACATTGTTTCATAATTAATGTCTAGTATTGATTGACTTAGGCTTTCTTCATATATATCTAATCTCAAGTTTGAAAAGAATGGTTCTTGAAAAGCTTCTATTTTAGCTGCTTGTTTACTTAATCTTTCAAAGAATTCTTTTTGTTCTTTTAGAAATTCTATCAACTTATCTTCATTAGAAAGGTTATCGTCTTTAAATTTGTATTTATAGAATTGTTCTTGTTCATTTATTATTGTTTGAATCATGTTTATTCTAAAGTTTAGATATTCTTGTTTATTCTTGTATCCATATTTTTGATATAGATATCCTTCTGAATCTTCAATTATTTCTATGATTTCACCTAATGACTTAACCGCGTTCCAATCATCTAGATAGGCTCTACATAAAAATGCTTTATTTTCTTTTTTTAAAGTAGATACATAATAAGTATAAACTTGATTCGTTGTGTACCATCTAATTAATTCGTATACTCTTTGTTGGTTTACTTCCTGAACTGTTGCGGGACGAGTTATCAATTTATTTGTATTTGTAGCTACTTCTACCTCTGGTAAGTTTTCTTTTTTATCTAATTTATCTAATAACTCTTTTGCTGAATTAACGTTTTCTAGATTTATTCCTTTTACATTATATGTGTATCTTGAGGGACTTAACCCCATATAAACAGGCCATAAGCCTTTTTCATCTATAAACTCTAAGTTATCATCTAATAAACCAAAAACAATATTTCCTGAATATTTGCTTGGATAAAGGAAACTTGCAAAGTTGATATCTTTTTCTGTTGGAGTAGCGTAATCTCCTCCTACAAACTTAAACAAGGGTAGTTTTTCATCCATTGAGACAACGTAATCTGTGTTTTCACCATTTTGTTTTACTTCAATTGATATTATGGGTTGACTGCTTCTTATTTTATTTCTTTTGGGATAAAACTTATTCATATCTGTAAGAACATCTTCCGTTCCTACAATTGTTATTCCTTCTTTTAGTTTTCCTTCTTCATCTTTACAATAGTGATCCAATATATCATAAACTACCTCTCCTTTACCTGTGACCTCGTTTATTCGAAACCAATATACAAGGAATTCTGTTTTTTGGAATGTAAAACCTTCATAAAAAAACCGCTCTGGATAATTATTCCGTAAAAACAGATAACGGTCTTCGTTTGTGTCATATAACAGTATTGCGTCACCAGGAATAAATGCCATAGGAGGTTTCGTATCTTTTCCGTCTACATACCTTGCAAAATATACTGAGTTTTTATCAAAATCTTTTATAATTTCTCCTTGCGTTTTATCCTTATAGTAAATTACACTCCCATGTCCAATATATGCATTTTCTGCTGCTACAGAGGTCAAAATATTCTTTGCAATAGCTTTATTGAATATTCCCATTGAATCTGTAACAGAGTAAAGAGAATTTGTAATCTTTGTATCAATCGCCAAACCTTTTAAGCCTAAATGTGTAAGAGCTTGCACTATAAATTCTTTCGATGGCATTAATCCTTGAAAATCAGACACACCATATTTAGTTGCTAACTTAGTAAAACTAATACTCGGTTCTGTATCAAAATCATGGTCTGGAAAATCTTTTCTTAATTGAGCCATCACACTTTCATCATCAGAATAGAACCGAAATCCAAATAATCCTAAAGACATAAAGTAATAGATAAAAGAGACAGCATCTTGGCTACGAGCAGATAGAATACGTCTTATTGTTTTTTTACATTGTTTATACTCTTCATATCCAAATAGACCTAATAAATCTGTTCCCGTTCGTCCATACCTTACCCAATCACCAAATTCATCTCTTGTTTTTAGTTTACACAGTGAACCTTGAGTTTGTCCAAATAGTTCTAAAATTCTTGCTCTCCACACGTATTTTCTATCTATGTCCTCCACTAGTTCAAAGCCTCTATGGCTTAAACCTACAGGCGCAGAACTTAATATTTTATCCAGACTAGAACGAATTTCTTTTTCATATTCTGTTCGAACATCATAATCTCCAAAATTTATTTCTCCTTCAGCCATTGACTTTTCCAAGTTTTCATTTAGAGCTTTCTCTAACATAAATATTCTGAGAACAAAAGAAACTGCCGGATTTTCATCAAATATAGGTCTAAGTGAGTACTTGTTCATATCTGCATTAACCGGTACATGTAAAATCCACCATATAGGTGTATACTCTAGATTTTCACCTTCTTCATTTGTTATTTGTTTCAACCTTTCATCGATATATTCTAACGTTTCCTTATATGCTTGAAATGTTTCAGGTGTCGAATGTATTGCTGAAAGCGAGGAAAAAGATATGGCTAGTTTTATTTTGGCAGCTTCTAAATCACTTATTGTAAACTTAGCTTTCTCAAAGTTGAGTCTAGTTTTACTATCGGCTATATAGTTAAATCGGTATATATCCAAAGAGTTACTAATGTCATGACGAATTGTAGTGTTATCCACGGTGGAAAAATATCTTCCTTCAGTTTCTTTATCATTATCAATTAAATTGGGGGAGAAGTGTATACCTACTCCTCCTGGGGTGTTCATGTACATATGTGTAGCATATCTTAAGGCCATCATAACATAGAAGCGTGACTTTTCAACCGATTCTAGTATTGCTTTTGATGTTGCTTCCAACTCCATTACTTTCTTTATTATAATGTTCATGTAATATTTGGCTACTATATTTGCTCGTTCTATAAGTCCTTCAGTCCCAAATCTGGATAGCATTTTTGGATGGCTTAATATAGCTCTTGTCATTTTAGCAGTATCATCTAGTCCTTGGTAGAAGTATTCTTGCGCTTTAATGTTTAACAGTGTAGCTTCTTCTATATCCATTCTTCTGATGGTATAAATCATTTTAGAGGCAAAGATCATGAATGAGTTTAAGGTTATTTGCAAACTGCTCATGAAAATCTTTTGCGGGAGGAAGAAGAACCATTGGTAAAACTGGTTAGCTAGTGTAGAGAAACGATAAGTCACTTGTGCTGCTTCAACTATCCAAATCATTAGTTCTGATTTTCCTGCTGCGCGAGCAATGCTTTTCCACTCTCCTTGTGCAGAATTTTGTATAATATCTAGCAAATTAGCTGTTTTTGTTAATCCTTTTACTCCTGTAGGAATGTCACCTACTATAGATTTGAAAATATTATTCATTGTATTTCCTACGAGAGAAAAAGGTCCTGGGGTAAACAGATCTAGTATATCCATTGGTATTTGCATGAGCGACATTTTGCGTATAAAAGGAGTAGCTCCTATATAGGCATCTCTGATATCAATAAGTAAAGCGCCTATATCTATAAGATTCACTAAAAATTCCAAAGTAACAATTAAGCTAAATTCGCTCATGCTAAAAGTGTTATAACCGAAATTTTCTCCTTTTGCTACATTTCCTAATCTTTTAATTATTTTCATCATTGTTCTTACATGTGGATTAGAACTTTGACCGAATACAAGAGGGATAAAGTCTATTAGTTGTGATGTAGCAGAAGTGGGTACACGTGTTTCTTTATCTAGACTTACAAACCAGTTATATTCTAAATATCGGTCTTCGATTGTGGAAACAGGAACGCCTATAACAAAATAATTTTCGTCAAAATCTTCTCTCTCTTGACTATTCATCTCTTCAATGGTGTAAACTTTGATAGCATAAGGGTCATATCCTTGTTGAATAGTAAAAGCCTTCAACCAGTAATAAATCGCATAATCTACTCCATAGGGTTGCATGTAATAAGCCTCAGCACTATAATCTTCATTTGTTATCCAGTCGATCATAGCTTCATCTCCTCTTACTCTAGCGTCAAACAGTATTTTGTCTACTACAGCTTGGTCAGTATAGGGTAAATATTCGCTAGGATCATCTATTCTACTTTTATCTGCCAAGTTCCAGTTTTTAATAGCTTTATCCCATAATTCGTCAATCATCAAAAGTTTTCCAGTTCTCTCACTATCTCGAAACATAGGGATAGAATTTTTAGGTATTCCACATCCTGCACTATTACCTAAGATTAATCCCCAAAACATAACTAGACTATATTTGAAATCAACATAACTAGAGAAACGTGGGTGATGAGTCTCTTCTGGTTCTGGTTCCGCTCCATAGGTTTTGAATCCGCGATAAGGTATAATAAGGTCTAACAAAAAGGACATAGCAGCTATAGCTTTTTTCTCTGAATCATATCGGGAAGTACGGTTTTGGTATTCGTCGAATAATTTGTCTGATTGGTGGATTATATAGGAGTTAAGTATTGAACTAATCCATATAGCAAATTGGATTGTCCCAGTGGGATAATACTGATGTTTCTGGTTGTTATTTAATGTTTCTTGAGAAGAGAAGAACTGTTGTAGAGTCAAATATTCATTAAAGAAAACAGAGTAGAAGAGATCTAAACTATAATAATCCATCTCTATTTCTGCATCATACATTTCCACACTTAGTTGAGAAAGAGTTAATCCTTGAACAAAAGCGTCTACAATTGTTGTTGGAGTATTGTTTAAAATTTCTTCATCTTTTGAATCAAGACTATTAACAGTTTCTTTTATTTCATAGTTATAATTTTCTAATACTACCATAGGTGAAAGAGTTTGTGGGTCATCAAACAATCCGTAAGAATTAGGAGTCTCTTTAAGTTTATACAAATCTGTATTATAGAGACTTAGTTTATTATTAAAAGTATAAAAATCTACTCTGTAGTTATCGTTAGCAAAAGCATCAGGAGTGAGGACAGAAAAACAGTCATATCTGAAATCATAGACTATTTTTTCTTCTTCTCCTGTAGCATTATCAATACTGTGGGTGAACAATACTTCTTTATCATAATCATAAGCAAGGTCTATTGCTTTATTATTTGAAGAACTAATAGTTATTTTTACTCTTGCAATATCTTTAGAGTAGGTCAAATAGTCATTTTCTATTAAAGAATGAAGATAACGATCAAGAGTTAATCCATTGTTTTGAATAGCAGCTATTTCGTCAGAAGTGTAGGATAAGGGTATTTCTTCTTCTGTTTTTGTAATTACTGTAGTTGAAAGAGAAGATACCAACGATTGGTGTACAGTAAGATTCTTGAGTTCTGCTTGTTGTTCATCAGTAACATCATAACTTATCTTCTTTTCTTCCTCTGTATTATAAACTACACCTTTTTTTACATCATCGTAAGTAGAACTAGCATCCAGGGGGTCTGCTAGACCTATATAAGGAGCACATGTGTCTTCTAATCCATCTCCATTTGTATCTAGCCAATCACAAAAGACCATATAACCTACTAGAAAATTAAAAGGTAATTGCAAAACTTGTGGAGTTCCTTCATCTATAACAATTGCAAAATTCATCTTTCCTATTACATGTTTCCAATTATAGTGGGTTGTACTTTCATAGATAACATCGTTAGAATCATCAGTATCACCATCATATATTTTCCATTTCTTTCCTTTATCTAAAGTGTATTCATCAGAAAAGCCAAGACTATAAATTCTATAGGAATGGTATTGACCATAGTCATCTTTGAAATATCGTGATTTAAATAAAGTATTCTCGTTTTTCTCTAATTGAGCAAGAGTTTGAGGTTGATGAAGATCGTTTTCAAATTGAATAAAGTTCTTCTGTGCTACTGCATGAAAGTCTATTGCTTTATCTGAGGGAGATAAAACAGTTCGCACGCTATCATCTACATTTTCCAAATATATTCCAAAATCTGTATTATAAGGAGAAGGAAAGGTTAATTGGATAACTATTCTGTGAATGCCTTTGTTGTTCAAAATAACAGAATCAGGGTTAACAGAGGATGTTTTTATACTATAAGGGTCAGAAGATGAAAAATGAAAGTTATAATCAGGGTCGTTTTCTATGAAACCATACTCATTAGGGTTGTTTTCTTTAGGAGAAAAGAGACTGTTGACAGTTAACCCTTCACTATTCAAAGGTATAGTAATCATACCATTTTCCAAATCGGAGTCAATTTCGTTAAATACTCCTTCATTGATGTAAAGAAGTGGAGTCTCATCCCAAAGTAAGGATTGTATTGTTATGCCACTTTCTTTGTTTAGGAGTAGAACTAAGGAAGTGTTCAAACTTTTGGCGAAATCGAGCGTAGTAGTGAGAATAACAGAATAACCTGAAGGAACAGCATGAGGAACAAAGTCTAAGATAGGACAAAATCCAGGAAAAGTGAATTCAGAAAATTCTATTGTTTCTGTGTGGGTAAATCCTTCTGAATCTACTACTCTTTTTTCGAATCGCTCTCCTTCCATAGGTGTAACTTGTGAAATAAAATTAAGATAATCAACGGTGTCCTCATTTTTTTCAGAATAGAAAGGAGTAGAGATCAACCACTCTGATATGGCATCTCCTTCTCTATTGTTTTCAGCACTTATAGCCACTCCTCCATTGGAGATGTATTGAATGCGTATATTCTGATTAAAAGCTGTTTTTGGAAAAACAACGTGAAGATACAAGGGAGTATATCCTTGTTGTGCGCTAAAGACTGTAGAAACAACTTCGTTTGAAAAACCCATCTTTTGTAATATTATAGAGTAGCGGTTAGAAAGAACAAAAGAGCCCTCAGTTTCAACTGTTAAATGTACTTTAGAATAAGTGGAAGCATCAACATAAACCACTACATCGTAGATATAATACGAACTACCGTCAAAATCATCAAGATAGACATTATCAAGAGGAATATACCCATCAAATGGGACATCATATTTTTTCCACTTTATTTCCTCGGACAAAGAAGATAAAGCATTTTCGTAAGGATATGCGCTATGAATGTTAGTAATTGTAGATTTCAAGTCAGAAATGTATAGATTTTGACTTGCTCCTTTTTCTAATTGGATAATTTTTTCCACATATGCGCCCGCATAATTAACGACCATTTTTGCATCAGAAATTATACCAGAAACAGGGTAATTTTCATCTAATAGATCCACCTCTTTACTTCCATTTGAATAATTATCTACAAGTAATTCTTTAGGAATATGTCTTGCAAGTTGATAAAGGCTAATATAGAAATATTTCCACTGTTCTTGCTCCTCTGCTGAACTGAGAATAGCGGAATAAGTAATCGTTTTTTCTTCTCTGCTGATTGTAGCAATATACTGCTCTGTACTCTCTCCTACGCCCACTAAACCTATGAAATTCACATTCAAACTAGTTAATTTGTCTGGAAGTTTAACTTGAAAAGAGAAAGAGATTTTACCTTGTCCTTTTATAAACCCTTCAAAAACCACGTTAGGAGCGACATCTAGATCTTCAGGAGAATAATTATACTTGAACTTTACTTGCGTTGTTCCTCCGACTTCAAGAGCATGAGGTTGCTCATAGGTGGAAGTATCGACAAGTTCTGAACCAGAAAGATACTCCATTGGACTATAGACTTGGTTTATATACTTATTATTGTTAGAAAGATAAAGTATAGACTCAACATCTTTCATCGGTTCAATACTTAACCAGTTGATTATAGCCATATTACTAACAGAAAGAGAAATTTTAACTGGTGAAGACATATCTACAGAAGAAGGTATAACGTAAGAGAAATAGTCCATCTTCATACCTACTGAAGACATTTTCCAAACTTGACTGACTGTAGTACTGGGATCATCGTTGAAGGTCACTGCAACTTCTGTTTCCCCTTCTATAATTGCAGCACCATAAATAATCAGTTGGGATTGAACTTTTGTAACCTGTATCTGTCTATAAAATCCTCGAGAAATATCTTTTTCCCACTCATCATTTAACAACTCTCTATCATTTTCAAATTCCTCATAAAGAGAAATGAAAGATAAATTGTCTATTACGGTTCTTGAACGCTTATGAGTTAAAGTGAACTTGTACTTATAATATTCCTCGGTATCAATATAAAAAACGAATGGATAATCTTGATTATTCAGATTTATAATCAGCTGGTCTTCTTCACTCCCACGATGAATAGATAAACTGTTCCAAGTATAACTATTCACCACATCAAACATATTCTCTATTTCTGTATTATTGAGAGAATTCCATGAGTCTCCAGAATCTAATGAAAGTTTACACTCTTTTCCATTTATTTCCAACTTAAGAAAATTCTCGAGTGTATCATCACTCTTTATTCCAAATAAATCTAAGGAGAAACTGGACTCTGAAGTAGGTATGAAATAAAATTCAGTGGAAGGAAAAGAATTAAGATTATAATCTTCATAGCTAAGTTTAACTTGATTTTGTAATTCTAACCCATGATTAACAGGAGAGTAAAGATAATAATCCCCTAGTTTTCCTGCTCCTCTGTAATAGCGTTCAGAATTAGTATCCTCTACAGGCATAAAGGTTCGAGTGTAAATCTTATCTATAAACAAGTAAGCGTTCTCTGTCTTAAAATATAAGGTATAATTTGTCAAATCATTCGTTCCTAATTCTCCTGTTTCCGAAAGGTTATAGCTTATTTCATAGGATTGTTTATTACCGTATTTTTCCGACCAGAGTATAAAAGTCAATATTTTAGTGGTAACATCATATTTTATATTTAAATAATCATATAAAATCGAATTCTTGGGTTGAAATATACGTTTGAAAGTAGAAGAAAGTGTATCTGTAATTAAGGAATAGTCTGACGAACTCTGAGCGTAACCTTTTATCCCCACATATGTTCCCATAAGTGGTTGAGTTATTCCTGAATCTAAACTTGGTAAAGAATCGTCTCCTCCAAAATGATCGATACTATCAATCTGTTCTGAGTTTTTATATTCAAAATATTGGTTATACGGGTACCTATTTTTCATATAAAAATAATATTTAAGATTAGGATTATGCAAATCTTGTAATCCAACTTCAAAAGAGTAGTCTAGAAGAGTTTTATCATAATAACCCCTACAAGAAGATATTATGTCTTTATATTTAATAGCAATATCCAAATCATTCGACAAATCTAAAGAAGTTATTGCACTACCAGGTTTAACTATAACATTTTCTCCATCCGTTGCTACTTCTCCGTTGATAACAGAAAAATCTTCTTCTCCATCCTCATCCAGATCAGTTGTCTGAATAGAGTTAAGAGGAGTAATAGACACGTCACTTATCCCCACAAAAGGATAATTTACTCCAAAACCTATTGTTCTTTGTGGGATTTTGTATAAACTATTATCTAAAGCATAATCTATATTATATAAAGCAAAATCATTCTCATAAATTTCATTTGCTATGTTAAACCAATCATATTCTCCTCTAACATATCGAGGGTTCTCAAACCTTACATCCGCCATATCTGAACGAACCATCCCTGCATAATTGTCTCTGCTATAATAGTGATAATCCAAATCGTAAAGAGAAGGGTCAGAAGGGTCGATACCGTATTCGGATAAAGATAAAGAATAATATTTATCGGAAACTAAAGAACGTTGATATTGCAACCAATGGTAAGTATGCTCAGTTAATGTTCCAGTATCGAAAAACAGTCTACCGTCAATTTGAAAACCAGTAGGTTCTTTGTCTCCATATAATCCTTTATAGTACGTGTTAAAAGCTTGAAAGTATTGAGGGTTGATATAACCGTTTTCAGAAGGGAGAGTATTAAATAACTGATTATACATGAGGTCGTATTGATATGTATTTTCTATTGCATCATAATCTTTGTCTTTATATGGATAAGTTATTGTCAACATCCACATCGGCAATTTGAGCAAATCCCAGTACATATTGTCGTTATTTATCCACATCTGAAGGTTATAATCGTAATAAGCTGTAATTTGAGGACCTCCATTAACGCCCTCTTGATAAATAGCATAACTCTCGTCTATCTCTTTTTCCTCTACTGCTATTTCGAAATGGAGAGATACACTTTCTGATGCTTTCCACACTCCAATGATTGATCTACCTAAATAGATGCTGTAATGGGGGTCAAGTTTAACGTATCCTTTCTCTATTTCTGAATCGTGATATTCTGTTCCTGAATCATAATAGATGAAAAGTCTTAAAACATTGGGATCTGGTGATAAATCTTGATAATAAGGTTTATTCCCATGAGAAGGTAAAATAATAGGTATAGTAATATAAAAAGAGTATCGTCCTTCTTCTTTATCAAAAAACTTGACATAGTCTTCTGCAAGGTTACCAAGACTCCATGAATCAACGTTTATATCAAACGACCATATAAAATCTTTAGGTAAACTGGCAGAATAGTAAACTGGTTTAAATCTTAAATAATCAGGTAACATACAAGAAAAATCAAGTCCATCTTCTGGAAACTCATCGTAGAAATTGTAGATATTTAATTCGCTATCTTCGTCTATGTTCTTTGCTTCTTTTTGTATTATTTGGCTTTGTAAATCGTACATCCAATTGTTGTAAAGATATTGCTGGTTCTGATAATAGGGGGAAGAGGAAGGGTTAAATCCTTGAAATGCTTCACCTGCAAGTACTCTATCCCAAAGACTATGTCCAGGTTGGTCATCTCCTCCTTTCATATAGTAACTGGGAAGATAGTACATAGTTTTTCCAGAGAAGGAGAAAAGATCTTCTAACTCATCAGTGGGGTCAAAATAATCGTAAATACTATCCATATTCTCGTTGGTAAAATCTATGGAATTCTCATCTATAACTAACCCTAAAGGAGAAGAACGTAAAGAAGGTTCTTTTACTCTTTCAAAGAGGCTAAAATCAACTGTTGTCCAGTCTTCATAATTAGTAAAACCGTCAGTAAAAGAATACTCTCTTTTTTTGTTTTTTGCATAATATTCATAAGATAAATAATCTAGACATGAAAGATAGGTTTTAGGTAAAGAGTCTTTTTCATAAGTAGAAATAAACTTCAAAGAACTAACAGTTTTATAAATAAATTCATTTTTCCAATTTTTGTTTTTCTCGTCATTATAATCAAAAGTATAAGAAGAAAGTATTGTATTGCCGATAAGTTGGAAATTTCCTGTCCCTTCAAAGCTTAAGTCATAATTAGTAACATATACATCTTGAAAAGTAGAGAGCGTGGCAGAATAATATTTGGGTAAGTAAAGAAAGTCTCCATAGTTTTCGTTTACTAAATAGGGAGTAACATCTATTTCTTCAAAAATTGTTTTTAAATCTTCCAAAAGTAAATAACGGTTTTCAAACAAGTTAATGTGATGTGCAAGAGGTTTATACCCTGTTTCATCGTTTCTAGAAGGTTCGTAAGAATTAACATAGAAAGTAGGTTCAGGTGTCCAATTAATAGAATAATCTGTTTCCCATGAAAGTTCAGTAGTGGAGTTAATAGCTTCAGAAGTTTGAATAAAAAGAGAAGGAAACATTGAACTAGGAATTGTTACATCAGCAAATAATAGAGTAGCTTTTTCTCCACTTCCCTCATATAGTTCTAGAAAAGTGTCAAAAGAGGATACACCTACAAAAAATGGAGTATCAAAAACATCATTTTTAGAATCAGCATCGGCATATTCTCTTTCAATTCTTTGATCTTGACCAAAGTGAATAGAAATAGTATACGCTTCTTCAAAATTGACAGGAAAAACAGCACGAAGTTCACTTTCTTCATTTGTATTATAAATAAGGTGCGTAATACCTTTTTCATAATTATCAGTTATTCTTAGCATATTAGGAAAGTCTAAAGTATTAGTAGATATAGCTTGAAGAAAATCAGTATTATCGCTCAACATATCGTAAGTAGGAGTAAGTTCAGTTTCTTCTACTCCATCATAAGCAAATAAACGGTAGTACAAATATCCTCCTTCCATCTCTCCTTCTTCATTTTGCATTTCAATTGAACCATAAAGATAGAACTTAAGTTTATAATAAGAATAAGGAAGAGAAGTAGCATAAGCATCAGTATTAGGCTTGAATTTATATTCAAAAAGTTCAATTGTCATATCCTCATTAAACGTCTTTCTATTTTCAATATCCATACTAATCATAAAATTAAGATTCAATGAAGTTAAGGGAGTAGAATAGATTCCTACTGACGCTCCTTTATTTACCCTCCAATCGTTTATAGGAACAGTAACGGTAGAAGGAAGCAAATAATGGTTGTTATTATTATAGTAATATTGTTTTAATCCTTCCGCATCGTTATCTGTCCATACTTTAACCCTTTCGTTTGATGGAATATAATTTAAATCTATATCAAGCAAGCCATAATAATCGCTCAAAAAGGGAGCAACAGAAAAATTGTCTCCTGAATAGTCAGAGGTGTCAAATCCACTATCATCTAAATACGACTGGTCTTCTAGTTTGACTTCTATGTTAGTAAAGCGATAAAGATGAATATCGGAAACGATAACAGACTCGTCCTTATCGTTATAAAGGATATAGTTGGTGAAAAATTCTATTCCTGATAAAATTTTAGGACTATCAGTATAATCAAAATTGAAAAAGTATACTTTTGGTTCTTGAGAAACAGAATAATAGTACTCGTTTGTGCTTCCATCTGAGTAAGTTAAAGTTAATTTTAAGTCTATTGTATAGTTTGAGTACGTTCTAGCAACAAAACGCAAATAGGGATAGCCTTCAGAACCCGTGGAAACATCAGGAATATCAAGTTTTACTCCTCCTACAAAGGAAGCAAGGTTATCTTCTACTGACCATATCTGTGTATCATCTGTAGAAGGCGTCCAATCAGTATATTGTTCATAGTTCCCATTTCCATCGTCTTTCATATAACAACTGGGATGAACTAAAGAGTAATAACTCTCTTCTATAAACTGGTCTATACCATTGAATGCATCAATTTTATCAGTGGTAAAATCTTTTTCCCAAGATAAAGGGTTGGTAAAACCTACTGAATCAGTTACAGCATTAGCATAAGAGGTCAAAGGTCGAAGAAGAAGGTAACTAATATTTAATTTACTTGTAAAAATTAAAGGTCGTTCTAATCTTATCTCATAATTTCCGGGTGAAAGATCAAGATAAAGAACATGAGAAAAGAAACTTCCACTTTCATGTTCAGTCCAGTAAACTGTTCCTTGGAAGGTGAAAGGAAGCCCACTATTTAATTTTCGAGTATAAATATCTATTTGGGTATCGGGAAGAGAGTCTTGTGCTTCAGCACCTATCTCCAATAAACTATACCTTTCTTCTACTATTGCGTCATAAGAGGCAATAAAATTATCAGAAAGGTCTTCAGAAATAAGATTACGTTTCTCGAAATAGACAGAATCAGATATATCATAGTAATCATAAGAGGGGATAATTGTATTATATTCGTGTATTCCTGAGAATTTCATAGCCAAAATACTAAATGAACTAGTTAGCTCTTCATCAGGATTAGTACAATACACTTCTAAATGAATATACTCAAAAGGTTTAGGAATATAAGAAAAATAAAGTATACCTTCTTTGTTTTGAGATAACTTCTTTTCGTCTATAACTACTTTTTCCGAAGAAAAACTCAAAGGATTGATTCTTGTAGCTTTAAGTACAACAGTAACATATTGTTGAGTTTTACTATAAATCAATAAACGACGGGGACTATATTCTGTTATACCACTTGCGGATAAGTAGTAAAAGGAAACAAAGTTATCAGGGCTAGGTTGAGGAATTTTAGCAAATATACCTGGTTTTCCTCCTATCGCTATAATCTCGGGAAGAGAAATAACTATTTCTTCATAATTAATTTGAACACTATAAGCTTTATAACCAAATTTAGAGGAAAGGGAAAGAGAAATAACTTGTCCTTCTCCAAAAGTCTGATTGAGAGCATAAGAGCGAATTAATAAATTGTCTTTGTAGACATGTAAATAAGCTTGATAAACCTCTTTTACTTTCACTGTGGTTGTCTCTTCATCAACATAAGTTTCTTCATAAAGAGTCATATTCCCTACAGCAAATTCGTAAGAATGTGTGCCATAAATACCTATACCTGCAAAAATACGGTTACTTGCTAAACTATTAAGATTAAAAGAAGTAGAAACAGAGAAATCACTACCAATAGACTCAGAGGAATAAAGGTAACCTGAGGAGTTTAATCTCAGATTCTTAGAACTGTCGAAATCATATACTAAGGTATCAGGGTTACCTATTGTATAATTTTCTTCAATAGTGCTTGGATCTAATTTATCATAAAATATCGTATCCATATGTGAGATCTTATATGTAGCAATGTATCCTTGTCTATCAACGGTAAGAGCATTAAATACCCTTCCTTCTACTACTTGTTCAGAGATATAAGCATTGGGAGATTTGCGAATATAAAGTGCAGGGTCGACATATTCAGACTGCGCTTCAACGTTATTGTGAGGTTGAATGAAAAAAGCAATTAATTTTATTTGTATGTCTTCCTCATTTGTTTCAAAACAATCAAAATTTAAGTAAAATCTTACATAGTAGTTTCCTAAAAGTGTTATTTCTTTATCAATAAGAGAGACATAGTCTGCTCCAAAACTCATATTTGTATAACTGTATCCTAATTCTATTCGCTGTTCTACTTCACCAAAACCTCCTAATCCATATATATCGGCATAAATATGAGCAAACATAGAATAATTAGAAGTAAGCGATGGGACTAAATTAAAAGCGAAAGTAAGATTAACGTTATTACCTTCTGGAACTTTGATAACTGGAGTTTCATAGGTCACTTCTTCTGTGTAGGCTAAATAATCAATATATAACTGATTAAATTCGTGATAAGCATTCGGAAAAGTTTTTCCATCGTTAAGAAAATTATGATAATACAGTTTAGGAGTAAAAATTCTTATATAATCAATAATTTTTATGCTTCCAATAATATTGATATATAGCGCTGAAGTGTCTTCATACACGTATGCGGACAAGTCTACAGAGACATTAAATGAAGAAAGTTGAGATCCTCGAAGTTCATATAAGATGCGAGAAGTATCAGCGTCTATAACTTGTATTGCTGAAGAAGAATCAAGTTTTAAACTATCTATTCCTTTCACTTCTAAGAACAACTGTTGCATACCATACCAATAAAGGTCTATTTTTTTACTCATAGCATTAAAATTACTATCTACAATTATAGACCCCCAAGATAAGCGATAAACTCCTTTCCACTCTTCTTTATCTGAAAAGTCAGAGTAGAAAAAGGTATAGCTATCATCGTCTGATGATTGAGGATAGAGAGCAATAGAGAAACTCTGAAGGATAACAATTACTGAAATAAATAACGCTACTCCTGTAATAACAAGACTACGTTTATTCAATTTGCCTAGAAAAGTATTCATTTTAGATTTGATTTTTTGCATTTTTATTTCCTCCTAAACTGTTTATTTATTATTTTGAAAAATTTCAGAGAGTAAAATTTTGTTTTTAAAAAGGTTCGTTTACGAATAAAAGTCAACGAGCCAATAAACAAGCTGAATGATAAAATTAAGGCTTGATTAAAATAAGATTGAGTGTTTTTATTTTCTTTTTCTCCTACATGCACTCGTAGAATTTCACTATAAGCTACATTAAACGACTTATCAGAAGCTTTAACTCTTATGTAATATCCAGGAATATGTAGGGCTTCAAATTTCACAAAATAGTAAGAAAAGGTATCTTTCATAGATAATTTTTCATAGACGCGCCATTCGTTGTTTTCATCAAGATCAAGTAATTCTACTTCTATTTTATCCATATGTTTATCAGAGACAACAGATGTGATTGTAATTGGAGTACCGTATTTGTAAAAAGAGTTAACTTTTATTTCTTCTATTACAGGAGGGGAAACGTCGCCTACAGAAAGAGTGAAATTGCGAGAGGTATAAAGAACTTTGAAATAGTCTCTGATAGAAACTGAATAAGTTAACAATTCTAATTGGTATTTATCTATTACATTTTTGATATAAACAGAATAAACATTTCTCTCTTCATCATTTTCATGGAGAAGAGACAGAGGTAAAGAATAATTTTCAACATATAAATTGAGGTAAACGGAATAGTTTTCTGATGAGAAAGAATTACGGAAGATAACATATAAGCGATTATCTTGTTTTTTATAGATTATATCGTCTACCGAATAAAGTTCTTGAGAGAACAAAATTCCCTTATATTCTACATAGTCCCAGCTACTCCAACTACCTGTTACTCCTGCAACACTTTTTGCTCTAAAACTGAAGTAAACTCTTTCTCCTATTGTATCACCGCCATAAAGACCTTTCTGCCAGTAGCCATCTCTTAAATTACCTGAATATTTTGAAGCTCCTCCTGACAAAGTTGTATATGAAGAGGTTGAAGGACCATAACGTATATCAACAGAAGAAATGTCATCACTATCACAAGTAATATGTGCGCGAGCATAAAAATAATCGTTAACTTTAGTATTATCATATCCTGAGTCCCATCTACTGACAACTACAGGAGCATTGTGACGTTTAGTTACATGGATGGTAATAATACTGCTAGTTATAGAGTTTCCTGCTCTGTCAGTAACTATTGCCTTAAACTGTATATCTTGATCAGGAAAAGAACTTGCAGCGGAGAATTTTGCATTTGCATACTTTCCACTTTCAGAGAAATAGTTGGTTGAGAAGAGTGTCCAATAGGACTGACTGGAAGCTTTATAATAAAAGTCGACATTATTAGAATAATATATCCTTGACGCCCCTTTATCGCCATTCCAAGGATCGCCAGGGTCGTAAGTGTTGACAGTAATATAACAACATTCGTCATTGTAGATATTATAATCATCAGACGTGATACTGGTGATAGATGGCCATTTCATATCCAAAGATTGTATTTTTTGAGTAAAAGTGACTGTTTCAGTGTTAGAGTTGCTATCAGTGGCAACTACTTTGATATCATAACAACTTGAAGAAGAATACCATATAAAAAACATCTCATTAGCGTAAATATACCATCTATTTGTCATGTAATTTGTTAAAGTCCACCCTCCTTGCCAAGTAGACTGATCACTACGTTTGACATACGCTTTCACTGAAGACAAATCAGTGTTATCGTCTACTGTGACATATATTGCTCCACTTCTATCAAAGGAGGGTTTATTTTCATGTGCGTAAAGGTTGATATATTGACAAGCCCAATAGTCAGTACTTGGAGTGAAAGTTGCGCTACTGGAACTAGAAGCAACGTGTAAACGTATTTTTTGTATGTTTCTCCCGTCAGTTGAAGAATCAAAAGAATCAAAGTAGATAATACTTGTATGCCAGTTTGTATCTGAATACCATGAAGAGTATCTCCACGTATCATGATTCCAGAAATTTTCTCCACTACCAGAAGAACTAACACCCACACACATCCTTACACTTGCCCCAGAGGGAACATGACTCACACGCCAAGATATTCGGAAAACACGATAAGAAGTATCCACCATGTTGATAGGGTGAGTATATTCATAATAATAAGTTCCAAAATAGTATCTTGTTCCAGAGTCTACTCTCACAATCAAATTTCCATATTCATTCACATACCGTTGACTAGAATATATCCCTGCATCTGCCCAGCCATCAGTATCATCTTCGAAATCCCAAGAATCTTTTATAACATCAACTGAATAGTCATAATAGTAAAATGTGTTTTCAGCTCCATAATCATAATAATTTATAATAGGTTTTTTTTCATCAATATTTATTGTCACGGTTTTAGAAATCTCTAAACTATTACCAGAACTATCTTCCGTATAAACATAATAAGTAACAACATCTTGCCATGATAGAGCACTGTTAGGTATTTTTGCTTTAAAGAGAGTTGTAAGTAAAGGATCTGTTTCATAACTTAAATGATAAACTGTAGAATCTCCTTGTTTAACATAATAAAAATCTATACTACTCTCATCTACAGCTATATTGTCAGTGATAAATGCACTAACCCACAAATCAGAGTTATCACCATAACTCGTGGGGGCATTATTCCATGTAATATCAGGAACTAAAGTATCTATAACTGTATATGAGAAAGTTTCGCTTCTGCTATTAGAACTTTGGTCAGTAACAACTACTTCCACAGTTACTGTTCTCAAATCAGAATAAGCTCCTATTGTCACATCCCACGCATCATTAGCAGAGTCATAAGAAGAAGCTTCTAAGACGGTGTAACTTGTCCAAGTTGAACCCCCATCGTAAGACAAACGATACTTACATTCCATGTTCTGATTGGTAGATATTTCATCTATTCCTCTAAAACTAAAGGAATAGGGTGAATCTACTTCTATCGTAGAACTTAATCCACTTGTAAAAACAATATCCGAAGGAAGAACATTATCTATTGTTCTAAAGCGATATAGAAAAGAGGAGCCAAAACCATGAATATCTTGTGCATTAATGTTTATTGTAATTAACGCATTGTAATCATAATTTGTAGTGCCTATTGTAAAAGAAAAAGGATTTATTCCAGAGGGAGAAAATGAAGAAGAAGGATCAATAATTGTATAACTGTAAGATACACTTCCCACGTCTACACCAGAGACGTCATTTAAACTAAAATCAAATATCAAATCTTCGTTATACCCTATTTCATAATCCACCCCTGCTTCTTGAGAAGAACTAAAAGAAGATTCTACAGCTATAGTTGGAGGGTCAGATTCTATAAGTGTTATTCCCGTACCATAACTGCCATCAAAAGTCTGAGATAAAAGGTTTCCTTCATCATCTGTTACTTCAAGAATTATATCTATATTTTCTCCTGCACTAAAATTGATTAAATCATCTAAAGTAACCTCTATTTTGTATTTTTTGCTGTCTCCATCATAATAGTTTGTTATACTATCAATTGTAGCATAATATGTGGATATAATACCATGTTTTTTGAATTTTACAGCAATGTTTGTTTCTGCTAATATCGTTATATCTTCATAAACAGCAAACCATACTTTATTATTGCATTGTTCAGCAAAAAGTAAGGGGATGTTATTTTCAAGATAAACTGGAGCATAGACGTCTTTCAGATAATATTCTATGATTTCTGGAGAAGAAGAAAGACTATTTTCTCCTGGTGGAGTTGTATATGAATAAATCATCAATTTGACATTTTTTCTTGCATATTGGCTTAAGTCCGGTAAAACCGTTTTCCATGTATTTGTTCCAGAATCAAAAGTGAAAGAGTAACCAGTTATCTTCAACACATCATCTATGTATATATCTAATTTTACTTCCTCTACACTATAAATACAAGTGGTGTTGACTTCTACATTTACAGTTGAATCATAAGGTAGATATGAACTAGGTGAAGGGTTCATGTTTACGGTGTTTATTTCAGGTTTTCCTTCAACTACTTTTTTTACGATTTCAAAAGTATCGGCTTCGTTTTCTTTATCATCCACAACCCACGGAATAAATTTCAACCGTGTTCCTGTTACGACATTGTTTATCTCAAGTGTTTCTTTATTTAATATTCCAGAGTATCCCTTAAATATTCCTTCGTCTCTGCTACTGTCTGGAGAAAGAAGAATAACAGCTATTAGTTCCCAGCTATCAGCACTTACTTCTTTATATACTTGAACTTCTGTTTCTCTTATTGCTGACCAAGCATCTCTTGCCCTTAAGACAATTTCAGTATCTGCTACCGCGGTGATTGCGTTGATGTTATCTATATTCACTAACACTTCATCATTCATAATTAGTGGTGGGGTGTCGTCTTCCAGAGATATTGTGAATTCTGACCAATGGGCATTAGAATATTTATCTTGACACCATATTTTTATCAGCATAGAGTAAGGAGCTTGATGATTTTCTGATTCCAAAGTGAAGTGGAAAGAGTTAGTATTCGTATCATAACTCATCTTTTGTTCAATACTAAAATCTGTAGAATATATCCATTCTCCATTTTCGTTCTTGTAATTAATATACACATTATCTATGTCAACTTCTGAATCATCTACTAGAACTGCTTCTACAGTAATATCTTGACTGTATCCTGGGGTGGAAGGGGAAGTAAATAAAACTGTAGGAGCTGTAATATCTGTTAATGTTCGACTAACTGTTAAACTTGTAACACTATAATAATCCGTCACTGTTATTTTGAAATCGTATATCTCTCCTGCTGACATGCTTGAACTGTCAAAAGAAGCATTAACTAACCACTCTCCATTTCCAACCGACTCTGTATATTCCACATCACACGGGTTCCAATTATTTTGATTGGAGAGAGAATATTCTACTGTAATTAATCCAGGGATAATCGTTCTGATATCTTCTTTTACCTTAAATGAGAATTCTGCAGGATTCATTCTTGCAGGAATAGACGAAACATATGTAATTTCAGGAGGTACAAGATCCCAGTAGACAAAATCTATTATTCTTACTTCTTCTTCATTCACTGTTTCTGAGTTAATAGTTGCTGAAGCATGAAGTTCTAATCTCACTTCATCGTGTAGTGTTGCTCCTATGGTGTTATAATCAAATGAACCATAAACGTATGTAACATAATCTCCTGTTCCAAGATTCAATGTAGTAGAATAAACGTCATTGACATATACATCTGCCCATACGACAGGAGTAGGATAATACGATTCAATTATTATAACTGATAGGGATAAATCAGAAAGAAAATGAACGTATCCATTTTGATCTGGAGTAGGAGTAAGATGAGGTGTTCCTAATACTATTCTCGAGTCATACAATTGTATTTCTATGGGAATAGTAAAAACATTAGGTGTTGATGCTAGATCTGAAACAATTATTTTTCCTACTATTCCGTACCCTGCTTCAATTCTATCATGAGGAATAACTAGTTTATATCTATAGTACGTTTCTCCATTATGAATAATTTCTCCATCCGTTTGCAAACTAAAACTCTCATAATATAATGAGCCATTATTTATCCACTCAAAATTTTCATAAATAGATTGACAATATTCTGCTGAAACATTAAGTTCATCATTAGTAAATATCTCATCATATGTCCATACCTCTATTACCACATCTTCTGCGTCAGTATAAGCCTCTATTGAGTGAGTATAGTAGTTTGGAGTTATTCCATCCTGGTATTGAAGAGTAAAAATTTCTGAATCCCATACTTTTCCATCTTCTGCATAAATGGTATAATAGTAATTTACTTTGTAAGGTAGGATTTTCTCTTCTCCATATTTGTAAAAACTAAATGGAGTTAAATCATCTCCTAAATACCATCTATTGTTAATTTTGTTTAAGGTGTAAATATCATTGATTTGATAGATGTTATGATGAAAATCTTCAATATTTTCTATTATGAGTTCAACTGTATTTACTCCAGCAATATCTTTCGCTTCTGTCCAGATAAGTTGATTATCATTGTACATTTGCACAATAAGATAGTTAAATTGTTGTTCTATCCAAGGACTGATCCCATCATCTATCTGCCATGTTTTTTCATAGAAATATTCATTTTCCCATATTGAACCATCCACAGCATAAATTTCCAGCCATAGTCGCTTTGCATAATAGGTAACATCCCCCTCAATTTGAGGACTAGGGCTAAAAATATTGAATTCATCTCCAAGATTAAAAACCATGTATTCTGAATAACTATCGGATTTAGAATATACTATACCTTGATCATCTATTCCTCCCCAATCATATTTTATACGATATTGGAACTGATTATTTTTCAATCCTGAATAATCTTCTGCGGAGTATGTAAACGTCCAAATGTTATTTTCTAGACTCAGAGGAGAGACAGGAATAAGATCGATTGAAGGTGGTGATGTATCCTTTGGATAGATGACATCATAGGGTAAAAATTCATCAGTGATAACTTTCAACTCTGCAAAACATATTTCTACTACATCTTGAGCACTTGCTGTAAAGGTTTTTATTTTAAATTCTACTTTAAATTCTTTTATTATGTAGAAATACGCTGAATCTGCTGAAACATTTAAGTCTATTTCATAATTTAAATCGCTTGTATAATTGAAATAGTATTCATCATAATTGGATGAGTATAAAACATGTTCTTTATTTTCAATATCTATTGCGTATATCTTGTAAATTGAAACTTGTTCTAAGCTTTCCCCTATATCGAGAGATAAATGAGCTTTTATGTTTATCTTGTCTATTATATTACTTGGAGTACAAGCTTCATCATCAAATCTTATAGTTTTAGATGAAATATTCACAAAAGCAATAGAATTTGTATCGCTTTCATATGGCAAGAAATAATAAAATCTGTATTCATCTTTCGCTCTTTCATATTGTTCATTTATATTTGAATCTTCTTTTTTTGTATTTCCTATTTTAATCTCTGGTGAATCAACTTCTACATAATCTGAAGAAGAAATATTTCCTACATAGTTTAAGCTTGACTTGTAAGTAAAATCTTGATATGAACTTGGAAAAATAGCTTCTGATTCAGGAATTATATGAGAGAAACTCTTTGTGAGTTCATTATCTATATTTTTACTTTTATAATGAGTATAGCTCTCTTCAAAATAAATCTCATTTGATTGAGTATCGAACACTTTCTGAAAAAGTGTGCATGAATCATTATTTAGTTCTGTAATAGCATATTGAATCTTATTGTGAAATTCTACCTCTAACCATCTATATCTTTCATTATCTAAGTAACTAGTATCATAATCTTTTATTTCTCTGGGTAACCACCCTTCTCCATAATCAATAAACTCGAGAGGAAGAACATAGCTTAATTCTAAGGGGTGAGAATAAAGATTTGCTATAGATGTCTGCAATCTTAATTTGGGTTTTATATCGTCAGTAATATAAAAACCGTCCATTATTCCACTATAGTAGCTAAATCCTTCTATATGTATAGGGAGATAACCGATTCTATGTGTATGTAATTCTTCTCCACCAAGATAAAGATCATCCAATAAGAAAGAGTAATATCCTTCAAAATTTAGATAATCAATATTACCCGACTGATTTTCTTGGATTTGTACGACTATACACCCGTGTTTATCCGAATTGAGAGAGGTAAAATCTAATGGGTTATTCCACCATGGAGAATCGTAACTTGTATCTTCAAGAGTGGGGTTAAGTGCATCACCTGTCCTGAAATCTGCCTGAGGTATTCCTTCATAGTTGAACCCTTCTAACAGTTCATTATTAGAATAAAAAGAATAATAGTAAGCTGTAAATCCTTTTCCCTCAATTGTGGCATTTGACATAATGTAAAAGTAATTACTCACTCCATAAGTTTCATAGAATTCTAAAGTGTCAAAAATTAAGGCTATTCTTTTTTGGTTATTATATGCATTTTTCCAATATAATCTTTCTCCGTCTACATAAACAACTTGAACATCCGTAACAATGGGATTATTAGGTTGCTCACTTGCTCTATCTATTGCGAGATAAAACCATTCTCCTTTTGTACCACCAAAAATTTCCAATTCATTAATTGCATCAGCCCATATTTCCTCATGGATATTATCTATACTTGCACTTTTCTGATTTTCACCATTATAATTTTCCATTTGTAAAAATAGAGGATCAGGATTGCTCCCGCTATTTTTTTCATACATTTTTTCAAATTCTGAATAATTTGGTCCTGATAATTCTTCTATTCTATAAAAAATTCCAAATAATTTAATATAATCAAGCGTAAATTCATAATTGTACATTTGAACAAGTTCGCTCGTTATTCTTTCCCAGCTATGTCTTATTTTGAATAACACACCTGTGTATCTATTAGGGTATGAACATGCAAAATAATACACTCCAGAGCCATCTATTTTTCCTAGATGCACATAATTTCCATTTTGCATCAAAGAATCCTTTGCTATATTATCTACTGCAAAAAGATCAACAGAATAAGCTTGTTGTACAAAGTTGATTGACAGTTTTATTTGAGGGAGATAGGTATTCATCCATAGAGGTATGTACAAGTAGTCGTAAAACTCAGGATTGACCGTGGTTTCTAATATTTCATTGTTTCCATTATAACCATGGTAATACATTGAAAGTTGCTTATCTACTATATTTGCAGGAATTCCGTTATTTTCTTCTGCATTTTGCCATTCTTGACCGGTGAAACTATCCCCATCACAATGTATTGCTTCTATTGCATCAATATAAACTGGAGAGTTATCAGTGTTTTCATTCCATATTTCTATATATCTTACTTCATCTAAACCCACTGCTTCTAAGTCCCAAGAAGTTATACCCGTTCCTGTTCCTAGATGATAATATGCTGGCAAGGGAGACAATGCATTTTTTATTAATATTACTTGATATTGTCCTGCTCCCCCATAAACTTTAAAATCTTCTCCATCTCCAGGCTTACTCAATATTTTTCCTTCATACTCCATGTCTAAACGTATATATTCTCCTACCTCCGCCATGTTTCCATCTGGTTCTCCAAGTGCGTAGTAACTATTTTGGCAACCCCTAGTATAAAACTCCAATACGCTTTTTGCAAATCTATCTCCATAAGGATGAGCATAGTTTATAGAAAAATTTTCTTCTACACTGAAGTCATAGGAAATTATCGTTGTTTCTGTTTCTCCCACCCATCTTTTATCAACATTATCTCTGGGGTATTCTCTAAAATCTCCAAATTTATCAGCGAGTTTTTTATATGATTCAATCTTGGGAGTGTAAATACTTGTTTCTATATCAAAATTAGGTAGGGAATATGCTTTTCCTCCAATACATGTTAAACTGTTATTGTATTCGTCTAATGCTACAAAATATATTGATACTGCAGGATATAATATTTCTAATGGTAGAGATAATGTTTTGGTAAATGACCATTCAATATAAGGTGCGTATTTTGTATCGTCTATTGATTCAAGTTCCATTACAGCCACTTGAAAATCAGAAAGAGTAGCGTTTTCAGTTGAGGGTGTTTCCACTGACGAATTAAAATTATAATAAAGGTAAGCTACAACACTTCCTATATCCTTAACTTGGTAAGAAATAGTTATTTCTCCTCCCCCTAGTTCAGGATTATTATCCGAATAGGAGAGTAAAACAGGAGGAAGTTTATCTATAATGTATTCTGTACCTAATAGAAAATTGTTTAGTGCATTTCCAAAAGAATCTACCGCTGTAATCTTTAAATTGATATTTTCTCCTACTTCCCACGCTTTATTTACTTTAATCTGATAATGTTGTAATGTCCAATCATGATAATATTCGTCCCATATAACTTCTCCTGCAAAGGTACCTTGTGATGTTTCTGCCTCCAAAATTAGGTTAGTTATAGTTGATGCATCTTCTATTTCTAAAGTGATATATGCATCTTCATTATAGCTTATATCACCATACGAATTGTCGACATTATACAACCCATTTGGGCTATTATATTCAGAGTTGATTTTTATTATAGGCTTTACATTATCTATTAACTGTACTTGATATTCTGGTGTTTGATAAATGTTTCCTGCATGATCAATTACTTGTGCATAATAATAAAGTATACCTACTTTATCGAAATTATGTATCATTTTTTCTGCTACAGTCAAATCAGTGATGGAATAGACAGACATAAAACTATATACTTCTGAACTCCAGCAATTGGATTCGTGAGAAGAAGTATACCAATATAGCTGGATAAGTTTTATTCCACTTCCTCCTTCATTCTCTGTTATATCCATGTTTATGTCTAAATATTCTCCAGATATTCCTATTTCTGCCCCTGCGGGTTCAACAACTGTTTTTTCTTCTCCATTATATGTAACTGTTTGACAAGTTAAAGATATTGTAGGTGCACTATTTTCTTCTACAACAAAAGAGTAATGTTTACTTTCTCCACGATTACCACAAGGATCTTCTGCACTGAACCAATATTCCCACATATCATTGAAATTCAATATTGTTGTATTGTTAAAATTATACACCCACACTTTTCCTTTTTCATCCCAGTTATTAGCAACTGTTAAGTTTACAATTATTTCTTCTAATCCGTTAATCTTGTAATGAAAACAGACATTTAATGCATCAGTTGGATCTATTATAGAATAATCAGTTATAGCCATACTAAATTTAAGTTCAGTATCCTCTATATCCACTCCCGATATTTGATTAATGGCAAATGTAGGAGGTTTACCATCAGTTACTATTATTGTTTCCTCATTATTTTGGGTTTGGATATTTATTCCGTCGCTCGCTTGGATATAGAAAGTTATTAATTGATCAACCTTTTTAGCTTGATAATAACCGTAATATTCAACAAAATCATGATTTATTTCTTGATGATAACAGTCTATTCTTTCACCATTTAGAGTATTTATACTGAACAATCTAATATTATCAATACTTAAACCATCAGATGAACTAAAATTTCCTCCATCAGCAGGAACGAATTTTAGCCATATTGAATTAGTAATATCTTCGATATTTTGAAGATTGTATAAACAAGCTGTCCCGTATTCATCTGTAGAAAAAAACTTGTCTATAGGCAACACATTATCGTAAACGTAATTTCCTACTGTTTCATTCCAAATTACTGTTTCTCCTAAATCCGCATATACTCCTGCTAAAAGAATATCTTGTCCTATAGCACGTGCTTGTATAACCAATTGGTTATAGTTTAATGGTAAAAACCCTTCAGGATTTATGATTTTTATAAATAATTCATTTTTTCCTTCTACTGCGTAAATAGATAATGTTTCGCTTGCTGCTTCTTTTCTAACTTTACTCACATATTCTTCTTTTAGAACTAATCCATCAAAATAAAAATCTCCACTTATACTCTGATCAATACTCATCTGTTGAATAAAACTTATTCCATCATCTCCATAGTAACTCAATTTTTGAAAATATTCCTTTGATGAACGAATAAGTTGCAATCCTGATTTATACTCTTCAGTAACTATTGCAGTGACATCTTTTGTATTCAAACGATCTAATACATTGGCATAGACTTTTACTTCTTCTCCTTCTTTTAATGTTGTTACTCCGCTGCTAAATCCACTTTCTAATATCGCTGGAGCTTCGCAATCTCTTACGCTAAAACTTTTTTCTTGTTTTTCTACTTCTGCTTCTTCTATTTGGTAATCTGAAGTATACTTACAATTTATTTTTAGTTCTATATTATCTATATATCCAATCGGTTCTATTATTCCTGTAAATACAAATTTTGAATATTCACTTTGGGTTAAAATATAACTTTGCTTTGTAATTTTTTGTGTAACCTCATCATATCGGTTTATAGTTGCCGATACTTGCGTGATATTCATACCTATATTTTCTCTATAATAGATTGTTGTGGTTAAATTGAAACTTTCATTATACAAAGGAATATATGGGTATCTATCCACACCGTAAATGTAAGGTTTCTCGTTAATGACTGGTAACTGCAAATGTTGGCTCTCTCCATACTGGTGTGCAGGACTTTTATCATAAGCTCCTACCCACACCTCTATCTTTTCTCCTTCCTTTATTTCTCCATCTAGTAAACTAACGGAAGGTAAAACGCTTTCAAATACTTCTGACGTGGAATTATAAACTACTTGTTGTGTTCCTTCTACTCTTTCTGTTCTGTAATATAATAAAGGTGGATCAATTCCCGTATCTTGAAGAGAGATATTATCCTCATCATAAATTGTAAACTGGAAAGTATATTCTTCTTCCGAATACAGAAATTTTGGTTCGTTTAATAACTTTATTTTTGGTATTCCATCACTCACCACCACATAATCATATTTTAGTGAGTGTGCAATATTCTGATTCTCACTCGAATCAGTCACTTCGATAAAATAAGTTATTCTAGTTCCTGCTGAAAAAGAAGGAAGAGAAGCATAAAAACATGTTCCATTTCCATAATAATTGGGTAAATACTTCATTGGTATGGATGTTAAGTTATTGTTTCTCTCATACATTAAATATATTGAACTAAACCCTGTTTCATCTTCCACTTCTACATAAACTACTACTCCATCGAATTGGGTAGGAATTTCAGGAAACTGTGTAACTCTGAGTATAGATGGAGGACTCTGGTCTCCATTTTCTGCTTGTAAAAACTTAAAATTCAATCCACTTAAATTAGAGAATAGTAATATTATTAAAATTGAATAAATTGTTAACTTTTTCTTTATCTTTATTTTCTCCATTCTTATCCACCTTTATTTTCTTTGAGAGAGAACAAAAAGAAGCACTATTATGCTTAAAAATAAACTTAAAGGAGAGTGTGGAAAGTGAAAAAATCTCCACTTTCCTTTTTTTACCCAGATCTGCTGTTGAAAAAAAGTTTGCTAAAAAGCAACATGAGTCAATTTTTTCTTTCTGGGTTATCCTTGAATTTGAGTTTTTCAAGGATTTATGAGTCAACATAGTTTTGTTCGGGTACTTGGGGTTGAACAATTTTTTACTACATTGACTCATAAAATGTGACTATCTCTTTTTCTATTTAAATCAATATGGTATTTATAAATACCTGTAAATTTTTCTCATTCTCTTTATTTTCTGTTTGAATTTATAACCCGTAAGTTGTTTTTATCCAACAGTGTATATATATCACACTTCTTATTCTTCAGCCTTTTAATTAAATAAAAATGCATTTTTTAGTATCGTGTGAAGTTTTTTCTTTTTGGTCAATTACTGATATATAAAACTATTGGTAGTATTTAAACCCAGGAGACTTTTCTACCACATTATAAATGATTTTAAAAGACATCTTTTGTCATAGATTGAATTTGTGTCGATAGTTTTTATAGACGTTTCTCAAAAATGTCGATAGTTTTTATAGACGTTTCTCAAAAATGTCGATAGTTTTTATAGACGTTTTTTCACAGTAGCAATTTGCTATCCTTTATTTATTTCTTTTATAATGTATCTTTAACTTACTATTCTATCACATTAAATAACAGTTAAAGCAATAATTTACAAAAATTTATTAATAAAAAAAAGGGTTATTTATTCATGCTTTTTATTCTAACAAAAAGGAAAAATAATTCGTTCGTGCTTTTACTTGTGATTTTTTCTTCTCTCCTGCTCTTTTCACCTACTTTTAGTCCTCTAGTTACTTCTTCTGCATCTAGCTCAGGAACCTTTCCTCCTCCGGAAGGTATTTGGAACATTACTGAACCTACTGTAGTTGAAAACGAGTTTATTAAACTTATCAACAGAGTTCTTATCAAGGACGAAGGCTCTCTTATTCTTCGTAATTGTTTTATTGTTATTGAACATGATAGAGTGGGTTCTCTAAGTATTTATGCTATAGACAATTCTTCTTTAGAGATCTATGATACAACCATTCTAACTTACACTGACAGTCCTTGGGATATTGGAGCATGGGATAACGCCCATCTTCACCTTGAGGGTTCCACTCTTGTTGGTGGAACCAATCGAACTTATTCTCGCGAATTAATACGTTTATACAGTTCTGATAACGTCGTTATTAACAATTTTATAACTCATACTCGGGGAGCAATAAGAATCCAACACGGTTCTCACAATTTGGTTAGTGGTAATAATATTTCTCATAATAGTGGAAAAAGTATTGATATGACTGAAAGTTGTTTTAACATTATTACTAATAACTACATATCGTATAGTGGAGCACATGGAATTTATGGTTCAGGACATAATAACATCATAACAAATAATACTATTACTTATACTTTTTATAAAGGAATAAGCGTAAGTGGGGATAACAACTCCGTTACCGATAACGTTATTTCCGAGAGCAGAAAAAGTGGGATATTTTTAGGTGGTTCTAACAATCACCTTTCTTCTAATGTTTTGTTCAATAACAGTGAGTATGGACTGTTTGTTCACAAAGCTGCTTCTAACAACTTTATCTCACGTAACGTTTTTTTCAAGAACAATAAAGGTAATAATCTTTCTCAAGCTTTTGATGATGGAGCGAATAACACCTGGTTTGACCCCGTCTATTCTATTGGTAACTATTGGTCAGATACCGATGGCTCTGAACCTTACCCTATCGATGGAAAAGCTAAAGCTTTTGACCCTTTTCCTCGTGGAAGCGATTTCGACGAAGACATGCTACTAGATTATCTTGAAGATCATCTTTATGGTACTGACCCCTGGAATCCTGATTCGGATGGAGACCTTTTACCTGACGGTTGGGAAGTTCATTATGGTTCTGACCCTTTAACTAATGACTCTTATCTTGACCTTGATGGTGATGGTTTAACCAATCTTGAAGAATTTTATAACCATACCAATCCCTTAATCAAAAACCAAATAATGTACTTGATAATCGTTCTCACTCCTTTATCCTTCGTTTCTATTTTCTCGGTTAAAAATCTCCTCTTTCTTTTAAAAAATAAGAGAAAATAGTAAATTTCCTTATTTCCAATTCTTTTGTTTTTTTTCCTTTTCGTTTTGTTTTGTTTCTTTTTTGCTAGTTCAAATGAAAATGATAGTGATAATGATAGTGATAGTTTTGGCGGTAGGGATAGACTTTATTTTTCTTTTCTTTTAATTTTGATATTATAATTCTTTACTGTAGTTTAGCAGTGTTTGATAAATGTTTTTTTCCTTTTCTTTTTCTATGTATATTCTCCTTTCTTTTACATTCTCTTTTATATAATTTAGTGATAATTCTACTATTCTTACTTTGTTTATTTTTTCTTTCTTTAGTCGTTCTTTCATTTTTCTTTCCAATATTTGTCTTTTTTTTTCTGTTTCTACTGGTACTTTGTTTATTATCACATCAATTGGATCGATGAATGTACTCTCTGGAAATTTTTTTATTTGTTCTATTCCCTCAGATATATCTTCCAAAGGGGGAATACAGACATAAACTAATTTATCTGATAGCAGTAAAACACTCATTATTTCGGTGTTCGTTATACTTGGAGAGTCTATCAACACTAGCTCGTATTTCTTCCTCAGATAAGCTAGTAAATTTCTTATAAAGTTTGCAAAATCTTTATGATTATAGTCTCTATCTCTGTTAATTAGATCTTCTATTGTTGTGGGAGCAGTAGGGATAATGAAATCTACTCCATAATCGTTTGTAATTATACTTTTCTTAATTATTCTATCAACCGTTTCTAGTTCAAGATTGTTTCTATAGTTTTGCATATATAGTTCATCTATAGATTTCGCAGGATTAAAACCAAAAATAGTTTGGTATTTAGGTGAGAGTAATTCTAGTTCTAGCACTATTATTTTCTTTCCTTGTTCGGCTAACATTTTAGCAATGTTAACAACCAAAGTCGTTTTACCTACTCCTCCTGAAAAACTGAAAAAACTCACTACTTTTCCTTGTTCATCTTTTTTCATCATATGATCTCACAACCCCTACCCCTACTTTTCCGTCCTCAACCTTTCTTTTTATAATTCCAAGATTTATCAGTTCTGTTAACGATTCACTGATGTAACGTCTATCTTTTATTTTATACTTCTCTTCTACATAGTTCACCAGTTTTTCTACTGAGATGTAGTTATCAAAAGATACGAGGGATATAATTGCTTTGTATACAGGAGAAGTTTTGCGGTTTAAATGAAAAATCATTGATTTAATGTTGAACTCGTTGTACGTCTCTTCTGCTATGATAGGTCTATAATACGCTCTAATATATTGTAAAATTACTCTTTTCAATTCATAAAGTTGGTCTTGTATTTTAAATAAAGGCATTTTTTTGTCCAGAAACATGTTTATTTCTTTTCTTACTCTCTCTTCTAGACATATAGGAATCAAGGACTTGTTTATTACTATCACTAAACAAGCTTTGACGGATGTTACTGTAGGAAGGATTTTTTCATCTCCTACGAAATAAGTATAAACAGAAGAGTGATTTTCTTGATTCTTTATGAAATCATACCTGTTCATTATCGTGTAGTATCTTATTATTGCATAATTAGAGTAACTTTTAGCTTCAAAGGGGACATTTCCTTCCTCATCTCTCCTTATTATTCTATCATCCAAGATATGAAAAGTCTCTTGTATTCCTTCTAATTTTGACAAATACTCTTCATTTTCGCTATTGAGACTGATTAGTCCTTTATTTTCTCCCATTTGATAGATAAAAGCTATACACAAGATCTCATCGTTGTGGATGGATACATCTCTTATTCCTTCTTTTTGTTTTCTTCCGTAAAACTCCTCTGTTGGACAAAAGATACTAACCTTTACTTTTTCTCCTTTTTTGAACAGTTTTTTCATTCGATGCGACAAAGTAAAAACTATCTTCTCTCCACGTTTTCTAATTAAAAGGTCTACTCCTTGTAATTTTTGATCTGTCTCCAAACTTTTAATATGCAGATGATATTTTATTCCTGCCTTTATTCTAATATCTTTAACAGTAATCAGATGTTCCTCTCGTATTACTGCTTCAAACTCAAACGGAATTATTTCGGTAGAGAGTCGATTTTTTTCCCCTTTAAAATCATAATAGACATTTGAAAAAAACTTATCCTTTCCCCTTTCACTTACAGTCATAAACTCCACCACACGGTTTCACTTTTTTGAAGTGAAGAAATCCTTCTCTTTCCTCCTCTTGTTTTGTTGTTTACAATATTATCATAAAAATAATTTATAAAGGCAGAAAAAAATAAAAGAAACTTTTTTCCAATAAATGATCTACTAACAAAACTATAAAAATCAGGCTTTACACCCTCTAGTTGAATACTTATCCACAAAACACCTAACTCTTTGTCCCCTATATATTTATATGCGGAACAGACTACAGAAGAAGGCGTATATACGTTTTTTTCTTCTTTTCTTCTCATATCTTTGACCCATCATTCTTTTTTCATCACTCCTTAGGTTGTTTTCATTTTTTTCCGTCGCTCACTATCCACCTATAAGTATTATATGGCTACCGATATATAAAACCTTTGTATATATGCATACATTATGCGTATAAGAATATTTTTTAGCTCTTAGACAGTTTAAGGGTATGGGATACCGAAGAATGAGAGAACGAGAAGGTTCCCTTTCTTTGCTTGAACAAAAAGGAGCTCTTAGGATACTGTTATACCTATTATCTGAAAAAAAAGCAATGATCACACAACTGATAGATAATATACCTGGTATAGCACAAACATCTGTTTATACTTCACTTAACAAACTTCTCGTCCTTGAACTCATAGAAGAGGAATACTTACCACCTTATAATAAACGTGTTTTTAGCCTAACAGAAAAAGGAATGAAAGTAGCAGAATTTATACAAGAAATACAAAAAATAATAGACGAATAAGTAAATAAAAAATAAACGCGATTATCCCTTGGTAATTTTTCTTGATTTTGTAAGTTTTATTAGTCTATCTTCAAAGTCTTGTAATTCCTTTTTCTCATCTTCGGAAAATTTGTATATTTTTATTGGTCCTTCATTTCTTATTTCTCCTACAGTATAACAAGTAAAGTCAAACCAATCCCACTCTTCTTCTTTTTTTGTAACTTTATATGCTGCGCCATCGATAATATCAACTTGAACTGGCCTAGTAATCGTCCTCCATTCTAATCTTAATGGCTCTTTAACAATATATTTTACCTTTTCTCTATCTAAAATAATTATTTTAATATCGTTTAACACAGGAAACTTTTTAGTTAAGTGTCTAGGAATATAAAAGAAATAGAAATAAACATTTTTTCCATTTATTATGTTTTCATAATGAGAATGTGATATTGCATCTTCTTTTGAATTATGAAGAACTTGATTTACTAGACTAGGTCTATCTGCTGCAGGAATCCCTCGAATAATATCTCTTAGTTCACTATTAATAAACAAAATAGGTCTTGTATATTCCTCTGTTATTTTTGTTATATTTTCAAATATTTCAATCCAACTATCAGCAAAAAAAGTTTCGTGATTATTTACAAGATCATATTTTATCTTTGCTACTTCTGCTTTATATACACTCTCAATAATATTGCTTTCTATCCTTGATTTACGGCTAAAAAACTCATTAATGTATTCATCGTCATCTATTTTTTCATAGAAATCATCTATAGATAAGGCATATTCTGAGAATGAGATTTTTTTTCTTAATCCTGATTTAGGAAAAGGACTTAACATTTTAGCTTTTTTATCTTCTATTGGATTTAATTCCTTGAAAATCAAACTTTTTCTTAGTTCTAAACCTTGCTTTCTCCTTTCAATAAAATCTCTAAACATTGGTAATTTTGTTGAGACATTATATTTGTATCCTGTTTTTTTATAATGCTCCTCAATTATCTTATTGAATTTATTTCTACATCCCCCTTCTAGTTTTTCAAGAGTAAGGTTTTGGCATTCCGATTCCCCTTCTTCTATTTGTAAGTCAATATCAACATATGTCCAATAGATCTCTTTTGAGTCATCAAGGTAAACCAAAAAAACAAAAACGGGTATGGGCGAATTTTGCCATAGTTTTAAATGTCGTTTTTTAAAGCTATATGAAACAGTTCCATCTTCATTTACCCTACTTTTTTCTCTTTTAGATTTGAGTTGAACAAAAGCCTTTTTCCTTAAATCTATATCTACTGCTCTACGTTCTTCGTAAAAATCATCCCTTGGCTCTTCTTGTAATATATCCAGCTCACCATCTATGCCAAAATCGATATGTTTACAGAAATTAACAAGTATGTTTTCTTCGATCATAAATTTCTGGAAAACAATACATGATTCATATTCTTGAATATGTGTTCTTGAAGCCATTTCAAATTCAAAAATAACATTTCGATATATAAACATAATAATAAAAAAAATAAGATGTGTTACTTTTGACTATGTTTTTTTCTTTTTTATAAATTAATTAAAAGATTAAAGATTAGCGTGAATATCATGTTCCAAAAACATGTTAGTATTAGCGTTACTGATGTTCTTGAAGATGATTTTTGTACAATAAGACCATATTTTGCAGTTCTACTTAAAATGAATAAATTGAGAGAGTATGCTTCTTCTTCAAGATCTATGGAGCTATGAACTTTTTACCATCTACTTCTACAATCTGTTTTATCAAGCAATTTCGACTTAGTACAACATTTTTACATACACGAAAAACTATCCGTCAAAGAATCTTTTTTTACCGCTTTATATGAGTTGACAGAAAGATTTTTCTTTCCTGATGGAGAGAAGGACTTTGATTGTATAATTGAAAGAGAAAAAGAAGTAAAGTTTGACGATAAGCTTTATTTTAATTTACGCACTTTGGCTATGTTTTGTTCTACTTTAGTTGAAGAGAATAATAGAGGAAAACTAATTTCTCTTGTTATAGGAACCGAATACAAAATTGAGTATGAATTATCAGAAAAATTTCTTTTAACAGGTCGAATAGACATTTTAGCTTGGACAGTAGATCGAACAGCAATAAGAGTGATAGAACTAAAAACAGGAAAAGAATCGCCTAGAGACAAAAGACAAGTGCTAATCTACTCTGAAATCATTAGAATAAAGAAACCTAATATCGAAATTATTCCTGAACTGTGGTACCTAAACAACAATGATAAACAGAAAAGAAGAACATTAGATCTTACTGAGGAGGATATAGAACTAAAAAGGATTACTAAGACTATATCCTTTGTTGTATACTCAACTCACATTGGTAACAAATAAATAGAAGTGGGTTACGTGGGTAAGTGATATATTATGAACAAAAACGAACGTAACCTGGAGAAACTAAGAAAGATTGTGGTTAAAAAAGCTTTGGAAGGAGAGAAGATAAAAGAGGTAGCTCACAAGTATATGGTGAGTAGGAAGTTTGTGTATAAGTGGTTGAAGAGGTTCAGAGAGAACCCTGAAGGAGTATGGTGGAAAGATAGATCTTCCAGACCAAAAACTATACACAGGAAAGTAGATGAGGAGTTAAAAGAGAGGATAAGGGAGTTAAGAATAAAACAAGGAATGAATGTGGAGAAGATAGCTTATTTGTTGAAGAGAGAAGGAAAAGCACTCTCTCAGACGACAGTGACGAAAGTAATAAAAGAGTTAGGTCTTCCTTTATGGGTTAATAGAAAAAAGAGGAAAAGACCTCGATACAAGAGTTTTGAACGTCAAAAACCTAACGAACTCTGGCAAATAGATGTGAAAGGACCATTCTGGGTAGAAGAACAGGGACAACATCTCCACCTCATAACCTTGATAGACGACCACTCACGATTCTGTCTGGGAGCTGAATTCCACCCTTTTGCACCAAAAAAAGAGCAGATAATAAGTTTGCTAGAGGAAGCAATAAAAGAGTACGGTTACCCCGAGTCTATACTTACTGACAATGGAGCACTCTTCTCTTCCGTTAGAGGAGGAACAAGTACCTTCTCCCGTTGGTGTCAAACAGAAGGAATAAAGCACATCAGAGCTAGAGTTTTTCACCCTGAAACATGTGGAAAAGTAGAAAGACTACATGGGACAATCATCCGTGAGATGGAAAGATTAGGTCTAAAATACTGCAACCCCGACCTCTCCTACTATCGCTCTTACTACAATTTTAGTCGTCCTCACCAATCTCTTAACTTCCTCACCCCAGGAGAAAGATTTATGAATCACCCCTATGTTTCTCTAGTACCCAAAAGTGTAACCCAAGTCTATTGAGTAAACAAAGACTATATCCTTTGTTGAAAGACTAAAATATGAAAAACAATTATATCCAAGAATTAAAGACAAGAAATATTGTAACAAAAAGTGTAGAATGTGTGAATACATAGATGAATTCTTTTTACAAAATAAAACAATACCTAAAAATGAAGAAATTGTTTGGAAAAAAATAAGGGTTAAATAAACAAGAACAGTAAGTTAAATTACATTCATTATCTCAAAAAAAAATAGATCTTTTGACAGTTATTAAACCATTTTAATTGAATTTGCAATATACTAGATTTTTAGCAAACCATTCCTAACAACTCCACCCTTAATATTGGTCGTGATTTTTTATTTTTTATAAAAAAATTTACAGATTTGCTTATGCATTTCCCGACCTAAAAATTGGTTTATGTGTTAAATATTTTTAAAACACAAAATAGGAAATTCGGCCTTTCGGTTGCTGCTCTTTTTACACCCGTAGTGCATTCAAATCTTAAGATTAACAGCCGAATGCTCTACCGACTAAGCTATCGCGGCTATGTTTTTGTTTTCCTTTTACGTTTCTTCTATTTTTCCTTTGTTTTTAAAGTTTTTTTTCTTTTATTTTTTTCTTTCTTATTTTGTCGTTTCAATTTATTTTGTCTTATTATGGCATAATAGCATTTATTAAAAATATATTTTGAAAAAAAATAGGATAAAATTTAGAGATATCCTTTTTCTTTCAGTATATCCTCTAACTTTGGATAGCCTATTTCTTCTAGTTCGTATCTTACACGTACTACTGGTTTGTTTATTTTTATTAATCTTGTTAGGTCTATTGGTGTTGCTGATACTACTACGTCACAATCTACTGCATTTATTGTTTCTTCTAGGTCTTTTAGTTGTTGTTCAAAGTATCCCATTGCTGGTAATAGTGTTCCTATTTCTGGGTATTTTTCGAATGTTTCTTTTAGTGAACCTACTAGCCAAGGTCTTGGATCTATAATTTCTTTTGCTCCGAATCTTTTTGCAGCTACTATTCCTGCTCCGTATTTCATTTCTCCATGGGTTAGTGTTGGTCCATCTTCTATTACTAGTACTCTTTTTCCTTTTACTAGTTCGGGTTTTTCTACGAATATTGGTGATGCTGCTTCTATAATTGTTGCATTGGGATTTATCTCTCTTAGATTTTCCTCTAATTTTAGTATATCTTCGTATTTTGCTGTTACTACTTTATTTACTACTATTACATCTGCTAGATTTACGTTTGTTTCTCCAGGGTAGTAAGATTTTTCGTGCCCTACTCTGTGTGGATCAGCTACTACAATGTTCAAGTGTTGGTCTGATGTATAGAATGGAAAGTCATTATTTCCACCATCCCATAATATTACGTCTGCTTCTTTTTCTGCTTCTCTTAATATTGCTTCATAGTCTACTCCTGCGTAAATTACTAGTCCTCTATCAATGTATGGTTCATATTCTTCTCTTTCTTCGATTGTACATTCATGTTTATCTAGGTCTTCATATGTTGCGAATCTTTGAACTTTTTGTTTTACTAGATCGCCATATGGCATTGGATGTCTTATTGCAACTATTTTCTTTCCTGCTTTGTGCAAAGTGTCAACTATTTTTCTGCTTGTTTGTGATTTCCCACAGCCTGTTCTAACTGCACATACGCTAATTAGTGGTTTGTCTGTTTTTACTTGTGTATATTTTGTTCCCATCATTGAGAATTTTGCTCCACAAGCATTTACTAGTGCTGCCTTATGCATAACGTATGTGTGTGGGACATCGCTGTAAGAGAATACTACTTCATCCACGTTTAATTCTTTTATTAGACGTGGTAAATCTTTTTCGTCATAAATTGGTATTCCTTCAGGATATAATTTTCCTGCTAATTCAGCGGGATATTTTCTATCAACTATATCTGGTATTTGTGTAGCTGTAAAAGCTACTACTTCATACTGTTCATTATCTCTAAAGGCGGTGTTAAAGTTGTGAAAATCTCTTCCTGCTGCGCCCATTATTAAAATTCTTGTTTTTGAAGTCATTTTGTACCCTCACTTCAACTTTACTGTTACTTAACAGTTTCTGGTCGACCTACTCTCGTTCTCTTTTAAAATTTCTGATTTCTTCAAGAAATTCTTATTTTTTCTTTGAGTTTTAATGATTTATTTTTTACGTAAGTTTTTCGCACTCAGTCTTTCAAGTGAGAAAACAGGTGTTTAATTAGAAAACAGGTGTTTAATTACTTGATAACTCAACCTCAACATACAATAAGAGAATGGAGGGGGTTGATACAGACTTCACACGCGAAATCATAGCTCATGTTGTACTTGTTTTTTTAATTAATCGAAATAATAAATTTTGCCCACTCTACAAAACTTTTAGCTATCATATTCGGTTTTTCTTTTTCATCAAATTTTTTTCTTTTTCTTTTACTTTTAACTATTAAACATGACTTTATTCCTAGTTTATTTGCGCCCACTATATCTGCTTTATAGGAATCACCTACTACAAATGCTTGTTTTGGTTTCATGTTCTCTTTTTCCAAAATATAGTTAAACATATCACTTTCTGGTTTTGGAGCACCTATTTTTTCACTTGTTACAAAACCATCTGTCAGATTCATTATCCTTGTTTTTTCTAACCTAGCAACCTGTACATAATGTATTCCATTTGTAATTACATACACTTTGTATTTTTCCTTTAATTTTCCTAAAAGTTTCAAAGTTTGTTTGGTTGTTTTCGTGCATTCAATTAAGTATTGCAGATATTCTTTATCTAGCTTTTCAGGATCACCCCTCAAAGCATATTTTTCTTTTAATGCTAAAAACCTAGATTTTCTCACTTCTTCCAGAGTTAGTTCTTTTTTCTCGAATTTTCGCCATAATTGTTTGTTAATTTGGTCATAGAATTTTATTGCTTTTTTTCTTTTATTAGCCCTAACATTGTTTTTTTTGAGAAACGCATTTAGCGCTTTTTTCTCTGCTTTTTCAAACTCCACTAATGTTCCATCAAAATCAAGCATCAGCAATTTTGTTTCTTTCAACAACTTTTTTACATCATTTCTATTTGAAGGAAATAAAAATATCATTAATCGTGCTCTAATTCCACGTTTTTATTATTTTCTTTTGTTTCATTTTCTTCTTTTTCTTTATTAGAATTTGCAATTCTTCTCTTAACAATGTATTCAACAACAAAACCATAACCTATTGAAAGAAATAAGCCTATTAAAGTGCCAATAATTAGTGCTATTTTTTGAATATTCGTAGGTTTATTCATTGTCGCCAAATAGCCTATTCCCATACCAGCTAAAGACAATATTACAGGAATTGTAAAACTTAGTTGGATAAATTTCTTTGACAACACTTTATCATATTTTCTTCTTTTTTCTTCAATTTCCGACTGTAGATCTTTTTCTTCCATTCGTAAACACTTTTTCTTCTACTTATAAATTATTTTTTTCCTTAGTAAGTTTTTTATTGTTAAATGCTTTAAATTCCAAAATAGTTTTTTATATACATACACATATTGTTTGTCATGTCCTATATTGGTATAACGCTTTTACTTTTTTTAGCCTATCTCCCATTACTTTGGATTGTTATCCACCTTTACAGGAAAAGCAGTACATTTGGCGGGATGGCTATAGGTTTTTATTGTCTTTTATTATTTTTTGTTTGGGTTTTTGGCTTTGTCGCTAGAACCATATATGCAGGAGCCATCGAGCATTTACTTTTAGTTGGAATATTGAACATTTTACTTGTAATTATTTTTGAACTCTTTACAGGGAGAATAATAAGAGAACTAACTACACGTAGAAGATTCAGAAGAAAGATTACATCGGCCCTTGTATTTATTATTGTTACTGTAATTTTGATAAATTCTCTATTAAATATTAATAAGACACTTCAAAGTGCTCGCACTTTTGAAGAAATGGTAACCATTGACTATTCTACTCTACCATTTGTTGTTTCAGATGAAGTTACAGAGATAGATAATTCAATAAGGTTAGTTACAAAAGAATTTGCCATTAGTCGAGCTGAACAGAATAAAGCTATTTTTGGCTCAAATGTTATGTATATTCAAGCTAATGTAATTCTAGTTAACAACACACTTTATTGGTGTATTGTTTATGCCCCTCGTTTTAGCGCACAGTTTTGGCAGCCGGGTCTATTCAACAAAGTTTCAGGCTTGATTCTTATTGATGTGAATAACCCCAATGCAGAACCAATTATTATTGAATTTCCGGATGGGACTTTCAATTATGCAGAAGATCTTTGGCGTAATCATAACGTCAACCTTAAATCTTATCGAAGAAGTCAAACAGCCAAATATTATCGTTCTTATCCTGCTTGGACTGGAGAAAAATGGGTTTATGTTGTCACCCGCACAACACGCAACGTTTATGGAGCTTGGCATTCTGATGGTGTCGACATAGTTGATGTCAAAACTGGAGAGTTAATTAATCACTATGGACCAGAAGAGCTTAGACAAACGCCAGATTATGTTTTACAAGTTTACTCTGAAATCCTTCTAGAAGATTATTGGATCAAAAAGTGGGGTATTAAAAGAGACCTCAGTGCTTCTGGTAACATTAGATTATTTAGTGGCTTTCCCAACTACAGCCCTGATAGAATTGGGTTCTATGGTGAAGGAGTAGAAGATATACGTTATGTTTTTCGAAAAAATTCAAGTTTTGCTTTTTTTGCTACTCATCCCTTAAATGCGCCAGAAACACTTGCAGGAATCGGAGTGGTTACAAAAACGGATGTTACTTTTTATGATTTACGTAGTGAAGGATTTATTTCAGCTAGTACCGCAGCTCAAATTGCAAAAGGTCAGTTAACTGTTCCTAATGAGGGGAGCTATATTGTTCAAATGCCAGTACCATTCACATTAAATACTTCCCTTGGCAACAGATTAGTTTGGATCATCCCCATTTATTGGGAAAGTGGGACTGTTCAAAGGCTATCACATATATGTATTTTAGATGCAAAAGAAACTAGTTATATTGCCATAACCAATGCTGAAGGATTAACTGGTTCAGAGGCAGTAAAAGAAGCTAGATTGTCCTACAAATCTTTCTTTTCAGGAAGCAAGCCAGAGAAAATTTATAGCTATGCCCAAGTTGAAAAAGTGGGAACCTACGTCAAAGACGGTAATAGCATCTTTGTTTTCTCTCTCAACGATAGCAGAACTATTCGCTGTTCTAGAGATTATTTAAATGACACTCACTGGAATGATGTTGTTTTAACAGATGTGGGAGACAATATAAAATATACATTTATTGAAGATGACAATGGAATACTATGGGCAACTGAATTTTATCTTCTGTAATCTGTTATTCCTTTTTTCTTTCTTTACATTACGCTTTTTGTTTAAGTTGAATGCATAAAAAAGTGAGAAATAAAGAAAAAACTAGGATAAAATAGCATATTAATCTATAGAGAGACTAACAAATATCTGTGTTAGTTATTAAAAAATGAGAAAAAAGGTTTCTTCTTTAAAAAGACATAAGTTAATTTAGATTTCTTTTCTTTATTTGTTCTATGTTCGCATGTACTAAACGTTTCATGTTTGTTGACATGGAAGAAATATCTACATCAAAGACTAAGAAAGGTACTCTATTTTCGAAGAATATTGGTTTTAAAATTGCTTGAGAAACTTTATAGGGTAAACAATTCATTGGGCCTGTAAGAATTAACGAATCATATCCATTATGTATCAAAGTTTCAACACCTTTCCCTACTGTTGGTATAGCTTCTCCTATAATTAATGGACTAATATATGGTTTGGAGAAACGAAAAATTGGTTTTAATTTATTAACACCAGAATATAGTAAACCTGTTTTCCTAAATGCCTTTCTTTGTCTCTTTTCAATCCATTCAAGTAAAGGAATGGAGAAAATACAGAGAATATAAGTTTGCGCTCTTTTATCAAATATTCGTGAAAATGCATACATGAGAGTTGAAAATTTATTTGAATCTTTTTTCCATCTTTGGGCGATTGCTATTTTTGTGCTGTAAACACTATAAAGAACAAGTTCCCACAGATCATGTGATTTCACAATAATATCATGTAATTTATACATATCTCTTAATTCTCCAATGAAAAATGGACTAAATCGTACATAAAAATCTCCACTTATTAACACTTTTGAATAAGTCTTAGGATCCCCATTGCGTTCAATAGTCATTATTTTTTCTATCAACTTAGGAATCAGTCGTTTGTATTGCTTTAACGTAGTAGCCTCTTTTAAGTATTCTTTCCAGTAATTACGCAACTGCTCTAAACCATTCTCATTTCCTACTACATGTAAAGCGCTCTCTATTTCACTCATCAAGTCAGCAATTATCAGCGTTTGTGGAAAATAACGCATAACATCCATCAAACTAGTACCCATAAAGTTTGTAAGGTAGTCAAATCTAAAAACAAAAACATCTTCTATCTTATTTTCTTTCAGAAAGCGTTCAATATAATGAAAATAACTGAAAACAGCACAAGGAGACCCACCTCTTATCATATAATAACCTATTACTTCTCCTGGTTTTCGTTGTTTAACTAAATGCAAGATATGTCCTAAAACAACTGCAAGTGGAATACATTCTTTTCCAGAACTGTACTGTAAGCCAGTCACTGGATAATCTAATTTAATGTCTGTAACATCACCAGTGTTATAACCAAGAAGATTGAAGATTTTGCTTAAAGCATCAGTATGGTATTCAGAAAAACTTGGAAAATAGAGTTTTACTCTTGGATCTCTAATATTTAGCTTCTCACCATTTGAAGTGAAAACAACAGTTTTTCCATTTCTTCTTTTTACTTGACATAGTTTAAACTCTTTTTCTTCGTCTTGTTTTTTCACAGCTCGATAGTTTTTAATTATTTCAAGAAAAGCTTCTAATCTAGTTTGTGTTCCAGCATCAGCTGTGTGAGCATCTAGTTCTAGTATCAAATAAGGTTTAGATTTCATTTTTATTCTTACAAGCTGTTGATTAAACCCATCAATGGTACAACTAAAGTTTGTAATGTATAACAAAAACAAGTTTTTCTTCTTTTGTACAAGATCTGAAGCGATATTAATATAATTAATGAAGTACCAAGGAATATCTTCTGGGCTTTCTACTTTTTTAAGAAAATCAAAAGGAATAACAGGTACACCCATACTTGCTAATTTTTTTGGTATTAGCTGTGATGTTTCAGGTGGGAATGCATTGTAACTTCTTCCAACTAGCACAATTGCTGTTTCATTTGTCTCTTCCAGTCTTTTAAGTGCTTCTTCTCCCCACTCAATAAATTGTTGCTCAACCTGTTTTTGTTTTTTAACTGCATACATGTATGCACGCTTTGCTTTAGATTTTGAAATACCAAATTTTTTCACAACAAAATCAACTAAAGAGTTATCATATTCGTAGCCTTCCTCAAAATCCAACACAGGATTCAATATTTCAGCTTGAGAAAAAGTTGTGGGAATATAATAAGAACTTCCTTGTGTTATTGGACAGAAAGTAGAGTCAAACCAAGATTTATTCTTTGGTAAACTTCTGATATGGGGTAAAAATATTAATTTTATTCCTTTCTTGATGAGATCATTTACTGCACCGTGTAAAATTTGAACTGGATAACAGAATGAAGCATTAGTTAACAATTCCTTTTCTTCATCGATAGATGAGAGAACAACTTCATAACCTATTTCCCTAAAGAAGGTTGAATAAAGAGGAAAAAGACTATGTGTTAACAAAGCTCGAGGAATACCTATTTTTTCTGTATTTGAACTGGTTTTTGTCTCTTTTATTACATTTTCAAAGATTAAATCATTTCTCTTTTGAACCAAATCTTCTTTTTCTTTTATTTTTTCAGTTCTACGCCATTGATGTTCATATCTACTACACCGACCTCCAAATGGGAAACGCCTTCCTCCCACCTCATATCTCTCAATTTGACAATAATTATTACAAGCTTTACAAATGAAATGACCAAGATGTTTCATTTCTTCTTTTATAAGCTGTTCGAGAGATGTATTTTCTGGCATTAACCCAATTTCATTAAGTTCATACTTCTCTTTTGCAATTAGTGCTACACCAAAAGCCCCAACCAGTTCAGGATTTGGAGGTATAATAATATGCTTTCCAGTAGCTTGGGCAAATGCATAACCCACAGAAGTGTTTTTTGCAACTCCTCCTTGAAAGAAGACCTTTTTACCTACTTCTCTTGAGCCTTTAACTTTTTCCACATAATTATTCACAATTGAGTAAACTAATCCACCTACGATGTCTGTACGGTTATATCCTTCTTGAAGAGCTGTACGAATATCAGAATTAATGAAAGCAGCACAATCAGCTTTAAAACGTACTGGATTTTCTGCTTGCATTGCCACAGAAGCAATATCGTAAACAGATATCCCTAGATCTCCTTTTGAACATTCTTCTAAAAATGAACCTGTTCCTGCAGAACAACTTGCGTTCATTGCATAATCTATAGGAACACCATTTTTAATCAGCATATATTTTGAATCTTGTCCTCCAATTTCGAAAATTGTATCAACCTCATCATCAAAATGGACTGCGCCTGTTGAATGAGCAGATATTTCATTATATATAGCAGGAGTGCCAAAATAAGCGCCCACAATTTGTCTTCCAGAGCCAGTTACACCAATCAACTGCACTTTTTTATCTCCGACTTGTTTTATTATTTCTGTAATACATTTCTTTGCTGCGTTTACTGGATTTCCTTGAGTTCGGCCATAATAGGAAGCAACAATCTCATTATCTGAATAGTCCATAAGAACTGCTTTTGTAGTTGTAGACCCTACATCAACACCTAATACAAACATTGTTGTATCATTAAAATCTGTTTTTGGGGGTTTGGCCTTTATAATTGTTACTTGATCACTAAATTTCTTTAATGGAGGAAGTGTTGCAAAACTTTTTTCTGTTTTCAATAATGGTTTGTTAGGAAATGATAGTGGATTATCACTAACCATTAATGCAGCACCATATGCTTCAAAAACGCTGCTAACATCTTTAATCACTACATCAACATCAGGTAGTTCCTTTTTTAGTAGTTTAATAAAAGTATCATTAAGGGTTACCCCTCCAATTACCAATATTCTTTCAACTCTCACTCGAGATTGCATAATTAAATGCAAAACTTTGTTCACCATACTTAATAAGACAGAAGTAAGAATATCATCAATTGACGCTTCGCCCTTGTTTAATTTGTGAGTGATATCAGATTTACAATGAACTGAACAACGAGAGGCCAACTGAATTTTTTTTCCTTTTTTTGCTCGTTCAATTGCCTCATCTAAAGATAAACCTAACCTACCTATTTGTTGGAGGAAGAATTCTCCACTACCAGCAGCACATTTATCATGTGATAATATATTTACAATATTATTTTCTTCATCTATAACATATAAAACAAAAGACTCCCCACCTAGAGACAAAACAATATCAAATTTTTCATTAGGATAAGATTTTAATCCTCTTTCAATAGCTGCAATTTCAGATATATCACCAAATGACCCAGAAGTAGCAAAAGCACAATTTTTCTTTTTAGGAATATTCTCTTTTATTATTTCATTTAACACTTCTTGTGGTTTTCCCATATGAGCTTTCTTACATTTGTGAATGGAACCATCTGTATCTATGAATACAAAGTTTACAGACACAGAACCTATATTAATACCTACATTAGATAACATAATAATAACACCATAGATGAAATAGATATAACGGGTGAAAGTTAAACAAAAACACTTCTATAAAAATTTTTGTAACGAAGTTTTCCAAAGCCTAGACACTTCTTGCTATAAAAAAATGAATACTAGAAAATTGTTCTGTTTTTATATCACACAGTAATTACAAAAAAATAGAACAAAATCACGAAAAGGATTGTATAATCAATGAATAAAAAAACTTTTCAACATACAGTAAGTAACTTAAGTATGCTAGAAAATCTTTTGGAAAAGTTATCCCGAATTCCTCAATTTTCTTTTGTAAAATTAAATAATTCAAAAGACAAAGTTTCTTTTTACTGGGATAAAACGGGTAGAATTGAATTTTATCTTTTAGATTTGAAAACAAAGAAACTTCAGCAAATAACAGAGGGAGAGTTACCTAAAACACCTCGTTCTGGTTATATATGGACAAAAAATGACAATGAAATAATCTTTGCAAAAGACAAAGATGGAAATGAAAAACATGATCTTTTTTCGTTAAACATCACAACAAAAGAAATTAAACAATTAACGAATACACCTAATTTTCAAGAGCATGCGGTTGATTCAAGCCCAGACGGAAAATATTTACTGTTTAGGAGTACCAGGAATGGTCAGATGAATCTTTTTAGATTAGAATTTAGTAATAAAGAAGTCACTGAACTAACTAAATTTAGTAAACCAGTTATGGGGGGAATAAAATGGTCCCCCACAAATGATTTTATTTTTTTTGGCTATAATGATTCAAACAACATGCAAAATCTTGATGTTTGGATTATGAGAACTGATGGTTCTGATCAGAGGAAACTTTTGAGTCAAAGAGAGGGATCTAGAGAGGGGGTAAGTGACATTTCAGAAGATGGTAAACTTCTTGCCATTTCTTCAGACTATAAAGGCAATATTCAAGCTGGGATTTTTAATTTGAAAACTGAGGAATTAACCTTTTTTGGTAATAATAACTATGAAGAATTCGCTGTTGAAATCTCAAAAGATAAAAAATATTTAATAGCTCTTCGAAATTATAAAGCGACAATTAGACCAGTAATTTATGAAATTGATTCAGGAGAAGAATTAAAATTAAATTTTCCCCCGGGTCTAGTATCTGGACCAAAATTAACAGCTGATGGAAAAAATCTGATTTTGAGAATAAATTCATCTACACTCCCAAATTCGTTAATTTCCTATAATCTTAAAAGCGAGGAAATAACAGAACTTATACCATCACCTATTAATGAACTTGAACAATCAATTTTCGTGGAAGATGAATACGTCGAGTATAACTCTACAGATGGATTAACCATTGGAGCTATTCTATATAAACCAAAAAATATTCAAAAAGGAGAAAAACTCCCAGCTCTAATTGAGGTTCATGGCGGACCGACAGCTCAAGTACTAAGGACTTTTAGTATTTTTTCACAAATATTAGTGAATAAAGGTTATGTTCTTTTACGACCTAATTTTAGAGGAAGTACTGGATACGGTAAACAATTTAGAGAACTTAATATCAAGGACATAGGTGGAGGAGATTTAGAAGATATAGCTGCAGGAGTAGAGTATCTAAAAAATCTAGAATATGTTGATAGTAACCGAATTGGTATTTTTGGAGCTTCATATGGAGGATATATGACTTATCTGGCAACAACAAAGAAACCTGATCTATGGAAATTAGGAGTAGCATCAGTAGGAATAACAGATTGGGGATTGCTATATAAGGAGAGTATGCCTCATTTTAAATATTACATGCATTCTCTTTTGGGAAAACCGGAAGAAGAAAGTAAACTGTATAAAGAACGTTCTCCTATTAATTATACACAAAATTTGATGTGTCCACTACTAATTATTCATGGAAAAAATGATCCTCGATGCCCTATATCACAAGCAAGAGTTTTCATTGAAAAATTAAAAGAAAACGGGTGGAAGGAAGGAAAAAAGGGAAATAAAACTTATGAATACGTAGAATTTGACGATATTGGTCATGGGGGATATAGTGACCCCAATTTTAGAATTAGAACTTTTAAAGCAATGTTAGATTTCTTAGATAGAAGGATGTAATTTTTCTCCTTTCCTTTTTTTAAAAGTCAACGTTTATTAGAATGGTAAACCAAATAAGCTTAATGACTAAAGTGAGATATTATTATAAAAAAAGCTATAAGGGGAACTATTCAGCTTTTAGTACAGCGTTTGTTTTCACGTTTGTTGGAATACTATCAATAATTTTTCAAAGAATGAATATTGACTTTATTGGTTTAAGACACTGGGGTTACTGGCTTTTTATTCCGGCATTCTTCATGTTTACTGGGACAATTGGAGAAATGATTAATGATAATCGAATGAGAAACGCAGTTCTTGCTTATGTGTCAACCCAAACAAGAAATAAAATTAAAGTTGAGACAATGTCAAAAGAACTGGGTATAAGAGAAAATGAATTAATAAGAATCTTGTTTCATTTAAGGATAAAAGGAAAACTACAGTATAAGTATGATGCACAATCAGGAGAGGTAATAATTGGAGAAAATGTTCAATATCAAAAAAGTGAAACATTTAACAAAAGCCCAAATAAACATCATGCAGAACAAATAATTGCATCATTAGACAATAACAAAATAGAATATTATTGCCCTTTTTGTGGGCACAAAAACCCAGAAGATGCTCAATTTTGCATTAATTGTGGTTCAAAGTTAGCTTTTTAACCTATTTTTTTTGTTTTTTATTGTTTTTCTCTTAACCTTCCTTGCGAGCAAAATAGCGTACAACTATTTTATAATAATTATATCCATTTATTTGACGCTCTTTAAGTAGATTTTCGTTAAAACACAATATTTATCGAAGAATTTATTAAAGGAAAGGAGTAAAGAATAATATGTTAGAAAAAGCTAAGGTTTATTTTGGCTCAATTCAACAAGGTCAAATGGCTCGTTTTGCTTCTTTTGCAGCAAAAGTGGATATAATTACTGAAAAGCTTATTGAAGAAATAAAAATTGAAAAAAAAGATAAAGTAGCAATTAAAATGCATTTAGGATTTAGAGATGGATATCAAACCATTCCTGTTTTTTTTGTTAGAAGGATAGTTGAAAAAATCAAAAAAACTGGTGCATATCCTTTTATTACAGATAACCCCACCTCTGTTTATAATGCAGTCAATCGAGGATACACCGAGTACACTTGTGGATGTCCTATTATACCTATTTCAGGAGTAAAAGACGGTTATGTCAAAGAGAAAAAAATAGATTTTCTTAATGTTGACAGTTTAAGTATGGCTGGAGCTCTAGAAGATGCAGATGTACTTGTTGATCTTTCTCATGTTAAGGGACATGGAGCTTGTGGATTTGGTGGAGCAATAAAAAACATAGCTCTTGGGGGATATTCAGGGCCTACACGTTGGAAGAAGATTCATGGAGTAAATTATGCATATGCTATGTATGACCCAGACAAACTTACCACAGAATTAGCAAAAAAACTAGTTGCAGAATGTCCATATCACGCATTAAGTTATAACGAAGAGAAACATGAACTAAGAAGGAATTATCATGATTGTCATCAATGCATGAGATGCTTGGAAATAGATCAAGGACTTGGAGCTGTCAAATTACCAAGAGAAGCTTATAGTGCTTTCCAAGAAATGATGGCAATAGCTGCTAATGAAGTGCTTAAAAGTTTTGATAAGGAAAAAGTCTTTTTCATGAATTTTCTTTTAGATATTACAACCTATTGTGATTGTTTAGGAATGGGACAAGCTCCAATAGTTAATGATATTGGCGTTCTTGGTTCAACAGACATAATTGCAATTGAAACTGCTTCCTTAGACTTAATAAAGAAGGAAGGATTAATTGAAAAAAATATTCCGCCTTATATCAAACATGTAGATCTCACCACACCTGATTTACATCCTTTTACTCGAGTACATGGTCCCTATAAGGATCCTTATGAAACCGTTCAATTTGGAGAAAAAATGGATATGGGGACTTCAAGCTATGAACTAATAGAGATTCTTTCACCAAGCGAAACAATGAAGATGGAAGCTCCAAAAAGAACTTTTGAAGATGAGCCCACTTTCTTCTAATTTTTTGTTTTATAATATAACAATTGTTTTATTTCTTTTTCTCTTTCTTTTGTCACCGCAAGAAAAGAATCAATTTTTGTGTTTATGGAACGATTAAAAGTGAAACATTTTCCATCAACACTAGTTACAATTGCTCCAGCTTCTTCTGCGATCAACAACCCTGCAGCAATATCCCATTCATGCATTGGGTGAAATGTAAGTGCAGCATCTGCATCCCCTTTAGCTAACCTTGAAAGTTTATATGCACTTGAGCCTACAGGTAAAATCTTCACTTTATTTTTTAAGAATTCAAACCTACCTTTTTTCTCATCAGATCGACTAACAATAATAATTGGTTTACCAACAGATTGTGCTCTAGTAGTGATTGGTTTACTGTTGAGAAAAGCCCCAAACCCCTTAATTGCATGATAAATTTCTCCAGTGGCAGGATTTAAAACTACACCAATAACTGGGTAATTATCCTCAACTAGAGCTACTGATATTGCATATTCAGGCAGTCCAAGTATCAATTCTCTTGTCCCATCAATTGGATCAACTATAAAGACTTGTTTTTTTTCTAACCTCTTTATATCATCTTTTGTTTCTTCAGACAACCATCCACAATGAGGAAATAGTGACAAAAGTTTTCTCTTTAGGAATTCATCTATTAACAAATCTAATATTGTAACAGGATCATCTACTGCTTTATACTTAGTTTGAAAGCCTTTATGAAATTGGTCTTGAAATAGTTGATTAGCTTCTTTCATCACAGATAATATCGTTTGAGAATCTTGTTTTAGTTTCTTAAGTTTTTGAGAAACATTATCATTTGCTTTCATTTGTTATTTGTAGATAAAGGTGTGCGCTTTATATCTTTTGGGAAGAATACTAAAAAAATTAGAAAAATCTTAACAAAGAAAGATGGTGGCAGATTATAGTTATTACATGAGAAGCAAGATATTCTCTTTGTCCAAGACTAATTTTTCTAACTTCAAGTGATTCTAAAAAAGCTTCTTGATCTGATGATAAATCATCTTGGCTCCCAAGAATAAAACATAAATTTTTTTCACTATCCTCTTTTTTTAATTCCAGTTCTACTTTTTGGCCTTCAGAAGTAAGGTAAATAAGTTCATATTGATTTTTGGATATCGAAAATAAAAGCTTTTTAAAAGATATTTTTTCAAATTTATTTTCCTTTACAGCGTTGTTAAAAATATCTATCAACACCCCTAAAGCATCAACCTCACTCACTATATTTCTGTTAATATCAGACAATTTTATCTGTAAAAGTTTTTGTTCTTCAGAATGTGCAAAGTATATCATAAAAAGAATACTGAAATTTAGTCTTTTTGCCCACTTAAAAGCACTTGACAAACAGCGTGCTAAGACATCCATTCTTTCAAATCCACCAGTTAACGCTTTCAAACTTTTTTTTTCTGTACACCTCACAGAAAAAGTTGGTAGAAGAAATATTAATGATTTACCCAAAAAAATCACCAAAAAAATGCATAAATGAAGAAAAATCGATAAAGTTAAAGGCAGAAAATTGAAGAAAAACAATTACTTGCGTTTTCTTTCTTCTCTTTTTCTACCTGGCCGAATTTTATGGCGATGTATAGCGCAAGAAACACAATAATATTGAACTTTTTTCTGTCGTGGGATATATCCACCTTCACTTTGTATTTCTTTAGCTAATTTATATTCTACACCACTTGAATAAGTGGTGAATTTCTTTGCTTTCGATTTTTCTACAAGTTGTCCGCAAGCAGCACAAGATACTTGAGTTCCCACTCCTTTTTTCCCTCTTGTTCTACCTCCAGATCTTCTCTTTTTTGGCATTAAAAAATCACCTGCATTGTCATCGAGCAGAAAAAAGAAAGAATATTTAAAAATCTGTTTATTCGTGATTTTGATTTAAGACTTTAAATCTGAGAATAAGATTGAAAACGTGTCTTCTAAGAAGATTTTACACTCTTCGAACAATTTTTCTCCCAATTCAGTTAAAGCATAATATTTCCTATCAATTCTCTCATCATCTACTACAACTTCGGTTCTTTTTACAATACCCTCTTTTTCTAATAGATACAATACTGTATAATTCGTCACAGTAGCAGGACTAAAACCAAAACGGTCTTGAAATTCCTGTTTTAGTTCATATGCATATTTAGGCCCATCTTTCAAAAGCCTAATCACCCAAAGAAAGAGTATTTCAATGGTCAGTTTTTTCTCTAATCGTTTAAAAGCCTTAGTTAACCTTGGGTTATCTGTATATTCATCTTCTTTTGGCGGAACCATTATAAGCTAACAATAGCTAGCTCACTTTTAAAATTAATCTCATAAAACAAAAATTCACAAAAGATTTTCATAGCAAATTATAATCAAATAACTCAATTTCTTATTTTTAAAAAGAAGAAAGTAAAAAGTTATTTAAGTGGAACATATAAGGATGATTTTGTTGCACCTATACCTGGAGCTCCATGCCTTACTACTTTTGTTGTTGGACTTAAATCACCTAAAACCATTCCAATCATTTCTGGCTGAACTAAGACTTCTATAAACTCTTTACCATTATAAACAGCAATAGTCAATCCTATCATTTCAGGGATAATTGGAAAATCTCTTACGTGCGTTCTTACAATTTTCTTTTCTCCACGTTGTAAAGCTTCTGCAGCTTCTCTAATATCCTCTAATAGTTTTTTTCTTCTAGGTGTCCAGAATTCTGATCTTGAAAGGCTTCTTCTTCTTTTTGAAGGTAATAAAGGTAAAACTTCATCTAAAGCCATTGCTTTTAATTCATCAATTGTATGGCCTTGAAATCTATATCTCTTCGTACTCAAATCTTATCACAACCAAGTACGAGTGATAAAAGTTTTATTTTAAATATTTTGATTTTGAACAACTAATTAAAGTACCAAGTTTACAAATAAGAAAAAAAGCTTCAAACTTCTTTAAAATGGACAAAACCTTTTTTGTTAAATGAATAGACTTCTCCTATTTCATCTTCTATATTTAGTTCTAATGAGTTTGAAGTGAAATAACCAATTTCTATTATTGTTAAATTCATTTTTTTGGCCTCTTTCAATAAATTATTTTTTTCTTTCTTGTCAATAGCAAATAATATCTCAAATTCTTCTCCTCCATTCATTGCAAGTTCCAACGGATTAAGTCCCTCTTTCTTGCAATAAGAAACAAAACTTTCGTCCACTGGAAGATGAGTCAATGAAAATCCCAAATTGTTAACAGATAGCAACTCATGAATTGAGGAGTATAATCCATCAGATGAATCAATACTGGCTTTAATTGGAAGAGCTTCAAATAATTTTACATACTCTAATTTTGCCCTTGGTTCATAAACAGATTTTAATGACTTAATTTTATATTCTCCTTCAACATACAGATTTTCTAGAAGCAACTTAAATCCTAATGCTGTCCATCCAAATGTACCTGTAGCAAACAAAATATCTCCAGGATTTACTCCTTTTCTCGATATAACTCTATCAGGTTGAGTTATACCAAATGAAATTATATCTATTATAATATCAGTACTTTGATTTAAGTCCCCACCCAAAAAAAAGGAATTATACTCTCTAGTCATCTCTTTAATTCCAACTAATATTTCTTGTGCATCGTTTACTTCTAGTGAAGGAGGAAAGCAAATACTAGCAAGGCACCCAAGAGGAAAAGTACCTTTAGCAATAATATCACTAACTGACATAGTTACTGCTTTTTTTCCTATTTGTTTTAGAGAAGTACCAGGTAATATGTCTGTTTCAGATACAAGCATATCTGCGTTTATTAACAACACGCTATTTTCAGAGATAGAAAAAGCTGAAGCGTCATCATTTACCCCAAGCACAGAAGGAGTATCGATATTTGCAAAGATTTTTTTTAAGAACTCTTTTTCCCCAATGTCACTTAACTTAAGATTTTTCCTAAAGTTCATTGGCTCTAAAATATATTAAACATTATTAAACTGTTTGACTAAAAAGGAAATAAAACAAAAGACTTTAATTTTTGATAAAACAAGTTTAATCATGTCAAAAATTAAAAGAGTTATTGCTAGAGAAATAATTGATTCCCGCGGAAACCCTACTATTGAAGTAGATATATATTGCGATAACGGAGCTTTTGGAAGAGCTAAAGTGCCATCTGGCGCATCTACTGGAGAACATGAAGCTCTTGAGCTAAGAGATAAAGATTCCCGTTTTCATGGAAAAGGAGTTTTAAAAGCCATAAATAACATTAGAGAGATCATTACTCCAAAAATCATCAGTTATGAAGTCACAGAACAAGAAAAAATAGATAAACTAATGTTAGAACTTGATGGCACACCAAACAAATCAAAACTAGGTGCAAATGCTATTTTGGGGGTGTCACTAGCTGTTGCTGTGGCAGCAGCAAATAGTAAAAAATTACCTCTTTATAAGTCATTAAACAGTGAAGCATTCACTTTACCTGTTCCGATGTTGAATGTAATTAATGGAGGAAAACATGCAGGAGGAAATCTAAAAATACAAGAATTCATGCTTATTCCTCATGGTTTCAAAAGTTTCCGAGAAGCTCTTCGCTCATCTTGTGAAGTATATCAAACGCTAAAAAAGAATTTGAAAAAATTTGGTCCTTCGGCAATAAATTTAGGAGACGAAGGAGGTTTTGGAAGTCCTGTTGATACTGCACCAGAAGCTATTGATATGCTAATTAAAGCTATTGAAGAGTCTGGATATGAACCAAAAAATGAAATCTCATTAGGTCTCGATGCAGCAGCTTCAGAGTTTTATGAAAATGGGTTATATGAAATTGATGGAAAGAAGATCACAAGTGATGAACTGATTGACTACTATAACGACCTAATTACCAAATACCCGCTTATATCGTTAGAAGACCCCTTTGATGAGAATGATTTTACATCTTTTGCTGAACTTTTGAAAAAACATCCTTCAATATCAATAGTTGCTGATGATTTAACTGTCACAAATCCCGAACGTATCAGAATAGCAATTAAAGAAAAAGCCGCTAACTATCTATTATTAAAAGTTAATCAAATTGGTTCTTTAACAGAAGCAATTCAAGCTGCAGAGTTAGCTAAAAGCGATGGTTGGGGAATTAATATAAGCCACAGATCAGGAGAAACAGAAGATACTTTTATTGCTGATTTATCAGTTGCTATTCGCGCAGAAAGGATAAAAACTGGTGCTCCAGCGAGAGGAGAACGAACAGCAAAATATAACCAACTCCTGAGAATAGAAGAACAATTAGGAGAAAATGGAAAGTTTTTGGGTTCAAAATAAACATATAAATAAAAAGTAGAATTTAATGTTTAAATTACAATTCATTTTTCATTTTTTTGGAAAAGTGGTTAATATAGTAACAACGAAGCGCAATTCGTATCACTTCCCCCCGAGAAGTATAACCTTTTTGAGAAACTAATGTGTCTAATCTTGAAACTATTTTTTCAGGTAAACGAACAGCGATTGCTTCTAAAGTCATAATTTACAATAGTAAAATAAATATTTAAATTATTTTAAAAAACAATTATTTCTTTTCCAGATAAAAAAATTGTCCTTAATAAGTTTTCGACCAAACTTTGGTATAAAACTGTCATTCTTTTTTCAAAAAAAGATCATTCTAATTAACAAGTTAATTTATAATAAAACTCAAAAAATGGTTGATATTTCGAGATTTATTCAACTTACAAGAATTATACTTACATTAATGTTTTAATTTCAAAAATTAAAAACAGTAACTTTATTTAGTTATTTAGCTACTAAAAACTAAATTAAAAACAAAATGATTAGATGAAACGCCGTACCATACCGATACTAAGTTTACTGCTTTTTACAATTGCTGGTTTAAGCGCCATTTTTAAAGAAAATATTGGAAACTACATCTTGTTTTTGGGAACATTAATAATTTCCTGTACTGCTTGCATTCTCGGTCTTTCTACAAGAGGAGTACATAATGAAAATCTAAGAAATTTTGTTAAAGCTTTAGGTGTATCTATGCTTTTTGTTTTTCTTTCTCAAGTTTCTCTTATCATTAGTTCAATCTTTGCTTATTCTATTTCTTTTTCTCTAGCAAACTCTATTTTATTTATTAGTTATATACCTGTTTTATTCATCATTTTTCAGCAAATTGTAAGTGATTTTAAGAACCTTTATGAACAAATATTAATGACTATTTTTATTGGTCTATTATTAAGTGTGCAATACCTTGATTTTTTTGTTCAAATCGTAAATAATTTTACCCAAATAATGTCTAATAATCAATTAATGAAATTTGATTTGTACATTTTACTAGTTTTCTTGGTTTTTGATTTTATCTTTTTTATTCTTCTTCTAATTCTCTTCACCATTTATTCAAAAAGATCTCAAAATTACTGGGGTTTTTTGATTCTTTCATATTTGATGCTTACAGTAAGTGACTATTATTTTTTCAAGAATCTAATTTCCCAAAGAGAAATATACTTGCAAATCTACAGGGGTTTCAATCTCTTATATTTAGGAACAATTCTAATAGGAATCATGTTAGCAAAACAAAATATTCTAAATTTTAAAACTGTCTCTACAATAATTCAAGAGAGACAACAATATCGTTTACTCTATGAGGAGCTTGATAGAGTAAATAAACAACTTGTCACGTTTACAAACGTAATAAAACAAGATTTACGTAATGATCTTGCAGTAATAGAAACAGCTATGGAAATGTTTTCCGAATCTAATGATTCTATATTTAAAGAGATGATAACTGATAGAATAGAAAAAATGAGAGAGAAAATATTTAATATCGGAGCTGTGGAAGGATTTTTAGTTGATGACAAGATTAAACCAATAAGCTTAAAAGTTTTACAAGCTGCGGCAGTAGCTTTTGAAAATGTAAGTGTAAATGATTTAGACAAAGAAATCTTTGTAAAAGCTAATAAATTCCTTTTTTCTGTTTTTTATGGATTAATAAGCAACGCAATTCATCATGCAGGAGAGAATGCTAAAGTTTGGATTGAAGTTGAAGAAAAAGAAAATCATGTTTTTGTTCATATAAAAGATAATGGAATTGGAATACCAAATAAAGAAAAAAAAGAAATTTTTCATAGAGATTATAAAAAAAGATTAGGTAAGGGGGGAATGAATCTTTTCCTCATAAAAATAACTTTAGATACTTTTGGAGCAGAAATTTTTCTTCAAGATAATTATCCTAGTGGATCTGATTTTGTAGTAAAATTGGAAAAACTTTATACAGATTTTTTTTAATAAAACCTACTTGAAAATTTCAAAAAAACCAATTAACATACTAAAGTTATCTTTAGCCTATTACTTATTAGTCAATTTATTTTTCAAACCGTACACAATTTAGTTATCTAATAACACCTGTTTTTAGAGCTGCATTAATTGCTGCTTCATGCGTTAAACCATCTGAACCTAAAATTGTAAACCTCTGTCTAATCTTGTGAGCGATCTCTAGAGCTTTTATTACTTCTTCATCCTTTAGTCCTAATTCCTTTGCAGTCACCGGTAATCCTATAATTTTCATTGTATCTATTTGTTTTTGGGAACCTTTTTCTCCTTCGTGAAGATACGACATTATTATTGAGCCTAGTGCTGTTTGTTCGCCATGTAGAGCTGGTTTTTCTGCTATTTCATCAAGTGCGTGACTAAACATATGCTCAGAACCACTTCCAGGTCTTGAAGATCCTGCCACGCACATAGCAAGAGAGCTGCTTAAAAGAGCATTTATTACGATACGACTATATCCTTCCGCTTTACTCCTTATAATACTTGCATTTTCAGTGATTGAATGTACTGTCATTTCTGAAAGAGAAATAGCTGTTGGAGAAATTGGTTCATATTTTAGGCGATAGGCGAGCAACCAGTCTTTTATTGCAGTTTTTTTAGCTAAAATATCTCCACAACCAGCAGCAGTAAAGCGATAAGGCGACTTATCTAGTATCTCTGTATCTGCCACTACTGCTATTGGAGGTCTTGCAGCTATAGAATGCCTTTCATTAACACCTTTTAGAGAAGCTCTAGAACTTGCAATACCATCGTGACTAGCGATAGTAGGAACAGAAATAAATCTTAACCCTAGTTTAAATGAAGACAATTTTGCAATATCTATTGGTTTTCCTCCACCCATTCCGATAACAAATTCTGATTTTGTTTCATCGATAATAGTAAGTTGTTTGTCAACTTCTGCTAAAGTGCTGTCATCAATTGTAGATAGAGTTACATGTACACCACTAATTTCAAGGATTTCTTTTGCTTGTCTAGCGAACTTGTCTTCTAGAAATTTATCAGTGATTAAAACACAGTTTTTCCCAATTTTTAGTGTTTCCAAAATTTGAGGTAGTTCACTAATCATATTTTTTCCAAGTGATAAGAGTTGAGGCATTTCAACATGTTTAAACTCATTTATTACATTGGTCATTAGAGAATCAATTATTCATTAAATTTATAATAGTTTTCATTCCGATTTCAGATTGCAGAGAATAAAAAAGGTGTTTCACTTTATTTGGAAGTTCCAGTACTCATCTTTCAGTGAATGAAGATTTTTTATTATCTTTCCTTTTTTTCCTTTATCAAAATCTTCTGAATTGATTAATGATAACCCAACAGCTATAATACTTTTAGCTTTTTCTTCTTTAATTGTAATAAAATCGCCTTCCTTTATCCCACTTCCAAAAGAAACAACCCCTGGAGCCATAACATCTGCACCATTTAGAATAAATTTAATAGCTCCAATGTCTACAACGGCTGAAGAGATATCAATTTTTGTTCCCCTTAAACATCTTATTGTTGGATATAAATTATTATTGTAATAAAAAAACCAGATCCTTCCCTCTTTTAATATCAATTTTTCTCCTTTGTCAGAAACAGCAGATTCAAGTTTATCATTTTTATTAAATAATTGAAGAGCTTTATCACCAAAAGTGGAAGATAGCTCATCATACAATTTCTTTTTTTCTTTATTTGATAGGAAATTTCTTTTCTTCAGTTTCATTGGAATACACAAAGTTAACTTGTTAATTTCAGAAGAAAGGAGTAAGATATGTATTTATATTCTTTGACATAAACAAATTTCACTCTTTTACACAAAGAAGCTTTTAATCCAAAATGATATCAATGATAGTTATGATAGTACTCTATCACTATCGATAACCCTTGATAGCTTATTAAAACATATAAACTCATAAAAACGTTGTGAGAATGTTTAAAACCTCTTTTTCTTAATAGTGGATAACTGACATTTTTTCTTTTTGATAATCTACACCAAAACAAAGTTAAAAAACTCAACATTATTTTTACAGACATAATGAAAATTACACTTGTCCCAAAAAGCGTTGCAAACCTTGGTTACGTTTTTTCTCATATAGGAGAGTTACCAGAATGTGATCAATGCAAACTAAGATCTGTTTGTATTGATTCTTTAGTGAAAGGTAAAAATTACAAAGTGGTTGAAATAAAGAAGAAAGAGCATGTTTGTCCTATTGATGAAACAAAGATGATGGTTTGTAAAGTTGAAGAGATAAGTCCGGTTATAATAATCAAAAAAGAAAAGAACCTTCCTGTAATGGAAGGGCTAACTATAACAATAGAACCTATAGAATGTGACGAAATTTTCTGTGAAAACTATGAAAAATGTATTAGAAATTTTGATCAAGGGTTTAGAAAAGTCAAGATAAAAAAAGAATTCAAGAAGGTTGATTGTCCATTAGACTATGATCTTGTTGAAGTGGAAGTAGATAAGCAAGAATAGTAAAATAACTATCTTATTTATCAATCTCATAAAATTCAATAAATTTTACTTTATCCATTTTGTTCTTAACAAATTCAGATATATCTCGCGTTACTGCATTTTTTGTGAACTGGATATATTCAAGGAATCTTGAATGAGGAGGAAGTTCAACTACAAGAATCTTTCCTTCTATTTCGATTTTTGTTCCAGAAAAGTCAATCCCAGGCAGTCTTCGTTCTAATAGTGCAACAAATTGCTCTTTCACATCCGTAATAATTTTTACTATTTCCACTTCATATATTACATCTTCTCCTGCTAGAGGATGATTAAAATCAACCTTCACTCTTGAGGAGTCAACTTTCATAATTCGACCTTTCTGTCCAGTAATTTCGACCTCCATGCCTGCTTTTGGCTTAATATCTAACTTTTGAAACTCGCGTCTCTGAATTAGACGAATCTTAGATCTATCGTGAAGCCCAAATGCTTGTTTTGCTTCTACTTCAATAGTTTTCTTATCGCCTTCTTTAAGTCCAATTAATTGCTCTTCCAACCCTATAGGCAACCAATGCTTCCCAATTACTACAAGACAGGGTTTATATATCACTTTTTCATCATAAATCCCTTCTTTCTTTGCAACATCCTCTAATGTTGTATCAAACACATAACTATCAGATTTTCTTTTCCCTATGTAATTAAGCTTAAGCATTGTTCCTTTTTCAATTACCATACAGATCACCTACACAATGTCCAGAGAACAATTTACCGAAAGGAAGCGGAAATAGCTAACTAACCGCACGGTTTTCTCCAAATAAATAAAACATTAGACGTCTATTTTAAATTTGTTGTAGTTCAGTTTTCTTTCTCTTTTTTTAAAAAAAGGTTTAGAAAAAGAAAAATCATTAAAAAAGCAAATTAAGAATATAATCGCAAATACTTTTCCTCTAAATATTCCTGATGATATTTAGTAGATAGCATTTTACCAGTTATCTCTTCAACAAGATCCAGACAATCAAATAATCCTCCTTTCTTATGGACATTTTTTTCTAACCATTCTCGAACTGGACTAAAATGACCTTCTCTAAGAAATTCTTTCCAATCAGGGTTTGTTTTAGTAAGTTTGTTGGAAAGTTGGGCAGCGATGAGATCACCTATACCATAACCAAAAAAGTAACCATAATATTGAGAATACCAATGCAAATCTTGCATGACTCCAACACCATCATCTGTCACTTCTACACCTAGATATTCAGCATATTTTTGATTCCAAACCAATGGTAGTTCATCTGTAGTAATTTTACCGGCAAACCAATCTCTTTCAATTTCAAAACGAATTATTATATGTAACATATATGTTAACTCATCAGCTTGGATTCTGATTAAACTTGGTTTTACTTTATTTATTGCAGAATAAAATGTATTTAATGAAATGTCACCAAAAGCATTTGTTTGTTCGTTTAATTTTGGAAAATAATATTCCCAGAAATCTTTTGAACCAATAACTATGTTCTCTATAAACCTTGATTGTGATTCTCCAAAACTAGGAGATGAAATTCTATAAATAGGTTGATTATACCACTCATCCCTTCCTTGCAGTCCATGCAAAGCATGACCACATTCATGAGCACATGCAAAGAAAGAAGCCAAAACATTATTTTCAAGATACTTAACTGTCACACGTACATCTTTATATCCACAACCTATTGTTAATGGATGTTCTACTTCAGCAATATTTCCAACTGCTTTATCACTATGAGCATCATACTCTAAGAACTTCGCTAACTCATTCACCATTCTTATTTGGATTTCTTTAGCAACTTTACGATTAAGAAAATCATCTCTTATTGCTTCACTTTTGTTTTTAACCTTTTTTAGAAGAGGGATAAGGTAAGATTTTGAATCATCAAAAAGTTTACTTAAAAGAGATACACTAAATCCTTTATCTCTTGTATCAATAAGAGCATCAAACGGGTCATTAATTTCTTTTTTTGTGGCATAGAGTTCTGCAGCTTGGACATTCAACTTAAATAATTTTTCTAGATCATCTTTAACAAGAGAAAAATCTTTTTTCACTTTCGCTTTTTTCCAAATTTCTAAAGTTTTATTTGATTGTTTTGACATTTGTCCAACTAGTTCTGAAGTTAGTGCAGTCCTATTCTCATACATTCTTCGAATAAGTTGAATATTTCGTTTTTGGTAATTATCCAACGATTTATCTTTTTCACATTTTTCTAGCAGTTCAGCAGTTTTATTTTTTGTAATGAGTCTATGTATTTCTTGACTTAAATATTGGAACTGTTTTGACCTGTAATTTATTGCACCTATATTTGAAGGCATAACTACATTCATATCCCAATATAAGACCCCACTTATCGAATCTAACAGTCTTATTTTTTCATAGATATCCAATAACTCAAAATAGTGTTTCATAGTATTCGTTTTTAATATCTTTTAAACAATAAAAACCTTCTCAAATAGCACTATAAAGAATTAGAACTTGTTTCTTACTCTAAAACTAAAAATTCATTAGACTAAACAATGATTTTTTTTATAAAAAAACTAAAATTAAAAAAGAATAAAAAATAGGATCAGTTTAATCTTCTATTCTAATTGTAGCTTGTTGTTGTCTTAGAGGCCCGTCGGCTCTCACTTGTAATACTATTGTCGTAGTTTCTGTTGGTTTAATTTGTTTTACATGACACTTGACATTCGCACCTTCAACTGTTACATCTACTGTTGGAGGAGTGTGACCTACATATTCGGCATTAAATATAGGTTGTGTAATAATAACATTATCTAATGCCACATCACCAGTATTAGTTATTGGTATTTCAATCTCATAATTATTTTCTCCTATCTTCTTAAAAATTGAAGTTAATTCGTAAGAACGTCGTCTAAATGCAACAACCAAATATGGTTCTTTGCCATCCATTTGAGCTTCTATAACAAACGGAACAGTTGGTTGTTCTGCAAAAGCTTTTATTTCTGCTGGAGATGCTTGGTTTCCATCAAATTTTGGTTTCCTTACCTCACCAATCAGTTTTAGTCGTAAACTTTGCCCTGGTTCTAATTTAAGTTCTTTAACTCTATAGTGATATTTTCGTTGGACAGTTACATCTTCTTGTTCTTGTTCAACTGGTATTTCAGCTTCTTTGGCTTTTTCTTCCATTCCCCCTTCTTCTAACATTTCAAATGTTGCTTTTTCTCGCTCTTCTGTCTCCACAGGTTTATGAACAATCTTCTTTTTCTCTTCAAAAATTACGTCTACTTTTCTATCAGCAAGTTCTGCAATGACTTCATCAAACACAACAAATGGTGGAATTGTATCCTCTACTTCTATTTTTCCGATTGTAGAAGTTCCTGTGTTTGTAATTTCAATAATACCAATTAATGGAGTCAATGCATAAGTTACTACTTCATTAGGTTCAAATGACTTACTTACATTTACTTTAAGAACATTTAAGTGATCATTTTCTTTTTCATAGGAGATAACAGAGTGTTCTGTAATATCATATAAGACATAATAATCAAAATCCTTTGTTATTTCAGGATAATGATCAGACTCAGCTAAAATTTGTTGCTTCCAGATTAAGTCTTCATTTGTTGCTTCAAGTTCTGTGTTAAGTTCCTCCTTGTATTTTACATCTCCGTTTACGCTTATAATTACATGTTTAAGCAAAATCTCAAACTCACTCGCATTCCTGAGACCGAAATCAACATTCCATTGCCCAGGAATACTTGTTTCTTCTGCTTTTAATCTGAGATCTACATTATCTGAATCCCCATCAATTGATGGAACTAAAGAACTGAGTTTATTATCTGCTTCACATTTTATCACTATCTTTCCTGTGACATAAGGTTGAACGTTCTTGGGATGCATTATACATGCAACAATAATTGCCTTTGATTCTTTAGATTTTATTTCTGGAACAGTCCATGTTATTAGTTTTTCATCTTCAAGCACTGTTGTCTCACCTGTATAAGGTTCAATAGCACGCAGATCTTTCGTATCTGGGGGAAAATATTTCTCAACGGTAATGTTCTTTATTGGAAAATCATAGTTATTCTCAATTTTAATCATAAAGGCTAAGTTCTGATCAACATTAAAAGTTAAGTCACGGTTTAGTTTATTTATTTCTTCTCCATTAAAATTTGTGTCAACAATTTCTGTTACTACTACTTGAGAAGTTAAGCTAGTTTTATATTCTTTAACATAATCCGTCCCTGCTTCTATGTGCTGGATTGTATCTTGTATTTCTGTCAAAACATCAGCTTCATTTGAAGCATCAAGTTTTATTCCCCAAAGTGTTGTACTATTGCTAGGATTAATTACTTTTAACAAGCCTGAAGATTCGGTGGAAATAACCTTTGATTTTGCATCTGCCTTAAAATTAAGTATTTCTTCTAAATGAATTACTGCTCTCATGTTTTTCACCGGAATTTGTTTCTGAAAAAATGTTCACTTAATCTTTTATAATAGTTCTTATTGTCTCAGCAATAAAACTGTTCAAAATTTCATTTTATTATAAACAATAAGAACGTTCCTTATTATTTGAGCACCTTAGATAGAAAAACAGATATAGTTTATAACTGTAAATTGTTTACATGAAAAAGAAGAATTTTGGAATATTTATTATTTTATTAGTATTTTCCAGTGGGATTCTGTTTAAAATGACTTCTACTCAAGTTAATGGGTGGGGATTGGCAACACATCAGTTTATTGTCAGAGAAGCATCAAATGTTGTTTCTGATGATTGGAAAGAAGCTTTTTCTTATTATTTACCTGAAATTGTTTCTGGTAGTACATATCCAGATCAAGTCTTACAAGATTGGCAAAATCACTTATATTATCCTATTACTGGTGAAAATAATGCTCCATGGCATATTAATAACACAATTTATGGGATAAGGTCAAATATCACAAACAATGAAGATTGGGAGACTATTTTTTGGCTTTTAGGTATTCTCTCTCATTATATTTCAGATATTAATATCCCTGTTCATACAGACGAATATTGGGACGGGCATCCAGCTTATGAAACAGACATTAATAATCACTTAAACGAGTTAAATGTAACAGTTTATTCTTTTGACGATTTTGATGACCCAGTAGATTTCGCCATAGAATGTGCTACTTATGCTCACCAGTATTATTGGGCAATAAGAAATGCTTATCCTACAGGTAGTGAAACTGATGTAATAATTACAAATAACACAATAAAAACCATAACAGAAGAACAGTTAGGGAGAGCAATAGGAGCAACCTTGAAAATCTGGGAATATACACTAGAAGATTTTACACCCCCAGATGTTGAGATCAGGGAAAATGTTGCTACAATACTAGTTGACAGATATCATGATAATGATTATAGTTTATCAACATTGACTAGTTTTTTTGATACTCTTAATCGAGATGTTGTAGAGATGCTATATAATGAAGCAGAAATCAGTGAGAATAGCTTATCAGATATCGATTTACTAGTTATAACAGCTCCTTATAGAAATTTTAGCACAACAGAAATAAGCACAATAAGCAATTGGTACTCCTCGGGAGGACATCTTCTAATTAGTAGCAGGGGGGATTTTTCTAATGCTAGTAGAGGAACATTAAATGAACTTTTAGGTGCAATAAACTCTGAATTAAGAATAAATGATGATAATATATATACAACACCAGCTGATCCCGAATTCTATAAACCGTGGTACTGTCAAACAGACGAGTTTAATGATGATGACCCAATAGCTGCTCAAATAGTTGGTAATTTAACCAAGAAAGTACAATTTTTCTCTCCAACTTCATTGTATACTGCAGAAGAATCTTCTTCAGTACACTGGTTAATCTTTGGTGAAGAAACCTTTTATCAAAGTGATCAAAATCCTCCTGCCCCAGATATAATTTATGATAATACAGATGACAACGTAGGTGGAACAAGCATTCCTCTTGCCGCAGTAGAATTGGATGGAGATTCAAGTCTTGCACTTTTTGGGACAACAACATGGTCAAACTATGATTTTGGTCTTTCAGATAGAGATAACAAGGATTTAATTTGGTCAACAATTGAATTCCTATTAGATATTGATTTACAAATAAACAATGTTAACAATACTACACCAACAGATAATACAACACTACAAAAAACGCCAGGAGCGAGCATTATTTGTATTTCATTAAGTATTTTAATATCTGCAATTGTAGTAAAAAAGAAAAAAAGAAAATGATTTTTCTTTTTTTTAATTTAAAATAAATTTATCAATAAGGTACCCGATTCCAAATGAGATTAGTGTTACACCTAAGCTTATTACTGCCATTTCCAGAAATTTTTTTATAAACTTCTCATCATTTGTTACAGAAATGTAGTAATTAAACACTGCAATAATCAATATTGCAACAGATAATGTTATTGCAAGACTTATGAACTGATTCTGTAAAAGGAAAAATGGGATTATTAAAAGAAAAACGGTAATCAGGTAAGTAAAACCAGTATAAATTGCTGACTTTTTTGCGTTTATATCTCCCTCTGTTTTACTAGACAAATATTCTGATGCACCCATTGAAAGCGCAGCAGAGATACCTGTAATCAACCCTGTTAAAGCTATTAGACTCCCAGTTTTTATAGCAAACGTAAATCCCGCTAGAGCTCCAGTTAATTCAACTAAAGCATCGTTTAATCCCAACACAATTGACCCCATATAATTTAGTCGTTCTTCATCAATCATAGATATTAGTTCTATTTCGTGATTTTCTTCATCTTCAATAATAGGTAGAATAGGAGGATATTTTTCATAAAACACTCTATAGTTTTCTTGTGCTTTATCTTCACCCCGTTCCAAAAGTTTAACCAAAAATGTAATCCCAAATATTATTGATATTAATGAATATAAAAAAATAGTAAAACGATTAGGATGAACGTCTGTTTTTGTATAACTCTTTAGAATCTCATAATGCTTCTTTTCCTCTTCAGCTATTTTCCTTAAAATCTCTTTATTATGGCTATTCTTCTCTTTTACAGAAATCTTTGTATATATTAAGTTAGCTGTCGCTTCATCTTTCTGCAATTTTAGAAAAATTCTCCTCTCTTTTTTGTCTAACATTATACATCACTTACTAGCGAAAAAGAAAGATCTCTATTAAAGATTTATTAAAACATGTACTTTTTCAGTATTTTCTCATGTACAACTTTTATGGCGTCATAATGTTCTTTACTTGACATCCCTAAAATGAATTTCTGCTCTTCTTGGTCTAATCGTCTAGTATATTCATCTCTCATAGAACTAACAAAAGTTTCAATATCATCATAGAGATTGGAGATTAATTCTTTACCTGGCTCTGGAATAGAATAGAAATATTTCATTGTTGGATATGTTTCTGCTCTTCTTTCTATTAAGCCAATATCAAGCATCATTTTAAGGTGTTTTTCAACTGCTGGTCTACTAATACCCAATTCCTTTGTTATTTCATCTGCAGTCCTATTTATTTCCAACAGCATAGACAGAATCTTTCGCCTAGTTATGTCTTTAAAAATAGAAAATATTGTATCTACAAGTTTGGTTTCCTCTAAATTCGGAGTTTGCATTACAGATAAATGATGTAATTTAAGTTTAAAAATATTCTTAAATAAAAAAACTTTCCTCTATTTTTTGTATTATATTAGCGAAAAGAGATTAACAAGGAGGAAATGTTAAACCAACGAGTTAATACTTTCAACTTTGTGTTTTATCTTTTGAGATAAGGAATTTAAAGAATTATTTTATATTAAATCACAACTATTAATATAGTGAAATGAAGTATGTCAAAAAACGAAATAATACTAACAAAAGAGTTACTTGAACTTCTTGAAAAAAGATATAAATCTGGAGAAATTGATGAGGGGAGTTATAACGAATTAAAGGAGAGATATGAAAAACGCCTAGAGAAGGCATTAAAGGATCCCTCTTCAATAATAGATATCAAAGTTTCTGGATCACAAATATTGACTGACAAAGATTTGTCTATTGCTGGTTCTTCTAAAATTTCTGGTGGAAAAATTCTTAGAGACATTCGAATTTCAGGTTCTGGTAAAATTGATGGAGACATTGAGTGTAATTCTATAAAATGTGCTGGAGCAATAAAGGCCAGCGGAAATATAACTGCACATGGTTTTGTAAAATGTTCAGGGTCATTCAAAGCAGAGGGTTTTCTTCATTCAGACAAAGGTGCTAAATTCAGTGGTTCTGCAAAAATTGGAGGAAACGTATTATTATCAGGTCAATTAATAGGGGCTGGTTCGATACTTGTTGAAGATAACGTTCAAGCCGATGAAGGTGTACAATTATCTGGTTCTATAGAAGTTCAAGGAAATATATTATCAAAAAAAGATATAACACTATCAGGAAAAGCAGAAATTTTTGGTAATATAGTAGGAGAAAACGTATACATAAAGGGTAGGAGAGGAATTATGGAGATAAGATTATTCAAGCGTCGGGAGTTATCTACCATTGAAGGAACAATTTTTGCTAAAAAAACAGTAGAAATCGAAGACACTTATATCAATAAAGATGTTAAAGCTGCTACTGTCAAATTAGGACCTAACACTACTGTTGAAGGCATAGTGTATTATGTTTATGACTTACTATTGACAGACGACGTTAAACTTGAAAATGAACCTGTTCAGATATTAATAGAAGAGCTAAAGCTTTAGTTTTCATTTTATCTTAAAGGAACATTTTCCTATTATTTTTGGTCGACTATTTAAATCTACTAATATTCCAGGCTCTGTGTGAAAATATACAATTGGTTTTTCTAATTCTAGTGTTAATTCATATACATTTTCAGAATCATTAGATTCTTTTTCACATCTTTTGACTTTTGAACTAATAGCTTGTAGACCCGAAATTATATGTCTAGTTTTTCCTACTTCAGGTAATTTGGAATAAGGAGTCAGTTCAAGACTAACTTCAATATCTTTAGAAATATTCCAACTAACATTTTTAGAGAGTACATACCCTCTTTCTACATCTTTCGGTAACAACCCCCTAAGTGCTAAGCCTACTCTATCACCATTTATTGCCTTTTTTACATCCACATCATTAATTTGAATAGATCGAATCACAGAAGTTCTATTTGAAGGAAAAACATGTATTTGATCACCTTTTTCAATTTCTCCAGACCGTACTCTTCCAAGTATTACTGTTCCTATCCCAGTTACTGGAAAAACATGGTCTACATCTACACGAGAATGAGTTTCATCAGCCCATTTATAGTCAGGGATTTGAATGGCTTTCTCTTTTATTAAAGATCTGAGCTCTTGTATAGTTTCTCCTTTTGCTATATCAACATGGAGGAAAGGATACTGTTCTACAATTAATCCTTTTGTTATTTTATGCACTTTTTTCTCAACATTAACAATATCAACATACTGATTTTCACTTACAATAACAAAAACCCCATTTTTATAACCAAGTGCAGATAATAAAAGTAAAAACTCACCTGTGTGAATATCAGGCCCTTCTGGTGGAATAATAACTATGGGAACATCAGCCATAAAAATAGTTTCAAATAGAGTTAACGGTTTGTCAGGATAGCGTATAGGATCAACTATTTGCAAGGTAAATTCTTTTGAATAGTTATAAAGACATATATCACTTGATGTTCCTTTCTTTCCTAATCTTTTTGCAAGTTCTTGTCTTGTATAAGGTTCCCCTCCTAATAGATATGCACAAACTGTTTCTGTCATTCTTGCTTCAGTGAGATAAACAATTTATCCCTTTAAAAACGTAATTTTCCTAGAAAAGAATTATAAAAATAAAAAGAGATTGTCATTGATAAGTATGAGTAATAATATAACAAAGCTAATAAATACATTAAAAGATAAAAATCAAATTCTAGCTCTTCGTTTATTAGCCATCGAACAATTAGCTGAAAAACCTGAAATAGATGAGAGCATCCAAGCATTAATTAGAGCCTTATCTGATGATGAACAAGAAATCAGAGCTTATGCAGCAGAAATGTTAGGAAAAATGGGTAGTAAAAAATCTCTTTTTCCCTTAATTGATTCTCTTCATGATCTTTCATACGAAGTAAGAGTTTCTGCTCTAAGAAGTTTGGCATTGTTAAAAGACGAACAATGCATTGAATATATTGCAAAAAGAATCCTCGATCAAAATGATAAGGTAAGATATGAAGCTGTAAAAGCATTAGCTTCTTTTGACAGTATACAGATAATAAAACCTCTTTTTAAAGCACTGTCAGATGAAAATGATGCAGTGAAAAATGAAGCAGAAAGAGTTTTAATAGGTTTAAAACTATCTGATAAGATCTCTGAAGAATTGGTCATACCTTTTCTTAGACACACAGACCCATTTATTCGGGATGTTGCTACAAGATTTATCACTTTTAGATTGATAAGGAGTGCAGTACCTTTGCTAGTAGAACAAACTGATGACAAAAATTGGGAAGTAAAATTGAGTGCACTTCAAGAATTGAATAAAATAGTTGCAGTTAAAACTGAGAATAAAGAACAAATAATTGAATGTTGCTTAAAATGTTTAGATGATAACAACCCAAAAATAAAAATGGAATCAATAGATATACTAAGAGAGTTAAAGACTGAAGAAGCTATTAACAAGTTAATTATAATTTCAACAAAGGATCCTGATGAGCGAGTTAGATTTGAAGCAATTGATGCAATTACTGAAATTAGAAGAGCAAAGAGGTTATCAACTGAATAAAATTTTATTCTTTTATTTTTCAATACCGTCTTCCAATTATCTAATAGTCAAAAACTTATTATTACGTTTGTTTGTTTATTTATTTATGCTGGATGAAATCAGTTACTCAGATGTTTATGATCTTGGAAATAAACTAGGTTATTTACCTTATATGATCCAGCGATTTGTAGAACTTATTGGTGAAAAAGAAACTATCAAACTTCTAAAATTTAATGAAAAGAAATTAAAAACTGTAATTAGGTTAAATAATTTAAAAACACAATTCTCTGAAATTGATTTTCTACTTCTTCAAAAAAAAATTATTTTCAAAAAGATAAGAGATATTCCAGAAGCACGAGAGATAGTTTTCTCACCAATCTCAATTGGGGCTACGATTGAATATCTCAATGGTTATTATATGGTTCAAGGAAAAAATTCAATGTTCCCCCCTCTTATTTTGGATCCTAAACCCCATGAAATGATCGGAGATTTTGCTGCTGCTCCAGGAGGAAAAACAACTCACATTGCCCAATTGATGAAAAACAAAGGAAAAATTATATCTATAGAACGAAGTAAAAGAAGATGCACATCTCTTTATTCAAACATTGTTCGCATGGGAGTACAAAACACTATTGTTCTAAACACCGATGCAAGAGCTATAGTTAAATCAAAAATTAAATTTGATAAAATTTTGTTAGATGCCCCTTGTTCTGGCTCTGGAGTAATTATTAATGACCCCTCAAGAAAAACTTCAAAAAAAGAAGAAGATTTAGCAATATACTCAAAATTACAAACAGAACTTCTAGATGCAGCTATTCAAACTCTTAAGGAAGGAGGAACTATCGTTTATTGCACTTGTTCATTAGAACCAGAAGAAAATGAATTAGTAATTGACAGAGTTCTAAAAGATAATGACTTAAAATTGGTTGACATTCCATTTTCCTTTGAAAGAGGAGTTACTAAATTTGCAAATTATTCTTTTTCTCCCGAACTAAAGAAAGCAGTAAGATTATATCCTCATAAAACTAATGGCGAAGGTTTTTTTATTGCTAAGATGGTGAAAGAAAGTGGTAAAAACTGAAACCTTATTTAAAAAAGCAAGCAAAGAAGAAGAACAAATCGTTTTGTCATTTTTATTAAAAGAATTTGATACAAAAGTAAGGGAAATTATGAATAACAAATCAATTTTCATAAAACAGAGAGGAGTAAAAGAAGTCTACATTGTTAATAAAGAATTAAAAGATACAATAGAGTTCATTCGTAATAATTCATTAGAATTGACTAAAAATATATTTCTAGCTGGTTATCCCATTGGAATTATACATGAAAAACAATTCCAACTTGAGATTACTGGGGGTTTTTATTTCAATAAATATATGGAAAAAAGGCTAATTATAAAAACAAAACAGTTTCTATATGGAAAAGATATTGTTTTGGCAAATGTTAATGAATACACATTACCGTTTAAAAAAGGGAATTGGCTTGCAGTCTATGGAAGAGGAAAAAAAGATTCAGGATTATTTTATGGTGTGGGAAAAGCTCTAGTTGATTCTAATGAATTATCTTCAGCACCACCAAACACTGTAATAATTAAGGGATATAAACATCGCCCTTTTGATTTGGGTTGGTATTTACGTTTTGAAAAATAAAGAGTATTAAAAATTAATGTAATCTAATCGTTGTTCCATTTGATGGCGAAAGACAATTTTTTCTTACAGTTTTGTATGCCCATGAAGCTAATTTTACCACTTTTGTTGATTCTCCATGTATCATAACATATCGTTCAGGTTTGGGTGTAACTTTACGGATATAATTTTCTAGTTCTCTTCTATCGCTATGCCCTGTAAAACCTGAAATACTGTGTACTTGCATCATAATGTGATACATAATTGTTTTTCCATCTTCAAACATTTGTACCTCTGTAATACCTTTCTGTATTCTACTACCCAGAGTTCCTTTACCTTGATAACTTACAAACACTAAAGCGTTTTTCTCGTCTTCACAAAGTTCTTTAAAGTAGTAAACGCTTGGTCCACCGTTTAGCATCCCGCTTGTTGCTAGAATTATTGCTGGATCACCCAACACTATTCGTTCTCTTTCTTCTTGTGAGGAGACATGATTAAATTGTTCTGCCAAAAATGGATTTTCACCGTCATGGAAAATTCTATCACGAACAGATTTAGAAAGCGCTTCTGGGTGAGCTGAAACGATAGCAGTAGCTTCGCGTATCATTCCATCAGTATAAACAGGTATTAATGGAATCCTTTCTGCTCTCATCATTTCCTCTAGAACCAATATTATTTCTTGGGCTCTGCCCACAGCCAGAACAGGGATAAGGACTTTTCCTCCACGTTTAACAGTTTCAACTATTACATCTTCTAATTGTTTTTCACTATCTGTACGAGTCGGCAAAATATCATTCGGATTTCCATATGTAGACTCAATAAACAGTGTTTCTAATCTTGGAAAACGCACTGTTGCTGGGTCTAATAACCTTGAACGCGCATATTTTATATCTTGAGCAAAAGCCATATTATACAACCCTTCTCCCACATGAAGGTGAGGAATAGCACTTCCAACTATATGGCCCGCATGATAAAATGTTAACCTTAAGTCTGGAGCAATGTCAGTAACCTCATTAAAATCTAAAACAATTGTATGAAGCACCGTTTCTCTAATCTCTTTTTGGGAATAGGGTTGGAGTTTTCCTTCTTTTGATGCAACATCTAGATAATCTATTTGTAACATTGTCATTAAGTCACGTGTAGGTTTAGTTGCATATACTGGACCCTTATAACCATACTTGAATAGATAGGGGACAAATCCTGAATGATCCAAATGTGCGTGAGACACAACTACTGCATCCAACTCTTCTATGTCAAATTCAGGAAAATCAAATCTGGGAAAAGTATATTGAGGGGTTTGCGCCCCCACACTAATTCCACAATCAACTAATACTCTAGATTCTCCAGTTTGCACCAATGCTGAGCTTCTTCCCACTTCACTAAATCCACCTAAACCTGTCACACGTATTGTGTCATTACGATAAATGAGAGGGCGATGAATCCTTTTACCTATCATACGCAAAATTTCTTGCCTTCGCTTTGCGTCTTCTTGTAACACATGTCGGATGGTTTTAATCACTTTTGATTCAATAGGAGGAGTACGTTGGACTCTTGGCCTCCAAAATGTTTCTGATATTATTTTTCTTAAAGTCTCACCAGATTTACCAATTATTACACCTGGTTTGTCTGCTTCTATTATTATTTCACCTAGGCTATCATCGAAATCTATAGTTGTAATATTGCTTTCTTCGCCAATCAATTTCTGTACAAAATATGTCGCTTCATCTTTTGGAAGTCTTACCTTTGGATCAGATCTAATTACTATCCTCTTTCGAAGCTTTTTTGCTAGTTTTCTAACTAAGGTTTCATCTTCTACTAGAATCTGAGGATTCTTACTGTAAACAGCTACTTCTGGCCCTTCAAATTCTATAGTAGTCACTCCAGAGTTTGGTGGTAACTCTTTCTTAATGCTTTTTGATATTTCGTCTAGTACTTCTTTGTAACTCAATTGAATAACCTTTTTTATATGTCAAGAAACAATTAGAATCTTAATTTTTCGAGTAAAATCACTCAAAACTATTATAACAATTTTCTATTTTTATTTAAATCTTTTTTTCAATGCACATTATAAATTCAAATCAATAAAATAAAAAATTGTATTAGTAGAATAAGTATCAAAATATCAAAATTAAAAAAAAGTTATTAACTAAGTCTGTTGTCTTTGGATGACATTTTATAGTTATAATATAATTGTTTGATATGATCAGCTAGCTCTTCTCGTGACGGCATTTCTCCAGGATTGCTCTTTTTAGACAGACTTAACATTCTTGCAGCTAGTCTATCAATATCATAAATCAACATTCTACTGTATCCTTTTTCTAAAAGTGCATCCCTTATTGAAATCAATCGATTAGAAAGTTTTTCGAGCTCCAAACTCACATCTACACTGTTTAGAATTATTGATATCACATTATCAAATTCATCAGACACAGTCTCGAATTTCTCTCCAAATATATCTTTCATATGATTACGCACTTCATTTTGTAAGTTTTGCTTTACACTTTCTTCTGAAACATCTATTGAGCTACTTTTTTTCTTTACAATAACACGAGAAAGATTTCTTATAGTATTTTCTAGTATATCCTTTTGTTGTATCTCTGGGATAATATGAATAAGTTGAGCTTTAGTTAAAACTCTACGTTCATTCTTTTGAATATAATTGTATTCGGCCTTTGTTAAAATCCCTTTTTCGTGGAAATCTTTTATGTTTTTTTTAAAAGAATTACGTGTTCCTTTTCCTAACCAGAAAGACTGATCTAAGTTATTTCTTAATTTAGAAATAATAGTGTCTAGTTTGGAACCTTGGTCTGAAACATTCATAACAATTAACTATTTGGAGCAGTCTTAATAAAATTTCCTAAAAACAATGTTCAAATAATAATAGTATATCCTGCAATTAATGAACGAAACAGAGTTAAAAGCATATTTTTTTCCTGAAGAAAAGGAAATTATAGAAAATATCCAAAGTAAAATAGAAAAAAAAATCAACAAACAATTTTTCACAGAGCAAATTGTCGACATTTTTTTAGATAAAAGCAGAGAATTAAAGAAAAGAAACTGTGAATTAAGGTTAAGAAAGCAAGGTGAAAAATATTATTTAACATATAAAGGAAAGGTCGACACGTCACAAGGATATAAAATAAGAGAAGAATTAGAGACACAAATAAGCGATGGAATTGTTTTAGAATCAATTTTTAAAAGAATGGGATATAAAAAAATAAGAGAAGTAAAAAAGGAAAGAAAATTCCTGAATTATAACAACTGTCTAATAACAATTGATTTCTTCAAAAAAATAGGGTTTGTTATCGAAATTGAGGGAACACAAGATGATATAGAAAAAACGATATCGTTTTTCTCACTAGACAGACAGAGATTTAAAGCTCAGACATATACAGATATTTTGAAACTTTATCATATAAGTAACGAGAAAAAAATTAAGACTATAAAAAACGAAGAACCATAAAATTTAAAGAAGTCTTTTTAAGTTCTTTTTTAATGATTTGCCGTAAATTTATCTCTTCTGAAAGTGTTACTGAAGGACACCCTGATAAAATATGTGATCAAATTTCAGATTCTATTTTAGATTACATTATAGCAAAAGACCCAGAAGCTCATGTTGCTTGTGAAGTATTTGTAACAACTGGATTAGTACTCGTAGGAGGAGAAATTAAAACCATAGTACCACTATCAAATGAAGAGATTCATAGAATTGTTAGAGAAACAATTAAAGAAATAGGATATAATGACTCATCAATCGGTTTTGATTATAGAGGGTGCGCAGTTATCAATGCTCTTCATGCACAATCTCCAGATATAGACCAAGGTGTATCAAAGTCAAAAATAGAAAAACAAGGAGCAGGAGATCAAGGAATCATGTACGGATATGCTTGTGATGAGACACCAGAATATATGCCTTTACCGATTGTATTAGCTCATAAGCTAACAAAAAAACTAAGTGAAGTAAGAAAAAAGGGAATATTACCTTTTCTACGTCCTGATGGCAAATCATTAGTTACTGTTGAATATGAGGAAGACAAACCCATACGTGTTCATGCAATTGTTATTGCTGCACAACACACAGAAGATGTTTCTACGGAAGAAATTGAGGAAGGAATTAAAAGAGAAGTAATTAACAAAGTAATTCCATCTAAACTAATTGATGACGAAACTAAGATTTATATCAACAGAACTGGAAGGTTTGTAATTGGCGGTCCTCATGGCGATTCAGGATTGACAGGAAGAAAAATTATTGTCGACACCTATGGAGGCGTAGACAGCCATGGAGGAGGAGCATTTAGTGGTAAAGACCCATCAAAAGTTGATAGATCAGCATCTTACTACGCAAGATATGTCGCGAAAAATATTGTCGCAGCAGGATTAGCTAAAAAATGTGAAGTACAAGTTTCTTATGCTATTGGGGAGCCGATTCCTTTAGCTCAAAATATTGAATGTTTTAAAACAGAGAAATATCCTGTTGAGATTATTCGTCAAGCTGTCGATGTAATTTTTGATTTTCGTCCAGGAATGATTTCAGAACAACTCAATTTAAGAAGACCTATTTACAAGAAAACTTCAGTCTATGGACATTTCGGAAGAGAAGAACCTGAATTTACTTGGGAAAATACTGATAAAGCTGAAATTCTGAAGAAAAAAGTTAAAGAAATGTTAGAAGAGTATAAGAAAGAGAACTAATTCTTTTTTAAACTTATACGAAAATTCTTAGTAAAATAGAAAATAAAGCAATAATTCCACCAGAGATCCAACCTAATAGTTCTGGAGCTTTATGTTCAGCACTCATACCAATTCCTGCAACAAGATTGGAATAAAGTATTGTAAAAGGTGTTAAAATCAAGGAAGCAAGGGAGTGAGAATGGAAATATTGTCCTGTTAGTTGAGTAAAACTACCAGGATCTAAACTCCCATCCGCGATTATAGTTGGTTGAGTAAAAGCAACAATTAAAAGGATCAGATCACCAATAATTACGGGGATTTGAGCAATACAATATATCGCAAGAGAACGTAGAAATTTTCCTTTTCCACCCATAAAACTTAACATTGAATGCATTAATAGAGCCCATAACAACAGAGAACCAGGAGTAAGAAGAGCTGATAAAATCAAATTATTTTTAAAATCAATCCATCCTTGCCCAATTGTACCTGTTAGTTCAAATTTACTAATTAAAACTAGGATATTAGCTAAAACTAACATTGATGAAATAAAAGCTATCAAAATTGCGTTTACTAAAAGGTACTTGTTGGGTAATTCAAGAAAACTATCATAAGAAAAAAGTAAATGTCCAACTATTCTTTTTAACGGATTCTTATAAGTACTATTGGCATCAATTGTTGTTCTTTGAGTTGATTCCATTTCAATTCAAATTACCTTCCTAATTGTTTTTTTAAACAATTTGATTATTGAAAATTTTAGAATGGTTAATTTAAAAAAGAAAAAAGAAGATTATTCTTCAAAAATTATTTTAGATCTTAATCGTTCGAAATCGATATCTGGTAGATTAATATCGTTAGTATTCGATTTAGAAGCAAAATGCATTCGGTAATAATCTCGCAGAGCCAAGCGGATTGCTTCACTTCGACTTGCATACTTACCATTCAACACCATTTCGTCAATTGTATTTAAGAAACTATCTGGTAATCTGATTGAAATAAGATTCATTTTCTTCTCCTCTAAGCAGTGACCTCCTTTATGTCGGAAGAATTAAAGTAATTTGTTATATGCAACACACAATAAAAACTTTGGTATAACGTTAGTAATTAAATAAATTAGTTTTAAAAAATAATAAAATAAAAACAACATATTTCATTAAATAAGTGTATTAGCTTATTTGATAATAACTTTCTTTCCACATTTATCACAGTTTAATTTTGTACCTTGTGGAAGTGGTTCATTTGTTTTTCTCAAGATAGAGCCGCAATAACACACATAGCCTCTTAACTTTGCAGGATTCCCATATACTAAAGCAAAAGCAGGAACGTCTTTTGTCACAACACTTCCAGCTCCAACCATACAGTATTCATTTAATGTAGTACCACACACAATAGTTGAATTAGCACCAATTGATGCACCTTTTTTCACATAAGTACGCACTAATTTCCAATCAGGGTTTACAGAGCGTGGAAACATATCGTTTGTGAAACAGGCATGAGGTCCAATAAAAACATCATCTTCAACTTCTACACCATGATATACACTTACAAAATTTTGAACTTTAACATTATCACCTATTTTTACTTCAATGTCAATAAAAGAGGCTTTTCCAATAATACAATTTTTTCCCAATTTAGCTTTAGTTCGTATTTGAGCTTGATGCCAGATTTTACTTCCTTCACCGATTTCTGCTTCTTCTTCTACAAATGCTGAAGGATGCACAAAAAAGTTATTTTCCGTCATAAGGTTTAAAGAAAATGTTTTGTTTTAAACATTTTTGTTGCGAATTTATTAGAAAGTTGTTAAGGAATCAAATATATTTAAAAATGGTTTTTCATTGTCTAGTTGTAAAAAGGTAAACAGTGTTAATCTAATGCAAGTTGATAATTTAACATACAGCGCTAATGACATTAAAAATGAGGTCCCTGAACTGTCAGATAAAGCAGAGCAATTAATAGAACTATTAAAAGAGTCTCGTTACATTTTTGAGCAATTATTTGTATTAGGGCTTGATTTCAATTTGTCAGAAGAAGAAGAACAAGAGATAATGATAAAGATCAATAACATCTCACCTGTGGTTAATTACGCACGTATTGTTCAGCTTGTTTTTCAATTAACATATTATAATTTAATTTTCAGAAAGATATTGAATGAGAATCTTAATACTCCACTTACCAATCAAATTAACACTTGTATCGCAAAAATTGAACATTATTTAAACATCTTAGAAAACTTTTATTTTACTAGTTAGAGATCGTCTATTGCTAGAAATCAAAATCTTCTAAATCAGATATTGAACCTTTCAATTCTTCTACAACTTTCTTTTTCTTCTTCTCCTGTTGAGATTTAACAGCAGAACTAAGTTCAGTTATGAAATCGGTAGGTACTTTTTCCTCAGTTTTAGATAAATCAGATGGTGGCATAGAAGTTCCACTTTCAATAGAACTTTGAGGTTCAATTTTATCTTCACCTAGCGCATGTTGTCTAACCAAACTTCCTCCTTGAACAAGTTTCACAATATCTTTACATAAAGTCCTTAGGCTAGGATTTAATTTATACATAAAACGAGGTAAATTTGCTCTTATCTGATTTATAAAATGAACACCAGTCTCATAATCCTGATTATAAAAAGCTTGTAATGCTTGAAGAATCATCTGTGAAACAAATTTATTTGGATCTATACCCATCCCTGGTTGTTGAAACATTTTTTTTACCCTTAATGAGTAAACTTATTTGAGTATAAATGAATTTTGCTATTTCCAACACGTAAAGCTATCAGATAATATTAACTAATTTATTGCCTTTCATTATTTGATAACAAAAAAGCTCCCAAATTCTTTGTTTGAAAAAACACAACATTTATTATGTGGAGATATGACACACATTCGGTGATTTAATGCCAATAGATAGGTGCTTTACTAAGCTTCCAGAAGTCGTAAAACAAGGAAAACGCTGTGATATCTTTGAATGTTTGTTTGGGATGAAACCAATACAAGTAAGGATTTATTTTTATTCTTTAAAAAAACCACGACATATTATAGAAATTGCTTCGTTCATTAATAGAGACAGAACAACAGCACTTAGGTTAACCAACGATTTAATAAAAAAAGGACTAATCAAGAAAACTGCTAAAAAGTTGGAAAAAGGAGGAATAAAATATTCCTACTCTGGTGTTTCAGAGAAAAAAGCTAAAAAAATGCTACTAGAAACATTGAGAGAAATGGAACATGCTTTAAACAACTTTATTGAATTAAACTGGCTTAAATTAGAAGAAGAAATAGAAGAAGAGTTAAATGAAGAGATCATATTCTAATGAAGAAGGATATTGAAGTTATTAATCATAGACCTTTCCTGAAAGTGAGATTAACATAAAAAATTTTATACAAAAATCAAGTTAATGATTCGAAATATCTATGCTTTTTTGCTTTTTCACACGCAGTACACTCTTCATTCTTTTGAATAATAATAGTGTCGAACAAATTGGATTCTAAATCAACATAAAGGATTTTGTTTACAAGCAATTTGTCGTTAATTGAATCACTATCATTAAATAATATATACTTAATAGCCTCATTTGCTTCAATTATACCAAAAAAACCTGCTGTAGTACCCATGATACCAAGTTCACAACTATTAGGATATGTTCCAGGTTCAGGTATTTCACTAAACACACATCTATAGCAAGCAGAAAACTTTGGAATAACAGTCATTATTTGTCCTTCAAATTTCATTACACCAGCGATAGTAAAAGCTTTACCTAATTTTACACAAGTATCATTTACTAAAAACTTTGTTTCAAAATTATCGCTAGCTTCAACAATAAAATCATAGTCTGCAATTATCGATTCAGCATTAAGAGAATTTATTTCAAATTGATAAGTGTTAATTGTAATATCTTTGTTTAACAAAGACAGTTTCTCTTTAGCAGACTGAGTTTTTGATTTTCCAACATCTTTCTCAAAATGAATGATTTGTCTATTTAAATTAGAATATTCAACTAGATCTTTATCTATGATTCCTAATGTCCCAACACCACTACTTGCTAAATAATAAAGAACACTTGATCCCAATCCCCCGGAACCTACAACTAAAATTTTAGATTCTTTTAATTTCTCTTGTCCTCTAATTCCAACATTATCCAAAATGATTTGTCGCACGTATTTTTTTTTCTCATTTTCCGATAGATTTGACATTATTTATAGATTGAATAATACAAATTAATCTTTTTTCATTAAAGAAAAAATAAGAAATAAAAATTGAAAAGTTAATAAGAAGTTGAAAAAAGATAGAAAAAGGTAGTAATTAGTCTTCTATTAATAATCTAAGATTGACAAGTCTGCCATTTATCTCATTAGTTAATTTTTCAATGTTCTTTTGTCTTTCTCTGAAAAGTCGTCTATAAGCTTCTTTCGTAAGAGTCTTCTTTCTCTTATATTCTTGTTGTAGAGTTTGTTGGTTCCTTCTTTCCTCAAGGAGTTTACGTTCGTTTATTTCAATTTCTTGAACAGCATTCTTATATTTTCCACCATGTTTTGCAAGATTAGTCTTTGCATCTTTTAATTTCTCTTCTGTTTGTCGTAGACGTATGCTTAAGTCAGTGATTAACTGTTTCCCTTCTTTTACAGTCATTTTTTTCTTTGCCACTTTTTCTTTTGTTTGTCTTATTCTATCCTTGATACCTAAGACTTCTTCATATAATTTTACAAACAAGCGTATTTCATCAACTGGGACAAATTCTTTTTCAGCTTCTAAATCTTCAATTTTTTTCACTTTCTTTGAGAGCCAATTAAACAGTGATATTAATCCCACAACAGCACTTAAGAGAACAACTAACAGGATATAACTAATGAACAGATTTGCCCTAGCATAGGTAATATCAACATAGAATATTCTGTTATCAGCTGGTGAAAGATTTGTTCCAGAATAGGTTAAAATTCTTTCGAAACCAAGTTTCCAAAGTTTGAACTGTTTGCTATAACTAATCTGTAAATCTTGATAAGGATCTCCAGCAGAATAATTGGATTGTTTATATACAGCTCCACGAGGAAGAACTATATCTAATGTCATCTTATCTACTGTCCAATTATATATTGACAGAGGAGATAATCTGATACTATAGCGATTAGTATCTTTCTCTTTAAGCATAAATTGTTCAAGAGGAACAGTATAAACTATTGTACAATCGATTATTTCTCCATGTTTAAGAGGGTATCGAGGATGAACTGTTAAAACTTTATAGCCTGGATAAAGGCTACTATCAGCCAAAGTATATGTTCCAGGTGAGTAGATACCATTGTCTAATTGATATTTTACATTTAGATGCCCGAGCTGGTCTGTTAAAGATTTCACTGTTGCATTAGGTTCGAGTGTTAATTGGAAGGAATTTAATTTATATGATTTAAAGAGGGTAATAGGTTGCCCTTCAGGATGATCTGGTCCTAAATATTGAACATAATGGGTTTCAGTAATTTTTACTGTTCCATAAGGATTAATATCAAATTTTCTTTTTGATTCAACAGATTTAAACAATACAGTAGCAGAAGAAACCTGTTGAGCTTCTGAGGGAGTACCACTAATAGAAATTGTCCATATATTCATAACAAGATCATCATCAATAGATTGAGAATAATTAAAAGCATCCCTAGTGAAATTCTCCCATTTCAATATCCCACTACTAGCGTTGGACACCATATATTCTTGTGGGGTAACAACATGGTTATCATCGTCTAGGAATTTTTCGCCTATTCCTTCTTGAGCTTCACCAGATTGCTTCTTTACTGTTGTTGAGCCGTTTATAATGGGTACGTTATTAATTAAAGGATAAAGTAGTTCTTTATAGTGAAGAACTTGTTCTCCACTTTCAATTGTATATTCAAATGGATAAGCAAATTCAAGATAGGCATTGATGAAGAAAGTGCTGTTTCCAGAAATACTTGAATAATTAGAAAGAAAAGGTACTCTAAATGTTGTATAATTTAGTCCTTTCTCATAAACGTAGTTTCTTGTAGCATTTCTGTACTGTAACATATCAATAGAATAATTTGCTATTTTAAAGCTACAATAGGTGAGGTTATTTGCATTAATATTTGCAATAGTGTAGTTAAAGTATATAACAGAATCATTTTCATACAAATTAAACTCAATACTATCATTAATGGATACAATACCATAATAACCAAAAAACACAGATCTGTTTACTTTTGCTGTTGCATTAAGCCCGAACGCGGAATCATCAGTGATATTTGCAAGTATATCACCAGTAACGAAAGTGGGCGCTGTTTTCATGCTATTGCTACCAATATCTACTTGTGTCTCACTTTGTCCTTTAACAAATATAGATGAAAATGAAACACTAACTAAGATAAGAATGGATAAAGTTACTATTTGTTTCGTTTTGTACATTTATTATAACCTCAATTATTTTATAGTTGACTATATTCTATTCAATTAATATAATATCACGTTCATGGACTTTAACATATTTAAAAGTCTTTTTCTGATTAAGAAATATTTTTCAATTTTCTTTCTATTTTGAGAAATTCAAAATAATCTAAAAATTAACAATAGATCAACTATAATTAGTAAGCGTTTTTACATAAAATTTAAAGAGTAAGAGAATAAATTGCCGTCGAGCAAAATGGAATCCAACCCAAAGCAATCAATTTCATCGTTGTTTACTCCTAGTATGATCACTATGATGTTAATGGTCATATTCGTTGGTCTTGGGGAAAAATTAGCTGAAAGATTTTTACCTGTTTATTTATTAGCTATAGGTGGAACAAATTTTATTGTTAGTGCTCTTAATGGAACAGACAATTTTCTTTCTGCTCTTTATTCTTTTCCAGGTGGATATTTAAGTGATAAAATAGGTTATAAGAAAGCTTTAGTTGTGTTTAACATTATGGCAATGATTGGTTTCAGCATTGTTATTATTATTTCTACTTGGTGGGCCGTAATTCTTGGAGCAGTTTTTTTCTTATCTTGGACAGCCATCTCCCTACCAGCAATAATGGATTTAGTTTCTACTGTTGTAGGAAAAGACAGAAGAGCAATGGGTGTCAGTTTACACTCATTAGTTCGCAGAATCCCAATGGCTTTAGGTCCAATCATTGGTGGAGCAATTATTGGCTACTATGGGATTGTTATTGGTGTTCGAATCTCATTTATTATAGCTTTGTTTTTGGCTTTTATAGCAACAATAGCAGAGATTTATTTTATTAAAGAACCACCAAAGAAAAGCAAAGCCCCTTTGCGCTTACGAGAAACTCTACATAACATTAGACCAGAACTTCGAACACTGCTAATATCAGATATTCTCATCCGTTTCGCTGAGCAGATACCTTATGCTTTTCTGGCTATATGGGCAATGAATTACAATGGAATCACTAGCTTGCAATTTGGATTCTTAACAGCAATCGAAATGACAACAGCATTATTAATCTATATACCAGTAGCCTATTTTGCAGATAAAACACAAAGGAAAAAACCTTTTGTTGCAATAACTTTTGTTTTCTTTACTATTTTTCCCACAGTACTATTTTTCAGTCATAATTTTTGGATGTTTATTATAGCATTTATTGTCAGAGGACTAAAAGAATTTGGAGAACCGACTAGAAAAGCTCTAATAATGGATTTAGCGCCAGAAGACGCAAAAGCTAGTACGTTTGGTACATATTATCTAATTCGAGACATTATTGTTTCCATTGCAGCATTTAGTGCAGCAATTTTCTGGAATATCAATCCTGCAACAAATTTCTTTGTAGCAACTGGTTTTGGTGTACTTGGAGTAGTTTTCTTTGCTGTGTATGGAAAAGATCTAAAACAGATTGAAACTGAAACAGTTGAAATTGAAGAATAAACGAAACACATTTCAACTTAAATTACTTTTCTGTTTTCTTTTAGTACTTCCGCAATAAGTTGACCGATTTCTATAGGTTAAAATTATAGGCGTTCATACTATCATTGGCGTGTTCTCAATTCATACTTTTTGAGATAATTCGGAAGTACTATTCTTTCCAAAAAGTTTTATTAGTGAAAACATTAGAACTATCTGTGTATAATCGAAAAATTACAATAGAAGAGATGGCTAAGATTATTGATCATACAAACCTTAGACCATATGCGAAAAAAGAAGAGATAAAAAAACTGTGTGATGAAGCTATTGAATACAATTTTGGAGCCGTATGTGTTAATAGTTCTTATGTTTCATATGCTTATAATATTTTAAAGAACACAGAAATTAAAATTGCGGCGGTAGTTGGATTCCCATTAGGCGCTTGTACATCAGAAACCAAAGCTTTTGAAACTAAAAAAGCTATTGAATTAGGGGCAGAAGAAATAGATATGGTTTTAAATGTTGGCTTTTTTAGAGATGGAGAATATGATTTCATAAAAAATGACATCCAACAAGTTGTTTCTGCTGCAGGAGGAGCAAAAGTGAAAGTTATTCTGGAAACAGGATTTCTTACTGATGAACAAATAGTAAAAGCATGTGATATATCTAAACAAGCTGGAGCTCATTACGTAAAAACAAGCACTGGTTTTGGGCCCATGGGTGCATATTATGATCATGTTTCTTTGATGAAGCAGACAGTTGGAAATGAACTTGGAATAAAAGCAGCTGGGGAAATACGAGATGCTCAAAAAGCAGTTTTACTAGTAAATGCTGGTGCAACAAGGATTGGTGCTAGCGCTAGTATAAATATTATAAAAACTCTTAAAGACGAATTAGAAAAAGGAACATGGTTTGAGGATAAAAATATACCCGATAACGAATTATACTCCTGGGGAGCTGCTGACCCAAAAAAACAACCTAAAGAAGTATACGACTACTACATTCAAAAAAAGGAAAAACACTTTGATACAAAATAGTTTTTTACTTCAATAATTATTTAAAAGTGTAAAAATAATAATCATTACTTGCAGGTATATTTACTATAACAAATAACAACACAATAAATGAATTAAAACAGTGTGTATGATGAAAAGATTTGATGACAGTCATAAAAAGAAACTCACCCCAATGCAAAAACAGTGGTTAGAAGTAAAAAAACAATACCCAGAACATATAATATTTTGGCGTTTGGGAGATTTTTATGAAACATTTAAAGAAGATGCTATTATTACATCTAAAGCCCTTAATATCACTTTAACATCTAGAAAAACTGCAGAAACAGAATGGCCTCTTGCAGGTGTACCCTATCACGCAGTTGACTCTTACCTTGCTAGGATGGTAGAGCAAGGATACAAAGTTGCTATTGTAGAACAACTTGAAGATCCAAGTAAAGCAAAAACAATAGTCAAAAGAGGAGTAGTAAGATTAGTCTCAAAAGGGACAGTTCTTGCTCCAGAGTCCCTCAAAAAAAGCAATAATTTTCTTATTGCAATATCAAAAGAAAATGATAAATATGGTTTAGCTGCATTAGATTTGTCTACAGGGGACTTCTATGTTACAGATTTTTCAGATGAAGCAAGTTTAGATGTAGAATTTACACGCTTATCTCCAGCTGAGATAATAATCGAAAAAGAACTCTGGGAAACATTAAATCTTCAATATAATACAAAGCAGTGTGTATTAACATTTAAACCAAGTTATTATTTTGATGTTGAACAAGGAAGACAAGATTTACTCAAGTTTTTTCAATTAGCTACACTGGATGGTTTTGGATTAGAAGAAGATGGAGTGTATATTGCTGCTGCAGGAGCTATAATAAATTATCTTAGAGAAACTCAATTTAGAGAGACTTTTCCAAATATCACAAAAATTTCTAAGATCAAAACAGATGAGTTTATGATTCTCGACTCAACAACAATAATGAGTCTAGAACTAATAAGTAATGTAAGGGATAGAACAGAATTTGGGACATTAAGATACATACTGGATAACACAAAAACTGGACCTGGATCAAGGCTTCTTACCAGATGGTTACTCCATCCGAGTTTAGATAGAGCGATAATTGAGAAAAGATTAGATGCTGTAGATGAATTATTTCAAGATATTATCACACGAGAAGATATTAGAGAAATACTCGGAGATATGAGTGATATTGAAAGAATCATAAGTAGAGTAGCGTTAGGGAGAGCCAGACCACGAGAACTTCTTGCTCTAAAAGAAACGTTACAACTTATACCTGAAATAAAGAAACTTTTGTCAAAGTATCAATCCTCATATTTTATTGAAATAAGAGAAAAACTTAATCCTCTAAAAGAGGTAGTAAATATCATTGAAAGGACAATTTCTGAAAATGCAAGTGCATCAATAGGAGACGGGACAGTAATAAAAGAGGGATATAACAAGGAATTAGATGAACTTAAAAATATTAGAAAAAACAGTAAAAAGTTTTTACAATCTCTTGAAGCGAGAGAAAAACAACGTACAGGCATTAAAACATTAAAAGTCAAGTTCAACAAAGTATTTGGCTACTTTATTGAGGTAAGCAAAGCATACTCTGATCAAGTACCTGCAGAATATGAACGAAAGCAAACTTTGACTAATGCAGAACGATACATCACTCCAGAATTAAAAGAGTATGAAATAAAAATACTGTCTGCAGAAGAGAAAATTATAGCGATAGAAGAGAGATTATACAATGAGATATTAAATGAAATTTCAAAGTTTACCAACCAAATAAAAGAGACTGCTTATTATTGTGCTGTACTGGATGTTTTATCCACTTTTGCTCAGAATGCAGTAAATTTCAATTATACGAAGCCAGAAATAATAGAAGAAAACAGTTACTACATCAAGGAGGGAAGACACCCCGTAGTTGAGCAGTTGTTAAAAGATTCCACCTTTATTCCTAATGACTGTATCATAGAAGAAAAAAAGAATAGACTTCTAATTATAACAGGACCTAATATGTCAGGAAAGTCAACTTTCCTCAGACAAACAGCTTTGATAGTTCTTTTAGCTCATATAGGTAGTTTTGTCCCTGCATCAAAGTCCCGTATAGGTTTGACGGATAGGATTTTCACACGTATTGGAGCACATGATGTATTAATCGAAAATCGGTCTACATTTATGGTAGAGATGATAGAAAGCGCCAATATCCTAAATAATGCAACAGAACGAAGTCTAGTAATACTTGATGAAATAGGAAGAGGAACTTCAACTTTTGATGGAGTAGCTTTAGCTTGGGCAATAGCTGAATATCTACACAACAATATTGGAAGGATAGGACCAAGGACATTATTGGCAACACATTATCATGAATTAATAGAACTAGAAAATATTCTTCCGAGAGTAAAGAATTACCACGTTGCAGTAAAAAACGTGAACGGTAGTGTTCATTTCTTATACAAGGTAAAAGAAGGAGGAATAGATGAATCTTATGGGGTACATGTAGCTTCTTTAGCTGGTATTCCACAGAGAGTCATAGAAAGAGCAAATGAAGTTTTACACGTTCTTCATGCACAAATGAACAACAAAGAACAAAGAGAAGAAAAGCAAGAAGAAAGAGTAAAGAAAGGTAAACTCACTCCTGTACAAGTTACACTGTTAGGAGAAACAGCTTTTCAATCTGCCATAGAAAACAAAAAAACTTTCACTAAGAAATCAGGTATTTTACAAGAAAGAGAATACAAACTTCTCCAAGACATTGCAAATATTAATGTGAACAAGATTACGCCAATTGAAGCAATAAATCTACTAGACCAATTGACTAGAAAGTGTAGGAATATTTTAAGAAAAAAAGAGGAATAAGAATTTCCAAAAATTTACTTGTAATCTCTTCCAAATAACTCTTTGATATAATCTTCAGTAAGAAGAATCATTGTTGGTCTTCCATGAGGACAAGTCCATGGGTCATCTTGTTCTAACAATTCTGTAATTAATTTTTTAGCTTCAATAAAAGACAAACTATCCCCAGCTTTAATCGATCTTCTACAAGCAGTTAAAGCAACCAAATCCTTAATCACTTGTAACTTTTCGATTTCTATTTGTTCTTTAATTTCCTGTGAATTTTCTTTCAATATGTCTATAACATCAATAACAACTTTTGAAGAAATGTTTTTTCCTAAAATCGTTGGAACAGCACTAACTGCGATATCAAATTGACCAAAAGGTTTTATTTCAAAACCCAGAACATCTAACTTATTTATTATCTCCTGCATTGTGTTGAATTCAGAAGGTTTGAGAGTTATAACAATTGGGTCTAACAAACCTTGCTTTCCAACTTTGTTTTGCTTCAGCTGATTGAGATATTTCAAATAATTAATTTTTTCAGCTGCAGCATGTTGATCACAGAGAACTAAACCTTCTTCCATTTCAGCTATGATATATGTATCTTTTATTATCCCCAAGATTTGAAAAGCATCTTTTCGGACTTGAGTAGCTGATGAGCTAGAAATAGATTCTGAACTAGCTTTTACATCAATAAAGCTGGTAAGTTGTTTCTCTCTCTTTCTTCCAATAGAGGATTTTGAAGGAGCAGGAGCTTTCTTTATAACAGTCTTTGATTTTATATGAGAAGTACTAATCGTCTTTTTCCCTATTTTATTAGAATCTACAGAAGATAGTAAAGTAGGTTGTGCTTTTGGCTGTTCAACTCGTTTAAATATTTCTAACCCACTAGCTTCAAAAGCTTCCTTGATAGCTGATTCAAACATCGAATAAACTTTGACTTCTTCAGCAAATTTTACCTCTCTTTTAGTAGGATGAATATTAACATCAACTTCGTTTGCTGGCAAATTAAAGTAAAGAAAAACTACAGGATAACGTCCATGAGGAACAGATGTACCATAACCAGCTAAGATAGCATCTGTAATCAATTTATCTTTGATAGGCCTATTATTTACAAATAAATAGAGGTAATCTTTAGATTTACGAGCAAACTCTGGTTTTAAAATGTAACCATGTAAATAATAACCGTTCTCACTTTTTTCTATCTTAAGAGCTCCTTTTGCCATATTTTTACCAAAAATAGTGGCAATATTTGTTATGAGATCACCTTGAGGAGCAGAAAGAACAACTTTATTGTTGTGAGTATATTTAAAGTAAATATCGGGTTTAGATAAAGCCAACTTTGTTATTATTTCAGTTACATGCCGAAGTTCAGTGGAAGTGTTTTTAAGGAACTTTCTTCGAACAGGAACGTTGTAAAAAAGATTCTTTACAACAACTTTTGTTCCCACAGATGCAGAAGTAGTTTGATCAGAAACAACTTTTCCACCATGTATTTCTAACCTTGTACCCAACTCCGAATCAGCAGTTCTGGTAATAATTTCCGTCATAGAAACACTGACTATACTTGCTAAGGCTTCTCCTCGAAAACCCATAGAGTGAATATTAAAGAGGTCTTCAGCTGTACGTAATTTACTAGTAGTATGGCGTTTTATAGCAGTAAGAACATCATCATGACTCATCCCCTCACCATTATCAATGACCTCAATAATTTTCTTTCCTCCATCAACAATATTAATTTCAATAGAGCTAGCTTTAGCATCGATAGCGTTTTCAACGAGTTCTTTAACAACTGAAGCAGGACGCTCAATAACTTCTCCAGCTGCGATTTTATTAATAGTATCAACATCTAGCTCGATGACATGTTTATTCATATAAAAAAGAAAAAAATTGATTTATAAAATTCTTCGCATTAAGAAAAAAACTAAAACATAAAAGAAGAGAGAAAGTTGGCAGTCATTGATTTTCTTTTTTGGTTTTTAAATTAGTAAGAGTTTTTTTCAAAACTTCGGACAACTTAATATTATAAAAATCAAGAACAAATTTACTGAAGAGAATAATAATGGCTATAGCCAGTAGAATGTCAATTAATATTATTTGAGACTTTATTTTATCAAAAAATGCAACACGACTTTGAACAATTAAAAAGAATATAAACAGTAACACTACTAAAAAGAGCATGAATAGTTCTAAAAATTCCACACGAGAGAATGACCTCTTTTTTCCTTCGTCAAGTTTATTAGTATATGAACTAGAATCACTCATTAAAATCTGCCCTACTCGATTTTTCCACCATATATTTCATCAATTTGCTCTTTAGTAAGCATAATGGGAATACCATCTTTGATTTTATAGACGTGTTCTTCATCAACTGGACAATGTAGCAAACCTTGTGTAATATCTATTTGAAAACAACTTTTACAATCTTCAACAGTCACATGTTTCTTAATTTCATCGACAGGTTTAAAGCGCTCTTCAGAACCTGAATCAACAATAAGGAAAAAATTCTTGAAATTACAGTAATATTTACAAACAACTTGAGTTTCATCACAAACAACAGGAATATCAAGTTCTTCCTCTTCAGTTTCCTCATTTTGAATTTCCAATTTAAGTGGCCAACCTTTTTCAACAGGACAAGCAAGTAGATCAAGTAAACGGTGTTTCATACAATCACTCCTCAAAATATTGTTATACTTTCATTAACTTTGTAATTAAAGCATTATCAAGTTTTTCATAGCGTTCAATTGAACCAATATCTTCCCAATAAACATCAGAGGGAGTATAAGCAACCATTTGTTCAGCTTTAACGAATTGGGGAAAAATATCCCGAGAAAGATCAATACTCTGTGTGGGGTCAAATTCGCTCAAATAGTCAAAGATAACGGGTTCAAGAATACTTATACCAGTGTTAACATAAACGGGGATAGTTGGTTTTTCATGAAAGGAAGTAACAAGATTGGAAGAATCTATCTCAGCAGTGCCAACACGAAGTTTCCAACCTTTAGTTGCAAGAATAGTAGACCACTTTCCATGAGAAGAATGAAAAGATAACATCTCAGTAAAGTTAACGTTAGTAATAATGTCAGAGTAAAAAATGATCATACGCCGGTCACCTATAGCTTCATGAGCATTAAGTAAAGCTGTACCAGTGCCAACATGACCAGGCTTATCAGGAACATAGGTGATATTAGCTCCCCAACGTGAACCATCTTCAAAATAACCTTCAATCTGCTCACGTTTATAGTTAACAAGCATAATCAAGTCAGTTACACCATGCCTAACAAAATGACGAACAATATACTCCATAATAGGACGCTGGTCTAAACCAATAGGCATCATAACTTTCTGAATATAATAAGTAAGAGGACGCATACGAGTACCTTTGCCTCCACAGAAGAGAACGCCAACAGTCATAATTGAATTTTTTATATAAATTTTATAAATCTATAGGAAAGAAGTAAAATAATTTAGATTCATTACAAAAAAAAGAATAGAACTGATAACCTTTTTTAAAAGAAAACAATGCTAGAACGCACTAGAAAGGAAAAGAAAAAAACTTTTGGAAGTTGCGAAAGCTATTTTAAAGGGAAAAAAAAGAAAGAATGAAAGCAAGTGTTAGAGTTTAAAAGATTAACAGAAGAAGATTGGGAACAATTCAAACCAATTGATAGAGAATGCTTCCCAGATGACTATATACCAAAAAAACTATATCTACAGTACATTACAAAATCAGGATTTATAGGTTTTTTCAGAGATGAAGAGTTAATAGGATACATGTTTTTACAAACAGCAAACAGATATGGATTACTAAATAGAATAGCAGTAAAAAAGAGCTTGCAAGGGCAAGGATATGGGTCAATAATGATGACCTTCATTATAGACTACTTCAAAAAAAGAAATGTGAGAAAAATAGAACTAATGGTAGAAACGAAAAATAAACAAGCAATAGCACTTTACAAAAAATATGGTTTTTATTTCGAACAGGAATTATGGTTCTGTACAATAGAAGAAAATCACCTGAAAGAAATAGAAAAAACGAAAACAAAAGAAAACACAGAACTAAAAAAACTAACACTAGGAGATCTAAATACCATAGTAGAGACTTTCGAAAATGTTAAGGTAGAAGAAATAACAAAAATACTAGAAAATAGCAATAATCTAGTTTTAGGATTGTTTAATGAAAAAGAACTAAAAGTAATGAGCATCTTTGAACCAAATTATGCGGGATGCAGATCACTAAAATGTAAAGAATTGAAATATTTTGACGAATTTATAAAAAAACTGAAAGAATATAGAGCAAATAACTATTATAATATATCTTTTGAAACAAATAGGCAACTAGCAGAATTGTGCGAAAAAAGAGAATTCGCAGGAAGAAGACATTTGTGGAAAATGGAAAAAAAGCTAGAAGAATAAAGAAAAAAGAAGAAAGAGGAGCTCAACAGTTTTCTCAAGTGAAAGCCAATTCAAAGCTCCAGAGTGAAATCATAAATCATCCTACCTATTGAATTTCATTATTGACAATCACTAAATGAGACTGATAAATGAGCAAGTAAACAAAAAAAGCATTTTTTATGAATGTTTGTTTTCATCTTACAAAAAAAAGAGGAAAAAAGAGAAAGAAAAGGAATAAAGTGAGTACTTAAACAGGATGAAACTGTAAAAAGACATATTAAAGGAAAAAACTAAGAAGTGAAAAGTATGTGTGAACTTCTAGGTGTATCTTGCTATCCTACAACAGAAATTTCTTTTTCTTTTAGTATTTTCAGAAAACACTCACGAAGCAATCCACATGTGTCGCAAATCTAATGTGAGAGAGAAACATTGTTCCCCTAAAAACATCTTTTTTCTCAATTAGTTGTTCTGCTATAATGCTACTTTCAGCTTTTATCGGTTCTTTAACGATATTCCATTCTCTATCCTGTGGATTTAACCAAGCATAACCCCATCCATGAGTTGAAATTTTACGTAATTTCTTCAGGACTCTCCCCAACCAACCAACAAACTTAGCGAAAGTTATGAAGACTGGCTTAAGAGAACATGAAAGACACAGTCTCAATTAAGTTCTCTAAGGGGTTCATCTCCTTATCCCGGGAACTCATAACTCCCAAAGGGAAGACCGGGTGTCGTAGGAATGAAACCTACGTCTTTAAGCATATAGCTCAAGACACTAGATAAATGAGAATTGAATATATAAAGATAGCTGAAAAGTTGTGACACTCCCAAATATTTTGTATGTTTTATTTAAACAAATGTGTTTCAGGTTGTTATTGGTCTAATAACTCCACAAACTAAAAATTTAGTTTTTTACGTAAAAAAGTATCTTATGGCAGATCAAAAGTTGAAAATACTCATCCTTTTCAAAAACAACTTTTTGATAAAAATTGGGTTTTTGCGCATAATGGTGCTCTAAACTATATGATGCTAAAAAGGAATTTTGAATTAACTAAATATTATCCTGATGGTCAAACAGATTCTGAATTGGCTTTCTGTATAATACTTGAAGAGTTGAAAAAAATAGGAAGAAATGCCACAAATAATAAAAAAATATCAACAATTGAAGATATTGCTAACAAACTATCAGAATACGGAGGATTGAATTTCTTGTTATCTGATGGAGATTCGCTTTTTGCTTATCATTCAGGATATAATAGTTTGTACTATGTAGAAAGGAAGCCACCTCACCAATCAATGATAGTAGCAAAAGATAGAGATCTTAGGATTTCCATTTTAGATAAACCAGAAAATGAAAGAGCTGTAATAATTGCGACAGTTCCTCTGACTAAAGAGAAATGGACCCGCTTTAAGCCAAGAAAACTTTACTTCTTTGAAAAAGGAAAAAAGGAGTTATAACAAAAATTCAAGTTGGCAGAGCATAAATTAAGATACATAACAGTTTGATGGTTTACAAACAGAAAATATGAGATGTGATAAAAATGAATTCAAACAACTCAAACAGAAAATGTAAAGATTTGCAATATGAAATTAAAAAAATCTATGAAGAAAACTTCTTAGAAGAAAGAAAGAAGATAATATCAATAGCAACTAAATTAATTACGGAACTAAAAGGTATACTAACAAAAGAAAACGAATCATCTAATGAATACAATTGGATACTAAAATCTTTCATTGATAATTGGATCTGGAAAATATCAGAATTACCAGGACCAAACACTAAAACAAAATTTGTGGGACAAAGGTACTGGTCAAAAAAAGCAAAAGAACAATACCAAAAAAACTGCAATTATAAAGGATTAAGACATGAGCATGTTTACCCAAGAGCAAAACTAAAAGAGAGAATAATTGAGTGTGAAAATAATGAAGAAATAGAAAAGGAACTTAGGAAAATTGTTGCTTGTGTGGTCACAAAGGAAGAGCACAATAAACTGAACAATGAAAAAGAGAGATGGGAAAGATATGTGAGTACTGGAGTACAGGTCGTTGATTTGTTTGAAAATAAGGAGTTAACGGACGAGGATCTAAGAAAATTAAACAGAAAAGAAAATTCTTATGATTGTTATATTGATTAAAATCAAAAATTATCTAACTAAATTGCAGTTAAATGTATATTTGTAAGGCTAACATGTGACATCAATATACAAAAAATTGTTCAAAGTCAAGTTGATAACAAGAAAACTTAAAAATGAAATCTTAAAAGAATTTTCAGACACAATAAATACAAATCACTGTGTGTCCACAAAAAAAACAAAAACTAAGATTAAAGGCCTTTGGACCTTAATATTGGGGACGTAGCTCAGTAGGTAGAGTGGCAGGCTCCAGAGTTTAATAATTTGAAAAAACGTAGATACCTGTTGGTCGCGCGTTCAAGTCGTGCCGTCCCCACCATTTATACAAATAAAAAGTATTTTTAACAATTAATCTTTCTTTTTAGTAAATGCATTTTAACTAATAAACTTATTTATAAAAAAATTTTTTCTTTTTCTTTAGGTTTTTCTTATTTTTTGAAAATCTTTAAGTTCTCTTCTTCTTTTTTCTTTTAACATGCTTTCTTCTCTTCATCCTCCTATTCGTATTGGTATCGATACAGGTGGTACTTTTACTGATTTTATTATACTTTCTAGTGATGGTCAAATTAGAGCTTGGAAAACTGCTACTACTCCTCATGACCCTAGTATTGGAATCATTTCTGGTTTACAGGAGGTTATGCATCTTTTTGATTTTGGTCCTTCTGACATTGAATTGCTTATTCATGGAACAACTATTGGTACTAATGCTTTTTTAGAGGGTAAATGTCCTCCTATAGCTTTTTTGACTACTAAAGGTTTCAAAGACATTATTGAGATTGGCCGCCAACAACGTTCTGATCTTTATAATCTCAAATTTTCTCAATCTTATCCTTTAGATTTTTCTTTTGATTTATTAATTGAGATTGATGAGCGCCTTGATTCTTCGGGTTCTGTAATTCGTCCTCTTACCTTTGATTTAGACTCTCTTTCTTCTCTTCTTCATTCTCGTTCTATTTCTGTTTTAGCTATTTCTCTTCTTTTTTCTTTCCGCAATTTTTCTCATGAACAGTATCTTCATTCTCTTCTTAGTTCTCATGGTTTTCTTTCCTTTCCCTCTTTTGAAATCTGTCCTTCTATTGGTGAATACGAACGCTCTGTTACTACTATCATCAATGCTAAAGTCAGCCCTGTTATTTCTCGTTACCTTTCCTCTCTTCGTTCCAAGCTTCTTGATATCGGTATTTCTTCTCCTCTTTTAATCATGCAGTCTAACACTGGTATGAGCGACGTTTCTACTATCGCCCGTAATGGTATCCAAACTCTTTATTCTGGTCTTGCTGGTGGTGTTCTTGCTGCTTCTAAGACTCTTGACCATCTTTCTCTTTCCCATCTTGTTTCTTTAGATATTGGCGGTACTAGTACTGATGTTTCTGCCTTGATCGATAGTCCTATCATTTTAAACTCACGCTATTTTGGCGGTTTTCCGATTGTTTCACCTATGGCTGATGTTGAGACTATTGGTAGTGGTGGAGGTTCTATTGCTAAGTTTAATGATGGATTGTTAACTGTTGGTCCTGAGTCTCAAGGAGCTTTTCCTGGTCCTGCTTGTTATTCTTTTGGTGGAGACAAAGTTACTTTAACTGACGCCAATATGGTTTTAGGTTATGTTCACCCTAGCAATTTTGCTGGTAATTTGGATATTGACGTCAACAAATCCTTTTCTGTTTTACAATCATTACTTGATGAAATAAGAAATTCCTCCTATGATTATGAAATCGATTCTGTTACTTCTTTAGCTCTATCTGTTCGTCAGATTCTTAATCACAACATTTCGCAAGCTATTCGTGTTGTTACTGTCCATCGCGGTTTAGATCCCCGCGATTTTTCTCTCCTTGGTTTTGGAGGTGCAGGTCCTATGCAAGTTTGGGATATAGCCAGAGAATTAGATATTAAACGTGTTATTGTTCCTCCTTTTCCGGGCGCATGGTCGGCTTATGGATTACTATCTAGTGATATTAAACACGAGAAGGTTCAATCTTACCTTCAGCTTGTCGAAGACATTAAATTTCTTGATCTTAACAATACTCTCGAAACTTTAAAATTAGAGTTATCATCTATTTTGTCTTCTGAAAATGTTAAAGAAGAAGAAAAAGTTTTTTCATATTCTCTGGACCTTCGTTATTTAGGTCAGTCTGACACTCTTTCTATTCCAATCAGTTATCCTATTTCTAGTTCTATTTTGTCAGAAGCTGTTGACAGTTTCCATTCTCTTCATCATCAAAACTACTCTTGGCATGACAAGCATTTACAAGTAGAAGTTGTTAATGTTAAGGTTGAAGCCAGAGGAACAGTACCCAAGCTCAAACTTTCTAAACTTCCTGAAGGTTCTTCTCGTCCCCTTGATTCAGCTTATAAATCCAGTCGTGAGGTCAACTTCAATGGTGAACTTTTTTCTACTCCTGTTTTTGATAAAGCTAAATTGTTAGACTGCAATATTATTGAGGGTCCTGCAATTATTGATCAGCTTGATTCTACTACTGTTATTCCCCCAGGTGTGTTTGGTAGAATCAACAGATTAGGTTACATTATTTTGGAGGAAATTAAATGAGTGATCAATTTAATTTAATTGAAGTTCAGGTTATTAACCAAGCTCTTCGTAACGTTGCTATAGAGACGGGCATAGTTCTTCAACGTTCTGCTTTTAGCCCCAACATTCGAGATAGATTAGATTTTTCCAGTGCGATTATGGATAGTCAAGGTCGACTTCTTGCTCAGGCAGAACATATTCCTGTTCATCTTGGAGCTATGCCCGAGTCTGTTAAAGCAATTATCAAACATTTTGGTGAAAATAATATAGAAGATGGTGACATATATATTTCCAATGACCCTTATTCTGGAGGTACGCACCTACCGGATATAACAATCGTCAAACCTATCTTTTTTGAACAAAAACTTGTAGGATATATTGCTAATCGTTGCCATCACGCAGATGTTGGAGGAGTTGTACCTGGTAGTATGCCTGGAGGAAAGTATCTTCTCCACGAAGAAGGTTTTATTATTAAACCAACACTTATCGAAAGAAAGGGAAAATTGAATGAAGAATGGTTAGATGTTTTTCTTGAAAATGTGAGGGTTCCTTACGAACGTAAAGGAGATCTTCAAGCACAGCTTGCCTCAACCAAGATTGGAGAAAAAAAATTTCAATCTTTATTAGCCAAGTACTCCTTACCTAGAGTTCAAAAGGTTATTGAATTTCTAATTAACCGTTCTCGTTCTGCCTCTCTTCACTTAATTCAAAGCATACCTGAAGGAAATACCTACTCTTTCACAGATTATATGGATAATGATGGAGTTACAGATGAACCAATCCCTATTACTGCCGAAGTTAAAAGATGTGGAGAGGAGCTTATTGTTGATTATTCTAAAAGTTCTAAACAAGTGGAAGGTAACATCAACGCACCACTGGCTGTAACCCTTTCAGCTACTTATTATCTTATTCGAGCTTTAGTCCCTAGAGATTACGCAACAAATTATGGATTATATGAACCTCTTAAGGTAATCACTAAAAAAGGAACATTAGTGGATCCTCTTCCTCCTGCAGGAGTAGCTGCAGGAAATGTTGAGACTAGTCAACGAATTGTTGATGTTTTGTTAGGTGTTTTTTCCCAGATTTTTCCAGATGATATTCCTGCAGCAAGTAGTGGAACAATGAATAACATTATTATTGGAGGAACACATAAAGGTCATCAATTTACTTACTATGAGACTATTGCTGGAGGTATTGGAGCAGGAAAGGATTATTCTCCCCCAAGTGCAAAACATAGCCACATGACTAATACTCGCAATACACCTATCGAAGTTTTGGAAACTTATTATCCCCTCCAAGTTCTTGAATATTCTATTTTGGAGTCCACTGGAGGAAAGGGGAAATGGTCTGGCAGCAATGGTATTAGACGTTCAATAAAATTGCTTGCTGAAGAAGCTACTCTTTCTATTCAAAGTGAGAGAAGAAATCATTCTCCTTTTGGTTTATTTGGAGGAATGCCAGGTAGAAAAGGCAAAAATATTCTTGTTTCATCAGATAAACAGTCAATTCTTCCATCAAAGACCACTAGAAAAATTAAGAAAGGAGATATAGTAATAATTGAAACTCCTGGCGGAGGAGGTTATGAGAGTGTGTGAAGATTCTTTCTTAATTAAAAAAAAGTATAGCATAATTAATTAACTTAAATTATATCTTAGAAACATCACTCTGCTCCCATTCTTCATATTTTTTCAACAAGTCATCTATTGCTTTATGGACTTCTTTTTCTTTTTTATTAGGTGTGGAGAAAAACACTTTATCATCTTTAATTATTATTGGGAAATCTTCTGGTAAATTATATAAGAATTTCAACAGCGCTGCTTTTGTTGAAAAGTCTAGAATTTCCATTAGCAAGTTAATTTCTATTGAATCACTTTTTTTCAAGATGTTTCTTATTGTTGTTATTCTTTCTTCTCGCTTTTTCTCTTTTTCTTCTTCCTTTTTCTTTCTTTCTTCTCGCTTTTTCTCTTGTTTCTCTCTTTCTTTGGCTTCTTCTTTCTCCTTTTTCATTTGTTCTTTTCTAAGTTTCTCTTTTTTCTTCTCCTCCTCTTTTTTTCTTTTCTCCTCGTCTTTCCTTTTTTTCTCCTCTAGTTCCTTTTTCTTTTTAAATTCTTGTTCTTTTCTCTTTGCTTCTTGCTTCTTTCTTTTTTCTTCATAAATTGCTGGTTCAAAAACTCTAACTTTTTTATCAGAACTACCAGAATAAAATCTTATTCCATCACTGAACACTGACTTCACTTGCCCCGAAATACTTAGAGAAGTAACTTTTGAGAAATCGCTTTTCTTCCAAACTACAACTTTATTGTCACTTAACCCTGTAAGAATATATTGATCATCACCGTATATTGAATAAACAATTGAAATAGCAGAATGAGGAAGTTTAGCTACAAGTTTTTTTGAATTTTTATCAAATACACGAACATTTTTTTCACTTCCTCCGATATAAATGAAATCCTCATCTACATATATCGTGCGCACAGCACTAAACATAGGTAATTTTATCGTTGTGACTACATCAAAATTATCTTTCGCCCAGATTTTTACTTTTGTTCCCTTTCCAGTATAAAGAAAATCTTTGTCTACAAAAAGGGTGTTCACTTCTCCTGATACTCTTAACCCTAACACTACCTTCCAATTTTTTTTATCCCAAATTCTAACAGAAAAATCATCAGAAGAAGTATAGACAAAGTTGCCATCTACAACTACTCTCTCTACAAATCCATCATGTGGAAGGGAGGTCACATTTTCCCAACTATTTTTTTCCCAAATAGAAACTCGAGCATCATTGGTCGCACTATAGATATAGTTATCATCTATTGCGATGTCATTTACTTGTTTTTTATGAGATAATATTGCAACCTCATCAAATGTAAATTTATCCCAAACTTTTACAGTTTTATCAGAAGAAGCACTATAGATGTATTGTTCATCAACAAGAACGCGATTGACATCATCTTTATGCTTTAAAGTTGTAATTTGGTATATTCTCTTTTCTATTATCGAACTCATTATTAAAACAACAAATTTGATAAATATTAATCTTATCCATATAGAGTGTATTTCAACCAATAAAGTTACAAAATCAATCTAATTAATTTAAGCATGTCCAAAAATTAATTTTTATTAATGTGGGGGTTTATGTCGGAAGTATGAATTTCTTTCAGATCATAGACCCCCACAAAGCAAGAGAATTCATAATCATTAATGAACCTTTCCTTAAGAAACTGGTGAAAGAGGAACCGAGAGAAAGCAAGAGAGGGAGAAAGAGAATAGCAGAAAGATGGGTGATACTGGCTTTAGCAATCATTGCTAGAATAGAAGGGATAGCTTGGAGGAAGTTAGAGGAAAAGTTGTCTTTATGCGATTTTTTGATAGAAGAGGGGTGGATGAAGAAGATTCCTTCTAAATCTACTTTTCATGCAGTGTGGAGAGCGACAGAAAGTAAAATCTTAGAGCAGTGGATAATAGATTTAGGTAGGGAAATAGTGAGGAAAAAAGGCTTGAAAGCTATGGCAGTGGATAGTTCAGGGTTTAAAATCCGTCAAGCTTCTGTTTGGCGTTTTCTCAAATGGTCAAGAGGGACACTAAAGAAAACCTCTAAACTTTTCTGGAAGATACACCTTATAGTTGGTTTACCCTCTCGAGCTATAGTCTCTCTCGCTCATTCTGCTAGTAACACTCACGATAGTAAAGTCTTCGGTTTACTCTGGCAGAAACTTCCTTCTGCACTCTTGAGACCTTTCTTGCGATTTTATGGAGACTGTGCCTACTGGACAGAAAATATCGTTGGACTTCTTAGCCAACATTCCTTTTTCCCTGTTATTCCCCCAAAAAGTAATGCTCGTTATCCCTCTCCTCCTCCCCTCGGACCAATAGTTCAAGCTCATCGTCTCTACCCTGGTCTGTATCGTCGTAATCATCATCCCGAGTATCGTAGTAGTATTGAACACGTCTTTGGTCTCCTTAAACTCTCTCTTCCCCCAATCCTTGATCGTTTACCCTCCACCATTCTCTCTACCTTGTACAGTTCTCTTCTCTGTTACAACTACCTTTTACTCCTTCGGACCGTTTAGTTGGTGAAAAAGAATTTTTGGACATGCTTATTATAAATCATATAGTTGTAAATACTGTAATGAAAGATTAATCTTTTTTATTAACTGAAAAAATTGTCTAATCTACTCTGCTTTACATTAGTAGAAGATAATGCTTTATCAATTGGAGGTTTTTTGAGAACATTATTGCTTTTTATATAAAAATAAATTTGTTTAAAGTGATTTCTATATGTTTCTCGCATAAATTCACTGTTATTTCTTAATATATAAGCTGGATGGAATGTTGAAAAAACAGTAAAACCCTCATTTGTTGTTTTAAATAGCCCAACTTCTTTTGTAACTTTTGCTTTAGGAAAAAAATATTTTAATGCTACGGAACCAAGAGTCACAATTAATTTAGGTTGTAAGTATTCTAACTGATGTTTTAGCCATGTATTTGAACAAATATTTATTTCAGTTTGAGATGGGATTCTATTCTTCCCATCTTCTGTAACTGGTCTACACTTTACCACATTTAGAATACTAACTTCTTTTCTTTCTAATCCAATCTCTCTTAGCATCGCATCAAGGAGCTTTCCTGATTTTCCAACAAACGGGTAGCCTTCTTTATCCTCATTATATCCTGGAGCTTCACCGATAAAACACAGTTCATTATTAGAACCATAAATCCCTGGAACGACGTTTTTTCTTGTTTTATAGAGAGAACATAATTTACAATTTTTTATCTTATTTGTAAGGTCTTCAAGATCATTTGAGATTTTCATTAAATTTAAGAGAAAAAAAGGATTTATTAATATATTTACAGTCATTAAAGAGAGGTCTCTCAATTGAAAGGAATAATAATTGAAGCTGATTACGTTGTAACATGCAATTCAACAGATGAAATAATTAAGGATGGTGCTGTATATGTTGAAGAAAATAAAATAAAAGCTGTTGGTAAAAGAGATACAATTGCTAACTATTACGCTTCATCAAGGATAATTTCCGGAAAGAATAAAATACTGCTTCCAGGATTAGTAAATACACATTCCCATTCTGTACAAACGCTGTTAAGAGGAAAAGCTGAAGATCTAAGTTTAATTGATTGGCTCCAAAAAGTAATTTTACCAGGCGAAAGAAGTTTTAGTGCAGATAATGTTTATACATCATGTGTTTTGGGTTTTGCAGAGATGATACGAACAGGCACAACTACATGCAACGATATGCTGACTGTGCATCATTCTGAGGAAGGAATAAGGGCAGCAATTGATATTGGAATTAGGGCAAGAATAGGAAAAATGCTGATGGATGTTGACATTAACAATAAAAAAGAAAAACTTGAAAAAACATCTGATATAATTGCAGAAATCACAGACCACATTAAAAAATATCACAATAGACAAAAAGGTAGGATAAAATATTCCTTAAATTTAAGATTTCTTTTGAACAACAGTACTGATTTAATAGCAGAAGTTGTGAAATTGCAACAAAAATATGATGACATTCTAATCCATACACACGCTTCCGAAAATAGAAATGAGAGTAAACTTGTTACGCAGCAATTTGGAAAGTCATACATCCGTGCTTTAAATGAGTTAAATGTTTTAGGAAAGAACACAATTTTAGCTCATGCGATATGGTTAGATGAAGAAGAGTACAAACTGATTAAAGAATCTGGAACAAAAATAAGTCATAACCCAAGTAGTAATAGCAAATTAGCTTCTGGCATTGCGGATATTGTAAAATTTCAAGAACTTGGCGTAATTGTTGGATTAGCTACAGATGGTGCTCCTTGTAATAACAACTTAGATATGTTTAAAGAGATACGTCTTGCATCATTCCTTCAGCGACTAAAATATCTAGACGAAAAAAAGTTACCAGCTAAAAATGTTTTGAGAATGGCAACAATTGAAGGAGCTAAAACTCTGCATATGGAAAAAGAAATTGGTTCAATTGAAATAGGTAAGAAAGCAGATTTAGTTCTATTAGATATAAGCGACGTAAATGCAATTCCATTATACGACCCAATAACACATATTGTTTATTCTGCTAGTGGTAAAGATATTGTACTGACTATGATAGATGGAACAATTGTTTATGAGGATGGTGTTTTCCATACAATAGACATTGAAAAGTTAAAAGATAAGGCAAAACAGTACTTAAAAAGTTAAATAGGAAAACACTATTCATATTTTATTCTTGACAGTTTCGCTAGGAATGCCCCAATTTGTATATTACTTGATGCCCCTTCAGATATCCTGAAATCTACTTCTGCTAAATATTGAGTAATCTCAAGCTTTGATACTTCTGGAATATCAAGTTTTGGTATTTCTTTATATATTTGATATGTTACGTCTGTTCCTGATAAACCATATTCTAACATCAACTCATGTAACTGACTTCTCGCCTGTTGAAATTTTCCGTTTAATGCGAGTAACACCATGTTTTTTATCTGTTCAGGATCAGCTTGACCAATAGTTTTTCTTACAGTCAATGCTTCAATAGAATGCCCTGATGCTGCTGTTGACTGTAGAATGTTTATTGCTTTTCTTAAGTCTCCTTCAGCTATGTACAGAATAGTCTCGATTCCTTCTTTGTCATAAACAAGATTTTCTTTTTCAGATATGTAAATCAAATATTCTCTTATTTCTTCGTCTGATAAGGGTTTAAATCTAAAAATAGCACAACGTGATTGTATTGGTTCAATTATTTTACTGGAGTAGTTACAAATTAAAGCAAATCTGCTAGTTCTAACATATTTTTCCATTGTTCTTCGTAGTGCATGTTGTGCTGCACTTGTTAAATTATCAGCTTCATCTAAGCAAATAATTTTAAATGGTGCATTATATGGTGCAGTTCTTGCAAATTCTTTTATTTGTGTTCTAACAATATCAATTCCCCTATCATCTGATGCATTTAATTCTAGAATATTATGATGATAAGTATCGGGCCCAAATAAATCATGTGCCAAAGCTAAAACTGCTGTTGTTTTTCCTGTTCCTGGTGGTCCAGCAAATAAGAGGTGTGGCAGATTACCTTTTTCTACAAATCCTTTTAATCTTATAATTATATCTTGATGTCCCCTAAGATCGTTTAATGACCTTGGTCTATATTTTTCTGTCCACATAATATTGTAACTTACTTTCATTATCTCCATTAAGAAAATAAGATTTGGTTATTTAAATTTAGAGATTAATAAATGGATAATACTTGGTTATTGATTGAAACTTTATTCCGTAGAGACCACAATTTTTATTTGTTGATTTCGATTTCTCCCTTAACTTTATTCATTGTAAATTGAGAAAATTAATTTATATTTCAATTGCACCGGATATTAATAACTCCCAAGCTATTGACCAACGAATAGGATGAGCTACATCAATCCAGTGAATATTCTGTTTACAGGGGTAAAGTTGTAGTTTATTCTCTTTTATCAGCTGAGGAAATATATCTTTCGATAATGATTTACCTTCAGATTCATGTAAATAATCAATTATTTCTGGTTCGAATATATATATACCAGCGTCAATATATCCATTTTGCATACCTTTAGCAGGCCTTTCTTCATACTTAAGAATTCTAGTGTGCTTATTGTTACTTATCTGAAAAACCCCAAAATCGTTAAAAACGGCTTTATCCTTAGTTTTACTATTCATCTTTTGTTGATAATCGACCAAATTTATACCAGCGACTGTACCAACGAAATCTTTCTTATTTTGTTTATGAAAGTCGATCAACTCACTTATTCTAATATTTGTTAGAATATCAGCATTCATAACCAAGAATGTTTCATTAATCAAATTTCGTGCGTTATATAAAGCTCCTGCAGTATCTAGCATCAATTGTTCTACAACATAATTAAGAGTAATATCATTCCATTTTTGGCCAAAATACTGCATTATACGATCTCCAAGTTTTCCAACAAGAAGGTTTACATCTGTAATTCCATTTTTCATTAATAAGTGTAAATTATATTCTAGAAGGGGCTTATATCCTACAGGTATCATGGCTTTAGGAATCGATTCAGTTAGAGGTTTTAACCTAGCTCCTTCTCCTCCGGCGAGAATGAAAGCTTTCACTTTTCTTAATGAAAACTCTTTTTCAATAAGATAAACTAGGAAATCCTTTATTGATCCACTTCCCCTTTTTTCTTGTAAAATTTTCCAGACATCAATAGGAAATTCTACTGTATATTTATGTAATCTTTTTTCTTCCATTCAGACACCTTAATTCGTTCTAACTAGAACAACAACATTTATGTGTCTTTTCATCAGAAAAAAAGGATTATTATTCATCACTAATCTTCCTGAGACATTAAATATGACACCAACTAATCATTATGTGAGATAACAGGAAAAAAAATGTAAATAGAGCTAACTAATGATTGTTATCTCAAAAAATCCATACAAAATCAAGTTGATGATTGTGAAATAGCTTCCAACACCTCTACTAAATTAATAATAAATTTGTCATTGATAGTGTTTGTACCCAAAGTTACTAACAGAGACTTTTCCTTATTCTTAAAATCAAGTAATTTATCAAAGTTTTGCACTAATATCCCTTTACTACACAAATATTCAAAAATTGGCTGTGTGTTGTGTTCAAATTGCATAAAAATAAAATTAGAATCAGTTTTAAAAACTTTAACTCCATTAAGTAGTTTTAAATATTCATAAACCCGTTTTCTTTCTTGCAAAAAAAGTTGGATAAGTTCTACAAATTTGTAGGGATTACGAAATATATTTATGGCTACGAGGATATGAATAGGAGGAATCTCTTCAACCATATATACTTGTTTCATTTTTGTTATTACATTTTCATTTGCAACCAAATAAGCTAAAGAAAAAGCTCCAATTCCCCATGCTTTAGAAAAGTTGCGGATGACATGTAAATTATTGTAGTTACTTACTATATTGGTGAGCGAATATTTTCCAAATTCCACATAAGATTCATCAACTATAATAGGAATATTTAACTCATTAATCATAGATAGCATACGATCTTCAGAAAATTGGTTTCCTGTTGGATAATGGGGAGAAGAAATCAGAATTGCCTTAGCTTGTTCTGAAGAAGCTTTTTCTATTATATCATCAGTATTTAATTTATAATCATCAAACAAATATACAGGAATTTGTTTTAACATAAGTTTTTTTATAATTCTTGAGAAAATATCTTTTTCTGGATTAAGAACTATTACTTTATCTCTTTGCTCAGTATAAAAGCGCAGTAATTTTTCAATTAGTGTTATGTGTGATATACCAGGATAAATACATTTTTTAGCTACATTTGTAAAACGACTTATTTCTTCAATAAAAGAAGAATAATCTATAGGATATCTATCACGAGGATCTACTCTTTTGATTTCATTTATTGCCAAATTCCGAATGAGTTTGGGAGGTATAAATAAATTATCACCAGCACTAAGATCAATGATTTGATCTAGAGGAATATTATACTTTGATGCAATTTGTTTCTTTTTCATCAATCTACTGATACCATATAATGTTGAAGAGATGTTATCCTTCATTAAGTACTTTGAAAATGTATTTTATTTAAACTATACTCAAGAAACTATAAAAGAAATTTCTTTAATTAGAAATCTTTTAAAAACGAGATTATGAAAGAAAAACAATGTTAAAAATTAATGAATTTCAACAACTTATGAAGGACATTTATCTAAAAAGAGATCAAAAACAAGGGCTTAATAAAACATTTATTCATTTAATTGAAGAAATAGGAGAGCTGGCTGAATGTCTTAACTCAAAAAATAAGGAAATAATTCAAAACGAAATTGCCGACATTGTTGCTTGGATATTTAGCATTGCAAATTTATTAGAAATAGATATGGAAGCATCTTTATTAAACAAATACCCTATGAAATGTCCAAGATGTAAAAACAACCCTTGCATATGTAAGTGAAGTGATTAATTTTATTATCTCACTTCAATACGTTTCTTTTCTACTGCTTTTATTAATTCACGAGCGAAAGTTTGAAATGCTTCTTCTACTTTTTCTCCTGTTTTAGCACTAGTTATAAAGAATGAGTCAATAGGTAAATCAAGTTCTTTTACTATATTCAGTGCTTCCTCTTCATCAACAGCAATTTGATCTTTTAAATCTGCTTTATTACCAATAACAAAAAATATTACATCATCCTCTACACCATTTAATCCACGTTTCCACTCACGTATAGATTCTAAAGTGTTAGGTCTTGTTAAATCAAAAACAAGGAAGCATCCTTTTGAACCACGATAAAATTTTTCTCTAACTGAAGAAAACCTTTCTTGTCCTCCAATATCTGAAATTAAAAATAATACTTCATCCTCACCCACAAATAGTTGCTTACTTAAAATGTCCACTCCAATAGTAATCATATACGATGATTCAAATCGATTATGAACATATCTTGAAATTAAAGAACTTTTGCCTACTCCGGGATCTCCAAGTAAGACAATTTTAAATATGTATTTTTTTCCCTGAGATTTATTTAGAGTCATTTTTGAACCCTTTATTGCATCTTATCTTCTTTAATATTTACAGCTTTTTATGTTTTTTTACTCATTCAATTAATTTTTTTCATAGTTTTTCTCCAAACCATCCTTGAAAGCAAAATTGGCTTACAGTTATTTCATACAGAATTAAGTTGGTGTGTATCAAAATTTTAAACGAGTAAATTAATAATAACATACAATTATCAAGCAGTGTTATCCCAAATGTTGAACAATTGTTTTAATGAATGAGCTCTAATATTCTGATCTTGATATTGAAATATTCGAATTCTCCCAAAAGTTTTTTCTTTCACCAAACCAATTTTTACTAAATATTCTAAGTGATTAACTACGACTCCATGATTTAGCTTTACTTGTTTAGATATTGCGGATATGTTAATTTCTCCTTTTTCAGCTAAAAGTTTTAGAATTTTTACTCTCCCTCGAGAAGACAAAACCTCATCTATAGGGGGAGAATTTGAAGACTTAATACTCGGGCTATTTATTTTTACCAACCTCCTTTCTTTGACTTATTTCACCTTTGTTCTTGTTCTTCGTTAAAGACTTTAGTATAACATCTTCAATAAATGCTAAAGGAGCATCAGGAACACTGATGAGCGTTGTTTTTCCTTTCATCCCTTTTCCAGAAAGTTTACAGTTAATAATATCCTGCTTCGAAAGCTCATTCAAATAAGACCAAAACTGAGTATGTTTTCTAGGATGTTCACCATACTCTTCGCAAAGCAAGCGATATGTGCTTATTGCATCACTTGTTGAAATATATGCATTTTTTGTATGTTTAAGCTTTCTCAATATAGACAATAATGTTAGTTTCTCATGGATAGAAAGTGTCAACACAACTTCTTTACGTAACTCTGGGTGAATCAACGACTTTGCTTTTCTTACATGATCAGGATAAACAATAGGAGAGTTATCATTATCACAACAGTGTCCAGCACCCCAAAGTAGTTCAATAGCATATCGAGCATCTCCGGTCTTACTTGCAATATCTGCAATAAGCCTTATTGCATCATCAGTAACTGTCTCTTTATAAAAAGCCAATTCGGCTCTTGATCTAACAATATCAATTAAATCAGATTCAGAATACCGATCTAATGATATGTGATTAGAGTGAAAACTACTTTGTGTACTTGTGTCAAGTAATTTCAAAAAATTGGTATTTTTAGCTATAAAAATATAGGAAACATATTGATCTTTTGATATTTCTCCGATCCTCAACAAGGAATACAAAATATCAGTTCCAGTTCGTGTGACTAAGTAATCAATTTCATCAAGAACTATTAATAATTTATACTTATTCTGTTGTAAATGTTTCACAAAAAAATGTTGTAATTCTTCAACAGAATAACCTCTTTGAGGTATATTTTTGTTTAGTTTTTGTAGAAGAACATTAAATATTAAATAAGGGCTTTTATAAATACGACAATTTATGTATATAAAACGGAACCCTTTAATTTTAACTACGTTTTCCAAAATTTGACCAAACCTTTTTGCGAGTGTTGTTTTACCAGAACCGGTTGGACCAGTAATAGTTGCGTAACGGCTAAAATTTAGGGAGTTATTTGTTAAATGTTTATATTGCTTTGCCAATAGCCTTAACTCTTCCTCACGATGAGGAAGTAAAGGAGGAATAAAGGAAATTGATAAATAACCTTCATTTTTAATTACGGAAGGTTTTTCAGCTAATAATTTAAAATAATCTTCATCAGATGAGTACATTTTACTTTCTATAAATACAAATATGAACATAGTATTTATAGTTGATACGGACACCTTATTGAAAGTGAAAAAATCAATATTCTTCAGCGCAAAAAATATCTTTAATAGAAATAAAAGACATTAAGTAATAATTTTCTAAAGTAAAAAAAATATTAAAAATAATAAGAGAGAAAATATTTGAAGCTAAAAAAATATATTAATTTGATTAATATGAGTCAAGACTGTATTTTTTGTAAAATAGTTAGCGGACAAATACCCACTTATACATTATTTGAAGATGAGAAAGTAATAGTATTTTTGGATGCATACCCAGTTTCTTTTGGTCACAGTCTATTTGTACCCAAAAAACATTACGAAACAATTGACAAAGTCCCAGAAGAAGACATTGATTTCCTTAAAAAATTACCTTACATAGTTAAACAAATAAAAAAGATAACAAATGCAACAGGAATAAATATATGGCAAAACAATGGAAGAGAGGCAGGGCAAATTGTTCCCCATGTTCATTTTCATATTGTACCAAGATATCCAAATGACAGTTTATTTGATTTTCCATCACAGAAGCAATTAAACGAAAATGAAGCAAAAGACATAGTTAAGAAATTTAATCAAAACAAGATATAAGAAAGATCATAGTTCAATGCTTAAGCTTTTTCTCTTTTTGTAAAATTTAATTCCAACAAAGCTAATAGATGAGATAGCGAAAGAACCAATAGCGAAAGATATTAAGAGGGCTCTATTATTAAAACTATTATTAACACCAATTAGATTAAGCAGCAAATAGGTCCCCTCAGCAAGTTCAATCCCATTAATTTTAACATAGGAATGAAAAATGACTATTTCGTATTTATCAGTAATTTCTACTCCATTTGAATTAGTAAGTTTCCAATTAAATGAATTAAGAGAAACATTACTATTTGAATATAAGAGAATAGAGGCGTTTTTGTATAAATAAGAAGCATAAATATTTAACTGAAATTGAATTTCATTATCGCTAATATAGGATTTAACATTTAATTGAGGTCCCTTACAAATGATAACCAGCTTATGTGAATATATAGAACTATTTGCTTTAATTTGCCAATAAAAAGATGTATTATCCCACGTAACAGGGATAATAAACAATCCTGTATTAATGTAAGCATCGAGAATAAGAGGGACATCATTAACTTTAGGTAAAAACCATCTATCGTTTTGAGTACTATATTTGATCCAATAAGAAAATGTAACATTATTACCAAGTAATAGTTCATCATCAGTCTTATTTGCATTAACTTGAAGTATTTGATTAGTTATTGTAAATGTTTTCGTTTTAATGATCGAGGAATAGCGCATAATTTCTAGAGTTATATTAATAGACAAAACAGTAAGAGGAATTAAAATTTTATTTTGGAAAAAACCCATTTCATTAGTAATACCAGAGAAAATAGAGCCAGAACTAGATATATTGCCCACATAATATTTTAGAGGAGCAAAAGCAACAGGAAAACCATCAGAAGAGACATTTAGATTTATTGAATAATACCTATCATTAGAAGAAAAATAATCAAGATCAATGTTAAGAGGATTTTCATATGAGATAATAGAAACAGTCTTAATGACTGATGCATGAAATGCAGAAAAAGCTATAATTTTGACGGTATGAGCACCTAAATTAGAATAAAACATTGATATAATAAAGTCTGTTTCTGTTACATTTGAGAAAGAATAGATTTTTGTATCATCAAGAAATATATAAATTGAAGAATTCACAATCGAGATATTCTTTTCCAACCCATAATAAGAAAAATGAATGGGTGTACTACCATATTGCGGTAGAGATAAGTTATCCACAATAGTAACATCTGAGGCATAACGAGTCAAATTGATATTACATGTATAATAAAAAATGGTTGAGTTAAGATTCAAAAAAGTTATTGAATATTCTCCTCTTGGAATAACAGAAGGAAAACAATATTCAAGCGTGTTATTTTGAATATCTACAACAGCGCCCCCACTTACAGACCCAATCCAAAAAAGATCTGATTCAATTAAAAGACTATTGAAAGTAAAGTTAAATTCTACTTCAAGGGTTTCAAATATACTAGAAGACGAGAGAGTGACACTTCTAACGTTATTTTGGATAGAAAATATCATTATTAAGCTAGTTATATTACAAATTAACAGTCTATATTGATTAGAATCTTCAAATTCATTGACAAAGATGGAAGTGACATACTGTGTATTATAATCCACTAGAGTCCAGTTTAGTGGAACAACAACAATAACACCAAAAATTCCGGCAATAATATTATCTATTGAAATATTGAATAAAATTTTTTCAGGTGGGACAAGTAATAGTCGTTTTTTGGAAGACAATGTAATATTTCCAATAGCTTGTAAACTGAACTCCCCTTCAATAGGGTACGAAGAATTCAATGAAATAGTAAGATTAACATTTGTTTTCTCTTCTACATGTACTTGAATTGAAAATGATCCTACTAGATCATTAATACTGTTAACCGAAGTTTCATTTAATTTAAGTTCAATCTCTTCAGCAAGGGGTCGAGATTCTATTTTAAGATTATCAAAAAAAAATGAACTTTCAGATTGTTCTGGCGAGATCACAAAAACACTAAAACCTTCTAACTGAGAAGGAATATTTGAGGAAAAATCTGATAATATTGCAGATAGATTTAAGGATAAACTATTCCAATTATCATCCCACGTTGTATTTCTTACAAATTTAAAAGTATCATAATCACCAGAAGTATCATTTTGGCCCACTTGTTCCAACCCTACATTACTATAAACCCAGTTATATATTGCCACCCTACAAGTATCAAAAGTAAAATCGAAAATAACTGTAGAGTTTATGACATTTTGAATTGAAGAATTACTATCAAATTTGTAGTCATAAGAAAGAATAATATTTCGACCAAAAACTAATAAATCCTTCATATAGGTTGAATACTTTAAAGAAGTAGTATTATTAGCATAGATCTTCCACGAATAATTACCAAAAAAACTATTATTTGCAAGAGCGCGCTGTAATTGAATCCCAGTATGGTCTGAGTTATTTGCGTAAAAGTCCTCTGTCGTTTCTGCCCCAGAGTTTTGAATTATATTAGTTTTTAAATTTGAAACATTACCCACAAGAAAATAGTCTCCTTCTTCAGGGAGTGTCATTCCTGTTTCTTGTTCCGATATATTCAAATGCTTTATTTCACTTTTATAACTACCATTCAATCCAATTTCTGGTGCAAAATTGGATGTAGTTTCATTGTAATCAATGTTAGTAGTTTTATCAAGATATGCTGAATTTTTCAAGTGAACTACTGAAGAATTAGAAGAAACTGTTTGCGTTGGGGAGATATTTGTTCCAAGATATGTGGTTTGTGTTTCAGGAATAACTGTTCTTGTGTGATTAGAAGAAACAGAAATAGATTCTGAATGTTCATTTAATAAATTGAGTACAGAAAAGGCAACAAATTGATTGAACATAATAATAACAATAATTATAATTACTAATGGATGAGTAAGTGGATTAGATTTTAATTTCATTAATTTTCTAAGAAAATGAACATTTATAAACCACGCAATTTTTATTATAAAAAAGAATATATTAATAAAAAAAACTCACCTAAATAAGTAGTCGAATAAAATGAATACAATAAGAAAAGAGGAATATATTGAAATTATTTATGATATCTGTTCGGAAAAAGGGATAGCTAAAGTGAGTGAAATCAAAAAAAGACTTAAACTACAAAGTTTGTCATCAGTTACAGAAATGGTTCAAAAACTACATGAGGAAGGATTAATCAAATATAAGAAATATAAGGGAGTTGTTATTACAGAAAAAGGTTTATCTGTGGCCAAACAACTCTTACAAAGACATCAAGCAATAGAAGATTTTTTACTATTTTTACAAATTGATAAAGAAATCGCCTTACAAGATGCATGTGCAATTGAACATATTATTTCAGAACAATCAAGTGAAGCCATCATAAAATTTGTTTGTTTTCTTAATGAAAAAGAAAATAAAGATATAGAAGAAAGAATTAAACAGTTTTTATATCATCAAAAAAATGAGTAAATACTCCAACGATTCTAACATTATTTAATTTAATATTAGTTGATAATCTTGCTTTTACTTGGAAAGATGAAATGAATAAAAACAAGACTCTTTAGAAAATGTGCAAAGAACGCGACAACATTTTAAGAGACACATTTAACTAAACAGATATTAATTTCAGTCACCTCCCCCATATGGACGAAACTATCAGTTATAGGAACAAGAAAGCTAATTTGAATCGGTCAAATATAATAAAAACCTTCTAGAATAATAAAAAATAGTTTAATTAATTTTGTTTTAGTAGTTCTCTTGGGAAAAATGGCAGAATTATATTGTGATGAATGCAATTCAAGGATTATAGAAGAAACAGGAAGATATGTTTGTCCTAATTGTGGCCTAGAATTAGGAGCAGTGTATGAAAGTAGCAATTATCAACTAGGAATAATAGAAGAGCCTTTAAAAAGAAGAAAGACACAATATACGGCAATTGACAATCAGCTTGCAACAGTAAGTTCACTCGGATCTTCGATAGGTACAATCAAAGAATATTACTTTAAAGACACATATGGAACCTCACTTTCACCATTGAAACAGGAGCAATTTAGGAAATTCAAGAATCTATATCATGTTGCTAGTGCAGTAAAAGGAAAAGAGACTATGCATAGATCTCTCACGATAATGAATAAGGTTTGTAAAATACTAGATATCCCAGAACAAGTAAATAATAGAGCTATATTCCTATTTAAAAAATACAAAAGAGAATTTAGAAAGGAAATTAACAATCATGTCGTTTTGTCTGCTATATCATTATTATTAGCGGTAAGAGAATCAAAAAATACATGTCCAGTGCAATTTAAAGAAATAGTACAAACATATAGTGAACTGGGGCATCGTGTCTCAGGAAAAAAGATCATAAGTTTAATGCAGACGCTAAATATAAAATTACCATCCTCAAAAATTAGAAGAAGTGAGGAATATATTTCCAGAGTAAGTTACTTAATTTGTTCGCATCCCGAAATTAAAGAAAGAATTGAAGCAAAGTATAAAATTGAATCATTCGTATATGAAAAGATATTACAACTAGCTTGCTTCAAAATTCTTGCTAAAATCCCAAACAAGGATAGAGGGAGCAGACGGCCCTACCCCTTTGCTGCAGCAACAGCTTATACTGCAGACAAATTATTTGCACGTGAAATGAACACATCATCAGCGTTTACACAAAAATTAGTGGGTAGAGCTACAAACGTTGCAGAGTTCACTGTAAGAGAACATTCAGAGTTAATTTTCAAATATAATCATGAAAATATATTTGAAGAAATATCAAGAAAATTAAATTCAAACTTTTCTTGATAAATATTTTTCTATTAAATAATTGTTGAGATCTAACGTTGAAACACATAAATGAATAGTTAGAAAATTTTGTGGTGTTGATAAATGTTAATCTAATAATAACAAGAGAATATGAGACAAATAACTGAGTTAGAAAAAAATAAAGAGGATAGTGATGAAAAAATCATAGCAAGTTACAAAATCAGAGGTTTTAATGTAAAAATAATTAGATCCAACGGTAAACACTATTATTTACCTGAAACAATTTTTGATTTTGACGAATATACCTTCTTATTTTCTGAATTAGTAGATATGCTATATAATATGAAAGATCGTTTAAGCAACAAAATTTTAAAATTAGATGAGTTAATAAAAACAATATCATCCATTATTCTTAGTAGATTGGAAAAAGAACAATCGACTGTAGATAACAAAGACATTATAGTTGAAATATTTACGTATAAATTAATTAAACTTTATAAACTAATGCCGCTTTTCTATGATAATACAATTAATGAAATCTATATAGATAGTGCAAAAACAGCGATATATATTGATCATCAATTTTTTGGACGTTGTGAAACAACAATATTTTTGTCAGAAGAAGAGATGCAAGCTTTAATTTCAAGAATAAAACTAGAGCACCCAATTTCAATATCATATAAAAATCCCTCATTAAAAGTAGAATTACTATCACAATACTTCCATTTAAGAGTAGCAATTGATTTCCCACCACTATCACCAAACGGTCCAACAGTAAATATAAGAAAAATAAAGGCAAATCCATTTACACTTAAGGACTTAATTAATTTAGGATCATTTCCTCCAATAATTGGAGCTTACCTCATTGAAACTGTCAATCAAAGAAAAAACATAACCATAATAGGGGAACCTAATGCTGGTAAAACTACGCTAGCTAATGCAATTGATTTATACACCCCAAAATTTTGGAGAAAAATTGTGATTGAAGATGCAATAGAATCAATTAGTCAAAAGGGATTAGGTTACAAACAAACAGTAATACAAGTAGATTCTTTTGATTCAAATAAATCGAATTATAATAAAACTTCAGAAATCCTAAAATTATTGCATAGATCTCCAGATTGGATATATCTAGGGGAGATACAAACAAGAGAGCATACAAAAGCTATGTTTGAAGCTCTAAATTCAGGATTAAAAGGGATTCAAACAGCTCACTCTGATTCTTTTGAAAAATTAATCAGAAGATGGTCAAACTATGGTGTCTCAGCGGAGGATTTTCTTTCATTAGAAGTAATAATAGTAATGGAAAGAAAAATTACTAATGATGGAAAAATATCACGAGTTATTAAAGAAATATTTGAGATAAATAATAAAAACAGTAACAACTCTTCCTCTTTTTATCAAAAAATATACGACAAAGCATGGAAATTGACTCAAATTCGTGAAAGTTTACGAACCAACTCAATATTATCAAAAAGATATGAACAGATTTTATTGAAAGAAAGGGAATTACAGTGAAGCAAAAAAAAGAGGTGTTGATACTGAAGGAATACACAATTAAAAATTCTGAAAGTGAGAAATTTTATAATATAATATCAAAAATTGTTGTTGAAACTTTATTAGTTAACATTCAATTCAAAAAAGTAAAAGCGTTTATTTTTCCAGAACACATTAAGAAACTTGTGAGAAGAAGCAACATAGCTTTTTTTTCCTCAATCTCCATTTTGATAATTCAATTACTAGTTATTAAAGTAAATCTTCTATTGACAATAGTCATCTCAATAATCACATATATTACAATTGTAGAAATATCTGCATTGTCAACAATATCATCAATTTTAAGACAAAAAAGCAAATTTGATGAACAGACATTTTTATTTATTAACTCACTTTCGATGAGCATGACAGCGATTCAGTCATTACCTTTTGCTCTTGAGATGATTAATGATTTTGATGTTCAAAATTTGAAATTAAAAAATTTCCAAAAAAACTTGATGTTTCAATTAAACTTAAACGAAAGTGAAACACATGTCTTGGAAGAAGAAAAAAACTTTTTTGAATATAAGGAATATCAACAAGCATTTTCAAGAATAGCGAGAAAAGAATCTTTTATTGAATCAGACCCTTATTTTCTGAATAAAATAAAAAGAGAGATGAATGCTATTGAAGATAATATATCAATATTCATCGCTTTTTCTTCACTACTACCTTTAATTTTAAGCCTTATTGTGTCTATAGTTCTTTCTAGTGATTCTTTTCTTATTTTTCTATTTCCATTATTGTATTCCTTAATAGGATCCTTAATTCTACAATTTATACAATTTAATAATTTTGGTGAAAAAAATGATAAAACTGAACATTTCTGATGATACTTTTCTAAACGATATAGCAACTTTGTTAGAAGAGGGTTATAATATTGAACAAGCAATATTCGGGATTCCGTACATGTCAAGAGATGTATTATTAGAGATACAACTTGGGTCTAATCCAATAGAAGCTCTGTCACTTGTAGAGTTTCAATATCCAGTTATTATTAGTTTACTTGGTTCAGCATCTAATGCTGATTACAGGGAAAATGTAACTAGGATAAAAACAGTAGCTAATCTTATAAAAAAACGAAATGAAGCAATAAAAGAAAAGGAAAATCTAGTAAAAATATTAAATCGAAGATTAAAAATCATTAGAATCATTACTCTAGTAACTATTGCCATTATTGGGGGAATAGCCCCGTTTTTCTCAGGAATTTATTCTTTTTTAAAAAACGGATATTCAAAATATACATTTAATCTACTTTCTCCAATGTCAATATCCTTCCTACTAATTAATCTACTGAATAATTATTTTTTATTATCCATTAGCAAAGAGAACCGAATTAGTTTAAAATTAATTATAACCTCCATAGTTCATGTCGCAATTGTTTTAAGTATAAAAATACTCTTTGGAGGTGTCGTTACTTTTTAAAAAACTAACTTAAAAGTTTCATCTAATTAAACTGCAACTTTGAAAATTAAAACAACTTAATTAAGTACCGACAAACTTAAAAATCTCCTTTTGGCTCATAATACAAGAGAAGAGGAGATTGCCGAGCGGTCAAAGGCGCTGGGATGAGGACCCAGTCCTTAGTGGTTCGGGAGTTCGAATCTCCCTCTCCTCACCATTTTTATAAATAAAAAATGTGGTGCTTATATAATTCTTTAACCATAATAACTAGTGAAAATGAAGAATATAATAAAAAATTTTAAACTCATACTAAAAAATAAAAAAGGTTCACCAATTTTAGAGGAAATATTACTTATAGGCATTGCCATTTTTATTTTTATTATAGTTTTTACAGTAGTATCAAGTATGATAGATTGGGCTGAAGAAAATATTAAAGACTTTTTCTTCTCATAAACACACATTAACAAAACAACAAACTAAAGAAATGAGTGGCGAGGCAGCCGGGATTTGAACCCGGGTCCATGGAGTGACAGTCCACGATCATCGACCGAGCTAAACTACTGCCCCGTTTTTTAACTCTACACCCTTTAGATTCATATTTCATTTAAACTTATCGTTTTTTTACTTTTTGAAAGTATTAAAGTAATAATGGTCAGAAATTTTAAGCAAACTGGCCATTATAGTTTATAATAACAAAATAGTTAAAAACGATAGGATGACGTAGTATTTCTTAATTACTATACCAAATTCTTTGGTTGATAAATTTCTTAGTTGAGTTTAAATAGTGTTTTCTAATATTTACTAGTAGAATGTCTCGTAATCTTATCCTTCTTACGCTACTTAAACATGCAGGATATATACATGGAAGGATCCAGTTTCAAAAGTACGTTTTTCTTTTGGAGCATAATTATCACTTAAATACAGGATACTCCTTTATCCCATTTAAATATGGACCATACTGCCAAACACTGCAAGAAGATTTAGAGGATTTAATAGAATATGGTTATATTTTCCACATTGAGGAAGACAGAGGAGACGGAGAAGTAATTCATAGATATCAATTAACAGAATATGGAGAAGAATATTTACTAGAACATGACATCCCGGAAATTTATGAACAGGTTATACAAGATCTATGCTATGATTTCAAAAACTATAGCATTAGACAGTTAATTGAGTATGTCTATGAAAACTATCCTGAGTTTATAGTAAATTCAGAAATTAAAACAGAGTATTATAAAAAATATCCACCGTTAAAAGATTTTATCCCTGCTAGTTCACTTCAAAAATCAAATCCCATAATTACACCTTCATTTACCAATTGGTTGGATGAAGAATTGAATCTCATAAAAAAACAACTTAATGTAAAAGATTTGAATGATGAACAAGAATTTGAAATAGACGAACTAGTATTATCAATGTTTGAAATAGCTTATGAAGACATCTACTCAGTTGTCGAGGAGATATCATTTAATCTAATGATGGAAGATTTCGATGAATCTGGATCTATTAATACACAACTTTATTATATCCTAGATATTTTAGAATCGCTATTAAATGCGCTTCGAGAAAATGATTTGATCACAGTTTATACCGAGATTACTAACATTAAAACCAATCTTTTAATGTTAGAAGAGAAAATAGCTTTAAATAAATTTTCTCTAAAGTCGGAAATAACTAGAAAATTAAGCGAATTTATTGATGACACACAATATTTAATCGACAGTATTAATAAGGTAATTCTTCTTTAAACAAAAAAATTTTTCAATTACAAGAAATAAATAAGTGGTCTTACATCTTTTTCCTCTCGTTCTTGATCTCCTTATCTCACCAGCATAACCAGTTATAACAGTTGACCCTCAGAAAATAGCTAGACTTGTTCTCATTGCGGTCACACTTCTAAAACAGTTCATAAATTAAGTTAATGGAGAAGTAGTTAACTCTCTCTTCTGCTTCAATGAATGGTTAGTTCCTCTTGTTTATTCTATTGAAGTAACTTACCTGAGAGCGAGATTAACTTACAATTGCTTTGAACAAAAATTAAATTGGTAATTTCTGAAATTCATGGTTTTTTATTATATCTGACTCCTCAACAATAGAAACTTCTAGCATCGTATCACCTTGAACTATTGTATTTACTACATCAATTCCTTTTATTACTCTTCCAAAAACAGTATGTTTACCATCTAGATGTTTACAGTTTTTTGGATTTAAAACAATAAAAAACTGTGAACCGTTTGTATTGGGTCCCGCATTTGCCATAGAAACAGCGCCTAAATCATGATGTTGGACATCATTATTTAACTCATCAGCAAATTTGTAACCAGGTCCCCCTCGACCTGTTCCTGTAGGGTCACCACCCTGGACAACAAAATCAGGTATCACCCTGTGAAATTTAACTCCATTATAAAATCCTTTTTTTGCTAGCATTACAAAATTTTTGGTAGTATTTGGAGTCTGCTTATCATAAAATTCAATTTCAAATGTTCCCTTATTAGTTTTTACTATCGCTTTTGTCATTTTGATTAGTAAACAATTATTCTCTCCATTTTTTAACTTATTGATGAAAAAACCTTTTTTATCTTCCTCATAAGATACTTTACTGAATTAAAATGTAAAAGAGAGTTTAATAACCTCTAACTTAAATTTGGAGTGAAGATGTTACCCATAAAAACTGCTACAATTAATATTAATGCAAAAGCGATTACATACCAAGGTCCTACTTTAACACCAGGTAAGTCCTCATCATAATAACGCATTAATCCTGCTCCTGTTGCAGGCATTGGACTAGTATCACGACTTTTTCTTTTAGTTTGTCTTCGACTCATTGCTTTCAAAGTGGATTAAAAAATATGCTTTATATTATTTTTTATTTATGATTTACTTTTTCTCATAAGTTTTTTACATTCTGTCTTTCAAGAGGGAAAAGAAAAGTTTAGTGCTTGAGATCTCAACCACACCTACATAAAAGAAGAAAATGAGACAGACTCTATACACGAATCGTGTGAATTATAAAGAAGGAAGAAAAAGAAAATCTCCTTTTTTCACCTTCACTCCACAGCACATAAAATATAGTGTATATCAAAAAATCTCTAAAGTTATAAAAAACAACTATCTTCTTTCACTTTTTACAAAAAATCCAACATAACAAAAGAAATAAATATACAATAATATGAAAAATTACAAAAAGGAAAATTACAAACCTATAGGCTCGGTAGCTCAGCAGGCTAGAGCGCAAGACTCATAATCTTATGTTAAAGGGCTAGATTAAGGCTTGCGAGGAGAAATCTTGAGGTCGGGGGATCGAAACCCCCCCGAGCCACCAATAAAAAAGTTAATGCGGTTTGTCAGAAAACAATTCTACTTCCATTTTTAAAATAATACAAAAATATTAGTGACTTGATTTTGAACGCTTATTTTAAGCCATAAACACATTAAACGCAGCTTAATTATAAGAACCGACTGTTTATAACATTTAAAACATTTAAATTGCATAAAGGCAACTTTTTTATTTAACCCAGAAAATTCTATTATTTATAATAAAGATCATAAATTAATGAATTATATTCTATTTCACCCATTTCTTGTTCTTGATATAAGTTTAATTTTTCACCTATTATTTTAGCCAATAAATGGTAACAGGGTTCATCATTATTCCTGTTAATTATACGCATATAGAAATCTCTACAATCGCAATAGAGAGTATCAATGATTACATAATCACTGTTTTTTCCCTTTACAATCCAAAAACAGAGATTAGATTTTATTTTTAGTTTTACCAATCTTTTATTTTTTAATATTTTTATTGCTTTTTCTCCTCGATCTCCAAATAAACTTATTACCTCATTTTCCAATGATTCAGAAAAGATTTTTTCTTCTTTAATTATTTTGAACAATGCTTTTATTTTTTTATTTCTTGTCCCAAAATCAACTATCATTTTTAAACTCAGTCGCCAATATTATTTTATTACTACATCAACTATATCAAACTGTCTTGCAACTAATTGCTTAACCTTTTTTATTGTACGACCATCACGCCCTATTGCAAGGCCAATGTCCTTTTGATCTACAGTTACAACGGCTACACGACCGTTTTTTCTGTTTTGAATAGAAACGTCTTTAGGTATAATAGGAAGGAAACAGTTTTTTATGAAGATGGATGGTTTGCTTGAGTATTCAATAATTTCCACATCACGAGCAATTAATTCCTTTAATTTGTTTATATTTGTTCCTCTTTTTCCTATAGCTAATCCAGCTTGTCCTTCTTCAACTACAAACAAAACTTTATTTTCACTCTCTTCTATTATACAATCTCTTATCTTTATATTTACAATGCCTTGATAAATTGTAATAAATTGCATTTCATCAATAGAAAGTTTAACTCCATTACCAGTCATTTTCACTCACAAATCAGTTTGCATTACCAAAGTAACTTAATTAGTGCAATATGCTTTATATTTATGAATATTTTTCAATAGCTTTTTAATTCTTTGTATTCAAATATTTTTTACAAAACATGTCAAAAAACAACAGCTTTTTATTACAACACAGAATTCACAAACAAGAGAAATAATTTTTATGAATTCATAAAATAGGTGTTTTAATGTCTAAAACTAAATTGAATAGCAGCTCACAAAAAAATAACAATGATAGGTGGGTTTACATAAATCGAATGTTTGACGAACTTGGATTGGTAAGGCAACATCTCGATAGCTTCAATTCCTTTATTGAACACGGTTTACAATCAGTTCTTGAAGAAATAAAAATCATTGAACCTGAAGACAGTGACTATTATATTCGATTAGATAAAATAGAAGTTGAAGAACCGACTGTTCGTGAAGCAGATGGGTCTCAAAGTACAATTTATCCAATGGAAGCAAGAATCAGAAATTTGACTTATGCATCTCGAATGTTTTTATATATGACTCCAATTAAAAGGGAAGCAGAAGGAGAGATAGATACTCCAAAGGAACAAGCTAGAGTATTTATTGGTTACTTACCCATAATGCTAAAATCAAAAAAATGTTCTTTATACAACCTATCAAAAGAAAGTTTAATTAGAAATGGTGAAGATCCAAGCGATCCAGGTGGTTATTTTATAATTAATGGAAGCGAAAGAGTAATTGTCACACAAGAAGATTTAGCTCCCAATAGAATCCTAATTGAAGATGTATCAAGTAAAGGAAACATAACCTCTGAAGCTAAGGTATTTAGTGTAATTCATGGATTTAGAGCGCCAGTTACAGCTGAGCATACAGCTGATGGACAATTAAGAGTAAGTTTCCCAAGCATGCCAAGAAAAATATCGCTGATTCTTCTCATGAGAGCTCTTGGAATAGAAAGAGATGATATGATTGCTATGGCGATAAGCCCAACTCCAAAACTTAGATCACGTGTAATGTCAATTCTCATGAGAGAAGATTCAGATATTGATTCAACAGAAAGTGCTCTTGACTATATTGGAAAAAGAGTAGCCGTTGGACAAACCAAAGAATATAGAATAAACAGAGCCCAACAAGTTTTAGATAAATATTTACTACCACATTTAGGTAGTGATGAAAAATCTAGAATAAGAAAAGCATTCTTCTTAGCAAGAATGGCACAAAGATTGCTAGAACTAGAAGCAGGAATTCGTCCAAAAGATGATAAAGATCATTATGCAAACAAAAGGTTGAAACTAGCAGGAGATCTTCTACTAATGTTATACAGAGTTGCTTTTCATGCTCTCTGTAGGGATATAAAATATCAATTAGAAAGAGTTACGGTAAGAGGAAAAAAACCAAACTTAAAAACAGCAGTTAGGGCCGATTTAATTACAGAAAGATTAAGACATGCTCTCGCTACAGGAAATTGGACAGGAGGAAAATCTGGAGTCAGCCAATTATTAGATAGAACAAACTATATGTCAGCTTTAAGTCATTTAAGAAGAGTAGTAAGTCCATTAAGCAGAAGCCAACCTCACTTTGAGGCAAGAGATTTACACCCCACACATTACGGAAAAATATGCCCCAATGAAACGCCTGAAGGACCCAATTGTGGTTTAGTTAAGAATTTAGCTTTACAAGCATATATAAGCGTTGGAATTGACGAAAAAGTAGTTGAACAAAAACTCATTAAACTACTAAACTTAGTGCCTATTAATTATGAAGAAATGACAACACCTAATTCTCAAGGAATGGATCTATTAAAAGATCCACAAAACACAAAAGTTTTTCTTAATGGAAGATTTATTGGAATAGCAAAAGACGGTTGGGATTTCAGAAACAAACTTATTGAAAATAGACGAAAGGGAGAGTTCCACCACGAAGTTAATGTTTCATTCTATGAAGAAACTAACGAATTAATTATCAACTGTGATGCAGGGAGAGTAAGAAGACCACTAATTGTTGTTGAAAATGGTGTTCCTTTAACATCTAAAATACCAGAATCCAAAGTCGCAAAAATAACTTGGTCTGAACTAATTCAAATGGGTGTTATTGAATACGTAGATGCTGAAGAAGAAGAAAATCTGCTTATTGCTCTAGATGAAAAAGGTATTTCTAAAGAAACAACTCACATGGAAATTACCACAAGTACAATATTAGGAATCTGTGCTTCCTTAATTCCATATCCAGAACACAACCGTTCAGATCGTAATGTCTATGAGGCTGGTATGGCTAAGCAGGCTTTAGGAGTATATGCAGCTAACTTCAAATACAGAGTCGACACAAGAGCACATATTCTTCATTATGCACAAAAACCTCTTGTAAAAACACATGGAATGGATGCAATACATTTTGACAATAGACCAGCTGGACAAAATTTCGTAGTAGCTGTACTCTCTTATGAAGGATATAATATGGAAGATGCCCTCCTAATAAATAAAGCATCAATTGAAAGAGGATTAGGAAGAAGTACATTCTATAGAACATACGAAGCTGAAGAGCGAAAATATCCAAATGGACAAGAGGATACATTTGAAGTTCCAGATGATACAGTAAGAGGATATAAAGATGTCTCACAGTATGTTCATCTTGGAGAAGATGGAATAATAGAACCAGAGATAGAAGTAGATGGCAATCGAGGAGAAGTATTGATTGGAAGAACTAGCCCACCAAGATTTTTAGAAGAATACACAGAATTCGATGTACCTCCACAAAACAGAAGAGAAACAAGTAAAGCAATGAGACATGGAGAGAAAGGAATAAGCGACATGGTTATTCTAACAGATACAAATGAAGGTAATAAATTAGTTAAGGTTAGAGTTCGTTCAGATCGGATACCTGAAATTGGTGATAAATTTGCTTCAAGACATGGTCAAAAAGGAGTAATTGGATTAATAATACCACAAGAAGATATGCCTTTCACAGAGAATGGAATTGTCCCAGACATTATAATCAATCCTCATGCAGTACCAAGCAGAATGACAGTGGGAATGCTTATGGAGCTCTTAGCAGGAAAAGCTGCAGCACAAAGAGGAAAAGAGATCTATGCAACAGCTTTTAGTGAAGTTTCAATTAAAGATTTAGAAGATATTTTGGAAACTATGGGGTTACATCCATTAGGTAGAGAAGTAATGTATGATGGAAAAAGCGGTAAAAAACTCGAGGGAACAATATTTTTCGGTTCAGTATTTTATCAGAAATTACATCACCTAGTACAAGATAAAATACATGCTAGAGCTAGAGGACCAATACAAATGCTAACAAGACAACCTACAGAAGGAAGAGCTAGAGAAGGTGGTCTACGATTTGGAGAAATGGAGAGAGATTGTTTAATTGGACATGGAACATCAATCCTTTTGAAAGAAAGATTACTAGATGAATCTGACAAAACTGAAGCTTTTATCTGCTCAAAATGTGGATTTTTAGCAATGCATGATAAAAATAAGGACAGATATCATTGTCCAGTATGTAAAGAAGAAACAACTGTGTCAAGAGTAATAATAAGTTACGCCTTCAAATTATTGCTACAAGAGTTAATGTCCCTAGGTATTGCACCGCATATTGAACTTGAAGACATAGCTTAATCCCCAAAAATCAATATTTTTCTATTTTTTTAATTAATAAATATTTTTTAAAAAAAAGTTAACATTTAAAGTACAAAACATAGTCGTTATTTTTATCCAATAGAATAAGATTTAAAATAAAATTAAAAGAAGTAATGATGATTATTTAAGCGGGGATAGCCAAGCGGTCAAAGGCGTATGGTTCAGGCCCATATTCTTAGTGATTCGGGAGTTCAAATCTCCCTCCCCGCACCAAGAGAAGAAATAGAATTTTGAGTGATTCAATGAAAATTGGAATAATGAGTGATTCACACGATAAAAGAGAAAATATAAAAAGAGCATTAGAAATTTTTGAAAAAAATGGCGTAGAAGTTATTATTCATGCTGGTGACCTAATTTCTCCTTTTTGTATAGAATTATTCAGCAATTATGTGGGAAGATTTTACTTGTGCGCAGGAAATAACAAAGGGGATACAGTGTTGATCAAGAAAAAAATAGAAGAAAAAGGATATTTCTTCGAAGAAATAGGTAAATTCAGTATAGATAATAAGAAATTTGCTTTGTATCACGGTACAAAAACAGAAGTACTAAACAGTTTAATTTATGGAAAAGAAAGATTTGATTATGTAATCTATGGACATTCACACAAAAAAGTGCTAAAAAAAATAGAAAATACATTAGCCATTAATCCTGGAGAAGTTTATGATTTGTATGGAGATCCATCTGTTGCAATTTTAGATACAAAAACAAATTCAGTAAAATTCTTTCATTTATACAGATAGCAAAAGTTGAAAACCATGCAAAAAACATATCATCAAGAGTTACCGATTATTTCAGAAGAGTTATCCAAGTATTTAAATGATCTACTTGGAAAAAAACTAAGAAAAAAATATCTTAAATCAATAATTACACCAATGGAAGAATACACTCTTCATATTTTCAAAAATTATGAAAAAATAGATATAATACTTAGAAATCTACAGAATTTAGGATATAAAGCGCGTATAAATAAAAGATTCCAGAATCTAATCGAAGTAAAACCCAAAGGACCTTTTAAGTTAATAGTGGAAGAAGATTTAAAAGAGATTGTAGTGGACAACAGAGCTTCTGAGATGATCTATCAAGGCTCTGATGTTTTCATACCAGGAATTAAAAGAGCAAACAAAGTAAGAAAAAACGATCAAGTGAAAATTGTTAGTCTAGAACAGATTCTTGTTGCTAAAGCAGAAGCTCTAATGAGTCATAATGAGATTTTATCTAAAAAAAGGGGAATCGCAGCGAAAAATATACTATCACCATATAAAGTACCTTCATTACTTGAGTTACAAATGGAAAATGAACCTCTGTTCTTTCAAAGTTTCCCAGCATACTTGACGTCTTTAAACGTAGACCCGGGGTCTGAAGATAAAATTTTGGATTGTTGCTCAGCTCCAGGAAACAAAACTATTCATCTTCATGAACTCTCTGGTGGGAAAGGCAAAATTTTTGCAGTGGATAGATCCAGTAATAGACTACAGAAACTAAACGAACGAATTGAAAAATTCAAATTACGTAATATTACAACCCTTAAGGGCAATATTGTTGAAATGAGTAAAAATTGGCAAGTTAAATTCGACAAAATTCTTGTAGATCCTCCTTGTACAGCATTAGGATTAAGACCTAGGCTTCATATAAGCATTTCACATAAAATTATCAAAGAAAGTTCAAGATATCAAAAAAAGATTTTAAAAGCTTGCAGTAAAATGCTTAAGACTAAAGGCATATTAGTTTATTCTACATGTACAATAACAAAAGAAGAAAATGAAGAGGTTATTGAATATATAATTAACAACTCTGATTTAAAACTAGTGGAACAAGAATTTCAATTTGGAAACACCTACTTAAGTCAGAGTCAGATTCAATGTGGAATACAAAGGTTTATTCCTGGAATTGATCAAACTGTTGGGTTTTTTATTGCTAAACTACAGAAAAAATAATTGTTGTGTTTAAATATCACAAAATAGTATAATATGCATGTCCATCCAAAAGATAATTCCAAAAGAAAATTTGAAAAACGAAGACATCAGAGCTACACAAAAAAAAGGAGAGATTTTACAAGTAGCTCCTGGAATATATCAAGTCATTATTTTCAAGCAGCCGGATAGAAAAATCTTCACTACATCTATCGATAGAGCGATTAATATTTTACTTCTCGAAGATCTAGAATAAAAAAAAATAAAAAATTGAGAAACTACATTTATACTCCAATCTTTTTCATTATCCAAGGAGAAAGAAGAATTAAAACAGGTCCTAATAATCCATAACGAATAAGATCTAGAGTAGGTTTAATCCCAGTCCAGGTAACAGATTGAATAATTAGCTTAAATAACTCTTTAAGCCCAAAATAAAACAAAAAAAGCATAACTACTCCGATTATTATGCGAATAATATATTTCCACCACTTATCAGGTTTAGAATTGAAATTGATAAGGTCTTTTTCTACTGCATAAGAGAGAGTTGCAGTGGAAAATAATGTAACGAGTTTTAACATATCAAGAAGAGGAAAAACTTGATTATCCCCAACCATAAGATTGGAAGGCAATACAATAACAACTGGAATAATAAGGAATATGAAAACTAAAAAACTTAACATTATCTTATATCTTGTTGCTAATGAATTAACATAACTAGTTATCGTATCTTCAAATTCAACAAAAAGTGCTAATATTATTAGTCCAAGACCAAGGCCCATTATTACATCAGTAAACCAGTGTACGGATAGAATAATTCTACTCAGTCCGATTAGCAGAACCAATAAAACAGATAGTACATAGACCCACCATTTTTTAACTATTGAAGCAAAACTTCCCCAAAATGAAGTTGCTATTTGAGTATGTCCACTTGGAAGACCTGGTGAAGTTTCTTCTGCGCCTTTATACCAAAACTCTTGACTAGGTCGCTCTAGCTTAAATGAATATTTAAAAATCCCATTTACAACAGCAGAACTTAAAACAACCGCCATAATCTTATATGCTTTTGATTTATCCCACGTGTAATAAAGTATAGTAATTACTCCTATGTATACAAGCTCTTCTCCCAAATGAGTAATAATGTAAAAAATGAGGGAGATTGCATCATTTCTGTTTGAATAAAAATAATTAGTAATTGATTGATCAATATTATTTCTAACAGGATAAGTAGAATATACAATTGTAAGGGCTGCAACAATTAAAGAAGAGCCCAATAATAGAAGAAATAAGGAAATCCAATGTTTCAATTTCATAGAATACGAAATGAAACGAGAGATATATATTTTTTTGGGAAGAATTTTTATTCAGATTAGAGATACAAGTAGACAATCTTTGTCTTTGAACAGTATATTTTTAAGTAAATTATTGATGGGTGATGCTGAGAGTAATGAGTGCAGAATCTAATAGTGAAAGTAACATTCGCCTATTTAATAAATGGAGCTTTGATGAAGTAGAAATTGCAGATTTAGGCTTACAAAGATATATTAGTTTACGTCCAGTAATAATTCCTCATAGTGGAGGAAGATTTCAAGACCAGAGATTTAAAAAATCAGAGATGAACATTGTAGAACGCTTTGTTAATAAACTTATGAGAAAAGGTCGTAATGCTGGTAAAAAGCAGAGAATAATTAATATTGTAAAAACTGCTTTTGAAATAATTCACTTAAGAACAAATAAAAATCCAATTCAAGTATTAGTTGATGCAATAATATATTCTGCTCCAAGAGAAGAAACAACAAGAATCACATGGGGAGGAGTCGCTCAACATTCAAGCGTCGACATTGCCCCACAAAGAAGAGTGGACTTAGCTTTAAGATATTTAGCAGAAGCTATCAAACAGAAGTCTTTTAATAACATCAAGAGTGTTGACGAAATCGTAGCAGAAGAGTTAATATTAGCATCTAACAACGATCTTAATTCTGCAGCAGTAAAGAAGAAAGCTGAAGTAGAGAGAATAGCTCTATCAGCAAGATAAGGTGAGAAATATGGGAAAGAGACCAGCAAGTTGTTATAGATATACACGTGGGCCAGCAAACACACGTACAGACAAATTTGTTAGAGGTGTGCCAGACCCAAGAATAAGAGCATATGATGCAGGAAATAGAAAAGGTAAATTTCCTGTTCACATCCATTTAGTAGCTAAAGAAAAATGTCAAATAAGACATACTGCATTAGAAGCAGCACGTATTGCAGTAAACAGAATATTGTCAAGAAATCTTGGAACAAAAAATTATCACATGACAATCAGAATTCACCCACACCATATTTTAAGAGAAAATAAAATGATGGCTGTTGCAGGGGCAGATCGTATCCAAGATGGGATGAGAAGATCATTTGGAAAGCCTACAGATCGAGCTGCAAGGGTAAAAGTCGGACAAGAATTAATTACAGTACGAACAGAAGCAAAAAACTATAATCTTGTCTTAGATGCTCTAAAAAGAGGAGCAGATCGTTTTCCGACACCATGCACATATAAGATCGGAAAGGGTGAAGAACTAGTTAAAGAGTACATGAAAAAGAAATAACAACTTTACTTCTTTTTTTCTTACTTCTAGCATTGCTCTCTGCAATCAGGTTAATATCCACTTAAAATTTTTACAATTATTTGGCAGATGACATAAAGTATCAACAATATGATTATTCTTTTCCACCAAACAAAGTATATTTTCTTTTTCAAAAAAATCCGTTTTGTTGTTTGAAATATAAAAAATTCTACTCCAAGAAATAAACAGATTCTAGAAAATAAATCCATCAAATAAATAACAAAAGAGATAGAATTTACTAATAGCATTAATAATGTAATAACAATTAACTATAAATAGACCACAATTTTTGAAAAAAATCAATTAGAATATGATTTCACTTTTTTCTGTTAAACTTAATTGAAACGAGAAACATTGATAAAATTATGAGAAAAATTCCAAAAAGAGACCAAAAACCAGGAGTAGAATGAGGAAACAGTGAAGAATAAAAAATAGATAAAAGAATTTCTAGACTGAAAGCTACTACAATTTCTAGTAAAAGAAAGATCGAACTTTGACCCACGTTAGCAAACTTTAAAGCAAACAAATAAAGACTAAATGCTCCAACCGTACAGAAAACAACCAAATAGAGTAAAGATAGAATAGAAATTAAAGAAAAACCTATAGTTGCATTTTTCTTTATCACTAAAAAATAAAGAAACTCTGGGAGCAAAAAGACAGTAGTCCAAAAAATAGAGCCAAAAAAAGTTTCTAACTCATTATTAGTTTCGTTAAGTGATTTCTTTGATATTATTATATATCCAGTCCAACCCAAACTTGCACCAAATGTTAATACATTTCCGAGAAAGGTTCCAGACATTAATTCGTGAAAATTTAGATTAGTGCTTACAAAAAAGACTCCAATAAAACCAATAACTGCACTGATATAGGTCTTAATACTAATCTTTTCACTCAGAAAAAAATGTGAAAAGATAGGAACAATTACAACATAAAAGTTAACAAAAAGAGCAGAATTCCCGGCTGTAGTCAAATTTTGGCCAAGATATTGAAAGAAAAATGCAATAAAATTAAAAAAACCAATTCCTATTATTTTTTTATCAAAAAGAACTTTTTTGACGTTTATTTTTTTAATTATAATCACAGGAAGAAACAAAAAAAGAGAAAATAGAAACCTCAAAAAGACAAAAGATATTGGATCAAAATAATTCAATCCAAAACGAATAACAACAAAACTGGTTCCCCAAATAAGAGCAGTTAATGCAACAAGAAAATTAGCAGTATACTTTGAAGTTGTCAATCTTGCATTAGCGAACTTCTTAACATTAAAAAACTTTTACTTTTAATTACGAGAAATATCAAAATTTTAGAGAAAATAGACTCAAGAGAACTTCAAATAATAAAAAAATTTACAATGATAGAAAAAAAATTTTGATTATAAAACTAGAAAAAGCATGTCCAAAAATTCTTTTTCGCCTACTAAACGGTACGAAGGAGTAAAAGGTAGTTGTAACAGAGGAGAAAACTAAAAAGAGTAGAGAGGATGGTGGAGGGTAAACGATCAAGGATGGGAGAAGAGAGAGTTTGAGGAGACCAAAGACGTGTTCAATAGTACTACGATACTCGGGGTGATGATTATGGCGATAGAGACAAGGGTAGAGAAGATGAGCTTGAACTATTGGTCAGAGAGGAGGAGAGGGATAACGAACATTACTTTTTGGGGGAATAACAAATAACAGGGAAAAAAGGAATGTTGTCTAAGAAGACCGACGATATTTTCTATCCAGTAGGCACAGTCACCATAGAATCTCAAGAAAGGTCTCAAGAGTACAGAAGGAAGTTTCTGCCATAGCAAACCGAAGACTTTACTATCGTGAGTGTTACTAGCAGAATGAGCTAGAGAGACTATAGCTCTGGAGGGTAAACCAACTATAAGGTGTATCTTCCAGAAAAGTTTAGTTGGGAGGTTTTCTTTAGTGTCTCTCTTGACCATTTGAGAAAACGCAAAACAGAAGCTTGACGAATTTTAAAACCTGAACTGCCCACCGACATAGCTTTCAACCCTTTTTTTCTCACTATTTCTCTCCCCAACTCTATTATCCACTGCTCTAAGATTTTACTTTCTGTCGCTCTCCACACAGCATGAAAAGTGGATTTAGAAGGAATCTTCCTCATCCACCCCTCTTCTATCAAAAAAGCGCATAGAGACAACTTTTCTTCTAACTTCCTCCAAGCTATCCCTTCTATTCTAGCAATGATTGCTATTGCTAATATTACCCACCTTTCTGCTATTCTCTTTCTCCCTCTCTTACTTTCTCTCGGTTCCACTTTCACCAGTTTCTTAAGGAAAGGTCCATTAATGACTGTGAATTTTCTTACTTTGTGGGAGTCTAAAATCTGGAAATGTGTGATAATTCCGACATAAACCCCCATATCAATAAAAATTAATTTTTGGACATGCTTCTAGAAATAGTAAACAAAGATGTTGAAATAAAAGATAATTTATTTTTTCTTTCAGTAATTTTTTTTGATAATGGAATATCTATTTTTATATCAGAAAAATCACCGAAATTAGGTACTATAGGCTTATCATACCCTCCAATCGATTTTTCTTCTTCAACTAGCCTTTTACATGATTTACTTTTTGCGAAGTTTGTCGAACTCAGTCTTTCAAGAAAAAAACAATAAGAGATAATTGTCAGTTTCTTGAGAACTTAATCCTAACATACAATGAAAGAAGAAGGAGATTAAGACAGACGTCATACACGAATCGGGGGAATCATAAAGAAAAAAAGAGTTGTAAGCTCTTTTCTTCACTCCACGAGAGACAAAAATGAAAGAATAACTAGCCCTTGAATATAAGAGTAATTATTTCTTTTTGTCTACTGGGACTACAACCAATGGCTGAGTCCTCGGCAAACAGTGTAATGAGTAAGACTGAATTTTTGACCAGTAAAGTAATCAGCAATAGTTGTAGCACGGGGACGAAAAAGATGACTAAGGAACTTACGAGCAATATTTCTAGCCCCTGTTAAATCAGAGTGGTAAGTATAGTTACAAAAGGGACAGTGTACTAATCCTCTAACGGGACGAGAAACTTCTTTTCCACAACGGGAACAATGAGAAGATGTTCCTCTTTCGTCTATTATAAGAATACGATGAGGAGCAAAACCTCGAAGTATAAGTGCTCGACGGAGAAGAGAAAGAACAAGAGCATAATTCCACTGGTGAAGTTTTCTACGAAAATAACGAGTACTTTTTTCTTTCCCTTTTTCTTTTCCTTTTCCTTTTCTAACATTTTTGGGGTAACCTACGACGACGAAAAAGTCATACATTTGAGCATAGGTCTCTATCGTCTGCACAACATCTCTTACAAATTGGTGAATATAGGACCGTTTAACGTTTCTATATCTCCGACGAAGATATCCAAGAAAACGATAAATTTGGTGTTTTTTACCCGACTGGTCATTTAAAGCCCCTTTCCTCTGAAGACGGGAAAGCTTGAGTTTATATCTATGATTGATTCTATTCCACTGTTTGGTATGCCAGAATTTTATCTCTTTAATAGTTAATTTCCTTTTGGGCGTTAATAACACTCCTGCAGCAGGAATGTTTATCCCTAGATCTATCCCCAGTACAGCTGGAGGAAGAGAAGAAGAATTATCAACTGGACAAGGAAAAGAAGAAGGAGGAAGAACTTCTAATTGAAAATACACCCACCACTCACTTGTAGAACGTTTATATCTCAGTTCTAAACTTTTTATTTGTCCTTTTTTCAATTCTTTTTGATGAAAAGTGCTCATCTCTAAAGGCAACCATAATCGTTGATGATACCTTGTCTTTCTTTTCCACGTGTCTAATGAGTCTCTTATTCCTACCCACCAACGAGAAATGGAGTTGTTTTTCTCTTTTGGCAAATTAGTAAGAATAAACCTATTCTTATTGATTAGTTGTCTTCTGGGTCTCTTTTTTGGAGGACGAGTGGCTTCAGGTCTATATCCTTGCTCGTACAGTTGTACTGCTATGTCTCTACACTCTTGAAACTCATCGTGAGAACAGTAAGGGAACATCTTTTTAAGGTCATGAGGAACAGTCTCTCTTCTACTTTTTTTAGCCTTGATGTTGTCAATGTTAGTTCATCTAGTTTTCCTCTATGTACTCTTATTTCTCCTTTCTTTGTTTTCATACACAGTCTTCTTCTGTTGTGATGAATAATTTTTACATATTTTCTATTATCCTTGTGTCTCTCCCTGTTATTCTTCTTAATCTTTCCTTTTTTCTCCTCGTCAAAACTTCATTTTTTATTTTTACTTTCAAAGTTTTGACTATCTTCTCCATCTTTTTTCCTCTTCTTTTCCTTTTTTTCTTTTTCATCCATACTCTCTATCCTAATGTTCGCAAAATTACGCAAAAAGTAAATTATGGAATGAAAAACGAACAATTTGTAAGAATCATAGGAGAGAGATTTTCCAAAATAACTGGGAAAATGGTTCTTGTTTCCTTAAACATTGAAAATATTTATATTTTTGACGATATACTATCAACATTAAATGAAATCATTATAAATAGAAAAAAAATCAAGGAATAATAAGGAACAATTAAAAGGTTTATTTACATCTTTTATTAAAACAAAATGAGTGTTTAAAGTGAGTCTTAGAGGATATATCAATGAATTAGAAAAAAGAAAACTTTTAACCATAATTGATGATACTGTTGATTCAAATTTAGAAATTGCCAAACTCATGAAGGAGTATAGTAATAGCGCAATTCTTTTTAAAAAAGTGAAAAATACAAAATACCCATTAATTGGAAATTTATTACAATCAAGAAGCTGGTTTAATCTATTATTAAAATCAAATAAAAAGGAAATGTATGAAAAACTCAATAATGCGTCTACAAAAGCAAAATATCCCGAAGAAACTGACTTTTCAACAAGTTTTGAAGTTGAAACTGAAGTCGACTTTAACCAGCTACCTATCCCTAAATTTTTTCCGAAAGATGGTGGAAGGTATTTAACCTCTGCCATTGTTATCGCAAAAAACCCAGAGACAGGCAAAGTCAATGCTAGTATACATAGAATCATGATTTTATCAAAAAATGAAGGAATTATTCGCTTGGTACCACGTGATTTGTATCAAATATTTCATTCAAATCGTAAAAATGGGAGAAATACACCAATTGCACTAATTATTGGTTATCATCCATTAATTGCTCTAGCAGCATCAACACCTCTTAAATATGGAGAAAGTGAACTTTCTGTTGCAAATACTTTATTAGAAAACGGAATAAAGGTTATCAGAACACCAATTTTTGGAATTGATGTTCCTGTAGATGTTGAGTTTGTAATTGAAGGAGAGATAATTGCAGATGAAACAGAGGAAGAAGGACCTTTTGTAGATATTACAGGAACTTTAGATACAAAAAGAATTCAACCTGTAATAAGATTCAAAAAGCTATATCACAGAAAAAATGCGGTTTTTCAAACAATATTACCAGCTCATGAAGAACATTATCTTCTGATGGGGTTCCCAAAAGAAGCTGCTATATACTCATATGTTAAGAAGATAGTCCCAGAAGTTCATGATTTAGTTTTAACATCAGGAGGATGCGGATGGTTACATGCAGTTATTTCTATTACACAAAGAAAAACAGGAGACGCAAAAAATGTAGCTTTAGCTGCTTTTGCAGCTCATCCATCATTAAAATGGTGCACAGTAGTCAATGAAGATATTGATGTAAATAATCCCTCAAGCGTGGAATGGGCAACAATAACAAGAGCAGGTTCCGGAGATATTATTATAATAGATAATATAAGAGGTTCATCTTTAGATCCTTCTCGAAATAAAAATGATGATACAAGTATTAAGGTAATCATTGATGCTACAAAAAAAGAAAATAGAAATGAAAATGAATACAACAGAATTATCTCTGATTAAAATAAGTATCACAATCACTCTATCGGGTAAAGATAAATTTTTATTAGCCATCGTTTTTTCAATTATAAGTGCAGAAGAATATTTAATGATATAATAGAAGTTATAGAAACACGAGCCAGGATAGCCAAGCGGACTACGGCGCTGGTCTTGAAAATCAGTTCTCTCTGAGATCCGGGGTTCAAATCCCCGTCCTGGCTCCATTCAGTGCTTTTTCTTTGAAAGTAAACACTTGGAGATTAAATAATGCCAACAACAAAAATAACTCCACCATATATAATAGGAATTGCAGAAAAACCCCAAGCTGCTAATAGACTAGCTTGGGCCATTGATGAAAAAAATAAGCCAGAAAAAGTTGATATTAAGGGAGTTTCTGTTTATTTATGTAAGAGAGATAGAAAAAAAATTATTATTGTCCCAGCAATAGGGCATCTATTCACATTGTCCCAAATTGGAGAGAATTGGTTATATCCAGCTTTAGATTTTCGATGGTTACCTACATACAAGGAAGGAAAAAGTAAGAGAACAAAAAAATATGTTGAAGTTTTCCAATCATTACGAAGCGGAACAAAAGATATAATTATAATGACAGACTACGACAGAGAAGGAGAAGTAATCGGATACTTAATTTTGAAATATGTTTTTGAAAAGGAAAATGCAAAAAGAATGAAGTTTTCAACTCTAACAAAACGTGACATAAACAAAGCTTTTGATGCAATGGAAGAATCCTTAGACATAGGTTTCTTAAACGCCGGACTTTTAAGACATTATGTTGACTGGTTATATGGAATAAATTTCACAACTGCCCTTTCTAGTTCGTACAAACGAATTACAGGAAAATTTAAACTCTTATCAATTGGGAGAGTTCAAGGTCCCACACTTTTTTTTATCGTTGAAAGAGAAGAGAAAATCAACTTGTTTGTTCCCATTCCTTACTGGAAAATCGCTGCAGAAGTTAAAATGGGTGGAAATAACTTTAGTGTATTATATTTTAAAGATAAAATTGACACTCTTGCAGAAGCACAAAAAATCTCTTCTGAATGTAGTTCTTTAGAGGGAACTATAACAGATATTAAAAGTGAAGAAAAACCCATATATAACCAACCACCTTTTAATCTGAGTGAATTACAAAGACAAGCATACTGGTTTTTCAAATTTTCACCAAGTAAAACACTAAAAATTGCAGAAAAACTATACCTTAAAGGTATTATTTCTTATCCAAGAACGGATAGCCAAAAACTTCCTATGACACTTGGACACAAAAACATCTTAAGTAAACTTAGCCAGATATCAAAATATAAGAATCTAGCAGAAGAAATTTTAGATAAAAAGAGATTCAAACCATTTGAAGGTAAAAAAACAGATGCTGCACACCCAGCCATTCATCCAACAGGATTACCACTAGATAATCAAAGTACGAAAGATGAAAAAAACCTATATGATCTAATAGTAAAAAAATATCTCTCTGTTTTTGCTGGGCCTGGTAAAAAAATAGAGAAAAGAGTAGAAATAAGCGTAAACAAACACATATTTTATTTTAAAGGACAAGAGCTGATAGAAGAGGGGTGGATGAGATATTATAAGCCCTATGTTTCATTTGAAGAAAAAAACACACCAGATGTCAAATTAAATGATAAAGTGATTTTTAACTATATAAAACATGAAAAACATTTTACAAAACCGCCTAATAGGTTTAACGAATCAACGCTATTAAAGAAAATGGAAGACGAAAAACTAGGAACAAAAGCAACAAGAGCAGAAATAATAACAACACTTTACACCAGAGAATACATCGAAGGAATTGAAATAAAACCTACTCTACTTGGAGAATCAATCATACGAGTTTTGTCAAAAAATTTTCCGCTCATAATAACACCATCCATGACAAGGGATTTAGAAGAAAAGATGGACAAGATACAAGAGGAAAAAAGAGAACTAAAAACAGAGTTAATTTCTATTCAACAAGAACTAACAAAAACATTGAAAGGATTCCATAAAAAAGAAGAATTAATAGGATACGAACTAGCAACTGATCTCCACTTAATGCCAAACAATAATGAACAACTAATTGTGTTAGGAAAATGCCCTGTATGCAAAAAGGGAGAACTAATAATAGTAAAAAATAAAAAAACAAAAAAACGTTTTATTGCTTGTTCGGCGTTTAAGGATCCAAAAATACAATGTAAGGCTACTTTCCCTTTACCTCAATATGGTAATATTTATCCAACAGAAGAAATTTGCGAATATGACAACCTTCCAATGATAAAAATTGAAAATAAGAGAAAGACAATAATTTCTTGCATATCAATGGATTGTCCTTCAAAGAAGAGTGATAAAAATGGAAAATAGTTTGAAATACTGCCCAATTTGTAAAAAAGAAAAAAGTGGAAAAGATACTTTCTGCGAAATACATGAAAAAGCCAAAAAGTCACTTTTAGAAGGATACGAACTCTGGCTTAGAGCATATGGAATATTATCATGGGAAGCATACTTAAAAGAACTTTCAATTTTAGATGAATCAGTCGGAAAAACGGTAAAAGAAGTAATAGACTACGAGAGATTCTTCAAGAAATAAAAATAAGATTTTAAGAAGAGAAAAGAGCAGTATGGATTTGATCTTTTTCTAAAACGCCTTCAAATTTCTTTTTCCCAATAATCACAGTAGGTAAAACAGTTATTGGTGTCTCAGAGCTTTCTTGCTCAATGTTTTTGAGTTTCAATTCAAATAAGCCCCCATATTCATTGATAACTTCCTCTAATTTCTTTTTGGCAATTGAACAATACAAACATTCATTGGAAGTAAATAATATTATTTCGTTCATCAGTACATAAATAAAAGTCTCAAAAACTTAAAAACAGACATAAAAAAAGTCGACAAGTAAATAATAGTCAGTAAACTTTTGAGATTTTTTAGAAACAAAATTAATATATATAAAATATAAATATGGACAATATAGAGATAATTCGTTGAGTGTGAAATACATGAAAGTATTAGAAGTGAATGAAGATGGTTCATTAACCGAACTTCCTGATTTACAATTAAAGCCAGAAAGCGTTATTATTATAGTAGACGAAGTAGATAAAAGGATGTGGTTATGGAAGGGCCAAAATTGTCAAATAAGAAAGAAGTTTATTGGAAGTAGAGCACTATCAGATCTAAGGAAAAAAGAATATGGATTTGCATATATACCCCAAACATGCGACCAAGGAGAAGAAACAGCAGAATTTGTTGCCATGTTACAAAAAATGGGAAAAGAAGACCTAGTAAGTAGTGAGGTCCTGAGAAAAGCAAAAGAACTAATGGAAAGACAAAGCAGAATAAACGTTTTTGATGAAGTTGACGAAGAGCCACATAAATTAACTGCATCAATTAGTGATGAAGAAGTAGCAAGAATAAAAGATCGGCCAGGACAAGTGCCTACTTCACAATTGCCAGCAAAAATGGCCAAGATGGGAGCACCAGGGAACAGACCTACTCCATCGATATTATCAGCACTTGATTCGCTAGAAGAAGAGGGCGAACAAGGACCACCAATCCCAAAAACAAAACAAGTAAGCAAGGAAGTGGAGATCTCAACAAAAAGAGCTATGCAAGAACAAGCTGATGATTTGCTCAAAAAATCTTTTGAAATTTTAAAAGATTTAGGTGTCCCAAAGGGATTTTATAGAGACCTAATAATTATTGGAACAAACGTATATACAGAATCATATGATGGTTCATTCGAAGAATTAGATGAACCACCAGAAGGAGTATTCTTTTCTAGATCGCATGTGCCAAGAATGATATGTGAAAACGGAATTGTAAGAGCAATAGAATTCCTTAAACCAGAGGAAGGAGCAGAATTAAGCGAGGAAGACGAAAAAATAGCTCAAGATATTGAAGATATCTTAAGTATGTTTGAGATAGACATAGGATAAAAAAAGAACAAATTAAAAGTGAAGTAGATAAAGTGACAGGGTGATAGGGTGAATATAAAAGAATACGCCGCTCTACAAATTCTTTTTCACCCTTCAATTCCAATTAGTCAAAAGAAAATGGAGAAAAGAGTGAAAAAGGGTCTAACGATAGGACAAGCACTAATTGAAACACTAAAGGAAAACGAAGAAGCATTTAATTATTTAGTAAAGAACGAAAAAATAAGACCAGGATTTTTAATCTTAAATAACAAAATAGAACTAAAGACAACAGGAAAACTAGAAAGTAAAATAGAGGGAGATTTAACTATAAGAATAATTCCAATTTCACACGGTGGATAAGAGTTAGATAAAATAAATCCAAGAAGAATTCTAAGAAAAAGAAAAAGAAATAAGAAGAAGAGACCCAGGATAGAATTTTAGATAAAGGAGAAGAAAGAAATAAGAAAAAAAAGAGAAGAGATTATTTAATCGTCTTTTTTAGAGTCTTTTTTAGAGGAAAAGAGGTCCAATAAACTGTCAATCCATAAAGAGACAGTGTTTAGGATGGGAACATTCTGACCTTCAATTATAAAAGCAAACAAAATAGTACCAAAAAAACCGATAGGTTTACCTAAAACGTCATGAGACCACATCCAAGCAGCATCATAAGTAGTACCATAATTAACCATCAAGGTGACAGTCATACCAACAATTAAAGCGATACGCAAAAAATTAGTAAGAACGAGGACCATAATAGTAAAACTAGTAGCTTTAACCTTATCCCAGGGACGAGCAGGAGTAACAATAATAAGAGCCATAAGTAAAGCACCGGCTTGCATAGCAGTACAAGCGCGAACAATGGCAAAACGCTTGTTAACAGTAAGAGCCTTAATAACAGGAGAACGACCGTTATGAAAATCAAATTTAGAAAAAAAGTCGATTAGAGAAACAAGAAAAGAACTATCACCACTAGAACTAGTGTCAACAAATAAACCATCATAACGAACATTGAAGCGATAAAACTTTAAAATAGAAAAAGCAGTACTGTAAGTAACTTCCTCAAGAAAATAGTAGTCAGGAATGATATACAGTAAAAAGGTCAAAAGGATAACAACAAGAAAAGAATAAAGAGAATAAATATGCTTGGATCTACCATCAAGACGAATTAAATCACGTAAAACTAAAGAACCAGAATCACTAACCATAAATTATCGAACAACGATGAAGATAGGTAGTTAAAAAGACTTCGATATTAAAATAAAAAGTAAGAGGATAGGAAAAAGAACTTATTTATCAATCTAAAAAGACTCTAAACAACAATTTTTAATAGCTGTCGAGAAATAATAATATTAGTAAGCAATAACAAAGAAACGTTCGTTGCGTTAGAAAAAAAAAAGAAAAAGCCAACGAACGAATAATTTAAAAACGATGCAAAAACAAAAAAATTGCAAACAAACAAAAAAAAGCATCACCTCCAATGATAACAAGAACTCTAAGCGTGAAAAACAGATGAGTTAGAGAATTTTAGGCCAAAAGAAAAAAAATTTTGGTAGTAAAGTACAGAAAAAGCGTGACACTTGGAGTGTGCGTAAAAAGTTAATTCAAGTTTTAAAAAGCGAAAAAGGTAAGAAATAAAGACCGTACAAACAAAACAAAAAAAAATCGTCAAAAAGAAGCCGGTTGATCATGCCGGACCTGGGTGCTATCGGGCTTGCTAAAGACATGCAAGTCTAATGTCTCTTCGGAGGCATGGCGAAAGGCTCAGTAACACGTCGCCAATCTGCCCTGTGGACGGGGATAAACTCGGGAAACTGAGGCTAATACCCGATAGGTATGGAATCCTGGAAGGGGCCAATACCGAAAGGTCTTAGGACGCCACAGGATGAGACCGCGGCCGATTAGCTAGTAAGTGATGTAAAGGATCACTTAGGCAATGATCGGTAGGGGCTATGAGAGTAGGCGCCCCGAGAAGGACACTGAGACACTGGTCCTAGCACTACGGTGTGCAGCAGTCGGGAATCGTGACCAATGCACGAAAGTGTGAGCCCGCGAGCCCGAGTGTTAGGGATACCCCTAACTGTGATGGAGTGTACAAAGCTCCAACAGCAAGCAGAGGGCAAGGCTGGTGCCAGCCGCCGCGGTAAAACCAGCTCTGCGAGTGCCCAGGACGATTATTGGGCTTAAAGCATCCGTAGCCGGTTCAGTAGGTCCTTGGTTAAATCTGCAAACCTAATTTGTAGGCTGTCAGGGATACCGCTGAACTAGGGAATGGAAGAGGTGAACGGTACTGCGAGAGAAGCGGTGAAATGCGTTGATTCTCGCAGGACCCACAGTGGCGAAGGCGGTTCACTTGGACATCTCCGACGGTGATGGATGAAAGCCAGGGGAGCGAAGCGGATTAGAGACCCGCGTAGTCCTGGCCGTAAACGATGAGGATTAGGTGTTGACCATGGCCAGGAGCCTGGTCAGTGCCAAAGGGAAACTATTAAATCCTCCGCCTGGGGAGTACGGTCGCAAGGCTGAAACTTAAATGAATTGACGGGAAAGCACCACAAGGCACGGGATGTGTGGTTTAATTCGACTCAACGCGAGGAAACTCACCTGGGGCGACTGTTGAATGTGAGTCAGGTTAAAGGCCTTACTCGAATAAAACAGAGAGGTAGTGCATGGCCGTCTCAAGCTCGTGCCGTGAGGTGTGCTCTTAAGTGAGTAAACGAGCGAGACCAGCGCCCTTATTTGCTAAGAGCAAGCTTAGGCTTGGCTGAGGACAATAAGGGGATCGCTACCGATGAAGGTAGATGAAAGTGCTGGCCACGGCAGGTCAGTATGCTCCGAATCCCCAGGGCCACACACGCATCACAATGGACGGGACAATGAGAAGCGACTCCGAGAGGAGAAGCGGACCTCCAAACCCGTCCTCAGTAGGGATTGAGGGCTGTAACCGTCCTCATGAACATGGAGCGCCTAGTATCCGTGTGTCATCAACGCACGGAGAATGTGTCCCCGCTTTTTGTACACACCGCCCGTCGTTGCAAAGGAATTTCTTTCGGTGGAAGTGCGGCTGTTTCAGTCTCATTGACACCGGGGGATGTGACTATGCAAAAGTCGTAACAAGGTATCCGTAGGGGAACCTGCGGATGGATCACCTCCTATGTTTGGGGGCCTCAGGCTCCTCCCTCTTATTCTCTTTATTTACTCTCTGTTTTTCATTGCTTGGAGTTCTTGTTATCATTGGACTTTTTTTTTTCTCAATTTTTCTTGTCTTCTTTTCATTCATCTAAAATTTCCTCTTGGGTACCTTTTCACGTTTTTAACAACTGTCAGTGCTTCAAATAATAATAAAGAAAAAGTAAAATATATCCTATTGAAAGTAAAGAAAATAAAAGAAAAGAAAATTGTTGGAACTCTATAAAATCAATAAAAAGAATATATGTTTAATTTAGACTTTTTACCTTATTTTCTTCATTATTTTTTCGAAGAAATAAAAGAATTAGAGGAAAAAAAGAAGAGATAAAATGAGTTTAAGATTATAAAAAAACAATAATTAAAATAATTCTAAGCAATAAAGAGAATAGGAAGGGACTTTTGACTTAAACATAATAATAGTTGTAAAAATCATGTATTGGACGTATAAAGTAAAGTTAGGAAATTAAGTGATTTCTTTTAATTTTTTTAATATTTCAACAACTTTTTTTCCTCTATCGGTTAGAGAAAAAAATCTGCGATTGTAAGGGGGTTCTTTCTTTTCATTAATCAGTTCCTGATCTAACAGTTTGCGAATAGCAGTATAAATAGCTGTTTGTCCAACTTTAGGTGTATTTTCCATAATACTTGTTAAATTAGCATTTTTCTTTTCCTCTAAATAAATGAGTATATGTATTGCTCCTTTTTGTTCAAGTGTAGCGATTAATTCTTCGAGAGAATAGTTTTTTTTGCCATTCATACGCATTTAACACCATTAGAATATATAAAACATATCTTCGACCTTTCAATTACCGTATTTATAAAAACAAAAGTTTAAATAATATGTTGTAAATAAACTAAATGAGTATTTATTCTTTAGTATAATATATACTCAGAGCGACGGAAGTGATAAAATATGCAAGGAGAAAAAAATGCGAAAAAAAGAAAAAGGAAAAGGAAAAAAAACATCTATTCATTTATATTTAGTCGCTTCTGATAAAAAAGAAGAAGGAAAATTTACTTACAATTCAGTTCTTAAACAATTTATAAAGGACAGAATCATATTTAGTCCTGGGAGTACTTTTACTTTTCGATTCTCTGATATCGTCCGAGATTTTTTGCTTTCTTTAAAAAGCATTTTACATATTACATTTTTGGAAAGAATTTTTTTCATCTTTCGTTCAGCACATGGAGGGCAGAAGAAATGACAGTAACAGAGAATAAAACAATACAGCATGAATCACCTATAGAGTTCACTACAACTGTATTGACCAGATTCAAAATTCGTTTTCCACAAGAGATTATCTGCGATATTGAAGGAGGAAAGGAGTATCATATATACTTGGAAAATTTGAGTAAGGATACAGTAGGCAAACAAGGAGTTGATTTACCTATCATTCGAACAAAAGGTGGGAAGCTAGAATTCAATCTTTCTCATCGATTGAGGAAGTTGTTCAGTGTTGGAGACAAAGTAAAAGTTAAAGTTGTTAGCACTACGGAAGAATTTTATACTCCTAATAACCTTTATAATGAAAAACCAAACGAGCTAACAGACTTTTTAGGAAAAAAATTGTCAGTTGTTTTTCTTTATAAAATAGGAGAAAATAAAGGTTTAATTGCTAGCGAATACGAAAAAGAAGAAGAATTGAAGAAACTAGAAAGTATAGAAGATACATATGCTCTACTCACCCCAGAAAAAACAAGAAGATGTATGGAGAGAATAAAAATACAAACTGAGATGTATAATGATCATGCAGCTACTCGTTTTTTCATAAAAATGAAAAAGTATAATTTGTTTAAGCAAATGGAAAGTTTCTATCCTGTGGATTATTATTTATTAATTAAGAATCAAGAACCAATTACTGTATACGTTTGTTTAATGGTTATTACCACGCATGGGTTGTATAAATTCCTATTAGCATCAAAAATAGTCAAAGAGTTTGAGCGATTTCTTACTTCAAAATTGAATATTTATACTGTTAGAGATAAATTATACGAATTAGAAAAAAAAGTAGAAAAAATAGTTTATGACTCTTTCAGTTCTAGGTTAAGAAAAGAAGAGGAAGAGATAGACAACTACTTTTCAACTAGGACTATGCTTGAGATAATGGATCATTCTTCTTCCTATGTGCTCAAGTCCATTCTTGCTCTGAACACTAATAATACAATTTCTAGAGATGAGATAGAAGAATATGTGGAAAAGGAATATGATATCAGTGATAAGGAATATATCACGCATTCTCTATTGTATTTATTGGAAAAGGGGATAATAAGAAGGATTACTGCAGTCAATGGCAAAACTTGTTTTTCATTGGTGAAAATAGATGACAAGAAAAAGTAAATTACTTACTCTCTTCTCATTTGAAGGGGGAACAGGAAAAACCATGCTCGCACTCAATATGGGAAAAATGTTTGTGCGAGAAAAAAAGAAAACACTAGTCGTTGAACTGGATATTTTTAATCCTAGCTATCAATATTTGCTGAATCGAAAAGTGGTAAAGGAAAAATATTTAACCGATTGGTTGTTGAAAAGAAATGTTTCAGACTCTTCAGAACATGAATCTTTCGATGAATGTATAATAGAACACAAAACAGGAATAGATTTTGCTATTGTAGAACCTGTTTTGACTCTCAATGAAATAAATAATAGATATACTACACTCACTGCAGACACATTCCTAGATTTTTTGATGGGTTTGATTGTAGAAATGAAAATAAAATACGACTTTATAATCATAGATTGCCCTAGTACTTTGAATATTTATAGCGTAAATGCACTATTTGTAGCTGATAAACCAATATTAGTCGCAAGTCCCAACTTGTTCTTGCTGAAAGCGAATGCGGAAAGAATAGCCCATTTCCCAGAGTATGTTAAAATCAAACCTTTGGACATCATCATAAATAATTTCAAAAACACATCCACACCAAATGAAATAAAACAAAAAATAATGGATATATTGAATCTATCTTTTGTTAATCAAATAATCATTTTAGAACATTCTACTACTTATTTTAACGATGTGGTAACAGGAAAAGAATTTTTTTTAGATCCAGAAAAAGATTACGTGTTATACAGTAACATTTTCAATTATGTTTTATCGTATACTAAAGAACCAAATGAACCGCCCATTCAATTATAATTGATATTATTATTGAAGTTAAAAAAAACATTATTCTTTTTTGATTTTGTTATTTTGTCTATACTTTTTATCGACACTTAGATTTTTTGTCTATACTTTTTATCGACACACGTTAAGTTCATACTATGAAATTTAAGGGGAAATAAAGGAAGATTAAAAACAAAGTTCTATTAAACACTCACAATGAGTTGTTTGTCCTATTTTTGAGTCATAATTAGCTACAAGTGATACAAGAAGATTTTTTTACTTGTTCATATCCAATGTTTGTTTATTTACTCAATTAATTTTTTTATTTACTTTTTAATAATCCACTTTTTCCTTTTTTATAAATTAATTAAGAGATTATAGATTAGCGTGAGTATCATGTTCGCAAGGCCAATTAGAATTTGCGTTACTGATGTCCTTGAAGAAGATAAATGCGAAAGAAGACCATATACGGCTGTTCTACTGAAGATGAAAGGATTGAAAAAATATGCTCCATCTACGTTTGCCCTTAATGCTGGATCTTTTTATCATCTACTTCTTCAATCGGTTTTTTCAAACAATTTTGACATTGTAGAATATTTTTACAATAACGAAAAACTTACAATAGAAGAGTCTTTTTTTGCTGCTTTAAACGAGTTGACAGAACGTTTTTTCTTCCCTGATGGAATAAAGGACTTTGAATGCATAATTGAGAGAGAGAAAGAAGTAAAGTATGACGATGAGCTTTACTTTAATTTACGCTCCTTGGCTATGCTTTGTTCTTCTTTAGTTGAAGAGAATAATAATAGATTATTTTCTCTTGTTATCGGAGTTGAATACAAAATTGAGTATGAATTATCAGAGAAATTTATTTTAACAGGCAGAATAGACATTTTAGCTTGGACAGTAGATCGAAAAGCAGTAAGAGTGATAGAACTAAAAACAGGAAAATCATCTCTCAGAGATAAAAGGCAAGTGCTTACCTATTCTGAAATTATTAGAAAGAGCTACCCTAATATCGAAATTATTCCAGAGTTATGGTACTTAAATAATGATGAAAAGAAAAAAAGAATATTAGATCTTCCTAAGGAGGACATAGAATTAAAGAGGATTAGTAATATTGTATCTATCGTTGAGAGAGTAAAATCGGAAAAACAATTACCTGGTAAAATCATGAAAAAAGCTTTTTGTAAAGAAAAATGTAAAATGTGTGATTTCATAAATGAGATCTTTGGAAAAAATAAAAAAATTACCAAAAATGAAGAAATTGTCTGGAAAAAAATACTGGTTAAACAAGAACAGAAGTAAAAAAATTAAATTTGATAAATATAAAAACATAGGAAATTCAAATAATTAAGCAAGAAAAAGATTGGGCGAAACAAAAAAAGACAAAAAATAAGTTGTTAAACATTCGTGCGAAATATAAAAAGGTTGAACATAAATATAACCTTCAGAAATGTTATAATTTTATAAATATATAAAGTAGAAAATCTTTTCTCTTCATATTAGTTCAATTGTAAAGATAACGGTTAATTTTTTGATTACATCTAACAGACTATCTTGATGTACAACTAGAATAGGAATAAGCCATCTACTAGTCGTTGTTGGAGTAAAATTTGGTTGAAAAAGGTAAATAAGAGCTTCAGTTTCTTTAACATCTTCTTTTCTAGGAGGAATTTTAGAAATCAATATAGGTTTATTAGATAAAATTAGCAGAGGAACTATGAGATTTTTAGTATTAATTCCTCCAATATTCGCATATCGCTGAATGGTAAGTATCAAACCGTCTATTCCACTTGTTACTTGATTACAAAAATCTCTAGGCCGTTGTTCTTTCTTTTTTTCTTTTTTAGCTATTCTTTTACCATTTTTATGTAGTGGGATCATATTTTCTACGACAGTAAAAGGAAGAGGAAGTTTCTTATTCCATATGATGGGGAAATGTTTCAATAATTGTTCATTATCAGCATTTTCAAAGTATATGGGAAAAAAACCAAAATTCTCTTTTATACTGCTAAAAACCCACAAATATTCATCATTGTTTTTAATATCGCCTGCAAAAAAAATTTGTGAATTAATGACACTAGTTTCTAGTTTTTTAAATATATTGAAATTAAATCTAAAATCAATTTCTCTGATTTTCTTGCTTTCTATTCCAGAACGGTCATCAATACCTTCATAATAAAAACGAGAAACACTTGGACTGAAAGTATTTAGTAAATAATTAATAGTTCTATTTTTTTGTTCAAGAGATATGTCTTCTTTTATATTCGTTTTTATAATATTTTCAATTTCTTCTTCAGTAAAAGAACATTTTCTCATTTTTTCCAATATTTTATGTTCCTGTACTATACTAAAACTATTGAAAGACTTGATAATTTCATCTTTTGTTTTATCATCTAAAGGCATGTAGATCACTATTGTGAAATTAATATTTAAATACATATAGTGAAAACTATAGAAATTTTGACTATTAATAATATAAGTAAATGATGATTGAATATTTATTAATTTCAATTTATTTTTTGAAATATGATCTTTATACCTTATACTGTACATTTTTGTCCCTTTTACAAGCCTCGTGCATATGTTTATATATCAGTATAAGGGATGGGATTGACTTTTCTTGAAAATATAGAACGTTTTGTTACCTTCCGAGAATAACTTTTTTTATAAAAGTGTTTTACATATACACATTTTTATATAAAAGATAGTGGTATTTCTAAAAAAATGGAAATAGTTTTTCACCTTCTGAACATAACATTTTTGGCGGAAGAGCATTATATTTACACATTGTTATGGGAATCTAAATATTTTTTTTTAAATAGTCAAATATCTAAATTCTGTGCATCTTTATATATAGGGGTTAGCTTTTTAAAGAGAACGATAAGCGTACATTTTATGAGTCAATTTGGATACGAACTCTTGTCTAATACCAACCCCAAGTACTTGAGTAGTGCTAAATTGGCTCATGTTGCCTTGTTTCTGATACAGAAAATTGACTTCCTTTTAGACCCAATAGGGATTTCTGTGGATATGGGCAAACAAAAACAAATAGAAAGTGGACATTGTTCACTTTCTACACTCTCCCTTTTTACTCTATTTATATTCAGGTGGAAAAATGGTCAGTTTATTAAGAAGAGGTGTTCTAACTAAAACAGAACTAGAACAAAAAAGAATCACTACACTTGTTTTTTCGTATAAGAATTATAGAATAGAGTCAAAACTTTTCCAGTCTGAATATTCTGAATTTTTTTCCTCATTTAAAAATAAATTAGAGAATAATCAGTTTAAGGAGAAAATAATCGTTTTAGGTAATAGGTGAAAGAGAAATGGTAAAAAGCAAATTAGCAATAACAATTATTATAGTCCTGATATTTTTTTCAAGCGTAAGTTCGATTTATCAAATAAATATAGAGAATGATTCATATTCTTATATTGAGGATGAAAGAGAAGATAGACAAAATATTCTCAATTCAAAGGAATCAAGTTCAGGAAAAAACGTAAGAAAATTAACAGAAGATGAATGGATAAAGTTAGATCCAGGAAATAAGACTGTGGCTATACTGGACACGGGAATAAACCTTAACCATTTTATGTTTGATGAGGAACAGCTCGTTCATTGGAAAGATTTTGTAGGTTCATCTGTTGATGAAGAAAATGACCTTTATGATGAGCCAACTGATGTTAATGGACATGGAACTGCCGTATCTTCTATTATTGCAGGTAAGAACAATTCAGCCTTAAATTATAGTTTCTCTTTTTATACTGAACCACGATACTTTGTTCCTGTAAAAAAATTTTATCTTCGACCTAATGAAACCTTAGACTGTTCTTTTCATTGGGAAGAAGGGATAGAAATAAGAATTTTTCTTGTGGATGGAAGAGGAATAGAAAATATAGATTCTGTTAGGGTGGATACTGGAGAATATCACTATGTTTATACTAGCAAAGAAGAAAAAACAAGATATCTTGAATTAAGTGTTGGTAATTTAGATGAAGAGAACGGTGCATACATTAACGGAACAATCCATTATCCCTTGTTAGAGGAATATACTGGTATTTGTCCTGGGGCAAAAATAATTGCGCTAAAAGTTCTTGATGATGAAGGAAAAACGACATATGATACTGTTTTAGATGCTCTAGATTACTTGAAAACGATCAAAGAGCAATATAACATTACCGTAGTTAACCTTAGTTTTAGGTTAGATTCACAAGTTATGAATATAGATGATAAAATTAATGAGTTAGCTGATGAAGGGCTAGTGGTTGTTGCTACATCTGGTGACGAAGGGTCTAACTCTTATATTAATTCTCCTGGAACAGCTAAAAAAGCTATAACTGTAGGAAATGCAAATAAAAATGGAAAAATTGAACCTTCAGCTCACGGTAACACCTATTATGGCTTAAAACCTGATCTCATGGCTTTCGGGGGATCAATGGGTTATACACAATATGCTCTAGTTGCAGATGCTAAAAACGAATATGATGTAATCCCTCAAGCTTCTCCAGATCTATCTTGTGCATACATATCTGCAGTTGCTTTGTCTATGACTGCTTCTAACTGGGAGTATACCTGGGAAAAAGTAGCAAAAGTAAAGCAAATTATTTTATTACACACCTACGAATCCTCTGGAACAGCTTATTATAATTATCCTGAGCCTACTAAAGATTATTTTGGAAAAGATAACTTTGAAGGGTGGGGAATATACCAATATGGTTTACCCATAGAGCTAGCTATTGAGAATATTGGTGATACGGTTAATTTTCAAACTGTTTTAGACCGCAAAAATGGTGATGCTGTAAGAGTTTACGCCATACAAACTAGAGAAGAATATAACTATACTATTAATGTAGAAACAAATATAACTGCAGTCGTTGCTCTCGTCTCTGAGCAGACAGATGAGGATGGAGACCTAATAGTAGAAGATGTTTCTTTAACAAGCAATATGAAGAAGACGTTTAATTTATTCGGTTATGGTGAAATCAAGTATCTTGTTTTTCGTTCAATGAATGATAGTCAAGCTATTGACATTCAAGGTTCACTCATCAGTTCTCGTCGAGCTTGGGTGATAGTGCATAAAACCAACATTCAAGAGTACACGACTAGAAAAAGCTTTTACCTTAACATCTCTTATGGTAACGGTCTTCCTAGCCTTATTTTAGATGGAGGAGATATAACCGCTGAAGCGCAAGAAACACGTTATTATTTCAGTTATTCAGGTTTAGAAATAGGAGAGCACACGTTAGAGTTTACTGTCAAAAGTTCCAATAGTTCTTGGTCAGAAGAGTGGAAATATACGCGGACGTGGAATTTTACCATCATAGAAGAAAAACAAAAAATAAGCGATAGTCTAATCGTTCAAATTACCCTTGTTAGTGTAGGGGTAATTAGTATAGGGGCAATACTATGGATTCTTTTTAGAAGAAAAGGGATTGGAGGGGGTTAGAATTGAAGAAGAAAAATAAAAAAATAAAGTATTTAACTTTTGTAACTATTATTCTTTTTCTTATCTCTTCTTTGAATGGATTGGATCTTGTGAAGGGGGAGATTGTAGACACTTCTCCTCCTGAATTTCTGAAAGTTTACCATTTTCCACATATACCTAACCAGTTCGAGGGAGTAACTGTTGTTACTACCGTTAAAGATGAGACGGGAATAGGAGAAATATACTTGATCTATTTTGTAGATGGAGTGGAATATAAAAAAGAAATGGAATATGTTTTTACTCCTTTTAGCAATGACACAAGGATAGAAACCTATGCAGTTAGTTTAGGCAAATATAAACCAAATACTAATGTAAGATATTTCATTGAAGTTAATGATTCAACAACTAATCACAATTATGCTCAATCGTTAATCTATGATTATACTGTTGTAGCAGATGGTTCACCAGAGATCTATATTCCTCCTGAAAATATTCCTGAATTTTTTATAATAGGTGGAGAATCTAAAACAATCAATTTTAATGTTTATGATGAAGATGGATTAGAGGATGATGGGAGTGAGAAAGTAGATGCGGTATCAAAAATAAATAATGAAATAATTTTAGAGGGGAGAGCAACAAAAATTGGTGAAAACAATTTTACTTTTACTTTTTCTGCAGATAAAAGTAAATTCAATGAAGGGGATACTTATGAAATATGGTTTAATGCAACAGATAGTTATGGACAAGAAGGAGAAAGTAAACACCTTTATATTCCAGTAATAGAAGATAAACCGTATTTAGAAGAGTTTCGTACTATTCCTTATTATCCTTCTATTGATGAAAATATCTCCATCAGTTGCAGAATCCTCTACAGAGAAGATTCATATTATTCCACTGTTCTTCCTGGTGCAGATGGGCCAGTTAATGGAACAGATATAAAGATATCAGCAGTTTATGCCAATTTTTCAATAAATGAGAACACTCCTTTTGAACAGTATATTTACAACGTTCCGATAGTTGAATCTACAAAGCAAAAATATTATTTCAATGGAACAACCACACAACCTATTGTTTATCCAGGAAAAGCTACAGTTTCTTTACTCATCCGTTATCAAATAATAAACTATGATTCTAATGGATTTATCAATAATACTCAAACAAGAGAAGAATCCTTCATTAAGGAAATAAGTATTAATGATAATAGTGAACCAGAAGTTCTTTCTACTGAATATAGTCCATGGACACAATTGGGACAAGAATATGATTTTTCATCTCTTTCTAATAGTTCTCCTTTACCATTTACAGAATGGGAATATACCAATGTAGATACTAGTAGTGTTGGAACGCATTCAATTGATGATTGGTATTATGAAAATGGTATACTAACTGTTAATAATGATGATTGGGATTATTGCATTTTATCATCTACAGTGAATCATACATATGACGATTTTGATTTCAATATAGATATTAAACCTACATCAGATGGAATGTTTGGTCTAATATTCAAATATAGAAAAACAGATGGTATTCCTGAATATTATTTATTGGCGCATACAAATTCCATTGTAACACTGGATCAAGTAGGTTATTCAGGAGATATACAATCTGTAGATAAATTACAATTATTTTATGTTTATAATCATACACTAACTCTATTGGAAAGTGTTGATTGGGTTAGGGATAATAGTTTGAAGTATACGCTCAATGGATCGATATATAATGATTTATTGAAAGTATCAATTTTAAATGGAAATTCAAAAATATTGGATTTAGAAAAATATTCACCTTTAATACTTAATGGAAAAATTGGATTTTATTCTGGCGGAATTAGTGGATTACAGTTAAGTAATTTTAAGATTACACCAAAAACTAGTGTAAAAGAAACAGATGAAGTAAATATCAAAGTAGCTATACAAGATAATTTTAAAACAGTAAGTGCAACAGCTTATTTTTATGATGACTATTTAGCTGGGTATCAACTTCTGAGAGATGATACAGAATACTTCCAATATTATCAATACGGCGATGATGGGATAAGTTTTGAGGAGCTTAATTCTATCAATCTTAATTTATCAAATTATGGTTCTATAATATATGATGGGTTAAGATTGAGTTCTTCGTATTTTAGTTATATACAAGAAATAGAAGAAGAGGGAAATAGTAAATTAAAACTCTTTTTAAATAATAATTTATCAGAAGCATGGATAGAAGTAATAACTGAAAAACCTGTCTCTCTCTCTAAATGGAATCAGTTTGTAATAAATAGCAGGACAGACAGCGGAAAAAGTTTTAGAATTACAGGATTATATACAGAATTCAATAAAACAGATAGCATATTCTGGGAATATATAGATGAAGGATATAATAACTATTGTTATAACTCGTCATATAACCTAGATGTAGATATATCAACTAATCAAACTACTTCATGTCTTTATAATTTTGATGTAACAAAAAGTATCATAAACAAGTTTTATATAAAAATCGAGCCTATTGGAGAAGTTTTCCATTTCAATGATACAATTATTATAGATTCTATACGTTTATACCAAAGAGGAACGAATAATAATAAATACGATAAAAGATTAGATCACGATTTTGTTTATTATTATGGTTCTCATCAACCTGTAAAAGTAGGTGTGGATTTACATTATATTATCAAAGCAAGTGATGGAAGAAACTATGTTTCATATGAACCAAAAGAAAATAACAGTATTCTTGTAATAGATGGAGTTGCACCTACATTTGATGTAGCTAAAATATTTGGGATAGATATAAACGATAAAAATATAAGGTTTAGTTCAGCTATACATGATACTACTAACGTTTTCAATATCCAAGTACATTATAAAATAGATAGATATAATGTAACAGATGGGACATATTATGAGTATTTATCAGAACAGATAGCAGATTGTTATAAAGATGAAATAACAAGTGTATATTATTTCGATTATAATATTGAAAATTTGTTAAAATATAGAGATTTAATCACTTATTGGTTCACAGCACTAGACTCATATGAGAATTTGGGGATAAGTAACAGTTACACTATTTTTGTAGAAGAATATAATAAGCCTAATGCTATAATTCTCAGTACTTTTACTTCAATGGAATATAATGAAACAGCTACCATAACTGTTACTGTTGAAGATGTGGATAGTGGAATAGCTTATGTCCAATTCTTCTGGTATTTAGATACTGGAGAAAAATTCACCTACGAATATACAAATTATGATTCTGTTACTCCTATAACAAATGACACTATTACTACTCCTTCATTTGGGTTTTTCAATCACTCTGGAACTTTACACTACTATGTTGTTGTTGCTGATTGGGTAGGAAATGTTTTTTCTACTTCCACTCAAGATGTACAATTATTAGACCATGTTAAACCAAAAATTGTAGAAATAGAAAATTATGACCATACGGATACTTTATTCAAGATCGAAAATGAAGATGAGTATAAAGGTCAAATTGTTCATTTTATTAGCACTAAAAAAAATGGAGAAGTAACTTTTGGGATTTATGACGCAAGTAACATTCATTCTGTTTCTCTACAGTATCATCACTATGAGTTCACTCCTTATAGTTATATTGATCCAGATAACGGAGAGTTAAGTACAGCCATAACAAATGTAGATGATGATATTGCAATAATTGATTGGGCAAAAACACATTATGACGGTTATATTACCTATTATACTTTCATTATCCCTCAAGCTTCATATTGGTCAAATAACGATGAATTACGTTTCACCATTTCTGCAAGTGATGTTTATGGAAACTACATGACCAAAGTCATTCCTACAGCTGTTCGTATTCGAGACATAACTAATCCTATACTTACAGGAGGAGATCTGATAACGAATACCGACTTTGAAACCTATCCCACAGGACCTTATAACGCTACAGTGACAATAACAGTAGATGAAGACACCACACCTATTTCTGCAATTCTATATTGGAAGAACGGTATAAATAGTGGTTTTGTGGAGTTGATAGACTCTGATTTAACAGATGGAGTGCACACCTTCTCTCAAACATTTACTGTTGAAACAGAAGGGTTAGGTTCTGTGACAACTTACTATATAGAATGTATCGATGGAGCGGGAAATACAGAACAATTTTATTATTATGGAGGACAAGGAAGTAATGCTTTACCTAATTGGTATTCGGTTCCTGATATTTTAGAAAATCCCAAGATCCTTAAACGTGCAAATATACAATATGAAGAATATTCTATAGATCTTGGAAATTATAAAGAGTTTCCTGTAATTAATAGTCATTTTATTCTTAATGTTTCAGGAACACCAAGATTCTTTTCTTGGGATTTTTCATCAACTTCTATAGATGAATATACAAAAAACGCTCTTTATGCTGTTAATAGATTAGAATATTGGGATACTTTTGCAGTAGATTTCGGGGGAGGAGCTGTAAATTATGATGATACGTTTAACACATGGGAAAAGAAATTATATCCCTATTTAGAGCCAACGAGTGGGTTACAAAGATTATGGGATGGTAAACTACATCTGAAATATGAATTGAATGTAACAAGTGAAAATGAGCCATTATTTACTTCAAAACCCGTACATTATCTTAAAATACCTTTAAACCTCTACCACAATTTTGTTGATACAATAATAGATTTTGATACCAATACAATAGAGAAAATACAATTATGGGCAGTTAAACCTACAAACAATGTTTATCCTTATACTTTCAATTTGAGTGCACCTATTTCATTACCTTATAATTCCTATGAATCGGTCGCTTCGGGGTATTATACTCACCCTGGACTAATAAAAATGGGAATAAATGGTAATTATGAATATAGAGATATAATTGTAGAAGTTGTTCCTAAAACAGAATATAATGAAACAAGTGGACTATGGTCTTTTGTTCAAGATGGTGATTCAAAATATAATTATTATCTTGACGTTTACAATATTCGTAATTATGGAATATTTTACAGTATAGATCAGTCAGCTCATCAAGATTTTGACGATTTCCAAAACTTGTATCGTTTCATTCATGATAAAGGAACAGAATATTATACTTCCACTGAAATAGACCAATTTTTGGCTAATGTGACAGAAGAACTATCAATAAATCCTGAGATAACAAAGTGGAACTATATAGCTATCAAAGAAACAAAAGATACAACGGAATCGTCAAGAAACAGGTTATTACCTTGTTTATACGTTGATGAAGATAAGAATTTACGGACTTTTGCCTATCCAGAAGATAGTCCTTTTGATAAAACCTTACCTCGAAGAATTGCTCTTCTTTTCTCTCTACCTACTTTTGTAAATTTCAGAAATGGGTATTATAACCCTCTTTACTTTGCTTCCAAATTCTCAATAGACTATCAAGGAAGTTTAATGCTTCAATTTTATGAAACTAATATAAGTGATTATCAAGCTTATTCAGGTCCGCAATTTGAACAACCATATTTGGATCTAATGTCTCACTATTCTGAAAGTTGGTTCGAACCCTTTCCTACTAATCCTTTAAGCATTCATTATAAGCTTAAAGAAATGGTATGTGATGCTTATGATGTATATTATGAAAGTCTCACTCCTTCGGAAAAATTGCTGATCGATAGTGGAAACAGTACGATGCCACCGATGGATTATCTTTCCTCAATTACATGGTCTAATAGCACAATAATTGACACTTATAATAAAAATAGATATAGCTGGATGTTCATAACTTTTGACGAATTCAATCATTTTGAAATAAAAGATATGTCTTTTTCTGCATTATACGGTAAAATATATGATGATTTCTATAAAAGAACAGGCGATTTACTCAAACCCCTGTATGAATGGGTTGATCCTTCAGTACCTGAATATGTCTATCCAGAATTACATGAAAAACTATATTTTGATTTTGTTGATTTCTTTATTAAGCCTAATAATAAACAGATAATTAATGATTATTATTTTGATACTGAATGTAATGCTCCCGTTATCGATATAGATCTTAACGACTTGGTAAACCTTCCTGAAGGGCTAGACTTTGAGATTATATTAAATTCTTCAAGAACAGATTATAGCACTGAAAATTATTTCTTAAATGAATTAAGTTCTTACTATTCTACAACTGTTCAAGATTTTAAGGAACAACACAATATTTGGAGAGAATTAATAAGCGAAACAAAAATTAGTTGGGTTAATAATACAGAATACTTCTATAATGGAACATTAATACAGACAAATATCATAATAGAATTGTTAAATGATTATAATAATCTTATTCATCGTTCTATTTCAGTAAATCCCAACACGATTGATTGGTACATTTTTGATAATGAAAAAAGTGTTTCCACCGCTTCAAGTTATTCTAATCTTCATTATCATATTTCTGCTACAAAGAACGTGGATAACAACGGTACTGGATACATTCTTTTCCAACTACCACAATATTATGAGGGCTGGATGAAGAAAAGCGAAAGTCCATTCAGTAACAATTTATCTTATTCTTATAGTACCAGGTATAATCGTCATTCTTACTCTACAATGCTTACTACAAATTATATTACACTACAAACAAATGATTTTGAAGAAACTAATAACATTCCATATATTTTGAGTGATAGAATAAGCGATTTAGTTATTGATGCAGAACTCAACTATACAACTTCTACTAACATTTCCTATATTTATGTAGATGAAATTTATGCTACATCTACTAACGGTACAGAACTATTAGTCTTTAAATATAATGAAAGTGATGATATCACTCTATATTCTATCAAACATTATCGTACTCTCCTATCTATCCCTCTCTCATGGGGGAGTGATGAAAATTATACCTATGGAGAAGATAATTCACAGTATTATATGATGGTTAAAAATTTCAAAATTGTCTTCAAAATTAATTCGACTGTTGTTCAGTCTTCTTATAATTTCAAAGTTTCTTTTTATGACTTAAGATTAGATGTAGATAGTTCAGAGATACCTCGGATAATAGTAGTAGACGATTTTTCTCCTCCTCAGATAGACTGCTGGATAGATTATCCTCGCATGCCAGATAGTCGAGACTATATTCGTGCTGATGATACAACATGGTATTTTGAGATAGGCTTAACAGATATTTCAGGAGCAGAATTAAAGAGTGTAAAGTATTATATTTATACACAAAAATATGACCACTTTAACGAGAAGTATATTGAATCTCCTATTCTTGCAGATTTAGGAATAATTAATGAAGGATATACTTTCTCAATAACTCCTTCTGTTACAGTTAACGATTTCGTCCTTGATGAGAATGGACATTGGATACAAACTTATGCTTCTTATATTGCTATTGAAATTAAGGCTTCTGACCTTTCTTACTATAATAATGAACAAGTCAAAACCATTTACTTTAATGTTACTGATTCAGTTCAGCCTAGATTATACACAAGTTATACTTATAGTGATTATCTTCATGGAGAACCTGGATCTTTGGGAAATGAGATTCCATATGATAGTGCTTTAGACGAAATATCAGTTCTGGTAAATGATAGAAATGATATATCAAGTGTTAACTTAGAGATAAATGTAGATAGATTTGATATTTCGCCGGATTTTGAGCTGGTTTCTATAACCGACTTACATTTGGAACTTGAAGAGATAGGAGGAGAACCTGTAAAATACTATGTTTCTGGTTCAGCATATAAAAAGTACAAGAATAGCAGTGTAAATATTTATGAACTTTTAAAATCTAAATATAATTCTATTGCTCCAGAGCATGTACAATTTAGATACATTGTTGAAGATGTTTATGGAAATTCCATTTCCTCACAATATTATGATATATACTATAAAGATACCTATGGGCCTGAGGTAACTTGGTTAACTTTACAAGGAGAAGCAGGAGGAGAACCAGACCCTAATGTAGGAGATCTAGTACTCTCTGCAAAAGTTAGAGATGCAGCATATGAAGATGACATAAATTCCAACAACGGTAATTTGACCGTTTTCGCTCTTATAGATTTGTTTGTTCAAGAAACAGTTTGGTTGTGGGATGATTTGAACTATTTTTTTGTTCCCTCCATAAGTTTAGTAGGAGAAGGAAATACTGGTTCTCCAGGAAGATACATTTTTGGAGATTGGGCAACAAAGATAGATTTATTCTTATTAGAGTGTAAAGCAATTACTATTGAAGAAATAGATAATGGAATTTATGACCATGTGCTTTACTACGATATTACTCTAATTGCAGGTACAAATGATGAATTTATTGATTATTGGGATAATAGCTTAGGATCAAGAGTAGATATTCCAGAAGGAACTGGACCTGACTCTGTAAGTGAAGTAAAAGCTACAGACAGGTTCGGAAATGAAGGAACTGTTAATAGTATGAATATTGTTCTTGCAGACAATAGACTCGAATGGTCATCTACTCCTCAAATTATCTCTGGACATAAGCTTGAAGGTGTAGAAAATGCTATCCATGGTTTTCATAATTTGAAAGTAAAATTACTTAATGATCCTTCTAGCAATTTACCTTTTATCGAGCATTACAATGGCGCTTTTCCTGTTGACTTATATAAACGAGTTTCTGTTTGGGCTGGAGAAGATTGGAACGAAATAATAAATGAAGTTGCGTATCCTAATGTTATAGAAGGCACAGAATGCATTTTTGAAGTAGATCATATCGGAGATAGTAGAATAAATGTGGGTGATAAAGTCAAACTTGAAATATTTGCTAAACAAACAATTGAAGTTGATGATGGTCAAGGAGGGATTGTTTATGTTGATTTATATTCTAAAGACCCCTTTGAACTTGAATTCAAAATAACAGACAAATATGCCCCTGAAATAGCAAACTTTCATCCAGAGAGCATTCCTAATTTTATTAATGGAACAAATATATCCTTTTATGTAATTGAAGATATAGCTTTATTAGATACAAGCAACACAATAATCGGTATTTGGTCTGACTTATCCGATTTTACCACTCAACAAAATGAACTTTTCCCCCAACTTTCTATTACAAAAGTCAACAATACGCATTATTTTGTTGAAACGACTGTTAATGCAAGTTTATGGCATGAAATATTAGATGATAATTCTAAATACGCTGTTCATATTACAATTGACGATGGAGTAAATATACTTAACACTACTATCAGAAAATATATTACGGATGCTCAAGGTCCTTCTTTATCTTTATTCTTAAATGATCCTTCTTCTGATTCTAGATACGATTTTGACACAAATATCAAAATTTTGGCAACAGATGATAATGTGATAGGTGAAAATGATGTTCACTTTAAGTATCAAGATTATACTGGTTTGTGGTCTGATTGGGGAGTAGCTACTTTTATACAAGGAATAGATAATATCTATACCTTCTCCTTCATTATTCCTAAAGGTTCTCACCCAACACCCATGATTTTGAATATAATTGTAAAAGCTTCAGATATACATGGTTATGAGACAATAACTAGTAAATCTTTTGATTTAGTTGATAAAAGAGCTCCTGATTATAAGACAAATATACCGACTGGAGTAGGGATTCTCTTTAACCCAATTGTGGCAGGGGCAAATGATATTCAAGAACCATACGATCCTTCCATTGCAATAACTTATCAGGGTAAGACACATATTGTTATTTTAGCTACTGATATTTCAGGAATCAATCTTTGTTCTTCAGTTGTAGAGATACAATTCTCAACTGATGGCTCAAATTGGGGTTCTATCTACTCTTTTTCAATAGGTATCTGTGCTGATTTTGATTTAGATGATTACAATTCCACCGGACAATGGGTAGAAAGATACTGGAAAGCCTACGATATTACAATTGAAGCTAGTTTATTTGATTCTGCGGATTTTATTGTAGGAAACTATATTCGTATTAGACCAAAAATTGTAGATATTAACGATAATGTTCAAACTCAATATTACTATGATACACAAATAAAAGATGGTTCTCCTTCCTTGTTGAGTGTCCATCTTACGAACCCCGTTGTAACAGAGGGTGGAGAAGTAGATTATTATAATCCTCCAAAAGTTACTGTCGACCTTTCTACCCCTTACACTTTTGAATATATAACTGTTTATCTTAGAAGAAGTTCAGATAACGTTCTCTTCTCTTCCAGTACATTTGATACATTTAACCCTTCGACAGGATTATACGAAGGAGACTTCCCCCAATTAGATCTTAGCTATGTGGGAATAAACTTCTATATTGATGTTTATGTTTACTGTTCTATTCTTGATGGCTATGATGAAAATACAAAAAGTAATAATAAACTAATCATAAACTCTGTTAGTGGAGAAGGTACAAATAACCCCCTATCTTTTCTAATTACTGAATATTTACCCCCCTTAGCAGATGAAATTGATGCACAAATAGTTGTTTATCAAGACACATCACAAATAAAGATTCCAGTATATGATGATACAACAACATTAACCTCAACAAATGTTGTTTCTATAAAATATGACGATGTCAGTCAACCTACTCAAGATATGTCTTATTCTGGAACTGTCGTAGGTACAGAACCTCATCCTACTAATTCTTCATGGCAAATGATTGTAGCAAATATAGATGGTTCGATTTTTAACATAGGGGATAAAGTTGCATTAGCTATAACTTTACAAGATAACTGTGGAAACACAGCAACATATAGATTAGATAATAATGATGATATAAATGACGACACGGGTTTGGGATATAGAATTAACCAAGCTTCTCCTACTGTCACAATTACATCTAGTTATTCTAACAATGAGATTAACTATGCTTCAGATATAGATATCACTTTTTCTGTTCAACATGAAGATGGAGATTACAATACTCAATATCGTTATTCTATTGAATCTGGTAGTTATACAGAATGGACTAGTGCAACAGGTTCAAGTGGTACTTACTCTTTCACTATACCTAAAACGGAGTATAGGATAGATGAGTATATAAATATTGAAGTTAGAGCGAGTGATGAAACAGGAACATATTTTGGGACTGATTCCGTAAGTTTACATGCAGTGGATAAGGAACCACCTTCTGGAATCGTATTTAAAGAAAGTCCTGATGGAGCTGTTAAAGATGTAGGTGAAGATTTATCTTTTGATTGTAAAATTAGTGATGAGATAACTCCTTATCCTTACATGGATTATCAATATAGATATAAAAATGAAAACGATGATTGGACGACATGGCAAACAGATGGAACTTTATTAGAAGATAATTATTATTCTATTACCATACCTGGACAAATTACTACTGGAACATACATAGTTGAAGTTAAAGGAACTGATGAAGCGGGTAATTCAGCAACTTACAGTTTTGATTATATTGTATCAGATAAAACTCCTCCCACGATTGATTTTACTCCCCCTAATGGTGTAAGTAACAATGAAGCCTATGATTTAAAAATATCTTACTTTATTTCTGATAATTATGTAAATATCGAACCTAGTATGGTTACTTTCAGTTATAAGGAAAATGGAGAAGGAACAGCTCATTATCGAACTGTTCATTCTGGATCACTCGAAGACGAGTTCTATTCCTATATTGATAATGCTATATTAAACTACGAAGATACTTTTTCGATTACTATTACTGCTTCAGATGGTATTAATCTAGTTGAAATTACTGATAGCTTTACAGTTTCGGTCGATGCTACTAATCCTTCTGGATCCAATCCTTCGGTAGACGACTCTACTCCAGTATATGGCTCAACAATTGAACTTAGTATCAACGTTTTTGATGATGGAGGTGTATCCACCCTGTATACAAAATATAAGTGCTACTACAAACATCCTGGGGAAAGTAGTTTTACTAACTATGTCTATGGTACAATTACTACTACTCCTGAAGATACTAAAACACCCACTTTTACTCTTTCCAATCTCAAATGGTACAGTGGGGCATGGGATGTTAAATTCACTTACACGGATGCACATGGGCACTCGGGTTCATACACTTGGAACGATGCATTTACAGTTATTGATAACATCAAACCTTCCGTTACCAAACCCATTAGTAGTTCAGGAAATACAATAGATGTAGGACATAGCACATATATACGTGCAGATTTCAGCGACCTTTCTAGTTTAGCAAGTGGATTGGATCTTGCGGGTACTCCACCTAATCGTGTTTGTTATATTAAACATAAAGATCCTTCAGGAAACTGGGTATACCATAGCATTTCACATTACTCTGGTAACACTTACCAAGTATATTTTGTTCCTGATAGCAGTTATTCAGGAAAATTGATAGAATGGAGAGCAGTAGCATATGATAAAGCAGGAAATGTTCAAACTTCTTCAGCTTTCTATTTACAAGTAAATGAAGTCCATTACGCTCCTAGTATAATAAGTGTCTGGGCTTATGGTTATAATGATAGAACTATGAACGACCTCTTTTATGCGAGGGTACATGCTAAATGTAGCACTGATAATATCAATTATATCCAAATAAGATATGGCCCTACCACTTCAAGTTATACCACAACGAGTTCAGGTATATCTCGATACTCAGGGACAGCAAGAGATGGTTATTGGCAAAAGCAATTAACTGGAGGAGATAGAATAGGAGAAAGGGTATACTTCAAGTACCGTGTAAGAAATGATTATGGACAATATAGTTCTTGGAGTAGTTGGAAATATGTAGAATACAAGGGTCTATTCGGAGCAATGGATTTAGAGCTTAAAGTAGAAGAAATAGAATTTAATGAAAGTAGAAAAACCTTAACTGTTAAATTCAACAAAGCTTTTGCTTCAGAGAACTATCGACCCTTTATCATTTTGAAAGTAGATCAATATACTACTCGTAAGCTTATTCTCACTCCTTTGGATGAGGAAGGAAAAACATACATCTTACCTCTTTCTTCGCTTATAGATAGTTACGAAATAGATACCCTTGAGTATATGTTTACAATTGAGAACTGGTTCGGAAGAATATGGTCATCAGAAGATTATTCATTATATATTAGTGATCTAACCAAACCAAAGATAGTAAAGGTAGTTTATGCGGATTATTATAGTGTAGGAGAACAAATAACTATCAACGCCAAAATAGTCGATAAAAACATCAAAGAAATAAAAATACTCTTCTTATCTCCTACAGAAAAAGGATGGAAAGTAATCAAAACTAAAAATATGAAAGAAATGCTTTCTTCCTTCTTCCTAATCGGATTTAAAGCTAAAAACTCTCCTGGTTACTATATTCAAATAATAGCAAGAGATAAGAATCTTAACGAACAAGTAAGTGAAATATACAGAATTATAGTTAACCTGTCTTCTTCACAAAAATATTCGCTTTTATTACCTTTATTGGTTAGCGGAAGTTTGTTATTAGTAACAATTACTCTAATAATAATAAAAAAACCAAAATTATTGTTAAAAGCAAAGTTTTTCTTGACCAGTAATTGGTCTACTCTTTCTCAAACTAGGGGAAGAAAATTCAGTCATTTTTTCAAATCTTTTGGAGGTAAAAAATAATGTCTAAAAAAATACATTCTAACAAATTTGATCTATTAAGCAATTTGAAAAATATTAACAATAAAAAAATCAAATTTATTGTTCTTGGTATTATACTTATTACTATTTTTCAAGGTATTACCATGTTTACTACTCCTATAAAGGGAGACTCCGATTACACTTTCTTCTATGACGATTTCAGCAACTCTACTCTTCCCTTATGGCATGGGGGACACAGGAAATTCGTTCTTGACACAGATGGATGGGTGCTAGAAGTTTCAGAAGGACAAATAGCAGTAAGTGAAAAGTTCGAACTCATCTGGGGAAGTGAGATGGCCCCAAAAATATCTATTAAAAATATACAAACTACTTATCTGTCTTATTCTTCTAAAATACAATTATTAGACGCGAATAATTCTAGAGTTTTGTATACTATCACTAGATCAATGTTAGAAAGTTCAACTGAACTAGATTTAGATTTATCCATGTATGTTTTTGGAGATACAACCTCCATGAAAATAAAGATTTATGGAAAAGTTAGGATAGGAGAAATAAAAGTTTATACTAGAAAATTATACTATCACAACTTTTTACTCGATGGGACATTTAACAACGATAACGATTCAAATATTGTAACTTTATACGCTTTCAACAGTTTTGAAAGTGATGCTGTCTATATTCCTAATGTTCCTGTTGTGACATTAGATTACAATGGATTTATGATTAGTCCAATAGAAGAAAATAACCATACAATTTATTTCACTGTAAAATATTGTTATGTTGACTATTATGGAAATGTAAGAGAGGTAATAATAAGTGAGAGCTGGGACGATGGGACAATAGATGAAGATTTGCTATTTGATAGTACTGATTTAGAAGGTTTAAGAGGAAAAACAATATGGTTCAAGTTTGAGTTTGAGATAGATTATGGTCATGAAGAAACTAACCCTATAGAGATTTATTTCAGCGAATTAAGTATTAAGACCTTCTATTATACAGGAATGCATAACAAAGTTATCAACCCTACCGAATATCTAGCCAAGAACCCTCGCTCCAAAACGATAGTTACAGATATGTATGGAAGCGACGTTTTAGCTTTAAGTACTGATAGAGATGGGTATGTCGCTTCTTATCTTACTGAAATAACAGAAAGTATCTTTCATGATACTTTAAACGAAGAAACAATTAACAGTTCATATTATTCTGATGAAAATATTCTCTCTAGTAATCTAGTTAGTTATGATGATACAGTAGTTATGCATGATAGTTGTAGAATTATCAAAAATGATTCAGAAGTAGCAGAATTCCAGATACATACCAGTATGATAATAGAGAAAAAAGGGATAGTAAGCGGTATAGGTATATATGGCTATATGGCAGATGTAGAATTCGGAATAGGTTACATTTTAGAAGTTAACGACGGGGAAAAGTCGTATTTTTATCCTGCTTTAGTTATTTACAAAGATGGAGTAATAACTAAAATTGAAAAGATAGATGATTTTACTCTTAACGAATCCGTTTCCTTTGGTGTAAAATCGCTAAAAGGTTTAAGAGCTTACCAGGTAAGCATTAATAGTCAAGACCTAATCATCAACATGCCTACACTTTACGGTTTTCACGGTGATGTAGGTATCTTTTCTGTTTTTGATAACGTGGTAGCAAAACAAAGTGGAGGAGCAACAGTAAAGTTTGATTATCTTTCTCTTGATGCTCCAGATTACGAAAAAGCGAATAGATTACTGATTGTAGCTCATTCTTACCAAGATGTGATGGTAGAACTATACATGACCACATATGGGTTGAATGGTGTACCCAAATTAGAGCTAATAGGAGAAAAACTGTTAAAGAAAGGTATTATAGAATATTTGGCCTTTCCTACCACATTATACATGTATAATTATATTCATATTTTTGTAAAAGGTTATAATCAAGAAACCCAAACTTACGAACCCTTGAAGACGCCTTTTGAACTCTTCTCTATCGAATGGAGTGGAGTACATGCTTTTGGAGAGGTAGTCAACGCTTATGATTATTATTCCAAATCAGAGTATAGTCATGTAGAAGAGGGTAATCTGGTCTTAAATGATGTAGATAACCAGTATTTTATTGCTTCTTACGACATGGAAATATTAGAACCTTGTCTTCTTAAAGTTAAAGCTAAAAGTCAAGGCACTTTTCCAAACACACAAATAGATGTATATATTAGAAGATTAAACGCTCCTGAGACTTTTACTTTTTACGGCACTATCTCTTGGACCGAGCATGGAAGTAAAGATTTTTACTCCCACAGTCTTTATCTTGATCTTATTCCTGGTAATTATGAGGTAAGGTTAGAAAGACATTACTCTCTTGAAGTTACTCCTGAAGTTATAGAGATACAATCTCTAATGACAGCACCTATCGGTTTTTCTGCTAACGCTTTAGAAGATGCTTCCGGGTTGAATTTAGGTGATGATGGATGGAGTTACAACTTTTACGATGAGGAAACTTCAGAAAATCTTTCTTTTGACGACCAATGGTATGAAACGTATGGTTATACTTTATTCAGTCCTTCATTGATAAATGAAGATTTGGATGGAGACGGTATAACCGATGTTGTCTCTGACTATGAGTTTATAGATGCGGAATACAAAATAGTTGGAAACAATCTGGTCGCTTTTAATGGAGAGGTAAAAATACCCAACGTCAATGTAGATTTAACACAATTCAAATACATGAGATTGACTATTTACTCATTAAAAGAAAACTACACTCTTGTTTATCCTCCTTTAAACATAAGTGTTTCTGTTGACTTCAATATCATAAACAGTGAAGATAATATTATTCCCGCTACCAGTACTATAACTAAAGAGTTCGTTTCAACTAAAGAGAGAGTAATAACTTTCAACATCGAAAACATAGCTGATACAACAGGTATTCAAGGAGGAAACGTACTAAAAGATATAACTTTTCGTTCTGCAGACTTTATGGTTATTAAGAACATCATTATTTACAAGATCGACATGAGTGAAGGAACAATCGATTTTTCTATCCCGAGAGAGAAAACTCACTCTGTTCCGTTCCTCAGCGACAGCAGACTTGTTGCTTCAATTAAAAACAATATCCAAAGTTATTTAGATACTCCCGTTAGTCTTTACACTAACCCTTACTTATATACACTTATTGACCCCGAGTTACAACCTTCCTTTACTAACGATCCTAACGACAACCCTCTCACACCTTGGTACGTCAACACTCTTCCAGAAAACGCTCCAGAAGGATTAGACAAAACGTCTTTCAGAGTTAATCCTCAATCTAGATTGTTTACTCTCTCTTCTGTATTAACTAACTTAGATATTTATTTTCAGATTAGTAACAGCTCAATAGAAGATATTTGGAAAAAAGTTAAACCTGTAGATAATACAACGATTAATCCTGAAGGAATAACATTATTAGAATATAGTTTACGCATGTTTGATTCACAAGCGTATAAAGATCCTTCTAAGATATTAGATAATACCAAAATAATTGTAAAATTTTATCCTTATAATCAAACTTTTGTAAGAAACAAAGGGTATGACTATATTGGATTCTTGAAAGTTTTTCTTGTTTTTCCGTCTAATCCTGATACAAATGGAGATGGAAAAAGCGATATGGTGACCTACGGGTGGAACCAAACTATCTATTCTGATAAGGATATAACTGAAAAGTGGACTGACCCCTCCTCTACTCTTACTCCTAGTTTTAGTTATGAGGATTTATCAGGAGAACATTGCGTACTTTTAGGTAGCAGAATAGATGTAAGAGATTATGAAACTTTAGTGCTAAGTGTCCACTTTGGACAAACAGAAGAGTTGAAAAGAGACTACACCGACGATTTTGAAGCAGATTATGATGCATTCTTTGTTACACTAAAAAATGTAAATGATGAAAAAGGCAAACTTGTTTTTTACTCTACAGATTCTTTACCTAGTTATGCAAAAAGCTATTTGTCTATTTATGGTTTACCTACCACTTGGGCAATTGAATGGAAACCTGAACTTCTAGTAGAGGAATATAATGCTTATTGTCTATTTTACGGCACACCCTATTTGTTAGAAAATAAAGATATTTTTGTAGCAAACTATCCTCTCAAAGTAGATTTCACCGACCCTGAAATCTATAAATTCAGAAAAGGAGAATACTTATTCATTCCTAATAACTCTAATCTTACTCGAACCTTTGCATCGAAAAAAATATCTAGATATGGATTAAGCAGTCCCTTCTATGTATTAGGTAAAATCAGTTTCTATAATAACACCGACGATTCTTCGCCCATTATAGCCAAAGATTTGACTTTTAATGATTACCAAAACATAAAATATAATTTCGATTATAATGGAAAAATAACAAGGTATGATCTACAAATTAATCATACCCAATATTTAACAAATCTAAATGGACAAGAACTTTATTCTTGTATAGATTATCTCTGGTGGGATGAATTCAAAGCGATAGACACTGCTTCTTACCTTTTTGGACATGGAGAATCACCAGATGAACGTTGGGTTGTTCCTTCTTCTGGGCTTTGGTTCGAAAACGATTGGGTAGATAAAAATCGCAATGGACTGATAGATGGAGACGAAGGGATACGTGTTAATCCTTTAACTCACGTAAGTCCTTTTGCAAGTTATAATGGATTAATTTTCAGTGTCGATTCTTATTCCAACATGGAATTTTCTCATGCAGAGAATCTAAGATGGCAGATGTTTGACGATGAAGATCATGATGGAACACAAGAGTCTTTAGAGGTATGGCCTCACATAACACCAGTAGAGCCTCATCAAACAGGAACCACGATTGATTATAATTCATATACTCTCCCCTTTGGTGAAACTTGGGTAAGGATTCCTAAGTATGAACTGTATGATTTCGATGATTTCAACTCGGCTTTCATTTTCCGTTACCCTGCTATGCTAAGACAGAATAGTATAACCTATACCGAATATTTTAGTGAATCAGGAACAGAAACATATGACGATGATAATATATTTACTAATGAAATGATGATATTTGACCAATACAATAGTTTACCAATATTTTATTCTGGAACTTATCTGGGAAATAAAAACTTATTTGAGTTTGATGTCAAAATTGATTCTTGGTCAGTAGAAGATTTGTGGGAACAAGGATATTTCAGCATTAATTCTGACAATAGAATAAATGAAGAAGAAAGGTTAGCTTTTTATAAAACAATACCAATATTCCTTCCTTCTCACGACTCTAATCATCCCAAAGTTCTCCGAATCTTTGTCTATTATGATTCTGGTAACTATTTTGATGGTTATGGAGATTTAGATAATGAGGTTGTAGATTTTCAACCTTACTACCATGTTTACATTGGAAGAAGTAGTCTAGGCGCATTTAGAAATATCGAAGATCTAACTTTGCATTTTAACATTTACATGGAAGAAATTAGTGAAGATTCTTACAAATATATTATTACTTTAAGTCATGATGGTTACAACAAATACTATTATGAACCAATGTATCTACAACAACAAACCTATATCAATAGCTGGATGGAAGATGGAGATGGAGATGATTATAGACACATTATTACTTGGGATAATTCTGATCCTCTAACAGAGGGGGGAATAAGCGATAGTGCTTATACTTTTACTTTGATTGAAGGAGAAAACGATGAGTATGTAGGAAGTGGGATTTATGAGAATGGAAGTATATGTGAAGATTATACAAAGGAATACGCTATTCCAGAGGAAAACTTGGCTTTATACTATAGTGGGCACAAAATTATCGAATTTGAAAATAGATTTTATCTAAATTCATCTTACTATACTCATACTTTTTCTCTTCTACCTCCTAATTGTTTTGGTTTTGGCTTAAATGACTTGGGTATAAGTATTGGAGATGTATTCATCCACACTTTAGCAGAAAATGAAAAATCTTCTGTAATAAAGAAAGCAGAGGATTATTCTAATAGTTCTTGGATAAATGATGGAGAAAGAATAATTATCCAACCTGAGAGTAAAACGTTATTAGACAGAGTAATTAAAGCTGGAAGTGCAACAGTTATTGAATTTTCTCCTTATATTTTAGGTGCTATTACTGAAGAGGATTTTGTAGATTTAGGTGTTTTCCAACAATCGAACTATGAGTATGTATTAAGGTTTAAACTCAGTAGTGTTTCAGAGAACAGATTTGAAGTGGGAGTTTTCAGAAAAATAATAGGTGCAAATGAAGAGCAGATAGGAACGTGGGTTCCTATTCCTGTTGATCTCGGCTATAATAGTTTGTATCAGCAATTTTACATGAGGGTAAGGATAGAAGAATCGTATATTGAGTTTGATTTGTGGAAAGAACTAGACCGAGAAAGTGATATGCTCACTTTTACTGTCCCCACTTTTTCTACTTTGCAAGAATGTGAGTTAGTTTTCCAAACTGGAGAATTAACCGGTCTGACAATGGAAGGAATACACTCTTCTTCTTTCCATCATGTTAAAGAGACTGTAGAAGGTATGGAAGAGGACTTTTATTTAGGAGAAGGAACATTAGGGGATTACTACATCCAACCTCCTATAGATAATATTTTGGAAGTTTCCGGAGAAGTTAAACTTAGCACTACAGTAGATAGTGTTTTAGGTGAAAACTTACCTGTAGATTTTGCACTTGATATTAAACCTACCTTATACACCAAACTATCTTTGAGTGTATTTGGTTGTTATTATTCGGGAATAAAAGATTATACTGTTGGAAGTATACTTATAGAAGGAAAGAAACTTCGTTTCAGTTATGGGGAAGACGTTTCCTCTTCTATGACCTATTCTGACGGTTATTTTGTTAATCACACATTTAGTTTAGACGAGTGGAATAGAATTTATTTCAGATATGTGAATAATAGTTATCTTTCTTTTGATGAAACACTCAACGCAACTTACACCGTAGAAATTTATGAACTTTTGATCTACATCAATGGAGAGATGTACAATGTTACTCTCGATGAACCTTTAACATACTACCCTCATTTCACTTTCGAAATACACAGTCGAGCTGGTCTAACAGAAATAGATGATCTATATTTTGGAGGAATAGAAGAAGATTTTGATGACGACCAAATAGATGAAAAAATAGTTAAAGAGGAAGACCTTTCAGGAGCGACAAGCATAAAAAACAAGTTACTCAAGAAAGTCGTTATAACCGTTTTCGGATGTACCGTTTATGATATCTATTCTGAAGTTTCAGTAACCGTTACAGATCAACATAGAACAAGCGAGACTCAGACTCTGAAGTGGGAACAAATCTCTTCTTCTTTGGAGCGGAGAAAGTATACTTATACTTTTGAAACAGAGTTCGATTACAAGAAACCTTTACGAATTACTCTCACTTCCAAACGTATTAGCGCGATATTTCACCTTATGATAGAAAATGAGCAGCATGCCTCTTCTTTCCTTTATGTTCCACAAGTAAACGACTACGAGAGCGCTAAATATGTCCCAGTCAAATACACGGGAGGACAGCAAATTGTTCATGACCAAGAGTTACAACAGAAAGTAACGAAATTCTCTCTACCTATCGGTGGTTATCTTCCTCTACCAGATAAAAGAGAGAACTTTGTACTAGAAGGATTTGCCAAAGGAAAAGGAAATATTACTTTCGACACTCCCTTTTTCCTTACAGATATACATACTAACGAGAGATACCCCGTTTTACTCACTCTCAATTTTGGTATGAATGATTCTGAACGAGATACAGGAGCATATTCTTACGATTCACAAAGTAACCTTTTCACTGTTACTCTTACTTGTACAAAAGAGGAAGGAAAGTGGAGTTATTTCAGAATAGATCTTTTCCAACTTATTCTTTACATCAAGAAGACTGACACTTATCCTGCTTCCTTTGATCTCTCAGAATATGAAACTTATGCCGACTATGGATACGGAGGATTTTCAACGGAAAAACAAAAAGTAGAGTTCACCGTTACTCCTGACACAACCTTCTACCTCACTGAATTTCGTGTATATAACAATTTAGTAGCTGGAAGATATCCTTATGCTGGAGCTAGAGTTTCTGCAGTAAATAAAGACACTCAATCTTTTGTTGGAGAACTAAAATGGCAACAATATAACGTCTCTCTTGATGGATGGATAAATCTGGATGAAGTATTCGTTTATCATGAGTTTATAGACAATCAAACTCACATAACTTACGATCTTGTTCTTTATCTTACTTCTGATTTCACTTCAAGTAAAGTCTTTTTTGAAATAGAAACAAACGGTATATTTGTCCTTTCCACAGGTTTTGCAACTATAATGAAAAAACAAGAACTAGGAATGGGTTCATCTACTCGTTTCTTCACCCCTCAAACTGAACTCACTCCTTTATTCCTTCACCTTATCTTTCCTGTTTATTCTTTCCCCAAGAAAATAAGAATAAGTTATATGAGCGATGGAATAGTACAACTTAATGCAGGAGAGAATAATAACCGTATACGTGAGTGGTTAGTCTCTAATGCTTATTACAACGACGGGGAATCGACAGCAGCTATAACTCATCTACTTTCTCGAACTATGCCTTTGGAAGGAGAAACTTTTCTCTTGAATAATGAAGAACGTTTCGTTTTTGAAAAAATAAGTTTAGAAGATGAATATGGAGTTTTCAGTCTTGGAGAATTGCCTTATTCTGTTCATGCGGGACAACAAGTAGCCCTTGTTACTTGTGTAGACTTTACACAAGATATAAATGAAAGCGAACTTATCATCGCTTTTACTCATGAAACAATAGTTATTAAACAGTTGATGATTGATGGTATCCCCTTAGTTATGGACAACGAAGCTATGTGGAATGAAATAACCTTTTACGGAGATAAACTACTTATTCCTCTCAATAGTGAAGGGTTAAATAGAAAAACTGAACCTTGGGAAGTATACGGAGATATAAGGGATAACCGCGAAGTTGCTTTGTGGGCAGGAGTAGCAAAAGGAGAAGTAAATGAAAGTTCAGTTTTAGATCACTACAGTTCTCCTCCTTCTACCATATTCCTAAATAAAAAGGGCATTCATCAAATAAGTCTAATCTTAGAACGTGTAAGTGAAGAAAACGCCTTTTTTGGAGCAATAATTGAACCTTGTTGGGATTTAATTCACAACTTTGTAGAACCTGATGAAGTGCATGTCGACTATTCTAATGTTTTAGCTAAAAATACTATTCGGTTTAATAACCAACTAGAAGTCGATTTTACTCGCAAAAAGTCTGATACTAAAACTTTTGCCTACTCTAAAATGCAAACTATAGATACTATTCCTCTCAACCCCTACAATGTTTACAAAGGAGGATTCTATGTCGATAGCTATGGAACATACCACCATTGGAGAGTTTACTTCACTGGTATTTCAGGAGTTGAGGAATTATACAAAGGTAAGAAATGGTATGATGAAGAAGGTAATCTTATCACCCCTACTAATGGTACCAAATACAACTGGAAATTTCTTCTTTTCCAGATGAATTATGCAATAGTATTAGATAAGGGAACAAGTCACTCCTTTGTTCAACCTTTTTCTTTCTTGGTGGGAATGTACAGTTTTGTCGAATACTGGTATTTCCAAGATAGAAACAACAACAGTCAATATGACCCAGGAATAGATTCTGAGTGGATACCTAAACTTTACGACGGTTTTGGTGTCCCAGATATTGAAGACTGTTCTATTATTCCTGGAGCAAATGAAACATTGGTTGACCCTGTTACTAGTGCATACCGTTATGGTGTACCTACAAGTTCTAGAGATAAAATTCATTTAGAGACAGTTGCAGGTCTCTCTCTCGATCTCTCTTCTCAATATAACTCTAGTCTTAATGTCGACATCTCTGAAGCTCGTTCCATATCCATAGATTTAGAAAAAGAAGAAGAAAAAGAAACTTTAACCTTTATTGACCCTCTTAACTCTACTGATTTCAAACTGACAAAAGATTATCTTATTGAAAATACGTTAGACTATAATAATAATTTGACTCAAACTTATGCTCTTCGCACAACTGTCCAATTTGATAATTTTGAATTAGAAATGTATAGACCCAAAATCGATTCCTCTTACTTATACCTTACGGAAAAAAATGAAACTTATTCTCGTAACTACATTTATGATGAACAAAGCCACACTCTCTACACCTATCATACTGACCTAGTTTCAAAAGAAAGCTATGGTCTAGAGATGGTTAACACTAGAGGTAGAGTATATGCTTATAATACTAACGCAATGTTTGGTCTTCCTTCCGCTAATCAAATAGATAACTGCGAATTTGTAAGAGAATGGATAAATGAAACAACAGAACGCACGATAGGAGAAGGATTAGCTACTCCTGAAGTGTGGACAAACACCAACATTCTTCCCTCTCTTTATGGGAATGTAAAAAACGATTTCATTAGCTCTTTTCAGATCGCAATCGCTTATCTTCACCAGAATATTATGTTAGTAGATATGGATTTACCTACAGATGTGGTGAGCTTGACTATTTTTGATGAAATTCTAGGTGCAGATTATACTTGGGAAGATATCCCCGCAGAGTTTTATGACGAGAATGGTACACTTATCTATGATGTTTCTGCAGGAATAATAGAGTTTGCTATACATTCATCAGACATCCTTACCTATTTCACCACTAGTTATCCTCTCACTTTCTGGGATAGAACCAAAGAGCTCAAAGGTTGGTCAAAATTCACTATGGGAGTGAAATCTTTTCTACTCCCTCTTAAACAGATGTTTAGTATTTTCTTCCGCTCTGGCGGATTGATCAAAGGTTTATTTGGTAATTGGAGAGGTAATGATGGAGATGACTCTGTCCTCTCTGAAGAAGATTATCGAGGATGGAAGTCTACTTTTATCTTGCTTTGGGGGTTGATGTTAGGAACAACCCGTGGAGCAGGATTGGCAAAAGGAGAAATATTTGACACTAGCGAAAAAACTAAATCATTGCTTTGTATAAATGATTATTGGGACTGGTATCTCGACTCCATTTTAGTTAAAAATGAACCAGAACTTAAACCACGTGATGGTTCTGAACCTTCTAAGTATTTACCCCTTGTACCTGACTACGAAATGGAGGAAATATTACAAGATTGGGCAAAAAGTGGTAACTGGAAAATGATTGATTGGATGACAAATGAAGAGTACACTCCTGAACACTACAACATGAATAAAAGAGATGCTTACATGTACTACCATTTCAAAGAACAATTAATGAAATATGGCCCTTATTCTATTAAAGTCTATTCAGTACAAGAAGCTTATTCTGATGGACATGAAGATTTTGATGATGGTTACTTCATTATAGCCGTACCTTCTCTAACTGATTCTGGAGATTATGATTGGTATGTAAGCCTAGATTACTTCCACTATTTCAATGGAAAAAAGACCAAACTTTCCGATTTTGAAGCTTTAGCTTTCTGGGAAATGCTAGTTAATACTTTCAGTGTTACAGCTTTGCTAGCTGATATAAGAGACTCTGTCTGTGCTCCTGACGCTTTTGTTAGAGCAATGGCTTTATCCCAAATACCAATGGATATTATCAATATTATTTGTTTCTTTGCCCCCACACCTACACAATCTCCAACAAAAGATTTATTGAATTCAATGACAAAAGCTTCAAGAATTACAACAAAAACAACAAAAGGTTTTATAAGATTCATAAGCAATGTTGGAAGTTTTGCTGAAAGACGGATAATTAAATTTATCACTAAACGCAACAAATTCTTGAGTCTTTTAGATAGTGGAGGTAAAATTGCTCTCACTCTAAGATTATTGAAATATGTCAACACTTTTGCCCAAATTACTATTTTTCTACCACAGAAATTGTTACTTCTTACTTATTCTGCACCTTTAATGGGTATAAACACAATAGTAAAAGAAGCAGCAGAACTTTTCAGCAAAGCAACTGATATAGATGTAGTAGCGGCATTCGTACTCAGAAAATGGGTAAACAACGAACTGCTAAGTGGAAAGCCAATAAAAGCACAAGAACTAGTAGAACTAATGCTGAAATCAAGAGTAACAGCCCAATTGATAATGCAAAACACTCAAAATTTGATAATGGAGGCTCCACTAAAATACTTGTCATTAAGTTATATAACGGCTCTAAACGTGCAAAATGAAGGAGTATACCCAGTATACTCAGTTACTCCAGAAGGAACAAAAATAGATAAAATTCAAGACCTGAAAACCACTGGAGCAGGGATAATAGATAGTAAACTGTCCTTTAAAGAAAGTCTTGATCTGTTGGATCATTTTAATGTTTTTGAAGCAATAAAAAGTGAAGGAATATGCTTAGTTCGTAATTCATTCGTAGATTGGGATAAAACAATTGAAAATGTAAAAGAAATGAAAAGAAAACTGAATCCAACAATAACAGAAAAAGAACTAGAAGAAATAACAGAAAAAACAATAAAAGAACTAAAAAGAACACATAGTAGATCTCCTGAATTTTTTATTCGTTACGTTGAACTTCCTGATAGATTGGCAGGAATAATAAATAAAGAAGAATTACTAGACATATTCTCAGAAAACCTAGATGTGAAATTTTTCAATTGGCTAAAAGAAAATGGCTATGGACAAAGTTTACTAGTTAAGCTGTTTGATCCAACAACAGATGGCACTGAAGAATTTACTTATCACTCCCAACTTAAGTCTGTTATTCCTCTTTTTACCTTATTACAACGAATGTTCTTATACAAGGAACTTACACAAAAACTATTCGAAAACATAAAAGAAAAAGAATCTACATCCACAACCAAAGTTGCAGCAGAAAAATCAATAAACATCTTGAAAGAATTATTAAGAAAAACAGATAAAATACTTTACAATACTTTAGATTCTAAGAATCCATTTATTTCCATTAAAGAATCTCTAAAAGAGGGAGAAAAAAAACCCTTTAATGTCAACTTGAAAAATACGATCTTAAAAAGTACTATTGAGTTAATTAACCCCCAAGACAAAATAGCAGAAAATTACGTGGGGATAGATCTTATAACAACAGGGGGAAACTTTGTAGAACTAAAGTATCTTTCTAATAATGATTTACAAACTTCATTCACACATAAGGGGAAGTATAATTTTGCATACTATCTAACTGCAGGTTTGCTAGACAATTTTCCTTTAGCATATGATTATACAAATAAGGAAGCATATTTAACTTCAAAATTACTAAATCATATAATAAAGAAGGAAGTGGATTATAGACCAAGAAATATAGCTAGTAATACGGGTATATTTTCAACTCTGTTAGGAGTAGTAAATTACCTTTTCTGTGGCCAGACTAACAAGATTACAACAGATGAAATGGCTATGGCGATGCTAGGATATAAAATAAGCTATCATGCAAGCACGGGTTATTCAACATTACTAGATTATGTACAGGTAGTAGATAAGAAAAATAACGATATAACAGCAAAAGGAAAATACTTACAATTTCAACCAATAAAAAGCACAGAACGTCTCAAAATAGCTGTTAGAGGGATATTAAATGTAATAGATACTAACAGCTTGAATGAAAAATTCAGGACTGATTTCGGGGAGAATGCTAAAGCATATTTTATAACATCACATACAAAAGGATATGTTATTGTATTTTATACGACTATTGAAAATGGTCAAGAAAAAGTAGTAAGTAAAGCAGAATATTTAGACTGTTTCAATTCTGAATATGCTAAAGATGAAAAAAGTGTGCGTATAATAAAAACGGATTATATACCAACAGAACATATAAAATACACCTTAAAAGTTGACGAAAACAGAATTACAGAGATAGAAAAAAGTGAACCTATAAATTATAAACTATATTCCTTTGATGGAAAAGAAATCGAACTGAAAAATGGTATAGGACTAGATACTTGGGCACGAATAAGAGTAGTAATAGAGAAAAATAATGAATTGATACCTGTGCTAATATTACAAGATAGGGATGGAAAAATAATTAAGGATAGTAAAGGAGAAATGATTTATTGGCCAATAAATTCAAAATTAAATGGGAAAAATGCACTAACAGGTAAAGAACAACAAATCGTAAATCTAGCACAACAACTAAATAATATACAAGAAGTAAGTACCTATGATACATTTACAATTTTAGAAAAGAATCTAAAATTAAGTAAAGCGGAAATATGGAAAGCGATATCTGATAATGCCCTTTATTTTAGCAAATTTTTGAAAAATAAAAATGTCCTAGCATTAGAGATGGATATAAATAAGGACGGCAAGATTATCATAGATAAAAGACCTATGAATGTAAATGATGCAGTAGAAGAAATGAAAAAATATTTAGAAGTAATAAACAGAATGGATGATAAAGCAGAAATAGAAAAAGCAAAGGAAGAAGATTATCAAATAGTAGAACAATTAGCAAAAATACTCTTTACAAGTGAAGCAAAAATAGATGAAGAATTAATGATAAAGTTAAGAAACGAAATAAACGAGAGAATAATAGAACTAAAAAGATTAAAAGAAATGGCTAGCCTGTTTAACCCAAAAGAAAGGATAAATAAAATGGTTAATAGCTTTTTAATAGTAAATAACGTGAATTCTCCAATATCACCAGCAGAAGTAAACAATAAACTAGCACAAATACTAGAAAATGTGTTGACACCTATAGGTTATTACGAAGCGTTTAAAGATCAGTTAACAGAAGAAGAAATAAACATTTTTACAACAGGAAGAAAGGAATATAACTACGAAATAGACGTAGTAGAAACACTACTAGTAGAAGATGATGATCTGTTAGCACAATTAACAAAGAAAAATCCAGGAATAAAAAGTCAGATAGTAAGATATACCGCTAATAATGAAGGAAGAAGTGTAAAAATAAAAAGTAAAATAAGTGAACTGGTAACGCTAATGCGTAATGTAGATAAAATAGTATTAGATAAGAATATGGAATTCTTGATAAACGAGAACGGTTACATAAGAGCAATAATAGAAAAAATAATACTAGAGACAAAGTTGGGTAAATGGTATAACAAAGAAAACAGTGGAGAACTGGAAGGAGAAAAAATAGATTATAAGACGTACAAAGAGCAATTAGAAATAGTAAGAAGTAAACTAAAGAGTATATTTGGAGAAAGAGTATACATACCAGAAGTAACAGAAGATACAAGAAGTTTATACATGGTGTTTTTAATAAGATTAAAAGAAAATAAGGTGAATAATTATAGATTCGTAGAAATAATACAAACAAAAAAATTAAGCAAAAGAACAAAAGATGATTATACAATATGCATATCATTCCATGGGGGAGAAAAAGGAACAAGAAAAGTGCTAAAGATAATGAATGAAATAATAGATAAAGAAATGAAAAAAGTAGCAGAAATAAACCAAGAACTATACAATAAGCACTATAAAGAGATGTTGGAAAAAATAAAAGGAATAATAGGAGAAATACAAACAGGAGATACAATAAACTTACAAAAAGACATAACAAAATATGGAAGAATAGACTACCTGGTAACAGCGGAAGGACTAAAGGGACTTTTTGGAGAAACAAAAAATGAGATGGGAATATCAATAGAAATGTTGAATTCTTTAATAGCACTAGCATACATGAAAGCAGAAGAAGAAAATGTAGAAGAAGTAAAAATATCAATGGAAGAATTAACTAACTCAGTGAATGTGTTTTGTTTATATAAAAAATACGATAAATTAAATTTAAAGCTTGTAGAAGATGAAGGAGGTACTTTTCATCGTGTAGCTATTTCATACAAGAAAAACAATGATGTAAAAAAAGGATTAATCTATCCAATAACAAAATATGGATTAATGAACTATGAAGAAGCACTGAAAACAATGTACAAAGAATACTTGATATGGGAAGATGTATACGGAACAATAGAAAATTATTATGATATAAAAAATTACTACAACGAAAATCCGCAAGATATAAGATATAAAATACAAAAATATGAAAATGTGAAACTAGGTATGACTTTTTATTATAGGATATGGGAGGCAATAACAACAGAAATGAAAAAAAATAAACCAAAATAAATTCAATAGGCTCCTCCCTCTTATTCTCTTTATTTACTCTCTGTTTTTCATTGCTTGGAGTTCTTGTTATCATTGGACTTTTTTATTTGTCTCAATTTTTCTAAAAACATTTTTTCTAATTCTTTTTCTTTTTTTTCTCTTTTTCCATAGGAGGTAATCTTTCAGGTTCCCTTACAGCTACTTTTTTTTCTTTTTCTTTTTCTTTTTTTTTTTATCAGTATTAGATTTGTGATCTAAGCAATTGTATACTATCATCCTTCTTCATAAAACTTACAAAAATAGGTTTTTAATTAGATTTTTCAATAGTTGATCTTACTTATCTGATTTAAACGCATTAGACTTTTGAATAAAATAATCATACAATCAAGTCAAATAAAGAAACAGTAAGCCATCATCATTTTTATTTTATTCTATTTTATTCTATTTTATTCTATTTTATTCCAACTATCTCATTCATGTCTCAATGATTGTTAGTTTTTCCTCTTTTCCGCATATTCCTTTCTTGAGTGTTAGATTACATTGCCAAAATTTTGTATAAAAATCCGAGTTAATTAGAAAAGTGCATTCATTTCTTGCTTATTATTTTCTAATTCTCAATTGTGTTAAGGTTTTATTTTCTTCATTATTTTTTCTCTTTATACTTATTTTCTTTTTTTCTTTCCTTTCTTCCTTATCTCTGCTTATCTCTGCTTATCTTTTTCTCCTTTATTGCCATGCTTTTGAGAATTTCCTGTTTTCTCCTTTATTGCCATGCTTTTGAGAATTTCCTGTTTTCTCCTTTATTGCCATGCTTTTGAGAATTGCCTGTTTTCTCCTTTATTGCCATGCTTTTGAGAATTGCCTGTTTTTGAACAGGTCTCCTAATCCTTTGAATTGTTTGAACCTTAGTACTTCATCTTTTTCCATTCCTAGTTGTTCTGCTATTTTTTTATCGCTCCACCCCATGAAGTGTAGTTCTGCTACCAGTTCTGCCATTGATCCTATCTGGTGTGTTCCTCTTGCTCTGTTGTGTCTTATTGTTGACGCCATTCTTTCTCTTAGTGGTTTATCTATCACTGTTATCGGCAAGTATCCATGTAATCTTTTTCTTATTTTTTCTTCTTCTCTTCCTACTCTGTTTCTGTGGAACCCGTCTACTATTATTACTGCTCCATCTGCTTTATAACCTACTATTGGTTGTGTGAATCCGTCTTGTTCTATTGACAGTTTTAGTAATTTCATTTCTGGTGGTGCTACTCTATTTGGGTTGTAATCGTTTGCCACTACATTTTCCGCTTTCACCCACATTACCACGTCTACTGGTTCTTCGAATGGGCTATATTCTGCTAGTGCTATTTTTAGTTTGTTTATTGCTTCTACTTTTTCTTCTAGTTCTAGTTCTTCCAGAAACTTCATTTCTTCTTTTATTTTTTCTATTTTTTGATTTATTTTTTTAATATCCATACACATCCCTCAAGTGCTCGTATAGTGCATATTGTCCTACTGTTCCTGAGAAAGTTAACCTTTTACACAGTTTGTCATTTTTTATTATCACTTCTGCCAATCTTCTCCACGAAGGCACTTTTCTTTCTGTTTCCATTTTCCTTTCTGCGTAGTCTGGTATTACTTTAGGTAGTCCATCTGCATAGTTATGTTCGTCTATTACTTCATAAACGAATTTTTCTTTTTCTCTATCATATCTCGGGTAATAATAATTTCCTTTTTTCGCCCACCATTTGAAGAAAACATCGAATTTTCTTAAGTACCACTCTTTTTCAAATCTGGGTAAGGTGTTTAATAAGAACTCTGTATAGCTTTTCCATGTATGTCCCTCTGGTAAGATTACTTTTCTTCTTCCCATCAAGTAGGTGTTGACATACATGTTCCCATAATTCGCCCCCGAGACCCTTTCTACTACCTTTGCCCATGTATCTGGTTCAGTATAACGGAATAGTTCTAGCCCTTTTCTCTGGTCGTCTCCGTACGGTTGGCATATTCTCGCTTCATGTATAGATTTTCCTTTCATATATATTAGGTCGTATATTTTATTATATTTGAAGTTGAACTTACCTACTGCTGTCCATATATCCTCTGTTCTCCAATCGTAAATAGGATAGAAGTTATAGACGTTTTCACTTATTTTTGTTGAGTATCCCAACCCTTTGTACGTCTCCTTTTTTGTGCTCTTAATTGTTCTGAAGCGGTTTAAACTTTCGTCTGTTCTGATAGCTACGAGACAAGCGGTCTTTTTTCCCTTCGCGTACCATTCTCCAAATTTTGGAACAAAATCTTCAAATTCCATTCCATAACGGAAAAAAGGAAAAAAGTTTACATCTGAGATGACACAATCATATTTCGGCATCTCTCTTACCCATTTTTCTTTCTCTTCTGGGTTCCAACATTGCCATTGGCTCTGATAGACTGATACTGCATTACGCAGATTAATAGGGAGACAAATCCAATAGGGCTCAACCTTTGGGTTATCAATAATCATCTCTTCAACATGTCTGATAGTAGCTTTATACTGTGCCTCCAGATCAACAAACAGTGCACCTACAGGTAGTTTTCCCTTTCTCTCCGCTACTTCTAATAATATTTGCAGTAAAACAGAAGAATCTTTTCCTCCTGAAAAAGAGATGTATACTTTTTCAAATTCATCTAGTATAAGCTCTAAACGCTCAATTGTCGCTTCGTAAACATTCTTGTCGAGATACTGCTTATGAACACTAGTCATCTATTATTATTATAACTAGGTGGCTAAAAAACTAATCGTTTTATCGTAAATAATATCACCCTCTTATTCTCTGTTTTTATTCTCTGTTTTTCATTGCTTGGAGTTCTTGTTATCATTGGACTTTTTAATAATCCGTTTTTCCTTTTTTATAAATTGATTCAAATATTAATGATTGATGGGTCATAAGGTTTTGGTTCACCTTTTCTTTTTATTATATATTTGTACGATTGGTTTCATGAAGAGCTTTTTTGTACATTTTTGTCAAATTAAAAAATTGGTGTTTAAATAGTGAAAAGACATTATTAATGTAGAGAGTGAAAAAAAAAGATAGATGTTAAGAAAAATACTTACTCTCTAAGCTGGCACGGCGTGTCAGGATAAAAAAAAACATTCGCATAAAGAAAGAAATCAAAGAAAATTTGAATACGACTTAACTTTCCCGTGTGAGAGGATTTATTCATCCAGTTTCCACGGTGGAGGAGTGCTCAACCTTCTCCTCTGGCTCAATGAGTGTTTAGATCTCCCTCCTAGACAGATCTTTCCGAGAGCAAGATTGGCGTACAAAAATATTGTACAAAAATTAAGTTGATGAGAGAAAACATACATCAGAAGAAAAGTACTGCAAAGATAATCAGCGTAAGCATAATAATTGTGAATGTGAAAAAAGAGGAAAGTAATTAGGTCCTCCTCTCACTTTTAATTTTCTGTGCAATTTCTATTCTAATATTTTATGCTAGTAACATTATTTTTGCTTTTTGCTACTATTATTTATAATTTGATTTTGTCAACTTTACCCAAGAATCCCTCACCATTACAATTCTGTATTTTTCTTTCCTCTTGCTTCGCACAGTTTTTCAAGCGTTATAAACTTATCTTTTTATTTAGGAATAATCATTTTTGTTGCAATTTGGATGTCAAATCTTTTCATTCGTTTTACGTCTGCCATAAGAGCAATAAAAAGTATAATTAAGATGCTTATTTCCCAGATTAAAACCCAGAAATTAGCTTTCACAATAAAATCAAACATTTTTTCTGCTCCTTCAAAATTTCGGTTTAATTTATTTAGCATAAACCCCTGGTCAAGTAGACCCCAGAGAACAAACCAAAAGAGACACAGAAAAGGAACAGTCCCACTTAGAATTTTCTTTTTATTTAGTTTTAACAACTGCGTTTCTTCTACAAAACCTTCTATTCTAATAAACCGCAGTGAAAACCAGTAATTAATGATAATTATCGAAAAGAAACAGAGAATAACCAATAAACCAATTAGTATCGCTTCAAGAGCATTAGGTGTATAAAAGCTAACAGTGATACTAGGGTTAGTCTTATCCCACTTCTCAATTACACCTGAAAACTTCAAAATCAAAATTATTCCAACATTAAGCAGAAAAAACTTTAATGCGTTAACCAAGTTAAATAGAATCTTTTCTTCAATTATTTTTTTCCTATTCTCCTTTATATTCCATAAAGGAAGGACCTCTTTATTATCTACAAAAACAACTAAAGGGAACATGACTAGTGAGTAAATGACAACTAACTTAGTAGCAGTAAGGAGAAAGAAATAAATGTTTAAATAAGACCAACTTAAGCTAATAAGGATGTAGAAAAAACATTGAATGATGTTTAATATTAAAAAAATTAGTTTAGCTCTACTATTCTTTTTCAAGATAGATCTAGTTCGACCATAGCCAAAATAATGTTTAAATCTAATGACTTCCTTCATCACAAAGACCTTTTTATTTTTGTTTATAAATTCTTGCTGCTGAACCCAACAAAAAAAAGAAAAAGAAAAAGAAAAAGAAAAAGAAAAATATAGAAGGATTAACCTACTATATCGTATCTTCCACCATCACCATCTATCCAGTCAGCAGCAACATTTGCAGCTAAAGCTATAATAGTAACACTAGCAGCAAATAATTTCCACCAAGCAGATTGACCTGCTGTCGCTGTAAGCTCCGCTGCTAATATAATCAAGCCTCCAATTATACATGCACCATAAATTAGTTTTTCCCACCAACTCGCAGCATAGAAAAATTGTATTAAATATTCTACCACATCTACAATAAAACCGATCATATCAGCAATGGCACTAGTAAAGCTAATCCATCCTTGAGCTAGCCAGCATAGAGTGGTAATAATACCTACTTTTCCTATTACAATAAGTTTGATAGCAGTTTGTTGGATAATATTCCATTCGGGATCCATATAAACATCAAGTAAAATCATAAGTAAAGTTACAATAGTCATAACTGTCCAATAGCCAAGTTCAATACCACTTAATGCCAAAGGAGTGTAAGATTTAGGACTGTAAATAACTGTTTCAATCCTTGATTTAATTTTATTAATGATTCCATTGTTATTAGTAAGAGCGTATGAAACTAATAGTGCACCTAATTCAGCATCAACAGCGCTATTAAAGGTAATAACATCCTTATCAGTGAGAGAAGTCTGTTTAATTAGACTATCTGAGTGGCAAGAAAGGATAATATCTTTATTTTTAGTAGTTCTAATAGGTTTTTCAAGATTTGACCAGTCACATATTTCACCATTTAGCTTAAATCCTTCCTCAGAACCGTGTGATATCCAAATTGTGGGATTGATTGATCTCCACAAAAGGAGATTATATTCGAAGGACCCATACTCAACAACATGAATACCAGGTGTATTCTGTTCGAGAGTTCTAATCGCTGCATCAATTGACAAATCATTATCCATTTTAACAGCCAACACTGAAACAGTGGGAGTAGTAAAAGCTGGGATTACAGACATTGTCAATGTTATGAAGATTACAAAAAAAGTTTCTTTTTTATACACTTCAAATCCACCTTTAGTAAGTCTAAAGAATTATCGATATACTTATATAAAAAGCTTATCAAATATTCGTTTAAAAGACATATTAAAAGAGCTTTTAATTATAACCTCAAAAGTTTAATTCCTTTGCTCTTATAATAGGAAGTAAGTGTTGGGGAAACATATTCAACCCGAGTATTCAAATATTAATTTTTTTAGATGAACCTTTTTTAGATTGAAGTTGTTTGTTTATAGAATAACCTTTTCTCCTTCCTTCTTTTTCTTTTTCTTTTTCTTTTTCTCTTTCTTTTTCTCTTTGTATCTTCTTAATAAGCTTTAAGCACATATCATTGTTAGCTTACTCTTTTCTTTTCCTGCTAGTTTATTCATTTTTAGATACAGATTCCTTTCCTCTTTAGTTAACTTTCTTTTTAGCTATCATATTACATCTATCACTATCAATAGTGCTATCAACTATCACTATCAAAGAGAGTAATAACATTAAGAAAATAAAGATAGAGTGAATAAAAAAAAAGGAAAAAATATACAAAAGCAGAAAAAGTAAAAAACGGACATTGAGTAGAAAAAGTAGAAGAGTAAGACTTAAGTCAAATACAAAAAAGTTTAAGATAGAATTGTAAAAAAGAGAATCAAAAGGAAAAATAAGACCCTGTAGCTCAGCAGGATAGAGCGCTGGCCTTCTAATCTCAGTTGAGAGAAGCTAGTCAGCGGTCGACGGTTCGAATCCGCCCAGGGTCGCCATTACATTTTTAGTTTTCTTATTATTGTTATTATTTCCCCCTTTTTGCCTTTGAATACTTCACTCTCTGCTATTTCTCTTAATCTCTTCAAGTATTTCTTTACCAATTCGTTTTCTTCTGGTAAGTTTACTTTTTTCTTTTGTACGTTTGGCTTTTTTTCTTTTTCTCCCACCAGTTTAACTTTGTATTCTCTTTTTTCTTTTCCTTCTTTCACTCTTATCTTGTTTTGATTAGTCACTTCATATTCTTTTTTTGCATTCTTTTTTCTGGCATTCTCTTTTCTGGCATTCTCTTTTCTGGCATTCTCTTTTCTGGCATTCGAAAAACCTTTTTCTTTTATCAATTCCACGAATTTTTCTCCTACTTTGTTCCATACTTGTTGGTATTCCCACATAATCACTATTATCAGAGCTATATCTTCTTCTTTTCCTTTCAGCATATTTACTCCGTTTATAGACATTCCTTGTTTTATTGCTGTTGATAGCCCTGCTCTTTTTTTCAGAATAGACAGTTTTCCCTCACTTAAATTGTACTTTTCTTTTAAATATTTTATCCAAGCTTCTCTTTTCTCTATCATTCTTGAGTTACCAAAGTCTACGAAAAGTTTTCCTTTTTTATCTATCTTAAAATACATTGGTTCGTGCAACAGAACAGGGCTAAAGTTCCTTATATCAACATTTTTTATCAATTCATTTAAAAAATTGAATTTGCAAGTTATCAGTGGGCTTTTTCTGTTCTCGCTTACTCTTAAAAGATCACCCCTTTCGTTTTCTAGTATAACAAACGTGTCTTTTGATATGATTTACTTTTCTACGTAAAGTTTTTCGCACTCTGTCTTGTAAGAGAAAAAACTGAAGGAGTTTAATCTCTTGAAATCAACCAAGCCATACAATACTATAAAGGAGTTGAAACAGACATCATACACGAAACGTGGGAATCATAAAGAAGAAAAGAGTTGTAAGTTCTTTTCTTCACTCCACGAGAGACAAAAAAGAAAGAATTAACTCTAAAAGAGAATAGAATTATCTTCTTTTTTTGTCTACTGGGGCTGCAACCAATGGCTGAGCCCTAGGCAAACAATGAAATGAGTAGAACTGAATCGTTGACCAGTGAGGTAATCAGTGATAGTGTTTCCTTGAGGACGGAAAAGAACACCAAGGAACTTTCGTGCGATGTTCATTGCCCCTGTGAGATCAGAGTGGAAAGTATAACCGCAAGAGGAGCAATGGACTAAACCTCTAACAGGACGGATAACTTTCCTTCCACAACGAGAACAATGAGAGGATGTTCCTCTTTCTTCTATCGTCAATATCCGGTGAGGGTCAAAACCTCGAAGTATCAATGCCCGACGAAGAAGAGTAAGAACAAGAGAAAAATTCCACTGGTGAAGTTTTCTACGAAAATTACGAGTACTTTTACCTTTTCCTTTCTCCTCTCGAATGTGTTTAGGGTAACCTACGACGACGAAAAGGTCATACATTCGAGCATAAGTTTCTATCGTCTGCACAACGTCGCTTATAAATTGGTAAATATATGCCCGTTTAACGTTTTTATATCTCCGACGAAGAAGAGCGAGAAAACGGTAAATCTGGTGTTTTTTACCCGACTGGTCATTTAAAGCCGCTTTCCTCTGAAGACGGGAAAGTTTGAGTTTATATCGATGATTGATTCTATTCCACTGTTTGTTATACCAGAACTTTATCTCTTTTTTTGTTAACTTCTTTTTAGGGGTCAGTAACACTCCTGCAGCAGGAATGTTTATCCCTAGATCTATTCCCAGCACAGCTGAAGGAAGAGAAGAAGAATTATCTTCTTTAGTAGGATAAAAAGAAGGAGGAAGTACTCTTAGTTGGAAATACACCCACCATTCATGTGTAGAACGTTTATATCTTAGTTCTAAACTTTTCACCCTCCCTTTCTTTAACTCTTTCTGGTGGAAAGTGCTCATCTCTAAAGGTAACCATAGTTTCTGATGATAGGGGGTGTTTCTTCTCCACGTATCTAACGAGTCTCTTATCCCCACCCACCAACGAGTGAGAGTGTTATTCTTCTCTTTTGGCAGATGGATAAGGATGAACCTTTTTCCATTAATTAGTTGCCTTCTTGCTCTCTTTATTGGAGGACGAGTAGGACTGGGTCTATACCCTTGTTCATATAATTGTACGGCTATATCTCTACACTCTTGAAACTCATTGTGAGAACAATAAGGGAACATTCTCTTCAGATCGTGAGGAACAGTCTTTCTTCTCTCTTCTTCTTTAACTTTTGAAGTAGTTAGTGTCAGTTCATCTAATTTTCCTCTATGCACTCTTATTTTCCCATTTTTAGTTTTAGTACATATTTTTCTTCTGTTGTGGTGAATAATTCTCACATACTTCTCTATTATCCTTGTATCTCTCCCCGTTATTCTCCATAACCTTTCCTTCTTCCTCGTCGTCAATACCTCATTCTTTATTCTCACTTTCAAGGTTTTGACGACGTCTTCCACCATTCTTTTTCCTTCCTTCTTTTCTTTTTCTGTTTATTTTTTCTTCTTCTCTTCTTACTTACTTTTACTTTTTTTCCCTATAAAAACCCCTCTCCTTCCTCTCTCTCCTTTCTCCTCTTTTTTCTCTCCTTTTTCCTCAACAACTGTAAATTACGTAAAAAATAGAATCATGTTTCTTTTTTCGGTTATCTTATGTCCTATCCAATTGCCATCTATAGTTCCTTCTTTAAATTTGAAAAATTCTGTAACTTTTTTCGCTATTGAAGAATTATTGGCTAATATATTTTCTATTTCTTCTAAAGAAAGGTTTGTAAAATCCACATTTTCTATTTTCTTTATTATTTCTTTGAATATTTGCTCTGTAAAACTTTTAATATTGTTAATTGTTTCAATATTTTTACTTTCAGAAATTTTTGTTATTAAAGAGAAACGTTCATTTGTTGGCATTAAATTAAGAACTATTTCGTCGTAAGTTCTAATTGCATATCTAGAAGCCCATTTTTCTAAATAAGAGTAATAGTAAAACAGCTCATCTTTGCACCCAATAAATTCTAAACGGTGTTTTGTTTCATAGCTGCTTAAAACTTCAAAATCCTTGAATAGCCCCTCTTTTGTAATAATATTATAAAGAACATCCTGAATCTTGATGATTGTCTCTATAAAACTATATTTATTTTCTAGGTTATAAACAAATTTTCTCTTTTTCAGTCTCGTGAGAAGAAGATTATCTATTTTTTTGAAAATATTTTTATTTTCATTTTTTTCTTCAAATGATGGAATCTCGATAAAATCAAGGTTAATTCTTGGTTGAAGATCAGTTGCTTCAATTCTCACTATAGATTTGTTCTCACTCACTAGATCTATATAATTGACTATATCGTTTGTAACTACTAAATATCCTTGAAGGTTTTTTGTTGCTTCAAATGTCCAACCATTTTCAAGTAAAGAAATAAGTTGATGTTGTTTTATTGCTGCATTTAAGATAAGATTTATTGTATCAAGATCTAAACCACTTTTTATTAGCGCTTCTTTTAGATCTCCGTTTTTTTCTTTTCTTAGGAAATCTAAGCCAATATCGTGTAGAGAACTTCTTCTTTTTCTTAATAACATCCTTATTATTTCTTTCTTCCCCTTCACCTCCTTATCTAGGCTATCTATTTCAGTGTTTATTTTTTCAAAAAGTTTAGATTTACGTTTTAAATATACGTTATTTGAACCGTTAAACTTCAAGTTTATTGTTTTAATTATATATTTCCCTGAAGTGTCCCTCCCTAGGAGTAACTGATCAAATCCGTTATTTTTCCTCTTTCCAAATTTACCAAAACATAGAGTCTCTTCTGCTGTTCCCACTAATTCATCGATATAACCTACCGTTAATGTGCTCAGAAGATAAATTATATGAAATCTCTCAACATATGCTCGTGGATCATTAACAAAAACTACTTCCTCTTTTATTCCTACTAAAAATAAGATGATTCTAACAAAAGCTTCTATTTCAATCTCATTAATTGTTCTAAAAAAGTGCTTGTACTTCTTTTCAAATTCCTTTTTTCCTACTTTATTATAAATTGAGTTTTCTATTTCTTTTATTGTTTTATTTATAAAAATCATAAAGACTAATTTAAGAGATTCTAACTCCGTTCTAGTAATTGAATCTACTTTTAATTTGCTTATTTTCTTTAAGTTATTTTTTTCTAAATCCAGTTCTTGTTGCTTTTTAAGGAGATGTAATAATTCTGTAGTAGTAGAACAACGCAAAAGATTCAAGATATCTGAATTTGCATTTTTATTAACAATTTTTTTCATTACATGCAATTTATCTATTTTAGAATTCTATAAAAACATATAGCGAAACACCTATTATAATCAAATTTTTTCAGATTTTCTCTTTAAATTATTAAAAACTGTCAATTACTACAATATTTTCACTTTCAATTTTTTTACCGAGTATCAATTTTCTGTGGAGTATAAATATTATTTATTTTTATTATTAATAATGATTGAAAATAGTGAGCAATATAATAAGTGGAAAAGTCTTCCTTACTTTAATCTTTCAATAGGTGTTCCTCTACTTTTAATTGTATTCTATATGATATTTTCAGGTGCTCTCCAACTATCGATATTTATTATTGTATCAATAAGTTTACTGTTCATTGGTCTTGCATATTCTGTTTATATTATTAAAAAAAGAAAGAAGGATGTTTAAAAGTAAAAGAGAGGAGTTTCTTTGATTTAAAAAAGGACAAATAATTTTGTTAGTGTAAAATAGTGTAATATTTTTATAGATTCTTCAGACCGTTTTCACGAATGGTAATTCCCGAGAAGCTTAAAGAACTTATGAGTAGCGGTTATCAACTTACGCCAGAAACATTTTCGTTTTTGATGCAAGAGACGGATAGAGATGAGATTATAGATAAGATTTTAAAAGTTAAACCAGAAGAAATTATTTTAGATCTAGATACAATAAAAAAAATCATTAAAACAGATATTTCAAAAGCTGGATTAGGTGATATAAAGGAAAAAAAACAAGCAGGAGTTATTGAAAAAAAGGTTGTTGAGAAAAAAATTGTTCAAAAAAGACCACCTTCAGCAATACCAAGAGAAAGGAAAAATAAAATTGACACAGAATTAGAAATTATTAACACTCCTTCAATGGAAATAGATAGAATCTCTGTTGATAAATTTCACGAATATTTTGTTAGTCGATTTAAACAGATATCAAAAATATTTGAGGGAAGACGTGATATAAAGAATATTGTTAACACAAGATATCTAAAATCAATTGATTCACGTGATCAAGTTTCAGTTATTGCCTCTGTTTTTGCAAAAAATGAAAGGAGTAATGGTATTTTTTCTTTTGAATTAGAGGATTTGGAAGGAAAAATAGAAGCAATACTAGTAAAAAAACCTCAAGCGATAATTCAAAAAGCTATTCATGTTCTTGAAGATTCTATTCTTTGTTTCACAGGTCAATGGAGAAGAGGATTACTCTATATTTCTGATATTTTCTGGCCTGATATTCCATATAATAAACCAGTGCATTATTCAGAGCAAGATGTCTTCGCCCTGTTCATTTCTGACATGCACATAGGCTCAAGACATTTTCTCAGAAATGTATTTATGAAGAGCATAAAATTTCTCAACGCTGACTTGAATTCCTCAAAATTTAATAAAATAGGAGAACAAATAAAATATCTTTTTGTAGCAGGAGATATAGTCGACGGAGTAGGAGTTTATCCTAATCAAGATGCAGATCTTGTGTTAAAAAACATTAAAGTTCAATATTTGCAAGCTTCAGAGTATTTTGAAAAGATCAATTCAGATATTGAGATAATTATTATACCTGGAAATCATGACGCAGCGAGAGCTGCAGAACCTCAATCACCTATTAGAAAAGAATTTGCAGAAGAGCTGTATGAAATAGATAATATCCATTTATTGGGTAGTCCCGCATATATTAAAGCTCATAATGTAGAGGTTTTGATGTCCCATGGTAATTCAATAATAGACATTAATGCTGCAATTAGGGATATCCCCCATGAATCTGCAGTACCTGCTATGGTTGAAATGCTGAGAAATAGACACTTAGTACCTATTTATGGACAAAGAACACCTATTATGCCTGATTATATTGATCAGCTTGTCATCAATCGAATTCCAGATATTTTTCATGTTGGACACACACACTTGTGTGAAGATTCAACTTACAGGAATGTGACACTAATCAGTTCTGGAACATTTCAATCTCAAACAGAATATCAAAAAAGCATGAATATTAATCCTAATCCTGGTGAAACCTATATTATAAATTTGAAGAATTTACAAAGAACAGCTATCGATTTCAAAAATATTAATTAGAATTTTAAAAAAATAGTAAAAGTAGATTTATTCTTCATCAATTTCAACATAGGATAAAATATCAGCAATTTTTGGTGCATGGCTAGATAGTACCGCTATTGCTGTTTTAAACTCTTCAATGTCGCTTGTTCCACCAATTAAGTGAAAATCCCCAATGGATTTGATAATCAACAGACCATTTTTTCCACGTACCATAACATCATTAATAGGTGAAAAATTAAGACGTTCTAATGCCAATCTAGCTGCAGCAACAAGTGCAGCTCCAATAGCTGATAATTCTGTAGAATTAGCTTTTTTATCTCCTGCATAAAAAGCTACTCTATCACCTGTTGCAGTTAAAACCGCAAGAGCTTCTAATTTAGCTTGTTGTGTAATTTCTTTAAGTTCTTTAGCTAAAGCATAGGCAATTTTTCTTTCTAGTTTCATTTTTTTCCCCTTAACATCTTTTCTTAAATAACGATTAAAGCATACTAGCTTAATTAATTTTACTATAAAAAAAGTGAATTTATCTTAAAATTATTTTTATCATTTTATCCACCAATCTATCAGGTAAGTACTCTAAAACGCGTCTACCAAGGTTATTTTTTATTTTATACCTAGGTTTAGGGTTTTTTGTATGTATAACTTTGTATACTAATTTTGCAATAGTGTTAGGTTCAGTAGCTCTTTTCCATTCACTAGAACTTAGTTGATGTATTCGGCTTATTTGTTTTGAAAATAAAGAAGAATCTGATGTTATATAATAATTGGGAGTCTTATTTAGAAGATCAGTTTTTACAGCACCAGGTTGTATTGTTGAAACTTTAACTCCGACAAACATTAACTCCCGTCGTAAAGCATCAGAAAATGATTCAATTGTGTATTTCACCATAGAATAAGGCCCACTAAACGGAGGAGTAAATCGTCCAGCTTCAGAGCTAATATTGATTATCCTTCCTTTTTTCCTGTGAATCAATGGAAAAAAAACTTGAGTAACAAAAATTGTTCCAAACACATTTACTGCAAAAATTCTATTTATTAACTCTATATCTATCTCAACCAATGGACCACCAACAAAAATACCAGCATTGTTAACTAATGCATCTATTTCTTGATACTTGTCTTCTACTAGCTTTTTTGTCAAAAGGATACTATCATGGTTAGCTAAATCCATTTTAAAGAAGTCAATATTGTTATACTGTTCAAGAATATCATCAGAAATTTTATTTTTATCCGTTGCGATGACATAATCTCCTTTTTCTGCAAGAAATTTGGTAATAGCCAATCCAATCCCAGCAGACGCACCAGTTACAAGAATATACTTAGATTTCTTCGCCATTTGAATCGCTTTCTAGTTTTGATTGAGATTTTTTTAGTTACTATAAGTTTTTCTAATTAATGAGTTTTTTAGTTTAAAATCCTAAGTCATTAGATTGAAGAGTTATTCCTAAAAAAAGCTAGTGAATAAAAAGTAATCTGATAAGTAATGTTTTTAAACCTCACACTTTTACTCATTTCAAATAATAATAGACTAAAAAAATAGTTCAACAATTAGGTGAATAACTGTGTCTAGCAACGAAGGCTTATCAGATATGTTATCAAATTTATGGGATCGTATAGTCGATCATTTCGAAGATTATGAAATAAAGAAAGAAGATATTCTGCATAAATTAGCTTTTCTACTTATTTTATCAGTAGGAATAATAGTAAGATTGTTTAGTGTCATCAAAGGATATGACCCCTTGATAAAAGCATTTGATCCCTATGTGCAACTACAAAGTGCAACATATATCAGCGACCATGGTTTTGCAAATTTTGTTCATTGGTTTAAAACGGATTCATGGTATCCCTTTGGTTTTAAGATTGGACAAGAATTATATTGGGGAGTACCTTTAAGTGCTGTTTTACTAAAAATGATTCTCGGTTTTCTATCAATAAATGTAACTATACAACAAGCAGCTTATTACAGCCCTGCAATTTATGGGACTTTAACCATAATAGCTGCCTATTATCTAGGAAAAGAAGCTAATAGCCCAAGAACAGGATTATTTACTGCATTTTTCATGTCAATCACTCCTGCATTCTTATCAAGAAGCGTTGCAGGTTTCTTTGACAACGAATCTGTAGGTATTCTATTTACTGTTCTTTCCTTGTACTTCTTCATAAAAGCTATGAAAAACGGTAGAACTTCATCAGCAATATGGGCAGGAATAAGTTTAGCAGCTTTGATGGGAAGCTGGGGTGCATACAGGTATGTTTTAGACCTATTACCTCTAGTTGTATTTTTCTTGGCAATTCTTCGAAAACTTAATTATAAGATTGTAAAAAGTTACACAATTACAATTTCTACAGCACTAAGTTTAGGTTTTGTTGTTATTCGTGTTCTTAAGAATGAATTTTTCAACATTGAAATTATGATACCAGTCTTAATGATTGTGTTTCTAATATTAGTAAGTATGATACAAAATATGGCCAGTAATTTAAGTGAAAAACTGTTTAAGAAAGTAGTGGTTATTGGAGTCCTGAGTATAACAATTTTGGTTGCTATTGCTACAGCAGTTTTCCTTTCTTTAGGAATATTTCAAAATATTGCAGATAAATTCTGGGCAGTAATTCTACCTAGTGGTCGATCCTCAATCCCAATAATATCATCTGTAAGTGAACACCAACCTATGGCTTGGGGAGAATTATTCAATAATATCCACATCATGACGTTTCTGATCCCAGTAGGTATTTACTATTGCATAAAAAAACCAACAGATGTCAATATCACAGTATTATTGTTCGGAATAACAACCATATATTTCTCTGGTTCAATGATAAGATTAGCCTTGTTGCTTGCACCAGCTGCATCTTTATTAAGTGCAATAGCTATTGACAAATTATTATTCCCATATGCTTTGAGTGCTCATGGTAAAATAGCTTTAACAAAAAGAAAACTACGTGTTGCAAAATCTATTGGAAGAGATGAGGCAATTATAGTATATGTGATAATTTTTGGATTACTAGTTACCTTTGTTTTCCACAGTATGGGAATAGCAAAAAACTTTGCCCAATCAGAGATGGCACCAATAGTTAACAGCCAGAACTTACTCCCTCTCACAGATTGGCAAGAAGCACTACTTTGGTTAAGGAATAATGCACAAGGAGAAGGAATAGTAAAAAATAGCCCTTCAGTGGTACTCAGTTGGTGGGATTACGGATATTGGATAACCAATTATGGAAATGCCACAACACTTGTTGACAACGCAACAACAAATAAAACCCAGATAGGTATAGTTGGAACAATGCTTATGTGGAACTTCACAGAGGCAGTGAAATTAATGTACAAATATAATATAAAGTACGTTTTAATCAACAGTCAAGCAGGAGAAACAGGTTTGGGTTCAGATCTAGGAAAGGCAATATGGCCAATACGTATTGCAGAATCCACCGTTCCTAGATATGGAATAAATGAGTCTGCGTATTATTCCAAATCAGAAACAGAAGGAGAAGGTACCATATATAAAGAACCATTCTATATGTCTGTACTATATAGATTAGCAGCATATGATGAGAATTCAGGTTTTGCTTTTCATCCTAATGGGCCTCAAACAGCAGAAAGTGGGTCATTTATGTTAATGAAAAATTATCCTGTAAAAACTTTAGAAGGGAGTGATGGCTTCGTTTACTTCAAAGAAGTTTTTAGAAGCTTTGGTCTAGGCGGTCTATCAGAAGCACGAGCTTATCCAACTGTTAGGATCTATGAAGTCATTTATCCATCAAATATTGCACAGTTAGCTGCCGAACTTAACACTTTATACCCAGAAATTTAATTACTTCTCTTTTCTTTTTTCTTTTCTTTAGTTTTACATTTATTTTTTTCAATTTTAAAAATGAAATAAAATCAAAAAAAATTACAAACTAAAGTTTACTCGTGTTTTTGTATTATCAGATTTGTGATTTAAATATTGTACAACGTAATGAGGAAGGCAATAATATTTTCCATCTTCCCCCATTATGAGATGATGATTACTACTACATCCGCACATAGCACATTTCTTAATCGTTGGCATTTGTATCCCCCACTACACTCAACAACAAGACAATTAATAAAATTTTTGTTTACTATAATATTCATGTAATTTATCAGCAATAATCATCAATTATAATAATTTTTTAATGTTAAAAATAGCAATTTGCTTATATATAATAAGTTTTTCGATAATAATATGCACTTGTAAAAGTTAAAGGAATAATTTTGTTGTATTTTTATAAATAGTCATAGTAATAAAGATAATGATAAAAGAAGCAAAAATCCATGAAGAAATTAAGGAGATAAAAAAGTTAATAGAAAACCTACTTAAGGGCTATATATCTCCTACTGAATTTAGGATGAAAAAAGTAAAGTATAGTCAAAAAAAAGTATGTACATTATTCAGAGACTCTTTTCCAAAATTCGAAACTACAATAAAAGATATTATTGTAAGACTGTTTAAGAGTTATTTCTTTTCTAAAGAGTATGAAAAAAACATTTTTTTAATGGAATATGCGGATTACAAAAATTTCTTTCCAGAACTAAAACAATTCCATGATTCTATTTATTTCAAAGGTATGAATTTAAAAGAAATAGAAAATTATTTTTCAAGACAACTATTAGAAAAAAACACATTTACTCCACTAGAAAAAGAATTCTTAAAATTGCTAAATGAACAAATAGAAAACAAGGAACCAATAATATTTAATGAAATTGCAAAAAGATTAAACGTTTCCAACAAGAAGATCACAATAATCATAAACAATTTGAGGAAAAAAGGAATAAAGTTAGAAGCTAGTATTGATTGGAAAAAAGTTGGAATAAACGAATATTTCAGTCTATCAGAAAAAGAAATTGGCAAATCAACACTAATAAAAAAGAATTATACTCTTTTTCCTGATTTAAAGATACAACAAGTCATATCTTTAAATGAAAATGAAACAGCAGACTATAAAATAGTTAATAAAAAGTATATAATCAATATTCCAATAATCATAAAGAAAAGAAACCTATCCAAACAAAATAAAATAATAGAACAAATAATGCTGCAAAAAAACGAAAAATTAAAGGATAAACAATATTTAGTTCATGACAACACAAATCATCCAGAAAAAAAATCTATTGACTATATTATAAGCTTATTAGTGAATTGTTCAAAAGATTATAAAAGACCAAATTTTAGACAGATAACTGAAAATTATGAGATATCAGAACGTACATTAACTAGAGCAAAACAAAGATTTGTACAACAAGGTATAATTAACCCTGAAATCAGGATAAAAAGTAAAAATCATGTAAAAATTTTGCTAATTACCAAGACAAAACAGGTGTTTTTATACCCTTTACTTCCATCTTTGGAAGAATATCATGTTATAGATAAAAAAAATAATCAACTATGGTTTTATATTTTACAAATATGGAGAGAAGATATTGAAGACTTACTAAAAATTCTTAAAAAATATCCCAATTGTCACCTAGTAATTAGCGAAGAAATAAAATATTACCAAGGAAAAAAATTTGAACTAAAACAAGAGAATAAATGTATAATAGGTTTTAGTTTAATAAAAGGACAGGATAAATATTACTTATAAAATAATAAAAGAGAACATTGATGAATTAAATAAAAAAATATCAAAAAAAAGCTATATTAAAAATCATGATAACTAAAAAGAAAGAGGATTTAGATGGATAATTTAAAAGAAATAATTGATAAAATAGTTTTAGAAACAGGAAAAACAAAAGATGAAATTCATAAATTGATATCGGAACATAAAGAAAAACTAGGTGATCTTGTTACAGAAATAGGGGCGGCACATATTGTTGCAAAAGATCTTAATGTTGACTTATCCTCAAGAGAGGAAATCGAAAAAGCTCTACCTGCCACAACCCCAATAAAAGATTTAGTACCAAATTTGAATAATGTTTCAATTTCTGGTAGAGTTTTAAGAATATATGGAGAATATACTTTTCAATCAAAAACAACTAATAGAGAAGGAGTTTTACAATCATTAATTGTTGAAGATAAAACAGGAACGATTAGAGTAGTGTGTTGGGATCAAAAGGTTGCTGATTTAAGGAATGCAAATTGCAAAATTGGAGACCCCATCAGAATTATCGGAGCTTACACAAAAGAAGGTAAAAATGGAGAGTGCGAGCTTCACGTAGGAAACAAAGGATATGTCCAAATTCGCCCATCAGATATTAGCGAAACTGATTTACCAGAATATAAAATAGATACATATAAAATTGAAAAAATAAAAGGAACTGAGAAGGATTTAGCAATCTTTGGAAAAATAACTAAAAAAGACGAAGAGATGTTAAATTTCCAAAGAAATGATGGGACAGAAGGATACAAAGTTACTGCAATTATTGGTGACGAAACAGGAGAAGTAATAGTGAACTGTTGGAATGAATTAGCATCAGAAATTTTGCAGTTTAAAATAGGAGAATTAGTGTATGTTAATGGATTAAACGCCAAGATCAGAGGAGATGGACAAATAGAATTACAGTCTACACGAGTAAGCAAAATCATAAAACTAGATGCTGAAAGAGAAGTCAAGGTAAAAAAAGAACTAATACGAGCCAACAATATTGAAAATATAGAATTAGAACCTTTAGATAATATAAATGAATCAAACAGAATGGTTTCAACTAAAGGGATTATCACTTCAATAATGCCTATAAGAGAATTTAGGAGAAATGATGGGACAGAAGGACTAGTTCGCAACTTAATTATTTCTGATGGAACAACTTCAATACGTGTTGTACTATGGGACAACAATGCCAAAAAAGTAAATGAAGAGGATCTTCATAAACAACTAAAGATAATAGGAGGATATACAAAGAAAAATAATAATTTTGGGCTAGAAATTTACTGTGGAAACCAAACAAAGATTATAGTGGATGAAATTAAGGGAAAACTCAAAGATTTAAGTATAGATTTTACAACTGTTGATGGAATCTCAAGTGACCAAGATATAATAAATGTTAGTGGAGTTATAACAAATTTAGAACCAATAAGAGAAATCCAAACAAAAACAGGAGAAACAGTAGAATTACAAACTTTTAATTTAAATGATAACACAGGAAAAATTCGTGTAACATGTTGGCGAAATAACGTTAAAAAATTAGTGAAATTCTCAGATAATGATTATGTCCAAATAATAAATGCAAAAGTGAAAATAAATGAAAACTACCCTCCAGATTTGATAATTACAAATAGCACTGTTTTGATAAAGAGTGATAAAAAACCAGATGAAATGACAGGATTTGTTTCAGGAAATCAAATAGCAGAAATTGAATTGTCAAAAGAGAAAATCAAAGACTTAGATGAGATAAAACAAGGAGAGAAAGTAGTAGTAGAAGGAACAATAATACATTTGTATGACAGACAGTTTATTTATCATTTATGTAAAGATTGTGGAAAAAAAGTTTCTATTGATGATGATGGTCAATTTATATGCCCTACACATAATGTAATTCCTGAAGCTGACCCCCTGCTTATTTTCAATTTTGTAATAAATGACGGAACAGAAAATTTAAACATAGTTTGCAGTAGAAAAACAGCTGAACATGTAATAGGAATGGAAACACAAGCAGTTATATCTTTAATTAATGAGAGTGAATCAGATAAAGCACCTTATATGTACTTGAAAAATAAAAATTTCATAGGAAAACTTGTTAGAATCACAGGTTTTGCGAGATTAAATAATTACCTTAACGTTATAGAGGTCAGTGCATCAAAAGTGGACTTTTTAGATTATCGTGAAGGAGCTAATGAAATATTAAAATCAATTTAACAAGAGGAAGAAATAAAGAAAAGTTTATTCTGAATCAGATGATCCTGTGTGAAATGCATGAAAGAAAAGTCCAAAAAATGCACCCAATATTGCTAGTACAATAGTCAACACATATACTACATTAAAGTCCATATTAATCATCTCACCCATTTTATTCCTATTAATAAGCATTTCGTTATTTGGAGTACAAAAAATTTTGTAAAAAAACAAACAGCACCTATATTGGCTTAACAAAAACGTCAGAAAAAGGGCTTACAAAAAATTGTGATTACTACCTTGAAGTATAAAGAATAAAAAAATCAATTTTTTATCAATATTTTTTTATCAATAGGATATAAAGTGAATCTATCTGGATTTTCTTGAACAATCTTAAATAGAATTGGTTCAATAAAGGTTATTGGAATATCAGCTACTTTTGAGATATCATCAAAGGCTATCTCAAAGGTATTTTCGCTTTGTTCTTCAATTATTTCCATTATTAACTCGAAGGTTTTTTTCTCAGAAAGGAACAAAGAATTACCTTTTATCGCCCCTCTAACTTCACTCTCATTTAAGAGAGTCTTCGTAAGTTTAATAATAATTTCTTCATCCAAGCCAAGTTCACTAGATAGATTCTTAAGAGAGAACTCATCCTCACATTTTACTAAATTATTTTTCAATAGAGAGTAAACATAATCATATGAATAATAGTATGTATAGCCCAAAAATCCTTTTCCGAATTTTTGGAGTACAAATTTCAATAATTTTTCATTTATAGACCATTGCTTTTTTAACTTCTGTGCATCTAATTTGCCTGATTGCTTAAATCTTTGTTCTGTTTCTTCCAGCATTTTTTTATCAAATGAAAAAAAGTACTTTTTCTCAGGCAAGAAAATACCAGAAATTAAATTATCCGCTAGTAATTTATTTACTAATTCTACTCTTTGAGTGTAGGATAGTTTTGTTTCAATTCTAGCTAAATTTACATACCTTTTTTCACTTAACATCTTGTAAAATTTTTCCATGAAATCCTTTTCTTTACCTCTAAATATCGAACGGAGGAAACCAGTTAATTTCATTTATACAAACCTTCTTTTTCATTTCAAGGATTTTTTTGGCCTTTATATAATTTTCATATGTATAGTAATTGATAATAATGGAAAACATAGATAGAATATCTTCCGGAATTAATGGAATAGACAAATTACTCTACGGAGGATTTATAAAAAACTCAGTTAATTCTATTGTTGGAAGTAGCGGAACTGGAAAAACAACTTTTGCACTAGCATACTTACAACAAGGATTAATTGCAGGAGACGATGTTTTATACTTATCATTTGAAGAAGAGCCAAAGAAGTTAATATCAGAAGGAAAATCTCTTGGTATTAATCTTGAAGAACATCATCAAAATATAAGTGAAGTCATTCATTTAGTAGAAAGTGAAAAAATAGTAGAATTTATGACTGAAATATTACCTGCACTTGCAAAAAAGTTGAAAACACAACAAGTTAAGCACACAAGGATTGTATTAGATCCATTAACACCCATTCTTTGGGAATTCACAACAGAGAAAGAACAAAGAAGAGTTTTAACTAAAGTCTATAATTACCTAAGTTCTTTAGGAACAGTTTTACAGACAGTAGAAGAACCAAATGCGTTTGGACAAACAGATATTGGTGCAAGTGAGACAAGAGTACCAATCTACTTATCAGATACAGTAATTCACATCCAAAACTTAGGTTTAGGTGGAAAGTATAACAGAACTTGTAAAGTGGTGAAATCACGAAAAACTGCTCATTTAGAAGGAATTTATCCATTACGATTTAACTATGGAACAGGTATTGAAATCGAAACAGGAACTGAACATGAAACATCGTTCAATGTGTACTTAGAAGAAAGAAAACAAGAAGTTTTAGAAAAATTGAGACTATGGTCTAAATCTAGTGATAAAAAACAGCGTACAATAGCGGAAATTGGCATTGATCTAATAAAAAAGCCGAACAAAAAAAATCAAGAAACAACTTATGAAATAATAAAATTACTTGCTGATAGTGGAATGGTACAAGAGGTAAAAAGATGAGTTCTATTAATAGAGTAAAATCTGAATTAGAAGATTTACTTGAATTAGAAGATGTAGAAGCAGTAGTATTATTTAGAATCGACGGAAGTGTAATAGAATCATCATTTGATAATAACTATACAAGTAGAAAAATAAGGGTATTACAATGGTGTAAGGATAATGTTCCTAGAGTCTCACAAGAAATGAGAGGAAATAATCTTCAAAAAGTCACTTACGAACTTTCTGATACATGTATTCTGTTTTTTGCTATAGGAAAAATAGGAATATTAACAACTTTAGCAAATAATACTGCAAACTTGAGTCTATTAGCTGTCGAAACAAAAAGAAAAGCTAGTACAATTGAAAACTATATGTGAGGTGTCCATTTTGCAAGTAAAATCAGGAATGGTAAGTAATCGATCGCTCAAGAAAGTAGTAAAAGAACTAATTGATGATGTAATCCTGGAAATCAAAGGGATACCTGATTTTCTGCTAATAGCTTTTACATCAAAATATAAGAGGACAGATTACAAAAGAGCCCTAGAACTACTAACTCAAGAAACAGGAGTAAAGAATCTAATTGGAGGGACATTTCCAGCAATAGGAGTCCAGAATGAAGTCCCGACAACTCAAGGGGGAGCAGCTTTTACTTTCAAGGGAAGCGAGATAAAAGTTCAAAGACCGATTATCTACAAAAATATTAGAACAAAGAAAAAGAAGTTTATCACTGAGTTCCCAAAAATATATAATACTACAAAAGCGAAATCAAAAATAGCTTTTGTTCTTTCTACAGGACCAAAACTTCAACCAAATGCAATGGAACAACTAAAGTTACTCGATAGTTATCCTGCTATAAGATATCAAAAGATGTTTAATGTCCTTGGTTCAGGATTAGAATGGTTATTAGGAAAACAAGGTCTGGGTACTGGAAGTTATATAGATGAATTATTGAATTATCTAGCAATAAATAATGTTTCAGAATTAATTGGTGGTGCAACTTTCGATATTGATCTAGAAAACAATTATCAATTTGTAAGTGATTTTATTTATAGCAATTCTTTAGTAGGAACAAGTTTCTCATCAGATACAATAAAATTTGGACATAGTTGGACCTTTGATAAATCAGAAAAGACAAAGGAATATTCCATCACTCACAAATTGAAAAGCGGATATATTCAAAAAATAAACGGAGAGAGAGCAAATAACAAACTTTTACAAATAATGGATGTCCCAAGTGATATATATAATGAATTCTTTGAGAAATTTTCTTATGCAAACGCACTTTATCTATCAGGAATTAAAGAAGAAGATGGAAACTACCACCCATTTATGACGGCAAATCATCCAAAACTAAAGGGAGTTGTTTCAACTTTACCCCCTAGTAAAATAACTGAAGACCCCATAAAAGCTGAATTGTTTACACAGTCAGGATTAGGAATAGAAAAATCAGCTTATGAGTGTGTAAATAAAGCCGCTGAGAAAATTACTAATCCAAAATTTGGTATTTTTATTAATTGTGCCAACAGGCTATTAATTGCAGGAGACAAGATTGCAGAAGAAAATAAGAAACTTGCTGAGAGATTAGGAGATAACGTACCTTTCATCACTTTATATTCTGGGTGTGAATTCTCAATTTTCAGTAAAAAACCAAAGTACACAACTGTTTCTATTCATGGCCTAGTAGCTGGTAAATAAAAAAGTGTGGTGTTTTAAATAGTTAAAGTAGTTGACTTAACAATGATCTCAGAAAATTGGAAAACAAAAAAAACTCTAAAAATTGCGATATTAGGCGAAGGGTCAGTAGGAAAAACAACAATATCAAAAAAATATTCTGAAGATTTATCGGAAGCAGGAAAAATTACGATGACAAAAGGAGTTGACATAGCAGTAAAGAATCTTATTCATAAATCTACACCAATCGCTTTACAAATTTGGGATTTCGCAGGTCAAAAACAATTTAGATTTATGATTGATATTTTCTTAAGAGGAGTGAAAGGTATTGTATATGTTTACGACGTTAATGACATAGAAACCTTATATCTGCTTTATGAATTTGTTGAGATAGTACGCAGTTATTTTAAAGAAAATAACATTCTTCAAGTTCCAGAAGTGCTTGTAGGAAACAAAATAGATATTGGTGATGCAGAGGTAACAATCGAAGACATATATAATTTCATGAATACACATGGTATTGAAAAGCACTTTCTTGTAAGCGGTATGTATGGAGATAACGTGTATCCATTATTTGATTATTTAGTTGAAAAGATAATTGTAAACGAGTCTGGTGAACATATTTCCGCAATGAAACAATATTCACTCAAATAATTCAATTACATTTAGTTAAATTTTCTATAGCATAAATTGAAAAAGGAGAAAAAAATGGAAAAAATTCAAGAATTCATTAATAAAACACTAATTTGCTCTAAATGTAACAGAAAACTAGACTTCAAAATTGATAAGAAACAAATAGAAGAATTAAGAGACAGCCAATTATTCAATTTTGTTATTATGCATGCTAACGACCATACCTTAGTAATTTCAGTTGATGGAAGGGGAGAAATTAGAAGATCTAGAATTGCAACTTTAAATGCAATTGAAGAAGAGAAAAAAAGTAGTGATGCTTTCCAAGATATTCAAATTATTGAAGAAAGTAATAACTTACGAGAAGCTTTTGTAAACTGGTTTGAAAAAAGAAAGTAAAAAAAAAGAATTTATTTAGGAACAACGTCCTTAACTATTCCTACAGCAACAGTTTGACCCATATCTCGAACGGCAAAACGACCAAGTTCTGGAAACTCACTGTATTTTTCAATAACCATGTCTCTTGTGGGGATCATCTTAACTACTGCACCATCCCCATTCTTCAAGAAAGCAGGTTTATCTTCAGTTTGACCTTTACTCATCTTTTTGACAAGTTCAGCAAATCTTACAGCAACTTGAGCAGTTCCTGCATGAATTACTGGGGTATAACCTGCAGCTATAGCTGAAGGATGTCTTATCACTTGGACTTGAGCAGTGAATTCTGCTGCAACAGTGGGTGGTTTTGTAGCATGTCCTACAACGTCTCCTCTACGAACATCTTTCTTTGACAATCCTTTGCAACTAAATCCGATGTTGTCACCAGGTTCAGCTTTTGGAATTTGTTCATGATGCATTTCAATAGACATAACTTTTGCTTTTTTACCAGTTGGTTGGAAAATAACTTCATCATTTGGTTTAAGGATACCAGTTTCTACTCTTCCTACAGGAACAGTTCCTATACCAGTAATTGTATATACATCTTGAACTGGCAATCTAAGAGGTTTATCTATTGGTTTCTTTGGTACTTCAAATTGGTCTAATGCTTCTAAGATTGTTGGTCCCTTATACCATGGCATCTTAGTGGATTTATCCTTTAGATTATCACCATCCATACCACTGCAAGGAACAAATTCGACCTTATCTAAATTAAAACCAAAACGTTTTAATTCACGGCCCATTTCATTTTTAATTTCTTCGTATCGTTCTTGTTTATAATCTGCGAGATCCATTTTATTTACTGCAACAAGAAACTGATCGACACCCAATGTTTTTGCAAGAAGAGCATGTTCTCTTGTTTGACCTGTTGCACTAATTCCTGCTTCAAATTCTCCAGTTCCCGCACTGACTACGAGGATAGCAGCATCTGCTTGTGAAGTTCCTGTAATCATGTTCTTAACAAAGTCTCTATGGCCTGGAGCATCAATAATTGTGAAATAGTATTTATTGGTTTCAAATTTGTAGAAAGCAAGATCGATGGTTACTCCTCTTTCTCTTTCTTCCTTAAGTTTATCTAAGACCCAAGCAAATTTGAAACTTCCACGGCCGATAGATTCTGCTTCTTTTTCATATTTTGCCATTTCTCTTTCGCTTATGCCTCCGCATAAATAAAGCAAATGGCCAGTCATTGTTGATTTTCCATGATCAACATGACCAATGATCACTAAATTTAAGTGTGGTTTTTCCTTTGAACTCATATTTAACACCTTTAAGTTTCTAGATGTACTTACTATTATTCAAGTTGTACTTGAATAACACCCAAAGGTTCATTTTTAAAAGCATTTTGGTTTTGATGTTTTTTGCTAGAGGTTAGCTAACATTAGTTTTCTTCCATTTTATGACATTTTATTATAAAAAAGCACATTTCAAAAAATCACATCTCACTTAAGAACAGATAAAAAATATAGAAATATAAAAAATGACAAGATTTAACAAATGCTAAAAACTGTTAACCATATGAGCTTTGATAAAACAATTTTATTAACTAACGATGACGGAATTGCATCTTTAGGTCTTCAAAGTTTACGGAGAGAATTGGCAGAATTAGGAAATATTATTTGTATTGCACCAAGAGCTCCAAGTTCCGCAATATCAAAAGCTCTCACTTTTCATAAACCAATAAGATATAGATCAGTAAAATTTGAAGGGGAACAAAAAGGTTATAGCACATCAGGTTCTCCTGCCGATAATGTACTAGTTGGCTTTCATTTACTAAATAAAAAACCAGATATTGTTGTCTCCGGAATAAATTATGGGGATAATAGTTCAATTCACTCCGTTCTGACATCAGGAACTTGTGCTGCGGCATTTGAAGCAGCTTTAAATGGTGTTCCTGCAATTGCTTTTTCATCAGATGTTGCAGATGATGCACAATTAATAGAACAAGACGGAGTAAACTTTGAACCAATGGCAAGGATAGCTAAAAATATAACAAGAATAGTATTGGAGTCAGAATGGCCAAAAAATTTAGCTTTCCTAAATGTTAATTTTCCTGTAGAGATAACAGATGAAACAGAGATATTCATAACTTTTCCAAATTTATACAAATATGACAATTATATGATTGCAAAAAAAGATCCAAGAGGATTACCTTACCTTTGGTTGTGGGGAGAAAGAAAAAAATCCTTTCCAGAAGGTTCAGACACATGGGCAGTCATTGAAAAAAAGGCCATCAGTATTACTCCTATTGGATTTAATCTTCATGCAAAAACAGAAGAAACATCAAAATTTTTAGAATATATTCAAAACAAAGTTAAGGGTTAAAACTACAATTATTAAAAAATTAACTATTAACATTTTTTTCTCCATAGTAAATAATAGACCACGGATATTTAACTACAATATCACTAATTACTCTACGGACTTTATTCTGTTCTGAGGTGTTATTATAAAACAAAATAAACACCTTTCCTCCTCGACTACGTTTCATCTTCTGATATACAGTTTTTGGACTATTAACTAAATCATAAACAATTAGTACATCTGTTTGTGGGATATCAAGGTCACGTTCTCCAACAGAAGAAATTAATAATACAGATTTTTCTTTCGCATTTTTAAAATTTATAAGAGGTTCCGCTTTTATAGTTGTTTTTCCTTCTAATACATAGACATTATATCCAATAGATAAAAATCGTTTTTTTAATGAGTAAATGGATGATAAATACGAACATAAAATAACAACTTTTTTGAATCTCTGCGCAACTTTTATTGTATAATTTTCTTTTCCTGTTTTCTGAGGATAGGGAGGTAATTGTTCAGGAGAAAATCCAAATCTAAGTAGATGTTTCCAAAAGGAGGAAACAGGCATAGAATAAACGTATTTCCTTAAAATTAAAAGGTGATTTAACTTTTTTATTATTTCTGGTTCAATATCGAGAAATTGAAGATCATTTAAGAACATCTCATCGTTCTGAAGTTCACTAGAATGATCTTTCTTTATATTATCCTTTATTTTTTTAATTTCAAATGATAGGAAATCTATAATTTCTTTTATTGAATCATCGTTTACTGGGTGAAGATAAATTTCTGTGTGGGTAATATAATTATTAATATCTGTTTTATTAAGATCTTCAAGATAAATGATATCAGTATTTGGAAAAAAGTCTAATAACGTAGACAATTCTTTTCTTTTGAAAACTTTCTTATCACTAGAGATTGTATGATAATCTCTTAAAGTCCCGCTCATTCCTATAAATTTACAATGACTAAATCTAGAAATTATGTGATTCCATGGATTTCGCAATACTGTCTTATAACTAACTCTTCTAATTATAGTATCGATTTCATTTATAATTATTATTTTAAAGGAAGATACAATATTTGGGTACTTTTTTATTGTATTCATAAACGATAAAGGTAGTGTAAGTATTATCCTGCTATTTTCTAAGATATATTTTCTTTGGATTGAACTGTGTTTTGAATGAATAACCCCTAAATCTTCAATTCCTCCATATCTATTGTTTAAGTAATCTTCTGTTTCCTGTAAACTTGATTGATTTTGAAGAAAAATCAAGATTTTCTCTTTTAAAAAAGCTTCTGCTATTAAACGATAAATAATTACTCTTTTTCCCATCCCACAATCTAGTTCTAAAATAACATTCCGATTGCTATTAACAGAAGTAAAAATATGATCAATTATATAATTTTGATACTCACGATTTTCTATTCGATTTGATTCCAAAATCCTCAAAATAATAAACTGGATTTCGCTATATAAAGTTAAAGAATTAAAACATATCTTGTATTTTTGGAGTTTATATATTTTCATAGTATATTTTTAATGAATGTCAATTGAAATATCTAATTTAACAAAAACATACAAAGTAAAGGGAAGAGAGATTACAGCACTAAATAACATTAGCTTATCTATTAAAGAAGGAGAGTTTGTAGGACTTTTAGGGCCAAATGGAGCTGGAAAAACAACATTAACTAAAATATTAGCAACGTTGGTATCACCAGATCAAGGAACAGCTTTTATAAATAATATAAATATTAAAAATTCTAAAAAAATTAGGCAACTTATTGGACCTTTATTTGGAGAAAATGGTGGGCGTAGCTTATATTATAGGTTGTCAATATATGACAATTTGATTTTTTATTCAAGTTTAGCAGGAGTTCCAAAAAAAATTGCAAAAAAAAGGATTAATTTGCTTTTAGATTATTTTGAATTAGATAAATATAGAGACGTATTAGTAATGAAATTAAGTACAGGAATGAAAACAAAAGTACTATTTATTAGAACACTCATACCTAATCCAAAAATATTATTATTAGATGAGCCAACACTTGGTTTTGATGCAAATACATCAGATAAAGCAAGAAATATATTAGAGTATTTCAACAAAAAGTTCAAAACAACAATTATCCTCACAAGCCATAATTTTCAAGAAGTTGACAGTCTAACTGAGCGAATTGTACTTATTGACAAAGGAAAAATAATAAAAGATTGTGCTCCTGAATCTTTCAAACAATTAGCCTCAAAAAATTTCATTGACATTCATTTTTCTATGAAAAAATTCAATAAAGAAATCTTTTCAGCTTTAATTTCACAAGTTATTGGAGGGCAGCTAGTAGAAATAAAAAGAAAGGAAATATCGAAAAACGCTAATATTTTTAATGCTCGAATTGTGGCTAAGAAATTTCCGATTATTGAAACGATTGCTCTATTAAATAGTATGATTGTTGAAAGAGGAGGAAAAGTGTTTCAACTACAACCCTACCAACCATCATTAAAAGAAGCATTTTTAGCTTATCTAAATTCTAGTGAAAAAAAGTATGAAGAAAATATAGAGCAGAAAATAAAGATTAGTAATAGGTGAGAAAAATGGTTAACGTAATAGAAATTCTTCCCTTTTTCGTAGAAAAATCAAAAAAGCATAACTTTTTTCAAAAAACTAAAGCTATAATCGAAGCTAAAATAAAAACAGCTTTAAACTACAAAAGCGCATTTTTTATGACATTGTTTTTGAATATAGTTTATTTCTTCATGTTTTATTTTTTTGGAGAAAACGACATTTCTATTAAAATCCATGGAGTATCAATATCATATTTTCAATATGCTTTTGTTGGTTTATCCCTTCAAATGGTAGTTGGAACAGCTTTAGCTTCTACAGAGCAAAATATCCTACAAGAAATCATTACTGGAACCTGGTCATCTACATTTTTTTTCTTTAATATTATAGAATATGCATTAGGAACATCAATTGCGGGTATCTTTTTGTCATCATTTTCCATATTAGTTTCATATTTCATAGCAACAGTTTTTCTAAGGGTACCTTTTTGGTTTTCCTTAAATTTTACTATTTATATCGCTATCCTTTTCTTGCTAATAATGTTATCCTATATATCAATAAGTATATTCTTCAGTTCCATTTCTATTTGGTACAAAAAGAATATTGGACTAACAAAGATGTTCTATGAATTAACAAAAGCATTTACAGGAATCACTTTTCCTATAATTTTACTGAAAGGATATCCAGTTGCATGGTTCTTTTCTAGAATAATGCCTTTAACATATGGGTTAGAAGGAATATATGCAACTTTATTTTCAGAAGATTTTGTTAGATCCGTATTAGTAAATGCATCTATTTTAGGAGGGTTTACTTTTATTATTGGAATATTCGGAGTGATTCTGGTAAACTTAAGCTTAAAAAAAATAAGAAAAGAAGGAAGTGTATCAATTTATTAGGAGAGAAATAGGATGTACGAGAGTTTAGAAGAGATAGGAGAAGCATTTTCCACTAAACAAATAAAATTTCAATTAACATTCTCAGGATTCAAAGCAATTCTCAAGAGAAATATTTCAATAATAGCAAAATACAAAATAAAAATCATTAACTCATTTTTGAATAGCTTTATTGCTTTTTCAATGTATTTCTTCGTATCTTTATTATTACCAAAACAAATGATAATTACAGAAAGTTATGGTGTTTCTGGTGTTTCTTATATTTTTTCTGGGTTATTAATTGCGTCATATGGTACTATAATATTAGGAGCAGGATTAGGATCATTAACAAATGAGATGAGACAAGGTACTTTTGAATCAATAGTTTTAACACCATTTGGGCTTAAGAGATATATTATTTTAGAAATAATCTCGGAAGTAATATACTATTCACTTCAGAACATTATTTTTCTAATTCCAATTTTATTAATTTACCCTTTTACAAGCGGTTTAGTAGATTTTACTTTCAAAACAAGCATGACACTAATAATTTTATTATTAACGTATATATTATTCATGTCAATTCTTACATTAACATCGTCTCTATTAGTTGTAGTTTTGAAAAGAGGAAGAGAAATTGCTCTAGCTATTTCAGGTTTACTACACTTTTTGGGAGGAATTTTATATCCAATATCAGTATTTCCAAAATTTCTTCAAGTCATAGCTTTAGCTTCCCCCTTAACACAAGCCATATCAGCCTTCAGAGAGATAATGTTTACTGGAGCAGTGCTGTCAAATACAACAGTTTGGAGTGCAATTATTATATTATTGCTTTATTCTTTTGCATTAGTATGTCTATTCAGTTGGTTATACAAGAAAGTCTATTTAATCGTTCAGAAAAAAGGTTCAATTTCTCATTACTAATTTTTAATTTTTTATTCGATCTAAATTAAATTCATAACATTAAAGCAAAAAATACAGAAAAAAATCAGTACATTTATTGTACTGCATTTAATATGTCACTGTCTCCTGTTTCATAAATGGTTAAAGCAGAAACAAAATGTGGTCTTCCACAAGTAGCACCAAGATCTAATGTTGAACTAGGAAATGTTAAAACGGGTGTATTTGACATTTCAGCATAATATTCAATATCTAATTTTATTTTTTCTGGTGTATTTTCGGCAATAATAACTAATTTAGCTTTATTGTTCAATAGTGCATTAATAGCTGATTTTGCACCAAAATCGACTTTACCCGTATCCACGGCGATTCTAATACTCCGGTTTAAATCCATCTCATTATTCACCTTGATTGGACTGTTAGATTTTTAGTTATAAATATTATTAATAATGACAAAATTTAAGCAATATGTATTATAATAAAACACAATTTTCATTTATTCTTTGATTATCCAAAAAAAGTCAAATAAAGTAAGATACAAACTTATACGAGAAATTTAAATAAAAAATCAATAAAAAACGTTTATCTCGTAGTGCGAAATGTTTAAAAGAACCAACGTTTTTCAAAAAATGAGAATATTATGACGAAAAGATTACCGTGGATACTTCCAGGCATAAGAAGACCTAAATTTAATCTTCATCAAATAACATTTCGAATACCTACTGAAATTCCACAGAGTGTTTGGTATTTTATAGTATATGGAATAATATTTTACATTTTCAGCGGTGGAGCTTATGATATTGTAAATAAGGATTATATTGCTCCATTAGGAAGTGGATCGCAAGGACAACCTCTTTTTGTTTACCCTGCAACACAAGCACAATTTCTAATTGAAGGAATAGTAGCTGGTTTTATAATTGCCTTTGCAGCTCTAAGTTTGTATTTATTTGACTATGCAACAAGATTTACTTTTGATGTAAATTCTGCACAAAAAATTGAAGTAATAGCTTCAATATTTGTTTTAATTTGGTATGTAGTTATAGTGCTCTTGTATAAGAAAAAAACTGGAGGATAAATTTTTTCATACTTTTTTTCGTTTAATTTTTTCATTAATCAAAATGTTCAAAAGACCGCACTCGAGAGTGCAATTAGCCATATAAAAACTACATTTACAAAAGGTGCTTAATGAATGAGTGAAAAATACGTCTATAGATTTTTTTCAAAGGAAAAATGTGAAGGTTCTGCAGAAATGAAAAACTTGTTGGGTGGTAAAGGAGCAAATCTAGCCCAAATGACTAGCTTAGGTCTACCTGTTCCTCCAGGTTTTGTAATTTCTACAAAAGCTTGTTTACATTTTCTAGCTAATAACAATGAGTATCCTGAAGGGTTAAGTGAACAAATAGAGGAAGCCTTAACTGAACTAGAACAAGTTAATGGTAAAAAGTTGGGAGATAATAAAGATCCTCTTTTAGTTTCCGTAAGAAGTGGTGCTGCAATATCTATGCCTGGAATGATGGATACTGTACTTAATCTAGGATTAAATGATGTATCTGTCGAAGGACTAGCGAAAAAGACTAGTAATCCACGTTTTGCTTACGACGCATATAGACGTTTTATTTATATGTTCGCAGATGTTGTAATGGGACTCTCTAAAGATTATTTTGAAAAAGAATTAGAAAAAATGAAAGAAAAGCAAGGAGTAAAATTCGATTCAGAACTTAGTGCAGAAGCATTAAAAGAACTAGTTGAGATAAACAAAAAAGTATATGAAGAACATCTAGGAGAACCATTCCCACAAGATCCAAAAGAACAGTTAGATAAAGCAATAAGAGCAGTATTTAATAGCTGGAACAATAAAAGAGCTATTGACTACCGCAATTATCATGGAATTAGCCATGATCTAGGAACAGCAGTAAATGTCCAAACTATGGTTTTTGGAAATATGGGAGATGACTCAGCAACAGGTGTTGCATTTACAAGAAATCCTTCTACCGGAGATAAGCAAGTTTATGGTGAATATTTAGTAAATGCTCAAGGTGAAGATGTAGTTGCAGGAATCCGAACTCCTGAACCAATAAGCCACTTAAAGGATCATATGCCAGAAGTTTACAATCAATTAATAGAACTAGCTCAATTGTTAGAAAATAGATATAGAGATATGCAAGACATGGAGTTTACTATTCAACAAGGAAAACTATATCTTCTACAAACAAGAAATGGAAAAAGAACAGGTATAGCCGCAGGAAAAATTGCTTATGATCTAGTACAAGAAGGATTAATAACCAAGGAAGAAGCAATATTGAGGATTAGTGCAAGTGACGTAGACAATTGTCTGTTTCCTAGCATTAATTGGGCTCAAATAAATCCAAATGCTCCAATAAAAAGCATAAAAGCAGAATTAAAGAAAAAGCAACTTGGAAAAGGATTACCTGCTGGAGCTGCAGCTGCTTGTGGAATTGCATATTTTACAGCTGATGGGGCAAAAGAAGCTGCAGACAGAGGAGAAGATACAATACTAGTTAGAGTAGAAACAACTCCAGAAGATTTTCATGGTATGGCTGCATCAAAAGGAATTCTAACAATGAAAGGAGGATTAACTTCACACGCAGCAATAGTAGCTAGACAAATAGGAAAAGCATGTATTGTTGGTAGTGAAAGAGGAGGAATAACTATTGATCTTGAAGCTAAAGAAGTTCGTGGAAATGGATTAGTAGTCAAAGAAGGAGAATGGATAACAATTGATGGAACAGATGGAGCAATCTACCAAGGAAAACTACCAACTACTCCAGCAGAATTACCAGAAGGAATGCAAAAAATACTTGAATGGGCAGATGAATATGCAAAATTAAAAGTAAGAGCAAACGCAGATAAGCCAGACCAATTCAGAAAAGCAATAGAATTTGGAGCAACAGGAATAGGGTTATGCAGAACAGAGCATATGTTCTTTGACCACTTAGACATAGTAAGAGAAATGATATTAGCACGTTCTGAAGAGGAAAGAAAAATAGCAGTAGATAAACTAGAACCATTCCAAGAAAAAGATTTCGAAGGATTATTCGAAGCAGCAGAAGGAAGACCAGTAATAATCAGATTAATTGATCCACCATTGCATGAATTTCTACCAAGTGAAGAAGAATTACTAATAGAGATTTATGAAGCAAGATTAGCAGGAAAAACAGAAGAAGATCTAAAAGAACAATACAATATGCTAGAACACGTACGTCTAATGAAAGAACAAAACCCAATGCTAGGACTAAGAGGATGCAGACTAGGAATAACTATGCCTATAGTTACAGAAATGCAAAGTAGAGCAATATTCAGAGCAGCTGCAAAAGTTAAGAAAAAAGGAATAGAAGTGATGCCAGAAGTAATGGTACCATTAGTAGGATTTGAAACAGAGTTTAAGCATCAAAGAAAAATAATCGATAGAATAGCTAAAGAGATAATGAAAGAAGAAGGAGTAGAATTCAAATATCTAGTAGGAACAATGATAGAAGTACCAAGAGCAGCAATAACAGCAGCAGATATAGCAAAAGGAGAAGAAGGAGCAGAATTCTTCAGCTTCGGAACAAATGATCTACATCAAATGACACTAGGATTTAGCAGAGATGATGCAGGGCCATTCATTAACAAATACCTAAGTTTAGATATAATGCCAGCAGACCCATTCGTAACAATAGATCAGGTGGGCGTAGGAAGACTAATGCAACTATGTGTAAGTGAAGGAAGGTTAACAAAACCAGATCTGGAAATAGGCATATGCGGGGAACAAGGTGGTGAACCAAAATCAATTGAATTCTGCCACAAAATAGGATTAAACTATGTTTCTTGCAGTCCTTACCGTGTCCCAATAGCCAGACTTGCTGCTGCTCATTCCGCATTAAAAGATACAAAGAAATAATCACTTTTTTCTTCTTTTTTATTAGAGTAAATTTTTTATTTTAAGAGTTTTAAAAGGATTTTTTTTCTATTTTCAGTTTTTTCAGAAAAATATTCTGGAAATTTTTCTTTTATTTCGTTTTTCCATTCTTTTTTAGAGATAGAATTAGAAAATTTGAATGGAAACAACTCATTAGCTATTTTAAACAGGCGTGCTTGCTCAATATAGCTAAAGAAATCTTTTTTGTTTGTATTTGTCAAAGAAATGCCTATCTGGTGGTGGTTACCTTTTTTTCTTATTTTTGCTTTAATTCCAACTTCTGATAAGAGTTTTATCAGATACTTTTGTTCTTCAAATGCAAAGTTATTTGTACATAAGGATAAATCAGTACCTGAAAAATAACCGTCGTCAATATACCAAAATAATAAAACAGTTGGTGTTAGAGTAATATCTTTTTTCAAAACCTTTTTTGTTTTACCTAATTTATTTGAATACCAATTTTTCCAATAACTAAAAAATTCTACAGAGGAAGAAGTATCAAAGCCACAAGACCATTTTATTGATTCTGTATTACTCGGTTTAACAAATACCTTTAATTTCGTAAAACTACTAAATAGAGGAATAAGAGTTTTAATCCACTGAAACTCTAATATGGATTTGTGGACTCTTAATGCAGCAGTATTTACTTTTGAGATTTTAGATACACATCTATTCCAATTAGAGATATCTTTGTTAGTTATAGTTTTTCCTTCATTTATTTTCTTTCTTAATTTTTCTGCTCTATTCAATAAACGGAGATATTCTGATAAAAGAGGTTGCTTCTTATTCACTTGCAATTTTGTTTGCAATCGTAAATTTGCATCTCCCAGCATCATTCCTTCAATGATTTCTTGTATCTCTAAAGGGATAAGATGTGCAAATTCCTTGTTGATATGTTTTCTAGTTTTTGTCCAAAGTGAACCAGGAAAAGGTATTTTCAAACCCACTGAAGTTAAAAGAGGTTTTATTGTTCTTGGATCTTTATTCAATTCTTTTCCAATTACCTTTATTCCCTTTAATTCACCAATATACATTTTTAATAGTTTTTTTTGTATTTCTGTTATTTCTAATGTCATAATAATTTCTTTCCTGTTGAAAACAGTAGATTTAACTATTTATTGCTCCACTGTTTATTTTCAATAAGATATTTATTATTAACTTAATTTATTCTAACTGTTCAAAAAAGATTAGACCAAATGACTTTATAATACAATCAATAATTTTTATCCATGAAAGTAGCTATTGCACAAATCAACCCTACAGTTGGAGATTTAGAAGGAAATTACAAAAAAATTGTCAAGTATACTAAAGAATCTTATGAAAATGGTGCAGACATAGTTATTTTTCCAGAAGGATCTATACCTGGTTATCCAGTCAATGATTTAATGCTAGAAAAATCATTCATTAGAGAAAACAAGAATTATCTGATGAAAGCTGTAAACGAAAGCCCAGATATTGTTACTATTGTAGGGTTTATTGATTATAACCAAGAATACAAGCTCTACAATTGTGCAGCGATATATAAGTCTGGAAAAATAATAGGAACTATAAAAAAGACTTTACTTCCAACATATGATGTTTTTGATGAGTTAAGATATTTTATTCCAGCAAAAAGAGAAGAGATAAAACCTGTAAAAGTTGAAATTGGAGGGAAAACGATTAATTTAGGGGTTGAAATTTGTGAAGATCTATGGGATCATGATTATGAAACCAAAGTAACAGAATTACTTGTTGAAAGAGGAGCTGAACTAATAATAAACATCTCTGCTTCACCGTATTTTGTAGGAAAAGGAATTGAAAGAGAAGAATTAATTAAAGAGAAAGTAAGAAAAACGAACACACCTTTTGTTTATTGTAACCTAGTGGGAGGACAAGATGAGCTAGTATTCGATGGGCAAAGTTTGATAGTAAATAAAAATGCTCAAACAATCTATTATGGAAAAAAGTTTGAGGAAGAGTTATCCATAATAGAATTAGATTTAGAAAGAGGTAATGAAAAACCAGAAGAAAGACCTCTATACAACAGAGAGGAAGAGTTTTACAATGCCATAGTTTTAGGAATAAGAGATTATTTTAGGAAAACAGGCTTTAAAAAAGCAATTTTAGGATTAAGTGGAGGAATTGATTCCTCTTTAGTAGCTTGTTTAGCATGTGACGCATTAGGAAAGAACAATGTAATAGGAGTATCCATGCCTTCAAAATATTCTAGTGACCACAGTAAAAGTGACGCAGAGCAACTTGCAAATAATTTAGGTATGTTATATCTTAAATTTTCAATCCAAGACATTGTTGACATGTATTCAAAAGTTCTAGAAGAACCATTAAAAAAAGTAAGAGAATATTATAAAATGTCAAAAGAAGAGGACAACAGCGTAGCAGATGAAAATATCCAGCCAAGAGTAAGAGCAAACTGTTTAATGGATTTTTCAAACAGATTATCAAAATTAGGTATTCTCGTTTTAAACACAGGAAATAAAACAGAACTAGCATTAGGATATTGCACAATATATGGAGATATGACAGGAGGACTAAGTGTAATAGGAGATGTAAATAAATTAGATGCATATAAACTTGCAAAATATGTTAATATAAGAGAAAAGAAAGAGATTATACCAGAAAATGTATTCAGAAAAAAACCTTCTGCAGAACTAAAAGAAAATCAATATGATCCATTCAATTTTGATATAGTAAGTCCATTAGTAGATGAAATAATTGAAAACAGAAGAACAAAAACAGAATTAGAAGAAATGGGCTATCCTAGGAAAGAAATAGATAACGTGTATGAAAGAATAAGAAAAGCAGAATATAAAAGATGGCAAGCTCCGCCTACAATAAAAGTAACGAAAAGAGCTTTTGGGATAGGTTGGAAAATGCCAATAGTAAATAGGTATAATGACAAATACGAAGAAGTGTAACAACTTTAAAAAAATAAAAGAAGGAAAAAAAATGTTAGAAGAAATAATTAAGCAATGCTTGAAAAAAGGAAAATTAACACATATCGTAGGTCCACCAAAATCAGGAAAAAATACACTATTATACCATTTAGCATCAAAAGTACAGAAAGGAGAAAAAGCAATAATTATTGATGCAGAAATAAGTGTGAGTGTTCAAAGACTTATAGAAATAACAAAATTCAAAGAAATGGAACTAGAAAGAATAATAATAATACATACAAAAAATAGTTATGAACAACACAAAATAGTGTTAAACCTGCATAATTTGATAGGTAGTAGAAAAATAAAATTCATAGCAATAAATGGAATAACAAACCATTTCAGAAATAACGGAACAAAAATAGGAAAAGCTAACAAATACAATATTTTAGCCCTTCAAGTAGCATATCTAAAAGAATTCGCAAAAAAAATGAAAATAGCAGTAATTGTAACAAATCAAATGAAAGGAGAAAGGGATAAATTCGGAGCTAGTATGGGGATAGTGGGTAAAAAAATCTTTGAAAAATATGTTGACACAACATTCGAAATTAATCAAGTAAATGAAAAATTATGGTCAATAAATAGTGATAAGAATTTTAGAAGTTTATATTTAATCACAGAAGAAGGAATAAAGGTTTTAGATTAAAATAGACAATAAAGAAAATCTGGAGCCCCGAGGGGGGATTTCAAGCTTTTGCTCACAACAAAGAGCTATTTGAACCCCCGACCTTTACCTTACCAAGGTAACGCTCTACCAGCTGAGCTATCGAGGCTCGTAGTTGTTTCCTTATGATAAATTATCCTTAACGGATTTTCATCTTGAATATTTTTTAAACCTTATGATTGAGAATATTCCAATTTCCTCAAAGGGCGAAAACTCTAAATATACTTCTTTTTATTTGCACTCAAAACAAGTATAAAGGAGATTCTAATGAAATTTAAGACTCTTGCTTTCTTAATTCTTATAATGACACCTTTTATTATGACAACAAAAGGACAATTTATTTTAGCTGCACCTAATACAGAAAAAGAATATGTGATCTTATTTGATGAATCACATGGACAATATTTTAACAGTACTTTAATGAAAAGTGCTTTAAGTGCCATAAATGATAGTTTAAACGTAAGATTTATCTTTTTCAATGAGTCGAAATTTAATTCTACTAATCTTCAGGGCGTTGATTTAGTTATTATTGGAAATCCTGGAATATACAAGAATTACAATTTGTCTTCTGAAGAGGTTGAGGTTATTCAAGATTATGTTGAAGCAGGAGGTTCATTATTTCTACTTGCTAATCCACTTTCTTCTGATACAAATATTACAGGACATGTTTCTTCCTTCAATGACATACTTAGTGCACGATTATCAAAACTATCCTCAGCCAGATTCAGAACAGGATTAGATAAAAGTTCAACAGTTATAATGGACGATTATCATAATAAATATAATAATGAATCTTTTCTTTCAATAGTCAATTACAATACCTCTGATAATGAGTTTCTTGAAAAAAATAAGATTTTTGAACAAACAAGTAAAGTTGAGAATTTAACAGTTTATTCTACTGCAATATCTTTTGACAGACCAGAAAAAGAAAACGCTATAGGTCGAACAGAAATAACTAGTTATGCATTAGAGAAAGATGGTTCAATCGTTCAAGATATGATAAATGGTTTTCTTGTTTGGCTATTTGCTAAAGAGATAGGAAATGCACGAATTGTTCTTTCTGGTTCAACTATCATGTTCAGTGACCTCCTGATTAATGAAAATCAGAAGTTTATTAACGAAGATCAAAATAAAGAGTTATGGTTGAACTTAATTAACTGGTTATTACATATTACTCCTTACGAAGAAAAGAATCCTATTGCTATGCCTTTTTACTCATTAGTTCTGTTAGCATTAGGGTTCGCTGCAGTAGTATTCATTATTGCTTTACTATTGTACAGTTACAAAAAACAGAAGAAAATAAATATAAAAGTTAAGTAAAGAATAATTCAATTTATTCCATTTTTTATTACTGTTCAAGGAGAAAATCTGATAAGTTAACAGAAGTTTTCTTTTTCCCTGTTTTTCTTGTTTTGCGTCTTGATTTCTTATCAGTTGACCCATCATCAGGGAGAAACATTGTTAAAATGTTTTGTTTTAGTACATCTATCCTAGATCGTAAATATTCTGAAACCGAATACTTTGATACTAAATAATCGATAATACTCAGATATTTGGTTACAGACTTTTCAAAAACAGTAAGATTTAGTTTGCTTGCTCCACATTTTGGACAATATCCTGCTAGAGGTATTCGACGGTAAGTGGCATTACAATTTGTGCAACGTATTTTTTGACTACCAAATCTACGCATATTGCCTATAAGATCTGGGAGAAATTGTTTGAAAATAACTCTTGTAGCCACATCATCAACATCAACAGCTCTGATTTTAGTAGCAAGTTCTAGTTGAGCATCTACTTTTTCTTTCATCGTAGCTAAACGAGTATAAAGAGAAGATTTTTCTCCAACGAAAATTGAAGAGGTCTCATGACTGTAAGAAAAACCTTCATAAGCTGCTTTTGTACTTAACCTGTGGCTTACAATGTCAATTAAGGGGAGAACTTTCTTTGCTGGTAATGAGTTAAGTGTAGACTCATAAAAAGACAAAGGATAAGAGTTACCTGTATCAACATTATGAGACTCATCATCAACCTCAAAAGGATCTATTGTAGAAACTAAAATTAGTGGAGCATCCATTTGACCTCCTCTAACTTCTGGTAAAAAGAATTTAGAGAAATTAAGAAAGGCATCAAGAGCTAGAAGTATACTGTCCTCATCTCCATCGCAGTTCATCGTAATGCAACTAGTTGTTTGGAAATTATGTAACATTATGTCATTTCTTATTGTTTTAACTTCCAAACAATATGATGATTCTTCTTTTGTAATACTATTTATTTCTGCTATCTGATCACATATAGTATTATGTGCTTCTTTAAGTTCATAATATTGATTATTGTATTTTATCCTCCTCTTTTTAGGAAAGCCTTTTATGATAAATTGATTTAATTTTTCTTTTTTAATTTGATTTATTAGATCTAGGTGAGGCATTATCCATAGGTCTGCCCCCCTAATAGATATTTTGTGAACAACTGTTTTTTTTGGTTCTTTTCCTAACTTTTTATAGTTTGCCAGCACTTTTTTACCATAATGTCCTTCAGGAGATGATACCCTAGACCTTACAAATACTCCAATTGTGGAAAATAGATAGGTTATATCTTTTAATAGTTCATTTGAAACAGAATAGAATGATATTTCACCTACATCTTTGGAAAGCGTTCCATCTCCATCCAAATAGGCAGAGATAAATGCAAACTTATAGTCATTTGGTAATGTATAGAGAAAGTTTGGTAAGCGCTTACTGTAAGCTCCTTTTCCCATATTCCATGCGTATGCGAATAGGTAGGCTAGTATTCTCCCTGAGCATATAACATTTCTTTTTTCACTGATATAGGGAGTGATACCTAGATTTCGTTTTATTATTTTCACCAAATGTTCTCTAATTTTTTCGTCTGGAACAGAAAAATTAACTTGATAACAGTTCTTGTTGTCTCGAATATGCCCCTCAGAAATGTAATAACCTAGAATTTTCATTAATTCTTTATTAAAAGGAAAATAGGGCGCAACGGTAAAATCATCCCTAGCCATTCCTAATCTCGCATCAGAAGGAACCTCATGCCACTTGAACACTCCTTCTTTTTGTAATAGTTCTAAGTGAGATAAAGGAATGGAATCAAACCAATGATTAGAAAACAAGTAAGTATGATGAGGTACATCAATTCCTTTTGAAAGGATATAATTTAGAATTATTTTAGTGCATGAAGAAGAATTAGTTTTAATCTTATTTTCTTGAGAAAGCTTACTACAAAAAAGTTCTATTTTGTTTTGTATCCAACCTCCAGCTTTTCTAAGTCTTACTGCATGTTTAAATTCAGCAAAATTCTTGCTATCAGGTAAATTTTTTGCTAACTCTTCTAGAATATTTACTGTTTTTTTAGGTTGAATACATAACTCTGGAATCTTTGTTTTAACAGCAATATATTCTCCTACCTGTAAGATTCTTGCTTTTACTTTCTCAAAATTATTTGTTTGTTCATTCAAAACAAGCATATTATGCTCTGGTGTAACTGTTATTTCGCTTCCACTTTTTGTTTTTATTTGTAGCCATTTTTCACTTTTCCCTTTAATCCAATGTTTGATGGGTTGTAAAATAGGTGAAGATCTCTTTTGATCCAGACTAACAACTTTCCATTCTTTGTGAAGATTCTCAATTACAAAAGTCCCAAAATCATCAACCAGCTTACTTTTAGCTCCTGCTTTTAACTCTTCCTCAACTATTTCTCCAATACTTTTCACAATAACTTGTTGCTTTTTTTCGTCCCAAATAAGTAATTGTTCACTTGGAAATAAACAGTTTCTTCTTTTTGCTGCGTGCCAATATGGATGAGCTAAAATTACTTTAGCTTCAGTGAATCCAATTAATCTTCCGGCAATACCTGCTGAAGTATGAGGAGCTAAACCAATAATTAAATGACCAACTAGATCATTCATTGTTTTTGCGTTGTAAAAAGGAGGAAGCCCATATAACCGTTTTAACAACTCATCAATGAAATGAGATACCTGTAGAAGATATTTACCACCTTCCTTATTAACAATTACATCCTGAATTTTTAATTCTAATAATTGATCTTCATTTTCCAATAAATTACCATAAATATCATGAGTATAGCCTATAGAATAAAGTTTTGAAACAGAAACGCCAATTTCTCTTGGTCTAAAATGAGTAATTATAGCATCAGTTGCATCAAAACGTATTGTACCATCACGATACACAAATACATTATTTATAGAACGTAATATTCCTTTAATTATGAATTCAGGAATACGATGTTTATTCATCAATTTTTTAACTGCTTTTACGTTTTTAGGTAAATCAGAGTTGAATCCTCTTGCAATTTTTCTAAATTCTTCATTAATAGGAAAGGGTTTAGTTTTATAACTAATTAAAGGTATTCCACATCTTTTACATTTATCATCATTAGATTCTAATCCACATCTCGGGCAAAATTTAACAATTTCTGTTACAACATTACAGCGCGAACATAAAGATAAATGAGTAGTAGAACCACATATTGGACATTTTCTTTGTACTAATTCTATTTCAATAATGTTTTTTTCACTCGCTGAAACAATATTTCTTTGATTACCCCCTGCTTCGCCAATTGGAAAAAGAAGATGTACAGGAGGTTTCATTTTTCTACTTTTAGCCTTTTCAGGGCGACCCATTCTCGCACCAGTGTAACAGGGACACTTATCTCTCACTTGGATATAATTGTAAAAATTGATTGCTTCTACAACTGTTTTAGCTTTATTTTCTATTGGAAGTAAATTTCCATTTTTAAAGCCTAACGATATTAACAAAGTTTGTGAATGTTCTCCAAATAGAATTTTATCTTCTTTAATTGAGTGAGGAATACATATCTCTTCTAAAATATGCTTTATTTTTTCGTTATTTGGTATCTCCAAATTTTCAGCATTATTGTAATATAACGAAATATATTCACGTAATTGAATATATGCAGAAATTGAAATATCATTCCAATGATAGGTATATTCTGGATGTAGAGGAATATCAAGTAAAAGAGACAATCCTATAGCTTCTTCAGCAGTTGGAATAATGGTTAATGGTTCTTTTATGAATTTATCAAATTTATGTTTTTTATTTCTAAAAAATTGATTTATTTCTTTTTCAGAGAAATTCATTAACTGTTTTTCAAGTTCTTTTGCCCACCACTCTTCACAATATCCTGAAGGAACAAGGTCATGGTTAAACTGATTAAATTCACCAACCCCATAAAGCATATCTCCAAGAAAAAGGATTTTTTCTATTTGATCTTTTAATTTAATACCTTCCTCATAGGAATTAACTTTACAAACAGTACCGTCTTTTAGAAGCACAATAGGTGGATGAATAGAATCCACTGGCATGACAATAGCTCCTTTTCCTGGTCTTTCTGTTCGCAAATGTGTTCCGCAGACCAAAAAATCATTTGTGATTGCAAAAAGTGCAGGATGAACACCCATTGCAGCTAGTCCTGTAGTCCTAGAACGACCATATCTAATTCTAAAACCACCTTTCGCTGATGGATGACTAAAAACTGGTCTTCCACCAATTACATCTTGAATATATCCTGTATCTGGTTTAATAAATAAATTATCTTGTTCAATTTCTTGTTTAATTGAGCCCTTTTCTTTATCAGATTCTGCAGAATCCTCAACATTCTGACTTGCATGTATTTGTATTAATTCTGCAAACCAATCCCATCCCTCTAATTTATGTTTCGACACCCTTTTTTCAAGTTTTTTTACTCTACCTACAATCCCATCATTAAAAACTAAGCAAGCACCACCTCTAAGTCTATTTGTTTCAACACGTTTTAAATCTCTGTTTCCAGAAACTTCAACTTGCTCAGTGGGTTCTCCAGTGATTTCAATTGGAAGATTTCTTGCTGCAAATCTTTGCTCCTCTTTAGTTGTAGGAAGTTGTAAATGCATTACTTTATTATAAAGATCTATTTCTTCTACCATCCGCTCTATTTCTCTTTCTGTGGGTTTATATCTATCAAGTTTTAATGCTCTCCGAATGTGATCTGCAAGCAATACACTCATACCTGCAGCTGTACCACCAGCAGAACGTATTGGCCCAGCATAATAAACAGCTAAATAATCTGACCCGTCATCATTCTGTTTAATTTTCACTTTTGCAATACCCTCAAGAGGAGCTGCTGTTATGCTCTCAGTTATTATCGCCAATGATGTTCGGATAGCTTGTTCAGCAAGATTTACTTTTTCAGAAGAAAAAAATTTACCTTCAGCAATTTCTTCAGCAACTCTAAACGCTACACTTTCTCGAGACAATCCTTCTTTCTCAAGTTCTCGAATTCTTTTACCTACTCCTTTAGGTCCAATTAATCCTTCTACTCGATCAGCAATATCTTTGGCAATAGGTATTTCAACTTCAATAGAAGGATCATAACCTTTTTTTCTTGCTTGTTCGGCAATTTTATAAGTTTGTTCTATCAATGAATTAATTTCCTCAAAATATTCTTTGACATTTACGGAAATTAGCTCGTCATCTGATAATTCCATTACAAATAGTTTATTTGTAAATGACTTTTAGTTTTTTTCATTGGAAATTTTTTTTTTAATTTAATATTCAACTTTTTTTGTGAATAGTTGTGAACATGTGAATGAAAAATCTGGGTTATTCATCTTCCAGTGGAAATAAAGGGGTTAGTTAAGCAGTTATTGAATTTATTAATAGAACATAATAGTAAAATATTGTTTTATTACAAGCAGTCTAAGAAAAGTCGATAGATTCACACATTGTGAACAGTGGTGAATGTTTTGAACTCAAAGGCTGTGAATCAAAATACTGACTTTATGAAGTATTCTGTCGGTTATACATGTTCACTCATCTACTAATCAATGTGAATTTTGAAAACATTGTATCTGCTGGGTATTACACTTATCAATTCTAATGAAAAATTAACAAAAAAGCAAAAATGTTTTGTAAAAAAAGAGAAAATTAAACATTACTTTTTTCAGCTTTATATTTTTCTAATATTTTACTTATTCTTTCTGCAATTGGACCTGTACCTTTCACGCCTTCCTCTGAAACTGTGAATCTATCTAATACTTGAATAATTCCCGCTTCTTCAATAACTTTCACATTCTGTGGTTGAAACATAACGGATAATTCCTTTGCAAGACCAGTAAGATCAAAAGGTTCTTCTGCTAAAGTAATTTCTGAAATACTCTTTCCTGCAATAAAAACTCTAAATATTTTTACATTATCACACTCAGCATCACCTAACACAAGATTCAAAGATTGATCTTGGATTCCACGTAATATTCCAGTATAGACTCTACCTGATTCTAAAATTATTTTTACACGTTTATTCAGAAGTGCACTTAATTCTAACAGAAATTCTCGATTTGGATTACCTGGCATATTTATCAAGGTTCAATTTTTCTATTATTAAAAAAATGTTGTTATTTTTGAGCGTTTAGTATTTTAGAAATTAATCTTTGACACAACATTTCTTATTTTTTCCTTAGTATTTTGATGTGTTATAGTGTAGATAGGACATACATCAAAACATTTACCACATTGAATGCAAGTACTAGGATCAACAATAAAACCATTATTATTAAATGATAGTGAATGAGTTTTGCATTCATCAAAACACAATTTACAATTCAAGCATTCTTCAGTTCGTAATACAGAAAAAACAAATTTTTCTACAAAATTTTTTAATTTTTTCTCATTATCCTTGCCTAATCGCAACTTAAAAGTCCCGTCAAGATAGAGAAATACTGTAAAGTCACTTTTCTTTATTTGTATGAAATTTAGACTATTATTTTTCACAACTTTGCCAACCATTGAAAGATTATTTTGAAGATTTTCGAACTTAGTTACTCTTGAAAAAGATCCAAGTATAGTTGTTTGTTGTATACGACAGTCTGATTTTTCTATATCAATTTCCTCTAAATCTATAGCCAGTTTCCTTTTTTCAATTATAGAGATATCTGTTTTGTCAAGCGTCAAAACATTTCTGATTTTTTGGGGAATGTGTTTAAAACGCCATAAACCTCTAGAAATATATTCTTTGGGTAATTGCTTTTTTTTCCTCCATTTTTCTAATTCTCTTGATAATTTTTTATATAATTTCCTGTTATTGCTTTTTAATAAATCAAATTGTGCAAGATTTGATGAAGGACAGACCCAACAACCTATTCGTTCATATTGTTTTTCATATAGAGGATTATAAGGTAACTTATTCAGGAAAATATACAACCAAATAACTAATGCAGTCCAATTTTGAATGGGAGAGACATTTATTTGATTGGGAATATAATGATTCTGCCAAATATCAGCGGTGGCTCGAGCATAAGACTCATAACGTCGTTGACCAACTAAACTTATGCATTTTCCATCAGGATAATTCTGAAGTATTAGCTCTCTAATAGGAGCTAACTTTGCAAATTTACAACAATACCTATAATCCCTTCCAGGGGGACCAAATTTCTGAAAAGCATTCCAAAATATTCTTGTTTTAACTTTTTTTACTTTTAAATTGTCTTTAAAATTCATTTTTTTGCTTAATTTTTTAACATAAGAGACTGTTTGTGGAAATTCTATTCCGGTATCTATAAAAAATATTTTTAAATTTTCTTCAGGTAAAGCCTTTAAAGCTAAGTCTAAAGTGACCAAGCTATCCTTTCCACCACTAAAACTTACTGCAACTGGTAATTTTAATTCATCCTTAATTCTTCTGATAAAGTGAATAGATTCTTTCGAAATATCGTTAATTATACTCGAATTTGCTTCAATTACTTCTTCCCAAGTTGTTTTCTTTATTTTTCTCAAGGTTCTATTTTTTACAGCAATATAATTTTTAGCATATGTTCCTCTTAATTGTTTTCTCCTTTCCTTTTCATCAATTTTGGCTATACCTCCAGCAATTACTTTTCTATTTTTATCCAATATTGCAATATAATTGTCCTTCTTAATACGAGTATCTGCACAAGTAATCCCAGGAATAAGCGCATTCGAACCATTTAAGATATTTTTAATTGCTCCATCATCAACAATTACCCAATTCTTTTTAATTTCCTTTTCGATCAATAAAAGCCCATAAGCATTTAATTTAATAGTCCAACGCCTATAAACTAAATCATATCTTCGTATACCAATAATATTACCATAATAAACTATCTCATCCATTTGATCCTCTGAACCTACGTGGTTAAGCAACATAACATCATTTAAGGAAAATATTTTTTTTCTTACTCCAAAATTCTGTTTTATTAATCTTAATATTTCTTTAATATCTTGCTTTGTTGCAGGACGAACATCATAGGGAGGAGTAATAGGTACTCTTTTTATTTTCTTTCCACATCTCGGACAAATGTTAGATTTAACAATAGGTAAACAACAATCATCACAAAAATAGAGAATATTTTTTCCTAAATAAGGAATATTTTTCTTTTTCTTTTGTTTTTTCTTTTCTTGCATCGCATTATACCTGTTTTAATAGTCTCATCAATACTCTAGGTAAAGAATTATAACTTTTTATTTCAGCAAATTTTCCTCGTCCTAACCTCGCAAGATCTTTACACAACCTAGTACCCCAATCATGCTTTGATGGAAGTGCTATAACATGTAATTTAGGATAATACATTAAATATTTTCGTGGGTCTCCTCCTCTATTAAATGCACCATCAGTTATCAAAATACCAAATTTATTTTTTCTTTTTATTTTCTCTAATTCGAGACCGCCGTATTTCAGACCTTCAGCAATATTAGTATATCCAGCACTTTCACTTTCTAATATTCTATTTACCAATTCGTCAGTTCTTACTCTTTCTTTCATTCTTTTAATAACAGTTGCTTTTGTATTAAATAATACTACACTAAAATTATCTCTTGCTAAGTTATAAGCCATAACTGCTACTGCAAGAGCTGCAGTTGTAAACTTTTCTCCATACAAAGAACCAGAAGTATCAAAAATCAATACAGCTGTTTTTAACCGTTCTTTGCGTTCTAAAGTTACAATATCTTCCTTATGCAATACTCTACTTCGATTTTGTAAAAAGCGCTCCAAGGTTTCATCAATATCAAATTCGTCTAAACCTGGCTCAAATTCTGTTTGTTCAAAAACCTCACCTCGGATACCTTGACCAGTTATGCCATAGGCTGTTTTCAAGATAACTTGTCTAGCCAATCTTCGGAAAATAGGTCTCATTTTATCGTCTATTGCAGTCCGTAACATAAAAAACAATTCTGGAGCACTACTGTCTCCTTTTGCTGCTCTTCGAGCTAAAAGGGTGTAACCTTTTTTTGAGTTTAAAGCTTCTGCTACAGCAAATTTGTTTGATATAGCTAATCCTTGAATAGCAGGCATATTATTTACATCAATAGCTAACTCTGTCTGTTTTTTTATCTCATAGAAACTCATACCGTCTGAAAGGCTAGAGTACACAGAGGGATTTCTTTTTCCTGAGACTATTTCTGCTTCAAGTAGTTTATTTTTGTCCATTCGTCCTCTGTAAACGTAAGGCTTTTGAAGATCAAAACTTATGTCCCTCCCCTCTGTTAGAAAAAATCCTCTTCTTCAAACACCTTATTTACAATTTCTTTTATTACATCTTCTACTTGACTTTCTACCCCATCTTCTAATTCTATTTTAGTAGCTAAAGCCATAATACTACTATCAATCCAAGAATCAATATCATTAGGGTCTAAGAATCTAATTATTGAAGCTAAATCTATTGCACCACGAATTGAGGAACCTCTCCGTAAGTCAGGCCAATCTCTTGTTTTTCTAACAATTTTTACCGCAATTTTGACAATTTTATCATCTTTTATTCCTGTTTTTACACGAACAATATTTTCTTCTTCTTCTTCTGATTGATAATTTAAACGAACCCAAACAAATCTATCTCTTAAAGCCTCACTTAATGGAGTTGTGGCTACAAGTTCTGCTGGATTCATAGCACTTATTATAAAGAATCCATCTTTAGCTTTCACTTCACCTAATTTAGGTAAAATAATAGTACCCTCGTCCATTGCAGCTAATAGAACATTCTGAGTGCCTTCAGGCATACGATTAAGCTCGTTAAGAAAAAGTATAGCTCCATCTTGCATAGCTTTTGTTAATGCTCCTGTAACAAAAGATTCCCAACTATATCCTTTTTCTATTACCATAGGAGGATCAAAGTGGCCTACTAGTTTGGAACTACTATAACGTTCATCACCATCCACTCTCTCAATATTTTGTGAAAAATAGGAAGCAATAGCATGAGCTAATGTAGTTTTTCCTACACCTACATCGCCTTCTAGCAAAATATGTCTTTCAGCTAGTTTAGCAGCTAAGCATTTTCTAAGTTCTCTTTCACGACCAACAATATTGTATTTATCCTGTATCTCGCTAATCATCTCATCAATTGTCTTCTCTTGTTTCGCAACGCTTTTTGCAGTCATTTTAACCACTTATCTTTTAAATAACTATAATTTTAGTATACTCCACTTTGTGTTTTATATAGTTTTAGATTCAGCTTATTTATTACATATATTTTGTAGAGTATAATTGTTACTGCTGTCTGATGTTTATTTTATATAGTTTTAGATAATGTTCAAAATTTGAATTTAGGAACACAAATAAACATCTGAAAAATTAATAAAAAAAATAGAATTCAAACATATAAAAGAGAACATTAAAACAAAAATGATCAATCTAAGAGTATTAACTTGATTTTTTTACAAAAAATTTGTAATCTAATATTGCTCTTGGGATAGATCTATAAAAAAATTGAGAATAATTGTTTTTGATAGTCATAATGTGATAGTGATAGTGATAGTGATAGAGAGGATAATAACAAAAGGGTCTACAAATAGAATCAATATAAAACAAAAATAAAAGTGTGTTTTTGCTGCTATCACAAAAAGGAACTATCTTACCACACAATATTTATTTATGTGGTAAGATATAATAAACAAAAAATTGAGTTTTCAGCGAGAAAAAGTAGATAAATATTAAAAATAAATTATAAATAAACTAAAACTTTACTTAGAAATTAAATCAGGAATTGAATGAATATCCAGTTCTCCATAAGCATTTAACAATTTTTTAGTCACAGCGTAATAACGCTGTGAAACATTACCACGCCTTGTAAGTAAACCTTCATCAGCCATTCTGGATAAAGTAGTACTTACAGTACTTAACCTTATACCTTCATTAAAGATCTTTGAATAAAGTATTTCAATATCGTTAGATGTAAACCAATCATTTTCAGGGTAGTGATTCCTCACAATTGAAGCTATTCTTTCTTTCTTTGAAGCACTTAGAAGTTCGTTTTGCGTATTTATTTTAGTAACTTCCTCTTCTATATCTAGTGTTTCACCTTTTCCTGTTACTAAAGAAATAATAGTTCTAATGGTCTCAGTACTGGATCCCTCTGGTACGCTAATAATAGTACCATCAGGAAGTTTAATTGTTATTTCCTTACCCATTAGAACTCACTTAGCAATTCTATTATTATATAGCACATATTCATTTATAAAACTACATATTACCAATAGTACCTTCGTGTGGTATTACAAAATGAATTATTGTCATTTTCGACTTTTAAGTTAAGATATTAGCAAGGATCAATGAAGATTAAAAAAAACTAAGTAGTTTATAAAATATTTTAAAAGATGTAAAGATACCCGTTTATTTCTATTCGAAAATCAATAATTTATTCAAAAGGTAAGAATATGATTTTCAAAAAGTTTATATATATAGAATATTGCTAAATTGTGGGAGGGTATGTACCTTTATTATAATAGTTAAATAAAATCAGGTATGCTTCATATAAAGTTCCAGTTGACGTGTACGGGAGTCTGTGCTTCTTTAAAAGCTATTTTTATAGATTTGTATACTTTGGCTTTAGAGTTATATTTTATCATTGTTTTTGTCCAATAAATAACTTCTTTGCTCTTCCAATAAGTTTAATAAAAAAAATCAATATTTTCGATTATGGTTACAAGAGTTCATTTTTGTCAAAAATGCGGACGTCCTATTAAGAGAGCCGGATACTGTGAAGATTGTGCCTCTGAATTGAATGTAGGAATAAAGAATCGTTGTTCGTTTTGTGGAAAAAGTAATTTAATGTCTCCTTTGGCTTACAACATAAAAACTAAACATGTTTATTGTAAAACCTGTTTAGATCTTTTTGTTAAAGGTCTTCGTTCTAATCATTTTACAGAACATGAAATTAAGAAAATAATTGATAAAGATTTTATTCCCGTCAAGTAGTTATTGTTTTTTTATTATTTCATTTACACCAATTATTATTCCTAAAAATGTTATTAGGAAATTTGACAAGCACAATAATGTGATTTTTATACCTAATAATTTAGTTACTGTATTTTCCACAATAAAATATTTGATGATAACTAAACCAAATAAAAAGCTTAATACAAATCCTGGAATAGTATTTAGACTCATATCATTTAACATACAATTCCGTAGTATTTTTTTCTTTATTCCTATCTTATACATTAGTTTTATATCGTCCGAATTTTCATTTACCAATAGAATTCCAAAAGCTAAAAATCTTGTTAAAGTTATTACAAAAAGAACACCATAAATTGAATTTACTAAATTAATCACATTCCACAGTTCTTTTTTCTTTTTCTCAACGATTTTTTTGATCTCGGCTACTCGGTAATTACTTTCATCAGCGTTAGTATATATTTTGCTAATAATATCACTTTTCACAGATTTAATAAGAATACAATTTCCATTACTTGTTAACAAATTTTCTCTTAACTTTCTCATAGGAATATATATTGTATACCCATTAGCAAAATTTTCATTAACAATTCCTGTTACCCTATATCTCTCTTTTAGCCCTCTTATCTGTAAAAACTCTAAAGTATAATCATCTAACAACATTTTGTTTACTGATTGACTTATTACTATCTCATTTTTTTCCATATTTGGCTTTACACCTTCGATTAATCGATCCAAGAATATTGTTTCATTTATATATCCAATAATGGTAATATTTAGACTCCTTTCTTTACCTACAGTTTTATACTGTTCTAAATTTACTGTATCTGGTATCGTGACATTAATTTCACTAACTTTTCTTTTGTTCAGAAATATTATATCATAAACAACATTATTTTCTTTAAGGTTATTTATAAAATCAGAATTTAAACTGCTTTTCTCTGTGAATAAATCACTATAATTATATTCACTATATCCTATATTATTTTCAAAAAAATTCACTACATTTTCTTTACCGATTAAATATTCATATTTCCCAAATTGCTCTGTGTAACTGTACATAAATGTATTACCAATATTTATCGTAGAAAAAAGAAATATTATTGATGCTGTTGAAATTAGAAAAATGAAAAAGAAAGTTGATCTTATCTCTCCTGAACGAAGAAATGCTTTTAATCCAAACTTTCTAGCAGGCTTTATTTTTTTGAATAATTCATCAAATTCAAAAATGCTTTTATAATTTTTTAATCCTTTTGAAGAAATTTCTAAATTATTTTCATTTAATATTCTAAGTATCTCGTTATGTGTTACTAAATAGTGTAACAAAATTATGCTACCACAAATTAAGAATGCAGGTAAAAACTTTATCTGATTTCCATATGAACCCATTTTAAAAATGTATAATATGATTAGAAGAATTATAGCACTTAAAAATAGCCCTATTACAAAAGAAATTACTCCAACAAGTATATGGTAAAACAGAATATAGCTGTAGATCCATTTAGTTTTTGATCCTACATTTTTCATTAATGCAATATCTTTTATTTGGTGGTTGAATATCTGTCTAACTGTTTTCCTTGTTACTATAATCGCTAAAAATAATGACAAAATTGTAGATACAATACTAAAAATCAAGTAGCTTTGTTGTATTCTGTACGAAACGTTTCCTTCGAAGATTGCTTTAGTTATTGAAATAGAATTAATACTTATTCCAACTAAAATGTAAGATAAAATTAAATTTGCATATTGGGTTAATGAAGTTGTAAAAGATCTTCTAAAATTAATCCATGAGTATTTTACTTGACCTATCATTTTGTCTTTTCATTCCTTTTTTCATAATTTTCTTTATCTTCATAAATACCCTGCTCAAAAAACTCTTCAAAAATATCATATCTTTCTAATTCTTCTTCTATTTCTATTTTTTCCCATTTTTCTATGCTCTTAATTGGTCTATAAATTATTTTATCTTCTTTTTTCCTTTCAGGAAACTCTATTTCTAATGAAACTTTCTTTTTCTCAATTTTATATATCTTTGATGCAATATTTCTAAGTTTAGGATCATGCGATGAAATTACAATTGTAATATCTGTTTTTTGGAAAATATCTTTAATAATTTCACAAATTTGATCTCTTGTCTCATCATCTAAGTTACCAGTAGGTTCGTCCAACACTAAAATATGTGGGTTGTTGATTAGAGCTCTAATTATTCCTAATCTCTTTTTTTCTCCACCACTTAGTTGTTCAGGAAAACTTTTTCTCCTGTTTTCTAAACCAAATTTTTTTAACCAATTTTCAATTCTTTTTTCATCTGAATTTTCTATTCCTCCTAACATTTCTTGAAAAAACAATAAATTTTCTTCGGCTGTTAATGTTGAAATGAGATTATTATCTTGAAAAACAATACCAAAGTTTTCTGCACGAAAATCATTTTTCTCTTGTTTATTCATTTGATCATAATATAATCCACAAATTTCAACATCTCCTTCAGTTGGTTCAATTAATCCTGTTATTATGTTTAATAATGTTGTTTTTCCGCTTCCACTAGGTCCGTAGAATAAAACAATTTCATCTCTTTTTATTTCCAAATTTACATTTTCAAAAACAACTAGATCTTCCCAAAATAATTGGAATATTTTTTTAACTTCAGTTAATTTGATAATTACATCGCTCATTTATAACACATTTACAGTTAATAATAACAGATTATAAATGGTTATAAACAAAGTAGTTAAAAAACTATTTATTTCTTAACAAGGAGGTTAGATATCTTTTTTATTGTTTGGTCTATCTTTCTTTTTCTTTCTATTGCTTCTTTAAGTAATAAACCTGTTTTTATCTCTTCTTCAATGTTTTCTGGAATTGTTTTTCCTAAATAAGTTCTATACTTGTAATCTGGTTCTTTACGTAAATAATAATATGGCCCGTGGTAGTAATTTTTGTTTTTTTGGCATTTACAATTTTTTTTTCCACATTTTATATATTTTTTAGATATAAAACCTATAATATATGGTTTTCTTGATAGTGTGGCAATTTTTTTCTCTAACTCTCTACTTTCCTCAATTAGCTGCTCTAGAATATTATCAATCGGTGACATAATTTAGCTTTAAATATTAAATTCTTTAAAATCTCTTAATAATATTAACATACTTTCTGGATATTATCGATATATAAATATTCATTGAAAATATAATATTTCAAAGTAGTGATGCTATGAATGAAGAAAAAGGTTTGCTAAAAAGAGAAATAAAAGAAAAAACTAGTTTTGATGGTATTGTAGTAGGAAGAAGAAGACTATATGTTTACTCAGAAAATTATAGAAAAAAAATAAGCATAGATGATCTAATACTTAACATATTATCTGAAAAAGGTCCTTTAACAAGAGACGAATTAGTAGAACTAACACATATTCCCAGGACAACACTTTATGATAATCTAGCTCGCTTAATTGATGAAGGATATGTCAAAAAAGAATCAGTTCCAAGAAAAACTAGAGGAAGACCTAAAATTCTATTCAAACTTGCATAAAATCTTGATATTATTAATTAATATAATATATTCACAATAGTATTCACTATTTACTAATTTGTTCGATTCGTTAATTATCGACAAAGTTAAAGTCGTAATGTTGTAACATACTAAGAAGTTCATAAAAGTGTATAGACTTTAGTTATTAATTTAAGGAGAAAAAAGAATGGATGAGCATTCCAATATAGACAGTATATTTGACAAATATTTAGACGAAGATAATCCAATATTTATAAATCGTGAGATACTTAGTCCTAATTATGTTCCTGAATATCTTCCGCATAGAGAAGATAAATTTGAAGAGATGGCAAAAATATTGGGACCTGCTTTAAGAGGGGGTTCACCCTCTAATATCTTTATTTATGGTACAACTGGAACAGGAAAAACAGCTGTTACGAAATATGTTTTAAAAAAGTTGAAAAAAAAGGCTGATGAACGAGAAATAGAGTTTAGTTTTTCATTTTTTAATTGCCAACATATTGACACAAAGTATCGCGTATTTGCTCAGTTGTGTGATGATATAGCAGTTGATGTTCCATTTACAGGTCTTCATTTTGATATTGTTTATCAAAAATTTAAAGAGGGGCTAGATGAATTAAAAACTCTTCATATTATTGTATTAGATGAAGTTGATTCCTTGTATAGAAAGAGTACTGAATCATTATACATCCTTACTAGATTAAATAGTGAATTGGTTCAATCAAAAATTGGGATAATAGGTATCACGAACGATGTGAATTTCAAAGAAACTTTGGATCCTAGGATACGTAGCAGTTTAAGTGAAGAAGAAATCGTTTTTTCACCATATACTGCTGAACAATTAAAAGATATTTTGAATCAAAGAGTAGAAAAAGCGTTAAACAAAGACGCTTTAGAATTTGGTGTTTTGAACTTATGTGCTGCAATTGGAGCTCAACAGCATGGAGATGCTAGACGGTCAATAGATCTTCTACGTGTTGCTGCAGAATTAGCTGAACGAGAAGGAGCTGAAAAGGTAACAGAGTTACATGTAAGAAAAGCTCAACAAGTTATAGAAAGAAATACAGTTGTTGAAGTATTGAGTTCATTACCTATTCAGACAAAAGCTGTCTTACAAGCTATATTTATAGGTGAAAGTAAAAGTGAGGAACTAAATACAGGCGATGTTTATGATATTTATTCTTCGATTTGTAAACTAATACGTTTAGATCGTTTAACTCCTAGAAGAGTTAGTGATTTAATTAATGAATTAGATATGCTAGGTCTTGTGACAGCTAGAGTAATAAGTAAAGGTCGATATGGGCGTTCAAAAAGAATTAATCTTACTATTCCCAAGGCACAAGTCAAAGAGATTTTAGAAAAAGATTTTAGACTTTCAAAAGTTTTTGAGGAAAATTCAGTTTGATTTTTTTCTTAATTATCATCCTTCTTTCTTCTTCTCCTCTAATTAACTACTAATAGATTCTTCGACTTTTATTTTTCTCTCTTTCTAATCTCTTTTATTAAACTTTAAAAAGATTGTATAGAACAATAATTGATGAGTGATTACGCAGCTACTATAGTTAACCACATGAAAAATAAAGAATTAATACGGAACATATGTATCGTAAGTCATGTAGATCATGGTAAAACCACTCTTTCTGATTATCTTCTTCAAGCTGGAGGATTAATATCCCAATCTCTCGCTGGTTCTGCACGTGTTTTAGATTATCTTGAAGAAGAACAACAACGTGGAATTACTATAAAAACAGCTAATATTTCTTTCATTTATAAGCATAAAGAAACAGATTATTTAATCAATCTTGTTGATACACCTGGTCATGTCGATTTTTCAGGATTAGTTGCTCAAGCAATAAGACTAGTTGATGGAGTAATTATTGTTGTTGATGCTGTAGAAGGGGTAATGGCACAAACACATTCTGTAATTAAACAATCAATAGAAGAGGGATTAAAGCCAATTCTCTTTATAAATAAAGTTGATAGATTGATAAATGAACTTAAGCTTGACGAAAAAACTATTGAAAGTAAATTAAATACAATTATACAGTTTGTTAATGAATTGATTTTACAATATTCTTACAACAATAATATTCAGAGAAAAGTTAGTTTTTCTGATGGGACTGTTATAATAGGTTCTGCATTATATGGTTGGGCTCTGTCAAAGTACTCTGAACAAATACCAAAGTTTTCTACAATCATTAGTTTGCATAAAGAAAATAATGTGAAAAAATTAAAAAAAGAAAATTCACTAATTAGTGCTTTAATGCCTGCAATAGTAAATTCTATTCCTTCTCCCCTTATTGCGCAAAAAGCTCGAATTACGAACATTATTGAATCTATATCAAATCAAGATAAGACCTCAATTGAAAAGTGTGATAATAATGGAAATACAATCATTTGTATAGGTAAATTACTCTATGATAAAAATAGAGGAATAATAGCAATTGGAAGATTATTTTCTGGCGTTCTGAGAAAAGGTTCGATTCTAATAAATACTAGAAACAAGAAAGAAGTTCGAATACACCAAGTTTGTTTGTATAAAGGTCCTTCACTTATTACTGTGAAGGAAGTTGAAGCAGGAAACATAGCTACACTTATCGGAATGAAAGAAATACAGATTGGCGATGTGTTGGTTGAAGATTTAAATATCGAGCAAATGATTGAGTTTAAACAAATATCTTATTTACAAGAACCAGTAATTACAATACGAATTGAACCAAAGAATATTAGTGATATTCCGAAATTGCAAGAAGAACTTGAAATTCTATCTTTAATCAAGCCCAACTTCTCATATATTATAGACGAAAATACAGGAGAAATTAAAGTTTATGGGATTGGTGAGCTGCAATTAGAAATAATTCTTAAAGATATTATGAAGACAGGTTTGCATATAGAACTTTCAAATCCAGAAGTAGCATTAGTAGAACAAATAGATAAGAAAATTGAACATAAGTCAATTGATTCGTTAGGTAAAGTAGAATTAAGTATAAAGTGCTCTCCTACAAATAAAGTAAAAATATCTGGCGATACTGTTGTATTTAAAGACAAAAAAAATAATTTTTTGGTTGTTGAAGATACATCAATAAAAAACGAACATATTGATCTATTAATTATTGGTTTTAAAAATGCTATAAAATTAGGGGTTAAATCTTCCAATCCTATTAGAAATTTGACTGTTATAATCAAAAAAATAGATATACTTGAACAGGATGCTTTTCGATATGAAATTATTGTTCCTGCAGTTAAGAAAATAATACATGAGGCCATATCTAATTCTATTTTTATTTATGAACCAATCTACACGATCACTATAACGACTCCACTTGACTATCTTGGTGCTGTGCTCTCTGTTTTTCAGAAATTTGGTGGAGAAGTGGAGAAAACAGAGCAAATCTCTTCGAAAATGATCATTTATGGGGTTATAACTGTGCGATCTTCTCTTTCATTGGCAAATGAATTAAGGAAAGCTTCTGAAGGCTTTGCATTTTGGCAACTTGATGTATCTGGCTATAGAAAAATAAAAGAATAGTGGCTCAGCACTCAAGATCCTCATCACTAATCAGTCAAGGGCTAGATACATCATAGCCACATTAAATAATTTATGAGAGTATTTTTTTATTTTCTCATTTCACATAGAATTCTTTCCGCTATTTTTGTACTTTTTTCAATAATTCTTTCTTTGTTTAATGTTTGGTGTTCACGATTCAAATAAAGAAATTTACCATTTACAATAAGGTCATTAACATCTCCACTAGAGGCAGAGTAAAGAACGTTTGAAATTATGTCATTTTGAGGCCAAGAATGAGCACCGCTAAGCGAAAATAAAGTGATGTCAGCGATTGCATTTTCGATTATACCTGCTTTCTCTAACCCAAAAATTTTTGATCCAGCTGTTGTTCCTATTTTAAGAGCTGTATAATTCTGAAGAACTGTTGGATCTTTAGCTAAGAATTTTTGTAATAAAGCTGCAGTTCTTACCTCCTCTAAAACATCCAAATTGTTATTTGATGCGTTTCCATCAGTACCTACCACAACATCAATGTTTTTTTCTATGTATTTAAAAACTGGAGCGATACCACTAGATAACTTCAGGTTTGATTGTGGATTATGGAGAACTGTAACCTTATATTTTTTCATAATTTCATAATCTCTTCCTGATGGATATACACAATGAGCAGCTAGTATTTTATTTTTTAGTAAACTCAGATTTTCTAAATATTCAAGTGGTGTTAGTTGATGCTGTTTTCTGAAATCAGAAACTTCTTTTTCAGTTTCACTTATGTGTATGTGTATTGGAATGTTATATTTTTCTGCAATTTCGGATACTTTTAGTAAATACTCTTTGGGGACAGTGTATGGTGCATGAGGGCCAATACCATATTTTAACAACGAATCTTTTTCTTTTATGATATTATTTCTTGAATGCAAGAATTTTTTGATATGATTCCATGTGTCCTCGATGCTTCCTGTTTCTGGAGTTCCATCGAAGAGAGATGGACATAATAAGGCCCGAAGTTTAGATTCTTTTACAACTTTTTCAATACTTTCAACAAAAAAATATTGATCAATAAATCCTGCAACACCTGATTCAATTAATTCTAATGCTCCTAGGCTGGCTCCGTAATATGCATCTTCTGCAGTCATATGAGATTCAAAAGGCCATACATAATCATATAACCACTCTATTAGTTTACTGCTATCACAAATTCCACGAAGAAGAGTTTCAGGTAAGTGAGTATGTGCGTTGATAAAAGCAGGAATTGCAACATGATTCATTCTTTCAATTTTGTCATGCCCCGTAACATATTTCTTCATTTCATCAATTTTTCCTACATTAATAATTTTGTTGTCCTCAATTATAATAGATCCGTTTTTTATTATTTTATTGCATTCTTCTCCAGAAATTATGTATTTACATTGAATAACTACTTCACTCATTGTCAGTAATTTATAATGTATGAATATAATTTTTGTTTACATTTGTTAGCTCGAATGTTATTGTACATTTTTTAAAAAAATGTTGAAATTAAACGTTTAACACGTCTTTACACAGTAAACTATTGTAAATGCGTTGACTTTAAGCAAACATTAATAACTAACGACTAGGTAACAATTAATAATTAGTAAGGTTTATTATAATTTAGAGTATTTATGGGTTGAGTATAATGGCTTATGAAACAAAAATTCCAACTACTAGATATGTTTGTGCATTAGCAAACGTCCAAGGGCAATGGATGGTACAATTGAGATTGGGTGATACTGTTGAAGCCCAGACAGTTGTTAAAGATTTAAGTGAAAGAGGAATTCGTGATAATATTCGAACGGTTATGTCTGAAGTTGACTTGTATCTTGGAGACTTTCTTGTTGATCAAATAGTAAAGGACATAGTTCATCAAGCGAGAATTCTTATACAAGAAACCTCATCAACTTCCTCTCCTGTGCAAGATAGTGGGCTTTCCGAAGTTGAACAAGTTCTAGAACAGATCAAAAATAAATTGTCTACCCTAGAAGAGCGAATAAAAAGACTTGAATCAGTAATCGAACACCGTACATAATCGTTTAATGTAATAAAACAAATAACGATAATTATTTAAAACCTCCTTTTTTCTTTCCTATGGATAAGGTGTAGCAATGACACAAAGAGCAAGAATTCGCTTAATAGGGAATAATCCACAAAGTCTTCAAAGAATATGTAATCAAATTCAAAAAATTGCTGAAAGAACAGGTGTAAGAATCAGAGGACCGATTCCTTTACCATCAAAAAGAATTGTTTTACCGGTAAGAAAAAGTCCTTGTGGAAATGGAACTAGTACATATGATCATTTTGAATTGAAGTTACACAAGAGAATAATCGATATGGATGCTGAAGAGAAAAGTATGAGATTGTTAATGCGTATTCATGTTCCTGAAGATGTTCATATCGAAATTGCTCTTGAACGCAGTTAGATTTAATGCGCTTTTTATTATCTTATTTTGTTTTTGTTGTTGGACAAGCTAATATCTAAATATTAGATATTTATCTCAAGAGGTGGATAATAATATTTTATCAAATTTAATATATCTTCAATGGAGTTAAAAATAGAATGATTTTCTCGTAACTTGCGAATGAAATTAACCATTTTTTCGAAATATTTGACAAAGAAATAATCAGGTAGAAACATCACACAGAGAGGTTTTAATTTTCCATTGTTGATTTTATCATAAATTATATCTTCAAATATTTGTCTGTTAATTCTAGACAATGTTCCTTTTAGTAGCACCAATTCTCCAATAAGTTCTCCTATTATATCTTTCATTAACTCCTGTTGCTTTGATATAAACGGAATTAAAAATATGAGATCACTTGGATTTTTGTCTGCATTTATTATTTTGTAAAAAATGTCATCATTTTGGAGAATTTCAAGTTTTGTGCAAATTTTTTTTGATTTTTCCCTAATAAATTTAATTTTAACTGTTTTTCCTAGATAATATTTTTTTTCTAAAGATAATTTGATTTGTTCATTAATCTCAATTATGTAATTTTTATCTCTAAAAAGACCATGTTCAATAGTTATTGTCTTATTTTTGTTACTATATTTTATATCTCTAATTATCCCTGTAATTGTTTCAGTTTTTCTTTCATTTAAGTCTCTAAAAAAATAATTTTCTAAATCAAACAGAAGAATCACTTCGCCAAATTTTCCATCTGTAATTATTAGTTCTCTCTTTCTATTTTTAACACAAAAACCGTTAATGATTTTGATTGTCAGACCAGAGCAAATAAAGTCCTTAATGTCTACATTTCTTTTTATTCTAAACTTGTAATGTTCGTTATCTCTTACTGCTTTTCCTTCAATTCCCCATTCTTGAATTGTAAATGATCTTATTACCCCAACAAATTCCTTTACTGTTTTTCCTGGTTCAAAAAAGGTTCCTTTAGGAATGTAAATACTATTATTCATTATTTTTGTTAACATTATTATATTATTTAAAATCCAGAATTTTCTGTATTTTTGCAGATTTAAATTTTACCAACTTAAATGGGTATAATAAAAACTATAAACACCAAAAATTAAAATATTATAAAAAAAGAAATGAATTAGGTGAATCTTTTTGAGATTAAAAACGAAAAAACGTGGTGCTAGTAATATTATTGCAACACTTGTAATCTTCGTAGTTATGCTTTCTGCAATAACTTTAGCATTTTCACAAGTAATCCCTTCTGTTGAAAAATTTCAAGCAAGTTCTGATTTTGTAGCAGCTGAAAACACATTTATGAATATTGATGGTTCAATTAAAAAATTGATTAATTCCCCTGAAAATGCTTCAGAGATCATTCGGTATGAAATAGGTAAAGGGATTTTAGATATGTCTTTTGATCGTTCGATTAATCTCACTATAGAATCGGAGAAAGTTGTAATATTTAACTATTCAATCTTACTTGGACAATTGACTTATCGGTTAGATGGACACTACAAAGGAAATGGTGGCTCAATTTATAATGTAGGTTCACCTGATTTACTAGTTTATTCACCTAACAGAACAGCAGATGTAACTAATATTATTTATCAAACCTTTGATGATTATAAAATGCTTAAATTATATTATGATATCTTTGTTTCAATTGAAAATATAAAGACTGATGAAGTTGAAGTTAACTTCATTATTATAAATTTGAACACTACTCAAGTAGATAGTTACCAAAAAGAGTATTTTCCACTAATTAACTCTGAAGCAAAACTAGAGTTGTCTAAAAGAGCACAAATCATCAAATCATATAGTTTAGGAACATTCAGTACTGATTTATCAATTAATGCTGAATCTTCAAATTATCTACAAAAATTAGATTATGATTATGCTCCTTCTACATCTTTTTCGTTAGTTGTGAATATTATCACAGTCGATATCAACTTTAGTGTAATTTAGCCTTCTTTTCATTTTGTTTTTTAACTAAACTAAAAATATACAATGGTACTATTTTAATAATCGAATTTCTTTAAATTCATTGGCGAAGTTTTCCTCCGTGAATCTAGACTTACGGTACATGTTACCTCGAATGAAAGATTCTTCTCGAAACTTCGCCATTTATTTTACAAACCAAAGAAAAATCTAATTTTTATCTATTTTAACAAAAGTAACAGTAGTTTAGCATTATTATTCTTTGAAAATATCTCTCTTAACAGCCGAAAAAGTTTAAATGATAGAACTTTATCGCAGGAATCTGTGAAAAAACTATTTCAAAAAAAGATTTTATTCAATAACTTCATAATACATACAAGATGGGCAAATCCAGTAATGTTTTGGTTCTTTAAATTCCATATCATCTGGTAGATAGTCATATTTTTTTATCATTTTTCCATTACATTTTGGACAATCTTTTATTTCCTCATCAGACACTTCTTTTCCTTCCTTATAACTCTAAATTATTATTACTTCAATCTAATAAAAATTTTCAGTATACTCTTCATCGATTTTAATCAATTTTATATATGTAGCAATAAATATAATAATTAGAGAGATTCCAAGAAGCTTATGGCACTAGAAAAATGGCTCAGTGAAAAAGATATTAAGAAACTTGAAGCTTTGAACAACCCAAAAGTTATACAAGTGGTTGAAGAATTTTTCTCGTTGTGTAAACCTGAAAAGGGAGTGGTTATTGACGATTCTGATGAAGATATTGAATATGTTAGAAAACTAGCATTAGATCTTGGCGAAGAGAAACCTCTACATTTAGATGGACATACCATCCATTTTGATTCTTATTATGATCAAGCTCGAGATAAAGCTAATACTCGTTTACTTGTTCCTGCTGAAAAAAAAGATGAATATGGAAAACACATTAATACAATAGATCGAGATGAAGGATTAAAAGAAATACTGTCTATAATGGATGGATGTATGGAAGGAAAACTTGCTATTGTCCGCTTTTTCTGTCTTGGACCTACAAACTCTGATTTTTCAATTTCTGCTTTACAAATTACTGATTCAGCTTATGTAGCTCATTCTGAAGATATTCTTTATAGGACAGGATATGAACAATTTAAGAGATTAAAGGACCCTAATGATTTCTTTTACTTTATTCATTCAGCTGGACCTTTAACAGAAAAGAATGTTACCAAGAACATTGATAAAAGACGAATTTATATTGATTTAGAAGAAAATAGAGTTTTATCAGTAAATAATCAATATGCAGGTAATAGTTTAGGCCTCAAAAAACTTGCTCTTCGTTTAGCAATCAATAAAGCAATCAATGAAGGTTGGTTAACAGAGCACATGTTTATTTCTGCAGTAATACCCCCAAAGAAAAATAGAAAAACTTACTTCTTAGGTGCATTTCCAAGTGCTTGTGGAAAAACAAGTACTGCAATGATTCCTGGAAATTCCATTGTCGGTGATGACATAGCTTATTTACGAATTAATAAGGACGGAGAAGTAAGAGCTGTTAATATTGAGAGTGGAATTTTTGGAATTATTCGAGATGTAAATCCAAGAGATGATCCTGAAATCTTTAAGGCTTTAACTACACCTGGAGAAACAATATTCTCTAATGTGCTTGTTAAAGATGGGAAGCCTTATTGGTTAGGGATGGGTAATGATATTGAGGTACCAAAAAAAGGTACGAATTGGACTAGTTCTCTTTTAGGAGAATGGGAAGAAGGAAAAAAAGATGAAGAAGGAAACGAATTAAAATTCTCTCACCCTAACGCTCGTTATACAATTAGAATAGAGGATCTGGAAAACTGTGATGAAGCTTTAAATAACCCTGAAGGAGTAAAAGTTTCCGCGATTATTTATGGTGGGAGAGATAGTGATACCTCAGTTCCAGTATACGAATCTTTTAATTGGAATCACGGAGTTTTCATAGGAGCTTCTGTAGAATCAGAAACTACTGCCGCAACACTTGGAAAAGCAGGCGTAAGAAAGCACCAACCAATGGCTAACTTAGATTTTATAGTAGTACCATTAGGTAAATACCTTAAAGCCCATTATGAGTTTGGTAAAAAAGTCGAAGATGATAAACGACCAAAAATTTTCTCAACTAATTACTTCCTAAAAGATGAAAATAATCGTTATTATGACGAAATTCTGGATAAAAAAATATGGTTGCTTTGGGCAGAAAGTAGAGTCCATAATGAATGTGGAGCAATTGAAACACCAATAGGATACATACCAAAATATGAGGATCTTGTAAAATTATTCAAAGAAGTATTTAATGTTGATTACTCAAAGGAAAGATACGAAGCAGAGTTTTCAATCAGAGTTGATAAATTCTTGGAGAAACTTGATAGAATAGAAGCGATATTTAAGGAAGAGAAAATGATGCCAGAGGAGTTCTTTATCGAACTTAATAATCAACGAAAACGACTTTTAGAAGCAAAAGAAAAACACAAGACTGGTATTATATCCCCTTTTACTTTTCTTAACTAATTTTCTTACCATTTTTATCTTTCTAATTGTAGCTAGTTAAATAGATTTTTTTGTTAGGGATTTAAGAATCAATAAAAATTGTGTAAATCAAAGATTTTTTAATGTAAGTTAATACTTTTTGGTTAATGAAAACTTTATGGGAAAAAATAGAAACTGGACCGAATCCTCCAGAAGAGGTATTCGTCATTATAGAAAATCCAAAAAATAATAAAAATAAATATGAATTTAGAAAGGAAGGTTACCTAGTGCTTGATCGTGTTCTTCATTCATCTGTACATTTTCCAGGAGACTATGGATTAATTCCTAGAACGTATTATGAAGATGGAGATGCTTTGGATATTTTGGTTTTGATTACAGAACCTACTTTCCCAGGGTGTGTTCTTCCAGCTAGACCCATAGGTGTTCTGAAGATGCGTGATGAAAAAGGGAGAGATGATAAAATACTAGCAGTAGCAAGTGGAGACCCGTTATATCATGATGTTTACACACTAAAAGATATCTATCCTCATACCTTAGCTGAAATTGCAGAATTTTTTAGGACCTACAAAGGTCTAGAATATGGTAAAAATACTGAAGTTATAGGCTGGGGTTCAAAAGAAGAAGCTTTTGAAACCATAACTAATTCCATGAGACTTTATAATAAATTATTTGGTAATCAGAATCAATAGATCAAAATTAGAAATAAGGTAGAATAAATATTGTAGTTAAGCTATAGAGGAAAATAGCCTCATTTTTCTACAGGGATATTTCCTGAAGGAAGTAATTCGCTTAAAAGATATTTACTCTTTTCTCCTTTATCATTTACAACAATTATTTTAATATCTTTTTTATTGAGTTGAGAAAATTCGAAAAGCTTTTGTCTACATGAGCCACAAGGAAGGACAGGAGGAGAACAATAAGAATAAATTAAAATTGAATCAAAATTTCTTTCTCCATTTTTTACAGCAGCTCCAATCGCATTTAACTCTGCATGTAAAGCAAGATAGTCAGAAAATTCAACATTGCAACCAGTGTATATTTTTCCTGAAGCTGTAAGTAAAGCTGCTCCTACACGAAAATTACTATAAGGGGCATATGCTTGCAATGAAACTTCTTTTGCTTTAATAATTAGTTCTTGGATATTTTTTTCTGTATCGCGCATAAGGATATTTGTAAAAGAGAATTAATAAATTTTCTACTGTATTATTGCAAATTTCAATGCTAACTAAAAAATCTCTTCTGTAACGTCATCTAATGCGTCTAAATTTAAAGTAATAACGTTTTGAGTTTCAATTACAAGATTTTTTTCTTTTAAAAGAGGAACAACACGATTTTTCAAAGTGACAACAGGTATTTTAGTTTTCTCACTGAGTTTATCATAATTGGAAGAATAATTATCTGATGAAGCTAAAGCAAGAAGAACAGAAATATTCTCTTTTTGACTTGGAATCCAAGTAGTAATGACTTTTAGGGTGAATTTCAAACCAGACAGAAGCATAGTCTTTTTCTTAAATTCGTCTTCTAATTTTTCATATTTGTTTTTGAAATCTTTTAATTGTTGAACTTCATTAACCAATTTTTTATTATCGTTTTTTAGTTCTTTATTCTCGTCAGCTATTTTTTTTGCTTCTTTTTTTAAGTTGTCATATTCAATGTCAAACTCGTTTATTTCACTCAGTTGTTTTTTTAATGAATCAATCTCATCTTCTAGTCGACTATGTTCATAGGTGACTAAATTATCAATTTGCTTTAATAGTTCTCTAACTTTGTCTATCATTTAATCTTCCTCACTTTTTTCATTAGAAGTATAGACGTTTAGTTCAACTTTATCTAACATTTGTAATTTATCTTGAAGCTTATCCCTAATTAAATTGAGTTTTTCTTTTCTTTCTGCAGGAAGAATGATGATCTTACTATATCCTTTTTTTATTATATAATTAGTCGTAATCTCTATGGCTTTTTCTAGGATGATAGAGTCAATGACATTAGAAAAAACAAATTGCGAGAAGGGGTAAGTTTCATGAAGTTCAAAAGGAAAGACACCAAAAAAGGGTAAAAAGAGAGATACATCGGCAGAAGGTAAATGTTCAATTAGTTTATCTTTTAGCTCTGGATTAAGATTAAAAAGTTCAATAGGTGTTTTTTCTCCTGAAAGTAAGTAAATGTAAAGGCTTTCACTATTTTTCTGATGGTTTTTTAGAATACGTTCTCTGATAACTTTGAATTCAGGTCGAGCAAAAGAAAGATGATTATAGATTTTTAAGCCTCCACTTTTTGTGATAGGGGTTCCGATATCAAAAAAACCTTTTTTACTAAGTTCTGTCAAAACATGAAAAGCTTGGTAAAGATTGGGATGGCTGAGAGCTCGTTGTTCAAGTAATTCCCATAAATTACCATTACGAATTGCTTCACGAATTAACTTGATTTCGGTAGATGAAATATGTAAATTGTGAGCTGCAAGAGCACGAATACGTTCATTATGTGGGCTCTCTCTTAATTCTTTAGGAGTATATTTTGAACAAACCTCGCAATCACAAGGAAACTCTTGGATATTATCAAGAATAAGTGTACCTGTAGAAGTCATGTAACGGTTATCTTTAGCAAAGAGGATATAGGCTGCACTATCAAAAGTATCGCCTCCCAAAGCAACAATAAAAGGGAAAATCATAGGATGACCAGCACCGAAAATGTGTAATGGAATGTGATAAGGAAGGTTAATTCGTGCATGATGAATCATAGAGAAAAGAGTAGTGTAATCATATGAAGCCATAATAGGAACAACACTACCTAGAGCATAAAAACTGAAATAATCGAGATAATTCTTTTCCTTAACTTTTTGAATATAATTATCAATAAGAGACACATTCTTTCCTCCTTGGATAGGGAGCGTCCATAAAGTTTTGTCATGTGTTTTTACATGATCTAAAGACAATTCTATACGTTCAATTGTTTGTTCCACTTTGTTTTTGGCTTCATCAAAACTATCAGAGGGGGGAGTGGGAACATCAAGTATAACACCAATATCTGTTTGAACTAATGATTGAAGCTCTAAAGATTGAAGAGGGGAAATAGAGACGTCTCCATAAGCAAGAATTTGATATGCTCCACTATCCATCATAACAATGCCATCGAAGTCCAAAGTCTGATGAATCGGAGGGGAATGAACGTTGGGCATACCGTATCGTTTCAAATACAAATAAGAGCTAGTAATAAGAAAATTAAAGCCAAATGTGTGTTTCATTTCATGAGGTGTGATGATATTATCCCTGGGATCAACGACAGGAACAAGTGTAGGAGTTAAAATTTTCTTATTGTTAACTTCAAAAAAAGTTATTCTGGAGTGAAGATCAGAGGAAAGAATCTCAAGCATAAAGAAAAGAACGAATAATTGTATAAAAGAATAACCATAAGCAACAGAGAAGCAAAATCGCGACCAAAAATGTATAAGTAAGTTGATTTGTGAAGGTACAAAATTGATCATTTTTGTGGTTTCGAGTGGGTCAAGCACAATTGAGAAGTTTCTGAAGGAAAAACAAGAGCATATTTTCTATTGTTAATGGTTACATTAATTATCTTGATTAGTTTAGTTTTTCTAGTAATGTAAGGTGAAGGTCTAACGTTGCTCTATTCATTTAAAACGCTCTAATATCTCTGATTTAATAAAGAATCTTTGATTCTTGATAAATTCAAAGATTTCGAGCAGTTTTCACTTGACAAAGCTTAACTAGGTCAGAACGAAATTCGTAATGGATGTTTAACATCTAAAATCATCCAACTTGAAATGTATTCGATTGACCTTAAATGCCAATAAAATAGTAATATTAGAACATTTTAGTATAAAAAAAGCATCACAAAACCCGCTCCAAGAGTACATATTCGCATTAAATAAAAGAAACAGGGCATACGTTTAAATTTTTGCTGAAAAATCGAAGATTCAATTTTATCAAGCGAAAAATAGAGTGGTTAGAAAAAAGTAGAAAAATCATTTTTTGTTTCTTCTCCCAAAAAATTGAATTGCAAAAGTAGTTAGGAAAGCAAGAATAACTGAACACAAATCAATAACTATAAGTATGATAGTCTCTATTTGAGCATTCGTGCGCAACAAATTACCTTCAAATATAAGGAAAATTATTAAACCTAAAAGAAGATAACATAGACCAACACTGACAAATATCAAGGTGTGTTTCATGTTCAGATATCCTTTCCACAATAGCAGAATAACTATCGTTGCAGTCAAAAGCGAAAATGCAATTAAAGATGGCCAAAAGATCCAAGAATTATATTTGAAGAAATCTTCAACGGAATCATATGCTTCTTCAAGGCTAGCAAATAGAATAAATAAGAGTAATAATGAGCAAAAACTTGTGGCAAAAAATATAACAAACCATCTAAAATGTTGAATGATAGTGTGTTGTTTGCTGAAGTTCTGTTTTGCTTTATTAAAGTATTTCGTATCCATTTTTTACCTCCAGAAATCCTAAATACACTATAGTATATGGTCGGTAGCCATGGATTATCAACTATTTCTCTACATAAATGGATGCACAATTAAATGTATTATGTTTTACTTTTTTCATTAAAAGAGAGTAGGACTATTTATTAAAATTTTGTCTATTCTGCATATCTAGGAACTTAAATTTGTTAATTATTTTGAATTGAGTAGAAGAAACCTGCTTTATGGTTAATCTGTCATTAAATCTAAGTAACTCTATTGTTGACAATTTGACGAACTGTGGAAGGAGAGAGGCACATTTAGAGAACGTATTAAAAGCGTCCCGTTTCCTCCACTTCCTCCAGATGAACCTTGAGTCATTGTAAAGGTAAACGTTTGGCGTAAAAGATGGTCGTAATCCAAAAAACTGCCAGTAAGTTCATCAACTTCTGAAGTAAACTAATGTGAATTTGAATAAGTTCGCACGCTCAATGCAGTTAATCCATCCCAATATGAAGTAACATAGTGTTCCTGCTCAAAGTTTATGTTATCATCTAGATGATTAACATGAAGTTCCCATTCAGGGTCATCCCCATTATCTGGACAGTCATTGGTACTGTATTCATAATCCACAAAAGTATCAAGTATATCCGTTATATAGGTGCCAGCATATGTGAAATAATGGAGCTCTGAATCAGAAAGTATTCGTTTTTCTATTTCATGAAAATATGAACTCTCTTTCTATCGGAAATAAAACTGAATCAATAATCAATAAGTTTTTATTAACGACAAAAAAAGTAGTTATTGTGGAAAAAATCCACAGAAAACTGTTGTGAAATGCCTTAACCGGCAAGAAAAGCAAGAACTGCTTTATTATTGAAAAAACATTCTCTTAACAACTCACAAAAATAGAAAATGTGAGTGAACGATAATTATATAAAGGGAAGAAAGTCAAGAAAAAACACTAAAAAATCATGAAAAACATGATGATTATCAACTCCAAGAACTGGTAAGTTAAGTAAAAAACCAGTCAGCTGACAAGAACTCTCCAAATAGGCGAAAACTGATATCTAAAGTAATCGAACTATGCCTACGCCAAGCTGTGGATGACTTGGCTGGGGAACCGATGAAGGTCGTGGTAAGCCGCGAAAGTCCTCGGGGAGACGCAAACAGTCTACGATCCGAGGGTCACCGAATGGGTATCCTGACACAGTCTAATAAGTTGTGTCAACCAGTAATGGTGGGGAACGTGGGGAACCGAAACATCCAAGTACCCACAGGAAAAGAAAACAATTGTGATTCCGTTAGTAACGGCGAGTGAAAGCGGAACAGGTCAAACCGAATTCCCTTTTCGAAAGATTAGGGTATATGTGGTGTTTTTGACTGCGTTCTGGACCGTCAGCGTTAAGTCGAAGACAATGTGGAACATTGCGCTATAGAGGGTAAAAGCCCCGTAGACGTAAGCGCTCGGCCTTGCAGTATCAAGACTAGCGTGGCTTGGATTTGTCGCGCAAATATGGGAAAACTATGTCCCAAACCTAAATATTCCCCCAGACCGATAGCGCACTAGTAGCGTGAGCAAAAGTTGAAAAGTATCCAAAATATGGGAGTGAAAAGACCCTGAAACAGCTTGGTAACAGACGTGGATGGCTCGAAAGCGTAGATTCTCAGCGAAGGAACTCACCGTGAGGTGTTAGTACGAGTTGAGAGGAGCGGGGTCATCCGTTCCGTCTAGAAACACGGGCCGAGGAGTTCAGATTCGTGGCGAGCCTAAACGTATGTGGTGGCGTAGCGAAAGCGACCTGCACGCAGCACTTATGTGCCAGGTGCGACGTACGATAAGTGCGTGAAGTCACGGGTCTGAGACACGAAAGGAGTCGATCTACCCCTGGTTAAGGTGAAGCGCTTCGAAAGGAGCGTGGAGGCCTGAAGGGTTTCTAATATGCAATTTGTTCCTCTGAACTGGGGGTAGTGGCAAAAGACCAATCTAGACTCCTGATAGCTTGTTCCCGCCGAAGTATAACCACAGTATAGCGTCACCGGAGGTTGCATGTGAGGTAGAGCTACGGACGGGTTGTCCCGGGGAGTGAAATCCTCGCCAATCCTTCCAACTCCGAACTTGCATGCGCCGTAGATGGTGGCAGACGGGCGTGTATCCGCAAGGGATATGGCCGCGAGGGGTTCAACCCAGAGGTTGGTTAAGGGCCCTAAATCCTGGTTAAATGTTAAACTGAATGACGTCCAACGGCTTAGACAATGAGGCGGTAAGCTTAGAAGCAGCTATCCGTTAAAAAAAGCGTAACAGCTTACTCATCGAGTTGTTGGGCTCAGAAAATGGACGGGGCTAAACCAGGTCCCGATACCAACCCGAACTTCAAAAGAGTTTTGGGTAGGCGGGCGATCAGGTTGGGCTGAAGCTGGGGGGTGACTCCCAGTGGACCGGCTTGATTTGCAGATCTCGGCGGTAGTAGGAGCATAGTGAGGTGAGAATCCTCATCGCCGAAAGCCCAAGGGTTCCTTGGCACTGTTCGTCAGCCAAGGGTTAGTCGGTCCTAAGGGTGATCTTAATACGAATCACTCGAAAGGGAAACAGGTTCATATTCCTGTACCGCGCATATAGGTGTGGTGACACAAGCTTTGAGCAGACACTGGTGGGTAGGTGGCCTAGGAGCGTATCCTAGTTAAATCCCGAATTCTGGGGAGAACCGTTATGGTGAGAACCAGAAGAATGGATGAATAGGCTGGCCATCGGTTGCTGGCTGCCATCAATCCCAACAGTCCATGAAAATGCAAGAAGAACGATTATGCGCGACCGTACCCAGAACCGTGACAGGTGTGGCTAGCTGAGAAGGCTAAGGCGTGTTAGGAGAAATCAGGTGAAGGAATTCGGCAAATTAGCCCCGTATCTTGGGTATAAGGGGTGCCTGGAAAGGTGTATGCCTTCCCAGGTCGCAGTGACAAGGGGCACCCGACTGTTTAATAAATAGTTGGGAGCGGCGAACAAACCTACAAATGATCAGTTTTCTTTCAAAGGACTTTAAATATTCCAATAACATAAGAATAATGAAACATGTATGAAGCAACAAAACTAGAAAAGCTTGGCTATCTGGCAGGATTTCTATATGGTGATGGAACATGTTATCATAATCCAGCTAATAGATCATACTCTGTATGGATAGACCAAATCGAAAGCAACACATACTTACTAAAATATGCCAGAGGATACCTAGGGCGGTTTAGTAAAGTACATGAATACCAATACAAAAGTCCAGGTGGACTAAAAACAAGAATATTAGTGCATAACAAAAATTTGTTTATACAATTCAAAAAATTAAGAGAAGAACCCATCAAATTCTTTAATCGTTTGAGTAAAGAGGAAAAAATAAACTTTATTTCAGGATTATTAGATGCTGATGGGACAATAACAGATAGAATTGTGATATACGCATCAAATGAAAATCTGTTGAAGAGATTTGAGCAATTCTTGAAAAATTATGAAGTTGTTGGTAATGTCTACAAATTTGGAAGCATATCAGGGCTTCAGATTTATAGTAAAAAAAGCATTAATGCACTAATAAAGCAAAAAATGATGAGTATAAAGTTTAAAAAGAAGGTTTTGAAAGAAAATTGATCGTTTGGAGGCGCGTTCCCTCTAGTTAAAAAACATAGCAAACTGCAAGGGTGAAAACCTGTGTACAGTTTGTGAATCCTGGCCGGTGCTGGTGATTGAAACCTGGGTACAACCAGGCTAAGACCCAGTAAACGCCGGAGCTAACTATGAGCTTCTTAAGGTAGGCAAATGCCTTGTCTGCTAATTACAGACGTCCATGAAGGGACCAACGAGGTGCCCACTGTCTCCACCTGAATCCTACTGAACCCACAGTCCAGCGAACAGTCTGGAATGCACCATCGGGAAGAGAAGACCCTGTAGAGCTTTACTGCTGTCAGAGGCTGTTGTATTGGTGTTCATACATAGAATAGTCAGGAGGCGTCGATCCTACATTCTCCGGGATGTAGGGGAGCCGAAAGTGAAATACTGACTTTGAGCATTGGTACGACTCACCTCTTGCGAGGGGGACACCCTCTGCCTGGCAGTTTCACTGGGGCGGTAGCCTCTTGAAAAGATATCAAGAGGGCCCAAAGCCAAGCTCAACCGGGACAGAAATCCGGTGTAGAGTGCAAGGGCAAAAGCTTGGTTGACTGTGAACTGATAGAGAAGGTTCGCAGATGTTAACGCAGGGCCTAGCGATCCTTCGCATTGCCCATAGTAGGCGGCGGAGGTGGCGGAAAAGTTACCTCAGGGGTAACTACACTTTGATGGCACACTATCAAAGTGGCTAGACAAAAGAAAGGAACTTTTCCTGCAAAGAATTGCACAAACTTTATCTTTTCAAGGGCACGAAAAAATGAAACTGATTTAAAGAATAAAGCTAAGGTGGGTCAAATTTTACCCGAATGAATAATATACCGCAAAAAAAAGTTATCGATTGAGGATTACTTAATTACAAGTTTTCGCCTAATGGTCAAAAAAAAGGAAAACTTGAGCGGATTAGATAGAAACGGATCCAACATCTGCCTTAACCATCAAGAAAAAAGACCCTTGGAAAAGATGAAGAGCCATTTTGAAAGTGTGAGGTCAAGAGGTTATTAGATCGGTAACTTGCCTTAAGCCGAGGCTGACAACTAATCTAATAGCCAAAGTCGAAAAAAAAGACTAGTGTAGCCCTGAACAGAGTTGTCGTGGGTAAGAGTTCACATCGACCTCACGGCTTGCTACCTCGATGTCGGCTCTTCCTAGCTTGGAGGTGATTCAGCTTCCAAGAGTGGGGTTGTTCGCCCATTAAAAGGGAACGTGAGCTGGGTTTAGACCGTTGTGAGACAGGTTGGATTCTATCTGATGGTGCTGGCGGGAGATTGAGAGTAAAATTCGATTAGTACGAGAGGAACATCTAGTTGGGGCCTCTGGTGTATCGGTTGTCCTCCAGGGCATCGCCGAGTAGCTAAGCCCTTGACGATAAGAGCGGAAAGCATCTATGCTCGAAGCGTCTCTCGAAACGAGTCTCCCATTCTGTACCTCATGGGGGCTGGTGACAGCAACCACTGGTATAGACGAGAGCACGGAAAGAAGATCCGGTAGATAGAGCAGGGGTGTGCGCGTCGAGCTTCGGCGAGATGTTTAGCCCACTGCTACTAATCGCTCAAGCTTAGTTCGACCAAATAGGTATCAGTTCGTCAGATACTTGGAGAGTTCTTGTCAGCTGACTTTTTTTTTTGTCTTTTTTTCTTTCTTATTTTCCTTTTTTCTTGTATTTTTACTTCCTTTGTATCTTTATTTTTGAAAATTTCTTCTTTCTGTGTTAGATTTCTTTATTCTTTTTTCCTTTCTCTTCTCTTCTCTTCTCTTCTCTTCTCTTCTCTTCTCTTCTCTTCTCTTCTCTTCTCTTCTCTTCTCTTCTCTTCTCTTCTCTTCTCTTCTCTTCTCTTCTCTTCTCTTCTCTTCTCTTCTCTTCTCTTCTCTTCTCTTCTCTTCTCTTCTCTTCTCTTCTCTTCTCTTCTCTTCTCTTCTCTTCTCTTCTCTTCTCTTCTCTTCTCTTCTCTTCTCTTCTCTTCTCTTCTCTTCTCTTCTCTTCTCTTCTCTTCTCTTCTCTTCTCTTTTTTTGTAATACCTTGATATTTTGACAATGATATTTGTATTTCTATTTTATTTTTTATTGCTACTCCTTGAGCAACTATGAGTGATAATAGTAATCTTAATCCTATTCACCTTAACAATGATGTTTCTCAGGTTGATTCTTCTTCTCTTAGTCGTCCTTTAAGTCCTGATGTCGGTACTTCTGATGAAGAGTTATTGTCTCTTCTTCAGACTAGTTCTTCTCGTACTTCTAAATATGATACTAATAACGCTAATGCTGAGATTCTTGAATATGTTCGAGATGATCGTATTTTAGCCATTGGTGTTGGTGGAGCTGGTAGTAACGCCATTAATAATATCATTGAGCGTGGTGGTATTGGTGGTGCTACTACAATTGCTATTAATACTGATGCTCGTCATCTTTTAAATACCAAGGCTGAGAAAAAGCTTCTTATTGGTAAGGAATTAACTCGTGGTACTGGTGCAGGTAATGATCCTAATATTGGTCATGCTGCTGCAGTTGAGAACGAGGAAGAGATACGTGAACTTGTTCGTGGAACTGATTTAGTTTTTATTGCTTGTGGACTTGGAAAAGGTACAGGTACTGGCGCTGCTCCCTATATTGCAAAGATAGCTCAAGAAGAAGGTTGTTTGGTTATTAGTGTTTGTACTCTCCCTTTTGCTTCTGAAGGAGAAAGTAAGATGCGTACTGCTTTACGTGGTTTACAAGAGTTGAACCGCCACTCTAATACTATTATTATTGTTCCTAATGAGAAGTTAGTATTGGAAGCTGCTGATTTTTCAGTATTAGATGCTTTTGAAATGGCTGATGAAGTTTTGATTAATGCTGTTGTTGGTTTAACCGATGTTATTGTTGAAACTGCTAAGATTAATGTTGATCTTGCTGACACTAAGAAAATTTTGCGTAATAGTGGCCCTGCTGTTATTAGTATTGGTAAAGGAAAAGGAGAGAATCGTGCTCTTGACGCAGTTAATGCTGTATTAACCAACAGTATGCTAGAGGCAGATATTTCTAAGTCTACTGGTGCTCTTGTTAATATTAAAGCTAATAAGAAGATTACCACAATGGAGCTTGAAGCTATCACCAATGAAATAACTTCTCGTATCGCCCCTGACGCTTTATTCATTTGGGGTCTGAGTATTGATGATACTATGGCTGATGATGAATTGTTTGTTACTGTTGTTATCGCTGAAGTTGATTCTCCTTATCTTGAACTTGAAGAAGACGAAACAACTATTGAGGACTTATGGTATAACTAGCTACATCATTTACTTTTTTTGTTTGTTTTTTCAATTTTAGTTAGTTTTTTTGTTTACTTGACTTTGTTTGTTTTAAAGGTGGAATATTAAATTTTAACTTGTTGTCCAAGAGCACTTTTTTTAAAGTTGATAATCTAAGAATTTTGTGGTCTTTTTATCTTTCTAATTATTATATTAATTGAAAGAAAAATGAATAAATTTGACATTGTAGCCACTGATAATCTTATATTACTTCAATCAGGAAAAACATTTGTTGGTATTGTTGGTTATGCAATTATCTGTATAGACTGTTCCTTCGAAGAAAAAAATAAAGCAGTAAAAGATCTTGTCAAACTTATTATTGAGCTAAATCTTTCCTTTACTTTCCATTTTGAAGAAAAAGCAGTAAAGATCTTTTTCTTAATTAGTAGTAGTAAAACTACAGATATCTTAAACTCTGTTGTTAAACTAGAATCAAGGATAAGTCTTCTGTCAGACAATAGTCGATTATTTCTCTCTCCTCTTAATCATAAGGAGATATCTCATAAGATTTCAAGGTTTTATTTTCGCTCTGTAAATAAGACCATTTGTGAAAAAACTTTTCAATTAGGCGATTCCTTATTTACTTTTTTCACATTTATTCCCATTTCTAACAAAAATGAGAGGATAACTCCTATCTTACAACGTTTAGTTAAGCAATATAAGTGTAAAGTTGTTCTCAGTAATAGATTCAAAAAAGTAAAAAATTCAGATTATAGCTATCTTCAAGGTATCATTATCTCAAAGGAATTAGGAGACGAAAAGAAAAAAGATATTTTTTTTAATCAGTTTAATGAACTTCTGGACATTCACGATCCTGATTGTACTATATTGGTTAGATTTTTTTCAGCAAAAGAAATTGAACAAAATAAAATTTTCTTTGCTTTAGGTTATCCTGCAATTGAAAGTCATTTTGACAACGATTTGCTTTGTAAAATGATTCAGAACAGTTTATCTAACACTATTAAAAAGAGGGTTGGTTTTTCTACTCTACCAAATAGTTAAAAAAATTGTTAAGATTTTGTTTTTAATGACTAACTGGGAAAAAAAGTATTCTTACTTTCGAAAAAGACCTAAACCAAAACAAATGAGAAAGAAAATCTTACGGGAGGTTGCTATAGAGCAAATTAACAATTTACTCACTAAAGCTGACCATTTGATTAAAACTGATTTTAAACTCGCACAAAAATATGTCGAACAAGCTAGAAAGATTCAAATGCGAACCCGTGTTAGTCTTCCCAATTATTGGAAAAAAAGAATTTGTCGCCATTGTAAAACGCTCTTAAAACCAGGAGTAAACTGTAAAGTTCGTTTGTCATCCACTAATCGAGTTGTATCAATTAAGTGTAATATTTGTGGTCAATACAATAGATTCCCATATTATAAACACAAAAAAAGGTAAATGTACAATGAAGGAATTACTATCTCATGTTAAACAAGAACCAGCAAAACTTAGAATAGGAAAAAAAGGTGTTACAGAAACTATTATTGAAGAAGTTGAGAATCTTTTAAAAAGAGATTCAGCTGTTAAAATCAAGTGTTTGAAGATTATTCCAAATGAATCTATTGAACCTATTGCAAAAAATATAGCTAAATTAACTAATAGTAAATTGGTCGAAATTAGAGGGAAAACATTTATCTTATTAAAAATTTAAACTTATTTTTTTATAGCGAACTTAGAAGCAATTCAAAAATTCTCATGCTTTCAGGACCTGTTGTATCTTCTCCGACAAAAGCTCCAGTAGAATTTGCTATTATTCCTATTTTTGGGTAAGGAACTCCTCTATTTACTGTTGTCAAGTCTACTTTAACTTTCAACAGAGAAGCGAGTTCTCTTTTTTCTTCTTCTGTTGTTAGTGGGTGAACTAAACAGCCTCTATTTGTTGCTAATCCTGTTGTCCCCACTAAGGGAGAAGATAAGATATTACCTACTGTAGTTTCAATTCCAAGAGCGTCTTCAATTTGTTTCTGAGCTTTTTTCTCGAATATTTCACTTATTACTGCCCCTTTATCATTTAAAAGTATGAGATTTCCTAGAGCTGTATATTTACTTTTAATTTCTACAATCTCGACATCAAGTTCCTCTAATTGAGAAAAGTTATTGTATTCTGTTTCCGTCATATTTGGTGGAATTAGGAGTGTTTTCGAGTTACCAGCTAACATTGTTCCAAGTAAAACAGTGTTGGCAACAGAATTTTGAATTATTTTACACTCTAGTGTCTTTTCAATCAGCTCTTTTGTTGTTTCTTTGATCCCAAAAGGAACTATGGCATACTTGTCTGTTGCTAATCCAAATATTCCTATCCCTGAATTGCCTAAAATGGTTCCTTTTGAAATTTCCAATTTAATCGCCTTGTTTTTAAAAAAAGATAAAAGTTTTAGGAAGAGGGTTCTTCTTCTGAAGATTCTTCTGGAGTGTCTTCTTCTTCTTCCTCTTCTTCCTCTTCCTCTAATTCAGTTGGAACTGTGATTCCTTCTAATTCTGGGCGAGCTTCAACTTCTACTTTTTCTGTTACTAGTTTTACTGTTGCAACTTTAAGTTCTTCCTCTATTTCAACTAAAGTGCGAACTTTTACTTTTCTAGGTGGTTTTTCGATTCCTCTTTCCCAGATATATTCATTTAATTTATTATCAATCACAACAATATCTGCTTTTGTATGTTTAAGGATATACTCTTTTAACAATCTTATAGCTCTTGGAGCTCTTTTATATCTTGGAGTCTTATTTAATTTTGGGAAGAAAGGAATAGTATAAATTATTTCGAGAGGTTCTTGTGACATTTTCATTCAACTCCTATTTTTTAACCCTTACTTGTCTCCAGCTTCTTCTTTTTGGATGAGTTCTTACTCTACGATTAGTTCGTACAACAATCCAGCTTGGAACTGAACTGTTTGTCTTCATACTTTTTGCATATCGCAGTTTTCTGGATAATACTTTATTTCTCGCCATTATATTCGCCTTATATCAATTTTTGTTTCTCTATTTTGTCCTTGTAGTTTTTTTAAGAGTTCTTTAAGTTGAGCATCATTGACTTTGCTCCTGAGAGCACCTTGTTGGGCAAGTTGAATCAGTTGAAGTTCAACAGATTCTGCTAATTGTGGTCTTACTAATTTTACATTTGCTAACCTTTGTCTAGCATCTTCTGTGAGAATTTGACGTAGGATAGTTTGTTTTTGAGCTTCAATATTTGCTTCTTGTTCCTTTTGCATCTGTCGTACTGCTTCATTTTGTTGTAATTGAGCTAGTTTTCGACGTCGAATTTCTTCTAATTCTTCATCATAACCCAACTTTCTCACCAACTTATTAGGACAAATTTTCTATTACTTAATATCTCTCTAAAGCAGGAATTTCTCGCTTTATTTCAGCCGAAATTCGATCAACAAAGGATTGCCCTTCTGGGCTAATTATTCGTCCATAGATAGCCTTTCCTTTTTTAAGATGATCAGTTTTCTTTTGAATATAATTTGCTTTTTCTAATTGCTGAATAATCTTTCTGATAATAGAGCCACTTCCTTTTGCGAAATGTTCTCTTCTTACACCTCTACGATGTTTCCCACCATAAATTACACGGAGTCTTGAAACACCTATTGGTCCTTTTAAGTATATCTTTCTGAGGATAGAAGCTGCTCTAATGTACCACCAATCCTTTTGAACAGGAATATTTTCTTTATGAACACCTGTCTTAGAATATAATGCCCATTCTGGTGGTTGAATATTGGGGTTATTCTTTAATTCTTCAGCAATTCGTAATATCAATTTATCTGCAGGAACATCATACGCGCTTGGCATTTATTATTTCACTCATTACATTTTTTTTGCGAGAAAGCTTAACTTTGCTTTTTCCGATTTTTCTGTTTGTAAGTTGTTTTAAAAATATTGCTTTGATAGCTAGAATTATTTCGTTTTTTGGAAAAAAATTTAGTCTAAAAAAATTCAGTCTAAATATTAAATTATTGTAGATATTTTATGTTCCTCTTTATGTGTAAACTAATTCTGTTGTGAATTTTATTTCAAAGTATTATTCATCTTCAAATTTTTTTACAATATAATTTCCAATAATAGCAAAAGCTTTATCGATATTTACGCCTGTTTTTGCAGATGTTTTTAGGAAAAAGTTTTCAACTCCCTTCTCTTTTGTTTTTTTATTCAAATCATCTACAAACTTTGCTATCTCCTCTTCGCTAACTTCTTGATTTGGAAGGTCACTCTTATTTCCTAAAATAATAACGGGTATTACTCCTCTACCATTATTTTGGTAAAGTTCTTCTAACCATGTAGAAAGGTTTGTAAAAGTTTCTCTTCTTGTTAAATCAAAAATAGCTAAGGCACCAAAACAACCACGATAAAAACGACTTCTTACTCTTTTAAAGAATTCCTGGCCTGCAATGTCCCAAATTTGGAATTTGATACTATCTCCATCTATTGTTGTTTCTTTTACAGCAAAGTCTGCACCTAGAGTGGCGAGGTGTTCTTTTACAAATCCTTCTCCTAGATATTTTCTCCTTATCGAAGTTTTACCTACCGCCCCATCTCCAATTAAAACAAGTTTGATCATGAAGGATTTTTTCTCTTTATCTGTTTTTTTTTCCACCATGTTCTTACGTTTATTTACTTCTTTTGAGGATTTTGGCATATTTTCTTGAAATAGAGTTATACCCTTTTTTGTTTCAGATTCCTTTTGTTTTTTTTGCATCTCTGATACAACCTTATTTTTATTGAATATAAATATTACCAGTTTTTGCAAATTTTTAGTAGGTGAATAGTTAGAACTTTGTTCTTCATATCTTTGAAAAAAATATTTGATAGTAAATTTTTATTTTAAACTAAAAGCATGTCCAAAAATTCTTTTTCACCAACTAAACGGTCCGAAGGAGTAAAAGGTAGTTGTAACAGAGGAGAGAACTGTACAAGGTAGAGAGGATGGTGGAGGGTAAACGATCAAGGATTGGGGGAAGAGAGAGTTTGAGGAGACCAAAGACGTGTTCAATACTACTACGATACTCGGGATGATGATTATGACGATACAGACCAGGGTAGAGACGATGAGCTTGAACTATTGGTCCGAGGGGAGGAGGAGAGGGATAACGAACATTACTTTTTGGGGGAATAACAGGGAAAAAGGAATGTTGGCTAAGAAGTCCCACGATATTTTCTGTCCAGTAGGCACAGTCTCCATAGAATCGCAGGAAAGGTCTCAAGAGTGCAGAAGGAAGTTTCTGCCAGAGCAAACCGAAGACTTTACTATCGTGAGTGTTACTAGCAGAATGAGCAAGAGAGACTATAGCTCGAGAGGGTAAACCAACTATAAGGTGTATCTTCCAGAAAAGTTTAGAGGTTTTCTTTAGTCCTCCTCTTGCCCACTTGAGAAAACGCCAAACAGAAGCCTGACGAATTTTAAACCCTGAACTATCCACTGCCATAGCTTTCAAGCCTTTTTTCCTCACTATTTCCCTACCTAAATCTATTATCCACCGCTCCAGCAACTTACTTTCTGTCGCTCTCCACACTGCATGAAAAGTAGATTTGGAAGGAATCTTCTTCATCCACCCCTCTTCTATCAAAAAATCGCATAAAGACAACTTTTCCTCTAACTTCCTCCAAGCTATTCCTTCTATTCTCGCAATAATTGCTAAAGCCAGTATCACCCACCTTTCTGCTATTCTTTTTCTCCCTCTCTTACTTTCTCTCGGTTCCTCTTTCACCAGTTTCTTAAGGAAAGGTTCATTAATGATTATGAATTCTCTTACTTTGTGGGGGTCTATGATCTGAAAGTAAGTCATAATTCCGACATAAACCCCCACATTAATAAAAATTAATTTTTGGACATGCTTTTAAACTAACAAAAAAGGCAACTTATTAATGTTTTATTTGTAATATATTCTTTATTTGAATCATAATACAATACTCTAAACTTTTTGTTAGTTCTATTTTCTTCGATTTAGATATTACATGAATTAATTTTTTTAGTTGAGAAAGTTTTAATTGCGTTATTTTATCTGAAGAAATTTGAGAGAATAATATCTCAACAATCAATTTTGCAGAGTATTCATTTATTTTACAAGCATTATTATCGTTATAATGCTTACATTCTACGCAATCAATCAAATTTTCTTTTTCAAAAATATTGTCGCTAATTTCAAATGCGTTGTTTTCTGTTTTTTTAGAAATCATACTAGAAAGTAATGAACTTTTTCTTTCAACTTTCGTTTGTTTTTTGAATTCCATAAGTTTTTTTGCACTTTGTAAGTTATTATTTCCTGTTTCAACTTCTATGTCATTTTCATTGGTGAAGAATATGTTCTGGTTAATTATATTTCGCATTTCAATAAAGTTCCTATATAATAATGGGTATCGAATGTTCTTATATCGTTGATTAAGAATTGATCTATATTTTATTTGAGAAACAGGTTTGAATTCGCAATCTTTTGTTTTTATTTCTTGTGCTTTTATATCGTTTTTGCTTAGTATTAAGCAATGTCTAGTAGGAAGTGTGTGAATTCTTTTAATAGCTGCTTCTGGTAAGTTTAGTGTTGAAGCGATATATTCAGACTTTTCACTTGTTCTAAAAATTACTTTTGTTGCTGAATTTCCATGAACAATACTACTTACACTTTCCCAAAGTTGAGATACAGTAATATGTCCTATCCCTAAATTTCTTCCAAGTAGAAAATTGTTTTCTGCCGTTATTAGTGATGCAGAACTGTCTGAGTTATATATTTTAGGAATAATGTTTACTGCTTCTTCTAAAACAACAACATAGCGTAAAGAATCACTTGTTCCCTTTAAAGAGGCATATTTATAGAACATTTTCAGTATAAGATTTGTAATTAAAAAAATATCAGATGGTCTTGCCGCACGCTTTTGAAGCTCACTGAGATCCAAAATTATGCTCTTTCCTCTATCAAGAATAGAAAAATCTAGTGTTGTAGTATTTACTCCCAAAATCTCAAAATTTGTAGGGTTAAAAATATAGTTTAATCTATTTAGAACTGCGTCTAATGTTTGTTGAATGTAAGAAGTGTTTATCCTCTCTTTAATCTTTTCTGAAAGTTCAAACAATTTTTCTACAAAAGTACTAAGGTTTGGATTGTTCGATTTATGTGTTAAAAAAAGGGTATTTTCAAATAAATTTTTCATTGCAGGGCTAAATTCTTGTTTGGATGACTCCATCATTTCTTCAATTATTAAAATAGTTGATTTCAGATCTTCTTCATCTGTGTTTTTAAATAGATTAATACAGAGCGGATTAGGTTTACCTATTGTATAAATCTCTACATTCTCATTTGTAACAAATGAAGCAGCATACTCGCCTTTAACATCAAAAATTAAACAATTAATATTTGCTTTCAATAAATGAGAAATAATATTTGTCACAAAACTTGTTTTTCCCTGTCCAACCATTCCATAAACTTCAATATTATACAATATGTCTTCAATATTAATCCTACATTCCTCAAAGTTGTTATTACCCTCTAAAATTGAGCCAACTTCTATAACTTTGTCAATTTTATCTTTTTTTTTGAAGTCTAGATTTTTTTCTCTAATTGCTGAAATTGATCCACTTGTAATTCCATCTGGAACATGAAAAAAAGAAAAGACATTAGTATTATTAATTACTTTGCAACTTTTAACTTGTTTTTTTGAAAAAATAACATGCCAAATAGAGGAAGAAAAAATAAGTCTTTTTAATTTAACATGTAAAGAATTTTCGATAATTTTTTTTTCCAAATTTGTATTTGTAGAAACATAATAATCACAAGAATATTTCGTTTTCTTTTTATGTTTAAACATATTAATATATAATGTGGAACTCTTTATTTCTGGATTAATAAAAACTTGATAGAATTTATCCATTAAATTTGTTTTTTGTTTTTCTAGATTTGTTTTGTTTAGCCTATATCTCTTCTTCTGGTGGTTTATGAGAAAACGAAGATGTTTTATCTGCTTTTTCGATAAAACTCTTGTTTCAAGATTGTAATGGAGTAATAATGAGTTTTCAATGTATAGAAGTTTGTTTTTGATACTTTTTTCTATTTTCTTTGGATTGAAGCCTTTTTCGGCAAATACAAATGAAAATATTATGTTATTTACTTCTTTTATCAACAGTATTTTAAACCTGAAGTAGGAGCTAAAAATATCCTCTACAAAATCTTGATGGTGTTTTTCTGCAAAAAACTTTTTTTGAAGAAATAAAGCCGTATTTTTTTGAACAGTAGCAATAGTCGATATTCTGTAATAAGGTAAAGCGAACTTTTTCTCAATAAAGAATGAGTCATTTTCTATTTCAGAAAAAGGAAGGAATTTTATTATCATTAAAAATATACAGAGTGCTAAAGTGGTATATAAAATTCTCCAAAGAATTTTCTTTGTTTTAATGATCATAGTAGAAAAAAAACTAATAATATCTAAAAATCTAAAATTAATTTCTATATCAAAGAGTGACCTGATACTCAATATTAGTTTGCTATTTACAGGAAGATCATGAAAAATACATAGAAATGAAAAAAAAGATATAATAATAATAATGAGATATCGAAGAATTTTACGGTGAAAAAGTTTTTTCTTATGAATAACTTTTTTATTTTGAGAGTAATTAGAATATCGCTTTTTAAACATTAAACCACTTTTAGCGATTTAATTTGTTAACCTAAATAGCCTATAAAAACACAAAGTTTGATAAAAAAAGAGAAAATAGAGTCTAGATTAACTGAAAGAGGTCTCTAGGTCATACCATTTTCAAAATATACATTCCCACTAAAATTATTTCGCATAGGAGAAGAAACAGGCTTGCAATTGTAAATCCAAGGATAAAACCAATAACTATACTTATCCCATTCATTAAAATACCAAATAAGATAAAAATGTCATCTATTGTTAATGAAAAGGGAAATTTTTTTCTTGTGATATCACTTTTTTCCAAATAAATCATGCCAATTCTTTTTTGCAAAATAATAAGTTTTTTGTTTTAATAATGATTTTTGTTCTTTCTCTAAAAAAGGAGTTTATCCAAAAGAAAAACTTTGTTTAACAACTTTCTGTAGCCTATAAAATACAAATTGCATCTTTTTACTGATATCTTGAAAGATTCGATTGAGCAACTCATTTTCTCGAAGTTAAAAAACTTTAAAAAGAAAATGGAAGTGGTGATATTAGGTTCTAACCGCGCTTGACCGTTGGTTATATCCCAAACGGAAGCGGTAGAGGTTGATATTATGAATGAACAACAATTTAGTAAAGCTATTGAAGCTGTAAAAGAAAAATCGCCCAAAAGAAAGTTCGTTGAATCGATTGATATGGCTATAAATCTTAAGGATGTAAATCTCAAAGACCCATCTAAGAGGTTTCAGATAGATGTTATTCTTCCCCACGAGATAGAAAAAGAAATAAAAATCTGTCTCTTCGGTGAAGGTTCTCATCTAATTGAAGCACAAGAACTCAAAATATCAAAAATAATTGATAGAAAAGAGTTGGAAAACATATCTCGTGATCCTAAGTTAGCAAAGAAGATTGCACAGAGTTATGATTTCTTCATTTCCAGCGCACAACTTATGCCTGTTATCGGTAAAACATTAGGGCGATATTTAGGGCCTAGAGGAAAAATGCCTAGACCCGTCCCGCCAACCGAACAACTAGAACCCCTAGTGAAAAACTATAGTCGAACCGTTAAATTACGTCTGAGGCAAAATCCTGTCGTACATTCACGAATTGGAACAATAAACATGGAAACACAATACTTAGCAGAAAATGCAATGGCTGTACTTCGTGCTGTAGAGGGAAAACTCGAAAGAGGAGCAAGTAACATAAAATCAATTTATCTTAAATCGACTATGGGTCCTTCAGTAAAAGTAGAATAGGTGACATAAATGTCGTCAGTAAGAATTTCAGAAGCAAAAATACAAACAGTAGAGAAACTCAAATCAGAATTGCTTTCCTATCCTATTATCGGTCTCGTAAAAATTGAGAACATTAATGCACGTGTAGTACAGAAGATGAGATCAGAACTTAGAAAAGAAGCTAAAATAGTAATGGCAAAGAACAATTTAATGAAACGAGCAATAGATCAAGTGAAAGATAAAGTAAAGGGGATAGAACAACTAAAAGAATACATTAAAGGACCTTGTGCATTTTTATTAACAAAAACTAATCCTTTCAAACTAGCAACATACATGAACACAAACAAAGTTCCTGCCCCAGCAAAACCAGGACAAATAGCTTCAAATGATATAGTTGTTCCTGCAATGAATACAGGTATCCCTCCAGGACCCGTAATATCTGAATTGCAATCACTCGGACTGAAAACTAGAATTGAAGGAGGACAGATAAAAATAGCTGAACCCTCCGTCGTTACAAAAGAAGGAGAAAAAGTAACTCGTTCTGTCGCTTTATTACTACGAAGATTGAACATTGAGCCTTTCTTCGTGGGATTAAGCATGACAGTAGCTCTACAAGATGGAACACTATTACACGGAAAAGATTTGATAGTAGACTATGAACAATATCTCAATAACTTACAATATGCCCATAGTAGAGCTTTGAACTTAGCAGTTAATGCAGGAATAGTAACAAAAAGAAGCTTACCTATTTTGATACAAAAAGTCTATCAACAAGCAATAAACTTGACTGTTAATGCTGGAATAGCAACAACACGAACATTACCTATGTTACTCGCAAAAGTAAGAAGCCAAGCATTAGCGTTGACTAGAATAATAGGTGAAATAGATAGTAGTGCTGTTTCTGCTAAAGCGCTAGAAGCAGCAAAAACGGCTTCGGTGGCACAAAAAACCACTGTAAGCACGGACAATAAACAAAAACAAGAAGAAAAAGAAGAAGAGCCAGAAGAAGAGGAAGAAGACCTCGGATTAGGCGCACTATTTGGATAGGTGAAAAAAAAATGGAATATGTATATGCAGCAATGATCCTACATGAATTAGGAAAAGAAATAAATGAACAAGCAGTAAAAAAGGTTCTTGAAGCAGCAGGAGCTTCAGTAGATGAGTCAAGAGTAAAAGCTCTAGTAGCAGCTCTTGAAGAAGTAGACATCGAACAAGCTCTAGAAACAGCAGTAATGGCTGCCGCAGCTCCTTCAGCTCCAGCTTCAGCAGGTGGTGCAGAAGAAAAAGCTGAAGAGAAAAAAGAAGAACCTGAAGAAGAGGAAGAAGAAGAAGATCTAGGTCTTGGAGCTTTATTCGGATAAAGCAAAATAAAGACCAAAGTCTTCTGAAGAAAATTTTTTCTTTTCTTTTCTTTATTCTCTTTTTAATTATTTATTTTTTTTAAGAACAATATTTTGAGAAAAAATAGTAAACTAAAAAATAAAGTTTGAAGCTTTAAAAGAAGAAGATAACAATAGAAAAGCTTTTTTAGGTACAAAAAAAAAGAATTATCGTAAATTAAAACTCCATGGAAAAAGAAGAAAGCAGGGCTGGCAGAGTAGTTGATGCGATGGTCTGCAAAACCATTTTACAGGGGTGCAAATCCCTTGCCCTGCTCCAAAAACGTTTCTTAATCTGAATATTATAGATTAAATTATCTAATATTAATGTTTAATCTACGAATATCAATGATGTTTATAAAGGAATAACACTATGTACGATCCCAAGGAAACAAATTAAGAAGATAAGTGAAAAATGTAGACTGAAGAATAAAATAAGGTTAAAATTGGACTAATATAGGATTGAAATCGGTTTTGCAGACCGCCACATAATTACTCTGCTATCATTTAAATTGGACTAATATAGGATTGAAGTTAGAAAAGATGAGTAAGAAGAGACTTGTGACGAGTAGTTTAAATTTGATTTATAGGTTGAATTGATATAAATATTTATAGTTATAACTATTCAGGTAATCTTGGATGAGATTACTTATTAAAATGGACGATGTAAAAAAGCAATATATTGATTATGCTTATAACAAACTTAGTGGTTTTATTTATTCTCTACTCAAGAAAGACTTTTCTTCCTTACATGATAAAAAGGATGACTACAAATTTTTTTGTTTTTCTAATATTTTTGGTGATTCTCAAAAGTATTTAATTATTTCTTCACCTCTGAAGAAAATAATTAATTCTCTATACGAGCAGCTAATGTTGAAAAAGAAACACGAAGATGTAATCAACATTGGTGAGATGCAATTTAGAATTACTGATGTTCAGCCTATTGACATTGTTCTACCAAGACGAAATATCCACATTGTTTCATCAACCCCCATAATAATACGAATACCTGAACAGAAATATGACGAGTATCAAATTCCCGAAAAAGAAAGAAAAAGGAGATATGTTTATTGGAGACCACACTACCCTTTTCACGCTTTTCTTAAACAACTCTCAGAAAATCTTATTAAAAAATATAATCATTTTTATAAAACCTATATCCAAAATATTGATATTTTTGAGCAATTTTCTTATAAAAAAACTGTTTATAATAAACTATTCATACATGGTGAAGGACATAAATTTGCTGCAACTATGTGGGAATTTGAGTGGAGCTATGTAGATGATTTTCAATATAAATTAATCAAATTTGGCCTTGATACGGGTTTTGGAGAACGAAATACTATGGGTTTTGGTTTTGTTAATTTAAAAAAATAGTTTAAATTTAATAAATCGGTATAATTGCATTTTAAAGTGGGCTTTAATTTTCTACAAAATAAATAATTAAGAGTCTCCGCCTAATTACCTCTTTTTTACGTACAACAGGAAGGAAAACTAGACCCTACCTTTATTTTAAATAAGGTAAGTTTAAATAATTATCTCTTTATTTATTTTTGGTTGTCTAATGACAGTTATCATTCATGATGAAAAGAAAAATAATTCTACTGAACAAATATCTTTTACTGGTAATTGGTATATAGACGCAGGGATCTTAGGATATATCTTTTTAATTGAAGATGTTTATGGTGAAAGCTTTGACAAAATAATTAGTCAACCACTTTATAAAGAGAAATTCTATTATGCTTATTTTTTATATTATATTAAGGAAACCGCAATAAAATGGATAAATAAGCAAGATTTAGCTAGTAAAAGTAAAACAAAAAAGAAACATTTTGAAGAGATGAAAAGGAATTTACAAAAGGAATTGTTAAGTTATAAAAATGTCCCCTCTTCTTTTCAATCGCCAAATGAAGTTCGACAAGCTATTATTGATATTAATAATCACTTTAAAGACGAAATCAAAGAAAGTTTTTCTGAATTTGAATGTGATCTTAAAAATTCTTTTGGCTCTAAAACAAGTCCTAATGTATTGAAAAAAATAGAAAATGTTGGTATAATCTTTACAGAACCATTTTTTTTAAATTTACCTTTCTGTAACCCTTCAAAGAACAAAAAAGGGAAAGAAAGTGATGTCTTTCTCGCCTTTGAAGATATGCTTTATAGAACTAAAATTAAAGGTAGTGATACCCCTAATGCTTTAGATAAAACTATTTCAAAGTTTATGTTTGCAGAAAGCGAAGCTTTGAATATTCTATATTGTAAAATACAAACGCTAGATGATTTTAATGAACTGTTTGAACAATCTGTGATTATTTATTTACTTTGTTTTCCTATTGCCTTTACCAGTTTTTTTGAACCTAAATTTATATTATTTTATACAAACAACCTACACAGTAGTTACCATATTAACAAAAGTATTCGGCTATCGCTAAATAGACTGGAAAAAAAGGATCGTAATAAGGACGTTCTTAAAGTGACATGGAACAGTATTTTAGATTACATGTTTGAACAAAAAAGTATTTTTTCATTAGAAAATATGTATGTCATAGAACATGACGGCGTCGACAATCAGCAAAACATACAATCCGTAAACTATATTGGAATTTCAAAGCTTCATGCAAGTATATTGTTAGATAATAAAATAAGATCAAACATCAATATTTATTTAAAGTATCAAAAAATCAAGAAAAAATACAAACAAAAATGGCTTTTAAGAGAATTTATTAGTGGAAGACCTCTTTATCCGCTAATTTTACAACATTGTCTCTTGTGCATCACTGATTCTTCAAATAAAATTTTTCGATTTAGTTCATCTCTTTATTCTTTAATAATCGAAGCAATAATTCGTGAATTAAAAAATGAAAAACGTTTATTCTCAAAAGATTTTTTTAGCGATTATAATTTCTTGGTAAGAGACATAAACGAAGAAATCAGAAATTCTTCTTATTATTCTAGTTTGATACTTTCTTTGATCCCAAAAGATGAGAAATTGAAACTTTCTACGGATTTAATCCATATCTTACTGAAAAAGCAAAAAATCTACTTTTTAAATTATTTGCTAAAAAAATTAAACGAATGTAACAAAAAAGATTCAAAAAAATTGTTGAAAAAAATAAACAAATGGCTATTTGACAAAGTAGTGCTGAATGAGCACTCTTGGCAAGAATATGCTTTGATTATTATATTACAATTAATTAAATAATAAAAAATAGTGAGAAGGAGGTTAAAAAAATTTACTGGCAAAAAGTTTATGGTAATAAAAAAACAAAAATTGAATTACGTAAGTTAAGAACAATGACTGAAAAATCTTTTACGGATGTTTCAGACAACTATAAGCAAAAATTAGTTTACACTCTTCTGGATACTGTGAAGGCAAATGACCAAACACGATTCTTTTATGTTCTTTTAAAAGCAATTAACCAGCCAAAAAAAGAACTTAGTAAACTGATTGAACAACTAAATTCAACTTATGATTTAATGCCAAAAGAGGTTTTTCCCAATTACGCTTATTCAATAATCATCGGAATAATGAATACATATAACACAAACAGTAAAAATTTAAAGGAGAAAGAAAAAGATGAGTAAATATATTGTAGTAGATATAGTATTCTATGGTAATTCCTTGAATTATGACCAAGGCTCAGGAAATTATCAAGAACTAAAAAAAATAACAAAATGGGATGGTCGCCAATATGTATTGGTTAGCCGTTATGCTCTTCGGTACAGTATCTTACACCATGGAAACAAGCTTTTTCCAAATAAGTGGAAATTAGCCGGACCAGATCAATTAACTAATACTAAAGGAGGTGTAGTTTGTCCTAATAATCAACTACTTAAGGATTCAGAAATCCTAGGCTTCCCAGAATTTGATTTATTTGGTTTTATGATTGCCAAAAAAGGTAGTTCTGAAGGTGCAACTACTCGTGTATCTCCTGTTAAAATTTCACATGCTATTTCTATGACACCATTCAACTTTGATACACAATTTTTGGCAAATCTAGACGTTATGAAACGAGCTGGAGGCGAAGGTAGTAATCCTTTCACTTCCGAAGAAAAAAAGGATTTCTATGTATATAATTTAGTTATAGATGTAAATAGAATAGGAATCTTAGACGAAGATGGAGATCAATTCAGGATTGATGAACAAGAAAAAAATGAAAGAATTAAACAATTATTAGAAACAATATTTACACTTAAAAGGGAAATTAAAGGGCGCATGGAAAATCTTTCACCCTGGCTGATGATTGTGGGGCTTTATAACGATGCAAGGTATGAAACTTATATGGATAAGATTGAAATAAGTAAATCAAATGTATATAAAGTAATTACAAATGAAAGAAAAATCGAAAAAGAGGATGGTACTATTATGAATGAGATTGAACATCAAATTATTGAGAAAGAAGCTCCAAAATTTATTGTTGATATTGATCGTAATAAACAGATTATTAACGCACAATTTGACGATATATTGAACAAAGTAGAGGAATTTTTAGAAGATGACACAACTGTACCACAAAATATTTCTCAATTATATGGATACAAAAGAAGTTCAGTAGAAGTAGAACCTGAATTTGTTGCTGAAGAACATGAAGCAAAAAATAGGAATTAGCATCCTCATTTTGCTTTAAAAATAAAAAAAGGGATTATATGACAGAAGAAGCAATATTATTCATTGAAATATTTCAACCCTTTGCGCTCTATAGAAATCCCTTTACTTTTTATTATGCGCAAAGCTTTCCCTTACCCCCTAAGTCAGCGATTATTGGTATGTTACAAAATGCTTGTAATGATTGGTACGGGCATATTCAAGGAATTGAAACTTGGTGGGAGTTAAAAATTGCAATTTTTGGCGGTTTTGAGAGCTCTTTTTGGAATTATCAGCATAGCATCAGAGGTGAAGTGTATATTGATAAGGAACGGAATATGCTAGTAAACAAGCAAGCAAGTAAGAACAAACCTATACCTCTTTATGGATATGGTCAAACAGCTCAAAGAACACCAATCTATGTACAAGAACTATTTAATGGTCATCTATTTATTTTTATAAAAGCAGGAAAAAAAGGAAAAAGAGAGCAACTTATGCTGATAAAGGAAATTGCTGAATCACTGGAAAAAACAAAAAAGGTATTAAGTCTAGGCCGGGGAGAAGATATTGCTTACATCAGATCTGTTAATTTTGTTGAATCTGTTGAAAAAGAGATAATTGAAGGTGATATTAAATTACATTATCCTACTTTTATAACTAGAACAAATTTTCCTATCAAAAATCTGAAATTTCCTGTATTTTTTGTACCAACTAAGGTAATTTTTGAAAATAATGGACAACCAGTTGAATCTAAAAAGCAAATAACTAAGGAAACTTACAGGCGTGCAGAGTTTAAAGAAGTTATATACATCAGTCCTGATCATAGTCTTATTTTACAAAGTCCTATAGAGGTAGAATTTTGTGACATTAATTTGGATAAAAAATTAGAAACTTTTCCAATAGTAAATGACTTTGGGTGGTTATAAAATTGGAATTAATAGAAGTTTTAAGAGCAAAATCAAAAGATCAAAAAAGATATCTTTTATGGGAACACACACAAGATATTATATATCAAGTAAAAAAATTACATGAGTTTATCAAAGCAAATGAAAATGTAATAGATTTCAAAGAAATAAAAAGTGATTTTTTCCTCGAAGATTTAGTAAAAGCTGCTTTTATTCATGATCTTGGCAAAATCAATCCCTATTTTCAAGGATTGGTCTTTAAATACGCAGAAAAAAAAGAAAAAGAATGGCTAAGTGTCAAGAAATTCTTTAAAGAACTAACTGATCAAAAAGTAAAGGATCATGAAATTCTTTCTGTGATTTTTTCTCTTATTTTTTTAAATAATGATGAAAGAAATCAAAAAATTCGAACAGCCATTTTACTTCATCACTACAATGATTTTTATGTTAAACAAGAAAAGAATATACGTTATATAATTGATAATTATCCAGAAATAGAGAAATTCATAGAATTTATTATTAAAAACAACAATCAAATCAAATCGCTGTTAATTGCACTTATAGAAAAACAAAAAGAATTGTTAGGTGAACACATAAGTAATGCTTTACTAAACGAGATAGAACCAGGATTTATAAGATTGACGAAATTGTTGCAAAAAATCAAGAAAGGGTATGGTTTAACAACAGAATTAAAATTATATGAAATTGACAATGAAAAGCCCGATTACTCCTTTTTTGTTTTTCTAGGGTGTTTAAGACGATGTGATTATGGGGCCAGTGGTCAGATAAACGTGGAAGAGATATCAAGTATAGAAACCGTTTTCCAGCAGTTAGAGGTGGAAATATCAAAAGCCATTAAATTAATAACAAACAAAGAAAAAATATGGCAAAAAGAGATCATTGCAAAAATAGACCATTCTAAAAAAAACATAGTCTTAGTTGCTCCTACAGGGTCTGGTAAAACAGAATTTGCTTTATTATGGGCCAAAAAGTCAGGACGAAAGGTAATTTATACACTCCCTTTACGTGTTGCATTAAATGATTTATTTACTCGATTTCAAGAGTTTAAAATAGCAAAAAATGGAAAAAAAGCAGAAATTAACTATTTTGATGAAAAATACTTGGGTATCCTCCATTCTACATCATTTATGGAATATTTGGATGAAGAAAAAGAAGGAAAGAAGATAGATATAAATTGCAAAATGCTTTCTGCTAAACTTTTTTCTACCCCTGTTTTGTTAACAACACCTGATCAGATCTTTCTAACATCGTTGAAATATTATGGTTTCGATAAAGTTCTTTCTCTTTATCCAACCAGTACAGTAATTATTGACGAAATTCAAGCTTATAATCCAGAGATGGCTGCAATAATTATAAAAACATTAGAGATAATAAATAAATTAAGTGGTAAAATACTTATTATCACAGCAACATTTCCTCCATACTTTCGAAAGTTTTTGTTTAAAAACAAAGGAAATACACAAGAAATAAATCTAGATTTTACACTCATTGATCTTAAAGAAGATATCTCTGATAAAAAATCAATAAAGAACTTTTCCCTCAGAAGACATAAGATTCAATTAATCGATGATTTGCTCTTTAATTACGATTCTAAAGACAATAACCCATCCTACTTTGTTTCAAAAGATTCTTTCCGAAAGTTAAATAAGATACTGACAACTAATCCTGATAAAAATGTCCTTATTATTGTTAATAATGTAGGAAAAGCTATTAGTTTATATGAAACGTTTAAAAATCATAAAATATATGCAGAACTTTTGCATTCTAGAATAATTGAAAAAGAAAAGAGTAAGAGAATATCAAAAATAAAGAATAATTTAAAAAATCGGAAGCATTTAATACTTATTTCTACACAAATGGTAGAAGCATCTGTTGATGTGGACTTTGATATATTAATTACTGAAATATCTCCTGTAGACTCACAAATTCAAAGATGGGGGCGTATTTATAGGAACAGAGAAAGTGACTACAAAGAATCAACTCCGAATGTGTACATCTATACTGGAATAGACAAAGGAACCAAAGCTATTTACCAACCAGAGATAATGCTAAATAAAACGATTGAAGTATTAGAAAAATATGAGAAAAAGGGGATACTAAATTATGAAAATGAAAGAGAAATAATAGAGCAAGTCTTTAAAGCGAAGATTAATGGTAGAACGCTTAGAGAATATTATGAAGAAAAAATAGAGGAGACACTTGAATGGTTAAAATATTTCTCCGCGGAGAAGAAAAGTCAAGCGCAAACCGTTTTTAGGCGCATGGCAGGAATTCAAGTACTGATACCTGACGTAATGAAAGAATTTGGTGATGATGAAATCGAAAAAGCATTAGGTGCACTAATTGCTGATAGAACAAACAAAGATAATTGGGTTCTCCCATTTGAAAGCAAAAATGAAAGTACCAATAGCATTGCAAAAATAATTAAAAAGAAAACACAGATAGAAACGAGCAAGTGGACTATCTTAAAAAAATTATATTCCTATTCCTTTCATGTCCCTATTTACGCTTTTGGTAAAAATTTTAAAACATACGTTTTTTTGGAACGAGAAATGTTTAAAGGCTTCTATGTTCTTAAGCAACTACCCCATAGTTCATTAAAAAAAATAAAAGAACTAGGAATTAACAAGCTAGAAAATTTGAATATGGATAAGCTTGAAATTGAAGAAGAAAACATAATTTAAAAAACAAAAGCCAATTTTAAAATTTTTAAAAATGCTTTAATATTTTAGTAAAATGAAATTATTATGCTGAACGAGTTCGACTTTTTTAGGGGGTTACAAATCAATTACTCCATAGTATGCAAAACAAAGCTGTGGTTATTTTCCTATAACATGGGAATGGAACAATCCTCTGAAGAAGTAAGACTAGGTAGTTTTATTCATGAAGTAACTTATCCTAGAATGAAAAAAAACATTATCGTTGATAACAAAATAGCTATTGATTTTTTGAAAAAAGGAGAAAAATTGATTTTGCATGAAATTAAAAAATCACAAAGTCTTGAGGACGCGCATAAATATCAACTTTATTATTATATATATTATCTTAAACGGACCAAAAAAATTGAACTCGTAGAAGGAATTATTGACTATCCTCTTGTTAAAAAAAGAATCAATTTAACTTTAAATGCTGAAATAGAAAAAAAGTTAGAAAACATATTAGCTGAAATAAAAGAAATACTTGCAATGCCTAGTCCTCCAAAACCTGAAAAAAAAAGTTATTGTAGAAAATGTGCATATTTTGAGTTTTGTTGGGTGTGAAAAGTGAATAAAAATTTCTATATTTTAAAAAATGGTAAATTAATTAGAAAATATAATACCATTTATTTCATTTATCAAAAACAAGAAGAAAATAATAAAGTATTTAAGGCCGAGATTGATGAAGAGGAATTTGACGTTGAAACAGAAAATATTGCCAATAAACTTGAATATGAAAAAAGGATCTTACCAATTGAGCAAATAGGAAATCTGTTTTTATATGGTAGAGTATCTCTTACTTCAGGAGTTATCTCCTTGCTATGCAAAAAATCAATCCCCGTCCATTTCTTTGGATATTATGGTAATTATGAGGGTTCCATTATTCCAAAAGAAAGTTTACTGTCTGGAAAAATGCATATAAACCAAGCTGCACACTACTTAGATTACAGAAAGAGAATTCTTCTAGCAAGAAAATTTATTGAAGGAGCATCTCTAAATATGTTGAGAAATCTAAAATATTACCAAAGCGAGGGAAGAGACTTTGAAAGTAAGATAGAATATATTGAAAATGAGATAAAAAAAATCACAAATATAATTGATATTAACAAATTAAGAGCTCTTGAAGGTGGTATACGGAATAAATATTATGCCTGCTTTGATGTTATTATAAAAAATACTTTTAAATTTGAGAAAAGAACAAAACAACCTCCCCTGAATCCTATTAATGCTATGATAAGTTTTGGAAACGCCCTTCTTTATTCAACAATAATAAAAAATATTTACCACACACAATTGAATCAAACAATCGCTTTTTTACATGAACCATCAGAAAGAAGATATTCACTATCTTTAGACCTCTCAGAAATATTTAAACCATTAATAGTAGATCGGGTCATATTTAAATTAACTAACAAACAGATAATAACAGAAAAGCATTTTGTAAAAGAGTTAAATAGCTGCTTGTTGAATGAAAAAGGTAAAAAAATTTTTGTGATGGAATATGAGAAAAAATTAAATTCTACAATAAAACATCGCTCCCTTAAAAGAAATGTTTCTTATGAGAGATTGATTTATTTGGAATGCATAAAATTGTGCAAACATTTATTGGGGATGAAAAAATATGAACCCTTCGTAATTTGGTGGTAAAATGTATGCCATAATAGTTTATGACGTGGGAGTAGAAAGAGTGTCAAAAGTATGTAACTTTCTGAGATGCTTCTTAGAAAGAGTTCAAAATTCAGTTTTTGAAGGAGAAATAACGAAAACACAACTAGTAGAAATAGAAAATGGCCTAAAACGTCTAATGAATGAAGAACATGATTGTGTGAGAATTTATACTATACGAAGTAAAGAACTAGTTAAGTTGTCTAACTTAGGGATTGAAAAAGTAGAAACAGGGCAATTCATATAACTTATTATAAAAAAATCTGGGATATTTATAAAGGAATAACACTATATATGATCCCAGACAAACATCTTTAGAAGATAAGAGAAAAATGAAGTGGTAGAAGAATATAACAAGTGTTAAAATTGGACTAATATAGGATTGAAATCTGTTAGCAACAAGAAGATCACTTTTCAGTATGACGGTTAAAATTGGACTAATATAGGATTGAAATCTGTTTAAGTGCATGGAGAATAAAGTTTTCAGTATTGTTAAAATTGGACTAATATAGGATTGAAATCATGGAGCCGATGAACAACTGTTTAAACAAAACCCTGTTAAAATTGGACTAATATAGGATTGAAATCAACTGTTATTTTACTGGCACTAGTTGCTGGGGCGGGTTAAAATTGGACTAATATAGGATTGAAATTGCAGTAATTTCTCAAAAAGCTAAACAAGTTGCTAGTTAAAATTGGACTAATATAGGATTGAAATAAATATGATGATGTTATTGTCGGGACAATAGCAATGTGTTAAAATTGGACTAATATAGGATTGAAATTTTCTTCATAATGATGTTATTGATCTTATTATGGAAGTTAAAATTGGACTAATATAGGATTGAAATTTCTCATCTGTATTTGTTGAATAAGAAGACTCTATTGTTAAAATTGGACTAATATAGGATTGAAATCATAATTTGTGACATTACTTTTATCTGGTTCATTTAGTTAAAATTGGACTAATATAGGATTGAAATGTGATTGGCCCATTACTTGCTTTTATAGGCTCAAATGTTAAAATTGGACTAATATAGGATTGAAATATATTCTAGCATTTAATAAGGGTGAGAATATAATAAGTTAAAATTGGACTAATATAGGATTGAAATATTATTTTTAAAAAAGAAAAAATTAGAAAAGTTCTTGTTAAAATTGGACTAATATAGGATTGAAATTTTCGTACTATCGGTGATAAGATCCTTTCTTACTTAGTTAAAATTGGACTAATATAGGATTGAAATTAAGAAGACAGTTGAAATATCATGTGAAGGAGATAGGTTAAAATTGGACTAATATAGGATTGAAATTGGATTTTCATCTTCTTATACATCAGGTAATGATTAGTTAAAATTGGACTAATATAGGATTGAAATTTGGACAAGAGAAAAACGATCTATGAAGTAGGAACTGTTAAAATTGGACTAATATAGGATTGAAATGTTTAGTCAGGTTGATTAATTGCCTTCTGAGTATTCGTTAAAATTGGACTAATATAGGATTGAAATAGCTTTTGAAAAAATAGCTATTGCTAAAACAGAATAGTTAAAATTGGACTAATATAGGATTGAAATACTTTTAAGAAGAAGCGTTATTATAAAGTAGGAGGCTTATTCGTTAAAATTGGACTAATATAGGATTGAAATTTTCTTCTTTTATATATTACTATTCTTTTTTGTGTAGTTAAAATTGGACTAATATAGGATTGAAATTTTATCATTCAAAGTAATAGTAAAACTCTTGAAGTGGTTAAAATTGGACTAATATAGGATTGAAATATTTTACCTGTTAGAATAGAGAAACCAGAAACAAGAGGTTAAAATTGGACTAATATAGGATTGAAATTTTTGTAATCATGCTATAGATGAATGTAAAAATTGGGTTAAAATTGGACTAATATAGGATTGAAATTTTTGTAATCATGCTATAGATGAATGTAAAAATTGGGTTAAAATTGGACTAATATAGGATTGAAATTCACTATCAGAAGTCATACCAATTCGGCCAGTCAGAGTTAAAATTGGACTAATATAGGATTGAAATACGATCATATCACTCATTTCTGAGATTTGAGTATTGGTTAAAATTGGACTAATATAGGATTGAAATATGTTGTTGAAGACACTCCTGATAATTTTAGATGAAGTTAAAATTGGACTAATATAGGATTGAAATATATTACTTATGATATGACTGAAGATGCTGATTTATCTCGTTAAAATTGGACTAATATAGGATTGAAATAGAAGATGATATTGTTCTTGATCCTTTCGCTGGTAGTGTTGAAATTGGACTAATATAGGATTGAAATTTAGCCTTTACCTCAAACTCTCCATTAACTTTAAGTGTTAAAATTGGACTAATATAGGATTGAAATTATTTTGAAGTACTTGACTGTCCTAATAAACAATGCGTTAAAATTGGACTAATATAGGATTGAAATGTAAAATATGACTCTCACGCTTCTTTATTGTTTGACTGTTAAAATTGGACTAATATAGGATTGAAATTTTTCAAATGGTTTCGGTCTGAATTTCATACTTGAACGTTAAAATTGGACTAATATAGGATTGAAATACAAATATTGAATGTACTGTTGAAGAAGTAACAACAAGTTAAAATTGGACTAATATAGGATTGAAATGCAGTCGGGAAATTCATACTCGGGGGTGCAGAGAACGTTAAAATTGGACTAATATAGGATTGAAATACAAATATTGAATGTACTGTTGAAGAAGTAACAACAAGTTAAAATTGGACTAATATAGGATTGAAATTATTAGAAGAGTATTCAGATAAGATTTCATTCAATAGTTAAAATTGGACTAATATAGGATTGAAATCCTTAAAATTCTTAACTTCTAAAGTAAAATCAGCAATCAAAGTTAAAATTGGACTAATATAGGATTGAAATTCCTATCCCAATTATCAAGACTATGCTGAAACAGAAGTTAAAATTGGACTAATATAGGATTGAAATATGTTAATTCTACGCTTTATGAACAAACACTCACAATCGTTAAAATTGGACTAATATAGGATTGAAATTCGACCTCAACTGTTCTATTATCTGTTTCTGAATAAACGTTAAAATTGGACTAATATAGGATTGAAATTTTTGTAATCATGCTATAGATGAATGTAAAAATTGGGTTAAAATTGGACTAATATAGGATTGAAATATAGCTTTGCTGAAATAGTACTTTGAACCAGTTGGTGTTAAAATTGGACTAATATAGGATTGAAATATGGAAGACTAGCCCCCTACCCTTCAAGGAGAAAATGTTAAAATTGGACTAATATAGGATTGAAATATAGCTTTGCTGAAATAGTACTTTGAACCAGTTGGTGTTAAAATTGGACTAATTTAGGATTGAAATTCTAGCTACTTTGAAGTTATATCAAAAGCTTTGCAGGTTAAAATTGGACTAATATAGGATTGAAATAAATATACTGAAAAAAATACTTAAATTGAGTAAAGTAATTGTGCAAATATGGTTTTTGTTATCTTTGTAGCTGGATTATTGGAATACAACTCGGGTAAAACGACACTAAGCAAGGAAATAATGAGACAATTCAAAGAAGAACAAGGAATAAAAGTCCAACCTTTCAAACCTTTAAGTGGGAATAATTTATATTATAACTTCAAAGAAATAAGAAAAAATTTTGATAAATACAAAGAGATACTATCACTAGATATAGTAGAACTAGTAGAACAAGCAGAGACTAAAGTAGAAAATCCAACAATTAATAACCCAGTTCATAAATTAAATACACCAGCAATACCTTACGAATTCATAAAGGAAGGAGTGACTCAAACTTATTATAATAGATTTACAGAAAGTGTGGCGCTAATACAAAGATTTACAATTATAGAAGAAGAGAATAAAAGCAAAAATTACTACATAATAAATAATCAAAGCTATAAAAATACAAAGTTCTTTAATGAAGAAGAGATAATAGAAGAATTAAGAAAAAAAGCAGAGAAAATAAATACATACTCAAATGAAGAAGAGTATATAGCTCTAAATATGGATTATTATGCTAAAGCAACAGAATCAACATTTAATTATTGGGAAAAAAAAGAAAAAATAATACTAATTGAGGGGTTTAACAACTCAGCTCATCCAGCGTGGTGCGTGAGAAAAGCAAATATAGTAATATTAGTAGGACCAGGAACAATAATAACATACGAACCAGAAAAATACTTTACAGCAATAGATAATTATAGAATGATAAATAGAGAAAAATTAACAATAACAAGTGATATAGTAAAAATACAAAAACCTGATGCAATGTTTAGATTTGCACTAAATAAGGAAGATCAGGATAAGGAAATAAAAAAATTAGTTGAGGAAATAAACAAAAAAAAGGATAAAATAAATTGAGGATAGGTTAAAATTAATTTAAAAAAAAAACAAAGTAAAACGCTAGATATGCTGATTCGTTAATTATCTTTTTTAAATTACTAAAGAAATATATTAGGTAAAAACCGATTTCATACAACATTTAAAAGTTGAAAAAGTATTAATTTGAAATAAGAAAAATGAAAAATTTTATTGGCAAGCACGTGTGATTCACGAAAAGAAACAAGGTTGAAAAAGTGTTAATTTGAAATAAGAAAAATGAAAAATTTTATTGGCAAGCACGTGTGATTCACGAAAAGAAACAAGGTTGAAAAAGTGTTAATTTGAAATAAGAAAAATGAAAGTGGTGCACGCGCCGGGATTTGAACCCGGGTTCCGTCAGTTCCACAACTACTTTCATACAGAAAGCAGCTTGGCAGTGACGAGTCCTAGCCAAACTAGACTACGCGAGCATAAATTATTTTTAATTAATTTCTGATTAATGCTTTTTCTTTCTTAATTAAATTTTTCGCTTATTGTTATGCTTTTCTTGATGTTGTAAATTCAACGAAAATGGTTTAATAACTGTCAAAAGATCTATTTTTTTTTGAGATAATGAATGTAATTTAACTTACTTTTCTTGTTTAAGCCTTATTTTTTTCCAAACAATTTCGTCCTTTTTGGGCATTGTTTTATTTTGTACAAAGAATTCATCTATATATTCACACATTCTACACTTTTTGTTACAATATTTCTTGTTTTTAATTCTAGGTGATAATTGTTTTTCAGATTTTAGTTTCTCAACAAAGGATATAATACTACTAATCCTTTTTAATTCTATATCCTCCTTAGGTATATCTAATATTATTCTTTTCTTTTCATCATTGTTATTTAAGTACCACAGTTCAGGAGTAATTTCGATATTAGGTTTCTTTTTTCTAATAATTTCTGAGTAGGTTAACACTTGCCTTTTATCTCTTGGTGATTTTTTTCCTGTTTTTAGTTCTATCACTCTTATTGCTGTTCGATCTACTGTCCAAGCTACAATATCTATTCTGCCTGTTAAAAGAAATTTTTCTGATAATTCATACTCAATTTTGTATTCAGTTCCTATAACAAGAGAAATTAATCTTCCTTTATTATTCTCTTCAACTAAAGTAGAACAAAGCATAGCCAAAGTGCGTAAATTAAAATAAAGCTTATCGTCAAACTTTACTTCTTTTTCTCTTTCAATTATACAATCAAAGTCCTTCTCTCCATCAGGAAAGAAAAATCTTTCTGTCAACTCATATAAAGCGGTAAAAAAAGATTCTTTGACGGATAGTTTTTCGTGTATGTAAAAATGTTGTACTAAGTCGAAATTGTTTGATAAAACAGATTGTAGAAGTAGATGGTAAAAAGTTCCTAGCTCCATAGATCTTGAAGAAGAAGCATACTCTCTCAATTTATTCATTTTAAGTAGAACTGCAATATACGGTCTTATTGTACAAAAATCATCTTCAAGAACATCAGTAACGCTAATACTAACATGTTTTTGGAACATGATATTCACGCTAATCTTTAATCTTTTAATTAATTTATAAAAAAGAAAAAAACATAGTCTAATGTAACACATCTTATTTTTTTATTATTATGTTTATATATCGAAATGTTATTTTTGAATTTGAAATGGCTTCAAGGAAACACCTTCAAGAACATGAATCAGAAATTATTTTAGAGAAATTTATGGTCAACGAGAATATACTAATTGATTTCTATAAAAATTGATTATGGTATCGATGGAGAATTGCTAAAAATGCTAACGCCAAAAGGATTATGGTCAATGTACAAGCAAAAGAAAAGAAATAATGAAAAAAGAGGACAAACAAAAATAACAGACTTCCTAATCTAAAAGTAGTAAATAAAAAAGCTGGTGCGCCAACTGGGAATTGAACCCAGGTATTCTGATTTCTTCGTGAATGCTTATTAGAAGCCTTCTAATGGAAGTCAGAGGTCCTAGCCACTAGACTATTGGCGCTTTTTTTTGTTTTTTCCTTCTATTCTTTTGATTACCGATTTCTTTTTAACTTTTATGGATTTTGTTTTTTTCTTTTTTTCTTCTCTTTCCTTATTCTTTCTTCTCCCTCCCATTTTTCTTTCAAATTCTTTATTTTCTCTTTTTTTTCCCCTCTTATTCTTTCTTCTCTTTTTTCCCTTTTTTCCTCTACTTCTTTTTTTCCATTTTTTCTTTTTCTTTCTTTTTTCTTTCTCTTCTTTTTTTTTATTTTTGATTTATGTTTCTCTTCTTTTTTTATTTGTTTAAAATCAATATATTTAAGTAACGTTGTTTTGTTTCTGACTTAAGATATACTAACATTATTTAGAGGAGAATATATTATGAGTTCAGATACAGTTACTGTTGATCTTTTAGTAGATGGTGGTAAAGCTACCCCTGGTGGTGCTATGGGCCCTGCTCTTGGTCCTACTGGTGTTAATATCAAGCAAGTTGTCGATGAAATTAACAAGCAAACTCAAGCTTATAAAGGTATGAAGGTTCCTGTTACTGTTACCGTTTTCAAGAAAACACGTGAGTTTACCCTTTCCGTTGGTATTCCTCCTGCTTCTGCTCTTATTTTAAAAGAAGCTGGTCTTTCCAAGGGTTCTGGTACTCCTAACACTGAGGTTGTTGGCAATATTACTTTTCAACAGTTGATCAATGCTGCTAAAGCTAAATGGCCTGATCTTACTGCTGCTACTCTTGGTGCTGCTTGTAAAGAGTTGCTTGGGACCATGGTTTGTATGGGTATTACTTGTGATGGTAAAGCTCCTCGTGTAGTTCAGAAGGAGATAGATGAAGGATTGTATGCTGATATTCTCTCTGAGAATGAGGAATAACTTTCGTTATAAACAAAGTTTATGAATGCTAGTAAAAAATTAAACATGAAGTATATTTAAAATAGAGGTATAGATAATGAGCAAATTTATTAACAATACTCGTTCTTTCGTTATTCGTAGTCGACGTTTACTTCGTCATGCTAAAAAGCCTAGTCGTCGCGAGCTTTCCATGACTGCTAAAATTACTGCTTTAGGTATTATAGTCATTGGATTAATCGGTTGGGTTCTTCATCTTATGTTCAACGTTATACTTGACGCTATTAACAAATGATATTATTCTTTCTTACGTTTTACTTAAACCTCGTGGAGATGAAATTATGCCAATATATGCATTGAGAACAGCAATAGGGCAGGAACAATCTGTTTCTGAGTATTTAGCTCGTCGAGCAGATAAACGACCAGAGCTTGATATTAAAGCTATTTTGGTTACTGGTTCTCTTAAAGGTTATATCTTTATAGAATCAAGTTCCATTGATCACATAGAGTTACTAGTTGAAGGAGTCCGACACGTAAGGAAACGTCCTCGTTCTTCTAGAGCTGAAGAGATACCTATTAATGAGCTAGAACATTTTCTTATGCCTCGTCCTGTTATTGAAGGAGTAAACCCTGGTGATATAGTCGAAATCGTCTCTGGTCCCTTTAAGGGTTCTCGAGCACGTGTCACAGATATTCATTCTGCAAAAGAAGAAGTTACCTTGGAGCTTTTAAGTGTTGATCTTCAAATACCCGTTACTATTTCTGGAGAATCAATACGCGTTATCGAAAAGGCCGCAACTGAAAAGGAAGAGGAAGAAGGAGAGTATCTTTTATAGATAACTAATTATTTTTTGTCTATTTTCTTTTCTTGTTTAGAACTTTATTCTTTTTTTGTTCTTTAAGCGTAACCTTTTTTATTTTTCTCCAATACATACTCTGGATAGCAAAATTGACCTCCTATATTCCTTTATCTCTTTCTGATGTTGTGCATAAAATAAATATCTATGAGTCTGAATTGAATTTATTTAATAGTTCCAAGAAAAAAAACTTTGGTATCTACTATACCCCTGACTTTATAGTTGATTATATTGTTTCTAACGCTTTTCTTTGGTATTTATCGAAGTTTGACAGCAATATTCAGCAATTAGTTAAGAAAATCTTGTCTCTTAACTCAAATCTCTCAAATCATGAAAAAAAGATTCTAACATATTTACACCAACATATTTTTCCAAATATAACTGTCTGTGATATATCGATGGGTTGGGGTGTCTTTCTCATCTATACATTTGATTACTTATTTTTACTGCGTAAAAACGTATTTATTCTTTTATATTCTCCTTCTCCTTCTGAATTAGAAGAGGAAAGCAAAAAAATCGCTATAGATATCGTTCAGAATAGTCTTTTTGGTGTTGATCTTTCCGCAAAGGCTATAGAATTGGCTCAATTAAAGTTATTTAAACAAGTAATGGAAGCTCTAAATTGTTCTAATATTAAACTTCCTCGCGCTAATTTTAGACAAGGGAATAGTTTACTAGGTTTTATTAATAAAGGATATATTAATGGAAAGGATTCTACAAACCACTGGGTTGAACTTTTTTTATCTAAATTTAGAAAAAAAACATTAGTCACAGAAGTTTATAACTTTTTAAGAAAACAAAAATTAGTTCATTGGAAATTATTTTTTCCTCAATTGAGAAATCGAGAAGGTTTTGATATTATCGTAGGAAATCCCCCCTACATCAATGTTAAACGTTTACCACAAATTGAAAGATATATTTATGCAAGCATTTATGAAACTTATAATCCCAACGGTGATCTATCTAACGTTTTCTGGGAACGTGCATTATCAATATTACGTCCCTCTGGGGTTGTTTCTTTTATAGTTCCTCGATACTGGTTAGAGGGTAAAGATAGCAATAAATTGAGATATTTTATCCAGAAGAATTCTAGAATCCTTGAAATCATGGACTTCCAAAGTAATAGGAGTTTGTTTTCTGAGAGCGAAAAAAAGTTGGGGGTCGATGTTTCTATTGTAACTTTAGAAAAAAGAAAAGAAAAAGGATTGTTTGATGTTTATATTTTACAAAATTCTGAGAGAATAACCTCTATCAATAAACATGATTTTCTTGTTAAACAAATCGATCAAGAATCCCTCTCCTCTTCAAGATGGAACTTTAATGTTCCTAAACTGGTTGAATATCTCGATGAACATAGTTGTTTAACACTTGGAGGAGATAAAGAAAATAATATTCCTGGTGTGTGTTATATCGGGAAGGGTTGTTCAACAGGTAATAATTCAATATTTACTTTAAAAAAAATTAAAGATAATATATTTGAAGGATATAAAAAAGTTAAACTTTCTCTCCCTGAAAATGAACAAAGAGTTTTAAGAAGATTAATTAAAAATAGTGATATTATCCGCTATTTTCTTAAAAAACAAGAGCGATATTGGATATTTCTCAAAGACAAGTCTATTTCAGATTACCCTATGATTGAGCAGTATCTACATAAGTATATCGAGAAACTCAAAGAAACACAAAAAAAATATGGTAGTAAGAACTTCTTTGATTATGCAGCCTATCGCTCTTTAAATTTAATTGATAGTGTTCCAAAAATCGTAACGCCATATCAGTCTTCAATTAATAGATTTGCTTTAGTTAAAAGTAAAACGCCCCTAACGATTAATGAAACAGATGTTATCACTCTTGTTATCAAACAAGAAATGCGTTCTAAGTTGGACTGGTTTTTTCTTCTTTCTCTTCTAAATTCAGAACTTTTACATTATTATATTAAACACAGAAACAAAAAAATTTACTATCTCTACGATTTTAGAACAAGTCAAATTACCACTCTACCTATTCAAGTCTCTCACAACCAAAAAGTGGTAAGTTTCTTTTCTGAGTGTATGTACAGAGCACAAGCACTTCAATTGGATGATAGACTATATATGCAAGTCAGATCTAAACTCGAGTTTATAATAAATTCTTTGGTTTTTGAAATTTATCTTAGAGAGAAACTATCTTCAGAATTAGAAGAAGTGTTGCAAGAAATTGTCTTTACGCAGAAACCTGAAGTCATTAATATTAAACGCGAAAATGAATTTCTTTCAAAAATATTGTCCTCTCCTATAATTATTAAACAACTAAGGCAGATTTACTCAAATGAGGAAATAACCTCTGTAGTTAAAGATTTAAGTTTACCCTATTCAAAATTTATTATAAAGTGATTTTAGCATACAATTTTCTATTTTTAAGTCAATAGTTTCCCTAATTTAATAGCTGCTCTTTCTAAATCTAGAAATAGTAAACCAAGTTTTGTATCTGGCGTGGTGGAAACGGTGATAACTGCATTTTCTCCTGCTTGCATTGTAACAATATATCCATTATCTCCTTCAATAAGAATTTTTTTTACTTTTCCTTTTCTTAATTCTGAAACCACACGTTCCCCTAGAGACAAGCTTGCTGCAGTCATTGCTGAAATGCGAGTTTCATCAATGTTGTCCAACATTAATGAAGCTATGGGTAACCCTTCGACAGAAACAACTGCTATATCTAAAATCCCTGGTGACTTGAATCTTAATTCACTTATACAATCAGTTATTTCTTCACTAATTTTATTTGTTAGAATTCCAAAAGACAATATTTTCACTCCTAATTTTTCCTTTGATTGTTCTCCTTTTTTATACAAAAATAGAACTTATAAAGACCACAAAATGTTAGCGATAATTCAAAAAGAAAATAGTTTTTAGCAGAATATTAACCTTTTTTCTAAAGTTTTTGTTACATCCCCAGTAGACGAAAAAGAATTTCTTCCTCTGTTTTGGAGAACTGTATTTCTTTTTTTCTCTTGTGGAGTGAAGAAAAAAAGTTATTTTCTTCTTTATGATTCCCACGATTCGTGTATGATGTCTGTCTCAACCGTCTCCTCTTATTATACGTTTAGGTTGACTTATCAAGTAATTAAACTTCCTTTTGTTTTCTCTCTTGAAAGCCCGTGTGCGAAAAGCTTACGTAAAAAGTAAATTATATCAATCGACACACTTAAATCATTTAATAATCGGTTGAGGACAAAGGTTAGATTTTGGTGAATCAGTGTGACTAAGCTTGAAAAACTATTAAGGCCTGAAAGCGTGGTAATTATTGGCGCTTCTTCTGATGAAAAGAAAGTCGGTTATGCAGCATTAAAAAATATGATTGATTGCGGTTTTAAAGGAAGGTTGTATGCTGTCAATCCCAAAGCTGAACGTTATAATTATGAAATTTTGGGTGTCAAGTGTTATTCTCGTGTAAGCGATATCGAAGATACGATTGATCTAGCAGTAATTTGTATTCCTGCAAGATTTATTCCTTCAACAATTGAAGAACTAGGTGAAAAGAATGTTCCATATGTTGCTGTAATAACTGCTGGTTTTAAAGAAGTTGGAGAAGAAGGAGCAAAACTTGAAAAGGAACTAGTTGAACTTGTGAAAAAATACAACATGAGAATGGTAGGACCTAACATTTTAGGTATAATAGATACCATTGCACCTATAAATGCAAGTTTTGCAGAACAAACTCCAATAAGAGGAGATATTGCATTTATATCCCAAAGTGGAGCTCTTTTAACTGGTATTCTAGATTGGAGTAGAGCAGAAGGGATTGGCTTCTCATCTTTTATAAGTATAGGTAATAAAGCAGACCTAGACGCAACAGATTTTATTGAAGCTTTGGGTGAAGATGAACATACAAAAGCAATATTAGCTTATTTGGAAAGCATAAATCGAGGAGAAGAATTCATTAAGATTTGTTCTGAAGTAACGAGAACAAAACCTGTCCTTATTATTAAATCAGGAAGATCAAAAGCTGGAGCAAAGGCAGCATCTTCACACACAGGAAGTATGGCTGGTGCAGATACAACTTATGATGTTGCTTTTGAAAAATGTGGCGTAATAAGAGCTGATAATGCTGAAGAATTATTTGATATGGCATTTTCATTCAGCTGCATGCCTATACCAAAGGGAAACAGAATAGTAATAATTACTAATGCTGGAGGACCTGGAATTCTAGCAACCGATGCTGCCGAAAGAGAAGGATTAGAACTAGCAGAGATATCTCCCGAGTTTGAGGCAAAATTAAGAGAATTTTTACCTCCTGCATCAAGTTTCAAAAATCCGATAGATGCCTTAGGAACGGCACAAGGAGAGGATTATGGACGGATAATAGAGCTAGCATGTAAAGAAGAAAATATAGATGGAATAGTCGTTATTTTAACGCCACAAGCTATGACTGAGGGACAAGAAACTGCAGAAAGAATTGTGGAGATGCATGAAAAATATCCTGAAAAACCTATCATTGCAGTTTTTATAGGGGGAGAATCATTAGGCCCCGCAATATATTATTTGAAGAAACACAAAATACCCACATTTACACTTCCAGAGAGAGGAGTTGGAGCTATGTCCGCTATGGCCAGATATGCTAAAATAAAAAACAGACCAGAAGATGAACCTATACCTGAAATAGAAGTAGATAAACAGAGGGTAGAAGAAATATTCAAGAAAGTAAGGGCTGAAGGTAGAAAAACGTTATATGGCACAGAAGCAAAAGAAGTGGTAAAGGCATATGGAATAACTACTCCTGCAGCTAAATTAGCAAAAACAAGCGATGAAGCTAAACACATCGCTAAAGAAGTAGGTTTCCCTGTAGTTATGAAGATAACAGGGGAAGGAATTATGCATAAAAGTGACATCGGAGGAGTAAAAGTAGGTATAAAAAATGAAGAAGAAGTAGAAAAAGCTTTTACTGAAATAATGGAAAATGTAAAGAAACATTATCCAAACGCAGAAAGCCTAATAGAAGTGCAATATATGGCTCCTCTAGGACGAGAATTAATAACAGGGATATTACAAGATCCTCAATTTGGTCCACTAGTAATGATAGGATTGGGTGGAATATATACCAACTTCCTTAAAGATGCAGCTTTCGGTTTAGCTCCACTAAGCTACAAAGAAGCTGAAAATGTGTTAAGAAAAACAAAATCATACACATTGTTAAAAGGAGTAAGAGGAGAAAAACCTTCAGATATAAAGGCAATAGTTGACACTATGGTGAAAATATCACTGCTTGCAAGAGATTTCAAAAACGATATTAAAGAAATGGACGTAAACCCATTCTTCGCATATGAAGAAGGAAAAGGAATCTCAGCAGTAGATGTAAAAATAGTACTTAATTAATTAAAATAAAGAATTTTAAATAAATTCTCTTCTTTTTTTGTTTTTTATTTATAAAAGCAAATAAATTTTAAATAATACCATAAAAGTAGGAAAAGCATGGTGCTTTTAGAGATTCTTGTACTTCTTGTAGGATATATTTGTGGCTCGATTCCCGTAGGTTTCTTAATAGGAAAAATAGGTTATAATATTGATGTAAGAAAACATGGTAGTGGAAATATAGGAATGGCAAACGTAATGCGTCTGTGCGGAAAAAAAGCAGGAATAATGACAATGATAGGTGATATGGTAAAAGGAACAATTGCCGTTCTAAGTGGGAGAATATTGATATGGACAAAAAATTTTGAAGGACTAGGAAAAATAGGACAAGTAGAATTAACAAATGAAGGGTTATTTCTGTCATTAATAGTCTTTACAACAATAATAGGGCATAGTTTTCCAGTATGGTTAAAGTTTAAAGGAGGGAAATCAGCAAGTGTGGGAGGAGGAGCAATATTAGGAATAAATCCAATAGCATTTGTAATAATAATGAGTTTGTGGGTTGTTATACTTAAAAAAACTAAATATACTTCACTTTCAAATTTAGTAGCAGGTATGCTCTATCCTCCATTGTTATGGTTGTTCGCGGGAACTGATCCTTTCTTTAACAATAATTGGCAAGCAGCAATAGTAGGAGCAATATGTTTGTTGTTCGTAATCTGGAGACATAGGGAAAATGTGTCAAGGTTAATAAAAGGAACAGAAAGAAAAATTGGACAAAAAGAAAAAATAGAAGAGAAAAAAGACTAGAATTAAAAAATAATGAACTGAATGGATAATTTAGTTCTTTTTAAGTTCTTTTTTGAAAAATTGAATTTTATTACTTTTTACTGATTAAAAACGTTTTAATTATTGAAATGAGAGAAAAGAATATAATGAAGAGAAAAATCTCAAAGTCAATCAGCGCACTAGAAATCATAGGTATAATAATAGTTGCGTCAGCAGCAACAATATTGATAGTAACAAACATTCAACTAGTAAAAGTAGAAGAGATTTTTCTTGAAAAAGAGTACATAAAAGGAGAAAATGTGACATTAAAAGTCCAGATGAATAGAAAAATAGAAGAAATCTCAGAAATAGATTATTGTCTGGTGGGGATAAAATCAGAAAATTACTCTTATGAGGGAGTGTTCAAAGCAGACATAGAAAAAATAGAAATAGATAATTTAAAAACAAAAAGAACAAACATTACAGTATCGTTAAAACCGTTAATTAAAAATGAAAAAGGATATTATGCATTAAACGTGGGAAATTATGAAATAGAACGCCTAGAGTTAAAAATTGGAAGAAAAATAATCAAGCATAGATTAAATGCAAATTTCGTTATAAAACATGGAGAAGAAGAAGAAAGAATAAAAAATGGAAATTTTGAACAAGAAGGAGATTATTGGATAATAGAATACAATAAAGAAAAATTTACACTAAATTTTAAAGAAAATGAGTATACAGAGGGAAAAGCACTAATCTTAAGAAAAAATGAGGAAAAGACAGAAACAAATCAAACATCTATATTGACTATGACACAGAAAATTAAACTAAAAAATATACACTACCTAGAAATGGATGTAAAAGTAGTAAGTGAAAATGAGAGTAAAGTAAAATTAAGTGTGAAAATTAACAATAAAGAAAGAAAACACGTGCAAGAAATAGATGAAAAAAGCAAAATGCATCAAAAAATAATTTTTGGAGAAATAGAAGAAGAAGAAGAAGAAGAAAAAGAAAATGAAGAAGCAAACATATCAATAGAAATAACAACAACAGAAGAAATAAAAAAAGATTTTGAAATAATAATTGACAACGTGTCGATAAGGGCTTACGAAAAAAAGATTTTCATAGCAATATTAGATAATAACTGGAAAATAGCACAAGGAGAGGAAATAAGAAACGAGACAGAGATAGCAGTAGAAAGAGCATCAAAATATTTCGAGAAGAACCTGGGTATAAAACTAATACCACTGGTAAGAGTAGAGTGGAAACTAGAAAGTGAAAACAAAATAGTAAGCTTAGATGAGATGCATGAAAAAGCAATAAAAGATGCAGAAAAATTGTTGGGATTAAAACAAGAGTGGATAGTAGAAAAAGGAAGATCAGAAAAAAATAATGGGTTCGATATGCTAAACGCTTTCACAAATAAAACAGGAGAACATTTCGGATTTATATTTGGAGGAGAAAATGCAGCTTTCCACTTCGCTCAATCAAATTACCTGCAAAAAGCACTAAATGAAGCAGGAATGGGATACATACAAGTAACAGTGATAGATGAATGGGCAGAAAGCCTGGTACAACATGAAATAAGCCATATATTCGGAGCAAAAGATAGAGACAGTAGAGAGTATGAACCAAGTGTGATGACAAAACAATTGACAACAGAAGAAGTAATAAAAGCATTTATAGAAGGAAAAATGTGGTTACAATGCAATAATTGGTTAATAGAAGACATGAAAATAATGATAGAAAATGTAGAACTATTCAAATAAAAATAAAGAAAAAAGAGAAAAGAAGCAATGGGAGGGAAAAAGAAAAATTGTAACTATCAGAAAGCGAAAACTTTAATTAATAATTTGGAAGCAGTAATCCGTCAAGAAAAAGAAAAAATTGACAAAAAAGAAAAAAGAAAAATGGCAAAAACGCCAACTAAAAGCACTGGCGGGGTAGTCTAGCTTGGTATGGCCCCTGGTTTGGGACCAGGTGATCAGGAGTTCAAGTCTCCTCTCCGCCACCATTTTATGTGATTTTAACGTTTTTTTCTAAGTTCATATGCAGAACTATAGAAACAACCTTGAACTAGAAACGGTTGATACAATAATTAAGAAAAGTATAATTACAAACGATTATGGAGTAGATTTCATTATCCCTACTGCTCCAGCAACAATAGAAGATCTAATTAACAAAGATAGAGACTATCATCATAAAGATTTTGCAAACTTTATAAGAAATTTACTAGCTTATCTGCGGAAGAAATATGAAATAGTGTTGATAGACTCTCCAAGTATAACGAACACCGAAATAATGAGTGTTTTACTGCTATCAGATAAATTAGTTTGTGTCTGTATTCCCCCTTTGGAAGATCTAACTGAAGAAATAGAACAAATAAAAAAATTTCCAGAGAGTACATTCATCGATCCAATTGATGTGATAATAAACAAAGTACCAGTAGAAACAGAGAAAGAAAGACAAATATTGGAAAGAAAAATGAAAGAACAACTAAAGAAAGAAAAAATAAACAAAGTAAGAGTAGTAGAATTATCACTAGATTATATAAAAGAAAATGTAAAAGAAAGGAGAATATACATAGAAAAAGAAAAGGAAAAAAACATGTACCAAACACTGCTAAACTACAGTAAAGAATTATAATATCAAATTTAAAAGAAAAGAAAAATAAAGTCTATCACTATCTCTAAAACTATCACTATCATTATCATTATCACTATTATTTTCATTTGAACTAGCAAAAAATAAACAAAACAAAACGAAAAGGAAAAAAAACAAAAGAATTGGAAATAAGGAAATTTACTATTTTTTCCTATTTTTTAAAAGAAAGAGGAGATTTTTAACTGAGAAAATAGAAACGAAGGATAAAGGAGTGAGAACGATTATCAAGTACATTATTTGGTTTTTGATTAAGGGATTGGTATGGTTATAAAATTCTTCAAGATTGGTTAAACCATCACCATCAAGGTCAAGATAAGAGTCATTAGTTAAAGGGTCAGAACCATAATGAACTTCCCAACCGTCAGGTAAAAGATCTCCATCCGAATCAGGGTTCCAGGGGTCAGTACCATAAACATGATCTTCAAGATAATCCAGAAGATTATCTTCGTCGAAATCGCTTCCACGAGGAAAAGGGTCAAAAGCTTTAGCCGCACCATCGATAGGGTAAGGTTCAGATCCATCAGTATCAGACCAATAATTACCAATAGAATAGACGGGGTCAAACCAGGTGTTATTCGCCCCATCATCAATTGCTTGAGAAAGATTATTAGTCGGATTGTTCTTGAAAAAAACGTTACGCGAGAGAAAGTTGTTAGAAGCAGATTTGTAAATATACATTCCATACTTGCTGTTATTAAACAAAATATTAGAAGAAAGGTGATTGTTAGAACCACTTACGGACAAGCCACTTTCTTTGCTCTCGGAAATAACGTTATCGGTAACGGTGTTATTATCCCCACTTAGTGCTAACCCATCATACTTGGTATAAATAATAGTGTTATTTGATATAATGTTATTATGTCCTGAACCATAAATTCCATGTGTTCCACTATACAACAAGTGGTTGTTAGTAATAACGTTAAAACAAGTGTCGGTCATATCAATGCCACTTGCCCATCTAGTGTAAGAAATGTTATTACCACTAACCAAGTTGTGAGAACCGTATTGGATCTCTATTGCCCCCTCGGTATGAGTGATAAAGTTGTTAATAACAACATTGTTAGAACTGTATAAACGTATTAAATCGCGAGAATAAGTCCTGTTCCACCCACCAATAAGAGTGGAATCCTCAAGGTGAAGATGAGCATTTTCATATATGACAATAGTCCACGGGCTATCGGTGTAAGTTAGAATGGTTGTATCGTATATCTCTAAAGAAGAATTGTCTGTGGCAGTAATCCCTATATAACCTATTTCGTCGTGTTCAACAACAATAAAACAATTACGAAGAATAAGAGAGCCTTCTCCCCTAACAGAAATGTCGTTGGTAAGGTGTATAAACTCGTTTTCCACTACCGTAGGTTCGGTAATGTTCCATCTACCCTCTGCAGGAGGAGGAAAGACTCCAGAAGAGGAAGAAGAAGTAACTATAGGACTAAAAGTAGGTGAAAAGAGCAAGAGAGAAGAAAAAATCACAAGTAAAAGCACGAACGAATTATTTTTTCTTTTTTTAAAAGTAAAAAGCATAAAAAATAGACATTTTTTTTATTAATAAATTTTTGCGAAAAAGGGGTTAAACACTAGTTTTGATGATTTTAAATAAAGAGTAATTTTCTTTAGTTTTAACTGTTTTCAAACTTGTAAAAAGATAGTTATGGTGATTTTAAATCAAGACTCTTTTCTCATAATCTATTTCTGGATAAATGTTCTGGTGATCAGGAGTTCAAGTCTCCTCTCCGCCACCATTTTCCTTTGTTTTGAGGCTTTTTCAGTTCTTTCTTCTGGGAAGATATGCATATTTTACTATTTGAATAAATAATCTAATTATTATGACCAATAATTGTTAGCTCATATTCACTGTATTCTCGTAACTAACAACAAAAAAACGCTTTGTTATTCTGACGAACTGGAGAGTAAATCCTCTGCTCTTAACTTTTTACTAGTTCTACTCTTATAATTTTCTTGAATTCTATTAAGGCCGCTATAAAAATCATTATACCTGTTAATTTGTTTTGTAGCTTTTCTTTTTTCTTCATTTTTTCTCTCACGATTAAAAAGATAAGAGAAATATTCTCTAACTGACAAACCTGTCTCCTTTATATGATTAAATAATAAACCAATTACGTAGGCAATAGGAAAAACAATTAAGGCTATAATAAAGAGATATTTAAGCCAATCTACACTTTTTCCTACTACTAGAAGAACAATAACAGTTGGTAAATATAATGCTGAAATAGTAGCTACGATTATTGCTATTATATAAAAAAATTCAAAAAAAAGTCTACTTATGCTATATGCACCACTTGAAAGATACTTAAACAACAGCCCAACTCCAAGGTTCACAGTAAAAATACCCAAAATAGTGAACATAAATAGGTAAACAAGGCTGTTTGTAGGATACTTTTTAAGAGCAATTACATAAAGAATCGAGGATCCTAAAACAGTACAAATAATCTAAACAAAAGACTTCCATCTCGACCAGTTTTTTTTACTCACATACTTAGAGGTTTTTCTTTTTGGTGGAGTCTTTATACTAGCCTCAGCTTCCCCATATTCAGCAAGTTTTACTGCTGTAGAATATAGGCTCATACTTCTCCTCTTTTGTGTTAATTGCTTATGAAAATCCTTTTCCTTTTTTTTACTGTACATTAAAACGAAAATCTCAATAAATATTTATAAATTTTATCTATTAAGAAGTGTTATGACTAATTAGAACTATCTTAATAATACTCTAAAAGACTAGTTACTAAAAATAAGTAATAAACATAAAAAACAACCACACCCTAGGAAACTTAGAAAGAGAGTAGCTAAAAAGTACAGAATGAAGAGGAAGTAACCTAAACAGCAGGATAGTAAATATTGAGTAGAAAAACCATCTATATTCTCTTAACCCAGTCCTCACAATCAGATAACACTGATTTGTTGCCTGGTTGGGTAGAGTCATGAAGAAATTACGAAAATTTCAACTCATAATAAAGGAAAGAAACAAAGAAGAAAAATAAGATAAAAATCTATAGAAAAAGACAAGATGAAGATAAGAGAAAGAGACTATTTTCTCCTATTTTTTAAAAAACGGAGGAGATTTTTAAGCGAGAAAAGTGAAACAAAAGATAGGGGAGAGAGAACTATCGCTAAGAGCATCATCTGATTTTTAACTAAAGGATTGGTATGGTTATAAAATTCTTCAAGGTTGGTCAAACCATCGCCGTCAAAATCAAGATAAGCATCAGGAGTTAAAGGGTCAGAACCATAATGAACTTCCCAACCGTCAGGTAAAAGGTCTCCATCCGAATCAGGATTCCAGGGGTCAGTACCATAAACATGATCTTCAAGATAATCCAGAAGGTTATCTTCGTCGAAATCGCTTCCACGAGGAAAAGGGTCAAAAGCTTTAGCCGCACCATCGATAGGGTAAGGTTCAGAACCATCGGTATCTGACCAATAATTGCCAATAGAATAGACGGGGTCAAACCAAGTGTTATTTACCCCATCATCAAAAGCTTGAGAAAGGTTGTTACCTTGATTGTTCTTGAAAAAAACATTACGAGAGATAAAGTTGTTAGAAGCAGATTTGTAAATATATAGACCATAGTTGCTATTATTGAACAACATATTAGAAGAAAGGTGATTGTTAGATCCACCTACACCCAAGCCATTTCTTCTGCTCTCGGAAATAACGTTATCAGTAACGGTGTTATTATCCCCACTTACGCTTATTCCTTCATACCTGGTATAAGTAATAGTATTATTTGTTATGATGTTATTATGTCCTGAACTACGAATTGCCAATGAACTAATATACGATATGTAGTTATTAGTAATAACGTTAAAACAACTTTCAGTCATATCAATACTGCTTGCACTATTATGAGAAATGTTGTTACCACTAACCAAGTTGTGAGAACCGTATTGGATATCTATTGCTCCCCGAGTATGAGTGATAAAATTGTTAATAACGATATTATCAGAACTGTATAATCGTATCAATTCGCGTGAATAAGTTCTATCCGACCCTCCAATAAGAGTGGAACCCTCAAGATGAAGATGGGCATTATTATCTACACCAATATACCAAGGACTGTCAGTGTAAGTTAGGATAGTAGTATCATAGATCGCTAAAGAAGAATTGTCTATAGCATAAATACCGAGAGAACCTACTCGATCATGTTCAATAACAATAAAACAGTTACGAAGAATAAGAGAGCCTTCGTCCTTGATATCAACTCTGTTGGTAAGTTTAATAAACTCGTTTTCAACAACTGTAGGTTCGGTAATGTTCCAAATACCATCAGGAGGAGGAAAGGTACCTGAACTTGAAGCAGAAGAAGTGACTAGATTAAAATCAGGAGAAAAGAGCATGAGAGAAGAAAAGACGAACAGTAAAAGCATGAATGAATTATTTTTTCTTTTTTTAAAAGTAAAAAGCATAAAAAATAGACATTTTTTTTATTAATAAATTTTTGCGAAAAAGGGGTTAAACACTAGTTTTGATGATTTTAAATAAAGAGTAATTTTCTTTAGTTTTAACTGTTTTCAAACTTGTAAAAAGATAGTTACAGTGATTTTAAATCAAGACTCATCTCTTATAATCTATTTCTGGATAAATGTTCTGGTGATCAAGAGCTCAAGTTTTCATCTTCTAATTTCTTCTCTTCTATTATTACATTCTCAAACAAGATTTTTTAATTCAAAATTTTGGTCTAAAAATCTTCTAGGTTAACTGTTAATTCTTAACTTGATTTTTTGTTTAGAAGCAGAATTACAGGAGAAGGTTACTATTTTGTTTTGTTACCAATTAACCTCGTAACCTTAATTTTCTATAAACTAATTAAAATAGGAACTTGGTGCCCCGACCGGGATTTGAACCCGGGTCAATGGATATTCCTGCCACATCCGCGGACTTTAGCATGTGAAAGTCCATTATGATTGGCCGAGCTACACCATCGGGGCTTCTAGTTGCATTTTTCTCCATTTTTACTTTTTTTTGTCTTTTTGTCTTTTTGTCTTTTTGAACTGATAGAATTAAATTGATTTTTAATATTTTTGTTTGTCGTGTCCTCTTCTTAATAATTATTTTCTTTATATTCTTTTATTATCTTACAGAGATAAATTTAAAAAATAGATGTTAACTCGTTTCTTAATCCATATAGAAAAGCTTCTCGTTTCCTACTTTGTTCATTTGCTTCAACTTTCGCGGGGATTGCCGAGCGGTCAAAGGCGCTGGACTTAGGATCCAGTCCTTAGTGGTTCGAGAGTTCGAATCTCTCTCCCCGCACCATTTCTTCTTTTATCTTTATATATTTCCTTTTCCTTTTTTCTTTATGGTTGCTTTTTCTCCTACTTTTTCTGTTATCGATTCTTTTTCTTTTCTTCACGATCCTCAATTTGTTTTTTTACTTCAGACTTTTATTGATTCTTCCCCTGATTTTTTTTCTTTTCTTTCTCTTCTTTCTTCCTCTTCTCCCTCTTCTCTTTCTTTTTTTGTAAGGGACATTTTTTTACTTATTTCCTTTAATGATCCTTTCTCTCTTTCTTCTTCCTCTTTTCATTTTTTTGATTCTCATTTTAATTGGAAATCTTTTCTTTCCTTTTTCCTTGATTCTTTTTCTTCCCGTAAATTTTCTCTTTGCAATTTTTCTTTATTTTATGCTCATTTTTCTTTTTTGCATTTTTCTCTTCCTAATTTTTTATCTGATTTTGCATTCTTTTTTTTATCTGATTTAGATTTTAATTTTTTATCTTCTTCCTTTTTCAGTTCTTTTTTCTCTTTTGAGGAATTTTATGATTTTTTCTTTTCCTATTTTGATTCTTTTTTACCTTCCTATCGTCTCCTTATGCGTCATCGTTTTAATTCTTCATCTCTTCTTCCGTCTTCTTTTCTCCCTCCTTTTCCTCCTTTTTTTCCTTTTCTTCGTTCTGAAGAGGTTAGTTCTTATTTTAAGTCCTTTCTGTATATTTGTGGTTTTGATAAGGCTGTTTTCGCTTTTGGTTCTTCTCGTTCTAAGGTTGATCCTCGTCAATTTGCTGAGACTTTTCAAACTTCTATTTCAATCCTATCTTAGTCCAATTTTAACTATTATTCAACACCAGCTTATTTCTTTAATTAAGTCATTTCAATCCTATCTTAGTCCAATTTTAACTTCTTTTAATCTTGTAGAACTTTTAGCACTTTATAATTTTAATCTTGTCTTAGCCCAAGTTTAACACTGTTTCTCTTTATTCTTTTTTATTTTATTAACACTTCCAAAAAAAGTTGACTGACTTCAATAAGATAAAATTATACGTGTTTATTTTATAATTGTTAAATTTTCTAACCTTTGTTTAAAATTCTAATCTTACCTTAATCCAATTTTGGTGGTACATAGTTTCTTCCGACAAAATATTGGTGGGGTGTGGCGTGAAAATATAATAATCAAAATTTTATTTCTCTTTTTTTAAAGGGAGCAAAATACCCAAAAAAATATTGATAAAAGCTATTTATGAAAATAATTCAAGGATTAGGTGGTCATTTAAACACTACCTATTTCCTGTTGAAGGAACAATTATTGATGATTTTGTTAAAAAATGTTATTCTGTTTATACTGATTTATTTTCTTAGGCTTGGAGAGTTCGAATCTCTCTCCCCGCACCATTTCTTCTTTTCTTTTGTTTTCTTTTTCGTTTTGTTTCGCCTTGTTTATCTTTTGATAGTGATAGTGATAGTGATAGTTACACCTTTTTTGATAGTGATAGACTTTATTTTTCTCTTATTGTTCCGTAGATTCTCATATATCTTGGTTTTATTTTTTTTCTTTTGATGTATCTTTTTATTATCGTCACATCTACTATTATTTTTATTCCTATCATTATCATCAATATTGTTTCTATTGTTCCATTGAATACCAGTAGATAAATTAGTAATTCTTCATCTCCTGCTGCATTAGCTATTGAAGCTATTACTGAAACAATTATTGAATAGAATCCGAATATTTGGTATAATATACTTCCCACTTTAATATCTGTTATTTTTTTTATTCTTGTTAGCATTAGATCTATTTTTCTGAATCCCATTGCTCTTGACGCTAGACTTATTAGAATCGCCAAGCTTCCGAAGACCACGCTTCCTATAGTGAATGGTTTTAATATTTCTCCTATTGCATAAATCAACAAATATGTTCTTCCTTGCATTCCTTCCTTTCTGACGTGATCTTTAAAGTATAGGTCTGCTATTCCTCCGAAGCTTAATGCTATTGGTATTAAGCTTAAAGCTATTACTGCTGCAAAAATATAATCAAAGAACCAATTTACTGCTCTTAAGTATTGTATTGTCCTGTTCGACAGATTTATTGCTGCTGCTATTGTAAACAAAATGCTTCCCGTTAATGCTAAAAAATAAAATTTGTTTATTTCTGTGTTAAATATTTTCTTCTGCTTTTCTTCGTTTGAGACCATTATTGAACCCTTTTTTTTATACTTCTGTTGCTAAGAGAAAGTCTGCTTCTTTTGCGTTAAATGAGCTTCTCACAAACGGAGCTGAAGCTACGAACTTAAATCCCAGCTCATAACCTATTTTTTCATATTCCTTAAAAGTATCTGGGTGGACGTATTCTTCTATTTCTAAGTTTGAGCTTGGTGGTTTCAGATATTGTCCTATAGTTAATATGTCACAATCTACTTTTCTTAAATCCTTTAATACTTGTATTACTTCTTCTTTTGTTTCTCCTAGTCCAACCATTATTCCTGATTTAGTTAATATTTTCTTACTATATTCTTTAACCATTTTCAGTACTTTTAATGATATTTCATAATTTGCTTGTGGTGTGACTTTTTTATATAATCTCGGTACTACCTCTACATTGTGATTAATTATGTTTGGTTTTGCTTCTATTATTGTTTTAATACTTTCCACTTTTCCTTTCATGTCAGGTATAAGTAGTTCTATTATCAAATCTTCTTTATATTCTCTTAATTTTCTTGTTATTTCTGCGAAATGTGCAGCTCCTCCATCTGTTAAATCATCTCTTGTTACTGATGTGACTACTACATGCTCTAAATTTAGTTTTTTAGCTGCCTCAACAATATGTTTTGGTTCCATGGGGTCTAGTGGTTGTGGTCTTCCTGTTGCAATATCACAGAATTTACAATTTCTTGTACAGACATTTCCCATCACTAGAAATGTTGCAGTTTTATTTACAAAGCATTTTCCTATATTTGGGCACATTGATTCTTCGCATACTGTATGTAGATGCAGTTCTCTCATAAGTTTTTGAACTTGTCTTATCTCTTCCCTCTGCACCTTCCCAATTCTTAACCATTCTGGCTTTCTTACATTTGGCATTATTACTCACTTTTCTTTATTGTTTTATTGTTTTTCTGTTTCTCTTTCTTTTTTTTCTATTTTTGTCAATAAATCTCTTGGTGAAAGATCCTTAATTTCTATGTTAAATACTTTAGCAAAATTGTTTTTAAATTTCTCATACACTTCACGCATATCAACGCTTCTATTTAGAACTTCCTTGAGTGAAATGGGTTTAAAATCTGTTATTCCACATGGAATTATCATTTGAAAATGACTCATATTTGTATTTATATTCAGTGCTAATCCGTGTGATGTTATATGCTTTGATGCTCTCGCTCCGACAGCAGCTATTTTGGATATTTGACCATTATGTTTTATCCACACTCCAGGATATTCTTCTCTTCTGAATCCTTCTATGTTGTATTCCATTATTGTTTGAATTACTACTTCTTCCATTTTGTGAACGAAATCTGGAATGGTGATTTTCAATTGTATTAGATCTAGTAAAAAGTAAGCAACTAATTGTCCTGGGCCATGATATGTTACTTTTCCACCTCTTCTGATTTCAACAACTTCAATTCCTTCTTTTTCCAACACCTCATCACTAACAAGGATTTCACTTCTCTTTCCTTGTTTACCTAGTGTAAAAACTGGTGGTTCATGCTGTAACAGTAACAAAAAATTGTCGTGTTCTCTATCTTCCTCTTTTATGTTTCTTATTCTATTCTGAATATTTAACGCACTTAAATAATCAATAGTATCGTATTCTATAACAAAACACTCACTCATTAAGTTATTTTTTTCTTATTCTTTTTACAGATTTCGATTGGACGATACCCCAAATATTTGTGAGTAAAACTCTTTTTCTTTTATTTTTGTCATTTTTTAAAGAAACACTAAATTCAAAAACTTGAAAAAGGTACTAATCAACGCTCCTATGAGATAAAAAGGTGAACTCAATGAGCGTAAAAGTTTACAAAATTACTGGACATTATAAGAAGGGCAAACAAAGGATAAAATTTAGCAAGTTTGTTCGCGCATTAAATCCACAAGATGCTTTGGAAAATATTTATGCAATTATGGGTAGTAAACATCACGTAAAGCGAACTGAAATTGTTCTTACTGAAGATAGTATTCGTGAGGTTACTGATCCCAATGAAATAACGGATCAGTATGTTCATACATTCACAACTGATGACAACTTAAAAATCCCAAAAAAGGCTTAGTGTGATAAGATTGGCAAGTAATAAACCCCAAATTGGCCAGGAAGAATTAAGTAAGTTACTTTATTCTGCTCAACAACTAGAGCAACAAGCTGGTCAATATCAGAAACAGCTAGAGGTCTTTCAAAGTTATTTAGCTGATATGAATAATGCTGAAAAAGCAATGAAAGAGCTCAAGAATATCTCTGATGAAAAAAATATCCTTGTTCCAATAGGTGCAGGTAATTTCATTCATGCATCAGTAAAGAAAACAGAGAAAGTTATTTCCTCTTTAGGTGCAGGAGTACATGCAGAGATACTAATAGACCAGGCATTAGCAAATATAGAAAAAAGAAAAACAGATGTAAATAATCAAATCTCACAAGTTCAAGCAAGTTATAATCAAGTAATTGAAAGACTAAAAGAGATAGACTCTTTCGTTAGAATGATACAACAAGGGTAATTTTTCTTAAGGGGGAATTTTTTTGTTCAAAAATATGAAAAAAAGCCTCTCTTCTCTTTTGAAGAAGATCACTATTGCCGAACTTAACCAAAAAACTATAAAAAAGGTAATTCACCCCCTTAAGGACATACTAATACAAAATGAAGTAGCGGTGGTAACAGCTGATAAAATTTGTGAAAGTGTTTCAGATAAGCTACTAAATGTTGAGTATAAACGTATGTCTTCTCCAAAAAGCCTTATTCTAGAAGCTTTGCGCTCTTCATTATTAGAAATTTTACAACCAGAAGAGACAATTAATTTATTGAGTTTAGTAGAAGAATATAGAAAGAAAAAACAGCCTTTGGTTATTGCCTTCTTTGGAATAAATGGCGTTGGTAAAACTCTTTCAATAGCTAAATTAGGCTATTATTTGAAAAAAAATGACATTTCTTCTGTTTTTGCTGCGTCAGATACCTTTAGAGCTGGAAGCATACAGCAATTAGAGCAACATGCAAAAAAAGTGGGGGTAAAAATTATTTCTCAAACATATGGTTCTGATGCTGCAGCAGTAGCTTTTGATGCGGTATCACATGCTTCAGCTAAAGGAATTGATGTAGTTTTAATTGATACAGCAGGAAGGATGGAAACAAATAAGAATTTGATGGCCGAATTACAGAAATTAGATAGAGTTGTTGAACCTGATTTGAAGATTTTTGTAGGTGATGCTTTAACAGGTAATTCTTTAGTATCTCAAGCAGAATTATTTAATAGTAAAATAGGTATTGATGCTTCAATTATTAATAAGATGGATGCAGATGTTAAAGGAGGCGCAACAATCTCTGTTGTACATGCTACAAGAAAACCAATTTTATTTATAGGTGTAGGACAAAAATATAATGACTTAAAACCATTTATTCCTGAACAAATAATCAAGAATGTTCTTCCAGATAAAATTTGAATTGAACTTTTTCACATTTTACATTTGGAATTCAATAGATTATTTGATTATTCACTATCGTAATGTTTAAAGAACTGATTTTTTGTTTGAAAACTACTAACCATAAGGTTTGTGAATTAAATTGGACGTTTCTCACGATAAATTGCTACCGTTAAAAATAGAATACCATTTTAAAGAAACATTCATTTGGAGCTTTTCTGGTGTAATCTTGTTATTGTTTTCTTCATTATTCAACATAATAGACCTTTTAGTTACAAAATGGGCTTATGTTGGGTGGTTTCGACAATATCTGATAAGGTCGACTATGTCTATTAGCTTTCTTCCCCTTGCAATAGGCTTTGGGATGATATTTTCTAATTTTTTTGTAGGTTTCATCAGGCGAGAAGGCGAACTAGCAAGAAACTGGCTTATTGTTTATAGTGTAGCTGAACTGGTCTCACTTTTTACATTAAGCACAATAGTGTTAGGTGCCTTTACTCTGTTAGCAATTGTTTTCGGGAAATTGATAGCTTTCATTTACTTAGATAGAGTTTTTTTAAAACTTAAAAAAAATGATGAAGTAAAAATAAATTTTAGTTTAGTTTATCCACTTTTTGGCTCATACAGGATAGTAGTAGCTATAGTTGTAGGATTAGCTGCGAATGTAAGAGATTATGAAACAGAACTATACTTGATAGCTGTAAATGCTACTTTAGAGGCAATTTTCACATTTTTGATAGGCATAAAGTTGTTAATAGATCTACTTAAAATTCGTTCGTATATAAATAGTAAAAGAAAGAAAAATTAGAAGATAAATTCTTTGAATTACTCAAATACCTTTTTTACAGGCTCAAAGATTTTTGTTAATTCAGTAGCAACAACTTTCTTCAAATCCAAAGGATGAAGCTTTCCCTCAACAAAAGTTTTCTCTAGTTCTTCATAATTATTGAAGGAAATATCTCCACCAAATTTCTCAGGCCTTTCAACAGTTAATGATTTAGTGTTTGGAAAAATAACCAACTTGGCTATCTGAAGAACAGGATTGTCTTCAACGATTTTAGCAGGACAATATGCCTTCTTAAGTTTGCGTTGAATATCCTCCTTGGAATCTATGACTGATATCATCGATTCTGGGACTGAAGAAGACATCTTTGATCCTGGTCCCATGAGGGAAGAAATAAGAGGAGTATGAATACATACTGGAGGTTTTAACTTTAATTCACTAGGGAAAACTTCTCTAGCTAACATGTGAATCTTTCTTTGCTCCATTCCTCCTTGAGCAGCATCAAGATCAAGATATTTAATGTCTAATACTTGCATAAGTGGATAAATCATCTGAGATACGGTAGCATTTTCAATGTCTCGAGCAATTTCTTGCATAGATCGTAAACCACGATTAATAGTTACACGCAAAGCTAGACGGTGTAAGTCTTGAATGTATTCCTTGTTATATTGAAACTCGCTGCCAAGAACGATTTCAGGATTTTTAAGACCCAAAGCACGCATAGCTTTTTCCCAGAGAACGCAATTTTCACTTATTTCCTCTTTAGTACCTTTTTTGTTCAAAAGTGCATGAACGTCAGCTAGTAAAATCTTAATATGAAAACCAGCACTTTCAAGATCTTTTAACTTCATTACAGTAACTGCATGACCAAGATGAACAGGACCACTAGGTTCGTAGCCAGTATAAATATTAGGTGAATCTTTAGTCTCTAAAAGCTCTTTTAATTCCTGTTCAGTAACAATTTCAGTAGTATTATACTTGATAAGATCAATTTTTTTTGCAGTATCCATTTAAATCAACAGTTAAAGTGGGTTAAAAACCATTTTACTAAAAATAATAAATACTTGTTGTTTCTGAGGAGAAAAAGGAAGAGAATTAGAACGAGTAGTTCAATAAACTATCTTGATTTACAAATTAGCTTCCAGTTCATTCACTCGTACATTAATAACTTTTTCATTTAATTGATAGTAAACTGGGGGTAGTTAAATATTGATTAGCTTAATTTTTGTAAGACAATTTTGCTCTCAAGGATGGTTAGAAAAAAACCATCTAAAGAAGAAAAAAGAATAAAAGCTATTTTTATCTGAAAAAGATTTTTAACAGAAAAAATCAGTATACTACATAGGTGATTAAATGGCAACAGCTTTTATATTAATAAATAGTGAAATAGGAGAAGAAAAATCTGTTCTCGAACAACTGTTAGGAATGCCAAATGTGAAAGAAGCTCATGTAGTTTATGGTGTATATGACCTAATAGCTAAAATTGAATCAGAAACAATGGATTCTTTAAAAAAGATTGTAACTGATAACTTAAGAGTATTAGAAAATGTTCGCTCAACAATGACTATGATTTGTGTAGAAAAATAACTAAGATGACAATAATTAGTTAATAAATTACAAAAAAAAAGAAATTTGTCTCTCTTTTTCCTTTTTTCTTTTTCCCTATCTACTATTTTTTGAAATAATTTTTTTTCATAGGTTGACATTTTGTTCTTCTTCAAAGTTGTAAAGTGTAGCTAAAACGTGAGAAATAACAGAAAAAAGTTCTAATCCATGAGGATAAATTGATAATCGATAATCAACAAATTTAGAGTCAATATTAAGGTGTCCATGGGAAAAGCCACCAAAAATGAGCAGAGGATTAGAACAACGAGAAGAAAGAAGATAAGCATATTCACGAGAAGGTAAGACATCTCCCTTTTGAGAAAATTCAACAATAAGATCATGTTTTTCACGAGCAGAAATTAAGAATTGAGTTAAAGATTGAGGACGAAGAGTGAGTAAAGGCTCATCAGAAAGAGGAGGAACACGGCCTTCCTTGAAAAGTTGAATCATAAGCCCCTTAAAACGATCTAAATTTTTAGGAAGACGAATAGAAGGATGGAATTCTATAATTAAATCATTAATTGTGTGAATGAAAACACGAAGACGACTGTCTTGGGAAAGAAGAGAACCAAAACAAGCAAGAAGAGCTAAATGTGGGATATCAGGACGACCACGCTTGGATAAATTAGGTAAATTAGACATAAAACGAGAATGATAATTGGAATCAAGAATAATATCACTAGGTTTTTTCTTTATCTTGCGAAAAAAGTTACGGACGGGTAAATTGGATAAAAGCTCAGAAGGAAAAGTTTCCAAAGAAGAATCAGCAACAAGGATAGTGTAAACATTAGGCATAATTTGGCATACACAGTAATTGTAATTAATTTTTCTGAATGAGAAAGAAAAGAGAAAGGAAAAATAAGTGAAAAAACAACTTTTTAATGGGGAAAAAAAAGAGTAATTAGGAATACAAACATGCCAAGTCTTGTGAAATATGAAAATGGAATTAGAGTAATAGATACAGAAAGAAAAACAAGCCTAATAGCTGATCCAACAACAATAGCAACAGCAAAAAAGAATACAGCAGCAATAATAACACATGCACATACAGATCACGCAATAGCCTTCCCAAATGAAGGAATAAAAGTATATGCAACAAAAATAGCAAGTGAATTGTTTTCGACATTAACAGGAAAAAAAAGCAAAAATACATTTTTCATGGAATATAATAAAGAAATAAAAATTAAAGAAATGAATATAGAAGCACTACCAGCAGGACACTTGCTAGGAGCAGCACAAATTCTGTTTAAAACAGAAAAAAAGAACATACTGTATACTGGAGATATAAGCTTTGGAAAAATGAAAACAGTAAAAGAAGCAAAAGAACCAGAAGAAAAAATAGACATACTGATAACAGAAGCAACATACGGAAAACCAGACCTATACTTCGAACCAAGAGAAAAAGTAAAAATGAAAATATTCAACTGGATAGTAGAAAAAATAAAAGAAAATAACTTGGCAGTAATAAATGTGGGAAATATGGGGCCAGCACAAGAAATAATAGCTTACCTAAATGAAATGCTAGAAATAAATATCTATTGCAACAAAAAAACAAGTAGAATAAATGAAGTGTACAAAAAAAATGGAGTAAAACTAAAATACAAAAAAATAGAAGAAATAGAAGAAAAAATAGACCCAAAAAATAGCCTGATACTGTTATCAAGGGGAGAAAAAAAAATACCAGAAAAAATAATAAAAGAAAAAATAAAAGTGAAAAGAGCAATAGTAACAGGACAGGCAGCAAGATTTAATTATACAAGTTTCGAAAAAGCTTTTCCGTTCTCGATGCACGCAAATGCAAAAGAAATAGAAGAATACGCTAAAAAAATAAAACCAAATAAAATATATACATTATATGGATTTGAAAGTGAATTGGCAGCTTATCTAAGAAAAAAAATAAATGTGGATGCCAGACCATTAAAAATAGCAAATGAAAAAATACACATAGAGGAGTTCTTTTAAAGAATGTAAATCTAAGAAAGGAGAAAAAGAGACCCAAAAAGAAAAATTTAAGAAAGAAAGAGAAAGAGTAAAACGAAAAAAAGTCAAGACAGGGCCACTAGCTCAGCTTGGTCCTAGAGCATCCGGCTCATAATTTGCGTTCTAGAGAACGTCTAACTCGTAAAAAACGCAAAAGAGCCACCGGACGGTCGCAGGTTCAAATCCTGCGTGGCCCACCAGTTCTTTTGATATAGTTTATCGTTTTTCTTTAGTTAAAGGAAAAGGATATTGGAAAATTTTTTTATTCTATTCTTATTTTCTGTTTTTACACTTTTTCTCTTTCTTTGCTTTAACGATAAATCTATAAATTGTTTTCTCTAATTTATTTATTGTCTAATATAGGTGATTGAACTGGATGATAAATTTCAGAAAATAGTTGATGATATCCGAGCTCTTCGTATTCAAGGAGCGACCAATATTGCTATTGAGGGCGTTAAGGCTTTTTCTTCTTTAGCTGAGCGAATAGATTTTTCTTCTCTCCCTGATTATTTTGAACATCTTAAGAAAGCTAGTATTATTTTATCTACTGCTAGAGCAACTGAACCTGCTTTACGTAATGGTTTACACTTTATTCTTTACGAGTTAGAACATCAAGCTAGTTCTGTTTCTGAGGCTAAGGAACTTGTTTCTTCTCTTTCCCAGAAATACGTTGAGATGTTGAAGGATTCTAAAAGGAAAGTTATCTCTTATGGAGCTCACCGTATTCGTGATAATAGTGTTATTATGACTCATTGTCATTCTTCCTTGTCTACTGGTATAATTATTGAGGCTCACCGTCAGGGTAAAAACATTGAGGTTTTTCTTACTGAGACTCGTCCTAAGTGGCAGGGTCGTATTACTGCTAAGGAGATGGTTGATGCTGAGATTCCTACTACAATGGTTGTTGATAGTGCTATGCGTTATGTAATCAATCGACATAATGTTGACATTGTTATTACTGGTGCTGATGCTATTACTAGCCAAGGTACTGTTATTAATAAGATTGGTACTCGTCTTTTAGCTTTGGCTGCTAGGGAAATGGATGTTCCTTTTTATACCGCTATCAACTTGTTGAAGTATGATGCTTCCACTACTATTGGCAAGTTATCTGCGATTGAATTTCGCCCTCCTTCTGAAGTTTGGGAAGATCCTCCTAAAGGTTTGAAAATTCTTAATCCTGCTTTTGAGACTGTTTCTCGTGATCTTATTGATGGTGTAATCACTGAAGCTGGTATTTTTGCTCCTTCCTTGGTTTACATGATTATTAAAGAGAATTATCCCTTTATGCTCTTAAATGAATGAATTTTATGAACCAGCTTTTTTCTTTTTTCTTTATTTTTCTATTGACTTTTTGCTTGATTTTTTCTCTAACATATTTACAATTTTTTTAATAACTAGTAAAGATTTCTTTTAATTTTCATTTTTCATGACTAGTAAATTTGAACAAAACAGACCATTTAAAAGTTCATTTGCCATTTTTATTTTATGAATGACGCATATAAAGATTTAGTAGTTGCTCGCTATTACGTTGAGCATAAAAGCGTAGAAAAAGCCGCAGAAGAAATCTGTGATGAAGAAAGTGTTGGCACTTGGACAGACTTGCGTACTACAGAGGGTAAGCCTCACGTTGCTAAACTTAGAGCTGAAGTTTTGGATACCAAAGTTTTTTCTGAGAAGGATGGTTATCAAACTGGTGAAGTATTAATTGGTTTTAAAATAGAGACCTTTGATTTAGAGGCTGGTATTACCAGTATTCTCTCCATGCTTGCAGGAAATCTTTTTGGTCTTGGTGCTTTAAGAAACATACGCTGGTTAGATGTTGAGTTTCCTAGAGTCATTGCTGAAACTTACCCTGGTCCTAAATTTGGTATAGAAGGTGTAAGAAAGATAATAGGGACAGATAAAGGAGAATTTCCTAATCGACCACATATTGGAACAATTGTCAAACCCAAAATGGGTTTAACCGCTCAAGAGTGGGCAGATGTAGCCTATGAAGCAGCTATAGGGGGTGTTGACTTCATCAAAGATGATGAAAATTTGTCTAATCAGTCCTTCTGCAGGTTAGAAGATCGAGTTGTAAAAGTACTTGAAAAATTAGACCAGGTTAAAGAAGAAACTGGTCGCACTGTTTTGCATGCTGTAAATGTTACTGCTAAGCATGATGTTATGTGGAAAAGGATAGAAACTGCCTTAGATAACGGAGCAAAGTGTTTGATGATTGATGTAATATTAACTGGTTTTCAAGAACTTGCTCAAATGGCTGAAGACCCGGCAGTTAATGTCCCTATACATGTTCATAGAACAATGCATGCTGCTTTCACTCGAAATCCACTTCATGGAATTTCTATGTTACCTGTCGCTAAAATAGTTCGTATGTCTGGTGGAGACCAATTGCATATTGGTTCGTTTGGTCAAGGTAAGATGGACACTGACAGAGAATTAGAATTACAAATAAAAGATAGTCTTACACAACCCATGTACGAATTTAAAACTACGTTTCCTGTAGCTTCTGGGGGATTACACCCAGGAAAGATACCTAACCTAGTAAAATATGGTGGAAATAATATTATTATTCAAGCAGGTGGAGGTATACACGGTCATCCTGATGGAACAAGAAAAGGTGCAACAGCAATGAGACAGGCATTAGATGCGACATTGAAAGATATTTCATTGGAGGAGTATGCAAAAGAACACGAGGAATTAGCCAAAGCTTTAGAAAAATGGGGTATATAAGCTCTGATCCTTAATTTATTTGCTATTCTCCTTTTCTCTTTTTCTCTCTTTTTATTGCTTTGATTTTTTTTCTAATTAGTTAATTACTGAGTAAATGTAAAGGAAGTTTAGAGTTAGAGCTTAATACGTTGAAAAAGGTGAAAAAAACAAAGACTCTTTTTTTAAATAATAATCGAAAAAAGAAATATTTATATTAACAGTATAAACTTGAGGAACGAGAGAATTGGAGTAATGACAATGAGTAAGACACAAAAACCAATGGACCTATTGAATAACGCAAGAGAAAAGACAGTGTTGATAAGGCTAAGAGGAAATAGACGAATGAGAGGAACACTAAAAGCTTACGATGTGCACCTCAACTTGATACTAGAAAATGCAGAAGAAATAGGAGAGGAAGGACTTATACCTCTAGGAGACATAATACTAAGAGGAGACAATGTGATAATGGTCTCTCCAGTGATATAAGAATAAAAAAAGAAAGGGATAAAAATGACTAAAGGAACACCATCATTCGGAAGACACAATAAAGCAGCAACACACATGATCTGCAGAAGATGTGGAAAAAGATCATATCACCGAACAAAAAAAGTTTGTGCATCATGTGGATATGGAAAAACAGCAAAAATAAGAAAATATGCATGGCATAAACACTAAAAGGTTAGATTTTACTAACCCAAAAAAAATTTATAAAAGAAGAAAATCACAATTGCCATAAATTGTGAAAAAAATTGTGGGCTGGTAGTTCAGAGGAAGAACGTTTCCTTGGCATGGAAAAGGCCGGGGGTTCAATTGATGTCTTAGGCGCTGTGGGCACCTAATCTGAAAATCCCCCCCAGTCCACCACCCATTTTTTAATAATTAGTTATTGGTCTTGGCTTGCTTTCTTTTTTTACTTCATTTTCCATTATTGGATTTTCTTTTAACCACAAAGTTTTTTTTATATTAGTTCCTTTTTTATACTTATGGGATTAATATATAATAGAAGGTAGAAATTATGTCTGGTGAAAGAACAAGTTATGATGGTGATCTCGCTCGTTTAATGTCTGAAGCTCGTGATCTTTTTAAATCTGCCAATTATTCACAGGCAGCTAATAAGTATCTTAAAGCTGCTGAAGTTCAACATGAGACCTTAGGCTTAGAGCAAGCTCGTGATTTATATAATGAAGCTATTCAGAACTTTTTACGTGCTTCTGAGGATTATAAAGAAAAAAAGCAATACCGTACTAGTGCTCAAAACCTCTACCAAATTGCTCTTATTTATAAAAAATTGAATGATAAAGAAAATTGGTCTGCTGCTATGCGTGCTGTTATTGATGATCTTTTATCTGCAGCTCAAGATTATTTGCAATTATGGAATGAGTATGAACGTGCTATTACTTTGGTTTCTGCTTCTTGTTTTCTTCTATTTTCTTTAGAGGATTTTAGCCTTGCTGAACAATATTACAATCAATATATCTCTCAAATTCAGAATGATCCTGGCTTTACTGTTGCTCAACAGGTTCTTTATGCCGCAGGTTATGCCATTAAGGCGGTTAAAGATTTGGATGCAAAGGCTCTTCTTAGTGCTCAACAACTTGTTGGGAGTCATTTAAAACCCCATCTTTCTCAGATGATGGATGCTTCTTTTGTTGATGCCATTGATCGTTCTCTTGATGATGTTGTTCGCATTTTCCGCTCTAAGATTAAGCTTCCTAAAATCATTCCTGAACTTAATTTTTCTCGCGATTTAGTTCTAAATGAGCCCAGTACTCTAAAAGTTATCTTGGAGAATGAAGGTGAAGGTGACGCTTTTAATATTGATTTTCAACTTTATATTCCTGATGACGTTGAAATTTTAGATGGCCAGAAACAATTCACTGTTCCTGAATTAACTTCTGGACAAAAGCATGAGCATTCTCTTACTTTTCGTTGTATGTCAGCTACTGGAGAAGTTACTCATGAGGTTAGTGGTAAGGTAACCTTCTATGACCAACTTCAAACCAAACAAACAATGATGATTGGGCCTTATGATCTTATCTTTCGTGAAGTTAGTTTGTCAAAAGAGCTGGGAGGACAATTAGCTGATTTTGAAGCACGATGCAATAATTATAAAGAATCATTAAAGAACTCTTTAATTCTTCCAGACGAAGTGGTTGAAAAAACTATTTCTTTGATTCGTGATATCATACGTGCTGCAGAAGAAGATATAAGTAAAGAGGAGTTTAAAAGTGTTGAATCTAGCATATTGAGTATCTCTAAAGCCTTTAATTTCTTTGATGATATAACCTCGCCTGATTTTGTACAAAAGATAAAGGAAGAGCGTGATAGAGTGCTTCAAGAGAAAATTGATGCTGCAGTAGAGAAAGTAAAACTTGAACTACAGGAAGAATTTGCAAAAGAGAAGCAAGAGTTGTCTACCCGTCATCAAGAAGAGTTAACCAATCTCGAAAATGAGTTACGTCAGAAGTTTGAGGAAGAAAAGTCTACTATTATCGAACAAACTAAAGCTGAAGTTAGTGAAAAACATAAACAAGAAATAGAAGAACTTATGAATGAATTAAACAGCCAACATAAAAAGGAGATAGAAGAGCTCAAGTTGGAAGCTGAAGAAGAAAAAAACCGAGCTTTAGCAGAACTTCGTGCTCAGATGGAAGAAGAGAAAAAGAAAGCGCTTGAAGAACAAGAATCACTTCTTCAAGAAGAGTTTCAGAAACGTCTATCTCAACTTCAAAATAGTTCAAAAAAGAAAGATTAAACTTTTTATTTTAACTACTACTTTTTTTTTCTATCGTTAATGTTCTTCTTTCAGGGTTAATTGATATTATATCTCCTGTGGACACTATTTTTGTGACGTCTCTATTTGCTACTTCAAAGAAAGGTATTTCTGCTAAAATTGCTCCTGCAATAACAATTGTTTCAGCTTGATTTGTTACTAAAGCTAGAGGACTAACGTTATTTACCTTTAAACTGTATATTACATAAGATCCTACTGTGGAACCCACACTTTCAGGAAAGACAAATATCTTATCTTTAATTGATTTTCCGTGTAGTTCGCTTTGTATGTCTGCAATTATACCTTTTTTTCCATCTACTCCTCCAAGAAAAGAAATAGATTTTTTGGAAACAATTGCTTCTCCTTTAACACTACCTGTTACAATTACTTTTACTTCTACTTCTTTCATCTTACAATTCTCCTTAAAATATTTTCAAGTGTATCAAGGAAAACATTAGTTTCTTTGTTTTTACTTAAATAAAAAACTGCTTTAGAAGAGTTAGTTATAATATTTCTGTAATTTTGTCTAGTCACAGGAGAGACAACCATACATGTATCAGCATAAACCTTTATACCCTTTTTAGTCATTTTTTTTACTATTGAAACTATCTCTTCATCAGTTAGAACTTTCCTTGAAGTAAAAATCATTATATCTACATCAGATTTTTTCTGTTTGCTCTTAACAACGTTATAGATCATTTTTATTTCTTTTTTTGAAGCGTGGGGACAACCTATTGCAATCAAATCAATATTATCTTGCTCTTTAAATCTTTCATAGATTGACTTTTTTTCTTCTTCAGTAAAGTGAATTGTTTCTGTTAAATCCTCTTTTTTAATTTTCTTATATTCTGGTGTGAAGTATTCTACATGATACATCGCTACGCTTCCCGATGCAGCCATTGCTGCAGATAGACTCTTTGCTTTTTCTATAGACAGTTGTTTTATTCCCCTAAAAAAAGGAATTTTTCCTCCTTGATTCTCTCCAAACCAAAACCCTAAAACTGAAAAATCTGCGAAGGACTCTAATACTGCATCTACTTCTATTAATACCTCTGGTTTACGATTTTCTGGTAAATGTAATCCATATTCTGCAGTAAGCCCTGTTAACGCTGAAGCTAAAGATGAGGGCCCTCCTTCACGATTTGTTCTTGCTCCAAAATAACTATTAGCCATTGAAACAGCAGAACTCTCACTCCATGCAACATGTTCTCCAAATTTTGGTTCGTGCCCCACTAAATAGGGTGTGCAAGTTAAAGTATCTTTTATCCCTAGCTTTCTATACTCTTCAATAATCTGTATTTGCTTTTTAGAAAATAAACTATCAATTCCCATCTCTTTGTATCTGCCCATATCCATTCCTGCTGGATTTAACCACGAAGGGATCTTTACTTTCAAATTGTCTTTATTTATCATGTCAAAAAAAGAAAATATTGCATCACCTACAGTTAAATAAGAAACTCCTGCAATTTGAGCACTATTTACAGAAATAAGCTTCTCTGCATCATTTACTTCTCCAATTTTAACTATTAACTGTAGCATTTTAGAAAGAGATTCCCCTTCCTCTCCTTCTAAAATTCTTTCTTGTTCTTTGGTTAGATACATTACTTCTAACTTTACTTGTTTTTATTTAAACACTTTCAATTGTCTATTTTTGGTTAATAAACCACTAATTTTTCACATATGTCGTTGAGAGGACATTCATTACATTTGGGACTTTTTTTTGAACATGTCTCTTTTGCATGTTTAACTAATAATGCGTGAAATTCCTTGTATAATTCTACATCTTCAGGTATATTTTGTGATACTAGTTTTTGTAATTCGTTATAATCAAATTTCTCTTTATTATAAATCCCTAGTCTTTTAAAAATTCTGAAAGTATAAGCATCGACTACGAAAAAGGGTTTTTCAAATAAATAGTTTAAAATAGAATCTGCGGTCTCGAATCCAATTCCTTTAACACTTAAAAGCTCTTCCCGTGTAGGTTTAGGTTTTTCTGCAAGTAAATTAATCAAATTACGCAACCGAATGGCCTTTAATCTATAATAACCTGATGGACGAATCAATTCTTCGAGTTTACTTAATTCGATTGATTGTAAGCATTTAATTGACAAACAATTTGCTTTTCTGAGGTTATTTAACGCTATTTCAACATTATTCCATGATGTTTGTTGAGTTAGTACTGCTCCTATAGCTATTTCTATTCCTTCTCCTGGCCACCAGTTTTGCTTACCATAGAATTCTAATAATTTTTGATAAATAAGAGGTAGTTTTTCGCTTAAACTCATTGTATGTAAGAAATTGTGATTATAAATTAATTTTTGTTTAGTAAACTAGTGATTCCGAAGTTTTATATTAACATCAGTGAATGTCGTCACGCAAATGACAATCGAAGACATTGGTGCTCTAGAATTCGATATTACATGTCCATCTTGTAAAAGTAACGATGTTGAGGTCTCTCAGAAGATTCTAAATATTCCTCATTTTTCAAAGGTTTGGTTGTATAACATTAAATGCAATAATTGTGGTTACAAACATAACGATATGTTAAACCTTGAATCAAAGGAAGCAACAAGATATATTTATAGAGTAGAAAATGCCAAAGATTATACTTCTAAAATAGTTCGCTCTGCCAATGGAACAGTGAGAATTCCTGAATTGGGTGTTTTGATAGAACCAGGACCAAGTTCAACTGGTTTTATAAATAATATAGAAGGTGTACTGCAAGATGTGAAAGAAAAAGTTCTATTTTTACTTAAGAATGCACAAAGCAAAGGTGAACGAGAAAAAATTATCCAATATATTAACCAGTTAAATAGTTATATAGAAAGAAGTTTACCTCTTACATTTATTATTGAAGATCCACTAGGAAATAGTTTAATTGTCCCATATGATGAAGAAAAACTAACTGTTGAAATATTAACCGAGGAAGAAGCATCAAAACTAAAAACCGGGTATTTGATTTTCTCAACAAAAAAAAGTTAAACATGAGTTGATTTTTTGAAGCAGATAGTTGACTTTCATATCCATAGTCCTTTCTCGCGTGGTGTATCAAAAAACATGAAGATTTCCATTTTAGCTGCAGAAGCAAGAAAAAAAGGACTTGATATAATAGGAACAGGAGATGTTTTTCACAAACAATGGAATCAATACCTTCAAGAAAATTTGTCTTATGAAGTTGATGGATTATACAGCCCTTCAAAGAAAGAATCCAATACATTGTTTATTGCTACAGGAGAAGTTGAGGATAACGAACATATTCATCATTTAGTTATAGTTCCTAGTTTAAAAACTGGTATTGAGATAGCAATAGAGTTTGAAAAAAAGAACAAAATAAAACTATCTCGCTATGGTGGAAGACCTAGAGTGAACATGGATGCTTCTCAACTTGTAGATTTGGTAAGAGAGTATAACTGTTTAATTGGTCCTGCACATATATTTACCCCTTTTACTTCAATTTTTAGAGAAAATAAATATTCATCACTAAAAGACTGTTTTAAAGAATCAACTGCTAAGGTTGACTTTGTAGAGCTCGGCCTTTCTGCAAATTCTGCGATGGCTGATAAAATAAAAGAACTTTGGGGGTATACTTTTTTAAGCAATTCAGATAGCCATTCTCCTAAATCATCGAAAATAGGACGAGAAGCAAATGTGATAGAGGTTGATGATGTATCTTTCAGTTCAATCCAAAAGTCATTAGAAAAAGGAAAGAAGTCCAAGATTATTTTGAATGTTGGATTAGATCCTCGTTTGGGCAAATATCATCTGTCTTTTTGCTATAAATGTAGAAGAAGGATAGTATATATTCATAATCCTTCAAAAATTTATGATGAAAAGTTCATTTATTTTGAAAAAGAAAATGAGAAACAATTCATGATTTCAATATCAGCTAGAAAACTACGTTGTCCTGCATGTAATGGTTTACTTAAATTAGGCGTGAATGACAGAGTAGAATTATTAGCGACTACAAATAAAAAAAACACAAAACGTCCTCCTTATTTTGATAGTGTACCTCTCGTGTCACTTATTTCTAAAGGGCTTAAAATAAAGAATCCTGATTCAAAAACGGTGATAAAAGAGTATAACCGTTTAATAGCTACATTTGAAAATGAATACAATATTTTACTTAATGCATCAATAGAAGAAATTAGAAAAGAGAATGATTATGTTGGTAAAAAAATAGAGTTGATGAGAGAAAATAAATTGGAAATCATTCCTGGAGGAGGGGGAAACTATGGGGAATTGGTATAATTTATGTCACGAATAAACGCTATGATTTCTTTAAAAGCTAATTCTCTATTTTCATCCACTGTGAGAATATGATCTCCTTGCGGTATTTTTACAAGTTTCTTTTTACATTGTAGCTTTTTGTAGATTTTTTCAGCGTTTTTAGGTTTAACTGTCTGATCTGTTTGACTTTGGGTTAAAAGAACAGGAACGCTAATTTTCTTAATATTTTTGTGTAGTCTTTTATGAAATTTTAAAATCTGATAAGCTCCGTAAGTAGAATCATATGAATATGAAAAAAGATTGTTCTCAATATACCACGTTATACGTTGTTCACTCCTTGGAATATGTTTCTTGAATATAGCTAATAATGGAGTAATGATTTTGTGTAAAGGTTTGAATTCATAAAAGGCATTTATAGTAAAGATCCCGTTAACATGGAATAAGCTTCCAAAGTATAAAGATAGAGCTCCGCCTAATGATACTCCTCCAATAATTACTTTATCATATTTTTTTGAATATTTGTCATAAGCATCTTTGATATCATTGATCCAATCTGTCCATTTTATTTTATCTAAATCTTTTGATGAAGATCCATGACCTGATAGTAAAATACCGTAGCAATCATATCCTTCTCCAGCTAAGAATTCAGCTAAAGGACGTGTTTCTGTACACGACGCACCAAAACCATGTACTAGTAAAATCAAAGTATTTGATTCCTTTTTTTTGGCTTTTAAGAAAAATGGTTGAGCCAACTCTTTTAATTTATCCAGATTCGTTTTATTCATTGTTTTGACCTTAAAACATTATTTTTTGGACTTCAAATTCAGAAATCACAAAATTTCAACACATATAAATATTATTACACAAATATATATAATAGAACTTTTTAGGGTAGAATCTAAATGACAAAAGAAAAAGAAAAAGAAATTTTAGATCAAGAAGAAAAAAAGAAAAAGTGGAGTTTTCTAGGTTGGGGGTTGCTGTTTCTTCTAATTTGGACAATAGCTCTGATGTTTATACTCGAGGTGGCTCTACACCCTACTGACAGTATTATAGCTACAATTGTTGCCTATGTTTTAGGGCTACTAGGTCTAGGTGTTTTTGCAGGGTTGACCAGAAGTAAATGGAAAGTTTTTGTAACCTTTCCTTTAGCAATAATAATTATCTTTGGTGCAGGTTACTTGTTGCACTTAGTTAACGCTCCTGTATATAATCCATTAGCTCCTGTCTCAGAAAGAGTTTTTGTGATAGTAGACGAACTTGATTCCATTACTAATACTTCCATATCAAATAATATCCCTGCAGACCTGTTGAACAATCTAGAGAGTATTAAGCAATATGCAGGTTTTGCATTTGTAGTTGATTTAGTTATTAGTTTACCGATATTTATTTTTGGTACATTATCGGTGACGTGGATAGTTCAGATATTTACTCAGAAACCTAAATGGTGGGTAATTTTCTCAGCCTTTTTTGCTTTGATATTTTTTATAATAGGAATGGTTATGACACCCTTTGTTCACCTAATTATTGCGGGAGTTGTTGACCTAGGAACTAATATGAGCGTTGGAGCTTTATATATGGTAAATGGATTTTCATACCTTCAAGATTTACAGAATGCAGATCAAGCAGATATCAATGAAGCAGTAAACAATTTGAATTTAGCCTCAGAATGGTTCCAAAAAGGAGGAAAAGATATTGAATTATTATTAGGCGCTCTTTCTATGTCACCTTATTTAGGTGATGCAGCAGATGACTTTAACCATCTGTTCCAAGCAGCATTTATACTCCTAGGTGGAGCAGGAACATTTGTTAATGGATCTTATCAGTTGTTCAAAGGGTTTGATCTGATCTCAAACGCTTTGAATACAAGTTCTGAATCATTAACTATGCAAGGTGATCAAGTTAAGCAAACCATAGATGATGACTTGTTCAATCAAGGTATTGAATATATTAATGAGGGTCTAGAATTGTTTGATAATAGTAGTTATGTTTTTGATGACGCTTTAAACGAGATAGAACAGGTGAATTGGCAGGAAATAAAAACTGAACTTCATGAATTACCAATAGAAGGAATGGATGAAATTGATTCAACCCTAGATCAGATGGAAGGTTATCTCAGTATCTTCGAGAATGCAACAGGATTGATTGATGTGTTAGTATCAAAACCAACATTTGAAAATGGTAGTCAAAGTAATTATGCGACGTTGATTCATTTCTTCTTTGGAGCTTATAATATAATGAAAGCTCAAGAAATTATAGGTGATGAAACTAACTTTACGGGAACAGAAATCTACTTTAACAGAGCTGGTGAACACTTCAATGTCACTTATAATGCTTTACAAACAAAAACTGTTGCTCAGTTAGTTCACTCAGACACCCCTATATTGAATGGTACAGTTGCTTTTATTGTGGATATGACTGGGTTAGCTGCAGATTTAAGTTTCTTTGGAGGAGATCTAGGTCCAGTACTTATAGGGTTAAATAGTACGCTTTCAGTTTTCTCTACTGGTTACGAAAATGTTAGCGATTATGACACTGTAAGAGCGGATCTCTCTGAAAGTATAACAAACTTGGAAAACCTACAAACAAGCGCTCATTCGTTAGATACTAGAATATCAGGAATTAAGGAAAATGCAACAACAAATATTTATGGAGAGTTCAGTGAAACTGCAAATGAATTTGCCTCTAATTTCCAGGCATTTAATATTAGTTCAAACCTTGACAATGCCTATTATATAGCTCAATCATTCTATTATTTGTTTGGAGCAATGAAAGATCTTAAAGAGATTAAGGGGTATATTAATGCTGGAGCAACTGCTTTTGATGGGGCCGATTATCCAACTGCCTATACTAACTTTCTAGCAGCAAACACCTCTTTGGACTCATCTATCAAGCAGATGTGGAACGCTAGCTATTACTTTAATCAAACAACGAATAATGGAATGACTCAATTAAGTGGTTCAAGAGATGCTATTGCGATAATATATTTCTCTTTAATATCCATACAAACAGACATAAATGTTATAGTTGCTATTGTTGAAGGTGGTAGCCCATCTCCAAGTGAAATTACAGAAGTAAATAACCGTTTAGACCACATTAATGCAGTATTAGTAAATGTAAACAATGATTTGGCTCAAGTAAAAGGGCAATAGTTTTTTTCTTTTTTTTACTATTTTAAATTGTAAACTTATTTTTCTGCTTTTTTATTTTATTCCAAAAATTTTATGTTGCCTAGTGAGGAAATTTTTTAATAAAAAATAAATCAGTCATAATATAGTATCTTTTAGGTGTTAGTATGGAACATGTTTATCTCATTTATGATCACTCTGTAAGGGAATTTAAAGAACCTACGGATCAAAAGAAATTCAAATCGATAACACAAGGTTCTCCCGATGAAATAAGTGCAAGTTTAGATAGCGTAGGTGTTGATGGTTTGTTGATTTTTAATAGGAATAGAAACGAGTGGAACCTAATATTTGCAAAAAGTTTAGGTTTGGTAGCTCAAAGAACTGCAAGAAGACAAGCAGATACTATAAGTAGGTCTGGATTCTTGTTATCTTCAGGAGAACGTGTGGGCATCCGAAGTAGATTGCAACAATTAACAGAAGACAATATTGGTGATTTACATAAAACTGTGCAGCAAAAATATATCGTTTCTGATTTAGTTGGACATGTGGGAGACTCACGAAACGAACAATTTCCAACTAAAGTCTATGCAACAAAAGACTTAGAAGAGAAAAGAAATGAAGTACAGAAAGAGCAAAATGACATTGTGAAGGAAAATATACAAAAATAAAAAAGTTTATTATTTGTGTCTAATTTTATTTTTTATTATTCTATTGTTTCTATTGACTTCATTCTTTATAATTTTTGCACTTTAACCTTTATTAGTTGTTGAATAATAAACTTTCAGATAATTATTGAGACACATTTATTAACTAGAATAAACTTATATGTTTTGGTGTTTAAATGTATCAAACACAAGTAAATCCTTTTGAATTATCAAAAAGAAAAATATCTGAAAGTTCAGGAAAAATAGCTAAATTACTTTTAGCTGTTGTTGTGCTGTCTTTTATACTATTGATCCTTGCAATTATTATATTGGTTATTGCGTTAGGAAGTGAAATGACTGTTGACCCAAACAATCCATATTCATTAGTCGGCGTAATGTTTGGGCCTCTAATAATTTTGGGCATTTTCATCTTGTTGCTTGCCTTGGCCTATATTGTTGTTATAATTATGATATTAGTGCAATATTACAGACTCGGAAGTGGTTTTTCAGAATTTGCAAATTTAGATCAATCCCTAAAAAATACAAAAAATGTTAGTTTTGGTATTTATGGTTATATTGTCTGTTATGTTTTAAGCTTTATCCCTGGAACTTTTGGAAAGATACTCTCACTTTTAAGTTCTTTCTCATTAGCTGCTGGTTTCTATTTTATCTACGATACATTCGAAGATTTAAGGAAACAAGGTAGATTTGCTAAGCCAGCATCTAAAAAATTATTCATTGCAGTGGCTTTTACAATAATTGCTAATATAATGCAGTTTATTACCGGTATTGCCATGTTCGGCGTTAGCGGGTTGTTGTCTCTAGTTGGTTTTATCCTTTTAATAATAGGGTTGAAGGATCTAGAAAGGGATATTCTTTTAGTAGCACCACTAGGCGTAGTTCCTTCACAACCTCCAACAGAAACTCCTGGTCAAGATCCCTCTTCTGTACCTCCCTCTTCAGTTCCTTCACAACCTTCCGAATCATTGTCGACACAAGATGTAGTTCAAGCCAAGTTTTGCCCTAACTGTGGAGCAAAGAATGAGATACAAGATAAGTTTTGTATATCTTGTGGGACAAAACTAGATTAGTTCTTATCTTTTTTCTTTTTTTTATTACAGTTTTCCTAATATTTTTTATCATTCGATAGTGATAGTAATTGTGATAGTGGTAGTGATAGTGATAGTGTTTTTTAAGTTTTACATTAACTTCATAGAAAAAAATGACCTATCTGTTGAAATTTATTCTTATAACTTAATTAGAGTAAATTCTGCAAAAAAACATACTGATATCGCTTTTTAAGTAATAACAAAGGTTTGTTCTTCCTAAATGTGCTATTTTCTCTTTTATGCTCACTTCTACTCTGTATTATTTTCTCCCATTGCTGCACTTAAAATTTCTACTTCTTGAGCAACTGACTTGATCTTAGAGGCAATAACTCTTTTTTTCTCTATCTCTTCCTGATCTTTAAGTTCTGGAAGATATTTTCCTATAGCTGCTGTTGTCCGTATTCTAACGCTATATGGGAAAATAGTTTTATTACGACTCTTGAGTTCTGCAAGAATGCCTACTGTCCAACGTTCATTTTCTTCATCTTTGTGAATGTGAAATTTCGTTACATCGACATCACATAAGTTGAGGATGGATATAAGAAAAGTTTCTATATCTTCATTATTAAATTGGCTGATATCCAAACTTTCTCCTTTCTCGATCTCTTCTTTATGAAGATTATAAATTTGTTTTTCATCATATACCTGTGGAAAACGTTTAACTCTTTCAGTTCTTTTTTTACGTGGTTGACTTTTCCCACTTTCATACTTGCTTCTGTTACGCGCAACCCAAACACTAACAGCTTTTCCTGAACCAAGGCCTATAATGGGGGCGATTTCTGAATATGTAAATCCTTGTTTTTTTAATTCTTCTATCTTATCCCATCGCTCTTGACCTTGTAACATTCTTTTTCATCTTTTTTGATTTTTTTATTTCGGCTATCATTCAATTACTATCATTTTTGATAGTGCTATCACTTTCATATAACCTTTTACTTACAACTATAAAAATTTTTACTAGTTAATAAAAACACCATACATAGTATTAGGTTTTTTGTCGGAACATTTTAATTGTGTCTAGCTAAAGCCATCTAAGCTGCTTCTAAGATTATGTTCCCAATTATTACTTTAGATTATATCTTCCTTAAATTCAAGGTTTGGATTGATAGTTATAAAAAACTTTTAAGTCTTAGATAATAATTATTATATATTATATTATATTTTGTGAATAGAAAAATAAGCAAAAATACGTTTTTATCTATATTTTTAACCTATTGCTCTAAAGTCATTATGTTTCATGTTGATTATTTTTATTCTGTTTTGTATAACAACTATTTCTCGAGAAAAGTTAAATATTAAACATCAAAGAACTTTTGTTAATAGACTTTTAATGTAGACTTTTCATTTTTTTAAAAGGAGAAATAATTAAAAAGCTGATACTAACCTATTTTTTATTAGGAGGTAATTTACATACAGGTAAGTTTGGCTGTCTTATCTGGTGGTGATTCGAAAAGGTACAAGCAGAAAGGAGAACTTATAGATAAAGCATTAATGGACATAAATGCCAAGCCTTTGCTTTTTAAAATAGTAGAAGATGGAATTAATAATTATGACAATGTTATTGTATCCTTAAACAACCATAAAAGGAAAATAAAATATGAGGGTATATTAAAACCTCTCCTAAAAAGAGATAATATTGGATTTGTTGAAGATAACAAAAAAATTAATTTTATTGGTGTAGGAAAGGGGATAGCATCTGTACTATTAAAATTATTACCAAAAACCTCGATACAATTTGTTCCCTGTGATCGTCCCCACCTTGATGTGAGGCTGTTAAGACAGTTAGAGACAATAAAAGAGGGAGTAACGATACTTATTTATGAAAATGGGTTGATTGAACCACTGCTTGCTCTATATGCTGAAGATTACGCAGTTCCTCCATCTTTTATTTTTTCTTTTGGTTTAAGTAGAGCTGATGTATTTATTCGTTTAGCTCCTAGAATCAGGCTTTATGATGCAACAAAAATAATTGATATGAATACTCTTGAATATAGGTTTTTTTTAAATGTTAATACTCCAAGATTAAATATTTCAAACTTTTCTTTAGAAAAAGAGGATTATTTATTACCTAAATCTAAAATTATAGAAAGAAAAAATTTTGAACCTCTTGATAGCTATGAATTAAATAATAATCCTAAAGAGTGGATTCATCATTTAATTGAAAAAAGGCACTTCTTCTTAGCATTCTTAGTGGCGAAGTACTTATTTAATAATCAAATTTTCGAATTTGACCTCTTTTCTCAATATGTCAACTTAACACTAGAGTCAGAATATAAATATTGGATGGAAAACAATATCCCCTTCCTAGGATTACATGCGCTACAAGATTTGTCATATAGTTTGCAGAATAAGGTTTCTGATGAAATTGATACTGAAATAAAAAAATTAAAGAAAAAACTAGGTATTAAAAAGAAATAAAGCCTATTTTTTTGTTACCTTTACTGCACATACTTTGAGTTCTGGTATTTTTGAAAGAGGATCAAGGGCATCATTTGTTAGGAGATTAGCAGCTGAATCTTTAAAGTGGAAAGTCATGAAAACGACTCCTTCCTTAATCCTGTCAGTGACTTTTACTTCTGTTAGTACTTTACCTCTCCTTGATTCAATGATGACCTTATCACCAGTTTTTATTCCTAATTTCTTTGCATCTTTAACGTTTATTTCACTTTTTTCGATTGGTTTACGTTGGTGAATTCCTGCAACTCTATGTGTCATCTCTCCAGTATGAAAATGGAATAAATTACGGCCTGTGGTTAAAATTAGAGGATACTCGTCATCAGGAAGTTCGTCTGGGTCCAAGTAATTTATAGTGTGGAATTTTCCTTTTCCTCTAGAGAATTTATCCTTGTGTAATATAGGAGTACCAGGGTGATCACTTGATGGACATGGCCACTGTAGACCTCTATTTTCTAACCTTTCATAACTAATTCCTCCATAGATTGGGGTTACTTGAGCAATTTCATCCATTATCTCACTCGGAGAGTTATAGTGTTTTTCAATTCCAAAACGGTTAAGCATAATCTCTAATATTTTCCAATCAGGCAATCTACTTCCTTCTGTTTCTATAGCTTTTCGAACTCTCTGTACCCTTCTTTCTGTATTGGTGTAAGTACCGTCTTTTTCAGCAAAAGACTGTCCTGGAAGAATAACGTCTGCATATTTTGCAGTTTCAGTAATAAATAAATCTTGAACAACTAAGAATTCCACCTTTTCAAGAGCTTCTCTAACATGGTTAACATTTGGGTCACTAATGACTGGATTTTCACCCATGATGTAGATTCCTCTAATATTTCCTTTATGGGCTTCGTTCATTATTTCAACAACGGTTAATCCTTCTTTGTTATCAAGCTTATCTACTCCCCAAAAATCTTTGAATTTCTTGATGTTCTCTTCATTAGTTACTTTTTGATAACCAGGGAAAACATCAGGTAATCCTCCCAGATCACAAGCTCCTTGAACATTGTTTTGACCACGTAACGGGTTAACTCCAGTACCTGGTTTTCCAACATTTCCAGTTATCATAGCCAAATTAGCTAGACTTAGAACATTATCTGTCCCTGTTGTATGTTGGGTAATACCCATAGCATAAATTATGGCTGCAGTTTTTGCAGTAGCATAAAGTGATGCAGCTTTTTTTACTTCTTCTTCTTCAACATTAGCAATCTTACAGAGGGAGGAAAAGTCTATTTTGCTAATGTTTTCTTTTAATTTCTCAAAGTCTTCTGTCCTTTGTTTAATAAACGCTTCATCATATAACCCTTCATCAATAATGTACTTGATCATAGCATTGATAAGAGCAACATCGCTACCTGGTCTTTGAGACATATAAACTTCAGCATAATCTGATAGTTCAATCTTACGAGGGTCAGCAACAATTAATTTTGTTTTGCCATTTTTAACAGCTTGCTTAATTTTTGTCCCTATTACTGGGTGCGCCTCTGTTGTATTGCTTCCAATAATAAAGATAACTTCAGCATCATTAGTTAAATCAGAAATACTATTTGTCATCGCTCCAGAGCCAAAAGCTTTGACAAGTCCAGTGACTGTAGAAGCATGACAAAGGCGCGCACAGTGATCAATATTGTTTGTTCCAATAGCTGCACGGGAAAGCTTCTGCATCAAATAATTCTCCTCATTTGTACATTTGGCAGAAGTTAGAAAAGCAAGAGAATCAGGGCCCGATTCACTAATAATTTTCTTGAATTGCTTTTCAATAAGATCGAAAGCTTCTTCCCAGCTAGATTCTACAAATTTTCCATCCTTCTTAATTAATGGAGTATTTATTCTGTCTTGATGATGGACATAATTCCATCCATATCTCCCTTTCACACAAAGTGATAACCCATTTATGCTGTCTCTATGTGATTGAACGTTAACAATCTTGTTTTGTTTTGGATCTACTAATATCTCTAGTTGACAACCAACTCCACAGTAAGTACATGTTGTTACTGTTTTCTTTAATTCATAAGACCGACTTTTTGTAGTTTTGATAGATTTGCTAACTAGTGCTCCAACTGGACAGACTTCTACACAATTCCCACAAGCGACACACCCTGCTTCTTCAAAACTTCTACCAAAACCAGCACTAGGATAGATATCAAAACCTCTGTCCTGCATGGAAAGAACATTGCATACTTGTATCTCATCTGCAACACGAACACAAAGCTGACAACGGATACAGGCGGAATAATTGAGCACAAAAAATTCATTCACTTCTGCTAGGTCTGTAGTTGGTTTTTTACCCTCTAGTTTACTTAAGCGACTCTTTGGAACATACTGATAGGCTAGTTTTTGTAGAGTGCAAACACCATTTTTATTACACACTATACAGTTTAATGGGTGCGAGCGAAGAAGTAATTCAATATTAGTTTGACGCGCACGATGAATTCGTTCATTATAGGTAGTAACCACTGCATTAGGACGAACTGGTGTGACGCAAGCAGCAACTAAATTAGGCGCTCCTTCAACCTCAATAACACAAATACGACAGGCACCGGACGGTTTTAATTCTTCCATATGACACAAAGTAGGGATCTCTATTCCTGCACGGGTGATAGCTGAAAGATATGTGTCATCCTTTTTACATAAGATTTTTTGACCATCAACAATAATAGAAATTTTTTCTTCTGACATTTTAATTCACCTTCTCAATTGCTCTCTTTGGACAACGCTCAAAACATGCATTGCAAGAGATACATAGACGATTCTCAATGAAAAAACCAGTCTCCTTAGAACCAAAAACAGCATCAACTGGGCAAACGTTTTGGCACACACCACATTTAATGCAAAGATCATCATTAATAACATAATTGAATAATCCAGGACAAACCTTTGCTCGACATACTTTTTGTTCAATGTGCTCAATATATTCTTCTTTGAAGTATTTAAGAGTAGACAAAATAGGATTAGGAGCAGTTTGACCTAAACCACAGAGAGCAGTATCTTTGATAACAAGTGATAATTGCTCTAAATCAGTAAGAATGTCTATTGTAGCATCACCAGATGTGATTTTCTCAAGCATTTCTAATGCGCGAACTGTTCCTTCTCGACAAGGAGTGCATTTTCCACAAGATTCAGATGCGATAAATGTCATGAAATAACGAGCTAAATCAACCATACAAGTGGACTCACTACAGACAATCATGCCTCCGGAACCCATAATAGAACCAAGTTTCTTAAGAGAAGCAAAGTCAACTGGAGTATCAATTAGCGAAAAAGGAATACAACCACCAGAAGGACCCCCTGTCTGAACTGCTTTAAACTGTTTATTCCCTTTGACACCTCCACCGATATCGAAAATGATTTCACGAAGAGTTGTACCCATAGGGACTTCAACTAAACCAGAATTTTTAACGTCCCCAGTAAGAGCAAAAACAGCAGTACCCTTAGTGTCTTCTGTTCCAATGCTGCTAAACCATTTAGCGCCATTAAGAAGAATAACAGGAACTGTGACAAGAGTCTTAACATTGTTGATAATTGTTGGTTTACCCCATAATCCGGAAACAGCAGGATAAGGAGGACGGGGACGAGGTTCACCACGTAATCCCATTATAGAGTTTATTAAAGCTGTTTCTTCTCCACAAACAAAAGCACCAGCTCCTTTTCTGATTTCAATAGAAAAATGAAAATCAGTACCAAAAATGTTGTCTCCAAGAAAATGGTTTTCGTAGGCTTGTTTTAGTGCAATCTCTAAACGTTTAATAGCAAGTGGATATTCAGCTCGGATGTAAATAAATCCCTTAGTTGCTCCAATGGCGTAAGCAGCAATAGTCAATCCTTCAATTACACTATGAGGATCTCCTTCAATCAAAGATCTGTCCATGAAAGCTCCAGGGTCGCCTTCATCAGCATTACAGACAACATATTTTTCAGTTTTTTCAATACTATCTTCAGTCGTTTTTGAAAGTTCTGCATTATATGCGAATTCCCATTTCACGCCAGTAGGAAAACCAGCACCACCACGACCACGAAGGCCAGAAGATTTGATTTCATCAATAACCTCTTTGGGAGAAAGAGCAGTTAGAGTTTTGTAAAGGGCTTGGTAGCCACCTCTAGCAAGGTAATCGTTGATGTTTTCAGGATCAATTATTCCAACATTTCTTAACGTTATTCTCTTTTGTTTCTTTAACATTGGCAAGGATTTGAAAGTTGGTAGTCCAGAGTAAATCTCTGGAATATTATATTTCCATGACTCTTGGTTTTGAATAATATTTTCTTGTTCATCAAACATGCAGAAAACTTTTTCTTTTTTGAGTTCTCCTTCAAAGTGTTTATCTATTATCTCTTTTACTTCCTTAGGTTTAACATTTTTATAAGAAACTCTGGGTGAGTTAGCTAGTTCAATATCCATTAAAGGTTCATAAGAACAACAACCTATACATCCTGTTTTTTCTATAATGACATCTTCTATTTTTAATTCATGAAGCACTTGTTGCACTTCTTTCAGAACTTCTTCTGCTCCTGCAGCAATACCACAAGTCCCATAGCCTATAATAATCCTATTTTTATTATGTTTCTCCTTGCTATATAATATTGCTTCTTCAGTTATATCATGAAAATGATTAGATTTATTCATTTTTTTTCGCCCTCCTCTAATCTCGAAAGTAGCTTATCAATTGTTTTTACTGTATTTCTGCCATAAACTTTTCCGTTGATAACGATCGTTGGGGCTAAAGCACATGAACCAATACAAGCTACAGTTTCAAGAGAGTATTTCCCATCAGGAGAATGTTCTCCAGCTTTTAGATTTAACTTTGATTCAATGTACTCAAGATTGCGTTTTGCTCCTGAAACATGACATGCTGTACCTTGACAAACTGTTATGTTATATTTGGCAGGAGGTTTAAGTTTAAATAAGGCATAAAAAGATATTACACCCCACATTTTACTTAAAGAGACTTCAATTTTTTGTGAAATGTCCTCTAAGACTTCACGTGGGAGATAACCATATTTATCTTGAACATCGGACAAAATCTGAATTAAAGCGCTAGAATCAAAATTATAACGCGCTAGGATGGAATCAATATCAAAATCTACATTCATAAAGAAAAAAAAATGATTGTACCTATTAAATTTTATGTGACTGTGCGCAAAAAAACACTAAGTGAAAAACACTATAAATAAAAAAATAAGAAAAAACGAAGAAGAGTGAAGTAATATATTACACAAAAACAATTTTATACCTCTAAATACTCTTTACCCAGTTTATCAATGAATTCTCTAATCTTCTTCCTATGTTCAGATCTTGTTCCTTTCTTGTCTACCATGGCAGCGAAAGGGTTCTCAATAGTCTTTTCAAAAGCTTGCTTAACTATCTCATAATTAATATGATCCAATACATATTTGGGCGCAATGTGGCCAATCAGAATGCTTTCTTCACTATATAACTTTTTTTCAAAACGGTAAGCATAGTGATTTCCACCAAAACCAACATAAACAGATTCTCCATTTTCTCTGCTTTTTGCCTTTAAATACTCCTCTGCAGTCTTGATTATAGCTTTTGCAACTCCCTCAGCTCCTCGCTTATCTGTCCAATATTTTTCACTACTTCCTAATTCCATAAAACATAAGGGAGTACTCATATTAGTAGGACCATGGTGGGTGACTTCAATCCCAACTCTGTATTCTTCAAGTTTTAAATCGTCTTTGAAAAATCTCAAGTTCTTTAATCCTATCTTGATGGCTAAAGCAGAAGAATAAGCAAGCTCGTAACTATTGCCTCCTAGTCTAGCTTCACCCCAATTACCAGGAGTGTGAATAAGTAAAGCAGGAAAACCAGATTCAGCACTATGTCTACTAGCAAAAATAAACAAATCAGTATTAATTATTTCCTCCAAATTAGAAATATTTACACCATCGTTATCGACATGAATAGCTTTAATATCATTAGAAAACCTGGTATAAGCATAAATCTCTTGTTCATAATCTAATCTCTTGAAAAGAGAAGATTCTTTAATTACATCCCACATTGATGATGCAGCTTGATCTCTCTTAGGAAAAACAATAACTACTTTGGACTTAATCAAAGTTATTCATCCTTTTTTAGATTTTTAAAAAATTACTTTTTTATTAAGTTAGTCATTAAGACAAATCAGTCGTAAATAGTAAACACCAACAAGACGGCTTGGAACTTTAAAAAATGCTGTGGTGGGGTAGACAGGATTTGAACCTGTGACATCCTCCACGTCAAGGAGGTATCATAGCCGGGCTAGATCACTACCCCACTTTTTATTCTTATTAAGTTCTGTTGCTTTTTTTTTTCTTCAGTATAAATATTTTTTGTTGAGTTATTTTTCTTCAACTACGATTTAGTTAGTTGATTGATTATTCAAATCATTTGAACATTTTAACACTGCCTGCAGAATCTCTTTAAGATAAATGCTGTTATAGGCTTTAACTTAACATGATTTGCTTTTTTACGTAAAGTTTTTCGCACTCTGTCTTGCAAGAGAAAAAACTAAAGGAAGTTTAATCTCTTGAACTCAATCCAAACATACACTGTTATGAAGGGGTTGAGACAGACATCATTCACGAATCGTGGGAATCATAAATAAGAAAAGAAAGCTTTTCTTTCTTCACTTTACGTGCTTATTTTATATTCTTTAGTTTTATTAACAATTATACTTTTTTATTTTTAATGGAATTCAAAGTTTAAAAAAATAGATTAAAATGGTGTATAGTCCTTTTATTTAATACACCTTCTTTGTGTGAGATACATTGAAGTTTGAGTTAATTCTTCACGTCTCGTTCTTTTTTGTACTGGTCTTTGTTTCCAGTATTTTTCTGTTCTTCCTATTTTTCTTTCTGCCATTTTTATCACTGTATACAAACTGTCCCCTTATTTATTAAGAACTTTTAAAATCAACAGTTATAATGCTTCTAATTCTTGGTTTTATTCTATTTTTTTTTGATTAAATTGCAAAAAAGAATCATTTATTCAATAAACCAAAAGGTTAAAGATGGGGTAGTAAATTAATTCTTCTTCTTCCTTTAAATATCATTAATTAACTGTTTTACTAGTATTTGTTTGCCTTCTTGTTCCTTTTATTTCGCTTTTTTCAATTAATCTACTTTCTTCTAGTTTACGAGAAAAAAATTTACTAAGTTCTGTTTTTATTTGTGTGCTGTGTTCTGTTAATTTCGCTAGTATTCCATACATTTTTGGGTAATATAACTCTTTTTTCTTGTTTATCATTATTTTTACTATTTCTTTTGCTAGATCCTCTTTTTTGTATGTTTTGAATGTTTTTGTGTTTATATTAGCTTTTTCACAGAATGGTGTATCGTGGAGTGCAGGATAAATTGTGCTTACTTTTATTCCACTTTTTTTTAGTTCGTTTCTTATACTTTCGCTTAATATTTTTACTGCTCCTTTTGTTATGCAGTAAGTTGTGAACCTATAGGTTGGCACTGCTGCAATTGCAGATGACATGTTTATGATATGCCCTTCTCCTTGTTTTTTCATTATTTTTGCTACTTTTTTTGTTAATTTTATTAATCCTGTCACGTTTGTTTCTATCATTTCTTCTATGTCTTCATCACTTTGCTCTAAGAAATCAATATTCTTTCCATATCCTGCATTGTTTAGTAATACGTCTATCTTTCCGTATTTCTTTAATGTTTCATCTACTATTCTCTTTATATCTTCGTTTTTCTTTATATCTCCTACTATCCTTAATGTGTCAATTTTTTTTCTTTGTAGTATTTGTTCTACTTTATTTAGTTTTTCTTCTGTTCTTGCAAATAGTACTACTTTCGCTTTGTATTTTATTAGTTCTTTTGCTACTTGTTCCCCTATTCCTGAAGATGCTCCCGTTATTATTACTACCTTTTCTCTCAATTTTTCCGAATTTTTGTTCTTCAATTTCTTCATAGCGTTGTTAACTCTATTATCTTATTTAAACAGCAAAAAAGTTTATTTTTGACTTTTTTCCTCTCTGTTTCTTCTTTTTTTATTTTTTTTAATTATTGTCTTCTTTTGTTTAGTTTTTTGTCTTAACTTATCATTTGATTTCTTTAGAAAAAACTTATAAAAATATCAACAATTGGTGAGTTAAAGAAAAGAATATTATTCTTTAAGGTATAATTAAAATTAGTCAGAGTTGATCAACTTGAAAGCAATTGCAATTGGATTGAAAGTATTAGGTTTTGTCTTAATATTCACCACGGCCTTTGTGCCTATCTATAAAATTTATTATGATGCTACTCCTCTGAGTGAGCATGACAAGTATACACAGGATTCTCTTTTAATTCGTATATTTGGTTCAAGAGTTGAGTATAATACTATTGGCTATGATTACAACAACAACGTTACTAAGGTGTATACTGAGTTACAGATTCCGAGTAATATAGTCATACTTTCTGCTTCACTATGGTTTTTGTTATTTTTCAGTGTTCTTGCTGCCGCTTTAGGCCAAGTATTTCAATCTGGAGGCGTAAAAAAGAGAGGTAATATGGCTGATATCATGGCTGCGTTATTTCTTTTAGTTTCTTTGATTGTTCTTATAATCGCTATCAACCGAACTTTGAACTTCACTGCTAATGAATATAAAACTCTTTTATCTGGGCAGACAGCTACTCCTTCAGCTGCTGTAACTTTCAATCCCAATGATAGTAATCCATCTTATTTCTTAATTACATTACGTGGCCAAATGACTTTCATGTTTTATGTTTATATTATTGGCGTTCTTCTTGCTTTAACGGGTTTGTTCTTACCTGTTGATTGGACCAAACCTGTTGAGGGCACTTTTAGCAGAAAATTCTCTAACTCTAAACCTGTATCTTTTATTAAACAACTTGCTACAATGAGGTTGACTATCTATATTCTTCGCCGTCTTCTTACACTTATTCCTTTGTTTATTGCTATTATGGTTATGACTTTTGTAATGGTTTCTGGTTTGGGTGACCCTGTTGCTCTCTTACTTTTAGGTAAAATCAACGTTACTGAGGAAGACAAGATTAATCTTACTCGTTCTCTTGGGTTGGATCAACCTGTTTATGCTCGTTTTGTTATTTGGTTTTATAACTTCCTTCATGGTAATATGGGTGAAAGTTATCGTGGTGGTCGTTCTATTAATACTATGATTGGCGAACTTGTTTGGGAGACATTAAAACTTCAACTTGCTTCTTTCGTTTTAGCTTTACTTATAGCTATTCCCCTAGGTGTAGTGGCTGCTAAAAACCAGAATACTTGGATTGATTCTACTGCTAGTACTATTGCCCTTCTTGGTCTATCTATGCCTATCTTCGTTTTTGGTTTAATGCTTATTTACATCTTCAGTGGATATGGCTTGGGTTGGTTACCTGCTGCAAAAGCACATTCTATTCCAACTCCAATGGTTGATTGGTCGGCACTTCGTGCTGGTGATTGGGGAACATGGTGGAGCTCGTTGATGACGCGTACGGGTGATTCGATAATTCACATGATTCTCCCCACTACCGCTTTGACATTTGCTTCTCTCGCTACTTATACTCGTTTAGTTAGAACAACCATGTTGGAAGTCCTTCGTCAAGATTATATTTTAGCTGCTCGAGCTAATGGCCTTTCTGAACGAGTTATTACTTGGAAACATGCTTGGAGAAATGTTCTTATTCCTGTAGTTACCTATGTGGGTCTGTTTTTAGCTTCAGCTTTAGCTGGTGCTCCCATTACAGAAACGCTTTTCACTTGGCCAGGTTTGGGTTATAGGTATGTTGTTGCTGTTGGATTATTAGACTTTCCAATGATTTTGGGTACAACTGCTATTCTTACTATTTTGATCCTTTTAGGTAATTTAGTAACGGATATCTTTTACGTTGCTGTTGACCCGAGAATTGAATTGTAGGTGAAAAAAAATGTTACGTGTTGCTCGTGAAAAAAGAAAAACTGTATTTGAAAATAATGTTAAAACGTATATGGAAGAGCATCGTCTTCCTCCATCAATGTCTTGGGTAGCAAAAATAGCTATCGCTTGGAAACACTATAGCATCGATATAGTTGTTGAAAGTTTGGCTATCTTTGTTTTTCTTCTTATCTTTTTATTTGTGACTTGGGATTATACTTTCATTTGGATTCTTTTCTGGTCTTTAATTGTTGCAGGAATCTGGGGTGCAGTTAGATTTTCCATTAGACTTTATAAACAAACTGCTATGCAAAAAGAACTTATTATTGCTAAAGATGGAACGTTGCGGGAACGTAGTCCTTCTAACTGGAGTCTTATCTGGAGAAGATATAAGAAAAACAAAGTTTCTCTATTATCTGGGAGTGTAGTCGCAATTGTAACTTTAATTGCTATTATCTATCCTATTCTTTTACCCTTTAACCCTGTACAGCAAGTTCCTTTATTTGATGCCTGGAATGGCGGTGGTTCAATTGCTCGACCTAATTTGAAGTACCCTGCTGGTACAGACATTCTCGGTAGAGATGAGTTCTCAAGAGTTCTTGCTGGTTCTGAGGTTTCTCTAACAGTTGGTGTATTTTCTACTGTTCTTTCTGTCTTTATTGGTGTATCATTAGGTGCTATCGCAGGATATTATCGCGGTTGGTCAGAAGAAATTATTATGAGAATCACAGATATGTTCCTATCTCTACCTTTCTTAGTTATTGCTATCCTAGCTGTAGCATTTATTAGAAGAGGACGAATAGCTTTCTTGAAACAAATTCCTCAATCAATGGTTATTATTATTGTGCTGGGAATATTTGGTTGGGGAGGACTGTGTAGGTTGGTAACGGCAAATACAAAACAGATCTACAGGTTAGATTATGTCAATGCTGCAAGAGTGCTAGGGGCTAGTAATCGCCGTATCATTTTGCTTCATATTTTACCTAATATTTTAGCTCCTATAATTGTTATAGCAACGTTGTCTGTTGCAGGAGGAATATTATCAGAAGCTGGATTGACTTTCTTGGGTTTGGGTAGTCCAACAACTATCTCTTGGGGGCAAATGGTGAATGAAGCCCAAACTGTTTTCAGATCCAATCCTGAGCTCGCATTCATCCCTGGTTTTTCAATATTTTTCGTTGTATTGGCTTTCAACTTGTTGGGTGATGCTTTAAGGGATGCAATGGATCCAAGACTAAAGGAGTAATGAGAATAATGAGAAAAATAGAACCTATACTAGATGTGAAAAATCTTTACACTCGCTTTTATACAGAGAGTGGTGTAGTTGAGGCACTTGATGGTGTTAACTTTGATGTAGGTTACGGAGAACCTGTTGGAATTGTAGGTGAAAGCGGGTGCGGAAAAACAGTAACAAGTCATAGTGTGCTGAGAATTTTACCTAAAAATGGACGTATACTACAACCTCCAAGTGAAATATACTATAAAGGAGTTAATCTTTTAGACTTAACAGATGAACAGATGCGACATGTTAGAGGAAAAGAGGCTGCTATGATATTTCAAGATCCAATGACAAGCCTTAATCCCATTTTTAAAATAAGTGACCAGATGGTCGAAGTTATACAGTTACATAGAAAGGTAAACAAAAACGAAGCAAGAGATATAGCTATAGAAATGATGGAAGCCGTGGGCATCCCTGATTCAGCAGAAAGAATTGACAATTATCCTCATCAATTTAGTGGCGGAATGAGACAAAGAATTCTAATCGCTAGAGCATTGGCATTACAACCAAGTTTGTTGATTGCTGATGAGCCTACAACCGCATTAGATGTAACCATTCAAGCTCAAGTTCTGGAAATAATTAAAGAAATGCAAAAACAATTTGGTTTAGCTTTGATGTTAATCACTCATAATTTAGGTGTAGTGGCTGAAATAACAAAAAGAGTGCATATATTCTATGGTGGACGAGTAGTGGAATCAGGGCCAACAGAGGAAATATTCGTTAATCCTTTTCATCCATATACAAGAGCATTGTTCGATAGTATCCCATCACTAGAACAAGATAAGACAAGATTGGAAACAATACCCGGGACAGTACCTCAGCTTATCAACCCACCACAAGGTTGTAGATTTCATCCAAGATGCAAATATGCAACAGAAATATGCAGAATGGCTCGTCCTCCTGATGTGTGGGTGACAGAAACAAGACGTGTACAATGCCATCATTGGGAAGAATTGGATTTAACAATCGATAAAGAGAAAGTGAAAGAAGTGAGAAGATCAACTGTTTCTGTGGAAGGTGTATAAAAGTGGCAAGCATGAGATCATTTGAAGAATATGAAGTACTAGATACAGACCTATTTTCAGCATGGGACCCTGATAAATTTCCTATTCTTGAAACAAAAAATCTTAAGAAATGGTTCCCTGTAGCTGAGCAATCACTACTCTATTCAAAAACAGTAAATTTCATTAAAGCAGTAGATGGAGTAAATCTCTTTTTGCATAAAGGTGAAACACTTGGGTTAGTAGGAGAAAGTGGGTGTGGAAAGAGTACAACGTCAAAAACAATTATTAAATTAGAAGAACCAACAGAGGGGTCTGTCTATTTTAAAGGAATAGATATGTTTCAACCTATGACAAGAGTTGAAGAACTAGCAATAAAAAGACAGATACAAATGGTTTTCCAAGACCCATATGCAAGCTTAAACCCAAGAAGAATGGTTTTAGATATTATAAAAGAACCATTTGACATACATTTCGCCGATATGCCTTATGAAGAAAAGGAGGCAAGAGTACTAGAAATTCTAAGTAAAGTTGGTCTTGAAGATTATCATGCATTAAGATATCCTCATGAGTTCTCTGGCGGACAAAGGCAAAGAATAGGAATAGCTCGCGCTTTAGCCATGAATCCAGAAGTTATCCTGTTAGATGAACCAGTATCTGCATTAGATGTATCAGTTCAAGCTCAAATATTAAATCTACTACATGACTTACAAATAGATTTCAAATTAACATATATGTTCATAGCACATGATTTAAGCGTAATTAAACATGTGTCGGACAGGGTAGCAGTAATGTATCTAGGAAAAATAATGGAAATGGCACCAACGGGCGAATTGTTCAGAAATACAGCTCACCCCTATACAATAGCTTTATTGTCTGCAATACCAAGACCAGATCCAAGAATAAAAATGGATAGAATAATCTTAGAAGGAGACCCCCCAAGTCCTATTAACACTCCAAGTGGTTGTCCTTTTCATCCTCGATGCTGGAAAGCTAAAGAGGTTTGCTCTCAGAAGCAACCTCCTTTGGAGGAAATTAGACCTAATCATTACGTTAGCTGCTGGTTCCCTGAGATATAAAATAATAAAAATAAATATTTTCTCTTTTTTATATTTTTAAGTTATGTTCTATTTTTTTTTAAAATAATTTAATATTGTTTATACTACCGCTAAAATTAAAAATGATAAACATTAACTTATCATTGATAGATTGTGAATGATAAAGTACTAAAGGTAGGAAAAGAATCAGTACCAGTAACTATACTAGGGTTAGAAAATGCTGGAAAAACCACTTTAGTTGAAAGATTAAAAACAGGCTCCTTTGTGGAAGATACTACTCCCACACTAGGAGTAAGTTTTGAATCTTTTAAAGTGGGCGACACCTTATTCAAGATATTTGATGTTGGGGGACAATTTGTTTATCGTAAACAGTTTTGGGTGAATTACGCATCAAATAGCTATGGTATTATTTTTGTCTTTGACGCTTCTGATAAAGAAAAAACTGCCGAAGGTAAGGAGTGGTTCTGGTACCTTATTAAAAATATTGAAATTGAGGACAGAATAGTAGTTGCCTTTTTTGCCAATAAAGCAGATTTAGAATGTATGTCAATAGAAGAAATCATTGAAACGCTCGAACTTCCAAGACTGAGTAACTACTCAAAGATCAGTTTCCAGATATTTAAGACCAGTAACAAAACAGGAGAAGGAATAAATGATGCTTTAAATTGGTTTACAAATAAACTAAAACAAATAGGACAAGAAAAGATAGTCCACCCAAAAGGCTTGATAATCAGTACAACACTCGGAAGGGTACAATTATTCTTAGATTTTGAAGGATTATCGCAGCAAATATCACAAATCAGAGAATTATTAGCTCAAATATTTAAATATGAATCAGCTACACTTAAAGAAGAAAAATTATCGACTACCTCAAACGAAAATATAAAACTTGTATGCCACGAAAGAAGTGACGTGATAATAACCATGATCATAAATCCAGAAGAGTCTCATGTAGAGGCACAAAGATACATTGAACAAGTATATGAATATCTTGAAAAGAAAAAAGCTAGAACAAAAGATGAACTCATAAAAGGAATACTAAATGTGTTAAACATCAAAGACCAAGATAAAGTTAAGGTTATTACAGTGTGAAATACTTTTTCTATTTTTGATTTATTTTCTTTTTTTAATTATATTTGTAATTTGTTTTTGTTTATTTAAAAGTATAAAAACTTAATTGGAGCCTCGAGGGGGACTTGAACCCCCGACCATTTGATTACAAGTCAAACGCTCTACCGAGCTAAGCCACCGAGGCATCCTTTTTTCTGCATGTTTTGTTTTTTTGTTTTTCTTTTTCTTTGTGCTAAAAAATTTTTTTATTAGTTACAAATTTTCTTTTCTCTTTTCTTCCTTTTTCACCTATATTTTTCTAATAATTATCCGGGTATTACATTTTCTTTTTAATTCAGCTTTTTAGACTTTCCGACATAAAACTTCTTGTTCGTTTTTTTATACTTGGTCTCATGTTAAAGCCCCCTCCCCTTCATTTCCAATGGAGTATTCCATTTTTATCATTTTTGGCGCCTCTAATGTCTCTTTCTAATAAACACTAAAGAAAGAACCTTTTGTTATAGATTTCCACTGAAACAATGAGAAAGTTTAATATTATATTAGGTTACTTTTTAAATAATAACATCTCAGTTAATATAGTGAAAGCAAAAACTGGTGGTATGATGACAACAATAGCACAAGCCCAAGAGAAATTACTTGAACTTATTCATAGTAGAAATAGTATAAAGCAAACAGACACAGTTCGTATTCCCAAACTTCCTAGTAGGATAATAGGGGAGAGGATGCTTGATGCTTTTGCAAATCAAATTCAGAGTGACATTGAGGGATTAGAATCTGATCCGTATATTGAGGATGAATTAGTTGAGAGTTTATTAAGCACTTTAGCTTTAGCTGGGCTTGTTGGAATTGATTTAGAATCTAAATTGGAGGAAATTCTTTCTTTAATGGAAATTGTAACAGCAGATAGTTCCTAGAATATTATCCATTTTTCTTATTCCTCGTTTTTTTTGTAATTTTTATAAACATCAAACTTTATTTTTTGTCTTGAACTGTTAATTTTTTTTAATATAGGTTTTTTTACTTACTTTGCTTGTAGCAATTAATAATTAAAAATATAAACAACCTAAAAAGATTAAGACTAGCGTATCTAAGAGTGATTTATTCGATGTCTAAATTCAGGAAAAAATGTAATCGCTATTATAAATTTGGCGCTCCTACTATGGCTAAGAAAGTTGGTGTTTATCCTTATTTTATGCATATTAATTCTGAACAAAATCCTGTTGTTGAAATGGATGGAAAACCTACTATTATGCTAGGTAGTAATAACTACCTCGGAATGACTAGTCACCCAAGAGTAAAGGAAAAAGCTATTGAAACAATTAACGAATTTGGTGTGGGTACTACTGGTTCTCGACTGCTAAATGGGACAATGGAACTTCATGTGGAGTTAGAGCAACGTTTAGCTAATTTTCTGGGTATGGAAGATTGTGTTGTTTTCTCAACTGGCTTACTTGCAAACTTTGGCTCTATTTCTGCTTTATTGTCAGAGGAGGATGAATGGGTTATATCAGATCAATATAATCATGCTTCAATAATTGATGGTATTAGGTTGGGGCGTTTTAATCAAGAAAACAAGTATATTTTCAAACATAATGATATGGATGATTTGGAAAAAGGTTTACGTTCCGTACCTAAAGGTAAAGGTATGATTATTACCGATGGTGTTTTTTCAATGGAGGGAGATATTGCTCCTTTAGGTCATCTCGTGGATTTAGCTGAAGACTATGATGCTTTTGTCTATATCGATGATGCTCATGGAGTTGGTGTTTTAGGTTCTCATGGTAGAGGAACATCAGACTATTTCGGTGTCACAGATAAGATTGATTTAATTATGGGAACATTTTCTAAGAGTTTTGCTTCTGTTGGAGGATATATCGCAGCCAGTAAGGAGGTCTGTAACTGGATTCGTCATAAGTCTCGTCCATTTATTTTCACCGCGAGCCCTCCACCTTCTACTTGTGCAACTGTTCTTGCTATTCTTGACATTATTGAAAAAGATGATTCCTATCAGAGAAACCTCTTGGATATGGCTCTAAAAATGAAGACTGGTTTAAGTGATGCTGGTTTTGAGGTAACAGATAGCCATACAGCAATTATTCCTCTAATTATAGGATCAGAGAAAAAGATGTTAAAGTTCTTTCATGAACTTTATAAACATGAACCTAAGGGTGTTTTCACTAATCCTGTGCGTTTTCCAGCTACCCCTAAAGGTCGTGAATTGTTACGTACTTCTTATATGGCTTCAATGAACGCTGATCTTATAGATGAAGCTTTAGAGATTATAACTAAAGTCGGGAAAAAGATTAAAGTCATCTAAATGGTTAAACTTGTTTTCTCTTTTTTTCTTAAATTTTTTATTAGCTATAGTATTCAAACAGTGAAATCGAACATTTTTTAAGGTTATATGATTTCAAGAGAATTGGTGAGTCTTATGGACCTCAAAGAACGTAATTTGTTAACTTTAGCTGATTTCACTCCTGAAGAGATCCGATTTCTTTTAGATGAATCAAAGAAATTGAAAAAGCAATTTAAGGCTTATGAGCGAACTAAACCTTTGAAAGGTTTAACACTTGCAATGATTTTCCAGAAACGTTCCACTCGTACTCGTGTTTCAACAGAAACAGCTATGTACTTTTTAGGTGGTCATGCCATATTCCTAAGTGCTGATGATATTCAGTTAGGAGCTGGTGAAACCATACAAGATACTGCTCGTGTTTTATCCCGTTTTAATGATGGTATTTTAGCTCGCGTGTATGCTCATTCTGATGTAGAAAAACTAGCAGAATATGCAAGTATTCCAGTGATAAATGCTCTCTCAGATAAATTCCATCCTTTACAGATATTAGCTGACCTATTAACTATTGAAGAACACAAAGGAAAGCTAAAAGGATTAAAATTAGCCTGGGTTGGAGATGGTAATAATGTTGCTAACTCTTTACTAATTGGTTGTTCTAAAATGGGTATCGATATGTATGTTGCTACTCCAAAAGGTTATGAAATCCCTGAGGATGTAGTTCAAATGTGCGAGGAATTTGCAGAAGAAAGTGGCGCAAAATTAGTTATGACACATGACCCTGTTGAAGCTGTAAAGGATGCCGATGTTGTAGTAACAGATACTTTTGTTTCTATGGGTGAAGAAGCTGAAGCTAAGAAAAAACTCGAAGCATTCAAGCATTACGTTGTTACAGAAGAATTAGTCGCAAATGCAAAGCCTGATTACATATTTATGCACTGCCTTCCATATAAACACAAAGAAGCAGAAGAAAGTGTATTCGAGTCAGAAAATTCTGTAGTTTTTGATGAAGCAGAAAATAGGCTACACACAACTATGGCTGTCTTAAAGAATCTAATGGGTTAACGAATATTTTTTCTTTTTCTTTTTTACAGATAATTTCTGCTAGTACCTCTTTTGGTAACTTTCCTCCAGAAATAACCAAAACCACTGTTTTATTGGCAAATTTTTCTTGTTCTTTCAAAAAAGACGCAAGTGATAAGACCCCTGCTCCTTCTGCTATCATGAAATGTTTATTATATATTATTTCTATTGCTTCTTTTATCTCTTCTTCTGATACTATAATAAAATCGTCGACGTACTTGGAACAAAAATCGAAAGTGATTGATCCTTTTTCTATTCCCCCGGCACTCGCATCAGAGATGGTGGGGCTGACATCATAATCTATTATCTTACCAGCTTCAACTGACTTGCTCATCACAGGAGAATTTTTAGGTTGACAACCGAAGATAGATGTATTCTTTGTTTTTTTATTTTCTTTTAAATATCCTGCAATACCTGAAATTAACCCCCCACCTCCTACAGGAACAAAAACACAATCTATATTAGTTTCTTGTGTTTCAATTTCACGGGCAATAGTTCCTTGACCAGCAATAATATGAATATCGTTGTATGGACTAACATAATGTGCCTTTTTTTCTTTTGCTTTTTTTTTGGCATAAAGTTCTGTTTGAAGACAATCATGTCCATAAAATTCTATATTTACATTATATTCTTTAAGAGATTCTACTTTGTTTGTTTTTACAGTTAATGGAAGATAAATTGTACCACCTAAACCAAGTTTATCTAGTGCGTAAGCTACAGCAAGACCATGATTTCCCGTGGACGCAGTAATAATGTTAGAATGAATACCTTGATTTTTTAAGTAAATTAGTTTGTTAAAAGCTCCCCTTACTTTGAATGAGTTTGTAACTTGAATATTTTCTAATTTTAAGAAAACCCTTGAATCAGTTATTCTGCTAAGATAAGGAGAAAATTCAAGGGGTGTTTTTCTTATATGTTGTTTAATTCTCCATTCTGCTTTAATAACTTCTTTTAATACATCCATTTTTTTCACTTAAGTCTCATTTTGATTTACTATTTTAGCGATATATAACTCATTGCCATTTTGTATCATATCAATCTCTATTGTTTCGGGAAACTGATTGTTAGGAATCAAAATATTTGTTAACATAAAAAAGTCACTTGGTATGATATCTCTTTTCATATTTCTAATTTCTTCTTCTGAAAACCATGAAAGAGTCCCCTCGTCTGTTTCTTTTACATTTCCAGATTTTACTGTTGTCTCAGCCAAGAAAATAAGAAATTGTTTTAGTTGTTTTTTTGTGTTATGTTCAATTAAACGTTCGTTTATTACAGCTGTCTGTTTTTTCCATTTTACTTTTAGATTAGTCTCTTCTAAAACTTCCCTTAAACATGCTTCTTTAATTGTTTCTCCAAATTCTAACTTTCCTCCTACCAAGGCCCATTTTCCAATATAATCTCCTCTCTCTCGACGAATTAATAACCATTTATTTTCTGCTGTGTCACGTATTCCTGCTACTACAACGTTTAAAATTCTACGTTTAGTTTCGTTCATATTTTTCTAGTATGTTTATATCATTAATTATTTTTCCTTCGAAATGAAATCCTTATAAACATTTATTATTTCTCGAAATCAAGAGACAATGTCCAACAAAATAAATCAACTATTGCTCTCAATTCGAAGACGATTGGGAAAGCCAGAAGTTTCAATATTGATTATGGGAAATGATACTCCAGCAGCTAGAAATAGAGTAAAACTGTTAAATGCAGAAATCTCAATTGATGATTTTCTTTTAGATGACTATCTTTCTAAGCTTCCAGTTGAAGACAAGTTTAAGTTTAAGCCTAAACTTTTCGAAACATTTGAGGGGATTTTATATCTTATCGATGCTACAAAAGAAGATATGATTAAGCATGAGCGAGCTTTCTTTTGGGAAAGAATCATTTGGAACGAGGATCTAAGAGAAAAACCAATAGCAATTTGTGCTTATAATAGTAATTTACAAGGCTCTTTAACAAGTGGAGAACTGATAGAGAATCTGTCGCTTGTTAGATTAACAGATAGGGTTTGGAAGCTATTTGAGGTTGGAGACGTTAACGACTTATTAAGCGCATTAAACTGGCTTAAGGAAGCGATATGGATGGGTTGGACATTAGATTGGGAAAGAAAAGAAAGTCTTAAAACTAAACTTTCTCAAAAAAAGATTGTTATTGTAGATAAGAAAAATGATAATGAATCTTAAATCTTTACTTGAAAGAATGATAAATGGTGCATTTAAATGGTCAATACAGTTGAGGAATTAATAAAAACTGGCTATAAAGGGTATTCAGTTAGGCATATATTAATGAATAACGAATTTAGAAAACGTGTAATCAATGATCCAAGTGTTAGAGGAAATGAAGACGCAAAGAATTTAGTCATGGATAAGCTTGCTGTCGGAGGAAAAGTGCTTATTACAGGTCCTACAGGAGAAGCTAAAACGCTATTCAGTCGTATTCTCCTAGATCACATTGTTCGAGAAATTAATGATCATAAGTATCATATTGATTCCTGTCCTTTCCTTGAGGATGCAGGATACATTATTGATGTTGTAGAGCAATTTGAAGTTGATCCTTTTAATGGGATAAGGGTCTTACAATCTCTTTGTCCTTTCTGTCGAACTAAAATAGAAAATGCTTTGAGTGATGGAAAAGGAGATGTAAAATTAGATAATACATCTAGTATACTTAAAATTAAACCTGCTGAATTCAAAGAAAAATTATTGAAAATCGGTGTGGAAAAAACTGTTGTACGGAAAGCACAACTTGACCCAAGAACAGACCCTGAAAGCCTCTATATGCTATTAGCTGGTGTAGAGAATCTAGAAGAACTGTTTGGAAAGGAAACTTCAACAACTTATACTCCAACATCACATAAAGTAGGTGTGCTTAGTAAAGGTTTTATTGTAGTTAACGAAATTCAGCGTCTTCCCCTATCATTGCTTGAAGCACTGATGGGATTTCTTGAAGACACAACTTCAATAAAGTATAATCTTCAAGGTGAACCTGTTTATATTGATGGAGCAATGATATTCACTTCTAATGCTCCCTTAACAGTATTTGGAGAAGAATCACAACCTATTATCAATCGTATTCCAGAAGTTCTTTGGCCAGCAAGATCTGTGGAAAGTAGGAGTCAAATTGTTCGGGATATGTTCAGAGAACAAGTTACGCTCTCTAGACAAAAAATAACTGCAAACCCAAGTATTGTTCAATTATATGATCGAGAAAAAAGCTCGAAGGATTATGTGAGTAAATTAGCCATAGATTTCCTAGCATTCATTGGAAACAACTCTTTACCAGAAGCTCTTAAAAAAGGACGAATTCGTTCTGAAAGCAGGGTTCAAAGATTAGACTTTTATGCAGGATTAGATGAAATTCATGATCCTCAAAGAAATCCACATATAGATTTACGTACAACATCAAACATTGTAGGTAGCGTGTTGCTCAATAGAGAACGAGAGCTCCAAGATGAAGAATATAATGTTGTTACAATAGAACATGTAAGAAAAGTATTAGACGATTATGATATTCCTTTAGCAATGGTAAATGATGCACTACAAGAAATAAAAATAAAACTCAGGTCCAACCTTAAAAGCGCAGGAATGGCTGTTAAAGCAGAAGATATAAGTGAAGATATATCAAAGATGAAGGCATTAAGTGACGAAGAATTATCAGAATTGATTATCAATTACGAAAAACTAGAACGATACTATGAATCAGATGTTTTACCTAAAATCGTTGAACAACTCAAACCGAGTTATGAAGCTCTATTGAAGGTAGACTATATCTAAAATTTGGTGAAGGTGGCAAAAACTAATGCCCCATCGAATTTTTTTACTTACGGAATCAGAGTTTAGAGACCCCCTACAAAATTACGGCGATGCTGAGTTTATATTAGACTTTGAAGGTGCTGCTGAATTATTAAAACTTTGGCGTAATCCTCACCTAGGTAGGAGCTCTAGAGAAGGAGCTGTACTATCTTTAGGTGCAAAAAACGCTGTTGCAATCCAAAACATACTCCAAAAAATAATGACAACATATCTTACTGAAGCAGAAGAAGAGAGACTAATTAATGAACTAAAAATATTACAGTTTATTGGAGATAGAGTCCTCCCTGATGTCCTAGAACGCGTAAACAAGAATGAACTTCAAACAGTGGACGATATTATCCGATACATCCAGAATTTACTTCGAGAACTGAAGTATGAGGGAACAGTTGATCTTAATCTTCTTGCAGATAAGTTGAACTCTCTTAAAGATATTGTTGATTTGGAAATTACAGATGCATATGGAAGAAAGAAGAGGATAAAACGAGAAGAAGTGATGGATGTTTTAGGTAACATCCTTGGGCATTACCTATTAAAGCAAATCAATGTTCTTCCTATTGATGAAGTTCAAAAACGCCCAAGAGGAACAATTAGACTTCGAGAAACCTATAAAAGTGCAGTGCTTAGTTCCCAATCAATTCCTCCAACGCGCGTAAAACAAGAAGATATTATTCGTGTGAAAAAGGATAGAAGAAGTTTAGTATATTTCTTAGTGGATTTGAGCCAATCAATGCAAAAAGAAGTGTTTGAGGGGGGAATGACAAGGTTAGATGGAGCTCTGTTAACTGCTCTAAGTTTATATTACTACTTTAAGACTGCCAACAGGAGAAAAAGAAAAAGATACGATATGTTTCAACTTGCAGTAGTTCCTATTGTTAGAAACCCATTTGTAGTAGATGATGATACAAAAATGGAAGATCTTTTATTGAATGCTAAAGCAAAAGGAAAGACACATACTGTAAGCAGTGTTTTGAAAGCTATTGAGCATGCTAAAGCACAGTATAAACATAAAAATATCGATGTTCAGCTTACAATTGTAACAGATGGTATGCCAAACATACCTGTTTATCCATTTAATTACAAAATTAGTTCTTCATTAAAGAATTATTTCAATTCAATCGATACTAAAACCAGTCCAGAGACAATAGAATGCTTATTACAACTAAATGCAATATTTAAACACTTAAAATCAGATCCTAATAGAAATTGGAACATAAGTTACTTTTTGATGGGTACAGAAGCTTTGAGAAAAAAGGAAATTTATAGTCATACGTATCAAATGTTGAAAGGTATAACTAAACCTATTTTAGTAGATCCTGCACAAATTAACAAACTTGGAGAGCAAGTACTACGGGAGAGTATTTACCATGCATAAAGACGAATTAGCTGATATCATTAATGTGTATCTAAAAGCAAGAAAAGATTTCTTAGAACTGGTAGGAGAAACACCAGAGAATTATAGAATACTAATATTTCTTAACCCTGACCTACATATTTCTGTTAATCGGGTGATTGAAAGTGCAGGAACTCCCCAAGCAATCTTAACTGCTGAAGAAGTTGTTCATCTACAATCTGCAAGAAATAATGAATATATGCCGTTAGGAAAAGAAACAGTTTTTAACAGCATACCTACTTTAATTTATCTTTCAACACCTCGTTATGAATTGACAGAGGAAGAGAAATTAACTTTGAGAATAATGCTAGTTCATGCTTTTGCTCATGCCTATATGAATGAAAAAACAGAATCCAATAATCCTAGACAATTATCTCGTATATACCAATTAGATGTAATTTTGAAAGAATTATTCCAAAATAATGCTTACAAAATTAACGAAGAAACAAACAAACAGTTGATGTGGACTTGGCAGTACTATCAGGATCTAATAAGCGTTATACGATTGTTTGTTGAGGCTGGAGTACAAGACTTTTATTCTCCTCCTGAAGAAGCAAGAAAATACACTTTATTCAACAACTTTTCAATTGAGGTTATTAAGGTTCTAAAGGAAAGAGCAAAAGAATCAAGAAAGAAACATCTCCACGATTTAATCGATGAAGGATTTGCATTCTATATTCAAAGGATGCATTTAGATTATTTGAATAAAAATAAACAGGTCCCCAAGAATCTTCCTAAAGAACTTAAACCCTTTATGGCTCCCCCTGTTGGAAAAATAAGTTTGTTCTTAGTTGATAAACTAAAATTGGCTATAAGCGAACAAATAGAAAAAGAGAAAAAGGAGAGCCTTTCGTCAGAAGAAATTGAAAAAAGATTGTTTGATAAACTGTTTAGCTTTAGGACTGATTTAGAATTTCTTGAGACTTTCGATTGGCAAGAGCTAAAAAATTGGGTGTCTGAACAAAAAAGAGCTCATTCAGAAAAAGTGTTAAAGGATTGGCATGTAACAACTACCAATTTCACTGATATTTGGTCTGTTTATGCTTATGGTTGGACACAACTGGAAAATTACATCAAAAAGATATATAGAAAGAAATACAGTACTTTTGGACAATTGATGGATGATAACCCAAAAATAGAATTCAAGGGATATTTAACTGTTGATGAAAAGAAAGTTTATGTCTTTGAAATCAATAACGAAGGTGTGGGACTAGATCAATTGGTTATTTTGCATAATCACATGGCTTTATATCGTGAAGATTTTGCTACCATACTTCCTGCTTTTGCAGACATTATCGCTTTCAAAAAAATCAGAGGTATGCACGTTGCAACTTTGTTTGCTGTCCATAAAATTAGTAGAAAACAACCAATTAGTCCCTATAACTTGCCTATTGTGACTAGAGCTGTTCAAGTAACGAAAAGAAAGGATGCATACAAAACTGAACTCGATGAAGAAAAAGAGAAAATGGAAGTTGAACGAGTAGACTATACACATTTGAAGAAACTCTCTCAACCTCAAAGAAACGCTATAAGTTATCTAATAAAGGAAGGAATGTACTATGTTTAAAAGATGGTTAATGATAAAAAAATTAGGAAGCGAAATAGACTTAGATAGACTAAAAGCTGTTCTTTTTTTAAGAAAGAAGGGGAAAGACAAGGACATCAATAATCTTTTGCCACTTTTAAGTGACAAGGATTGGAATGTAAGAAACGCTACAGCATTGACTATAATTAAACTCGTTAATCTTTATCCAGAAAAAAAAGAGGAAATCCTACTAAAGCTTCATCAATTACTTGAAAAGAGATCCTTAGCTACAAAACTGTCTGTATTAGAAATCCTGGGACAGTTAAGAGACTATTCCTCGAAAGATTTTATCAAAAAAATTATTGAAGAAAGTGATTATGATTTACAATATGCAGCTATTAGAGCAATAGGTTATCTTGATGACGTTGACATTTTATCTTCTTTGAAAGAAGTGGTTTACTCAAAAGATTACATCACACGAAGAGCAGTGATCTTTTCAATATTGCGAATAGTTAATTCAGTTGAAGAAGAAAAGAAAGTTGAACTCCTAACTCCTCACATCCACTTATTAATTCAAGTTTATTTAGAGTTAAATGAATTGGACGAGGTAATCTATAAAATCCTAGATTACGGAGATCCAGAGCAATTTCCAGGAATGAAACCGTATTCAGAATTTGAGATAATCAGATTAACTTCATTAATTGAACAATACGATTATCGAGTTCCAGTCTATAAGAACTTTGCAAAAATAATTTATCCTCTTTATTTTCCTTTAAATAGTTGAATTTAATCACCATCTATTTTTTACTTCTTGTCTACTGCAATTTCACTGCAACTTTTTTTGATATTTTATAAATCATGATGTGCATTTATACTTTTGACCTTTATTCTTGCATTATTTCTTTTTTACTGCAATTTCTCTGCAGATTTACTGCAATTTCCACTGCAATTTTACTGCAATGTTTGAATTTATTTTATAAAATGTTATATTCTTGAATAATATAGCTTATAACTCCTAATTTTATTATGGATGTCTAATATACGTTATTGAAAGGTGGTATATTATTATTTGTTACTTTCTTATTGTAAAGAACCCCTTATTAGATGGTGATTGTTTTATTTCCACTGGAACGAGTTATTAAGCTGAATGGTTAAAACTGCAACTATACCCTGAAATGAGTGTTTATAGGCACTTTCTCTTTCTAGCACTTTCACTAACTTAAATAGAATGTTTGTATTAGTTTTTTTCTAATTGCTCAAAAATGTTCTCCTAGCTTGAATGTAATAATATTTTCATGTCTTATTTTTATGTGCAAGGATCTCTTTAATTAGCAGTAAAAGTAGAATAGGAAACAGAGAACCAATACAGAAAGGTATCAATTTAACGAGTAATAGCTGTATTGTTCTTAAATTTCCACATCCTTTACTATGCCAAATAAGATAAATTAATGTTAAAGTTAGACTAATAACAAAATTAATTATTCTTAGGATGAACATGTTTGATACGATTTTACTAAATTTCCAAAGGTAGATAGTGATATTATAGGTATTAGACAGAGCTAATAGTGTTGTAATAGAAAAGAACAAGATATAAGTTATTTCTATTGGGTATATAATGCATAATACAGTGGGAGTATATCTGATGTACAAAAACAAATATAATCCAATTAAGGTAATTGTCAAAATCCCCTCAAGAGAAAGAAAAATCGTTTCATCCTGATTGTTATTACCCAAACTCACATTTTAGACATGTACTCTAATTTATATTAATTTTATTATCTTTTGGGCTAACATGCTTCTATTTTTTACGTAATTTACAGTTGTTGAGGAAGAAGGAGAGGAAAAAGAGAAGAGAGGAAGGAGAGGGGTTTTTATAGGGAAAAAAAGTAAAATAAAAAGAGAAGAAGAAACAAAAAAGAGGAAAGAAGGAGAAAAGAGAAAGATGGTGGAGGACGTCGTCAAAACCTTGAAAGTGAGAATAAAGAAGGAGGTATTGACGACGAGGAAGAAGGAAAGGTTAAGGAGAATAACGGGGAGAGACACGAGGATAATAGAAAAGTATGTGAGAATAATACACCACAATAGAAGAAAAATATGTGCTAAAACTAAAAAAGGGAAAATAAGAGTACATAGAGGAAAATTAGATGAACTGACGCTAACGACTTCAAAAGTTAAAGAAAAAGAGAGAAGAAAGACTGTTCCTCACGATCTTAAGAAAATGTTCCCTTATTGTTCTCACAATGAATTCCAAGAATGTAGAGATATAGCTGTTCAACTATATGAGCAAGGGTATAGACCCAGTCCTACTCGTCCTCCAATAAAGAGAGCGAGAAGACAACTAATTAATGCAAAGAGGTTCATTCTCGTTCATTTACCTAAAGAGAAGAATAACACTCTCACTCGTTGGTGGGTGGGGATAAGAGACTCGTTGGATACGTGGAAAAGAAACACCCCTTACCACCAGAAACTATGGTTACCTTTAGAGATGAGCACTTTCCACCAGAAAGAGTTAAAGAAAGGAAGAATAAAAAGTTTAGAACTAAGATATAAACGTTCTACACGTGAGTGGTGGGTGTATTTCCAACTAAGAGTTCTTCCTTCTTCCTTTTATCCTACTAAAGAAGATAATTCTTCTTCTCTTCCTCCAGCTGTGCTGGGAATAGATCTAGGGATAAACATTCCTGCTGCAGGAGTGTTACTGACCCCTAAAAAGAAATTAACAAACAAAGAGATAAAGTTCTGGTATACCAAACAGTGGAATAGAGTCAATCATAGATATAAACTCAAACTTTCCCGTCTTCAGAGGAAAGCAGCTTTAAACGACCAGTCGGGTAAAAAACACCAACTTTACCGTTTTCTCGGTCTTCTCCGAAGAAGATATAAAAACGTTAAACGAGCCTATATTCACCAATTTATAAGTGAAGTTGTGCATACGATAGAAACTTATGCACAAGTGTATGACCTTTTCGTCGTTGTAGGTTACCCTAAACATGTTCGTGAGGAGAAAGGAAAAGGTAAAAGTACTCGTAATTTTCGCAGGAAACTTCATCAATGGAATTTTTACCTTGTTCTTACTCTTCTCCGTCGGGCATTGATACTTCGAGGTTTTGAACCTCACCGAATATTAACTGTGGAGGAAAGAGGAACATCTTCTCACTGTGCTCGTTGTGGGAGGAAAGTTATCCGTCCCGTTAGAGGTTTAGTCCATTGCCCCTCTTGCAACTACACTTTCCACTCTGACCTCACAGGAGCAATAAATATCGCTCTTAAGTTCCTTGGTGCTCTTTTTCGTCCTCGAGGAACAACTATTACTGATTACCTCACTGGTCAGCGATACAGTTCTACTCATTTCACTGTTTGCCTAGGACTCAGCCATTGGTTGCAGCCCCAGTAGACAAAAAAGGAAAGGACTAATTCTCTCCTCTTGTGTTAGAGTTAGTTTTCTCTCTTTCTTTTTTGTCTCTCGTGGAGTGAAGAAAAGAAAGAAAAACTTTCTTTTCTTCTTTATGATTCCCACGCTTCGTGTATGATGTCTGTCTCAACCCCTTCATAGCATTGTATGGCTTGGTTGAGTTCAAGAGATTAAACTTTTACTTGTTTCCTCTCTTGCAAGACAGAGTGCGAAAAACTTTACGTAAAAAAGTAAATCATAAATTAGTTTATAATGTAAATAATTCTGAATCAATAAATATATTTTTCAAATAAAAAGGGATGATAATATAGATGCCATTAAATATCGAAACTCCTTTTACTCCTAAAGGAGACCAACCAAAAGCAATTGAGCAATTAGTAGAAGGAATAAAAAAAGGGTACAAACTACAGACACTTTTAGGTACCACAGGCAGTGGCAAGACTGACAGCATAGCATGGGTCATTGACCGTCTTAAACTTCCCACTTTGGTTATTGCCCCTAACAAAACTCTCGCTGCTCAACTTTATGGTGAGTTTAAAGTTCTTTTTCCTTCAGCTCGTGTTGAGTATTTTGTTAGTTTTTATGATTATTATCAACCTGAAGCTTATCTTCCTTCCAAGGATCTTCTTATTGAGAAAGATTTTGATATTAACGAAGAAATTGAACGCTTACGCCATTCTGCCACCGAAGCATTAGCTACTCGCGATGACGTGATAGTTGTTGCTTCTGTTAGTTGTATTTATGGTATTGGAGACCCTGCAATCTATCGAGCAAAGCGTTTAGAGCTTGTTGTTGGACAAGAATTTGATAGAGAAAAGTTAATGTCACAACTCATCAATAACCGATATGAACGTAACGATATTAATCTAACTAGAGGAAAATTTAGGGTTCGGGGAGACACTATCGACATTTTTCCTCAGTATGGAGATTATATTTATCGTGTAGAATTTTTCGGAGATGAAATAGAAAGATTAACTTCCAGAGATCCTGTTACATATAACCAAGTTCGTGAATTCCAAGAACTCACTTTTTATCCTGGCACACATTATCTTACTCGTGATAATTTATTTGACCAAGCTTTAGCTGATATAGAACAAGAGCTGGAAGAACGATTGGCTGAATTAAAAAGTCAAGGTAAACTTGTTGAATACCAAAGGCTCAAACAACGGACGAAATATGATCTAGAATTACTAAGAGAGACAAAATATTGTCCTGGAATTGAAAATTATTCTCGTCATTTAGACAGAAGAAAAAAAGGAGAACCTCCTTATACTCTGATGGATCATATGCCTGATGATTTTCTTTTGGTAATTGATGAGAGTCATCTTACTATTCCACAAATAAAAGGAATGTTTGGTGGAGACTATTCTCGAAAGAAGAATCTAGTGGATTATGGTTTTAGATTACCTAGCGCTTTTGATAATAGACCTTTAAAATTTGATGAATTTAAGAAATATATGAAAAAAGTCATCTTTACTAGTGCAACTCCCGGGCCTTATGAAATTGAGCACTCTGAACAGATAGTGGAGCAGATTATTAGACCCACGGGGCTTGTAGATCCTAAAATTGAAGTAAGAAAAACAGAAGGGCAAATAGATGACCTATTAGGAGAAATAAAAAAACAAGTTAGGAAGGGCGATAGAGTACTTGTTACCACATTAACAAAAGACAACGCTGAGATGCTTTCGGATTATTTAATTGATAACGGAATCAACTCTGTCTATTTACATCATGAAGTAGATACATTAGACAGAATAAACATATTAAGGGACTTAAGAATCGGAAAGTATGATGTCATAGTTGGGATTAATCTTCTTCGTGAAGGACTAGACCTTCCGGAAGTAGGGTTAGTCGCTATTCTTGATGCAGATAAAGAAGGTTTTCTAAGATCTAAAAGCTCTCTAATTCAATTAATGGGTAGAGCAAGTAGAAACGTTAGCGGGAGTGTTATTTTGTATGCTGATAAAATTACAGATTCTATGAAAGAAGCTATATTTGAGAATAACAGACGAAGAAGAATACAGATAGAATATAATCGAAAACATGGAATTAACCCTCAAACAATAAAGAAAGAAGTGAAATCCATAGTAGAAACTTTAATGCAAGTGTCTCAAAAGGAGGAAGAAGAAGAGATAACTATTGATAGAAGTGAACTTACAGTAGAAGAGATAATGGTTATTATCAATGAACTAAAAGAGAAAATGGCAGAAGCTGCTGCTAACTTAGAATTTGAAAAAGCTGCTATTTACCGAGATAAGATACGTGAAATTGAGAAGCAGGTTGATAGAATATGAATATTGTTTCTGATATAGAAAGATTACCTACTGGTCCTGGTGTATATTTGATCAAAGATTCAGAGGGAAATGTGATCTATATCGGAAAAGCTAAAAATCTAAAAGATAGAGTTAAACAACATTTTTCTGAAACATCTTTAGAAATAAAGAAAGAACGAGCGATTCAAGAACAAGCTTACAATATAGATTTTTTGGAAACAAGAACAGAAACAGAAGCTATATTGCTTGAAAGGAGATTGATTAAAGATATTAAACCTAAACTAAATGTTAGAAGTAAGGATGATAAATCCTCTCTCCTTATCCGTATTAGTAAAGAGGAACCATTTCCTCAATTATATGTAGTAAGAGAAACAGACCCTCACGTAGAAGGGAGCATCTATTTTGGTCCTTATGGATACGACAGGAAACTAAGGGATACAGTAAAACTAGTTTTGAAACTATTTCCTATAGCTAATTGTGGTGAAAAATTATACAAGTATAGAGAAAAGAAAAGTGTAAACCGATGTATGCGTAAAAGACTAGGTCAATGTATTGCTTGTGATAAGAGTGTGAGCTCAGAGAAATATAATCAGATAGTTGAAAATGTGATAAACTTTCTAGAAGGAAATGTGGGCGCACTTCTAGATTCTTTGGAAAAGGAGATGTGGGAAGAAGGAAAAAAAGAAAATTTTGAACGTGCTGCAGTTCTACGTGATTTAATAAATTCTGTTAGAAAAATAGTTTCGATTCAGAAAGAAAACAATTTTGACGTGGATGATATGGTTGTAATAGCAACCAGAGAAGAGCAAGAAGTGTTATCCTTCTGTAAAATTGAAATTAAAAATAAAAGAATTAATCGCATAATCTCAGATTCTATTGTTCTTGAAGCAAGAAGTAAAAATTTTTCTCTCTCTAATTTATTGTCTTTAATAGGTACTGATCCTTCTGAGATAGACCGTTTAGTTGTAGATGAGGTTTTCATTAAAAAAACCCAAAATGATCTAAAGATAAAACTAATTACTCCTGATAGTAAAATATTGAAAGATGTATATACTATAGCAAAAAGAAACGCTTTTAACGAGATTGCACGTTATTTTACCTCAAAAACTCGTGAGAAAAACATCAAAAACGTATTGGAAGATATGAAAGTAATTCTAAAACTTCCTAAACTCCCAATAATTATACACGGATATGACATTTCTACTCTTGGAGGAAAACACTCAACCGGCTCATGTGTTGTGTTCAAGAATGGGAAACCTGAAAAAAGATTTTATAAACGATTTAAAATAAGAAAAGAATATACTGACCCAAATGACTATGCTATGATGCATGAAGTGTTAAAAAGACATTATTCAAATTATAATGATTTTGAAGAACCACAACCTGATCTAATTTTACTTGATGGAGGAAAAGGCCAACTTAATGTTGCAGTTAAAGTATTAAAAGAATTAAAGTTGGACTTACCCTTGGTTTCAATAGCAAAGAAAGAGGAAGAACTTTTTGTTCCATGGGATACAAATCCTGTAGTTCTTCCAAGAGAATCTGAAGTGTTGAAACTTCTTCAACGAATAAGAGATGAAGCTCACCGTTTTGCCATTCAATACTCAAAACAACTGAGAACAAGAAAATTAGGTCGTTCTGTGTTTGAACAAATAAAGGGAATAGGACCAAAAAAAGCTGTATTGTTAAACACCTATTTCGATAATTTACAGGATATAGGGGCTGCATCTATTGATGAAATAATGAAATTACTTAAAGTAGATGAGCAAACAGCGGTTCAAGTTTTAAATTTAGCAAAAAACTTGACAAATTCAATTTCTTTTGAATAAATACCTTTTTAATTAGTTTTTTACATAAATATTAAACAGTGATTAGAATGGAAAAAAAATATCTATTTATGGTTCTATTTATTCTTACTTTAAGTCCGCTAGTTATTAATCCTGCAAGTGCAGCAGCAACTTGGGGTGTAGAAGTAGATAAAGAATATAATTTCGAACTCTTAAATTTCAGTATCGCTGATACAGATTATACCAAATTTGTAAAAGCACAATTTAATATCTACGTAAAATTCACGGAATTGAATGATACTGGCTACACTTACAATGTTTATAATGCTACAAACGATGAATTATTATCCACAAACTCGACAAATTTCGAGGTAACGACTAATGAAAATGGTACATTTATTCTTCCTGTTGGATTACCTGTTGCTTTACCTCTTCAATTTGATTCAACGGACTATCTAAATTATCTAGGTGAATTGGTAAATCAAACTTCTACAATGTTTGGTGACTTTGATGAACTCTTGAATACAACCTCTATGAGCAATGATACAATTATTGCTATTTATTCACTTTTAGATACCGAACTTCTCTCTCTAAAAATCGACCTATATACTCCTAAAGTAGAAGAAGAACTAATAACGCAACTTACTGGTTCACTTGGAAGTGGAATGGGATTTCCAATGCAATTACCAACGAACCTTACTGACTTTAAATTAAATCTTACATTATCATTTGATGCAGAGGTAGGTATATTTAATGCCTTAATCTTAAAAATACGCTCAATAGCTACAGATGATTTTGGCTATCAAAGTCCGTTTAACGTTGATATCAAATATGCATGGGATAAACCTAGTGAAGTAACACCTACACCAACCTCCACATCAACTCCAACTCTAACTGAAACTCCATATCCTTGGGGAATTGCTATTATGTCCCCAATTATCGTTGCAGGTTTGTTGTTAGCCAATAAGAAGCGAAAAAGGTAGATTAATTATTTATCTTTCTTCTTTTATTTTTATGAATTAGTTCCGTTCAAATTTTTTTTTGTCCGACAATAATCTTTTATAGTGCTTAATTTCTTTAGTTTCTGATACCAATGAATCAAAATGAAATAGCTTGGGATTTAACAGAATTATTTGATTCTGCAGAAGATCCGACTCTCAAGGAGAGAGTTGAATGGTTACACAAGACAGTGGATGAAATTAAACAAAAATATAAAGGAAAAATAAATTCATCTGATTTCACAGAAAATCAACTCTTAGAGTTATTACGTGACATAGAAGAATTAATGATGAATCTAAGTGAATATGCTCAATTTGCAGGTTTAACTTTCTCTGCAAATATGACCACCATTGAAAATCAAAAATTGTTTAATGAAATGAGAGAAATAACCTCTGAAATAGAAAAAAAACTTGCTTTTGTGGACATCGAACTAGGTAAACTTCTCTTAGCAAATGAAAGTTTAATTGATTCTCCTGTATTAAAAGAATACTCACACTATTTAGAAAAGGTAAAACGTCATGCACCTCATATGCTCTCTGAAGCAGAAGAAAAGATCATTATTGAAAAAGATAAATATGGTGTAAGTGGTTGGTCTCAACTTCAATCTCAATGGCTGAACACTCGTTTCTTTGAAGTAGAAGTCTTGGGCGAAAAAAAGAAACTTACTTATGGAGAAGCAAATGGATTGTTAGCTCACCCAGATCAAAAAACAAGAGAATCAGCTTATAGAGCTATCTATGGTGGATTAGGAAAAGATGAAATTATTTTTTCTAGTGCACTGAGAAATATCTGTGCAGATTGGGTACAAGTGTCAAAAATGCGTAAATATGATTCGCCAATGCATCAAAGTCTAATCGTAAATGACGTAGATCAGGAAATTATAGATAATTTAATGATAGCAATAGAAAAAAACTCTTCACTTTATCAACGATATCTAAAACTAAAAGCTAAAATTATGGGACAAGAAGCTCCTCTAAAAAATTGGGACGTTGTTGCCCCTATTTCTACAATGGTTAAAGAATATAATTGGGAAGAAGCTCGTGATTTAGTAATCAAAGCTTATCAACAATTTGATGAGGAGTATGCAACATCAACAAAAGAGATGTTTGAAAAAAATCATATTGATGCTAGTCCCAGATTCGGAAAAAGAAATGGAGCATTTTGCAGTGGGGTATATAAGAAAAAGAATTCCTACATCTTACAAACATTCAGTAAATCGTTAAGGGACATATATACTCTAGCTCATGAATTGGGGCATGCTACGCATAATTACTACGCTTTCAGAAATCAAACAATACTCAATTCAAGAGCTCCGATGGTTACAGCAGAAACAGCATCAATATTTGGAGAGTTACTTTTAACTGACATGTTACTAAATGAGATAGAAGATAAAGAAATGAAAAAGGAAATCTTGGCACGAGTATTAGATGGAGCTGGAATGGCAATATTTCAAGTGAGTGCAAGAGTTTTCTTCGAGAAAGACCTTTATGAAGCTGTAGAAAGAGGGGAGTTCTTGAATGGTGAGACAATAGCGAAATACTGGGTAAAAGGACGAGATAAAATATATGGTGACGCGATGGAATGGTTCGATGAAATGAAGTGGGAATGGTGTATGAAACCTCATTACTTTATGGCTAATTTCAGATTCTATAATTATCCTTATGTTTTTGCACAACTTTTCGTCTACAGCCTTTATCAAAAATATATTAAAGAAGGAAAAGAATTCATTCCTAAATTCAAACAATTATTATCTTTAGGAGGAAGTAAATCTCCAAAAGAACTTGGAGAAATAATGGGTGTTGATATTACAAAACCTGAGTTTTGGGATTTAGGTATGAAGCAATATGAACATTTTGTCAATGAATTAGAAAAATTGGTTGAATAATCTTCTTCATTCTTTCTTTTTGTTAAAAATATTACGATTTTTTGTTTGGTTTCACTTTTTTTGGGAAGTAGTAATTTTTCTCATCAAGGATAAATCCTTTCAGTGTTTCTCCTATTTGCATCTCTTTTGGAATTTTATCTTTAGGTTCCTCGAAATTTTCATATGTATCCATTGTCATTACAAGGATACTATCTCCCTCATCAGATAAATACATGTATTCTCTCTCGAATATTTCATCATTTCTTTTTTTTGCAGTTTTCTCGAACTTTTTTCTATTGATTTTTTTTTCTTTATGTTCTTCAAGTGAGAGTAATATTACTTCTTCTGCTTTTGTGTTGATTACAATCCATGTTTTATCTGCAAAGTTAACAATGTCTCCCTTTATGAATTCAGGAAGTTTTACAAGGTAGGTGTTTCTATATACGTCTTGTTTGTCTCGCGTTTGTGTAACTAAAGTATACGCAACAGAGTATCTTGCAGCCATTTTTTCTTTTATTTTTTTTGCTAGTTCTTCCGCAAAGAGTTTTGTGCTCACGTTAGCTGTAACACCATCCTTATTAATTTGAATATCTGTGAGGTAATTTGAATTAGATGAGCTGTTTTCTAACTCTTGCTGTAGGAGATCCTCAACTTCTTTTTCTTCTGTTTCATGAAGTTTTCTATTTGTCCCCCTAACTTGAAGAACAGCTTCATGATATCCTGTTTTATATCTTATACACTGCTCACAAGTAGCTTTTCTAATTTTAATTTCAACTTCAAACTCTTTTTCTATTTCTCTAAATTGAATTTCTGGTTTAAAATAAAAAATTATAATTATTTTGAATTTTTTGTATCCTTGATTTATTTTTTCTAAGGAAATATCGTCTTCCTTGAACTCGTATCGAAAAGGAATATCGCTCTTAATATTTTCTGTAATCTTACTTCTAGCTAATTCGCGAAGAACAATATCAAAATCTTGTTCGACTAAAAAGGGGTTTACACTCATTCCTGTGATACTAATTGTACCACAAGAGGGACATAGCTTAAAAATAAGCTGTTTTGGTAGTTTAACGTCGATAGTATACTCCTTAAAATAACATTCTTCGCATAAATTTTTAACAAAAGGTCCTTTTGTAGTCCCACAAATAGCGCAAAATCTTCCTTTAGTCATCTAAGGTCACTATACTCTTTTAATATATTTACTCTACTTTATTTGATTAATATAGCATGACCTATTCTCTTTTCTGATTTATCTGGATGGTCAATCCATAAGATTGCTTCCTTGTGAATAATGTTGTGTTTAATAAGGAGATCAATGATTCTTCTTCCAATAACATTTGCTGATGTACATTCTTTTAATGCTGTAAGAACCTCTGCTTCAGTTACTAATTGTTCGCCATAGAACTTTTTAGTAGGTTTTATTTTTACTCCTCTGGATTCTAAGGATAGCTCCATTATATCCTCATCACAAATTGCAACAAGTCTCTCAGTTTGATGAGAATAAATCTTGATGTAATAATTTCTAGAACCCATAAAAACAAATCCTTGAAAAAAATGGAATTATTTTCTTAATGGTTTTACTGCTGTTGTTGCTCCGCATGCTTCACATCGTTTGTAAAGGATTCTTGAGATAGTCTCGAAATGTGTGTCATACTTGTGACATTCTCCACATCGAACATATTCTTCTAGATACTTTTCTAACAATTTTTGTAAATTGTATCTTGAATGTTTTCCTGCAAAAACAGCTCTACTTCCTTCAATTGCTGCTGATGTAGCAAGTTCTCCTGCTAAATACTTTAACAAGTGATTTTCTTCTCTGTTAATTAAAGTAGCTATTTGCTTGAAATTAGTAACAATAGTTTTGTTCCCTTCAATAACAGCTTGCACTTTTGGTATCTTGAAACGATCTTCTTCGAATACTTTTTCTGGTAGTTGTTTTCGTGCTCTTTTCAATAATTCGTCATAACTCATTATAATCTCCTTAAAAAGAAGATTACATTTGCCTTTTTTTCTGTTTCGTTAATTGTTTATAATAATTTTAAATCTAGATGAAACAAAAACAATTTAAATTGAATGTTAAATATTATATCACTGAAAACTTTCAGAGGAAATAAAAGTGAATAAAAAAAGTAAAAGTAAAAGTGGGGCTTGGGAAGTAGAATCGTCTGATGCAATTAGAGCAAGACTACCAGAAGAAGGAGAAGTGTTTGGAGTAGTTGTTCAAATACTCGGAGCAGGTATTTTATTGGTTCGTTGTTTAGATGGTAATACTCGTCAAGTAAGAATACCTGGAAAATATAGAAAAAGAATGTGGTGTAGAATTGGAGATCTTATAGTTGTAATGCCTTTATATGGAATGAATCCTGATGAAAAAGGTGAGTTGGTCTATCGATACAAAAACAATGAAGTATCATGGTTAATAAAAAATGGGTATGTTCCTGAAGATTTTGTGAGTTAGATGACGTTATAATAAATATTTTAATACTATTTTAAGATAATAAAATGAAATTTTGTTTAACAAAACTGAGATAAACGCTAAACAACAATTTTATTTAGCTTTAAAATCTCCTTGAATTATAGCTAATAAATCAGTGAAAATCACTTCCATTGTCAACAAAACCTGTCAGTAAAAATAATGAAAAAGGGATGATAAATATGAATAAAACAGAAAAGTATGATGTTCGTCATTTAGATGCGAAAATAGACAAGTCTCGTATTCGCACTAAAGATGAAAAAGCACTACAAGTAATTGAAAGTGTTTTTGACGAACAAACTGCTTTACTTATTGTTTCTCTAATGAATAAAGGTATTATTAAAGAAATAAGCCACGTTGTTTCTACTGGCAAAGAAGCAAATGTTTATCACGCTTATGGAGAAAATGGAAAAGAATTAGCGATTAAGATATATCGAACAACTACAAATATTTTTAAGCAAAATTGGAGATATTTAGAAGGAGATCCCCGTTTTAAAAGGTATAAAAAGGGAACTTATTCTTTCATTTATCTTTGGGCAAAAAAAGAATTTAAGAATCTCCAAAGAATGAGTTCAATAAAAATAGCTGTTCCGTCTCCAATAATTGTTAGAAAGAATGTCCTAGTTATGGATTTTATAGGAAAAAAAAGAGAAGCTGCCCCGTTATTAAAGGATGTAAAAATAAGAAGCAAAAGAAAAGGAAAAATATATAGTAAAATGGTAGATTATATTTCTAGATTATATAACGAAGGAAAAATGGTTCACGCAGATTTGAGTGAATACAATATTCTCTATTATAATAAAGAACCTGTGATAATTGATGTATCACAGGCAGTACTTCTTGATCATCCTAATGCTTACTTTTTCTTATATCGTGATATTTCAAATATCAATCGTTTTTTTGGTTCCATAGGTGTAGATGTTCTCGAAAATGATGAATTGTTTGAACATGTGACAGGATTTAAACCTGATCCAAAAATAAAAATTGAGTTATGAAGTGAAAAAAATGTCAGGAGAATTTTTAGTTAGATTGCCTCTTGAACGTATTGCCGTTCTTATTGGACCAAAAGGTTCTACAAAAAAACATATTGAAGATTTAACCGGTTGTATTTTGAAAATTGATAGTAATAATGGTGATGTTGTCATCCTTGCTGAGGAAGAACTTGATGATCCAATTAATTTATGGAAAGCTAGAGATATCGTTAAAGCTATTGGACGTGGTTTTAGTCCACAAAGAGCATATACAATTATGCAACCAAATTATATTTTTGAAATTATCAGTTTGAGAGAAATAGTAGGGACATCTTCAAATGCATTGAGGAATGTCCGTTCGCGTGTAATTGGAAGAAAAGGTAGTACAAGAAATTTTATTGAACAAGCGACACGGACATATATCTCAGTATATCACAACACAGTAGGAATAATTGGAGAGTTAAGGTATGTGGAAATAGCAAGGACTGCGGTGATAAGACTTATACACGGTGCAAAACACAGTACAGTTTATAATTTTATAGAACGTCAGATGAGAGAATTAAGTGAAAAAAAAGCAGCATTTTGGTCGTCTCAAAGTATTGGTGATTATGCTCAAATTACTGATTTAGATGAGCTTGAACGTATCATATTCGAAGAAGAAAAGAAAAAGAAAGAAGAAAGTAGCTAACGGTGAAAAAGTTGATCATTGACTCTAAAAAAGCAAATGAGGAGTATAGTCTCTTTGATTTGCATGTTCACAGTTTCTATTCCTATGATTGCAAAAGTAAACCAAAAGATATTTTCAAGCAAGCTGAAAAAATAGGTTTATCTGGTCTAGCAATAACAGACCATAATACTGTATCTTTTCACAAAAGTATTCGGGAGGAAACAAATTTATTAATTATACCTGGAATAGAGATTTCAACTTCTAATGGGCATTTAATAGGACTAGGGGTATCTGAACTAATAGAAAAAAACAAATCGATCGCAGAAACAATAGAACAAATATTTGACTATGGGGGAGAAATTGTTGTTCCTCATCCATTTGACTTTTTAAGAAAAGGAATAGGACGAAAAATAACAAAAGTGAATTTTTCTAATCTCGCCATTGAAACAGTAAATGCATCATGTATAACTAAAGTTTTTAATAACAAAGCAAGAAATTTTGCAGAAAAAAATTCCTTAGCACAAACAGGAGGAAGTGATAGCCATAGAGTTAAAGATATAGGCTTAGCTTATACTCTTGTTCCAAAAGATGCAGAAACAGTTGACGATGTATTAGAATCAATTCGAAAGAAGAAGACTCTAGGAGAAGGTTCCATTTTATCTATATATGAGAAAATAATTAGATCATTTCAAATACACTTCTAATCATTCTCTTTTGAAGAAAATAAAAGTGGCTTTCGAGAAAAATAAAAAGCGTGTGTTTAATATGCATTTTCTTTGATGGTTCCATTATATACGTTCTTTTGTTGTCCCCAAAACTCTTCTTTAAGTAAATCTCGAATAGCCACCCTAATTATTTCACTTCTATTTGGATAACGCTTTTGGCGAACAAGTTCATCCAAACTATTAAGAAATTCAGATGGTAAATGAACAGTTACAAGTTTAATTCTAATCACCTTTGATATTTCATCTGTAGATGACATTTAAATTCCATGTAATACTTGAAAAACACCTATACATGTACTCATATGTCCTTCTCGGTTTACGTGGGTAATATAAGTTGTATTTATTGTGAATTATCTTTTAGAATTTAGATAAAATAAAAAAAGAAAAGAGAAGAGAAGAGTTTGCACACCCTCTACAGAGCCACCCTCTGTGACCGCTGTGCGAACTTCTAGCTATGTGTGATGACATTTTGGTGGTAGTATGTTTTTACTCCATACGAATCCATATATTGAATATGAAATTCGTAGCTAATAGTAAAAAAGAGAAAATAGTATATAAACTCAGCAATAAATATTGGCAAGTTTTGGATAAAGAATTATAAAAGGAGTTACTTCCAGAATTGCCACCATTTTTTTCTTTTAGAAGAATCTTCTTTCTTGTCATCGTTTCTTAGTTCCAGTGCAGCATCTCTCCAAGCCATTTTTGTGATCATATCTCTGAATCCTTCTGGTTCGTCACCTTCTTCAATAACATATACAATGGGTGTTCTCTTACGTTCAACTTCTAGCTTTCTAGCTATTTTTCCTGCTTCATATTTTTCTTTAACTTGACAATCTTTACCTATCCATATGTAAATCTCATTATAAAAGTCAAGAACAAATGCATCATCGGACTCAAATAATTTATACTCAATAGGAATTTCTTTAGTAATTACCTCTCCTTTTTCATTTTGTTCAATATGTAATAGACGAAAATCCTTCTTTACCTTTATATCTATGTGCTTAAGAAAACCAGGTGTATCTCCTCTCTTTACTTCAAATTCTATTATATCTAGAAATTCTGGAGGTTCATCACCTTGCATTATTGTTTTGATCTCTAGTTTTTTGTTTTTTTCTTCAATAACCTTGGCTGCCCACGCACCTACAGCTTTGTCGTCAGCATAGCTCCTTTTACCAATCCAAACCCAGAGAATATTATCAGTTTCAACAACATAAACATCTCCATCTAAAAAAGTGTATGGAGATTTTAGTTCTTTTAGTTCTTTTTTAATTACATGATAAACTTGCATATGAATATTATCGAACAATGCAATAAAAGTCTTTTTAAGAAACAAAACCCATTCGAAATACTTTTTAGCACAGGAGTTTGAAGCAAATTATGAAAAATGTAAATTTAAATGATATGGATCATTTAAACTCAGTTATTGTCGTTATTGATGCACAACAATCAATTTTGTCTGCAACAAAAAATTGGAAAGATGTTCTTAATAAAATAGAGTTTTTATTATCTAATGCCATAGCCTTTAATATTCCTGTTTTTTTCACTGAACAATATCCAAAGGGACTAGGATCTACAATTGGATCTCTAAGTTCAATTGTAGATGATAAGGTAACAGTTATTCAAAAGATGGAATTTAATTGTTTTGATAATGAAAATTTTGTTAAACACCTTAACTCCTATTTCTCTCTAAAATATTTTATAATTGTTGGAGTGGAGACCCACATTTGTGTTTTACAAACAGCTCTTGGAGCTCTTGAACATAACCTTATTCCTATAGTCATTTCTGATGCTACTTCATCGAGAAATGAAACTGATTATAAAATAGCTGTAAACTTATTTAATCAATTTGAAATTCCTATCCTTACTGCAGAAATATTTAGTTATCTAGTTACAAAAACTACAAAAAGTGATAGATTCAAACATTTACTTAAAAATGTAAAAAAATTTAACAATTAAGGAAAAATGCTGAGGCGTTTAATTTTACCTCTATTGTTCTCTTTTCTTTTCTAATTTCTAAAAAAAAACAACAATCATAGCACTTTTTAATTCTTATTTGTTTTTAGTTTTAACTTACATGTGGAGTGGAAATTAAACATTGCATTACAGGTTCTTTATAAAGAACTATGGCTGTTCTCAAAACCTTGCAGAGGGAGAAAATATTCGTGAGATTCTAAAAAATAATAGTGGTGAGGAAGTAGATGATATTTTCCAAGCCGATGTTATTATTGTAAATTCTTGCGCAGTAAAAACTCCAACTGAAAATAAAGTTATGCAATTTATTCACGAATGTGTGAAAACAGATGCAGATGTAATTGTTACAGGTTGTCTTCCAAAAATCAACCCTGATAGAATTAAACGAGCATGTCCTGATGCTATTTTAACTCCACCAAATATAGGAAAAACGATTTTGAAGTATATCCCTGGCCAAAAAACAAATGGAGATATCTATCAACTTGCAAAACTTCCTGAAAAGCCTGTGTTCTTACCAGATAAGCCTCTAACTTCTGTAATTCCAATTTCACAAGGGTGTCTGGGCTCTTGTACTTATTGTTGTGTGAAATATGCTAGAGGTTGGTTGATTAGTTATCCTATTGATGAATTGGTGTCATATGCCAAAAAAGCAATAGAACTTGGGGCAAAAGAGTTGTATCTTTCTTCCTCTGATACAGCAGTGTATGGAAGGGACAAGGGAACCTCTCTGCCAATGCTATTGTCCCGACTTCTAGAGTTAGACGGAGACTTTATGATTAGAATTGGAATGATGAATCCACGTTATGCAATTGAAATTATAGATGAACTTCTAGAGCTAATGGAGAAAGATAATAGGATATATAGATTCTTGCATATTCCAGTTCAAAGCGGTTCAAATTCTGTTTTAGAAGCAATGAAAAGAGAATATACAATAGAAGAATTTGATGGTTTAATAAAGAAAGTTAGAAGTAAATTTCCTCTTATGTCATTATCTACTGATATAATTGTTGGCTTTCCTGGAGAAAAAAATATTGATTTCGAAAAAACTGTAGAGTGTCTGAAGAAACACACATTTGATACAGTAAATATATCTAAATATGGTGATAGACCATTAGCTCCATCATCAAAATTCCATAATAAGGTTCCAACGGATATAAAGAAGAAAAGAAGTAGGTATCTCTCAAAACTCGTTGCTGATATTCAGATGAAGAAAAATAAAACATGGATAGGAGAGACAACAGAAGCAATAGTTCTCCAGGAGACATCAACCGGATCTATGTTTTGCAGAAATCAATACTATAAACCAGTACTAATTGATAAAGGAAATCTAGGTGAGAGAGTGAGTGTAATAATTGAAAGCTGTTCTCGTACTGCTTTAAGGGGAAAAAAAATTATGGAAGAAATAGTTCCTGAAATCGCAGAAAAAGAATAGTATTTAGTATTTTTTGCTTCAAGACAATTTTAAATTTCTTCTAGCTAATTTTTTAATTGCATTTTTAAAAATTAAAGCATGTCCAAAAATTCTTTTTCACCAACTAAACGGTCCGAAGGAGTAAAAGGTAGTTGTAACAGAGAAGAGAACTGTACAAGGTAGAGAGAATGGTGGAGGGTAAACGATCAAGGATTGGGGGAAGAGAGAGTTTAAGGAGACCAAAGACGTGTTCAATACTACTACGATACTCGGGATGATGATTACGACGATACAGACCAGGGTAGAGACGATGAGCTTGAACTATTGGTCCGAGGGGAGGAGGAGAGGGATAACGAGCATTACTTTTTGGGGGAATAACAGGGAAAAAGGAATGTTGGCTAAGAAGTCCAACGATATTTTCTGTCCAGTAGGCACAGTCTCCATAAAATCGCAAGAAAGGTCTCAAGAGTGCAGAAGGAAGTTTCTGCCAGAGTAAACCGAAGACTTTACTATCGTGAGTGTTACTAGCAGAATGAGCGAGAGAGACTATAGCTCGAGAGGGTAAACCAACTATAAGGTGTATCTTCCAGAAAAGTTTAGAGGTTTTCTTTAGTGTCCCTCTTGACCATTTGAGAAAACGCCAAACAGAAGCTTGACGGATTTTAAACCCTGAACTATCCACTGCCATAGCTTTCAAGCCTTTTTTCCTCACTATTTCCCTACCTAAATCTATTATCCACTGCTCTAAGATTTTACTTTCTGTCGCTCTCCACACTGCATGAAAAGTAGATTTAGAAGGAATCTTCTTCATCCACCCCTCTTCTATCAAAAAATCGCATAAAGACAACTTTTCCTCTAACTTCCTCCAAGCTATCCCTTCTATTCTAGCAATGATTGCTAAAGCCAGTATCACCCATCTTTCTGCTATTCTCTTTCTCCCTCTCTTGCTTTCTCTCGGTTCCTCTTTCACCAGTTTCTTAAGGAAAGGTTCATTAATGATTATGAATTCTCTTGCTTTGTGGGGGTCTATGATCTGAAAGAAATTCATACTTCCGACATAAACCCCCACATTAATAAAAATTAATTTTTGGACATGCTTTATAATATAAAATTTATACTATAAAAGAAATTGGTGCCCTGACCGGGAGTTACAAAATAAATGCCTCAACATTTATCTTTTTGAACCCGGGTCAATGGATTCTTCTGTTTTGGCCCACGGACCTCAACATGTGAGAGTCCATTATGATTGGCCGCGCTACACCATCAGGGCACTCTTTTTTTATTCTTACTTCTGTTTTTGATTTTTGTTCTTTTTTATTTTTTAAATATTGCTTTTCTGTCGTTTTCTTAAGACTGCTTGAGTTAAATAATTAGCTTGAGTTCATACATTTTTCTAATCCTGTTTTTTGTCATTCAGATGAATAGAGTATTTAACGAGTCAGAAAAGATGATTGAATGTTTTTGAATGTTTTTCCACTGAAGCTGTAGCTGAAGATTTTCCTTTCAAGTAAAGTGTGTAATAATGCAATAGATGCCTAAAAAGAGAACTGTCTTTTTTCATCTATAACCTCTATTCGCTCAAGTAGTGAAAATGCTAAAATGAGCCAACTGCTTTTTTAATTTTCTTCGATCATATCTTTAAAAAAGGACCATTGCTTTTTGAATCTAGCATATTTTGAATCGAGTTCAAAAGTTTGAAACATTGAATATGATAATATTTTTTTTAATGTGGTTTGGTTTACTTTCCAATTAAGATTTTCATAATAATGCTCAACAAATAAAAGGTGGTGTGGACTTGCTGGTTTAAGGGGAAGGTGATTTATGCTATTTTCCCTTAATAATTCCTCTGTGTTTTGAAACTGTTCTGGTAGAAAAGGAAATGATAAAGTGTAGGATATAATTCTTCTAATTTGCTGCCAAAGAAATGATTGACCGATGAATTCTAAAATTAAACTATCTTGATTTTCAATTAAATTAATTTTGTCAATTGATCGTATAGTATCTTTTTCATTAAACTTTGAAAATAATCTAAAATCGTGGGTTCCCTCGAATTTTTTACATACTTTTTTTATGTCATTAATTGATAACTGTTTTTCATTTATGTAGTTTCTTGAGAGAAAATACCAATATTTTTTCAGTTTTGCAAACCTTGGAGAAAAATCTTCGTCTACGGTACTTTTTGCCCAACAAATAATACTGTTATTGTGTGGTAAAAAATGATTTAATTGGGTAATTATTAGATCCTTTTTTGTATTAAAAGCGAAACAATTTCCTAATGCACTTACATAACGGTCAGTCCGTGTTGCACTTGCAAAATTACTTGTTTTTACATCAGTAATGTATCCTGCCTTCTTTAGTGCATTGATAATTGTACCTTCTACAGTAGGTACATTAGGTTGTCTTTGGTAACCATAATAATAATCACCCAAATAAAAAACTTTTACTGCATATCGCATTCTATCAATTCGTTTTAGTACTAATACTTTTTAAAATTATATTTTGTTGAAGAAAATTATATTATGTGTCTTGAATAAACAGTATAAGTTTGTTATAATACTCAATAAAAATTAAAGGATACTTTATTTGAATTTTCTGAGATTAGGTACCTTATTAATACTTAATTATAATAATTTATGTCCAACCCAATATTTTTATTAGATTATTCTTATTTTCTTTAGAAGGGCATTGCTGACAAAAGATTCTTTAATACTTCTAGTTTCATCAGAAAAGGAAAGTGCTTTGATTTCTGCTTCAGAAGCGCTTTCTATGTTGTTAGGAAAAGGTTATAAGGTCGCTTTAAGCCAAGTATTAGCCAAAAATTTGAGAAAATCTGACTTTATAATACAAGGACAACAACCTGATCTAATTGTTGTTTTTGGGGGAGATGGTACTATACTAAAAACTTTTACTCAATGGAAAGAATCTCCGATTTTGGGAGTTAATTGTGGTCGTGTAGGGTTTCTTACTGAAATAATTCCTCAAAAGTTAGATTGGGCAATTAATAAAATTTTGAATGATGAATTTATTATAGAAGAGTTTTCAACAGTAGCAGTTTCATCAGAGTCTTATCCGCCTATTTCTGCCGTTAATGATATAACCATCGTTCCAAAGAATCATGGGAATATCATGAGGTTAAAGGTTGAAATTAACAATAAATTGTTTTATGTTATTGAGGGCGATGGTGTAATTGTTTCAACAAGTGCTGGTTCGAGTGCATATGCAAGATCTGCTGGAGGACCCCTTATAATGCCTAATGTAGAAGCTTTTTGTCTTGTTCCAATTTGCCCCTTTATTGTAAACGTTTCACCAATTGTTTTTTCGACTGATACAGTAGTAACAGTTACTAATGAGGCTAAATTTAGAACAGGAATCGTTGTGGTTGATGGACAAGCGCACTATACATTAGGATACAATGAAAATGTAAAAATCTACAAATCTGGCGAAAAAATCAGGTTTATTAGATTTTCTGACAATTATATAAAACGTGTTCGAAATAAACTGCTGGAGCGTATTCGGTGAATGAATTGGTTCAAAAGCGAAGTTTACCCGAAAATTTTCCAAAAAAACTAATTCTAGATTCTACAGTCATAATTCAGATTCTAGCAAAAGATTGGTTTCTCACAGATGATTGTGTTGTTATTGTTCCAGCTAATATTAAAGAGGAATTAAAATCATTTGAAAGTAATTTAGTTTTAACCCTCCTTGAGAGTAAAAAAAACATAATCTTTCTCATGCCTTCTTCTTTTTCGCTCTCTAATGCAGTTAATCTAGCTAAACAGGCTGGTGAATATGAGCGATTGTCGAGTTACGATCTTAATGTTATAGCTCTTGCAATAGAAAACCCAGAGTTTACTATTATTTCTGATGACAATGCAATCCAGAATCTTTGTAATATATTTAATATCAGAGTATTATCTTCCTTTTTTAAAATTACAAAGAGAAAAAAATATTACTGGAAATGTACTGTATGTGGAGCTCAGTTCTCAAAAAAACTAGACTGTTGTGCAGATTGTGGGAGTCCTTTAAAACGTTATTTTCGAAAAGTGTAGCTTTTTAGTTGTTTTATAAAAAACGCAAAACAACATCTTTATATGAGCAAAATGATTTTCGGAATACAAGCATAAGATACCAGTTTGTATATTAAAATAACAAACTGGTTTTATGATAAAAAAATAAAAATAAAGATGTGATAACATGGGAAGTAGAACAAGCCATGCACCTCGTCGCTCATCGCTTGGATACAGAAGGAATAGAGCCGCAAGGATTACTCCTAAACCAAGAGCTTGGCCAGCATATAATGGACAGCCAAAGTTGCTTGGTTTCTTAGGTATCAAAGCGGGAATGAGCCAACTATCGTATATAGAGGATCGCCGGCAAAGTCATCTGGCGAACCGCGAGGTAACAGTAGCTTGCACTGTTATTGAGACCCCGCCAATTGTTGTTTATGGTCTCCGCGGCTACGCTAAGACTCCTTATGGTCTTAGTATTTCAGCTGATCTCTTCTCTTCTGAATATAAGGAAGAATTACGTCGGCGTGTTAAAACTCCTAAAAAATACGATTTTGAGAAAGCAAAAAAGAACTTTGAAGCAAAACTCCCCGAAATGGTGGAGATCAGAGCTATAGTACATACACAACCATACTTGACTGGAATTGGAACGAAAACCCCCTCTATTAGTGAAATAAAAATCGGTTGTAATAGCCCTTCTGAAGGATTTGAATATGGTCTGTCTTTATTAGGTAAAGAAGTGATGATACGAGATGTGTTCAAAGCCGGAGAATTTGCCGATGTAATTGCAGTTACAAAGGGAAAAGGTTTTCAAGGACCAGTTAAAAGACATGGAATTAAAATACTACAACATAAATCTAAAGGAACAAAACGTGGTGTTGGTTCAATAGGACCTTGGCACCCAGCACGAACAATGTGGACTGTTCCCAGACATGGGCAAATGGGTTTTCATACTCGTACAGAATACAACAAACGAATTATGCAAATAGGTTCTGATGGCAAGGAAATTATTCCTGACGGAGGCTTTATTAACTATGGGGAAGTAAAAAACAATTATGTTTTACTTAAAGGTTCAATTCCTGGAAGCAAAAAGCGTACTGTTTTTTTGAGAAAACCTATGAGAAAGACTCCTCAGCAAGAAAAAGAGCCGCAGATAACATATATATCAAGGAAAAGTCAACAAGGGTGAAATGAATGAAAGCTATTATAATGTCAGTAAATGGTACAAAGACAAATGTTGAAATAGAACTGCCTATTGTTTTTGAAACTCCATTAAGGAAAGATGTAATCAAACGTGCTGTCCTTGCAGAACAAAGTTGGAATAGGCAACCAAAAGGAGTTAGTCCTTTAGCTGGTCGGCTGGTTTCTGTAGAAAATTGGGGCCCTGGACGAGGAGCTGCAAGAGTCCCTCGAACAAAAGGAACACGAACCCATAGCGCCCAACGCGGAGCTTTTGTACCACAAGCAAGAGGTGGGCATAAAGCTCATCCCCCAAAAAGTACTAAAAACATTATCGAGAAAATCAACAAAAAAGAGCACCTTCTCGCTTTAAAATCTTCTATCGCTTTTACCGCGCTAAAAGATGCAGTACGAGAGAGAGGACATCGCTTTAATGATGCTATAGAATTTCCAATAATTGTAGAGGAAAAAGCAGAGGAAATATCAAAGACAAAAGATGCAATTAAATTGTTAAACAATTTGGGTGTTGGAGCTGACCTAGAGAGGGTTAAAAATGGTCGTCGTATCCGTCCTGGAAAAGGAAAGATGCGCGGAAGAAGATATAAGACGCCTGTTGGACCATTAATTATTGTGGGTAGTGACGATAGTCCCATTCTCAAAGCTGCTAGAAATGTTTTGGGTGTTGATGTGAAACCAGTTAATAAATTAAAAACAGAGTTACTTGCTCCCGGAGCCGATCCAGGTCGACTAACAATTTGGACTGAAAAAGCTGTTGCATATTTAAATGAAAAATATAGGTGAGGATGATGGATTTGTACAATATAATCAAGAAACCTTTAATTAGCGAGAAAGATTTTGAGTTAATTGAAAGAGAAAATAAACTTGTCGTCCTAGTTGATCGTAGAGCAACGAAACATCAAATCAAGGAAGCAATAGAAAAGTTGTATAATGTCAAAGTAGAAAAAGTTAATACTTTAATTACTCCACGAGGTACGAAAAAGGCATATGTAAAATTGAGCGAATTTGATGATGCTGCAGACATTGCTTCAAAGATGGGTCTGTTCTAAGGTGGTGAAAATATGGGTAAGAAAATTTTAGTACAAAGACGCGGAAGAGGAACATCACAATTTCGCGCAGCTTCTCATAAAAGAAAAGGAAGCATAAAATATAGAAAACTCTCCAAAATAGAATACTCTGGAAAAATTACTGGTGTAGTTAAGGATATTATCCATGATCCTGGAAGAGGAGCTCCTATTGCGAGAGTTCTATTTGAAGATGATCTTAAAAAGGTTAGTTTAGTCTCTGAAGGTGTTAGAGTTGGTCAACAGATTGAGTATGGCGCAGCAGCTTCTATACAAATAAATAATACCCTTCCATTACAATTTATACCCGATGGTACTCCTGTCTTTAACATAGAACTCACTCCAGGTGATGGTGGCAGGATTATTCGCTCAAGTGGAGGATATGCTCTAATTCTTGGAAGAGATAAAGGTAAAGTAAAAGTTCAGTTACCTAGTGGTGAAATCAAAGAGATTCCTCAAAGATGTAGAGCTACTATCGGTATTGTAGCTGGTGGAGGCCGAACAGAGAAACCTTTTGTTAAAGCAGGAAATAAGTATCATGCGATGAAAGCAAAAGGACACTATTATCCACGTGTTCGAGGTGTTGCCATGAATGCTGTAAGTCATCCACATGGTGGTGGCTCACATCAAGGTCCACCAAGATCTACAACAGTATCTAGACATTCTCAACCAGGAAAGAAAGTTGGTTTGATAGCTGCTAAACGAAGTGGTCGAAAGAAAGGAAGGAAATAACCTTCTATATTTTCTTTTCTATTTAGCTTTATTGGTGGAAAAAAATGGTTTTTATAAAAAAGTATGAAGAAATTAGTTTTGTATTTAAGGAGAAAGAAAATTTTAAAGGTTGTACATTACTAAATGGTTGGCATGGTATTGGTGAGTGCGGTTATATCTCAGTTAGTCACATTGTTGAAAAAATTGGAGCTAAAAGAATAGGTTTTATAATTACTGAAAATATACCCCAATTTATAACTATAAAAAATGAACGCATTACTTTTCCCTTTGAAATATATAAAAAGGACGATCTAGTTATTGTATTGCCCATTTTTGAACCAATAAAAAGTGAGCACCTGAAATTTACAAAAACACTAGTAAAATGGTGTATCGATGCTGATTTTAAACAAGCGATATTGGTTGGGGGTTTGGACAACAGACTTAAAGATGAAAACCAGTTAAAAGCTATTTATACCCAAGCTTTTATTGACCTTGGAAAATCCATTTCAATTCCAACTTTGGATGAAGGTCTTTATGTAACAGGACCTTTAGCTTATGTAATGCTCTTCTCTGAGTTACATGATTTTCCAGCTATGGCTTTATTACCTTATGCAGAGAGATCGAGACCTGATCCAATTGCAGCAAGTATTGCGATTAAAGAGATCGAGAAGATGGTTGGTATTACAGTAGACATTTCTGCATTAATTGAACAAGCAGAGAAAATTGAAAAAGAAATTCAAAGTTTATTAAAAGCTAACAAGCCCCAAACTGAAAAAGATGATTCAGATAAAGGAATGTTTGTCTGAAATTACTTCTTTCCTATTTTGCTCTAAAGGAAATATTTTTGAAATAATACTCTTTGTATCATTCAAGGCTTATAGGTGATATTATTGGAATTTTGTCCTAAATGTGGAAAATTAATGATACCTGAAGATGGTAAATTGATTTGTACAAAATGCGGTTTTACAAAGGAAATTACTAATGAACAAGACGATTCATTTACAGAGGAAATTAATCATGATATAGAAAAGGAACTGTTAAAGTCAGAAGTTATTGATGAGTCTGTAATCGATAAAACTCTGCCAACAAGAGAATTATACTGCCCAAAATGTGAGAAAAAGCAGAAGGTTACTTATTGGCAACAACAAACTAGAAGTGCAGATGAATCTCCAACCCGATTTTTCAGATGCGTAGAATGTGGTCATACTTGGAGAGAATATGATTGATTACTATCCATCTTTATTCTTCTCCAAAAATCTAAACTCACTTCATAAAAACGAAACTATTTATCTAAAGATGATGATTTTTTAAGTTGTAAAATCAATCAAATCTTGGGCCAGTAGTCTAGTGGATAAGGCACCTGCCTCCGGAGCAGGCTATCGTAGGTTCAATTCCTACCTGGCCCGCTAGAATAATCTTTTTGATACATCAAAACTCAATTTTTGGGCATTTTTTGAATAAATTTTACTTCCTTGTTAGTTTTTTGAAAGAAAAAACAAAATGCTCATTGAGCCAGACGAAGTGGTTATTCTCTCCTCCGCCACGATATTTAAGATTTAAGTCTCAATGCTGTTTAATATAAATTATCTTAGACAGCAGGTAGGAATGAATATAATTCACTAAATTTTTCATATAGAACTTGTTTTAACCTTTCTTCATCCATGCTTTCAAACTTGTTGATCATTATAATGTTGTAATCTCGTAATACTTTTTCTGCTTTTTTTTCAAAAACTGGAGCAATTACCAAAGCTAGAAAATTATTTCTTAAGCCTGCAATGCCTGATAATTCTTCAACAAGTTCATAGGCGTTATGAGCAAGAAATGTGTCAGGAGAAATAATAACAAAAATATATGAAGTCCCTCTTCTTAGTACAATATCAAATTTGTTGTTAAAAATTAAGCTTTCCTTAAAACCTATTGTTTTAAAAATTCCTGAAACTGTTCTTCTTATTGAATTTTTATTGGATTTTTTCGATATTTCAGTTGTTTTTGGGATTGTTTTAATAATTATCGGTTCTTCAATTTTAGTTTTTATTTCATCTTTTTTTAGTTTAAAATCGTTATTTGATATTCTTAATTTATTCTCAATTTCCTTTACTGATGGTAATGGCTTTTTTTCAATTTTTTGGACTAGTCTAACTCCATTTTCTTTGTCTAAGTTAGTTTGTTTTTCCTTTAAATTTAGTTTTATTACTGTATTGAAGTTAATAAAAAATGAATCGAAATTCAATTTGAATGCCAAATTGCCAGAATGTCTTATCCATGGTAGTAGTAGCTGGAATTTTGTTTTATTCCACTCAATATCCGATTTAGTTGCCTTTACAAAATTTATGTTAAATGACTTTATTTTGCGACTAATAAAATTCAGAAAATGTTTGTGTTTTAACTCAAGTTCTTCCTCTTTTTTATGTTTTGCAACTAAAAAAATTCCCCAATTTTCACCTTTTTTTCCATCTTTGTTATCAAATTTTTGCGATATTACAACATCAAAGAAATCCAAATTTGCTATGTCGATGAAGTATTTGGCTATATCTTTTTCTAGTAACTGCTCTCCCTTCTTTAATCTACATACATATATTCGATAAAATGTTTTTTCATTGTTTTCGTTAGTGATCTCAATTAAATCCTTTTTTTCTTTTATTTTTTTAATTTTTTGTAATGGAAAATAATTATCACTTTCGTTAAATTTATCTACATAGCAAGATAAAAAGTTGTTACTTGATATTCCATTTGAATCAATTTTCTCCAACTCATCTTTAAAATAATACATGAACAAAAGAATCTCTTTCTTTGAAATATAAAGACTGTAAGTTTGCTTTCTAGATGTCAACTCATTTATTAAATGTTTATTTTCCACACTGAAGTTTTTGATTTTAAAAATTTCAACTCGTAGTTGTAAATTTTTTTTATCCTTTAATTCAATAATATTGTCATAAGTAATTATTTTGGAATGCATATTCATTAATACTACTCTGGTAATATATATAAGAGCAAAAATTTTCTGGCTTTCATGTTGTCTCGCATTTGCTTAATCTTACTTATAGTTTTTTCCCTATAAAAACCCTCATTTCCTTTCTTCCCTATTCCTTCTTTCCTTTCTCTTTTTTACATTCAATTTTCCCTTAATTTTTACGAATTTACGTCAAAAAATAAGTCATGTCAGTCGATAATAAGATCTTCAATAAATGACAAGGATGAAATAGTGTCTCCCAATCCCACAAGTTGTGTAGGATTTTTTTCTATTAAAGTAGGTACTGCAACAATTGTAAATTTTCTAGAGTTTAAATATCCTTTGGCAAAAAGTGTTCTCTCAACTTGAAAATTTTTAACTATATAATCCTCTAATGATCTTATTTCACTCATTCCTTTGTGTGAGATAAGATTTTTTATATTTTCTTTGATATGTAGTATATTTTGGTACGGTGAAACTTTCTGAAATGCTTTAATAGACGCTTTAATTAGGGAAGAGCGCCTAATTATCATTTTCCTATCTGAAATAGGTTTTGATAAAATAATGTAATAACCTAAAAAATGAAAATGGATTCTTAAATTCGGGAATCTCCTAAATATCTCAAATAATCCCTTGTAATAGTCAATTATTTTGCCACTTTGCATTTTCGAAGAAAGTTCGTTATCAAAAATTTTTGTAAGCATAATTAGTTCTCGTTCATTTAATCCAATAGAATCAATGATAGGAAATATTTTTTCAGTTACAAAATTTAAGGTTTCAATATTGTTAAATGATGCTAATTCTATGTGTATCTTTATTTGCTTATTATTTGTTTTTAATTGATTTATTAGCTCTATTGTATTATTCAAGTTGTTTTTATTTCCTTTTTCTTTTAAAACATTCCTTTGTAGTAGATGAAAACCAGATAAAATCGCAGCTGTAACTGATTTTGCATTTTTGTAACTCCATTCTATAAATGCATTATCTGTTATCATTCTCGAATTTATTGTATCTGCAGAAGCTATGAATCTGTTATCTCTAGTGCAAATTATTTTTTTGTTTCCTAGAGAATACTTTCCTGAACTAAATTCAAAAATATAGTGAACAATATTGTATTTTCCTTTGAATGATACTTTTGTTGTTGGTAATATCTTAATTTTACTATTGTTTTTAATTGGAATTCTTATCTCATCATTAAGTAAATGCTTAAGGCGTTCATCCTTTACTGGTAGATTTAACACAATGTTTTTGTAACCAAAGTCACTTAATATATTTGCAATAATTGCAGCTTGTCCTCCAATACACGTTTTTTCAAAATAAAAATTTGCTTCAATCCATTCCTGAATTTTTTTGTTTATTAAATATTCCTCAGCTTTTCCCATTTCAATAGCATCTACAATAGAGTAGAAGAAATCTTCCTTTTTTTCAATTATTTTTTCTTTAAGAGTGCTGTTTGTGCCTTTTTCTAAATCTTGAAATTTGGAAAAATAGTTGGGAAAATTAGTTGGATTTATTTTTATTATTTTATCCAAATTAACATTGAAACCGAGTAAAATATGACCTTGTTCAAGGACTATTGGTTTAAGTTCTTTAAGGGAAGAAATATAAAATTCAATCCAATTTTTCATATGATCACATTCATTTTACATAAAAAAATATTCTTTTTTAGTTATGTGTTAAGTAATCCTTTTTCAAGAATGAAAAATTCTAGATAAACTTTTTAAATAATTGTTTTTTTTCCTTCTACAAGAGAGTGGTCACTTGGGTTGGCGATTTTTTTTCAAATAGTCATACTTGCGTTTATGAACAACAGTGATCTATTTCATTATATGAAAAAACAAAGTTTTTTAGTGATGTTTTTTGGTGATAAATGTGAAACAGAATAGTAACTATGATATTAGAAAAAGAACTGATTACGAAAACATTATGCGAGAATTTGGGATTGAAGAAATAGATAAACTTCAATCAGAAATAGAACAAGATATTTTCTTTTTCAGAAGAAAAATTGTAATTGCACATAGAGATTTTAATAAAATTCTTGAACGTGCAAAAAATGGTCTTGATTGGGCAATAATAAGTGGTCGTGGACCGTCAAATGATCTGCATATTGGCCACCTTATTGTTTTTGAGCTGATATTGGAATTGCAAAAAAAGTTCGGATGTAAGTTTTTTATGCCTTTGTCAGATGATGAAAAATATGTTTTTAGGAAATTAAAAGCATTGAATAATGAAACATATAAATTGGCAATTGAGAATGCAATAGACATTTTTGCATTAGGTTTTGAACCAGACAATGTTCATTGCTATTTATCAAGTGAAACCCCCAGAATATACAGATTGGCCCTTGATTTTTCAGTTAATCTTACTTATAATTCAATTAAAGCCGCATTAGGTTTTTCAGGAGAAGAAAATGCAGGAACTGTTTTCTATTCTTGTGTGCAAGCAGCTCATATCCTTCAACCTAGCGTTGACTACAATTTTCCTGTAGTTGTACCTATTGGTCTAGATCAAGATGTATATATGAGACTAACTAGGGATGTTGCAGGTAAAAGAAAAATTACAGCTCCCGCCTCAATTTATGTAAAATATTTGAAAGGACTAACAGGTGGTCCAATGTCATCATCAATTCCAGAAACATGTGTATACATAAGAGATGATAAGAAAACAATAAAAAAGAAAATTATGAGTGCGTTGACTGGTGGACGAGACACATTAAAAGAGCAAAAAGAATTGGGTGGGGTTCCTGAAAAATGTACCGTATTTAACTGGTTTGAAACTTTCTTTATTAGGGATGATGAAGAGCTAGAGCAAATAAGAACCCAATGTAAAAATGGAAAATTAATATGTGGAAAAGACTGTAAACCAAAACTTTACAACCTAGTTTGTGAATATCAAGATAAATTCACTTTAAAGAGAAAAGAAGTTATTAAAAACCTGGAGAAATACTTCGATCATCCTATCAAACCAGAAATTTTAGAACAAATAAGGTGTACTTAGTGTCAAGAACAAAGCAATATGATCGTTATCAAGGAAATCCCTTTCGACGTGTAGGTTATATCCCTCCAGTTAATGAAATCTTAAAAATGGGTTTTAATAAAGCAGCTGCTGTTCAATTTAAACAAAAGAGAAGTAGAAAAAAATCTAGAGAAGAAAAAATAGCGGCTTTAGAGGTTAAACGTATTTCTACTTTATCTTTATATATTTGTACTCAATTAGAAAAGATTATTTCACAATTTCCATGGATTGAAGATATGCATCCATTTTATATCTCACTTTGTGCTGTTTTTGGAGATGTTGCCAAAATAAAACAAATTTTGGGGAGATTAAAAGGTATTTCTGAACAAATAAAGAAAATAGAAAAAGAAGAATTAAAAAAATTAAAAGAGACAACACACCCTCAGCAAACAGCTAAAATTAGACAATCTGCTTATGGACGTTTTGCATCTTTAGTAAAAAAAGCTAAAGGAGATATTAGATATTTGATTCGTGTTACTAAAAAAGCTAAAACAATTCCTGATTTTGATATGACTATTCCATCAGTTGTAGTCGCTGGAGCTCCAAATGTTGGTAAGTCTTCACTAGTAAGATCTATCTCAACAGGAAAACCTGAAATTGGAGAATATCCGTTTACAACAAAGAAAATCATTTTTGGGCATCGCAATCTATTCTTTACAATGGCACAGATCGTTGACACTCCTGGAATATTAGATAGGCCATTTGGTGAGAGAAATATTATCGAGCTTCAGAGTATTTCCACAATTAAATATATATCTGATATAATTATTATTCTCTTTGATGTGTCATATAATGCTAGCCTTGAACCAGATGAACAGATCAATTTGTTGAATGACATTAAAACTAATTTTCCACAAGTACCAATTATTTGTGTATTAAATAAAATTGATTTATTGTCTGATGAAGAAATTGAAAATGCTAAATCTAAGTTTAATACATCTTTTGAAATTTCCACAAAGGAAAATAAAAATATTGACTTGCTTACAAAAGAGCTAGACGAACTTATCATTCATATATGGAAAACACATAGTAAATTTAAAGACCAATCTAAAATTGAAATTTCTGAGGAATATCTAGAACAAATAGATAATGAAGAACTCGAATACGAAGATATTGATTATAATCTCTAAATTAAGTTTAGTATGAAATTCAGCATACTTCTTTTTTACTCAAATAATGATTTTTCAATAATTCTCATTTTTCTGTATAAATTTAAATCGAGATCATGAAGTTTTTGTATTATATCACTTTTGATAATCTTCAGTTCACTTTCTATTTTGCCAAAGATCCTAACTTTATTTCCTTCTTCTAGCTCCTTATAGACGGATCCTTCAGAAACTTTTACTTTAATTTCTCCTGTTTCATCAGATAATTGGAATCCATTGTCTTCAATTTTTGTTATTTCTCCTACAATACAGTAGTTTCCCATAGTAGAAATTTCATCTATTTGTTTTTCAATATATGCGACCTTTTTTTGAAAATTAGAGATTGACACAAGAAACTAATTTTATACTTCTTAAAAACATATTGTTAAAAAAACTTTTATGATAAATATAGACTGTTAAATATTATACTCTTTTTTTAATGTAATAGCAAGTGAAACATCGATATTGTAATTATATTTTGAATAAACAGTATAAAAAAAGTATATATGAATTAATGTCTTCTTTTTTTTATGAGTGTTAATTGGGATTGGGTTGGAAAAGAATTTAATGTAAAGGTTCTATTTTCTGTTGCTGGTGTTGCATCACAAATACTTATACAGAGTAGGAAAGAAGAAAGTTTTCTTTTAGTTGACGCTGGTGATGGAATAGTTAGAGATCTGTTAGAATTACCAGGGCGTATTTTTGAGAAAATAAATACTATTGCGATAACTCATGGCCATTTTGATCATGTTGGAGGGATATTTTCACTACTTTCTATTTTTAGATTGGTGAACAGAAGTGAAACTCTAACTATTATCTCTCCTCCTGACAACTCCAACCTTAAAAATATGATTAATGTTTTTACAGAATATAATACGGCGCATCAAACCTTTGATATTAATTATGTAGAAACAACAGATAAATCTTTTAAATTTAAACCTTTTACTATAACATCTTTCTTAGTACAGCATAGAAGTTCTTTAAGCCCTCCAGGGAAAAAACTGAGTGCTGTAGGATATAAAATATCAAAAAAAGATGAAACAATTTTATATACTGGAGATACAGGCTATTTTGACCAACTAAAAATCCTAGTTAAAGGTGTTGACCTTGCACTAATAGAAGCAACATTCATTGAAAAAAAAGAAGATTATCATTTAACTCTGTTTGAAGCAAAAAAGTTGAGTGAATTAGCTAAAGATTATATTCTTGTTCATGTTCCTACACATATTCACTTTCAAAATTTAAAAAAAGGGAAGGATTAGTTTTCCTCTTTTTTAGCGAATTCTCTATAATTTGGACTCATGGTAAGATCAACGATTCCTGTTCCTAAAGCAATTGTTTGTCCTATTATTACATTTTCTGTAATTCCCTCTAGAGGTTCATGTTCTCCATGAATTGCAGCTTCTAACAAATGTTTTACAGTTACTTCAAAAGCTGCCCTAGCGAAAACAGAACTTTTCTTTCCTGAAACACCATGTCGCCCTATTTGTTGTACTTCTCCAACCAAGGTCATCAGATCTGCAACAAGCATTACATGCCTTTTATCTACATCTAATCCTTGTTCTTTCATAACTGCTAAAGATTCTTGGATGAGTGCATTTCTCGCTGCTTCAATCCCTAAAGTTTCTGCAATCTGATTTATATCACTGCTATAGCATCTGGTTGGATCAACTCCAGGTATTCTTAACAATTCGCTGAAATTGCTCCCTTCACTTTGAAGATAATACTCTCCTTGTTTATTTTTAAGAACCACTACTCTAGAAATATTTTTTAGTCCCTTAATAGGTATATCTTTTACTTTTTCTGCTAGTTTTGGTAATTCATTAAACTTTAGTTCTTTTGTTGGTGTTACAATGATGGTATATTCATCGTCAGGGTCTGTTTCTACTTTAATACGTCTTCTCTTCTTCTGAATCTTTTTGACAATAGTTTCAGTTTCAATACCTTTATCCTCTAGTAATACTGGTTCTAATTTAATCTTAATACATCCTTCTGCAAAGCTGTGTTTTATACTGGTAGCAACATTGTTAACTGTGGTTAGCTCAATTCTTCTTGCAACTTGTTTAGCTATTTGTTCATCCTTTTCTCCGATTTTATCTAAGTGAATTTTCATAGTTGGTGTACTAGGATTTTTTCTAGCATCAACAATTTCTATTAATCGAGGTAAACCTCGAAGAACAGACATTTCTGCAACACCAGAATAATGGAAAGTTTGTAGAGTATTATGTGTTATTATCCCCTCTGCAGTCATAAATGTTTCAAGTTCTGAAACACCAAAATCATAAACATAATGTGTAGGCGAATCGATTTTCTCTAAACTTACAATTTCATCCCACATTACGTCGCTATTATACGCTTGTTTTAGGATTGAAAGTTCATTATCTATGTTAATTCCTTTCTTTTCAGCTACTTCGGAAAACATTTGGATATATTGTCCACATGTTTGTCTCTCGATAGTTTTCCCTTTACTTGTTCTAGGAATTACTTTTGAGTGTAAGTCTAGTTTTTCTTTTATATCTCCAAAGATGGATCCTAATCCAGGTATCAAATCAGTAGACTCATCTCTCTTTTCTTTTGATTTCTCTCTTTCGAGAAGCTGAAGCAAAGATCTTTCCTTATAATCAATGTCTGAGCCAATTCTTGAATGGAATATTTTTGCATATTTTCTAGGAATGGATAGTATGTATTCATTTCCTTTATTACTTTTTTTGGCAAAAATTCCCAATCTTGATAGTAAAAGACATATCCCATCACGTAATTCTTTTGATTTAGAATGAGCTATAATTACACCTTTTTCTGTACTAACGCTTCCCTTTCCATCAAAATATCCTCGAAGTAATTGTTCAATAAATTCTGTTTTTGTATTTATTGTCCATCCTGGAACAAATTTGCTTTTTGGAGTTTTTCCACACATTCTTTTCATTAATTTTGCAAGAAGCATTGAGTTAAGGTGGACACTAAAAATAGATCCAAATTCACTATTTTTACTTGTTGTTGCAGTTGGAATATTTAGCCAATTAGCGAATTTTTCAACTTTTTTAAGGTAATTATGGTTGATATTTGAAATGGAGATTCTTGTACCTGTATTATTCCCTTCTGCTAAGTATGCTCCAATAAACCATCCAAAATCATTTGTGAGAGGGATTTTCTCTGGGATAACTATTTTAGTATTCTGATAAATTCTAGGATAAAAAGTCTTTTCTTCTAGATCTTCTATTTTCTCCGTTTTTATAGGTCTCCACAAATCTTCTTGTGTTTCTGATACAGTATAATCATTACCAGAACCTCCTTCCCATTTTTCTCCCATTGGTATTGTTATAGTTAAATCTGAATTATGCAATACTTCCTGTGGCAAATACTCACTAACTTCCAACTCTGTAATTGGAGACATAGCTGGAATAGTTAAAACAACAGGTAATCTGTCTCCCAATTGCAACTCTCTTCCTTTTATTGGTACAATTTCATTATTTTTTCTAATAACAAAAGAGTGAGAAAATGTTGCAGTAATTGTTCTGCCAGTTCTTGTTTTTATTCGTAATAAGTTTCCATTAGGTAAATGTCTACTTACTTGTAAAATTCGTTGCCAAATTATTTTCTCGTTGTTATTTATTCCTAGCACATAAATATTATTGTTATTGGGTAAATCATAAACAACAGTCTGTGTTTCGTTTTCTATTAAGTAGCTTTCATTCTTCTCTAGTAATTCATCAATAAACTCCCCAATTTCTATAATTTTTGTTTTACTTCCAATTTTTACAACTACTTTCTCGTTACCAGGAATGCTCATTTGCGTTCCAGGTTCCCCTATTGATTGGGCTGCCACTGTTCCTACTGCGCTACCGGGGTCAATTTGTGCAAATTCATAGCTTTTCCCTATTTCTTTTATTATAAGATCCATTTGTTTTTTTGTCACTTTTTTTCCTTTCAATTCTTCTTTTAATTCATCAACAATGGTCTGTGGAATCCCTTCTTCTCTCAATTTTCTTAATCTATTACTAATTTGCCTTGTTGTAAGATAGTCTGCCATTTTTTTCACCTCATTCCTCTTCATCACTAAATGTCTCTAAGATCTTGTTTACAATCAGTTTGACGTTTACAGCTTTTCCATGGTCACTTTTTGCTGGGTCTACATTATCCTCTCCATAAGTAAACTGGACAATTTCCCCAGTAGCATTTCGAACTGTATTGTCATAACATGAAGAAATATCCTGTAATGCATTTACCAGTCTTCTTTGCATATATCCACTTTGTGATGTTCTTACTGCAGTATCTACTAAACCTTCTCTACCTCCACAAGCGTGCATAAAGAACTCAATAGGATTCAATCCTTTTCTGAAACTACTATCGACAAAACCATGAGCTTCAGCAGATAAATCATCTTTTTTGAAAAAGGGTAAAACTCTATTTCTATACCCTCTTACTATTCTTTGTCCTCTAACTGCCTGTTGGCCTACACAAGCACTCATTTGTCCTAAGTTAAGCATATTTCCTCTTGCACCAGTTTTCGCCATTATTAGAGCTTCATTATCTGAATCCAGATATTGAGAACTAACCTTGGAACTATCATCTCTGGCTTTTGAGAGTGTTTCCATTACTTTTGCTTCTAATGTTTCCTCTTCAGTACGTCCTGGTTGTCGTTCTAAAGTCCCATTCTTATATTGCTCTATTAGTTTATTCACTTCTTCCTTTGCTTTCTTTAGTATTTTATCTATTTGCTTTTCTGCTTTTACTGGAATGTCAACATTACTCGCGCTCATACTAAATCCGCGTAATGTGATATTTGTAATTAATAATCGTGTTACACTATCTAAGAATTTTCTGGTAATGTCTGCTCCATATTCTTTTAGAATCCTGTGTAAAACACTATCTGGTACTTCAGCTCCAAAAGCTTTTTTGTCAATAATTCCAGATTTGAGTTGGCCATTTTTAATAAATATATAAGCTTCATTAGGGCATTTTTGTTTCATACAAGTTTCATGCTCTTCGCAAAGTTTATTTTTCATAGTGAAGTTGAAATCGTCTGGTAATAGTGCACTAAATAATGCTTTTCCACTCCAAAGATCTTTTCCTTCTTCGCTTTTCAGATCTGGTTTTGGTAGTTTTTCTAAACCTGCTGCTGTTATAAGTTGTGATACTTCACTTTTAGTATATTTTGCATCTTTTCTTGTAAGAAAATATGCACTTGTAATGAAATCTTGGATTGCTCCAATAATTGGTCCTCCATATCTTGGAGTGCTTATTTGTTCTTGAACACGCATTAAAATTCTCGCTTCAGCTTGTGCTTCTTCACTTTGGGGAACGTGAAGATTCATTTCATCTCCATCAAAATCTGCATTATAAGGTCTACAAACTGGAAGAGTTAATCTAAATGTTTTATATGGAACTACTTTTACTTCATGTGCCATAATACTCATTCTATGTAAGCTTGGTTGTCGATTAAAGAGGACTATATCTCCATCTCTTAAGTGACGCTCAATAATAAATTCTGGTTTTATACTATCTGCTGCTGCTTGCAAGTTTCGTGCATATCTGAGATCAACTCTCCGGCCATCAGGACGAATTATATAGTTCGCCCCTGGAAATGATTTTGGTCCTTTAAGAACTAATTCTTTCATTTCCTCGATGTTCCACTCTGTTACTCTTTGAGGTACTGTAAGTATCTCTGCTATGTCTTTTGGAACACCAACCTCATTTATTGATAGCAGCGGGTCTGGACTAATTACAGTTCTTGCAGAAAAATCAACACGTTTTCCACTTAAATTTGAACGAAATCTACCTTCTTTTCCTTTTAATCTTTGTGTAAGTGTTCTTAGTGCTCTCCCACTTCTATGCCTTGCAGGAGGTATACCACTGATTTCATTATCAAAGTATGTACTGACATGATATTGTAGAAGTTCCCACAAATCTTCAACTATTAGTTGTGGTGCTCCAGCTTCTCTGTTCTCTAATAACCTTTGATTAATCCTAATAATATCAACAAGTTTGTGTGTTAAGTCATCTTCTGAACGAATACCATTTTCTAATGTAATACTGGGTCTAACACTAACAGGGGGAACAGGTAATACTTCAAGTATCATCCATTCAGGTCTCGCATACTTTGGATTTATTCCAAATAATTCACAGTCTTCATCACTAAGACCTTTAAACCAAGAATGAATGTCTGTTGGGCTTAATTTGTTTAATTGTTTTTGCCCATTTTCTATCTCTACTTCTTCAAAATAAGTAGTTGGTTTTTCTAATCTTATTTTGTGCTGTTTTTCTCCACAATAAGGGCAAACATTTTTTTTAGCAGCACGTTTCATTAACTCTTCAATCAATTCGTAATCTTCTTCTCCCCATTGCTCTCTATATTCTGCAAGTTTTTCTCTTGCTTCTGCAATTTCACTCGGGTCCAATAAAATTCTATGACACTCTGGATTACGGCATGATGCTCGTAAAATTTTGTATATTAATTTATTAAATCCTACATGTATTACTGGCCTTGATAACTCAATGTGCCCAAAGTGACCAGGACAACTTCCAATTCTAGCTCCACATGTCTTACATCTTTGTCCTGGATCAATAGTTCCTAATTTCCCGTCCATCAATCCAGAATCAATAGGACTTCCATCAGCATCATATGTATCGGGGGTAATAATCCGTTCTGCAGACAACTTGCGAATTGTATCTGGATCTAAAAGTCCAAATTGGACACCAGATATAATTTTATATCCTTCCGACGACATTTCTACTCTCCAAAAAAACTTTGAATCTTTACACTAGTGTAATAACTTTAATTGTCTTGATTTACTAATTGATAAAAAGCTTTTGATTTTTAACCAATAAAAATATCAATTAGTCCCTTTAGGTTATTGTCTGCATGCTGATTGATTTTAAAAATATAATAATTTATATATTTTAATAAGATAAAGGGGTTATGGCAATAATTGTTAAAAAACACTATTTGTTAACCAAAATATTTGTTGTTGTTATTCTTTCACAATTTTTTATGTCAAATTCATTATTTGAGAATTCAAATTATTATTCTAGTACAGAAGATATTACTGATGAGCTGCTTGAAGAAAGTGTGACAAATTACTTTCAGGATTCATCTCAAAATGAACTTGTGATTACTCATAGCGTTCCAAAAGAAATCATTGAAAATACCAAACATATTTCTCGCCATGAGGTAAAAGCAACAAAAACTTATACTTCTTCTTTTAGTGTAGGTGACACTAAGAATTTTTATGTAGACGAAGGGGGTAATACTATTAGTTTTAGAATTGCAGAAGCACAAGTTATTGCTGTTTCAGATCATGCATATTATTTTGTAGAAGTTGATATGATTAATGAATATGGCAAAAATAGTGTAAATAATCTAATAACCAGCGAAAAAAGCATATTTGAAAGTAAAATTTATCCAATTGAACATAACTTTTTTGGAGATATGGAGGGTAATTTAGGAAATATAGGAGATGGTCGATTAATTATTCTTCATACTTACCTTCCCTCAGACTATGCTGGATATTTCTGGGGAATTAATGAACATACACAGGAAGAACTAAACGCACAAGGTTATTCTTATTTAAAGTCTAATGAGTGGGAAATGATATTTATTGGTGGCATTGCTGACTACACTGACACTTTAGCGCACGAATTTCAACATTTAATTCATTACAATCATGATCAAGATGAAATGCGGTGGTTTGATGAAGGTTGTGCTGTATTTTCAGAGTATATAACTGGACGAATGCCAGGAGATTATGATGGAGTATCTTATTGGAGTGAAAATTACTTTAAAGAACAATCTGATGATTCTTTGATTTATTGGAACTATTATTCTGAAGGAAACCGTGATGTACGAATTGATTATGGTGGCGCTTATCTTTTTGTTTTTTATATTTATGAGCAATTTGGAGCTGATATAATAAGAAAATTTGTTAATGACACTAGACCTGTACAAGAATCAATAAACGATGAATTAAAGGATAAAGGAGAAACTTTTAACGACTTTTTTTATAACTGGCAAGTTGCTTTATTAATTGATAGACCAGACCTCGCTAATGGAACGTTTGGATTTACAGATATTACATTCACCATCGAACCAATATCAAAAACTTACACTGAGTTGTCATCTACGATTGATGTACCATATTATGGTTTTTACACATTTGAAATAAATCTACTTAATAGATTTATGGATGTTAGAATCACTAATAACGAAAAAAGAAGATTAGGTGTTGTAACTTTATATTTTTCTAAAGATGACACACTTGTTGATTATGAAATTTATGAAACAACAGAAGAGAAATTTTACGTTGAACCAGAAAAAAGTGTAAAGAAAATATTGTTCTGCTTGGCATATGTTGATGAGGATTATCCAACTATTTACGGTGATCCATTTGGCTTAGGTCCTCAAGCTAGTGTGCTAGTAGAAACCTTAGAACATTTTAAACTAAGATTAGATAAGCCAGTGATCTCATTTGATGGAAGAACACTTCTGGTAAGTGACTTAGATATTGTATTTTATAATCAAACTGAGATTTATAATGCTAATGGAGCTGATTTTGTAACACTAATATTGACTGGAGATAAAGGAATATACTACTATAATCTTACTTTTAATGAGGAGAAATATGGCGGATGGGGAAGTGAAATTCTGTTAAAAAGCGTGAAAGGGGGGTTATACTCATTTTCTTTTAACGCAAAAACTGCAGATTTTAGCGGAACTAGAGTCCAAAATAATATTGAGTATAAACCTCCAATTCCTGTTTGGATTTGGGTCGGTGGTGGATTAGTTCTTGTCGCTATAATTGGAATTGTGGGTTTTCTGCTCTCTAGACGGTAATTTCCTTTCTTTCATTTTTATTTTTTTTTTACATTTTATATTTATAAGATTTTTAGATGGGTGTTCTGCAAGTTAAAAAACCTTGTTGTTTAGGTCTCCTTAAAGCATCATGAGTTGAAATTTTACGTAATTTCTTCAGGACTCTACCCAACCAAGCAACACAATCTGATTGTGAGGATTGGTTTAAGAGAACAAGAGACACAGTCTCAATAAGTTCTCTAACTGGTTCATCTCCTGATCCCGGCACTCATCACTCCCATAGGGAAGTCCGGCTGTCGTAGGACTGAAACCTACGTCTTAAAGCATATAGCTCAAGACACTTTATATAAGTGATTTTAGTATATAAATATCTCTGAAAAATTGTGACGCTTTTATTATGTTATTTTGTGTTTTTGTTTTTGAAATGCATTTTTGACCTCTCTCTAATATCTTCTTTGTTGAAAAAATATTTTTTACGTAAAAATTATTTCATGTCTTTTTAGAATAAATATTTGAATTTACAAATAGTTAAAATTTTATTAGCAATAAACCATTTTCGATATCTTTTTAATTTAATTATATTTTTGAAAAACAATGAGATATCTAAATAAACTCTTTGTATTTGCTATTCTGTTCTTTTCTGCTATTGTTGCAATACCAATTCAAGGTTATGATAATGGACTTCAGGATAACGATTTAGTATCTTTTGGGTATCATTTGCTTGTTGATGGAAAGACAATCGAATATTATGATAGTTCGATACCAAAAAAAACATTGTTTAATGAAAATAATATTAAACCTATTGGATTGTACAATAGGATGCTTGGGATGAAGATCGGTGAAAAAAGAAATTTTGATATACCACCAGAAGAAGGTTTTGATGCTTCAGATCCAGATTATGGTTATTTAGCAGGGAAATTGTTACATTATCAGAATGTTGAGGTTTATGATGTTCAAGGTGTTTCTTCAACAACTTCTCCTCCATCGGGAAATTTTGACTTCTTTAAATTTATTATAGTATTATCTAGTATTGGTGGATCCTTAATTTTAATTTATGGTGGTGTTAAAGTATATCCAAAATTGTTTTTCAAAAAATGTTCTATCTGTAAGAAGAAAGCAATAGGTAAATGTAGTAAATGTGGAAAAAATTATTGTATTCACTGTTTCCAAAATGGTTGTCCAAGTTGTAATGGAAGAACCTTAGTTCGATTTAAAAAATAGACCTCTTAGAAATTCTTTTAAATTAGCCTAATAAAAAAAAACCGATGAGTAAAACTAGAACCAGAATTCTAACATTTACATTTATTTTTACTATTTTATTCCTATCATCAATTATCAATGTAACTGCTTATGACAAAAAACTAGGTGTTGAGTGGGGCGATCGTGTAGAAGTTGCTTGTGAGCGTTATATAGATGGTAGATTAAAAACTGTATATACTGAAAATAGCCCCCTAGAAGTAGCAATTGACGAAGATATTACAAATTATAATTTTGTTAGTGAATTAGTAGGTATGAAGGTAGGAGAAACAAAGCCTTCAATTTCATGGTATGTTACTCAAACAAATGGTTCCGTAAGTTATTTTGAGTATAAAAACGTGAAAATTCTAAAAATAACGTTAGATGCGACTCCAGATCATATAGGGCCTACTGCTGGGAATGTACTGTTAATAATACTAAAGGTTATTTTAGGAATTGCATTAGCATTTTCACTGTTTTATTTAATATACAAACTGTGGAAACGATTTATGATCAAAACATGTGTAAAGTGTAGAAAAAATAAAGCAATAAAAAAATGTTCAAAATGTGGAAATTTTCTTTGTGATGAGTGTACAATAAATGGCTGTCCCGAGTGCAAGAGTAGAACTTTTATTAGGCTGTAACTCTTTTTTTTTCTTATTTTGGTTATTTATAATTATATCTTATTGAAGAAATCACGCGTGAGATGTGATTTTATCACTGTGTTGGGAGTTGGTTTGAAATCAACAATGATTAATATTAATATGAAAAATGAACTTAGTAGAAATCTTAAAATATTAACTTCTATGAAATTCAAAATAATGAAATTTTGTTTTGCCAGGATATCCTAGTGGTACGGAGGCGGTCTCGAAACGTCAGAGAGATAACCGCTGGCTTATGCCTCCGGGGTTCAAATCCCCGTCCTGGCTCCATAATTATTTTTTATCCTCAATCCTCTGTTCTTATAGTAGACCTAATTGTTTTCTACTGTTTCAAAAGCATAAACTTTTATTCGGACATGCTTAACCGTTTGTGTCGTTAGAAATTTCAAGTGGTGATTTAATGGTACCAACTTTTCGTGTTAGAAGTATTTATGATGTTGCAATTATTAAATTATTGTCTGATGATTTAGGATATAAATTGGTACAACCTAGTGCTGAACAGAGTAAAATTTTCGGGATAAATGAAAATTTAAATGCTCATGACATAGATATAACAGATATTCTAGGTGGTTATGGGATAAAAATCGAAGGTGATGAAGAGTATGTTGAAGAAATTATTTCTAATATTTTTGATAAAATCCCTAATTCCATCGTTTTACTTCATCCAGTACAACTACATGCTATATACAATGGAGAGATAATACATGTAAATTTTGAGAAAAATCTTTCTATTGTTGATATCGGAGAAAAAATAAATGCGATTCTATTTAATGCAAATTACAAGAAAGGACAAAAAGTTGTTGTTCAAGTAAATGAGTTGAATGTTTTAGGAGATCAACTTCCTTTATGTTCGGATGTTATTCATTTTCCAGGGCATCATGTTATTCTAGAGAGAGATGCGCGTTTTGTTAGAGTTTCTAGAAAATTATCAAAAGAAGATAGAGATGATCTGTTTGAACGTGGAAAAAAACTTAGACCTCATGGTCATGGCTTAATTATGAGAACTAGTGCTGCATCAGTAAGTGATAAGGATCTAACTTCTGAAATACAAAAACTAATCCAAAAATCTGAAGAGTTAGATTTGTTGATTTCTGGTTCTTCTTATGGACCCGGAATATTACAGCCAGGTCAAACAGTGGCCCACATATTATTTGTCCAAGGAGCAAAACAAAAAATGGATGAGATAAGAAGTGTTATCACCCCAACGTTTCCTTTATATCACTGGTTTATGTCTTACTCTGAAAATTTAAAGATAACAACTACCTTTGCAGAAAGAATCTCTCAAGATATTGAACCTGAGAAATTGTCTAAAATACTTAAGGAAGTTATCTTAGAGAAAGATTTTTCAGAAAATTCGTTGATTAAAGAACAATCATATAGTTTAATTGCGTCACCATTAGATAGAATATTGGGGCAGTTAAACTGGGACAAAGATACGATGGTTATTAAGCGGAGTTTCAGAGCATCAAGAGGGTTACATTTTGCAATAGATGAGCCTATTAATAGTGGGGATAATGTTGTTACTTATATTAAAGAGGGCTGTTGGACTATCCACACTAAAGTTTACAGAAAAGAAAAATTGATGGGTGAATACATAAAAATAGTCACTCCAGTAGAATTATATAATGAAGGTTATATTCGTTATATCGATCTTGGTGTTTCTTTAATAAAGAAAGAAGATGAAATAGAAGTTCAAGATACAGAAATTATAAATGATTTGGCAGAGAAAGGTATGATCTCAAGTTCATTTAAAGAAGAAGTATTTTTACTCGTGGACAAATGTAAACAGCTGTTAGATGAAGGAAAAGAAATAATTAATATTTTAGATTTCTAATTTTTATCTTTCTACTCAAAAAAAGAACATAAAATGAACAAAGTGCCGTAGTTTAATATCTAATTCTCTATAATGAGTAAATCTTTTTAAAGTGTCAATTAATAATAACACAAAAATAAGATGTGAGTATATATGAGTGAATATGATGTTGAACCAATAAAAGCTGGACAAGTAAAAGCTGGAAATTATATAGTAAAAGATGGCGATGTATATCTAGTAAGGGATGTAGAAAAATCAAAATCTGGGAAACACGGGCACGCAAAATGCAGAATGAAAATAGAAAATATTTTCACAGGAAATAAAACGGAGATAACTATACCTGGAGATCAAAAACTACAATCACCTATAATAGATAAAAGAACTGCTCAAGTATTAGCAATAAGCCAAGATAGTGTACAGTTGATGGATATGGAAACCTATGAAACTTTTGAAGCAGGGCTTCCTCCAGAAGGAGAAATCGAAGGAAACCTAACAGAAGGCTGTGAAGTTGAGTACTGGAAAGCGTTAGGTAAAATGAGAATAATGCGAGTTAAATAATTTATACTTTTATTTTTATTACTGAAGCGAGAAGTTAAAATGTCACTATGAAATAAGGGTATTACTACGAGTATTTGATAAAAGAAGAAACAATAACAAATATTGAAAATTGTACATAATTTCAATTAAGATTTGTAGTTCTGGATGTTAGAACAGTTTGCTCTTAAAAACAAAAGAGTGGGCTGGTAGTTCAGAGGAAGAACGCTTCATTCGCAGTGAAGAGGCCGCGAGTTCGAGAGTTATGGGCGTTGTGGGCGCCAAAACGGAAAATCTCGCCCAGTCCACCAACCACTCCTTTTTTGTCGAAATATCGTCTAAAATCAAAAAGATTAAAAGGATTTAATATTAAAAAAATATTGTAAAGTATAGAGGAATCGATATGCAGTCTAATTTAAAATATACTCGTACCATTAAAGATGCTATTCATGATGAAATAAGAATAACAGAAATAGAAAATAAAATAATTGATACTCCAGTTTTTCAGCGATTGCGTTGGATAAGTCAATTATCTGGAGTTCGTCATGTCTATCCTTCTGCCGTTCACACACGTTTTGCTCACTGTGTTGGTGTTATGCATTTAGCTGGTCAATATACTGCTGAAGTGTTCAAAGATTATGATGACGTGACTTATAGAGTGCAACTAGCTAGATTGGCCGGATTACTCCATGATATAGGGCATGGGCCATTTAGTCATCAATATGATGATGTTGTTTACAAAGAAGTATACCCTGACCATCCCCACGGTCATGATGTCCACCGTAATAAATTGATACAATCAGATCTACTTAAGCCTATAATTGAGGAATTTTGTGATCCTGAAGAATTGATTAAAGTCTGGGATGGACGTAGTCATCTATTGCATCCCCTGATTCAAGGAGCTTTAGGTGCTGATAGGCTAGACTTCATGTTGCGCGATTCTCTATTTGCAGGAACTACTCATTTTGGCGAAATTGATGTTAATAGAATAATAAATAATACGATAATTCATGAACATAATGGCGCAGAAGCCATTCACTATAATTGGAAAGTTCTAGATGATATTTATTCTTCTTTAATAGGAAGGTTTTTCGAATATAAGAGTGTATATTTCCACAAAGCAGCAAGAGCAGCTGATATCCTAATTCAATCCTTTTTAAGAGAATCATTAGAACCTCTTAATTTAATTGAACGTACAAAAGATTTTGAGTTATTTACTTATCTCAACGAATATACACTCATAGGGGAAATATTTTCTAGTGAGGCTCCTGAGCTAAAAAAAGCTAAGGCCTATGTGAAAGACTTTCTAAACCGACGTCTACACAAAGCAGTCTGGGAAAAGATAATTGATGAAACAACTTCGGAAACTTTAGGAGTTTCTGTGGAAGAACTATGTGAAATGACTGCAAATGAATCATTTATTAAAAAAATTAAAGAGTATGCCAAAGCAAATAATATCAAAATAAAACGTAAGATGATAATTGATTCTACATATAAACTTTCAACAATTAGCGCTGATGAGTTCCAAGCATCAAATGTTTTCATTTATGATCCATATAATCGTATACATCCAGGACGGAAATCTTTTACTCTTAGTGAGGCATTAATAGAAACTAAATATATATACACAATTGCAAGTGGAAATTCGAGATATACATTAGTCCGAGTTTATGCTCATCCTGATGATGTCCATAAAATAAAAGAAATTTGGGATAAAATACAACCAAAACATGAAAAAGCAAAAAAAGATGTTTCGATAACTTCATATTAACGCTTCAATTACTATTTTTTAATTTATTATCCAAATGCTGAAATTAAAATTCTGGAAATATTTTTTTCTTTGAACAAGAAAAATAATATGTATAAAATCAAAAGTTTTTTAATAAAAGGTAAAAGGAAGAAACATAAGAGGAAGACGTAGTAGAGTCGAACTTATAAAAACTATGGTGTATAAAATGACTGGTTCGAAAAGTCCAAAAGGAGAATATGCGGCACGTAAATTGGTTCAAAAAAGGAAGAAGTTTCGTTGGAAAGATAGTTATTACAAACGAAAAATGTTAAGATTAGATAAAAAAGCAGATCCATTAGAAGGTGCTCCAGCTGCAAGAGGAATAGTGGTTGAAAAATATGGTGTGGAAAGTAAGCAACCTAATTCTGCTTTAAGAAAATGTGTGAGAGTAAGATTAACAAAGAATGGGAAACAAATAGGTGCTTTTGTTCCTCACGATGGAGGATTACTCTATATAGAGGAACATGATGAGGTTTTGGTTTGTTCTATAGGTGGAGCACAAAAAGGAGCAAAAGGAGATATTCCTGGAGTTAAATGGCAAGTAACTCATGTAAATGGTGCTGCTATTAAAATGCTCGTAGAAGGAAGAAAACAAAAACCACAACGTTAGAACTACAAGTTTACTTATTTTCTTTTATTTTCTTTTATTTTGAACTTTTATTTTAATTCTAGACTTAAATTCTAAAATATATCTTACAAAAAAATTTAAAATAAGTGAAAAATAGGTTTGTTTGAACTTGTCCCTTATCCAACGTGGGGGGATAGCCAAGAGGTCAACGGCGACGGACTCAAGATCTAAAAGAAGATGGGCCATCCGTTCCTTAGTGGTTCGGGCGTTCGAATCGCCCTCCCCTCACCAATCTCTAAACTTTCTTATTGTTAAAGAAAAAAATATGAATCACCCTTACGTTTCTCTATTTCCCGAAAGCATAACCCATTTTCAGTGAGTGAACACAAACACGTTGATGGAAAACCTTTTTTATAATTATAATTGGGTTCGTATAGATGAACCTTTACTAGGTGGCACTATATGGACATTGATATAATTGAATTACTACCGAATTCTGTGAAGTTTATATTAGAAGACACTAGCATCGCTTTTGCCAATGCTATACGTAGAATAGCAATAGCTGAAGTTCCAACCCTTGTTATTGAGGATGTGTATGTGTTAAAGAATACTTCTCCTCTTTTCGATGAATTTATAGCTCAAAGATTAGGGTTGATTCCTTTAAAATATGATGCTGACACCCTAGAACTGAACTTTAGAGATGAATGTGACTGTAATGGAATAGGGTGTAATCTCTGTACTGTGACTTTAACGATTTCAAAAGAAACAAGCCAAGAACCCGCTATAGTATATAGTGGTGATCTTATTTCCTCCCAAGAGGGAGTAGAACCTATTAACAGTAAAATTCCAATAGTAAAACTTGGTCCAAATCAAGCTTTAGAGTTGGAATGCATGGCTCAGCTTGGCATAGGAAAAGAGCATGCTAAATGGCAACCTGTATCTGCAATGGGTTATCAGTTTTATCCTGTAATTGAGATTGATCATGAGAAAATTAAAGATCCAAAGAAAGTTGCAGATGCATGCTACCGTAATGTATTTTCTGTAAAAAATGGGAAATTGGCTGTTGAAAATCTACTTAATTGCAACTTATGCGGTTATTGTACTGACTTTGCCGAACCTGGGGGGGTTCAAATAAAATATGATTCTTCTAAAATTATCTTTTCTTTCGAAATTAACAATGGTATGCCACCATCTAAGTTAATGGAAAAAGCTGGAGAGATACTTCTCTCTAGAATCGACGAATTAAAAAACAAATTAGAAGTAATCACTACAAGCGAAGAAGAATAAAAATAAAGTGAGATAATCATGCCAAAAAGAACTGGTCCAACAGATTCAAATCTGATTGAAGTAATCAACTTGTTAAAAAAACTATCTTCTGAACATGACGTTCAAATTTGGAAGACAGTTGCTGAAAAATTAGAGAAACCCAGAAGACAAAGGGCTACTGTGAACTTAAGTAAAATAAATCGTTATGTTAATAATGACGAGATCGCAGTTGTTCCTGGTTCTGTTTTATCATCTGGGGTGTTAGACCATCCTGTTACTATTGCTGCACTACGCTTTTCAGAGAATGCAAAAGCTAAAATTGCTGATTCCAATAGTAAAATGATGACACTAACTGAACTGATAAAGAATCCACCTGAACCAAAAAAGGTGAAAATAATCGTATAAGGTGTGCAAAATGCAGAAACAGACAGAAAAAATAAAAAAATTTACACAGAAAAAAATAATAATAGATGCAGAGAATGCCATTCTTGGTAGACTGAGTTCTGAAGTTGCCAAATTGCTTTTAGAAGGAAATAAAGTTGACATTATCAATTGCGAAAAAGCTATTATTTCAGGAAAGAAAGCTTCTATATTGAAAGAGACATTAAATATGCACAAAAAGCACACATTATCCAATCCTCGTAGAGGTCCTTTCCATCCAAAGAGACCCGATAGAATCGTAAGACGTACGGTAAGAGGGATGTTGCCTATGAAGAAACCAAAAGGTAGATCTGCCTATCATCGATTATTGACACATATTGGAATCCCAGAGACTGTTAAAACTGAAGAAGTTATTAAACCAAAGTATGCCGATGGGAATAAATTAACTTGTCAATATATAACTGTAGGTGAACTTTGTAAGGAGTTTGGATGGGGAAAATAAACTGGTGATAATTATGGTTAAAGTTGTAGTAATGTCTGGAAAAAGAAAAACAGCAATCGCTCGTGCAACAATAAAGGAAGGAAAAGGTAGGGTAAGAATTAATGGTATCCCCCTTGAAGTACTACCTAATGAACTTCAAAGAATAAAAATTGAAGAAATTTTCATACTTGCAGGACAAGATATTCGTGATAAGATAGATATCAAAGTTAATGTTCGTGGAGGGGGATACATGGGTCAAGCAGAAGCAGTAAGAACTGCAATTGCCCGTGGTCTTGTCAATTACTTTGAAGATGAGACTTTGAAAGAAAAATTTGTTGCATATGACAAAACAATTATCTCTGGAGATCCAAGGAGAACAGAATCTAAGCACTTTGGAGGACCAAGTGCTCGCTCAAGATTCCAAAAATCTTACAGGTAATTCAATCTTATTATAAACCTCTTCACTTATTTCTTTTTTAGTAATTTTTTTAAGAACTATACTTTTATTTAATTAATGAATACTTCTACTAAATTATTTGGCACTGCAGGGATACGAGGATTATTAGGAAAGAAAGTTACAGCTGATCTTATAATAAAATTAAGTCAAGCTGTAGTTAAAATGTTTCCTGATGAAGGAATTATTGTAGGGCATGATGCTCGAACTAGTTCAGAATCATTAGCACAATATGCATTAGCAACGATATCAATAAATGGTGCACAAGTGTATGATGTTGGGTTATGCACTTTTCCTGTTATGGCATATATGTCGCAAAAATTAGAGCATAAAATAGGGATTTATATTACAGCTTCTCACAATCCACCAGAATATAATGGAGTTAAATTGTTATTTACTGGAAGAGAATTTACAGAAAAAGAACAAGAAAAACTTGAACAAGAAATAGTACTTTTTGATAAAATTTTTCATTCTAATTGGGATGAAATAAAAAATCAAAGAAAAATAATTGATGCTAATAATCAGTATTTTAATGCTATTGTTCAAAAAATAAACTTTAAAGCTGATAATAGAACTTTAATTGTAGATTGTGCAAATGGACCGATGAGCCTTTTATCTCCAAGAATTTTTTCTACACTTGGATTTAATGTAATTACACTCAACTCTAATATTGATGGTTGTTTTCCTGGTCGTTTAGCTGAACCAAGTGAAGAAAATCTGTCAGTTCTTATTAATTTATGTAAAGAAAAAGGTGCTATTGGTATTGCTCATGATGGAGATGGGGATAGAGTCTCATTTATTGACGAACAAGGTAATTTTGTGGAACTATCAAGAATAAATGCTTTGTTAGCTCAGTTATCTCTCACCACAAATAAAAGTGGTATTGTTGTCCTTAGTATAGATTCGTCAACATGTATAGATAACTCACTAGATAGCTCTTCTGTTAAAGTTATTCGAGCTCCTTTAGGTGATCTTCATACAAAGTCTTTAGAGTTAATTAATAATGGAGAACGAGTCATTTTTGCTGCTGAACCATGGAAACCAATATTTCCTTTAGATTGGGGGCTGTGGATTGATGGATTATTTGGTGCAGTTGTAATTTTGAAGGAATTGGTGGAAAAAAACTGTTCTCTTTATACTAAAATTAAATCAATTCCAAGTTTTTTTTCAGAAAGAAGATCTTACCTTGTTTCAGAAGAAAATGCAAATCTTATTTTCAATTCACTAAAGAATCACTTAACCACAATCTGTGCTCCCTATAAAAAGAACGTATTAGATTTTGACGGTTTAAGGTTCGATTTTGAAGATGGGACGTGGATATTAATTAGAAAATCTGGGACAGAACCAAAAATTAGAATTTATTTCGAAGCTCCAACAAAGGAACAATTCGAATGGATCTCTAGCATAGTTGAAAAGCTTGAAAAACTGATTAAATAAAATTGTATATTGAAGACTAGTATATTGAAGATTATTTTATTCTAATTTTATTTTCTATAATAAATATTATATAATGAAAAAAAAAACAAGAAACTAATGAACAACAGTTCTGATGACTATTCAAAAGCAGGGGCAGATATATTATTAAAGGGTGGAAAAATGTTAAACAAGGCTTGTCCTAAATGCTATTCCCCCTTATATGAGTATGGTGGTAAAATAATTTGTGTTAAATGTAAACAAGAATATGTGTTGGTTGATGAAAAATCAAAATTACAGCAAAGGAAGCAAATGTCCTCGAATCAAGTCAAATCTCAGTACCAGATATCGCAGCATGGTAGTAATATTACCCATGAAACTCTACTTGAAACACAAAGTGTAATCATGAAAAAATTAAGTCAATTAAATAAGCAGCTAGAAATTTCTGAAAACATAGATGAAATAATTTCTATTAATAACGCAATAAAAAGTTTGTTGGAAACTCTCAATAAACTTAAATGACATTTGACATTTGTCAATTTTATTGTATAGTTTTTATGGTCTAATTTTGCTCTCAACTGTTGATGAAAAAAGAAAAAATTATTTTATATGAGTGTATCTATTGTGAAATCAACAGGGTTTGGTTCCAGTAGAAATTTTTGAGACCATGTGTTGTTGATAAACGATTGGTAAATTGGGATCTCTTTTTGAAAAACTTTCCATTTTTTTTGTGTAGGTAGTAGTTTCATTGTTGCTATTTCTTCATAGTTGGAATTAAAAATCCATTTGTCATTTTGTTCTCTGTAATAACATGCTCCTCTCGTCATATTGTAATGCTCATGGATAGACTCTGCATCTCTAGCTCTAAGTCGAATTACAACTGTTTTTTTATCAGTTGGGTTGATTATTGTTACTCCATGTGCCGGAGGTATTGTAACTATTTCTCCAATTTGACATCTGTATAAAATACAATCTTTTACTTTTTCGTGTTTTTCAGCTGGTTGTTGAAGAAGAAATTCTGCATAACCTTCGACAACTTGAAACAGCTCAGGAAAATGAAATCCATTGTCTGCATAATTCCTATAATAGCCTGGAATATGGTTAAACTCACCTGAATGAAAACCAGGTAACATAACAAAAATATCAAATCGAACATCATCAAAATGTGGCTTATGTTCAGTAAGGAAAATATCTTGATATTTTTTGAAAACAATTATTTTTTCTTTTTCATCTTCTTTATTTTTTCCTCTAAATACAACTTCCGATAAAGAAAACTCTCTTAATCCTTTTGTATGAATTAGTTCTCTATTAAAATAAAGCTCTTCCTCAAAACTTTCCATTGGTAAACCAATGTTTTTTTTAAAGCTCATTCTTGCATCACACATTTATAGACTATAAAAATAATCTTCTCCTTCTTCTGTAATTTTCCACTGTGGAATAATTCCGACTGTGAATCTTTTTAGATATCCTTTTTCTGTTAGCTCATTGAGTACCTCTTCTACTACTTTTTGATCTGGTTTTTCTCCTCTGGGAGCATAAAGCGTATTTAATTGTAACATTATATCAGCTACACTAAAACCACGTTTTTGAGTGGCCATTATGTCCAAAATATCTGTTGTATATTTTTCTTTGTTCATTTTAATCACTATGATATAAAATAGTTTCATATCGTAAAAAATTTTGTGCATTTTTTGGTTACAGTGGAACTGTTTTACCATACTGACCTAAAGAATAAGTAACCATTCCTTCATATTTACTCTTTCTCCAATTTTCATCCATATGAACTGCAACAATCTCTGCAATAAAAAGATGATGACTTCCTAACTCAATAATTTTCTTTACTGTACATTCAATATTTACAGGACATTCTTTAATTAAAGGTGTGTTCACTTTACTAGGTTTCTCTTTTGTAAAATTACATTTCATCCACTTATCAACATCTTTTCCTGATTTTGTTCCACAAAATTTCACTTTTTCTATCATTTCTGAAGTTGGTACATTAATTACAAATTCACCTGATTCTTTTATAATATTGTACGAATATCTGGTAGGACGAATCCCGATAGAGACCATTGGTGGTTCAGAACAACTTGTCCCTACCCAAGAAAGTGTGATTATAGATTCTTTGTTACTACTCTTACAAGATATTAATAGTGCGGGATTTGGAAATAAATATGGGCTTATTTTTTCTAGTTCGTGTTTCATATTCTAAAAAAGAAGAAAAAATTCAAAAATTTTTGTATTTTGCTTTTTAAGTTACTAAATTAATTGCTTCTTCGTTTGATAATGAACCTAGTTTTTCTCTTATTTTTCTATCCCAATACTTTGAAACGAATATCAGAGTAATTAGAGTTTGAAGTGCAAAAGCCATTTCTAAAGTCCAAATATTAATGAGATTCTCTAAAGGAAAGAATATTATCCACACAATAATTAGTCCATCAAATAGTATGTGTAGAGTTATAGCTATCCACAATCCGTATCTTTTCTTCAAACGTTTTTCAAGAATTGACTGAAAAATGATTAAACTCATCAAAACATGAAAAACAGAAACTGTAAAGCGTTCAAACAAACTTGCTAATACAAGTGACCATGCAGATGTTTCCCAAGGTATATTTAATGTGTTCATCGAAATTAAGTATGCTGTATGAATGTAAATTATCTCTCCTAAAGTCCATCCTAACCCTAATATTATTGGGCCTTTTGGATAATTAGATTTTACATCTCTTATTTTTGAAATAAGAAAATACCTGCAGAATTCTTCGAATAAACCAGCAAAAATGGGCCCCCATATAAGAACAAGAACATTATTATGTGAAGCGGCTTGTACTGCTTGTGTGTCGGATAAATCTATTCCTAAAGAAACTAGTGTGAGTGCTTTTGCAAGATTTAGAGGGATAATACGCAAAAGAAAAGCAATTAACCACCCCATACCCCCTATAAAAACAATCCAAAAGTATTTGCTTTTTTTTTCTTCATTTTTGATTAGTAACAGAAAAAGACTACTAATTATTAGTATCAAAGAAAGAACAACTACTAAGAACTGCAAAATGTCCATATACACTTATCTTAAGTTAGAAAAAAAAACTTTGTGACTTTTTGAATTGATTTTTCAATAAATCTTAAATTCCAAAGTAACAATAGCATTTTATGAGTTTAATAAAAGAAAAAGTGAAACAAGCAATAGCAATTCTTCAAGAATTAAATATTGATATGTGGTTGACTTACGTTAGGAAAACATCAGAGATTCGAGATCCAAGTCTTTTCTTTTTAACTGAAAATACTTGGTTAACTTGGCAAACTTGCTTCATTTTAACCAAAGAAGGTAAAAAAATAGTAATTGTAGGTCGATATGATGCACCTGATATCAAAAAACAACAGATATATGATGAAATTGTATCTTATGATTTAGGAATCAAAGATGAGTTACTAAATATTTTAGAACGTAATAAACCTGAAACAATTGCAGTTAACTATTCTGAAGATAATGTTGCTGCTGATGGACTAACATATGGTCTCTACTTAAAATTGAGAAAAATTCTCGAAGGAACACCATATAAGGACAGATTAATATCATCTGAAAAAATCTTAACAGCTTTAAGAGGAAGAAAAATTCCAGAAGAAGTAGACAGAATTAAGAAAGCTGTAGAGATAAGTGAGGTAGGTCATGAATTATTAAAAAATAATATTCAACTTGGAATGACTGAAACTGACCTTGCAAATATTTTAAAAGCAAATAATGAAAAATTTGGAGTTGAATATGCATACCCTCCTTTAATTAATGTTGGTCCAGAAACAACTATCGGGCATGGGAGCCCTTCCTCAATAATTACAGTGAAACACGGTTATTTGGTTAATGTTGATTATGGAGTGATATATGATGGTTATGCCTCTGATATTCAAAGATTAACATATGTTCTTGGTGAAAAGGAAACTTCTGTTCCACTTGAAGTTAAAAAGGCATTTGATACTTGTAAGAATGCTATTACTGAAGCTGCTGATAAAATTAGACCTGGAATGAAAGGATATGAGATTGACAATATAGCAAGAGAGTATGTTGTTTCTTCAGGATATCCTGAATTTATGCATGCATTAGGTCATCAAGTAGGTATTAATGTTCATGACGGAGGTTGTTTAATTGGACCAAAGTGGGAGAAATATGGGCGATCACCAGAACTAAAAATTGAGAAAAATAATATATTTACACTAGAATTACATGTTTATCTGGAAAAATATGGTTACTGTTCAATTGAAGAAATGATTAAGGTAACTGAGAACGGTTGTGTTTTTTTAACAAATAGACAAACTGAACCGTGGGTTGTTAAACTTTAATTGTATTTTATAAATTTTATATCTTTTTTTAGTTTTTTATACTATTTTTTCATTATAATTTATGATTAATAAATGATTGATATGAATGATTTTTGTAAGAAATATTCTGATATACCATCTATTTTATCAGAATTGAGAAATGAGTTAAGTTATTATAAAAATGAATTATCTGATTCTCTTTTTAGTTTTATAGAGGGAAGAATAGATTACTTTGAATATAGATATAAATTTCTTAAATTGCCTGTTACTGAATCTGATTATATTGAACTACTCAAATTAGAAAAAAAGTTATGTTTAAAAGAAAAATCTTCTATTTTGAGTATAAAAGATAAAAAAGATTTATTGAATGAAAATGGGTTTAAAGTATCGTATTCTGATAATGGTCCTACTCACTCCTATAGATACTGTATTTTAGCTAGTGTCACCTATTCCCAAAATAAAGCACTCATAGAGAAATGTAAGGAATATTCTTCAACTCAATCTTCTTCCAAGAAATTTTATATCTATAAAAAATGGCTCCCAGAACTTAAAGAGCATGCAATATATTGTGATGATGAAAAGACCATTGAAGAGATTACAGATTTTATTATTACTAAATTAGGTGGCTCTGTCAGAACAATATAGAAATTTAAAAAAACATTGGATGATGATTTCTTGTTCTCTTAGATAAACTTAAAAAATTCTTTTTTTACAGTGGTTTATCAGAAGCGAGAAAGATAGAGAATGAATGATGCCAAAGTTGGAGTAATAAATAAAATTTCAGGTCCTGTAGTTCAAGCATCTAACATGCTTGGAACTAAACTTTATGATGTAGCAAGAGTAGGGGATGAACGACTAGTTGGAGAAATAATTAGGCTAGAGGGTAACGTAGCTACAATTCAAGTTTATGAAAGCACTGACGGTTTAACACCAGGAGAACCTGTGTATCCCACAAACAGTCCTCTTTCAGTTGAGCTAGGACCTGGTTTACTTCGTCAAATATATGATGGGATTCAACGTCCTCTTCCAGAAATACAAAAATTGACAGGGGATAATATATCTCGAGGAATTGATGTTCCTGGATTAGATCATAAAAAGTTGTGGGATTTTCGTCCAATACTTAAGAAAGGAGATAAGGTGGTAGGCGGAGATATATTAGGAACTATTCCTGAAACGCCAACAGTTGATTTTAAGCTGTTAGTACCTCCTTACATAAAGGGAACGCTAGAATACATTGCTCCTGCAGGAGATTATACCATAGATGAAACTGCAGCAACAGTGTTAACAGCTAGTGGAGAAAAAATAAATTTACAATTTTTCCATAAATGGCCTGTCCGAACTCCTAGGCCAATATATAAACGTTTACCAAGTAATGTTCCTCTTATAACTGGGCAAAGAATATTTGATACTTTTGCCCCTATTGCAAAAGGAGGAACTGGAGCAATTCCTGGGGGTTTTGGTACTGGGAAATGCGTTATTGGTTCCACTCCAGTATTCCTAAGCGATGGAAGTTTGGTAGAAATAAAGGATCTTTATAAAAGTTTTATTCAAAACGATGGATTGATTGAATTAGATGATGAAAATGAAACTCTGATAAAAATTACTGGTGATCTTTCTATACTAAGTTTTAATGGAGAATCATATGTTGAGCAAAAAGCAAGTTACATTTATCGTGGAAAAACTTCAAGGCTGATAAGTGTAAAAACAAATAGTGGAAGAGAAGTTACAGTTACACCTGTTCATAAACTTTTTAGGTTCAATGGACGTAAAATAGAAGAGGTAGAATCACAGTATTTACAACCTGGTGATTTGCTTATTGTTCCTCGCCATCTTCAAATTAAAGGACAACAAAACCCTATTAGTGTCTATGATATCGATCTATCACTTAGAGTTGCTGACGCACAAGCTTTAATGAGGATGGAAGAAATTATCAATAAGCTAAGTGAAGTAATGTCCTTGGAAGAAATTGCTCAAAAAACTAATCTTTCATTCAACATTTTAACGAAATATCTAAACAAAGAAAAAGAGCCTACCTTAGCATTTTTGCGTAAACTAACTAAATTAGCTGGAGAACCAGAGATCAATGTTTCTGTATTACGTGAAGAAACTAATTCTTCAGTTGTGAATTTACCTGCTTATATGACTAGTGAACTTGCTGAATGGTTAGGACTCTTTACAGCTAATGGTACTATTAGAGATGAAACTATTTTCTTTAGCACAAATTCAGAATCTTTGTTGAATCGTTTTAATGATCTTACAGAGCAAATATTTGGACTATTTTGTGCCTATGATTATGATAGCACAATAGGGGAAAATTTTGTACATTTTTCAAGTTCTGTAGTTGTTAAATTCCTTCAATATCTTGGACTTAAAAGCAGTTTGACAGATTCTGATGTTTGTGTTCCAAAACTCTTGATGCAATCATCCGATGAGCTGTTGGTTCATTATCTAAATGGTTACTTTGCAATAAATGCATCGTTCAATGATACTACTCTTCAAATCTACCATAAAAACAAATTCCAATTATCAGAATTTTCCTATCTCCTAACACGATTAGGTATTGTTTATAATCTAAAAGATCAAAACAACTTTGTTTTAGAAATAAAAGAGAAAGAATTACTGAAGTTGATAGAAAAGTTCTCTCATTATAATACTACTAAACATGAAAAAATGTACCAACTATACCAGTATCAAGAAACTAATAATATTACACAATTAGCAAGAAAAGTTGTTCAGTCAAATAATATTTCTGTCGTAATAGAACAGATGGTAAATGTAACAAATTCTAACTTTGATACTAACACTTTGGATGATTTTAGTAATCGAGCCTATCTTCATGAATTAGTAGAACATGTATTTTTCGATAGAATAAAAGAAATTTCAATAATCGAACAGGAAACCGATGTCTATGATTTAACAGTAGACGAATATCATAACTTTGTTGGAGGAAAATTACCATTTACCCTACATAATACTGTATCACAGCATCAACTAGCTAAATGGTCGGATGCTAAGATCGTTGTTTATGTGGGTTGTGGTGAAAGAGGAAATGAGATGACTGATGTCTTAAGAGAGTTCCCTAAACTTGTTGATCCGTATACTGGTGGCCCCCTAATGGATAGAACTACATTAATAGCTAACACTTCCAACATGCCTGTAGCTGCAAGAGAAGCAAGTGTTTACACTGGAATAACAATGGCTGAATTCTTTAGAGATATGGGTTATGATGTAGCAATGATGGCTGATTCAACTTCCCGATGGGCTGAGGCATTAAGAGAAATATCTGGAAGACTAGAAGAAATGCCTGGTGAAGAAGGTTTTCCTGCTTATCTGGCTTCAAAAGTTGCTCAATATTATGAAAGAGCTGGTAGGGTATTAACTTTGGGCTCAGAACCAAGAACTGCTAGTATCACAGTTGTTGGGGCTGTAAGTCCTCCTGGAGGCGATTTTAGTGAGCCAGTTACTCAAAATACTTTGAGAATTGTAAAAGTATTTTGGGCATTAAGTAAGGATCTTGCAGCAAGAAGGCATTTTCCTGCAATCGACTATCTTTTAAGTTATACTTTGTATTGGAATGCATTACAGGACTGGTATTCAACTAATATTGATCCAGAATTCCCAGAATTGCGCGCAGAAGCTATGGCTTTATTACAAAAAGATAAAGAACTTTCTGAAATTGTTTCTCTTGTTGGCCCTGATGCACTACCTCCTAAAGAGAAAATTGTTTTAGAAATTGCTAGAATGATTAAAGAATCTTTTCTACAACAGAATGCTTTTCACGAGGTAGATTCGTTCTGTAGTATGCAAAAACAATATCTTATGTTAAAGGCAATATTGAGTTTCTATCATAAAGCAAATGATTTGTATCAAAGGGGTGCAGAAGTGAAGAATATATTCGAACACGATATTGTGGTTAAAATCGCAAGAATGAAGTATATCGTACAAGAAGATGTAGAAGAAGAAATTAATGCTCTTATCGCTGAAATTGATGGTATCAGCCATACAGATGTAGGTGTAGAAGATTTGAGTTAAATTTGGTGAAGAAAATGGATGAAAAATTACAATTAAATTATAGAGAATTTCAAACTGTACAACAAGTTAGTGGTCCTCTACTGTTTGTTGACTTAAGAAATAAAGGTGGAGTTTCCTACGGTGAAATCGTTGAGATTGAAACAGTTGATGGGGAAAAAAGAAATGGACAAGTTCTTGAAGTTTCTCAAAATCTTGCTGTAGTTCAAGTTTTTGAAGGAACCCGGGGTTTGGAGACTGATAAAACTAGAGTACGATTTTTAGGTCGAACGATGGAGTTTGGAGTAAGCCACGAAATCTTGGGAAGAGTTTTTAGTGGAAGAGGAATAACAATTGATGGTGGAGGACCAGTTGCTATGGAAAAAATACTGGATATAAATGGTGCACCCATTAATCCGTCTGCTAGAGAATATCCAAAAGAATTTATTCAAACAGGAATCTCTACTATTGATACATTATTGACATTGGTGAGAGGACAAAAATTACCTCTCTTTTCAGGAAGTGGTTTACCTCATAATAGAATCGCTGCTCAAATTGCAAGACAAGCTAAAGTGTTAGGTGAAGAAGAAGATTTTGCTGTTGTTTTTTGTGCTATGGGATTGACAGCTGATGAAGCAAGGTTTTTTAGAGATGATTTTGAATCAACTGGTGCATTAGAAAGAACTGTATTGTTCTTAAACCTAGCAGATGATCCAGCAGTAGAAAGGTTGCTAACTCCTAGAATTGCGTTAACTGCAGCAGAATATTTGGCTTTTGAGAAAGGATATCAAGTTTTAGTAATCTTAACAGATATGACAACATATGCTGAAGCACTGAGAGAGATTGGTGCAGCAAGAAATGAAGTTCCTGGAAGAAGAGGTTATCCAGGATATTTATACAGCGATTTTGCTACAATATATGAAAGAGCAGGAAAAATACGTGGAAAAAAAGGGTCTATTACACAAATACCTATTTTAACAATGCCTAATTTTGATATTACTCACCCTGTTCCTGATTTAACAGGTTATATTACTGAAGGACAAATTTACATTGATGTAGGTTTGAACCGCAAAGGTTTATATCCTCCTATTAATCCTTTACCCAGTCTAAGTCGTCTTATGAAGGAATGTATTGGTATTAATTCTACTCGTAGTGATCATAAATATGTGGCTGACCAATTATATGCTTTATATGCAGACGGTAGAGATTTAAGAGACCTTGTTGCAGTTGTTGGTTCAGAAAGTCTCTCAGATTTAGATCGAAAAACTTTACAATTTGCAGATCTATTTGAAGAGAAATTTATTAATCAAGACTATCATGAAGATAGAACAATTTTTGAAAGCTTAGATATAGGTTGGGAGTTATTATCTATTTTTGATGACCCAGAACGTGTACTTAAACGAATTCCAGTTGAAGTAATTAAAAAGTTTCATCCTAGATTTCGGGATACTACTATTGACTATAATCGGACTGACATCTAAATTAACTCTTTTTTCTTCTATTTTACCAACCTTTTAATGAAAATAAAAAAAAAAGAAAGAATTCCTTTCTACTTAAGGAAAGTATAAAGGAGGGATGCAATCTGCATCTTCTGGCATGTCTTCTACTGGGTCAAACATTGTTATCACTTTTTTTGGTAATTCCTTTACTCTTTTAATAGATAAGAAACCCAAAGAAAAAAAGAGACATTGAGCATAAATATCTGATTTTTAACCTTCTTTGTTAAATAAACTACGGTGGTGTCTAGTTTCTCCCGACAAAAATATTATTGGAGATTCTAATGTGAAAATATGAACAAACTAAGAATATACTCCCTTTTTAAAGGGAGCAGAGTCCCCAAAAAGATAATCATAAGAGCTATTTATGAATATATTGGTTCAAAGAATGGGTTGAGGACAGTAGGATGGAAGAATGGTTTAACACACCAGGCACTATGGTATTGGGTAAAGAAGTTCAGGCTCTTTAGGGAAAGTTTACATAGAGTTGTAGCAGAGAGAGGGGGAATACCAGAGATTATAGTAGTTGATGAAACAGAGATTAAGACCTCTCAAGGCTCAATGTATATGTGGTTCGCGTTAGATCCTTACAATAAGACTTTACTGGGTTTTAGTATTACTAAAGGACGGAGTAATTTTGAATGTTTACTAACTTTCCGTTATTGGTTCAAATGTTGGGGTTCTAAGCCTCGTATTGTCGTTACAGATGCAGGGGTATGGTATCCTGTATTACTTCGTCTCGGTATCAAAATCTCTTTTATCAATGGTGGTTTACGCTCCTATATTGAACGTTTTAATGCCACACTTAAGAGCTATCGTTGGTTTCATTCTATTCTCCAATGCACATGTTCTATCCGTGCCGTCTATGGCTCTACCCATCTTTCTGGTTTCCTTACACTCTTTATACTCTATTATAATTTCGTTCGTCCTCATCAGAGCTTGGGACATCCTCCCCTTAGTTCCTTTTTGCCTAGGAGGTGGTATAAAAACTAGACACTACCAATAAACTACCGACGATTCCCTTAAATAGCTAAATGTTTTTTTACATATAGACTGAAGATAGTAATAAATTGAATTAAGGGAAATACAATGAGTTTCGAATTACAACTTGATAACGAAAATTCAAAAATTTTAGCTAGTAATATTTCAATTATTAGTTCAATTGTTTCTGAATGTTTTTTAAGCATCAACACCGATAATATTCAAATTAAAACTTTTGATCCAACACGAATATCAATGTTTGATTTTGTTTTAAAAAAAGAAGCTTTCCAGGAATTTAAAGTTGACAAGACTTTTTCTTTAGGTTTAAACTTAGAGACATTAAATAATATGATAAAAACAGCAAAAAAGGACGAAGTTTTAAATTTGAATTTTGATGAAAAAGAACAGCGCTTGCGTATCGTGTTTAAAGCAAAAAACAGAGAAAGAAGTTTTACATTGAAAATGATTGATATTAAAGATGATAATCCACCCCCTGACAGAGTGAACATATTAAGAACAGCGCAATTTAATATTGATGCTTCATTCTTTCAACAAGTGTTGAAAGATTCGATGATGATAAGTGATCATTTTAAAATACATGCCCTTCCTGATAAAGTAATCTTTAGTTGTACAAGTTTTTCTAATGAGATGGAAACAGTAGTTGGGCCAGAAAGTGAAGAAATAGAAGCAGAGTCTTTTGAAATTATCGAAGAGTCTGAATCTTCCTACTCTCTTGAATTTTTAAATAATTTCATGAAGGGTATTAGATCCTCTGAAACACTAACTATTGGTTTTGCAACGAATAAGCCTATCATTTTGGAATACAATTTAGAAAACAAAGGCTATTTGCATTATATGCTTGCCCCTAGAATTGAAAGTGTGGCAAAAGAAGACGATTATGAATATGATGACGAAGATTACTAATTATAATTGAGGGAGGGAAAATATAACTAATTGGAAATTAAAAATGTCTTCAAGAATTAAATTTCAATATATTGACGATTTATATTCTGTATGGCATACGGAGAGAGAAAGTAGTAAGAAAATTACTCCTATTAAGCCTAGTTTCTTCTCTGATATCAAAATTTTAAAGAATAAATTTTCAGAAATTATTGAAAAAGAATCTGACCCAGTCATAAAAAAAATATTAAATACCCGATTTAATCGATTGAATTATGTTTTAAGAGATCTTATTGAAATAAGGACGAAAAAAATTGTCAATGCAGTTATTGAGGGCAAAAAGATTGAAGTAAACTTGGCCCAAGAAGAATATGCTTTTTATTCCAACTTTCAGAAACTGCACAAATTCTTTGTTAGAAGTTTAGAGCGACCTAGTGAAGCACTGATTTTTCAAGAATTCACTTTTTATGAACCTGAAGACGAAGTTGTTAAAGAAGTAAACGCAAGAGAAGAAACAAATATTGAGTATATTGTTGTAAGATTTTCGAAAGAAGTAAAAAATGAAATTGTGGGTGTTGATGGATCAATTTATGGTCCATTTAAAAAAGAGGATATCTGTAAGTTACCAAAAGAAAATGCTAATGGTTTTATAGCTCATGATATCGCTGAAAAAGTAGAAATTTAGTGTTGTTCAGAATTAAATAATCCTTCTTTTCTTGATAAAATAGACTAGTTTCATTTACATAGATAAAAATGAAAGTTCTGGTTTGAGGTTCTTAGTCTAAGAATATTGTTCTATAATCTCACCAAGAATTTGTGCTTTACCACCTTTTGGTTCAGCAAGAATCTCGTCACAAACATTACACTTTACAGTCGATTTTACAGAATCAAACACAATTTGTTCATTATTACATGATGCACACTTAACTTTGTAGTATTTTGTTTTAGGATATGGAACTTTAGACATATTTGAGCATAAACAAAATTTATTTAAAAAACTGTTGTTTGAAGTGAAGTTGCGGATTTATCTTTATGTGAAATGATAAAGAAAGGTATTTAAAATAATCAATATCCTATCTATTTTAATGATTGACTTAGATGATATAAACGTACTAAGAAAATTAGATAAATCTGATCAACTAATGTTGATATCCACTTGGGCTTCTACAATAACAGAATTAAGAAAGAAAATACAAGATTTCTCTATTCCTGAAAAATATTCATGGAAAAATCAAGTTGTTTATTATAAAAAACCAGAAAAAATCCTGATTTGTGGAATGGGTGGTTCTGCTATTGTAGCAGATTATATCTCTGATTTATTTATGGACGAAATCAACATCCCTATCATCGTAAACAAAAATTACTCACTTCCTAAGTTTGTTGATGAAAAAACACTTGTCATATGTATTAGTTACTCTGGAAACACAGAAGAAACAATTTCTTGTTTCTATCAAGCTTTGGAAAAAAAGTCAATGATTGTTACAATATCCTCTGGTGGGATCTTAGGCGAATATTCATCGAAAATTGGAATCCCTTGTGTGATATTAAGGAAAGGGCAACCTCCAAGAACTGCATTTCCTCTAATTTATGTTTCATTATTAAAAGTGTTAGAAAAAGTTTTTTCAATAAAAAATATTGATGAAGCTTTAGATGAATCAGTAGTTTTGTTAAAAGATCTATCTGAACAATTATCTCCTGAAGTATCTAGTAGTCAAAATCAAGCTAAGAAATTTTCTTTATTTCTTTATAATTCAACCCCCATTTTCATTAGTAATTCTTACTGTTCTTCTGTTTCCTATAGAGCTAAATGCCAACTGAACGAGAATAGTAAACTTCTTTCATGTTATGAGAACCTACCCGAAAGTAACCATAATGGTATTGTTATTTGGGATAGTTTGAAAGTGATGAACCACATTTCTGTGGTTCTATTAAGATTACCAAATGAGCAACCTGAGATAAAGACAAGGGTGGAAGTTACTAAAAGAATAATGTCTAAAAAAACAGAAAAAATTGTTGAACTTTATGCGCTTGGGAAATCAAAAATTGCTCATCAACTAACTTTAACTTATGTTATTGATTATATTAGCTTATATTTAGCATTTCTAAATGAAATTGACCCCACAGTTATTACAGGAATCGATTTGCTAAAAAAGACTTTAGCAAAGAAACATGGTTTATTAAAAAATTTCAAAAAATTATTGGATACTTAATTTGTATAGTGTTTACTCAATAGACTTGGGTTACACTTTTGGGTACTAGAGAAACATAGGGGTGATTCATAAATCTTTCTCCTGGGGTGAGGAAGTTAAGAGATTGGTGAGGACGACTAAAATTGTAGTAAGAGCGGTAGTAGGAGAGATCTACGTTGCAGTATTTTAGACCTAATCTTTCCATCTCACGGATGATTGTTGGGTCCCATGTAGTCTTTCTACTTTTCCACATGTTTCGGGGTGAAAAACTCTAGCTCTGATGTGTTTTATTCCTTCTGTTTGACACCAACGGGAGAAGGTACTTGTTCCTCCTCTAACGGAAGAGAAGAGTGCTCCATTGTCCGTGAGGATAGACTCGGGGTAACCGTACTCTTTTATTGCTTCCTCTAGTAGATTTATTATCTGCTCTTTTTTTGGTGCAAAAGGGTGGAATTTAGCTCCCAGACAGAATCGTGAGTGGTCGTCTATCAAGGTTATGAGATGGAGATGTTGTCCCTGTTCTTCTACCCAGAATGGTCCTTTCACATCTATTTGCCAGAGTTCGTTAGGTTTTTGACGTTCAAAACTCTTGTATCGAGGTCTCTTCCTCTTTTTTCTATTGACCCATAAAGGAAGACCTAACTCTTTTATTACTTTCGTCACTGTCGTCTGAGAGAGTGCTTTTCCTTCTCTCTTCAACAAATAAGCTATCTTCTCCACATTCATTCCTTGTTTTATTCTTAACTCCCTTATCCTCTCTTTTAACTCCTCATCCACTTTCCTGTGTATAGTTTTTGGTCTGGAGGATCTATCTTTCCACCAACCATTCTCCTTCAGGGTTCTCTCTGAACCTCTTCAACCACTTATACACAAACTTCCTACTCACCATATACTTGTGAGCTATCTCTTTTATCTTCTCTCCTTCCAAAGCTTTTTTAACTACAATTTTTCTTAGTTTCTCCAGGTTACGTTCGGTCTTATTCATATTTAATCACTTACCCACGTAACCCACTTCTATTTATTTGTTACCAATGTGAGTGGAGTATACACTTAATTTGTATAGCGAAACCTTTATGAATAACATTAATTGACTGTTCTTGAGTAAAAAACAGTTAATGTTGCTTTAATAGGGAAAAAAATGTGTGGAATTGTAGGAATAATTCAAAAAAATGAGACAAAAATCGGTGAAGAAATTATCCATGCTCTTCAAAAATTGGAGTATAGGGGATATGATAGTTTAGGGGTTGCAATTATAGAAGATGACAAACTTATTATTCAAAAAGATAAAGGAAAAATAAATGAAGTAATAGAAAAAATTGATATCGCCCCTATATCTGGCAAGATTGCAATCGGACACACACGTTGGGCTACACATGGTCCACCTTCAAAAATAAATGCTCATCCTCATGTTAGTTGCGATGGAAAAATAGCCGTTGTTCATAATGGGATTATTGAAAATTTTCAGGAATTAAGACGTAATTTAAAAGAAAAGGGGCATACATTCAGTTCTGAGACTGATACAGAAGTAATCAGTCACTTGATTGAAGATTTTTTTGTTAATGAGCACTTGAGTTTCCGTGAAGCTGTAATTAAGGCTATAAAACAGCTAGTAGGGACATATGCAATTTGTGTAATAAGTACGAATGCTCCTCAAAGAATTTATTGTGCCAAAAAGGACAGCCCATTAGTAATAGGCTTGAATTCAAATAGAATCTTCGTTGCTAGCGACATTCCTGCATTTCTTGATCAAACTCAACAAGTTGTACTCTTACACGACAATGAGTTTGTAGAGATAAGAAGTGATGGGTATAACATTTTTAATCTGATATCTATGGAACAGATAACACGTGCTCCCTATACTGTTTCTTGGAAAGCAGAAATGGCTCAAAAAGCAGGTTATCCGCATTTTATGTTAAAAGAAATCCATGAACAACCTAATTCTTTGTATAACTATGTCCGAATGAAACAAAAATCTGTAAAAAAGGTAGCTGAAAAAATTTATGTAGCAGAAAGAATTTTTTTTGTTGCTGCAGGAACAGCATATTATTCAACATTAACTGGAGAGTATTTAGTAAGAAAATTTAATAAAAAACTAAGTCAGTCAATAATTGCTTCTGAATTTGAATCAATTTTAAATTTAATTGATGAGAATACAGTTGTAGTTCCTGTGAGTCAATCTGGAGAAACAATGGATACAATTTTAGGTATTAAAAAAGCTAAAGAACAAGGTGCATCGATTCTCTCTATAGTAAATGTGGTAGGTAGTACAATTACTAGATATTCAGATGAGGTTATATATCTCCACGCAGGGCCTGAGATTGGAGTCGCAGCAACAAAAACATATCTTGCACAAACAATAGCTAACTGGGATGTAGGATTAGAACTAGGGCTTTTAAGTGGTTCTTTTAATAAAACAGAGTATGAATCTCACAGAAAAAAATTCAATCAGCTCCCAAAAATAGTTAAAACAACTATTACAAACAATGAAGTTCAAGCTAGAACAGTTGCTAACTGGTTTTCGAAAAAGAAAAGTGGTTTTTATTTAGCGCGTGGAATAAATGTGCAAACAGCAAATGAAGGAGCTTTGAAAATGAAAGAGATATCTTACATTCACTGTGAATCATATCCAGCTGGAGAATCAAAACATGGTCCAATCGCCTTGGTAGAAAAAGATTTTCCTGTTGTATTTATTGCACCAAAGGATCACACCTATAGGCTGATTCAATCTAATATTATGGAAATGAATGCTAGAGGCGCATCTACTATCGGTGTTATTGAAGAAAATGATGATGAAATAAAAAACCTTGTAACTTGGAGTTTTAAAATTCCTCAAGGGTACTCTGAAATATTCTCAACAATTCCATATGTTGTTCCCCTACAATTGCTAGCTTATTATACTGCAGTAAAGAGAGGATACTCGCCTGACAAACCAAGAAACCTCGCTAAAAGTGTAACAGTACTGTAAGTTTATTTATTTAATTTTTTCTAATTCTTTTTTAAGTTTAAGTAGACATTCAATCGATTCCTTTTTGGTATCTTTATTTTCTAAATGGATATTTGATTCTAATAATTTTTTAACACTGGGCTTATTTATCAATCGTTTGATAAACATCATTCTTCGCTTTGGGTAGTATTTGAAAATATTTTCAGATATTGCTGGTAAATTTTTTAGCACTTGATTTAAGCAAATCCTGATTTGTAAACCTTTTCCTAGTCCTTTTTTAATCCTTGAATCATCAATAGTGTACTTTATTTTTAGTTTATTGAGAAATTCACTGATTATATTATCATCTATATTTGTTGCAAAACCAATCCCAAAACGATTTTTTCCTCCTGCTACATATCCATCTCCTTCTAGCACTCCAAATAGAAATAGCCATAATTGTTGTAACTTCATTTCATTTTTAAGATGATCTAGAATCTTGTTATGTATACGTAAATGTAACTTGAGAACGATTGACCGGAAATCACGTATCCTTATGCTTCCATACGGATTCCATTTCTTTATTTTTTCTGATCTTGCTTCTTTAATCCTAATTTTGTCAGTTTTTAATTGAATTGAAGCATTCTTTTTCCAGTATTTAATCAATATATCTGTAGTAATAAGGTAATTTTCTACGTTTGAGGGTTTTTTACTGTATGATAGCTCGAAACTTAGCTTTGGATTGAGTACAATTTTTTTATAAGTTAGGATATAGTAATGTGCTTGTTCTGGTGTTGATGCATTTATACTCCATCCAAAACTTGATTTTGTTCCGTCTGCGTGGTAACAACCGAAATAATGGATGAACTCTTCAATATTTATTATTATCGGAGTTATTACCGGAGTATGATTTCCATCAAAGATTATCATCTGTCTATCATCTATTTTTCCTATTATTGCTTCAGGAAAGAGATTGGGAAGATAAATTTCCTTTTTTGAATTCTTTTTCTCATAAGCATCTATTTTTTCAATTTTTCTTAATAGTCTTACTTTTGCCTCCTTTGCTTTGTGTACATCTGTCAAACGCAGCGTAAAATAATACTCATCTGCACTTGTACGTGTAGAACGGTCTATTACTGATATTAAGACTATCTCTCTATATGTCCTTGAGTAAACTTCTACTTCAACTTCATATATGTCAAATTTCTTTATTCCTTTTATTTTAACTATACTTTTTGGTAAACGAATGCTTTTATAAGCCGAGATTTTCCTCTGAAAAAATTCAGAAGGAGAAATAATGACTGTAACATTTTGACCTATTAATTGATTTATCTCGCATATTCTCTTTTTAATGTAAAAACCCCACGAAGATTTGAGTTTTTTTAAGCATAGGGTGGTGTTCAAAGTTATTTTATTTTTTGTATTTATCTGAACATTATACCAATGCTCCAATTTCACATATTTTCTTAAATTTAAAGGAATGGTAATCCACCCGGAGTTTGCTCCTCCTTTATATATTTTTCCACTCCACGAGATACTTGTCATTGTTAAATATCCTATAACTTAATATAAAAAGATAAAAGTTGCATTCGCTCCATAATCTTTTTAAGAAGAAAAATATAACTTTTTTTGAGATAAATTCAGTAAAAAGATATCTAAGCAACAGAAAAATAAAAGAAAGGTAGTGATTATAAAAAATAAGGGAGTAACTAATATGGTAAAAAAAGAATTAAAAGCAGTTATTCTTGCTGGTGGAGAGGGTAGAGAACTATTTCCACTAACCCAAACTAAACCAAAACCTATGATTAAACTACTAGGAAAACCAATTTTACAGTATATAATTGAAGAGCTAAAGACACTAGGAGTAACAAAAATATTAATTGTTACAGGCTATAAAGGAGAGCAAATAAAGGATTATTTCAAAAAAGGTTCAGAATTTGGATTGTCAATTTCATATGCTAAACAGAGTAAAGAAAATGATATTAAATCAGCTTTTCTTGCAGCAAAAAAATACTTAGCTAATGATAATGAGTTTCTTCTCTTGTTTAGTGATATAATAGCTGAGAAAGGTTTAATTCAAAGAACACTAAACGCATATGAAAACACTCAAGCAGACATGGCAATGGCATTGACATTGAAAGGTGATACTGGAAATTTCGGAGTTGTAGAAATAGATTATAAGGGATATGTGAAATCTGTAGGTTTAGCTACTGAAACCGATACAAAAAGTAACTATATAGATGCAGGGTGTTTTGTTCTAAAGACTACTATATTTGATGAATTGGAAACTCAGCCTAACATCCCTAAATCAATTAATGCAAGAATAAAGAAAGGTGACAAAGTAATTGCTGCAATATGGGAAAAAGAGTGGATTGATATTGGAAAGCCATGGAACATTATTGAAGCAAATCGTTTGCTTTTATCTAAACTTACAGAATCAAGAATCGCAAGTAATGTTACAATTGAATCTAATGTTGTGCTAAAAAATGTGGTTATCATAGACGAAAATACAATAATAAGCTCTGGTACTGTTCTAATTGGTCCATTGTATATTGGACCTAATACATACATCGGTAACAATGTGTTATTGAGAGATCATACATCAATAGATTCAAATTCTTTAATAGGCTTTGGGAGCGAAATTAAAAATTCAGTACTATTTTCTGGTACAAAAATCTACAGGTTATGTTATGTTGGTGATAGTGTTGTAGGCGAAAATACTATCCTTTCAACTAATGTGATGACCATAAATACTGAAACACCCATTAAATCCATCAAGATGGAAGTTAATGGGCATATGGTTGATACCGGTTTTACTAAACTTGGAGCAATAATTGGTGATAATAGTATAGTTGGAGTGAGTTCAATGATCTTTCCTGGTAGGAAAATAGCAGCTGGTAGTATAATTCCTCCTGGAACACATGTTCAAGAAAATGTAATATAGTTTATTTTGTTCTTTTTCTGTATTATTACATATCAAATGTTACCTATTTTTTAATCAAAATATCGTGACATAAATGTATTTTACTTGGTGAAAATTTTTTTACTGTTCTTGTATTTACTTCTTCTATTGTAAACTCTTCTTCCTTTCTTATTTCTTCGAGAGTTCTAATTTTATTTTCTCTGTCCTCTGAACGTTTTATTAAATCATGAAGGTGTATCCATCCTCTTTCCTTAATCGCATCAATGGCTTTTTTTAATTGTACTTTATCAATATCAAAAAATCCCATCAATACTCTGTTTGCTGTGTTTTTTGGGGTTTTTTTTCTATTATCCCCAAGAATTGGAAAATATCGATCAGCTAAATTGTTAAGTTCAATACTTCTTTTCAAATAATTATAGGTGTATTGGTTCTTTTCAATAGCAAATACCTTTATACCTTCATGATTTTTAGCAGTAGGTAACGATAAGTTTCCAATACACGCAAACATATCAACTATAGTTTCTCCATCTTCAACAATATTAATCAACCGTTTTCTTTCATGCTTATTTCCTGGTGAAAAAGTTATTCTTGAAACATCAATTTCAAATAAAGTATTAAATTCTTTATGAACTGTTACCATATTTTTTTTGCCTGCAAGATGTTTGACAATTGGTTTACGAAAAATAGAGATTGTATCTTTTTGTTCAATAACTGTACTTACTCTGTTTTCTAATTCACAAAGCTTTGTAGCGATTATTTTTTTATATTTTGTTGGTATTTTACTGTTGAATCGAACAATTGCAATATTACCTATTACTGAATAACTTGAAGGAATCAAGTTAATTAAGTTAGGAGGGATAAGTTCCTTTAGTTCTTCTTGGAGTTTCAACTTAATATTCATTAAACTTCACAATTTCCTTGCTTCTTCATTTAGTCGAATGTATAAATACTTAATAATTATTTCATTACGTTGTTGACATAAAAATGTCTTTCAATGCCAAAGTAGTTGGAAATCAAGTAGTGATTTATGATACAAAAATAGCTAACGATCTTTACAGCACAGGTTGGTATGGTGAATTATCAGACGATGGCCACCTTATCCTAGAACCTTATGAAGCTGTTTTGTTGATGGAGAGAAAACGGATAATTGTTGTTAATGAATTAGACAAGGAATTATCTTTGCCAGAATTAATTTCTTATTTCTCAAAAGTATTTCCTGGGTTTTTGGTTTATTATCTGTTGTTCAAGGATTTAAGAGGACGCGGATATGTTGTGAAAAAATATGAAAAGACACATAACTTCTTTACCTTGTATGAAAGGGGAGCTTCTTCTAATAAAGAAAAGGAAACTAAATATGCTTTAATTGTCCCTTTTGTTGAAGGAGTAATGTTTAACATAGATCAAATTGAAAAAATAGTATCAAGGGCAGATGATATGGGATTAAGTTTAATTTTTGCAGTAATTGATAGTTTGGGTGATGTAAACTATTATTCTGTAAAATCGTTAGAGTTTCCAATTATCAAGAAAGAAAAGGAGGATGTTAAAAAATGAATCACCAGTCTGATGTAGAAAATAATGTTTCATTTGTTCCTGATACAAGTGTTATTGTTAATGGAGAGTTCTTAAAATATTTAAAAAAGAAAAAACAAACAATAAATAGAATTGTTTTGTCACGTGTAGTTCTTGCTGAAATAGAACATCAAGCTAATCAAGCTAGAACTACTGGTGTAGCTGCTTTAGAAGAATTGGTTGCCTTAAAGGATTTTGCTTCTGAAAGAATGATAGAAATAATAATTGATGGCGCACGACCAACACCAAATCAAATCAAATTTGCCTCTTCTGGAGAACTAGATGCCCAAATTCGGGAATTAGCATATGAACATTCAGCTATTCTAGTTACTGCAGATAAAGTTCAAGCTCATATTGCTGAGATTGAAGGATTGGCTGTAGTTTTTTTAAAAGAAACAACTGAAAAACCAAGAAAACGAATTGATGATTATTTTACTGAACAAACCATGTCAGTTCATTTAAGAGAAAGAAATTTACCTCTTGCAAAAGTAGGTACCCCTGGAAATTTTCATCTTCAACCTACTGGGGGCTCTGTTCTTGAAAAAGAAGAAATTGAGGAACTAGCTAAAGAGATAGTTGAGAGAGCTACCAGAGATCCAGAGTCGTTTATTGAAAGTGATATGCAAGGTTTTACAGTTGTGCAGCTAAAAAACATGAGAATCATTATTACTCGTCCACCATTTAGTGACGCTATGGAAATAACTGCTGTTAGACCAATTTTAAAAAGAAAAATTGAGGATTATAACCTTGATAGAAAATTGTTACAAAGAATTGAAACAAAAAGTGAAGGGATCTTAATTGTTGGAGCTCCTGGAGCTGGAAAAAGCACTTTCGCAACAGCATTAGCTGAATTTTACGCTGATAAAGGTAGAATTGTAAAAACATTTGAAAATCCTAGGGATTTGCAAGTCGATGATCGTATCACTCAGCTAAGTGGGTTTAGGGGGGATATTTCTTCTACAGCGGACCTTATTTTACTTATGAGACCTGATCATACTGTCTATGATGAATTAAGGAAAAATCTTGATTTTGAGACATATGCAGACCTAAGGTTGGCTGGTATTGGACTTATTGGCGTTATTCATGGCACTACTGCAATTGATGGAGTAAAACGATTTATTAAACGAGTTGATTTGGGAGTGATTCCAAGTATTATTGACACACTAATTTTTATTGAAGATGGAGAAATAAGGAAGGTATATACACTTTCAATAAAAGTAAAACTTCCATCAGGATTAAAAGAGAGAGATTTGAGTAGACCTGTTGTTGAGGTAAAAGATTTTCATTCTCATAAACTAGAGTACGAACTATACACTTTTGGAGAACAAATTGTAGTAACACCAGTGCAACAAACACATTCAATGAATGAACATGTTGCTATTAGCAGAAAAAAAATAAAAAGAATACTTAAACAGTACAGTGGTGTCCATGATTTTGAATTTAAAATAACTGATTCCAATTCTATCACGCTCTTTGTGCGCAATTCAGATAGAGCAAAAATAATTGGAAAGTCAGGAAAAACAATAGAAAAAATAGAATCTGCACTAAATTTGAACGTTGACGTGCGCTCTTATTCAGAAATGTCTGAATTGAATGATATTGACCAAAATAATAGTTTTGATGAAGAAGCAGAGTATGTAATTAATGTATATCAAAGTAAAAACACTATTTTTTTAGTTTTTCCAGATTTATGTGTTGGTAAAGATGTTGATATCATGATTAATGGTGAGGTCATTGTAACTTTAACTGTAGGTAAAACAGCTGAAATCAAACTTAATATTAATTCAGAACTTGGGTCATTATTTAAAGAAGCTTATGAGCGGGGAGCTGTTATTTCAGCTCTGGTTAGGTAGGATAATCATTTTTTTTATTTCTTCTTATTTCGATATATTTGACACTATCATCTATTCCTATGACAATCTTATCCGCTTTTTCTGGAAAAAGACCGTTTTCAATTATTCCTGGGATATTATTAATTGCTTTTTCCATGATTTTTGGGTCATATTCTTTTTTAAAAGTTACATCTCCCAAAACATTGCCATTATCAGAAACAATAGGCCCGATCTTTCCAGTTCCATATCTTAGTTTAAGTTCTCCTCCTAAGTCAAATAGTGGTTTTATCACTGTGTTTACTGCAAGAGGTATAATCTCTACTGGAACAGGATATGACAAAAGCTTTTTTGGATATTTGCCACTATCTACTATTACAACGAATTCTTGAGAAGATGAAGCTAAAATTTTTTCCATGGTCATAGCTCCCCCGCCCCCTTTGATAAGATTATAATCTTCTGTGACGATATCAGCTCCATCAATATAAATGTCAATTTCAGAATTTTCAATAATATCGCTGACAACAAGCCCTTTTTGGATTAATTGTAATTTCGTTTCTATAGAAGAAGGAATACAAATAATGTTTAAATCATCTGTGTTTGCTTTTTCTGATAACAATTCAATAAAAATGTTTATTGTAGTGCCAGTTCCAACTCCAACAATTAAATCGTCGAAAATTAAATTGTCTACTACATATTTAGACGCCATATATTTTTCAATTTCCTTTTTAGATTGCAAAATTTATCACCGAAAACAAAAAAGAAGTGTGCTAATTAAAAAAAATAAACACACATGGTTGTATACTTTTATCTCATTTATTTTGTTCAGACATAAATGCTTTTAGGCGATCTAACTCTTTCAACATCTCTTTTCTTAAAGCGGCAATAGATGTGCTTTTTGCAAATAAATCCCCTTGATCATCTGTTCCTGAACTAGTGTCTACTGGTGCTTGAGGGGTTGTTTGTGCTACAGAGGCCGGTGGTTTTATCGGTGCTGGTATTGGAGCCGATGTGCTTGGTGTTGGTGCAGTTGGTGTTATTGGTGTTGGTGGAGTTACTGTTTTGGGTGGAGTTACAGGGGTTGGTGTTGGTGCAGTTGGTGTTGTTGGTGTTGGTGGAGTTACTGTTTTGGATGGAGCTACAGGGGTTGGTGTTGGTGCAGTTGGTGCTGACGGTGGTGGAGTTGTTGGCGCAGTAGAAGGTGTTGTTTCAACCTTTGTTTCTCCAGCAATTTTTGCTAGATAGTCTCCTTGCATTTTCTTTAATTCTTCTTCTAACTGACTAACTTCTGCTTCTTTTTCTGTTCTCTCAATTTCATCTTCTATTTTCTTGAGATCTGAAGCATACCTTACTGATAGTCTTTCAAAAATAGTGTCACTTAATTTCTTGCGTTTGTAGGAGTCAGTTAGCGCTTTGCGAGCAGCTATAAATTTTTCCTTTTCAATTTTTAATATTTCAATTCTTTCTTCTGGTGCTATATCTGAAATGGGCCGACTAATATCAAAATCAAGTTCCTTTAATGTTAGTCCTCCTGATGAACGATATTCTCCCTTTGTTGAAAAGTGAACTATTACTGCTGTAATTATTGCAAAAATAATAATGAGATAAATTAATAATTTCAGTCCATTATCTTCAATTAGTGGTGGAAGTTTGTCTATCCAATCTAAGATTGACATGATACCAATATCCTCGTTTTTTTTTATTTTCAATAATATTTATTTCTTTCTCTGAAAGAGAAATAGTTCTAAATAATAATGGAGTATCTGGTATTTATAATTTCTTATTATCTCAGCTATTCTCTCGACAATAAATCCAATAATTGGTGGTTCGATTTGAGTTCATTTTTTCTGATATTTCTCCTAATGGTTGTACTAGGGTTATCTCTTGTTTTGTTTTGAATATTTCCTTAGTATTACGTAGTATGAAATAAACATAACCACGAGTTTAATATGATATTATGTCCAAAGAAATTAGAAAAGATGTTTCTACAATCCCCGTTGTTAATCTAAAAGATAATCCAGAAAGGAAAATCTGGAATTATGAAAATATTCTTACATCTAAACCCCGTTCAAGTGTAAGAGAAATTGAGCAAATTTACAAAGTTGTTAAGGTTTTGAAAGGAATGGAGAAAATGAGAAAATATAAACCTTAAATAAGAAATTTTTTTAATTTTTATATCGTTCAATCTTTTTATTATTTCTCTCTTGTTTTTGTAAAACATTTTTGTATATAATCTGTTTGTGTTTACTCAATAGACTTGGGTTACACTTTTGGGTACTAGAGAAACATAGGGGTGATTCATAAATCTTTCTCCTGGGGTGAGGAAGTTAAGAGATTGGTGAGGACGACTAAAATTGTAGTAAGAGCGGTAGTAGGAGAGATCTGCGTTGCAGTATTTTAGACCTAATCTTTCCATCTCACGGATGATTGTCCCATGTAGTCTTTCTACTTTTCCACATGTTTCGGGGTGAAAAACTCTAGCTCTGATGTGCTTTATTCCTTCTGTTTGACACCAACGGGAGAAGGTACTTGTTCCTCCTCTAACGGAAGAGAAGAGTGCTCCATTGTCAGTAAGTATAGACTCGGGGTAACCGTACTCTTTTATTGCTTCCTCTAGCAAACTTATTATCTGCTCTTTTTTTGGTGCAAAAGGGTGGAATTCAGCTCCCAGACAGAATCGTGAGTGGTCGTCTATCAAGGTTATGAGGTGGAGATGTTGTCCCTGTTCTTCTACCCAGAATGGTCCTTTCACATCTATTTGCCAGAGTTCGTTAGGTTTTTGACGTTCAAAACTCTTGTATCGAGGTCTTTTCCTCTTTTTTCTATTAACCCATAAAGGAAGACCTAACTCTTTTATTACTTTCGTCACTGTCGTCTGAGAGAGTGCTTTTCCTTCTCTCTTCAACAAATAAGCTATCTTCTCCACATTCATTCCTTGTTTTATTCTTAACTCCCTTATCCTCTCTTTTAACTCCTCATCTACTTTCCTGTGTATAGTTTTTGGTCTGGAAGATCTATCTTTCCACCATACTCCTTCAGGGTTCTCTCTGAACCTCTTCAACCACTTATACACAAACTTCCTACTCACCATATACTTGTGAGCTACTTCTTTTATCTTCTCTCCTTCCAAAGCTTTTTTAACCACAATCTTTCTTAGTTTCTCCAGGTTACGTTCGTTTTTGTTCATAATATATCACTTACCCACGTAACCCACTTCTATTTATTTGTTACCAATGTGAGTTGAGTATACAGTATATAATCTGTTTGAAAAAAAAATATTAAATAACAAAACAAAAAAAGGGTTTTAGAGTCGTTGTCAAAAACATAGTTATGAATATACGAGGAGAAAACTATTGACTGATACTAAAGAAAATAAAAAACGTACCAGTGTAGAATTGTATGAACTTAGACAATCTATAAAACGACTAGAACAAAAAAAATCATTTAATATGTCAACATCTTTAATTTCATTGTATATACCTCCTGGTACTAGGTTGTCTGATATACGTAGCCAATTATTAGATGAACATGGAACCGCATCAAATATTAAAGATAAAAATACTGGAAAGGCAGTACAAGCTGCATTAACTTCGATTATGGCTAGGATTAAAAATATGCGTAATACAGAAAACGGTTTGGTAATTTTTTGTGGGATGACAGGATTAAATAAAATGGAGTTTCATTCAATTGTTCCACCAGAACCTGTTGGAATCAAATTGTACATGTGTGATAACAAATTCCACACAGAACCGTTAAGGGAGATGTTGGAACCAAAAACAAGTTATGGTTTGGTTATTATATCTCGAGGAGGAGCTACTTTTGCTGTATTGAGAGGAAATGATCTGAAAATAATTAGAGATGAAGAATCTCACGTTCCAAAAAAGCATAAAATGGGTGGACAATCACAAAGACGTTTTCAACGTTTAGTAGAAGAAGCAGCAAATGCCTGGTACAATAAAATGGCTCAAATGATGAATGAAATATATTTAGAATCTTTCCCAGTTGAAGCTATAATTGTAGGTGGCCCTGCAATATCAAATTCGAAGTATTTGGAAAGTAAAGCTATAGATTATCGAATTAAAGAGAAAATACTTGGTACTTTTGATGTAGGCTATACAGGAAAGGCTGGGATTAAAGAATTAATAGAACAAGCTCAAGATTTGCTTCAAGACTTTGAATTAGTAAAAGAAAGAAAATTAATGCAGCAGTTTCTTACACATCTTGGTAAAGATACTGGTTTAATTACATATGGAGAAAAGCAAGTTAGAGAAGCTTTAGAGAAAGCAGCTGTTGATATTGTACTTATCTCTGAAGAGGTAGATAGGATAACGTTTGAACTGAAATGTAATTCTTGCGGGAATGAAATAAATGATACAGTAATTGTTTCCAATTATGAAGATTACATTAATAATCTATCAAGTAAAAAATGCCCAAAATGTGGAGATACAAGTTTAGAAATAATAAATGAAAAGGATCTTGTAAGTGAATTAAAGCAAAAAGCTGAAGAAACAGGAGCTAATATCGAAATTATTAGTACAAAGCATGAGGATGGTATGGTGCTCTACAAAGCTTTTGGAGGTATAGCTGCAATACTTCGATATAAAATATATGGGTATTAGAAAACAAGAAAAGATGATTCTTGTTCAGAAAGTTATAGACAAAAACATTTTTTCTTCAAAAGAAACATTTTTAATGAAAAGTGATAGCAGCACTATGAAGAAAATGCCAATGGAACTCACTACTAAGGAACAATTAGAAAAAGTTATTCAATTAACCATCGAGCAAAATGGAGAGTTAAGAACAAAAAGGTCTAAAGACAAAATAAAATTAAAGTTTAGAACAAAAAAGAAATTATATACTTTTAAACTTCCAATTAAGGAAGCTGAATCTTTAATTCGAGATCTTCAAAGTAAAATGAATGTTAAAGCCTTTTAAATTAACTCTTCCTTTAATCTGTTTTTTTCTTTATTACAACTATATCGCCTAGAGTCTGGTAGTTTCTTGAAGTCTTTTGTTCTCCACTTCCATAGTTGATTATTTTCTCTGTGAGAGTAATGCCAAAGAATTTTTCAAGTATTTTTATTTGTTCATCTGTAGGTCGAAGTTTCTTTAATTCAAAACTTTGTATGTTACTAGCAGATATCTTGGTTTTATTTGCAACATCTTTTTGAGTTAGATTCATTTTTTGTCTAGCTAACCTAAGCCTTTTATCATAATCTTCAGCCAAAACAATTGTTTCTTCACTCCGTCTTTGAATAGTCATTTTTGGCTTTTCTCTAGTTGTACTAGTTTTCTTTGTTTGCGATGGACCTCGAACAAATCTTTTCTTTGTTTGAGAAACAGTTTTTTTTACAACTTTCTTTCCATGTCTTGAGCAATTGGAACAAACTAATAATCGGGCTCCCTCTATTTCAATTTCAGTTAGACGCGGGACTTCACGCCCACACATTTCACAACGATGTAAATTGACCAATAATTTCACCATTTGAGAATTTTCTTTCCAGATAACACAAAAACTTATACTTGAAAAGATTTTTCATTGCTTAAAAAAACGCAAATTGTATAAATCACGTTTTGTAATGGAAGAAAAAAACAGTAATTATTTCCATAATTTTTAAAAGCGGGTTTAAAAACAATGAATTGAGTTAAATGTCAAGTGGTTTTGAGGAGAAAAATATAGACTGTGTCTTAGCAATTTTAAGGAAAAAGAATCCTGCATCAACAAAAGATATACTAGCTTTACGTGATTTGTTTCCTGAACTGTGTTCTGGGTGCGCTAGTGGTGGAGACGTTATTTTAGCAGGAAAAAAACTTGTTGAAGAAGGAATTGTTGAGAGAAAGTGGACTAGTTCTGGATTCCTTTGGGAGCTAGTACATGATCCAGAAACTGAGGGATAAGAATGGTTGTTTGGCATAGAATTAGAAAAGATTTTCCTGTTCTAGATCAGCTTTACGAAGGAAAAATTTTGATTTATTTTGATTCAGCATGTATGTCATTAAAACCAAAACAAGTATGGGAAACAATTGAATATTATTATAGATATTTGGGTGCATGTGGTGGGGCTGGACGCTCTACTCATTCTTTAGGCACAGAAACAAGCCTGTTGGCTGAAGAAGCTAGAGATAAAGTTGCTAAATTTATAAATGCTAAAGATTCGAGAGAAATAATCTGGACAAGAAATGCAACAGAGGGGTTAAACATTGCAGCTAACAGTATATCTATTACTAAAAATCAAAATATTGTCACGACTTCCCTTGAACACCATTCTGGTATGCTTCCTTTTTATGAACGAGCAAAAAAAGTAGGTAGTGAATTTAGGATAGTAAATGCTTCCAAAGATGGTCGATTTGACTTAAGTGATTTTGAAAAAAAAATTGATGATAATACAAGAATTGTTTCTCTTGTTCATGCATCGAACGTCACTGGAACGATTGCTCCATTAAAAGAAATAATAGAAATAGCTCATGAACACAATGCATTAGTGATTTCTGATGAGGCTCAATATGCTCCCCATGCTCCATTGGATGTGAAAAAATTAGATGTTGATATAGCTGTATTGAGTATGCATAAAGCATGTGGGCCTTCAGGAATGGGCGTTCTTTATGGTAAATATGATCTCCTAGAAGAGATGGATATGTTCTTTGTTGGAGGAGATGTAATTGAAGATGTAGTTTATAAAGATGGTAAGATAATACCAAAATATCTCCCACCACCTCATAAATTTGAAGCCGGGTTGCAAAATTATGCAGGGATGATGGGGGTTGGTGCAGCAGTAGATTATTTGATGAATATTGGAATGGAAGAGGTCCATAACAGAGAGCAATCTCTTCTAAGAAAATTACTTAGGGGGATGTTAGATTTGGAAGGGATAGAAATAATTGGTTCTACAGAACTGAAAAATAGAGCTGCTTTAGTGTCTTTTAGACCAAAATCTGATGTTGTTTCCCATAATGATGTTTCAATGTATATGAATGATATGCTCCCCCAGCATAGAATTATGATGAGGGCAGGTAATCATTGTGTTCATCCATTTGCGTACAGTATTGGAATGAATCCTGGTAAAGGTGAAGGATCAGTTCGTGCTTCACTCTATATTTATAACACATTTGATGAGATTGAAGTTTTTCTAGGTGCATTAGAGGATTTTCTGAGAACAATAGGATAAAATAGGTTGAATTAAATGGAAAAAAACATATTAGTAACTGGAGGATGCGGTTTCATAGGTTCCCATATTGTTGATCAGTTTGTTAAAGATGGTCATTTTGTTACCATTATTGATGATCTTTCTGCAGGAACAAATTTACAATATATCCAGGGGTACCTAGACAACAAAAAGGTAGATTTTTACCAATTTGATATTCGAGATTTTGAAAAACTACTACAGCTTGATAGAGAATACAGTTGTATTATTCATTTGGCAGCGCAACCAGATGTGAAAGTTAGTGTGAATAATCCAAGACTGGATTTTGAAATCAATGTTGATGGCTCATTTAATATCTTAGAATTGATGAGAAAAAAGGATATCCCAAGGATGATTTTTGCGAGTTCTGGAGGAACAATTTATGGAGAAACGCAAAAATCAAATGCTGAAAATCAACCACTAAAACCCATTTCAAACTATGGTGCTGCAAAAGCAGCAATAGAGATGTACTGTAGTAGTTATTCTTCTCTGTATTCAATGCAAATAACTTCAATAAGATTAGGAAATATTTTTGGACCTCGTTCTACTCATGGTGTAATGTATGATTTTTATAATAAGTTAAAGCAAAATCCAAAAGAGCTCATTATTTTAGGTAATGGAAAACAAACAAAAACATACTTATATATCTCTGATACTATTGAGGCATTTAATCTATTGTTAAATTATAACAACAAAAACAATTTTGATGTTTTTAATGTTTCTTCCTCAGAAACAATTTCTGTAACTGAAATCGCTGATGAACTCACCAAAGCTCTTGGTCTTACGAATGTTAATTATAAATATACTGGGGGCGAAAGAGGATGGAAAGGAGATGTTGTTTTTACTTCAATGGATACTAATAAAATTAGATCTCTGGGTTGGTCAAATAAAGTAACAATAAAGGAAGGAATAAAATTATATGTCGAGTGGTTGAATGAGCAAAAATGTTTAAAGTAAAGTAAATAGAAAATGGGCCTTATCAGAAAAATCTAAATATTAATTGAAACTATATTTTTTAGAAGAAACGGAGGATATTAAATGAACAAAGATAAAATAATTGGATTATTCTTAATTTTCTTTTCAATTGCAGTGATAGGTGCAACCATTGTTTTAACAATAGTGCTTCCTGCAATAGACTTCGACACATATCAGATTGTTGGATATTATGTAACTGCAGGGATAATAAGTTTTGCAATACTAATCATAATGTTGTTACTTGCTTGGATAGGTTGGACTTTAATTATAACTCCAACTCCTGAAGAAATAGACTTTGAAGATCTTGATGACGAAGAAAATGAAATCTCAAAAGATGAGACGAAAGAAAACGAAAATAAATAAAATAGTATGTGATTGAATTGATGGGAAAAAGGCCTTTAAGTCCAAGAGAACTAAAAAAGTTACAAGGGAAGATGAAAACAGTAGAACTTAACGGTGTTGAAGAAGTGATAATCCGTTTTAAGAACAAAGAGATTGCAATTCCTAACCCCACTGTGTCAAAGATAACTTTCGGAGAAGAGATGTATCAAGTTATTGGGCAAGGTATTGAAAGACCAATTACTGCAGATTCTCAAAAATTGCCCGAGAAAAAAGTTTCTGAAGAAGACATAAAACTAATAATGACACAAACTGGTGCTTCAAAGTCTGAAGCACAAAAAGCCTTAGAAGAAGAGAATGGCGATTTAGCAGGTGCAATTGTTAGACTTAAATCCAAATAGGAATTAATTTTTTTTACCTTTTCTTGTATTAACTGCAACTCCTCTTTTGAGGTGTTGCATATACTGTGAAGATAGTTTCGCTGTTCCTACGCCCAGAAATTCATTTGTTTTGCTAGTGATAATTACCTCGTCTTTTACTAGAATATCTTTATTGCTCTCAAGAACATGTTGTGAAAATAAAGATTTGCTCTTCCGAATAAAAGGTTCGGCATCTGGATGACAAACAACTTTATTTCCACAGTTGGCGCTGTGAAGTAGTTCCCCTCCCATTAAAGATAAAACTAAAAATCCATCTGTTACTCGATAAGAGCAAATTCTATATTGGTTTAAATATACATATCTTATTCTTTTGGTACTTTTTGACCTTTCAACTAAGATATCATTAGAAAATAAAACATCACCTGAGCCTATACCAAACTGTACATCAGCGATACATTTTAGTTGTCTAAGTTCAAATAAGGAAGGTCGTTCTCGTTTCATAAAAATAATCTAAACTCACATGTTATATCTCTTTTCATTTGTTAAAAGCAAAAAAAATTGTCTCGGAATGGTTTAAAAAAGATTGATTTTTTTAGTTTTTATGCAAAAACGAAACAAACACATTCCTTCAGAAGAAGAATGTTATATGTTGTTGAGAAAATATAAAACTCCTCCAAATGTAGTTCGACACTGTGAAGTAGTAACAAAAATAGCGAAACGAATAGCCTCACCTTTAAAAGGTGTTAATTTGGAGCTTGTAGTTGCTGGTGCAATGCTTCATGATATAGGTAGATCTGTAACTCATAGTATCTTTCATGCAATTGAAGGAGTAAAGATTTTAGAAAAAGAAAATATTAGTGAAAAAGTTCTTGATATTGTAAAAAAACACATTGGTACAGGTATTCCAAAAAAAGAAGCAAAAAAGTTAGGTCTTCCTGAAGATGATTACGTTCCTAAAACTATTGAGGAAGAAATCGTTTCGTTTGCAGACAACTGTTCAAAAGGAGAAAATGAAATCAGTTTTGAAGAAGCTAAAAAGATGTTTGTAAAAAAATTTGGTCACGACTCTTATGTTGTGAAAGGTTTTGAACGTCAAAAAAATAGGATAAATACTTGGAAAAAAAAACAAAAAAGTTAAGCAAATAAAAAGAAAAATGGTGACGGTAGTTTTTAGATAAATCCAGTAACGTTTCGTACTACCTTTTCTTTGTCTCCTTTTACTTTCTTTACGGCATTATGAAAGTCTTCATTTGTAATATAATCACGATTATTTCTAATTGCAAACATACCTGCTTCCATGGTAATATTGTGAATCTCTGCACCACTACTCCCATCGGTCATTTGAACAAGATAATCAATATCAATTTCCTCAGAAATATTCATTCCTTTAAGATGTATTTTGAAAATAGATCTTCTAGCTTCTTCATTAGGAATAGGAATCTCAATTAGTCTATCAAAACGACCAGGTCTTAGTAAAGCAGGATCAAGGATATCCAATCTGTTTGTTGCAGCAATTACTTTTACGTCTCCTCTTGGGTTAAACCCATCTAGTTCAGACAATAATTGCATTAGTGTACGTTGTACTTCACGGTCGCCACTTGTTGCAAGATCTAATCTTCTGCTCCCTATCGCATCTAATTCATCAATAAAGAGAATACTCGGCGCATTTTCGCGGGCAAACTCGAATAACTCTCTTACTAATCTTGCACCTTCTCCGATGAATTTTTGAACTAACTCACTCCCTATTAATCTAATAAAAGCAGCGTTTGTTTCATTTGCTACAGCTTTCGCTAGTAAAGTTTTTCCTGTTCCAGGAGGTCCATGGAGAAGAACACCCTTTGGAGGATTGATACCTACTTTTTCAAAAAGTTCTGGTTTTAATAACGGTAACTCAACAGTTTCTTTGACTTCTTGAATTTGTTTATCTAGGCCACCAATATCTGCATAAGTTTCTGTGGGTTTTTCAATTAATTCCATTTTTCTTACTAATGGGTCTTTAGCAGGTGGTAAGACATCTATTATTGCAAATGTTCGCTGATTTAAAGCGACCCTTGTTTGAGGTTTTAATTGACTCTGATCAATTCTTCTGGAAATTGAAACAACTAAATTAGGGCCAGTTGTACTCCTAACCACAGCTTTATTTTCACTAATTATCTCAACTATATAGCCCATAAAAAGCGGAGGAGTTCTAAGTCTTTCTAGCTCTGCACGAAGGTTGTTGACTTCACGTTGTAAACGTAATCGTTCACTTTCAACTAATTGCTTCTCGCTTTCTAACTGTCTGGCTTGCCTTTCCAAATGATGCGCATAGGAAAGTAAGTAAGCTGGGTCATTCTTTTCTTCTTCAAAAGGTGATAGTTTGTCTTTAGACAAATGTATGGCAACCCCTTTATTTCTCTATTATTCATTTCCTAATTCTAATATAAAAGACTTTATATTGATATAAACTTGTGATTAAATATTGAACAATTAAAAGAATATTAGAGTTTTAGGCTTTTTAATAAAGGTCTGTAAAAACATATAGCTTATGGTTAGATAAATAGTAATCTGCTTATTATTTTAATAATGGTTCTAACTAAAATAAATATTTGATGAGCCACGTGTCAAACTGCTAACATCAAGTTTAAGTAAGTTGAAAAGCAAAACGAAACAATGGAGATAGTCGTCTTAAGATTACATCATAGAATAACACGAGATAAACGTATGTCAAGTCATTTAGCTCTAGTGGCTCGGGCCTTTGGAGCTCAAAAACTAGTTTATAGTGGAGAGTATGATAATAGAATTGAACAAACAGTTACTCAAATAGTCGAGAGTTGGGGCGGAAACTTTGGTGTAGAGTATACACAAAATGAAAGACAATTTGTTAAACAATGGAAAAAAGATGGAGGAATAGTTGTTCACTTAACAATGTTTGGAATAGAAATAGATGACGTAGTAGACGAAATAAGAAAAGTGGATAAGGATATACTAGTTATTGTTGGAGGAGCAAAGGTAGAAATAGAGTTCTATCACTTAGCAGACTTTAACATTGCTATAGGACACCAACCTCATTCAGAAGTTGCCGCATTGGCAATATGCTTGGACAAAATAACAAATGGAAAAGGAAGAAAAAGACGGTATTCTGATGCAAGAGTCGAGATAGAACCATGTAAAAAAGGAAAGAAAGTGATTGAAAAAAGGAGAAAAGAGTGAATGAAAAAGATACGCACACTCATTAAATTGTATAATGTACCAGAGGAGAATCTAAAAAAATCAATAGAATTTATACTTAAAAATGAATTTAATGAGCTAGATGTTCAAATAAAAAAAATTAGTTTTTCAGAAGAAAACTTAGCTGAAATACATGTTGAAGGAGAAGATGAAGAAATTGTAGCAAACTTTATTCATAATCAATATGGCGCGGAATATAATATAAGTGAAATTATAGAAAATAAAAGTTACTTTGGAAGAATAAGAAAAACAGAAAGTGTAAACTTCGGTCTGTTCATAGATATGGGTGTATATATAAGCGAAGAAAGAATAGATGCACTTTATCCTCTATATGAAATAAGAAAGCAGTTAGTAAAAAATAGAAAAATATCATTAAAAAAAATAGTTCACAGTTTCGGTTTTATAGAAAATCTGCCGTTAATCTTTGAAGTGACAGAAAAACGAGTAATTGGAAGAAAATTGAGAGTAAAACTAACAAAAGAATCATTAGACTGGTTACTAAAACCATTTGAAGAGGAAAATGAAGCACTAATAATTACAGGAGCAACAACTAAAATGATCAAAGATGCACTGAAAAAAACAAACCACAGTCAAGATATTGAAATAATTGAAAGAATAGGATTCCTTGAACATAGATTAATATGTAAAAAAAACACAAGGGCAGACGGAATAATTCCTGAGATAGGTTATTTGTTGAGTGAAGCGAAAATAGCTGCACAATCACCGAGGAGACTAAAGCAACTGCTTTCAACTAACCAATAAAAAATAAAGATTATAATAACGATTACTTTGATTAACTGCGTAAAATAGAATTTTAAGATAAGTTTTTTAAGAAAAAAATAATCTTTGAATTATGGATAACCAAGATAAGCTAAAACAAAAGCTAAAATCGGTGGGGTTAACTGAATATGAAATAAAAACGTATATGGCATTAATGGACAATTCAGAAGCAGAATTAACAGCAGAACAAATACATCAAAAAACTAAAATCCCTACACCGAGGATTTATGATACAATTGAAAACCTGTCAAAACTAGGACTAGTGAAAATAATTTCTGGAAGACCAAAAAGATTTAGAGTACTACCACCAATGGAAGGATTCACAAGATTTTTAGAAAAAAAGGAACAAGAAATAAACTCTGAGTGGGAAAATTTAAAGAACAGAGTGTATGAAATAACCTCATTTTTAGGACAAATAAAAATTAATCCAGAAGAACTATTAGAAGGATACTCATCATTAGAGGAAATGGAATTAAAAACAATTGAAATAATAAAAAATGCAAAAAAAGATATAAGAATATTTACTAATGTATTTTATTGGTTTGATAAAATAAAGGAAGAATTAGAACAAGTAACAACAAAAGGGGTAAAAGTTAGAGTAATTATGACAGTAGCTGATGAAAAAGCAAAGACAATAGCAGAACAATTAAGAAGAATAGGTGCAAAAGTAAAATTCATAGAAAAAGAAAGCGTGCTAGTAAGAGGAACAATAGTAGATGAGGATCAAGTGGTTTTTGTAATATGGGTGTCACCAAAAACAGGTGAAAAATACATCTATAGACCACACTTCTCGTCGAATCCTGGAATAATAGAACTGTTCACAAATAATTTTGAATATCTATGGGATAAAGGAAAGTGAAAAAATCTTCCACTCTCCTAAAAATATTTTTACTGAATGAATATTCAACTAACAAGAAAGATTTTATTTGTTTAGATGTGGTGGGCCAAGCAGGAATTGAACCTGCGATCCTCTCCGCGTAAGGGAGATGTCATAGCCACTAGACCACTGGCCCATCTCGGTTTGTATTACAGTTTGAATATTATCAAAACTTTCTTTTTTCTCTCTTTTTTATATTTTTGGTTTAGGGATTTTTATCTAATCATCCTTTCCTCATTTATTTTTTTTACTATTTCTAATCTCTATAGGCAAAAAGTTCTGAACTTCTTTTTTTCATTTAAAAATCTTCTCTCGAAAAAGTTAAAAACCTAGTAACTCTGATGGTAAGTGTAGTGTGTTCTTTCATTTAAATTTATGAGGTGTTTGAAATGGATAATGAGTCTGTTGAACAAATTAATGAAGCTATTGCGCTTCTTGAACGAGTTTCTGAAGACACTACAGTCCCAAGAAATATCAGACGCGCAGCATCAAATTCACTAGAAATTATAAGAGATCCCGACCCTGAATTGAGTCTTGCAGTTAAAGCAAATAATGCTATAGAAATATTAGAAGAAATAAGTTTAGATCCTAATTGTCCAATGCATGCAAGAACAATTCTATTACAAATCATCACCCTTCTTGAAATAAGTGATGATTAACCCTATTTTTTTTCTATCGTTTATCTGAAATTTGGATTCTAGAATTGCTATCCTTATATATTAACTTCTTATATTTATTTTGAGGAGAGTAGTTTAACCTAATCTTCTCTTCTCTCTTTTCCCCCTTTTAATTTAGAAAAGTTTTTTTTAAAAATTCTCTATTAGTGGTGGTGAGGGGAGGGAGATTCGAACTCCCGAACCACTAAGGAACAGGTTCCTTCTCTAGCCCTTTTTCAAAGAAGCAATCTGATCTTAAGCCTGTCGTCTTTGACCGCTCGACAATCCCCTCTTCTTTGGTTGTTTTTGTTTCTATTTTTTTTCTTCTTATTCTTTATTAAAACTTTTTGCTTTTTGATTTTATTGATTTTCCTTATTTTTTAATTTATAGATTATTTTCTTATTTTATTTGTAATAGTTGGTATTTAATCTTGTTTTACTTTTTCTCTTTTTATTCTTCTATTTCCAATACATCTAGTTCTATACACTCGGCACTGTTTTTTGCTATTTCTGTAAAGCTAGGTTCTGTTCTTCCCTCATCTCCTGATATTAACTCTTTCACATATGTTCCTCCCTCACATGTTATTATTGCTTCTATATGTTTTTCATCTATTCTTTTACATTTTACTTCATGTACTTTCTTTTTTCTTATTATATCTGCTCTTCTATGTTTCACTCTTGTTGGTGTTTTTTGATTTAGTGTTATATCTTTTAAAATTTCTTCAATTTTTCTTATTATTTCATCTGAAACATCATTTTTGAATTCTACAATCGCTTTATACTTCTTAGATAATTGTTGTGACTTTGTTTTAATTTTTACAACTTCTTTTTTTGAAGATATCCTTAGGTTATTTACTTTTATTTTATTTTTTGCTTCTTCATTTATTTGTTCTTCTAGTTTTTTTAGGTCTATTTTTCTTATTCTTGGTTTTTTTACTTCTAGTACAAATGGTCTCCCTGAACCTAGCATCCTCACATCTATATCTTCCCTTCCTGAACCATGTAATACCGCTTTTTCTCCTTTTGTGACTTCTAAAACTGTCTTTGCCATCAGTTCTTCCACTGATTCTGCATAGTTCTTTCCTGTAAAATTACATTTTTCACATCCTTTTCCTTTGCAGTTTCTACAGTCCCAATGCGTTTGTGGAATGGTTCGAATATATTTATTATACCTTCCATAAATGTAAGCAGAACGAATTTTTACTTCTACTATTTTTGATGAAAACGGATTACATTCTATAATTATATCTGGTGTATTGAATTCTGTTCTTTTATTTGTTTTTTTACTGATTTTTTTTCCTATCTCTCTGTTAAACTCTTGTTTTAAATATTCTGTACCGTGTAAGCCGAATTTGTCTTTAATCTCATTTTCTTTAACATAAAAATTATTATCCAACACACTCCCAATTAGAAAACTTTCAAACTCATATTCATTGATTTCTTCAATAATTTCTTGTAATAGCTCTTCTAATTCTTCTATTTTTCCTTCGCATAAAAAACATTTTTGAGTTTCTTCTGGGGTAAATCCTAGTTTTTTTAGAGTCTTTTTTGCAAATATCGCTCCTGTTTTTGATAAATTTTGTAATAATTCTATATCTACCTGCTCTTTTTCTACGGTACTACTCATTGCTAAAACCAGTTTTATTGAAATTCCTCGGTCTTTATTTGTTGTTCCAGTAGCTAAATTTGAAAACTGTCTACCTAGACAATAATCACATAAAGTGTATTCTTCTAGAATCTTTTTAGATTTGTCCAGTAAGGCTAACATAATTTATACAAATCGAGGTAGTAATTAAGTAATATCATTTGTTCATCAATTTCGATGTCCCCTAAGAAAATTTCTTTCCAATTTTTGTTCTTTTTTTGATATCCAAATAAAAAAACTGCTCCTTCATGTGATAGTTGGGTAGTGATTTCTTCTTTTTTCGTTTGTGTTCTGTTAGTAATTAGAAAAATATCTTTACTCTCATATTTTTTTTGGATATGAATAAATGGTTCTTCTTCTATCTTTTCCACGGATAATCCCGGAGTTAATTTTCCCTTCTTGGAACGAGGGTTGACTATGTGGGTTAAAGCACGAAGAAGCAGATTACTGGCTGAAAAATAACTGGGTCCTAAATATCTTAACTTCTTCCCATCAAAGGAGATAATATACGTGCTATTTTTGAAAAATGTATAATAATGTAAGGTATTATTAACTCGAAATTTATTTGATAGAAAGAAACAATCTGCTATCGCTTTAATATACGTTCCGTGAATATAACTAAAACGAGAAAAAGGGGTATAAATGTCATTTTTTTCAAATAAATGGGCTGGTGGAGCAAAAAGTATGAAATGGGTTTTTGACATGTTAGGATCCCTATTGTTGTTCTAACCAAACATACCTGGAGGAAAACCAGGTATTTGTAATCCTCCTCTTCTGCTCTTTTTCATTTTTTTCATCATCTGTGAAACCATTTTGTGTTGATTGATTAACTCCTTTACTTCTGTATGAGATCTCCCACTTCCTCTGGCAATTCGATTGATTCTAGATTGGTTTAGTTTCACCTTGTTGTCTAGTTCTTTGTCTGTCATTGAATTCATTATTACTTCAAATTTTTTCATATTTTCCTTACTAATATCTAGCATATCATCCGTAAGTGTCATTCCTAAACCTGGTATCATAGATAACATCCTTTTCATTGAACCCATCTTTGAAAATTGTCCTAGTAGTTCCATCATTTGACGAAAAGTTATTTTTCCACTTAACATATCTAAAGCTTGTTCTTTTGAGGGTAAGGCTTCTAACTCTTTTACTTCTTTCAAAAGGCCCTCAATATCTCCTAGCCCTAATAGTCTTCCAACAAATGATGTGGGGTTAAATTCTTCAAAATCATTAATGGTTTCTCCATTACCAATGAATTTAATCGGAACTTTAGCTGCTGCAGCTGCAGAAAGAGCTCCTCCTCCTTTTGCACTACCATCAAGTTTTGTGACTATTATCGATCCTATGGGTGTTTTTTCAGCAAATGCTTTAGCTTGTTTATAAGCTGTTTGACCTAGGTTACCATCAATTACTAAAATGACTTCATCAGGTTTGATCTTTGAGTAGAGTTCATTCATCTCATTTAGTAAATCTTTCTCTTCCTTATGTCGCCCTGCTGTATCTAAAATGATATAATTATATTTTTCATCTAAAAACTTCTTAATACCTGCTTGAGCTATTTTTACAGTACGTTTATTTTCAGGATCACCATATACTGGGACATCAATTTGAGAACAAAGTTGTTGAAGCTGTTCATACGCCCCTGGTCTCCAGTTGTCTGCAGTTACTACAGCTACTTTTTTTCCTCGTTTTTTAATATATTTTGCAATCTTAGCTGTTGTAGTTGTTTTTCCACTACCTTGAATACCTATAAGCATAATGATAGTTGGTCTATCTGGATTTATTGTGATGGGATAGTGTTTTTTTCCTAAGATAGCTACTAGCTCGTCATGGATAATACCAATAACACTTTTCTTTCTAGATAGACCTTCTGGAAGTTCTTTTTCCAAAGATTTTTTTTCAACTTCGCTGACTACTTTATTAGCTATCTCAAAATCGACGTCACTTTCAAGTAAAGCACGTAACATTTCATTTTTCAATTGTTTTATTGCTTCTTTATCTGCAACTCCCCCTCGAATGAAATTGGTAATAGCTTTGTGAAGCTTATTGCCTAAAGTGCCAAGCATTTTAATCAAGCTTATCAAAATATATGAACTAAAGAATGTTTTTATTTTCGATAAGTTTATACAAAAGGAATCAAAAAGAAAAAAGAAGAAAAACGAACAACATAAACTGCACAAACAAAAAAGAAAGAAAAAAATTACTTTTTCTTGAAATTATAATATACTGATGCCAATGTGATTAATGTAATAAGGGTTATAAATGTAGAAATGGGCGTTTTTGTTGGTTCTGTTGATTCTGTTGGTTCTGTTGATTCTGTTGGTTCTTCGACTTCACAGCCAGAAGGATCTAAATCAGTAGGAACGGGTAGCGTATTGTTCACAAAATTACTGGCTACATCCTTAAGTTCAATAGTTAAGTTAAGTTCACATAAATGTGCCATTGTTTTTGATAAAGTAAATGAAGTCTCCCAAAAGGTAGTGTTGACCTGCATTAGAGGTTTCGGGTACCAGCGTTCATAATTTTTAAGTATTGTAGCATTAGCAGAAACAAGGAATAAATCTTCCTGAATAACAACACTAACATCAATTTGGAATTTATCAGAAACTTCTGAGACTTCTATGTCAGTTTTTACTATTTTTGGAGCACTGGAATCGTCATAATGAGTGACTGAAATAGTGAGAACACTGCTAACATCTTCATTTTCTTTGAAATCACTTACGACTAGCTTTGCGCTAATTTCATCCTGAGAATACAAAAAGGTTACATCAATGGAGACAGTTTCGTTAATAATAAAGAAATCACCTTCACGTTTAGGAGTAAGTAAACAAGTTGTTTCAGAATCGGAACCACCTGATAAGATGAGTTCAGCATTTGAAACTTCACGATCTTCAGTGATGTTAGCAAAAGCACGTAGTTCTGGAGAGTAAACAGACAAATTATCTCCAATTATAGTATATTGGAAATCAGTAATCGTAGGTGCAACAGTATCAGGAAGTAACTTGTAAATTTCATCTTTCATGACAGCTGCGTATGCCTCTGCAAAGCCAATTAATTCATAAGAAACAATTTGGTCTTGATCAATGATGACAAAATGTGGAATACCACTTACTCCATAGGCGTCACCTATGTTTTCTTTATCAGAACCAACTATCCAGTCCATGTTGTGTGATTTACGAAAAGAAGATATTTGTTTATCAGTTTCATCTTCATCAACGTCGATTGAAATAATTTGAATATCGTTACCAAAAATTTCATAAATATCAACTAAGTGAGGAAGTGCTTGAACGCAATAAGTACACCAAGTTGCAAAGAAATCTAGCATAACTGGTTTTCCTGTAAAGTCACTTAGTTTGTAAGTAATTTTGGAATCTACGTCAGTGATTGAGAAATCTGGTGCTTGAGTGCCAACTTCAATTTTCCAAATAGTGTCGCCAGTTTGAATAATTGAATTACTAGACGAATAAACGTTCTTCACTGTGAAACAAGAGAAAACAATAATTACTAAAATAATTAGACTATTTTTTTGTTTCATATTCGCCGTAGATTTCAAGCCTTTATTAATATTTTCCAAATAAAAATTGGTTAAATTTGTTTCTTTAGTAATGTTTCTATTCGTTTTTTGATTATTTTTTTGACTTTTTTTATAAGGCTATAATTACAATACTTTGTGAATTTCTACAAGTTTTCTTAAATGAAAATCATATGTGTTGAAGATAATGAATTTAATGTAGTTCTGTTTTTTATTCTCTTTTTATAAATTAATTTTACTTAATAATTTACTTGTAAATGTGTAACAATTAGTTAGTCAGTAGAAAGCCCTTATTTTTCTACACAGAAACATAACAAAGTAATTTTTTCTATATGGGATAAAAAATGAGAGTTGAAAATAAAAGAAAATTAACTAAACTTTTTTATCTCCAAATCTGTTTTCATTGTGTTGAAATTTGTATGTAGCACCCACAATTATAGGAATCCAAACCTTAAGTTTTTATATGCCTAATTTGAATTAACATTGGTTTATAATGAGTAGAAGAAATTTACCTGAACCTGGAGATCTAGTCTTAGGTACTATTACAAAAATTGAAAGTCATGGGTGTTACATAAAACTTGATGAATATGAAGATCTCATTGCTTATTGCCATATAAGTGAATTGTCTTCAACTTGGGTTAGGAATATACGTAATGTGGTTAGAGAAGGAAAAAAAGTTGTAGGTCGAGTTCAACGAGTAACTGGTACTCAAATTGATGTTAGCTTAAAACGAGTTTCTGAAAGCCTTCGTCGCTCTAAAATCGAAGATTGGAAACATTATAAGACTGCTCTTGCTTTTCTAGAAATTGCTGCAAAGAAGAGAAAGGTAGATTTGGAAACTGCAAGGAATGACGTAGAAGATCCATGCTCAAATTATTATGAAACTTTTTACCAAGCATTTGAGGAAGCACTTTTCAAAAATGAGCAAGCTTTTACTGATGCTGGTGTATCCGAGGATTGGGCAACGATATTAACAGAAATTGCTCACAAGAATCTTACTATACCAATTAAAACAATTCAGAAGGATATTGAACTTTTATGCTGGGAAAGTAATGGTATTGAAGTTATAAAAGGTGCGTTACTTAATGCATTAAAAGCACGAGAAGAGTTCAAAGATATGGAAAAAGCAGAACTAAGCTTAGACATCTTTACTGTTGGAGCTCCTCATTATCGGCTTGTAATAAAAGCTAGAGATGTAAAAGTCGGTGAGGAATTACTATCTAAAGTTGTTGAAAAAATTGAACAGTCTTTAGAGGGTCATGAAGCTAGTTTTACTATTTCTGATGTTTCTAGTGATTAAAATGAAGACTCTTTATAAATGCGCAAATTGTGGTGAATATACTCTTAAACCTGATTTGTGTCCCCATTGTGGAGGTAAAACTTATACTCCTCATCCAGCTAGGTTCTCTATCGAAAAAGAGCAAAAATATAGCAAATATCGTAGAAACTTGCTAAAAAATCAGTTAAATAAATCAAAATAGCTTAATTTTTCTTATTCTCTGTTTTTATAATTGCTACATTAATAATGTGGTATCTTTTTTTATGAAACTTAAATATTTTTGGTATCTCAAATTCTGCTTTGAAGATTTCTGATATTTGTTTGTTATGTTTTTCAACTATCCTTTTTAAAAATTTAATGTTCTCTTCATTATAAAGATGTATGGAGTATAAAGTTTTTGCACTTCTTAATGCAATTTCAAGAAAAAATTTATCTCTGGTTTTTCCTTGGATACCAAAGGGACTATTCATAAAAGCTGTGTCTACTTTAAAATTTGTTTTTAATACGTCACTTAATATCCATTCAACATAGATGTTAAATTTAGATGAATTTTCATTAGCTATTTTTATGGCAGACCAGTCTATGTCAACTCCAAATACTTCTCTCGCACCTAGTAATTTTGCAGCTATAGAAAAAGAGCCAGTACCACAACAAAGATCTAAAACACTTTTTTTTTCTATTTCTCCCAGCAAATATGCTCTGTAAACAATCATGGCAGCTAGTCTTGGTGGGATTTGGTATTGTTCTAAGGAAACTTTTGGTTTTTGAAATGTTTTTAACCTCGATAAAAAGATCTCTAAGTCCTTTTGTTTCATTATTCTCATCTACATTTTTTTTCTAATTTTCTTCTTATTGCCTTGAAAAATCCTATTAATGAATGAATCTCGTGATGATTTGGGAAACTTCTATTTATTATCTTTTGAATTAACTTATTCGCTATTGTCCTTTTGTGATCAAAATATTCTATTTTAACTAAAATTTTTTCCACTTCATCAAAGAGGATCTTCCTTTCGTTGTATGTTGACATTCGTTCTTGTTTCTTAATTGTTTCAATAGCTGTTGATGCTTTCCACAATTCATGTAATAAAATGGCTACAGCATGTGATAGATTCAGTACCTTGTGTTCTCCAGGTAAAGGAACATTGACTAGAATGTCGCACATATCGATTTCTTCATTTAGTAGTCCAATGTCTTCTCTGCCAAAAACTACTCCAATTTTTGCGTTTGAAGGTATTTTTAGTTCAGTAAAATCCCAGGGCAATAGAGGTTGTCTTGAAATTTTATACTGTTCACCTGCTTTTGCTGTGGTTGCTATAAGTGTAGTAAATCTTCCTCTAATATCCGAGAGAGTAGGATAGATCTCTGCGTTTTCCAAATATTTGAGTGAATGCATTGCTCTTGCTCTTGACTCTGACGATAGATGATCTACTTGAGGATCAATTAAAATGAGGTTTTTTGCATTGTAGTTGTTACAGAGTCTAGCAATTGCACCAATATTTCCTTTTATTTTAGGTTGTACTAATACTACAGAGTAGTTTAATAACGTTTTTTCTAGCATTGTCAAACTAGTCTCCTATAAGAATTTTTACTAAAAATAATTTTTCAAAGGGAAGTTTTTGTTCTTTAACAATTTCAAATTTGATCCTTGAACTATCATCCCTCTTTCTTTCTTCTGGGTCCCAAGCTAATGAAGAAAAAATAGTATAAAATGTTGTTTTCATCTTTCTTTTATTAAATTTATTTATTAACTTATAAACTGCTTCATACCCTTTTTTTCCACCAAAAAGCATCATCCTTTCAGTGGGAGTAAAAAAAGAACTCTCTTCTTCAGGTAGATATGGGGGATTCCAAAGAATTATGTCTGGAGAAAAATTAATTAATGCGTTTATCGAATCAGAGCATATTACATCTATATTATTTTGTAATTTGTTTAATTTTACATTGTAGTTTGTATACTGTGTAGATATAAAAGAGATATCAGAAACAATGAAACGCTTATTAAGATATTTTTTACTAAGAGCAAGACTAATTATTCCGCTTCCACAACCTATTTCTAGTATTATTTTAGCATTTTTTGGAATATCCACATTATCTATCATTAGAAAGGAGTCTTCAGCAGGCTCGTAAACGTCATCATTGATTCTTAAATGAATGTTGTATTTATCTAAATAATATTGATTAACGTCTCTCACTTGAATACCATCCTGCTCTAAGAATCTCATTATATAACTCAATCAATTCATTTTGAGTAAGGCTAAATATTCTCCTATGTATGAATGGCAATTTTTCTAATTTCTCTTTTTCTTTCTCAGATAAATTAGAAAAAGTGTTTTTAAAGTTAATTTTTAGAGCGCTTCTTACAGTTTTCCCTTTTAAAGTGAATAAACTGGTGACAAACTCCCCAAATTGAATAATGTCCAAATTTAACTCTCTATTTAAAGGTTTAATCTCAACTAGAGCGCCTTTTACTTTTGGCTGAGGGTAGAAAGAGTGTTCATTTATTGTTTTCAGATACTTCACTTTGCCCTTTAGTTTAACCATAACTGAAAGTCGTGAATAATTTTTGCTTCCAGGTTCTGCAAATAGTCTTTCAGCAAATTCTTTTTGATACATTAAAACTGCAACTTGAAAGGACTGTTCTAAAAGTTTGAAAGTTATTGGTGATGATATCTGGTATGGAAGATTTGAAACACTCTTAGAGAAAGAAGGCCACTTTATTTTAAGGGCATCTCCACTGATAATTTCAACATTATTGTATGTAGAAAAATAATCTCGAAGAAATTTTGAAAATATTTTATCTAACTCAATGCAATAAACTTTTTTTGCTTTTTCTGCTAAACACTTTGTTAAAGAAGCTAATCCCCCCCCAATCTCTAAAACAATATCTTCTTGGTTAATTCCTGCTTTCTCAATTTGATATTTTATAATATTTGAGTCAATCAAAAAATTTTGACTTCTGATCTTTGTTGGATTAACGCCCAAATACTTTAAACTACTAACTACATGGTATCGTAATTCTTTTGATGATTTCCAACACAAAGATTGAGAAATGGTCATAATATCTTCTTAAATTTTGGTAAAATAAAAGTTTTGTAAGGAGAAATAAGATGTTCTTAATATTTTTGTTCTCGAGATCTCTTCCTATATTCACTTTTTTTGTCAAGTTCTAGTTTTGTAGTAAAAAGTAAATGCTTTTCCTCTCCTTCTAATTCTTGTCTTATCCTTTTTTGTATCATTTTTGCAATGTCTGTAACTTTTACCCTATCTTCAATGTCTTTAAAGGAAACAAATGGAAGTTTTTTTCTTTCCTCTAGTATCTCCCACATAAGCTGTTTTCCAATACCTGGTATCAATTTTAAAGCGTGTAATTTATTAGTAATGGGTTGAGCTTTATTAAAGAAGGTAACAAACCTTTTTTCATTTTTTCCGATTATTAGACAAATAGCTTCATCTAGAGCTTCATAAGCCGTATTGGTTAGTTCATCTGTTGATATTTGTCTTATAACTCGTTTTAGTGGAGTATCTCCGTTCTCTTCATCTGGGCGAGGTAATTTTAATTCAGCAAATTTTGTATAGTTTCCTCTCTTACGAAGCGAGACTTCTAGCAAAGAGAACCACTTTGTTCCAATCCCAAGAATTATTGGTTCTTTTCGTGGGGCTTGACTAAAACCTTTTCCCTCAGGTAGATAATCTAATACTAATATTTTACTTTCAAATTTTTTTGGAGGACGGACATGTTTTATTTTTCCAAATTCAAAATCTAAAGGGGTATCTCTTTGGTTTTGACTTTTTTCTTTATTTGGTTCTGGATTATATTGCATATGTCTCACCTTCAATAAGTAATACTATAAAAAAAAGTTTTGCATATATTATTAAAAAAAGGCTTTTAAATTTAGATTTATATTCTGGTTATTGCATCTACTCTCCAAGGTATTTTTGAACATAAGGTCGAAGAAAATCAAAGATAGCTTTTATTTCTGAATCTGTAAGAATCTTTGGTTCTTTTTGGAGTAAGTCTTTTAACTCTTCAGGTCTTGTGGGGAGTACATTTGCAATAGAAAAAGCCGCTAATTCTGTTATCTCAAATTCGTTTATGAGAGTTTCAACAATTTTACGTGAATCACTGGGATCTACTCTTGCGTGTTGCATCGCATGCTCGTAAGCGACACGTTGCCAGTATGACAATTCGTCTTCTTCACTTCTTTTCTGAAGTATCTCCATTGCTTCAGTAATTGTTAACGGCTTTTTATTTAAAACATTCTTTGGCATCCTAATCCCTTTTAAACCTTAATTTGAGAGCGTGACTTTCGAATATGTTCTCTTCTTGCAATTATATTTTTTATAGCTTTTCCTTGTTTTATTTCTACAATGAAAGATTCGCCTTGTTTCTTTTTTATTACTCCTGTTTTTCCATGATATCTCCTGTGAGGCATTCCTTTATGTGCGCTTGGATCAATAATAATATCTACTATATCTCCTTCCTCATACGGAGTTAATATGTAATCTGGAGGGCGAATTCCTTTATCTCTTGTTTTTTTACTAAATAATTTTCGTGTCCCATGCCTATATCCATGTGATTTACGCATACTTTCACCTTCTATTTACTATCATCGTCGAAAGAATTTCTTCCATTTTTCTTGACGAATTGTTTTCTTTCAGTGATTTTTAAGTCTTCTTTTTGAGTAGTAGTTGTCGACAATTTGTTAACTGTTAGCTACAACAAAATATTTTAAGTAGATAATTTTTAAGATTTTAAGAATAAGAAAAATTCGGACGATGATCATGTCAATTGAATTATTACGTAAAATAAAGGACGCAGAGAAAAGTTATCAACAAAAATTGAAGCAAGCAGAGCAAGAAAAAAAATCATCGATTAATGAAGCAGAAAAAAAAGCTATTTTAAAGATACGCGAAGCAGAAATAAAAGTTAAAGAAGAAGCTTCAAAGATTACTGAAGCTGTTAAGGCTAAAGCAGAACAAAACTACAATGAATTATTAAATCAGTTTGAAAAGAAGCAAATGAAATTAAAGGAAAAAGCAAAAAAAGTAGAAAAAGAAGCTATTGAACTTATCGTAACGCAGATCTTTGGTTAAATAAGTGATTTTGATGAGTAGTAATGTGGAAAGAAAGAAGATTGTTTCTGTTGGTGATGAAGAAACTTCGCTTGGTTTTAAACTTGCAGGAATAGCAGAGGCATATACTGTGGAACCTGAAAATGCTGGGCGTATTTTGAAGAAGTTAGCTGAACAACCAGACCTTGCAATATTGATAGTGACAGAGGATGTTGCCAAAGCGAATACTACTATCATTGCTAAGATTAGGCAACAAACTTATCCAGTAATAGTAGAAGTTCCTGGAAAAAAGGCAAAATATGAGGAAGAAGAGGATCGAGTTCAAGAGTTGATACGAATGGCTCTAGGTATAGATATTGAATGATTTTTATTTTTGAGTAGCTTTCTTTAAAATCCTCTTTAGATGTTTAATAAGTCCTTTTTTACTTGAAAATATTTCTCAAAAATTATATAACTGTCTCAATTTTTCTTCCAGTATGAAGAAACGAGATGCAATTATTTTAGCAGCTACATTTGTAATATTAAGTACATTGCTAGGGGTTTACTTTTTCACTCGTTATTCTGGATCAGGAAGCAAAAAAGCTGCAGCTTTCCAAGTAGAAACACTAGAAGGTGAAATCCTATCTTTTGAATCCCAAAGTGATAAAGTTCTTCTTCTTGATTTCATGAGTGTTACTTGTACAGTGTGTAAAGAAATGAATCCGGTATTAAATAATATTTGGGGTGATTCATCAATAAAAGAAAATGTAACAATAATAACTCTAGAAATTGATTCATTTACTACAAAAGAAGAATTAGAAAATTATAAACAAGAGTATAACATTTCTTGGTATGTTGCTTTTGCTTCAGATAGTATGGTCGATGATTATAATGTAATCTCTTTACCTACTTTTGTTATTATTAATAAAGAAGGTATGATTACATTCCATGATACAGGATTTGTAGATGAAGATACATTAAGAACTGTATTGCAACAAACAATAAATGGTGAGTTAGGTGGAACAGAGATAACCACAAGAAGTGAATTTACAATAGGTTTCGCAGTATTAACCGGTATAGCTTCTTTTTTCTCTCCTTGTGCTTTTCCTCTTCTTCCTAGTTACTTAGCTCATATTATAGGACAAGATCAAAAACAGAAGAAAGAACAAGACGAAGAGTCAACTGAAGAACAAGATAGTGAAACTTCAGCTGGTGTTACAAAAGAAGAACACAAAGGAAGTTCACCCATGTATCTGTTGATTGGAAGTATCGGAGGAGTGGGAATATTAATCAGTTATGGGCTGTTAGGTGTATTAATAACAGTTGTTGGAGGAAGCATAAAAAAATATGTTCCTTACCTTGTTCCTATAATTGGAGGGCTCTTGATTTTATTCGGTATCTCAATGTTTACAAACTTTTCCTTGCAATTTAACTCTATTCAACAATGGATTAACAAAAAGCAAAGGAAGCTTAATGAAAATAAGAAAAAAAGAGAATTCATCAAAAAAATAAATCAAACTTTTCTCTATGGTATTGGGTACGGACTAGCTTCACTTGGCTGTAACGCACCTATTTTCTTTGCATTTGCTCTTCAAATCTCTTCTTTATCTGTTATAAAAATAATTTTTGGATACATAGCTTTTTCATTAACAATTATCTTCCTCATGGCTTTTGCTACACTTCTTATCAGCCTTTCTCGGGATGCTTTACTTAAGAAGATAAAAAATGCAACTGATATTATAAAGAAAGTAGCTAGTGTCATAATAATATTAGTAGGGATATATTTATTATTGGAATTTTTTCTTTTAAGTTGAAATGAAAAAACTCTCATCCATAAAATTAGTAGGTATAATTACCATACTTTTTTTCTTTTCTGTAGTATTAGAAACAAAAATGTATGTTTATGGGCAAAATTATAACATAAAATCAATAAACCAAACGCCTTCATATGTTACTCCAGAAACAAATATCAGCATTACAATAGAAGTTTATGACTCTGAAAATATCTCCTATATACGGCTCTTTTTCTGTCAACTTAGTCCCGATTTCATTTGTGATACAAAACCGATTCTGATGGAACAAAATGGAAATGTATTTTCAGGAAATTATTACATAACACAAGGAAGTGGTTCAACAATTGGATACCATTTTATTGTTTATTATACTAATGGGACAAACATTCTATTACCCAACTCTGTCGACTTTTTGGGTCTAGATAATATTGTTCAACCAACAGATGACACATATTATATTAAAATAGATATTAGTGAACCTACAACAGAAAAAACACCAGTGTATCTATTTACTTCACTGTTCTCATTATTTATTATTCCAATTGTCAGAAAGAAACTTATTTGATTTTTATTTTTTTACAATAAGTATTTATATATTTTTTTTAGAAATTAAAAAGTGAAAAAAAAGATTCGTACAATTGGCATTGATGACGCTGCATTCTATCGTAATAAGTCAAAAAAAACTTTTATTTTTGGAGTGGTAACTCGTGGTTATAGTTTTGTAGAAGGGATCTTACGGGGTGAAATTGAAATAGATGGATTAGATGCAACAGAAAAAATAATCTGGATGATAGAAACAAGTAAATTTGCTACACAGTTAAAAGCGATTTTTCTAGCTAGTTCGACTATAGCCGCTTTTAATGTAATAGATATGAATGCTTTATATGAACAATTAAATATCCCTGTTATTACAATCTTGAGTAAAAAACCTGATGAAGAAAAAATTAGAAAAGCATTAATGCATTTAGAAGATGGAGAAAAGCGGTATGGTATACTCCTTTCGAATCCCCCAATGAAGAGAATAAAGTTTAAAAATAAAATTAATAGAGAATTTGAAGCAATTGTTCAGTTTACAGGTATTAACAAGATTTATGAAGTAAAGGAGATTATAGAAAAAGCTACATTTACTAGTTTTTTACCTGAATCTCTAAGAATAGCAGATTTGATAGGGCAAACATTCAAAGATTATATTATCGAATGAAAAATTGTTTAAGTTTATTTATTTCGAAATCCAATTACAGTTCATTGAAAAGTTTATCGATTAAAAAAGAGAAAGCTTTTATACATATTGCTTCTTCCGGTTGTTTAAGAGCGATTTTTGTTAGTTTAAAGAACTGAACCATGTTTGAAACAATCTCCAGGAGCTTTGATTCATTCTGAATAACAATATATCCAATAAATGCTTCTACAGCATCACCTAGTTCTCCCTTCTTTTTTCTAGTTCCCACGTAGTCTCTAAGAGGTGATCCTTTGCATGCTTCAGAAAGGCAATAATCTGAAACTTTAATCCCAACTAGTATATTATAAGCTTTAAACAAAGCGTAAGAGTAAACAAAATTAACAACAGAATCGCCAAATTTAGCTAGTTGTTTGTTATTTATAATCTCATTTAATTTTTTTTTATTTAAAAAAGAATTGTCCAAAAAAAACACCCAAAACTAACTAAGTTTTTCCTTGCTTACCTTAATAAATTCCTCTGTTTGTTTTCGTATGTTTTCTAATGCTAGTTTGATTACTTCAATTGGGTCTTTTGATTCATCTTTTAATCTTACTTGGAAAATGATGCTTTCATAAAACGATTCGTTTCTCCAATAACCTGCAAAGTCTACTTCAGGATCACTTAATAATTGAACTCTGAGTAAATTAAATAGGGTGTGAGGGTCAGTTCCTCTGATGTTTAGTTTTACATATCCATCTTCTTTTTTTAGAATTTTTATTTCCATTAACACAACCTCAAATCCATATTAACACTTTTTTTTTAAACTGTTTGTTTTTGAACTCAATTTATTATTTGAAAGATAAGAATTTTAATCGTTATTATCTGTGTCAAAAGAAATAGTTCCTAGACGATCGCCTATTGTTGTCCACTCATTATCTTTTGCTTTAACAAGAATGTTAGGGCTCTTTTCAGTTTTATCACGAGGGATGTGTTGGATTAACCCAGAAATACAACGTTCGATATCTTGTGTAACTAAAATTTTATCCTTGTATTCCCTGAAGAATCCTTTTTTTAAGCTATAGTCGATGATAAAATCAACACTTCGGTTAGTGATAAAACTGACAGTTAATAGCACTTTTCTTAATGGTTTACCTTTAATTTTTTCTAATTCAGGTAAAATATCAAAAGATTTGTTAAGAACTTCAAGAACATCTTCCATTTTTGCTGTAGATATGAGTTTTTTTTCTACTAATTGTGTTTCATATCCTGCATAGTTTAGAATGGTTGATAGTGTATCTAAGGCTATTATTTTCTTGGTAGTACGTTGAATGAGAGGAAGATGATGAACGTAGAAACCTTTCTCGTTTTTTCTTATTGACTCAAGATACATTTTGCTAAATAATTTTATCTTAGAAATAGATTCAGAGACATCGTCTTTTTCACCAAACAAACGGATTTTTATGCTACCCAATTTGTATTGAAGAACAAGATCAACTCCACTAGGTGCATCAGAAAGTAAGTCTATAAATTGTGTTAGCTTGTCTTTCTCTGTAAAGCTAATAGAAAGCTCTTTCATTGTAGTTTTTGCCAATAAAACCACCTTGAACTATGAACCTATAGTTTAAATTGCAAAGCACTGTGACCATAATCGATTGCAGTTTTTCTATTCTCAATATTTCCACATTCATTGCATCTTAATTTATTTCTACCTATTTTTTCCAATCTATTTCCGCAACGAGAACAGTAACTGATTACTACTCCTAAGTGACTATCGGCCATTGTGCATTGAATAGGAATTGTTTTGGCATCAATTATTTTAACCCTTACAACATCTCCTAAAGCAACAGCTTCATCTGCTGTTTCAAGATAAGCTCTTGAGGCTTGAGAAACATGTAATAAACAAGAATAGGTGGGGTAAACCTCAACATTATTTACATAATAGATTGCTATATTGATCATTTGCTTCGATACACTAACAACAGTACCCAAACAAATAGACCCAACAACAGGTTGAACTAGTTTTTTATTTTTCGATTGCATTATTGATACTTCATAATTTAATTTGTCAATTACAACTTTTCCAGGGATAGCTGCATAAATGTAACCATCATCAATATAAGTTCCAGGGCCAGCATAGAATTCTTCAATTACACCAAGCCTTGTTCCTGGGAAAACCAATGTCTCTTTGTTTTTTTCTCGGTCAAATATTTCTAGCATTGTTATATCCTCAAATTTTTTCCTTATTCCCTATAAAAAAAGGATAAATAAAATACCTTTCGTTTTTGTTGAAAATAATTTTTTGTCAAATACAGAACATGATTATTTATTCTATAAGTTAACCTGAAAATGGACAAGTTATGAAAAATAATTTAGTTAGTTTCTGTTATTTTCTGTACTAATAGGCTATATTATATTATATTTTAACAATTTTTCAAAACAATAGGTGATGAGATTTAACACAAAGTTTTAATGAATATAAATTTATACGTTCAAGATGAGCGCCAATATTGAATTTGGTACTGTGAAAACAACACGTATGGAACTGCTAAATATCAGAGCAAAAATTAAACTTGCACAAAAAGGTCATGATTTACTAAAAGAGAAAATGGATGCTTTAGTCTTAGAGCTCTATGCAATTAAAGATGAAGTTAGAGCTGCAAAAAAGCAAATTGAAGAAGAGCTCCTTCAAGCATATAAAGCCTTAGCCAAAGCTGAAATGATGATCGGACCAGATAAAATTAGAGATTTTGCACAATATGCACCTGAAATTCTGCAACTTCAGACTCTAACAACAAGTATAATGGGAGTAAAAGCACCAAGGTTTATTGTAACTGAAGTCAAAGAAACAGAAGAAGAGAAGGTTTTCTACGGATTAGCCAATTCAAGTGCGCAATTGGATCTCGCAATAACATATTTTAGAAAGTCTTTGAAAACATTAATGGTTATCGCAGAAAAAATGACATTATTAGAAAAAATAGCTTCAGAAATTAATAAAACAAAAAGAAGAGTAAATGCTCTAAATTACATATTAATTCCAAAATTAAAAGCAATTGCAGTATTTATTGCAAGCTCTCTAGAGGAACAAGAAAGAGAAACATTTTCAAGATTAAAAAGAGTTAAAGATATTCTTGAAGCAAAAAAACACAAAATTAGTAACTAATAGGACTGCTTAATAAAAAAGAATCAATAATAATAACTTATGAACCAACTATTTTTTCAGTCTTTTTTTGAATTCTTTTTAGTTCATCGATTTTGTTTTTCAGCACTTTTTTAATTTGATCGTTATCGAATGCTTCTAACCTTCCCCCACATTTAGGGCAAATGAAATTAGCATCCATTGCTTCTTGGAAAGTGAAACGAGGACATTCTGCAGTGTTACATTTAAAAAACATATTAGATTCTTCATATTCTAAGCGAGATTGGAGTTTTTCCAAAACTTCTTGCTGTTTTTTCTGAACAAAAATATCGATTCTTTCAGGATGAAGAGTCCAGAAATAAACAAACCAGCCAGTATTTTTATCTCTAATCCTCCTAAAACTAGCTAGCTGAAGATCATACAGTTTGTACAAGGATTTGCGAACAAGATTTAGACGCATATCTAATTTCTCTGAAATTTCTTCATCAGTAATTTCCTCATCACTATTAAGCAAAACAAGTGTAACCTGTTTAACCTCATCTCCACAAATATCTTCAACGACTTCAATCAAAGTTTGGCGTTGACGTTCTGTAATGTTAATATTAGAAGCTTGTTTCTCTTGCTCAAAGTCATCACTACTTTCACTCATTTAATAGAATCCCCTAAACATTTTCTTAGTTGTGCTAAGACGACTGTTTTTTTATTCTCTAATAATAATGTCACTCATCATTATTTAATCTTCCTTATGTAAACATATTTTCACATATTAATTTCAGCTTTCAGTTTCAGTGAAAACAAAAAAGAAATATGATTTTAATCTTTAATCAAATTTAGGTGGTGGCTGGAGAGTGATTTGAACACTCGATTTCCAAGTCCCGAACCTGGAGCCTTACCAAACTAGGCCATCCAGCCTTAAATGTTTCTTCTTCTCTTGTTATATGGTAAAATCTATTCTATTAAAAAAATATTTGTTTTGAAGTTTTAAATTGATTTAATTATAGAAAAACACATAAAAGGCAATTAGTCTTAAGATTAGAAATGACGGAGCGTAAATATTTTGGTACCAATGGAGTTCGAGGGGTAGTAGGTGAACTCATCACAAATTTTTTTGTAAATAAACTTACTTCTGCAATCTCGTCTTTTATTGAGAATAAGGGGGTTGTAGTTGTAGGTTCTGATGCAAGAACTAGTAGCCCATTTATCAAATATGCAGTTATTTCAACTCTATTGTCTAGTGGAATTGATGTAATTGATATTGGGTTAGTCCCTACTCCATTAACACAGTTTGCTGTAAGAAAATTAAAAGCTAGACTTGGTATAATGATTACTGCAAGTCACAATCCTCCCCAATTTAATGGGTTAAAAGTTATTTCTGATGATGGAATTGAAATAAGTGTTGAAGATCAAATAAAAGTAGAAAAAGAACTGGAAGAGGGCGATTTTTATTTTAGTGACTGGACAAAGTTGGGTAATGTTACTAAAATTAATATGATAGACGAATATATAGATCAAATAATTAGTTTTGTTGATATTGATAAAATATCAAAGAAAAAGATGAAAGTTGTTGTAGACGGTGGAAATGGTGTAGGAAGTTTGATAACGCCCTATTTATTTAAAAAATTAGGGGTGAAAGTTTTTTCAATAAACACTACTCTTGATGGATATTTTCCCGGAAGAGGTTCTGAACCTTTACCTCATTTGCTTACTGAAATGGCAAGAACCGCAAAAAGTGTTAATGCTGATTTCTCTATTGCTCATGATGGAGATGCTGATCGCGCAATATTTGGTGATGAACGAGGTGTTGTTTATTGGGGCGATAGATCTATAGCAATTTTTGAAAAAATGATTTTGCAAGATGAACAAAACAAACTTTTCGTGACCCCTGTTAGTTCATCTTCTGTGGTAACAGATATTGCAGAAGAAATAGGAGGGAAAGTTGAATGGACAAAAGTGGGTTGTATTTATGTTTCAAGAACGATGCAAAAGCTTAATGCAATCCTAGGTGGAGAAGAAAATGGTGGACTTTTTTATTCTCCTCACGTTCCAGTAAGAGATGGAGCAATGGCAGGTGCTCTAATGGCAAATATTTTATCAACTTCTTCTTCTACATTTAGCGAATTAATGAATGAACTTCCTCAATATGCTCAATTAAAGGATAAAGTACAATGCCCCAATAATCTAAAAAGTAAAGTGTTAGATGCTATTAGTTCAAGGGTTAAAGGTTACACAGAATTAATCACCATTGATGGACTAAAGGCAATTTATGATAATGGATGGGTGTTGATCCGCCCTTCTGGAACAGAACCTATCTTTAGAATCTTTGTTGAAGCGAATACAATGGATGAAGCCGAAAAACTGTTGAAAGAAGGTAAAAAAACTATAAAGGAAACAATAGAAAGTTTCCAATAATTTTGTTATTAAAATACAAGAAAATTAAGGATGAACCCTTGTTGGATCTCTGGGAAGTAATCTTGCTTCTCGGATATTTGGTAAATTAAGTAATTTTTGAACAAAGCGCTCAATTCCTGTTCCTGATCCTCCATGCGGTGGTGCTCCATTTCTGAAGAATTGTATATAACTTGCAACCTCTTCTTTCTTGAATCCTTTTTCTTCTGCTTGTTTTTCTAAAATGTCTGCTCTATGCTCTCTTTGTCCTCCAGTAGTTAGTTCCTGACCTTTATAGAGTAAATCAAATGATTTTGTTAGATTATTATTATCTTCTTTCTTCATTGTGTAGAAGGGCCTAACTTCCCATGGATACTCATCAGCAAAAACAAAATCTGACTTATATTTCTCTTTTACATATTCTCCTAGAATCTTTTCTGCTTCGGCGTCCAAATCTTCATATTCTCCTAGTTCTTTTCCTTCATTTTCTAATATTTCATGAATTTCTTGGTGAGAAAGTATTGGCCACTGCTTTGGTTGCATATCTATAACAACACCCAATTCTTCTAAAGAATCAGCTTTTTCTTTTCTAACTTTATCTAAAGTATACATAATGGCTTCCTGTAAAACTTTCATTACATCTCTTTGATCATTAATATATGCAATTTCAAAGTCAATTGAAGTATATTCACACAAGTGACGAGAGGTATGATGTTTTTCTGCACGGAAAACGGGGCCGATTTCGAAAACCTTCTCAAAGCCAGAAATAAGCATCATCTGTTTATAAAATTGTGGTGATTGAGCTAGATAAGCTTTTCTTCCAAAATAGCCTATCTCAAATACGTTAGCTCCACTTTCTGTTGCAGAACCTACGATTTTACTTGAGAAAAACTGAAGGAAATTTTTTTTATAAAAAAATTCTTGGAATGCATAAGCTACAGCACTCTCAACTTCAAATATTTGAGATACGCTTCTATTTCTTAAGTCTAAATACCTATAATCTAATCTTTTATCAATATTGGTATTGATTTTGTCGTCAATAGCAATAGGATACTCTTGTTGTCGTTTGTTTACAACGTTAATGGTTGAGGGAAGGATTTCTTTTCCTTTGGGAGCAGAATTGTTTGAGACAACTTTACCTTGAACTAAAAGGATATCTCCTTCTTGGTAGTCTATAGTAAAAATTTCTGGTGAAACTTTCTTTTTTGGGAGAACGATCTGAACAAGACCAGAGCGATCTTGTAATTGAATAAATTTTAATCCCCCTAAATTTCTAACTTGTTGAACCCAACCTGCGATAGTTACAGTCCCAGGATCACTAGTAAAAATATTTGCTATTTGTGTACGATCTTTAAAATCCATATTTCTTTCCTCAAGCGATTGAATGATAACTTAATATAAGATTTACTTTTTGTTATTCTTTATAGTTTCATTAGCAAAAACTTATTTAGAGAGCCATATTAGCTAAATTGAAGAAAAAATGAAAGTAGTTTTGAAAATAGGTGGGTCTTTACTTTATAATCCCGATGGTGAATTGAATACTGAACTGATAGAGAATTATCTTGAAGTTATTAACAGATTAATAGATAAAGCTTATCAAATATTGATAGTTGTTGGAGGAGGTAAACTAGCAAGAAAAATAATTAAAGTAAGCAGAATAATAGGAGGAAATTTCACCTATCAAGATTTACTGGGAGTAGAAGCTTCGCGAATGCATGCACTGCTATTTATATCGGCACTAAAAAATCATGCATATGGAGCAGTCCCAAGATCATTTGATGAGGCATTAAAGGCGTTGTCGACAAATAAAATAGTTGTTTCGGGGGGTTTACAACCTGGACAATCAACAAATGCGGTATCAGCTTTATTAGCAGAACTGTGGGAAGCAGATATTGTAATAAATTTAAGTGATGTGGAAAAAGTATATGACAAAGATCCAGATAAATATTCAGACGCGAAAGCATTTGATAAACTCACAATGGATGAATTCTATTCAATAATTATAAAGCAGGAAGAAGAACCAGGAAACTATGCCCTTTTTGACAAAGTAGGCTGCGAAATATTAAAACGTTCAAAGAAAAAAATAGCATTTGTGAATGGAAGAAACCCTGAAAATATCCTCAAAGTACTAAATAATGAGCAAGTAGGGACAATTGTAGAATGATAATGTGTTGAAAGCTAAAATAAACTATTTGCCATCTTTATTCTTTTTTTTCTTCTCAAGTTCTTTTTTCAACCACTCAATGTTTTCAATAGTTTCTCCAATGTCCTCTCCCGTTTCTATTTCATTATAATCGCTATAAATATATTCAATTAACTCATCGGTAATCTTTTCTCCAATACCTTGAACCTCAATAAATTCTTCTCTTTTAGCATTAACAACTTGTTTCAAACTTCCAAACTTCTTTAAGATCCTTTTTGCTATTTTATAGTCGATGTTAGGAAATGTGGTTAAAGTTTGTTCTAATTGATGTTTCAAACCAATACCTTTCTTCATGCTAATCGAAATTGACCTTTTCATTTCTATTTGTTCTCTCTTAGCAATAGCATGAAGAATCTCTGCTGTCTCTTCTTGGTTAGTAGAATAAATGATGGGAACCTTGAAATCAGTGATAATTGAGGCTATAGCTCCTGCGGTGGCATGAGGATGAAGAGAAGTCTTAAAAATGCTAAAATCTCCTTCTAGAATAATAATAGGGTTAGAACAAACCTCAACAAGTTGTTTAACTTGACTGAATAATCTCTTGTCCATAATAGAATTAATAAAATCAGATTTTTCCTTCCTTTCAATTATTACTCGGTCAGAACAAACATAATCCCCAAAATCAAGTTTGGAGAAGGAAATATTAACACCTTTATTAATTAAATGTTTAACAATAGTTGAATTCTTTTCTCGAGAATCGATGATAATTGAAACTTGCTCACCTTTAGGAATATCTACCACAGATTCAGGTTTAGAACTTTTAACTTCTTTACTCAAACCCTTATGGGTTTTTGACTCTGAAGAGGAAGTAGGTTCAGTAGTGCTAACTGAATCATCAAAAAATTCAGTTAAATCTTTTTGTTTTTCAGATTGTTTGTTGTTCTGTAATTCACTAACAATACCCTTCATCTTTTTAAGCTGACGTTTTGAAGCCCAAAAATAACCCTCATCCCTTGTTCCTTCAGCAATAAGCAGAATAACTTTTCCTTTTTTCCTTCTACCAGTTCGTCCCTTTCTTTGTATCAATCTAATAGCACTAGGCACAGAGTCATAAAAGATAACGAGCTCACATTCGCCAATGTCAAGACCCTCCTCGGCAACACTAGTAGAAACAAGAACATTATACTCTCCACGACGAAAAGCTTGCATAATCTCAATCTGTTCCTTCTGAGATAGACCCTTGTCACGGACAGAAGATTGACCAACAAACCAATGAACTCTAACTCCATCAATCTTTTCTAATTCTTTGGCAATAACCTTAGCAGTAATGCGATAATGAGCAAAAATAAGAATCCTATTATCAGGATTAGAACGAACCTCAGATTCAACTAAATCCTTTAACTTTGAAAGCTTAGGATGAATAATATTATCTTCTTCAAGCTTATGTAAAGATTCTAAAACTCGTTGAATCTCATCAGAAAAAATTAAATTACGAAGAGTTTGACTACCTTTACCCATACGAAGATCATTAATCTGAGACTCAAAATACTTAGATAAAGAAGGAACACCTTGAGTCTCAATTAATTCTATAGCGTGAGATAAACGGATAGAATTACCAGCTAGCCCCATAGCCTTAAAGTATTCAGAACGAGAAGAACTGTCAACCTGAGTGCTATACTTCTGATTGATGATCTCCTTTAAGCCTAACAATTTTCGACGAGGAAAATCAGAAGGATTAGAAGAAGTAATAATACCAAGCTCTTTTAACTCAATTAAAATGGATTTAAACATACCATTCAAAGTTTTCAAAATAAAAGCAAATTCAGAAGGTAATTGAACTCTTTCCCAAACTTCGTCAATAGAATGAATGTAAGGTTTAACATCACGAGAAGAATCATCACGAATCTCAATGTTGGAAACCTGAAGATTGTCCTTAATCTGTTGAATCTTGTCAAGGTCAGCTCCAGGGCTAGCAGTAATACCCAAAACCAAGGGATTACAAGAAAGTTTCATGTACTGGTCAACAACAAAAACATAACTGTGGTCACCAACAGCTTTATGAGCCTCGTCAATACCAAGAAAAACAACTTCAGATAAAGAAACACGCTTCTGAATAATATCGTTCTGAAGAGTTTGAGGAGTACAAACAAAAATCTTACCAGAATCCCAGAGAGAAGAACGTTTGTCAGGACCAATTTGACCAGATAGTTGAATAATAGAATCAGCAGGAATATTCATAAGATCCTTAAGAGTGCGCTCATGCTGGTCCAAAAGAGGTTTAGTGGGAGCACAAAGAATAACCTTACCATCAGGAAATAATTGAAGACGATGAGCAACAAGCAAAATGAAAATAATAGTCTTACCTAAACCAGTAGGAAGAATAACTAAAGAATTCTCACGAGAACAAGAAGCAAAAATAGTCTCTTGATAAAGCCTGCGCTCAACTTTGTTAGGCTTAAGAAGAGGATGATTAATAAACTTATCAGCACTCATTTACATTCACATTATTACCGTTATATTAAGAAGTTAACTAATTACTAGTAATTATAAAATAATCAAAAGTTTTGACTATTTAAACAAATGAAAAAAATAGAAAAAAGAAGAACAGGAAAAGAAAAAAGCAAAACAATATTCTAAATAAAATAAAATAAAATAAAAAACGATACCAAGCCCAAGAACAAAAGAATTAACAACAGAAGAAGAAGTATTTAGAATACTATATGATGACGTAAGAGCACAAATAGAGATAGACAAAATAGCTACAATGAGTAAAGTAGAATTAATGAAAACAATGATGCATTATTACATGATTAGAGCGTGGGAAGGGATACTAGAACTAGGAGGAGAAAAACTGCGTCTAAGCTTGTTCGGACTAAAAAATATTGGAACAATAATTAAAAATCAAATAAGGAAGTTTTTCTTCGATGATGAAAGTTACAGACTAACCGATTCTATAAGCGCAAGAGTGATAGTTAGCGTGATCAACCTCGAGGGAATATTACATCTCAACCCTCCTTATTCAAATGAAAATGAATAGTCAAATGAATTGAATAAATGAAGGAACGAAACCAAAAAAATAGCTCATTCTATCAATAAGTTTGCTAAAAAAAGTTGTTAGAAATTATTTTTTATAGTTAAATATTGGTGGGCTAGACCAGATTTGAACTGGCGACCTTACGGTTTCTAAACGGCGTTTAAACCAATTCTGGTTTATTTTTTATCAGCCGTACGCGCTAACCATCTGCGCCACTAGCCCCTATTGCTCTTTAGGCCGTCTAGCTAACAAATTTGTTTTTTCGTTTTTCTCGGCCTATTCACTTTTTCCTTATTTGCTTTCTTTTTAAACTTTTTCTTCATTTCCATTCTTTTTAATTTTTTCTTTTAAATCCATTATTGTTTTTGCGAAGCTTATTAGTTCTGCTATGATAAAAAACAACTTTTCGTCTGTTTTTGTGAATGCATTTTCTCTTTCACTTTTTGCGTTTATTACTCCTATTAGTTCTCCTTCCTTTATTATCGGTATTGCTATCTCACTTTTTATTTTCTCGTTTATGCCTAAATAATAATCTATTTCTTTCACGTTTCCTATGTTTAATGCCTTTTTTTCTCTCGCGCACTTTTCTACTACTCCTTTTTCGTCTTCTATGTTTACTTTTTTTAGTTCTTCTGGTATTTCTTCGTATCCTGTTATTCCTTCCATTTTTAGAATTTTTTTGTTTTCTTCCTCTGTCATAAAAAGGGCTGCACACTTTATTCCAAGAGTTTTCTTTAGAAATTCTCCTATCCTCCCAATTAACTCTTTATACTTTAATTCTTCAGTTTCTGCTATAAAGCTTAGCACATTCAGTAGCGATAGATATTTTGTTTCTGTTTCTTCTATTGCCAATACTAGTGCTATTTTTTCTGCCAACATCTCGAACAATATCACGTCTTCTTGGTTGAAAGCTTTTTCCATTTCGCTTTCGATGTTTATTACTCCTACTGTTTTATCATTAACTGGTGATATTACTGGTACTGCTAATTCTGCTAACACGCTTGGATCAACCATTATATAGTCCTTGTCTTTCTGAACGTTTTGGATGTTTTGTGTTTGCCTTGTTCTAGCTGCTCTAGCTACGATTGACTTTGCGTCTATATCTATTATCATATCTATAATATTTTTTTCATATCCACTTGCTTCTACCACCCTTAGCCCATTTACTTGATAATCCATTAATAATATTGATATTCTTTTGAAATCGCATATTTTTTTCGCTATTTTTAATATTCTTGCATATAATTGCTCATTTATCTTTACATCTCCAAAACTTGTTATGAATTGATTTATTTGTAATACTTTTCTTTCGAATGTATTTTCCTCTTTTTGTTTTTCTATATTTTCAAAAAGGTTTGTTTTTATTTTTCTTAAACTATTTTTTATACTTTGTATATCCGTCGTTCTATGGTAATTCTCTTTTATTACTTCTGATATTGTTTCTCTTATGTATCTCCTGTTTGATAATAGCGATTCTATTACTTTTGGAAAAACTAATGTGATTATACACGGTTTTTTTTGCTTGAATCTTTTATCTATTTCTTCTTTTGTTTCTATTTCATAGCTATAGACTATTGCTAGGTAGTCTTCTCCTTTTACTGGTACTGGTAATGGTCCAAATAATCCTTTCTTATTCTGTATTGCTGTCATATAATATAGTCCCATTGATTGCAGTGCTCTAATGACTTCTTCTGGGTAGTTTTCTGTATCTACCTTTGCTATTAGTTCTGGACCTGTATTTTCGAATGAATAATGTATTATTCCTATATTCTTTTTTGCGTAATTTATTATTTCTAACATACCCATTCTTTTAGCTTTATTTATTAAGCTCATGTCTTGAAAAACGAGTAATTTTAATTCTGAGTTTGCTATTCTTGAGCTACTTACTGCCACATTAATAAATTCTCCATTTTTAGTTACCATTTCATATTCTGTTAATGGGATAAATTCTTTTTCTGCTGGGTTTTTTAGATATATTTTTGGAAACAGATCATTTACTTTTATTTCTCCCTTCAGAAACTCTTCTTTTGTGTATTCAAAAAGATTGCAAACTGCATTGTTTACATATATGAACTTATTTTCTTTATCTGTTATTCCTATTCCACTCTCTGAATTTTCAAAAATATCAATTTCCAATCTCTCTTCTTTTTTCATTCTATATTTATGTATTTTTTAAAATAAATTAAGTTTACTCTATCTTAATTATTAATTTTATTTTGTCTTAGATTATACTATTAATAATATGTTGTTTACCATTCAATTTAAAAAAGAACACTTTTACAAGAAGTTAAAGGGTGACAATTATTGAATCGATTAAAGAAGCGATATGACCCATTAAAAGATGAGCAGTTAATCTTTGAATTATGGCAAAAAGAGAAAACTTATGCTTTCAATAAGAACTCTGGCAAGCCTATTTATAGTGTTGACACTCCTCCCCCTTATGCAAACGCCCCTTGGCATATGGGTGGGGCTATTCATTATAGCGGTATTGATATGATTGCTCGCTATAAACGTATGACTGGTCATGAAGTTCTTTTTCCTATGTGTTTAGATCGCAATGGTCTTCCTGTTGAGGTACAAACTGAAAAAGAGTTCAAAATATCTATGCATGACATTCCTCGCGAGGACTTTCTTGATAAATGTCGTATTATCTTAGATCGTGTTGGCGATGAGATTTTAAATGTTTGTAAATTTCTCGGCTTTAGTAACTATTCTTTTAAGTGGGATGAAATTTACAAGACTGATCACCCTCAATACCGTGCTCTTACTCAAAGCACTTTTATCAAACTTTTCCGTGAAGGTTTGGTTTATGAAGATGATCGTCCCAATAACTACTGTACTCGTTGTAAAACTACTATAGCTGATAATGAGATTGATTATAAACCAGGCACTCATATTTTATATGATATTGCTTTTAAGGTTAAAGAAACTGGAGAAGAATTAATTATTGCCACTTCTCGCCCTGAATTAATTCCTGCTATTGGTGTAGTTATTTTTAATCCTAAAGATGAGCGTTACAAACATTTGGAGGGCAAAACTGCTATTGCTCCTTACTTCAATGTTGAAGTTCCTATCCGCTCTCATCATTATGCTAAAATGGATTTCGGTACTGGCATTTTGATGGTCTGCGCTTATGGTGATATTGGTGATGTGCAGGTTTTTCGTGAATTTCAACTTGAACCTAGGACTGTCATCGATACTGATGGTAAAATTAATGAGAATATTCCTGAATTTCAAGGTTTGAAAGTAAAAGAAGCTCGAAAACAAATTGCTGATAAACTTCGGGAGCTTGGGTTCATTAAATCTGAAACTGACGTTCCTCATAACTTTCCTATTTGTTCTCGCTGTGATAATCCTGTCGAATTTTTGGCTATGCCTGAGTATTATCTTAAACAAACTGACTACATTGACACTTTAAGATCTTATGCTGACAAATTAATTTTTTATCCTGAATTTATGAAGCAGATATGGTTAGATTGGTTAGATAGAGTTTCTATTGACTGGCCAATCAGTAGAAGAAGATATTATGGTACCGAGATTCCCATTTGGTATTGTAAATCTTGTGGAAAGCCTTGTTTACCTGAACCTGGTCCCTATTATCAGCCTTGGAGAGATGATCCTCCTTTTGATAAATGTGAGCACTGTGGAGAATCTAAAGGTTTTATTGGTGATACACGGACTTTTGATACTTGGATGGATTCATCTATTTCTGAAATTTATATTCAAATGTATCCTTATAATAAAAAAGATCTTGAATTATTTGAAAAACTTAATTCTCGCCCCTACATCTGTGATATGCGCCCTCAAGGTAAAGATATAGTTAGGACTTGGCTTCACTATACAATGCTTCGTGCATTACAGTTGTACAACAAACCTGCTTTCAAAGAGACTTGGATATCTGGGCATGTTGTTGATAACAAAGGAGAGAAAATGAGTAAATCTAAAGGTAACATTGTTAAACCTGAGAAGATGATTGCTAAATACGGTGGTGATGCTTTACGCCTATTTGGTGCTTCTGAAGCCAGTCATGGTAGTGATATCCGTTTTAGTGAGCAGAAATTACAAGGTATTGCTAAATTTATCAATAAATTTTATAATATTGCTAAATTTGTCAGCGGTTTTCCGTCTGCTGAGGATATAGACGAAAATTCTCTTACTTCAACTGATGTATGGATTTTGTCTGAATTGCGCTTGGCAATTGAGGATGCTTTACAAGGTTATGAAATATTTGATTTTCACAAACCTGCTAGGGCTTTACGAAAATTTACTTGGGATCTTTTTGCTTCTAATTACTTAGAAATTGTAAAAGGTCGGGCCTATAATAGAAACAATGAATTCACAGAACAGGAACAGAAATCCGCCCATTTTACTCTTCATAAAGTCTTAGACATTTTATTGAAAGCTTTTGCTCCGATAATACCTTTTGTTACTGACTTCATTTATAGAGAATTGTATGATAAAACCGTTCATACAGAATCTATGCCTCAACCAGATGATGTAATTCGTGAATCAAGGTTTACTGAAAGTACTGAGTTGATATTGAAATTAAATTCTACTATTTGGAAACAAAAGAAGGATCTGGGATTGTCTCTTAAGACTCCCATTAAACGTGCCTATATTCCTCCAGAATTAAACGATTTTTCAGCTGATTTAAAAGCTATGCACTCAATTGAGACTTTAAGTAATGATTCTTCTTCATTTAGTAAAAATTCCAAGAAAATTACTCTTGATGATGAGAATCAAATTATTTATCTCGAGTTTTAGTAATTTTTCTTTTCTTTTCACTTTTTATTCAAAATTTTCTGTTAAATCCTTTTAGTTTATATTAATTTTTTTCGATTTTTTTTCTCGACAAACCAAATTGTTTTAAACATTTTTTAAAAGTTGAAAATGTTCAGTGTGTGGTTGTCACTTTGAATTAAAGTGAGTAAAAACAAACCTTAAAAATTGGACACTCACCACACACTTTAGAGAGATAATTAAAAAGGAGATATTAAGTTGCCTTCATATAAATACAGTATAATAACTGACCCTGATCGTAGCGCAAAAGCTTCAGCTAGGGATATTGATATATCACCAAAAGCTGCTAGAGAGATTCTTAGAGCAATTAAAGGTATGAAGATTGATCAGTGTAAAGAATATCTTGAGGACGTCATCGCTAAGAAGCGAAGCGTTCCATACAGACGCTATAAGAGAAACGTTGGACATAAGAGTGACTTACAAGGATGGTCTGCAGGACGTTACCCAGTTAAAGCTGCCAAAGAAATCTTGAAAGTTGTTGAGAATTTGGAAAATAACGTAGAAGCTAATCAGCTTCAAGTTGATAAAGCTAAGATAATTCACGCTGTTTCTTTAAAAGGTTCTAAAGAAGCTCGTTACTTTTATAGGGCTCACGGAAGGTCAACTCCAAAAGTTCGACAATATGTTCATATAGAACTTGTAGCAGAAATCGAGGATTAATATTATAGGTGAAGTTATGCCAGCAACAAAAGATTTTATCGCAAGAAAAATTAAAAGAAACGCTATTGATGAATATTTAGCCAAAAAGCTTAAAACAGCAGAATATGGAGGGTGTGAAATTCGACGTACTCCTCTGGGAGATAGGGTCATTTTGAGAGCAGGTCGTGTTGGACTTGCCATTGGTGGTCGAGGAAAAACCATTAGAACAATTACCAATACATTAAGAGAACAATTTAAGTTAGATAACCCTCAAATTGAAGTATCACAAGTTGAGAATCCAGATCTCGATGCAAGAGTTATGGCTTATAGGTTAGCCTCTTCTTTAGAAAGAGGAAGACATTTTCGACGTTCTGCTCATGGGATTATGCGCAGAATATTAAGTGCAGGAGCAAAGGGTGTTGAAGTAATAATAAGTGGAAAGATCACTAGCCAAAGAGCTAGGGTGGAGACATTTCGAGCAGGTTTTGTTGCTAAATGTGGTGCTCCAGCTACAGATTTTGTTGATGAAGGAAAGGCTACAGCTATTATTAGAAGAGGAAAAATTGGTGTGAAAGTACGAATTATGCGACCCGACGCTATATTACCAGATGATATTGAAATTATTGCAGAGCCAACTGCGAGAGATACAAAAGAAATATCTATTGGCGAAGAAGAAGTTGTTGGTGAAACTGAAATCGAGGAATTTTCTGAAGAATTAGAACAAATTGAAGAATTAGATGAGATGGCTGAACTTGAAGAAACTGATGTAGATGAAATTGATGAAATAGATGAGATGGCTGAACTTGAAGAAATTAGTGAAACTGAAGTTGAAGACATCAAAAAAGAAAAAGCTGAAGTTGAAGATACTAAAAAATCAACAGATTATACTGTCAAGGAAGCTAAAGCATTAATGGAGAATATGTCTCTTGAAGAAATCCATAAATTTGTTGAAGGAGATACTCGAAAAACAATCCTGAAATTTGTTGATAAAAAAAGTAATTAAGAAGGTGTGAAATATGGGTGAACTTAAACCTACAGAAATAAGAAAATTAACAAGAGAACAAAAATTAAAAAAATTAGAGGAATACAAACAAAAGCTCTTCAAAGTAAAATCTGAGTTGGCTTCTGGAGGCAGCATTGAAAATCCAGGACAAATTCAGGAATATAAAAGAACAATTGCTCGTATCTTAACTATATTAACAGAGGAAGGAGAACTTTAATTTTTTATTTATTTCTTCTCTCACTTTTATAAAACAAAGTTTTTAATTTATCTTGATTGACGTTTTGAGTGTAGTATCTGGTTAATAAATTATGCAGATAGATTCAAATTTAATGGGGATGATTTGATTTTTAATAAAAAATTGTACATCTGGGCAAAACTTGCTGTTGGTATCCACGGTTATTATATTGAGATAGTTAAAAGTTCTATCGAATCACTTTCAAACCTTAGTGGTGTTGTCGTCGACGAAACAGCACATATGATAAAAGTTCTTTCTCAAGACAAGATTCGAACTATTCCAAAAAAAGGTTCTGTCTTTAAAATTACAATTGAACCTGGATTAACAGTTAGAGTCAATGGAGAAAACCTTCTAGGAAAACCTGAAGATAGGATGAAGAAAAAAAAATATTCTTGGTAGAAAAAATTATTTTTTTGTTTAAAAAATCTTAACAATAAAAACAATTAAAAAGGAAAAATTTTGGCTGTAATTAGCATAATTAATTGTAAAATATACGCAAAATATGACGTCTTACTCTAGTTATCTAGAGCCAAAATTGGTTTCAAACCATGGGTATAAGACGCTTATTGGAGTTGATCATATGAGTAGTAAAGTACGGAATATTGGAATTGATGTAGAACCCCCCACTACAACTTGTGATGACCCTAGATGTCCATTCCATGGGAAATTACCAGTGAGGGGAAGAATATTTATTGGACGTGTTGTATCTGATAAAATGCGAAGGACTGTTGTTATTCGAAGAGATTTCTTACGATATGTTAAGAAATATAGGAGATACCAGAGAGAACATGGGAAAATAAGTGCACATAATCCTCCTTGTCTTAATGTAAAAGAAGGAGATTTAGTACGTGCAGCAGAATGTCGCCCTCTCTCTAAGACTGTGTCTTTTGTTGTAATTGAAAAACTTAAATCATCTTAAGGTGTGTGATTATGGCAAAACGTAAGACAGTTGGACGTCCATTAAAAAGAAGAAAACCATCACTTATTGTTGGTAGTAGAGTAAAATGTGCTGATAATTCTGGAGCTAGAGAAGTGGAAATTATTGCTGTAAAAGGTTATAGAGGAAGATTAAACCGTATACCTTGGGCAACAGTAGGAACTATGTGCATTGTTAGTGTGAAAAAAGGTTCTCCTAAAAGAAGGAAACAAATTTATCATGCTGTTGTTGTTAGACAGAGAGCTCCTTTCAGAAGACCAGATGGTACATGGATACAATTTGAAGAAAATGGTATAGTTTTGACGAATGAAGTAGGCGATCCACTAGGTACTGAAATTCGTGGACCTATCGCTAAGGAAGCAGCGGAACACTGGCCTAGGATCGCTCATAGAGCGTCAATAATTGTATAGGTGATTTACGATGAAAACAAAGACAATTAAACCCAGTAAACAAAGAAAACGATACTTCAATCGTCCTTTGCACCAACGAAAGAAAGGTATGACTGCAAGACTTTCCAAGGAATTACAGGAAAAATATGGTGTAAAAAGAATTCCTGTTGTTCGAGGAGATAAAGTTGTTGTAGTTAAAGCTATTAGAGAAGAAGATGAGATAAAGGGAAAAGTTATCCGATGTCTTCCTCAGAAATATGCAATTCACATTGAAGGTCATAGTAAGGAAAAAGCAGATGGAACAATAAAATCTTTTCCAGTAAAGCCTTCTAATATTATTATTACAAGTTTAAATTTGAAGGATAAAAAAAGGAAAGAATTGTTGAAAAGACTCTCAGTCAAAGAATTGACAGATGAAGAATTAGAAGAAAGCATATTTGAAGAAGAAACAGAAGTAGAAGAAACTTTAGATGAAAGCTATGATTTCGAAGAAGACTTCGAAGAAGATCTTGAAGAAGATCTTGAAGAAGATTCTACAGAGGAGGAGAATGAATAATGACAAAATCAGGCGGTAAAAAACACTTGAAAAGATTGGTGGTTTCAGAGCATTACCCCATACACAAAAAAGAATACACTTTTTCAGTTAGACCATCTCCTGGCCCTCATGCAGCAGATGTTTGTATTCCCACAGCGATAATTTTAAGAGATCTCTTAAAATATGCTCGAAACATCAGTGAAGTTAAAAAAATAATTTATGAACGTAATGTTCTTGTTGATGGACGTGTAAGACTCAACAGAAAATATCCTGTAGGTTTCATGGATGTTTTTAGTTTACCTAAAATAAACGAACATTATAGAATGCTATACAAACCAAAAATTGGTTTACGTCTTGTACCTATAGATGAAGAAAAAGCAAAAGTGAAATTCTGTCAAATTGTAAATAAAACCACATTGAAAGGAGGAAAAACGCAATTAAATCTTCATGATGGTAGAAATATTATCCTTTCAGAAGATGATTATAAGATCGCAGCAGAATATACAACTCATGCAACAGTAAAAATATCTATACCTGAGCAAAAAATACTTGACAAATTTGATTTAGAAGTTGGTAATTATGGTTTAATTATCAGTGGTCGTGGTATGGGTCAACATGGAATAATAGAAAATATTAGCACTCATGGTACATCAAAAACAAAAACTGCTACTATTCGTACTACATCAGGAACTACAATTGAAACTTTGTATCGTTATATTTTTGTTATCGGAAAAGATACGCCAGATCAAGATGTTGGTTTACCGGAGGTGGATAACTAATGCTTTTTGGAGAACCTTTAGAAGAAATAGAAATCGAAGAAAAATACTCAAAAGAATGGGAAAAACACCCCATGAGAAAGCCATACTTGAAAGAAGTAATATTGAACGCTGCTGTAGGTGAATCTGGTCCAAGATTCGAGAGAGCTAAAACCATATTATCTCAAATTACAGGACGAGTTCCCTCCGAAAGACCAGCAAAGAAAAGTATCAGAGACTTTGGAATAAGGAAAGGGGAGCCTATTGCAGCTATCGTTACTTTGCGGGGAGAAGAAGCAAAAGAAATGTTAGACAGATGTTTATATGCAAAAGACTACATTATAAAACAGAAGGCATTTGATCAACAAGGTAACTTTAGTTTCGGTATAACTGAACATGTAGATATTCGTGATGCACCTTTTGATCCAATGTTGGGAACAATAGGGTTTAACGTTGTTGTGAAACTAGAACGACCAGGTTACAGATTGAAATACAGAAGAAATCAAAGAAAGAAAATACCTAAAAAACATCTGATTACAAAAGAGGAAGCAATGGAATTCGCTTCTAAAGAGTTTAATATTAAAATTGTGAAGTGATAAAAATGCAAGAAAGAAGAGAAATAAAATATGGAAAAGGATCTCGTCAATGCCAACGTTGTGGGACACATAAAGGAGTAATTAGAAGAGCTGACTTGATGATTTGTAGAAGGTGTATTAGAGAAATATATGATAAAATTGGTTTCAAGAAAACCGGGAGTAGAGGTGGATAAAATGGTACAAGTTGATCCTTTAGCAGATGCTCTTAATTCTATCTTGAATGCTGAAAGAACCGGAAAGAAAAAAGTATCTATCAAACCCGCAAGTAAGCTAGTGGCAAATGTCCTTAGAACTGCACAAAGAGCTGGTTATCTAGGTGAATTAGAGTATATCAATGATCATCGGGGAGGAATATTTGAAGTTCAGTTAATGGGAAGAATTAACAAATGTGGAGTAATAAAACCTCGTTATCCTGTAGCAAAAGACGAATTTGAAGAATGGGAGCAAAAATATTTGCCTGCACGGAACTTTGGTGTGCTCGTTGTTACAACTCCTGAAGGAGTGATGAGTCATGATGATGCAAAAGAAAAAGGAATAGGCGGGAGATTGTTAGCATATATCTACTAGGTGACATAAAATGACAAAAACGGTGTTTATTGAAAGAGAAATAGAAATTCCTGAAGACGTAAAAGTAACTTTGAATGGAAAAATAATTACTGTAGAAGGCCCTAAAGGAAAATTGACAAAAGATTTTAGGAGATTTGATGAAACCTATATTAGTCTAGAAGGCTCTAAAATGAAATTTAGTGCATATAACTTAAACAGAAGAAAGAAAGCAAAGATTCTTTCTGCTGTTGGACTATTTAATAATATGATAGAAGGAACAAAGAAAGGTTTCACTTACAAATCTAAAATAGTATTTTCTCACTTTCCAATTACTGTAGAACCAGATAATAAGAAAAGAGAAGTGATAATAAAAAATCTCTATGGTGGGAGAAAATTACTAAAAGCAAAAATAGTCGGCGATGATACTAAAGTTACAGTTGATAAAGAAGATGTTATCACAACAGGAATAGACAAAGAAGCAGTAGGGCAAACAGTTGCAAATATGCAAGAGATATGTAGGTTAAGAGGAAAGAGAAAAAAAGATCCTGAAGTTTTCATGGATGGAGTTTGGGTTTTCGAGAAAGAGTAATCTCTCATACACATTTTTTTATTTTATTTTATTTTATTATAGTATAAACTTTTGTTATTTGATACTGCTAAAGTTTTTTGTCTATATTTTCAAATTCTGCGATTAAAACGTTCTACTATTGTCTAATCTCTCAAAATGAATTTTTTTCTAATTAGTTGCAAAAAAACAACAATGATAATGATTAAAAAAGGACAGTGGAGATTTTACTTACACCACGTTATTGACGTTAATAGTTGATTGACGATGACAGAAAATAAAGAACGATTACGGTTATTGCGTATAAAGCAAAAAATAAATGCAAGAAGGCCCAATTTCGTTCGGCCAGAATCTTGGAGATACAAACGTCTTAAAAGCAATTGGCGTCGACCAAAAGGTATTGACAACAAAATGCGCAAAAAGATAAAAGGATATCCAAAAATGGCTGGAGTAGGTTATAGAGGGCCTAAAGCAGTTCGTGGTATGCATCCTTCAGGTTATTCAGTTAATTATGTAAGCAATGTTTCACAATTGGACGAACTTGATCCAGAAACAGATGCTGTCATGATTCAACGAACAGTAGGTTCAAGAAAAAGACAACAAATTATTGAACGCGCCGAAGATCTTCATATGAAAGTGCTTAATTTACCAGTAAAGGCTGTTGAAGTAGCTGAATTTGGTGAGGAAGCAGAAGAATATGAATTGCTAGGTGAAGACGAATTCGAATTTGAAGAAGACTTTGAGGAAGAACCTGAGGAAGAACCTGAGGAAGCTTTAGAAAATGAAGATTCAGAACAAGAATCTTCAGAATGATACATAGTGCGAATATGGGCGTGAAAAAGAATGACTGATGTAAAATCACAAAGAAGAATTGCTGCCAAAATATTAAAGGTTGGAAAAAATAGAGTTAAGATTGATCCTGACAGCCTACAAGATCTCTCATTAGCTATTACAAGAGAAGATATTCGAGGGCACATCGATACTGGAGACATAAAGAAACGAAAAGTGAAAGGCGTAAGCAGAGGTAGAGCTCGAGCAAATGCTGCTAAAAAACGAAAAGGACAACGAAAAGGTCCTGGAAGCAGAGAGGGTCCAAAATACTCTAGACTTCCAAGAAAAACACGTTGGATTAATCACATTCGAGCTCAACGAAAATACCTTGCTAAGCTGAGAAATGAAGGATATATAGAAAAATCTGTTTACAGGAAACTCTATTTACAAGCTAAAGGTGGCTTATTTAGGAGTGTACGATATCTTAGAACATACATTGAGGAACATGGGTTGGCCAAGAAACGCCTTCCTGACTTAAAATAAGAGGTGACTAAAAGATGTCAATGTCAAAAAAAGCAATGAAACGAAGAAAGAGATATAGGAAGAGAAAAAGTCCTCCACCACAAAAGAAGCATGGTCCTCTCTACAAGATGCCTTTCAGGCGAAGAAGAGAGCAAAAAACAGACTATGGGCAGCGTACAAGATTATTAAAATCAGGAAAGATTCGTGTTGCAATACGCCCCTCTAATAAAGCTCTACGTATTCAATTTATCCGATCCCAACAAGGAGGTGACCAAACAATCACCCAAGTGTTATCAAAAGATTTAGCACAATACGGTTGGGACATAGCAACATCCAATATGCCTGCAGCTTATCTAACGGGATTTTTAGCAGGCAAAAAAGCGCTAAAAGCGGATATAGATGAAGCGATATTAGATATTGGAACCTTGGAAGCATTACCAAAAACAAGGTTATTTGCAGCGTTGAAAGGAATAGTCGATGCTGGAGTAGAAATACCTTATGGAGAAAAAATGATCCCAGATGAAGAGCGAATTAGAGGAGAGCATATAGCAAATTACGGAAGACTCTTGGCAAAAGAAGATAAAGAGAAGTATAATAGGTACTTTGGTAAATATCTTCAAGTGAATAAAAAGCCAGAGGAAATACAGACTTACTTCGAGGAAACAAAAACAAAAATAGAGGAAAGTGAGTAAAATGAGTAGTAATGAGTTTTTAGATTATGAAGAATGGGAACCACTGACTAGATTGGGAAGAATGGTAAAAGAGGGACAAATAACAAGCATCGACGAAATATTTGCACAAAACCTAAAAATACAAGAAGCAGAAATAGTAGATATTTTATTACCTGATCTTGAAGATGAAGTTATTGATATTAAACTAGTCCAAAGACAATCAGATGCAGGGAGAAAAAGAAGATTTAGAGCTACTGTAGTGGTAGGAAACAAGAATGGTTATGTAGGCGTAGGAGAGGCAAAACTTAAAGAAATAGGACCTGCAATAAAGAAAGCCATAACAAATGCAAAATTGAACGTTAGACCAGTAAGAAGAGCTTGTGGAAGCTGGGAATGTTCTTGTGGAGGAAACCACACAGTACCTTATAAAGTAGAAGGAAAATGCGGGTCAACAAAAGTAGTGCTGATTCCAGCACCAAGAGGACTAGGATTGGTGGTGGGAGATGTGGCAAAAACAGTTCTGAGATTAGCAGGAATAGACGATGTGTGGAGTAAAACATTCGGAGAAACAAGAACAACAAACAACTTCGCAAAAGCAACTTTTGAAGCATTAAAAAACACTTACTCTGTAGTAGCACCATTCGATTGGACAAAACAATAGGTGAGAAAAAATGAGCAAAGAGGAAAAAAAGACAATGCTAGCAGTAATAAGAATAAGAGGAACTGTAGGATTTTATTATAAAATAAAAGAAACACTAGATATGCTTAACATTAGAAGAAAAAACTATATGACTATACTACCTAATACACCATCATATATGGGTATGCTAAAAAGAGCAAAAGATACCATTACATATGGAGAAATAAATCTTGAAACCCTAACATATTTACTAGAAAAAAGAGGAGAACTAAGAGGAAAACAAAGACTTACTGATGAATACATAAAAGAAAATTCAGAGTACAAAAGCATAAAAGATTTTGCAAAAGCAGTATACGAAGGAAAAGCAAAATTGAGTGATGTTCCAGGACTGAAGAAATTCTTCAGATTACATCCACCAAGAAAAGGGTTCAAGAGTGTGAAAAGAGGATACAATGAAGGAGGAGATCTAGGCTACAGAGGAGAAGCAATAAATGAACTAATTGTGAGGATGGCGTGAGAAAAATGGTAGTAAGATTTAAGAAAAGGGTAAGAAGACTTAGAGGTTCTCAGCATCATGGATGGGGAAAACAAAAAGGACACAAAAAAAGCGGTATTCGCGGAGGTGTAGGAAAATGTGGACCCAAAACTAGACACAAGATGCTAGTAATTCTAGGTCGACGAAAACCTATAGGAAAACATGGCTTTACTCGGCCACCTGTAGTGGTCAAAAAAGATAAAGTTATCAATATCTCCCAGATAGACGCTATGATACCTAATTTAATAGCTAAAGGACAAGCTGAGAAAAAAGGGAAAAATATTGTTATCGATCTAGGAGCACTAGGATACACTAAGATTCTAGCTCAAGGAGCAATAACTTCTCCTGCAGAAATAAAAGTGAAAAAGGCTTCAGAACGTGCAATAAAGAAAATAGAAGAAGCTGGAGGAAAAGTAGTTCTTCCAGAATAAAATCTTTTTTTACTTTTTATTTAACTTATTTTGTTAGAAAAAGACTGTTCATTCAACAGATGAACAAACCTTATAGAAAAGTTAAAATTTGAATATTGTTGTTAGTTTTGTGCTTAAAAAATGGTTTCAAAAACACAGTTTAATTAATAATTATTGGCTTTCTAAAAAATAATTTAAACTTTATATTAACCACAGAGACTATCACAAGTGGAATTATATGTTTAATAGAATATTCTTTGCTGAAATACTTTTCCTTAAGTTATGAAACAGTATGAAATTACAAAAAAGAGAAAAATCTCACAGTCTTTTCTCTAACAAAAAGATAAAACGGCAATAAAATAAAATTACTTGAAAGGTGAAAAAAATCGAATCGAGTGAGTTACTATTACGCAAAAATTATGAAATTACTGCAAAAATGAATGCATTGAACACAATAAATAGAGAAGAAATTTTTCTTATTAGGAGCAACTTGATAGATATTGAAGAAACAAGAAAAAATTTATTGAAGAAAATTAGAAATGAAAGCCCTTTTTTATCAGAAAATGAAATAACGAAACTTGTTGATGAAGAAATAAACGAAATTATATATAAACACTATAGGACGCCTGAGATTTATGTTTTTTACTTGGAATTACCAAAATATTTGGGTAAATGGATAAAAAAAGAAGATACACAAATTTTTTGAACAAGACTTAGATATTAGATTCCTCGACTGGTTAAAAGAAAAAGGTTACTCTGAATCATATCTTGTTTCTATATTTGATTCAAGAGAAGAAGCTCCGTTGTCTTATATAGCTAAAACATTTATTTCATCTGCTATCCCAATTTATACATTATTGCAACGTATTTTCTTCTATTCTGAATTCGCGAAATATATGTTTGACATCATAAAGAATCAAGAAAATGAAATAACAAATAGAGAATGCGCGGTAAAGGTAATGTATTACTTGAAGTTATTGTTTCGCAAAACAGATAAAATAATGTATGAGAGCTTTGACGGTTCTAATTTCTTCTTAAAGATTAAATCTGATTTAAAGGAAGGAGATGATAACCCGTTTGAAGTTAATATTAAGGATTATATTATAAAGAGCACCATGGAATTGGAATCGCAAAACAACATCAAATTCAGTTCTACAACAGGAATTGACCTCATAATAGGAAATGGTGTTTTTTCAGAATCAAAATTTACAAGTGGACTTCCGGCATGGAGTTACGTTTATAGCGAATCAACATCAAAGAAACTCGATGTTTTGGAAAGGAAATTAATGGATGACTTTGTTTATGATTACGATTTATCAAAGGGAAAAATATTATTATCTGAAATATATGATGGATTAGCGACAAAAGATTATGAACCAAAACAAATTGCTTATAATACTGGTTTTCTATCAACATTTTTGTTAGGTGTTGGTTCGCTTTTTACTGGACAATCTACAAAATTAACTATAGATGAAATGGCTAAAATATTATTTGCTTTTAAATTGATATTTCATGCGGCGACAGGTTATTCTACAAACTTTGGTTTATTTGAAATTAAGGATGAAGAAGGAAATATCTATAATCCTGCTGAAGATTATGTACTCATAAAGAGAACAGATGTGGAAGACAATAATAATGAATACCTTAAGATAAAATTTCATAACGTTTTAAACGTTATTAACAAAGCAAATTTAAATGAAAATTTCAAGCAAGATTTCGGAGAAGAAGCTCAAGCTTTTTATACTGCACAATCCAATCAGTATGGAAAATTTGTTCTCATCTATGGTGCTAAATCAAATGAGTTTTTAATATCAACATTGGATGACTTTAATAAAAATTATATACAAGGGAATAGTCATGCAAAAATTCTAGCATTATATCATATACCAACGAAATATCAACTATATCAAATACAAATAAAACAAAAAAAAGTTGTTTCTGTAACTACTAAAGAATTAGTAGATACATTATATTCACCTAAAGAAGAAAAAACTTTACTTGAAAACGGAATAGGATTGAACACGTGGTCAAGAATAAGAGTGATTAACAAAAATGGGGAACTTATTCCTGTATTAATCTTGCAAGATAAAGATGGAAATATAATTAAAGACAAACAAGGTAAATCTATTTATTGGAAACTATTTTCACCTCTCAATTACGATAAATATACTGGATTCGAAGGAACGGAAAAACAAATAGTTAGCTTAAAAGATGAATTAAATAATGTGACGAATACAGAATATTCTAATCTTAAAATGCTAAGAAAGATAGCAGAGGAGCTAAGTATCACAGTAGAAATTGTGTGGGCTTTTATATCAGACAGCGCTCTAAAATTCAGTCAATATTTAAGAAATCGAAATGTCCTAGCTTTTGAAATAGAAAGTAATGAAAAAGGAGAAATTATAATAGATAAAAATCATATGACTGTAGAAGATGCTATTATAGAAATAAAGAACTATTTGGATATACTAGTAAAAGGAGAATCTATAGTTAAAAAAGAGAACTTACCAAATGATGAATATATTATACTTGAAAAAATAATGAATTTCTATTATTCTGCATCAACAGAATTGACAAATGAAATAATAACCGAATTAGCAAAGATCTTATCAGATTACCTGAAGGAATTGAACAGATTAAAAGAAATGAGCACCCTATTTAATCCTCACGAAAGAATAAATAAACTAATATATGCACTAAATGGGATTTGTATGGCTAAATACCCAGTTAACGCAAGTAAACCTGAAAGTGTAACAAAATACTTAGACGAAACTTTGAATCCGCTGGGGTATTTAGTAGCGTTTCTAGAACAAGAACAAGGAAAAATATCGGAAGGGGAAATAATAGCAATAAAGAATAAAAGAAAGGAATATAGATATCAGGTAGATATAATAGCAGAATTTATATTACCAAATGATGATAATATACTTTCAGCGCTTACAAGAAAAAATGCGGATGTAAAAGGAAGAATAATATATCTAAAAGATCTGGGAAAATTGCTTGAAAACGTGGACAATTTAGTGCTAAATGAAAATATAAAAACAATGTTCGGAAAATATCAAGGAGAAAAGGGAGAATTAAAAAGAATTATGGATGAAATAATGAGCAAAACAGATCTTATAAACTTCACAAAACCTGGAATAAAAGGTTTCATAAGACCAGAATGCCCAAGAATCTATAATAGATATATAAATACACTTAAAGATTTTAATAAAAAACTAAAAGATCATTTTAAAGACCAAATATTGATAATGCCAACCACTAACCCAAAAGAATACTATTATCTTTTTGTTAATGGACTAAGAGGACAAAAATTTAATCGATATAAATTCGTGTCGATCCTTTATGATAAGAAACCACCAACAATAAGAATATACCTATTCGGACATAATAACGAAGGAGAAGCAAAAGAACTTTTTGAGTTAATAAAAGAAATAACTAGTAAAGATTTGAAAAAATTAATGCAAGATATCCCTGGTTTTAGATATGATTATAAATATATAGCAAATAATATACAAAAAATAATCAAACAGATTGAAGAAAAAAAGAAGGTAAAAGTAGAATTTTCAGAAACGTATAACAGTATAAAATATCTGTTTTTGTCGGATACCAATTTCGGTAATACTTTTGAAAAGATAGGAATGACAATGGAAATATTAAACTCTATAATAACACTAGCATACGTAAAAGCAGCAGAAAGGGGAAATGAAAAATTAATGCTAAATCGGAAAGATATTAGAGGAGAAAATGCAATAGTGTTTAAAATCCAATGTGGGACACAAGTAATCGAAGAAAAACCAGCAGCACGCTTATATAGATTAAACTACGATACTACAAGTAAGTATGTTAGATCATTGAAAGAATTATATGATGAAGATGATAAAATATTGTATTCTATGAACCAATATAGTCTAATGGGTTATAAAAACGCACTAAAACTAGTAAAGGATTATTATATCATACTTGATAACATTTTTGGAATAAAAGAGGATTATCTTGATGCAAGTCACTATGTTAACTACCCAGAGGACATACAATCCAAAAAAATAAATATACAACAAAATATTAAGGTGAAGGAAAACGAAAAAGTAATAACGCTAACTATTAAAATGTATATGAGAATATGGGCGGCTCTAACAGTAGAGATGTCAAAACATTAAGAATGAAACATGATAAGGAAAAAGAGAAATAAGAACAAAGAGAAAAGCCTTTTAAATGTACGATTTTTCTGAAAAAAACAGAGAAAAGAAAAAGAAAAAAAGAGGAGTAAAAAGTGGCAAGTAAATTCTTAGCTATTTTCAAACCATTTCAACGATTTACATTCGAGGTAAAAAAACCCGAACGTAAACTGTCGTTTAAAGCAAAATTATTTTGGACATTCGGAATACTGATACTATATCTAGCAATGCTAAACATACCCCTAGTGGGATTTAAAGAAACACAAGGAACAGACCCATTCTATGCAATGAGAGCGATACTAGCATCGCAAAGAGGAACATTAGCAGAACTATTTTTTACTAATCATTAATTGTTTAAGTGTTTATATCCTCTCTTGTTATCGTTTCCACACTGTTTCTTTTTCCTCTCTGAATCTCGTACCTTCATTATCGATAAATGAACAATAAATCTTTTTCAATAAGGTCTTTTAATGGTGTTAAATCCAATTCATGTAACTGATTTCCATCTAAATACAATCTTGTTAGTTTTGTACATTTTTCTAATGGTGTTAAATCGATATCTTCTAAAATATTGCTGCTTAAATCCAATTTAGTTAGTTTTGTACATTTTTCTAATGGTGTTAAATCGATAAAACATAGTAACTGATTGTTGCTTAAATCCAATTCAGTTAGTTTTGTACATTTTTCTAATGGACATAAGTCGATATTTTCTAACTGATTGTTGCTTAAATATAATTTAGTTAGTTTTGTACATTTTTCTAATGGACTTAAGTCGATATTTTCTAACTGATTGTTGCTTAAATTCAATTTAGTTAGTTTTGTACATTTTTCTAATGGACTTAAGTCGATATTTTCTAACTGATTGCTGCTTAAATATAATTCAGTTAGTTTTGTACATTTTTCTAATGGACTTAAGTCGATATTTTCTAACTGATTGCTGCTTAAATATAATTTAGTTAGTTTTGTACATTTTTCTAATGGACTTAAGTCGATATTTTCTAACTGATTGCTGCTTAAATATAATTCAGTTAGTTTTGTACATTTTTCTAATGGACTTAAGTCGATATTTTCTAACTGATTGCTGCTTAAATCCAATTCAGTTAGTTTTGTACATTTTTCTAATGGACTTAAGTCGATATTTTCTAACTGATTGCTGCTTAAATCCAATTCAGTTAGTTTTGTACATTTTTCTAATAACGGTAAATATATCTCTTGTAACTGATTTATAGCCAAATCCACTTTTGTTAGATTAGTACATTTTTTTAATGACCTTAAATCTAATTTTTTTAATTGATTCTCCCTCAAATCCAAAAATTCTATTTTTGCACATTTTTCTAGGGGCGATAAATCAACCTCTTGTAACAGATTATCCCCCAAATACACTTTGGTTAGATTAGTACATTTTTCTAATGGTGTTAAATTTATCTCTTGTAACAAATTTGCATTCAAATTCAATGTGGTTAGACTTGTACATTTCTCTAATGACGGTAAATCAACCTCACGTAACGGATTGGCATTTAAAGACAATGTAGTTAGATTAGTACATTTTTCTAATGGTGTTAAATCGATATATTGCAACCCCTCATCTTTCAAAGAGACTTCCTTTGTTTCTGTATCTATTTTCTTAATAACTGTTGTACCGTATTTTGTTTTTCCAATTATCTGTATTGTCATTATCAATTATATTATCACTGCTTTTTTTTAAATAATTTTTGATTAAAGAAATAGGGTGTTAGCATTATCGCTTAAATAGTGTTTTCCAACTAACTTCTACCTTTTTTGAAATATTTTTATTTTTGTTATAGATTTCATCTAAGTATTTACATATTCTACACTTTTTTTTCACTGTTTGGAGCCCCTGTTATTATTGGATTTTTTTATATTCTTTTTTTAAAAGTCATATATTGTGATTATAAATCAACTTTGAGAAAGTTATTCAATTTCTTTTAATTTTTTTAATATTTCAACAACTAAAGATCTGAAAAATAAAATAAAAGATATACCAGGATTTAACTTCGAATACGAAGAAATAGAAAAAAATATACTGAATATAATAAAAAAAATGGAAAAAGAAATAATAGAAGAAAAAGGATTGATAAAAGTAGATTTTTCAAAATTATATAACCTTAAAAGATATTCGTTCTCACCAGATAGTATATTCGGAAAGACAAACGAAGAAAAAGGAATAACAATAGAAATGTTGAATGCAATAATAAATCTAGCATACGTAAAAGCAGCAGAAACTGAAAATGAAAAATTAAAACTAACTATAAACGATTTAGGAACAGAAAATATAATTGTGTTCAAAATACAATGTACAGCACAAGCAATAGAAGAAAAACCAGCAGCAAGATTCTATCGATTACCTCAAGATAATGCAAGGAAAAATGTCAGAGAATGGAAAAAGGCGTTTACAGAAGAAGAAAAAGTAATATACCCGATGAACCAATACAGCCTAATGGGATATGAAAAAGCACTAGAATTTGTAAAAAATTACTATATTGTTCTGGATAACATCTTTGGAATGAAAGATGATTACCTTGATGCAAGTGACTATGTAAACAACCCAGGAGCTATAAAATCTAAAAAAATAAGTATCATACAAGACATGAAAATGAAGAAAAATGAAAAAATAATAAATCTAACAATCAAAATGTACATGAGAATATGGGAGACGATAAAAATAGAAATGAAGAAAAAATAAAAAAAAAGTAAAAAATAAGAACAAAGAGAAAAGGCTTTTAAAGGTACGAGAATTCAGAAAAGACAGAGAAAGAAATAGAAAAAAAGAGGAGTAAAAAGTGGCAAGTAAATTCCTAACTATGTTCAAACCATTTCAACGTTTTACATTCGAGATAAAAAGACCAGATAAAAAACTGTCGTTTAAAGCAAAATTATTTTGGACATTCGGAATATTGATACTATATCTGGCAATGCTAAACATACCACTAGTGGGATTTAAAGAAACACAAGGAACAGACCCATTCTATGCAATGAGAGCGATATTAGCATCGCAAAGAGGAACATTAGCAGAACTAGGTATTGGACCTATCGTTACTGCTGGCTTAATTTTTCAACTCCTCGTTGGTTCCCAAATTATCAAGGTTGATTTTAGTAACCCTGAAGAGCGTGCTTTGTACACTGGTGCTCAAAAGATTATGTCTATTCTTATGCTTCTTTTTGAGGCTCTTGCTTATATTCTTGGTGGTGCTTATGGTGAGGATTTAGTTTTCGCTCAAAAGACTCTTTTTTTAGTTCAGCTTGTTGCTGCTGGTTTTGTTATCATGATGATGGATGAAGTCATCCAGAAGGGTTATGGTTTAGGTAGTGGTATTTCTCTCTTTATTGCCACTAGTGTTAGTTTTAACATTGTTGATGGTATGTTCAATCTCACCCCTGATCAGTATGGTTTAGCTCGTGGCGCTGTTATCGCCTTTTTCCAGAGCATTATTCGTGATGAAAATACTGTTATGCAATCTATCACTCGTACTGGTCGTACTCCTGACATTATTGGATTGGTAGCTACCATTGTTGTTTTTGCTATGGTTATGTATGTTGATGGTATTCGCATCGAGATTCCTGTTCAACACAGTCAATATAAGATGCCTGCTCGTTATCCTATTAAATTTCTCTATACCTCTAACATTCCAGTTATTTTAGTTAGTGCCCTATTTGCCAATATTTACTTTATCAGTAACCTTCTTGATAATAAATGGGATTCCAACGATCCTGGCATTCGTGGATTCTTGGTCACCTTTTTTGGTGAATGGGATACTATAGGTGATACACAGCAAAGCCGGCCAATCAATGGTTTAGCTTCCTTTACTACTGCCCCATATGGTCCGGAGCAAATAGTTGAACAACCTTGGCAAGCTGTTACGTACTTTATTTTGATGGTTATCCTCTGTGGTATCTTTTCTAGGATTTGGATTGATACTGCAGGTATGAGTTCTCGTAATGTTGCCAAGCAATTACTTGATGCTGATATGCAAATCCCTGGTTTTCGTCGTAACCCTCGTATTGTCGAAAAATACTTGGATCGCTATATTCCTACTGCAGCTTGGTTAGGCGGATTCTTTATAGGTGTATTAGCAGCCTTTGCTGACTTTCTAGGCGCATTAGGGACGGGTACGGGTATCTTGCTTACTGTCGGTATCTTGAAGCAATATTATGAGATTTTTGCCAGTGAGCAAGTAGCAGAAACAGTTCCTGCATTAGCTGGTTTCTTGGGTATCAAGAAATAACCTTTCCCCTTTTTTATTTTTAATTTGCTTTTATTTGTTTAAAATCTATTTTTTTTCTTAATTAGATTCCTCTTAAACACACTAACTTTAATATATTGTAAATTGAATTTAGTTTTGATACTATGGGTCAAATGAATTTAGAGAAATTTTTGTCTCGCCCCAATATAGAGAAAAATAAGGTATTCTCTTCTCTTACAAAGGCTTCAGAAATCAAAGAGGTTAAGGTTAAAGAATCGTCTTCCAGCGATTCAGATAGTAATATCACTTTTCTTGATGATAATTCTAATATTTTGGTTGTCCATTCTGATCTTCCTGCATCTTATCTTATTTCGGTAAATTATGATGGTGAAAAGGAGCAAGCCTACATGAAATTTTATAATCCTGAAGATGGAAAAGTTTACCGTTTTTACGACAAATCAGGGCATAAACCCTATTTGTTGACTACAAAAACAATTAGTGAAGTAGAAAGTATCCTACAAGGTAATAAGGAATTCGTTGGCTGTGAAACTATAGAAAAGTACAATTTGTTAACTGATAGTTCTATTTCTCTTACAAAAGTTTATGGAACTAATCCTCTAGCCATAGGTGGAAAATCAAATAGTTTCAGAGAATTTATCAGCCCCTCCTATGAAGCTAATATCCGTTACCACCTTAATTATATCTACGATAATTTACTTGTTCCGGGATTGCTATATGAAATTAAGGACGGAAAAATAATTCAAGTAGAACCAGAAATCGATCCTTCCATTAAGGATGAAATAACAAAAATTTTCTCTAGTCAACCTAGTGAAATACATGAATTAGTTTTATCTTATTTTCCCACTTTTTTTTCACCAATTCCTGATATTCCCCGTTGTTCTCTTGATATTGAAGTACAAAGTGATAAAGGGCGTATTCCTGATCCCAAGGTAGCTAATGATAAAATTATCTCCGTGGGCTTTGCAGACACAAGTAGTGATGTGTCAATATTTATATTAAATGAAGAAAAAACGCCTATTCAGAAAAAAGATGAGAAAATAAAAGTTATTGAATTTGAAAATGAAAAAGAATTGATTGAAGCTGTTTTTAAGAAAATAAATAAATATCCTATAATTATAACTTTTAATGGAGATAATTTTGACTTACCTTACTTAAACAAACGTGCAAAAAACTTGGGCATAAATAACATCAAAAATCCGATTATAACTACAACTTCAACTCAAAATGATACTTATCTTGAATATGGATTGCATCTTGATCTTTATCGTTTTTTCAGACAAGCATCAATGAGAATTTATGCTTTTGGAGCGAAATATGACCGAGTAACTTTAGATGAGTTAGGTTCAACTCTCCTGGGTAAACATAAGGTCGAACATGAAAAAGATATTTGGGATCTGAGTTTAGAAGAACTCATAGAATATAACGCTCAGGATGCAGTAATAACTCTTGAACTTACTACTTTTAGTCAAAATCAAGTGATGGAACTTATCTTTATGCTTTCAAGAATGACAAAGATGCCTATCGATGATTTTATCCGTTCAAGTGTAAGTATTTGGATACAAAATTGGTTTTATTATGAACACAGAAAAAGGAACTACCTCATTCCTTTGCCAGAAGACATACTAAGAGCAAAAGGAGAGGTATCTACTGAGGCGATTATAAAAGGAAAGAAATACCAGGGAGCTATTGTTATTCAACCCAAAGCTGGAGTCTGGTGGGACGTTTATGTTCTGGATTATGCCAGTCTTTACCCTTCAATAATCAAGACACGTAATCTTTCTTATGAAACTATTAGATGTAACCATAAAGAATGTAAAGAAAACAACAAAATACCGGAAACAAATCACTGGGTATGTACAAAAAAAGTTGGAATAATGTCCATGTTGATTGGCTTTATCCGAGATATTAGAGTTTACTGGTTTAAGAAAAAAGCAAAGGATCAAACTGTCGATAAAGCATTACGTGTTTTAAGTAATGTGATGCAATCTTCACTGAAAGTTCTTATAAATGCTTGCCTTCCCTATGATTCTGAAGTTATTGTGAGAAATAAAAAAACAAAATTAGTGACTAAACTTTCAATTGGTAAACTTGCAGATAGTTGGCAAGATTTTCAAATATTGTCCATTTCTAGAGAAAAAGATGATACATTTGGTTCTCCTATATTCGTGGATATAGAAGGTTACTGGGAAAAGCCACCTTCTGATTTGATAAAAATTACGCTTGAAGATGGGAGAACTATTAGACTAACAGCCAACCATAAAATTCCTGTATTACTCTCAAATTTCCAAGTAGGTGAAAAGTATGCAGGAGAACTGAAAATTGATGATGAAGTTTTTGTTGTTCAAAATATTCCATTAACTGAAAACCCTCCTAAAACACTCTTTATTCCAGATTTAGTTTCGGATCAAGAACTGTATATAGGACTTTCAAGAGATAATTATGAAAAATACTTTAAACAATCCAATCAAGTAGTTAAAAAAGCTAGTATAAATGTTGATAATGAATGCTTTACTTACAATGAAACATTAAAAATGTATAAAGCAAAATGGAATGAACTCACAGAATCTGAGAGAGATACCATAAGAAAAGAGCTTTCAGAAGAGCTAAAAGTTACAATCGGGGTTGATGAGAATATCTGGTACAATGCTAAAATATCCATTGATGATGATTTTATTCGGTTAATTGCTTGGGTTATTGCAGTAGGTAGTGTTAAGAAAAGTTTTACATTCATTTCTCAATTACAAGAAAAAAGTTCTGAAAATTGGGAAAGGGTTAATAAAATTTTATCTCGTCTGAATCTGAATTATACTGTTAGTGAAAAAGGATTTGTGATAAACTCTAAAGTTTGGTCAAGGATTTTAGAGCAACTTTGTGGAAATTACATAAACATCAGGAGAATTCCACTTCAGTTGTTAGATAAACATAGAGCCAAGATTTTCATTGATGAATATTTCAGAAATGATGAAGGATGCATAGATAGTAATAAAATTCGATGTACAACTGTAAACAAACAATTTGCAACTGATCTTGTTATGATTGCAAATGCAACTGGAAAAAATGTAAATATTTATCGAGATGAACGCATTGAAAATGATAAGATAATTGAGACCACATATCATATTGTAGAACTTCCTTGTGAGCCATACAAAAACAAAAAGCAAGGCTTATCTTATAATGGGACTACTCCTACTAAAATTAAGCATATAAGTGCTTCTTCAAATGAACCAGTATACGACATTCAAACGTCAAACGGTTGGTTTGTGAGCGACACTGGTATAGTTGTTCATAATTCATATGGTGTTTTAGGTTCCGATAACTTTGCTTTATATTGTCCTCCTGTTGCTGAATCAACTACTGCTTTAGCTAGAGAAGCAATTTCAAAAACAAAAGAACACTGTGAAAAAGATTTAGGTATTCCTGTGTTGTATGGTGATACAGATAGTATATTTGTTTATCAACCAAAGCAAAGTGATATTGAGGAACTAAAACAGTGGAGCTTAGAAAACTTTCAAATTGAATTAGGAATTGACTATGTTTTTAGGTATTGTTGCCTTTCCGATAGAAAGAAAAACTACTTTGGGATAACAACAAAAGGGACACCAATTGTAAAAGGTCTGATGGGTAAGAAAAAGAATACTCCTAATCTGATCAAACGTGCTTTTGATAGAGTTTTGAAAATTCTTTCAGATGTTAAATCTCCTGCAGAATTGGAGACTGCAAAAGAGAAAATAATCAGTATTGTTCAACGAACAATGAGGAGGCTCGACGAAAGAACGTTTAAGCTTGAAGATCTAGCTATTTCAGTTACTCTCTCCAAAAGATTAAAAGATTATGAGAGTTGGACACAGCCATTACAAGCAGCAATACAGTTATTAATTAAAAATCCTAATAGTGATATAGCCGTAGGCTCAACTATAACATTCGTTAAAACAAAACCCTTTAAGATAAAAGTTCCTCCCGGTCTACTAAATGATAAGATTAGTTTAAGTGATGAGTGTTCTGTCAAACCTATAGAACTTGCTACTAAATCTGATGTAGATGTGAAAAAAATGAAAGAGTTAGTACAATCAACATTTGGACAACTATTGGATACACTTGGAATCTCATGGAAAGAAGTTGAGGGAATAAAAAGTTTGGATACGTTCTTTAGCTAAATGGTGAAATGATATGGTAAAAACAATAATGATACGTATGAATCAAAAAAAGTTGTCTAATTCTACTTTAGAACGAATATATGATGCACTTGAAGGTGAAAAGGTTGTAATAAGAAGAATCTTTGACCGTCGTTTTACTGCTTCATGTGATGATCTAATTATTGAAGGAGAACTAGATAATTTTTTGAAGAAGGTTGTTACTGATGATATTGACTTCGTTAGCGTTAAGTTTCAAGTAGAATTAGGCGATTTGCATAACAAACTAGATGATTTCTGTGCTTTGAGTATTAATCAAAATAATCAGTATTTTTACTTTGCAACAACTTTAATTAATTATGAATTTGTTTCTACTCGCCTACGCATTCCATCAAGAGAGCAGATTCTTAGTATTCTTTTCAGATCTCTCTTAGGTTCGAAATTTATTTCTTTAATGCCTGTAAAAATCAAAGGACTAGTGAGCTATTCTAAAAACGATAATTCTTTAAGTTTCATTTATCCATCTCAAAGAGTAGATACATTAAAGCAGTGGATATATGTTATCTCTTCCTCTGAAAAAGTAGATTTTGATGCCCTTGTAGATATATTCAAAAAAACTGATCCTGAAATGAGAAAAAATCTTGATGATACTTTAAATTGGATAACTAGCCAATTACCAGAAATTGTGGCGAAGTCGACAACTATTGAGACAATAGATATTCTTAGATCCTATCAGAAATCGTTTAAGTTTGTTATATAATATCTAAAAAAGACATCTAGAGTATGTCTCTTCTTTAAAATGGAGCCAGGACGGGGATTTGAACCCCGGAGCCATAAAGGCATATGCTTAATGGGTAAACCTTGATTTAATACTCTCCAGGCATACCTCTTACCGCTTGAGTATCCTGGCAAACTCTATAGAGATTATTTTTATTCTTGTAATTCATAATTTAAACATTATGATTATTGCTCAACTAAAAATGTAAAATCTAATTATAAAACATTTCTTCATAGTTGAGGTTTCAACCTTCTCATATGTTTAATGAGCGAATAATTCTTATTATCTGAATTTTTAAAAGAGCAACATTGGCTTACAGACAAAAAGATGCCCAAAAATAAAGTTGATTTCCGAAAAACTTTTGATTGAACTTCAATCCCTACATTGTAAAAGATGAAGGTATTTATTTTAGTAGGATTTCAACTAAGCGGTAAGTCATCACACGGACACAGGCTTCGTGAAGAGGAAAATATACCAATGGTTGAAACAGGACATGCTGTTTACCATGAACTTAAGAGAAGAAAACTAGAGGTTAATCATCAAAATACCACAATGGTAATAAAAGATCTTTTATCAAAAGACCCTGTAGCTTTTGCTAGAACAATTCTTGATGCTGAAGAGAATATTTATTGTGATTCTAGTGCTTTGGTTTTAAATGGAGTTAAATCTCCATCTGAAATCGAATACACAAAAAAAAGGTTTGGAAAGGAAAATGTAACAGTTTTAGGTTTTCATGCAAGCCAAAAAACACGATTCTTACGGGTGAAAAATCCTGATCGATTTCAAGTTTCAGGTAAATATCGCGAAAAAACAAAAGAAGATAAAGATTTAGCAGTTTGGGATAATTTTGTAAGTAGAGATGAAAGAGAAATTGTCCTTGGGATCGGAAATGCCATTGCATTAAGTGAAAGAATAGTAATAACAGAAGATAGATTATGGCCTTTTCATACTTTTGATATTTCATATAAAATATTCAAAAATATAATTCTTTCAAAAATTAATAAGTAATCCTATCTTTTAATTTGATTTGGGGTATGTGCCTGTTGGCATTAGAACTCTTTTTGTTTTAACAATAAGGCCAGAATCCATTTTTTCTAGTTTAGTTGCATCTATTTGAGCATCTCCTAAAGCTACTAATTCGTTTTTTAGCGTGTGAATTGCTACTGTATCTCCTTCCTTGAAATTTGTAGTTATTTTGGAAATTGCAGGTAAAGCAACAGGTGCTCCGTGACATATAGTGTCTACTGCATTGTCTTTAACATAAATTTTTGGTAAATGTTTTACTGCAAACTCCATAGGCAAAATAATATTTCTCAGTGGGATTTCATCTTTTTCTTCTTTATACCACATAAAAGCGTCATAAAGGTCATGTAAAGTGGACAAGAAAGTTTCCTCTGTAAATGGTCCCGTTCTTATTCTTCGCAGTTCTTTCATATGGGCTCCACAACCTAAAGATTGACCTATGTCGTGACAGTTTGAAGACACATATCCAGTTTCAATAAGGAAATTGTGTGTGTTTGGCACTGTCATATCATAAACATAATCACAGCTGTCGACAGTTTCTATTTTCTCTATTTTTTCGATAATGAAATCATCAAGTGAAGGTAGATTCACGAAAGAAGAAGCTCGTTTGTAAAATCTTCTAGTGACAGGTATGTTTTTTCCCAATAGTCTGCTTAAATTTCCTCCCATTATTCTTTTTAGCTCAGTCTTATTTTCAGATAACATTTTATTAAAATGCAATCCCACATGATAGTTGTTTCCATATTCATGTTCTTGTTCAATTGATCTTATTTTCTCCAGTATTCTCATTTTATTAGGATGATTTGAACCAATTTCTTTAATGAATTTATGTTGAGCTCCAATTATCTCTATAGATACTTCATAATAAACTTCTACTTTTCCTTTTTTGGTTCGTGTCCTTGAGAAGATTCTATTTTCAATACTCAATTTGAGGAGGATTTTATGAAGAACTACTGCTTCTTTTTCACTAAATGTAAACAAGGATATTCGTGTTTTAATGTGATTAGGATACTTCTTATAATAAGCTGAACCATCTCCATCAAAATAACCTTTCAAGTATGCTTTTAGAAGTATCGGTTCAATATAAAGCAAAGGTGAAAAATCTGAATGTTTTTTGGGACTTTTTATCCCTAATGAAGCTGCTATGGACGCCATTAAAGAATTTGAGGTAACAACACCCCAAATATCATTTTCATGTTTTTTCACTGTATAATGTACATTAGGAAATAGTCTCTCACAAATTTCAATGAATTTGTCAATTAGTGCTTTTTCTTTATTGTGAAACATAATCCTCGTATAGCGGACAGTACCTTTTTCCTTTGTATTATTTCCATCCGAAGCTATTAAACCCAATAAATAAAAGAACTCGTCATTAAGATTCTTCAAATCTACAGTCATGCCTTTTGTGAATTTGAAGCGATGAATGTTTTTTTTGACTTTATCATATATTCCTGCCAATTTTAGATGTTTAATTTTAATTGCGATTCTAGAATCAGAGTAAAACACTTTTCTATCAATTCTTAAAGCCTCACTCATAGCTCTTATACTGCCATATTTTTGAATAAAAGCCTCTTTGCATTTTTCCTTAAGTTTTTGTTGGTCAATTAAGAACTCATCGTCCAGCAAATCCGCTATTATCAGTTTCTTATTTGGTAGATGATAATTCAAACTTTTTACTAAATAGTCTCCCTTTTTTAAGTCTTTAACTTCAGTCATAACATATCCATCTAAAGTGGACTTAAGCATCTCATGATCAGGTGTTGCTATAAAACTAATACCAGATTCCATTGTTATCTTTATTAATTGTGATGGTGCCTTGATTTTTTGAACAGCAGAAGGGGGTTTTTCAACCACCTTACCATCATTAAAAGTAAGAACTATTGTTGGATTCTTATAAAAATCTGTGATAGATATTGAACCATTCTTAGTTAAAATTTGCGTTGTTGGATGTAAACACAGTTTTCGTACATATGTTCCTGCTTGGCATGACATTTTGAATAATACTAAGCGATCATCTATTTCCAAAATTTTCAATTCATAGATTTTACGTTTTCTTAGAACTCTTTTTACACTTGCTCTAATTGGGGGTCTCTGGAAGATTTCTCCAACATATTCAAGCATAACTTCCTTTATTTTATCATGAGGGATGTCTTGATGTACTTGCATTATAGAAACATATTCCTTTCCTGCTAAAAGTAAAGTATCCAGAATTCTTGTTGCTTTATTTAGGGCAATAGGTAAGACACCAGTAACTGCAGGGTCAAGAGTACCAGAATGTCCAGCTCGAGGAATTTCTAAAATTTTCTTTACAAAACTCACGACTTCGTGACTTGTTGGATTTGGTGGTTTATCTAAATTGATAATACCATAATTGAGAAGTTCCTCAATTGATCTATTTAATGGTGATTTTCCATAACGATAGTCTGTTGTTTCAGAAGATAGTGTTATAGTAGGAATGGTTTCGTCTATTAGCTCTATCTCTTGTGGTTCAAAAATTAGTGTCATATAAATCACTGTTCGCGAAAAATAAAAAGAATAAAGTAATAAAAATGTAGTGATACATTTTTATTTAATTAAGGAATAATTTCCTCTTTCATAAAATCAGTAAGGCCGGCTTCATCTATCGCTTTTATTATTTCATCATCAGAAGCACCGCGCTTAATGGAAACAAGTTTATCAGTTAACTCAATGTGTCCAACGTTTACTTTTCTTCTTCGTACTTTTGTTAAATCTTTAGGACCAGTAATTAAAACATAATTCTGATCAATTAAATCTGCAATAATAGCTTTTTTACCAGCTTCTCGGCCTGCTGTTTTTACAACTATTCTTCCAATTTGAATTGCTGTCATTTTTGCACCTCGATTAATTGTCACCAACTAATCCACACTAATTAATTAACAATTAGTGGATAATTGTTTGGTTAAGTCCTACAATAAGAGTATATATTAAAAGATTCTGAAATTTGAGAATATTTTTTATGAATGAATTTCTATGAAAAAATTTTTGTTTAATTGAAAATAGAATAATTTTATTTTATTCTTTTATTGCTGACAATATTATCTTTACAACTGTATGTGCTTCTAATCGATCAGTATTAATTATTAAATCATAAATACTTAAATCACTTAAATCAAAAGAATATAATGAAGCATATCGCTCTTTTTCTGATTTTTCTCTAGTTTTTGTTTCTTTAAGAACCTCTTCAATTGTTCTGTTCTCTCTTTTTGCAATACGTTCTATTCTTTTATCAAAACTTGCAGAAATACAAATTGAAAGATCTGCAATATCCTTAAGTAACCAACCAGCTAGTTGCGCATCAACAATCAAATCTTTTTCAGATTTTGCAATTTCTACAGTTTTTTTATCTATATATTCATCAATTGAAGTATTCTTCTCTGCAAGTGCTGTAAATTCTTCTAAGGTGTAACCTTCTTTTTCTGCCATTTCTCTAAAAATAGAACCTGCAGAAAGGTATTTATAATTAAGACTTTCTGCTAACAATTTTGCTGCGGTTGTTTTACCGCTACCATGTTGTCCAGAGATAGCAATAATTGGCAAAGGTTACACCTAATTATTAAATCAGCTATATGCTTCTAACTTTTGCTTTAATCTTTTTCTTTAAACACTCAGGACAAAGATAACCAGCATGAACTCTTGAAGGTAATCTCCTGGACCTGGGAAGTTTTCTAACTTCACTCTGATTGCCAAAAGCAACTCCACTTAGAACAGCACCGCATTCTCCGCAATGAGCTTTACTTGTTTTTTTCTTTAATCTCTTAACGCGAACACCACCAGGGGTTCGAACTATGCGTTTTTTACTAACTCTCAAATTAGGTCTCATTGAAAATCCTCTTTTTATTTCTGAATACTATACTTCCATGGAAAGAAGATTATTTTTAAATATATATTTTGATGACAAAATCAATTGTTAAGTTTGTCAGTGGAAAGATTAGTTTTATAAATAAACAAGAAATTCTTGCTTATTTATTTTTCTTAACCGTTTTTTTAGTTGTTTTCGACTTTTTCTTACTATCTGTGCTTACCGCTCCTTGAGGGTTTGTTCCTAATATACGAGATATTAGTGAACCAAATGCGAAACTAGATAGAAAATACCAGAATGTAAAACTGATTTTTGAATAAACATGTCCATCATAAGTTACTTGTTCACTCCATGGTGTCTTACCAATCCATGGAAATTTACCCATATTGAATGGTATCCACGCATAATAGTGACCATTAAAAGCTCTTCTTAGGATTGCAAAGATAACCATGAATGGAATAAATGTAACTAACATTGGTTTCATTCTTTTCATCATCATACTCTGTTGTAAACGTTTTATTGCATCTTCCTCTCGTTTGACGCTTAACCATAATTTTTTGTCTGCTCTTTCCATTGCCATTTTTCTTTTTTGATTCCATTTGTTTATTTTTTGCATGTCTTCGTTAAGTGATTCTGTATCAATTAACAATTTTGTAATTATTGCAGAAAACGCTGAAATAGAAATACTAGTAAGTGTGATAAATAGCACGGATTGCGGTAATTGATTCCAATTATTGCTGGAAATCCATCGCGCGATAGCATCCAACCAGTCAGACCAAAATCCCATTTTAATAATCCTCTTTCCGTTATTTTATTTCGTTATTTTTAACGAGAATGATTAAATTAAAAACCTTATGATTCCTTTTTTTTATAAGAAAAACCTACTGATTTCAGTGCTTCATATGTCAAATAATAAATCAAATCTAGATAATCTAATGTCTGCATATTCCACAATTAGTGAATATTATACTCGAACAAAGCGTAAACCTTGGAAAGATTTTAAAGAATATTTACATAAAATCTTCAATTTAATTGATTTGTCTAGAATACAACTTATATGTGATATTGGAGGAGGAAATGGGCGAAATTTAATTTTATTTCAAGAATTTAAAAAACAATTCATATTGTGTGATCTGTCCTTTAAACTTTTAGAAAAATCAGTACTATCACCAAACTCTGCTAATCATTTAGTTAATTTAGAGATGACTTCTTTACCTTTTAGAGAAAAATCATATGATCTAGTTTTGCTGATTGCTGCAGTACATCACTTGGATAATCGAGTGGATGTTATTAGCACATTTACAGAAATAAAAAAGATATTAGATGAAAACGGCTTTCTTATCCTTTCAGTTTGGTATAAATGGAAAAAAGATACACGCCTTAAGATGATTTTTGATTTAGCAGTATTTCCAATTAAGAAATTGTTTAATGCTAATTGGAGGTTTGGTGATTATTACTTGCCTTGGAAAAATTCTGAAGGAAAAGTAATTGCTAAGCGTTATTATCATCTTTTTTCCCGCCGTGAATTAATTAAGTTAATAAAAAAAGCTGGTTTTAAGATCGTAGATATTTCTATTCTTGGCGGAAAATCTGGGTCTGATAATATATTTGTTTTATTACAAAAACATTAAACATTCCCTATCTTCTTGTTGAATTAACTTTTTCTATTAGTACTTCCGAATTATAGTAAAAGTTATGGGTTGAAAGCCCGACAATAATAGTATGAAACACTGTAACTTCAACCTATTAAAATCGGTCAAAAGTTTTTTAGAAAAACGCTTTCAACCCACAAGAGAAGATAGGAAAACAAGTATAAAAGTTTGTCACTGGATAAGAAAGATGGATTTTCCGCACAAAGGACAGAGGAAAAGAGGAGAAACAAAAGAAGAAGTTAAGAAGACCGTCTTGGGAGCAGTGGTGGAACAAACATCTATCGAGCAGTCAGCTGAACAATTTTCGACTAAAGACGGGGATACAATACGTTATCACTTGAACAAATTGGATATAAATAGCATATCAGAGGTTTTCATCTCTTCATTTCAGCAGTGTGGGGAACTATTGAAAAGAAAGAAGAAAATAAAGAGTCCATTAATACTAGCAGTAGACACGATGGACATACGATATTATGGGAAAAGAAGAGATGAATATATTCACCAGTATAAAAATGAATGGTTTTATCGATATATCACGGTGTCAACAGTCAAATCATCTTATGGTGCTCTTCCTTTAGGTGCATTTCCCGTGTCAACTTTTGATTCTAAAGAGGGACTATTAGAATCGCTCTTCAATAAGTTTAGTCTTAAAAACAAGAGCATAAAGGTGTTGTATGCAGATAGAGGTTTTTATTCTGTTGAAGTAGTGAAACTACTACAAGCCTACACTATTCCTTTCGTCATTGGAGCGCGGAAAAATAAGAAGATTAGGTCATACCTGGAAACCTTTCCTAAAACAGGTAAAATAACTTCTGTTCCTTACACTATGAAAAGTGGACAAGGTGAAACTACAGAAGTTATGTTGCATGCTTATTGGCTCCCAAAGCGGAAAGATTGGTTTGTGTGTATCAGTTGGCATATCTCTTCAGAGCAACAGATCTACGATTATTGTCATCGGTGGGGTATAGAGACGTCCTACCGTCTTCTCAAGAGTATTAGTGTTTCTACAACTACGAATAATGCCACCGTCAGGTTCTTGTATCTTTGTTTTTCTCTTCTCGTCTCGCTTTATATGTCTGTTTTCGCTCTTCTGTTATCCCTCCTTTTTTCACTCCCCCGTCTGACAAACCGCTCTTGAAACGCTCAAGACCTGTTACGCTCTATTTCACCTTGAGGTGTTTACGCTCAAGTTTGTATGGAGGTGAGATAGTCTAAGTTATTGCGGAAGTACTATTCTATAAAGAAATATTTATAAATAATTTTACTCTATTTAACTCAAAAAAAGTTAATAGTGTTTATTATGAAAAAATTAGGTGTTGCAGTAATTGGAACAGGGAGTTGGGGAAAAAATCATGTACGAGTTTATAGTGAATCTGAAAAAGCTAATTTGGTAGGAATTTATGATGTTTCTGAAGAACGAGCAAGAATATTAGCTAAGCAGCATAAGATCAATGCATTTTCGGATTTAGATTCTTTGTTAAAAAATGAAGAAGTTGAAATGGTATCAATTGCGTCTCCTACAACAACACACGCTGAATTAGCAATAAAAGCTCTTGAAGCTGGAAAGCATGTTTTCATTGAAAAACCAATGACTAGCACAGTTGAAGAAGCCAAAAAAGTAATTGATGTAGAGAAAAAAAGTGGAAAGAAAGTAGGTGTTGGGTTTATTGAACGCTTCAATCCTGTTACACAAAGATCAAGACAATTAATTGAAAATAAGGAACTAGGTGACGTTGTTTTACTTAGTGCTAGGAGACTAGGGCCTTATTGGCCAGATAGACTGAAGGATGTTGATGTTGTACGTGATGTTAGTATTCATGATATAGATGGTTTTAGATTTATGGTTGGAAAAGACCCTGTTGCTGTTTACACTCGTGGAGGTAAATTACGTCACAAATATTACGATTATGCAGAAATACTGCTTGATTTTGGTGATGGGGTTACAGGATTTATTGAAAGTAATTACTTAACACCACACAAATTTAGAAAATTAATGTTGACATGTGAACATGGCATCGTTGAAGCAGACTTTATGAGTCAAGAATTTATTGTTGAAGATGGAGAATTCATTAAAAAACGTAAAATCCCTTGGAAAGAACCTTTAAGTGCTGAATTAAATGCATTTGTCTCTGCATGCTTATATGATAAAACTCCGCCAGTTAGTTCTGACGATGGTATTAAAGCCCTAAATATTGCCGTTTTAGCCATGAAAAGTATAGAAAAGCATAAAGTTATCAATCTAGAGTTATAAAATCAAAAAATAAATCTTGAACATTGTTCATTTTTTTATAGTTTAAGAAGTGAAAGATTAAATTTATCATCAAGAGAACGATAAATTTCCTCTTTTGATTCTGTAATGACAAATTCTCCAGTAACAGAAATTATTGTATTTTCAAAGAGATGTCCCCCAATAACTCTAAAATCATTATCGCCTAAAATGATATGACAATGGATAATGTATTCTCCAGTATTTTTGTTCTTAGAAATATTTCCTAAACAACTTAACATTTCTGCATTGATTCTTATATTGTTTCGTAAATATTGTTTCTTTTCTATATCAAAATAACCAAGAGTTACCTCTTTAACTGCTCCAATTCCTTGAATATATCCAGATTTTATATTATGTTTTTGACAATATTTCTTAAGTTCAGGAAGAATATCTTCTCCTGGTTCTAGTTTTATAAAATGTAATCCTCTAGAAGAATCAATTCTAAATTGCATAACTAATTTTTTTTAATAAGACTATAAAAAACTATCTAAGGCATTAAAAAATATGAACTGGGGGTAATAATAAAGAAAAAACCTTTATGTTTTAGGAAAAGATCAATGAAAGAAAATCAAAAATATATTTGGTGTTCTAAATACTGTTCTATCTCTGAAAAATTACTGCTAAATTTGGATATTGTTCCTTTTTTGAAAATGAGAGCAATAGTCTGCAATATCTGCTAGTGCTTTGTGGAAAGAAAAACTTGTGATGATCACTTCACTTTTTTCTTTTAGTTTTAACACAATATCTATTAAATACTCAACTGTAATCCATTTTTTTTGAATAAGAACATCAATATTTGAAATTAGTATTAAATCTTCGAACTTTGATCTTTTTCCCAATAAATGAATGTCGTTCTTACATTTTACCTTAAAGATTCTTAGATTATTTTTTTCCTTAGGTATTTTTTCTACCCATTTGAATTTTTCATCAGTTAAAATAATATTAACCTTCTTTCCATGCCCCAAAGCTCTAATTACTGTTCCTATTCCCGTAAAAAATGTTTCATCGGCATCTCCAAAATAAAAGTGAACAAAATTAACCATTTTTCTCATTTTTCTAATTGCATTCTTAGCTTATTTAATACCCTCTTATAGCCATCGAGGGTATCTTCTATTCGTAGGAGGTGTTGCTGTGCATTTATCATTAAATCTTGCCATTCTGCTTCATCCATCTTTTCTGTTGCTATTATTTTTTCGAGTTTTTTAACTCGTTCTATTGCATTTTCTCTCTTATTTTCTAAATGACTAATTATATTTTCGATATCTGTGATACTTAGGGGAGTTTCATCAGTTTGACCAGTTTCTGCTTCAATTATTCTTGTTAATGGAGTAGATGTTGAATCATCATCTGTTTGTTTTGCTACTTGTTCAATTGTGTCTCGAATGGCTGAGATAAATGTTGCTGCATCTTGTACTTTATCTGGAGATGCTAAGATGTCACTCAATCTATCTACTGATGAAGGAACACTGACATCTGTTGTCTCTGAAACTGTTTCTAATTCTGTACCAACTTGTTCTTGGGTGTCAATTTGTAATTCATGCCTTTTTTCTTCAATTATCTCTGTTTTTTCCTCATCAACGCTTAGCTTTAATAGCTTTTGGGTTAGTGGAGATAAGACTAAATCGTCTCCAGGATCAAGAGCTTGAAGTAAGTTTGCAAGTTTTTGTAAGCTTTCACTCTCTGTTTCCAAACTTTCTTTTATAGGAATGTGGTCTTCTTCAAGTTTTGACGCAAGTTCAATTCCTTCAATTAAATTGATGTCTTCTTCAGAAATATTGCTGGGGGTAGTACTGATTTTTTCAGTTGGTACCTCCTCTAATTCAGAGATTGAAATTTCTTTAGTTGTTTCTGGCTCTTCAATTCTAATAGCTTCTTCAGTTTGTAAAAGCTTTGATTCTTCTTTTACTTCCTCCTCTGCTTGAATTATAATTTCTTTCTCTGAAGTATCTTGAGTTTGAAGAAGTTTTTCTTCTTTTTCTTCTTCAGTTGTTTCACTTTCTTTTAGTTCTTCTTTAGTACTTTTCTCCTTAATGTAAGTTTTTATTTTTCTAAGTTCATTTTCAAGTGAGTTTAGTTTCATTTCCATTTTTTCAAGTTTTATGTTATAGTATTGTAATGCATCATTATTAAGGTCTTTATATCGTTGTACTTCGATTTGCAGAACATTTGCATAAGTAAGAATATTATAGACAGCGTCTATCATCTCTGGGAGTTCTCTGAACCAGGGGCCTGCAGAATCAAATCGTTGTAAAATACTACGCGCTTGAGAAAATTGTTCTTCATACTCTTGCTGTTGTTCCTCTGGCAAAAATGATTTTGCAAATGCAGTTAAACTTGATAATGCAGTAATAAGTCTTACTTTTACATCTTCTTCTTCCTCAGGATTATAACTTCCCTTTAAAACTCCCCAAAACATTTGTTTTATCTCTTCGACTGCGTCTTCAATTCCCTTCATTTTAAAAACCTAAATTAATTTGCCTTAACTTTGTGAAATCTGTTGGCTTAATATCTTGAATATAAATATTATTTGGGTTTAAATTCTCACTTAATTTTAAAACAAGATCCAATTTTTCTTTGTTATTTACACCCCAGAAAAGTAATGAATGGTCAACTCCTGTTTTTGATAGTTCTAATAGTGACGAAAGGGAATTAATAAGAATTTGAAAATCTTCGCTATCAGCAGATGGAATCTCTGTCCACGGATTAACATGAATTATTAAGTTGTTTGTAATCTTAAGCATATTTGCTATGTTTTGCCCAAAAACTTTTTCTGTTCCAGTTAAATAATCGGTTTCTTTATCTGCCTTAATTATAAATGCTAAGTCAACATTCTTGATCCGTTTCATCGAATCTGTGATTTCTCTTAAAGTATTTTCTATTAGTGTTGTTCTAAATTCAACCCAATTATCATAGAAATCTCTAGATTTTAAGAAATCATAACTGAAATCTCGTTCAATATTCCACTTTTGTGCAAATAATCTTCTACATCTATCACAGAAACATGCTTTTAAATTTGCAAATAAAATGTTGTCTAAAACTAATTTATTTACTGGATATTGTACTATCTCTGAAACTATTGCAGAGTTATATTGATTAATATAAGGATGGCTAGGGCATGCAAATAAATCAATTTTCTCGCCATCACTACTTTGTACTCTGAAATCAGCATTCTGAACCAAAAAACTGTCTCGATGTACATGACTAAAAGCATCAACTTTTATTCCCATATTATCTGCAATGGTGCAGAAGGAATGGAAATAAATGCTTAAATTTGGGTGTTTTGGGGCATTATTACTGGGGAAAAAAGTGAAACCATTACTCCCTTTTGCATATAAACCAATTACATCTAATAAATGTCCATATTTATCTAAAAAGTCATCTACTGTTGTTTGAATTAAAGCTGGATTAACTAGATAAATTGCACCAGAATCAATTATTTCTTGTACTATTTCTGACACGGTAACCACTTTTATATTATTTTGAATGAAGCTACTTTATGGTACAAGTTTGTTAAAAATCTGTAAAAAAGTTTTGGGTTAATAAATAATAGAATCAAATTTATTTCTATTTTATTTGAAATAGAAATATTTGTTTTATCTATTTATAAAAAATAAAGCATCTGATAATCTTAATATATATTTATTTGTTTTATATCTCTATGGTGCAAATCGAAATTATTTGGGGGGACGGTAGAGGAAAGACAACAAACGCTGTTGGTAAAATACTTAGATCTCTAATAGATAATAAAAAAGTAACAGTAATTCAATTCCTGAAAACAGGAAAAGAATGTGGAGAGTGTAAGTATATTAAAGAGAAATTTAATCTTAATTGGTTTACTATAGGAAAAGAAAAATTTTTTATTCCACAGAAAAATGAAAAAGAGTTTAGAGAATTCATCAAAGAGCAAATATCTATTGTAAAAGAATACATTAAAAATACAAAAAATGATGTGTTAATCCTTGATGAGTTAGGATTTGTGTTATATTATAAGCTTGTGCAAATTAAAGACATTTACCCCTTAATTGAGCAAACAAGCGAAAAAATAATTATTACTGGGCGGCTAATATCCAAGGATTTCAAGAATATAGATTCTGATCTAGTAATTAAAGAAATTAGACACCCCTTCCAGAAAGGAATCTTTGCAAGGAAAGGAGTAGACTATTAAAAAATCTTTAAAAAAATACTAACTTTATATAGCTTAATCTATCTATGTTAGTTAAGGTAATTTACTTAGTTATCGGTGCACAATATGAGTAAAAAAGATGAAGATGAAGATCTTGTGAAAGAAGCTGAAGAGTTCTATGAGGAATCTATTGAAAAAGGAGAAAATGATGAATCTCTTATAGATGTAGAAAGTATTTCTCTAAAAGACATTCCTGGACTTGGAGATAAAACAGCAAAGATTCTTGAAGAAAATAATATAACAAATGTTGATCAAATAATGACAACAAGTCTTCTTGAACTTCAGTCTATGGGTGTAAAAAGAGCTACTGCCAAAAAAATTCGTGAAGCCATCAAAAAAATGGTTCCTAAATATAAGTATTTTAAAGAAGAGATAAACTTAGAAGATATACCAGGTATTGGTGGGAAAACGGCAGAAACGTTAAGAGAAAAAGGACTTAATGTCTACTTAATAGAAACAACTCCAATTAGAGAATTAGAAGAAAAATATGGTATAACTGCTGCTGCAGCACAAAAATATAAGGAAGCATTAAAAGAACTCCGTGGGGGAATAGAATTTGTTAACGCTTTGGATGTTTTAGAAAAGCAGAAATCCATACTTAGTTTTACATATGGTGTAAAAAATATTGATGCACTAACTACAATTGATGAACTAGGGGTTTCTGGTGTAAGACTTGGTGAAACTATAGAACTTTTCGGTCCATTTAGGTCAGGAAAATCTCAACTTTGTCACCAACTTTGCGTTACTGTCCAACTACCTATTGAATTAGGAGGAGCTGGAAAAAAAGCAGTATTTATTGATACAGAAGGGACCTTTTCTCCAAGCAGGATAAAAGCAATTCATGAACGTTTTCAACGGGAATTAGGTTGGAAAAAATCTTTTGAGGATGTACTAAAAGATATTAGTTATGCAAGGGCATATAATTCTGATCATCAAATGACTTTATCAGAAAGACTGTTAGAGTTATTTTTCAACCAAAAAGATGAATATGGACTTGTGGTTGTTGACTCTGCAACAGCACACTTTCGAGCAGAATATGCAGGAAGAGGAACATTAGCAGAAAGACAACAAACTATGAACTACCACTTAGGCATTCTAGGTAGAATAGCAGATACATATAATGTTGCAGTGGTTATAACAAATCAAGTACAATCAAATCCTGGGGCTTTTTTTGGTGATCCAACTCAAGCAATTGGGGGAAATATAATGGGTCACTGGGCTACAACAAGGTTTTATCTAAGAAAAAGCAAAGGTGAAAAAAGAATCATTCGAGTTTATGACTCTCCTGTTTTACCTGAATCAGAGGCTATTTTTGCAATTACTCCTGAAGGGTGTGTGGATGCAGAGTAGTTAAGATAAGTTATCTTTCTATATAACTCCCACATTTTCCACAATATTGCCAACCTTCGTTCACAATCGCTCCACATTTAGAGCAAGTTGTTCTGTTTGATGATATAGGGCGTCCAAAAGTCAAAGTCCCTATTCCAATCATTTCCTTTGGTTCAGTAAATGTATTTCCTTGCTCATAAGCTAGAGAAGGTGTTTTCTGCTTTTTGTCTGAAAAGCCAAGAGGCGATTTTTTTAGAGGGGGATAATCAAAAATTTCATCGTCAATATTAATATTATCTTCGTAGATTTCATCTTTTATTGTTGTACCTTGTTCATAGTTTTTAGGCCGGCATGCAGATTTTTCAATTAATTCCTTATTGTTGATATATTGGGGAAATTGGATTTTTCTTTTGGCATCCTTGATAATTTCGTCATATTTTTTACATACATCAATAATTGGACAAGTTTTATATTCTTTATCAATAAAAGGTTCTGGTTTCAAAAATCTTTGTCCTACGCGTAAATTTCCATTATTAAATGAAACTGAAAAACCTTGATCTATTAAACTTTTGATTAATTGAGATGCACTAAACTTTACTCCTGCAATCTCGATTACTCCTTTTACTTGATCAAGGCTCAATTTTTCACTTCCTAAATATGTCTATTATTGTAATGTATTATACTATGAACACAGTTGTTCATTTCACCTTAGCATTTAATACAATTTAAAATAAGTAACATTAGAAACAACATGCACGTATTACAACTACTATTTAATGAAATAAAGCATGTCCAAAAATTCTTTTTCACCAACTAAACGGTCCGAAGGAGTAAAAGGTAGTTGTAACAGAGAAGAGAACTGTACAAGGTAGAGAGAATGGTGGAGGGTAAACGATCAAGGATTGGGGGAAGAGAGAGTTTAAGGAGACCAAAGACGTGTTCAATACTACTACGATACTCGGGATGATGATTACGACGATACAGACCAGGGTAGAGACGATGAGCTTGAACTATTGGTCCGAGGGGAGGAGGAGAGGGATAACGAGCATTACTTTTTGGGGGAATAACAGGGAAAAAGGAATGTTGGCTAAGAAGTCCAACGATATTTTCTGTCCAGTAGGCACAGTCTCCATAAAATCGCAAGAAAGGTCTCAAGAGTGCAGAAGGAAGTTTCTGCCAGAGTAAACCGAAGACTTTACTATCGTGAGTGTTACTAGCAGAATGAGCGAGAGAGACTATAGCTCGAGAGGGTAAACCAACTATAAGGTGTATCTTCCAGAAAAGTTTAGAGGTTTTCTTTAGTGTCCCTCTTGACCATTTGAGAAAACGCCAAACAGAAGCTTGACGGATTTTAAACCCTGAACTATCCACTGCCATAGCTTTCAAGCCTTTTTTCCTCACTATTTCCCTACCTAAATCTATTATCCACTGCTCTAAGATTTTACTTTCTGTCGCTCTCCACACTGCATGAAAAGTAGATTTAGAAGGAATCTTCTTCATCCACCCCTCTTCTATCAAAAAATCGCATAAAGACAACTTTTCCTCTAACTTCCTCCAAGCTATCCCTTCTATTCTAGCAATGATTGCTAAAGCCAGTATCACCCATCTTTCTGCTATTCTCTTTCTCCCTCTCTTGCTTTCTCTCGGTTCCTCTTTCACCAGTTTCTTAAGGAAAGGTTCATTAATGATTATGAATTCTCTTGCTTTGTGGGGGTCTATGATCTGAAAGAAATTCATACTTCCGACATAAACCCCCACATTAATAAAAATTAATTTTTGGACATGCTTGAAATATAAAGTTAAAAAACATTTTTTTAAATAGTTAAAATCATAACCCATATTCTTGTATTTGACTAAATGATGCGTATTTTTCTACATATTCTCTGGCTTTTTGTTCAAACGCTTTAGGGTCCCTTTTCATTAAGTTAGCTGCTGTGGAATTTAAGGGGTCATCAGGGTTTGGTTCGCCAAGTAAAAACCTTATGCTTTCGATTACATCAACGAGATTATTTGCAGGTGTCCAATCTGCGCCTAAAACCCCAACACAAATTCTTCGATTAAAGAAATTAGGATGAAAAATTTTCGTTAAGCATTCCACTTTTGGAGGTTTAAATGGGTATTCTCTTGGAATTATTATGTCTAAAACAAATACTCCTCCTTCATAAAGACCTGTTCCAAAAATAAATCCACGTAAATGCGTCATATCTCCATCAATTGGTTTAAAAGTGGGAAGCTCACGTTTTAATTCATTTGCTTCAATTGCTAGTCTTGCAAAAAATTCTTCTTTATCCAAGCTCATATTAATTCTTCCTTGATATTTTCTTCGTTAATATTTCCATTACATTTTTCTTATTTTTATCCTTTATGTTAATTTTGTTTTTTCATTTTTTAAAGCATTTTAAAAACTATTAAACTTTCTGAACTTTGGCGAGATATAGTTGACTTTTTTAGCTTTTTGTTTTTTCTTACACAAAACTTATCAATTTAATTTGTGAATTTATTTCGTTGATAGCTATGTCGGAAAGAGAACTCATTCAACTTTTAATTCAATGGCGAAGTGTAGCTCAAATGCTTGAGCGTGATGAATTTAAAAAATTAGCAGGTGATGAAAAAGGTGTAATTGCTGCCCTATTGTTAATATTGCTTGAACTTCAAAAAAGATGATGATGATTCTTCATCTTTTCTCTTATTTTTATTTAAACTATGACTTCTCCTAAATAAGATCTAATTAGGCTTATATTACATTTTTGTTTCTAAAAATTATTTTCTCTCTAAAAATAGTAATGGGTGTTATTATCAAAAAAATAAATTTCCATTCGCAATAAATTTTTTATAGTTATTTATATTAAAATCAAGTAAGTGAAATTAAATGAGTGATGTTGAAAATAAACTTGTAGAATTAGTTAATTCAATCAACACCTTAGCAGAATCTGTAAACGCAATTCAAAGTACAATAAGTCATTTTTCTGAACAATTATCAAACTTTGAGAAACAAATAGGCGGATTTAATTTAAATGAATTGAGCGTAAAAGTTGATAACCTTAAAGCTAAGATTGATAGTTTTTATCTTGTTAGTGATAAATTAGCTAATATATCCTTAGAAAATTTACAGTATTTAACCGATATACCTTCAATTCGAAATGTTTTAGGACTTTTAGAAACAAAAATTGAGGAATTAACAGTAAATCTTGATAAAAAATTAGTTGAAGTTTCAAAACAAGAGGTTCCTCAAAAGGTTGAACGTAAGCCTATTCCTTCAGAGCCTGCTCCAGCAACTACTTTATCTAGTTCTGAAGTACTTAGCAGTAATTTCGAGATAAGTGAACCTGCTCCTCAAAAGGAAACTAGTATTGAATACACTTCACCTGGGATAACTGAAGAACCAGATATTTCTACTGCTTCTGCTGATGCACAAGTAGCAATGGACGCAATAAAGAATAAGTTTAAACACATCTCACAGATGATAAGTCCACAATCAATTTCTAGTTCTGTTCTGAAATTCCTTGAAGAATTGCGTGATGAAGTGGAAACCAGTGTGGGTATGAGCCCAATGTTGTATGAAATTAATAGTTGGTTGAAAAAAATTGACAAACTTAAAGTTGATGCTCCTTTACATCCTGATTTACATAAGGAGCTCGCTGAAAAGTTAGTTGACTGGCAAGAAAGAGTTTTGTCCGCAATTAAACGAAAATATGAGTGAACTGCTTATCATTCTTTTTTCTATTTTTTTACTTACAAATTTGAAAATTATTATTCTGTTAAAAGAGAATTTTTATTTACCCCTAAATGTGCTTTCTAGTAATGAAAAAAGAGCTAACTAAATATGGTTTTGTACAAGAAATATTCTCTTCTTTCCAAGGTGAAGGTGCTTCACTTTCAGGTAGCTGTTATGGTTTAAGACAGATATTTATCCGTTTGGCAGGTTGCCCTTTAGCACTTGGAGTTTGTGGAACAAAAGGTTGTGTGTGGTGTGATAGTCCTAAAGCTCAAACATTGGAACCAAAATTTATTCTTGTAGAAAAAGAAGCAGGAGGGCAAGAATTTTACAAAATTGAAAACCCTATTTCAGTTGCTCAACTAGTAGCAATTGTAGATAACCTAAGAACGTCAGATCTCCATTCTGTTAGTTTAACTGGAGGAGAACCCTTATTACAAATAGATTTTGCTGCTGAACTTGTAAACGAATTAAAGAAAAAAGGGTATCTACTATATTTGGAAACGGCATATACTGAAGATCTCCTAGGGTTAAAACGTATTTCCAATAAAATAGACTATGCTTGTGTAGATATTAAAGATAGAAGTGCACAATCAGCTAAAGATTGGAAAAAATTAGCTGAACAAGAGCTCAAAATGTGTAAAATCCTACAAAAAAGTGGAGTAAAAGTATTTGCAAAAGTCGTAATATCTAATAAATCAACTGAAGAAGATTTCCATTATATTTCTAGTATGTGTGGTAAGTATCAAATTCCCTTGGTAATTCAGCCTGTTACTCCTAAAAAGGGACTTGAGCTTAAATCTCCCACATGGAATAAAATTAAGTCTTTCACTGAAATAGCTGGTGAATATCTTCCCCCTGAAAATATTGGACTTTCAGTCCAAGTTCATAAATTAATTAATATCTTGTAGGTGAAAAAATGAGTTTAAATAGTGAAATTATTTCTGATGTGCAAGCTGATAAAGCACTAATAAAGTTAAGTTTACAACGAGTAGGTGTTAGTAATATACCTAAAATAATTAGAAGAAAATGGAAGAATTCCTATAATGAATTATCAGCTAAAATTGATGTGTATGTAGATCTTGTTTCTACTCAAAGAGGAATACATATGTCACGTAATATTGAGGCAATAAATGAAGTTACAGCGGAATTACTTAGTGAAGTTATTTCAGATACAGAAGTATTATGCTCGAGAATAGCAAAGAGAGTTATAGAAATCCAAGATGGGGCTAAATTTTCGGAAGTAAGGCTTGAGGCTAACTATGAGGCTGAAACGTTCTCTGAACCTCTTCTTAAGAAAAAATCGAGTGTTCATAAATTAAAAGCTGGAGCAAAAGCTGAAGTCATTGATGGAGAAATTAGAATAAAAAAAATTATTGGGGCTGAAGTACAAGGAACTACAGTTTGTCCTTGTTCAGAAGAATTGTCTCGTGATTTTGCTAAAGAGCAATTAAAGAAAAAAGGATATACAGATGAACAAATTAATGAAATTTTGGATATAATCCCTCTAGCTGCGCATAATCAAAGATCAAAAGCAACATTATTATTTGAGTTGCCTGATGATTCTCCTCGAATTGAGTTAGATGACATCATTGCACTAATGGAAATAAGTATGAGTGCTCCAATTCATGAAGTACTAAAAAGAAAAGATGAACAAGCAGTAGTATTATATGCACATAAAAAGCCTGGTTTTGTTGAAGATGTAATTAGAACATTATTACAGAATGTAGTTTTTAAGTTTGGTTATTTGCCAGATGAAGTGCAAGTATATGCAAAGCAAATTAATTATGAGAGTATTCACCAACATGATGCAGTTGCTGAAGTTTGCACAACTATAGGTGACTTGAAAAAACAGTTGTTGGAGGAAAAGAATAATGGATGAAGAAAAAATAAAAAATTATTCAATTAAATATTTGAATTTCGATGAAGGGGTATGTTACAATGGTTTACAGATACATCCCCTATACACATATGAACATTATAATGTTCCAGGAAACAGTGTGTTGATATTTAGAGGAAGTATGAAATTAACTCCCAAAGAGATGCTTGATCTAAAAGATATTATAGACGAGTCCCATCTAGCAAAAGTTCTAATAAGTTCTGATGATGTGATTCATTTTATAGTTGAAGAATTTGATATTCAACCTCCAAATTTAGAAATTATGTATTATAGGCTTAGAATTTTAACGATGGTTATAATAGAATCATTAATTGAACGGGGTATTACTTCAGTACAACGTAGAGGAACTGATATTTATATTGGTGGAAAAAAACTAAATGTGGGTGTTGCTACAATTGGAGGAAATAGCGGTAAAATCCACTTTGGAATAAACATTTTAAGCTCAGGAGTGCCAAACCATGTTCAAGCTATAGGCTTGAAAGAAATAGGTTTCTCTGAGAAAGAATTATTGTCGTTTGCAATTTCAGTAGCAAGAAAATATGTTCAAGAAATAGATAAAGTTAAACGTGATATTGTTAAAACAAGGGTAATTAAGTGATGTAAATGAAGATACAAATTTCAGGAGATAAGATTTCGTTTTCAGCAGCTCACATACTATCTAATCATGATAAATGTTCTAGATTGCATGGACATAACTATAGATTAAGAGTTGAAGCTGAAGGACAATTAAATGTGAAAAAGATGGTGGTTGATTTTGGAGAATTTAAAACTAAAGTTCGAAATATAGTAAAACAATTCGACCATAGGATACTAGTTCCCTCACAGAATAAAGAATTTAATATAATTTCTGATGAACGCGAAGTAAAGATTTTAACTACTGAAAATAAATATTATCGTTTTCCAAAAGACGATGTGTTAATTCTCCCTATTGAAGCTACAACAGCAGAGTTGTTGGCAAAATATATCCATAATTTAATAAAAGAAACTTACCCTAAATTGAAAATCACAGTTTCTATATCTGAAACTCCAACGAGTATAGCTTCTTTTTCAGAATAGAAAAAGAACAGTTTTTATCCAAATCTTTTTTATTCGTTTTAGAGATTCATTATTTATGGCTATAACACTTTATAAATTTCTTAAACAACTTAGGAAAACATTTACTGTTGATATTATGTCCTCTCAGGCGTTTACCGTTGAATTCGCTCCAACTAATGAAGAAAGATTGAAAGCGCTTCATATATCTGGTATTTTAGTTACACCCTATTTTTCGAATAGTAATATCGTTTTTATGTTAGAAAACAAACTGAATCTTGTTCTAAAAACAGAGTCTATACCTTTTGCTAAAGCTGAAAAAGGTATGCTTGTTGATAAAGAATATGAGCTAATAAGGGCACTATCAATTAATAATATAAGTACAATTAATATGTCACAAGAATGGTTGTTTAAAACTGGTTTCCAATATTTCCTTAATACGATAGGGATAAATTATCTTGATGAAGAGCCTATTACTTTAGATAATTGTAACAGTTCGATTTTTTCTGTATCACCTATATCCCTAGATGAGTTCATCACATCCATCTCTCACCTATCAAAAAATTTGGTGTTTTTAGATATGAAGAAAGAGAATTCTAAATTAATTGTAGAAAATCCTTCAATTCCATTTACAACAAATGATATTTTTGCAATAAAAGATGCTGGGGTGGATACTATAATCTCTTTTTACTTAAGTTCACAAAGGTTGCCTTTGTACAAAGAAGCAAACTTGAATTTAATATACTTGAATCACATTGATTATATGAATATTTTACTTAGAAAACTTGCACAAATAATCCAGTTAGATGTTGAGATACCTGCACTATTTCTTCCGCAAGATTCAATAAAATTAAAAACTCTTCACGATTATGAGCAATATTGATGTATAGTTAGAACAAAATCTAAAAATGAGAGGGAGAGAAATGAATATAATTACAAAACCTGTTATCGCTGCTTTAGTTCAAGTAGAAAAAGGAGATTCAATACGAAACGCAATGAATAGAGTTAGAACAGAATATACGTTAACTAAAGATGAAGAAGCAAGGATATACTATATTGTTTTTAATATTATAGGAAAACTAAATGTAATCGACCTTTATATAAAAGAAAGCTCTTCATATTTTTCATTGAAGAAATTGTCATTTGAAAAAAAGGCATTGTTACGTTTAATTACTTTTATTGTTAAGTATTCTCAAGTATACAGTTCGATGTTAAGCAATATAAAGAAAGAATTCAACGCTATATTCAAAAAAAACGAAAAATTCGTCTTTGATGAAATCGTGAGAAACATTGAATCTGTAACAATGGAAATGCTGAAAAGAAACAAAGATGAAGTTAGTCTCTTATCTCTAAAATATTCCACCCCGACTTGGATCATTCGGAAGTTATTTTCTCAATGGGGAGAAAATTTTTCACTAGATTTTCTTAATTCGATCCAAACTGTACTCCCTACTTATATAAGAGTGAATACTTTAAAATCTGAACTGAAGGAAATAGAGAGTGTGTTAACTTCATTTGATATTAAATATCAAATTGATAAAGATGTACCTAATTTAATACAAATTAAAAAGTCTCCCATTGCTCTCCCTAGATTAGATATTTTTAAAGATGGAAAAATAGTAATACAACAGAAATCTTCAGCATTGGTCTCTCTAATATTAAACCCTAAACCTCAAGATCTTATTTTAGATTTATGTGCTGCACCAGGACAAAAATCATCACATTTAGCTGCATTAATAAATTCTGGAAATAATATATTTGCTTGCGAGTTAAATGAAAGAAGAGTCTCTATTTTGAAGCAGAGGATGGAACTACTAGGCGTTAAAGGAATTGAAATTGTAAACACAGATTCAAAAATGATATCAAGTTTATTCAAGAATAAGTTTAACAAAATACTTCTTGACCCGCCATGTACGGGTTCTGGAACTTATTCTACTAGACCTGAAACGAAATTTCGATTAGAAAAAAGAGATTTGAAATTTTATACTAATATTCAAAAGAAGTTGTTAGATGAATCAGCAAGAATACTTGAGGATGGAGGAGAAATTACCTACTCAACCTGTTCAATATTTAAAGATGAAAATGTGTATGTAATAGAAGAATTTCTCTCCAAGCATACAAATTTTAGTATTTCAAAAATGGAACCAATGATAGGGCTAAGAATAGAATCACTTGAAAATAAAGCGCAAATGTTAACTCCCAGTTTACATAATACAGAAGGCTTTTTCATAGTAAAATTGAGAAAGGATTAAACAGAAAAATAAAAAAATACCTGCCATTTTTGTTTTACAATGAAAAAAGCCATAGTGTTATTTTCAGGAGGTTTAGATTCTACAGCTTGCCTCTATTGGGCATTAGAAAAATATGGTTCTGTTTCTTTATTATCATTTTTGTATGGGAGTAAAGAAGATGAAGTAATAGAGAGAACAAATAAAACATTTGGAGAATTTTTTTCTATAGAATCAAAAATTATCTCTCTACCATTTCTAAAGGAGTTTACTGCTAAAGCAGGTTCCAATCTTTCTCAATCTGTAGAAGACCTCCCTGAATTTAAGGAATTTGAAAAATTAGATGAGAAGGATATAACCATAGATTCTGCAAAAAAAGTGTGGGTTCCAGGTAGAAATTTACTATTTTTGTCTATAGCTGCATCAGATGCAGACAGTGAAAAAAATTCAGTGGATATCATCTTTGGTGCAAATATGGAAGAAGGAGAAACTTTTCCTGATAATACTGAAGATTTTGTTGAACGAATGAATGCTGTTATGAAACTTGGTTGTATGAATAAAGTAAGAGTTATTTCTCCTTTTATTACTTCTAATAAAAAGGATATTGTTTTGTTTCTAAATGAAAAAAGTGCGAAATATGAGTTTTCGTCTTCATGTTACAGAATCACTGGATGGACTAAAGATGGAAGACCAATTCATTGTGGAAAATGTGAGAGCTGTTTACGAAGAAAAAGAGCGTTTTCAAATGCAAATATAGAAGATAGAACTCTTTATGCTGAATAGTATTTTAGTTTGAAGAAAAAAGGAAAAATTTTAGTATCCCCTTCCAATTGTATTACTAGTATGTAATTTTAAGGGGGATCCAATGACAATAAGAATCTTCTCTGTAAAAAAGGATGGAAGTTATTCAGAGGTTGGAGCAGATATTTCAAGCCTAGAAAAAGGTAGTGGGGCGTATTTAATTTTAGATCGAGAACCAAAAAAAATTTGGATATACAGAAAACCAGGCATAACCAGATCATTAGCTTATGCAGCAGGGAGAGCTGCAACTAATCTCAATGCAAGATTCTTCTCTTCTAAGTATAAAATTGTGAATATTGAGCATGAAGAATCAGAAGAAAAATTGCAAGAGATATTTGCAGGAAAATTAGAAGATTTTGGTAAAGAAACAATACGGGAGGTAATGAAGCCAGTAGACATTAAAATAGAAAAAGCAACCTTTCAAGCAATAGACGAACAAGAAAGAGCACTAGTCTCTGGAGAAAAAATGCTTGTTCCAAAGGAAAAAGTTGTTGTTAAATCTACAGTTAGACAAAAGAAAGAAATGATTAAGGCAGAACCTATAACAAGTATTGAACATCAACTTCCAGAAAGTGTGTATAATGATATTCTTCGTACCATAGCAGCTCATATTATATTAGAACAAGATTTGACAGCGATTAAAACTCTAGAAAAACCACCTAAAGAAGTATTGAAGAGAGAGATGATAAAACATCTCGATAAGCTCTTGGAACAGCTATATTAACAATATTTTATTATTTTTATCTTATAACCTATATAAAGGAAATTTTTGGTTCTGGTCGTGGGACCAGTCTTCTGAAATTATAAGCTGGAATACCCACACTTAAACAGGAATAAAGTATATGGTTTTCCGGTAGGTTTACAAGTCTTTTTATTTTTTTTGAGTATTTCCACGCTCTAATAAAGTAACCAATAATTGTTGCTCCTAATCCTAATGTACTCGCTCCTAGCATAATGTTCTCAGAAGCTATTGCACAATCTTCAATTGGGCTTGCAGCTTTCTTTCCTGCATGCAGTAAAATCAACATAGGTGCTCCATGAAAAATTGTATCTCTTTTATTCTCAAAGTTAGTGATATGGCTTTTTAATCTATATTCATTTTTTTTAGCTTCTTTTATAAAATTCTTTTTTCCGAGTAGATAAGCCATTGCAACCCAAAATGGATTGTTAATTTTGCATATCACTTCTTTCATTAATTGAACTGTTTCTTTCCATAAAAGATCAACTTTGTTTCTTCCAACAACTATTGTATACTCAACTGCGTTGGTGTTGTGGCCAGTAGGGGCAAATCTTCCAAATTCCAAAAGTTGCTTAATCTTTTCTTCAGAGATAGGTTCAGATTTAAATTTCCTTATTGATCTTCTTATGCGAATAAAAGATAAAGCTTTTTCATAATCAATACTTGAAGGAACTAACGGAAAATCTACCTCTAAATTATCTCCCATTCTAGTATTAATTATTGCATCTTTGGGACATATTGCAATACAATGCCCACAATCGTGGCAATATTGAATATTTTCATTAATCATCACTTTCTTAGATTTTGCTTTATCAATTTGGAAAATGTATCTAGGGCAAATATCTACACATCGACCACATAAAATGCAATCATTATTTATATTTAGAAAACTCATAATGGTGATAGCAAAAGCTAAATAATAAATTTTTAGAAAATATTCTTGTTAGAGCAATATTTCTATTTTTCAATAAATAAAAAAGAGAAAAGAAAAAAGTTTACATTCTTCTTCCTCGACGGCCACCTTTTCTTCTGGTACCATCCGTTGGAAGAGGAGTAACATCTTCTAATCTAACTATTCGCATTCCTGCTCTTTTTAAAGCTCTTAATGCAGCTTGAACTCCTGGTCCTGGAGTTCTGTTTTTATGACCACCAGGAGCTCTGTATCTGACATATAAACCAGTTATTCCTTTATCCATTGCTTCATTAGCTGCTTCACTAGCGGCTTTCATTGCAGCGTATGGACTGGACTCGTTTCTATCTGCTTTTACAAACATCCCTCCACTTTTTCTACTAAAAGTTTCTGCTCCTGATAGATCAGTTATGTGAACAATTGTGTCATTATAGCTGCTGTAAATGTGAGCTATCCCAAATTTGATATTTCTCTTACTCATTTCTTACACCTTGACTCCTTTATCCTTCAATTTCTTCTAGAACCTCTACTTCCTCAACTTTTTCTGGTCCTTCATTTTCTTGGCTTTTTGCATTATCTTTAGATCTACCAGGTTTAGTTTTTCCCTTTGGCTCTTCAAAAACTGGAGTTGCTTGAGGTTTTGCTGGATGATCATCTCTGTTGAGGGGTGAACGAGGAGCATAAGAAATTAAATCTTCTTCCTCAACAGTAATTAGTCTTCCAGGAGAAGTTACTACTCTACCATTTAAAGCAATATGTCTATGAACAACAAATTGCCTAGCTTGATAAGGAGAACGAGCTAAACCTTTGTTAAATACAATAGTTTGTAACCGACGATTAAGTACTGATCTAACATCAAGAGCTAGAACAGTATCTAAATCTGCTCCAGGAGGGAGTAAACCTAAACGAGTTAATCTTGAAAGCAACTCTTTTTCTCTTTGTTCTCGAATTTCAGCTGGTTGAGCTAAGAGCTTTCTAGCTTGAGCTCTAGCTGTAGAAAGAATAGTTCTAGCTTTCCACAATTCTTTCTTATTTCTGAGACCATATTCTCCAACAAATACAAGCTCATTTATTAATCTCTCACTGTCATAAGGATGACCAGGAGTTACAATCTTCTTTCTGTGTCTACGAATTCCACCCATTATCTACACCTTCTCTATTTCTTCTTCTTTGACACACCTACGGTGGTACCCTTCTTACCATGGGTTCTAGTTCGTTGTCCTCGGACCTTCAAACCATATTGGTGTCTAATTCCACGGCGAGAACGAGTTCTAATATACCGTTCAATATCTTGTTTGGTAGTTAAAACTAGTTGTGCTTCTGTAATATGCCTGTCCTCACCAGAAAAACGATCTTTTCGACGATTTAAAAGATAAGGAGGAATATTATATTCTAATGGGTTCGCCAAAATAGCTTCAATGTCTTTAATTGATTTTTCAGTAAGCGTCCCAATTCTAGTATCTAAAGAGATTTCAAGTTTATTAGCAATGAGAGTTGCTAATCGCCTGTTAACTCCCTTTATTCTTGTCAATCCTAAATGGATTGGTAAATCACCTTTTATATCTGTGCTCATTACACGTACTAAATACCTAAATCCAGATTCATGCGAAATCTTTATCACCTTTTTTTTTGATCCCACGATCTTTCTTCGTGGCGCTCGACATTAATGATATTATTAATCGAGCTTCGCGTTTCAATGGATAAACCGACGAATTATTGATTTGTTATACTGTCTTTTTATCCTCTAAAAGAAACGAATAGAGTATTTTTTTAAATATTACCTTAAGAGAGAATAATTTTTGTTTCTCCAGTAGACAAAAAGGTGACTTCCTCTGCCTAAAAGATAGGTGCTTCTTGTAAAGACACCCATCTGATAACTACACCTTAATGCAAGGTACACATTCTCTTTATAAACATCTGCTTTGCTATCCACTTGATTTTTGTAAAAAGTGATTAGCTAATCTTGCTCTCGAAAAAGTTCTATGCTTGCTCTATTTACTATTTTGCTCTTTTGTCCATATATTTTAGATATGCTGCTACTACTGTTTTTTTGGACAAATTGTGTGTTATGTTGTCCCAAGGCAGTTCATCTTTTATTTCTGGATGCCAGAGTAATTCTTTATCAAAGCTGTTATTATTTTTCTTTAATAATCTCTTCCAGTTACCAATACTATTCTTCAATTGTGCTATCTCTAATAAAAATGGAAGGTAAACTTGATCTCTTAATGAGAGTATTTTTTGTATTGCTGCCCACTCTGGTTCAAAGAAACCGGGAGAGGTGTTTTTGATTTGGTAAATTTCTTTCTTATACTTTTGTTGCTTCATCTTGGATTCTTTAATTGTGAGCATCGGTGCGAATTGGAAAGGTGTGTTTGCTTTAGAAATAAGTTGGTTAATTGAAACAGAAATTTTTCCAGTGGGAAAATATTTTTTTCTTATGTTTTTAACAAAGTCAATATTTCTCTGTTCTACTATTTCATCTTCAAAGGGGAAACCATAGATCATGTACAATTTTAATTTCCTAAATCCTGTTTTCCATGCAATATCAATGGCATTAAAAATATCTTCATCGTACATGATTTTATTTATGTCTAATCTTAATTCTTCATCTCCTGTTTCTGGAGCTAAAGTTAAAGTTCTTTGTCCACCGTTCTTTAAAATTGTAAGTAATTCCTCTGTTATATAGTCGGCTCTAAATGAAGAACAAGAGACTTCGTATCCCAAATTAACAATATGCTCCAATAATTTGTCCAAATTTCCTGATTGCGCTACTGCACTCCCGTAAATTATAACTTTATCAAAATCATTTTGCTCTGAAGCAAGATCTATAATTTTAGTTAATTGTTCAAGTGTTCTACCAACTCTAGGAAAGCGACAATGTCCAACCATACAAAAGTTACATCTTTGGTTGCATCCTCTATCAGTTTCCAAATAATATGCTTTCCCAAATACTGGTTCATTTTTTGTTCCTTGAACATTTTCAGGAATAATTTGCTTTATAGGGTAAAAAGTCTTTGAGAAATCTTTAATCTTTACTGATTGAACTTTTTGTCCAATCCATTTACCATTTTTGTCATAAGAATAATCAAAACTGATGACCCCAGGAACATCTAGAAGTGATTCAATTCTTAATTTCTTTGACTGTTCACTGAGTGCGTTTCTAAATAGATTTTCAACTGGTTCAAAATCTCCTAAAAAAAAGATATCAGGTACAAACAATATAGGGAAGGGGTTTACGGTTACAGATGGTCCTCCTATCATAATTAGAGGGTCACTTTCTTTTCTTTTCCTCACATCAGGTTCTATCCCCGCTTTTTGAAGCATCTCTATTGCATAAATATAATCAAATTCAAATTGACATGAAATAGCTATAATATCAAAATCTTTCATATTTTTCTGATTTTCTAAAGAATAAGGGGTTTGAGTAGGGTTTAAGGGTTTAAATATTCTTTCGCAGATGAAATTATCCCAACTATTGAAAAGAAAATAAAGTAATTGTATCGCTAATGAGGTCATAGCCACGCGATAAGTTTGAGGATAAACCAAGCCAATTTTGATTTTTTCCTCATTCCACTCTTTCTTTATTGCGTTTTGTTCTCTAACCAACATTAGTTTCTTTTCCTTTTTGTATGTTTTTAGGTTTTGAATAATATATCATTTTAGATTCTACGTCTTCATTTACGATTGTTCCTGCTCCGATCCATGTGTCATGTCCTATTTTTACACCAGGCATAAATAATGCCCCAATACCTGTTTTTACATTGTTGCCTATGATTGCTCCAAGTTTTCTTCTTTGGCTATCGATTCTCTCGTTTTTGATAATCATTTTAACCGTTCTATCGTCTAGTCTTAAGTTGGCAGTAATTGTTCCTGCCCCAAAATTAGAATTTTCTCCAATTATACTATCTCCTATATAGGATAAGTGCCCAGCATGTGTTCCGTCGTAAATGATCGAATTTTTCACTTCACAAGCATTCCCTATTCTAGTGTTTTTTCCTAAGTAAGTGTATTTCCGTATGTAGCAATTTGGTCCAATGTCTGCTCCTTCATCAATGAATACTGGACCTTGTAAATATACACCACTTCTAATAATAGCACCCTTTTTTATGATCACTTTTCCTTCAATGTGAACATTATTTTCTATTTTTCCTTCTTTTTCTTCGTCACATAAAGAAAGGAGTTTTTGATTAGCTTCTAGTAAAGTCCACGGTAATCCAATATCAAACCAATAATCTTTTTCTTCCACCTTTATTAATGCAGTTTTGTAGTCACCATGGGAAATAAGCTTGTTTATGGCTGTTGGAAATTCATATTCTCCTCTTGGGGAGATTTCCTTTTGTTTAATCATTTCTTCTAGAATATTGATTATTTCAGTTGGTAATACATAAATACCGATATTTGCATAGCCTTCTTCTATCTCTCCCTTTGGAGGTTTCTCTATGATTGCAGTAGGATATTTATCATCTAACTGAATTATTCCGTAGTTGTGTGTGTCCTTTACTAGCTTTCCTCCTAAACCAATTTTTTTCTCCTTTAGAACATCTATTGCCTTTTCTATAATTTGAGGAGAGTAAACACAATCTCCATTTAAACCTATAAAGAAATCATCATCAAGATAACTTTTTACACTTAGAAATGCATCGGCTGTTCCTCTTACGTTCTCTTGATGAACAAAAATTATAGAAGTATGTGGTGGGGCTATTGACGCAATATGCTCTTGTATTTTTTCTTCCATGTAATTTGTGACAATAATGAATTCTTTTACTCCAGCTTTAGTCAAAGCTAGAAACTGCCGTTCAATAATAGTTTTTCCTAAAAGCTTTAACATGGGTTTTGGAGTAGTTTCTGTTAAAGGTCTTAGCCTTTCTCCTTTTCCTGCAGCGAGAATAACAGCTTTCATTTAAAACCCTCAAGAAAAAGAGAATTATAGTTCAAATACTTCTTCAGTATCCTCTTTATCTTCCTTTATCTCTCTTCTTTGTTTCATTTTTTCTATGTTTTCTATAAGTTCTGTAGCCTTTTCATCATTAAAGATACGTCTCATAGAATCCCATTGTTCTAAACTAGTTATAAAAACGCCCTTTCTTTTAAGTGGTTTTCCTTCCTCATCAGTCGGAACTACTTTTAGAGCGAGATTTAAATCTCCTCCTTTTGAAGGAAGTTTTGCAATTTCGACTCCCATTATGGATGTTTTTCGAGTTTCCCAATCTTTCATTTCCTGTGCAAATTGCTCTAATCGTTCTTTTAGACTCATTATACTCACTGAGTAATAAAAATAATTGATTATAAAAACTCTACTTTATATGGTTTTTACAATTTTACTTCTTAAAAATCTATTTACTAAAAAAATGCTATTTTAGTACAATCTTAATTTTTAATGTCTTAAGAAATTGTTTATACCTATTTCTTAATGTTACTTCGGTGATCTGGCATACTTCTGAAATAGTTTTTTGAGCACAGGTATGTCCGTTTTTAATAGCAGATATGTATAAAGCAGCAGCAACAAGTGAATTAGGGTTTTTACCTACAGTAATCTTCTTTTCTTTTGCTTTAATTAATATGTCTTTAGCCTCATTAACTACTTCTGGAGGAAAATTAAGAATGCTAGCATATTTTTCTAATTTTGTGTCTGGAGTAGCAAGAGGAATTTTTATATCAAGGTTTTTTAACAATAAGCGATAATTTCTTGCCAATTTTTTGCGAGATAATCTCGTTTTTTTTGCTACATCATCTAGTGTCTCTGGTTGTTTATTCAACCTACAAGCTAAATATACGCTTGCTGCAACTAAAGATTCAGTAGATCTACCTCTAATCAATCCTGTTTTTAGAATTTTACGATATATTATAGAACCAGTTTCTTGAATCTTTTGTGGAAGATTTAATTGGCTTCCTATTCGTTTGATTTCACTTAGTGCAAATAATAGATTTCTCTCTGTTCCATATTGAAAGACAGCTCTCCTTTGTAATGTTCTAAGGCGAAACATTTGGCTTGCTTTTTTAACTGAGATCTTATTACCAAAAATATCTTTGTTTGAATAACTAATTACAGTGCCATAATTATCATAAGTTAGCAAGTTTTTCGGAGAACCTGTTCTCGCTCGCTTCTCAAATTGATCATGATTATATGCCCGCCACTCTTGACTTGTATCTATAAATCCTTCTTCAATTACAAGACCACACATAGCACAACTTGTTTCTCCTCGCTGGGAATCAAAATTTAATTTTGTACTGTTGCAATCTGGACAACGTCGTAATGCTTTCTTATTTTCGCCAGATATGTTAATGGTATCGTAGGGCATATACTTCATTGATATATAAAACTGACCACTATATAAGTTTGACTTATAGCTTATCTTGAGAGAAAAAAGAAATAATTTAATATTTGTAAAAACCTTCTCCAGTTTTTCTACCTAGTTTACCTTGTTCGACAAGTTTTCTTAGAATTTCACTAGGTTTATATTCATCACCTAACTTTGATGCAATATAATCTCCAATGTTAAGCATTACATCTAAGCCAATGTAGTCACTTAGTTCAAATGGACCCATCGGATGGTTTAATCCAAGTTTAACAGCTTGGTCGATTCCTTCTTTTGAAGCTACATTATTTTCTAGTAGTTTGTATGCCTCATTAAGGAATTTCCATAATAACCTGTTTACAATAAATCCTGGTGCTTCATTAGATGGTACTGGGGTTTTTCCAAGATATTCACAGAATTCAATAGCTTTTTGGATAGTTTCCTCACTTGTTTTTTTCCCCTTAATTATTTCTACAAGTTTCATGATCGCTGGAGGATTGAAAAAGTGTAGTCCTAGAACTTTATCTGGTCTGTTTGTTACTTCACTAAGTGTAGTAATACTTATAGCTGATGTGTTACTTGCTAATATTACTTCTGAAGAACAAATATTATCAAGTTTTTTAAAAAGGTCTTTCTTTATTTCTTCATTTTCTACGATTGCTTCAATAACTAGTTCTACGCCATCTACTGCGTCTTCAAGGTTAACATAAGGTGATATGTTGGAAATTGCTTTCTCCATCTCTTCAGTTGAAATCTTGCCTTTTTCCACAGATCTTGTTAGAAATTTTTTAATTCTTTCAATACCTTTATCTATAAATTCCTGTTTTATATCCACCAATGCTACATGTAATCCTTTTTGTGCTAGAACTTGTGCTATACCAGCACCCATTGTTCCAGCTCCAACAACTGCAACTTTTGAAATTTTATGACTCATAGTAATCAAATTTTTGTTATTTTTTAATTTAAAAAGTATTTGTGTGAAGATGATCTTTCTAATGAATTAAAAATTATGAAGAGTTTTAGTAATTATAATCTCTCATTCTGCAACGCTTACTTTTTTCTTCTTATATGAAATTGCAGAATGTATCAATGTTTTGAAAAATTCTCCCAATCCTTCACCAGTTGCAGCAGAGGTTTCGACGTATTTACATCCAAGCTTTTCTGCTATTCTCTTTGCATCTTTAAATGAAATCTCTCTTTTTTTAGAATCAATTTTATTTCCAACAATTGTTATTTCAACATCTTTTAGCTTTTTTCTCAATTCTCGTATGTATTGAGCAACAGAACGAAAAGAATCTCTTTTAGTAACATCAAACACTACTGCTGCAGCATCTGTGCCTGAATAAAGAACATTACGCACACTTACAAATCGCTGTTGTCCTGCAAAATCGTAAAATAGACCAACATTTTTTCCTTTTTTTGTATTAAACCTATAACTAAAAAATTCTGCGCCTACAGTTTCTTTATAATTTCTAGTAAATTTATTATGAACAAGTCTTTTACATAAACTTGTCTTTCCTGCTTGTCCAGGCCCACAGATACTTAACTTGTATACTTCATAGTCTCTAAATTTGACTTCGATATCCTTTCCCATCTCAGCCCCCAATTCTCACTAATTTAAAAAAAGCGATGTAATACTTGAAAAATACTATTGAGGAAACAAAAAAATAAAATTATGCAAAAACTTATTGTATATCTTTTTAGAACATATATATATGAATCGAAAAAATCATATTATTGGAGGATTCTTTTTCTGGGTTGTTACTATTATTATTCTTTATTTCGTGGAAAAAGATTTTTTTGCAGGTTGGGACAATTCATTATGGATTGTTATATCTGCTTTGATGTGTATAATTGGAGCTGAATTCCCAGATTTTGATATAATTTGGAAAGAAGTTTTTCATCACAGATATTTCCTTACTCATTCAGCTATAGTGCCCGCAATTTTAACTTTACCTGTAATTGCTGTTTCAGAAAGAACAAACTTCCTTTTACCTGTTTTTGGTTTCTTTTTAATTGGAAATGCATCTCATTTGTTGTTGGATTTATTTCCAAGTTGGAAAGAAGATAAAAATGGAAAAATAAAAGATGATGCCCACGCAATGGCTTGGTTAACAACAGGTTTGTCAGGAAGAGAGCTTTATTCAAAACTGCAAGGAACCTATCTAATTCACTTTTATCCCTTTAGTATTAAAGGAAAAAATACACTTAACAAAAAGGCCACTCGTACATGGTTTGTAGTTAATGCTTTACTGATGATTTCATGGGCTATTATTTTGTTGTTCTTCTTTGGTTACTGGGTTTTGTAACTTCTCTTTTTCTTCTTTTTGAATTCTTTCTTTCTCTTTTTCTTCTTTTTGAATTCTTTCTTTCTCTTTTTCTAGTTCAATTGTAGCTTTGTCCAACATTTTTCCTGTTCCATGACAAACAGGACATGTTTCTTGTCTTTTATTTTTTCCAGTACCCATATCAATGTATCCAGTTCCGTAACAATAGGGGCAAGCAGATTTTATGATTTTAACACCTTTTTTTGCATAAATATATGAAGCAACATATAGAAAAGCTCCAGAAAGAAGCCATACCAAAGAAACAACATCCATAGTTTCAGTCGATTTAACTCTCATGATACCTATAATAAAGAAAATTGATGCTATAACAATTAAGGAGTATTGCATCGTGTAAATAGCTATCGTAGAACGAGGCTTAAGTAGTTTTCTCATACAGTTCTGTTATTTTGTATAAAAATAAAGCTTTTGTTATACTAAAAAGCTTATTTGACTGATCTTAAAATATTAGGACAGTAAATAAGGTTGCTATTCTCTGTATGTTTAATAATTTAGAAAAGGTTTTTGAGTAGTGTCTTTTCTTTTGGTTGATATTTAGTCTCTAATTAAACAAAAAAAGAAAAAAGATTAATATCGTCTTATCTTAATTGTGAAGATGTACGAAGATGCAATTGCTATTAAAATCGGTGATAAAGCAAAAATTACAGCAGACACCATAGGAGTTAGTTTCTTTCCCCCTCTCCAATAGGGAACATCTTCTGACCAACTTTCTACTTCCTTAAATGATAATTGTATATTTCTAGATGATTCAGTTTTCTTTTTATCTCCCCAATTATCCAAGTATGTGACCTTAACTCTAGGGATAGTGTAATCTCCTTCTTCCTCTGCAGTTATATTTAAGTTAACTAAAAGTTTGGTTCCGTTTTCCATTTTATCTATTTTAACTTCAAAATATTTTTCTGTTAAGTAACCTTCTGTAATATTTAATGGAGTAAAAATTCCCTCAGATGAAGATAATATTGTTTCATTAAGTGTTACATTATCTCCTGATAGTTGTCCAAAATCACACGAGGTAAACTTTACTGATTCAAGGTCGGTATTTGAAGAAAGATTAAGAGAAATAGTAATATTTGTTAAAGTGAAGTTCATATAATTCTTTACTGATATTGACATTGAAATATTACTATTAACATGGCTTTCATATGTGTCAACGATCTGATTGACAACAATAGTATTCTCTGGTATATACGCTGCTGAATGTTGAATAAAAACATTTACAAGTGCTAATAAGATTACAATTGAAATAAAGTTCAACTTTTTCTTCATCTGTAATTCCTCGACATAACGATAAATATAATGCTGTTTTTAACTTTAACTGTTTTGTATTGGAAACAAATTTCTGAACTTTTAATAATTGTGTTTTCATCTTTTAGCAGAATCCATATTGTTTTTAATGGTCAAAAAGCGATTTATTTTTAAAGCAAAGCTAAACTACTTCTTTAGAAGGATTGTTTGTAAAGTGGGTGATTTTTATTTACTATGATACGAAAATCAGGGAAACATTGCGCGTTCCTCCAAATCGTTTTGGTGAAGATTTGAGGGAAGTACTTGTTCAAATAGCAAGAGAAAGTATAGAAGGTAAGATTGATCCAGCATTAGGAATTATTGTTGCAGTTTCAGGCATTGATAAAGTTTATAGAGGAAAAATTGTCCCAAATGATGGAGCTGTGTATTACGAGTGTGATATTGATCTATTAACTTATCTCCCAGAAATTAATGAAATAGTTGAAGGAATTGTTATTGAATGTACAGACTTTGGAGCGTTTTGCAGAATTGGAACAATCGATGCATTATGTCATGTTTCCCAAATAGCTGATGATTACTTTAGGTATGTTCCAAAAAATGGCCTTCTTAGGGGCGATAAAACGAAAAGGGACCTTATTGTAAATACACGTGTTCGAGCTCGAATAATTGCAGTTAATGTAAGAAAAACAGAAATTCAAGTGGGATTGACAATGAAACAGGATGCTCTTGGAGCATATGAATGGATTGAAGAATGGAAACAGAGTTTTGATAAAAAAACTGAAGAAGAAAAAAAGTGATTTAAATGGCAAAAGCATGTAGAGTGTGTCACATAATTGTTGAAGATAATGTCAACATTTGTCCTCATTGTAGAGTCCAAGATTTGTCTTCAGAATACACTGGTGAAGTGTTCATATTAAAAGTTGAAGGAAGCGAAATAGCAAAAAGAATGAATATCACAACTCCTGGAAGATACGCGCTAAGAGTTCGGTGAAAAAGTTGTGTTCTCTTTTTTCTATGAATTATTTTTTACCAACAAAAAATAGATCTTTTTTCAAAAAACCACTTGGGAAACTATTGAGGAAAGATTCTGAAATAAAGTCTTTTTTTGATTTTATAAAAGACAATAGTCTCGAGAGTAAGATAATAAGTGTAGGGGATGCAACAACAAAAAAATTATTAGAAAATGAGATCTATCCTCGTCTAATCATAATTGATGGTCAAATAGAAAGAAAGGAAACTTCTATCATTGAACTTAACAATTATCAAATTGTTGATGCTATTAACCCCCCTGGAAAAATAACCATCAGTGCTTGTCAAAAAATCCGTGAAGCATTAAAGATAGATTCAATCAAAACTATTATAAAAATAAATGGAGAGGAAGACTTACTAGTATTACCAGTGGTATTTGAAGTAAGTACGAATTCAAAAGTCTTATATGGACAACCAAAAGAAGGACTAGTAGTTGTATCAGTTACTGAGGAAAGAAAACAATTTGTAAAAAAATTAGTAGAAAAATATCTGGTGAAAAAAAATGGAGATTGAAATACAAAAACAAATTGACAATAAATTGCTAGAACGTACAGAAGTTTATACATTAATTAAGCATTATGGCGAAGCATTACCTTCAAGAGATGCCGTATTATCAAAACTTGCTGCTTTACTAAATAAGGAAAGAAATCAAGTGGTTCTCATAAAAATGGACGCCCAATATGGTATTGGGCAATCTGATGCTTTATTTCATGTTTACGATTCTGTAGACCGAGCTCTAAAAGTTGAGCGTCCTCATTTACTAAAGCGTTCTGGTATAATTAAAGATGAAAAAGAAGAATAGGTGAGAAAAGATGACTCAAGCTCATAAATATTATAAGATTGAAGGAGACAAAATAGTAAGAGTAAAGAAAGTTTGTGAAAGATGCGGTGGAGCTACATATATGGCTGAACACAAGGATAGGTGGACTTGTGGAAAATGTGGTTTCACACAGTATAAACGTGGTCGTAAATTTAGTTAAAATATCTATTCTTTCCTCTTTGTATGTTTTATAAAAGTTTATTAATTTAAAAATTTGTTTTTTATTGGCAAATGAATGAAATGAGACGGCGTAGACTCCATGAATGATAGAAGATAGCCGAATGATGCCACTAAATACTCTTTTTTTGTTTTTACCAAAATATAAGGAAAATTTGTTAAAAAATAAAAATAATTGTCTTTTTTTTAAATCAAAAAACCGTTATTCCAAAAAACATACAGTTCTCGAAAGAGTTTTTAATATAAGATTCTAGTAATTTATTGAGGTAATTACATTGAAACAATTTAATTTGAACATACCAGATGAACTGTATAGTTTTATGGAAAAGAAAGTCGAAGAAGGTAAATTCTCATCTGTAGAGCAATTTATTCTCCATGCAGTGTCAGGTCTTGCTGAATTGTATGGATTTTCAAAAACTATAACAGGAAAATCTCTTCCTGATTTACTAACAGATATTTTTAGTTCAAAAATCCGTGAAACCATGCCAACTGTACAAAAAGTAGAAACAGTTGTCAAAGAGCATAAAATTCCAAATATGAATTTAATATTAGAATCATTTTCCTCTAGTAAATTTATGTACGAAGATGCTCTATATACAGCATGTGTCTTCTCTAGAATGAAAAAAGGAGAACAACCATTGTCAAAAGAAGAATTCGCAAAAACACTTTCTGAGATGGAGAAAGCAGGACTATTAGGTAAGATTGAGCAAAATGGAAAACTAATGTGGAAAAGAAACTAAAAAGAATTTTCTCTCTCTATTATTTATTTTAAGAATTTAGAATTCCATCTGCCATTTCTTCAAGAGCTTGTTTTGGATCTTTAGACTTGACGAAACCAGACGCGAGTAGTACGCCTTTAGCTCCTAATTTTATTGCTTTCTCCACATCTTCCTTTGTTTTTACTCCTGCACCGACTAATGGAATTACATTTGGATTAATCTGTTTTATCGATTCAACAGTTTTTCTAACTAAATCTGGTTTTGTAGTCACTGAAACATTTCCTCCAATTAACTCTGGAGGTTCCATTGCAACCATAGCTGGGTCTAGTGCTGCTACTGCTTTACTAGTTTGAATATTATTTGCGCAAACGCAAGTTAAGAACCCTTTTTCTTTCGATTTTTCGATAATTCTTTCTATTTCTGAAATTTTCAGTTGACGTTCAGAGTGGTTAACTAGTGTTCCTATTGCCCCAGCTTCGATAATAGCATCAACTAGATTATTTCCAGTGTGACTACCAGAATCGTTAGAATCTATGTGCTGAGCTAAAATAGGTAAGTCAACTTCTTGTGAAATCATTCTGATATCTACAGTTTGAGGACAAATAGCGATGTTTACTTTTTTGTTTTTTGAAACTTCTTCTGCAATTATTGCAAGTCTTAATGCTTTTTCACCAGTTGCTTCGCTGTAATTTTTAAAATTTAAAATGATAATTGGATATTCTAATTTTTTCATATGTTATAAAATTGCAAATCTAATAAAAATCTTGCTCTAGGATATTAAATGAGCTTTTTTTAAATTTATGTCTAGTTTTCTCGTTATTTTGGTAAAACTTTTATTCTTCTGAGACTAACGCTTATATAACTAATTATTAATAGTACATAATAACTTATGATTAATTAGTAAAGGTGATAAGAATTATCGGTGTAGATAAAATAAACAGTATTCTCCATGAAATTATTACAAGTGATCCTTTAATAAATCATGTTATTTTAGCAGATAAAACAGGGTTAACACTAGCATATTCTTCAAGATTTGCTTTCGATGAGTTTGAAACAGAAGCTCTAGGAGCAATAGCAAGCGCAGTATATTTAGCTTCAGAACAACAAGGAACAAATGTTGGTTTAGAGAAATTAGATATTATTATCTCTGAATTTGAAGATGGATTTATTTTAGTTGCTAGTTGTGGTAGTTCTGTCCTCTGCCTTATTACAGATGCTGGTATTCAACTAGGTTTAGTTAGAAGAACTATGAAAATACAATCAGAAAATATCAGAGCAATATTGGATGTTGAAACAAAACCCATAGAAGCAAGGGAACCTGTTAGCACACCTGCACAAGTTTCTACTCCTGAACCAACTCCTAGAGTTGAATCTGTTCAAGAAGAATATTTATCTGATCTTGAACTTGCATTAAAAGAACTAGAAGAATTCTGATATTAACTACTCTGTGCGGGGTTAGAAAATGAGTTTCAATAACACAAGAGGAAACATTGAGCGAATAGGTAAAGTAGGTGCAGAGTCTACTGTTTCAACAGGGTTAATTAAAACTGGGATTCGTTCTTTAGATCAAAAATTAGGTATGGAAATGTCGGCAAGACAAGGTATTCCCTCAGGTTCTGTAATTGTTGTTTCTTACCCTGCATCCTCAGTAATTCCTCTATTATTTGTACAACGTATTGTTCTTAACTGGGCTCAAAAAACTGATCTCAACCGTGTTTTTTATGTCCATAGCAGTAAACCTTTTGAACTTGTAAAACAATCATACACTGCTTATAATTGGGATATAATGAGTGTTAAGGATAAATCTTTTTTCTTTGAAAATATGTATGATATGGCTAGCAGCACGACTACTTCTTTAAAAATTGGAAGAATAGAAGTAAAAAGAAGAACATATATTAAACGTATTATAGAAAAAATACTGCATGTTAAAGAAACGCAGAAAAAAAATTGTTTCAGCGTTTTTGATGACCTCTTATGGTTAAAGGAAGATCAACTAGATGATGATCATAATGCACTGATTAGCTTTATGAAAGAAATAATTCAGATGTTTTCTAAAATGGGTGGAGTGCACTTCTTTTTGCTCCCACAAAATATTCTGAATCCTGTTGCTGAACAAATTATTTTAAATTATGCTCAAGGAATTTTTCATTTTACGAGAGATAGAATTGGTTCAAGGTTAAGGGACACATTTTCAATAAGCAAACTGATGGGTGTTGCATACATAAGTGAGGTATTAGATGTTTCTCCATCAGAAGAAGAAGGATTCAAGATAGAATCAACCTCAAAGATATAGGGAGAAAAATGACACTAGAAGAAAACAAAAATAACGAAAAAGATAGAATCCTTACTGAGATTATAAAATTGTCCAATGAAATACAAGCTTTAAAAGAAGATTTGAAAAAACATACACCTATTTCTCAAACAAGTACAAGCAATGGCCTTCCTTTTGAAATCGCTTCAGTAGTAGATATGATTAAAGAGCAAATTGATAGTTCCACCAAGTTTCTCTTAAGTGAAATAAAATCGGAATTCTATAGGTTAATTACTCTTTTCTATAGTTCTTCAGATATTGATGAAAAAGAGAAATTGTTAAAAGAGCTAGATATTGATAGAACGAAGTACAAAAAACAAGAAGAAACTTTAAATCAAGAGGAGCAGTATTCTATCGTTGATGAACAAAAGGAATATATCTCTAGACTTGTTAGCATGCTAGAAGAACGCGAACAACTAATCTATGAATTGTCTGATCAAGTAGTTGCTCTTTCAGTGAAAAAATCTGAAATCGAAAAAGAGTTGAATAATATAATAGAAGAAAAAGAACAATGGAATAAAGTTAAAGAGATAACACAAAAACTAGTTTCTACGGATCCAAGATATAAAATTATAAGTATGTTGAAGCAGTTACAATCAATTTCTCAAATGCAGTTGTCTTTTGTGTTAGGTATTTCCTTAAGCCAAACAAAACAGTATCTTAAAGAATTAGAGGAAATAAAGATAGTACAACTTAAAGAGGATGATACAGTAGAACTAGACCCAAATTTTGATACAACAGTTATTTAGCAATGTTATTTTCTTTTTTTTGCTTAATTTCTCTTCTTTGACAATGTTTTTTTGATAATGTTTTTTTGACAAATATCGTTTAAAAAACATATATTACACTTTGGATTACGAGCTAAACAAATCTCTCTCCCATGAGAAATAAATAATCGAGTTATGATATCCCAACTATCTTTTGGAAAAAGAAGCATCAAGTCATGTTCTATTTTTCTTGGGTTGGTGTTTTTTGTTAAACCTATACGATAACTAATTCTCTGTACATGAGTGTCTACTGCTATTCCTTCATTTATTTTAAACCAATCATTTAAGACAACATTAGCAGTCTTTCTTCCAATACCTGGTAATTTGATTAAGTCTGAAATTGTTTTAGGTATTGCTGAATTATATTCGTTTACTAAAACATTAGAAAGATCATAGATATTCTTGGCTTTATTTTTATACAGACCTACGCTTTTAATATATTGTTCTATCTCTTTTGGAGCTGAACTTGCAAAAGATTTTGGGTCAGGGAATTTTTCAAAGAGTTTTTTTGTAACATTATTTACTTGTTTATCTGTGCTTTGTGCACTTAATAAAGCTGCAACTAATAGCTGAAAAGGAGTTGAATAATTCTGTAAAAACTTCTTTGTTTTAATATCATAATGTTCTAAAAGTCTTTCAAGAACGATATTAGCAATATTATTCATGTTTTTCACTTTTTTCAGTAACTTTTAAGCTTAATTATCTTGTTTTGATAAATTTCTTATTTTTTTAAGTTGTAGTTTTTAAAATTTGATTTTTTTTTTGTTATCAGTTTGAAAAACTTTTCCTAGTAAGCAAAATATTTAAAGCATTACAAAGTAATTAATTTATAGTGCTAATTTAGTCATTACTAATTGGAGTTAATTGGGGAATAAATAATGAGTTCATCACAGCGAAAAATTTTCAAAGTAACATTACTCGGTGACGGTGCTGTAGGGAAAACATCACTCAGAAAAACATACTTGGGAGAGGGATTTAAAGAAGGATATAGCATGACAATTGGTGCAGATTTTGCAGTAAAAAGATTAAAAATAGATCAACAAGATTTCGTGGCACAAATATGGGACTTAGCTGGACAACAACGATTTTCTGCAGTACGCGAAGTTTATTATCGTGGGACATCTGGTTGTCTGCTTGTTTTTGATATTTCTCGCAGGTCATCATTTGAGAATATACCTGCATGGATTGCAGAATTATTAAAAAATAATCATAATCGTGTAGTACCAATTGTTTTAATTGGAAATAAATCTGATTTAAGAGAAACAGCAAAAGACCCAATATTACGGGAACAAGCAGAAGAATATGCAAGATCATTATCATCTTGGTCAGGCTTTGCAGTTCCATACATTGAAACTTCAGCAAAGACAGGTGAAAACGTTGATGAAGCATTTAAAACTCTGCTAAAAAACATTGTACTTTTCTATGAAAAATTATATGCTTAGCTTTTCCTTATCCCATTTTTTGTTTACATTTTTTGTTTTTGTTACATTTTTTGATTTATCTGATGTTGATAGTAGATTGTAAAAGGTTAAAGTATATACAGTTTTTTAAACTTGTTTTTTGTTTTTGAGAACAAAAATTTAAAATCTATACTGCTTAGTATGACATTAGAGATAAAAAATAAATAAAATTTAATTTATATGTGAGTGAAACAAATGAGTGATGTTAACATATTACCTCCATTATTAACCAGAATTGGTTTAAATGAAAATGATATAAAGATATATACAACAGTACTTGGATTGGGGAAAGCAACGATAGGCGAAATCATGGTTATAACTCAATTAGACGCTCTATCAACAGTTCAATCAGTAAAAAACCTAGAAGAAATTGGTTTTCTTAAAAAAATTAAAGGTTTAACTCCACAATATCTAGCCGTTTTTCCATTTTTGAAACAATACATTACAGTCGAACGTGACACCTTATATGCTATTGAAGGAATAATAAACAGCTTAAAAAAAGATGCAACATCCTATCAAGAGAAAAGGAAACAGTTTGGTGGTAAATTAGATAACTCAAGTGATGAACATATATTTGATATTCATATCGTTAGTGGATTAATAAAACAACTTACTGATTCTGTTAACTCCCAGTTTGTTGAAATGTCAGAAACAATTGAAAATGAATCATTTAAAATTCTTGATGAAACAGTTAACCTGATCTCTAAAGAAATAGCTGAAGCACAAAATCAATCAATTGCTATCTCCCTTAGAATGGAATCTTATTTAAAAGAATTAGATGCTTTTATTAAACAATTTGAACATTCTGCAAAAAAAAGAAGTGAGTTGAATAAAAATAATATTGAACAGCAGCTTTCAGTTGACTTTTCAGAATTATTCAAAATCTTAAAAAATGGGCTTGAATCACATACAGAAAATCATAAAGATTTTCTGGACAAATTTGCTCCAGAACTTGATAATGTTTTAAAAGAACATTTAAACTATGCAAATGAATTGCAAGAAGAATTCCTGAAAAAATATAGAGGGATATGGGAAGATACATTTGAAGCTTGGGTTAAGGAAAGTCGTATATTGGCTGAATCATTACAACAAAATATTAATGTTATCTTAACAGAGCAAACTCGCCAAACACAGGAATTAAGAAGATCAGTAGAACAAATTGATAGAAATATTAACAAACTTTCTTCTACTATAGTCGATGCTTTACACCTAGCAGAAGACTTGAAGAAAAAGAAAGCAAGTCCTTTAATCGAAAAATTACAAGAAGTAAGAGATGGTATGAGATCTCTTGCAAATAATTTCTCAGAAAGTGGTCTTCAAATAGTTGATCAACATGTTTTAAAAATTAATGAAACAAAGGACAAATTGCGCGAGAAAATAGATCATTTCCAATTGAATGGAGCAACTAGTATTAAAACAAAAAAGAGTCAAATTATAGCAGAAACAACTGAGAAAACAGAACTTCTACCTGATGAACTTTTGAATAAAATTCAAAATGAAGTCGAGAAATATGTTTTATCTTCTTACGATTCATGTAAAGAGGTAAGTTCAAATTTAATTAAAACTATTTCTGAAAGTATGGATAATACGTCTTCTAATATTATAGGAAATATCCAACAATTCCATGATGAGCATTCTAAGACTATGATTGATTTCAAGAATGAAGTAAATACGGAACTAAATAAAACAAAAGAAGATATCCAAAAAATTGGTGGAGATTTTAAAGAAAAACTTGCAGTCTTTGATAAAGACTTTGCCAATAAAGTAATAAAAACTAAAGAAGAAATTGCAAACCATATAAATGATGATATGAAAATTATGGAAGAAAAAACAGAAAAAATAAAGGAGCAACTTACATCCAAAATAATTGAAGCAGAAGAAGTACAAATTGACACTATTGTGGCTCAAGTTGCTTCTGTTATTAAGGATGTTGATGAAGCAATAATGGAAAAATTAGCATCATTGCGAGAAAAAGCATCTGCATATTATCAAGTGATAAATACAAGAGAAGATGAATTAAAACAGATCGATAAAGCCGCAAATTCTGTTAACATCAAAGGACATCATAATGTGTCGGTGATAGTTGGTGAGGAAGCAATTCTAGCAAGTTTAACTGATTTAAGTATGCGGGCTAGTAGGGAGTTGTTGGTAATAACACCATACTTAGAAGAATCTTTGTTGGAAGAAATGGCGATGTTTACAAAAGCAAATAGAGTAACACTAGTTTCTGACTTTTCTTCAGGAAAATTTAGAAATGCCTTGATAAACTTAAAAGAACGCTTTGTAGGTCTGAAATTAAGACAATACGACAAAAAGGATGTTTTTTGTGGTATTAAGGATGGTTTTGACGAAGCAATCTTTGCATTTTTGGTGCCTGATGCTGTACCTGTAGCAATTAGAACAGACAATGAATTACTTCTACAGATGTTTAAAGCAGCTGTAAACCGTGATGTAATGTTTCATACACATGATTATGAACTTTAAAGACTTTACTTATGATTTTTTTCTTATTCCTTTCTTATTTACTTGTCATATTGCAATAAGTTTATTTTACTGCTGCATTTATTTTTATTACATCGTTGTTTTGTAATTCATAATCTGCTCCTACTCTTCTTCCTGAGGGGGCAAGTTGTCCATTGATGAAGTTTTTCGCAAAATCAGAATGTATTTTTCCTGCAAACTCAATAGTTGTAGTCCCTTTCGGTACTAAAAAAGCATCAGGTAGGACATTTCCATCTTTGTCAGTGTACTTTGTTAAATCTTCGACAGGATATACAACAATCATTTTCATTTTATCAAATACAATATAATTTAGTATTTTTTGAATACCAGTTGATCCATATCTCTCTAAAATTTCATGTTTTATCTTTAACAAAATTTCCTTCTTCTTCCCTAATTTTTCTTCATCTAATATTTTAAAATCTGAATCTCCAGGGGTATAACTAATAGTACCCTTCTCTTGCTCTGACCTTAATACGACCTCAGAAAGTGCAGAAGCAGGAAAAACATCTTTTTTAAGAATTTCTTTCATTCTTTCATAATTTTCGTGTGCTGTTTCTTGATCAATCTTGTTTGCTACTACGATTATAGGCTTGGATTTTTTTCGAATTATGGTAACAAGATTATCCAAATTTTCATCCCATGTTTTAGGGTCATCATCAATGATATCTGATTCGAAGATAGACGATGAAATATCAGAAGGAGAAATCTTTAATCCAGAAAGTTTTTCAGTTAATAACTTTGATAACCTTATCTTTTCTGCTTCAGCCTTCTTTTTCATTCCTATATAATCACGAGTAATTATGTTTTTAATCCAAGAATCTATTTCATCCTCTAAAAACGAAACATCTTTCAATGGATCCCAGCTTCCTTTATTAACTTGATTCCCTTCAGCATCTAATGACCCACTTGCATCAACAACATGAATCAACAAATCGGCTTGGCGTAAATCGTCTAAGAATTTATTTCCCAATCCCCTTCCTTCAGATGCACCTGGAACAAGACCCGCAACATCTAAAAATTGAATAGGTAAAAATCGAAAACCATTTTCACAGATGCTATTTCTTGGATTATCTTTGACACCTAATTCTGTACATTTGCATTTTGTTCTTACATAAGCAGTTCCTCTATTTGGTTCAATAGTCGTAAAGGGATAAGAGCCAGTTTTAGCTCCAACCATTGTAAGTGCATTGAGAAATGTACTTTTTCCAGCACTTGGTTTTCCTACAATTCCTATTAACATGATATTCATTTTAAATTGAAACTTAATCAAATTAAAGCTTTTTGAAAAAATCAACCACTTAAATTGAAAAAACTCTTGAGTACCCGTAAGTACATTTCTAATAGAGAAAACAGAAATCGATATTAAAAACGAAAATAAAAAGATTGACTTAATAGATTTAGTCACAATAAAATTTACTTGATCTCATATCTAGTAAGTGCGGTAGTTTTTCTATTAGACCAGCTCTTACAAGCAGCTTGAGTCCATGTCGAACGGTTCGTGGCGCTAAATTGCAAATTTCTACGATTTCTGCGCTCGTAATTGGGCCTTTTTCTTTCACAATCTTAAAAACTCTTCTTGCACTTGGAGGTAGCTTTTCTAGCAGTTCAATCTTTTGCGTATCTAACTTTAGGTTTGTTGTTCCTGAAGAAATTGCCATTTTTCAGATACATCCCTTTTTGTAGGTTAAATTAACGTTTTCAGTTGTCTTTTTAAATCCTTTTACCAAAAACGCTGGTTTAAATAGTTTAAACTAGTAAAAATGCCATAACTCGTGAAATTTTTTATCTTGCATCTGTTTTTTACAAGAAAAAAATAATAATTATTGTTGGTGTTTATATTCTTGCACTATGTTTGTAATATTGCATTTTTTAAAATTGAAGGGCTGAAACACACGTTGACTATCTATTAAATCTATGATTAAAAATTAGTGAATATCTCTATATTAGTTCAAGAATAAAGTTGTTTATTTTTTTTGTTGCTGTTTTTGTATGATAATTGGAAATCATTATTCGATACGTATTATTTTTTTTTCTTTTCATGTATTTTCCTATTTTTTGTATTCGACTGTTTATTTTTTGTATTTGACTGTTCAATAAAATATGTAAACAAAAATTTAGCATGGTTTAACACCATTAACTATATTAATCCAGTAGATAATAAGGACTTAAGATGAGCAAAGAACAAAAGAACACACCGTCTAATAAAAAGAGTGAAACTATTGTCCAAGCCGAAGTAAACATTGGGACAATTGGACATGTAGATAATGGTAAATCAACGCTAGTTCAAGCTCTTTCTGGAAAATTTCCTGATACTCACTCAGAAGAGTTAAAAAGAGGGATTTCCATAAGACTCGGATATGCAGATGCAGAATTTCGAAAGTGTCCTCAATGTGGTGATCCTGAGTGTTACACAACAGAAAAAATATGCCCTGTACATAATGTTGAAACAGAATTATTACGAAAAGTCTCTTTTGTTGATTGTCCAGGACATGAAATTCTTATGGCAACCCTACTTTCTGGAGCAAATATAATGGATGGTGCAATTTTACTTATTGCGGCTAATACTGAGTGTCCTCAACCTCAAACACGAGAACATCTAGCTGCAATGGAAATTTTAGGTATCTCAAATATTGTAATTGCTCAAAACAAAATTGAACTTGTATCTGAAGAGCAAGCAAAGAAAAATTATCAACAAATAAAAGATTTTATAAAAGGGACAATAGCTGAAAACGCTCCCATTATTCCCATTAGTGCAATGCATAAAGCAAATTTAGATCTGCTTATCAAAGCAATTGAAGAAAATATACCTAGTCCTAAAATTGATGAAGAAAGTCCGTTTGAAATGCACGTTGCACGTTCCTTTGACATTAATCGCCCAGGAACAAAACCTAAAAAACTCAGAGGAGCAGTTTTAGGTGGTTCCATTAAAAGTGGTGTAGTAAGGGTTGGCGATGAAATTGAGATCGTGCCAGGCCTTTCTCTTAAAAAAGGTAAAAAAACTGAATATGTTCCAATAAAAACCAAAGTGGTAAGCATTGCAATAGGAGATCAAGGTTTTACAGATGTTGCTCATTCTGGTGGTCTAGTCGGATTAGGAACAGATCTTGATCCCTCTTTTGCTAGGGCGGATAAGATGTCTGGAAATATTGTTACATCTCCGGGTCATTCACCCCCAATTCTTAGCGAATTAACAATGAAAGTTCAACTGATGAAGTATGTGGTGGGTTCGGAAGAAATTACAGAAGTACAACCATTAGCTAAAAATGAAACTTTAATGTTAAATGTGGGGACAGCAAAAACTGCTGGTGTAATTACAGAAATTAAAGGAGAATGGGTCAAGGTTAAGTTAACAAGAGAAATATCTTCTCGAGTTAAAGAAAAAGTTGCAATATCTCGAAGGATACAAAGAAGGTTCCGTCTAATTGGAGTTGGAGAAATAATTGATGACAAATGATTTCAGTAAAAAAGCGGTTAGTATTTCTAGATAGCTGTATTTTGATGTTACCAGCCGAGAAAAAATTAAATTTAGGACAAATAGAATCTTTACCTTTTTCTTCTAAAGTTGTTATTCCAGAGATTGTAATAAAAGAACTGCAAAACTTAGTAGAGAACGGAAAACCATCTGTGCAAAATAAAGCAAGGTTGGCTCTAGCGATTGCTCAAAAATTCGAAATTATACCTTCAAGAACTGAAGGACACACTGATGATGAATTAGTTCGCCTAGCAAAAGAATATGATGGAATTGTAGCAACAACAGATGTCAATCTGAGAAAAAGACTTCATAAAGAAGGACTCTTGTATGTAACGTTGGTTGGAAAAAAAGGATTAAAGTTAGTTGGAGAAATATAAAATCTAAAAAGTAAAGAACAGAATAGATGCATCTTGCTTTTTTTTATCAAATGCTGCTTTTACTTTGTCTCCTACATTTATATTCTCATTTTGTGTACTTTTAATACGTGCCATTATCCTTAAATCATCGTTGAGTTGAACTATTCCTACTATATATGGAGCTTCTTTGACAAAGTCTGTTGGAGCAACATGAACAACAGTAAAAGTTTCGATTGTACCCTCTTTTTGAGCTTCCTTTATTTCTAATTTGTCATTCCCACAAGTAGGACAGTGATAAGTTGGTGGAAGAAAATTTTTCTTACACTGATTACATCGATTATATAGAATTTTCTCGTTTTTTAATCCTTCAATAAAACTATTTAGAATTGACTCCACTCTAATCAACCTCCTTAAGAATGTTTACTACACTAGTTGCTCCAGAGCCCCCCATATTTTGAGCAAGTCCATATTTTATACCATTTAGTTGCCTATTTTCTGCTGTTCCTCTGATCTGGTGAACCAATTCGATAATCTGTGCAACTCCTGTAGCACCAATAGGGTGTCCTTTAGCTTTTAATCCTCCATCTGTATTTATTGGCAAATCACCATCAATTGCTGTTGTTCCTTCTTCAACTGCTTTTCCTCCTTTTCCTTCTTCAAAAAAGCCTAAATCTTCAATATTAATTATTTCGGCAATGGTAAAACAGTCATGTACTTCAGCAATATCAATGTTTTTTGGAGTAATCTGAGCCATATTATAAGCTCGTTTTGCTGCAATTTTATTTGCTTCAATGCTTGTAAGTGATTTTCTGTTGGCTAAACTAATAGAATCAGAAGCTTGCCCAACACCTACAATTTCAACAGGACTAACATCAAGATTTTTTATTTTTTCTTCAGAGGTTAATATAATTGCAGCGCCTCCGTCAGTAATAGGGGAGCAATCATACAAATTTAATGGATCTGAAACAATAATGGAGTTCATTGCTTTTTCTAACGTTATTTCTTTGTGAAATTGAGCATAAGGGTTTTTTAAAGCATTAAAGTGGTTCTTTACTGCAACCATTGACATTTGTTCTCTTGTAGTACCATATTTGTGCATGTGTGCTCTTGCCATTAATGCATACAAGCCTGGAAATGTTATACCGTGGGGGAGTTCGTATATATCATCTGCACATGTACCTAAAACATCTGTAACTTCTGGTGTGCTTAGATTAGTCATTTTTTCTGCTCCAGCTACAAGAACAGTGTCATGAAGCCCTGATTTTATTGCTAAGTAAGCTTGTGCTACTGCCACTCCTCCTGAAGCACATGCATCTTCTATTCTTGTAGAAGGAAGATGACGAAAAGAAATATTAGATGCATTAATTGCTGCTGTGTGAGCTTGGTGTTCAAATCTGTCAGAAGAAAGATTCCCAAAATATATTCCATCGATTTCATTAATATCTATTTTCGCATCTGCGATAGCTTTTTTTGAAGCATGAAAAAAAAGATCCCTTGTACTTAACTGTTCATGCTTTCCAAATTTCGTTAGACCTACTCCGATAATAAAAACTCTGTTCATTATTGGTTAATATACAATTAAGATTTTAAACTATTCTGTAATACATTCTACAAGAAACTATGAAGGTCATTTCTGAGCAAATAGGACACATACTAATTATTAGGTCGAATGAAGATTTATGCAAATTAAGAAACTTTGCTGAAGAACAATTATCAAAGAAGAAGCATATACGAACAGTACTATTACAAACTAATAAAGTCTCTAAAGAGGAAAGAGTTCCCTCTCTAAGATATTTTATGGGAGAAAAAAAATTTGAAACGATACATACTGAATATGGGTGTAAATTCTATCTCAACCCTGCAAAAGTTTTCTTTTCACCGAGATTAAGTTTTGAAAGACAACGTATTGCGAATGAAGTTAATAAAAATGAGAAAATAATTAACTTTTTTTCTGGAGTAGGACCCTTTTCTATTTGTATAGCAAAAAAAGTGCCTTCTTCTGTGATTCATAGTATAGAGTTAAACTATGCTGCTTATCAATATATGATTAAAAATATTGAAGTTAATAAGTGTAATAATAAAGTAATTCCTTACTTAGGTGATGCTCTTGAAATTGTAAAAAAACAGTTTATTAATTATGCAGATAGAATAATTTTACCTCTTCCAATGCTTGCCGATAAAGCACTTCCTCTAGCGATAAAATCTCTATCGAATGAAGAAGGGATTATCCATTGGCAAATTTCAGAGTATGTAGGAAAAAAAGAAAACAAAAATGATCTTGGAAAAATTGTTAGGCAAAGACTAGAGAGAGTAGTTAAAGAGAGTAAGTTAAAGAATAAGATTATAATTCAATTAATAAGAAAAATTCGCTCATTATCTCCAAATATTGCACACATCGCTGTAGATCTTAGGGTTGAAAAAACAAAAGTTTAATTTCATAAACATAGGTTGAAATTTTATTTCAAAATTATAAATCATAAGTCTTTTAATTACTAAATTTTATGTCTAATTATGCAAAATAAGCAAAAAAAAGCTAATGCTGGAGATTTAGAAGACGATATTAAGGACTTTTTTCCTGCAATCTATAAAGAACTAAAGGAAAGTGAACAAATTCTATCAGAACATGAAGCAAGAACAAGCAAAGGAACAAAAAAAATAAGAAAATTCAGAGGATATGAACCTGGAGTTATAGATTTTATATGCCGATGTAAAACAGTAGATGAGGCAATAGAAATAATTAATTTTTTGTTTGAAAGAGATGAAATATCAGAAAAAGAAAAAGAGGAGTTATTGTTACAGTTGAAAGAAGAGGGGGTAGAATCTTTTGGGCCTCATAGAACTCCTGGTTATTATGAGCGGGCCTAATTGATTTTACTCTTCTTTTTTGTAAGCTATACTTCCATTAATCATGAGTTGAAATTTTACGTAATTTCTTCAGGACTCTCCCCAACCAATCAACAAACTTAGCGAAAGTTGTGAAGACTGGCTTAAGAGAACATGAAAGACACAGTCTTAATTAAGTTCTCTAAGGGGTTCATCTCCTTACCCCGGGCACTCATAACTCCCAAAGGGAAGACCGGGTGTCGTAGGAATGAAACCTACGTCTTTAAGCATCTAGCTCAAGACACTACATAAATGAGAATTAAATATATAAAGATAGCTGAAAAGTTGTTACACTCCCCAATATTTTGTATGTTTTATTTAAGCAAATGTGTTTCAGGTTGTTATTGGTCTAATAACTCCACAAACTAAAAATTTAGTTTTTACGTAAAAAAGTATCTCATGTTTAAAGTCAGCTTTAAGTGAAAATCCAAAAAGAGTTTATGGAACAGATAAGAAACTTCCCTCTACAAGAATGGGAAATGCTGCAGTTTTTAGAAAAACTTTTGTAGAAGCACGAAATTATGCTAAAAAATGGGAAGAATATGAAGCAAAGAAAAAACTTGCTTTTGAGAAGGGAGAAAAAGAGAAAATACCTTCAGAACCAGAACGAGATATAGGTAAAGAAATACTTGTGAAAGTGTTACGCAGAGAGATTCCTCTAAATATGCATTGTCATCAAGCAAACGATATTGTCACAGCAATTAGGTTAGCTGAAGAGTTTGACATTAACCTTGTTTTAATTCACGCAACTATTGATCGGTAATTATCTAATTACCTCACAGTTTGACATTAACCTTGTTTTAATTCACGCTACTGAAGGACATAAAATAGCAGAATATATTGCGAAAAAAGGAGTGTCAGCTTCTGTCGGACCATCTTTAGTGGGTTTCGAAAAAGTGGAACTTAAAAATATAACTTTTAAAACTCCAGTTATACTTTGGAAAGTTGGGGTGAAAATTTCAATACAAAGTGATTCATTTACGAGATTGTGTTATTTTCCTATTTTACCTTGTATGGCCATAAAAGAAGGATTACCAGTTGACGAAGCACTAAAAGCTGTTAAAATTAATGCTGCAGAAATGATAGGTGTTAGTGATAGAATAGGCAGTTTAGAAGAAGGAAAAGATGCTGACCTTGTAATTTGGTCCGATCATCCCTTTAAGAATTTCTATGCCCAAAATAAACTTACCATGATGGTTCTTTTACAATCATGTCGTCAATTATTTTGCTCTCTGACCAAGTTTTAATTATAGTATCTGTTCCTCCTATAACATTTCCTGATCCTGATCATGTTTGAATAGTAGTAACTCCTCCTATCCTAGCTTCAATCAATGCTGAGTCCTCAGGATTAATAGCATCAATAGCTCTTACATAAGGTGTAGAAGGATCAGTCATTTCATTCCCATCGAAACCAGGCCAACCTACAGAACCATCAAAAAGTCCTTGGTGAGTGTGTGAATCAATGAAACCTGGAAAAATATGTCCTCCTGCAGCATCAATTATTTCGTACCCTTCTGCTTTTATTGTTTCTGGTGATATTTTTTCTATTTTACCATCTTTTACAAGAATCGTACCATTTTTAATAACTTCATTTTCTTTATTAACTGTATATATAACTCCATTAATTATTGCGAAATTCATTTTAACCATAATACTTCTTTCAAAATTATTTTTAAACAATTGAGTGCTTATACAAGATTTGAAAAGAATTTTTCATTAAAAAAAAAAATGTTCACTCAATAGACCTGGGTTACACTTTTGGGCACTAGAGAAACATAGGGGTGATTCATAAATTTTTCTCCAGGGGTAAGGAGGTTAAGAGACTGGTGAGGGCGGCTAAAATTGTAGTATGAGCGGTAGAAGGAGAGGTCGGAGTTACAGTAGGTTAGTCCTAGTCTTCTCATCTCACGGATGATGGTTCCATGTAGTCTTTCTACTTTTCCACATGTTTCGGGGTGAAAAACCCTAGATCTTATGTGCTTTATTCCTTCTGTTTGACACCAACGGGAGAAGGTACTTGTTCCTCCTCTAACGGAGGAAAACAGTGCTCCGTTGTCTGTGAGGATAGACTCGGGGTGTCCATATTTTTCTATTGCTTCTTCTAACAAACTTATTATCTGCTCTTTTTTTGGTGCAAAAGGGTGGAGTTTAGCTCCCAGACAGAATCGTGAGTGGTCGTCTATCAGAGTTATGAGATAAAGGTGTTGTCCTTGTTCTTCTACCCAGAATGGTCCTTTCACATCTATCTGCCAGAGTTCGTTAGGGCTAGAGCGTTCAAAACTCTTGTATCGAGTAATGTTTCTCTTTTTTCTATTACTCCACAGAGGAAGACCTAACTCTCCTATTACTTTAACTACTGTGTTTCGTGATAATGCTCTTCCTTCTCTCTTTAGCAAATAAACTATCTTCTCCACGTTCATTCCTTACTTTACTCTTAACTCCCTTATCCTCTCTCTTAACTCCTCATCTACTTTCCTGTGTATAGTTTTAGGTCTAGAAGATCTATCCTTCCACCATTCTCCTTCAGGGTTCTCCTCAAACCTTTTCAACCACTTGTAAACAAACTTTCTACTCACCATATAGTCGTGAGCTACCTCTTTTATCTTCTCTCCTTCCAAAGCTTTTTTAACCACAATCTTTCTTAGTCTCTCTAGGTTACGTTTGGGTTTATTCATGTTTAGTCACTTACCCTCGTAACCCACTTTCTATTTATTTGTTACCAACGTGGGTAGAGTAAACACATTAAAAAAAAAAAGAAAAACTAATATATGGAAATTAATAGTTTTTAACAGCATTAAAGTTAATAACTAGTTAATGTTATGTTAGTTTGAATACCTAAAAAGTGATTTCTATGAACAAAACATCTATGTTGACATATTCAAAAGTTTACGAGAATGCAATGGATGTTGAAATTTCAGAGGATGTAAAAGAAGAATTGTCTACGATGACTAAAGATGGGCCTATTCTAAGTATTTATGCAAAAAATGCAAGAGCATTATATTTTTTTCCTGTAACTAGTTCAATATTAAGACTATCTATTTCAATATATCCACTTACACCAGAAATTGTCGCAAAAGTCATGACCAAAATTTCAGAATTTGCAAGTAAGGTTATTTATAGTACAGGTCTATGCCTTATGGAAAATAAGTGTCTTTGGGAAGGGTTTTTCCAGAAAAAAGACTTAAGTAAAACATCTGAAGAAATTAAACTCATATTAAAAGAGATTCCAGAAATAAAAGAAATAGTATTAAGTGAAGTAAACGCATAATATCTACTAAAAACATTTAATGTGTATTTTTTTACTAAATAATAATTTCAAAAAAATAACATTATTTATTGTTGTCTAGAATTGAGTGAATAAAAAAATAAGAAACATATTAGTTTGCTTCTTCTGGTGTTTCTGTGAAAAACAAGTAAACTATACTTAAAATTACAAATGCGAATAAAGATCCAAAAATTGTCCATCTCATTCCTGCTGTATAATTCCAGTATTTTTCTGCTTCTTCTGGTTTTATGAATGTAGCCATAATACCAATGAGAAATGTAATAATCGCACTTAAAATGATGCTTCCCCAACCTGGTAGGTTTGCTCTTATTTCATTTATTGTTGCAATGGCGATTAATGTGAATAGATAGAGAATTGCCAAGCAAATAAAAGTAATAATTGTTAAACCAACATTATATTCTCCAGGTGTATACATCCATTTTAACCAATTAGGAACAAAATCTTGTTTTAAAGATGCTAGGAAAATGACTAAAATAAGCATGGCAATAGCTATAATAGAAGATACTAGTGCAGTACGATTTTTCTTATCTTTCCAAATTGTTTGATAAATACTCATGTTTATATCACCATTCTTAATTGAGGTTACTTCTTGATGGAAATCAATATACTACTTATAAATTAATTGGTTAGATATTTGGCTTGGTCATTTTTTTGAACTATGGTCTAAAAAAACGTTTTTGAATTCTGAAGTTTTTGATTATATGGTTAGTAAAAAATGTCGATTGAGGAGAAAAAAAATAAATTCTCTGTTCTATCATGTGAAAATTTTATTGAAGTAAAAGATAATGATGATTTATTGAACTTTATTGAAATTTCGAAAAAACTATGCATTAAGCTTTTGGGTATAGAGAATTATGAGAAAAAAAAGATAGAATATTTTATCCAAGATAAAATGAAAACGTCACATGACGAAATAAGATCTATCTCATCATTATTTCCACAAATTAAAGAATGTGACACGATTGATGATAAAATAAGATCTGCAATTAAAGCAATAAAAAACTCCTCAAAGACTACTTTCCTATTCTCAAGAAAAACTTTGAGAGGAGAAACGATAGCTAACTTAAAGGATGACCTAGCTAAATATAGAAAAAGATTTGATGTTATTAGTGTTGTTAGCGATAATTTAGAGGTAGCAAAGTGGGCAACTCACGATCGTAGAGTCGACTATTTAACAATCGGTATTTCTAACAAAGAAGCTGTTGATGAGGGATTGATATCACTAGCAAAACAGCATAACATGACCTTAGAATTGTGTTTAGATTCTTTATTTTTGTCCGGCGATGCAAGAAACTTAAGCTCAACTATACGTTCGGTAAAAAAGATAACAAATTTAATAGTCAAGAGAAACAAGTTTATTCTTACTGTTAGACCAACGACCCCTTATCATCTAAGAACATCACAACAATTGCGCTATCTTGGAGAATTAATTGGAATACCTTTTAATAAATCAAGAAACGCAGTTTTTAATGAGCAACTAACAATTCTTGTTTCAAACTTAACTAAACAAAGTGAAAAATATGTTTTTAATGGAGTTGAAATTGTAGGTGAGAAAAGTGATTGATAATATACGTGACAGATATATTGTTTACAAGACTGTTTCAAAAGAAGTACTGAAATTGTCAGACATTAAAAGAATTTTCTGGCAAAAATACCAGTTTTTGTTTGGAATTACCAAAACAACTGAAGCAGGACTTTTTTTTGAAGAATATAAAGATGGAAAAGGATTATTGCGTTGCACTCAAAAATCACTAAAAAACACTCTTATAACTATGTCTTTGATAAGTGAAATCAATTCTATTCCAGTAATAATGTTTCCTATTTATATTTCAGGAACAATAAAAAAAGCAAAAAGCGTTATTGAACAAATGTTTAGGATTGTTTAAACAAGTCGTTTAAACTTTTCTTTTTCCAGAACATATACTGGAATATTAGCTTTTTCTAGTATATCCCTACCGTCGACTCCCATATTATCCTCTAAAACAAAAACTTCTTTTATCTTTGCATTGACTAATGCACGAGCACAAAGTTTGCATGGTACAGTTGAGCAATATAAGGTTGCATTTTCACATGAAACCCCATATAAAGCACATTGTATAATCGCATTTATTTCTGCATGAACTTCTGAACAAAGTTCATATCTTTCTCCTGATTTAATTTTTCCTTGACGTTTTAATTCTTCGCGAGGACAACCTGTGTCTATTTCGTGTGGAAATCCTCTTGGAGTTCCATTATAGCCTGTAGCAATAATCCTGGTGTCTTTAACTAGCACTGCACCTACTTTCCTATGAGGAGAAGTAGATCTCGTAGAGACTAAATCAGCTATCTTTAAGAAATATTCATTCCAAGAATCTCTTTTTTTCATTATTTAGTTTTAATTTTTGTAAAAATATAAGTGTTTTTAGAACGAAAAAATTCTAATTTAATTAAAATGGTGGTTAGCAAAAATTAAGAAGAAGCTTCTCCTATAAGTTCCTCTAATGGTCTCTTTCCTTCTTTTTCCACTTTAAGGTTAATTTGGTAAATTGCTTCTGAAATTGTATTTCCTCGAACACTCTTTCGAGCTCTTCTTCCTTTACGAGGAGGATGATATCCTACACCACCACTTAGAAGATGTTTTTTTCTTCCTGGACCATCTACACTTTTTCTCATGGGGAACCCTGATCTATCACTTCCTCCGGTTATGGTAAAAGTCCAATCTTCCAATCCAATGATGTTTCCCTGAACTGTTTGTCCGATTTTATAACCAATTAACGCATTAGCTTGTTCTTCTTTGACGATTTTAATATAAGCTTTACCCTTTTTATCTCCAATATTTAATTTGAATTCTAGTGCTTGGGACAAAGTTAGTATTCACCTTTTCCTTTACTATTGTCAGATGATACAAGTTTATTTTTAAAAGTTGACATTACTGATTTATTTGGAAAAGTTAGTTTAATAAAATAAGATAAAAAGAAAGAAACAAAGTAATAAAATAAATAGAAAACTAAGCAGAAATAATCTTATCTAATGTTTTTCCACCAGGAAAAGCTAATACCTTACTTTTTCTAATTTCTACAAGAATGGTTGGGTAAATCTTATTTACAATTGTTTCAACTTCTGAAGCTATGCTTCTATTTACTATGTTTAAAACAAATGTTTGAAAGTTTTCTTCTTTAGCTTTTTTATCAATGTATTCTTGAATTGCTTTTCTAATTATTTTTTGGGTGCTTGTACCACATCTCATCGGAGTAACAATAATAGTACTAATTCTGAGTTTAGCTTTGTCTTTTGTAGTAACATTTTGAATGCTTTCTATTCTACTACGGTTTCTTCTGATGTGAGAACGAATTTGTTCTTTAGAGATTTCATGTCCAACAAATTCTGTTCTACAGATTGTACCTTCAACATTAACAATTTTGAATCTAACCTTTAAATTTAAATCTGCAATAATATCGTCTAGTATCCCCAATTTAGCCATTTCGATGACTCTGCCATATAGTTTTTGTGGATCATCTGCAATGGTTTCTCCTAAAACCTGATCGGTGATATATGGCGCTGCTTGTACTTGATACCATGATTTTAATTTAAACTTATCAACGACTTTTCTTTGTGCTCTTTTACGTCTACTACTTGATGACATCGCTGTACCTTCCTATTACTTCAGATTTTTCTCACTATTTTCTGAACATTTTCAATTCAGAGCAAGGTATTTTAAAGCTTGTGAATGCTTACAAATTATAAACAAGTATGTCTCTTATTCTCTTAATCCAGTCCTAACATCTATCGGTGTTTTTCTGGGTTGTGTAGAGTCTTGAAGAAATTATGTAAAAATTCAACTCATAGAGATGCTGTTGGTTGAATAAATATAGGTCTCGCACAGGGTGAACGTTTCCCTGCAGGAGTCATTAACGGGGCTGTGGCACGTCCTTTGCTTCTCTCTGTAGAATCAAGAACCTCCCATTCTTTAGCATGCGAGAATGTCAAAAATCTTTTATGTCTCTCGTTCTGTCTTTAGCAAAACATTCTCTGCTAATCTTATAGTATGAAAAATATCATCTATAGTATTTCTTAGAGATGAAATTGATGTTGTAGAATAAATAATTATTTCTAAATTGTTTTCTTTTACAGTCGATATAATTTGAGTTTTATTGTCTAATAACTCGTTTTCTGGTTCCAAACAATCTTTTATTATTTTTGCAGTTTGAGAATCTTCACAAACTATAATGATTTTTGTTTCTGTTCTACTTGTTTTTTCCATTTTCATATTACCTTCTATTAAAGGTCAATCTCTAATTGATCCCCTTTTATTGTTTCTTTTTTCCGTGATAATGATAATCTAATTTTTTTTCAATTTCTGTATAGGTTTTATCTAAAGATTCGTTTAGTATTTTTACAACAAAAAACTCATCTTTATCAGAAATCTCTTCAATGATTCTCTCGTCTTTTAATCTTGCAAATATGGGGTAAATTAGATATCCTTTGATTTTTTGTACAGGAGATTCATAAACAAATATTTCGCTGTATTTTCGTTTTTTAAATAAGAAAAATATTGGTTTATTAAGATCAAATTTTCCACTTTGGCAAAGTTTTTTCAAAACATTATGGTTGTTTAGAGAAGATAAACCTTCTACTACTAAAAAGTATTTTTTGTTCTCTAAAGTGATTTGATTATTTTCTATTTCACCAATAATTTGACTAGATTCTCCATAATAATTATCAATTTCATATATGATTTGGTTATATTGGAATGTTCTATTGCCTAATAATACTGCAAACACAAGCCCATAAAGTTCAAGGTTAACAGCGCCCTCGATTAAAAGCAAAAATTCATCTAAATTTTTAGTATAGCTCTCTTTTTGCTCATTTTTCAAAACATAAATGGGACCAATAAGTTTGTTTATGTCGTCAGTATTTTTTCCTTCACTAACAATTAGTGAAATTAGTGCATCATTTAGCGTTTGCATCTCTTGTTTAGTAAGATCACTAATTTTTCTCCATTCATTATTTTGATCTTTCATAGTTATTCCAATTCTAGATAGAAATGAAGTACAAGCACCTTCATTTCCTGTTAAACCAGGAAAATATGGGTCAATAGAATGCATAAGTGCTAAATGAATAGGTTTTGTTTCTCTACCTCTTATCCTAGTACCATGAACAAGAGAGAGAACATTTGCATCTATTAATTCATTAAGAATAAACCTATTGAAACCAATAAATTCTTGGCTTGATATTTCTATCTGCCCTTCAGATAGCGCACCTAAAAGAGCTTGAACACCATATCTATAATAATCTTTCTCATACGCTTTTGCGACAAAATATAACAGTCCTGAAGAAGAAAGGAATCTTTCATTCATTTTTAGAGACACTGAAGATAAAATATGTATTCTATCTTCTTTTTTACCGTTAATCATTGCAAAAACTTCTTTGTCCATCTTATAATTTATAATAAATATAGTTTTGTTGCTCTTCTTCAATTCTTCAATATGTTCTTTTGTTATTTTATAATTTAAAAGCCAAATATTATCATATTTTCTTTCTTTTATCTTCTGCAAATTTCGTAAAGATTTTCTAAACGAAACTTGTATTCCATTTTCCTTATTTGTTAATAGTTCAAATAAAATTGAAGATGCGCACAATCCATCAATTGTGGGATTTGTTAAAATTAAATGCGTTCCAAGTGTATCTTGAATCAGAGATGAAAATTCTTTTGTTACATTTTTCAAATTTGTGTAGATTTCTTCAGTGACCTCTTCACTCATATTTTTTCACTTGTCGAACATAAAAAAAGAAAAAATAAAAGACTATCGAAAGGAAAAATTGGTTCTTAAAGCAGTAAACCAGCTTTATCTGGCTGATATTTGAATTTTGGTGGAAATACACCCTTTTTCTTGTAGTATTTGACTAATCGTCTAATCTTAGATTCGACAAGCATAAGCCCTCTCTTATTATGTAAATCCTTTGGATTTTCTTCTAAATGTCTTCGGATGTTTACAGCTTTACGGACTAGTGCTGTTAAATCTTCAGGATATTTTGGTTTCAAATCTTTTTCTTCTAAGATTTTAACAAGTTTTTTTCCTAACACTTCTTTAACTGAAGGAATTCCATATTGATCTCTCAATATCACACCAATCATTGCAGATGGTAAACCTTGCCTTCTAAGTTCTTCTATTTTTTGCAAAATAAATTCTTTATCGTGTTCCATCCAATCTGGAGCTTCATTACGATAAGGTCTTGTAGATCCAGCTTTTCCTTTTGTTCTTGCATGCATTCTTGCCATAATTTATCACCTATCTTTCAGAGACGAAGGCGGTTTTGATAGGGACGTGAAGAGTTCTTGAAGACTTTTTCCTCTGTGTCCTTTTAAATTCTTTGATTCTTTATTCATTTGAGCAAAAGTCTTGTTACTTCCTGCAGGCAAAAAAATAGGGTCAAAACCAAACCCTTGAGATCCTTTTAGGCTTTTAATAATTTTACCTTGAATTACTCCTGAAAAAAGTTCAATTTTTCCAGAATGGTAATAGGCTATTACAGATTTAAAAAAAGCAGAACGTTCATTATCAGGAACATCATGAAGCAATTTTAAAATACCCCAGTTACCTATAGTGCGAAATACATAAGCAGAATAGGGACCAGGAAACCCCCTAAGACAGTTAATGAATAAACCTGCATCTTCAACAAAGAAAGACTTATCCTTTAAGTCAGGTCTAAGTTCTAATATTTTTAAGCAACTTGATCGAGCAATTTCTTCAAGACTATCATCTTGAATTTCTTCATACTCTAAGTTAATCCACTGCAAGTTAATATTAAATAATTTAGCCTTTTCATATGCTTCTTCAAATTTATGTTTGTTGTGGGTAATGAATATAATATTATACATATCAAAAAGAAATAATTAAGATTATTAAAGCAATCGAAGGGAAAGTTAACTGGCTTTTTTAGTTTGATTAAAATTGTCAATGTTAACCCATGTAAATTCACCAATTTGTATTAGAGAAGAAGCATTATGAACTAGTTCTCTAATATTAAGTAGAACGTTTTTAGGGTGAACAGAGTAGTCTTCCTTTTTTAAGAGCATATTTAGCTTATCTTTATTTATATTGAGAATAATATTTCCTGTTTCAAAAGAAAAAGAATATACTGTAGACTCTGAATATACTTTTTTTGTTGAAGAAGAAACTTCTCCCTTCATTATTTCCATTTTTTCAAAATCAAAAATCATGTTAAAGGACAAAACAATATATCTGTTATATCCGCGTAATGTTAATTTTTCCTTTCTTATAGGAATTGATAGTCGCTTGATCTCTGAAAAAGCTAAATCCGATTTATATATTCTAAGGTTACTATCACTATCAATAATAGCTATCATACTATCATAGTAGAAAATTCCTAATATTGATGATAGACCAATCTGAAAGTCTGTTATTTCTTCAAGATTGGGGATAGTATAACGTTTAACATATCCCTTATCAGTTCCTACTAAAATAAATTCAGGAGAAATTGAACAGCAAGTAATATTTTGGATAGGTACTCTTTTCTTAATTTCATGAAATTCACTATTATAAACTCCAATTTGACCATTATCAAACCCAATAACAAAATTTTCATTAGTTAATTGAGTTAAACATAGAGGTCGATAAGGTAATTCGTATGAATGGTATTGTTCCTTTGAAATATCAAAAATTGCAACTTTAGAATCAAGAGCAATTGTTATTACTTTTTCTTTAAATATATAAATAGAGGTAATATTCTTATCATGTGAAACAAAAACATGGGAAAGTTTGAAATCATTCTTCCTCCAGACAGTAATAACACCATAAAAGTGTCCTAAATAAAGGAATTTTTCATCGAAAGTGAAACAGGTAACAGAAAGTCCTCGAACACCTTCTAAGTGTCCTATAACAGTGAAGGGATCTTTTTTGTACTTAGGAAGGTATTTTCCTGATTTTCTGATTGCAGATATAAGTTTATTCCGTTTTAGAGTTAAATAAGATAAGGGATTAAAATCCGAATCGTAGATAGAAATTGAACCATCAGAACAAGAAATAAGAATATTATCATCAAAAACAAAAAATTCTTCTAAATAAGGGATTTTAATCTGTTTTTCAAGATGAAATTCTCCTTTAGAAAATGTCCATTTCTTAAGTAACCTGTCACGTCCCCCTGTGATAATATACTCGTCAAGAAACTCGATGTTAATAACAACAGATCCATGAACCTGTTGAGATTGTAGTAATGATAAGTTATCCCAAGACCATAACCGGATATCTAAACCCTGTGAGGATGTAACAATAGATGGAAAGAAAGGGAAAAATTCAATATCTGTAATAGAAGATGAATGCGCTTTAATAAAACCTAATTCTTTATCAAAGGATATATCCCAAATGCAAATTTTACCAGAGGAGTCTCCGGTGAAAACTAATCCATTTATTTCTTTGATTACTGTAATTGGTTCATGATGCCCTGATTGAGGGATAACAATTTGAACAGTAGAGTTGTTCATTAATGAAAGGATATGGGGGAATTAATTAAATATTACTTTTTTAAAAAAAAAGTTCCATTATCAAAGTACAATTACAAAATGACAAATTGAAAAACAAAAAGAACTAAATAATGTGGCTCATACTGTCGTAGGCTCATCATTTGAATCAGACTGGGACGGTTAAGTCATCGCCACAAACGACTACATATTATGTAGTCATATAAAAAAAAAGAAAGGAGCTTTTTAACATTACTTTTATTGTTATTATAACATTAGAAAATTCTAAGAAAAATTAAATAGTCAAAGCAACCAAGTATTAAAAGGATAAAATGAAAATCATAGGTCCATTTTCAAGATATTATGTAAAAAAGAAAATTCCTGAAATACAAAGGAAAATAAAGGAAAAAACAATTTTAACTCAACTTGAAAAAGTTAGAGAAGTAAGCAAAATAACTGAAATCACAGGTATAGAAGAAGATGAAGTAAGAGCTATAATTCAATCACTAATAGAAAAAAGAAAAATAGAGGGCGAGCTAAAAGAAGATAGATTTGTCAAAATAAAGAAGAAAGGAGAAAAAATAATTAAAGAATTAACAGAGAAAGAAAGAAAAGCAAAATTTGAACAAATATTAATGAAATATGAAGAAATAGAAATAGAGACAATGGCTGAACTGTTAGGATTTACTGATGAACTAGCATTGCAGAAGTTCTTACTAGATTTACCAACAGACAATATACGAATTAAAGGAAAAACTGTTTTCGTAGACAAAAAAGGTGTATCAGGGGAAATAGAAAACTTACTTGAACAATTTCAGAAATGGGAGAAAAGTGGAATAGGAAAGGTATAGATAATAAAGGAGAAAGGTGGAAAATGAGCTCAGAAAAGAATTTAAACAATACTGTAGTAAAGAAATGGGAAAAAGTAAAAGTTCCAAAAATGATTTACTTGATTGATATAGTGTTTTGGTTAGTGGTTGCTGGAGTAACAGTGTTGATAATTACGACAATATTAAGTATTTTTATACGTTAAAAAATGGATGAAAGTGCTTTTTATTCTTATACTTTTGAAAAAAATAAGATCTAATAATTTTTACTTTTTCATATTGATTTTACAATGCCTTATTGGAAAAATTTGATGTGGAAGGATAAAAGCATAGACTAATTCCTTGAATAAGGGAAAAGTGAGAATTTAAAAAAGTGAGAATTTAAAAAAGTGAGAAAGATTGACTTACAAGTAAAAAATAGGATAAGAAGAAAAGAAAGATTTAAAATAAAGGATAAAAATTGACTGTTGAGGTAAAAAAAAGGATGGATCGCGAAATTCACTAAGAAAACTTTTTTTCTACGTAGTCTTAGCGCAGTCCATCGAAGATTTACTAAGAATTTTTTAGGAGAGGAAAAATGAATGAGTAGTGGTAACGTTTTTGAACCTGTGAAAACGACACAAGAGTTTGCAAAAGAAGAAGAAAAGATACTAAAATTCTGGAAAGAAAAGAAAGTATTTGAAAAATCAAGAAAGAAAAATAAAGGAAAAGAACTGTTCAGATGGCTAGAAGGACCTCCAACAGCAAATGGACAACCTCATATGGGTCACGTATTAACTCGTTCTATTAAAGATGTGTTCTTACGATATAAGACAATGAAAGGTTACGATGTTCAACCTAGGATAGCTGGCTGGGATACACACGGTTTACCAGTTGAAAGAGAGGTAGAAAAAGCCCTTGGTATAAAAGATAAGAACGAGATAGAAAAGTATGGAATAAAAGAATTTAACCAAAAATGCAAAGAAAGTGTGTTCAAATATGAAAAAGCTTGGAGAGATATGTCAAACAGAATAGGCTTCTGGCTAGATATGGACCACCCCTATATAACTCTAGACGAAAATTACATAGAAAGCGTATGGTGGTCATTAAAAGAAATATGGAAAAAAGGGTTGATATATCTAGGACATAAAGTAGTTCCTTACTGTACAAGATGTGGAACACCATTATCTACTCACGAAGCAGGACAAGGAATGAAAGAAACTACTGATCCTGCAATATTTGTAAAGTTTAAAGCCAAAGATTTTGAAGAAACATATTTCCTAGCTTGGACAACAACTCCATGGACTTTAATAAGCAATGTATGTCTAACAGTTCATCCAGAAATAGATTATGTGTGGATAGAGTATAATGGAGAAAAATTGATACTAGCAGAAGAAAGAGCAAAAGTACTTCTAAAAGAAGAATATAAAGTGTTAAAGAAATTCAAAGGAAAAGAACTAGAAAAGAAAAAGTATGAGCAACTATTCCCATATATAAAAACAAAGAAAAAAGCATTTTATGTAACACTGGCTGATTATGTAACAACAACAGAAGGAACAGGAATAGTACATTCTGCACCAGCATTTGGAGAAGATGACGCAGAAACAGGAAGAAAATACAAATTACCAGTTCTCAATCCAGTGCTGGAAGATGGAACATTTGATGAAAGAATAACTGATTTTAAAGGATTACACGTGAAAAAAGCTGACCCAAAAATAATAGAACAATTGAAAGAGAGAGGACTGTTATGGAAAAAAGAGAAATATAAACATACTTATCCATTCTGCCCAAGATGTGATTCACCACTACTATATTACTCGACACCAACTTGGTACATAGAAATGACAAAAATGAAAGAAAAATTAATAGAAAACAACGAAAAGATATTCTGGAAACCAGAATATTTGAAACATGGAAGATTTGGGAATTTCATAGAGAACGTGAGAGATTGGGCGCTATCGAGAAACAGATATTGGGGAACACCATTACCAATATGGATATGTAAAAATGGGCATAGAACATTTGTAGGAAGCAAAGCAGAATTAAGAGAACTATATGGAAAAGAATTTGAAAAAGATTTTAATTTACATAGACCATGGGTGGATGAAATAAAATTTAAATGCCCAGAATGTGAAGAAGAAGCAGAAAGAGTACCATATGTAATAGATTGCTGGTACGATAGTGGGGCTGCACCTTTTGCTCAATTCCACTACCCATTCGAAAATAAGAAAAAATTTGAAGAGCACTTCCCATTTGATTGGATTTGTGAAAGCCTCGATCAAACTCGTGGATTTTTTTATAGCCTCTTAGCCATCAGTACTTTACTTTTTGACACTTCTTCCTATAAGTCAGTTTTGACTATGGGACTTATCTTAGATGAGACTGGTCGTAAGCTTAGTAAACGTTTGGGTAACTACATTCCTCCTGATGAAATTATTAATGTTCATGGTGCTGATGCTGTTCGTTGGTATCTTTACTCTAATCCTACTTGGAATAACACTCGTTTTTCTGATCGTTTAGTCCGTGAGGCTTTAAGAAAGTTTATTCTTACGTTGTGGAACAGTTATGTATTTTTCATATATAATGCCAATGTTGATAATTTTAACCCAAAACACTTTACAATTCCTCTCAAAGAGCGTCCGGAACTTGACAGATGGCTAGTTAGCGAGCTTAATTATTTGATAAAAACCGTTAATGCTGCAATGAATGATTTCTCTGTTCATTTAGCTGTAAAAGCTTTCGAGGGCTTTGTCATTGATAAATTTTCAAATTGGTATTTACGTCGTTCTCGTCGTCGTTTCTGGCAAGAGGGTCTTAACAACGATAAAAAATCTGCTTATATTACAACCTATGAAGTATTAGTTTCACTCACTAAGCTACTCGCACCTTTCATTCCTTTTCTTTCTGAACAATTGTATCATAACTTGGTTAAGAAAATTTATCCTTCATCGGAAGAAAGTGTTCACTTATGTTCTTACCCTGAATTTGTAAAAGAACAAACTGATGAAAAACTTTCTGATGAAATGAACCTTATTTATAATCTTATAACTGCAGGTCGAAGTCTTCGTTCTAGTGCCAATATCAAGATGCGTCAGCCTTTATCTGAGCTTATCATAATTTCTCCACATAGCAAAGCCACAATTCTACAAAAATACGAAATGGTTTTGATGGATGAACTTAATGTTAAAAGCATCAAAATCAAAGAGAGTTCTAAGGAATTCGTTCATTATCAGATAAAGCCCAACTTCAAAATTCTTGCTAAAAAAGTTAAAGGCAATATTACTAAGATTAAACAGTATCTTGAGGAGATAAATCAAGAAACTGCTAGAGAATATGTTGAAACTATCACTTCTGGGAGTAATATCTCTATTGAAGTTGAAGGAAAACAATATATTCTTACACCTGACGATGTTCTCTATCAGATAAAGGTAAGTGAAGGTTTTGAAGGTCAAGAAGTCGATGGCTATTTGATATTACTTAACACAACTCTTACTGAGGATCTAAAGCGTGAAGGTTATGTTCGTGATGTTGTGCGTCGTGTTCAAACTATGCGTAAAGATATGAATCTAGAATATACACAAAAGATCAGACTAGCTATAACCACTGATGACTTTGGAAAAGAATCTATCACTCAGTTCAAGGATTATATAATGGAAGAGACACTAGCAACCGAGCTTACTTTTGGTACCGTTAAATCTGAATTTGTTAAAGATTGGGAATTTGATAGTTACAAAATTACGATAGGAATAGACAAAGTCTAACTTTTCCCAAAGTTTTCATCTATTATTTCCTTTTTTAATTTTCTTTTAATATTCCTTTGTTTGTTAGGAATTTTTTATAATCGGGATTGGCATCAAAAGTTTTTAGTCTTAATTCAATTTTTACATTTCTTGGGCTATTTTCTGTTTTTAAAATTCCTTTGTACGCTTCTTCTTTTTCTATTCTTATATAGAATCTATTTTTGTTTTCATCAAATCTTTCTTCAAATTCTGAAAAAAGTTTTTTCTTGCTTTCTTCAGTCAATCTTTGTGAGAAAAAAGCAATAAATTCCTCTATGTCTTTTTTTTTTGCTAGTTCAACTTTCTTTATGATTATTGGATTTCCATATCCTCCCTCAAATTCTTCCGTAATTATTTTATTCTTTTTTAATAACTCTTCAGAGAGAATATTTGTTAAAACTTGGTCATTTTTTTTCATACTTTCAGTTGCGTGAACTGACATAATGAGTTCAATTCTATTTATTTCAATTGTCAATTGCTTCCCTCAATTATCTGGTGTAAAGAAAAATGATAAAATAGAAAAAAGTTTCTAATTTCCTCTTCGATGATGTCTTCTTAACGAAGGTCTGTTCTTTTCAGTTCCTATACCTTTTTTCCTTTGTCCTCTCATCTTCTTTCCAGAACTTGTTTTACCTCTGAACACTCTTCCTCTTTGGTTGCCACGTTTTATGTAATATTTTTTGTCTCCTCTGTATTCAAAGTCTGATAACCAGGAAGTTCGATGATCTTTTGCTATCGCAGGATGTTGAGGATCAACCATGATTATTTCAAACCATTTATGTCTACCGTCTTGTCCTACCCAGTAGCTGTTTAAGACTTCTAAGTTAGGATATTTTCTTGCTGCACGTTCTTCAGCAATTAATTTTATGCTCTTTTTTGGAGTGATTTTGTTTACACCTAAATTTCTAGATTTTCTTCCTCGAACAGGTCGCTTCTTTCTCCTTCCTCCTCGTCTTACTCTTGAACGAACAACAATATATCCTTGTTTTGCTTTATAACCTAGAGCTCTCGCTCTGTCTATTCTTGTTGGTCTTTCTATTCTTTGAAGAGCTCCTTCTCTTCTCCATGCAATAATCCTATTTCGCATTAATTCTTTAAATTCTGGACTATTCCTTTTTTTCCAAAAATCTGAGATATATCTGTACATACTCTTAGTCATTATACTCACCAACGATTCCTTTCGACATCTCGTTGTTAATGCAAGTTTTGGAGTTGAATTTTAAAGCTTATTATTTATGTTTATTTTCACAAAATCCCCAGTACAAAAAAACTATTTGATTTTAAGATAAAACAATTTGCTTTAATTAAAAGCCGCTATAGATTTTTTCTTTTTCTACCCCTGAAACTATAATTGGCTTAAAGTGAATATTATTGCAATTTACTTGTTTACATCTTGTCGGTGGAAAAAAATAGTTTGTTCCACATTCTGCACATTGAAAAACAATAAGTGTTTCTGTAGTCTGCTTTTCGTCAAATGATTGGGTGGGATTAATATCAAATCTATCATTTAAATATTGGTTACTTGCTATTTTCAAATAATCCGTCTCCTATCCTTTTTTCTAAATAATAGACTGAAATAGTCTTTTTTTGCTATATACTTTTGTAATACTCATAAATTTAAGTAAAAAAGTAAATCATTTCAAATAAAGAGTTATAATCTAAATTTAAAGAGAAAGTTTGATAAGAAATGAGAAAAAAGTGACATTATGTCATATTTCAAAATACAGCAAATTGGAAAAGTTAGAATTGAAGAAGATTCTTGCTTTATTGAATTATCTAAACATTATTCTCCAGGATTAAGGCATCTCCAATTTTTCAACTATATTTTTGTATTATGGTGGATTTCAATGAGAGATACATCTAAAGATCGTTCACAAGTGTTAGCTCATCCTCCAAATCTCGATGTGGAGGTGGAAACAGGAGTTTTCGCTTGTCGCAGTCCGGCTAGACCTAACCCTATTGGATTGACTAAAGTTAAAGTTCTGAAAATAGAAGGAAATAAAATATTTATCGATAGAATTGATGCTATAGATGGAACTCCGGTGTTGGATATCAAGCCATATTTGCCTGGAGATAGTGTACCAATAGATGAAATTAAACTTCCAGAATGGTTTGATCATTTAAAAGATAAAAAGTGAAGGTTTAAAGAGCAACAAAATATTTTCCTTCAGCTTTTTGTTTTTTATCCAATTGAGAATCTTTCTTATTAACACGTGGTCGAAGAGTTTTTGGATCTTGTCTAAAAGTTATTTCCATTTTTTTGAGAAACTTGTTCATTCCTTGTTGTAGAGACATAATAGAAGTGCTTTTTCCTTCTCTTCCAGGGGTTCCTTCAAAGACAATGAGATTGTCGCTTAGAAAATTAAGCATCATTACATCGTGTTCCACTACTAAAGCAGTTGCTTCATAATGACTAATTACTCTCTTTATCACTCTCGCAGTACTTACTCTATCTTCTGCAGAAATATAAGCTGATGGTTCATCTAATAGGTATAAATGAGCTTTTCTAGATAAACATGCTGCAATAGAAACTCTCTGAAGTTCTCCTCCTGATAATTCATTTAATGGTTGATCTTTTAATTTCTCTATATCTAGTGGTTTAACTATTTCTGTTCTGTACCATGCTCCAGTAAGAATCTCAGGACTTATTTCTCTTAGATAACTTTCTACTGTTTCTTCTGATTCAGTATAGAGATATTGAGGTTTGTGGCTTACAATTACTTTTTTCTCTTCATCATCTGCAAGTTTCTTGTCTATTTCAAGGATTTCGCTCAACAATTCAATAGGTTGAGACATTGTGGTGGGTTCTAATACTCCCGCTAGTATCTTTACAAAGGTTGTTTTACCTATACCATTTGGACCTATTATTCCTATAACCTCTCCCTTATGTATTTCTCCTCCTTTCACTTGCAGTTTGAATGTATCAAATTTTTTTGTTATATCTCCATATCTAATCGCTATCCTGTGTGATAAGCTTGTTGATGCTAGTGAAGCTTTCCTAAATATGATGCTAGTGTCTCTGAAACGCATGTTTTCTGAGGGAATATAACCATCTAAGAAAACATTTATTCCCTCACGGACGCTCATTGGTTGACTTACAATTCCATAAGCTCCTGCTTGCCCATAATAGATATGAATATTTTCACTTACATAGTCCAACATCGCTAGGTCATGTTCAACAACAATTATTGTTCTATTTGTTGCTTGCATATCGTTGATGTACTTAGAAATACGAACTCTCTCATTTATATCTAAGTAACTAGTTGGTTCATCAAACATGTAAACATCGGCATCTCTTACTACTGTGGCTGCAATTGCAAGTCGTTGAAGTTCACCTCCACTAAGTTTAGAAATTTCTCTATCCCATACATTTTCTAAAGAAAACTCTGTTTTTATTTCGTCAATAATTCCTCTTTCGTCGACTTTTTTCAACAGTTCTGATACCTTACCTTTAACTACTCTGGGTAGTCTATCAACGCTTTGGGGTTTCTTTACTACTTTTAATTCTTTATTTACTAACTTTGAGAAGTAATCTTGGATTATTGTTCCTCTATAATGTTCAATTATCTCATCCCATTCAGGAGGATTTTCATAGTTTCCGAGGTTTGGTTTTAATTCTCCAGATAGAATGTTAAGGGTTGTAGTTTTCCCTGAGCCGTTTTGGCCTACTAATCCTATCACGCTTCCAAATGAAGGCATTGGTAATCTGTGTAGTTTGAAGCCATTAATGCTATACCTGTGTGTAACCTGATCATCCAACTCTTCTGGTAAGTTTATAATTTTTATACAATGGAAAGGGCATTTTTTAATGCAAATACCACACCCAGTACATAATTCTTCATGTATAACAGCTTTATTTTCTGACCCATCAAATGTAATAGTTTCTTGTCCCATCCTTACTGGAGGGCAATATTTGTAACATACTTTGCCACATTTTGAAGGTTTACACTTTTCTATATCGATAATTGCGATTCTCATTTTTTCCACTGTTTGAATCTAACTCCAACTATTTTATTTTTAAAGTTAGGGATACCTAATTTTAACAAGCGTCCATCTTCTAACAACAATGGATTTTGTAAACTGAATTTCTGTAGTTAGAGAATAAGAGTTAATCTTCAAAGTTAAAAAGGAAGTTATTTATAGGGGATTCGTTAATTAGATTCAAGGAGTGTTGATTAAATATGACTATTTCTGATGAAATCCTAAGTCGAGAGGCCCAATTTATTTATGAAAGAGCTTATGGTTTTGAACCTAAGGATGGTAATTTAAGAATATGGAAAGGATATGTTCCAGTTCAAACCTATACAGGTACAAAAAATGCAGAAATAGAGATTGTTATTTCGAATGATTTCCCAAATATCCCTCCAACTATCTATGTTAATACCCCTATGGAACATCCAAATGTAGAAGATGGAATTCTTTCAATGAGAATGTTAGCCAGGTGGAGACCAACTTATCACATATTTCAAGTAATTGCAGAAGTAAAACGCCTGTTTCAAAGAGTAAAGGCAAAAATGGTTTCCTACGCAGAAACTACATGGGAAGATCCAACATCAGAAATAGCAATGTTAAATAATCAAAAATCTCAATTAGTTCAAATATTACAGCAAAAAAGAAAAGAATTAGCAGAAATTGAGCAAAAAGAAAGAAGTAGCGTTTCAGAAAATGTTATCGCTCAAGAGAAATCAAAACTACTTGAGGATGAAATATTAAAAGTAGAAAATGAATTGTTTGCTCTCGAACAGAAGTTTGAGGATTATGAAGTTTCAAGCCTAGAATTTGCGAAAAAATATCATTCACTAAAGAAACGATTATATCTTTTAGAATCGCAAAAAGTTTCTTCGTAACTTTAATGTATTTTTCCTTTTTATTTTTTAGCTGCAGATTCTAATTTACTATTTTTCATCAATCTTTTTGTTAAAACGTACCAGATTATTAACCAAACTCCAACTAAAATAGCGCTTCCTCCTATCTCTAAAAATCCGTATACAAAAGCTAAGAATGTATCGGTGGTGTTTGGGATAAGATTTACAATTAGTATGTTGATTAATTCGCAGATAGCTAAAAATGTTACAAAAACAAAAAATTCTAATCCTATTATACTCCTCAATCTTGGAACTATTTTATAATACTTCATTTATTTCACCAAAAAAGTTTCTGTTACCCAGATTAATATTGCTGTAATTATAGACAAAAATCCACTGTTAATAACTAAAATATTAAAAGCTTTTACTACATCATCCTCCCGTAATGGCCCTTTTTGTAGGACTAATCCTGCAAGTGTAATAGGTGCTCCAGAATCTCTTGTTGCTTGAAGCTTCCAATCTTCAGTCATTGAAGTTGGACGTACTTTAATCTCTCTTCTTTCTTTTAATCCTTTTACACTGCTTATAATTCCAAAAGAGTTCATTATCAAAGGAATCATTGCTATTATTACAACTATTTCCAGTTTACCGAGTACAGCAATTGCACCAAGTGCTGCACCAAAAATTAAACTACCCGTGTCTCCAGCAAAAACCTTAGCAGGGTATCGATTGAAAAGCCAAAATGAAAAAGCTGCAGCTAGCATAATCAAAATATAGATGTTAGTTGTGTTGAGAGTAGTAAATTGGAAACCATTTATTATTCCATTAGAAATGAAAATGCAAACTAAAATAATTATTGTAGTTGAAGCCATAGAACCATTATAAACATCAATCATATTAACTGAGTTAGATGTAACAGAAATTACAAATGGGAGTAAGAGGTAGTAAACGATTGTTAATCTAGTTTTTCCAACAAATGGTAATACTGGTTGTGGAGTAAAATAACCTGAAATTATTATAGGTGCTGCTGCAAGCAATAGCAGTATAGGTTTCATAATTGCTCCCAGTGGGCGAATATCGTCGATAATCCCTATAATTCCTGCTATTGTTAAAGTTATAGTAAATACCATGATCTCCAATTTCATTGATTGTTCTTGTACTAGTAAAATCAAAATTACTGAACTAAGTATTATTGCAAATAAAGTAACTATTCCTCCCATTTCAGCAACTTTTGGTTGTTCTTTCTTGTGAATATCAATTCCATATTTACCTATGGATAACATTTTTTTTATGAAAAATGGAAATATAGCAAGAGAAATTGATGCTGGTAATACAAACGCTAATAGATAAATTATAAATGGAAAAATCATTATACACAATGATTTTTAAGCATTAAAGAATTTTCTTCTTATTACATTACTTATTTTTTTTAAAAAAAAAGGTTACAATTCTTCTAATTCCTTTAATGCTTTTAATAACTCTGCTTTGTCTCCTGAGGCAGGTTCCTCTGTTGTACTTGGAGTTTCTTGTTTTTCTAATGATTTTGCTACTCTATCAATGCGTGATGGAGTAAAAGGCTGTGGAGTGGTAGGTTGAGCAACCTTTGGGGGTGAAGGAATTGGTGCACTTGGTGCTTCTTTGGCAATTGGACTTACATCTCTTTCGCTAGAAGGAACTGGTTTAGTCGCTGGTGCTGTTACTTGTGGAGTTGGTTTTGGTTCTGGGGTTGGTGCTGTTACTGGAGTTGGTTTTGGTTCTGGAGGTGGTGCTGTTACTTGTGGAGTTGGTTTTGGTTCTGGGGTTGGTGCTGTTACTGGAGTTGGTTTTGGTTCTGGAGGTGGTGCTGTTACTTGTGGAGTTGGTTTTGGTTCTGGGGTTGGTGCTGTTACTGGAGTTGGTTTTGGTTCTGGAGCTGGAGTTTTAGGAATCACTTCTGTTTCTCTTTTTTCAACAGTTTTTGCTGCAATTGATAGAAGGAACTTCTCATTTAACTTTTCTAACCGAGTTTCTAATTTGTTTAACTTATTTTCTAATCCTGAATAATCATAAGTAGAACTTTCTACTTTAGCTCCTGATCTGATTTCTTGAAGTTCTTTCTTTATTGCTGTAATTTCTTGTTCAAATTCTTCAAATCTTTTTTGTACAACTTTGACGATATTTTCAACCATTTCTTTTAATACAGCTACTGAATTAACTAAACTTTTTACTTGATCTTTAGACATTTTACTTTTTCTCCAACTTTATATTAAATTCCTTAAAGGTGTATACCTTTCATATATTAAAATAATTTCGTTTCTGAAATTTTATTTAGAAAATCGCATGTTAAAAAATTATTATGGGTAATAATCTGGCTTCTAGTTTGACTCTGCTGCCATTGTATGTTTGGTTGAGTTCTCAAGAGATTAAACTTTTGTTAGTTTTCTCTCTTGAAAGACTGAGTGCGAAAAACTTACGTAAGAAAGTAAATCATAAAAAGTGCTATGCGGTAGTTTTTTAGTTTTTACGATAGTTTAATAAGCTCTTTAGACTTTAAATATTTGAAGAAATTTTCAATTGCGCTTAATTCAGGAATGTTGTAAAAGGCTAATGTGTAATTCACTAAAATGTCTAGTAGTGTTCTTCTATTGTTAATCAAATTTATTAACTCAAGCACTGATCCACCAAAATAAGATGATTGAATAAACTTAATCAAACTTTTTTCTTCTTCTTTAAGGATATTTTCTTGTTCTTTCTCTTTGTTTAACAAAGAAAAAATTTCGCTAATGTTAAATGGACCTTTCCATTTTCTTTCAATTTTTTTCAAATATAATTCGTCAATTTTGATATTACTGGATGTCTCACTTTTTGGTGTTAGTTTATTTATTTCATTTTTTGTGTGGTTTAGCTCTGACTCTACAAATTCTAGCAATTCTTCATTGAAGTTTTTAAAATGATTTTTAATACTTCTTACCTTTTCTTTTTCATTATCGAAAAAAGTATCACATAATCTTTCTAGTATGCTTAATTCTACATAATTAGCGCTTTTTTTCTGCAAGTTTTGTAATTTATTCTGTAAAAATGCAATAACTTGACTTTTTCTTTTCATAAATCCTGTGATGTATGACAACAGAATTTCATTACTGAATTGTGTTTCATTTATAGATGATAAAACTGTAGAAACTGTAAGGACACCAACACGTTTTAGTTCTGTTGAATCAACCTTCTCTATTGTATCTAAATTTGTGTGCCAAAATCTGTCTTCATGCCCAAACATTACTGATGGGATTCTAACTGGTTCATCTGTAAATAAAATGTGATCAGAACCTCCTGCAAAAGGTTTCATTCTACAATTCCAGGGGTGGTTCCAACCTGACTGTTCAATTAATAATGGGTTGTCCTTGCATTTTTCTATTAATTCTGCTATTAAATCATTAAGGAAAAATGGTATGGAAACACTTGATTGACTTACAGTAAATGGTTCTCCAATTATTCCTGGATGTTCACCTACCATATCTAAATTGATACAGAAAACGGGATTCCATATACCTTCTTCTACTTGTTTTTTTATCCATGGAATTGTTCCATTAAATTCTGGTACCCATAAAAATCTGATTGATCTTTTAGGAACAACAATTTTTTTTTCTACTAGTTTTTTTAATGTTCTAAATATTTCTAATAGTAGTCCGCTTCCTGATGCATTATCATTAGCAGAAGGGTAGGGATGACAAATGTGTGCTATTAAAACGATTTCTCCATCATTTTTACTATTTCCATCTATTTTTGTTGTCAAAACGTGGAGTTTTCCAGTATAAAGCTTAGAATCAATTTTTGCATGAAGAACCACTTTCTCTTTTTTAAGATAATTCTTTAGCATCATTGCTTGTTTTCTAGATATTGAAAAGCCAAATGTTGTCATTTCCGCATCTTCCTCATTTGGCCACAATCCAACATATTGAATCAAATTTTCTTTTCCAACTGCACGTTTTTCTGTAGGATAAATTATGACTCCTAGAGCGCCTAATTCGAAAATTTTTTCTTTTATGCTTTTAATAGAAGCGCTTGTTAATACAATTTTACCTTCAATATTCTCTTTTTTGAGAATCTCTTTGTTGGTTGCATCCTCAATATCAACTAATTCTGCTTTAACATCTGTCTTCTTTGAATGTGTGGCAATACTTTCTGGTGTTTCATTAAACCTACACAAGTAAAAGCATTCAGGTTCTATCATTCTTAGGAAACCATCATTAATTTCCCAGGAGATTGGAGAATACCACGAATAATTATTTTTTTTACCATCTGCGATAAATTCCTCAACCTTATAATTTTTGTCTCCTATTCTCTCTAATTCACTTTTTATAAATCCAATTGCATCTAAGAATCCTGAACTAGCTTGTATTCTATGATAATTAGAAACTTTTTCTGTGTATCTCTTTGCACGTTCTCCAGATAATTCTTTTGAAACAATTTTTATTAAATTTTCTAAGCTCATTAAGAGTATCTCCATCAAAACAGATTTAACTGTTTTGGAGTATTTTCATTACACCAGTCAAACTTGTTCTCAATGTGGCCGTACTTCCAAGACTTCACGAGTTAGTCGAGGACTCTATCGTTGTGTTGCTTGTGGTTTAGAGCTCAACAGCGACCGTAACGCTTCTCATAATATAGGATTTAAAGGTTTGTCCTCTCTTTTTTTACCTTTCTTTAGTTCTTGGTCTTCCTTTTATCCTTTCTCACGTGAGAAGAAAAATAATTTTCTAGTTTCCGTGGAGGAGGAGCACTCAACCTCCTCCTCTGGCTCAATGAGTGGTAAGTTCTTCCTCCCTCCAGGATAGATCTTTCCCGAGCGCAAGATTTGCGTACAAAAATCAAGTTGATAATTGAAATATTGAAACAAAGAGTTTTAACTAATTTTGACATTTTGGACAAAAGTAAGTTGTTCTTTTATTTTGGACTATCTTTTTGATTTTTGAGTTACAATTTGCGCAATATTGTTTTCGATAAACTTGATGCCAAAGTTGACCTCTCCCTTCTTCACCAGAGGGCATTCTATAAGTGTTTATTGAACTTCCTCCACTTTTTACTGCTTTTTGTAGTGTTTGAGATATAGCCTTAGCTAATCTTTTTTTCTCTTCTAATGAAAGCTCTTTTACAGTTTTACGAGGGTCTATCTTCGAAAGATGTAAAGATTCAGACTTGTATATGTTTCCTATTCCTGCAACTAACTTCTGTTCAAGTAGAACGTTAGCTATTTGCTTGTTTGCATATTTTTTTTCATTTAATTTTCTAATAAAAAGTTCGGTTGGGAAAGGAAGAGCCAATCCATCTATCCCAAGATTCTTTATAGGTGGATATTCCTTTATTTCTGAAAGATTGTTAAAAATTCTTAATTGACCAAAATTTCTGATATCATTAAAAACAGCAATGATTCCTGACATTGTTTTTATAAACAACTTTGGATGAGTTGCATTTTTTATCTCAATTTTATTACTCAGATACCACATTCCTGTCATTCCTAGATGATTAAGAATTACTTTATCAGTATCGAATTCCCAAACAAAATATTTTCCATATCTAACGATTTTCTTAATCGTTTTTCCCTTGAAATATTTAAATTGATTATTTTTTCCTTTGTATTTTTTGTATTTTTGTGAGTGTTCTGTTAGCTCTATGTTTTTGATTTTTTCACCTATAAGCTTTTGTAATGCTTTTTTCACACATTCTACTTCTGGACCTTCAGGCATATTTTCATCTACTTTTTTATTTGTGTGTCTGTCCTTTTATTTTTTTTAAATATTGATATAATGTTTGTTTATTCTCAATCTTAATAAGCCTTATAAATTAGGTGTTGAATATCATATTAAAAAGGAAAATTTCAACTTTGACATTCTAGAGTGTGAAAAAAATGGGTCATGGATACACTGGAAGTACTATTGATAGACGTATTGATTTAAGAGGAAAATCAAAAGTTAGATTGGAAACACATGGAAGAAGGTTTGAATTATTAGTTAATCCAGAGCCTGCTTGGTTGTTTAGACAAGGAGAAGATGTTCCTATTGATGATATTTTTGAATCATATACAGTCTATGAAAACTTATCAAGAGGAGAAAAAGCAAGTGAGGATGACATTGTAGCTGTTTTTGGTGATCTAACTGAGAGAGAAATAGCTGTAAAAATCCTTAAAGAGGGAAATTTACAGCTTACACAAGAGCAAAGGCAAGAGATCCAGAAAGAGAAGAGAGCAGAAATTGTTGATTATATTCATCTACACTGTATAAATCCTCGTACAAATACTCCAATTCCGAAAGATCGATTGGAAAAAGCTATTTTGGACCTTGGGGTGAATATAAAGTTTAATGAACAAGTTAAAGATCAAGCTCATGAAATTATTAAATTATTAAAACCTGTTATGCCAATTAGGTTAGAAACTGTAAAATTAGCTGTAAAAATACCTCCGAGTTATACTGGACCAATTTATGGAGTTTTACATAGCAAAGGAGAGTTATTACAAGAAGAATGGCTTGATGATGGTTCACTAGTCGCAGTTATTCAAATACCCGCTGGATTACAAGCAGACTTCTTAGATGAAATAATGACGAAGTCAAAAGGAAAATCGCAAGTAAAAGTATTAGAACGATTTTCTGAATAAAAACAAATAGTGTAAAGAAACAATTATTATTAGGAGTTGTGAAAAAAATATGAATGAAATATTTTTTGAAAATCATGCCATAGTTGTACCGGGAGATAAACTTGCAACTGGTCATTTTAAATATGGTAGTGGTGTCGTAAGACAAGACAACAATTACTACGCTACTGTTGTTGGATTATTTAGGGATAGAGGGGACTATATCTCTGTAAAATCGTTAAAAGGTAAATATTTGCCAAGAGCAGGAGACTTAGTAATTGGATTAGTTATAGATGTTGGATTAACAAACTGGATACTAGATATTGGTTCTCCCTATGTTGGAGTTCTTACAAGTATGAATGCAGTAACAAAGCGTTTTGACCCAGTAATGGCTGATGCAAGAAAAATTTTTGATGTTGGTGATATTGTTTTAGCAAAAATAGTTGCTTTTGATAGAACAAAAGATCCTAACCTTTCAACTAAAGAACGTGGTCTCGGGAAGTTAAAAGGAGGGCGAGTTATAGAGATTGAAGCAGCTCATATTCCAAGAGTAATAGGAAAGAAAGGTAGTATGATAAATATGATAAAAAGATTAACAAGATGCCAGATTATAACTGGGCAAAATGGGAGAATATGGGTTCAAGGGAAAAAAATCCAAGATGAATTACGTGCTATTGAAGCAATTAAGAAAATTGAGCGAGAAGCTCATACACAAAATCTAACAAATAGAATTAACGAATTTTTAAATTCAAAAAGGTGATTATATGGCCGGTGATGGTTCAGTAAAATTAATTGATGAAAAAACAGGAAAAAGAACAGATGGAAGAAAATTTAATGAACTTCGTCCTACTAAAATAGAGGTAGGTGTTTTAAATAATGCTGACGGTAGTGCTCTCATTTATATGGGAAATAATAAAATCCTAGCAGCTGTTTATGGACCAAGAGAACTTCATCCAAAACATTTAGCTTTGCCTGATAGAGCATTGGTACAGTGTTATTATAGAATGTCGACTTTTTCAGTAGCTGAGAGAAAAAGTCCTGCACCCTCAAGAAGAGAAAGAGAAATCTCGAAAGTAATATCAGATGCTTTAAATTCTGTAATCCTTACTAAGGATTTTCCAAGAACAACAATTGATATTTATATTCAAGTTTTACAAGCAGATGGTGGAACAAGGTGCGCAAGCTTAACTGCAGCATGTACAGCTTTAGCTGATGCTGGAATCCCAATGCGTGGAATAATTTCAGGGGTTGCTGCAGGATTGGTAAACGATACAGTAGTATTAGACCTTCATGATATTGAAGATCAGAAGGGTTCTGGAGACATTCCAATTGGATATTCTGCAACATTAGATGAAATCTCTCTCTTACAATTAGATGGAGTTTTTACAATTGAACAATTTGAAGAAGCAGTAAAACTAGCAATTGAAGGCGCTAAGCAAATCTATGAAATTCAGAAAAAAGCTTTAAGAGAAAAATATGCTCTCATTAGAGCTGAATTTGCTGGAGAATCAGAAGAGGAAGAAGCAGAAGAAGAAGATACTATAGAAATTGTAAGTCAATCTTTAGCTGAAAGTGAGGCTTCAGTTGATGAAACTGCTATTGATGAAGTTGAGTCAGAAGAATTAGAAGAAAAAAAGACTGAAGAAGTCTCAGAGGTTGAGGAAGTCCATGAAGTAGAGGAGTCTGTTTCAGAGATTGAGGAAGTTTCTGAAGTTGAGGAAGTCTCAAAGGCTGAAGAAGCCCCTGAAGCAGAGTCTGTTTCAGAGGTTGAGGAAGTTTCTGAAGTTGAGGACTCAGAGGTTGAAGAACAAGATTTAGTTAGTGATATAGCTGAAGAGCTAAATGATGAGCTAGACGATGAAAAAGAATTAGAAGAGGATATAACTAGCCTAGAAACTGGAGAACCAGAAAAAAATAACGAATCTATAACTGATGATAGTTCTGAATCAGTGGAAAATGAAACAGAGCATAAAGAAATAGATGATTTGGAGGAATAAAAATGTCAGATGATTATGTTGTCTCAGAAATAGAAAAAGATTACATATTAACCTTATTAGATCAAGGAAAAAGAATTGGTGGAAGAGAAAAACAAGAACATAGACCAATTAAATTTGAATTAAACTTTGTTGAAACAAAGGCAGAAGGTTCAGCTATAGTAACTTTGGGAGAAACAAAAATTATTGCTGGAGTAAAAGCAACATTAGGTTCTCCTTTTCCAGATACGCCTGACTCTGGAGTGATAACAACTAGTGCAGAACTTTCCCCTATCGCATCTCCCTATTATGAATCTGGCCCTCCTGGAGATGATGCAATTGAACTAGCAAGAGTTACAGACAGGGCCATTAGAGAATCACATTGCATTGATCTCTCAAAATTGTGTATTGTCCCAGGGAAATATGTATGGATACTTTTCATTGATATGTACGTTTTAAACGCTGATGGGAATCTGATTGATGCTGCTACTTTAGCCTCTTTAGCTGCATTATCAACTACAAAAATACCTAAAGTAAAATTAAATGAAGAGGGAGAGCCTGAAGTGCTAGAAGAAAAAGAAACTCTTGAGCTAGATCATTATCCTGTTACTGTAACTAGCTATAAGATAGGAAAACACAGAATCATAGATCCAATATTAAAAGAAGAAAGAATTGCAGATTGTAGGATTACTTTTGGTTTTGATGAAGAAGGACACATTGTGTCTGCTCAAAAAGGAGGAATAGGTGTCCTTAAACCTGATGAACTTATTCCTATAGCTAAGGAATGTCTTGAAGTTTCAAAAAGTTATCGAGCAGAATTGTTAAAAGCAATAGAGGAGTTTAAGAAGGGAAACTAATCCCTTTTTTCATCTTCTTCAATAACGAAACGTTAAAAAATACACTTTTTTTTTGGATAGTAAGGATAAAGAAGAACAATTTTCGTGATTACTATGGCTCGTACAAAAAAAGTTGGTTCAACAGGACGATTCGGAACACGTTATGGAAGTACAATTCGAAAACGTGTAAGAGAAGTAGAAAATAGAAGTAAAGCAAAATATAAATGCCCTAGGTGTTTGAAACGCACATTTAAGCGAGATGGTTTAGGGATTTGGGTATGTACATCTTGCGGAGAAAAAAGAGCAGGTGGAGCTTGGGAGCCACAAACAAGTGCAGGAAGAAGCATCTTAAGAAGAATTTCAAGAATTGCTGAAAGTTCAGAATAAATTTTTGTGATAAATTCTTATCTTTTCAATTTTTACCTAGAATCAGTATCTTTTTATTTATAAACTATTTAACAAAAGTATGACTAAAGTAGCTTTTACAACATCACGAGATCCTTCTAATAAAACGCGATCATTTCTCAAAGATATTATAAGTGTTGTACCAGAATCTGAGAAATTCTCAAGAGGTACTCAAAACTTAAGTTTTACTTTAGCCAAGTTGCATTCTGAGGGGTTTGAACTTGCAGTTGTAATAAACTCAGTTAAAGGTAATCCAAATTTTTGGAGAATTTTTGATTTATCAAAGTCTGAACCAATGGAACTTCCATTTGCGATTAAACTTAGAGGGCTAACTTTGTCTCGCGATTATCATGCAAAAAAAATTAAGCGACCTAGCAATCTTATCTTAATCTCCAGTATAGAATTGAATGAAGAAAAGGTATTAAGAACAATATTTAATATTACTGAACAAAAAGTTGTTGACTTTGAAAAAAATAGTTTTCTAACAATGTATGCTGATTACATTGATAAAGATGAAAATATAATTTTTATAGAATTTTTAGATTCAGAAAATAACTCAGTTGGACCCAGAATGAAATTAAAAATAGTCTCACGAAGGGTTGAAAAAGTTAGCTAAGTGATTATAAAATGATTGATGGGATAGAGTTTACTTCAAGAATATCCTTTGAAGATGAAAATACATGTAAAATTATTGCTGATAGTTTAGAAATTGAAACAAAAAATCTAGTTAATGATAGAGCTGTTGTTACTATTAATGTAGATAAAAAAGATCTTTTTCTATTAATTAAAGCAAAAGATAGCGTTTCAGCTCGAGCTGCGATGAATTCTTATCTTAAACTCATAGATGTATCCCTGAAAGTTCTTCAAAAAACAACTGAAGAATAGTAATAAGATAAAAATTAAATTATCTTATTTTTCTTTAGTTTTGCTCGTATTATTGGCTTAGTTATAGCTAGTCTAAATGTAACCTTTCGATATAATTTTTTCTTAAATTCTCTAGCCACTTTTCTGTAGGAATCAATTACATCCCAAATTGTAGGGTGTGCATCAATCTCGTTTACTATAATTTTATCATACCCTCTTTCTTTAATCTCTCTTAATATCTCGTCAATGGGGAGAATTCCTGCTCCAAAAGCATAGTGGGAATCTTCTCCTTCTAAACAGTCTGATAGATGTATTTCTTCTAATTCTGAAAAAGGAAGTAGGTCTAGAATATCCAAATAGTGCTCTTTCCCATTTCTTAAATAAGAGTGAGCTACATCAAATAACCATCCCTTTAACTGCTCTCCTAGTTCTATCTTTAGTTTTTCATACATTTCTTTAAACTCGTCATTTGAGTACCACACAACATTTTCTAAAACAATAGGAATTTTCAGTTTTTTTAGATTCCTTGCTAAAACTTCAATAGTACCATTTCCTTCTGGAGGATGAACAACAGCTAGAATAAGATTAAGTTTATCTCCATAGTTGTTAATAAGAGAAATAACATCATTGATTTGTTCAGTTTTATCTTCTTGAGAAAAATCGTAGCCTTCAATTCCCTGTATTGGAAGGTGAAAAGTTAACTTCATGTTTCCAACTTTAGAAATCACTTTTTCTACATTTTCCAAAGACGTTCCTGCGGGATTTATCTCACAAGATTCAAAACCTAATGTTTTTACAAAGAGTAAAAGTTGTTCTGTACTTAGACCTTTATATGCTTGTAATGTCTGTCCAATTAAAACCATAATTAAAGAAAAATTAATGCTAATAAAAATTTTTGGGAGAAATTCTCCTATTTTTTTTTGAAAAGAAATAAATAACAGAAGAGACAACATTTACAAGATGCTTGGAAGAAGAATATTAAGATCTTTTGTTGGTTTTGTGACTTGTACTCTTGTAGTAGTACTAATTATGTTTATATTATGGCCTACAATTGACATTATTCCATTAGTTGAAGCTCATGATTATCTTGTTGATAGATATGGTTTTGGAGGGCACTTTTTTACAATTTTATTAATGCTGCTAATTGTTAACCTCTTTATTCCGTTCAAGTTTAATCTGCCTATCGGTTTTTTACCAATGTTTTCTGAATTGAACATAGATCAATCGTTTGCTATTGGTAATAAATTTGGAAACGCAGGGTTATATTTTCTTATCCTTGGAATATGGTTAGTTGGCTCCTTCGCTGGAGGTCTAGTATCAAGAGGAGGGTTACGAGCTGGTTCTACTTCTGCAACTTTATCATTTATTTTTCTAGATGTTGTTTTTTCAATAATGGCTGTGTCCTTTGATTGGAATATTGCTGGAATATCAGGTTTTCTATTATTCTTTGTAATGTTTTTCTTTACCCTAGTTATAGGTTCATTTGTTTTCGTAGGAATTATTGGTCTTATCGGAGGAGGAATAGGAGGAATTCTAGGGAAAATGCTGTTTACCAAAGATACAAAAGATAAGAAAGAATAGCTCCATTCTCTTCTTGAGAATATTTTTTATAGTTAAAACTTTTATTCTATTTTGCCTTATGAGTTCTGAATCTCTTAATTTACCATTTGTGGAGAAATATCGACCCAAAGTACTTGATGATTTTGTTGGGAATAAGCTTATAGTAAAAGAAATTGAAAGATGGCTACGAAATTGGAATCAAGAAAAGAAAAAAGTTATTTTATTAGTTGGTCCTGCTGGAGTAGGAAAAACAAGTGTAGCCTTATATTTAGCTAGAAAATATAATTATGAGTATATTGAAGTCAATGCAAGTGATAAAAGAAATAAAAAGGCTGTTGAATTACTTGTTGGTAAAGCTTCCACTGAAGGAACAGTTTTGCAAGGTGGAACAGTTAGAAAAATGATCATTGTTGATGAAGCTGATGGATTATTTGGAAATCAAGATAGAGGAGGAGGAAAAGCTTTAGAAAAAGCAATTAAGGGAACTCAAATCCCCATCATTGTTACAGCAAATGATGTTGAAGCTAAATCGTTAAGTTCTGCAAAAAGGCACATGAAAATTGTTGAATTTCATCATTTAACAATTGATGAAATAATTGAGTTACTAAAACGTATTGTCAAAAAAGAAAATCTTACAATTGATGATGAAGTTTTATTGGATATTGCAAAAAACAGCTCGGGTGATGCACGTTCAGCTCTAAATGATTTAGAAAGTATTGCTCTTAAAGATTCATTATCGGTTGATGTGAAATTTGAATTTTCTCAAAGAAATCAAGAACAAAAACTAAATCAAGCATTATCAAAAATTTATTATGCAAAAAGCTTAGAATCAGCAAGAAAAGCTATTGAGGGTTTAGATGTAGATTATAGAGAGTTATTAAATTACGTAGACGAGCACAGCTATAAGCAAGCTAAAAGTCCAAAAGAATTAGATAATATGTATTCACTTATAGCGGAAGCAGACTTCTATTTATCTCAAGCATATTTAACTCAAAATTGGATTTTTCTGAAATATTTTTTTGTATTTATTTCTAGCGTAGGATTAATGAAAACTTCGCCCTATAAGCAAGTAAGATATACTTTTCCCTCGTATTGGGCAAAAATTGGCAGATTAAGAATGAAAGAAGCTAAGCTCACGTCAATCATTAAAAAAAGCAAATCAAAATTTCACTGCTCTTCTTCTCAATTTAAACAAGACATTTATCCATATTTGAGATCTATTTTTAAAAATGATGCAAAAATGGCTGCAGGAATAGCTACTTGGTTGAATCTTGAAGAAGCAGAGACAGATTATTTAACTGAAAAAAATGCTAATCAAACGAAGCTAATTCAAGAATACATGGACGAACTGTATGTTGATTTTGTAAAAGAAGTAACTCTCTCGTCTCCTTCTTCAAAAGTAACACCTTTAATTTCACACTTTGAAGAAGAAAAGCGAGATGAAGAAACTGAAGAATTGAATGTTGAAAAAAGTAAGAAAAAGAAAAAAGAAAAAAACACTGAATCCACAGCTCAAAAAAGTAAGGACTCCAAAGTGAAAGAGATGCAGAAGAAACAAAAAAGGAATAAAAAGCAACAACCATCGCTAGATGAGTTTTTTAACTAGTTATATTTTTTCGCCTTACTCTTCTGCATAGACAGAATATATAGATAAAGATGTTTTGCAGTAAGGGCATCTTCCTTTTTCTTTAATCCATTGGATTAAGTGAGTATAATGATAAAGTTTTTCACAAATTGGACATTGAATAGCATTCTCATAAACTTGTTGGAAACAAATTGGACATTTGTTTATTTCTTCTTTTGATTTGTATAACTCTTTTCCTTTTGCCTTAACTTTTTTAAAAAATGAAGCAACTTTTGATATGGAATCAGCAACTATAACCGTTCTTATTTGTTTTTCTATTAATTCTTCTTTTTCTTCTATCTCTTTAACTTGAACATTTTCTACATTATCTCTTAGATAACTAATGTACTCTCCTAACTCTCCCTCAGTAAGATTTGGGTTTCCAACTACTACAAGTTTCTTTTTAGCCCGCGTAATAGCAACATTGAGTCTTCTTTCATCTGAAAATCCCTTGAAACCGTGAATATTTGCTTCTGTTAATGAGAGAATTATAATCTCTCGGTCAGAACCTTGAAACCTATCTACGGTATCGACTGAAACACTAGGTATAAATCTTCTTATTTCACCTACTTGCCCTCGATAGGGTGCAATAACTCCAATCTGTTCAGTGCTTATTCCTAATCTCAAAAAGTTTTTAGCTATTGTAGCAACAATTTCAGCTTCCATAGCATTCAGTTTTTTTTCAGGATTGAATTTTCCGTTTACTTGAACGTATACTAAAGGCATTTTTGGGTCATAGATAGTATTATTTTCAAATTTCTGAAAATCGCCTGCGAAATTTCCTAAGTCATATAAGTTTTGAAGTGCAATTAGGTTATCAAAACATTCTAGTTTGTTCTCATAAAACTTTTTATTTGAAAATTCCATTATTTTCTCATTCATTCTAAATTGGATTCTTAATAAATGTACAAATTGAGGATTAGATTTGGCTAATTTTTCAAATAATGAAATGTCAAATCCTTCGTTTTTACACACCACACTTTGAATAACAGGGGGTAATTGCTTGTGATCTCCAACAAGAATAAATTTTTTACCTTCTATTAAAGCAGAAAGAAGAGTTGTTTCAGTCATTTGGCTCGCTTCATCAACTATTACTATTTGTATTCCGAGATTAGAATAGACTGGTGAAGAAATAGTGGATGTTGTCGCAACAATTATTGGATATTTATCAAGGATGTCAAGTACTTTTTTATTCTTATTTTTCTTTAATATAGAAAATAAAGTGTATTTTCTTATTTCTCTCTGTGTAGCATGTGTAGATCCTAACCTAACAAAGTTTTGATAACCATTTTCTAATAGATATTTACACATGTTGTCAACAGCTCGATTTGTATAAGCTGTTAAAAGAACCTTCTCTTTTTTATCAGCGAGTAAAATTGCAGATTTGGCAATTACATGCGTTTTTCCTGTTCCTGCAGGTCCTTGAATTAATAAGTAATTTTCAGTACCAAGAATCTTTTGTATAGCTTCATTTTGAGATGAATTGTTGGGTACAAAATTTCCTTTGACTTTTTTTATAACGGGAGGTTTATGATCCAAGATTATCTTTTTAAAGTCATTGGATTTAAAAATAAAGTTGAATAATCCTCTTTGTTGACGATTAAATCCCACATCAATAGAATATAAATCAATTACAGAAACTTTTTCAGGATGAGCTTTTGTTTCTATTTCTATAGATGTTGAAGTAATATTAGTTACTGTTCCTGTACTAATAGGGCTAGAAATTACATCCCCATCACTTAAAATGATAACATCTCCTTCTCTTATTTCTGATTGATTATCACATGAAAAAACTAATGTTCTTATACCATTTTCTAAAATTTCGTTTTTTAACACTAAATCATTAATAGTTTTCCCTTTTTCTATTCTCTCTTTTAGCGAAAGATTCCACAAATCAGCTAAATTACGGTTTGTTTCTAATCTTTCCTGAGATAATAAATAACTATATTTATTGAAATATTCTTGTTCTTTTTTAGGTAAAGCTGTTTTGCTGCAAAAACTAGCGTGGTTACATATGTCACAACTTCTAAATTGATTTAATCCTGCGCAAAAAAGACTACACATAACTTGAACTGAACATTTGTTGCATTTTCTGGATTGTTTATCATTAAGAATTGGAGGAACATAATCCAAAAAAGAAATTCTATAAGCAATGTTACGCATTTGAATAGCATACCTTAAGATTCCCCAACTAATGTTTACTTTTTTTGGTTGAAGAGTTTCTGACCCAACATATAAAACAGTTCCATCAGTTTGTGCAATATTTTCTTTCATATCTGTTAAACCAAAAGCGTATAACGTTACTTGCATCATATCTGAAAATCGGGCTTCATCATCTGTACCCAATTTGGCTGTTTTAAGTTCGTAAATTTGTTCTGCAAGCACATCTATTCTCCCTCTGATCCCTAAATATGGTGAAAAAAAGAGTGACTCTGGGATTGTCTCTGCAGGCAAGCTATTAATGAATTTATCTAATGCTTCTACCATTTTATAAACTTCTGCTTCAATGATTTCACGAGAATAGCCTAATTGCTCGAATTGGATTGAATAGTAATCAATAACATCAGATAAAACTTCCAAAGGAGAACTACTAGTTGCGATTGCCGTACTCAAAGCTACATGAACGATTGTTCCTTTTATAGCAGATAAGGGAGAAAGAGTATCTCCCATTTTTTCACTAATGTAATAACTTCTAGGACAATAGGATATATTTCCAATAGTTGAAGCATTCATTAAAATATCAGGGTCAACGACAACTATAGCCTTTTTTCCTGCAGAATAATAGGTTGAATCATTGTATTCTTTTTTGTCTACGTTGAAAACACGTATTTTTGTATATGGTTGAATATAGTCACCTATTCCATTCCAAGGAGACCAAAGATTGAGAACATATTGAATTTTGCTTACTTCAACTAATAAACAAGTAAGAGGATTTTCTCCTTTCCTTTGAGATAGAACTTTGATACAAATAGCTTCAATATTTTCCATTGTTCAACAACAGTGGTTTCAGTATTTAAGCTTTGATAACATATTTACTAGATTTTTTTAGCAGAGTTTAAAAAACTAAAAATAATAAAGTAATTGATGTCAAACTCTTTGATAGTAAATAAAGAGATTTATGATGAGTTTTTACGTAAAGTGGCGTTTAAGGCAAAAAAAAGTCTGTGGATTATGACTGGAGTATCAAGTGATTTTAGAGTACAGATTATTTCAAAGAAAACATATCGCATTTCAGAGGTTTTAATTGCATTAAGTAAAGATATTGATTTAAAAATTATTAGTGGAAAAGATTCAACACAATCAACATTAATTAAAAAAATAGAATCTCATGATCCTTCACTTGTTTTTCACTGCCCAAGAAGCCATGGAAAAGTGTTTATTGTTGATGAGAAAAAAGCATATGTAGGTTCTGGAAACTTAACTGGAACAGGAATGGGAAAAGTTGAAACCTCTGCAAGAAATTGGGAAATAGGTGTGATTATAGAAGACTATTTAGAAATATGGAAGTTAATAGACTTTTTTCAAAGAATTTGGGAAAGAGAATTTTGCTTGGATTGTAAATATAGAGGTCGGTGTGACAAAAAATTTGGTTAAAAGTAATCTTCATATTTTTCAGTAAATTAAATATTTGGAAAATAGCATTAAAAACAAAAAGAAAAAGCAAAGATATTGATTTATTCAAAATCAATACATTCTGAAGGACATTCATCAATACATAGGCCGCAGTCTGTGCAATCTTCTTTTCGAACAGGAACTGCTATGTCATTTATTAGGTCATAAACATTCTCTGGACAAACGTCTACACAAGCTCCACAGCCTACACAACATGATTCATCTACTACTGTTGGCATTTTTTAATCACCTTTGTTGTTAACTAGGAAAAATTGTTTTCGCTTATAATCTTTACGCTAAAAACCTAACTGTGAATCATGTCTCAGAATTAAATTTTTTTAGCAAAAAAGAATAAAAAAAGGTTTTTTATCTTATTTGTCTAGAAGCTGCTCCAGTTAAGTAATTGCTAAGTATGGTGAATGACAGAACTTTCGCAAATTCGGTAGAATTTGATAATATCCCAACTACTTCTTTTGTGGTCTCATCCTCGATTGCTACTAGTACCTCAGAACTATCTCTTTCCACTGCGTAGATAACAGGTATATCTGTTCCTCCTTCTCTTATCGTTCTAATCATGACGTTTGCCTGTGTATTTTTCTGTAAATCGTTTACCCAATCTTTGTCCATTTCATCATCAATTTTTGTAACTATTGTAATTTGTACTGAACTTTTTAGTGATTTTAGTATTTCAACAGGTACAGATCTTTTTGTTGGAACAAATAATGTTCCCTTTGTTTTAATATCTTTTAATATGTCTTTTATATGCTCTTCAACTGCATCAACACCTGTAATTACTGTTGTATGTATATCTGGTTCTTTTACTGTTGTTGTCTTAGCTTCTAAAGTTTGGAAATCTTCTCCGAGTTGCACAGAAACACTCATCAGTTCTTTAGCTAGTTTTTCTAGATTTAAATGTGTTTCTTCCATTATACCAAAACTACTTTCTATTTCTTTTTCTATCATTTCTTCAATAAAGCTCTTTGTTTTATCTATCTCTCCTTTTGAGATGGAAACTAATGCATTTGCCGTTTCCAGAGTGTCATTAACTATGTTGTCAACTGCTCCCATAATTGTCTCTCGGATATTTTTTGTTTGTGTTTCTATAGTTGACTTTGTTTGGTTGTAAAGACTTTCTATTTTTGTTGAATTAGTTTCGATTATAGTTTTAAGCATATTTTCAATGTTGTTTAACGTTTCAGTGTTTTCATTGGCATTTTTTTCTAATTCTTGACTTATCTTAGTTTTGATATCATTGATGCTTTTGCTGAAAGTCTCTTGATGTTCCGATAAAATCGAAATTATCTGTTCAGAGAGGGATGTGAACTCACTCAATGTTTTAGAATTAATATTGGCCACTTTTTGTTCTGCATTAGTTTTTATTTCCTCAATTTTTTTGCTAAATTCGTCTATAGTCTCATTATAATAGGCATCTAATTTTTGTGAAAAGATGTCTTTTTCACTCATAAGTTCTTGTTTTCTTCGTTGTTCCTCGTTTGTAAAATCTGTAAATTTGATTGCTAGTTCATCTTTTATTTTTAGTAGTGTAGAAGCAACAACAGCACTTTTTTGTTGTACCATCTCTGCTACAAGATCACCTTTTATTGCTTCTATTTCATTACTTAAAGAAGCTAATGTCTCTTTGATCTTTAGTACCATCTCTTCTGTTTTAGTATTTAACAAATTTTCTAAGTTGTTATTGAGAGTGTCTAAATGACTTTTTACTGTAACAGTTGCACTGTCTAAAGTTTTGCCTAATTCAGTTGTAATGTTTTGGGAGTAATCTAGAGTTTTTGCTGCTTGTTTTTCGTTAAATTCTTTTAGATCTACTTTAGCCAAATCAAAGTTTGCTTTTGTAATATTGCTGATTTCATCAAATTCACCTACATAGGCTGTTTTTTAATTCTTCTAATTTCGGTTGAAGACTAGTTGTAACATTATTGATATCATCCTTCTTTGTCTTAACTGAAACTGATGTTTCTTCAATAATCTTTGTTGTCTCATTTTCTAAGTTTGTTATTAGTCCTGTTTTTGAATCAATTATTTGTTTTTTTGAGCTAGAAACTGCATCTAAAGCTTTTCCTGTACTTTCACTAAGTTCAGAATTAATTTCATTCTTTAAAGAATCGATATTCTCTTCTATTTGAGATCGAATTTCATCAATTCTCTTAGAATTGTTTTCTTTAATTTCTTCTATATTAGACAGTATCTCTTCTTTTTTAGTATTCATCTGAGAATCTAAACTTTTCTTCTTGTGCTCAATCTCCTCTGTAATTTTGGTTTTTGTTTTTGATTTAAGTTCTACGAGTTTCTCTTTTTCATTTGTGAGAGAGGACGAGGCTGATGTAAGATTTTCGTTGATTTGACTGGAAATATTTGTACTCTTTTCTCCAAGATATGCTAGTGGTATCCTTGCAAAATACTTTTTGATATATCCTTTGGTTTCACCAACAGCCCCTTTTTCAATTAAAGAACTTAAAGCATTTTTTACGGTTTGGAAATTAGTTCCAGCAAAATTGGCTAGTTCTATTGCTGTTAAATTTCCAAAGTTTAGCAAAAACTCATATATCTTTTTTTCATCTTCTGTTAAATTCAAATGTTGTATGAATGACAAATTATCACCTAAAAGTTAATTCAATAAAAATAAGATTCACGTATTAAATACTTTTCTAAGATGTTTTTATTTATAACAATCAATGATAGCAGCTTTGACAATATTTTTAAAAATTAGCTTTAAGAGAAATATATTCTTGAGGTGCTAGTTTTGCAGTATGAAATAGTAAGCTGGGACGAAGCGTATAACATGTGTTATTATTTGTTTGAAAAACTAATAAATGCTAATGAATTTCCTGATATTATTGTAGGTATTGCTCGTGGTGGGTGGATTCCAGCTAGATTGCTTTCTGATTTTTATGGGAATAAATTTACTGCTAACATAAAAATAGAGTTTTATCGAGATACGTCCCAAGTAAGAGAAAACCCAATCATTACACAAGAATTGACAGCAGAAGTAAAAAATAAAAAAATATTAATTGTGGATGATGTGGCCGATTCAGGAAAAAGCCTTCAAGCTGCAATAGAACACATAAAAACAAAAGGTCCGAAATCTATCAAAACTGCAACATTACATTATAAAAAGCATAGTATTGTTGTACCTGATTTTTATATCAATCTAACAGATAAATGGATTGTATACCCTTGGGAATATGGAGAATTTATAGCTTTCCAATATAAGGAATTAAGAAAAAAGCATACTGTGCTAGAAATTAAAAAACAATTGAAAGATATTGGTATTCCCCCCCATCTTGTCGAATCTTATTTTGAAAAAGTTCTCACAAATAACTAGGGTGTGGTGAAAGAAATGGATGAAAAAAAAGAAAAAAATAATGATGAACTTTCAGATATGTTGCCAACAGAAGTAATGGAAAGAATAAATCTAGGTGTTGTAGGTGTTTCACTCAGTATGTATGAAGAAGGGATGACACTTGATGAATTGGCAGAAGTAACTGGTATTAAACATGATTCAGTAAAAAAATGTTTGAATTATTTAATTAATAATAGAATGGTAAAACAAATTTCTGTTAAAAACACCTATAAAGTAGTTAATTTCAAAAAAATGCTTACTTTATTGATAGAACTTGGATTAATCTTTCCCATAAGTGAGTTTAAAAAACAGCCTAAAGACTAATAAATGCAATTAACTGTTTGCAAAATTTTACTCTTTTAATAAAAATTATTTGCAATAAAAAAAAGAAAAAAAGAAATAGATTTTATTTTCTGAATCTTCTTAAAGCTACTAAAGAAGCAACACCTAAGAAGGAAATGAAGACTAATCCAGGGATTCCACTTTTAATTGCTGTTTCAGTTTCTAATGTGTATCCTGCATCTTCTATTAGAGACTTAGCTAATTCAAGATCATAGGTGTATGGTTCTAATGAGGTATCAAAACCTACTGAAGCATCAGGCATTGGGTTAATACCAGGTGCTCCAAGTCCTTGTAAGATCTCTGTTACGATTGTCTCGCGAGGAACAGCATGACTAATAGCTTTTCTGATGCTTTTTGCTGCATCAACTGTTCCAGCAGGGGTGAGCTCTCCAGTACCAATGATTGGATGCTTTAAGTTGATAGCCATTTCTTGTGTGGCTGGAGTTTTAGCTACTACTACATTTGCATCAATGCCTTCATAGTCTGATTCAACAGGTGCATATTGTGAGTCTACAATATCAACTGTTCCATCAGCAAGAGCAGCAATAGCAGTATCTTTACCAGAGATAAATGTGAAAATCAATTTTTCAACAAGATCATCATCTGTTAAAGCCCAATGTGGATTGGGTTGTAATGTAACAGTACTAGTAGTTGTATCATAATCATCAACATCAAGCATGTATGGACCAGCACCAGTAACTAAAGCTTGATCTAGTGCTCCCATATCATAACCATTTTCTTCGATGTAAGCTTGAACTAGATCTTTATTGATGATAGCATAGCTTAAAAGACTTAAAGCAAAAGCGTATGGCTGTTTCAAAGTAAATTGAACAGTATCGTCATCTAAAGCCTTAATTGAATCATTATCCTCAAAGAAGGTTGTTAGATAACCATAAGAACTGGATGCAACTGCAGGAGTCATGTGTAACTCATAAGTATAATCAACATCATAAGCAGTTACAGGATCTCCATTACTGAAGTAAGCATCAGGATTAATGTCAACAGTAAAGGTTAATTTATTCTCTGAAACACTGTAATTCTTTGCAATAACTGGTTCCATTAGGTGCTCATCTTGACTTCGTCCGAAGAGACCATAATAAACACAGCTCATCCATTGAGCATCATAATAAGATTCTTGGACAAAGATATTGTATTCTGTTAATTCAGCAGGAAGTGCATAAGTGATGGTAGAATCAGATTCTGTGGTTCTCCAATTTTCTGGACGCTGAGCACTAGTTCCTAATAATAGAGTGTCAATTCCACTTAAGGTTTTAGCAAAACCAAATACTTCTCTAGGATAGATGAGTGTAATTGATGGCAAATCATCATAGAGAATAGCTTGTAATTCTTTAGCTTTAGCAATACGTGCAGTGTCGTCAAGTTCTGATGTGTATTCTACAAGTTTTGCATCATACGTAGGATTACTGTATTGGTACATATTGTCTCCAGCTGGAACAATACTGGCTGTATCATAAAGTCCTGTTGGATCCCAGTCTAATCCCCAACTCCAACCTACAAAAAGGATATCATAACCACCATCTTCATATGTTGGAATGTAATCGAACTTACCTTCTTCACCAACTGGGTATGACCATGTACGAGGCATGATGTTACCCCAACCAGTGGATTCATGGAAAGCAATACCAATTCCGATTTTTGGTAATTGATTTTCCATCAATGCTGCCCATTGGTTTCTGGCAGGATTGGTGTTTGGTGATAATAAGTTTATGTAGAACGCAGGTATAATATCTCCTTCTGCAGCGGATGCTGGGATCATTGATGCACTAACAACAAATATCAGTGCAATCCCTAAAAATGCTTTTTTATTCATTTTTTAATTCACCTTTTTTTCCATTTAAAGTAAATAAATGGAGGCAATTATAGAATCAACAGAAACTTAATAAACTTTTTGGGTGTCATTGATGGCTTGTTTAAATTATATCCTCTTGTACCTTTAATTTCTTTAAAATTTATAGATTTTTTTTGTGATCTATTATGTAATTTCTACTAAAATTTGCAATATTTTGTGCAATACAATCAAATAAATGAATAGAAATGCTCCAGCAAAATAATATGAAATAGCGTTAAAGGTTGCTTCTCTAATTGTAAATTTATTTATTGTTTCTGATTTTGTTATTTTTTCTTTTACTTTTTGAATCACTACTGACTGTTTAATATTACCCACACAGGCTCCCCATATAACTACAATTGCTACTTCACCTAATAAAATATATTCAAACGCTCCTAAAGTCAATATTGCATCTCTTTTTAGTCCAAATATAAAAATAAGTGCAATTATTGCATCTATGATAAAAAACACTAAAGATGAAAAAAAACCTGTTAGTAGAATAACATCCCATTTGGCTTGAATTTGAGCATTTTTGATTTCTGTTTCGCTTTTTGTTTTTTCTTTATTAATTGTTTGTTCTGTGTCGCCTTTCATTTTAATTTCTCCTAATATTTTTATTACAGAATTCATTTTTCTAATGTAATGTAACTTCACCTTTAACCTATATTTTCACGTTCATCCTCTTGTTGATATATGGGCCGTAGGACAATTTTTTTGTTTTCTAAATTAATTGTAAAATGTTTTGGATTGTTTAGTTCTTCGAGAATTGATTGTGGGATGTGAATCCTGTTCTGTCTATCCATTTCTAATTCTCTAGTTCTCTTTAGTTCTCTTAATTGAATATTTTTACTATGTTGCGCTAGAATTACTCCGTCACTAAATTCTATAATCCTATCAGCTCTTTGTGCTACAAGTTGTGAATGGGTCACTATTAGTAAAGCAACGTTTAATTCTACATTTATTTTATCTAGTAGATCAAGTATTTTATTGGAAGTGACTATGTCTAAATTTCCTGTTGGCTCGTCGCCTATGATTATTCTAGGGTTAGTAATTAAAGTAGAAGCTATTGCTGCTCTTTTTTGTTCTCCTCCAGAGAGTTTATTCTGTTTTTTATTTCTTTTTTCCCATATCCCCATAAATTTTAAGATGAATTCCAATCTTTTTTCTGTTTCATCACTGTCTAAATTTGCGTAATGTGCTGTTAATCTAATATTCTCTTCTACTGTTAAATGAGGTATAAGTTTTGAATCTTGAAAAATTACTCCCACATAGTTTCTCCTATTTTTTATAATTGCTTCGTGAGAACTTCTTGTAATATCTTCCCTTAAATCTTCCCAAAACACTTTGCCAGAAGTAGGTTTATCAATTCCTGCTAAAATATTTACTAATGTTGTTTTTCCACTTCCAGAAGGACCAATAAGAAAAACCTTTTCTCCTTCATGAACTTTTAATGAAACTCCTCTAAGTGCTTGTGTTTCACTTTCACCAGTCCTATAAATTTTTATTAAATCCTCAGCTAGCAAAACAACCTTATTTCTTCTTTCTCTTGAATCAAGTTTGTTATTTGAGCTAATCATGAGGATTCATATATCTCTTTTTACAGTAATTTTTTTTCTTAAGTTATATATCCTTTCATTTATTATTACAATTTCTTCTGATACATAATCATTGTTAAAATGTTTTTAATTGTCTATACTAAACAAAAATAAATATAAAAATAAGTAAAGTTGGTAAAAATATTAATTTTGATTGATTTTTTGCTGTTCGTGGAACAAGTCACCGACTTTTTCTCTCTTTATTTTGGTCTTTATATTTTCAACAATTTTTTTTCTATTAATCCATATCTTATCGATGTTCATAGTTATCAAAAACATCATATAAACAAGAGCAAAGGGTAATAAATTTATTAACCACATCGTTAACGCCAAACCAATAGGGTGATATTGGCCACTTAAATTGTATTGTGTTCCATAAATAAAGAAACTATTTGTCTTCCTTTCGATAAATACAGATCTTAAGATTCCCCTAAACCGTAGCTCAATGTTACCTGTCATTAAAGCCATTGCAACGCCAACAATAAAAGTTGATATTAAACTATATAGTAAGGTTTTAGTTGGTTTAGGGATTGTTCTTTTTCTCTTTTTTATTCTCTTGAACACAATATAGTTGTATATAGATGTAATTGCAGTTCCAAGAAACACTGGCATCCATACAATCCAAAGATACATTACTGTCCATTTTGGATGATCAGGGTTGACTAGATTACTTCCCCAAACATCAGTGTTGAAAAACATATATGTTTTCTGGAAATCAAGTTCCTCTTTAGGAAAAGCTCCATTTCTAAAGAATCCACAATCAGGTAAAATAAATAGCGTTATTCCTAAGGTAATCACTACCATTGGTGCAAAAATCCAATTAACTACTGGTTTAGCAATAAATCTGTATGAAGGATCTTGTCCTACATTTAACCCATAAGTAAGAAAAACCCCTATCCAGTAGCTAGGTCCTTTGAAAAAAGGTTCTCCTCTTAACGAGTTTGTAATACACATTGTGATGATGCTTACCAACCAGATACTGATAAACCAAACACCCATTGGAGAATGGATTTTGTCTCCTAACCATGAAAGAATACTTTTTCCCCAATCTTGCCAAACTTCTTTTTCTGTTCTTGGACCAAGTTTAGTTTCTTCAGATGAATCTGTTTTTTCAACATTTAATTGCGACATCACTAATCTAAATTAGGTGTTTTATTAGACATTTTAAAGTTTATTGTTTTTTTGTGAGTGATTGTATACTCTACCTACGTTGGTAACAAATAAATAGAAAGTGGGTTACGAGGGTAAGTGATTAAACATGAACAAACCCGAACGTAACCTAGAGAGACTAAGAAAGATTGTGGTTAAAAAAGCTTTGGAAGGAGAAAAGAGAAGATAAAAAAGGTAGCTCACGACTATATGGTGAGTAGGAAGTTTGTGTATAAGTGGTTAAAGAGGTTCAGAAAGAACCCTGAAGGAGAATGGTGGAAGGATAGATCTTCCAGACCAAAAACTATACACAGGAAAGTAGATGAGGAGTTAAGAGAGAGGATAAGGGAGTTAAGAATAAAACAAGGAATGAATGTGGAGAAGATAGCTTATCTGTTGAAGAAAGAAGGAAGAGGATTATCGCGAAATACAGTAATTAAAGTAATAGGAGAGCTTGGTCTTCCTCTGTGGAGTAATAGGAAAAAGAGGAAGAGACCTCGATACAAGAGATTTGAGCGAGAAAAACCTAACGAACTCTGGCAGATAGATGTGAAAGGACCATTCTGGGTAGAAGAACAAGGACAACATCTCCACCTCATAACTCTAATAGATGATCACTCACGATTCTGTCTAGGAGCTAAACTTCACCCTTTTGCGCCAAAAAAAGAGCAAATAATAAGCTTGCTAGAAGAAGCAATAGAAAAATATGGTCACCCCGAGTCTATCCTCACAGACAATGGAGCACTCTTCTCTTCCGTTAGAGGAGGAACAAGTACCTTCTCCCGTTGGTGTCAAACAGAAGGAATAAAACACATCAGAGCTAGAGTTTTTCACCCCGAAACATGCGGAAAAGTAGAAAGACTACATGGAACCCAACCATCATCCGTGAGATGGAAAGATTAGGACTAAAATACTGCAACTCCGACCTCTCTTACTATCGCTCGTACTACAATTTTAGTCGTCCTCACCAGTCTCTTAACCTCCTTACTCCTGGAGAAAGATTTATGAATCACCCTTACGTTTCTCTAGTGCCCAAAAGTGTAACCCAGGTCTATTGAGTGAACAGTTTTTTTGTGAGTGATAGGAAAATCAATATGAACCTTTTTTACTTATCGTTTAAACAAAGATTTAAAAGAGAAGTGGAATCCCTTTTTATGAATTAGGATGGATGATGAGCACAAACCTATATATTTGAAAAGTTTGGGTATTGATGTTGGAACTACTACAAGCCATATTGTTTATTCTTTATTAAAGCTAGAAAAGGTTTATTCTCCACAGGGGAGATTAAAATTTGAGGTAACAGAGAGAAAAATATTATATAGAGGAAAAATAATTCTTACGCCAATAGATGTTAAGAATCAAACAATTAACTACTTTGAACTCATCAATTTTCTTAAGGATGAATATAAAAAAGCTAATATTAAACCAGACGATATCGATACAGGGGCTGTAATAATTACTGGTGAGAGCGCAAAAAAACACAATGCTGAAGATTTAGTGAAAGCTCTCGCTCACAAAGCTGGTCGTTTTGTTGCTGCAACAGCTGGTCCTAATTTTGAATCAGTTATCGCAGCTATGGGCTCTGGAGCGGTAAAATACTCAAAAGAAAATAGTGAAATTATAATTAATATCGATATTGGCGGTGGTACATCAAATATTGCTGTTGTTTCTAATGGAAAAGTTATTGATGCTTCTTGTGTTAATGTTGGGGGGAGGCTGTTGGCCTTCGACTCTGAAAATAGAATTATAAGAATTGAAGAACCCATTCGTTTTCTTGAACCATTAATAGGAATAAAGTTTGATTATGGAGTCTATATTTCAGAGGAAATTAAGCAAAAAATAGCTAAATTTCTTGCAGAAAGTTTGTTTGATCTACTTTTCAAAAAACATTCATCAGATCTTGCAAAAAAATTACTTATGACTAACCCTTTATCATTTGAAGAGAAAATTGATAAATACTCATTTTCTGGGGGTGTAGCTGAATATATTTATGAAAGGACAACAAGGGATTATAATGATCTTGGTAAGTATTTAGGTAGCGAGATTTTGAAACTAGTAAAAAAGCATAGTTTGTCTCTTTACACCCCTAAAGAACTCATTAGAGCGACAGTAATTGGTGCAGGACAATATACTCTCAAAGTTTCTGGTGTAACAACACACGTTTCTGATAATACTATTCTACCTTTACATAATATTCCTGTAATCGAGCCAAAGTTAAATGGAAAACGGTTAGATGTTGAAACAATTTCAAAAGCTATAGTTAAAAGTTATAAACTGTTTGATAAAATAGATGGTCAGGATATTGTGGCCTTGCTCTTTAAAGGTGCAATAGGTGGTTCTTATGCTGGATTAACTACTTTTGTAAAAGGAATAGAAAAAGCAATTCCAAAAACAATAGAAAATGAGTTGCCAATAATTCTAGTTTTTGAGAAGGATATAGCAAATTCAGTAGGAAATGTGATGGTGCGAGAAACAGCTGTCAAACAAAATATTGTTTCAATTGATGAAATAGATGTAGAAGAAGGAGATTTTATAGATGTTGATAAACCTAAAGCTGGTGGTTTGGTTGTTCCTGTAGTTGTAAAATCTCTAGTATTTTCAAATTAGATTGATTCCTTCTCTTACCATGCAATGACGATACCATCTGCTCGTGGATCTGTTCCTCCACAAAGAACTCCTGTTTTAGGATTTCTTCTAATTATTTGTCCTCTCCCAAAAACTGCTCTTGCCCATCCTGTTATTGGAACAATTTCATGACCCATTCTCGCTAATTCGCTCATTACTGTTACATCTATTCCCTCTTCTAAGGCCACCTTTCCTTTACTTGTTCCGTCTCTAATGCAAAATCTTGGTGTATCTAGTGCCTGTTGAGGATTCAGTTCATAATCTATCATATTTACCAATATTTGAACATGCCCTTGAGGTTGCATGAAACCACCCATTACCCCGAATGGGGCATATAATTCTCCATTCTGCACTGCCATTCCTGGTATTATAGTATGATAAGGCCTTTTGTTAGGGGCCAATACATTTGGATGATTTGGATCAAGAGAAAAATTAGCCCCTCTATTTTGTAAAGTGAAGCCACATTTTTTTGGAATAAGACCTGTTCCAAAACCCATATAATTTGAGTTAATAAAACTGCAAGCATTTCCTTCTCCATCAACAACACAGAAGTAAACAGTATCAGAATTAGAAAAAGGAGAACCTCTTTGAATGTCTATTGTAGCTTTATTAGGATTAAACAGCATTTTTCTTTTTATGGCATATTCTTTAGAAAGAAGTTCGAGAGTTGGAATAAAAACAACATCAGGATCTGCAACATACCATCTTGTATCTGCAAAAGCGATTCTCATTATTTCAATAAGTAAATGAAAATACTCTGAAGATAAGTGTTGAATGTCTGTGATATCAAACTCTTCAAGAATGTTTAGAGCTATTAAAGCAGTTATTCCTTGTCCATTAGGGGGAATTTCAAAGATATCAACTCCTCTATAATTCACAGAAATGGGTTTGTCAAATGTACTTTTATGATTTTTTAGATCATCTAAAGTCATTACACCTCCAAGAGATTCTAATAATTCGATAATAGATTCAGCTATTCTACCTTCGTAAAAACCTGCTTTTCCATGTTCAGCTAATTCGCAGAATGTATTCGCCAATGTAGGGTTTTTCATTATTTCACCCTCTTTTGGAGCTCTCCCATTAATTAATAGTTCTTCTGCATTTGGTCCATTCTTTAGTTGTCTAACTCCTTTATCCCAGAAAAAAGCAGTGATTGGAGAAACAGGAAAGCCTTTTTCAGCTAATTCTATAGCTGGAGTTAAGATCTCTTTTAATGACATTGTCCCATATTTTTCAACAGTGTCTACCCATCCTGCTGCAGCACCAGGGACAGTTACAGTATGAACACTAAAAGGAGGTAAATTGTTTTTTATTCCTTGTTCTTGTAAAAATTCTAAAGTTAAGCTACTAGGTGCTCTTCCACTTCCATTAATACCTGTAACTTTTTTTTCTTTATTATCCCAATATAAACAAAAACAATCTCCGCCTATCCCAGTAGAAGTGGGTTCAGTAACGTTTAGTGCTGCAGCAACAGCAACAGCTGCATCTGCAGCATTTCCTCCTTGTTGCAAAATCCTCATCCCTGCCTCTGAAGCTAAAGGCTGGCTTGACGCGACCATTCCTCTTTTTCCATATATTGGAACCCTAATAGATTTACTTCCACTTCTCATTACGAATAAGAAACAAAACAAAACATAAATCTTTCTCTTTTAAAAATAATTTTTAATGATGTGTGTCTTTTGAATTATCTTAGACTTTGTGATAGCACATCAACTTAATTTTTGTACAAAATTCTTGTACGCAAATCTTGCTCTCGGAAAGAACTGTCTGAAAGGGAGCTGAGAAAGCCTGTGTTCCTCATGTTAAAACTTAAAAATATCATTTTATTCCTAAATAGAGGAGGTTATAACCATTATTGGATGTAACACAATTACTTGGTTTAAACTTTTATGGCAAATAAGATTCAGAATTAAGTTGAAATATGTCCCAAAATTCATTGGGATTACAATTATTGTATTAATTACAGCACCTCTCCGCTGGTATGAGAAAATTCGTTTTGGAAAAAAAATAAAACAAATTAATGTTGATAAGGAACCTATTTTTGTTATTGGCCACTGGAGAAGTGGAACAACACATCTTCACACATTATTAACATTAGATCCACAATTTGAATATATGTCTATGGCAGAAACAGCTTTTCCACATCTAATATGCGGAAGTAATAAATTAATCCACAATTTAATGGCTCCCTTTACTCCTAAGAAGAGACCAACAGATAATGTTCGAATGTCTCCTCGTATGCCACATGAACATGAATTTGCGATAATGAGTTTATGTCTTCACTCTCCTCTAGCAGCTATTGCCTTTCCAAGACATTTAGATAAATACATGAAAACATTAACCTTTGAAAACGCTGAAAAAAAAGTCATTAAGGAATTTAAGGAAAGCTTTGAGTACATGATAAAGAAGTTAACCTTGGCAAAAGGAGGAAAACAACTAGTACTGAAAAATCCATCTGATACAGCAAAAGTGAAAATCCTACATGAAATTTTTCCAAAAGCAAAATTTGTACATATTTATAGAAATCCATATCATGTATTCTATTCAACAAGAAAATTACACAAACATAATATTAAATACTATGAATTTCAAAAAAGAACTTACGACTTGGATGAACTAATTTTATCAACTTACAAAACAATGCATAAAAGGTTATATGAAGATATCCAAAATCTCCCAGAGGGGCACTATGTAGAAGTTAAATATGAGGATCTAGTTGCAAATCCTTTAGAGAATCTCAAAAGAATTTATGATAAATTATCTTTAGGAGATTTTAACGAAGTAAAACCAATAATCAGTTCATATCTTGATTCGATTAAAGAATTTAAAGCAGCAAGTTATTCTATTCCTCCAGAAGAAAAAGAAAAAATAACTAATGAATGGATTGATATGATAGAAAAATGGGGTTATAAGGAGTAAAATACTTAAAAAAAAATAAAAATCAAAAATTAAAGTTTTTTAGTTCTTTTTTTTCTAATTATTATTAGTGAAAGTAGAGACACACTTCCTATTATGAGAAAATTAAAGTTTAGAAAACCTGTGGATTCTAGAAAGGCTAGCTGATCTAAACTCTTTATACTGTTGAGCAGAAGAAGGATTTGATAAGCAAAATAAGAACTTTCAAGAGTAGGGTTTTGACTTTTTTTATCCATAAAACCTCCCTCAGGAGTTTGTAGATCTAAAATAGCATCAACAATCTTGTTCTTGTTTTCAACTTCTTCTCCTAAAGTATAAATTGTTGAAATTGCATAGTAAGTGTCCTTTATAGAAATGATATCAGAGGAGTCTTTTGTAAATCCAGTATCGTTAAAACGAAATGATTTGAGATAACGAATAGTTCCTTGTACATCTGCAGGGGGTTGTTCAAAAAGAGAAAGAAGAGAACTAATCTCAACTGCATAATAAAAACTAGGATAGGTACCATTTGTGAATTGTATTTGTTTTAGGGCATTAATTAGAGAATTATACGGAAATAGGACAGTTTCATTTAAGATAGAACTAGCTAAAAAGAAACGATTAATAGTAAGAATATCTTGAGTAGTCAAATTAACATAATTTGAAGGGTTATAAAGAATCTCTGAAATAGATTTATTGAGATATTGAAAAATCTGCCAATTGTTAAGGTCTTCACTTCCTACACTTAATTGCTTTAAAGTTTGAACTGCAAAAAAGGTAGCATTAATAGTTGTTTCTTGTTTTATTTGATTAGAAAAACCGTAATCACTTTTCTGATGTTTTTGGATGTAAAAAATAATATCATAAATATCATAGCTAATTTTCAAGTAATCAGACAATAAAACACCATAGTAAGTGGATTCAATAGAAGAATTCTGGTTAGGTTCATTAGAGAAACTGTCATTTAAATAAGTATCCTGAATAAATTCTTCTAACAGTTCTAACCTAGTTTTTGCTCCTTGTTCAGTAGTAGTTTCAGTTGCAGAAATAAAAGTTGAACTAAAAATAAAAATAAAAAGAGTTAAACATATTATCCGTGAAATATTCTTGAATTTCATTGGTGAACCTCCTTTTTACTAAAAATCCAAAAGCCAATAAACTGTAGAATGGTTATTAAAGCAATAAAACCTATAAGTTCGTTTGTAATGGACCCTGATGTAGTTATTGTATTGACATTGTATAAAACAGGGTTGAGAAAATGTTGTAAATAACGAGTGATGTTAAATTTACTCATTAAATTATCTGAAAAAGAAAAAACAGAGGATAGGAGCTGGACTGCAAAGATAACAAGTAAAGAAACTAAAGTAGCTTGAAGTGATTTGTTGAATATTGAAGAGAAGAGAAAACATATGCTAAGTAGTAACACAAATCCCAATATTACAACTAAAAGACAAACAATTAATTCATCAAGAGAATGCCAGAATACCCACCAAAAATTCTTGGGAGCGTAGGTCCAAATTTGAGTTAGGTAGATGATAAATCCTCCAGGAATAACTAAAATAAAGGAAAGAATAATGATGCCAATGAATTTTCCCAGAAAAATGTCAACATTACTAATTGGACGAGACTTAAGAGACAAAATAGTCCCCTTCTCAAATTCACTAGAAATAGCGTCGCTCGCAATAAGAATAATAAATAATTGGCCAAAAATAGACATCCACCAAACTTGTAAAGTACTGTTGAGAGATTGATGAATTTGATAAACTGCATAAGCTTTTCCTGAGTAATATGAAGGTTCAGAAATTAAAACATCAAAAATGCTGCCAAAAACAGGAAGAAGGAAATAAAAGAAAATAATGTAAAAACGCTTGTTCTTGAGATTTTGATTAAAAGTATGGTTAGCAATAATAAAAGACTTTAAAGATAAACCAGAACGGCGATAAAAATCACCAAATCTGTTGAAAATTGTTGAAAAGTTATTACTCACATTAAACACCTCCAATATGAACTAAGGACAAGAAAACCTTCTCCAGAGGATCTTTCACAGGAGACATTGTACGAAGTTCAATATTATTCTCTGAACAAAATTGAGGTACAGATTTCCATAAATCATTAAGGCGTTCATTCTTGATTTCAACAATTATTAAATTATCCTCAAGAGTAAAATCTGATATAAAATCCCATTTAGAAAACTCTTTAACCAAAGCTTCTGGGTCAGAAACAACTATTTTATACTCAAGATCATAAACATCCTTGATCAATTGTGTAGTCTTTTTAGATGTTAGAAGGTGACCATTAGAAATAATACCAATGTAATCACACATACGCTCAATTTCTGGTAAAATGTGACTGCTAATGAGGATAGTCTTTCCTTCATCACGTAAACGGGAAATTAGGTCCATAACATAAACACGACCTTCAGGGTCAAGATTGGCAGTAGGTTCGTCTAAAATAAGAAACTCTGGTTCATTAAGAATAGCACAAGCAAAACCAAGACGTTGTTTTTGGCCTTGTGACAAGTTACCTACACGATAATTCTCAAAACGACCCAATCCCAAAAGATCTAAAACAACACGAGCTCGAGAAAGAGCCTCAGAACGAGAAAAGTTGTAAAGTCGGGCCACAAGTTTTGTGAAAGATAAGACCTTCATATCTTGATAAAAAGAGGGGTTTTCAGGTAAATAGCCAAGGCGGAAATTGATTAGTTTTCGATGTGTCCAAGGGTCTAAACCAAAAACACGAACAGTACCAGAAGTAGGGCGAATACGACCAGTTAAAGTTTTAATAGTTGTGCTTTTACCTGCTCCATTAGGACCTAATAATCCATAAATATATCCTTTAGGAATGTTTATAGAAAGGTTATAAACAACCATACGAGAGCCAAAACGGCGAGATAAGTGCTCAACTTGAACAATGTAATCATCATGCATTAGCTAAAAAATGAAAATCAAATATTTAAATATTTACAAAAAAAAACAAAAAAGAATAAACAATAAAAAGAAGAATTAAAATAAAAAGAAAAAATATTGCTGTTTTTCTGACTTTTCCCAGAAAGGTTTAATGGAGGGGATTTTTATCCAAAAATTGTTGAATAATAGTTTCTTCTACTTTGTTCATTGAACAAGAAAAGTTCAAACATTTTTTACAACGATAACCAAGAAGAACTTTAGAAAAGTAATAGACTAAAATAAGGAAAAGTACAGAATTAAAAACAAGTAAAATACCAGAAATTAAATGTAAATTAGGTTGCTTAAAAAAGAAAATTAGACCATAAATCATTCCAGTTAAGGGAGAAAGATCAATGACACTGCCAAAAAGTAACATAAGATAGCGCTCAAAAGCATTAATAGGTTCAGGACGAAAACGCCAGAACTTAGGCATTCCCCAAAGAGCACCACACCTCAAAAAACATTCTTTAAGAGTGTAAAACGGACAATGAGAACAAAGAAATCGAGGTTCAAGGAATACAAAATGAATAAGATGATTCAGAAGGCATACAGCGCGAATAATAAGAAAATATTTGAACTTTGCTAAAAAAAAGAAAATGAAAACAACTAAAAAAACTGAAATGAAAAAATAGCAGAATAATAATGGTAGCGCGGGGTGGACTCGAACCACCGATCTCTGGGTTTCTCCTAAACCCTTGTTAGAGGGCTTGAAATTGAAATATGAGCCCAGCGGACTATACCAAATCTATCCTACCGCGCTTTGTTTTTGTTTTTTTATGTTTCTTGTGTTTTACTCTTTTTCACCTTTTATTAACTTTTCTTTTCTGCTCTTATTCTTTAAATATTTCCCTTATTGGCTCTTTTTTTACATTTAATTTCTTTAAGCAATCTTTTAAAACCTCATCTTTTTTATATTAATATGAACGAAAAGAATGGTTTAGTTATTTCTAGTGCTAGGAATTTTGAACGTAGTGCTTCTAGTGAGGTTTACTATGCCCTTACTGAATTGTTGGGCTATGATGATGTAACTGTATATCCTGTTAAGAAAATTTCTGGTTTGTCTCTAGCTTTTTTTGAGCAGGATTCTGTTACTACTTTAGAACTTCTAACTCGTTTAGTGGAATCTGATCCTTCTATTTTTAGATTTTGTTTAAAATTGGTTCCTTTTCAGTATGAGATGTCTTCTTCTTTAGACAATTTTGAGCAAATTGGTTCTCTTCTCTCTTCTAAAATTAGTTCTGAGCACAGTTGGAAAATTCTTTTACGTCGTAGACACACTCAATTAGATAGAAAGTCTATTATCTCTTCTATTGCCTTAAAAATTGCTAATGGTAAAGTTGATTTAGAAAATCCTGATCTGATTATTATTGTTGAAGTAATTGGTCAATGGTCATATGTTGGTCTCTCTCCTTTCTCTGAATTATCTTTATCGCAATATGTCCATGAGCAAGAATTTGATGATTTTAGTTTTTAATTTTTCTCTTTTTTTTCAACTTTTCTTTTTCTTTTCATTATTTTATCGATATAAAATATTATTATAATGAAAAAGTTTTATAATGTTTCTTTGTTTATTACATCTTGACAAGTATGGATTACTCCTTTAATAATGGGCATTTTGAGCAACGGATGCATGTTAGATACTCTACTTTATTCTTGCTTATTGTTGTTACTTCTTTAGCTTATTATATCCCATATCATAACGAAATCCATATTGGTCGTCTATTTGGTTTAAGTCTTTGGTTTTATTTTGGCTTGTTAAATGCTCTCCTGCTTATTTTAATCTATTTAATTATCCGTGGAGAAATAATTATTGATTTTAATGTTGACAAATTTATTATTCATGAACCCAAAAATAATAAAGAATGGCTCTTTTCTGAATTATTTGGAATTTATTTATTATCTTATGACAAGGATTATTTAATTCGTATTCGAACAAAGAAACTTATTGCTTATGATTTAAGGGTTGATTTTGAAGCTGCTTACAAGCTAATCGCTCTTTTTGAAGAACGTGGATTTCATTTTATTCATGTTAGAAAAGATTCTCTTTCCAAAGTAACTATTCCTATTCCCATATTGCTTTCTAAATATGAAAAAAGGAAAAGTTCTGATTTTCATCCTGAGTTCACTACTTTCCGACGTGGTCCTACCTTACGAGCTAAACTCCTTTCTATTGGTTTTGCACCTATGCTTTATGTTATTGCGGCAACTCTTATTTTACGTATCCCTTATTTGCTTCGTGATCTTACTCTAACCAAGAAGTTTGTTTCTTTCATTTATTGGGCAACAGCTGCTTTATTGGTGGATGGGGGTTTATATTTGCTTTTTGGTTTGTCTGTTGTTGCTTATATTGCAACACGGATTGCAAAGTTTTTTATTCATTCATCTTCTTCAGCAAAATAAAGCATTAAATATCGTCTTAAATTAAGTTGTTAATTTCCAATTGAATATGTTGGTGAGAATTTGAACCAGACACATTCTGATAAAGAAAATGTAAATGAAACAGTTGTAAGTGAAGAATTTTTCTGTAAAAAAAATCGATATTTATTGGATAATGCTGCTACTTTGTTTAGTTTAGTTTCTAGTAGAAGGATTCCTTGTTTATTCAGATTATCGTCTTCTCTTAAAGAACCTGTGAAAGTAAAGGTTTTGCAACAAGCTTTTGAAAATATTCTCCCCCGTTTTCCTTACTATTATGTCAATTTACGTCCAGGTTTTTCTTGGTATCATTGGCGTGAAGTTAGAGGAACACCTAAAGTAATCTTAGATGAGCGTAATCCATGTCAAAAAATGCCAATAAGGAGAAAAGGTTTTCTTCCTTTTCGTGTTCGTGCTTATCAAAATCGAATCGCTGTCGAGTTTCATCATTCTTTAACTGACGGTACTGGAGCTTTAACTTTTCTCCGAGCCTTAGTGGGCGAATATTTCCATCTTTTAGGTACTAAAGTTGAAGATTGGAAAGATGTTTTTCGTCCTGATCAAAAACCCAATCCTGAAGAATTTGAAGATGCTTTTAAGCGGTATTATGAGAAAACTGTTCCTGAACCTGAAAAAATTATACGTGCTTTTCAGCTCCCATATAAGCTCGAGAAAAAAGGTATCTATCATATTACTACTGGCATAGTTCCAATACGTGATTTGTTAAAACTCACTAAAAGTCATTCTGTTTCTTTAACTGAATTCCTTTCAGCTGTTTATATTGATGCTTTACAAGAAATTTTGCTTTCTTTACCTGAAAAGCAACAGAAAAAGTTGTTGAAACCTATTCGGTTAATGATTCCAGTGAATCTTCGCCGTATATACCCAAGTAAAACTATGAGAAATTTTTCACTCTATGTTACTCCTGGAATCGATCCTCGTCTAGGTAAATTTACTTTTGATGAGATACTGAAAGAAGTTTTCCATTATATGAGGGTAGAAGTTAATGATAAGTATATTAACCAACAAATTGCTAGAAATGTACGTGGAGAGTTTCACCCACTTATGCAAGCTACACCATTGTTTATCAAAAAAATGTTTGGAAAATTAATTTATAACCACCTTGGAGAGTTTCTTTATTCTGGCGTTTTAACTAATTTGGGTAAAGTTTCAATGCCAGACCCATTAGAAAATTATATTGAAGAGTTTCAATTCCTTCCTGCTCCCAGTCCAGTATTGAAAACAGGTTGTGCAATTGTAAGTTTTAAAGATAGTTTGTACATTAACTTTGGAAGAGTCGTAAAAGAATCAGAAGTGGAAAGGCTGTTTTTCACAAGATTAAGAAAATTAGGTTTAAAAGTAAAAATCGAAACAAACTAAATCAAAAAAGATTAAGGTTAATTATAACTTTGATTTAGTATAACTAGTGACGAGGTATAAATAATGTGATAAAAATACCTTATTCGAAATAAAAAAATTGTCTAAAAATAATCTTGTGGTTTGAATGAAGGAAAGGAAAGAAACTTTTCGTGAATGGTTTCGTCTAGATAATGCTGCAGTAATTTTTTCTTTGGTCTCTTCTCCAAGGATTCCTGCCCTTTTTAGGCTATCTGTGACTCTAAAAGAACCAGTTAATGTTAGTCTTCTTCAAACTGCACTTAATAAAACAATAATCCGTTTTCCTTATTTTAGAGTAAATCTTCGTCCTGGACTTTTTTGGTACTATCTCAGAAAATTAAAAACTTTTCCTCGCGTCGAAGCTGACTCTAAATATCCTTGTAAAGAACTACATGTGAGAAAACGAGGAACTTTTCCTTTTAGAGTAAGAGCTTTCCAAAACAGAATCGCAATTGAATTTCACCATTCAATAACTGATGGTACAGGAGGGATAATTTTTCTGAAAACTCTTGTTGTAGAGTATCTAAAATTACGTGGTGTTAAAGCCCATAAGGTGGAGGATGTTTTTGATATTAGTGAGGAACCAAGTTTTGAGGAATATGAAGATTCTTATAAAAAATTCTATGATAAGAACCTTCCGTCAATAAAACTTCCGCCAAAAGCGTTCAGACTTCCATATAAATTAGAAAAACCTGGTGTTTACCATCTAACTACTGGAATTATTCCAGTAAAAGAATTCATAAAAAAAGCTAAAGAATACAATGTAACTGTAACAGAGTTTTTGGTTGCAATATATTTGGACTCTTTGCAAGAAATACAGTTCAATTTTCTGAAAAATAAACCAAAAAGAAAATTAAAACCCATAAGAGTTTCAATACCAATAAACCTTCGACGAATTTATCCAAGTAAAACCATGAGAAACTTTTCTCTTTTTGTAACTCCTGGTATTGATTCTCGGCTTGGTAAGTTTACTTTTGATGAAATAATTAAAGAAGTATATCACTTTATGCGAACTGAACTTAACGATAAGTACATTAGTCAAAGTATTAGACAAAATGTAAGGGCAGAACTTAATCCGATTTTGCGAATAATGCCGTTATTTATAAAAAAACTGTTCGGACGACTTATCTATATGGGTTATGGAGAAAAAAGATATTCTGGTTCTCTCTCAAACTTAGGTGTTGTGAAACTTCCTCCAGAAATGGAAGAACATGTTGAAGACTTTCAATTTCTTCCTGGAACTAATCCAGAAAGAAAAGTTAGTTGTGGGGTCGTTAGTTTTAAAAATAAATTATATATCAACTTTGGTAATGTTAGTAATTCTAAGGAACTAGAAAAGATTTTCTTTAGAAAAATTGTCAAAATGGGTATTCCTGTTAAAATTGAATCTAACTGAGAATTTTTGAACAATCTTCTAGCTTTTTTATAATATTAAAAGTAAAATTCTTTAGGCATAAATTTAAAAAATAATGTGACAGAGTGAAAAACATGCCATATTGTTCTAGATGTGGAGTAGAGGTTGATCCTGGAGTAGAAAAGTGTCCTTTATGTAATACTCCCATACAAAAACTAGAAGACATTAGTGAGATAAAGGTTGCTAAAAAGTATCCAGATGAACCAATTGAAGAATCCTCTATAAAAAGAAGAACGGAAAAAGAAAAAAGGATGTTTGCTTTAGAAATAGTTAGTATTTCTCTTGCTTTACCATTTTTGATTACCACATTCTTAGATTTAATAATTAATAAAAGTATAACATGGGCTAGGTTTCCAATGTTAGGATTTTTATTTATTTGGGGAACAGTAGCAATACCTTTGCTTTTTCCTAAGAAACCAATTATTCTAGTTTTGGGTGAAGTTTCATTTGTCATGGGTTTTCTGGCTTTGGTTGATTATTTTGACGATTGGAAATTAGAATGGTATGTCACTTATGCACTACCCATTGTAATTGTTACAATCCTATTCTCTTCATTAGTTGTGCTTGCTTCTATTTTGGTGAAAAAAAAAGGAGCGAACATTGCTGCATTTATCCTATTTGGAATAGGTGGATTAACTTTTTGTCTTGAAATAATTATTTCAAGGACGATAAGTTGGTCATTATTTGTCTTAACACCTACTGTAGTGATAGGACTATTCTTAATTTATCTACACTATCGCTTCACAAAGGACATAGATATCAAAGATAAATTAAAAGAGAAACTGCAAATATAAAAATAGCATACAGCGTTTTATAACCTTATAGCCAAAAATCTTCTTTTTTGCTGTATCTTGTTTTCATTTCTCTCAAATACTAATCCTTTTAAATAAAATTAATACGTTTGTTACAGATGACCTTATGAAGGGCTTTAAGTTCCTGAGGTGAAAAAATGGCAATTTATAAAAAATTTGAAATTCCAGAAGAATTAGTTAAAGAATCATTGAATATCTTGGAAAATGCAGCAAAAACAGGAGAAGTACGAAAAGGTACTAATGAGGTAACCAAAGCTGTAGAAAGAAAAACGGCTTCTATGATTTATATTGCAGAAGATGTAGAGCCACCAGAAATCGTTATGCACCTTCCTTTATTGTGTGAAGAGAATAAAATACCTTATACTTTTGTTCCAACAAAAGAAGATTTAGGAAAGGCTGTTGGACTTTCTGTTGGTTCAGCTTCAATAGCAGTAATAAAAGCTGGGGAAGCTCAAAGCACTCTTGAAAGTCTCGCTCAAAAGATTGCAGAACTCAAAAAATAATTTGGTGATTAAAAATGAGCTCTGAAAATCTAGGAATACCTGCTGAAGTCATCCAAGTATTGGATAGAACTGGTTCAGTAGGAGAAGTCATTCAAGCAAGAGTAAAAGTCCTAGAAGGACCTGACAAAAACCGTATTATTACACGTAATCTTAAGGGTCCAGTCAGAAAAGGAGATATACTCATGCTTAGAGAAACTGAGCGTGAAGCAAGAAAAATAAGGAGACGATAGGTGACAAAATATGCCAAGAACACGAACTTGTTCATTTTGTGGAAAAGAAATCCCACATGGTCAAGGATTGTTATATGTTCAACGTGCTGGAAATGTTTTACATTTTTGTAGTAATAAATGTAAAAGATCTAGTCTTGACTTCAAGCGAGACCCTAAAAAGTTAAAATATACAACTAAATATGAGAAGAAAATTCTCTAATTCTTTTCTTTCTTTTTAAGCTATTTTTCGTTTTTAGTCTTTTTTGCTTAATTTTTAGGATTGCTATTCTGTATTTGTAATAAAACTTAATCGAATGCTTTTTATTTCCTTATACTTTTTCGATTTTGGTGTTAATATGGAACGAGAATTTATTATGATAAAACCAGATGGTGTACAACGAGGATTAATTGGAGATGTAATTACACGTATTGAACGTGTAGGATTAAAAATTATTGGCCTAAAAATGCTCCAATTAACTAAAAAAATGGCTGAAGAGCATTACGCTATCCATAAAGGAAAACCATTTTATGAAGGTTTAATTGAATATATAACTAGTGGACCTGTAGTAGCAATGGTTGTTGAAGGAAAAAATGCTGTGAAGCTAACGCGTAAAATAGTTGGCGCTACAAACCCTCTTGATGCTCATCCAGGTACAATAAGGGGGGATTTTGCACTAGAAATAGGACGTAATATAATTCATGCTGGAGACTCACCTGAAAATGCAAAGATTGAGTATTCAATCTATTTTGAGGATGAAGAATTTGTTCAATACAAAAAAATAGATGAAGAATGGATTTATGAGTAGGAATTAATTTTTACAAAATTTCTATTTATTAATTATTTTTGTACATATCGTTTTTTCATTATTCAAAACAGAGCGTAGTCTTCCCTCTACTAATCCGTTAACTAATACTACTTCGTGAACTTTGCCAGATAGTTTCTTTATAATGTTAAGTTTATTTTGCATTTCTCCTGTGACATCAATTTTTTCTGTTTCTTTTATTTTAGCTATGTTTATTGAATCTAATTTGCTATACTCTATTTCCTCAATCAGCATCTGCTCATTCTTTTTATTATATACTATTAATCCATCAATATCTGAACAAAAAACTACCTTCTCAACATCAAAAAAACTTGTTAAAAGCTCTATAAGTTGATCTCCACTAATTATCGAAAAACCTCTTCTATCACTAAACACAATATCTCCTGACAATACAGGTATTAAATTAATCTCTAAAGCTTTCTTGATTGGTTCAACATATATTTCTACTACTTTTGTTTCTTGATTTTCGAACGTTATAGCGCTAGTTTGGAAAGATAAAGCTTTCAAATTTTTTTTATTTATAAAGTTTACAACATTTTTTGTTAGTTCTGCCATATCTTCTCTAATCTTTAATATTCCATCAATTTGATTTGATTTTTTAAAACCATTAATTATGTTATACTTTTTTGCTATAATGTGTCCAAAAGAACCTGCCCCATGAATAAGTATCTTAGGTTTATCAGGTGATTTTTCTATTTCTTCTATAATTCTCGCAAGATTTTTTGTTATCAAAGTTTTATATTTTCGTTTATTGGTTATTACTGACCCCCCGATTTTTATTATATCAATCTTTTTTGATACCATTTTCTATTACTCCTATCTTCGATGGTTCTGTAGTAAAAGCTTCAAAACCTTCTTCTTTTGCTTTTTGTACAGCAATTGAAGATTCTTCTTTACTATCAAATATTCCAATAACACACCCTCCTCCTCCAGCTCCTGTAAGTTTTGCTCCCAAGGCCCCTTCATTTCCTAAAATGTTAATAGCTTCTATAATTTTTTTATGCCCTACACCCAGTTTTTCTAATGCTACTTGATTTTCATTCATTAATTCACCTATTTTATCAATGTTTCCTTTTTCTATGTAAACCTTTGCTTGTTCTGTTATTGTTTTAATTTCATTAAACAACTCTTGAACATAATCTTTTTTTTCTTCGTATCTTTTTTTCACTAACAAAACTAAATCTTTTGTATTTCTAGTGACTTTCGTGTTAATAATTACAATCTTAAATGAAATTTTTGATAGATCAATTCTTTTTAGTGAATTCTTTAAATAAAACACTCCCCCTCCAAATGTAGAGACAAAATTATCTATCCCACTAGGTGTTCCATGTTGAATTTTTTCAGCTTCAAAAGCAATTTTGTTGATATTTTCAAGTTGTAATTCTTGATTAGAAAGTATTGTACCTAACATTGCTAATGACACACTGATCGCTGCACTAGAGCCTAAACCTGCAGAAGGAGGAATTTGTGATTTTATTAATATTTGTTGTCCATAAGATAATCTTTCAATAACTTTCGTTTTTTTTAAGAGAAAAAAGATTGCTTTAAGTTGTTCTGGGATAATATGTTCATTGGTAAGATCAAATTGATTTTTCGGAAATAGGTCAGGAGTGAAAAGAGATTTTGAAGTTTCATTTCCTTCTATAATACTTACTTTTACTCTCCTATTTATTGCGATAGCAATAGCTGGGAATCCATAAACTACTGCATGTTCTCCAAATAATATAACCTTACCAGGAGCAGAGGTAGAGATTATTTCACTCATATATCAAACAATTAGTTAGGTGATAAAAGCTTTTTCAAACTTCTATATCGACTTTTCTTCCCTCAGTTGAACAAAAATATAGATAAAAAAAGTTGTCATACTTAAAATGAATAAACCAATTTATGTGAAATATTAGAAAATAGAAAAATTAGACAGAAAGAGTAGTAAAAAAGGATACATTTTTCACAAAAATGGAATTTGCCAGTAGCTACGACTACTTCTCTAGTTAATTGGAAAGTTTTCAAAACATCATCTAAAGAACCATTATAAAAAAATAAGATAATCTCTTTTTCTTTTATATCTGTTTACTCAATAGACTTGGGTTACACTTTTGGGTACTAGAGAAACATAGGGGTGATTCATAAATCTTTCTCCTGGGGTGAGGAAGTTAAGAGATTGGTGAGGACGACTAAAATTGTAGTAAGAGCGGTAGTAGGAGAGATCTGCGTTGCAGTATTTTAGACCTAATCTTTCCATCTCACGGATGATTGTCCCATGTAGTCTTTCTACTTTTCCACATGTTTCGGGGTGAAAAACTCTAGCTCTGATGTGTTTTATTCCTTCTGTTTGACACCAACGGGAGAAGGTACTTGTTCCTCCTCTAACGGAAGAGAAGAGTGCTCCATTGTCAGTAAGTATAGACTCGGGGTAACCGTACTCTTTTATTGCTTCCTCTAGCAAACTTATTATCTGCTCTTTTTTTGGTGCAAAAGGGTGGAATTTAGCTCCCAGACAGAATCGTGAGTGGTCGTCTATCAAGGTTATGAGATGGAGATGTTGTCCCTGTTCTTCTACCCAGAATGGTCCTTTCACATCTATTTGCCAGAGTTCGTTAGGTTTTTGACGTTCAAAACTCTTGTATCGAGGTCTTTTCCTCTTTTTTCTATTAACCCATAAAGGAAGACCTAACTCTTTTATTACTTTCGTCACTGTCGTCTGAGAGAGTGCTTTTCCTTCTCTCTTCAACAAATAAGCTATCTTCTCCACATTCATTCCTTGTTTTATTCTTAACTCCCTTATCCTCTCTTTTAACTCCTCATCTACTTTCCTGTGTATAGTTTTTGGTCTGGAAGATCTATCTTTCCACCATACTCCTTCAGGGTTCTCTCTGAACCTCTTCAACCACTTATACACAAACTTCCTACTCACCATATACTTGTGAGCTACCTCTTTTATCTTCTCTCCTTCCAAAGCTTTTTTAACCACAATCTTTCTTAGTTTCTCCAGGTTACGTTCGGGTTTGTTCATAATATATCACTTACCCACGTAACCCACTTCTATTTATTTGTTACCAATGTGAGTTGAGTATACACTTTTTCTTTTATATCAATAAAACAAAAAAAGAGAATTTATATTGCTTAATCTCTAATTAGTTTGAAAGAAAAGTCCTCTATTGTTTCAGGCAAATCTTCATTTTCGCCTAATTCTCCACGTTCAATCAAAACCTGTCTTGTTAATAGGTAATAGACTAAAGCAAGACTTTTTCTTCCTTTATTATTTACTGGAATAACAAAATCGACATTTGTTGTGATATTATCTGTATCACATAATGCAATAATAGGTATTCCACGTGAAGAAGCTTCTGTAAGAGCTTGTTTATCTGCTCGTGGGTCAGTTAATATTATCACGTCAGGTTCAATATATCCTGAATATGTAGGGTTGGTTAAAGTTCCAGGGATAAAACGGCCAGGAAATACCTTGAAACCACAATAACGAGCCATTTTTGTGGATGGTACAGATGCATATTGTCTTGTTGCAAAAACTGCTACTTGAGAAGGCTCAAATCGAGCTAGAAACTTTGCAGCAGTACGTATACGTTCGTCAGTAAGATTTACATTAAGAACAAAAATACCATCAGTACGAACTCGATACATGTATTTTTGCATTGATTTTGTGCATACACTTGTTCCAATATGAATTCCGCTAACTAAATATTCATCTCTTGGAACTAAAAGTGCTTGTTCTTCTTCAATTGGATCTTTAGTTTCTTCAGACATTTTTCTTCCTCGTTTCCTAATCACTTCATTCTCTTTTAGTTTTATATAAAAAGTTTCGTTTCTTGTTCTTTTTTTTGTTGCTTATTATAAACTTCCTAACTGAATGGGAGTATTTCGTCAATGAGATCAATATGAGCTATCAACATTCTTCGACAACACCAACGATTTACTTTTAAGTCATCTAGTACTTTTTCTGGGTTTTCGTTATTTTCAACTCTTTCGTGAAATTCTTCCCACTTATCTGCGATTAAAGAACCACATGTCCAACAACGTACGGGGATAATCATTTTTTTTCCTCGATTGTTTCATCATTGATTTGCATTTAACTGTTATGGTTTTTGTCCTTTATTATATAATGAGAAGTGGGGTTTAAAAAAAGAGAAAAAACAAAGATTTGAATTTTTTTACATCGATTTATAGGTGATGTTAGTTTAAAATCCATAGTCCCTAGCTTGTTTAAATCCTTTGTATAACCAATATAGTTTTTTAGGATTTTTGATAAGTATTGGGTTACAAACTAGTTTTAGTAAATATTTCAAGAGTTCTTTATTTTCAATTCGATTTATATATGTTCCATTGAATACCTTTCCAATTTTCTTTTGGAAGTTTACAGATCTTGTGTAAAAGTATTTATGGCTTTTTATGCTTATTTTTGCAGAAAATGGGTGTTTTCTTACTTTTTTGTCAAATGTTCTAAGATCAACTTTTTTTTCGTTTTTTCTCTGAAAGTCAATTATATCTGCCACTATTTTTCCACTGAGCATTGCATTTCGAATTCCTCCGTAAAATAATGGGTTGGTAAATCCTCCTGTATCTCCAATTAAGGCTATTTTCTGTGTGGCAAGTTGTTTTACCACACCATTTTTTGGAATAGAACCACCTATTTTTTTAATAATCTTCCCTGAAATATTTCTCTCTTTGAGAAATTTATCCAAGATTTCTTTGCGATTTTTTGCAGTTGTTACAACTCCAACATTTGTTTCATTATTCCTTGGGAATATCCAGCTATATCCGAAAGGATATTTTTCATTATCAAAGAAAAATTCCATTGTGTCACTGAACTCTCCTTGTATTCTATATTCCAAAGCCCTTATTAGTTCTGGTGTGTTAAAACCAAGTTTTCTGGCTATATCTCCTTTTGGGCCTTCAGCGATAAGTAAAACAGAAGATAAAAATAATTGTTCTGTTCCATCTTTTTTTATTTTGATTTTAACTCCTTCTTTTGTTTCTATTGCATCAATAACTCTTGAGTTAGTAAGAATTTTTCCTCCACTTTTTTTTACTTGTTGTGCTAAAAATTGGTCAAATTTATCTCTCCTTATCATGTATGCATGAGTATCGCCAAAAACAGTATAATCGCCAGGAAAATAGATTTTAGTATTTCCAAATTTTCTTATTATAAATTCTTTATTTGTTTTTAAAATTGGAAATTCAATAAAAACCTTTTCACTTATTCCCTCTCCACATTGAATGGGGATTCCTACAATCTTGTGTTCTTCAAAAATTGTAGTTTTATATCCATTATTTGCTAAGGCTAAACCAGCTGATAAACCTGCTGGGCCCGCTCCAACAATTCCAACATCTATCTTTTCGATTTGCACAAGGTTCTCTTGAATCTCATCAATAAAAACTTACTTGTTTCAATGAAACATTAAAGTGTTTTATATTGTTTTAGCAGATTAATAGAAAGATTTTAAGAAAATAATCATAGTTGTTTCGAAAGTTTTTTAGATACTAATTAAGATTTTTTTATAAATATTAGTATAAGGATTGGAGGCTGCAAATTGGACGCAATGAGAAATATTGAATCAACAAGAGAATTGCTTGCTGATTGGACAAAAAAGATACCAGAATCTGAGATTAGAAGATTGTTAAAAAATAAAACAAAATATTATTTAGCTGGTGGTCTTCCAGGTAATTTGCCTACGAAAGTATTTCCTAAAATTTTAGAAGAACTATCAGAATATTACGAAGAAGATGAAAAGAGGGTTATTAATGAATTTCAATATGGCATGACTGCTGGAGCAAAGGGATTAAGAGAAGTTTTAGCAGAAAGGCTACATACAAAAGATAAAATTTCTTGTATTTCAGGAAAACAAGATTGGGAGAAAATGTTGATTACGACAGGATCACAACAAGCAACCTATCTTGTTCTTGATATATTAGTAAACCCAGGAGATATAGTGATAACCCCAAGTCCTGCGTATTTAGGATTCGTTACAGCAGTTGTAAAAATAGGCGGAACAGTAGTAACTGCTCCCACAGATGAATTAGGTCTTATACCCGAATTTGTTGAAGATACAATTGTTAAAGCAGAAAAGGAACTAGGTAAAAAAGTTAAACTCCTATATGTTGTAAGTGATAGTGATAATCCAAAAGGGACTACGTTACCTTATGAAAGAAGAAAAGCGCTCTATGATCTTGCTGAAAAATACAACATTTTCATTTTAGAGGATGAAGCTTATAAGGAGATGCAATTTACAGAACGTATCCCTCCAATAAAATCTTTAGATAAAGATAATGAATGGGTTATTTATGTGTCTTCAACATCAAAAGAAGCAGCACCTTTAAGAATTGGTTATTCCTTGTTACCAGAGCATCTACATCTAGAAGCAGAAAAATCAAAGGGTTATATAGATCTTTGTACACCTACTCTTACTCAAAGAGTTGCTGAAATATATTACGCAAAATATATTGATAGTTATTTACCTGAAATTGTGCAAAAGTATAAAACACAAAAGGATGTTGCTTTTAAAGCATTACAAGAAACTTTTCCAGAAGGAGATTATACGAACCCTACAGGTGGTTTCTTTATTTGGTGGCAAGCACCAGGTGAAAAAGCTTATTCTTTCGATATAGGAAAATTTAATCAAGATGTTCTTCTCCCTAATGATGTTCTAGTAGTTCCAGGGGCTGCATTTTATCCTCCTGTTGGCCATTCATATGATTTAGAGACAAGAACCATAATACCTCTAAAAATAATTAAAGGGGGAATGAGAATAGGTTTCTCTTTCCTTAAACCGGAATTACTAGATGAAGGAGTACGAAAACTAGGTGAATTACTTACTAAACATGTATAAATTTATTGCATTATAATGAAATGTCATTAAACTCCCTAAAACTGCATCTTTTTTACTTTTCATTTTCATTTTCTTTATTTCGTTTTAAATAGAAACTCATTAAAATTAGAGACTAAAAAGCCTTAAAACAAACGTTTTTTAAGTATAGAACTGATATTGTCTGCTTTTTTTACTAGATAGCGTAAGGTTTAAAAAAAAGATGGCTAAACCAAAAACCTTTTTAAGGGGCGCTGTAATAGTATTTATCGTACTTGCGTGAAAAACGCAAGGCACAAAGCATATGGTGACAAAAAAATGATTGTCGTAAAAAGTAAAGTAAGAGAACTCATCAAGGAACTTGGTGATTACAAAGTTGGTGGAGACCTTTTTGATGCTCTTGACAAACTTGTTGAAGGAATTGTCAAGAAAGCAGCTGAAAGAGCTAAAGCCAACGGACGTAAAACTGTAAGTGCAAGAGATCTTTAGATTTATAATCTTTTGTTCTTAATTTTTTTTTCTTTTTTCTTCATTGTTCTTGACTTCAGTAATATATAACAGACCAATTTATTTTTAAAAAAAGAGAAATAAACTGAAATGAGAGTTAAATAAAGAGAGAAGTAGGTGTTGCTATTGTCTAAAGTTATAAATGAGGAAAGTGGAAAGAGAATTCGAAGTCCAATTGCTGTTATTCTTGGACATGTTGATTCTGGAAAAACTAGTCTCTTGGATAAGGTAAGAGGTACTGCTGTACAAGCAAGAGAAGCAGCTGGTATTACACAACATGTTGGAGCAAGTTTTTTTCCTACAGAAACAATTGTAAAAGTAAGTAGTAAATTAATAAAAAATTCAGAAATAGAATTAAATATCCCTGGAATACTCATTGTTGATACTCCTGGGCACGCTGTTTTTACAAATTTAAGAAAAAGAGGTGCCTCTGTTGCAGATATTGCAATATTAGTTGTAGATTTAATGAGGGGTTTTCAAGCTCAAACATATGAATCAATGGATATTCTAAAAGCAAGAAAAGTACCTTTTATTGTAGCAGCAAATAAAGTTGACAGAATCTCTGCTTGGAAAGGTGTTGAAGGAGCTACGTTTATTGAGTCTTATAACAAACAGATACCAAAAGCTAAAAAAGATCTAGATAACAGAATATATGAAATAATGGGCGAATTAAGCGAATTAAAATTTGAAGCTGATCGTTATGACCGTGTTAAAGATTTTAGAAAGAAAATAGCAATTATTCCCACAAGTGCTGTTACAGGTGAAGGAATACCAGACCTATTTTTGGTTTTAGCAGGTTTAACGCAACAATTCATGATGAAAAAACTGGAATACAGCACAGGTCCTGGTTCTGGGACTGTGTTGGAAGTTAAAGATGTTGAAGGTATGGGAACAACAGCTGACATAATATTATATGATGGTGTAATAACAAAAAATGACCAAGTTGTTATTGGCGGAAGAGGAGGAGCTAAATTAATCAAGATTCGAGCGCTTCTACAAGCTAAAGAACTTGATGAGATGCGTGATCCTCGAGACAAATTTAGAAGCGTGGATAAGGTTTATGCTTCTGCTGGTTTAAAAATAAGTGCCCCTGGTTTAGAAGATGTCTTGTCAGGAGCTCCTGTAAAAGTAGCTCCTAAGGGTCAAGAACAACAAGTAATTGATGAAGTTAATGCAGAGCTTCAACAATTTGTATTTGATACTGAAGATAATGGGGTAATTGTAAAAGTCGATACTCTTGGTAGTTTAGAAGCAATTGTTGATATGCTAAAAAGCAGAAATATTCCTATTCAAAAAGCAGATGTGGGAGAAGTTACAAAGAAAGATATTATCGATGCAGCAATAGTTGCAGAAAAAGCTCCAGAATATGGTGCTGTGTTGTGTTTTAACACAGAATTACTGCCTGATGCTGAAGAAGAAGCCTCAATCAATGATATTAAAATCTTTTCTGATAGAGTTATCTATAATTTAATAGATGAATATGAGCGTTGGAAAGAAGATGTAAAAGAGTCCATAAAAGCTGAATCTCTGAAAGATATAATTATGCCAGGTAAAATCCAAATATTGCCTGGTTATGTGTTTCGTAGATCGAATCCTGCTATAATAGGTGTAGAAGTATTAGCTGGTAAAATTAATACTGGTTTAATGTTGATTCGTGAAGATAATAGACGAGTTGGAAGAATACATGGTCTTCAAGATAGAGGAGAAAATATCCAAGAAGCAAAGAAAGGCCAGCAAGTTGCCATGAGCATCCGAGGACCAACTGTGGGCAGACAAATAAATGAAGGAGATTTTCTTTATATTGATATCCCAGAGAGACATGTAAGGTTATTAAAAAAGAAATATAGTGATTCTTTGACTCAAGACCAATCTAAATGTTTAGATGAGCTAATTGAGATAAAAAGGAAAAACGTTGATAAATGGTGGGCTTGGTAACTTCAGCTCTCCGATAATTTTAAATAGAAAAAAAACTTTATTCTCTTGCTGAGGTTTTTAACCGTCACTCAGCGCTCATATGCGCCTTCATTGGAGGGGTTAACCTCCTAATTCTTCATTTTTTTCCACCAATTATTGATAAGAATAATTTTTTTGTCTATTTTTTTGTCTATTTCATATCTTCTATTAGGTTTTATTAAATGTCTTTGAGATCCAGCAGGAGGAATGTACAACCCTTTACTCAATTGTCTGGGGATAGGTTCTCTTATTTTTTTGCTATTTCTATCTTTGTAACCACATTTTTTACATTTGTGGCCTTTAGAAAATCCTGCAGATGTCATTCTTTTTCCACACTGAGGACAGAGGGGTGAGATCTCTTTATATTGATTAGAAACATGCGTGACTATCATTTTTTCTAGTTGAACTGTAAAAGTATCCCCTTGAAAAACTTGAATTCCACCGAATGCAACTATTCTGTCATTTGGTAATAATTGCTTGACTACTAATTTAAATCTCTTTGTTGGTTCAAATGCAGCAACATCAACAATTTTGTTGCTGTCTAGAACTTTACCTTTAAAAAAAACGTGCCCACCTAAGATGGTTTTAGGTTTTGTTTGTACTTCTATTTCTCCTTTGAATACAGAATACTTCTTAATTTTTGATTTAGCGAATTTAAAATGTTGATCTGTTCCTTGATTTGTTCTAAAAATACAGTATCTTTCGATTTCTTCGAATGTTTTAACCATTTTCATAGCTTCTAATAAAGTATTAGCATCTTCTCCTCTAATACCGTACAATACAGGGTCTTTTCCAGCAGGCGTTATAATCGACTTATTTTTTTCTTCATCAATATTATTGAAAACAAAAGGGCTTAGTTTTTTGTCCATTAAATGAATGCTCTCTTCAGATACTAGTCGTTTTTTCCCTATATTTTCTTTTAATCTGTAAGTAAGTAATTCGTATGTAAAATCATCCTCTGAGGGTTTTAATTCATTACCTAAGGCAGCTAAAGCTCCTATTAAACCTCTCCCATTACCAATATGAAATGATTTTAATTTTAGTTCTTCGATTAGTCTCTTTGCCTCATCAATTTTTATATTAGAAATTAAAGCTCTTTTTGCAAAATCTTTTACGCATTGAGGGATCTCTCCTTCAATAATTACACAACCAGGGTTCGTGTTAATATCTTGCTCATGATTATTTTTTATAAAGTTAAAAATGAAAGAAATTATCTCTTCAACATATCTCTTTTTTGTTTCTAATGAAAGAGCAATTGAACCATTTCCTCTAGTTTTCCATGGGATATTGGGGTTATTTCTTATAAGTCTTGGATAATCGCTAAAATTGACAAAATTAGCAATATGTTCTATTATTTTTGCTGCTACATAAGTGGTGCAATTACCCGATAGGGAGTCAGTGTCGTCTATACCAATATGTAATTGAATGAAACTTTTTGTCATTTTAGGTTATAATTAAATTTATCAATCTAAATAAAAATGATTAGATAGAAAATAAATAATCATTTTTTCTAGTATCAAATTTGTACTTAACAATCCCTGTTTCTTCCGCTAATCTAAGTAGCCTGTTCCTGATATCTCCTCTCCACTCTCGTAAGGTATTAGATAAATGATTAGAAGAAATCCATTCTTGTTTCATATTTACCATTTCTCGAAGCAATGTTCGCACATAAACCCTGTCAATATATTCCTCTATTGTGTTTTCTAAAAGGTCATTAAAAATCTTAAAACATTCATTAATGTCTGCAACCAACTCTTTTCTCTTATTGTCTATTTTTACAACTTCAGCAACTTTTTTCTTAATAGAATTTTTTACTTCTTCAATATTTTTTATATCTTTTTCACTGATTTTTCTGATTCCTGTTGTTTGTACTTCTTCATCACTAGTTTCTGTTTCAATAGGAACCACTTTCCAAGAAAAATTGTTGGGACCAACGTCTATCATAATAGAAAATGTTTTGTCTATTTGTGCATATTTTCTTGTTGGTCCTTTATCACTCTTTTTTTCAATTGTTCTTACTAACCCTAATTTTTCAAGTTCAGAAATATATTTTCCTATTATTCTTGGAGATATTTCCAGAATCTTCGAAATCTGAAATGGATATAAAGCTTCAGATGATAGTAACTCAAGAATCTTTCGTCTTGTAGAATTGCTAAATACCTCAAATAGCTCTTCGATATCCATAATCTCTTCTTCATCATTCATCGTTCTCTCATCTCCTAAAAAAAAATGGGTTAGATGAAAGCACTAGTGTCTTTCTTTATAGCTTCCTTTCTCATATCTTTACCTACAGATACAGCTCTTTCTGGTGTAGGTTTTGTATTTTCAAGGGCTTCTTTAAGGATCTTTTGAGTAACTTTACAGTCATAGCTTTCACCTAATTTTACTTCTTCAGCAACTTTTTCTCCGTGTTCAGCTATGAATTCTTTTATAGCAATTAATTTTGCCTCTGAACAAACAGATGCTATGTCTGCTCCAGAAAAGCCTTCAGATTCTCTTGCAAGCTCGTCGATGTCTACATCTTCAGCTAATGGAACATCTCGTAAATGAATGTTGAATATCTGCTTTCTTCCTTCAAAGTTAGGTGAAGATACTTTGATTAATCTGTCAAATCGTCCTGGTCGTAGTAAAGCAGGATCTACCATATCTGGCCTGTTTGTTGCTGCTATTATAGTTACACCTCTTAATTCTTCTAATCCATCAATTTCTGTCAATAGTTGGCTAATTACTCTCTCTGTTACTCCAGAGTCTGAGGCTCTTCCTCTGACTGGTGTTATACTGTCTATTTCATCAAGAAAAACTACACAAGGAGCTGCTTGTCGTGCTTTTCTGAAAATTTCTCTAACAGCTTTTTCTGATTCTCCTACCCATTTTGATAGAACCTCAGGCCCCTTAACACTGATGAAGTTAGATTCTGATTCATGAGCAACTGCTTTCGCAATAAGTGTTTTTCCTGTTCCTGGAGGACCATAAAGTAAAACTCCTTTTGGTGGTTTGGCTTTCATTAATGAGTATAACTCTTTATATTTAAGTGGCCATTCAATAGTTCTCTTCATTTCTTCTTTAACTTCTTCTAAGCCTCCAATATCTTCCCACTTTACATTAGGAACCTCCACGAAAACTTCTCTTAAAGCAGAAGGTTCTACCACACGTAACGCGTTAACAAAATCGTCCATTGTTACATCAATTTTCTCGAGAATCTCTAAAGGAATCTCTTCTTCTTCAAGGTTAATTTCTGGGATAACTCTACGAAGAGAATACATAGCTGCTTCTTTTACTAATGCTTCAAGATCAGCTCCGACGAAACCATGTGTTTTTGCTGCAAGTTCATTTAAATCTACATTTTCATTCAAAGGCATTCCTCTGGTGTGAATGAGTAAAATCTCTAAACGCCCATCTTGATCTGGAATACCAATCTCAATCTCTCTATCGAAACGCCCTGGCCTTCGTAAAGCAGGATCTATGGCATTAATCCTATTTGTCGCTCCAATAACAATTACTTGCCCTCTTGATTCTAGTCCATCCATTAGTGTTAGCAGTTGTGCAACGACTCTTCGCTCTACCTCTCCAGAAACTTCTTCTCTTTTTGGAGCTATAGAATCGATCTCATCAATGAATATTATACTTGGGGCGTTTTGTTGAGCTTCTTTGAAAATATCTCTCAATTTTTTCTCTGATTCTCCATAAAACTTGCTCATGATTTCAGGGCCAGCTAGATTATAGAAATTTGAATTGGTTTCATTAGCTACAGCTTTTGCTAGTAGTGTTTTTCCTGTTCCTGGAGGGCCATGGAGAAGAACACCTTTTGGGGGTTCAATGCCCAATCTTTTGAATATTTCAGGATGTTTTAATGGAAGCTCAACCATCTCTCGTATTCTGTTTATTGCTTCTCGTAGTCCACCAATATCTTCATAAGAAATCTGTTTCACGTAAGCTGCTTGAACATCCTCAAGAGTTTTATCAGTTACAATAATGTTTGTATCTGCTGTAATAATTACTGCTTCTGCAGGAGGATTAGTTGATGCTACTCCTAAAAAGATTCTTCTTCCCATTCCTAGTCCAATTGGAATTATGTCTCCTCTTGTAAGTACTCTGTCTTCAAGGTTGGATTTTAACCATGATTCGATTCCTTGAATTCTTACATTTTCTGTAGGTGCAAAAACTACTTTAACAGCTTTCTTGACTTCTTTTGCTTTTCTTACAGTAACTTTATCGTCTATTCCAACCCCTGCATTTGTTCTTATCATTCTATCCAATCGAATTATATTTTTACCAAAATCATCCGGAATTCCTCTCCAGACTCTTGCATAGGTCTTTTTTGTTGATCCCTCAATTTCAATAATGTCTCCAGTACCTAAACGCAATTCATCAGCAACATCTTGACTAAGTCTGACGATTCCTCTTCCAACATCGCGTGTTAGAGCTTCTTTAACTCTTAATACTTTTTTATCTTCTGACATATTATTTACCTCCTAAAAAAAGAAAAAATTTAGTTGATGGTGATGTCCAATCCATCATCATTTTTTTCATCTTTAGCTAGTTTAAATTGTAGTTCAAGGATACCATTTTGCATAGTAGCATCAATTTTAGATTTCTTATTTACTTTATATTTAAGATCAATTACTGTGCTTATTTCCTTCTTATTGTTCTTAGCAACTAGATAAAGCTTATTGTCTCTTAATTTGATTTTAAGATCTTCTTTTCCAAATCCTGGAAGTTCAATAATAAGATATAACTTGTCTCCATCTTTTTGGAAATCATAACTTAATTCTTGCTTTTCACTAGGCGAGTCGTTTTCCGTTGGATTAATTACTCTTGGTTCAGAAGCCATAGGCAACCCTAAACCTAACATGTGTTCCTCAAGAATATTACTTAATTTTGGAAAGATGCTGTCTAATAATCCAAATCTGTCAACTCTCCATTCATTACTAAACATATTTTCAAATTCTTTAATTCGTTCCTCAATGTCCCCATCTAAATTAAATATTGATGGATCTCCATATTCTTTATAGACTTTTTTACCATTTTCATCGAGGGTGTAATCATAACCATAAGTATTTTCTTTACCATTTATATTAGTATAATATCTAACAGAGCGAAACTCTCTGAAGTTTGGATTTCTTTCGTCCTTTTTGTTTTTCCATACCATTTTATATCACCTCTCGGTATTATACTTTCTGTATAATACTGGGCATAAACTGATATATAAATCTTTCGGTTATTGACTCTTTTATGTTTCAAAAAAAACCGATGAAATTAACTAAAAAGAGAGATTATAACCTGTATGAAAAGGTTTTACAGTTTCTTTTCCAAGTTTTTGTTGAAGGTAGTCAAAAGCAAAATTACCTGTGCAGTGGTTCAAATAAAGTATAGGTTTTTTGTATTTTTCAACAAGAACTTTACTGATGTGTTCTAACTCATTTTCATTGAACTTTAACATGTGAGTTCCACCAATAACAGCAAAGATATTTTTATTTTCAAATGTTTGACTAATGTGTTTTAGTGTGTTTAGTAATCCTGCGTGGCAACAACCGCAGATGATTACTAATCCTTTATCTGTTTCGATAATAAGTGATTGATCGTCTACTAGAGGGTCTTTTTCCCATTTCTTGCCATTGTAGTGTATCAATCTATCTTCTGTCCCATCTTTTTCATTTCTTGTTATAATCTCACCAGAAAGGAAGATATTATCTGTTATTGCATAGAATTCGGTTTGAAACAAGAATTTTATTTTCTTTTTAAGAGACGATTTAAGTTTAGGAAATCCGATATCGATTTTAACATTGAAAAACCATTTTTTGAATTTCACTTTTTTAGGTTCAATTATATTTGGATGACCTATTATTGTTATTTCTTTTTTTCTAACTTTAAGAAAACTTTCTAATCCTCTTGTATGATCATAATGCCCATGAGAAAAGACTATTAAATCTATTTCATCTGGGTGAATACCTAAAAGATTCATATTAAAAAGGACATCTTCTCCTTTTGTTCCAATATCAAATAGAATTTTCTTTCCTGATTGTAAATTTGTTATTAAAAATGATTGACCGTGTCCAGTTCTGAACTTGGTGTTGTGTTCTTTTGTATTTGTATATACGCTTGTTACTTGAATGCTCATTGCTTAACGTGTAGTGACTTTTTATTTAAAAGTTTTCAAGAGTTTCACATTTATTATTGATATATTAGTTTGTTGCATTGTAATATTCCAGTACGAAAAGGTGATATCTTTCAAATTTTAATTCTTTTATATCTTATAGGTATTCTATATGGAATTAATCACGTTATAAAGTAAGTTCTTTTATTTTCTGTTCATAGTTTAAAAGTAAGTTGAAAAATCATGTTTAACATCAAATGTAAAGATTTTACGAGATACTAGCAGATATAATGGTAATGCTTGTTGAGAAACATTATTATATATTTATTATTCGAATTCGACAATTAACTTGTGTACAAATGTGAACACTGATATGTTGTGAGGAAGAAAAATGACTAATAGAAGAATAACTCAACACCCCGTTTTATCTACAGATATAGAGCGAAAGAAAGTTTCTTTTACATTTAATTCAAAAAAAATGTTTGGTTATGAAAATGAGATGATATCATCTGCTTTAATAGCTAATGGGATAGATATTTTTGGTCATCATAAGAAAGACAAAAGTCCTCAAGGTATTTTTTGTGCGAATGGACAATGCTCACAGTGTACAGTAATTGTTGATGGATTAGCAGTAAAGTCATGTATGACTCCACTCAAAGAAGGAATGAAAATAGAAAGTTTAGAAGGTTTACCCACATTACCCGAAGATGATAAACCAGTTGATTTAAAACCAGTAAAAAAAATAGAAACAGATGTTTTGATTATTGGAGGAGGTCCTGCAGGATTATCTGCAGCAATAGAATTATCAAAATATAATATCAAAATTCTAATAGTGGACGATAAATCTAAATTAGGTGGAAAACTCGTCCTTCAAACGCATAAATTTTTTGGTTCAATTAAGGATTCATTTGCTGGTACACGAGGAATTCAGATTGGAAATATATTAGCTGATCGAATTAACTCGTCTCAAAATATTGATGTTTGGCTTGAAAGTACCGCAATTGCAGTTTTTTCTGATAAAGTCGTGGGTATATTGAAAAAAGATCAGTATATTCTTGTAAAACCAAAAAAATTGCTAGTAGCTACTGGTGCAAGAGAAAAAATGCTGGTTTTCCCAGGAAATACCCTTCCTGGAGTTTATGGTGCAGGTGCTTTTCAGACTTTAGTTAATAGAGATCTAGTAAGGACAAGTAATAGAATATTTATTGTGGGAGGGGGAAATGTTGGATTAATTGCTGGTTATCATGCAATCCAAGCTGGTATCAAGGTCGTGGGTTTAGTAGAAGCATTACCTTATTGTGGTGGATATAAAGTTCATGAAGATAAACTCAAAAGGCTTGGTGTACCTATTTTTACAAGTCATACTATCTTAGCAGCTCACGGAGAAGAGAGGGTTGAATCTATAACTATTGCAGAGATAGATAAGAATTTTAAGCCAATAAAGGGAACAGAAAAAACCTTTGAAGTTGATACAATTCTTATAGCTGTTGGATTAAATCCTGTTGATGAATTCTATCTAAAAGCCAAAGAATATGGTTTTGATGTCTGGTCTGCTGGGGATGCTAAAGAAATAGCTGAAGCTTCTGCTGCAATGTTTGGAGGAAAAATTGCTGGAGCTGAGATAGCTAAATCATTTGGTTTTACAACTGAGGATATTCCAGAAGAATGGAGAGAAAAAGAAGCTATACTAAAGAGTCATCCTGGAAAAATATTTGAAAAAGAAAAACCTAGCTCCACAACTGGAGTCTATCCTATTATCCATTGTAAACAGGAAATTCCTTGCAATCCTTGTACTTCAGTTTGTCCAAGGAATCTAATAAAAATTGAGGGTGGAGGAATCTTGGGCATCCCTAAATTTGTTGCTACAAGTGAATGTATTGGTTGTGCACAGTGTGTTGCAATTTGCCCAGGGTTGGCGATTACGCTTGTTGACTTTAGAAATGATAATGAAAAACCTACCATAACGCTTCCTTGTGAAATATTTGCTGAAATAAAGCAAGGAGATACCTTAATGCTTGTTGATGAGGATGGGAATGAATTAGGGGAATTTATTGTTAACAAAGTTAGAGAATTAAGGAAGTATCAAGCTACAAAATTAGTTGAGCTTCAAGTTCCAAAAGAAATTGCGTGGAAAGCAACATCATTCAAAGTACAAAACGTTATTGAGAACAATATTGAAGATGATTATCATGAGCAAATTATTCCTGATGATGCTTACGTATGTAGATGTGAAAGAGTAACTGCAGGAGAGGTCAGAAGATATATACGTTCTGGTGTTAAAGATATGAATGAACTAAAAGCAATTACACGTGCTGGTTTAGGTGCATGTGGAGGAAAAACTTGTTCTTCACTAATTGAGCGCATTTATAGAGAGGAAGGCTATAAACCAGGAGAATATAAGCCATCTTCAAAAAGACCCCTCTTTGTTGAAGTACCTCTAAAGAATTTTTCATCAAAGGAGGAGAAAAAAAATGAATAAAAAGTATGATGTTGTAATTATAGGCGGAGGAAGTGTAGGAGTTCCCACTGCTTTATCAACAGCGAAAAGAGGATTGAAAGTTGCAGTAATAGAAAGTAATACTGCGACTGGACAAGGACAAAATAAACGTGCAATAGGTGGTGTCAGAGCAACTCATTCTAGTTTTGCTAAAATTAAAATTTGTCTTGATTCCATACGTATCTTCTCTACTTGGAAAGACAAATACGGTCATGATATTGAGTGGGAACAAGGGGGATATGTATTTGTTGCTTATACAGAAAAAGATGAGAAAATGCTGAAAGAAACAATAAATATCCAACAAAAGGCTGGTTTAAATATCAACTGGGTAACTAAAGAGAAAATAAAAGAATTAGTGCCTGGAATCGTTGATGAAGAGTTACGAGGAGGTACTTACTCACCAGAAGATGGAACTGCATCACCTATACTTTGTTCATATGCATTTTATGATGCTGCAAAAAAAGAAGGGGCTGATTTCTTTTTTGAGGAAACAGTTACAGACATCAAGACAGAAAATGGACAAGTAAAACAGGTTAAAACTGATAAAAATGTTTATGAAACTGATTTCGTTATAAACGCTGCAGGCTCTGAAGCATCAAAAATAGGGAAAATGGTGGGAATAGATCTCCCTATATTTCCAGATTCACATGAATCAGGTATCACTGAACCTGTAAAAAAATTCGTTAAACCATTGGTAGTTGATATACGAAGCCGTCCTGGTACAAAAAACTTTTATTTCTATCAAAACAAACATGGTCAATTTATTCTCTGTTTGACTCCTGACCCTTTAATTCCAGGAACTGATTGTAGAGAAACGTCAGTTTTTCTTCCTCAAGTTGCACAACGTATAACTGAACTATTACCAAGAACCAAGCATTTGAAAATACGAAGAACATGGAGAGGTATTTATCCTATGACTCCAGACGGTAGCCCTATTGTTGGACCAGTAAATGAAATTAAAGGATATATTAATGCAGTTGGAATGTGTGGACAAGGTTTTATGTTAGGACCTGGACTTGGTGAACTATTGTTTAGATTAGTCGCAAATGAACTTACTTCTGATGATAAAAGGATTCTAGAAGAATTATCTTTATATAGAGATTTTAAATCAACTGAGAAACTAAAATAGATTTCTATTTAATTTTTTTATTATAAACTTTTAATCACATAAAAAAGTTCAATCAAGTATTAAGCTAGGGGGCACCAAGTTTATTCTTAAAATTCAAAAAAATTGACGAAACAAATTGTTTTTAAATTATTTATTTGGTTTTCATAACGAAAAGAAGGGATTAAAATGGAACTAAAATTAAAATCTGAAGAAGATCAAAAAATTGAGGAAACACTCAGTAAGATCAAATATAAAATAGCTGTTTTGAGCGGAAAAGGAGGAACAGGAAAAACAACTGTTACAGTTAACATTGCTCAAACTTTAGCAGATAAAGGATATAAGGTAGGTATTCTTGATGCAGATATAACTGGACCAAATGTACCTTTGATGTTGGGAGTAGAAAATGAACAACTAATGTCTGAAGGAAACAAGATACTTCCAATTGAAGCAGGAAATGTTAAAGTTGTTTCTATGGAGTTTTTACTTGAAGATAAAAGTAAAGCTATTATTTGGCGCGGTCCTCTAAAAATAAAAGGCTTAAAGCAACTCATAGGCGATGTTGCATGGGGAGAACTTGATTTTCTAATTGTTGATCTACCTCCTGGAAGTAGTGATGAGCCATTGTCAATCGTACAAACAATTAAAGATTTAAATGGAATGGTAGTTGTTACTACTCCACAAGCAGTATCTCTACTGGATGTAAGAAAATCTATCAATTTTGCAAATGTTACTAACACTCCAATTCTAGGAATTGTTGAAAATATGAGTGGTTTCAAGTGTGAACATTGTGGAAATATCACTTACATCTTCGCTAAAGATGGAGGAAAAAATGTTGCAAAGATGCTTAATATCCCATTTTTAGGTGCTGTTCCACTAATTCCAAAGATATGTGAGGCTGGAGACATAGGAAAACCAGCTGTGAAATTAGATGATCTAACTAAAAGCGTTTTTGATGAAATTGTAACCAAAATGCTTGAAAATATTAACAAAGAAAAATAATAAGTACAGATTTTTGTGTTTTCACTATTATTTTTGTTTTTTATTTATTTCATTCCAATAATTTTAATTACATGATTTACTTTTTTACGTAAAGTTTTTCGCACTCTGTCTTGCAAGAGAGAAAACTAACTGAAGGGGTTTAATCTCTGGAACTCAACCAAGTCATACAATGTCATGAAGAGGGTGAGACAGACATCATACACGAATCGTGGGAATCATAAAGATGAAAAGAGTTGTGAGTTCTTTTCTTCACTCCACGAGAGACAAAAAAGAAAGAAAGATTTCCTCCTCCTACAAGAGAGAAGGAGTCACTTTCCTTTTTGTCTACTGGGACTGCAACCAATGGCTGAGCCCTAGGCAAACAGTGAAATGAGTAGAACTGTATCTTTGACCAGTGAGGTAATCAGTGATAGTTGTTCCTCGAGGACGGAAAAGAGCCCCGAGGAATTTACGAGCGATATTCATTGCTCCTGTGAGGTCAGAGTGGAAAGTATAACCACAAGAGGGGCAATGGACTAAACCTCTAACGGGACGGATAACTTTCCTTCCACAACGAGCACAGTGAGAAGATGTCCCTCTTTCCTCCACGGTTAATATTCGGTGAGGTTCAAAACCGCTTAATATCAATGCCCAACGGAGAAGAGTAAGAACTAAAGAAAAATTCCACTGGTGAAGTTTTCTACGAAAATTATGAGTACTTTTATCTTTTCCTTTCTCCTCGCGAACATGTTTAGGGTAACCTACAACGACAAAAAGGTCATACACTTGTGCATAAGTCTCTATCGTCTGCATAACCTCACTTATAAATTGGTGATTATAAGCTCGTTTAACGTTTCTATATCTTCTTCGGAGAAGACCGAGAAAACGGTAAATATGGTGTTTTTTACCCGACTGGTCATTTAAAGCCGCTTTCCTCTGAAGACGGGAAAGTTTGAGTTTATATCGATGATTGACTCTATTCCACTGTTTGGTATGCCAGAATTTTATTTCTTTGTTTGTTAATTTCTTTTTAGGGGTCAGTAACACTCCTGCAGCAGGAATGTTTATCCCTAGATCTATTCCCAGCACAGCTGGGGGAAGAGAAGAAGAACTTTTTTCTTCAGGAGGATAAAAAGAAGAAGGAAGAACTTTTAATTGGAAATACACCCACCACTCACGTGTAGAACGTTTATATCTTAGTTCTAGACTTTTTATTCGCCCTTTCTTTAATTCCTTCTGGTGGAAAGTGCTCATCTCTAAAGGTAACCATAGTTTCTGATGATAAGGGGTGTTTCTTCTCCACGTATCTAACGAGTCTCTTATCCCCACCCACCAACGAGTGAGAGTATTCTTCTTCTCTTTAGGTAAATGGACAAGGATGAACCTCTTTGCATTAATTAGTTGTCTTCTTGCTCTCTTTATTGGAGGACGAGTAGAACGGGGTCTATACCCTTGCTCATATAATTGTACGGCTATATCTCTACACTCTTGGAATTCATTGTGGGAACAATAAGGGAACATTTTCTTGAAATCGTGAGGAACAGTCTTTCTTCTCTCTTCTTCTTTAACTTTTGAAGTAGTTAGCGTCAGTTCATCTAGTTTTCCTCTGTGTACCCTTATTTTCCCTTTTTTAGTTTTAGTACATATTTTTCTTCTGTTATGATGTATTATTCTCACATACTTTTCTATTATCCTCGTATCTCTCCCCGATATTCTCCTTAACCTTTCCTTCTTCCTCGTCGTCAATACCTCCTTCTTTATTCTCACTTTCAAGGTTTTGACGACGTCCTCCATCATTCTTTTTCCTTCCTTCCTTCCTTTCCTTTTTCCTTTGTTTTCTTTTTTTTCTTCTCCTCTTTTTCTTCTACTTTTTTTCCCTATAAAAACCCCTCTCCTTCCTCTCTTTTCTCCCTTTTTCTTTCTCTATCTTTCTCAACAATTGTAAATTACGTAAAAAATAAATGCATGTGAGGGCTCCTAATATCAAATGCAACTTATATTTTCAAAAAATGGAAAAACTTGGACGGGAATAATTCTTAGAAATAATAAATTGTTCTATTCTACCTATAATTTTTCAACAAAAGAAAGACTTCTCTCTTATCTAAGGTCAAGGTGCAATGAAGATGTTGAAGTGATTGAATATGAACATCCAATAATCAGAGTAATAAATAACATAGTAAACGGTGTGAACTATGAAATTCCAAAGATTGAATTTGATTTCTCTGGCTACACAAACAAAGAAATTCAGGTATTAAAGGCGTTAATCACAATTCCTGTAGGAAAAACAATTTCTTATGGTAAATTAGCTAAATTAGCTGGACTGCCTAATGCAGCTAGATTTGTAGGTAGCGTAATGGCAAAAAACCGTTTTTCTCCAATTATTCCTTGTCATAGGGTTATCTTATCCAATGGAAAAATAGGTGATTTTTCTGCAGAAGGAGGAATTGAACTGAAGAAAAAACTTCTAATACAAGAATCTGAATATTCCTTAAATAAGAAATAAAATTTACTTATTTCTTTGAAGCACATTTTAGCTAGCATTCTTGTGATAAATTGGAGTTATAGCTAAGTTTTCTTCAATCAGTTCAGAAATCTCTTGATGTGACTGGTTTACTTTTATTTGTTTGATCAGATTTTGTATACCTTTTCTGAAATTTGTTGTTGGATACTCAACACAGACAAAACAATTTATCTCTCCATAAGCTTCAATCATTAGCGAATATTCACCAAATGATATTTCATTTGGTTTCACATCTTTTCCTATTAAATCTGTAGCAAAAACTGATATGGCACTTGTTACTCCAGGAATAATGCTAGTTGATACATTTCTCTTTGTTTCAAAAGTTGCTGTGTATATATCCATTCCCAGATTGTCGTAAATATGAATTGAATGAATTTTAGATGAATAGTAAAATGCTTTTACTCCTCCTTGGATAGTTGCAATAAGCATAATAACTGCTCCAATTGCAACTGCTAGCAATTCAACGTGAAGTAAAATAATTTTGTCAAAAATAATGAATATTACCTTTCGAGAAAGAAAAATTGTAATAGTTCCAAAAAAAGATATTATTGTTCCAATAATCATTAAATTTAGAGCTGAATTGTGTTTTTCTGGGACAATCTTTTTTTGTCTAGTTAAATAATAAATTAACAAACAACCTGCATATAAAGGTAGGGCTGTATCAAAAATAAACCACGATGTGTTTACTTTTGCGATGTAAAAAATATTGGTGGAATCTACAATCGCTTCTTGTATATCATATGCTGGAGATAATGTAAGTGCAATTACACCTCCAAGCAAAAATGATGAAATAACAACATGTGGAGAGTTAAAAAACTCTTTTGATGTTAAAAATTGTGTATAAAAAACTACTGATATCATTGCGACCATACTAAATGTTGTACCTAATTTAGAAAAAATTCTAGCTAAATTAGAATTTCTTGAATTACTTGCTATAATCAAACCCAAATCAGCAATAAACCAAATTATTAGGAAAATTAACATCGAAAGAAAATAGTAAAATGCTTGGCTAGAAATCTGAAATTGATATTTTAGCATTGAGAATATTACGATTAGTAAGATTGAAATTGCAGACGTGATGTAAACTAATGATGTCCATATCATTAAATAAAAATAGAAGAGGTGTAAAAAAATTTTTCCTAATTTTAATTTCCAAATTTAAAAATTGATCTTAAAATATTTCGTAAAACTGAAAAGACCATGAACGGGTTTTCATAGAGCCTTCTTCTTAAGTAAGCAATTGAATACTTTTTCTCTTCTGCAAAAGGTACATAGAGTCGCATAGTAAATCCTCGTTCAATAATCTCTCTTTGTATCTTCCTTCTTGGTACTCCAAGGAGCATTTGAAATTCAATCTGCTCTTTTGTTAAATTTTTTTCGTCGACAATGGCAAGCATTCTTTTAATATATTTTTCATCATGTGTTGCGAAGGCTACATAATGATTCTTGGAAATTAGTTCTTGTGCAAAGGCTATTAATCGTTCTTTCATCAATTTTTTATTGGTGTAAGCTATTTCTTTTGGTTCTCTGTAGATACCAATGCATAAGCGTATTCTCGCATTAATGTCGCCTAACTCTTCAATGTCTCTGTCTGTTCTGAATAATCTAGTTTGCAGTACAGTGCCCAAAAGCGGATATTTCACTTTTAGTAGTTTATATGATTTTAATGTGACGTCTGTATAGTTATGATCTTCCATATCAATTGATATCTCAATCCCTTTTTCTGATGCATAAGAAACAACTTTTTCTAAATTGGCAATATAATATTCTTCAGATACCAAATATCCTAGAGATGAAGGTTTAACAGAAATTGAAGTAAAATCTTTCATTTGCTCTTCATTAACTCTATCTATAGCTTTTAAATAAACATTAATAGCATGCTCTACTTCTTCTTCACTTTTCAAATCTTCACCAAGCATGTCAATAGTTGAAGATAATCCTTTTTCCCAAAGTAATTTTGCTTTAGTAATTCCTTTTTCTAGGCTATTTCCACCAAGATAAGGTTTTGCAAAGAAATAAACTGCAAAATCAGGTAAGCAATTTATTATAAAGTTCTTGAAACGAGACACTAAATCACTAAATAGGATTTCGTATTCAATATTTAAACTTTCTTTAATCTTTCTACTAATTTAAAAAAGAATAAAATAGCATTTATTAGAAGATAGTTACACTTTTTTATGTTTTTAGTGGTTTGATTTCATTATGTTTTTCTATTTTAAAGCCACAATGATCACAAAATTTGTTAGATACTTTAATTGGAGAATTGCAATTTTGACAAAGGATAGCCAAAAGAGAAACTGATAAAGCAAAAATAAATACAAAGTTCCAATGTAACAAAAATGAAAGTGCTAAAGAAACAAAGAGGATTATTAGTTTGTAAATCTTCTCTTTTTCTGTTTAGAAAATAAAATAAGTATTGTATTGAAAATCGTTATCAGAAGAAAAGAAAACCTGAGAATCACAAATATAAATTTAATTTTATAATAAATTATTGGTTAAGAAATTTGTTGACTAATTAAGAACAAACACATATGTTCGAGTTTTTGCTCTAATTTAAGGCTGCATTTAAGTGGATATTGAATTTTTATCAAAACTGGTTTGAAATTCTAACTGATGAATAAATTTTTTAACTAATATCTCCTTTTTGTTTTTAGGAGACCAGAAGATGAAAGGTGACTATGTTCTTCTTGGAAAACAATTATTCTATTAACATAGTTACTGGATATAAGGTTTCCCGAATTTTTAGAAAAGAATCTTTTTACAGTAAATTTATAATGGAACCATGTTTTATTGCAACTGTAATTTACAATAGAAAAGAAAAGCTCTTTATTCCAGAATTGAGGTGTAAAAATGGCTAGTTTTTTAGAAGGAATACGTAAAATTGAAACAAAATGGCAAAAACGATGGGATGAAAAGAAAATATTTGTAGGTAAAGTTGACCATTCCAAACCCAAGTATTTTGTTACTGTACCTTATCCCTATGCAAGCGGAACTCTTCATATAGGGCATTGTAGAACATATAATCTTGGAGATCTATTTACACGTTATAAAAGGCAACGGGGATTTAATGTGATGTGGCCAATGGCTTATCATATTACAGGAACACCTGTTTTATCTGTATCCGCAAAAATAAAAGAAAAAGATGAAAAAGAATGGAAAAAATACCGAGATTATGTGTCTATCTACGAATCCGATGAAAAAAAAGTAGAAGAAATTGTTGGCTCATTTGTAGAGCCGATGAACGTAGCTATGTATTTTTCAGGAAAATTAATGGAAGACTTTAAGAGAATGGGATTTTCAATAGATGATACACGTGAATTTACTACAGGTGATCCAGAATATAACAAATTTATTGAATGGCAATACAAAATTCTTAACGAAAAAGGATACATAACAAAAGGAGAATATCCTATTTTGTGGTGTACAAACTGTAAAAATGCTGTTGGAGAGGATGATATTTATGCAGGAGATGAAACAAAAGTAGAAGTTTCTGAATTCGTTGGAATTAAGTTCAAATTAAAAAACAAAAACACATTTTTGGTTGCTGCTACCTTCAGACCTGAAACTATCTTTGGAGCAACAAATGTTTGGATAAATCCTGAAAATAAATATTGTGAGATTAAAATAGATGATGAAAATTGGATAGTATCATCTGAAGCTGTAAGTAAACTAAAGAATCAACATCATAAAATTGAGATAACTAGAGAATTTAAGGGAAGAGAATTATTTGACCAAGAAGTTGAAGTGCCGTTAACTGGAGTTGTTATTCCAATTTATCCTGCAACATTTGTTGATACAGATCATGCAACTGGAGTAGTATATAGTGTTCCAGGACATGCGCCTTATGATTATGCGGCTTTGGTAGATTTGCAAAAAAATGAAGAATTAATAAAGAAATATTCCTTGGACGAAAGTAAACTAAAAAGTATTATCCCAATCTCTTTAATTAAATTAGATGGGTATGGTGAGTTTCCTGCAGTAGAAATATATGAAAAGATGGGTGTTCAGAGTCAAGAAGATATAGAAAAATTGGAGAAAGCTACACAGACAATATATAAAGAAGAGTTTTACTCTGGAGTGATGAAATCCAACACAGGAGAATTTAATAGCTTAAAAGTTGAGGAGGCAAAAGTTGCTGTGGCGAAAAAGCTCAAAGAACTGAATTTAGCATCAAATGTCTATGAGGTTTCAACAAAAGCAAAATGTAGGTGTGGTGGAAAAATAATAGCTGCGGTGATTGAAGACCAATATTTCTTAAATTATGGAAATAAAAAATGGAAAGAACTTGCATTTAAAGCATTAAACAATATGAAAATAGTTCCTGAAAAATATCGTCAAGCATTTGAGAATGTGTTCAATTGGTTAGATAAGCGTCCATGTGTGAGAAAGAGAGGGCTAGGAACAGAATTTCCTATAACAAAGGGAAAAGGCTGGATCATAGAATCACTAAGTGATTCTGTTATTTACATGGCATTTTATACAATTATTAAGACAATTAAAGAATCTAAAATAAAACCAGAACAATTAAAACCAATATTATTCGATCATATATTTCTCTCTAACCACGATGTTGAAACAGTATCTAAAGAAACAAGTATCTCTGTTGATACTATAAATGCTATGAAAAGTGAATTTGAGTATTGGTATCCCAATGATTTACGACATACAGCAATTGCACATATCTCCAATCATTTGTCCTTTACTATTTTCCATCATGTAGCTATTTTCCAAGAAAAATATTGGCCTCAGATGTTCTCTTTGAATGAAATGTTAAATAGAGAAGGAGAAAAAATGGGAAAAAGCAAAGGAAACGTAATTCCAATAGCTAAAATCCCAGAGAAGTATAGTGTTGACTTAACTCGCCTACATTTAGCTTCTATAGCAACACAAGAGTCTGTAGTTGACTGGAGAGAAGTGGAAGTTAACCATTCTAAAGAAAAATTGCGTAAGTTTTGGGAATTTGCAATAATGGTTGAAAAGAGTGAAAAAATTGACCCACAATCATATTCGTTTATATCTAAGATTGTTCTAGCTTCTGTAAAACGTAACATGAAGTTGGCAATTGATGCAATGGAACGATTTAATCCAAGAGACTATATATTATCAGGGTTCTTTGATAATATCCGAGAACTAGAAAATTACTTGAAATTATCTTCAAACTCGAATGAGAAAGAGGTTCAAAGTGTAATAAAAGAGACTGTTGAAAACATGATAATACTGATGGCACCAGTAATCCCTCACATTTGTGAAGAGATATATGAACGGTATGGGAATACAGGTTTTGTTTCTTTACAAAAAATAGAAGACATAATTTTAACAGAAGAAGACACACAACTTGCATTACAACTTAAATTCTTGACTAATTTGATGAAAGATATAGAACAGGTTATGAAATTAGTTAAATCTGAACCTAAAAAAATGATCATATATATAGCTCCACAATGGAAAAATGAGTTATATAAATTGGCCAAAGATTCATTCGCTGAGGAAGCTTTCAATATAGGCAAAATAATGTCTCTAGTGAAAAACCATGAGACATTAAATAAATATATGAAGAATATCGCAGATGAAGCAAAATTAATGATGAAAGATCCAACAATCTTTAGAATCTCAATGCTAACTCCAGACGAACAATTGAATGCAATTCAAGGGTATATAAAAATAATCAATAAAAAATACCCTGAAATAACAGTTGAAACTTACATTTCTGATACAAAAGATGTTTTTGACCCACAAAATAAAGCCCGTAAAGCAAGACCTATGAAACCAGCTATTTTACTCCTTTAATTTTTTTATTATTTTATGACTATATAATATTATACGGCTATGAAACGAACAAAGATTAAACTTAAAAAGAATTGAAAAAACATAATTTTGAAAATAATATTTTACGGTCATAAAAACTAGGAAGTATTATAAAGGAAGCCGTAAAACTGTATTTCGAGAAACAAACAATAAGAATCGGTGAAAAAAGTGATGCTAAGTAGCACAAAAATTAACGGCTCTACTCTTAAGAAAATGATGATTACTGCTGCTAATAATTTAGAACGAACAAAGGAAGAAATTAATGCAATTAACGTTTTTCCAGTTCCAGATGGAGACACTGGAGTGAATCTGTTTTTAACTGTCAGAACAGTAATTGAGCAATTCACGGATGATAATGCTAAATCAGTTGCAGAAGCTGCTCAATTAATTTCTAAAGGTTCATTTTTAGGAGCTAAAGGAAATTCTGGAGTTATAATTAGTCAATTTTTCCAAGGATTTTCTTCTTCAATTGAAGAACACGAAGAAATAGGTATTAAAGAATTTGCAGAAGCATTACAAGAAGGAAAAGAGTGGGCTTACGATGCTGTAATGAATCCTCAAGAAGGAACAATGTTAACAGTAATAAAAGATACTGCTGACAAAGCCAGAGAAATAGCAGAAAATGGTGGTGATTGGGTAGAAATGATCAGTGGCACCTATTTAACTGCAGTAGAATCTCTAAAAGAAACCCCCAATCTATTACCTGTTTTGAAAGAAGCTGGAGTTGTAGATGCAGGAGCAAAGGGTTTTGTAAATATTTGGTTGGGTTGGTGCTTTGTTTTAATGGATAGTCTTGGCATTAAAATATCTCATATTGAAGAAGAATTTGCCAAACTGAAATAATTGTTTTTAAATTTCAAACTTTAACTTCTTTTTTATTTTTTATAATATAAAGCATGTCCAAAAATTAATTTTTATTAATGTGGGGGTTTATGTCGGAAGTATGAATTTCTTTCAGATCATAGACCCCCACAAAGCAAGAGAATTCATAATCATTAATGAACCTTTCCTTAAGAAACTGGTGAAAGAGGAACCGAGAGAAAGCAAGAGAGGGAGAAAGAGAATAGCAGAAAGATGGGTGATACTGGCTTTAGCAATCATTGCTAGAATAGAAGGGATAGCTTGGAGGAAGTTAGAGGAAAAGTTGTCTTTATGCGATTTTTTGATAGAAGAGGGGTGGATGAAGAAGATTCCTTCTAAATCTACTTTTCATGCAGTGTGGAGAGCGACAGAAAGTAAAATCTTAGAGCAGTGGATAATAGATTTAGGTAGGGAAATAGTGAGGAAAAAAGGCTTGAAAGCTATGGCAGTGGATAGTTCAGGGTTTAAAATCCGTCAAGCTTCTGTTTGGCGTTTTCTCAAATGGTCAAGAGGGACACTAAAGAAAACCTCTAAACTTTTCTGGAAGATACACCTTATAGTTGGTTTACCCTCTCGAGCTATAGTCTCTCTCGCTCATTCTGCTAGTAACACTCACGATAGTAAAGTCTTCGGTTTACTCTGGCAGAAACTTCCTTCTGCACTCTTGAGACCTTTCTTGCGATTTTATGGAGACTGTGCCTACTGGACAGAAAATATCGTTGGACTTCTTAGCCAACATTCCTTTTTCCCTGTTATTCCCCCAAAAAGTAATGCTCGTTATCCCTCTCCTCCTCCCCTCGGACCAATAGTTCAAGCTCATCGTCTCTACCCTGGTCTGTATCGTCGTAATCATCATCCCGAGTATCGTAGTAGTATTGAACACGTCTTTGGTCTCCTTAAACTCTCTCTTCCCCCAATCCTTGATCGTTTACCCTCCACCATTCTCTCTACCTTGTACAGTTCTCTTCTCTGTTACAACTACCTTTTACTCCTTCGGACCGTTTAGTTGGTGAAAAAGAATTTTTGGACATGCTTAATATAAGTAAAAAAAGATTCTATAACTAAATCAAAATAATTGTTTTCTAAAAGACTTTGATAGATATGACTTAACAAAAACTTTATTTCCTCTATTACTTGAAGTTCATATCATTAAATGAGGATATATTATGTCAAGTCCAGGAAAACTTACACCAGAACAAGAAAAAGATGTTCAACGATATTATGAACTCCGTCAAAGTTTAGATTCAATTAGAATAAACATCCAGCAATATGAAATCATGAAACATGATAGTTCGAATGCTCTGAAAGTGGTCGATGAATTAGATAATTCAACTGTAATTTATCGCTCTACTGGTCCAATACTTTTTCAATCAGACGTTGAAACTGTGAAAAAATCGTTAACAGATGAACTTGAAAGAATAGAGGTACATCTGTCTTCTCTTCAAAAAAGAGAGAAAAACATATTGAACTCTCTAAAGGAAATTCAAGAGCGACTAAAAATTTAGGGATTATTCCCTTTTAGCGGTGTGTAATATATGACAGAAGATTTCATTGAAATCGGACTTCCTTCTTTTTCATCTAAAGAACTAGAAAACTTTGCTGAAAAATTGACTGAAAGATTATTTGATTATTTAACTTCCGAGAAATTGATGTCTATTCTCACTGAGTATTCAATAATAATTGATCTAGAACAAGATAAAAACAATAAGCTCACTCTTAATTTAGAAATTGAATCTTCTGGAGCACTTAATAATGAGAAATTAAATGAATTACACAATAAAATATCAGAATTACTAACCGTTTGGTTGGAGGAGGAACTCCGTTGCTACAAAAATTCCAAAGAATAATTTCCCTCTTAAAAGAAAGAAAAATATCAAAAATAGCAATACTTCTCCACCAGAATGCAGATGCTGATGCAATAGCTAGTGCAATGGGGTTAAAAGAATTAATAAATCATTTTATTCCCTTAACTACTATACATTTATTTGCTTCTTCTTTAAATTCGTTAACAGGAAATTTATGTTCGACTTTTAACATAAGTGTCTATAACAACTTGATAGTTGACGAGTACAAAGCTTTTTTCTTCTGTGATGTAAATAATCTGTTACAACTAGGAGAGCTAGTTCTAAATCAAGATTTTCCAAGAGATAAATTATTTTTTATTATTGATCACCACTCTTTTCATGAATTTAGTGAAAAAGCTGATGTCACTATAATTGATCAATCATTTAGTTCTGCTTCAGAGATAATTTCCTATATATTCTATAAATCATGTATATCTTTACCAACAGATGTCGCAACTCTATTGTTGGCCGGTATAATGTCTGATTCTCGTCGTTTTCTTATTACATCAGAGCACATTTTTGAAGTAACTAATTTTCTAACCAAATATGGTGATTATGAAAAAGCATTATCTGTATTAGCCATTCCTATTTCCCTATCAGAAAGAATTGCGAAAATTAAAGGAATGCAAAGAGCAATATTAAAAAAAATAGATGATGATTTAATTGCAATATCGCATGTAAGTTCTTTTGAATCAGCAGTAGCGAGAAGTTTAACCTCTGTAGGTGCAGATTTAGCAATTGTTGTTTCAAAACAAAAGTCCTCAAATCTAAGAATAAGTCTTAGATGTAAGAAGTCTTTTGCTAGGAAACATAATATAGATTTAGGCGATATAGCATATCAACTTTCACTAAGTTTAGGTGGTACTGGAGGGGGACACATAACTGCAGCAGGAATAAACTTGCCAAATTTAGGTAACTTACCTAATGATATCGATAAACTTAAACATGAAGTGCTAAAATTAATTTTAGATAAAGTTTACTAGGCTAGTTTTGGTTCAAATGCAAGGTCTTGATTCAGTTTTAAATATACCAATTGTAGAGTTTAAGAACTTTAGTTTTAAATATCACTTTAGGGAGAAATATGTAATAGAAAATCTGTCCTTTAAGATAAACCAAGGAGAAACAATTCTCTTAACTGGCTTTAGTGGTTCAGGAAAATCAACTATCTTATATTCAATTTTAGGTTTGATTCCACACCTTTATAAGGGCGATACAAAAGGTGAAGTTTATGTCAATGGAAAAAATGTACTCTTTTCAAAAATTTCAAGAATTACAGAACAAGTAGGGTATATTCCTCAACGAGTAAACAATTTTATTACAGAACCTACAGTTTATGAAGAGTTGTCTTTTGGTTTAGAATATAAACAGACCCCTTCAAGTGAAACTAGAGTAAGGGTTCTTTCAATTGCAGAGGATTTGTCACTAAAAGAACTTCTACCCCGAAATCCAAGAAATATATCTGAAGGAGAAAAACAAAAAACTTGTCTAGGTTCAACTCTTATTTCTTACCCCGAACTGATTATTGCAGATGAACCTCTGGCAAATCTTGATGAGATAAACCAGAAGAAGACAACAAATCTGTTACTAAAACTAAAAGAACAAAAATATACAATTATAATTGCAAGTCATGATATATCAAAGTATTCGTTTCTATCTCCTAAAATCTTTCAGATTCAAAATAAAAAAATAACGGAAATACGTTTTAATGAAATTGAAAATAGGGACTCTTTTCTATTGAAAATTAAGAGAATTTATCCTCAAAATAATTCATTAACAAAAAATGAAAATACTCCCTTTTCTTTGGTACTTGATAAAGTTCACTTTAAATATAAGGAAAGAGAAGAAAGTGTTTTTGAAAATTTATCTCTTTCTATAAATAATGGAAAAATAGTTGGAATTATAGGAAATAATGGTACAGGAAAGACAACTTTACTCTCATTAATTACTGGTCTTTTAAAACCCATAAAAGGCCAAATAGCAATAAATAACAGATATATTCATAAGTTTAAATGGCTGGAGAAAGCTTCTCTCTTTGGTTTTGTATCTCAAAACCCAGAGTTACAATTTTTTGAAGAAACAGTAGAGAATGAAGTAACATTAATTCTCCGAAATTTAAAAAGAAAGGTTCCAGCTAAAGAAAGGATCATTGAAGTATTGAAAGAAGCTGGATTGGGCAATTATTCTCTTTATAGCCCCTTTTCATTATCTGAAGGGGAAAAAGGAAGGTTAGCATTTATTGCTTCTACTTTTCATAATCCAAAGGTTATTCTGCTAGATGAAATTACAAATGGGATGGACTTTGAAAATAAAAGATGGCTCCAAAAGCAATTAATTAAAGAAAAAGAAAAAGGAAAAATAATATTATTTGCAAGTCATGATTTAATGTTTTTGAATTCAGTTGCTGATGAAATATTTGTTCTTAAGAATAAACAATTAAACAAAGTTAAGAGGAAAACTAAAGATCAAGAGTGAAAAAAATGTTAGATTCAGACAAGACAATTAACAGATTGATTGAACCCAAAACAATTGATCCAAGAACTAAAGTTGTTTTTCTAATTACTCAATTAGTTATCCTATTCACTTCAAAATCTATATGGTATCATTCTTATCTTATAGTTTTATCATTATTGCTGCTAGTTAACATTAAATTTCCCATAAGAACACTGCTAAAAATAATTTTATTTTTCCTATTCTTTTCATTATTGGGGCTTTTTTTCTTATATAAAAAACAAACATTGTATGAATTGATAATATTGTTTTATTTTTTCTTTAATCGTTTTATCACTTCATTTTGTTTGATTACTTGGTTTTTTCAAACAGTTTCAACAAATGAGTTATCCATTGTAATGAACAAAATGCACTTTCCACAAAAATTAACAACTATTTTTACCAGTCTTTACCAACTAATACCCCTTTTCACAAAAGAAATATCTGTTTTAAATTATTCAAGGAGAATAAAAGGATTTGTTTCTCCTAGATGGAATATCATCAACCAATTTTTTATTCTAAAAAAAATGTTAAAGACAGTATTTATTAGAGCTATTAATAATAGCATTTTGTTTGCAGAAGCTCTAGTCATGAAAGGATATAACCCTTCTATCAAACGAAAATATAGCATCAATAGGCAATTTAGAATAAAAGATTTTTTATTTTCTTTTATTTCAATAATCATTTGCGTTCTTTCATTTTTTTTGAAATAATACGTTTTTCAATAAATGGTATATTTTAACTTAATACAAATAAAAGAACTCCTTCTTACTTAAATTCTTACAGAGAAAATAGATTAATTCAAAATAATTGCTGATTTAAAGCAACATTTATTTGTATTCATTAATTTTTCTCATTAATGACTGGAAAATTATTATTTATTATTCTTGATGGGTTAGGTGACCGCCCAATTCCTGAATTAGGTGGTAAAACTCCCTTAGAGTATGCCAAAACACCCAATATGGATAAATTTGCTGAATTGGGTGTAACTGGAATCATGGATGTGATTGAAACTGGACAGACACCAGGAAGTGACACTGCTCATCTTGCACTATTTGGAGTTGATCCTTTTCAGTATTATACTGGACGAGGACCATTTGAAGCTTCAGGTGTAGGGTTGACTGTAAAAGAAGGAGATATCGCTTTTCGAGTAAATTTTGCCACGATAGATGAAAACGGCATTATTGTTGATCGGCGTGCTGGACGTATAAAAGAGGGAACAGATGAATTTATTGAACAGCTAAATGGAATAGAGATAGAAGGCGTACAATTTCTTATGAAAGCAGGTACCGAACATAGGGCTGCTTTAGTTCTTCGTGGTAAAAATTTGTCGGATAAAGTTTCAGCTAATGACCCTAAAGTTGAAGGAAAAGCTCCATATTCATTCAAAGCTTTAGAAGATTCAGAATCAGCAGAAAAAACTGCTAGGGTTTTATCTGAGTTTGCTAAGAAGTCCCACGAAATATTGTCTGACTCTTCCTTAAATAAACAACGAATTGAAGCAGGTAAATTAGCTGCTAATTATTTATTAATTAGAGGGGCTGGAAAAGTTCCAAAATTGCCAAATTTTGAGAAAGAATATGGGTTGCAAACAGCTTGTGTAGCTGGTGGAGGACTATACAAAGGTGTTGCTCGAATGCTTGGGATGGAAATAATTGAAAAAGATGGAATGACTGGAGGAACAGATACTGATGTAAGTTTAAAAGCTGAAACTGCTTTTGATCTTTTAAAGACTCATGATTTTATATTTTTACACTTTAAAGGAACGGATAATTATGGACATGATGGAAATTACAATGGAAAGGTTGAATTTATTGAGAAAGTTGACAAAGAGCTATATAGATTTCTTCCTGAAAAATTTAAAGAAGAGCTAGTTATAATGATCTCTGGAGATCACAGTACTCCTTGTTCTTTTAAGGACCATTCTGCAGATCCAGTTCCACTAATAATTTGTTCTCCAACTTGTGTGAAAGACGATGTTAAGCATTTTGGAGAACGTTATGCATATAATGGTGGATTAGGAAGAATTAAAGGAAAACATCTAATGAAATTGCTATTAAATGAGTTACACTTAGTAGAAAAGTTTGGAGCTTAAAAGGAAAAATTTGCTTTGTTGAACGCAGAGAAGCTTGGAATGGTACAAATGAAAAAAATTCGAAACAGCACTTGGATAAAAAAATACATCCCTTTTATTCTTTTATTTATAGCGATTATTGCTGTTTCATTTGCTGCTCCTCTTGTTGTTTTAATTCAAAAATATGATGTTTCTTCTGAAATTGTAGCAATGTATAGAACTTTATTTGCTGGAATTGGCGCCCTTGTTATTTCGATAATGAATAAGGATGTAAAATGGTTAAAATCAGAAAAAACTATAAAGAGATATCATTGGATAGTTCTTTCTGGTATTCTTTTAGGAATTCATTTTGCAACTTGGTTTTTGTCATTACGCTTTATTTCTGTTGCAATCTCTACAACACTGGTAGATACTGTTCCTATTTTTATGGCTATTTTTGGTTTTTTATTCTTTAGAGAAAGGGTTAACTGGATAGGGGTTACTGGAATAGTTATTGCCATTGTAGGTAGTGTTTTATTAACGCTCTCAACTTCTCAATCTTCTGATTCGATTAACCCTTTGCTAGGTGGTATTTTAGCTGTTATAGGTGCAGTCACTGTAAGTTTCTATTTCTTAATAGGAAAGAAGATTTTAAAGGATTCTCCACTATGGCCTTATTTTGGAGTTGTAAACATAGTTTCTGCTGTTGCTTTAATGTTTTATAATTTAGTCCAGCGTAATAGTTTTGTTTTTCCAGGAAAGGCATTTTTATTTATTATACTAATGGCTTTAGGACCATCACTTATTGGTCATGCTACGTATAATTACTCTCTTAGAAAAATTCCTGCTTTTATTGTAGGGACTGTAATAGTTGCAGAACCTATCGGGGCCACTATTTTAGGTATAGTTTTTTTAGATCAAATTCCAGAATTAATCACCCTTGCTTATGCATTAATAGTGATAATAGGTATTGGCTTAACATCTATTTCACAAAATTTGAAAAAAACAAAAGAAGAAGTAGGAGCAGAGTAAAAACACTTTCTCACTTTCTATTTTCTTTTAATATTTCCTCAAGTCTGTTCATTGATTCATCTATTTCTTCAGCTGTAGGTAAAAAGACCATACGAAAACCATTTTTCCCGTATGGACCAAAACCAGTGCCAAAGACTGTTAATACATGTTTCTTTTTTAGAAAATCTATAACAAATTCCTTATCATTTTTCCAAGTAAATTGTTCCATGTTAAGTACTGGAAAGATGTAGAAAGCTGCTTGAGGCTTATAAACAGAAATGCTATCCATTTCTTTTAATCTATTATACATTAAATCTCTTCTTTTTCTCAAATCTTCAATTACTTTTGGTAAGTAAACGCTTTGGTCAACTTTTAGAGCTTCTGTTCCTGCTTTTTGTAAAGGTGTGGAAGCACATAAACGAATTCTGGCTAATTTATTGATTCCTTCCCAAGGTTCTTCTATTTTTCCCTCAGGATCATGAACATAAATATAGCCTAATCTCCACCCGGGAGCCAAAAAAACTTTACTAAAACCATTATAAGCTATTACTGGAACATCTTTTGCCACTTTTGCTGTAGGAACGTGTTTAAGTTCATCATCTAAAATTAGTTGGTCATAAGTTTCATCAGAAACAATGCAAGCATCATATTCTCCAACTATATCAACAATCTCTTTAATAACCTTTTCAGGATAGACACTTCCAGTAGGATTATTAGGTGTATTAAGAAATACCAGCTTTGTTTTTTCTGTCATAAGAGAACGGATTTCATCAGGGTCAGGGTAAAAGTTTTCTTCAACTACAGTCTTATAGAATATTGAATTGGTTCCATAGATTGAAGAATTTCCAGAATAACTAGGATAATGTATTCCTGGAATTAATACATCATCTCCCTCATTTGTGAAAGCCATGAATGTAAAAGCAATACCTTCACTTACTCCTGAAGTAGCTAGTACATTTTCTTTAGAAATATTTAATCCATGTTTTCTATTTTCATAATTTGCTACTTGTTCTCTAAATTCAGGTAAACCTTGAGAATCAGCATAAAAATTGTAATTTTCTGTTTTTGCATATTTTAATTGTTCGGTTAATATGTCCGGAGTTTTAAAGTCATACTTAATAGGATCTCCGATGTTTAATTTTATTAGTTTGTGTCCTTTTTCTTCTACTTCTTTAGCTACAGATAAGATGTCTCGGATTGCATAACTAAAACTAGAAGCTCTATTTGATATTTTCATAAATTACACCTTTTATTGTTAATTATATTGAGTTAAAATAAAATTATTGGTTTGTATGCAACTCAAAAAAAGAACTCTCTATTCTAACAATAAGAAAAAGGAGTTTATGTTTCTTCTTTAATGGGGAAGTATAAATCCATAAGTTTTCCAAAGGATAATTTTTTCCCTAATTTTTTTTCCACTTTTTGTTTATGAACTCTAAAAACTACATAGAAAACTAAAATGATGATTACATAACCAAGAAGTGAAAAATATGGCGATAATGCTAACATTTCACTGTTTGCATCGGTAATTAGTGAAGGATAAGCAAACATTGATATTAGCCAGATAATTCCCCAAATACTAAAATTTAGTATTATGTTCCTGAAAGTCCAACTTCCATGAATAGTAGTAAATAATAATGTTTCAAGTATGGCGACTAGTAAATAAGCTCCACCATAATATATTAGCAAGTCTTTTTTCTTTAAGGTAATCACAAGATAACTTTTTTGATATTGTTTTAAGTTTTTTTAATGTGTAACTTTCAAGAAAAGTAAATTATTAAATTGACCTCTTCTCTTTCTTTTTTTTTGGTAATGCGGAAAATTAAAATTCCTTATACTTAATTCCTTTTCAATGACAATTAAAATCGGTTTTATAATTAACCCAATTGCAGGGATTGGAGGAAAAAGAGCTTGGAAAGGAACTGATGGAATAGAAGAAGCATGGACTATCTTTGAAAAAGAAAAATATGCTTATGAAAGAGTAAATAAGGCTCTTTCTTCAATTTCTAAAAAACAATCACTTTTTTTCTACTATTGTTCAGATCCTATGGGTGAATCAATACTGCAAAATTATCCTTTTAAAAAAGAATTAGTATATTTATTTTCTAAGAATCATACAACAGCTGAAGATACAAAAAATGCTTGTAAATTGTTTTTAGATAAAAAGGTTGATTTAATTGTTTTTGTTGGAGGAGATGGAACAGCTAGAGACATATTAACAGTGGTTAAGCAACAAGTTCCTATAGTGGGTATACCTTCTGGAGTGAAAATGTTTAGTGGTTGTTTCTTGCAATATCCCACTTATCTAGGAGAGATAATCAAAGCAATAGAAAATGGCGAAATTCAATACACTTTAGAAGATGTTCTTGACGTTGATGAAGAACTATTCAGAAATGGACAAGTTTCAGCAAATTTTTTTGGTTCTGTTCTAACGCCTGTAAAGAGCGGTCTGATACAAGGAGGAAAGATTCCTACAGGACACAGTGATGAAATTGAATATGAATCTATTGCAGAGGATCTAAAAATTAGTTACAATATATTAAACGGATCAGTTATACTAGGTACAGGGAGTACAATTTATCAAGTAATGAAATATTTGGGTTTCGATAAAACTCTTTTGGGCGTAGATTTTATGGAGAATGGACGAATTGTTTCAAAAGATGTTGATGAGGAGAAGTTATATGAACTGGTGAAAGATAAAGAAGTTAAAATCCTTCTGTCACCTATTGGAGGACAAGGTTTTCTCTTGGGTAGGGGGAATCAACAAATAAGTGCAAGAGTAATTAATAGTTGTAAGAAAGTTAATCTTATAGTTGTTTCAACAAGTTCAAAGATTCAAACAATTGAAAGCATTAAAATTGACTTAAATGGTGAAGTGGATATTCCCGAATTAAATAATGGGTTCATTAGAGTGTTAACAGCTTATCATCAGTATAAAGTAAAAAAAGTTAAATTAGACACCCACTAGTTTTTTATTTTTTTTGAAAATAAAAAAAAGAACTATATCTGGTGATATAACATTTTCTTAAAGGAATGCTTATCTTTATCATATTTTACTTTTATCATTGTATTTGTGGGTTCAAACTCAATATGGTTGATTCTTTCTTTTATTTCTGGGATTTTTTCAACAATTTCTTTTTTATATTCCTCATAGGTTTCTTCAGTAAAAATTACTTGGAAAACCATACCGCCCAATATCAGAGCTTTCTCAATTAATACAATTACAGGAAAACATGCTTCGTAGACACTTTTTCTCATTTCCTCCAAAATTAATCTTTTGAGTGTTCTAGATATATCTGGCAGAATTACAGTGTCTAGAATTAGTTTTTTGCTTTTATCATTAGCTAAGTAATCCAGTATTTGGAGCAGTTTAGCTTTAAGATTTTTATCAAAGTTTCTAAAATCCTTTGGTTGAACTTTTAGTAGATTATCTTTATCAGCAATAGGAGCTATTTCTTTCTTCTTTTCAAGAGTTGAAGTAGCCTTTTTTTCCTCTTTGATGGTTTCAATTTTTTCCGTTTCTGCTTCTTTTTTTGTTGGTTTAGGTGCTCCTTTTGGTCTTAAAACTTCTTTTTGTAGGTGATATATTTTTCTAAAGTCCAAAAAGATACCTTTTCCTCTAAAAACTATACTGTGAGCTTGCCCTGGTTCATAAATATATCCATCTTCATATTCCACAACAGCCTGGAATTCTCCATCTTCGTAGATCGGGATAGTGATCTGAAAGACTACTCTTCCTTTTAGTTTTTTTTGTTCAAAAGGAATGGCTGCATTAATGTTGTCAGGTAAGCCATTATTTTTTCCAATTAGAAATAGTTTGTCAACGAGGGTTTCATCTCCCTCATATGTTAAGACTAGTTCTGGAGTGTCTTTTTCTTTTACTGAAATATTACTAAGATACAAAGGAAACTCTGACGGTAAGTTACTCATTGATTATTGTTTTCAGTAAGAGCAAAAAAATGTTTTGGAAAAAGATTGAATTTCCTTTTTTTTGGTTATAAGAAAAATAGGAAAATTCAGAAAAAAAGAAAAAATTGTTTTTTAGAAGTTTATATTATTTTTTTTTAAAGAAATCATTTATTTTCTCTACAATGAAAGCAATTTCTTTATCTGAAAGTGTGGATACCATCGGGATTTCAAAGTGGTTTCTTGCTAAAAATTCTGCATTAGGACAAGATACTTTAGAATAATCAGGGTAGTTAACAACACGAGACATGTGCCAATTTGAAAGATCTGTATACGATGGTTGTTCATAAGAAAGAATCGAGTAAATTGTTCTTGATGAAATACCATTCTCTTTTAAGTAGCTAATAATATCTTCAGTTTTCACTTGTTCATTTAGTATTATAGGAGTCATTATGTAGTCACTGTGTTGATGGCCAGGAAGAACTTTTTGTATCATTAAATTTTCTTGTTCTGAAAGTAACTTTCTATAAAGTTCTCCATTCTTATGCCTTCTTTCTAAAATTTCTTGAGCTCTATCCATTTGTACGTTCATAATAGCTGCTGACATATCTGTTGTTCGATAATTAAAACCAATCCTATAATGATAATATCCCCCTTTTGGGCTTCTTCCATGATTTTTTATACTTTTTATTTTTTCAAAAAGTTCTTCATCATTACAGATTACTGCCCCACCTTCTCCCCCTATTAGGTTTTTCGTTCCATAGAAAGAGAATGAACCGATCTGTCCAAAATTTCCAGTATGAATACCATCAATCCTTGCATCATGTGCTTGGGCACAATCCTCAATTACTATTAAATCATGATCTTCTGCTATATCAGCTATAGCTTTCATATCACATGGATTTCCAAAAATATGTACGGGAAGAATGGCTTTTGTTTTTTCAGTAATTGCGTCCTCAATTTTCTCTGGGTCTATGTTAAAAGTCTCTTTATCAACATCAACAAAAATTGGTATTCCTCCATTAAAAAGAATAGCATTCGACGAAGCAATAAAAGTAAAAGGAGTAGTTATAACCTCATCTCCAGGACCAATATCTAATGCAGTCAATGCAAGATGTAGAGCAGCTGTTCCGTTTACAACTGTAGTAACATACTTTGCACCCGTGAATTTAGCGAATTTATTTTCGAATTCTCTTGCGTTTTTACCCTCTACAAGATATTTGCTTTCAATTACTTTTTTCACTGCTTCTAACTCTTTCTCTTTAATATTCACATCTACAACAGGAATTGGATTCATTTTTTCAACTCTTGAATTAACTAAAATAGAGTTAATTACAGTCCTTATTAGTTTTTCTATATTAATAGGAAAGAAAAAGGGGGGTTAAGAAACTTGATCATAAAAAACACCCCACAATTCATCTATCTCTCTGATTTTGGCATCATTCATTCTTATTTCTTTTTCTAAACGAGATTGCTCTTCCATAAGTCTCTGTAACAAGTTGTTGAAAACTTTGGGACTTTGGTATCTCCCGGCTCTAGATTGTGTTATTTCTTGGATTTTACGTCTTATATTTGCTAATCGTTGTAATATCTGTTGTCGTCTTGCTACTAAACTATTTTTATACATTATTTCTTTTTTTATTTCTCTCTTTTTAAGAAGAGAAACACGGAGATTGTTGAGGTATTTATTTATTGCTTCCCTTAAATCTTTTACAGACAAATTATAATATTTGAATTCATTAATTACTGTGAGGTCACTTGTAGAGTATTTGAAGTATTCATAATAGATACTGAAATATTTTGATAACTCTGAAATAGCAATATCTCTCCCAAACAATGAATATTGCGAAAGTAATGTTGAAATCTTTACAACCTTTCCTTTCAATAATGTTTGAGATTCTGAAACTAATCTTACATTTGAGAGATCAATTTTTTCTTTCAATTTTAGCATTGTACGAAACATTCCTTTTTCTCTCAAGAGATATATATTTTTATTTGTGAAAACAAATACAAAACGCTTAGGAAGTTTTACACCCTTTTTTATCCACATTCTAGGAATAATTGCAATTAATTCTTCTCCTTCAACTTCAGGAATAATCCTGTATATTATTTTTAAAAGAGTATATTGATAATTAAGAAAATCAACCTTTTTGCCTATAGCTGCAAAATATTCCTCTATTTGTTCAATTTTAAGATGTAAGCTATGTTCTAAAGATTCATAGTTTTTGTCTAAATAATTAATTAATTCTTCAGCTGGTTCAAGATTGTTCAAATTTGGAGATCTAAGATAGTTTAATGATTGTAATTTCTTGTTTATTTTCAAAAATAAACTGTCACTAATAATTCTTAGTTTTTTGATTAAGTTGTCTATTTTTGTTCTTAATATGGAAAGATCATCTTCTATATCTGGAAATAATTTTATTTTAGCATATCTGACTTTCAGTATCTCATCTACTAATTTGTGGTATCTATCTGTTAAATAAAGTAAATCAGCTATCTTTTTATTTATTCGAAGTATTGAACTAAATATTTTTTCTGGTAATTGCTGATGATAAGCGTAACCATCGACTACAGTGGGTGTTTTGCACCATTCACATAAAAGTACATTATCATTTCTAGAAAATTCTGCTTTATTTTCACATTTAGGACATTGTTCTTCATATACTTCTAAATCACAATTTTTGCAGTAGTAAACGGTGTGGGCTACTGTTACGTGATCTGCACATAGTAATTTTCCACAATTTGTACAATAATATTGAGCTTTATTACCACAATATTGACAACTTGATAATACTAACAAGATGGTTCAACCAACAAAAAAATAATGAGGGGTTTTTAAAATGAATGTAATATCTGGAAAATTTGATTATAAATATCTTAATTTTTAGGTGCAAATTTTCGATCTCAAAACATTGAAATCTAAAGAATATTAATAGAACAAAAATTTTATAGAAGGGCCTATAATTCCTCAAGAACAATAATGAATGAAATAAAAGAAATAGAAGTAATTCCAATTTTACAAAAACTAATCCAGTTTAAAACAGTAAATCCTCCTGGAAAAACAATAGATGCAATTAATTATGTGAAAAAAATCCTTTCTAAAAAAGGTATATTGTGTGAAATTCAAGAGTACTCAGAAGATCGAGCCAACCTTTTTGCAGAGTATGGCTCAGGTGAAGAAAGTATAGTATTATGTGGTCATATTGATGTTGTCCCTGCTGGAGATAAAAAAAAATGGGCTTTTGATCCATTTGAAGGGATTGAGCATAATGGACGAATATATGGGCGAGGAGCAACAGATATGAAAGGAGCTATCGCTTCATACATAGCAATTCTATTAAAATTAAAAGAAAAGAACGTAAAGTTAACAAAAAAAATAAAATTATTAATAACAAGTGATGAAGAGGTTGGAATGGGGGGAGCTAAAGCTGCTTTAAACACTGATATAATGGAATCAACTCATTTTCTTATAATAGGTGAACCAACAGAATTAAAACTTTCTATTGCTCAAAAAGGCGTTTATTGGGCAAAAATAAAAGTATTTGGTAAATCAGCTCACGGTTCAACTCCTGAGTTGGGTGTTAATGCTATAGAAAAAGCCGCTGAGTTAATAGCAAAAATTAAGACAACTATACCGTCAACTAAGCACCCTCTTTTAAACCACTCAACGCTTAATATTGGTAAAATAAGTGGAGGGACTTCTTTCAACGTTGTTCCTGAATATTGTGAATTTACTCTAGATTATAGAGTTGTTCCTTCTGTTAATTATAATGAAATAAGAGAAAAAATAAATAGAATATTGAAACTATTTAATTCTAAAGAGGATGCACAAGCAAAGTTTGAAGAAGTGCATATTATCCCTCCAATCGAATCAAATTCAGAAATAGCATTTCTAGGCAAATTAAAGGAAAAACTCAAAAAGAAAGGTATTTTGGAAATAGTTGGTGTTACCTACGGCACAGATGGAGCAGTATTAGTTCCACCTAACAATACTGATTTTGTGATTTTTGGTCCTGGTAGACTAGATCAATTACATGTGACTGATGAATATACATTAAAAGACGAGGTTGTGACTTATTCAAATTTGTTATTGGAAACAATTATTGAACTATTTGAAGAAGAATAAAAAAGTAGAATAATTATTCATAATTTGTTATTTTTTCTTTAACTTCTTTAACAAATTCTTCAATTTTTACGCCGAATCTCACTTTATTAGTTCGATCACGAACAGCTATAGTATTGTTTTCTATTTCTTTTCCTCCAACATTAATAATGTAAGGTATTTTCTGAAGATTAGCTTGCCTTATTTTGTACTCCATTCGTTCTCCTGAAAGATCAGCTTCTGCTCTAATTCCTTCCTTGTCGAGTATTTCTACAACCTTTTTTGCATAATTTATATGTTCATCAGTAATTGGAATAACAATCGCTTGTACAGGGCTCAACCATATAGGCAATTTTCCAGCATAATGTTCTACCAATATTGCTAAAAAGCGTTCAAGTGCTCCATATATTACACGATGAATAATGAATGGTCTGTGCTTTTGACCATCTTCACCAATGTAATTTATATCAAATCTTTCTGGCAAGTTAAAGTCTACTTGTATGGTTGCTAGTTGCCAACGTCTTCCTATTGCATCTTTAACATCAACATCAATTTTTGGACCATAAAAAGCTCCATCTCCTTGTTTAATTTTATATTTGATTCCAACTCTTTCAATAGCATTCATTAAAGATTTTGTAGCATGTTCCCATCCTTCATCTGTTCCAATAGATTTTTCAGGTCTAGTACTAATGAAAAATTCCCATTCTTTGAATCCAAACACTGAATAAAAGTGATTTACCATCTCTATAATTTTTACTATCTCATCTTCTAGTTGCTCTGGAAGCATGAAAATGTGACTATCATCTTGGGTGAAACCACGAATTCTGAATAAACCATGTAATACTCCTGAAAGTTCATATCTATACACAGTACCCATTTCTGCTATTCGTTCAGGTAACTCTCTGTAAGAATAAGTCTTTCTATTGTAAATCATCATATGTCCTGGACAATTCATAGGTTTAACATACCAACGTTCACCTCTAGCATCTACTGGATACATGTTTTCAAGGTAATAATCTAAATGCCCACTTGTTTTCCATACAATCTCTTTGAATAGATGAGGAGTTTGTACAACTTTATATCCTGCTTTTTTATGTTCTTTTTTCCAAAACTCTTTGATAACTTCTAAGAGGATTGTTCCTTTTGGATAAATTAATGGCATTCCAGGTCCCCACTCATCTGCAGTATCGAATAGATCAAGTTGTGGTCCCAAAATTCTATGGTCACGTTTTTTTGCTTCTTCAAGCATTTTCAAGTGTTTTTTTAACTTTTTAGCGTCAGTAAAAGCGATACCATATACTCTTTGAAGGGATTCTCTTTTTGCATCTCCTCTCCAAAAAGCAGAAGAAGCATTAAGCACTTTTACTGCTTTAATTTTCTTTGTTGAAGGGATATGGGGACCTCTACAAAGATCTTTGAATTTACCGTTTCGGTGGGAATAAAAAGAAACGGTGTCAACATCTGGCATCTCTTTCAATATCTCTACTTTGAATTTATTCTTCTCAACTTTTTCATAGTATTTGATAGCTTCTTGAATTGGAACTTCTTCTCTAATAAACGGAGTATCTTCTTCTATTATCTCTATCATTTTCTTTTCTATTTTTTCCAAATCCTCTTGAGAAAAGGGCTTTTTTACCTCGAAATCGTAATAAAATCCCTCATCAACAGAGGGTCCAATAGTTGGCTTCGCTTCAGGAAACAATTCAACGACAGCACTAGCTAATACATGAGCTGCACTATGGTTTAGAATATGAAAAGCTTCATCTGATCTGGCTGTAATTAATTCTATTTTACAATCTTGTTCAATTGGGTAAGTAAGATCCACTAATTTATCATCTATTTTTGCTGCTAAAGATGCTTTTGCTAAATTGGGGCTTATTTTATTGGCTAAATCCAATATTGTTTTACCCTTTTCAATGGCGATCTCACTGTTATCAGGTAATTTTACTTTTACTTCTACCATCTTTCCACCTTAAAACATTTTTTCCCAAGAGGACAAAGATAAACTACTAAACCAAAAGAAAGCATTTTACTGTATTGTTTCATATTCACCAGGATTCATTGTCCTCAAAAGATGAAAATTGCACCGATATAAAAAAGTTTACTTTAACTTAATTTTTTTTTATTACAAAAATAGGCAAAACACAAACTATTTATTCGTTACAAAAAAAAGCAAAACGACAAAAAATAAAATATTCCTTGGAGTGAAACCTTTGAGAAATAAGCATTTTGTAAGCTTGTCTATATTTCAGATAATGGCTATGTTTAGAAGAGGGATCTTCTATTTTTTTCTAAGTATATATTTGAAGGAGAATCTGGGTGTAACTAACACAGAAATGACACTTTATGCAACATTACCGATGGTCGCAAACATTCTAACTCAATCAGCAGTTTGGGGAAGAATTTCTGACAAATTCCAAAAAAGGAGACTATTAATCATTTTTGGAGAATTATATGCTGCTGTGGGTTATATTGTAGTATATTTTATTCACAAGAACATGGCCATAAACAAGAGTCTTCACGCAGCAGCTTATACAATAATAATAGGTTTCACAATCATTGAAGCTGGATGGAGTAGTAGTAACCTAGGGTGGACTGCACTGATAGCAGATCTAACAAAAGAAACTGAAAGAGGAAAAATAATGGGTAGACTCCAATTTATTGGAGGAATAGGAAATATATTAGGTGTTACTGCAAGTGGATTTTTATACTTAGGTGGAGAAGGATTTTCCAATGGAAATCTGTTTTTTATTTCTTCAGGGATAATGGTTTTCAGTATTATAGCCTTGTTCCTTATACCTGAATCTTATGCTGAACTAGAAGATAGTGATGTAGTATCAATTAACAATACGATTTTGAATAAAAATGAAGAAAGCATGAAGAAAAAAGGAGAAAATAACACTGTAAAGAATCCTCAAAAAATATGTTGGGAATGGCAATTATTTGTATGGATTTTAGTAGTTCTTGGAATTGTAAATATCGGAGGAAATAGCATTAACCAAATGGTAAGTATTTACATAAGATTACCGTCAACTTTTGCTGCTTCTGATGTAATTGTTGCTCAATTAAGAAATACAAGTAGTATTGCAATGATAATTGGTGGGTTGCTTGTTGGTTTTTTAACTAAACATTTCAGTGATCATACACTATTGTTAATTGGATTTAGTTTTTTGTTTGTTGGAACATTAATTCTACCTTTTGCGCCGTCTATTGTACTTATCTTTGTCTATATGGCTCTTTTAGGATTATCTAGGGTCTGGATACAGACTATCTCTTATTCAATGATAACAAAGATTATTCCACTTGAAATAAGAGGAAAAATGATGGGTTACTATAATGCTGCTTTTTATTTATCTTGGGGACTAGGAGGAACGTTAATCACAGGTCCAGTTGCAGATAGTATAGTTGGCGTAAATCTAGTGACTCTTTCAATATATGTAGGATTCTTTATTGTAAGCGTATGTATGTGGTTAGCTACATTCTTTATTTCTTATTTTAAGTTAAATAAAACAAAAAGTATTCAGATATCATCTTTTAGTATTTCTTTTGTTTTTTCTGTAATTGTTGCCTTTCTGTTCTCACAAAAAATAGCTAACTGGATAAGTTCAGGAGGAAATTCTGATGCTTATTCATACAAAGTAACTTTTTATATTGCAGCATTGATAATTGTAATTGGAATTCTAACTTATATGTTATTACGGCCAGAAAAGTTTGAATTATTTAAAACAAAAAATAAAGAGAAAACAAAAATTAAAAAATAAAAATGCAAAAAAGGGATTATTTTGTTAATAGGAAAGGTCATTTATGAAAAAAGAAAATTTAGTGTGCTATTTGATCAAAAAGAGGAGAAAGTGTATGAAATACTATCTCCTATTGAGCAAATCTTAAAAAATCATGAAGAGATAGACCTTGATCCAACAGGTATTGAGATAGAGAAGGTAAAAATTGATATTCCAATAACTCCAACAAAAATTGTTTGTGTTGGAAGAAATTATAGTGAACACGCAAAAGAATTGGATAATGAAGTACCTGAAGAGCCAATAATCTTTTTAAAACCTCCTAGTTCTCTAATCCCTCATAAGGGAAGAATAATTTATCCTTCCTTGTCAAGCCATGTGGATTTTGAAGGAGAGCTAGCTCTAGTAATAAGAAGAAAAATAAAAGGTGAAAAAGCAGAAAATATAGCACAATGGCCTGAAGAGTATTACGCTTGGACTGGTTTTTTAGATATAACTGCTAGAGATTTACAAAAAAAAGATAGATTGTGGACAAGAGCGAAAGGGTTCGACACCTTTGGACCTTTAGGCCCGTGGATAGACTTGACCACTCAAGTAAAGAACTTGAATATTCAAACATTTGTAAATGGAGAATTAAAACAAAATAGTAACACGAAGAAAATGATTTTTCCACCAGAAAGAATAATAGAATATGTCTCTGAAGTGATGTCCTTAGAGCCAGGAGATATTATTGCAACAGGAACACCAGAAGGAGTAGGAAAAATAAAAGTGGGTGATACAGTTTTATTGAAAATAGGAGGATTACCTGAACTTGAAGTAAGCGTGAGAAAATAAAAAAAGTGCCAGAAATATCAAACTTTATATCTCTTTTGTAAACTCTCTTTGAAACTATCATTATTATGAGAGTATTAATTGATTAAGATATTACGAAAAAAAGCAGAAGTTCTAAAAAAAAGGGGGTATATTTGAATAATATTGTGAAAATTACTCCTTAAAAATGTAAGATTTTAGCCCTTCAAGTTTTTCTTTATTTTTAGTGTTCTCTTCTGATGCAAGAACACGAATGGGAATTTCAGAGTAAACAGAGTGATTAGATAGAATTCTAGGTTTTTGATGAATAATAGAATCAAGGTCATCAATTAATGCTTTAAGCGAAATATTAGTTCCAAAATAACTCATACTAGAGCAGATTAAAGCAATTTTGCTAGGATTCCAAGGATTTGGAAGTAAACCTACAATAGAACCTTTTGTAGAAGAATAATTTTTGGAAGTTAAGGAACTATATATGGATTTAGATTGAAAACGAATAGGTAAAGAGTCACCATAAAGAGATAAAATATCAGCAGTAACCCTGTTGACTTCTCCAGAGCCAATAACTATTAAATTGTTAGTTTTAACAGGGGTTGCTTTAGTATCAACAATATTAGAAATCTGAATATTTTCAATAGAAAGATTAGCATATTTTAAAGCCCAAACAGTAAGGAGCTTTGTTAAGTGTGAAATATCTACGTTTTCAGGTAAGTAAGTACTGGTGACAATATATAGTGTTAAAGAATAATTGTCAATAAGGCACTGGGGCCAATCTTCCCAGAGATAAGTAAATTCCAGATCTAGTTTAGATGGATAGTTTAGATCTTCATATTCTAAAAGCAAATCTTGATAAAAATTGCTACGTAAGAGCTCCCTGTTGGGAAAATAAAATTCGCGCTCTTGAGCACCAAGAGAAATTTTCTTGCGTTTAATTATACCGATATCTACAAACTTCTTAAGAATTTTAGTCAAAGAGTAGTTACTAGTTAAAGAAGGAAAAAGAGAAGAAAGTTCGTCAATAGAACGGCTACGATGGGAATGAATAATCTCTGATAAAACAGCGCGATAGCTAGGCTCAGATAAATAAGATCTGAGTAAATTGACGTCCAACAATATACCCCCTAAAAGAATGTATACTCAAAGAATAAAATAAAGTTTTCTCATCATGACCCAGAAAATATAACAAAAAATTTTGGAGAAATAGATGAAAGAGGTAAGCAAACAAAAAATGGAAAAAGAAAAAGGAAGAAAGTACAAAAGTTTATTGATCGTGTTGAAGGAAAAAATATCTCAAAATATTCATCTTAAATGAAATAGATATAAGGAAGAAGGTGAAGAAATCGTCTGAAACTTGTTGCAATGAGCGGCGGTGTGTACAAAAATACTATTCAAAAATTAGTAAAGCAAAAAATAACAGTTCTAGAAGGTGAAATTAGTACACAAATTGGTAATGTTTGAATTAATTTAGAAGAGAAAACCGTGGGGGACCAAAAAAAAATAAGAAAAAAACAATAATAACAAACACTAACAAATAGAAAAAGAGAGTAGAAAAAACAAAAATAACATAACAAGAAGCAGTCTAAAAAGCATTTAAAAAAGAAATAGCTATGTAGCAATTAAAAAAATTGTGGGTAACTAAGATGGAATATAAATAAGGAAACTAACCTACAGCCGAAAATTAAAAAATTATAAATTATAATTAAAAAATTATAAATAAAAATTAAAATTAAAAAGGAAAAGAAAGAGAAAAAAATTAAGTTAAATGCATCTATAAACGGCTGTAGGCCCAGTTTCCTTATATTCTTTCTTAGTTACCCACAGTTTTGTAAATGTTTTCAGACTACTTAGTATGCTTCCTCCTATCCATACGCTGTAACGTCTTTCTGGAGGAGCAATGATTTTTACTTCCATAGTCTCTGGTACTAGTTCCGTTAGTTCCTTGTGTAATCTCTCTTTCAAACCTGGGAACATTGTTGACCCACCAGAAAGGACGATGTTGGAATAAAGATCTCTTCTAAGATCGACATCACAATCAGTGATAGATTGATATATTTGTTCATCCATAGGCAGTTCTTCTGATCCTATTGCTCCAGGGTTGAAGAATAATTCTGGAGCCATAAAGCGCTCTGCGCCAATGCTTAGTGTTTCTCCATCTGGTAATGTGTAAGTCTTTTCCATACCTGAAACTTTTTCTGCAAGTTTAAGTTCTTTTTCAGGATCTAAAGCTACGTAACACAGACGTTCCTTAATATCACGAACAATTTCTCTTTCTGCACTGCTTGTTAATGAATATCCTCTTTGTCTTAATAGCCGACGTAGATAGTCTGTAATGTCACGTCCACCAATATCTGCTCTTCGAATAGCATGGCTAATTGCGAACCCTTCGTAAACAGGAACTATGTGTGTGACACCATCTCCACTATCTACTACAATACCTGTAGTACGACCTGAAGCATAAAGCGAAAGAATAGCTTGCATGCTAATATACATAGCCGGAACATTAAAGGTGTCAAACATTAATTCTGCCATTTTTTCCTTGTTTACATTCTTGTTCAGAGGAGGTTCAGTGAGCAAAATAGGATGCTCGTTAGGATTAACTCTTAGGTCGTTATAGAAGGTGTAATGCCAGATTCTTTCCATAGCGTCCCAGTCACCTATTTGTCCATGTTCTATTGGGTATACTAGTTTTAGCACTCCTCTCAAGTTTAGTGCTTCTTCTCCTATATAGTATTCTCTCACGTAATGTTCAACATCAGTCATTATTATTTGGTATTTTGGATAACCTATTAGCGTTGGGAACACACTTCTTGGTTGATCTTCTCCTGCGAATCCATTTTTTGTGAATCCTGTTCCGTTGTCTATTACCAACGGTTTATCAGATACTATTTCTTCCATAAATTTTTCACCTATTGTTTGGTTTTTTCAATTTTTTTTCGACTTGTCTTTACAAATCTAACCTATTTGGTTACTGACCTTAGTTACCTTTAGAAAGTTATTAAACTTTTTGTTATTCTTAGGTCATTCTTTTTAAATGAATTCATCTTCCATTTTTTGTTTTTGGATTATTTGCATATTTGTTATTATTTCTCTTTTTTTACTGTTTTTCCATTTAAAATAAATTATTCTCGAATAAAATTTAAAAATTTCACTGATTTTTAAACCAAACAATTCTTTTTTTCAAATCTCTTTTTTAATTTTTTAACTCTCTTCTTTGTTTTTGTAGTTCATTCTTTTCTTTCTTGTTTCTTCTCCAATATTTACTCATATTTTTTAGTTATAAGATCACTATCTTTTTTGTCTTATGTTCAGTAGGAAGATTTTAAAATTGTTCTTCTTTTTTTTTGTTAAACTATCGTGCTTACTATTCTGGTGAGAAATTAATGGCAAAAAGAGTACTTTCAAAGGTTCAGGTGTCACCCTCCGACTCCCTTCTTCTTGTATCCAAATTACATTATTTAGATTGTTTTGATTTTGTTCAAATTGATACTCAATCTCCTTCAGAATTAGCTAAAATTGAAGATAATCGCCAGCTTTTTTCTGATTTGTTAAAGCGTTTTACTACCATTTCACAAGAACTAGATCTAGATCTTTCTAATGTTTATTTATATTCGGAAAAAAACTACTCTGATGTTTTTGATGCTTCTAGATTTCTCTCCGAACTAAAATCTTTCTTAGACACACATGAAACTTCTTATATCTCTCTTTTTGAAGAAAATCGTTCTTTAACAAAGAAACATCTAATTGCTGATAAACTTCATTATTTTCGGCATAAATTTAAGAATGCTGATATCTCTTTAGATTTACTTTCTCCTGGACCTTCCACCTTTTCTATCGTTGGAGAAATTCATCATTCGTATGAGGAAGTTATCTCCTTCTATATCGATGAGATAACTAAAGGTCTTTATTACTTTTGGAGTATTGAATCATCTGACCCTGATTTTCGTTTGGTTTTTATTCTCACCCCTCAAGAATATCAAGATGAGGTTTCGACTATTCTTGAAGATTTCTATTTTTCCTCAATAGATTTTGAGCTTTCTGTTTTTGCCGACATGTTCAGTGATGAAGAAACTAGCAAGCTTACAGTAGCTAACGTACATGACTTTCTGCACGAAAAGCACGATGAAATTTTATCTCAAATTTCAGAATTGCGTGATGAACATCGTGAGACTCTTTTGCATTTTCTTACTTCTATTAATCTCATGCTTGAATTATTTGATATTCTAGAACAGGGTCGAACAACTGAAACTAATTTTACCCTTTGGGGTTGGATTAAACCCAATGATTATCTTATTCTCGAAAAGGAACTCAAAGAGCTTCCTTTTCCTGTTAAACTCACTCAATTGAGGGATGTTCCTCTGAAATATAAAAAATCTAAAAAAATTTCCAAGGATCGTGGTTCTTTGACTTTGAAAGAAGAAAAAACAATTGAAAAAGAAATTCCTCCTTATCATCATTTAGGTAACAGTAAGGGAGGAGCTTTATTTCCAAAGGATGTAGAGTTTGTTAAAATGGAAGTCCCAAAGGAGCACACACGTAAGTTAATCTCCTTTATTCATAACACTGGTATCCTTCATCAAGAGAAGATAGGAAGACAGTCAGAAGATATTTTAAACGACATAAAACAAAAAAGACAGAATTTAACTTTACTATCTTCCAAAATTAGCAGATACAAACAAGCCCTTGGATTATCTATTCCTCCAGCAATATCTGATTCTAAGATTGCTGTAAAAGATAACTATGATGAAGCTATATCTTTTGTTGAGCAATTTATTGCAGATTATGGAGAAAAAATAGAAAATCTTAGTTCCGAACTTAAAGAATTAAAAGCGAAGGAAACAGAATTAAAAACATACATTCCTATTTATTCCTATTTAAGCTCTGATGTTAAACCATACTTGGATGATCCAGATTTTGAAACTTGCACCTTTTTGGGGAATATCCCAAAAAAGAATGTTAAGGCTGTAAAGTTTTTCCTAAATGAAGTTTCTGATGGGCAATTAGTTTTCATTGAGGTTGATCAACCAGAAAAAAGTGACACAGTCTTTGTCTATATATTGTCTCTAATAGACTATAAGAAGTCTATACAACAAATTCTAGAAGAATATTCCTTTGAGCTGTTATCTATTGACTATAGCATGATATCTTCAGAATCTATTGAAAGTCAGCTCACGAATCTTCAGACTGAAATAGAACATAAAGAACATGAATTGGATGAAATTAGGGAGAAAGTAGAAGACAAAATCTTCGCACTAGAAGAGTTAATAGAAACAGAAATTAAAAGGTTGGAAACAGAAGAAAAATGTAAAACTGATGAAACTACTACAACAATTTGGGGTTGGGTTCCTAAAGATAAGGTTGAAGACTTAAAGAAAGAAACCGAAAAATTGGATTTTCCAATAACTATGTCTGAAAAACAAAAAGTACCATTAACGAATCCTTCTATGACAAAACATGGAAATAAGGTTACTAAAGTTTTTCGAGGAATAGTTGATGGAATGGGTATCCCTTCAACTCATGAAGTTGACCCCTTCAAAATTATACAATTTACTTTTCCCTTGATATTTGGTATAATGTTCGCTGATGTGGGACATGGAATACTTCTCTTCTTGATTGGATTGTTTCTAACTTATAAGAAAAACAAAAAGAATATTGAACCTGATGAATCAATGTCTGGATTTCTGTATAAAGGTTCTGAGTTACTTACTCTTTCTGGTTTTTCTTCAATTATCTTCGGTTTCCTATTTGGAGCACTTCTAGGTGATGAAGTATTTCTACCTCATATTTATGAAAATGTTTTGCATATTGAATGGTTGCCTTTAATTGAGCCTACAAAAGAAGTGCCCTTATTCTTATTGTTTTCCATTTCTATCGGTTTTGTACTTATACAACTTGGTATTTGGTTAAGATTTATAGAAAACAAAAAATATGGTCACGGTGTTGCTTCATGGGTTTCTCCAATTATACTTTCTATTTTTTACGTAGGACTTTTTGCAGTTTTGTATAATTTAATGGGTGCTGGCGCTACTTCACGACTTATTGGAGGAAATGCACTTCCTAGTATACCGAAACCCTATTCTACAATATTTACAATTATTGCCTTAGTTTCAATTCCTCTAGTTTTCCTCTTCGAATATCTCCATGAAGGAACAGAAGGGATCATGGAAGCTATAGACCATCTCATTGCTCTATTCTCTAATACACTATCCTTTAGCCGTATTTTAGCTATGTTACTAGTCCATGCAATTTTGAGTGGTCTTCCATATATTTTAGCTGGTGTTGATACTCATAACGTCTCTGCTTTAGCTTCCTCTTGGATTTATTGGCTTGTTGGCATTGTTTGGGGACTTGTTGTAATTGTACCTATTGAAGGAATGTTCTCATTCTTACAGACACTGAGGTTGCATTGGGTAGAATTCTTTTCCAAATTCTACAAAGGAGAAGGTGTCCAATATACTCCATTACTAGAGAAAACCAAATTTATTCAATACACAACTGTTGCTGGTGAATAAAATGTTCTCAGGAGATGGATATCTATATGGAAGAGCTCATGGAATAATAGGCAAGGTACTTAGCCGAAGCCAGATAAATTTTCTTCTATCCTCCTCTAATCTTAAAGAACTACAAGCTGCTTTTCGGCAAACACAATATGGTTCAATCGTTCAAGATATAAATTTCGTTACAGAGATGCCAGAAGTTGCAAAACAATTAAAAAATCATTTTGCTCGAACTGTAAGCACTTTTTATAAACAAGGTTCAAGTAGAGCAAAAAAAATAATCGATCTTCATTCTCAACGATTTCATGCAGAGAATATCCGATATATTCTCCGTGGACTTTTTATGAAACAACCTCATGAAGAGATATTAGAAAGAGTTTCTCCTGTGGGAAAATATAGCTATGAATATTATGAAAAAGTTCTTACTTCCTCCTCATCAATTGCTGATATCATTAAGTCAGAAAAAATTCAAACTTTTAAACAATTACTAGAACAAGGTTATTCTGAATTTCAGAAAACAGGACGTTTTGTACCAGTTGACGCAGCAATAGATCAGTTTGAATATTATATTCTCCCTATAATTTCCCGTGAATTTGATATATACGTTAATTTGAAGAATATAATATGGGTGTGTAGATGTATTAATCTTGGGATTGCTCCCTATCGTTATATTAAACCAACAACATTTATTGCTAAAGCATTAGAATCAAATTCTATTCCTGAAGTCTTAAGCATGTACAACTTTGGAGTATACAAAAGAATATTTGCTGACTACATGGGAAAAGATGATATCCCTTTACATGACATAGAATTTGCTGTTGAACGTTTCCAAATCAAAAAATGGAAAAAAATATTTCGTCAAAAATCCTCAACTGATATTGAGATATTAATTGCCTTTTTTGAAATGAAGTATGCAGAAATCTCTGACCTTATTAGAATAATTGTTGGAATTAATGCTGGTTTTAGCCAAGAGGAAATAGAGAAGAGTTTCCTCTTTTATTAACTCTCTTTTACTAATCAGTTCTATTATTTTATTTTTTTAGTTTAACAATTCTGAGATTGTGGGGCTATGTCTTCTTATTACTTGTATAGCTAAACCAACGCTGTGTAAATCCTTAGAAGCTCCAATTAAAAGATAGTTATCTAAATTAGATAAGATTGTAAATCCTTTAGCACCACGGATTAATACTTGTTCCAAAAAACCGTGAGAAAGCTGTTTTGTAACCATCTCTCCGGTGGAAAGAACAGCAGAGCTTACAGCACTGAGTAAATCAGGGTCTGCACTTTTCTCAGCAAAAAAAGCTACTTTAATTCCCTCATCTGTTACAACTGCTAAAGCTTCCAATTCACAACCTTGTGAAATTTGTTTTAATATTTTAATTAATTCTTTTTTCTTTTCTGGTGGTAAACTTATTGACATTTTACTCTTCCTTTCTTAATTACTGTATTAATATTAAAAAACTATCTTTCAAACAAAAAAATCTATCGTTTGTCACAGATTTTAAAAATAAAATAGGAAAGTGAAGAACTAGTAAGTTCTTGAAAGATACACAACATGTTTAGCTTTTTCACCGCAAACAGGGCAATCTCCAAAAACTTGCTCTACTTCACCATACTTTGTACCAAGAATATTAGCTCGGAAGTTTTCTTTTACATATTCAGCACATTTCTTATTTCCGCACCAGTTTGTTCTGATGAAACCAGGTTTTTTTGTGCTGAATTTCTCTTCAATTTCTTCTAAAGTTTCTAGTGTTGAAACAGATTTTTTCAATAAGGCCTTGGCTCTTTGTTTTAATTCTATAGTAATTGCTTTAAACAATTTTTGTATCTCTTCTATCATATCTTCATTTTTGACTTCGATCTTTTCCTTTGTATCACGACGAACAATAACCACAGAACCTTTTTCTACATCTCGTGGGCCTACTTCTATTCTTATTGGTACCCCTCGAAGCTCATATTCATTAAATTTCCAACCACTAGTTTTAGGCCCGTCATCTAATATTACCCTTATACCAGACAACTTGATTTTCTCATATAATTCTTTACTAATCTTTTGCACTTTTTCTTCTTTGCTTTTGAATATAATTGGAATAATAGCTACTTGGGTTGGTGCTAGATATGGAGGTAAAATTAACCCTCGATCATCACCATGAACACCAATTACGGCAGCTATAACTCTCGTGGATAATCCATAACAAGTTTGATAAGCAAAATCATGTTTTCCATCAGCTTTCTGAAATTTGATTTTAAATACTTTGCTAAATCCTTGTGCGAGATTGTGTGTAGTTCCTATTTGGAGACTTTTTCCATCTGGGAGAGGACAATCATAAGCTACGCTATATTCTGCTCCCGGAAAAGTGTCATGTTTTGGACGCTTGAGTACTAAATAAGGTAAGCAACATTCATCAAAGAATGTTGAATAAATCCACATTGATTCTTTCACTTGTTCTTCTGCTTCTTCTGCTGTTTCATGGCACGTGTGGGCCTCTGTCCAGTAGAATTCTCTGTCACGAAGTAAAGGTCTAGTGTCTTTTGTGTCAATTCTAATAATATTGCACCATTGATTTACTTTTAAAGGTAGATCTGTGTAACTTCTGATCCATTGACTATACAAGTGATACATTATAGTTTCAGATGTTGGCCTTAAAGCATAATTTTCTTCTAATTTTTTTTCTCCTGCGTGAGTAACGAGAGCTACTTCTGGAACGAATCCTGCAAAGTGTTCTTTTTCCATCATTAAGAATTTTTCAGGAATTAGTAAAGGGAATATCATAGTTTTATGATTGGTTCCATAGAATTTCTCATCCAAGATGTTTTGCATCCTTTTCCAAATTTCATATCCATTGCTCATGAGTACATTAGCACCTTTGACTCCTGTTCGAGTATCTACAATTTCTGCTCTTCGAATGACATCAAGATACCATGCCATGAATTGTTCATCCTTTTTCTTTGTAAAAACTGACATCTATTTCACATCCTTCTCATATTTTTTCTCATAGAAAAAAAGACTCTTTGAGGTGTTGTTCCTACTCCTAAGTAAAACAATGTTGCTACTGCAAGTTCGGAACAAATTCACCTATACTCATTAGTCCTCAAATAGCATCATTCCTTTTTATTTAAAAATGCTTTGTTTTTGAAACTTTTTAAGAAATTTAAAGACTAGACGTCGAGATTACCTAAATTAAGTTTTTTTCAAAGAGTTTAGGTTTTAAGTGTTCAATTATTAACTCGTGAACTGTGTCTATACTGTAATTTCCGTCTATAACTGTTATTAACTCACTGAACTCTTGGGCAATTTCTTGATAGATTTTCCTGACTTTGATGAGATTTTCTCTTTTTTCAAATGTATTAATTTTTCCTGCTCGTCCATTAGCAATTCTTTCAATTGCTTTTTCTACAGGGATGTCAATTAAGAATGTTATGTCTGGAGAAAAAACAACTTTCATATTTTCTTGTAAAATATATTTCCAATCTAATCCTCTAGATCCCTGATATGCAGCAGATGAAAAATAATACCTGTCACATACAACTATTATTCCTTGCTCTATAAGAGGTAAAACCTCCTTCGCAATATGTTCTTTTCTATCTTCCAAAAAAAGTCTAAATTCTTCTTCAACTGATAATCTTTCTGGAGCAAAAAAACTTTCTCTCAATTTTTTTCCATAAATACTCCAATGAGTGGGCTCAGTAGTATATTCGGCTTTTAATTTCTTGGACTTTAGGAACTCAACTAGCTTCTTCGCTTGAGTAGTTTTACCTACACCATCGATTCCTTCAATGACTAAAAATAGACCGTTTGTTGAAGTTCTAGAGGTCATATAGGCACAATGTGTTTTTATTTAAAATAATTACTATACTGAATCAAAAAGATTTTCCTCGAAAGATTTGAGTATGGTTTTTTCTATTTTTTCCCTACAATCTTGAAATGACTTTTGATTAAAGATCTTTTTGGATTCAGATGAAATTATTTTTCTTATTTTCTCAGAAAATTTGGGTATTTTAGCGTTGGATAATAACCGTTGTGTATACGAAACTCTGTTTCCTCTTTTTCCTCCATATGAAAAATAATATCTCCTAAAGAAGTCACTATTCAAATAACCTAGAAGAAAAAAAGGATCAACATCTTTGTAAGGAATGATTGTAATAACATCTCCTGAAGGAAAGAATTTCTCATAGGTAAGACTGAAACGGTTTATCTTACTTCTATCTAATGTAGGAACAAAAATCTTGGGCGCATCTAATCTCTTTCTGTATGTTTCATAGTTTCTAAGAGCTTGCCAATGAAACCATTTTCTGTTTTTAGGTAAATACCTTTTAATCATATTCTCTTTAGAAGACAAAATTATAGAATAAAAATTTGGATATTTTTTACTTAGCTCTTCCTCTGATTTTATGCTGCTATCAAGTAGGAAATAATATACGCATCCCTGAATAAAATAACCCTTACAGTTTTCTCCTTTTACAAATGGAAAAACTCTTTTTTGTTCTTCATCATTTAGTAATTTGATTGTTTTTTCTTCTAGTCTAAAGGCTTTATCATAACCTGAAACCATTCCTACTCCAACAAAAGCTAATTCTGATAGTCTGTTAAAAAAACTGACCTCAATATATGGGAAAGTTGACCATGTTTCTGATTTATAATCAAACTTTTTTATGAAATAGGAAAATAGTTCATTTTCTCTCCTTTTTTCTAAACTCTCTAATGCTTTTTCAGTGACTCGTGCTGGTTTTGCTAGTCTTGTTTTAATTTTTAGAATGATTGTATCTCTTTTCTCCTTTACCTTCTTAAACTTAAATATTATTGTTTCTGGCAACTCCCCTTCAAATAAATTTACTTCGTCTAAATCTATTATTAGTTCAAAGAATCCATTTTTTGCAAGAATCTCTCTTACTGTTTTTGCAAATGTATTATAAAAAAAGCTATATGGTACAATAAAAATAAGTTCGCCTTCATCCTTCAATAATTTTACAGCTTTTATGATAAAAGCATAATAGATATCTGTTTCTCTTGTTTTCGTAATTGAATAAACTTTTTCTTTCATACTTGTAGGAAGAGAGTTATAATGGGTATAAGGAGGGTTACCAATGATTACATCAAATTTGTTATTTTCGCTTAAATCTAGAAAATCGTTGTTAATGATAATACTTTGCGATAATTTATTTTTACAAAAATTGTACAACTCTTTGTTTAATTCTACCCCTGTTATGTTGGTGAAGTTTTGTTCCTTTAAACATTCAATGAAAATACCTTTTCCACATCCTGGATCTAATATACTGTCAGTTTTAGATTTTGTTATCAAAGAAACCATTAGAGAAGCTATCTCTTTTGGTGTAGGTATAAATGCAATTGGCTTTTTTGAAGATTCTTCCATAACTTTCACTGTTTTGAATTGTTTTCCACTCCCTTGAATTTGGCAAAGAAATCGGTCAAATCAATATTTCCACCTGAAATGATTGCTCCTACACGTTTGTTTCTTATACTTTCTTTTTGTTTTAATAATCCTGCTAATGAAACAGCACCTGAGGGCTCAACAACTAATTTCATTCGAGTCCATAGAAACTCCATAGCTTTGACTATCTCCTCTTCTGATACTAGAATGATTTTATGAACATTGTCTCTGATTATAGGAAAAGTGATATTTCCTAATGAAGTTCTAAGGCCATCTGCTATTGTATTAGGATTTGTTGATGGATATATCCTATTATCTCTTATTGACCTAAATGCATCGTCAGCGTTTTCTGGTTCAACACCAATCACCTTTGTTTTTTCAGATAATTCTTTAACTGCTAAAGATGTTCCACTTAATAGCCCTCCTCCTCCCACAGGAGCAAAAATATAATCTAGATCTCGGGTCTCATGTATCAATTCATAGGATGCTGTTCCTGCTCCACGAATAATGTTCCAATTATTTGAAGGATGAATTAATGTATAATCGTGTTGCTTAATTAATTCTTCTGTTTTCTTTTCTCTATCTAATGGTTTGTTCCCACAAAAAATAACTTCTCCACCGTAATTTCTTGTTGCTTCAATTTTAACCTTTGGTGCATTTTCAGGCATAACAATTGTAGCTTTAACATTAAAAAATGAAGCTGCAAGTGATAAAGCTTGAGCATGATTTCCAGAACTGTGTGTTATTACCCCTTTATCTTTTTGTTTTTTAGTTAAATTTAGTAAAGCATTAACTGCCCCCCTAATTTTGAAAGCACCCATCTTTTGGAAATTCTCACACTTTAAAAAGCAACTTGATTCAGTTAATTTATTTAGTGTTGTAGATGTCATTACCGGCGTTTTATTAATATACTGTTTTATATTTCCATAGACATCTTCTATTTTTTGAGGCATTGATGTTTTTAATTTTTATTAAACTTTAAATCTTTTCTTAACTATAGGTTATATGTTGTTTTTTTGCATAAATGTTTAAAGAAAACATTTATGTTCTGTGTAATAATTTCCTATTATTGTGGTTAGTCGTAAAGCAAAAATTTTGTTAAACCTTTTACGTTCTCTGCCTGTAAAATCTTCTGGAGATAGAAGTGTAGAACGAAAAAGACATATTTTAGAAAGAACTCTTTCAATTTTAAAAGTCCCAAAAACAATAAGTGTTGAACAAACTCAAATAAACAATTTATATGCAGAATGGTTATATCCAACTAAAATTGGTTATATGAAATCTGAATATACAATTTTATACTTACACGGAGGAGCTTATGTAATTGGATCTCCGAAAACGCATAGAGCTTTTGCAGGAAGATTCTCAATGCTGACAGAAACACAAGTGTTACTTCTAGATTATCGTTTAGCTCCAGAGTATCCTTTTCCAGTAGCTCTTGAAGATGCAACAAAAACATATTTGGAATTGATAAGTGATATGGAACTTGAACCAGATAAAGTAATTCTAATGGGTGACTCTGCAGGAGGGGGTTTGGCTCTATCTACGATGCTTAACCTGAAATCAATAAAAAAACCTCTTCCTCGAGCAGCTATATGTATTTCACCTTGGACTGATTTAACTTTATCAGGTGAATCTATTTTGACTAAAGAAGATGAGGATCCCCAATTATCAAAAAAGAATTTGGAGTTTGCAGCAGAGATGTACTTACAAGGGCAGAATCCCAGAAATCCTTTAGTTTCTCCTTTGTTTGGAGAACTTCATGGATTACCTCCGATATTTATTCAAGTTGGAACTTCTGAAATATTGCTTGATGATTCTGTGAGATTTGCAAAAAAGGCTCTTGAATCTGGAGTAGATATAAAAATCGATATCTGGGAAGAAATGACACATTGTTTCACTCTTTTTGGAAAAATGCTACCTGAAAGTAGACTCGCTCTTCAAAGATTAAATTATTTTATAAACAGCTTATAAAATAAAAATATTTCTAATTTTTTCGTTTTGTTATATAGAAATTATTATATATTTAAATGAGGAAAGTATACACTGAGCAACAGTAACTTCAATAAACTTGGGGTTTGGGCGTTTTCCTATGTCCGAGTTGTGCGTGTGTTTAAACATACGCAGCGATGATACGTATTCATTGTATTAGTAGATATGCTCTCGGACTAGGCAAAAGTTTATAAACCCAGTAGTTTGATTGAGTTACGCTCAATATGCACGTGTAAAAGCTAGTGTAGAAACACTAGATGAACAAAAAAAGGTGAATCATGATGAAAAGACGAAAATTACCCCGAGGCGGAGAAGATATAATAAAAGTATTGGACGAAAAAGGACCAATGACACAGAAACAGATCTTAGCATCTGTAGAACAACCAGAACGAACTGTTCGTTATGGTATTAGGCGCCTTCTAGAAAAAGGCATTCTAAAGAAAATGTCTAATCTATCTGATATGCGGTCAGTCTATTATTACTTAGCTCCTGAGTTACGTGAAACTTTTGATTTCCTACACGAAGAAAGCAAAGTAACAGACACTGCATAGTATAAATTAAATTTAAAGGGAGAGAGAGAAAGGATCCTTCCTTTCTACTTTATCTTCTTATTCTTACTGTTTATGTTTTTTAATTAAGGGAAAATGTTTCTTATTGTTTAATATTTGTCATTTTTTGTTTTAGTAGATTAAAAAGTATATTTATATACGGAGAAGTATTATCAGAGATTGTAAATTAGCGGTCTTTAATTAAATACTCAAAACACTAATTAGTTTGGTAGAAAGTAATGTATTCTCAAAAAAAGAAGCAAAGAATAGCTAGAATAATAGAAGTACCAATTCCTGTAGCAATATGGGATATGATTGAAGATTTAATGACTGAATACGGAAATCCTATAACTGCTATTCTTGCGTCAATCAAGGCTCACCATAGCGAAAAATTTGGTTCTCTTGAAGAACTAAAAGCTTCTCCTGCATTATTTTTTAAACCCACTGAACCCTCAATTTCTAGACGAATAAATATAACTGATGGTCAATTTGCAAAAATAACTGAAACAAGTAAAAAGTTTGAAGAGAAAACTAAAAAAGAGTTAGAAAAAGTAGATGAACTTTTAGAAAAAATTAATGCGCTCAGTTCTCTGCAAGACTTGAAAGAAGAAATCAGTTCAGTTAAATCAATGTTAAAAAATATCCAATATGTAAGTACATCTCCTACGGCAAGAAGAAGAGCGAGAGCTGATCTTTCATCTTTAGATATTTCTGTTGCTGATAAAGGAGACATACCTCTAACTCCTCCTGAAAGACCTTCACTTGATTCAGTTTTAGATAGTGTATTAATGTTTGATGATGACTTTTTTGAAGAAGACAATGAAGAAAATGACGAAGAAAAAGAAGAGAAGCAAAATACTGATGATAAATAGAAAAAGAAAATATTAACGCTGTTTTTTTTTAATTCTGTCTATTCATCATTATTTATAGGTAATAGTGATGAATAGGGTTCATATCTTGAAAAAACATTAAATTTCTCTGCAAATTTTACTCCACAATCCATACCATCTGTTCTTCTTCTTACATGAATCCAATCTTTTACTGACCATCCATAGAAATCAGCATAAAGCTTAAATGCTTTTTCCACTTGAGGATAGGTCTCGCTGATATCAACGTAAACTGTTCGCAAAGGGCTGATTTTCTCATAATATAAGAACATAGGAATATGAAATGGCGGTCTATGCGGGGGGTCAGGGTTTGTTATTCTTGGGATTCTAGCATATGTCATAGCGTCATACAATAACTGTACTGTTCCTCTATGGTCTGGGTGCCTGTTATTGAATCCCCAGCTAATTACAGCGTCTGGTTTGATTTTAGCAATAATTTTGGCCATTTTAATTGCATTTTCTCTTGTGGGGATAACTTCTGTATCGCCATAACCTAAAAAAATAGTTTCTACATTACTTCCAATAATTTTACCAATTTCTTTTCCTTGTTTTTCTCTTATCTCTTTTACCTCGTCAAAACTCATTCCTTCAAAAAAAGAAGCCATTTCTCCACTAGTTGTCCAAGCAATTACAACCCTATCTCCATTTTTCGCATGATTTGCTAAGGTTCCAATACAACCTAATTCATCATCTGGATGAGCAAAACAAGCAAGTATTGTTTTTTTTGTCATCATCCCTAAATTTTTTTTCTGTTTTTAAATTTATATTTCACCCAAAAAATAGTTCTATTTTTATTTTTTTACTTTTTTGAGGTTGTTTTTGTTTAATTCTCTTACTAAAGATTCAATAAGAAAGTATTTGATTTTTATTTGCTTATAAACCCCAGTAGTAATTTTCTAAACAGTTTAACAGCAAAACATATATTAACAGAAAAAAATGAATAGATAGTATATGAGTAAAATCTTGTCGCTAAAAGAAATTAATAATGATGTTACCATCGAAAAAATGGAGTTAATTATTAATTTATATGAACAAGGAACATTGACAAAAAAAGAAGCATCAAAGTTAGCAGAACATTTGTTAAAGAAATTTAAAGCATTTAAACCACAAAAAGAGAAGAAAGAGCAATACGAGTTTATACTAGACCTCTGCATCTCTCTTACCACAATTAAACGAGCAGAAGAAAGGTTTGAACAACACTATCTTAAGAGTTTAAAAGAAGAACTTGTTAAAGCAAAAAAAATGTAAAAGTTGAGAATAATGCGTTCAATTCGTCCAGATTTTAATTTTAAAATACTCCTGTTAGGTGCAGCAGCTGTAGGAAAAACATCTCTAGTACAACGTTTCGTTCATAATCGTTTTGAACAAAGTTATCTGATGACAATAGGTATGGAACCAAGTGAGAAATTCGTTACGTTAAAAGATAATACAGTTGTAGCTCTTTCAATTTGGGATCTAGCAGGGCAAGATAGATTTAGGTTTATAAGACATACTTTCTTTAAAGGAGCAAAAGCAGCGTTAATGGTTTTTGATTTAACTAGAAATTCCACACTAACTGATCTAGAAAAGTGGAACTCTGAACTTGTTAAGAATTGTGGAAAGAATACCCTAACTATTTTAGTTGGAAATAAAAATGATTTAGAAGACAAAATCGCTGTTTCTGATGATGAATGTAAATCATTGCAAAACAAAATTAATAGTTTGGATTTCATAAAAACAAGTGCTCTTACTGGAGAACATGTTCAAGAAGCATTTGTACAACTAGCTACGCTTTTAGTGAAAAATAAAAAATGAAAAGTTTTGTTCCTAAATATGAAATTTATTTCTAATTGCAATCAAGTTTTTTATTAAATCTTTTAGATACGCAAAAAGAAACTCTTTTTTCAAATGCAATATTTTTTAAACTTTGAAGTTTATAACATAATAGAAGAGTAAAGGTGAGACAAATTTCTCTAGATCAGATTCTTGCTAATGAGATGCAATTAATTTATAATAATGTTGAAGGTTTTGAACCAGTTGGAGGCAATTTGCGAAAGTGGAAAGGACCTGTAGGAATAATTCAAGGAACTAATATTACTGTCTATGCTACAATATATATTTCTCCAGAATTCCCAAGGATTCCTCCTCAAGTTGAGATCACTCCTAAAGTAAATCATCCTAATGTTGATGATAATGATTTTCTTAGTTTACAAATACTAGCTCAATGGAAACCACGTTATCATATATATCAAGTTATAAATGATGTTCGACGATTGTTCGCTAATGTTCCTGCGAGACCGTTAAGGACTAAACATATGTCTACAGCTAGGAGTGTGTCTAGGTCTGTAGTTCAACCTATAGAACCAAGAACAGTTTCTCATCATACTGTGAGCAAACAAAGTGTTCCAACCTTTAACGAAAGGAGCCAAACATCAATTGAAAAAAGCACTATAGAAGCTGAAATAGAAGCATATCAGCATCAAATAAACGAATTAAATAAGCAGATAGAGAAAAAAAGAGCTGCTCTTATCAAAAAAGCTGAACCTTCTCATTCATTAAAAGAACTTACAATTTCAGTATTAGATGATCTAAAAGCAAGTTCAAGAGCATCAAATGATTTATTAGAGCTGTTAAATGAGAAATTTGATGATGGAGATCTTTCAAGTGTTGATTACTTGAAACTATATAGGAAATATTCAGTGGAAAGTTATAAGACAAATAAAAAAATAGCTTATTTAGAAAATGTTGGAGGACAAGTAATGCCTATTGATTTGGAAAAAAGATTGGATTTTGAAGCTGATTTATATGCAGCAATTGTAACACTAGATAATCTGGCAAGGGGATATGAAAATGGCGAAATTGAACAAGTTGCATATAAGAAACAGCTAAGATCATTAATAAGAACAGTATTCAAAACAAGAATGAAATTAGAAGATTTAGGCGGATTTGATCTTGATTCATTTGTTGAAAGAGAAAATCTGTTTAATAGGTTTGATAAAGGAATGAGATTGTTACAAATGGCAGAGGGAACAGGAGCGAAAGATGTAGAGATGATACCATTTGAATCCTTGAAGAAAATGCCTGCAAAAACAGCAGATTTTGTTTCTGCTGCAATTGAATTAATTGATCTAACAAGACTTAAATCTGTTGCGCGTGCTGATCTATTGTTATCTGATGTAGAAGAACTAATTCATGTGTTACATTCATTTCCTTCTATTCCGCAAGATCATTGGATGATGGAAGATATGAAAAACTGGAAAGATATTCTCTCAAATTATAAACCTAATGAGATAATAAATGAAGATGATTGTGATAAACTAGAATTTCAAGCATCAAGATGGTTAAACGAATTTAGACGGATTCTAAAAGATATGTAACTCTATCTTTTTATCCACCCTTTTTAGAGGAGTAGCCATGATTTCTAGGAGAAAATCTTTGGAAAATACCTATAATAAAGCAAAGGATAGTTTATTTGAATTGATGGATCTCTTAGAAATAAAAATAGACTGCTCATATATTTTAGAGGAACTAGAAGAAATAAAGCACCTTGTTAAGAAAATCAATTTAGTAAATGATACAATTGTTGATGAAATGGATAGTGTTTATCAGAAGCTATACAAAAAATATAAGAATAAACTAGCTGCTTTTCTTCCTCCAAATGAATCTAAAAAACTCACAAATTCAATTAAAGAATGGATTAGAAGGCTTCCTCTTCTTTTTTAGCTCTGAATAATTGCTAATTTAAATAGTATATTTTTTATATCTCACTGACAAATAAAAAATAGTGATTAAAGTTGGGCTTGAGAGATATTGAAAAGAAATTAAAAGTGAAATCAGCTTTCCAAGTTAAAGAAGCCGAATTAATGATAAAAGAATTAGAACAAATGCTGGAAAATATTAAGCAAGTAAAAAAACAACTAAAGAAATTTGAAAAGAAATATGGAGATAAGATTGTTGAAAATAAAGAATATTATGAAAAATTAGCTGGCCTTCGAGAAGAGCTCGGATTGCCTACGGAAATAGGTAGATATGAATGGAAAGAAGCACCAACTCTAAAAGACAGATTGACAGGAAAAGGCTTCTATGATGTTTTAGCAAACGAAATAATGGATTTAGGTCAAAAACTTATAGAAGAAAATGGAGGAATTATGTCTGTAGGAGAACTTTTTACCCAACTAAATAAAGCAAGACCAGGAAAACTAGTTACAATTGATGATTTATATCGTTCACTAGATAAATTAATAAATTCAAAATTAATCCCACCTTTCAAAGTTTTAGAATCTGGTGTAAAATTAGTTGAATTTGCACCTGTTGAGTTTAGCCCAGATCATGATGTGATATTAAATATGGCCTCTAGAACAGGTTTTGTAACAAAAGAAGATCTGTTACTTCGGACAGGGTGGGCAGAAGAAAGAATTAATCGTTGTTTATCGTTTTTCGAAGAAAGTGGTATAGCAAGAGTTGATAGTTCCTATGCTGAAGGAACAAAATACTATTTTCCTGGTTTATCACATACTTAATTTTCTCTTTTTATTCTATTTTTAACTTCAACTTGATTGGTGAGGCTAAATTCTTATCCATTACAAACACTTTCATGTTGTTTCTAATACCTAGTTCTTGGATTTTTGAATCATGAGGGAGTATTTTTCCTTTAATCATGATATCTGGATTCTCAAGTCCAAATTGTAATCCTAATTGAACCAATAATTCTTTTATTGTGTTATTTTTGTTTACTACAAATTCAACTTGCTCTAGTTCATATAATTCTCCACAAGTTGGACAATCCTTTTCTCTTCTTGCAAGTTCAATTATCGTTGTTGCATTGTGTAATCCGTCATAAAACAGATAATTCTTAATTGGTTCGCCTATGTTTAAAAGAAGTTTCAAGGCTTCTTGTGCCATAATCCCCCCAATAATCGCAGACAATGTGGCTACGGAAGGTAGTTTTGCTTCTTCTTCTTTGTCTTTTCTATCTTTTTCTCTTTCTTCACCGAAGGGAGTACATGCTTGAGCAAGTTCTCTTTCTGCTACTAAAGGTTGACATTCGAAACAAGCAGTTTTTTTTGGTAAAACAACTTGAACATCTCCCAAAAAAGCAAACATTCCCCCTAAAATTAAAGGTTTATTTATCTTAACAGCAAGTGAGTTTATCCATCTTCTTCCAATGAAGGTATCAAGACAAGCAACGATTATGTCTGACTTTTTATAAATAGAAATAGGTACATTTTGCATCTTCTCATGATAAAAACTAATGTTAATATCGGGATTCAATTCAGACAATCTTATAGCTGCAATTTCAGATTTTGATTTTCCTATGTCTTTATCCCGAAATAGTAACTGACGATTAAGATTAGAGATTTCAATGGTGTCAAAATCAATTAGAATAAGGTTTTTTACTCCTGAAGAAACTAAAATAGTTGCCACATAAGATCCTATAGCTCCTACACCAACAACAATAGCTGTTGATTTGTTAAGCTTCTTCTGGTCCCAACCAGGTATGAGAGTCTGTCTTGCGTATCTACCTTCTTTAGACATCTACTTTCACAAAAAAATCTTTTACAAGCAATAAAATAGTTTCTATTCTTCTAAAAAAATTTTAAAATAAGAGAACTTAAAATCCACCTTTAGTTCTTGCAATTAGATAGAGTTTATCTCCTTCTTGCAAGCCACAACTCTTAATTGTTTCACCATCATCTAATTGTTGACCATGATGAACTAAAATAACAGTATTTGCAGGTATTTTTTTCATTCTTGAAACTTCTCTTTTAAGTTGTGCAATTGTTTGATGGCTGTCAACATCTAATTCTAAAAGACCTCCTCCTATTGCGGTGACAATACTTAACTTCATTTATCCACCAACTCCTTTTTAATACTTTATTTTCATTATAGTAAATAAATGTAACCTAATAATTAAAAACTAATTGTTAATCCAAAATTTTAGATTTCTCTTTTTCTCCTTTTCGCTTAATTGTGATTTTAGAAGGAATATTATCGATTTTTCTCTCCAATTTTTTAATACCTAATAGGGAAATAAGTTTACCTTCCATAAAGCCAATTTTGATTAAATAGAGCAGATTAATGAAAATTGTTTCAGCAGTATTATGCTTTTCTGGATTTTCATATAAACTCTTCCAGTAAGTGAAAGCATCATCTGTGAGAAAATAGTTCATTAAGCGATATTTGTCATCTTTTGTAATTCCTTTTGGTGCTGTTTCCTCTTGCTTTAATTGTTCCATTTTAGATTTTCTTTGCTCTAATATCTGTTTAAGTTGCTGTGCTTTTCTTTCTCTAATTCTTTGTAATTCTTCATCGTCTAAAGACATATTATCTCAAAAGTCTATTTCATATATAATTTTTAAACATAGCATTATAACACAAAAAAAGGTGGTGAACCAAAAATCAAGATTAAAAAACTTTGGTCGCTTCGAAAGCAATTATTGTTTTTTCTCTATTTAACCATCTAGCTGATCCTTTTTCTACAAGTAAATTACATACGTTGATTAAATCATCAGAAGGTAAGGAAGACCAAGGTTGTTCATATCTTGTTAAGTCATATAAAGAGTGAACTTCAACCACTCTTCCTGTTTCAATCATCCATTTAAGTAAATCTTCAGCAAATTCTTCCTTTGTTTTCCATTCAATCTTTGCACGAATCTTTTTAGTTAAAGGCTTTCCAAGTATTTTTGCCAAAAGTTTTTCAAAGAATTTAGTTCTATCGTTTATCCAAAGAGCAAATCCCTTTGTTTCAAGAAAATCGATGATATCACGAATCTGATCAATTGTTAGTTCTTTTTTTATTTTCTTATTGCTAAAAGGATAAGTCTCTCTAAGAGAATTGACATTTACAATATGGATGACGAATCTCTTTGTGTAATCAAGCATGACTGATGACCAACTATCTAACCATGACTCAACTTGGTTTGCCTTTTTTGGAGTAACATACATCCAAGGCTTGTTAACCCAATCAGGTAAACTTTGCTCAAATTCTTTAATTAGCCTAATCTTTGTGTCTTCTGTTAGCTCTAATCTTGCTTCCTCTCTAACGATAGGTTTCGTGGACTTCAGTTCTTCTTCTGAAACTTTTAATCCTTTAATACTAGCTTCAATAAGCTTAAGTTTATCCTCTGATATTTTTTTTTCTTCTTTTAATTTTTCAAGATTAATTTGCTCGAATTCATTATCTTTTTGTTTTTCCATTGTAGCCATATAATCACCTCTTTATGCAGAACCAAATTCTTCATTCCATTTTTCATATTTCTTGATTTCATCTGCACTTACAGAAGGATTAACTGATTGAATAGACTCAAGAAAATCTTTTTGCGTGACTGGTCTGGCTTTAATATTGGGGTCATGAATGTTTCCGGATAAATCAAGTTCACGAATAGGGGTCATAATAGCATCGCGGCAAACCATAGCAATATCTGCTCCAGAATAACCTTCTGTAATCTCTGCTAGAGATTCAAAATCAACATCTGAAGCTAAGTCCACTCCTTTCACATTTAATTGAAAGATAGCTTTACGTGCTTCAAAATCAGGAAGTTTAATGTAAATACGACGTTCAAAACGACGGCGAAAAGCTCCATCAATTGACTCAGGAAGGTTAGTTGCTCCAATAACAACAAGACGATCTTTAGCAGAACTAGACAAACCGTCCATAGATGTTAATAATTCTGTCTTAACTCTGCGCATGGCATCATGTTCACCTCCACGTGAACCAGTAAGAGCATCTACTTCATCAATGAAAATTATACTTGGTTGCTTTTCACGCGCAATTTTGAATAGAGTATGAACTAATTTTTCAGATTCTCCTAACCATTTTGATATAACTGCTGCTGCACTGACATTAAAAAAAGTAGCTTCTACTTCTGCTGCTGTTGCTTTTGCTAAAAGAGTTTTTCCACAACCTGGCGGACCAAAGAGTAAAATCCCTTTCCATGGTCTTCTTGCGCCACTAAACAGGTCTGGTCTTACAAGGGGTAAAACTATGGCTTCTCTGAGATTCTGTTTTGCTTCTTCTAATCCAGCAATATCATCTAAAGTAACTGATGGTTTTTCTGTCACTATTATATCGCTAATTGCTCCTTCTAATTTGTCAGATTCCTCGTTTGAACCTGTTTCTGTTCCCTTCTCAGCTTTTTTCTCAATAATTTCTTTTAGATCTTTTGCTCGTTCAATGTACATCTCAGCTTTTTTCTTTAATGTTTTTCCTACTTGTGGGTTCCTTTCAAATTTTATTGCTTTCATTAGAGCTTCTGCTGCGTCAAGATAAAGTGGTATTGCTTCATTGTACTGTTTTGCTTTATCAAGTTCATAAGCTTTTTTTGCAAATTTGCGTGCGTGTTCAATCAGTCCTTGTGCGCTCAATTCTTCAACCTCTCTAATTGAATAATCATATTAATTGAATTACTAAACTAGTAACATCATTATCGTTAAAAAACTGTTCGTTTCTAAAATCAATTTTATACATGAAAAAAGCAAAAAAGTGGATCCTATAAAAGACTAGAGTTATCATTTCAAAACTTATATGGTATCATTAAAAAAATAGAAAAAAAATCAATATTCGAATATTATTTAAAAAAAGAATTGAAAAAAGAATTTGATTATTATTTGTCATCGCTTAATTTTTTCTTAAGAGACGCTAATTCAGCTTCAAGGTCAGAAGTATCTTCTTCTTTTTCTGTTGGTTTTTCTGTTGGCGTAGAAGGAAGATCTGAAAGATCTGGTAATTCTTCTGTCTTACCAAGATTCATCTCTGCTTCTAACTGAGCAAGTTGATCATCAATTGCTACATCATCCTCATAATCTAAAATGCTCTCGCTTAATGCAGTGTCAGATAAAGCTTCAGTCATCATTTCAATCTCATCACGTTGACTCATAACTTCATCCATAACACGTTCAGTTTTCTCAACATCAACTTCTTGCATTTTAGTCTTAACAACTTTAGTGCCTAACTCCATTGCTTTTACTGTTTCAACGGTAGAAGTTGCTGTCTGAATGCTGTCAATTTGACTCTGAAGGTTCATTAACATGTTTTGGACTTGATTTAAACGTTTCATGTAAATAGCTCGGCGCTTAAGAGCTTGCTTGGCCCCAGCTTTATTACCTGATTTCAACATCTTAGCTGCTAAAGACTTTTGTTCATCAGCTTGACGCTCCAAATTACGAGACTCGTGCTCATAACGATTAATCTGAGCTTTGAGTGTAGCTAAAGCTTCTGCATCATCTTTGCGTTTGGTTCCAAATAACCAGTTTTTCATACCCATATAAACACCTCATATTACTCTTTTTTTCTTAATTTTTGAATCTCTTCCTCAAGATCGTCTGTAGCAACAGCACTTACTGAAGGGAGTTCTCCTCCTACACTGACACCCATTTCAGTGGCAGTTTGATCGATTAACCTGTCAACTTCAGCAGGGTCAGTGTCAGCAATAAGAAGATCATCAATTCCGTCTTCAATTGTTTCAGTTGAATCCTCAATTCCATCAATACTTCGTTCCATGTCTTGAATAACATGATCTAAATCAGGAACATTTAATTGAGCGTTAGCTTGTCGAAGAGCTCCTGCAATGGAATGCATTTCAGCAGCTAAATTAGCTGCAGAATCAGCTCGTTCTAATTTAAAAATAAGACCATTAATACGAGAAACTAAACGCTGATAACCTAAAACCCATTTACGAGAACGAACAATATCTGTAGCATAAAGGCGGGCTCCTTCTAAATCACCACGTTGAATTGCTGTACGCATCTTTAATTGAATTCTTGATTCATCTCTTTCAAGTTTTCTCTGAGCTCTTTCCAGTCTACGAATTGTTAGTTTAAGATTTACTATATGGTCTCGGCTTGATTTTTGAGTTCCTAATAACCATTTCATAAAGTTTCCAAACATTTTACTCACGATAGAATCTTTTCTTAATAATCATAAAGTTTTCCCATTTATTATAGCTTTGCTTTCTTACTTGTTAAAGCATGTCCAAAAATTAATTTTTATTGATATGGGGGTTTATGTCGGAATTATGAGTTTCTTTCAGATCATAAAACTCCACAGCGTAAGAGAATTTATAATCATTAATGAACCTTTCCTTAAGAAACTGGTGAAAGTGGAACCGAGAGAAAGTAAGAGAGGGAGAAAAAGAATAGCAGAAAGGTGGGTGATACTGGCTTTAGCGATCATTGCTAGAATAGAAGGAATTGCTTGGAGGAAGTTAGAAGAAAAGTTGTCTCTATGCGCTTTTTTGATAGAAGAGGGGTGGATGAAGAAGATTCCTTCTAAATCCACTTTTCATGCTGTGTGGAGAGCGACAGAAAGTAAAATCTTAGAGCAGTGGATAATAGATTTAGGGGGAGAAATAGTGAGAAAAAAAGAGTTGAAAGCTATGGCGGTGGATAGTTCAGGGTTTAAAATTCGTCAAGCTTCTGTTTGGCGTTTTCTCAAGTGGTCAAGGGGAGCACTAAAGAAAACCTCCAACTAAACTTTTCTGGAAGATACACCTTATAGTTGGTTTACCCTCCAGAGCTATAGTCTCTCTAGCACATTCTGCTAGTAACACTCACGATAGTAAAGTCTTCGGTTTACTATGGCAGAAACTTCCTTCTGCACTCTTAAGACCTTTCTTGAGATTCTATGGTGACTGTGCCTACTGGACAGAAAATATCGTCGGTCTTCTTAGACAACATTCTTTTTTCCTGTTATTCCCCCAAAAAAGTAATGCTCGTTATCCCTCTCCTCCTCTCCTTGGACCAATAGTTCAAGTTCATCGTCTCTACCCTGGTCTGTATCGTTTATCATAATCATCACCCCGAGTATCGTAGTAGTATTGAACACGTCTTTGGTCTCCTCAAACTCTCTCTTCCCCCATCCTTGATCGCTTACCCTCCACCATCCTCTCTACCTTGTACAGTTCTCTTCTCTGTTACAACTACCTTTTGCTCCTTCGGACTGTATAGTTGGTGAAAAAGAATTTTTGGACATGCTTTTGTTATATAAAATATACAATATTAATATTCTTAAAAAACCTTTTTATTAAATATAGTACTTCCGAATTATCTCAAAAAGTATGAATTGAGAACACGCCAATGATAGTATGAACGCCTATAATTTTAACCTATAGAAATCGGTCAACTTATTGCGGAAGTACTATAAATAATATATTCTATATTAAAAAGTATCCAATACAAAAAACTAATAAAGAAACGATGATTTGTAATTTTAAACACGTGAAAAAGGGAAATATTATGAAAAAAAATGATCTGATTATTGGACTACTAGCAATTGTTGCGCTTATCATTTTAACTTCAAAAGGTACATTCGCTGCAGAAAAAATTCCTCTAGGTGAAGAAGGAGATATGAGACCTCTAGGAGCTGCTCTGGCAATAGGTCTGGCAGGTATTGGTAGTGGTCTCGGAATGGGTTCAGCAGGTTCAGCTGGTATAGGCGCACTAGTTGAAAAACCAGAGATTTTTGGTAAAATCTTCTTGTTCATCGTGCTTATTGAAGCAGTAGCAATTTATGGTCTACTTGTAGCTATTCTATTAATCTTCTAAACTTCTTATTTTTTTATTTTTGGTGGTTAATATGGATGAAATTGTAGATAATATAAAAAAAGCTGCGTCAATAAAACTTAAGGGATTATCAGATATAATAAAGCTTATAGCTTCAACTTTAACAGATAGAATGACAGGTTACATAGGATATTTTTATGAAAAAGAAGAGAATAAGAATATTTTTTTCATGTTTAATACTAGCTTAGGATACTACAACTTAAGAGCTCTTCCAATAGTTGTATGGATAGAAAGTGATAAACCTCCTGCAGGATCATTTATAAGATATAGAACAAGTCCAAAGGAAGAGTTTGAATTTGCTGATGAAGTAAGTGATGCTAGATGGCCTGTATCAATACCAATTGTAAACTTCGAAGAAATGCCCGAGTTTCTAAAAGTTTGGAAAGAGGAAAAGAGCAAGCAATAATATTAATTTAATTTTTCTCCACATTTTCTGCAGTGTTCATCCCCTTTTTGGACTTCAACCCCACATTTGGGGCAATGCTTGATTTCTTTAATTCTTTTCTTTTTAACTCTTAATATAAGAATCTGACTAAAAGCAAGTAATAATAAAACCCCACCAATAGAAGAAATAATTATGTGGACAATCTTTTGTTCCGGTAAACCTTTAAATAAACCATAAACTCCATAACCTGCGGCAGCAAAGCCAATAATCAACTCTGTGACAATCCAAGTAATACGATCAAATTTTGATTTATTTCTCTTGGTCATATCTACGTTGTGGGAGAGGAACAATAAAAATATTTTCCCAATGAATAAATAAAGCAAGAAAATGGAAAATAAAAATTAATAAAAAAATTACCGGGAAAAAAATTACATCATACCAGGCATGCCGCCCATGCCACCCATGCCACCCATGCCACCCATACCTCCACCAGGTGGGCCTTGTGGAGCGGAAGCCTTGGCGACAATTACATCATCGATTCTTAGAATCATTATAGCTGATTCAGAAGCTGACTTAACAGCCTGACTAACTACTCGAAGAGGTTCAATTATTCCTTCAGTGAACATGTCAAGAACTTGACCATTCTTCAAAAGATTTAGACCCATAGAAACATTATTTTCAGAAGCATGTGCAGCTTTTAATTCGTTCATGATTGAAATAGGATCTAAACCTGCATTTTCAATTAAAGTAGTAGGAATAACTTCAAGAGCTTGAGCAAAAGCCTTAACTGCCATTTGACGTTTATCTTTGAACTCTTCAGCGAAAACACTTAGTCGTTTAGCAAGCTCAAGATAGGTCGCTCCTCCGCCGGGTAAATAGGTTTTGTCTTCAACAGCATTACGAGCTACACATAGAGCATCATGAAGAGCACGTTCAGCTTCATCAGTGACGTATTTTGTGGCTCCACGGAGAATAATAGAAACACTTTTAGGATTCTTGCATTCACGAACAAAAACGTGATCATCATCACCAATTTTGACTTCTTCAACTAGTCCAGCGTAACCCAGATCTTCAGCTTTAGCGTCTTTGTAATTGCTAATGACTTTTCCTCCAGTTGCACGTGAAAGTTTCTCCATATCCGATTTTTTAACTCGACGAATAGCCATAATACCCTTTTTTGCAAGGAAATATTGGGCCATGTCATCGATTCCTTTCTGACAGATTAAAACATTGGCTCCTGTAGCAGCTATCTGCTCAACCATTTCTTTTAACATAGCTTCTTCATTTTCTAAGAAACTTTGCATCTGTAGGGGATCACTAATTCTAATCTCTTTATCAAATTCTCCTTTTTCGATCTCAATGTTTTGGTTAAGTAAAAGAATCTTTGCATCTTTAACTTGCTTTGGCATGCCAGGGTGAACAACTTCTTTATCAACAATTACTCCTTCAATAAGTTCAGACTCAGCTAAACTCTTACCTGATTTTTGTAAAATCTTAATATTATCAAGTTCAACAACATGGTTACCATTATCCTCGTCTGCAACTTTTTTGACGGCGCTGATTGCTAGCTGTGCAATGTGCTCTTTAGCACCAGATACTGACTTACTGTTTAATGAAGTATTTGCTATCTTGAATAAAATTTGTTCGTCGCCAAAAGGATCAAATTGTGTGGCTAATTCTTGTAGGATTTCTTCTGCTTTCTCAGCAGCTGCTTTGTAACCTTCAACAATTATTGAAGGATGAATCTGTTTGTCCAAAAGATCAGTAGCGTTCTTTAGTAGTTCACCTGCAAGAGTAACACTTGAAGTAGTACCATCACCTGTTTCTTGGTCTTGAGCTTTAGCTACTTCAACCATCATCTTTGCTGCAGGATGCTTGACATCAATCTCGTCAAGAATAGTTTTACCATCATTAGATATTAAAATATCTCCTAGCCCATCAACGAGCATTTTATCCATACCCTTTGGTCCTAGGGTAGTCTTAATTGTTTCAGCAACTACTTGTGCTGCCATTATGTTATTTCTCTGTGCATCTTTTCCTTTTGTCCTTTCTGTTCCTTCTTTTAGGACTATCACTGGTACTTGGCCTTGCCCATACATTTTTTTTTCACCTTTAATTTTTTATTTCTCTGTGTTATAGATTATAATTATTTTAGAATTATATTTATTTGATAATTGTTTAATTGTGTTTTTTCACTTGTCTTTTATCACACGAGAAACAATTTCCGTAAAAATTCGACTTAGACTGATATATAAAATTTACTGTCAGTCAACTTTATACAATTTTTAGGGAATTCGAAGAGAAAAGGTTGCTCTAAATGTTTTATTTAAAAATTTTTCAGTGCTTGACTTTTTTTCCCTGTCGAATAAATTTTCGACAACTAGATTTAGTGTCGAGGTTTTGTTCGACAACCTAAATTTTAAGTTCGTATTTTATCTTTTTTTTTGGTTCATTTTTTTTCAGTATTATTTCTTTATCTTTCACCAGTATTTTTCCTTCTTTAATCACAGTAGAAACATTATTTGTTCCAAATTGATAAACTAAATCGTCTATTGATGGTACATCTAAGATTAAAACATCTGCTTGCATTCCTAAATCTATTGACCCAATCCTTTTTTCTCTGTTCAATGCTTTTGCTCCTCCAAAAGTTGCTGCTTTTAGGGCTTCTTTTGGTGTCATTTTCATCATATATGTTCCAAGTGTTAGAATTGTTTGCATGTTTAATATATAACAATTTGGATTGAAATCTGTGCTCAGTGCAACAGTGCAATTTGCATCCCGAAACATTCTGTAATTAGCATACTTTCTGCTCATTAAAACAAATGGTGTTCCAGGAAGCAAATTTGCGACTACTTCTTTTTCAGCCATCGCTTCTGCAGTTATTGCTTCTGATTTTAGTAAATGATCTGCTGATACTGCTCCCAAATTGGCTGCCATTATTCCCGCACCCACATTATCCATCTCGTCTGCATGCACTCTTATTTTGAAGCCTTGTTTTACAGCTTCTTTAAGAAAAAATTCTGATTCTTCAACAGTAAATGCTCCTAAATCTGTCCATATATCTACATATTCAGCTAAGTTTCTTTTTTTAATTTCGGGGAGCAAATACATCATTGTTTCAATATATTCGTATGTGTTTCCCATAAAGTCTTCGGGTTTAATATGACAACCTAAAAATGTTGGAACTATTTCAATTGGATGTTCTTCATTTAATTCATTAATTACTTCAAGTATTTTTAGTTCACTTTCATGGTTTAACCCATATCCGGATTTTGCTTCAATGGTTGTTGTTCCGTGTAGTAGCATTTTATCTAATATCTTTAATGCAGCAGCCTTTAACTCCTTTTTTGATGCATTTCTTGTCTCTCTTACTGTATAATTTATTCCGCCCCCTTTTGCTGCTATTTCACTATAACTTATTCCTTTAATTTTCATTTCTAGCTCATGAGATCTATTCCCCGCAAAAACAAGATGGGTATGTGAATCTACAAAACTTGGGCAAACACTTTGTTCATTATTACAGTTGATATATTCATAATCTGTTCTGTTATAGTCTGCTAATATTCTCCCAGTTTCACCAATAGCTTCTATTTTTCCATCTTTTATTACAAGAGCGTCTGGTTTTTCGTTAGGGTAGGATGGTTCATATTTTGTTACTTCACCTAAAAAAAGATCGGCTATATTTGCTATAATTATTCCTTCTTTTTCATGTCGGAGCATGTTAATTTTAAAGTGTAAAAGCTATAATTTATTTTTTTTGCAAAATGTTTTTTTTTAAGATATTATATTGGTCTTTTCAGTTAAAAAGACTTTTACTTTATTAAATGAAGAAAAAGAAGAGTTAACTATTTTATTCCTTAATTTTTGTTGAAAAAAAAGTAATAATGGAATCTTTTTTGATAATGCTTGAAAAGACTGAAACGATTTTCCAAATTTCAAAAATAATGAATTTGTTTTCAAATTATATCGATCCTAAAAAATTTCATTCATTTAGTTAATTCAATTTTTCTTAAGTTCAACTTCTTCTATCCAAATTTTTAAATTAGTAATGAAAAAACTTTAATCATGAATAATATTATTGTCCTTGATGGGAATTCACTTACAATTCAAGATTTAATAAAAATAACAAGAAAAGGATATAAAATTCAAATAAGTGATGAAAGTAAACAAAGAATCATAGAATCAAGAAAGATAATTGAAGAATTAATTTCAGGGAATGAAGCTATTTATGGTGTTTCCACAGGTTTTGGAAAACTAGCGAATGTGCTCATTTCTAGTGAAGAACAATCTACTTTACAAGAAAATATAATTCGTTCCCATAGTATTGGTTTTGGAGATTTTCTTCCTGATGAAATAGTTAGGGGGGCAATGGTTATTGCAATTAATTCTTATTGTAAAGGTAGTAGTGGAATAAGGCTATCCACTGTTGATCTATATATAGAACTAGTTAATAATGAGGTTATTCCTTTAGTTCCAAGTGTTGGTTCTTTAGGAGCTAGTGGTGATCTTGCTCCTTTATCATACATTGCTAGCATTTTAATGGGTGAGGGAAAAGCAAAGTATAATGGGAAAACTTACGATGGAAAAGAATTGTTGAATATTTTAGGATTAAAACCAGTTAATCCTGTTGCTAAAGAAGGTCTTTCATTAGTAAATGGGACACATGTTTTATCTTCTTATGCTGCTCATACAGTTTATGATGCGTTAAGTATTATGAAGCATTCAGCAATTAGTGTTGCTTTGGTTCTAGAAGCTTTTCATGGAAATACTGATGCTTTTTCACCATTTATAATGGAAAATAGAGCGCATAAAGGACAACGTGATTTTGCAAAAACTGTTTTGAAACTTATAAAAGATAGTGATATAGAAAAAATTAAAGCTCCTAGAGTTCAAGACCCCTATTCTATACGCTGTTCTCCTCAGGTCCATGGAGCGATTCTCGATACAATCAGATACGCAAAAGATGTTGTTGAAATTGAAATAAACTCAGTAACAGATAATCCTCTAATTTCAGTAAGTGAAAATCATGCTTTTTCTGGTGGAAACTTTCATGGAGAACCTATCTCTCTTGTCATGGATTTTCTCTCAATAGCGATGACAGAACTAGGAACAATATCTGAGAGGCGTGTTAATCAATTGTTAAACACCTCCTTATCAAATCTTCCTGCTTTCTTAACTGGAAATCCAGGGTTAAATTCTGGTCTTATGATTCTTCAATATGCTGATGCAGCATTATCTTCTGAGAATAAAGTATTAAGCAGTCCTGCAACAATTGATAATACTCCTGTTTCTGCAGACCAAGAAGACCATGTAAGTATGGGGTTAACTTCGAGTAAAAAAGCTTACAAAATAAGAGAAATAGTTTTGCAGATGATAGCAATAGAAATTTTTACTGCCTGTCAAGCTTTAGAGTTTCGAGGTGAAAGAGATCTTTCACCAGTGAATAAAGAGATATATGATTATATTAGAAAAAAAATACCACCTATTGCAGACGATAGAAGATATGATGATGACGTCTATTGGGTTATTGAACAAGTAAAAGCTGGAAATCTACTAAAAAATATAGAAAAAGAGTTACTCTCTATTTCTGGTGAGTAAATTGAAAGCTATTGTTCTAGCAGACATTCATGGTTCATTGAAACTATTAAGAAAATTAAAAAAAAAGTTAGAAGAGGTTGATGTGATTTTTGTTGCAGGAGACATAGCAGGGACTATTTATATCCCTCTTATCTTTCAATCAATTATCAAATATAAAAAAATTAGTCGAGAAAAATATATGGAACTTGTATTTGGAAAAAAATACAGCGAATTTGTTGAATTTCAATTACGTTCAACAAAGAAAATCTTGGACTTTTTTAGAGCGTTAAATAAACCAATATTTTTCACACATGGAAATACTGATACTCCTGAAGTTATTACTTATATTAAACAGCAAACCAAGGAAAGTTCGAATTTAATTTTTATTGAATCAAAAATTGTAGAGCATGAAAATTTATTAGTGCTAGGGTATGGATATTGTCAAAAAGCTGAATATTCCTCCATTCAAACACCGACAGTTAGAGAAATAAGCACCATAAGAAAAGATTTGTTAGAATTAAAAGAGCAAGCTCTTTTCCTTAAAGAAAAGAACAAAAGAAAATTGTTTATTGGCCTTTTTCATGAACCCCCCAAGAATACACATGTTGATTTAATTCCTATGAGAAACTACCATGCCGGAAACAAGGAAATTGCCTCTCTTATTTTCGAAACGTCGTTGTTTGACTTTGTTTTTTGTGGGCATGTTCATGAAGTAAGTACTATTCAAATTGAGAAAAGCACAATTCTTATTAATCCTGGGCCTCTAGTAAATGGATATTTTGCTTACGTTAACCTTTTTACAAAAAAAGCAACTCTGTGTAGAAAAAGAGTTCTTTCAATTTCCAATATCATTTACAAATTACGATCACTTTTTTTGTAAATTTAATTGTCTTTTCAAGTTTTTTAATTTTTTTCAGCTTTTTTCAATATAATCTACAAATTCAATAATAGGCGTGATAGAATCAGAGATACTTGTTTCACTTATTTTATCACACTGAAGAGAAGCTAATTGAATTGTGGCTAAATTGTTTCTAATAGTATCTACAAGCAAAACAATGCGTTTATGGTTAAGTTCTGTGTGTTCTTGTATCTCTCTAATCTTTTCTTTTGTCATCAAATACTTTAAAATAAAAATATGAGTTAAAATTTGATCTTTAACAAATTTAAAATAATAACTTTCTGGTTTAAAGTATGAGAAAAACAAAAAGTGAATTGAAAAAGGTTCATCAAATTGGATATTTTCTTTGAATAATACATAATTAAATTGTCGAAATTTGTGTGAGCAAATATTTTCTGGTTTATCAGTCTTATTGTGTAACTTTATGTGTTAAATTATTTAAAAAGTTTAATCCAGATATTGCAATGTTGAATATTTAATGTCAGCTATCACAGGAGTAGAAGCAGTCAATGGAATGAGGGTTATAAATAAAAAATAACTTTAGTTATGCGTTCTACCTAACACAATTAAGTCTGAAGTGTCAATAGTAAAAATTGACGCAATTCTTAAAAAACCAATCAAATTTTCTTCTTTTTTATAAACCTTAAATTCTTTGCTAAAAAAAAGAAAAAGTTGAGATTTAAATTATTTGTAATTCTTTACCTACTTTTTCAAAAGCTTTCAATATCCTATCCATATCTTCATCAGTATGTGTTGCCATAACACAACATCTCAATCTTCCTCCATCACGAGGAACAGCAGGATAGACAACTGGAGGAACAATAATCCCTTGTTTTTCCATTTTATTCGCAAAACGAAAAGTTTTCACTTCTGTTCCTATAATTACTGGGATTATTGCAGTGTCCTTACTCCTTAACGTATCAAATCCAAGTTCTTTTACTCCTTTAATAAATTCTTTAGCTTTGTTTTGAACGTTTTTAACTCTCTCTGGTTCATTTTCAATTATTTCAAAAGCTTTTAAAGCTGCTGCAGCACTAGGTGGGGGTAAAGCTGCAGAGAATATAAATGGATTAGAACTGTATCTTAAGAAAGTCATTAGTTCCTTTTTTCCAGCAATATAACCTCCAACTGATGGGATAGTCTTGCTTAGTGTTCCCATTTTGATGTCTATATCATCCTTTTTTAACCCAAAATATTCTTCGACACCTTTCCCTGTTTCACCTAAAACGCCTATAGCATGAGCTTCATCAACCATTGTAAAAGCATCATATTTTTTAGCTAATTCAATAATCTCTGGCATATTGGCTACGTCTCCATCCATAGAATAAACACCATCAACTGCAATAACAATATTGTTGTATTTTTCTCTATTCTCTTTCAATATCCTTTCCAAATCTTCCATATCATTATGTTGAAATCTTGTCCATTCTGCTTTTGATAGGATACATCCACTATAAATACTCGCGTGAGCAAAACGATCAATGACAATAAGATCTCCTTTACTGAAAATACTAGATAAAATAGCTTCATTAGTAACATAACCGCTTGAATATACAACAGCATCTTCTGTATTTTTGAATTCTGCTATTTTTTTTTCAAGTTTTTTGTGTAAATCTAGTGTTCCTGTAAGTAATCTTACTCCTCCAGCTCCTGTTCCATACTTGTCAATCGCTTCTTTTGCAGCTTTTTTGATTTCAGGATGATTAATTAAACCTAGATATGAATAACTTCCTAACATTATATAATCTTTTTTTTCACTGGTCACAAGACGATCAGTCGGTCCTTCGATGGGTTTCATATACACATCATTTAATCTTGCCAAGCGCAATTTTCTTTCTCTCTTTAACAACTTTGCAACTCGTTCAATTTTGGTTATATCTGTCACGTTTTTTCACCAAATCATTTGTGCATTTTTTTTAGTCATTAATAAAATTTTATCTAAAAAGTTCAATTTTCTTAAACTAATATTGGATAAATGTTTGTTTTAAACACGTCTCGCTTGTTTCTATAATGATTGAGTTATTTCAATGATAGATGAGTTTGTTATTTCTCTTTTAGATTTTTTTTGCATTGAAGAAATCTTTTTCAATATAAACGAATAATAACTATTAAGAAATTTGGAAACGCGGTAACTATGTCAGAAGAAGATATGCAATCTAAGGTTCGATTGTTATTATTTACTAGTCCTACATGCTTCGCATGCCCATCAGTAGAGCATGTTGTAGAGCAAGTAGCAGGAACCTCTTTAAAAAATCTTGTGAGTGTAACAAAAGTAGATATAACAGAAGAACCAGAGATTGCTTCTCAGTATAATGTAATGTCAGTACCTGTTATTATGATGAATGACAGCGTAATTGCAAAGGGTATGATAACTGAAGACGATATTAAGGATAAATTATGGAGCCATATTCTTCCTCTAATGGTGGCTACTGATAAAAAAACGCAGAGAAAAGAAAGTATGATGGTTTTGACAAAAAACACAATCTCTTCTCTCATCTCTCAGAATATTGTTCGAAAAACTATTGGAGATTACTGTCATATTAGCGTATATCAACAAGTTGTTCTTTCATTACTTGCGTTAGATCCATTAGTTCCTCAGTTACTTTACCAAAGCGGAAGGGAATTAGGAATTTATGGTGCTGATCCTTATTATCTGACAGTGTTAAATCCTAATGTTCAAGCAGTAAATCCTGAAGAACGTTTTCAAGAGGTCTTAATAGCGTTGGCTAAATTATATAGCCATAATAATGATATTCCAATTTACCAAGCTACTCATTGTGATATAGCTAGTATTGAAAATTATAAAGCAACACTCAGAATTCACGACCTTTGTACTGTTTCTGGTGTAATAAATGTAGGAGAACCTTTATGTCATTTTACTGCTGGAAAAATTGCTGGTACAGTTGAAGCAATGACTGGTTCTGCTACCTCTGTTGTGGAAACAAAGTGTAAAGGACTTGGTGACCCCTATTGCGAATTTGAAATTGAAGTGTTTTTGGGTAAAGAACCAGGAAAAGCTCCATATAAAGTAAAAGAAATTGATGAAAGTAAAAAAAACATTCAATATTTAGGAGATTTGCCAAAATCAGAGTATCGTAAGCAAATGTTTTTTGAGTTGATTCATGAGACAAGTCAAAATGGATTTGAATCTTTACTCATGACTAATGCTTTACGTCCTAATGATGTAGATTATGTACATATAAGTATTTTACAGCAGCAAATAATGTCTCTAAAGTTTAGAGATAAATTCTGTGGAGCACTCTTATATTCTGCTGGAAGAGAATTAGGTGTAATTGGACCAGGTAAAACAATAATATATGATGTACTAGAAGAAGAAAGTTTGCCTATTGAATCACTAAAGAAAGCAGTTGAAATTTTAAAACTTTATCTCACTCATCCTACAAACATATTAAAAAGAGAATATTCTTTTGTTGAAGTTATTGACGGTGAAGACGAAGATGAAATGTACATTAGAATCTATGAAAATGCCTATTCTTCAGGAATAAATCTCACTGAAGATGGAGAAAGTAAAGGAGAAACATTATGTGACTTTACTTCAGGATACATAGCTGGAAGACTTGCATTATTATTGAAAGACCCACCAATTGTAACAGAAACAAAATGTCATGGAACAGGATATAATTACTGTGAATTTAGAATAGAGAAAGGATATTCTTTTGAAGAAGATATGCATTAACTAGAAACTTGAACAGAAAAGTTAAAAAAAACACTGTTGATTATAGCAAAAACATCCCTAATGTTAAGGAATGAAAGTTATGAGTGAACAATCAAGATTTTGGAACAAAGAAGCAGCTTTACCCAGTATATTAATTTTATTTGGAATATCAATGATAGCACAGTTGCCTCACTATTATTATCTCAGCGAAATTGTGCAACTAAACCAAGTAGGATATATTAGTTTAGTAATCGCTTTCCCACTTTTTGGTGCGATAGTGTTAACAGCTTCATCACTATTAGTAACTGATTATTTGTTAAGTAGGGTAAGAAGAGATGAAGACAGAAAACTTTTGAGATACCTAATCAGAGGAGCATTTATAACCATCTTAATTTATTTCTTTATACAACTACTTGTAATATTTTTTGGATTTCAAGCAATTACAGTATTCAGGGAAGGATTACCCCAAGATATAGTAAATAATGTGACATTTAAGGAATCTTTAGGGATATTCTTATTATTATTAACTGTATTTTTCATTAATCCTCCTGGAGGAAAACAAAGGATTGTATAATATCCCTATATATTTTTTTTATAAATAGTGGGCTGAATTTTTGAAAAATAATATTTGTAACAAAAACTAGAGATCAAGAATGGCTTTACAATACCATTGTTCACCTTGCTTTTCTACTATTAAATGATGCATTGTTGCAGCTTTTACATCAGTAAAGTGGTCTTGTTTTAAATTATCTATTGGTGTTGTTTTTGCTTTGCAATGAAGTTTGTAACCACTGTTTTCTCTTATCTGAATTTCAAAATCAGTGAAAAAAACCATTTTTACGTCTTTAACAAAAATAAGTTCTGAAAGAAATTCATAAAAAAGCATGTTAAGATTAGGTGATTCTATTTCAAACGAATATTCTTGTTTTCCTTGAAGTTGGCTAAGATCAACCATTGCACTCATTGTAGCTAAACCAGCATACTTAAACAATTCTTCTAGTGATGAACCATAGGCTTCGAACGCAAAATCTCCAGTAGTTTCATTTTCAAGTAAACGATAATTTCCCATATAGAGTTATTTATTCATTCTGAATTTTAACTTAATTATTGTTGACATAAGATTTTTAATTTTACTAAATACATGAAAGATGAAGGATACTAGATGTAATTTTTATTTTTCAGAATTGTAAAGTTTAACTTTTTTTCTAAAAAATTCACTATTTTCACTATAAAATTGAACTTTTTGAAGTTTTGCAATAGTGTTTTTCTATTATTTAGTAAAAATTAAAATAAAAAAAAAGAAATTATTGATATTTACTGAAAGTTTTTTGTAATTAAATCCATCATTTTGTCTTGGTTTGGGACTTCTTCTATTTGACCTCTTTCAAAAATCACTGTTTCTTTAGCAAGTTCATCAGCAAAACTATTTAATTTATCTCTTATTTCGTTTTTAGATCTTTTTACTAGTAATGCTACAATTAATCCTTCTCTTTGTTCTAGCATTAGTGTCATATTTGAATAATTTACTTCTTTTAAAAATTGATTTCCTCTTGACATTGAATTAATTAAAAGAGTTAATGCTCCAAATATCCCTGATATCAAAACTTCTTGCTCTTCATTTTGTGGATAAGTAAACATTGGCACTCCTGCATCAGATAATACATAAATAGAGATGATATCTTTGGCTATTTCAAATTTTTTTGTTTTCTTTTTCCTACTGAAAATTCCTTTCCATCTACCCTTTGACTTTGCTACTACTTTGTTACTGAACTCTGTCCTTTTTTCTACTATTTCTTTTACCCCATAAAAAATATGAAATGAATTTTGTAATTCTATTTTTTTGCCTTTTTTTAATTGCTCTTCGTTGATGATAAAATCTTTAGAAATTATCGCTTGGAAAGGGCATACGGCAATACAAGCACCGCATTCAACACAACGATCATTTGAATGAACAATGTCTATTAAATCAAAAAATGAATGTTCAGTAAGGTGCAACTTGCATCAGTCTCCTTAATAGTGTAAAAGTTCATTCGCACATATAAAAATATTCTTTCCACTATCGTATGACTATAAATCTTAATATCAGATGATAAATATAAAAACTGATAAACAAATAATGATAGTTTTTGTTTGTTACCCTTGAGAAACATTTTTCTATTATATATTTTGAATAAATGCGTTAAAAATGGAAATATATGTAGTAAGACACGGAGAAACAGAGTATAATGTTGGAGCTGTTAGATTTAGAGGAAGAAAAGATATTCCTTTATCAGAATTAGGAATTAAGCATGCAGAAGAAACAGGTGAAGTTCTTGCTAATGTTCCTATAGAAGCTATTTACTATAGTAAGCTTTCTAGAACAAGAGTAACGGCAGAGAAAATAAAAGAATATCACCCTAAAGCCATTTTTGAAGAAGAACCTTATTTATTGGACATGTCTTTTGGAGACTGGGAAGGAAAAACCTTTGATGAAATCTTTATTGGAGAAGAAAAAGAAAAATGGTTTTCTAATCCACACGATTTTATTATCCCGAATGGAGAAACATTTTACACAGTTTTAGATCGAATTCACAGATTGTTTAAGCGACTTGAAAGACAAAAAGAAAAAGTTGTGGTTCTCGTTACTCATGGAGCAGTAATAAATTTGATATTTGTTTATATTACTAGAACTCACCCATCCAACTTTTGGCGATTTTACCCTAAACCAAGTTCAATCTCAAAGATAGTTTATGAGAATGGTCTCTTTTATATTAGCCAATTCAATAATACCGATCATTTATCTTAATCTAACAAAAACTATAACATAAAATTGTGAAACAATGATCAACTATTAATTTTTATTTATAACAATTTTTCCATAACTTTTTTTGGGTTTATGACAAATGAATTATATGATGTTGTGATTATTGGAGGAGAGTCTGCTGTTTCTTCATTATATTATATGAATCTTTTAGTATGCTTACTACGCAATTCATCTTAACTTTGAAGAGTTTGAGTTTTCATTCTTATTGTTCTGTCTAATAGTACTTCCGAATTATCTCATAAAGTATGAATTGAGAATACCTCAATGATAGTATGAACGCCTATAATTTTAACCTATAGAAATCGGTCAACTTATTGCGGAAGTACTAGTCTAAGAGAAAAAAATAAAATGTTTAACATTTTTGAGCCCTTTTGAGTTTAGTTTTTTTCAGATAAAAAATTAAAAGTAATACTCCTAGAAAGGAATTCAAGGTTTGCCATGAAGTCTGTGAAGTAATGGTCGGAACCTTATAAGTATAAATTTCGCTTTTCAATTTGTTCCCAAAAATATCACATACAATAAAATAATATTTATTTATCCCTTGTGTCAATTTAGGAATTTTTGCAATAAATTCTCCTGTAAATTCGTCCTTTATCATAGTCTTAAAAGTCCATGAGATACTTTTTTACGTAAAAAACTAAATTTTTAGTTTGTGGAGTTATTAGACCAATAACAACCAGAAACACATTTGCATAAATAAAACATACAAAATATTGGGGAGTGTAACAACTTTTCAGCTATCTTTATATATTTAATTCTCATTTATGTAGTGTCTTGAGCTAGATGCTTAAAGACGTAGGTTTCATTCCTACGACACCCGGTCTTCCCTTTGGGAGTTATGAGTGCCCGGGGTAAGGAGATGAACCCCTTAGAGAACTTAATTAAGACTGTGTCTTTCATGTTCTCTTAAGCTAGTCTTCACAACTTTCGCTAAGTTTGTTGATTGGTTGGGGAGAGTCCTGAAGAAATTACGTAAAATTTCAACTCATGAACCAGATGAACCTAAATCATAAGCTACTACGATTGTTGCCAACATAAAATTGTCAGTTACACTAGCATAGATGGTATCATAAATAGAATTATCGCCACCTGGAAAATAATTTTTATGATTAAGAGTTGGGGCTTTTTGATCGAAATTATTATTAAATGTAATGGGGAACATTAATGGCTTTTCATCCATTATTATAGGAACGGACGATACTGGAAAAGATGCATCTCCTATACCATCGTTGTTAAAATCTTCTAATATATTTTCTAAACTTGCTTGTATATCGGCTGAATAGAAATTACCTTGATTGTTATAACTGTAATATTGATTTACTGATAGTTTTGGGTATTCTATTACTATTTCTCTTTTATTTTCTATTGAGAAATTAAACACTTTCTCATAGAAATCTGGATAATCAATTATATATATGGGGCCAACTTGATTATTCATATAAAAGAAACTGTTCTTTATTTCTGCTGTTATTGTATAAAATGAACTTTCCAAAATAGGTGCTGCATTAATGTTACATGAAATATTAATATATTCATTTGAACCCATTAGAAAAACGCAAGATCCTATATCATAGATTCTTTCCTTTGTAGCATTAAAAATATTGTAATTGACGTTTATATAAGAACAGTTAGCGAGTTCCAGATTTTCAGCTATGTTGAATTTAAGTAACAATTCGTAGGTATTATGAACCTTTAGTTGCCCAAAGTGATTTTGTGTTATTGTAATATTTCTAGAACCTTTTAAATGCATGTGCATTGATGGCCCTTTATTGTTATTAATTATCGTTGAAGTGCAGTTTCTAACATTTAGACCAAAGGAATTATCATAAGATCTTGCTTGTTTAAATGTGTTTTCTGAAATAATACTGTTCTTCGAATTCAAGATAACAAGCCTGTCTATTTTTTCTTCTGAATATTCTATAGAATTTGTTTCCTCATTTCTAAAGAAATTGTTGTGTGTAATTATATGTTCAATTCCACCATTTAGAGTTACCATGGTATAATTTGTTCCAAATCTCATATCACCCCTCAATCTTGAGTTCAATTTGCAATTATTGATTACAACCCTGTCTGTATTATTAGCATAAAGAATTCCCCATAATGCGTTAATATTACAATTTTCTAGTTTTAACTCACTTATTTGGTTAACATTTATCCCACTATTTATGTTATCTATAATTCCTAAATGTTTCAATTCGCTGTTTATAAAGTACAACTGGGAAGATTTTTCTGCGCTTATCGTAAAGTAATTATTACGTATTTGATTATAACTTAATTCTACAAATGGAACTAAAACTGATATTGTAGTATTAATAAAAATAGTTTTACCTCCAAGAATTCTAATCTGTAAAGCATCTTCTACAAGATTTCCATTATTAACTATCCACGAAGAGTTAAATATTAAAATAGAATTCTCTATTGTGATATTCCCTGTTGAGTTTACAATTAGATTTCCTTTTAGTAATATAGTTTTTCCTACAACTGTAATTGATTCATTAACTATCCAATCTTTATCAAAAACAATATCAAAACTTATTTCTAATTTTATTTTTTTATTCAGCTGGTTATTATTTAAGTTTTGTTTCTTTTTTTCTTTATAATTACTATCCCTAAAATTGTTGTCTGTGATAAATGAAGACCTTTCATGTTTTAATTCATTATAATTGTCGCCTTCAATTCTATAACGACTATTAATTATGCTCAAGTTCATGCTGCTACTATAAGCAAATAATAAAAAAAAGAAAAAAATGTAGAACTCTAATCTCTTCTTAATTTATATCACCTCTGCTGTTTTATTCCGTTGGACTAAACCAGAAGATTGGGTCATAGATAAACGAGGATGTCAGTATATCATCAGATTCAATAAAGAATTCAAGGTCTTGTGTAGTGTCTCTGATATATAATTTAGTTGTACAAGAGTAAACGATTCCGTATGTAACTTTGCAACTGCATTCCATTTTAATCCCTAGTAGAGGAAAGTTTCACTTTCAATTCAACATAATCATTTACCTCAATTTTAATTATATAAGTAAATGTTTTTGTAATACCCTGCCCAACAGTGATTAATCTATTGTACAAAACATGAATCAATAATCAATTAGAAATTACTTTTGGTTACAGCAAATTTTTTTAAATATTAGTTTTTTTTGAGTGTGTGTCAAACGAATTATATGATGTTGCGATTATTGGAGGAGGACCTGCTGGTTCTTCATCAGCTTATTATTGTGCAAAAATGGGATTGAAAACCATTTTATTTGAAAAAAAGGCTTATCCCAGAGACAAACCTTGTGGTGGAGCTTTATCTCATAGAACTTTATCCTTATTAGGTGAAAAAGCCAAACAGTCTATTAATTGTTCAATAGACAATATTACTATCTATTCACCGTCTCTTAAACATTTCATTAATAGGGGCAACAAAGGATATTTTGTTATTAGAGAACAGTTTGATGAAGCTATGGCTCGTGACGCTCAAGAACAAGGCGTTTCAATTTTCGATGGTGAAGCAGTTCTAGAAATAAAACATGATTCCAATAATGATACATACACTATTGTCACCGAAAAAAGAATAATTAGTGCAAATTATGTTATTCTTGCTACAGGCGTTCAAAATAATAAGTTAATTCGTTCTCTGGGAATTAGATCTCGCTGGCCAGAGGGTTACCTCGCTATATGTGTTAATTCAGAAACTGAAATCGAACAGAAATTATTAACTGATTTAGGAATAAAAGAAACTAGCTTACAAATCTTTTTTGGAGTTGTTCCTAAAGGGTATGGGTGGTATTTCATCAAAAAAGGTTACATCAACATCGGTATTGGAGCTACATGGATCGATATTAAAGAGGATGGGCCAAAAAATGTATATGAACGATTTGTTGAACAGCTAAAAGAAATGAATCTTATTCCTTCTGACATCAAATTAGCCAAAGCAAAGTCCTATACACTGGTTTTTAAGAAACCTGTAAAAAAATCCGTTTTTCATAAACTCTTGCTAGTAGGTGATGCTGCAGGATTTGTAAGTCCAGTAACAGGTGAGGGACTATATTATTGTATCTCTGGAGGAAAATTTGCTGCAGAAGCTATATACAACAATAAACAATATGGTAAAGCGTTGAAAGCTTATCAGAAAAAGTGGATAAAAGATTTTGGAAAAGATTTAAGCAAAACAGGTCTATTTCTTCAAAACTTTCTATATAAAACTTTGAGAAGAATGGAGCTAATTGTCAATTTGGCTATAAAAGATGATAAATTAGCTGACTTAGTGGGTAAGATGATAATGGGAATATTAGACTATGGAAAGTTTTTGAGAAAAGTAATTTTTCGTCTTCCTGTTACAATTATTAAAACACTAAAAAAATGAAATATTGATCTTTTTGGATATACTTTACATAAAAAGAAAACTCTGATTGCTTTTCTTTTTTTAACATTAGTTTAATGACATTAAGCAATAATTTTTTATATTTCATTAAAATTTTCACAGAAAATAATTAATAGTTATTCTCTTTTATAGAGAAAAAAACGAAAAACCTTTCCTTTGAGAGTGAAAACTATGAATGAGTTAAAGAAGGATTCATTAGGAAACGATTCCCAGAAACCTAGTTTTAGTAACATCTTCTTGAATATGGTCTTGTTTGATGCAGTATTTAGTACTCTTTTTGTCATCTTCTTGTTGCAATATCTAAAAGATACAACAAATTTTGATTGGTTTATCGGAGCTTTATTTATGCTGGTAATCTCTGGAATATGTAGTATCCTTATTATAAAAGGCAAACTAAAAATTGTTGGTTAATTCTGCAATTTATATTAGATTACTTTGTTAAAATACACTTGATTTTTTTCTATATAAAAATGATTCTCTTCAAAAAATCAGCTATTTGTCGATATTATTATAAGTGTTTTTGGATATAAGTTGACGATATGTTGGTTAAAATGCTATATTCTAAAGAAAAAAGGTTTCCAAAATAAATGGCAATTTTAACCTTACATCAACTGATAATAAAATAGAGGTATAAAAAATGAAAAAAAAATTATTCAATCTTATTTTGCTCTCTACTCTTTTGATAATCAGTTCATTTTCTATTTTAAATACAAAAGCTGAAACCGATACAATTGCTGTATTAACCCTTAAGGTTAGTGGTAGTGGTTATCTTCCTGATTACGGTCTTTACATTGCCCAATATTTGGACAAATTGGGTATTAAAGTTAATATTAAGAATGAAGAGTGGATAGTCTTTATAGGTACTCTTACTATTACTTATGACTTTGATCTTGCATTCTTAGGTTTAACTGGTGGAGGAACAATATATGATCAGAAAGAACTATTTTGTGAGAATGGTTCTCTAAATTATTTTGGTATAAACACAGAGATTCCTTATGGAGACGATAATGAAAGATGTTAGAAAAAGGCTCTCTCGTCATGGATCTTGAAGAAAGACAACAACACTATTATGAATGGCAACAATTAATAATGGATAAAGTCTTACCAATGCTGCCATTCTTCAGCCCACGATCATATGTTGCTAATTGGGCTACATTAGATGGATATAATGCTTTGTGGGGTGTTGTTGAATCCCTACCTTATATGGAATTCACTTCCTTACACGAAGGGCAAACCTCAACTGAAGAATTAAATGATTATACTGATTTGTGGGTAAATTTAAACCCATTCGTGCAACATGATTCATCTAATTCCTACATTTTTTCCCTAGTTACAGAACCATTAATCCAGATGTCTCCTGGTTTTGAACCCATTAAAACTGGTTTAATTTTTGATTGGCAACAAGATGAAAACAATGAACTCTTATACAAATTCACTCTGCGTGATGATGTCTACTGGAATCCATCTTTTAACATTACTGGAAGAGATAGCAGTTCTGACCCACTAATTAATGAAAATGGAAATATTGTAAATCCATCTATACTCATGAAAAGTGATGATGGTGAGTTTAGTGATGGAACCAACCAACAAGTAACTGCTAAAGATGCAGTATTCACTTTACTTGCTTATGCTAACCCTGTTTTAATGGAGATGCAGATGATTATTGCTGGATTCACAATGTATGGGTTGATTCTAATGATCCTTTGTCATTCTGGATAGAAATAGATGGTGATCCTGAGACAGAAGAGAAAGAAAAATACACACAATTCTTGGAAGCACTAACAGTTAAACTATTACCAGAATTTTTCTTAAACACAACAGATGAAACAGTCACTTACTCCACTGGGGGTGTTCCAATGAAAGGACTGTATAATGGTGTTTTTAACACTCCGCAGTGGTCTACATATGGAAATTCTGCATTTGGTTGTGGTAAGTACATGCTAGACTATCATGAAAAAGATACAGTTGCAGTTTTGAGGGCTTCTCCCTTCTGGTTTGGTGTTGGAGCTATTGATGGGACAGAACAGGATCTAGATATTAAAACTATCAATGTACGTTTCATTCAAGATTTAAATACAATACTTGAAGAGTTTAAAGCAGGAAGACTTGATTTATTAGGAGAAATGGACACTTTCATAGATGAGAGAAAAAGCATGCAAGATGACCCTAAGTTTGAAATTCAGTCAAAACTGAAAAACTACATGAATTTTATGATATTCAACCTTAGAAGACCCTTTATTGGAGGTGATGATAACTTTATCTTCTTAAATGAGACAGGATATGAAAACTATTCAAAGGCTCTTGCTGTAAGAAAAGCAATATCATATGCAATAGATAGAGAGGAAATAAACAGAGAGATCCACGATGGAGAATATTTAATATCTCAAAGCCCCATTTATCCTATTCAATCATATTGGTATTATAACGACATTATGAAGTATGACTATAACCTTGATACATCTATTGAATGGTTAAAAAGAGCAGGTGTTTACGAGGAAAATACAACTACAGTTCCGTTTACAATAATATTTTTTGTAGTTGCTATTTTTTCCTATCCGTTAATTAGAAGAAGGAAAAAATAGTTTTTTTTCTTTTTTAAGGTTAAAACCTTTATGTAATAATCAATTAGAAAATTTTGTAAAAGCATCTCGCTTGGTCGTGTTAAAAACAGATATCTACATAGTTAAACATGAAAATGGTTTGTTTTATGTTAGTGAATTCAAAGACATAAACCAATTATCCTGATATTTCTAATTTCATCTTCTTATAGTACTTCCGCAATAAGTTGACCGATTTCTATAGGTTAAAATTATAGGCGTTCATACTATCATTGGTGTGTTCTCAATTCATACTTTTTGAGATAATTCGGAAGTACTATTCTTAGTAACAAAAAATAAAAATCATTTTTCTATTTTATTTAGTATGGAAGAAAAGGATAATAATTTTCAAACTAGCGTTGAAAAGCCGAAATTTAAAAACATATTTCTGAATATATTACTAGTTTCAACTGTTTTTAACGTTCTTTTTTTGATATTTATTCTTTTGGCATTTACAGAGTCTGGAGATGTTAACTGGTATTGGTTTTCAGGTGCAATCCTTAGTATTATTATCTCTGGGTGTAGTGCAATACTTATTATCAAGGGAAAATTAAAAATCATAGGTTAAGAAGAGAATCTATCTTCTCTTCTTTTATTTTTCCTCTACTTTGAAAAAGAAAAGAGAAGAACAAAAATCACATGTTTAGTATATAAGGTACATAACTTATTACCATAAAAATCGGCACCACCTCCATTATAGTTATCAAAATCTTTTGGAAATGTTCTTAAATCTCCACAGTTTTTGTCATTATCGAAAGTAGCACCAGAAGAGTCATCTATCCTTACAAAAAGAATTCCAATTTGTATTCTGTATTGAGTAGATGTAGTTCCTTCAAACTTATCGGTAATCTCTATTTTTTCTATTAAAAATGCACGAATAGTTGTTTCGCTAGTTCCAGAATGTGCTCCAAGAAGAATTATTCAATTTCCCAACAATATTAACAATAAGAACACATATTTTTTTTCATTGAACTATCTCCTAATAAAAAAAAACAATCGTATTATGTAAATATTTATTGTCTAATTAAAAGAAGGATTTAAACGATTTATAAAACTACAAAAAAATTTGTTAGTTGTAAATTTGTAAAATTAAAAAACAAATAACTATTTTTTTAAAAACTGAATTGTTAAGCGTTTGATCTATAATTGATATACTAATCTCTATGTTTATTATCTTTATCTCTCTTCTTGTTCTTCTCTCTCTTTTAAATACGTTTCAGGGTCTTCCCATATCGGAATTTTTCCTTGAATATACTCATTCATGAATATCGAAGCTGCTGCTTCAATATCTAAAACTCCTCCTTTTTTTCTTCTATGCCTTTTTTCAGCGAATTTCTCAATAAATTCAGGAGGAGAACGGTACTCTATTCCATAGACTTCAGTTAAAATTCCTGGGTTATACTTCTCTATTCCTTGAACCAACACCCAAGAAGCTTTAACATGATCTGCAAGCTGATCCCATCTATAAGTACCTAGTAATATTCTCTCATTGGGGTTAATATTTTTTGTAAGTACTCCCGGTGTATCAAAAATTCTTAATCTTGTAGTTATTCTTAATACTTGTTCTGCTCTTGTGTAACCTGGAATTGGAGCAACTGGAGCGCTAGCTCTTCCTTTTAGAATATTAATAAGTGAACTTTTGCCTGTATTGGGTAAACCAATAAAACAAGCAGTTACAAAGTATGTTTCTGGTGGAGCAACTTTAAGCAGTTCTTTTCTTAATATAGAGGTGCTTAACCTCTCTCTCGCACTTACCGCAATAACATTTAATCCTTCTTCTTTGAGTATTTTCTTCCACTTTTTTACTACTTTGTCAGGAACTAAGTCAATTTTATTCATTGCTATTACAAGACTTTTTTTTGGATTTCTTAATACCATATTTTCGTATTTTCTAACTCTGGATAGTGATGGAAAACGTCCATCTATTACTTCACAAACTACTTCACTTTGTCTAATCATATTTCGAACAATCTTAGCAAAATCTCTCTTCTTCTGTGGCATTAGTTACATCAATATTCTTTTAAAAAATCTAAATATAAAGAGTTTGTTCTTATAGAAAAACAAAGTTTTTACAAAACCAATTGGCGATCCTTACTATGGATTTTCTTTTAATCTATTTTAAAAGGTTCGTGTAAATCATCATGATTTGGCTTAAAAGGATGCTTTGGAGGGATGTTCGGTTTAGGTTTTATTGGTTGGGGGCGCCATCCATGTTGATGAAGATGTTGTTCGAGCAAATTACGTAAACGTTCTACTTCTTTCTCTAGTTTCTTAACTCTTTCTTCTAAACTTGACATAATTTTATTCCTCTTAATGTAAACTTTACCAAACAAATAAATAAACTCTATGATAAATTTTTATTATGCAATTTCACGATGCTCATTGCCATTTACCTATTAATTACTTTTACAAAGATATTGATAATTTTATGAAACAATGGTTAGATCTTGGTTTGGAATATGTTGTAGGAGTATCTATGAAATATACAGAGATTGAAAAAGCAATTGAACTACAAAAAAAATACAAACAGATTATTCCTGGTTTTGGCATTCATCCGTGGGAAGTAAAGCGTAATATGCCTGAAGAACAGATCAACAAAATTTCTTACCATGTAGCAACTGTTTCTCCTCTGGTTTTTGGAGAAATTGGATTAGATCACCATTTTATTAAGAAAGAGCAGTATTATCCTCTTCAAGAAGAAGTTTTTAGATTCTTTCTTAACCTCTCAGAACAATATTCAATTCCCATTAACATTCACTCAAAAGGAGCAGAAGAAAGAGTGTATGAGCTCCTAGATTCTTTTTCTATTCCTCCCTCTAACATTTTGATACATTGGTATTCTGGTCCGAAAAAAATACTTTACAAATTTAGAGATAAAGGTGTATTCTTTTCAATTAATCCTTCAATTTTAGGAGGCAGTACACATCGTTTTGTTCTAGAAAAGGTGGAATTAGAGCAATTATTAACTGAATCAGACGGAAATGTAAAATATTGGATAAAAGGAGAAAGAATAATAGGTTCACCAGCTATTATCCCTCAAATTATGGAAAAAATAGCTGAAGTAAAAAACTTATCAATGGATGAAGTTTCAGAAGTATTATCAAGAAACTTCAAAGAATTTGCAAATATTAGTTGATAGAAGTTGAGCAAAATGGAAATATCTGATATACAGAAGCAAAGAAAAGAATACAGAAATAAAGTCCTCTCTGAACTTAAAAAAAAGAAAACTATGAAAGTAGCTTATCATTACAATTGTTGTGATGGAATAGTTTCAGGTGCAATTGTTAAGAAACTCTTTGAGAAAAATCAAAAACTAGTTTACTTACCAATCGATTATTCACTGCTTAATAATCCCAATCTTCGAGAAAAATTTGAGAAAGCTAACTGGTTTGCAATTGTAGATTTAGAACCGTTTAATCTTAATGAGATGGAACTATATGTTGATCATCACATTTCTGCAGTTGGAAAATTAATTAATGCACGAAAGATATTTTTTGAAGCAGGAGGATTAAGCACCTCTTATTTACTATCTAAAAATTATTCTTCTGTTCTCCCTGATTATATGATCGAATTGGCCAAAATGACAGAAATTACTGATACTGCAAGCTACTCGATTCCACCCCCAATTGAATTGGAATCATCTTTAGACGATTTTAATGAAGACACAAAAATATGGTTCTTAGAGGATGCGTGTAAAACAGCCTTTACATTAGAAGATCACGCCATATTAACAGATATTCTATCAAAAAAAGGATGGATAGGACTTTGGGATTTTAACGATCCTAATGTTGAGTTCATTCATAAGAAGATCAGTAATTTAAGATATGGAAGAAAAAAAGCACATGATGTTTCCCAAGAAATAGAAATAGCAGATTTTGTTATATTAATTGATAGACCCTCGCATTATAATATTACTTATATCGCTCACGAAGTGATGTATCGAGGAGCAAAAGGGACAGCATATTTAACCGAGTATCCTGATATTACAAGAATAAGTCTAAGATTGAGTAAGAAGTTAACAGATGAACAGATAGATTTTTTGCGAGTTGATAAACTTGCAAAAACAATGAATGGAGGAGGACACAAACCTGCTTCTGGGGCTCAACTTGAAAGTACAGATGAAGCTGTAAAGCGTATTTCTTCTTGGGCTAAAAAAATGAAATTAAGCGTAAATATTGTTGATCTAAGAACTAAACCTTAAAACTAAATTAAAAAATCAGAAAAAAGGTTTTTATCCTTTAATGTTGCCTATTGGTCTTAATCTTGCTACAGGATGAGATATTCCTGCTACCTTTAATGCGTGGATTACAGCATCTATGTCTTTGTAAGCATGACCGCCTTCTTCTGCAATACCCTTATACGAGGCTCCTTTGAGATATATTCCTTTATCAGACAGTTGTCTTTGTATCTCTTCTCCTCTTTTGACTCTTCTAGCTTGTGCTCTACTCATCACTCTTCCTGCTCCATGGGCAGTTGAACCAAAAGTAATCTCCATCGATTTTTGTGTTCCAACAAGAAGATAAGAACCTGTTTCCATTGAACCTCCAATAATTACTGGCTGTCCAATTTTTTGATAAGCTTTAGGAATTTCTGGGTGTCCTGGTGGAAAGCCTCTAGTTGCACCTTTTCGATGAATAACAAGCTTTCTTTTCTTTCCATCAACTTCATGTTCTTCTATTTTAGCAATGTTATGGGCAACATCGTAAATTAACTTTAATCCTAGCTCATCACTGTCTTTTTTGAAAACTTCTTCGAATACTTTCCTAACGTTATGCGTAATTATTTGTCTATTAGCAAAAGCCATGTTAGCTGCTGCGTTCATAGCTGCAAAGTAATCTTCACCCTCTTTAGAAGTAATAGGTACACTAGCAAGCTCTTGATCCAAAACAGGGATCTTATACTTATCCATAGCTTGAACACAGGTTTTTAAGTAATCTGAAGCCACTTGATGACCTAAACCTCTAGAACCACAATGTATCATAACAGATATTTGTTTAGCATGAGTAAGTCCAAGTTCTTTTCCTATTTCTGGGTCTAAGAGATCCCCTTCTTCTAAAACTTGAATCTCAAGATAATGGTTTCCAGAACCCAATGTACCTAACTGACTGCGACCACGTTGTTTTGCCCTTTGACTTACTTTAGACGCATCAGCATGAGGAAGGCGTCCTTCACTTTCAATTCTCTCTACATCTTCTTTAGAAGCATATCCATTTTCTAGACACCATGTGGCTCCTGTCTCTAGAACTTCATTAAACTGTGAATCATTAAGACGAAGAGTGCTTTTTACACCAACACCTGCAGGAACTGCTCTAAAAAGTTTATTCACTAATTCTGAAATTTTTGGTCGAACTTCTGATTCGGAGAGAGAGGTAGAGAGCATACGGACGCCGCAGTTTGAAACTATAATTGAATTTGCAATAAAGTTATGTGATTCATGGTTAATTGTAAAATCATAGACATAATCATCAAAATCTTCTTTTTCTATTGATACTATTTTATCCCAGATAACACCACTCTCTTCCAAATTGTCGCAACTCGCACCCAAAAATGCTTCAAATGAGAAAAACGCTTTAGATGGCCTTGAATGATCAACTACACCATCGTAGATTGTTCTTTCTACAAAACGTCTGTTTACTCCGTATTTATCGTTCATTAATTTAGAAATTTCTGTTATGCCTTTATTTTCTTCTTTCAACTTTATTATTTCTTTTCTTGCTGTGTTACGAGATTCGATTTCTTTTTCTTTAAGTTTTAAGTATGCTGTCGCAGCATTAGCTAACCACTGTTTTCTCTTATTATATCTAAAATTAATAGTAGAGAAAAGTTTGATCAAGTTTTGTGAATCACCTTTTATGTAAATGATTATAGCATAGCTTTTTGTTCCTTCTTCATTGGTATACCGTAAAACTGGCTCTGAAATCGATGTATTAACATTGAATTCATTGTAAAGTTGTTGAAGTTGTTTAATATATTGAAGACCTGATTGTTCGTATGATTCTTTTCTATGAATTTTGATATAAGGCATGTAAAATGTACCTTCGTTTGATGTTAATGTTGTTGGCGTACTCATATCTGCCCCTTGAAGTGAAGCTAAAAATAATCGTTTCATCCATTTTGGAACCTTCATCAACCATTCTGGTAAAAACCAATCTTGAGAGACTCTGCTTCCTACAGGAAAGCCTAGTGCTGCAATTAAACTTACAAACGAACGTGATACTTGCTTGAATGAATATTCTTCAGAGATAATATCTTTTACATATCCATTCTTGAAGAAAGGTGCTTTTTTCGTACGATGGTAAATTTTTGAGGGAGACCATCCAAGTTTTCTTACATCCTCTCGTATCTCATCTAAATCTTCTGGCTTTCCATAAAACGTAACGTAACCTTTCTTTCCTTCTGTTGTTGATGAAACTATTACAGTTCCATCACCAAGGATAAAACCAATAATAGATAGCAGGTATGGTAGCTTAGGATTATTGAGAGTAAGGGGAAGTAAATCTCTTTTCTTTAACTCCTTCACAATAGATTGATTATCGAACCCTAGGTCAAGTTTTAAAATATCTTCTTCAGTTAGAATTGTTTCATTTTTTGGTTCTTCATAATCTACACCCTCAAAAGGATAAATGGCTAATTTATCACCAACATGTAAATTCTGAGTTTCAATCATGCCATCTGGAGTAAGCAAAGGATGATCTGAAGTTGCCTTAATTGTGTAACCACAATAAGTGCGAATAGTATAAACTTCAGTGTCTCTTTTTTTAAGAAAATAGGCAACAGACGCTGTTTCCATAGAATTTTCGGATGTATTGAAGACACATAATTCCGTGTTAAGCCAATCCGGTTCAAATTCTTTAATGGTTTTTCTATAACCTAAACTATGAAGAATTAAAGTGTCTCCAGGTAAGCAATTTATGTCAAAACCAACTCCTCCCGGTGAGATAACTCCTTCTTCCATGTCCATTGCAGCTACTCCCCCAATGGGGAAGCCATAGCCTGCATGAGTGTCTGGTAAAGCTATTGCATATTTTACTATTCCCGGTAATGTTGCTACATTAGTTATTTGTTCTACTACTCGAAGTTCTACTCCTTTTTTCAATTCTGGTGTTAATATCAGTCTTGCTGGGACTTTCATCCCTTTTTTATATGATGTTGGTATCTCCCATGTTACTTCATCAATTTTTTTCATTGGGACATTTTCCATTGACATTTCTCTTCAATAAGAGGGAAAAATAATCAATAATAAAGTTCTTGTTGTTAACTATTTTGGATTGTTTACTTAATAGATATGGGTTACACTTTTGAGTAAGAGAAAAAAGAATTGGAATTAAGAAGTCACACAAAAAACAAAAAGGTTATCATCTTTGAGTAGGAGAAAAAAGTAGGATGATTCATAAATTTTTCTCCAGATAAGGAAATTTAAAGACTGGTGAGGGAGGATAACAGTGTGGTAAGAAAAAATAAAAAGAGAGTTAGGTGTGACAGTAAGTTAAACCTAATCTCTGCATCTTACGAATAATAGTTTAATATAGTTTTCTACTTTTATGCGTGTAATTGTGAGTTATTTTATAATTTTTTCTCCCTTTTTTTTACAAAGTTTTTATGCTGAAATTTTTCTTAGTTTCTCTATGTTACGTTTGGATTTATTTATGTTTCATCATTTACCCTCGTGTATCACTTTTTATTTGCTCTTACCAATGTGGATAAAGTGAACAATTATCTTCGTAATCCGCTTTTTTTATTTTTTATCAATGTGAGTTGATTGAACCTTACAAAGAAAAAAGATATGAAAAATGTTATCAACTAGTTATTTTTTCCAGTTTAGATTTTGTTAATCTCTTGGTTCTGATAAGGATAGGTAATTTAGTTTTTTGAGCTTCGAGATCAGAAAGAACAAGGTATCTAATAACATCTTTAACTTGAATACCATCTTTGATGAAATATTTTTGCGCTCCTTTTTTATCAAGTAATTCCTCTTTCTCAATATTAACATAGTAATTTAAACCTTTATCCCAGTAGTAATCTATTAGGTCAAACCATAATTCTTGCATTGCAAAACTTTCTTGTTTACTAAAACTTATTTTCTTTACTTCCTCAAGGTAATTACTTATCATTTCTTCAAAAGGTGTATTTTTAAACGTTCGTTCAGTTTTTTTGCTTATGATCCTTTGTATTATATAGAATGTTAAACAAAAAACTACACTTATAGCTATTAATCCTAATAGTAAAAAACCAAGGTCTTCTAAGCGCTGCTTTTATTTCTTTTACATCCTCAGGAGGAATCTCTTCAATTATGTTCAATCCCAAATCTCCTGATGAATAAGTAAATCCTTCTCCTGGATTATAGAAATCTCTATATGGATAACTTCCTGTATAATAATATATTGCATAAAATGTTCCGTCCTTGGTTCTAAACCAATATTTCCCTACACATTCTCCAGTGTTATCAATATAACCATAATTGATATTTGATCCCGTTTCATTAAGTGTAATATGTGCTTCTGTATTCTTAAGATACATTCTTTCCTTCCACGAAGGGATGAAAAAAGGACCAATTATTATACTAGATAAAATAAAAGCAAGAATAGATTTAGCTATTATTAACCCTTTGTTGACAAGAAGAAAGTAGAAAACATCGTCAGAGGCTTTATGGAAAAAGATTTTACCTTTTTTAATAAATTTACATATTTTACTGTAAATGTAGTTTACTATTTTATAAACTCTACCTTTTTTCTTGTAGTTTTTGTAACTATACAATAAAAAACCGAACAAAGAAGTAATTCCAAGGATTTTAGAATAAACGATATAGTCATTTAAATAAGGAAAAAAGTCAAACTTATCTTTTATTCCATCCGTATCAGAATCAAAAATAAAGGGGTTAGTATGGCGTCGAAATTCTTTTTTGTTCGTTAACCCATCCCCATCAAAGTCTTCATCTCCATCATTAATTCCGTTATTATCACTGTCGATACTTGTAGGAGAAGTATAAAGGCAAGAAATTTCGTAACCATCAGGAAGAAAATCATGATCTGTATCTTTTTCAGCAGCATCAGTCTCATAGAAATGCTCACTATAATCGGATAAGCAATCACTATCTTGGTCTACTGCTAAAGAGCTTCCTCGTTGTAAGGAATTACCCCGAGCGGTACCCCAATAAATTCTTTTCCCAGAGACACCTTCATGAAAATCGTAGGCATATACACCTAGTCCTGACCAAACAAGAATAACTTCATTTTCTCCATCATTATCTAAATCAACAATGGCTCCTGTATCTACAACATCAACTGCTTCGTCTCTCTCTATTAGTGAAGGATTTTCAAATTTCCATAACACTTCACCTGTTTTACCATTTAAAGCATAGTAAGATTCGCACCCACCAATTAGTACATCAAGTCCATTGTCATTATTGAGATCGCCTATTAGAGGCGTTGAATAGGTAATGTAAAAGCAATCACAGTCTGGAGAATTAAGAGATTTTCCGAATTTAAAAGACCAAATAAGTTTTCCTTTTAAACCATCAAGCACATATAATTTTCCATCTTCACTTGTAAATATTACATCTAAAACACCATCACAATTTAAATCTCCTAAAGCTGGACGATTACCTATATTACCTCCCGTCATATACTCCCAAATCTTTTTTCCTGTCTCAGCATCTATAGCATAGAAGAAATCGTCATTAGCTCCTGCAAAAATTTCTAGTTTTCCATTCCCATCTACATCAGCAATTACTGGATTACTGAGAGCATTATTCTTAGAATCTTTTTTCACAAAACTATATTCCCAAAGTAGAGTATGGGTTTTTCCATCGACCGCTAATAGACTATTTAAATAGGTTTTAACTATAACATCATCACAACCATCATCATTCAAATCAGTAACTACTATAGTTGAAGCTCTGATTCGATAATCTTCATATTTCCATAATTCTTTCCCATTTTTAGGAGAAAGGCTAACAATTCCTCCTGGGTTGCTCTGTTTATCGTTTTTCAAAGAAGAATAAGAAACTAAAACCTCTTGCTCTAAGTCATTATTTGTATCTCCAAGTACAGCATTACCAATATTATCTCTTGGAGGACTATAAGACCATATATTTGTAGAGTCTTTCTCAAAAGCATATACTGTTCTATTTAAACCCACGCTTAAAATAATTTCAAGTTCCTTATCATTGTCTAAATCAAAAAGGTTAGCACCATAACACCAAACATAAGGAAACCAAAAATCCAATGATGTAAAATTTTTAGTCCATAAAATAGAACCATTTATTCCATTGATCGCAAATAAACCTGGATGAAGAGGACCTATTAAAACATCTAACTTATTATCATTATTTATATCAACAAATGTAATATCCCCATATTGTGGAGTTGGGTAAATTAATTTCCATAAAACCTTATAATTACTATTGTTGAAAAATGTTTTACTAGTAATGTTATGAGAAGTATCCTGTTTAGCTTTATTTGTTTCATAAAAGGAGGAACCATGTGTAACTATAACATTTTTAATTGAAATAAAAGATAATAACACAAAAAATAATATTGTTAAAGAAACTATTTTTCTTTTAAAAGTCATCATTAACCCATCATTGAAAACTTTCATACACTAATAAATGTTTACATCAATCAAATAGATATATATATATATAAATAATATTCTTATTCTCGCTATGAAAACAAATAGTATTCATAAAAGACTTATTATTTCAATGTTTGTTTTAACGACCATATTAGGTTCTTGTTTAAATATAACCATAACAAATAGTAACAACTTAATTAAAGGATTTGAACTTGACCCTGGTTCAGGAGATGGTGGAGGTACAAATGGAGTAACTATTCCCTATATTAGTTATCCTGATGCAACAGATCATAAGATAGACGCAGAGTTCATTATTATCGGTATGGGAGAAGATCAAAATGGAGTAGAATGTATTGGTGCGTGGGAAGACGCTGTTCTCTGGTGTATGTGGGCTTCAGCATTTTTTAATCATTTAAAAAAGAATTATAAGTCTTTTCAATTTAATATACATCTATTAGGCCAAAAAGACTCTGTTAATCAAGAATCTTTATTTGATGCACCTGAGAGTACTTCTTTTAAATTTGATTATCACAAAGCTACATTACAAAATATCTATGATATCACTGCTGAAGTTGTCGAAAATTCTGATCCAAATGATTTAATCTTCTTTATTTATTCAGGTCACGGTTTCGAAGTAACACAAACTAGACACTTTGTAACAGCCTACGATAGAACTGATTTGTATGATTTTAACTTAAAAAAGCTTTTTGAGAAATTTGCTTGTGCCGATTCTGCTACTACCTATGATTCGAAATTGTTTCTTTTTATGGACACTTGCCATGCTGATGAAATGAATGAAATCATGTCTATTAAAGCCTCAAAAAACGTACTAATGTTTGCAGCTTGTGAAAGTAATTCAACTACTAGGCCAATTTTTTTTTCTAACATGCCTGATGAAAATAATAAACATGGAGCATTAACAGGATACTTCATGGAAGAATTTTGGGATAAGTCCTCATTCTCTTGGAAAAATTTTGATCTTGCATTAGAAACGATTTTTGACAACATTAAACCTTATGTAAAATCTGTTTCTACTCCAGTTCTTGAAGATGGTGATACTAGCAGTTATTTCTATTTACAATTCTATGATAATTAACATTCTTTATTTTTTGTTTTTTTTCATATTATTTTTTTACTCTCATACCCCATTTTTATTTACTGTTATTAATTTTGTCAGAGTACGCTATAGACTTTTTTCGACAGTTGAAAATTAAATAGGATACAAGCTTAATTAAAGCAAATATAAAATTAAAGAAAATAAAAAATAAGGAGAAAGTATTTAGTGATCTTCAGGCCATTTTGGAGGCCATTGACCTTTCTTTTCTAATTCTTTAATCATTTTCCATGATAAAATTAGGTTTCTTGTTGCCCAAGCATCGTCTACTCTTCCAACAGCAGTATTATATGGAGCATCATGAGCATATTGTGGATCCTCTCTCGCTTTTGCGATTTCTTCTTTAAATACTTCTATATATCTGTCCAAGCTTTCCTTGTTCTCATTTTCTGTTGGCTCTATCATTAAAGCTTCATGTACAATTAATGGGAATAAAACTGTTGGTGCATGATATCCTCTACTAATTAGCATTTTAGCAATATCCATAGCTCCAACACCAATTTCATGTTTTAATGGTGTTGCATCAAGTACACATTCGTGTTTTCTAGGTAGTTCTCTGTTGAATTTCAAGACTAGTCCATCAATTTCTTCCAGTTTTCTCATAACATAGTTTGCATTAAGAACAGCTTGTTTAGACGTTTCAATTAATCCTTCTGCACCAAGAGCACAAATGTAGGCATATCCCCTGAGAGCTATAGCAATATTACCATAATAACCATGGGTTTTACCTACTGTTTTAGGAATGTCATAATTTAAGAAATGACGGTTGTTCTCTGCATCAAATTCTACAACAGGTACTGGCAAATAAGATGATAATCTTTCTGAGCAGCAAACAGCTCCAGCACCTGGCCCTCCTCCACCGTGTGGAGTTGAGAAGGTTTTATGTAAGTTGAAATGAAGGACATCAAAACCCATTTCTCCAGGACGAATCATTCCTACTATTGCATTAAAGTTTGCTCCATCGTAATAGAGTAGACCACCAGCTTCATGAATAATTTTAGCTATTTCTTCAATTTGTGATTCAAATATTCCAAGAGTATTCGGGTTTGTAATCATGAAACCTGCTGTTTTCTCAGATACAACTGCTTTTAGTGCTTCTAGATCTACTTGTCCATCCTTATTTGATTCAATTTCAATAATATTGAACCCATTCATTACTGTACTTGCTGGGTTTGTTCCGTGGCTAGAGTCTGGAGTAATAATGTCTATTCTGTCATAGTCTCCTCGATCATGATGGTATGCTCGAATAAGATTTAACCCCAGGTATTCTCCTGCTGCTCCTGCTGCAGGCTGAAGTGTACAATAAGGCAAACCTGCTAGTTCTGATAAGATTTTTTGAAGGTTGTAAATAAGTTCTAAAATGCCTTGTACTGTTTCCTCAGGTTGATATGGGTGAATATAGCACATCTTTTCATTTCTAGCCAATGCTTCGTTGATTTTAGGATTATATTTCATTGTACAAGAACCAAGAGGATAGATTCCAGTGTCTACACAATAATTCATTTGCGAAAGATGTAGATAGTGCCGTACAACCTCTCCTTCATGCATCTCTGGCAATTGTGGGAGTTCTTTTCTTTTCATATTTGAGGGTATAGTAATTTCTCTAGGTGGTACATCTGTTTTTGGTGGAAGATGTCCCCTTCTTCCTGGTTTTCCTAATTCGAAAATTAAAGGTTCATCATATGTTGCTTGCTTGTAAGTCATTTTATTCATTCCTCCATTCCACTATTGCCTTAACGTAATCGTCAAGGTCTTTCTTCTTTAGCAAATAGGACGTAGTAATTAAATAGTCATAGTTCTCTCCATCGAAAGAAAATGGTATCCCTGCAAATATCTTTCGCTCTAACATAAATTTAGTAAATTCCTCTTTTTTGTCTTTAGGTATCTTAAGATCTATTAAGAACGTGTTGAAGAATTCTGAATTAAAGACTGTTTTTACACCTATTTTTTCAAGTTCTTCTTTTAGGTAATGCGCATTATAATACATTGACTCTCCAGTTTCTTTTATACCTTGAGGACCTAGTAATGCTAAATGAAAAGCTGTACTCATTGCCATTAGAGCTTCGTTTGTACAAATATTACTTGTTGCTCTAAATCTCTTGATGTGTTGTTCTCTTGTTTGAAGTGTGTTAGTAAATGCCCATTTACCTTTCTTTGGAGTAAGTGTAATTCCTACTATTCTTCCGGGCATTTGTCTTGTCCATTTCTTATCAAATTTCATTGCAAAAACTCCAGCTAAAGGTCCACCGAAATTTAATGGGCCAGCTCCAATGGGTTGAGCGTCTCCGATAGCTATGTCGACTCCATAATTGCCTGGAGCTTCAATTATGCCAAGAGAACTTGTGTCGACACCTGCAACAACAACAATTTTTCGTTCTTTTGCAACTTTTATTACTTCTTCAATTTCATCCTCAACTACTCCAAAGTAGTTGGGATTTTCAAAGTATATTCCTACTACTCCTTCGCTCATAAGTTCTATGGCTTTTTCTTTATCCATTTTTCCAGTTTCTTTGTCATAAGGTATTTCAATTAGTTCAAGTTTAGCTCCAGAAACGTAATTTTTTAACACTTCTTTCCTATTTGGTGCAGTAGCAGCTGTATACAAAAATTTGTTACCTTTCTTCTTTATTCTTGCAGTCATTAAAGCAGCTTCACCTAGACCCGTAGCCCAGTCATACATAGTGCAGTTGGCAGTATCCATTGCTAGCAATTCACAAATCATACTTTGATACTCAAATAATGTATGTAATGTTCCTTGACTTGTTTCTGGTTGATAAGGGGTGTAGGCGCTATAAAACTCTGTTCTTCTCAGTAGTTCATCTTGAGCTGCTGGAATGTAAACATCTAGTACCCCTCCCCCTAAAAATGATCTGTATTCTCGTGTTGAGATGTTTTTTGACAAAAGTTTCTCTATATGTTCTTTTACTTCAAATTCACTCTGGAAATGAGGGACTTTTAATTCGCCTTTGAACCTAATGTTTTCAGGAATATCTGAGTAAAGTTCATCAATGCTGTTAAAACCAAGTTCAGCGAGCATTTCTTTTTTATCTTGCTCTGAATTGGCAATATAAGGGTGAGAAAAATTAGACAAGAACACCCCCACCTTTAATGCTCAATTTCCTTTTTAACAATTTCAGCGTATTCCTCAGCTGTAATAAGTGTGTCAGTACCATTTGTTGGTTTGACTTTTAGTATCCAGCCTTCACCATAACAATCCTCATGGATGATATTTGCATCGTCTTCAAGTTCTTCATGTATTTCTACAACTTCGCAATCAAAAGGTGCATAATAATCTGATACTGTTTTTAAAGCTTCAATAACACCCATTGATTCTTCAGCTTCAAAAGTGTCTCCTACTTCTGGAAACTCTACAAAAGCGAGCTCTCCAAGCTCTGTGGCAGCATATCCTGTGATTCCATAGAGCCAAGTTCCATCTTCTTGTTTAAGTACCCATTCATGGGTTTTTGTGTATTTGAATGGCTCTTTTTTTATAACATATTTGTCCTTTATCACAATTTCTTCTGTCATTTCTATTTCCTCAAAATTATGTTAATTGTTAAGAAAAGTGAATCTAAGTTTATAAATTTTGTTCAGAGACTACAAAAGTTTAAAAAAAAGATAATTAGAAAAAAGAAAAGTCATCTATTTATTTCTCTTCCATCCCCATTTTGAAGTGTCGTAAAAAGGCAATTTTACAACTTTTGCTGGAACTTGCTTCTTTCTTATTTGCACAAAGACTTCTGTATCTGGTTTTGAATATTCTATGTCAACATATCCCATTCCTATTCCTGCATTTAAGACAGGTGATCTAACTCCATTGCACATATAACCTATTTTCTCTCCATCTTGATTAAGAATATCATATCCAGCTCTAGGAATACCTTTTTCTAACAGGATGATTCCTACATGCTTAATTTTAACTCCTTCTTCCATAGCTTTTAGGATAGCTTCCTTTCCAAAGAACCATGGTTCCTTATCTACTTTCATAAATACTGGGAAGTCATATCCTGCTTCAATAGGATTAACATCCTCGTGTATATCCTCGCCATATAATGGTAAACCTGCTTCAATACGTAGAGCATCTCTTGCTCCAAGCCCACATAAAGCAATTCCTACTTCTTCTCCAGCTTTTAGTATTGCATTCCAAACTTTGATTCCTTTTTCTGGATTTTCAACTGTTGAATCGAATATCGTTACTTCGAAGCCCATCTCTCCAGTATACCCTGTTCCAGTGAATAAGCATTTAGCTCCTTCGACTTCTGCTTCTATTATTTTCCATCGTCCAGTGTCTGGAACACCTAAGTTATCTAAAATAACTTTATAATTTGGCCCTTGAACAGCAAACATTGTTGTTTTTTCTGTCCAATCAATGAATTCATGTGGTTCTCCTGTAAGATCTTCAACAATTTTAACAAAATTTTTTACCCATGCTAAGACTTTCTTAGTCTGTGACCCAGCATTACATACGTTGAAGAAGTGTTCATTATTTAATTTTCCAATTATGGTATCGTCTCTGTATCCTCCTCTTTCATTAAGGTAATAGGTATATCCACATTTCATGTCAGACATTCCTTGAATGTCTCTTGGAGTAACCATTTCCATAATCTTGTAAGCATATTTTCCTTTAATCTCGTAACGGCCCATATCAGAGACTTCTACAATTGAGACATTTTCTCTTGTAGCCATAATTTCTTTATCTATTCCAGTATACGAAACAGGAAGGTAATAACCTGAAAAATCAATCATGCGAGCTCCTGCTTCTTCATGGATTTTCCACATGGGGGTTTTTTTTAATTCTGTCATTGTAATCAGTTAATTGATTTTTTTTATAGATATAAATGTTTTTCAGAATCTATAAAGTATATCAATAATTTGAAAAAAAGAAATAATCTGTTTTAACAAAAGATAATTGTAAAAAAATTCTATCTTTTTCTTAACACTTTTCTTGCAATAAATTCTAAAGCTTGAGTGACAGGATAAATTGTTTCATTGACTGCTGGGGCATAACTTAGGTCTGCTTCTAATAGTTCTTGAAAAGTCATTTCTTTTTGTAAAGCTAAGGCTACAATATTGAGGTTAGTTATAGTGTAATCTGAACCTATTGCTTGTGCACCTAGAATTTTATCTGTTTGTTTGTCTACAATCAACTTGAAGTAAAAATCTGTTTTATCAGGCATATAATGAGGTTTATCAAATGTTTTTATTTTAGCAGAGGCAGTTTCAAATCCTAGTTCTTTGGCAGCTGTTTCAGTTAAGCCTACTGACCCTACTCTGATGTCAATATACGGTACTATAAAGTTGTTAAGAGTTCCTGGGAATTTTAGTGTTCCTGGTTTTGCAATAGTCATTGCAGCGACTCTTGACATTCTTACTCCACATGTAGCTAGTGCAGAATTAACTGGTTTCTTCGAAACTAGATGGAGAGTTTCTGCACAATCTCCTATAGCTAAAATGTTTTTATCTGATGTTCTTAATTCTTCATCTGTTACAATAGCTCCTGTTTCACCAATTTCTAATCCTGCTTCTTTTGCCAATGTGACCTCTGGTGCTACACCAGCTGCAGCAATAACCAGATCCGTTTCTAACTCTTCTCCTTCTGTAGTAATTACTTTTGTTACGTATCCCTCGTCATTTAAAACAAGTTTTTGAGCGTTAATTCCTAATAGAAATTTAAGTTTTGGTAGTCTTTCTTCTAGTAATTTTACAATTATTTCACCGTAATCAGGGTCAACAAGTAGTCTCATAATACGAGAACGTACTAATACTTTAGTATCAATCCCACGATGTGCAAGTTCAGTAGCTACTTCTAAACCAATTGCTGAAGCTCCGATAACAACCACATTTTTGGCGTTTTCTGCTGCTTTTCGTATTTTTTCTGAATCTTCTATCCATTTTAATGCATAGACATTTTTACCTTCTCTTATTCCTTCAATTGGCGGTAATTTAGCTTTTGAACCTGTAGCAATGATAACGTAGTCATATTCTAAATCAACTTCTTCGTTAGTTTCTAGACTTATGGCTTTAACTATTCTATTTTCCCTATCAATCTTTGTTGCTTTGTGTTTCCGTAAAAAGTTTATTTTCATTCTTTCATAATTTAGTTTTTCAATGATTGCAGTTTCGTCTTCAAAAAGTCCTCCAATAACATAAGGCATTGCACAAGGATGATAAACATCATAATTTTTCATGTCAATAACAGTGATTTCACATTTCCTATCCCAGGCACGAAGTGTGGTTGCAGCTGTCCAACCAGTCGAACCATGACCAATAACTACGACTTTCATAAAATTAAAGTGAACTGACTGCTTAAATAGATTTTGCAAAAAACATAGGGCTGAAAACAAATTCTAAGTAGGAAAAACTGATTGTTTTTTTACTCTACTCTATTGGTTCAAATACTATTCATATTCAATTGTTCCGGGAGGTTTACTTGTAATGTCAAATAAGACTCTATTTACTCCTTTAACTTTGTTGATGATTTGATTGGAAATCTCTTCGAGAACGTCGTAAGGTAATTTTGCCCAATCTGCAGTCATCGCATCAATTGATTCAACAGCTCGAATGGCAATCATCCATTCATAAGTCCTCTCATCTCCCATAACTCCTACACTTTTAACAGGAATTAAGGCAGGAAAAACTTGCCACAATTGTTCATACAGACCGTGATTTCTAATGATGTTTGTAACTATTGCATCTGCTTTTTTTAGAATCTCTATCTTCTCTTTGTCGATTTCACCTAGTATACGTATTGCTAAGGCAGGACCTGGAAAAGGATGTCTTCCAGTGAATTTTTCTGGCAAACCTAACATTTTACCTACTTTTCTTACCTCATCTTTATATAAATCTGCTAAGGGTTCACATAATTTTAAATTCATTTTTTCTGGAAGACCTCCAACATTATGATGGGATTTTATTACAGTGGCATGTTTACTAGGCTGAGCACTTTCAATTCTATCAGGATAAATAGTCCCTTGTCCTAAATAATCAAATTCTCCCAATTTTTTAGCTTCTTCTTCAAATATTTCGATGAATAAATGACCAATTATTTTTCTCTTTTTCTCAGGAACAGAAATTCCTGATAACGTTGTTAAAAAACGTTCTTCTGCATTGATTACATGAAGATTAGGAATATTTAGTTCTGAAAAAATTCCTTTTACTTCTTCTGTTTCATTTAATCTCATTAATCCTGTATCTACGTAAATAAAATGTGCATTGATTCCAGCTTTTGCTAACAATACCGCAGCTACTGTGCTATCTACTCCGCCAGAACAAGCCATTATTACTTTATTGTCACCTATTTCTCTCTTAAGTTCTGTAATCTTTTTGTTTACCCAATCTTCTAAGTTGTAGGTTCTTCTACAACCTACAATATCAAGAAAATTGTCAAGGATTTTTAATCCGTTAATTGTATGTTTAACTTCAGGATGGAATTGGATACCAAATATTTTTCTTTCCAAGTTTTGAAAAGCAGCAATTTTGCATATGTCAGTTTGAGCAATTACTTCAAAACCTTTTGGTATTTTTTTTATTTCGTCAAAATGACTCATCCAAACTTGTTCATTATTTGTTAAACCCTTAAATAGTGGAGAATCTGTTTTTATTGTTGCGATTTTCTTTCCATATTCACGTTCTTTTCCTCTTCCTACTTCTCCCCCAAAAGATTGAGCTATCATTTGGTGTCCATAACATATTCCTAAAATAGGAACATTGATTTTTTCAAAGAAATTTTCAGGCAATTTAGGAGATTCTGAATCAGTTAGTGTTCCAGGCCCCCCAGACAAAATATAAGCTACATATTCTTCACTAGGTTTATAGATTATTTCGGAATAAACACCTAATTCTCTTATTCTTCTAGCTATTAAGTGACAATACTGCCCACCAAAATCAAATATACCAATTTTATCCATTTTTTTCAGCTCTTTTTAAGAAATAATATCATCTAATCTGTTTTGTTCCTTAGCGAGTTTAATTTCTCTTGCAATTCTTCTCCCCATGCTCATTTCTTCATCAAATAATATCTTTGAGTATAAAGAACCTGAAATGTATAAGCTTGTTCCAGCAACAATTCTGCTGGTAAATTCAAAAGCGACAATTTCCTTATCAGTTAAAGCCATCTCTATGCAGTAGGGGCCAATTAAACCTGGATGAAAAGAGTCTACTGATACTTCTCGGAGTAAATCTCCATAATCTAATAGTTTATGTAAAAATGATTCTCTTGCTATTAATGGTTGATTCCCAACAACTGTATAAGTTGGAGAAATTTTAGAGTGTGATTGGGAGAGTCTTCCCAATGCATCAACATTGGTTTCATATCTACGATCAATTCCTAATAACTCAACTCTATCGTAGATTGGAGAGTAAAAATAGTGAGGATACATTGTTACGCCCACGATGTATTCTTGTATTTGAGCATTCGAGGCTTCTTCCTCTGAGACTTTTTTTTCTTTAATTAATTCACCAATTTTTTCTTCAAATTCTTGATAGCTTGAGCATAAAAAGTAACCATCTCCTCCCTTTGCTCCTGGAAACTTGACGATACATAATTTGTCTATTTCTTCTGGTTTATATGTATAGGGCGTTCTAATATTTGCTTTCTTCAGTAATTCTAAATTTTTTTCTCTTACCATCTCCCAATACATTCCTTCTCTGTTTCCTATCATTGGAATAGGAATGTCAAGTGCTCTTTTTTCTAAAGTGGAAATAATAGAACCATGAGGAACAAAAATTTCTTCATTTTCGTATTTTATATCCAAAAGGTCAATATAACTATCTACTGTAACTATTTGATCTGCAACAGGGTATCTTCTATAGAGTTTCTCGTTACCTTTTAAGCAGTAAACCTTTGTTGAAAATGACTCTTTTTTTGCTCCATATAGAATTTGGAGAGCAGAATGGCTTCCAACTGTACTAATTATCATAATCTGTCCTCAAACCAACCGAAAATGAATGGTATATATTTCTTTAGATATTTTTCTATCTATATTTCACTCATTCTTTTTATTTTCGCTTTGGTTATTGCCTTTTTCAAAGATTCTCCATAAAAAAACCTTTACAACATTTTGCAAACAAAAATATCTCTCAGGGTCGAATGAAAAATAAAAATGTGGGAAAAGGGTTGAGCATTCAATTCATCTTTTTCCATTTGATGGCAAAAAGCAGTCCTTGCATTTTTATGCAATTAAGTAACTATGTAAGCTAATCTTTGTTGTTTTACTGCAAATTTAATTTCCATTGCAACTCTTCTTCCAGCTGAAACTGGTTCTCCCCAGTATATTGAGGAGTAATTACTACCAATTCCCATGAATGAATTTGTTCCTCCTCCCATTCTCATACTTACATCAAAAACTTTGAATTCATAATCCTTTGTTACCATTGTTTGTAGAGCAAAGGGACCTATTATACCTGGTGGATAGAGCTTCTTTGTCGCTTCAACAAAATAATCTCCCATAGGAAAAACATATCTAAGCATTGATTCTCTGAGAGTAACAGCAAAATTACCTATCTCTTTCATCTCTTCTTTTAATCCTAACTTAAGTTGTTGTTCTGCTGGTATTCTAACAATTCCATCTAAGTCTGTTACAAATCTCCTGTCAATACCCATTAATTCTACTCTATCAAATAGTGGTGAATAGAAAAAGTTGAAGTTGAATGGCACACCAGAAACAAACTCTTCTATGGACGCTTCTTTTAAATCGTCTATTTTTATAATTCCCTCAATGACCCTTTTTTCAAACTCTTTTTCGAAATCTTCTTTATTTTTAGCAATAAAGAATCCTCTTTCAACTCTTTGTTTTGCATGAGGCATTTTTACAATAACAGGACCATCAATCTCATCAGGAGAATTATAAACTCGTGGATATTTTATCGTTGCTTGATCTAAAATCTGGTAATAGTTGTGTGGACCTACTCTTTCTTCCACTCCTAATAAATTTCTGCTTCCAAAAATTGGTACTCTAAATCCTCTTTCTATTCTATTTGCCCCACAATAAACAGTAAAACTTCTATTAGGAATAAATATTGTATTTTTATTAATTAAATCATCTTGAATATTAAAAATATCAGAAAAGTGATCGAGAGTAATAATTTCATCTATTATTCTTTTAAATCTAATATATGGCTCTTCTCTCCCTTTTTCACAGACAACTAAGGTTCTAAATCCTTCTCTTTTTGCTCCATCTAAAACATCTAAAGCAGAATGAGAACCTATAACACCAATTGTTATATTCTCTTTATTATACCTTTCAAGTAATTCACTAAATAAAGGACCACTTGTAAGAGTCTGTTTGACAACTATATCTTTTTCTTCAGGTGGTTCGTTCTTTTTTGAATTCATAATTTACAGTTCAATAAAAATTATAATAAATTTTTGATAGAAAGTTATCGTACTTTTCATAACTAAAAATTTTGTTAATAGAAAAATCATTCTTATAAAATTCTTCTATTAAATTGATAATATTGTCTTCTAATCTTTTTTTTATCTAAATTATACTTATCACAGTATTTCTCCATTATTCTTTTTGAAATTCTTCTATCCACTTTAAGATCTCTAGATATTGATAAAATAAAAACAATTGCTGCTTGATTAACATCAATATGCGGTTTTATTCCTTTATTTAGAAGAATATTAGTTCTTTCTCTGATTTTATCCGTTACTCTTCTCCTAAAAACTTTATCTATTTCACATTCTTGTAAAATACTATTTACACGTTTTCTAATTAATTCACTGAATTTTACTTTACTAGATTTTTGAATTAATTTTTTTCTTTCTAATTCTTTTTGTTTTTTCTTTATTTCCAGATAGCTACATATTTTGCTTTTTGCGGGCACTATTTTTTGTTTTTTTAGCAGTTCAAGATGTATTGGGGTAATTTTTTCTCCTAAATGGGATAGATTTGTGTCTAATAATATTAGAAAATATTGGGTAACTCTAACTCTCGTTAATCTTTGTAGTTCAACTTCATGCTCAAAAAATTTTTCTAATTTTAAACTAAGCTCTAAAGCTGTTTTTTGAACTATCTCTGAAGGAAAAAATTGAGTTAAAAAAAGAGAAAGTTCTCTAATAATTCTTTCACTCCTTTTTTTTTGTGATGAGTCAAAACTAGATAAATCTGATATTCTCTGTTCTAAGGTTGTAAAGAATAGATCACTAAATTCCAGCTTACTCTTTTCACTAGACTTCGTCACATCTATCATTTAACTATTTGAGATAATACTATTTAAAACCAAAAATACAAAAGGAAAGTTTTTTTTAATAGATGAAAATGTTTACATAAAAAAGAGAAGGCATCAATATGGGTTATAGAAACCGTTTAGAAAAAATAATTGCGGGAGAAGAAAAGCTCTCTGAAGAGCAAAAATTAAGAATGGATCATATGCCTAAAGACATACCCCCCTTACCTAAGGGAGAAGAAGCTCTTAAACCTCATACAAAAGCTGGTTGGGAAACAGAGGCTGTTATTCGAGCTATGCTTTCTAATCTTCACAATGGAAGAGATTGGAAAACTCTTTATATTTATGGAGGTTCAGGAAAAGTAGCAAGGGATTGGAAATCCTTTTTTGAAACAATTGACTTGTTGAAAACTCTAGAACCTAATGAAACACTATTTTTACAATCTGGAGTTTCTTATGGTAAAATGCAAACGACACGTTGGGCTCCAAGGGTTGTAATAACTAATAGTGTTATAGTTCCTCACTGGACACCTTATTTCCAAGAAATGGTTGACGCTGGACTTACAGTATACGGACAAATGACTGCAGGTTCTTTTATTTTTATAGGTTTACAAGGTATAATTCAAGGAACTTATGAAACTATTGCTGCAGCAATTAAATCTGCTCAAAGTAGTGAAGCTTATGAAAAGCTTTCTAATTTTGAAAAACAACTGTTTATTTCCTCTGGTCTTGGGTTAATGTCTGGAGCTCAACCTTTAGCTGCAAAAATGTGCGATAGAGTTTCAATTATAGCTGAAATTAATCCTAAATTAGTAGACAGGATGTATAATGAGGGAAGAGAGCAAGGAGCTCCTTATCTTGATATAAAGACAAATAATATAGAAAAAGCTGTAAATATTGCAAAAGAGTACGCAGAACGAAATGAAGCTGTGTCAATAGGTGTTTGTTGTAATGCTGTTGATCTTCTTCAATATCTGGTTGACAATAATATTACTCCTCATGTTCTAACAGATCAAACCTCTGCCCATGATTTATTGAATGGCTATTATCCTCAAAATATGACTTGTGAAGAAGCAGATCAATTAAGAAAAACTGACCCTGAAGAGTATTTGAGAAGATCTAAAGAGACAGTCCAGAGGCATGTAAAACTTATGATTGAGTTGCATAAACGAGGAGCTGAAACTTTTGATTATGGGAATAACATTAGACAACAAGCCTATGAGCTTGGAGTAGAAGATGCATTTGATTTTCCGGGATTTGTTGTTGCATATGTTCGCCCCTTATTCTGTGTAGGTAAAGGTCCTTTCAGATGGGCAGCTCTAAGCAATGACCCAGAAGATATCCGAATAACTGATGAATACGCCAAAAAACTATTCTATGATGATCACCAACTTGTTAATTGGATAAATCTCGCTTCTAAATATATTCCATTTGAGAAAGGACTTCCAGCTAGAGTTTTTTGGGCTGGTTTCATAGGTAGAGCTGCCTTTGGTATGTTAATGAATAAACTTGTAGCTGAAAGGAAACTCAAAGCACCAGTTATTATAGGTAGAGACCATTTAGATGGAGGTTCTGTTGCTTCTCCAAATAGAGAAACAGAAGGAATGAAAGATGGTAGTGATGCAATTGGAGATTATCCTGTTTTAAACCTATTAGGGAATGCACTCACAGGCGCAACATGGGTAAGTTACCATGGTGGTGGAGGAGTAGGAGTAGGATATAGTTTACATGCAGGACAAGTAATAGTAGCAGATGGAACAAGATTAGCCCAAGAAAAACTATTTAGAGTATTAACTTGGGATCCATTAAGCGCAATTCTTCGACACTCTGCTGCAGGATATGAAGAAGCACTAAAAATTGCAGAAAAAGAAGGAATAGTATTGCCTGGAAAAAATGATATCAAAGAATTTGATTATGAAAAATTATACAACAAAATCATTTCTTTGGTAGAAGAAAGAACAGGTGTAAAATTATTTGAACCAATGAAAGAATATTCTATGAAACTTCTTTAATTCTTTATTTTTTTTTATTTTTGCAACAACACAGATTATTATAGAGAGATATATAAAATTACTAAAAGAGACTCTCTCCAAATTTGTCTTTATTGGGAATTTGTCATAAGATTTTGCTGCCCCACTTATTTCATATTTTCTTTTGGTGTTATCAGACCAATAATTACCTTTTTTTATAGTTTCATTGTACCATTTATTATTATATCCGTTATCAAATGCTTGTGATGTCCCATTAACATTATTATTAATAAAGAAATTAAGATAGATGATATTATCCCTACACCTCACTTTATTGTCGGCAATAGCATCCATTAGCATTATACCATAATTATAGTTATTCATAATAGTATTGTTTATTATTGAATTGTAACATGAATCAAAAAGAAAAACCCCAGTTTCTGCATTTTCAACAAAGTAATTTTTTTCAATTAAAGAGTTGTTTGTTGCAAGAAGGGATAAACCATCAATTCCATTTCCAAAACAAATATTACCTTGAATCTTTGTGTTATTGCATGTTTTTAGCGCAATACCTTCTCCTTTGTTAAAAGATAAAACATTATTTTTTATGCTTATATTATTAGTAAGTGATGCTAATATTCCCCCATCTCCTTTATTATATCTCATAACATTATCCTCTATTAAACTGTCTTCTGTTTCTCTTAACCTAATCCCACAACCTGTAAAACCAAATCCATTTTCTTCTAATATTGAATTATGAATGTAAATATCTGATGAACCATAAGCAGCTACACCTTCAAAAATATTTGAATATGAGTAACAATTTGTTATTTCAATATTTTTACAGAAATACATTGTTATTCCTGTCGTTGTATCGGTTAAAACTTGATTTTCAATTGCAAAGTTTGTGCAATTAATTAAAAGTATTTGACCATAAATGCCCTTGTCAATAACCTTATCGGTGAGATCTACAAAATATCCAAGTTTTTTATCATTTATGAAGTTATTTTTTATAATATAAGCATTATATTCTTCGATTTCTGTTTTACCATATATGTTTAATCCACAGTTTGTAAGTGAATTATTCTCGATTAAAGTTTGTATGGAAGAAATAACTGTTATTCCATATTTTTCTTTAATAATGTTATTGACTATTTGTGAATAAGGTGATTGTGAAAGAAAAATCGCTATATCAGAATCAATAATTTCGTTATTTTCTATTTTTATTCCTTCTGATTCAGAAACAAAAATTGCTTGACCTACTGAGCCCAAAGCATTTTGATCTTGGATATATGAAAGAGAATTATTTAATATAACTGCAGTTCCTTTTGATGCATTAAAGATATAAATGCCAATGTCGCAGAATCTGATCCTACAATCGACTATAGCAAAATACTTTGTAGTATTCTTCACTGAAATTGCAATTGTTTTTCCTATTATCACCAGATTCTTGATTAAATAAGGATTAGAACTTGATCCATTCCCACTAAAGTCATATTTTTTAAAATCTTCATCGTTTTCAATGGATATTGGTTGTTGGCTACTTATTTCAAAATAATTTATATCATTTTCAATAGCAAAAACACCGGGTGTGAATTGTGATGTATTTAGTGAAAGAGTGAAAATAATAGTAACAGCGAAAGTTAAAAAAGTTCTCTGAAGCCAGAAAAGTTTTTTTTTCATTATTTGTTTATACTATTTCTTTTATTTAAATAGTAGTGTGATATCTATCTTAAATGTACAATTTTTTAGAAATTCTACTCTCTTTTGTTATTACAATTACTTAACATTAATGTTTTAAATGAGTTTAATTTTGTTCAACTAAACACTGGAGTCGATAAATTTGAGTACCGATCTTGGGATAAAAGCACTTTTTGAACCAAACTCAGTAGCTATAATAGGCGCAACTCCAACTCCTGATAAAATAGGAAATAGAATAATGGATAACATTGTTCATTATTTGGTAGGTGAAACTGATAAATCAAAAGGCTTTCAAGGTAAAATTTTTCCAGTTCATCCTAAAGCAGAAGAAATAATGGGGCTTAAGGCATATAAGTCAATTTTAGATGTTTCTGATGAGGTAGATCAAGCAATTATTGTTGTTCCTCCCCAATTTGTTATTTCAGTTTTGCATGAATGTGGAAAAAAAGGAGTAAAAGCCGCAGTTATTATTACAGCAGGTTTTGGAGAAACTGGAAAAAAAGATGCTGAACAAGAAATAGTAAAGATAGCTCAAAGTTATAACATGCGAATTGTAGGTCCTAATTGTTTGGGAATTTATAATCCTCATATTCAATTTAATGGTACATTCGCAGATGAAGCACCACAAAAAGGTACTCTTGCTTTTATTAGTCAATCAGGTGCTCTTTGCATTTCAGCAATATTACACAGTAATAAAGTAGGAATAGGTTATTCTCACTTTATAAGTATAGGAAACAAGGCAGATGTAGATGATGCAGACCTGTTGGAGTATTTTGCTGATGATTATAAAACAAAGTGTATTGGACTTTATGTGGAAAGCATGCCCGATGGAAGAAAATTCTTTGAAGAAGCAAAAAAAATTACATGGAGACAACCTATTGTAGTTTTAAAATCTGGTCGTACTTCTTATGGTGCAGCAGCTGCTTCTAGTCATACTGGTTCAATTAGTACTCAAGATGCTAGTTATGAAGCTGCTTTTAAACAAGCAGGAGTATATAGAGCGAAAGAATGGTTTGAATTATTTGATGTTGCTCAAGCGTTTAGTACTCAACTTCCACCTGATGGCGAAAAAATTGCTATTTTAAGCAATGCGGGAGGAATAATTGTCATTTCTGCAGATAAAGCAGCAGATGTAGGACTAAAACTAGCAACATTAAGCGAAGAAACAATAGCGAAAATTAATGAAGTTTGTCCTCTAACATGGAGTAAACAAAATCCCGTTGATATTATTGGTGATGCAGATCACGTTAGGTTTAGAAAAGTATTACAAATTTTGGTTGATGCTCCAGAAGTAGATGGTGTTTGTCCCTTATTTAATCCAGGGTCAAGAGCTGTTCCTGATAAAGTTGCTGATGCAATTTATCAAGTAAGTACAACTACAAAAAAGCCTATAGTTTGTGCATTTGTTGGGATGGACCACTTAGAAGCTTTCAAATGGTTGAACTATAAAGGTATACCAACCTTACCATCTGCCGAGAGAGCAGTTATCGCGATGAAAGCTTTGGTTGATAGAGGAAAATTCCTCAGAAGAGAAAATGTCGATAGTTTAACAAAAAAATATGAGGGGTGCAAATAAATGGATGAAATTAATAAAATATTTGAAGAAGTTAAGGGTCAAGGACGAAATGTCTTAACCTATGAAGAATCAAGAAAGGTTATGGAACTAGCTGGTGTTCCTTTAAACAAAATTGAAGTCGGAAAAAATTTAGATGAGTGTATAGCAAAAGCTAACGAAATCGGCTATCCTGTTGTTCTTAAGGTAATTTCAGAAGATATTATCCATAAAACAGAAGCTGGAGGCGTGAAAGTAGGTATTAAATCTGATTCTGAATTGAAGAAAGCTTATGAAGAAATGATGGAATCAGTAACAACCTATCATCCTGGAGCAAAAATAGACGGTTTTTCGATTGAAGAGATGGTTTCAGGAGTTGAAGTGCTAGTAGGTCAAACTACTGATCCTCAATTTGGAAAAATGATTGCTTTTGGAATAGGTGGAATCTTCGTCGAAGTTTACAAAGATGTGTCTTTTAGGTTAATTCCCATATCTGAAAACGATGTAGAAGAAATGTATTGTGAAATAAAAGGAAGGAAGATGTTGGAAGGTTTTAGAGGAATGCCTGCTCTGAAAATGAACGATTTAAAGTCTTTACTTCTAAATCTCTCAAAGCTTGTCGAAATTCATCCAGAAATCAAAGAGATGGATTTGAATCCTGTGATGGTTACTAAAGATGGTTTAAAGGCTATAGACGCAAGAATAATCCTTGAATAAATTTCTTTTTTTTTAAAAGTAAAAAATTTTTTTCCTTATTCAAAAGTGTTATATAGGTTTTTATTCTTTATAAATATGCTGTTAGTATTCTCTGTATTATAGGCTATTCTCTAAAAATAGGTTGATAAAAGTGACAGATAAAGTAAAAGTTTCCCATATCTTTGTAAAAAAATATTCAGAAGCTGAGCAAATATTAGAGGAATTAAGACATGGGGCCGATTTTAATAACCTTGCAAAAACCCACTCTCTTTGTACTACAAGAAAAGATGGGGGTAAACTTCCTGAATTTTCGAAAGGGAGAATGGTAAAAGAATTTGAGGATGTTGCCTTCAAACTTAATAAAGGTGAAATATCTGGCGTTGTTAAAACAAAGATAGGTTATCATATCATAAAAAGAGAAGAGTAGCAGATCTTGGTATTTGTTTTTATACGAATAGTTTTAAAAAGATATATAGTAAATAATATGGTGATAAAATGGTTAAGGTTAAAGCAAGTCACATTTTAGTAAAAAAGAGATCTGAAGCTGAAAGAATATTAAAAGAATTACAAGATGGAGCTGATTTTGCAGAATTAGCAAGAAAATATTCAACTTGTCCAAGTAGTAAGAGAGGAGGAAACTTAGGTTTTTTCACCCATGGTCAGATGGTTAAGGAATTTGAAAAAGCAGCATTTTCCCTTAAAAAAGGTGAATTGTCTGACATAGTAAAAACAGAATTTGGTTTCCATATCATCAAGAGAACAGGTTGATCTTTTTAGATTACTTGATTTAATTGGTTTCCATTTTTTTAAGAGGTATTAATTTATCTGTTGGTTCTCGTATAAAACAATCCTTTTTTGTTAGAAGCTAATATTTAAAAAAATAGTTTTGAAGAAATAAATATAAAACAAAAAGGTAATGATTATGAGTATCAACATAAGTGATGATATTAAACACCAAGTAAAAGAAATGCTTTTGCATATGGAAAATACAGTTACAGCTAAATTATTTCTTTCAGATGATAGATGTTTGACTTGTAATGAGACAAAGGAAATTATTAAAATAATTGCAGATCTTGCTCCAGAAGGAAAAATCAAACTTGAAGAATATAAAACTGGAGAAAATGATGATGAAATAGAAAAATATGGGATTGAAAACTTTCCTGCTATAATTCTTGAAGGTTCAAGTGTTAAAGGTAAACTTCTTCTTACTGGTATACCTTCTGGATACGAATTTGGCACTCTAATTGAAGATTTTCTTGACATATCTTTAGGAAAAGTAACATTAAAAGAAGAGAACCTTAAGAAAATTGAGAAAATTGATAAATCTCTTTATATACAAGTTTTTATAACTCCTACTTGTCCATACTGCCCACAAGCAGTAAGATTAGCTCATAAATCTGCTATGGCTAATCCTAATATTGTTGGAGAAATGGTTGAAGCTACAGAGTTTCCTGAGTTGGCACAGAAATACTATGTTATGGGAGTGCCAAAAACAGTTATTTTGCAAGGAGACGAATTGTTAGTTGAATTTGAAGGAGCATATCCTGAAGATGGATTTACTTCTAAATTGCTAGAGGCATATAAAAAGGCAAAATAGTTTTTTCTTTTTTTCCCATATCTTCTTTTTTTATTTAGTTTCTTCTTCAGTATTTTCTTCTTCAGTATTTTCTTCTTCAATATTTTCTTCTTCAGTATTTTCTTCTTCAATATTTTCTTCTTCAGTATTTTCTTCTTCAATATTTTCTTCTTCAGTATTTTCTTCTTCAATATTTTCTTCTTCAGTATTTTCTTCTTCAGTATTTTCTTCTTCAATATTTTCTTCTTCAGTATTTTCTTCTTCTTTAATAGGTTTTTCAAATTTTTTCTTTGATTTCTTAAGCTCTTTTATATATTCTTTTACTTTTTCTGCTACTGCATTTTTTTGAAGGTTGAGTGCTGAAAGACTATTTTTTACTTCTTCTTCCTCTAATATTTTCTTATACTTTTTATCTGAAAATTCTCCTACAGATTCTACGTAAGAATTCATCATTTCTAATCTTGTAAGTAAAGCTTTGTAGCTTTCATGGCTGTTTACTTTCTCAATTTCTTTGGGAAGAACTTGTAGCTCAAGAAGATATTGTTGCATTCGGATATTTTCATCGTAAATCTGTTTAAGAACCGATTCTTTCCTTTCTCTAAATTCAACCTCGATTCTTTCCTGTTCAAATGACTTTTTAGCTTTTGCTCGTTCTTTAGGTTTTCCAAAGAGTAAAAAGTGTGTTTTTGCATATAAATATAGAAAAATCGGCATACAAGCTGCCATAACGATGTTAGGGATAAAGAATAAAACAGGAATTGCAATTATTGTTTCTCTAATTGCTTGAACATTTTTAGCTAAAAAATCTTCTAAAACTACTTGAAAGGATGGAATAACTGCTTGTAGTATGATGATTACTGCGCTATAAAGAAAAATAATTGGAATCGAAATTAAGATCGACTTAAATAAAGGGCCAATCATTTTTACAGTTGTATCTAATGATATCTCATCTCTATATTCATATAAGCATTCTGTAGTGATAATTAAAGCTATCAAGAAACCTAAAGGGATCTCAAATATAAAAAAGATAAGTGTCGATGTCTCAGGAAACAACAATAAAATAACAGCACTAAATAATGCTCCCATAAGGATAGAAAAGATGGATTGGTTTAAGTTGCTTGTCAGTTTTGAATAAACATCTGTTGTTGACATGACAATTACATTATTATTATTCTTCTAAAAAAACATTTGGTATAGGAAATTGAATTTTTGTTTTTCAAAACTTTATTTGTGCTCAATAAATAATTGTATAATAATAAAAAAAAGTTTTTTGTGATTTTAAGATTCAGAACGAGGTACAACTGTTAAAGCCTTAAAAGGGATATTGCTTAATTTTGTAATTTTTTCCCAATGTGAACCAATGCCAATAAGAATAATAACCTTTACTGGTATTCCTCCTGCTTTTCGGACAAGATTAACTAAAGCTTTTTGCGTAGATCCAGAGCGTATTATGTCATCAATAATGATAACTCTTTCGTTTTTCCTAATATATTTCTCAGGAAAATAAAGAGTTTCGATTCTACTTGATGTTGCTGATTGAATGTCTTCTGATAAACAACGAAATGATCCTGTCGGTTTTTTCTTTCTAGCATATACACAATCAATGTTCAATAAGTGAGCTAGTGTGCTAGCAATTACAATACCATCAACTTCTGCTGTAATTACTTTGTCAACATCTGTGGGAATGAACTGCTTATAAATAGCCATGAATAATATAGCATTAAGAGCTTTTGAATCGTTTAATAGATGTCCATTATTAACAGCAATTCCATACTCACTAGGCCAAATCTCAATGTGCTTATGCGTAAGTAAGTTGATGTCTAAACCAAGTTCTCTATTGCCTACAAGTACTTTTAGTAGTTTGTCTTTTAACTTAGATTTTGGAAGAGCTTTGCCATTAATATATCTAGATAGGTTTGCTATTGAAATTTCTACACCTTTGTTATCAAGATATGTTTTTAGATCCTCTAGGGTTGTAAACCTCTTGAAAACCATTCTTAGTAAATTAAGAACCATAAGCTTCTCTTTAGCATCAAAGTAACTATCCACTGAACTCATTGCACTCAAAACAATAAAAATGTACTCATTGTTAAATTTTTTTTAAGAAACTATATAGTTTTTTGCACTACGTTGCAAATTTCTTTTTCTTACTGTTGCTGTTTTTTTCGTTTTTATTAATTGTCTGCGGTCTTATTTACGGAATTATCATTGTGTTCCGCAACATTTATTAATCCACTAATTTTTTCGTATCAAATCTGACATACTGTCGGGTTGCAAAATAATGCAATGGTGTTGGTGTTGGAAAAGTTGTATTCTGGAAAAGCAAAAGATGTTATTACTCTTGGTGGTGAAAAAGTTAAAATTGTATTTAGAAATTCAATTTCTGCTTTTGATGGTGTAAAAGTAGATGAATTAAAAGGAAAGGGAGAAGCTAATTGTAAAATATCTAAATTGTTGTTTGAAATTCTTAATCATTATGGAATTGAAACACATTATTTAAAACAAGAATCAAAAAATGAACTAATTTGTAAAAAAGTGGAAATTATTCCTGTTGAATCAGTTTGTAGAAATATTACTGCAGGAAGCTTCTGTAGAAGATACGGTGTTGAGAAAGGGATCCCATTTGAAAAACCAATTGTTGAACTTTTTTATAAAAATGATGAACTTCATGACCCCTTGGTTACAGAAGAAGTAGCAATAAGTTTAGGCTGGATTAATGAAAAAGAAAATATAATAATAAAAGCAGTAACATTAGCAGTAAACTATATTTTAGTAGCAGTATTCAAGAAAATAGGATTAACTTTGGTTGATTTTAAATTAGAATTTGGAAGAACAAAGGATGGCAAACTCATTTTAGCTGATGAGATTTCTGCTGATACAATGCGCTTATGGGAAGAGAATTCTGGAGAAATAAAAGATAAAGATAGATATAGAAAAGATCTAGGTAGTGTTGTTGATCATTATAACGATATAGCTTTTAGATTGGAACAAATTAAAGAGCTTCCAAAAATAAAGTTAAAGACTAAAGTTAGAGTTACTATCGATTTAAAAGTATCAGTTTTAGATCCTGCAGGAGATATAACCATTCGCTCTTTACTACGTCTTGGTTACAAGCAGGTATCAAAAGTAAATATCGGAAAAAGCATTGTTATTAGTTTTACATCTGTTCCTGGGTCAAAACTTTGGGATGTTACAGAAACAATAAGTAATGAAATTCTGGCGAACCCTTTAATTGAAACTTACTCAATAGACTTCTCTTTTGAATAAAGGATGATAGTAATGAAAATAGGAGTAACAAAATTTCCAGGAACAAACAATGAACAAGATGTTTTAAGAGCTCTTTCATCATTTGGTATCGAAGGTGTACTGATTTACGAAAAAGATACAGATAAATTGAAAGATTTAAATGCTCTAATCATTGCAGGAGGATTTTCTTTTGGGGATTATCTAAGACCTGGAATTATTGCAGCAAAAACAGCAATAATGCAGGAATTGCCTAAATTTGTTGAGCAAGGGAATTTTGTTATCGGAATATGTAATGGTTTTCAAATTCTCTGTGAAACTGGAATTCTTCCTGGAGTTTTAACAACTAACCGTTCAACCAAATTTGTTTCTAGATGGGTGTATGTGAAAATAAATAAGAGTAACAGTGTTTTATTGAGGAATTCAGAAAACAAAATCTGGAGAATCCCCATCGCTCACTTTGATGGTAATTATTATGCAACAAATGAGCAAATTGCAGAACTTAAGAAAAAAAATCAAATTGCTTTACAGTATAGTGATGAAGAAGGCGTTATTTCTGAAAACAGCAACCCCAACGGTTCTATGGATAATATTGCAGGGATAACAAATAAAGAAGGAAATGTTTTAGGTTTGATGCCTCATCCTGAGCGGGCAAGTTTTAGTTATTTAGGTTCAGAGGATGGAAGGACTATTTTTCAGAACTTAATTGAGGAATTAAAATGATATCGAATGAAGAGTACGCGAAGTTAATACATGCGTTGGGTAGAGAACCAAACTTCGCAGAACTTAATGTAATAGGAGCAATGTGGAGCGAACATATATCCTATAAAAGTTCAAAACGTTGGTTCTCCTTATTTAAAACTACGGCCCCCTATTTAGCTTTAGGTATAGGAGAGGGTGCAGGATTAATAGATATTGGTGATGATTTATTATTAGGGTTGGGACTAGAAAGTCATAATCATCCTAGTGCAATTGAACCTTTTCAAGGAGCAGCAACAGGGGTCGGAGGAATTATAAGAGATATTATATCTCAAGGTTGTAAACCCATCGCTTTGCTAGATTCAATACGATTTGGAGATTTAACATCCGATCATTCGAAGAACTTATTTGAGAATGTTGTTAGAGGAATTTCATCTTATGGAAATTGCGTAGGTATTCCAACTGTTGGAGGAGAAGCTGAATTTGACCCCGTTTTTGAAAATAATTGTCTTGTTAATGCTATGTGTGTAGGAGTAGTAAAAAAGGATAAGGTGGTTCGCAGTATAGCATCAACTCCTGGAAACTTTTTCATTCTCTATGGCGCAAGAACAGGAAGAGATGGCATTCATGGGGTTTCTTTTGCATCAAAGGATTTAGATGATAAAAGTGAGAGTGATAGACCAGCAGTACAAATAGGAGACCCCTTAATGGAAAAAGTTCTAATTGATGCTACTCTTGAATTAATAGAAAAAGACCTTCTTTCTGGTCTCCAAGATTTAGGGGGTGGGGGCTTAAGTTGTGCAATCTCTGAAATGACTGAAAAGGGGAATACGGGCGCTCTAATAAGGCTTGAAGATGTTCCTTTAAGAGAATTTGATATGAAACCTTGGGAAATATTAATTTCTGAATCACAAGAAAGAATGTTAGCTGTAGTGTCTCCTCAAAATATAGATGGTGTTGAGGAAGTACTCAAGAAGTATGATCTATTAGCATATAGTATAATAGGTGAAGTAACAAATAATAGCCACTATATAGCTTTTTACAATGGGGAGAAGATTATTGATCTGCCTGTCGATCTAATAATAAATGGATTTCCAGAACCAGAAAGAAAATTCTCTATACCTGATTACATTCGATCTAAAAAGGAATATACTATCCCAAATCAAGGAAATATTAAAAATGAAATCCTAAAAATATTTGAATCTCCAAATGTTGGTAGTAAAGAATGGATTTATGAACAATATGATCAACATGTTCAAACTCAAACAGTAATCCAAGCTGGAGCTGATGCAGCGGTTTTAAGATTAGATGATGGAAAATATATTGCTTTAACTTTAGACAGTAATTCATTTGCTGTTTATTGTTCTCCATATAACGGAACAGCTAATGTTGCAGCAGAAGCTCAGAGAAATATTATTGCTGTAGGAGCTAAACCTTATGCAATTGTTGATTGTTTGAATTTTGGTAATCCTGAAAAACCTGACTCGTATTGGCAATTTGTAGAATCAATAAAAGGTTTAGGTAGATTTTCAAACGATTTTAAGCTTCCAGTTATAGGAGGAAACGTATCTCTTTACAATGAAACTGTGAATAAAGAAGGAAAAAGAGAAAGAATCAATCCAACACCAACTATAGGAATAATTGGAGTATTCGATTCACCAGACGATCTATTAGCTAATAATTTTGTCAACCAAGAATCAAAAATTATTCAAATTGGAAAAACAGGAAAAGAACTTGGTGGTTCAGAATATTTACGATATTGTTTCAATTGTATTATGAGTGATGTACCTACTTATGATGAGAAGAGAGAGAAAAAGTCAATTGAAGCAATAACACAGTTAAATAAAAATAAACTAATTGAAAGTTGTCATGATATTTCAAATGGTGGATTTATAGTCGCTCTTGGAGAAATGATGTTCAAAAATAAAATAGGCGCAAAAATTAACCTTGAAAATATTCCTTCTGATGAAGGAGTGGAAACTAGGCATAAGCTATTCTCTGAAACATCATCAAGATTCATTATAGAAGTTTCAAATGAAAAACTTGAACAAGTGATAAATTTGTTAGAAACAATTGGAGTGGATTATGGAGTAGTAGGACATACTACTAAAGAACCTATTTTAGAAATAGAAAATCTTGTATCAATTGATATAGAACAATTACATTCAAATTGGAAAAATGCAATTGTAAAATATATGGAATAGAAGGAGTAGAAAAAAGTGATTGACATAATTGCAGGAAGTAAAAGCGATAGTAAAATTGTTGAAAAAGTATTAACTGTTTTAGAAGCTAATAATGTAGAGTATAAAGTTCTTTATTTATCAGCACATAGAGATCATGAAAAACTTGTACAAGCAGTAACTGAATCTAGGGCTGAAATATTCATCTGCATAGCTGGTTTAGCAGCTGCTTTACCTGGTGTTGTTGCTTCGATTACTGATAAACCAGTTATTGGTGTACCTGTTTCTGCAGCTTTAAACGGTTTAGATGCTTTATTGTCTATAGTTCAAATGCCTAAAGGTGTTCCTGTAGCTACAGTTGGAATAGATAATGGTGCTAATGCAGCTTATCTGGCAATGAGAATACTCGAGGTGAATAAAAGTGCTTGAGATTGAGCGTTATAAGACTTCAATAATAGAGCTGTTTTCTGAAGAAAAGAAACTGGAATTCCAGTTATTAGTAGAAAAAACACTAGCTCAAGCAAATTATGAAGTAGGTAAAATACCAGAAGAAGCAATTTCGATAATTGAAGAACGATGTAGCCCAAAATATGTAAAATTGGAACGTGTAAAAAAAATTGAAAAAGAAGTTCATCATGATTTAATGAGTGTTGTACTCGCAATTTCTGAACAATGTGGAGAATATGGTGGTTACATTCATTTAGGAGCAACATCTTATGATATTCAAGATACTGTTAGGGGATTACAGTTAAAAGAAGCAAAAAAAAGAATTTTAGACGATTTAGAAATTACAGTTAAGAAATTAAAACAATTGTCCATGAAATATAAGAATCTAGTCTGCATAGGACGTACTCATGGACAACATGCTGTTCCTACTACTTATGGGATGAAATTCGCTAATTTTCTTAATGAACTATTAATTGCAAAAAAATCTCTAGAAAATGCAAAAGTTGCATATGGAAAAATGTCTGGGGCGGTAGGAACCTATGCGTCATATGGGACAGAAAAAATCGAAGAAATCGTGTTAAACAAGCTTGGGCTTGAAAAACAACCAGTAACAACACAAGTTGTCTCAAGAGTAATTTATGCCAAATACATACAAGCTTTAGGTTTGATTGCAACAGTTTTAGACCACTTCGCTAGAGAAATAAGAAACTTACAAAGAACTGAAATTGATGAAGTACGAGAGTCATTTGTTAAAAGTCAAGTAGGCTCCTCTACTATGCCACAAAAAAGAAATCCTGAAAAAAGTGAAAGAATTTCAGGTTTAGCAAGAAATATTAGAGCAAGTATTAATGTTGCAATGGAGAATATTTGCTTAGAGCATGAAAGAGATCTTACCAACTCAAGTTCTGAAAGAATATCACTCTTTGAAAATTCTATGTTGACACATTTCTTAATACTAGAGATGAATAAAATATTGGCTAGTCTTTACTTAAATGAAGAGAAAATCAAACACAACTTATATTTGAAAGAAGGAGCACAATGTTCAGAAAACTTGATGCTTCATTTAACTCCATATATAGGAAGACAGAAAGCACATGAATTACTAAAACAATTATCTAACTTCTCTAATTTCAAAAAGGTTGTTAAAGAGAATGAAGTAGTAAAGAAATACCTTGATGCTGAAAAAATTGACTTTATTCTTGATCCAGTTAACTATATCGGATTAGCTCCTGAAATTGTAGAAAAATTCGTTGAATCATTGGATAAAGAGAAAAAAGAATTTTCTCCCCCATCTTCTTATGCAGAATCAGGGTTAGATTTAGATGAAGAATCAGAAGTTTTGAAAATGATAAACGATTATGTACAAAAATCATTTTCTTTTGGTAATGTTATAGGGAAAGAAGGGCACTATGCAAACTTAATAAAATTTGGAGATCATGGTATTGCTTTATCAACAGATGGTGTAGGAACAAAAATTCTAGTTGCAGAGCAAGCAGGGAAATACGATACTATAGGAATCGATTGTGTAGCTATGAATGTAAATGACTTGCTTGCTATGGGTATTTTGCCAAAAGCTTTTGTAGACTACCTTGCAGTCTCAAAGCTTTCAAAAGAGCGAATAGAAGAGATAATTAAAGGAATATATAAAGGGTGTGAGATTTCAAAGATTCCTCTGTTAGGGGGAGAACTTGCTACAATCCCAGAAATGCTGAAAGAATCAGAAAATTCATTTGATATAGCTGGAACAGCATTAGGGATAATTCACTTAAACAAAATCATAGATGGATCTAAAATTCAAGTTGGAGATAGTATATTAGGCATCTCAAGTAACGGAATGCATTCTAATGGGTTTACTCTTGCACGCAAAGTACTTTTTAGCAAATATACGCTCGATTCTGTTATTCCTGGAGGGGTAAAACTAAAAGATGAGTTACTTAAGCCTACAAGAATATATACTGAAGCTATTGAAGCTTTATTAGATAGCTATGAGGTTCATGGTTTAGCACATATTACTGGAGGAGGTTTTAGGAAACTTTTTAGATTATCTAACTATGGTTTTAACCTCAAACATTTTCCAAACCCCCCAGCCATTTTTGAAGAGATAAAAAGAATTGGTAAAATCTCCTACAACGAGATTTTTTCAATATTTAACATGGGAATAGGTTTTATTGTTATTGTTCCAAAAGAAAACGAAGAGAAAGTGCTCTATTTATTAAACAAATACTTTGAAACTCACATTTTAGGTGAAGTTATTGAAGAACCGAATGTAATCATTGATCACTATAATGTATTTTTAAAAAGGTGAAAATGAATTGAATGTTGCTGTACTGATTTCTGGAAGAGGAAGCAACCTTAAGGCAATTCTTGAAAAAGAAAAGCAAGGTAAACTAGGAAATGCAGTTGTTTCATTGGTTGTTTCCAATAAGCCAGATGCTAAAGGTTTGGAAATAGCAAAGAGTTATGGTAAGAAGATATTTGTCCTACCTTCACATAAAAGTCAAACGCGTGAAACATATGATAATCAACTAGCTGAGATTCTAGAAAAAAATAATATCGATTTAGTAGTCTTAGCAGGTTTTATGAGGATTCTCTCTCCTTTTTTTGTTAGAAAATTTAGCAACAAAATAATTAATATCCATCCTTCTTTATTGCCTTCTTTTCCAGGAATAAATGCTCAAAAACAAGCATTAGACTATGGCGCAAAAGTAACAGGGTGTACAGTACACTTTGTTGATGAAAAAGTTGATCATGGTCCAATTATTTTGCAAGGTATAGTAACAGTAGAAGATGACGATACAGAAGAAACTTTAGCTAAAAAAATACTGGAGAAAGAACATATTCTCTTGCCAAGAGCAATAAAATTGTTTTCAGAGAAAAAACTAATTGTTGAAGGTAGAAAAGTTAGGATTGTGAATTAAAATGTGTGGAGTATTAGGTATATCAGGGTTAACAACTTTGGAGCAAGGAAAGATATTGTTACAAATGTTAACACATAGAGGACAAGATGCAAGTGGAATCGCTTGGATAAATAAGAATGAAAAAAAGGTTAATCTAAAAAAAGTTGATGGATACCCTGATTTACTTGAATTAAATGAAAAAAATGAAGTAACTAAACTAATCGGTTCAACACGTTATCCTACTTTTGGTGCGCGAACTGATAGTTCAAACGTTGAATCTTATGCTCAACCATTTAAAGTTAAAACAAAATATGGTAATCTATTTGTTGTCCATAATGGCAATATTACTAATTTAAGTACTTTGACTGATAGAAAATACGAATCTGATGCTCTATTTTTAACAGAATTTCTAGGTTCATTAATAGATCGGCACGAGGGTAATATAAAAGACGCTGTAAAGGAATTCATGGAAAAAATTGATGGGAGTTATTCTATCGTAGCAATTCTTGATACAACAATGTTTACCTTTAGGGATCCTCGGGGAATAAGGCCTTTAGTTGTTGGAAAATCTGAAAAACTTACAATTGTGTCATCTGAAAGTGTTGTCTTACAAAACATTGATATTAACTCTTTTGAAGATGTTAGACCTGGAGAACTAATTGTTTTCGATAATGATAAACTTGAGAAAAGCCATCTAATTCAAGCTGATCACGCTCACTGTATGTTTGAGTATGTTTATTTTGCTAATCCATGTTCAACAATTGAAAATACCCTAGTTTATGATACAAGAATTAATTTAGGAAAAGAGTTGGCAAGAAGAATAAAAGATGACAATTTAGAAATTGATTATATTGTTCCTGTCCCAGATACTTCGAGACCTGCAACACAAGGCCTTTCTGAAGAATTGGATATTCCAGTGAGAGAAGCAATAATAAAAAATCGTTATCTCCAGCGTACCTTCATTATGAAAAGTGAAAAAGAGAGAAGTAAAGCTGCAAAAAGAAAATATCTTTACATTCCTAAATACATTAAAAGGAAAAATATTCTCCTTATTGATGATTCTGTAGTTAGAGGATTAACTAGTAAAAAAATTGTTAGTGATTTAAGAAAATTAGGGGTTAACAAAATTTATCTCGCAATTACTTGTCCAGCTGTAAGGTTTGCATGTTATTATGGGATAGATATACCCTCCGATGACGATTTAATAGCTTCAGGAAACACTCTGACAGAGATTGAAAAAATATTGAATGTTGATGGACTATATTATCAAGATATTGTTGCATTAAAAAGGTCAATCGGTTTTTCAGATTTATGCACTGCCTGTCTTTCAGGTAGTTATCCAACTTCTTATGCTGAAGAATTAAGAATAAAATACCTGAATGGTGAGATAAAATCTCGTAGTCACTATGAGGAATGAAAATGGTAGAAAAAGTTTTGTTAGTTGGTAATGGAGCCAGAGAACACGCAATGGCTAAGAAAATAGTGGAAAATGAGAATAAACTTTTTTCATATATGAATTATGAAAATCCTGGAATCGCAGATTTATCAGAAAAGTTTATACTAGGAAATTTAACAAATTTTGAAAAACTATCTATGTTTAAAAACATAGACTACGCAATTGTTGGACCAGAATTACCTCTTTCTTATGGTATAACAAATTACATTGAAGATAAATTAGGTATTCCAGTTGCAAGTCCTAGGGAAGAAGTAGCTAAAATAGAAACAAGCAAATCATTTGCTAGGCAGATACTTGACACCTACAGAATAGAAGGTAACCCTTATTTTAAAATATGTGAGACAATTAGCGATTTCGAGTCTTTTGTGAAAGAAAATGATTTGGAAATTGCAATTAAGCCTGATGGGTTAACAGGAGGAAAAGCAGTTAAAGTATATGGAGACCACTTTTCTTCATATTCAGAAGCAGAAGTAATTGTTAAACAAATTCTTTCGAGAGATGAACTAGTAATAATTGAACAAAAGATAAAAGGAAAAGAATTTTCTCTTCAAGTGTTTACTGATGGAAAAAATATTCAACTAATGCCTCTTGTAAGAGATTACAAACGGGCATATGAGGGTGATAAGGGACCAAACACAGGAAGTATGGGTTCATATAGTCTCCCTGACCATCATTTACCTTTTTTGGAACAAAATGATGTTGAAAAAGCTATTAATATTCTGAAAAAAACAATCAAGGCTTTAAAGGAGCATACAAGCATTCCTTATGTCGGAGTTCTGTATGGACAATTTATGAAATCAGAAGGAAAAATTTTTTTAATTGAGTTTAATGCTCGTTTTGGAGATCCTGAAGCTATTAACGTGTTAAAGTTGTTAAAAGATGATTATAATATTATTAATCAAAGCATGATTGATCAATCTTTAAAAAATGTAAATTTTGAAAATAAAGCTACTGTTTGCAACTATCTTGTTCCAAAGGGATATCCGCTTAATCCCTTGAGAGATAAAAGAATTATTATTAATCATCCGTTAAAATCTGATCTCTTTTATGCTTCAGTTTATAGAAAAAATAAAGAAATAAGAACAACTACTAGTCGCTCTCTTGCTCTCCTTGGTGTAGGAGATAATATTGTTGAGGCAAAGAAAAAAGTAAATGAAGATCTCACAAGAATAGAAGGAAAATTATATTGGAGAACAGATATAGCAGAATTAGAATAAAATGTTGGCTTTCTTTACGTATTTTGTGTCTAATTTTTTTCCTTATTCTCTATTCTTGAATAAACAGGGCTGGTAAAAGGAACTAGTGCAAGAATAATCATTTGTTTGAAAGTTTCTTTTCTTGTTAACTTTCCTGAAGTAAAAAGACCTATTGCCCCGTCTTTTTGTTTACTATTTTTGGTTCCAGAATATTTATCTATTATATCTCCCAATTCTATCTCCTTGTTTTTTTGGAGTTCATCAAAGATTTTTTTGGGTAATGGCATCCTATATCCTCCAGAAACAGATATTTCTCCTGATATAGACTTAATTGCAACATATCCTGTCAGAAAAAAACCTAAACTGTCTATTCCTACTCCTCCCTCTAGAGCAACGTAATAGTCCACCTTTTTACTTTTTTTTTCAATTATTTCAATTCGCTTCAATGCAGAGTCTAACGTTTCATTAATACTCATAGGTTGTTTTAAAACAGATGAATATTTACTCAAATTGAAGGTTTTGTATTCTAAGTCATCATAATATTGTTGAAAAGCTTCAATCGTAGCTTTGATTTTTACAGGGTTTTTTGTACCAATTGCAATTTTCATAATTCTCTTTTTAAAAAAACTAGTTGATTTTAAAAATCTATTTCCCTTGAATAGAAAGAAAATAGTTCAATTATTTGATAATTTATATAACTATTTTTTTGTATGGAATGTAATATTTATAAGAACATGTCATAATGTTGAATTAAAAGGTAATTCTGATGAAAGAAAAGGTACAAGAAGTATTAAACGCTATTAGAGTTGCACTCCAGAGAGATGGAGGAGATATTGAGCTTTTAGAAGTAAAAGATGATGGTGAAGTAATTGTACAATTACAAGGAACTTGTGCAGGTTGTCCATATTCTCAGTATACTTTAACTAATTATGTCGAAAAAACATTAAAGGAATATGTACCAGAAGTAACAAAAGTTACAAACAAGAATCTTGAACGCTTAAGTATTTAGTTTGTTCACCTTACATTTAATCTATTCTCTTTAAAAACATTTTTTTGAGAGAAATGCTTTTTAGTTATTAATCTATATTTTTCATTACGTTAAGAAAGTTGATATTACAATGAGACCAGTGAATACATTGCCACCTGAAATCCAAGCTCATCAAAATCGTATTAGTGTTGAAGTTAGAGAGTTATTCATTAAAACGTTAAAAGGTAAATTGAGTTCAGACACTTCTAGTCACATTGGGCGCTTGATGTGGAATATTATTAGCGATCCAGTTTACGAAAGTGACGAGGAATTGAAATATTTAGCAGCAAAAATTGGTACAATTGTTGGTCATTATGATGTTGCAATAAAAAGCATAGATGATAAAGTTCCAGGCTCTGTTGTTTGGGGTAGTTTTGCTCTCTTTGAAATAGGGGAAATAGATGAAGCCTTTTCAAACCTAGAATTAGTTATTTCTATGGAAACTAATGATATTCTTCCATTAATCGAAGCAATAATTTTATACATTTATTTGAAAAGCTTAATAGGAGACACTGACGGTTTATTTGAATATGTAGAAAAACTTGACCTTATTCTAAGTTCAAGACAAAGTAGATTTTTACCAGGAATGATAAAGAAATTCTCCTTATTTGCCAAAGGACTGATAGATATACACTCTAAAAGTGCAATCGAAGGATATGAACAAGTTAATAATTTTTATGGATATTGTAAATCTGTAGGAGATCAATTTTGGCAATCTTTAGCTTTGTTAATATTGGGTGACCAAAAATTAGATCTTTCTGATTTTATCTCTGCTGAAAAGATATATTCTGATTGCTTGGAATTAGCGACCAATCTTTCAAATTCTGCTCTTGTAGGAGCAGCAAAAATCGGTGTTGCTCATGTTTTATATCTGAAAGGAGAATTAAAACAAGCTAATTTTGCCGTTACACAAGCAATTAAAGGTCTTCAAGAAAAGTCTCAATATTATTTGGGATTGGCTTACTTTGTAAAAGGAAAAATACTTGTTAGGTTGGGTCAACATACTAATGCAAGACAAAACTATTCTCTAGCTGAAACTTTGTCTCGTAAGTACAAGAACTATAATAATATACTCATGGCTATGTTAGAGTTGGCAGATAGCTATTTTATCATAAATGAAAAGAAAAAAGCCCAGGAGATATACAAAAAAGCCTATTCTATGATTACAAATATAGCGAATAAAAAACAATTTACAAAAGCCTTAGTTCAGATAGCATCAGGAGACTTCTATCAGGGAAATTATAAAAAAGCTATGGAAAGAATAAATAAGATTGAAACTTTATCTGAAGAAATCATCTATCAAAAAGGAAAAGCTGATGCCATTAAATTGCGAGCTCAACTTAATATTCAACAAAGTAAAAACATAATGAAACAAATTCAAGCTTTGAAAGCTGCACAGATATTATACCTTGAAGTAGGAGATAATGTGAACAGTGCTAATTGTGACATTGTTATTGCAAAAGCTTACATAAGGATTGGTAACTCAAAAGATGCTTCAATATATCTTGAGAGAGCTAAACAATATTACATGAAAATATCTGATAACTTGATGATAGCTGAAATCAAGGAAATCCAAGCAGAATTTGATATTAAAGAAGGAAGATATGATGAAGCTTTGGTTAAACTTCGATCTTCCTATAGCCATTATTCTGATATTTTTGATACAAGTGGAAAAACTCGATGTATAAGAAAAATAGCTGACTCTTTAGCACTTAAGGGAAGCTTTGATGAAGCAATTGCTAGATATAGAAAATTAAAAGATTCTCTAGAACAAATAGATGAGAAACTAAGCTTAATTGTGCTCCATATTAATTTGGGAAGAACTTATTTAGCAAGTAATAAAATGGAGAAAGCAAAAGAAGAGTATAACATTGCAGTTAATTTACTAGAAAACGAAAAAATATCAAAATATCTTGTCTCAGTTTTAAGAGAAAAAATCTTTTTGTACTTAGTTCAAGGTGATAAAGAACAAGTGTTTGAACAATTAGAAAAACTTGAAAGCTTAATTATGGAAAACGAACATGAGATATTTTCACTCTATTCAGAAATTATCACAAAACAGTTATCTCTATTTGAAACAAAAGAAAATAATTTTCTAAGTCTTATCAAGTATTTACAAGGGAGTATCCAAAATAGAGATGTTTTGACCTCACTAGAAATTTTAGTTAATATATTATATAATGAGATAAACTTATACTCACCAGAAATTGGATTTGATGAAATAAAGAAAGCAGAGCTAGGAAACTATATCAAACTGTTGAGAACTTTAAGTTATGACTATAATTTATATTATTTCCAAGGAATATATTTCCTTATTGAAATAATTTGGTATTATCTAATAGGTGAGTTAGAGAAACAGCAAGTGAGTATTATTGAAGCTTCATCCTTTTTCACAGAAAAAGGTTTTGAAACCTTAAGTAACTTGTTAGTTGATTATCAGTATAATTTTTCAGTATGGAGTGGAGATACTGGGTCTAAATTGTCAATTATAAGAACGCCAAGAAAATATGAAGATCTAAAATCAATGCTTCTAGAAATACTTGAATTTGCAAGATATTCTATTTTTGTTGACCAGATACGTGACACAGAGTTTAAGATAGTAAATGAATTGAATAAATGATTATTTCTATTTTTGCTTGTTTTAGTGCTAAAGGCAACTAGTATTTTAATTTTATTTAATTTTTTAAAAAAAATTTGCATTTTTACTTTCTTTAGGAAAAGAATATATTTTTATTAATTGAAGTTTCATATATTAACAGATTAAAAAAGGTGTCCAAGAAATGTCATCAGAATGTCCTTACTGTCACAGTCCAGTAAAACAATCATGGAATTTTTGCAGACGGTGTGGAGCAAGATTAGAACATGATTTAGAACAAGTTGATCCAATTAAAGAAGAAATAGCTATTGAAGATCCTGAAAGCCCTACTGGGGTAATATATGAGTCAATTAAACCAGCTGAAGAAGAAGTAGTCGAAGAAAAAGAAGAAAAGAAAGAATTAACCGATGATGAACTCGTTGAAAGGATAGCATATGTAATTATCTCAAGAGAAAAGTATAATGAACTCCTGAAAAAGAAGAAAGAACTTGATAATGAGATAAATATTCTCTTAGACCGGGTAACAAATAAACTCATTCCAAAAGAAGAAGCTTTGCCAAAGATAAAGAAACTAAAGCAAGAAGTAGAAGAGGTAACTGAACTTGAAAAAGAATTTGAAGATTTTGAAGGGATATTACCAATTGAGGAAATTATTGAAGATAGAAATAATGAACGAATAAAACTAAAAAAGTTAAAATCTTTAAAAGGTGATAAAGCTATAAGTGCATCAACAATCGCTGAAATGGAAGCAAAATATAAGAAAAATATAGAAAATCTTACAGTTAAACTTAATATAGAACTTGCAAAGATGAGAAAAACATTTGATGCAGTAAGTAGAAAATTAAAAGCTCTTCAGAAAGAATTGGAAATACTTTATGTAAAATTCCAGACTGGAGAAATATCAGAAACAAATTATGAAAATGAAAAGAAACGTGTTTCTGAAGAACTAAGTAAAATGAAAAAAGTAAGCAATGCTGTTGCAGCTATATTGGCTGAAGCAAAATAATGAGTGGAGAAAGAAAATGTTTGGAGAAGCAATACGTAATATAAATGATAGATTGACTATTGTTGATGGTTCTGCAGGGCCAGGAGGAGAACTAAATAGGGGATATATTGTAGGTGACGAAGAATTCGCAATTATTGATACTGGAAAAAAGGGAACAATAGAGAACTATTTCGAGCAAGCAATACATGATAAAGGAAAAAGTGCAGATAAGGTAAAATATATCTTTTTAACTCACATTCATCCTGACAATGCTGGAGGAGTGTATAGGTTAAAAAGGCTTTTTCCAAAAGCACAAATCGTCTTAAACGAAAAACTTGAAGAAACAGCTAAAAAACCTGCTAGTGTCTTAAGATCAAAAAACTTTTCTTTTACGAAAAAAGAAAAACTGTACTTTGCAATAAAGAAAGATCCTTTTGACGACCTGAGCAGAATCGAGCCAGATATACTATTTTCAGATGGAGACAAATTTGAACTTGGTTCAACTAAAATTATGACAATAAACTTTGACTCACATTGTGAAGGTCATACAATGTATTTTTCAACTCTAGACAAAGCAATGTTTATAGGAGACGCTTTAAATATCTATCCTGCTCTCCCTCATAGTTATTTGATAGATCAAACAGGTTCTTACAAAGAATGGTTGAGAAACGTTGAGTTTCTTCAGAAAGCTACAATACATTATCTCTGTCCTTCACATGATCAATATCAAGAAGGAAGACACATTGTTCCTTATGTAGAAGATGTACTTAGGTCCTTTAATGATTATGAAAGACAAATTGAGATGGCAATGTCTGAAAAAAAATATTTAACTGCTGAAGAACTTGCAGAGAGATGTAACACTGCTCAAGGAATAATATGGTATGGATATTATCAAGTATTAGCACCTAAATTAAATATCTTAGCTCATCTTAACAAATTAATTGATGAAAAGAAAGTACAAAAAAACGAAAAATCCAAACCTATTACTTATACTTGGCTTTAGTTTGATTGCATATTATCAATAATTTGCTTAATTTTTTTCTCTACTTCTTCTATTTTTTCAGTTTCTTCTAATTTTATTTGGGCGAATTTCTGGTTTCCTCCTCCTTTGTAGCTATTTGTCTCTTGTAATTTTTTTACAACATCTGCAGAAGAAACATCAGAAGTGGATATAAGATAAAGAATATTATTATGCCCTAGTAAGGTGATGAAAACACTAGGAGGAACAGTTTTAATTGAATTAATTATTGTTTCTCGATTCAAATTGGGTAATTGGAGAGATACATAATTTAGTTCTTTAACCATTTCAGTATCCTGTTTGATATTCTTGAATATCAAGGATAATGTTTCTACTAGTGCATCATTTACTCTAATATAATCTTCAAATCTATTTTTTATTACGTTAATGAGTTTATCATCCTTTTTTGTTGTAATTTTTTCAAGCTGGATAATAAAATCTCTCTGTTTATTAGCATAAAAAAGCCCGTGCTCGCCGATTAAGAGTTTAATCTTATTATGTTTTATTTCTTGTAAAACTATTCCTTGTATTTCAAGTAAATTATCTATGTGTATTCCTCCACAACAGACTAAATCATTTATTTTCTCAATCTCTATCAACCGAACTATAGTTTCTTTTGAATCTTTTCCTCGAATTTTATGTCTATATTTTTTCTGGTATTCTTCTTGACTTACAATAATACTATTAACTTTACTGTTTTCTGATATTGTGAGGTTAACATCTGAAAGAACTTCGAGAACATCTTCAACGCTGAGATCCTTGTTTACTTCGATATCTATGACAAAAGGCTCAAAATTTGCTTTCAATGTTTCACAATCAAGTTTCTTTTTTATAAAATGAGAAAAAAGGTGTTGTGCAGTGTGAGCTCTCATTAAACTATATCTTTTTTCCCAATTTAGCTTAAGTAATACTTGTTGCCCAGGAGACAAATAGATTCCTTCATGATCAAGTTTATGCCAAATTTTTCCATCTTCTTTATAGGTGGATATTATCTTGAATTCTTCCGAACTCTCTCCTTTTCTAAATTCTAAAAGTCCTTCGTCACAAGGTTGTCCTCCTCCACCAGGATAAAAAATTGTTTGCTTAAATGAAATATTATTTCCTTTTATCTCTGTAATTTTAGTGATTAAGGTAGATTGATATTGTGCTTGCCAGTAAAGAGGTAACTCTGCCAAATTATCGTTCATATTTGCAACAAAAAAAATGGGGTAAAAAAGATTTCTACTGAATATCTGTTTAATGGCAACTTACTATTTCACCATTTCTGCATATTTTGCTGTTTGACGCTCTTTTTCATCCCAAACAGATCTTCCTATTGCACGTCCAATTACAGAACCAATGGCCATTATTACTGCAACTACTATGCTTCCAATAAATGCAAAAATAGCTAAGACTAGTAGTAATATTCCTCCTATAATATTTCCTATTGCTTCAGCGATATTATCTGCACTTCCTGTTAGTTGCCCAAATTGAGTATAAAGAATTACTGCAGTTATTATACCCAATACGACTAAAATAAATCCAAAAATTACAGCAAGTTTAACTCCATCGTCACCATAAGCAAAAAAACCTATGAGAAGAGCACCAACGAATATTCCTACTAATACTATCCATCCAATATTCAAATAGGAACCTAAATAACCGATTCCGCCAATTGCAACAACTCCTATGAATATTGCAAAGATATTTGATAGACTTCTGCTTTTTCTCAATGTAAACCCTTCCTTTTTTTACAATCTCATTTCTCCTATTTAATTTTTATTAGTAATTAATTGTATTTCGTAAAAGGTATTTTTCCAAAAATTTTTAATCCATTTAAAAATCTGAAAAACGATAAGAATGAGCAATAGAATAACTAATTTCTTTAATGCGAAAAGTTTCTGTGTAATTGGTGCTTCAACAAATTTATTGAAGCCTGGAGGCGTTGTTGCTGAAAATTTTGCAAAAGATTTTCCCGGTAAATTGTTTTTAGTCAATCCTCGGGGAGGAACACATATTTTTGCAGGTAAAGAATATACTTTATATAAATCTGTGTTAGATATTGAAGAAGAAATTGATACTGCAATTATAATCGTTCCAGCAAAGTTTGCCCCACAAGCGTTGGAAGAATGTGGAAAAAAGAATATCAAAAATGTAATTGTAACTACTGGGGGTTTTGCAGAAATAGGTGAGGAAGGAGTTGCTATACAGAATAGAATGAATGAAATTATGAAAACATATAACATTAACGTTATTGGGCCTAATTGTTTGGGATTATATTCTCCTGCATTAGGTTATGATACTATGTTCTTACCAACAAGCAAGCTAAAAAGGCCAAAACCTGGAAATGTGTCAATTTTTACGCAAAGTGGAGCATTTGGTGCAGCATTTATTGATCAGTTAGCTAGACTGGGTTCTGGAAATTGGATTGCGCGATTTATTTCTTATGGCAATGCTTCTGATATTAATGAAGCAGATTGTATTGAATACTTAGGCGAAGATGAAGATACTAAAATGATTCTTGTTTACCTTGAAGATTTTAAGAACGGTAGAAAATTTATGCGAACCTTAAGAGAAGTAAGTTTAAAGAAACCAGTACTTGGAATAAAAGCAAATAGAACAGAAGCTGGCGCTAAGGCTGGTGCGTCACATACTGCAGCATTATCTTCAAATGATGCAATTGTAGATGATTTGCTTCAAGAAGCAGGATTTCAGAGAGTAATTACTTGGGATGAGCTAGAGGATTGTGTTATTTCATTTGCAACCCAACCTCTTCCCAAAGGTAATAAAGTTGCTATAGTAACAGATGGAGGAGGAGCTGGTGTGATGGCTTCTGATATGGTTTCTGATTGTAAACTGCAACTAGCTAAATTTTCACCAGAGATTCAGAAAAAAATGGATGAGATCTTTCCCGTCTTTTATTCAACAACAAATCCTGTTGATATTACTGGTTCAGCGAGTGCAAAAGATTATGAAAAAGCTTTAGAAGCAGTTTATGAAGATCCTGGGGTTGATGCAGTAGTTAATATCTGTATTCCAAGTATCCCTAACTTAGATATCAATGAATATATTGAAATAACAAGAAAAATAGCAAGCAGAAAAGAGAAAACTTTTGTAACAGCACTTATAGGAGGAGAGGAAGCAGATTATGCTTATGATGTATTGCTAAAAGAAGACTTTGCTGTTTTTAAAAGTCCTGGAAGCGCGATAAGAGCTGTAGGAAGACTTGTTGAATATGCAAATTACTTGAAGAAGAGAGGGAAAAATTTGTAAAAGGAGATGGGATGATGAACGTACAAATAAAAGAAATATTCGAAAAAGTTAAGTCGGAAAATAGAAAAGCTCTACTTGAACATGAAGCAAAAGAAATTCTTAGATTGTTAGACCTGCCTTTACCACCTTCGAAACTTGTTAAAACAGAAGAAGAAGCAATTAAAGCTTTCAATGAATTTAATGGCCCTGTTGCAATGAAAGTGATGTCACCAAAAGTTTTACATAAAACTGATGAACAAGCTGTAAAGATAGGTATTGCTACAGTAGAAGAAGTGAAAGAAACATTTAACGATTATATGAACCGTTTTGCTGAAAAAGAAGTTGTGGGAATATTGGTAGAGAAAATGGTTGCAAAAGGAGTTGAGCTAATTATAGGAAGCCAAATTGATAAAACATTTGGACCAGTAATATTAGTAGGTCCAGGTGGTATCTTTGTAGAAGCTCTAAAGGATGTTGTGTTTAGAATGTGTCCATGCTCTCTAGAACAAGCATTATCTGCCATTGACGAAATAAAAACACAAAAATTGCTTAATGGCTTTCGAGGATTAGCTCCAGTTAATAGAGAACAACTTGCAGAAATTATGTCTAAACTTTCTAACTTAGCATGGGAATACAGAGAATACATAGGAGAAATGGATATTAATCCTTTAATTGCAAACTCTGATGGAATATTTCCTGTAGATGCAAGAATTATTCTAAAATAACTTTTTTCTTTTTTTAAAAAAAGAAGTAAAATTAAAATTCAAAGAATTTTGATATAAGCGAAACACATTTTGATCCTGTATGAGCAGAAATAGTTACTCCACTTCTAACAATACGTATTTTTATGTCTCCAAGTTTTTCTTTTATTAAATTTTGTAGTTTAGTTGCACGTTCCATACTATTTGTGTGTACTATTGCAACTTCTACGGGTGTTCTTGTATAGTTTTGAGTTGCTATCTCGATCATTTTTACTAATCCCTCATCATAATCTCGAACAGTAGCTGTGACTTCATTCTTTCCTTCTTCGTTTACAATTGTGATGGGTTTTAATTGTAGCAACCTTCCGAGGAGATATTTAGCAGCGCTTATTCTTCCTCCTTTTCTTAGATAATAAAGTGTAGGTAATAAAATTAATGTAGTTATTTTATTTGTAGAGTTTTGCAGCTTTTCAGCTATTTCCTTACCTGAAAGACCCTTATCTATTAATTTTAGCCCCTCTTCTACAAGAAAAGTTTCTGGTATGGAAGCATTTAATGAGTCTACAAAATAAATTTCAATATCTTTTTCTATTTTCAGAAACATTTTAGCTGCTAATTGTGCACTATTAAGAGTTCCAGATAGACCAGAACTAATTGTAATTACAATAATTTCTTTTGCACATTCTTTTTTTAACTGTTCATACACGTTAAGAAAATCCTTTGGTGAAGGTTGTGACGTTGTTACCGAAAAATCTGGATCTGAATAATTATTGTAATATTTGTCAAAATCGAAATTCTCATCTTCTTTAAATGTTTCACCAGTATTATAGGTGACAGATAAAGGAACAACGGCTACTTTTTTTTCTTTAGCAAAGTTTCTATCTATATCAGACGCACTATCTGTTACAATTCGAATACTCATAAAAAAAATAAAGACATTTAATTTATAAAATCTTTCGCCTCAGTAATCAGATAGATATTCGTGATAAGATTTTTTTTTATTATATTACTTCTACGAGTTCTTCCATTTCTTCTTCTTTTCGTTCTTTGTTTGCAAAGTATCTATCTAAGATGGAGATTGTTTCCTTGAGCCTTACTAAAACTTTTGAATTATCTTCGTAATGTTGTGCGTCAATAATTCTCTTGTAAATATCTATTTTCATATCTTTACAATATCTTAATCCGTAAGCTATTGCTTCTCGTAAGTAGGGGTCGGGGTCGTTTTCTAGTAAATTAACAAGTTCTTCTAAAAAATCATATTCGTTTAAATAAAGTAAAGACAATGCTCCTATTACTCTTTGATATTTATAGTCTTGTTTGAGTAGATCTTTTAAGTAAGTAATAACCTCTTTTTTGTTTCTCTTAATTAGAATTGCACTTATCCAAAAGCTGAGATATGATGGTGTATCATCTAAATTTTGCAATAAAACATCAATATTGAGATTTTTTTTACATATAAGTTCATTAAATGCTCTATCTCTTTTCTCTGTTCCTAGAAATAAAATAAGTTCAGAAAGTTTAGATCTCTTTGAGAAAGTGATATAGATTAAAACAAGATAGAGAAGCGAAAAAGCTGGAAAAAGACCAATTTGGTTGTATATTAAGCGATAAACAGAAATCGAAAAGTATACTATCAATCCCAAAAAATAGAAAAATCGAAGTGGATAGGTGTAAATCTCTTTAATTAGTGGTTTTTTAACATAGAAGAAGCTTATTGAAAAAGAAGCTAAAGCAAGACTGATAGGAACAAGTATCATTAAGAAAAGTATTGTCAATAGAGACGTATCTTTAGTTATTGCTGTAGTAATGTAAGCAATTATGTAGTAAGCAAATACAGGAATTAAAGTACCAACTGAAATTTTTGTTTTTTCTAATTGTTTTTTCTTATATTCTAAGAATTTAATTTGTACGTTAATGTCAGGAACTAAAGGAGATACACTCAAAGAAGATTCTGTTAATGCAGAAAACATTGCTGTATAACTTGCAGCTCCGTATTTTGAAGTAATAATACTATTTACAATACCTATTAAAATGAGAAAAGCGATGAAATAAAGGAAAATTCCCAGTAGATTCGCTAAAAAGAGTATTGTCACTTCAATTAAGATAAGCACAGCAGCAAACAAAGTGACAGAAAAACCTTCTGAGGAAGTAATGGCCTTAAATTCCTCGCTTAATTTCGTTTTTAATTTTTTGAAAGAGATATTTCTTTTTTCTTCATCAATTACTATTTGTTTAACTCCATTATAAAAATGAACTAAAATTTTTGGTTTGAATATTATCTTAAATGGTGTGATTATTATTAACCCTAAAAATTTAATTAATAGGAAAGGTAATCTATACATCTTCTTCAATTCTTTTAATGCTGATATTGTATCCTTGTAAAAAATAAGTGGGTAAACAACAATTCCAAATAAACTTACATACTCTATAAGTTCAAGAGTCCTTGTAATAACATCTGAAGTAGAATTAATTCCATCAGAAAAGTTTGGAAAACCCCATTTTAAAGCGATGATCTGTGAAACAGCATTTGAAGGGGCACCAAAACCAAAAATGAAACCTATATACATTATAATTAAGGATAATTCTATTCTCTTACACATGTGATATGAAAGAATGGCTATTAAAGCTACTAAGAAGAAATATGCAAAATCTGTAAGAAAAGCCATTATTTCTCCATCAATTAGTTTTTGGACGCTTTGATTTTGGCTTAGTAATGTAAGTGCTGCCATTATAGTGCTAACCATTATTGCAACTCCTGTCATCGTGTTGGCTTTTTTGTTAAAAGAGTAAAACAATCCTGCATAAAGTAAAGCGTATGAAGCTGCAACAAGAACGATCAATGCAATAAGAACAATATAATGGTTAGTTGTAGGGATATCTACTGTATTTCCTTCACCTCCATCTCCAGTTCCTGTTTGTCCTGGTTCTGGGGGTTTTATAGAGCTATAATTTGCATATATAAATGGGAAAATATGACTATTAAATAAATAACTTAAAGCAAAGATAGCTGAAAAAGCAAACATTATTGTTTTTAGAAGAAGAAGTTTCTTACTTGCAATTGATTTTGGACTGTTAACCTTAATGCCGAGCTTTGATAAATAATAAATTGTTAAACTAGTGATACTAAGAAGTATTCCAACTTGTAGGGCAATATATGCACTAATGTCAACAGGAACATCTATGTTAAAGAGTGTCCCCATCTTGGCTCCAAAAATTACTCCTAATAATAAACCAACTACTAAACCTAAGATTTGTCCACCAAAATTTACTGTCCAATCTAAGAAGATTAGATCTCGTCCAAGAATAACACTAAATTTAGTGAATGATTCCTCTACTTCCTCTACTTCTTCTACTTCTTCTTTTTGCTTTACATCTGTTTCGCTCATTTACTAGACCTCTACTTCACTTAGAATAATATCGAATTTTCTCTTGTTTTCCTTATATTTGGCAACAAATTTTCTTATTACAAAATAAGAAAGATAACCTATTACTAATACAGAAACTGCAATTCCAACATAGATTATATTCCAATTACGATTAATTTTAATCATAAGTTCATATGCATTATCAAATTCTATTAATTCAAATATTTGACTTAAAGAGTCCGTGTAGATAGATATATTTAATGTTTTAAGTCCGAATCCTTGAAATTCCTCAAAAGGAATACTAAAAGTTTCATTAATGTCTAATCCTTCTATTTTTTTGTGAATCTTTACAGTATTGTTTCTAAATATGCTAACCCAAAATGGAGCAGAGGGAATGGTACCATTATTTTGAATAACAATTTCAAGTTTAATTTTTCTTAATTCTGTTGGCTTTTCAGGATAGACATTTACTTCTTTTACATTTATATTTGGAAAATGATACCAACTCGGAAAAGAGGAACTTGTGTTATCAACAAAAGAGTAAAGATTCATTGGAAAAAGTAAATGAGAAAGACTATTTTCTAATAATTTTTCTTCATCTGATACAATCTGTGAAACAAACAAAGAACCATTAGCTGAAATGACACCATAGCTTGTTCCTTGTTTATATGAATAATAATCTCCCCTATCAACAGAAGAATAATTTTCGAGATCAATCAACAATTGCCCTTCAAATAATACTATTGGAAGAATGATGTTTGAATCATCCAAAGAAACAGAAGAGATTTTTAGGTTGTCTGATATCTTGTTATTATAAAACCATTCTGCCCATTTCATCTTTTCCGTGGCAATATATTGGAATGCTGATTTGTGTATAGTCCCGTTTATAGTATGAGAATACAGTGTAGTGACAGAATAGTTTACAGCAGCAGAAAGAAAACGCGTATAATAATCATTTGTGTCCAAATTTTGTTTTTCTAATGTAATTGTTTGATTCACTTCTAAATTTAAAATGTCAGACTCTTCTTCAGAGGTTTCAAAAATCACAGTTCCTCCTTCGTTTATATTTCCAAGAACTAATGTTGAGTTATCTTCAATTAAGGAATCATGTGTTTCTCTTGGTGGAGGGAGTGAAAAATACTCTTTTCCCCACATGTAATATGGGACTCCTGTATAAGCGAAAGAACCTTGGCTCTCTGTTAACGAGTAAAAAACCACTCCTATTGGTCCATTCGCTTCTATAATGGTTCCTTTAGAAACAGAAATATCTAGTATTTGTCCAATCAGATCAATGGTTTCATATTGTATTATTCCATTATTATTAATAGTTAGTTTTGTGCTGTTAAACCCTGAAACTATGATCGCTCTCATATCTGAAAAAGAAGAAAGATACTTCTTTCCCCAATTTTGCATAACTAATACTGAATAAGAAAATGAATTATCGCTTTTATTATTTGTATTTGGATGAAAAACAGTTATCTGTAATGGAGAAAAAGATTGTATCAATGAACCATTTGTTAATTCTGGTTCATCCCGAGGATCAATGATAAGCGTTTCGTTTCCTTTGATAATAGCTTGATTATTCTTATATAATGAAGAGTTATAGCCAAAAATTACTATAGTTTCATTTTGAAATATTGGTAAGGCCGTAATTGCAATAAATGTTGGTGCAAAATCTCCTTTCTTAAATATTAATGGAATACGATAATTGAGATATAAGCCTCCTGCAGCACCTCCGGCGCTAGTATCCTCTCCTCCTTGACCACTTGGAGGAGGAATGTCTCCAGAGCTGCTACTCCCAGCAGAAACGATTTTGAAATCAGAAGTTATAACAAAGCTAAATGTGCTTATTATAACGAGATACATTAAAGAAACTGATATTAAGTTTTTTCTCATTTTAATGCCCTCCCTCTTTTTGATCCAAAGTATGTCAACAATAATCTCTCAGTTAACATTGTTGTTGATGCAGTAACTACATCAATGTTTAATCCTCTTACATTTCTCTTAAAATTATTAATCTCCTTGATTTTTAAACCAATTTCATAATTATATTTTCCTCTCTCAAGTAAATTACTAAAGTTAACTACTTTCATTTGATTTGTTTCAGGGTCAAGGTATTTTACTTGTCTAGGGTTCTTTGGAAAAAGAAATTCCTCTGGATCAACAGTATGAATCACTTTAATCTCATGTTTCTTTAATTTTGCAACTTTAAAACCATTCATGGCACTTTCTAAATTTCCATGTAGGTCAGTGAGCAAAATAATTATTGATCTTCTCTTTAAAGATAAAGCCACTTCACGAATAGCGTCACCGATATTAGTTTTACCATGTGGAGCAATCTTAAGCATTTCATGAATTATATGGTAAAAATGCAACTTTCCACCACGGGGGGGAATATAATTATGTAGTTTATCTGAGAAACTAGCCCAACCAAATAAATCTCGATTTATTAGTACTGTATAAGCTAATGTAGCACTTGCTTCAACTGCAAGTTTGATTCTTGGTACTGGATCACCTAGTAACATCGAATGACTGATATCAAGCATCAATACTACGTTTGTATTTCTCTCTTGTTCATAATCTCTTACAATTAGTTTAAAAGGAATACGTGACGATGCATTCCAATCGACAAATCTGAGGTCATCCCCCTCAACATATTCTCTTAAATCTGCATATTCTGTTCCTGGTCCTCTAAAAATCGATCTTCGATGCCCTTGTAGAAAACTTGTTGAACGTTCTTTTGCTAAAATTTCTAGTTTTTTCAGTTTTTTTATGGGAATCCTCATTTTATCTTTTGGTAACGTTTTCTCTCCTTCTTTGGATGGATTAGACATTAAATCACCTTGCCTTCAAGATTGCGCTGTAGAGTTGTTCTGCTATCTCAATATATTTGCTTCCATCTTTCAGGATATAGTTTTCGTCCCAAAGAAGATGATCAATAATTTGGAATAAGTTTTGTACTTTTTTCCTTAGTTTTTCCTCATCTTGTATTAGCGCTAAAATTTCTTCATTGATTACAGATAAAGTAATAATGTTTACATCTTTCTTTGTTATGTGGTCGATAATTTTTTGATATGTATTGATTATCTTTTTTGCATCTTTTCCTTTATTAGTTATTTTTTCAAGAGGAATAATAAGAGGTGAACGTTCTTTTATTTTTTCTGTTAATTCTTCTGTTCTTATCTCTTCTAATTCTTTTTCTACTCCTTTTGTAGTTCTTACTTTTGCTTTTTTAAGAACTTCAATAATCGCAAAGATAGGGAAAGAATTAAACATCCAACTAGGTTCATATATACCTTTTTCTTCTAAATAAGATTTAATAAATTGATTAAAATACAAGCCTAAAACTGTCAGAATTAGGAAAAGATGGCAAATTATCATCCAGGAAAATTTAGGGTTGTTTGCATTACTGAAAACCATGACTACTATGCTTAAGAAAAGCCATATCTCAAGAAATATGAAAATATAGTTCTCTTTTTGCCAATAAAGCCATACACTTAGAATGCTAGAAGATACAGTAACACAATAAGTCATTATAATTTGGATTAATGTAAGATCAGTCCAAAACATAAATGAAAATAGAACTATTTCAAATGTGATAAGTGTAATTGAACCAAAGACAACTTCTAAAAGTTGTGTTGTAGTGTAATCTACTTTTACTCTACTTGCCCTTTGTTTTGAATCTATCTCTTCCCTAAATGATTTATAATTTAGCAACAATATAGTAAATAACATACTTGATATTATGGACACATCTAATAGTGAAACAAACATTGTACCTTCCAGTAAATTAGCTAAACTAGTTTGGTATACTGTAACAAATTTTTCAATTATTTCTGATGAAAAAGAAAACGGTGCAAAAACTATTACTAATATAAGATATGCTATCCACAAAATATTGTTGGTGGAGCTTATGATATCTAATAGTAATGGAGAATCAGCAGTTGTCCATTCAGCTCCACTCAAAAATCTAGGCATTCTGTCTTGGAGATATCTTAACCTAATTGTCCTCTCTATTATTTCACTAACAATAAAAATTCCTCCAATAATAAAAAGTGTAATCAACAATCCAATAGATTTAGTTTCTGTTCCAAGAAAAAGTGCAAACAAATTAAAACCGACATTTTCTGCCATATTATCTCCGATTTTCGGTGTAATTAATTGAATTAGAGAAAGTATTATTAGAAATAGAAAAGGAATTCCTTTTAGAAATGAATACCACAATTTTTCCATTTTTATCTTGATACCCACTCCTCTCGCAGTTTCTACAATTGTTGCATTAACTTCGTGTGGGTAAACTTTTCTTGTTCCTTTTACTATTCCTCGTGTCTTTCCTTTGAACATTCTGGTACGCATTCCAAATGAACGCATTAGAACATCTATTTTCCTTACTCCTCTTTCTAAGGGACTTTGTTGTTTGGTTTCAGTCTTACTCATTTTCTCCTCTCCTTTTTTTCTTTCGTTGGCTCCGGGTTTTTTGTTTGCTTATCTTGAAATATAAAACAAGGATAGCAGGGGACATAATAATTAGTTGAATCACGATAAAAATAATGATCCATCTACTAAACGTTTCAATGTTGGGAAATCCTGGTAGATTAATTACAGGAATTACGAGATTTTTCTTAATAATGATATTATCTTCACCTTTTCCTGGAAAATCCATGGAAAACTCTTCTGTGTTAGTCATATTAACTGTTTGAGCAAGGATTGATAGTGTGATGTTAAATTCGTCAGTATTCTCAGGAGCATAGCGAGTTTGGTTAATGTTGAATTCTTCACCAATATATGTTAGATTATCCTCAATAATACTAATCTGTTGATTTTCAGGAAATTGCTTTCCTGGTATATTATATTCTGTTTTTATGTAAGTAATAAATAAACTGTCATTTTGAGCAATTTGAGAAAGTTTTATGCTCACAGAAATGTTGATTCCTGTATTTATTTCCCAAGTTAGTGGGGCAGCCATGGAAACTGTTATCTGAGTAGTTTCATTTATGTCTATGATTTCTGTGGCAGTAAACACTGTTTCTTTAGCATTAACATTGTTGAACTGAAATATTATTAAACTAGCAAATATTGAAAATATAACGAATTTAGTTATTTGTTTCATTTTTATCCTTTCCTTTCTTTTTCCATTTTTTCAATTGCTTTCATGATGGCTTCTAAATAATCTCTAGCTTGACTTTTTGTGAAATAAATTGTTTCTGCTTTTTTTATTGATGAAGAAATCGCTCGTCCTGTGGATAATAGTTCAAAAATTTCTTGACGTAAGTGCTTAGGAATATACTTTGAGAGAATTTTTTCATGCATGGAATCATCTAAAGACAACAAGTTTACAGGAGTATATCTACTAAGATAAGCTAATAATTCCCAGTATCCTCCTAACATCGGTTTCCATGGGTCATTATTCAAATCAATTTTTGCACTTTCATTAAGAGCTTTAATTTGTAATTCTTCTACTGAAATTAGAAGTTCATGTTTTTGCTCTTCTTCTTTTATTTTTTTCATCATTCGATTTCTCATTATATAGTATGAGAGTAAGAAAGCAAGTATGGGTGCAACTATAGCTATTAAAGCAAGAAACATTATGTTTTTTGTAAGAGTATTTATTTGCTCTTGAGTGAGTTTTGTTTCTACTCTGAAGTGTTCAAAACGGGCTGATTCATTTTCTATGGCGTCTAAAACATCAATAAACGAATACGTGACTTGACATGAAAATAGATCGTGATAAGGGTCAATTTGGCGATTATAATCTGTAAAAGTAACTTTTCTTCTTCCTTCTGGTGTTTTTCCAAGAGTGAGAATTGTTTCTGGAGAAGCACTATATAATATAGAATCTTCAGGGAGAATAAGGGTATATTGAATATCTGCTTTGGAATAATTACCTATATCATAATCAAAGAAATTAAGCCAAAAGTAATCTATATACACTAAAATGTTGCTATTATTATAATATTGATAAGGTTGTATAATCTCATATCTAATGTATCCTTTTATATTGTGTATCAAATAATGATCAGAAAATTCTTGGTATGACATGGGTAAACCAGAACTGTCGTAAGCATTAAATTCTATTACATTTTCAGTGTTTACCCAGATGCTGAAATTTTCCACTGTATAAGGAAGTTCCATTATTACTGTTTCAAACGATATTCCTGTTTTTCCTAAATCAATGATAGCATTATACTGGATATCTCGATCTTCTTGTTTAAGTGAAGAATTAAAACCAGATAAGCCAATTTGAGTGCTATTACTTATCAATGACGGTTCAACTGTCTGTATCTCCGGAGACGATGAAGTGATAATTGGCATCAGCAATAATAACAAAAAGAACCCAGCACTAAACATGGAAGACACTCGTTTTGAAGGTTCAACTTCCTTCTCGATGTCTTTTAACATTCTTTTGGGAAGGTTAATAGCTTCTTGTAACTTTGATTTGAATTTATGTCGAGCTCGCAAATAACCAAATATTGCAGCAATAATACTCAGAATAACTGCAAGAAATGCGATTAATTTAAAATAGGTTTTAAGCATGTCTAATAAATTTTTTTCATTTTCATTCTTTTGCCTTTCTTGTTGGTTCTGAAACATTTGCTCTGTAAAAGCTAAATAAATGGGATCAAATGAATAAGTTATTTCATAAGGGAAGGGTTCGTGAAATGGATCCATCATCCTTTCTTTGTATTCCCATACAATTGCATATGTTTCTTCTCCTACTTTCTCAATTAAAGCTCCATCAGTAGGAGCATAGCTTACTAATCCTGCTCCTTCAGGAAGTACTTGTTTATTATAATAATTTACAGGAGCATACCTTTCTTCTCCTTCTGGAGTAATATAACTAAACTGAGCCCAAAATGTATCAAAGATTACAATGAAATTAGTGTCGATAAAGTAATCTGGGTGATAAACACCATATATCTGGTAATATAATTCTGTTGTCCTAATCTGAATCTCTATTCTATCTGGATAGAAAGTTAATCTGTCGCTCGAATAGTTTCCTACAGAATCCCAAAATGCGTAAGAGAACATTTCTGATGAAGAAGTATTTCCATAAAGAATCAAAGTTCCTCCTTTCAAGTCTGCCCAATAAATGTATCCTCTGGTTAATTCTGTGTTGTTTTTATAGTAAGATTGTTCTCTGCGTATTGTTACTGTCAAATCTCCTTCTTCTGCTTGAACAATGTTTTGATGATTAGATGATGTTACTTTTGTCACACTTAGTGCACCTATAAGTACAAGTTCCATAATTAGTATCAAAAGGAAGATTCTCGATTTAATCGATTTCAATTTAATCGCCTTTATTATTTTACCACAGGTGCTGGAGTATGTTTTATTATTCTATCAATAATCATCTCTGATGTAGTTCCATCAAATTCATATTCTGGCTTGATTATTACTCTATGTCTGAGAACATTTACTGCAACTTTTTGAATGTCCTCTGGTTTAACAAATTTTCTTCCTTCCATAGCAGCAGAAGCCTTTGCAGAGATTGTCAACCATAAACTCGCTCTTGGGCTTGCACCAATTGCAACTTCTTCACTTTCTCTGGTTAGGCTAACAACTCTTACTATGTATTTAGATAATTCTTCAGAAATTGAGATATTTTTTCTAATATATTTTTGAAATTCAATTATCTCTTCTGCATTTAGTACAGGTTTTACATCTTCTAATTTATCATAAGAATCATATTCACCTGTGAATCTATTAACAATTTGAATTTCTTCCTCTTCATCAGGATAGTTGACTAGAAGCTTAAAGGCAAATCTATCTATTTGAGCTTCTGGAAGAGGATATGTTCCTTCTTGCTCAAGTGGATTCTGTGTAGCAAAGGTTAAAAATGGTTCTGGAAGTGAATAAGTATGTTTCTCTACAGAAACTTGTTTTTCTTGCATAGACTCTAACATTGCAGCTTGAGTTTTAGGAGGAGCTCTATTTATTTCATCTGCAAGTAAAATATTCGTGAAAACAGGTCCTTGTTTGAAATAAAATTCACCTGTTTCAGGACGATAAGCCATAACTCCAGTAACATCTGATGGCATTAAATCTGGAGTAAATTGAATTCTTTTAAATTCTGAAGAAATAGCTTTAGAAAGGGCTCTTACCATTAATGTTTTCGCAATTCCAGGGACCCCTTCTAATAAAACATGTCCATCTGCTAGCACGGCAGTAATTAGAGCATCAATAACTTTTTCTTGTCCTACAATTACTTTAGCAATTTCTTTTTTTATTTCTTGAACTTTAATTGAAATATCTTTAATATCAATCTCTTTAGTGCTCTTTTTTTTACTCTTTGTTGCACCCATTTCTACCCAAAAACAACTCACTATACTTACTTAAAAATATATATATTCATCATCTCTTGAATTAAACCTTGTTTCTCAAAAAAGTTTTTTAACAAAGAAGTATTTAATATAATATTGTAAGAGGGACATTATGCCTACCAAAAGGAAAGAGCAAACTTTAATTTTACATCCTCAAAGAAAAGAAATCTATAAGATTCTTTGTGAAACTCCTGGATTGTATTTCTTTGAACTCTCTAATATTTTGTCCCTTCCTCAAGGAACTATTGATTGGCATCTGAGACAACTAGAAAAAGCTAACTTGATAAAATCCCTAAAATTTGGTGGAAAAAGGATCTATTATCCTCGAAACCTTAGATCTGAAGAAGTTGAAAAAGCTTTTACTGCTATAAAACATCCAACAGCAAAGAAAATATTCAATTGTATAGCAAATAATGAAGGTACTTACCAATCTGATATTGCTAGAGAACTTAATTTACACCATGACACAGTAAGACATCATGTGGAGCGAATGATAGAAGCTGGACTTATTTCTAAATATAAAGAGGGAAGAAAAACTTGCTATAAACTAGGTCCTTTGGGAAATAAAATTCAGGAAGAAAGTATTAGTTCAATTTCTGATTCTTATGTTTCAGCATTACTTGATATCCTGGAAGACAATTGTTTAGTTCCAACAGTTATAGAAAAAACAAAAAAGAGTTTAACAATTCGTATTGAATGCCCAGGACATCAAGATACAACCTTTTCTATCTCTCTTGGTGACTGGATACTAGGAGAAGTAGAAGAAAAAGAAATTTTTTCTGAAAAAAAGGAGCAAGTAGATAGTCTTACCTAAATTTGCAAATTTGTTTTATCTGAAAACTTACAGAAAAGTGGCACAATTTTTGATAAAATATCAATTAAGAAATAAAAAATAGAAAGAATCATGTTATGGTTTAGGAACCAAACATATTACACTGTTAGATGTTCTACTTCGACGCTAGAAACGCCTTCTATTCTCTCTAACTCGTCTTTTATTGTATCAATTGATACTTCCTTTAATTCTTCACTATCAATGTACCCTTCGTATACACACGCGCTTTGAGTGAAACACAACCCCGTGCTGTACAAAGTTTTGATTCCAAGTCGAATAAAGATTGATCCCATCTTACGTAAGAAATCTGGAGAAAGTTTTCCTATATTGATATTAATCTTTATCACTTCGGGCGATTCTGTGGGTATGATTCTAATTATTCTAGTATTCGGTGCTAAAATTAACACTGCATGACTCTTTCCATCTGGTTTAAGAGCTTCTAAAAATTCTTCAGGTAACTCGATTGGTTCCTCTGCCACTAATTTGGTCATTTTTGCCATAGTAACGCTATTTTCTGACATTTTTCCACCTTTATTTTTAATCTAGCTTTTTTAATTATATCATTATATGTTATGGACACTGCCATTCTTAAATATTTTGCATATCACAGAAGGAACATAAAAATCTATCGGAGTCAGTATCTCAATATAGATCAATATGCTACTTCTTTTATTATTACAAATACATTGACGTTAAAACATTTAAAATTTTCTTACGCTTATATTTGAATTTTAAATCAAATAAGTTTTAAATAAAATTCCATTTTGGTATTAGCACTTAAGATCTTAAAACTTACGCCAATTAAACAATAAATTTAATAAGCTTGCCCTATTGCTGTCTAAACAATTAGTGAAAATTATGATCGACAAATCAACCAATAGTAAAGAAGATGAGAAGTTATTTAAGTTAAGACACCAAAAACTTTCTTTTTTAGGTATTATCATCTCAACATTTTTTTTACGAGTTGCTTTTGGTAGTACTACAGTTTTAATGCCTCTTTATATATACAAACACCTAAAAATGGAGGGTTGGGTTGCAAATATAGCAATAATGATTGTTGAGATTACTTATGCACTTGCAGTAATCGCTTCTTCAGGCTTTTTTGGGAGTAAAGCTGATATTGATGATGCAAAAAAGTGGATTCTTTTTGGAACAGCAAGTGGAGGTTTAGTCCTCTTTGGATATGGCGTTTGCGCGTTTGATTGGCAAGGGTTAATAGGTATCGTTCCTCTTGCTAATGGACTAATAATATTCGGAATGAGTGTGTATCATTTTATTCATGGTGTTGCTGGTAGTGCTAAAGTTAATGCTTCTTATGGTTATATCTCACGTTTTAGTGTATATGAAAATCGAGCAACAAGAATGGGTATGTACAATGTTGCTGTGACCGCAGGGAGATCAACTGGGGTAGTTTTAGCTGGATTTCTTTACAAATTTTTTGTGGGTCAAAGTGATGATGCATCATGGCACCCCTTAAGACCCTCATGGTTGGTTTATGAATATCTGGTTTTTGCTTTTTTTCTAATAATTTCTGCCTTGATAGTTTACTTTACAGTTGAAAAAACAAAGCCTATTATTTCTAGGAGCAATTTCAGTCTAAAGAAGCAGTTACTAGCATCTTGGAATCTTCTGACAAACAAAGAAAGAAGAGGAATTATCCTTCCACTAGTAGGTACAGCTTCAATCATCGGAATCTTGAATAATTGGGCTTTTCTTGTCATTTCCTTAGAAACGGGTGCTGATGTAGGAAGTACAGTTACAGTTCTTTTAACTTTGCTTATGGGGGCGCCAATGGCTTTATGGGGTTATGTTGCAGATAAAATAGGTCGCAAGAAAACATTAGCTATTGGCGTTTTTGGGATGATTGGTATGACTTTTATGTTAGGCTTCTCTTATTTTGGTAATTATGTTGATCCTGAAGATTTATCTTCTATTCTTGATCATTCTTGGATTATTACATTGCTTGTAATTTTTGTTATCCTTGCTTCAGCATATTTTCCTGCAATTAGTGGACGATTAGGTGATAGTTCTTCAATAGGCTTTAAAGAAGAAAGACATGGAACAACAATGAGTGTCCAGCAAACTATAATGTCATTAAGTGAAATAATAGGAATAGTTCTTGGTGGCGTTGCTTTGATAATCGTTTATAGTTTTGTAGGAGATATTTACTTTTACTATAATATGATTGGTTTAATGATACCTATTGTTTTTCTATTAGTTCTAACCACCATTGCCACACTTCTTTGGCCAGCAGAAAAAGAATTTATTTCAAAAGCAAACGTAAGAAGAAAAGAATAAAAAAGTTGCACAACAACAAATTTTTTTACCCTCCTTTTTCTTTTTAGCTCAAGGTAAAAATGAAAGAATCTCTTGTAATCTCCCAACATTTTTCTCTCGATTCTAGTATTATCGATGAAGATACAACAGTTATCATAGGCTTCTCAGGTTATGGTTCTGTAGGAAGACTAGTTGCAAATCATTTAGCAGAAGCTTTTAGGGTTACTTCTATTGGCTATTGGGGACCTGTAAGTTGGTTTCATAACGATCGACTTGAAGCTCCTATCACTGTTTTTAAACTAGATATCAAATCGAATGATCCTCAAGAAAAATTTGTTCTTGTGACATCTAGATTAAATGTGCCTGTTGTCGGGATTCGAGCTTTACCAGATGTTTTTTGGAAGTTATTAAGTCAAGAGATTCTTTCTTGGAAAGCTAAGAGATATATAGCAATAGGTGGTTTGAGAGAAGAAATTAGGAATTCATCTAATGATTCATGGGTAGCCTTAATTCCTACAACAAAGTATTCAGAACAATTTGGAGTGAAAAGAACATTTAAAGATCATTTGTCTATAAAGGGACCAATTCACTACCTGCTTATGGAGTCTAGTGCCTACTCGTTAGCTACACTAGTTGTTTTATCTTATTGTAATACCTTTGAGGCTGATAATGAAGCAGCTCTTATTGCACTTAAAGAACTAGAAAAATTGTTTGACCTAGACTTAAAATCTGATAAATTAAACACTTTTGACTCTTCATTTGTAGAGCCAGATGAAATGATATTTTGGGAAGCAGAAGACGATTTTGAAGATTTTGCAGATGAAGATGATTTTGACAGCTTTGATGAAGAATATGATGAAGAATATGATGAAGGAGAACCTTTAGATTTTTCCTCAAAAAAAGATGATGTTATAAGTTTTGATGTCTATAAAGAATTTCATAAAAAGGGAGATAAATTAGACAAATACAAATAAAACAACAAAAAAAAGAAGAGTATTTTACCCTTTTCGTTGCAAAAAATCACTTACTTATTATCTCTGCAATATCTTTTACAGTTATAAATGAGATTGCAGATTTGGGGCAAATATTTATGCAAACACCACAAGCTTTGCAATATGACCAATCTACTTTAATTATATCTTCTTCTCTGTGTATAGTCCCTTCAGGACAATGAAATACGCATTGTAGACATTTTATGCATTTTTCAGTATCAATAAATGCCTTTTTATGACTCCATGTACCTGTAATTCTAGTATTAGCTGTTCCAGGCCCTATCATTTGTCCTGTTTTCACTTTAGTTTTTGGAATTATTGTACCAATTGGCAATTCGTCGACTGTGGGTAGCCAAGGTTGGTGCTCTTGATAAGATTTACCTCCTTTACATTGGCCAAAAGTTGTTTCGTTATACGCTCTTTTTGCTGCATTACAATTTTTTTCTGCTGCACTTTCTCCTAGTTTTACAGCAAAAACTTCTTTTATTGCTTTCAACAAGTTACTCAAAGAAACGATATTTACACTTTTGGCTAGTGCACCCAAAATTGCACTATTTGTTATTTCTAGTCCTATTTCCTCTCTAGCAATTTTTGACGCATCGACTGTGGCAACTTTTACTACCTTTGATAGTTGTATTTCTTCTGGCTTCTTTTTTGTATTTACAACACATATACCGTTTTCTTTTAGACCTTTAGCTACATCAGTTAATTCAAGAAGTGAATCATCTAGTACTACAACTATATCAGGTTCATAAATTTGAGTGCGTTTTGTTATTTTTTTATTATCTATTCTAGCAAAAGCCAAGACAGGAGCTCCTCTTCTTTCTGCACCAAATGAAGGAAATGTTACAGCATGTTTTCCTTCATAAAATACTGCTTTAGCTAAAGCACGAGAAGCAGTGACAGTTCCTGTTCCTCCTCGCCCATGAAACCTAATCTCAAGCATAATATCCCATTTGTTTTAAGTAGTTAAATGACTGTTTATTGAACAGATTTAAAATATTGTCCAATAGACAAATAACTATTTAATTTGGTGATTTTCTTCTATCCATTTGTTAAATTCTACTGCTAAAGATAGTTTTCTATTATTTCTTTTTGAAATCACTGCTTCCTCTGAGATTTCAAGTAAAGAGTTGTTGATTTCAGTTTGATTGTAGGCTATATTTAGAAACTTTGAAATTAAATTAGAAAAGTCGATAGCATATAAGTCATCCAAAAAAACAACAGGATAAAAAAAATCATCTAAAAATTTCTCAAATTCATCGTAAAATAGAATTATTTTTCTATTTGTTTCTTTATTAACGAGGAAGTTGATCACAGTCATAGTATCTTTCTTGAGTCTGGGGTCTCTAGCTTCTGGGTTTTTTAAATTTATAATATAGGTGTAGAGAAAATTGTTATCATCAACTTTTATTGTAGTTAAACCAGAAGGATCTTGGTTTTGCATAATCCCAATTAATGTAGGATAATGTTCTAAATTTATAAGTAATTTTTTGTCAAATATGTTTGTTAAAAAAACAGTAAAACCTTTATCGCTAAAGTAAACTATTGCAAATTTCATTTTTTCTTTTTCTTTGTTTTTTGTTTCAATTTTTAAAGTCAACTTCCTCTTAAATATAATACTATTGAACTATATAAACCCCAATTCGATTTCTTTTTATAGAAAAAACTGAAATGTTCTTGATGAAGATTGAACCTTCAAGAATAAAATATAAGTTTAGAAATGGTACAGATAAAGAAAAAATCGACCAACTTATTAAGTGGAATACTTTATGTGATCCAGATATTGCAGATTTTTTGTTAGATATATTAGAAAAAGAGAAATTTTACAAAATTAGAGTTTTAGCTGCAATTCAATTAAAAAATTACGATACAAAAGATAATGGAGAAAAACTTGAAAGGATTTATTATAGAGAAAAGGATGAAAGCGTGAAAATTGCCATAATTGAAACTTTAGGTGATTATGAGAATTTTAATAGTAAAGATTTTCTTGTGAAAGAAGTAAGGACAGGTTCATCAAGTATCATTAAAGGGACTGCTTTGAGGAAAATTCATGAAAAGAAAAAACTAGATAATGAACAGTTGGAAAAATTTTTGTTAAACATAATTGCAAATGAAAACAATTCTTTTCCTAAAAAACTAGCTCTAAGTTTAGTGCGTATTTATGCAACAAAAGAATCACTGCCCATCCTTTGGGATCTAATGATTAAAGAAGAAAATGATGAAGAAAAACAAATTTTAGAAAGTGTTATATCTAGTTTGGAAAAAAAATAAATAAACTTCATCTATTAAAAAGTCAATCTTATTTTTTTACCTCTACATAAGATGTTTTTTTTATGTCAATTTCTCCACCTATATTCTTCACAATATAAGAGGGATAATCAACATCATTTGATTCTTTAGAAAAAAGAATGTGCTGAAATGATACTCCATGTAAAAAACCATGCAAAGGATCTAATTGCATCCACCCTTGTTTAGTGAAAATTTCGCACCAAGCATGCCCTTCTAATTTACCATTAAGGCCCCAAAAGTAACCTGTGCACACTCTCGCAGGAATACCACAAGCTCTTGCTAGTGTTACAAATAAATCGCTGAATTCAGAGCAGTCACCCCTCTTACTTTTAATCATTTCATCAGCAGGTAATCTAACTCCGTTTGCTTCATAAGTGAAACTCTGGTTAACAAATTCAAAGATTAGTTTTACAATATTAAAAATCTCTGTTTGATCTTCAAGAATACTTCTAGCTATCTTCTGAATTTTGATATCATTAACAGGCCAGAGTTTTGATCCTTTAAGATAATATCGTCCTGCTGAGCTAGGTTCTGATAAACTTTTTAGGAACTGAATATTTCCATAATCATTAGAGAAAGAGTAGCTTGTTTTATCAATTTTATACATTAGAGTTATTTTTCTCTTTTCTCCTTTTTGTAGTTTATGTAAGGTAGCATTTGCCCAAGCATTTCCATCTGAATCTTGAGATAAAGTTATTTTCTCATTAGCTTTTATGCTTACTTTTTGTTTTATGTCATTTCTCGGGACCAAAAATTTTAATGCACATTCTTCTATTGATTCTTCTGATATATTTTTAATAATATACTCCTCAGTCCAAATAATTGAGGGGATGGGTTTTGTCTTGGGAAGATATTCAATACGAATGGTAGAACCTTTTCTAGCATGACTTATGATAGATTTGAATCCAGGAGCTGGAGTTATAGTGTTTTTTTCAACTTTACCAATGGCAGAAACAAAAAAAGGTTTTGTGTGTAAAAAATGTATATCGGTTAAATCTTCGCTTGGCCAATCAATAATTCGTAAATAGCCAATTCGATTAGTGAAAGAGTCATCAATTAATAGAGACAACTCTGCTGCACATATTTCTCTAGGTTTTATGGGTTTTCTATGTTTAAATTCAACAATAGTCCTGTTTTCCTCTTTGTTAATTGTTGTAGGAAGATCTGCAAATTTATCTTTTGCTTGAGCATTAATCACAGGAAGTTGAGTGATAAACCTTTCTGAAATAATATATTTTTGGGTTAAGTTTCTATATGCTCTTCGGTGTTTGATTAAAATATCGCTCTCTGCCAAGACAAGTGTTGTCTCTCTCACTTCCTTTTTCTCTTGTAAAGGCATTGTTAAAGAAAAAAGTTAATAATAATTTAAAAAGAGTGACATTTTGAAACGAACTTTCTTTATTATGAATTTTTTTTCAGTTCCTCAGAAATAAATAAAAAGAATATTTCATATTTCATCTGTAGACAGAATTTGATTGTGTGGTAAACTTGGTTCAAGTTGTAAATCTAAACGAAACTGAATTAGAAGAGATAAATCAGTTACTTTATTCTGTGGAAACAATAGTTAACGAGCAAAGGCACTGGGAAATCGAAACTGTAATACAATCAGAAGATCTTGCAGCACAAGGGGTAATTCAAGCTTTTATTAGTATGATAATAAATAATTTCAAAAATAGTTTGGCAAGATTTAGGATTTATCCACGATTTATAAAGAAAATGAGTAATGGCGAAATAAGGATTCATAGTTCAACAAGAATCTCTCCAACAGAAAATGAGGATATTACATGGATTCTAAATAATCCTATGAAGGAGTTTCAAAAACTAGTAATTACAGGTTTAAATAATACTACGGTAGCTGTTTATGAAGAACCAAAACAAGAGAGAATAGAAATACCAAGACTTAATGAAAATTGGATAAGACTGATGGACGCCAAGATGAGAGTTCAAATGATAAATAAAATCTATACTTACTTGACAAGTAATTTGGGGAAGAATAAGGCAAAACAATTTTTTGATGATAAAGAATTTTTTCAAGAAGAACTTGATGAACTATTTGGATTTCTTGAAGGAATTTTTAAAGTTGTAGCATATATTTCAATTATTGGAGAAAATGTTTACGGGTTAAAAGGTGTCATCTTCAAAAAAAAAGATATGTATGAAATAATTTTTGACAATTATAAAGATGTTGAAGCTCTACACAGTTTAGCAAATCCTGAGAAAATGAGTGAAAAAGAGTTCTTAAATCTACTATGCTATCAGTGGAGAAAAAGACTAGAGGGGACAAATGTTTCAATAAAATTGATGGTAGATGAAACAAAAAATAGACTGATTTATCAAGTAAAAGAGAAAAAAACAAAATCAAAAAAACAGAAACAAATAGAAATAAAGTCTAAATATGTAGTGGGAGAACGAACATTAAAAAAATAAATAAATTATAAAGTAAAATTTCATTGAAGTCATTTTTCTAATTTGCAATAGGAAGAGCAATTCTAAAAGTAGTTCCTTTTTCCAGTTTGGTTTCAAAATCAATTGTTCCATAATGCTGATGTATCGTGTCATAAACCCATAATAAACCTAATCCCGTACCAACTTCTGGACTTTTTGTTGTAACAGTTTCTTTACCTATTTTATCAGCAATATCAGGGGGAATGCCACTACCGTTATCTTGAACTTCAATGAAAACTTTACGAGAAGAAAGTTTTGAAATACGTATCTCTATCTCTCCTTTCTCTTTAATTGCTTGAACTGCATTGATAATGAGATTCATGAAAACATGTGCAATGTCAGATTCAACACCTTTAATTTTGATGGCTTTATCAGTTAAATAGCGAACTTTGATCTGAGAGCACTTTTTCATCCATTTACCTTTAGTTACAGAAATAGCAACTTCAATGGGTATAGCTATATCAAAAATGCTCACATCACTTTTTCGTGAAGCTCGACGAAGTTTATCAGAAACTTCTACTATACGGTAACAGCCAGAAATGAGTGTTTGAGCTAAATTTTGAAGCAAGGAACGTTCTAAGTCAGGCTCGTTTAATAGTTTTAAAATGAGCTCTGCGTTTCCAATAACATATTGCAAAGGATTGTTAATGTTGTGACTAATCGATGAAGCGAGACGTCCAAGCATCGCAACACGCTCTTGCTCCATTAATTTGTTAGCTTTTTCCTTAACTAAGTGTTCAAGTTTAGTAGTATATCCATGAAGTTGTTTTTCCATTTGTTTTCGATCACTAATATTACGCACTATAGCAATGAAAAAAAGTGGTTCTTCATGATCATAAACTACAGAAGTGTTAATCTCAAAATAAGAAGTTGTTCCAGTTTTTTTATTTGGTAAAGATATTTCCAAATTACGATAATACCCCTCTTTAATAGCATGTTTTACAGCATTGTCAATTATTGCATGTTGATCTTCAGGTATTAAGCAGAAAACACTTTTGCCAATAATTTCAGCTTCTTCATAGAAAAGTCTAATAAAGCATTTAGCAACATTATTTGCCATTATAATGTTTAAGTCTTTATCTAATTGTAAAATACCATCGGGAGAAGTGTTGACAAGTGTATAATATTGTTCATAAGAGCGAGAAAGTTCAATTTTAGCCAATTTCTTTGAAGTAACATCAGTAAAAGTAAGAAAAAAAAGATAATTATTAAATAATGGAGTGACTGTAAGGAGAAACTCTTTCTCCTGTCCATTTTTTAAAGAAAAGCTAGTTTCATAAGAACTAGGAGCTTTATCCGGAAATTTCTTCCGAATATGATGGTATTTAAGCAGTTTACCTAAAGACTCAGGAGGAGCAAGATCGTTCCAAAAATTGTTTAAAAGATCAGTGTCACTATAACCTGTAACTTCTTTAAAAATAGGGTTGATATACAATATACGTCGGTCAGCATCAGTAATCATAACAGGAAATTGAAAAGAATCAAATAAAGAACGATTAGATTCAATAAATTCAATAATTGTAGAAGGAACATTTTCTATTTTTTTATTGTTTATAGGAACACTAAATGTGTTATTAGTAGAATCAGGGGTCATCTTTAATCGTCTACACCTTCAAGCTTGACTGGAAAGGATACTTAAAACTTTTTCTTTAAAAGAATTTAAAAATATAGTTTTGAAGGTAAAAAAGAAAAATATTAGAAAATTAGAAAAAATGAATATTAAAAAATGTAACTGTTTTTTGCAAAAAAAGAAGAAATAAGGGCTTTTTATAAAAAAATGTTTTTTGTTTATATTCACCAAAAAAAGAGGGGCATAAAAAGAAAAATTTAAGAAGAAAAGGAAAAGAAAAAAAGTAGAAAGTGAAAAACCGAATAGATTGTTAGTGTTATAAAATGAAAAAACTAATAATCTATGGTTGAAGGTTAAAACCACAAATTGTTCGGGACTTAGCTCAGTTGGCTAGAGCGGGCGGCTGTAGAGAAATCGCGCTTGTGAACAATGATCAAGTCGTCAGCCATGGAAACCGCCAGGCCCCGCGTTCAAGTCGCGGAGTCCCGACCATTTGTATCCTTTTGCAAAAAACTAATGATCTTGAGAGACTATCCTTGTTGTTTTTGCACGGTGTTGTAATATGTCTCAGAAACACAAGTTCCAGGCATTTAGAACCCATTATAAAAATGAGGAAGAAAATGACACATACTTTAACCATGTAATGGTGCGTCATTAATTTCACCATATCTAATTTACTTACTATTGGTATTTTATCTATTTTCTGTTGCGCTCTTAAGTCATCGTACAGTATTCTGTACACTTCTCTTTTTCTCTTCCTTTTACTTTTATTCTCTTCTTGTTCTTCCCTTTCTCTTTCTTTTTTCTTCCTTTCTTTTCTTTTCTTCTCTTTTATTTTTCTTTTTATCTTAAGTATTTAGTACAGACATAAAGTTAAAAAGCAACTTTTATTTTTTTAGAACCGTAAAGATGAAATTTAGTTCTATTAAAGCTCGTATAAGTAATTGGGATAAAGCATTTAGTAAGAAAATTTCTGAAAAGTCTGAAAATAAAAAACGCTTTGCTAAACTTTCAGCTCAATCTGGAAATACCTTTCCTTGGTTTCTTTTTAGTATCATCTGCTTTATTTTTGACAAACCAATTAATAGGGTTGAGCTTCTAATCCAGTGGTCAGCAATGGGTGCTACTTTTCTTTTCGTTATGTTCATTAAATTTACAGTTCGTCGTAAACGTCCTATTGACGAAATTCCTCCCGATCTTGTTGGTAAACACGATTTTTTCAGTTTTCCTAGCGGTCATGCTGGAAGAATGAGCTGTCTTTCTATTATTATGGTTCTTTTCTTTCCTGCTATAGGTTGGATTTTCCTCATTTGGTTGCTTTTTGTTGGTTATGGTCGTATAGCCACTGGTGTTCATTATTTTATTGATATTATTGGTGGAACTATTATAGGTGGGTTAATTGGCAGCTTTTTCTTTATTATTAGAAATGGTTTATACAATTTCTTTTTACCCTTTGTTACTTGGGTTGATTCTTTTCTTTTTTAATTTTAATAATTCTCTTGATTTTTCCAACGTTTATCATCGATTTTGTGATTTTTTACAATCTGTGTAATATTTCATTTGAATCGTTTCGTTAAATTAATATTGTTCTAGGTTAAGATTTACATAATGAGCTCTTCTCTTCCTTCTGTTACCGTTTTATTTTATTCTAAAATTAAACAACTTGTTGGAAAAAAAAAGATTGATCTTAATTCTGATTCTATAGAAGATCTCCTACAAAAACTATTTACTCTTTTTGGGAGAAGTTTGTTCGATGAGCTAATGCTTGATGAAGGTGTTATAAAACCTCAATGGCGTATTGTTGTAAATGGTCGCAATATTAATTTGTTAAGTGGTCTTTCTACAAAATTAAAAGGTGGAGATTTAATTGCTATTGTTCCTGCTATTGCTGGAGGTTGATTAATTTAGTTTTTATCTGAGTTATGTTTACATTTAGCTTGTTAATTTTTTGAACTCTTGTGATGTTGTGTAAAACAATACCTTCTCTGGACAGTATTTCACGCATTGAGGATCTCCTTCACATAGGTCACATGTTATTGCCTTTTCTTTTATTGGGTGAAGGAACATTACATTAAATGGACATGCTTCTACACATTTTCCACAACCTGTACATAGCTCATGATCTATTTTTATTGCTCCCGTTTTTTCGTTTTTTGATATTGCATTTTCAGGGCATGCTTTAATACACTTATAGCATAATCTACATGTATTAGGTCTGTATTCTCCTTTTTCTTCGTTCATTATTATTCTTATTCTGGACAATTTTGTACCAAATACCCTATCATGTTCAAACGAACATCTTAGTTCGCATATTCTACATCCATTGCATCTTTTTGTATCAGCAAAGATCCTCTTTATCATTTTTCATCCTCCTTTTTTGTTGCAAATTGTTCTATTCCCAGTTCCTTCAGTTTTTCCTTTTTTGGAGCACCTTTAACCCATTCTCTTATTTCATAGTATTCTTTTAACATTTTATCGAGTTCTACTACTTGTCCTTTAGCTGGGCCACTGGGCAAAGGTTCTTCTGTAAATCGTTTAGGTAAATAATCAGAATTTTTAGCTTTTCCTTCTCTTTCATTGAATAATCTTTCCAAGTTGTAAATTCTCTCTCCAATCTCCATTATTTTTTCTTCGGTAAGTTCCATTCCTGTTGCATAGGACAAAAACTTGGTCATATCGTCTGGTTTTACTGCATAAGCTGAAAAACAAGTATATTTACACATCTCTGCTGAATCTACAACTGCGCCAAAATTTTCATGCCAAACAGTCATTCTTGCTTTGCTTTCCCATGCATAAGGATCAACTGCTTTTTCTGAACCAAACCATTCAATACCTTTTTCTTTTGGATAACCTAATAATTCAAAATTAGGTAGTGCAGATAAATGGTCTGCTCCTCTGTTTGCTGTAGCCCAACCTAAACCGAAAGCTTTCGCTGTTCTTACATCATATGCTGGCGGTTCCATACCTTTAACATGTAATGCATATTCTTCTGACCCCTCATTGATTTTTTCTGAAGCTATTTTTGTTCCATCTGCTAATAGATCTCCAAATCCTTCTCTTTTAGCTATTTTATGTATTAACTCAATTAGTGCATCTTGGTTTCCCCATGTTAAATCTATTCCATCTGTATCTTTTTTTGTAAGCACTCCTTTTTCATATGCTTCCATAGCAAAAGCAACTGTGTCCCCCAAAGATATCGTATCTAAACCATATCTATTACATAGATCATTAGCATAGATTATAGTAGCTAAATCTCCTATACCGCATTTTGATCCTAAACAAACAATTGATTCATATTCAGGGCTTCCTCCTTCAATACCCGCATATTTTCCTTCTTCCACTCGTGAATACTTCCCACAATGAATTGGGCATGCAAAACAACTATCAGATTTTACTTTATATTTCTCATAAAATGTTTCTGCTGAAATACCATCATATAAATCAAAAACCCCAAATTGGTTGTTATTTGTTGCTAGTCCTCCTCCTAAATAAGCCAAATCAACTAAAAAACTAGTTCCATAATCTGATAAACTTGGATATGCAGGGTCAGCATATATCTTTTCTAATGTTTTATTAGTAAATTCAATAAATTCCTCAGGGTTATGTACCTCGACAAATCCTGAACCAGAAACAGCAATGGCCTTGAGATTTTTTGACCCCATAACAGCTCCAACACCAGTCCTAGCTGCAGCTCTAGACAAATTATTCATTATTGCAGCATATAAGACCTTATTCTCTCCAGCTTGACCAATAGACAGAATCTGTAAATTAGAAGATTCATACTCACTTTTCAGTATTTTATCTGTTTCCCAAGTATCCTTTCCCCATAAGTGGGATGCATCTTCTATACTTACTTTCTCATCTTGAATAAGCAAATATTTTGGACTTTTCGCTTTTCCTTTTATTATTATGGCGTCATAGCCTGCGTATTTTAACTCTGGGGCAAAATGTCCTCCCGAGTTAGCGTAGCCTATTACTCCCGTGAGTGGAGATTTTGTTGCTATTGTATATCTCGCTGAAGAAGGAGCTAGAGTGCCTGTTAGCGGCCCCGTGCTTATTACCAGTATATTTTCTTCTCCCAGGGGGTCAATTTTTGGTTTGAGATTTTTAATTAGATAGCGGATAGCTAGCCCTCTTCCTCCTATGTACTGTTCAGCTACTTCTACCTCAAGATCTTTTTTTTCTACTTTTTCTTCTGTTAAATCCACTTCTATTATTTTTCCACAATATCCTTTGTAGGGGAATTTACTTTTGTTCAAGGTATAAAAAATGAAGCATACTAGAGATATAAATTTATCTCAAGATGTCAAAGTCTTTATTTTCTTTTCTTGAGAAAGAATGTATTCCCAATAAAATAGTAATAAAAGAAGAGAGAAAAAGAAATTAAGGACGCTTCGGGTTCTTAGTCCTAACGAAAGTATAAACAAGAACAAAAAAAGAAGGAAGGGAGAAAAAAGAGAAGGCAAAAAGAACCAAGAAAAGAGTTGGACCACATAAATGCTCAGAATAAAAAGAGGAGGATAGAGAATAGTAATACTCTCATTACCGAATAAATCAAATCTGCCACAAACATATATTTTCCGATAATTCGGAAGTATTATAAGGATAAAAAATCAAGGAAAAAAAGTTTAGGCATGCTTTTTTTTAGAAACTGTTAGTTACTTTTTTCCACATTTTGGGCAGTATCTAATATCTTCCTCTTTTGAAGAATGACCACAATATTTGCAAACAAAATACGGAGTAGTATTTCCTTTTCTCTTTCTTTTTTTACGTAAAATAATCTTTACTGTAATGAAGCTGAAAATTATAAGAGAGGCACTATAATATATCCATCCTTCTGGGTATAGTGGATTTGGGTCTCTATTGTCTTTTATTAGATCTTTGTCTGTATCTTTTTTTAGTGGGTTTGTTCCTTTTTTTAGTTCTTCATAGTTTGTCAGTTTGTCTCCATCTAGGTCTTCTTCTTTGTCTGTGATTCCATTTTTATCTGTATCTTCTATTGTTGGGTCAGTTTTTGTCCATATGTGCTCGTACCAGTCTGGTAGTTTATCTTTGTCTGTATCTTTTTCATTATAATTTGTTCCAATATATTTTTCGTATTTATTGGATAAACCATCATTATCTCTATCTACTTCCACCAAGCTGTTTGTTCTTCCTGTATCCCCTCCAAAAGGATTCCAATATGAATGAATGTATTTTTCAGATTCAAAGTCATAAATGTTAAGAAAAGTATCATTTGTCGATTTTTTATCTTCTAAAGTGACTATTTCCATATCTTTCTTCTCGTCCACGTCTACTATAAAAATAGGTACTGATGCGCTGATTAAATAAGCATCTAGTGGAATTGACCATAATGATTTACCATTATTTCCTTTTATTGCATGAATTTTTTCTTCTGTTTTTATCACCACATCTAATCTTTTATCCCCATCGAAGTCTCCTATCGTGGGTGAGGAGTATATATTTTCAGCATAAAAACACCATAAACGGCTTCCTGAATTTCCATCTATTGCATGAGATACTTTTTTACGTAATAAACTAAATTTTTAGTTTGTGGAGTTATCAGACCAATAACAACCTGAAACACATTTGCAAAAATAAAGAATACATACACGATATTAGGGAGTGTCACAACTTTTCAGCTATCTTTATATATTTAATTCTAATTTATCTAGTGTCTTGAGCTATATGCTTAAAGACGTAGGTTTCACTCCTACGACACCCGGTCTTCCCTTTGGGAGTTATGAGTGCCCGGGATAAGGAGATGAACCCCTTAGAGAACTTAATTAAGACTGTGTCTTTCATGTTCTCTTAATCCAGTCTTCACAACTTTCGCTAAGTTTGTTGATTGGTTGGGGAGAGTCCTGAAGAAATTACGTAAAATTTCAACTCATGACAACTAGCAAAGATGGAAGAAAAAGAGAAACAATTGTGCTCGCATTAGATCCGCTAGAAGGTTCTATTCTTTGGACTTTCAAAACAAAAACACAAGTGTATCCACCATCCATATTGGATAGTAATAGCGATGGTATTCCAGAACTCATAATTAACTATAGTGAAAATGGGATAAACGAAGGATTATGTGCATTAAATGTAAATAATGGTTCAATTCTGTGGAAAAAATATTATGTGTCACATTTCAGGTATTATTACATTCTGACAGATATAGAAGGAGATGGAAAGTATGAGATTGTTTTGACCAGTACAGATTATGGCCATATTAGAATTTATAACGCGTCTAATGGCGATTTTTTATGGTCTTCAAACGAGATTATAGAAAATACAATTTATGGTCATATCTTTAGCAATCCTCCAGCTATAGCTGATGTGAATAACGATGGTATAAAGGAAATAATTGCCGTTTCAAATTTCAACACCATTTACGCGTTGAATAGTCTTTCAAACTCGATCCTCTGGGAGTTTAATGCAACGTTTTGGACTGTTTATCCTCCAGTTGTTGGTGATTTAAATAATGACAACAAATTAGAAGTAATTTTTGGATCTTATGATGATCGAAGTTATAATCTCATTAATAGAGTCATTATCGCAGTCAAATTGCAAAATAATATCTCCACTAAATCATTCATATTTTGGTACATTTGCATAATCCATTAAATTCAAAGAATATATCAATTTTGGTGGTGATGTTCTATTTTTATCATATTGGTAATTATCAACATTTTTTATTCCATAGTAAACAGGAAAGATCACAATAGCTGCTATCAAATAAATAATAATTACTCTCATTAAGTGATGGTACCATTTGTTAAGTATAGGTTTCTTAAGACTTCTTATTTTACCTTGAGGGACATCAATTGTTTGAAACAATTTTTTAATATATATACTGGTTTTTTTAATTATTGACTTCATGAGTTATTCTCACATAATTTATTTCTTTAAGTGAAAAAGATAAAAAGTTATGGTTACTCAATATTTGCACATTTAATGTATTTTGGGGAATTTATTGGATTTTTCCAGAATTCTTTACCTGGTACAAAATAGGCGTCATCTCCCTTAATTTTATACACGCTCCATCCATCACCTCTCTCTGCTTTAATATTTTCTACAAATTCTTCTAGTTGGTCATATTGTTCTGAGATGAGAACCTCGAGTATACTGAACCCAATGGTAACGAGTACAGCAGAAATAGGAAAAGCAGGGGCTAATAAGGCTGCTAAGATTATGCCCAAAGCACCAATTGCTATCATATTAGCAATTTTTCGAACCTTTACGTCGTGTTCTAAATCATTTATTTCGCTAGGGGTATAATGATGCCAAACCAGGTTAGTATCAGTATATTGATCATATCCATAAGCATCCCAAGTATCCTCAACATCAAAGTTATTATAATAATAAATGTCGTCAAGATGTCTATATTTTACTTTATAATCATACCCATTGTACGTATATTCACTGAGTTTCATAAGCATCATCTATCATTTTCGTCCTTTCACCACTTAACTTTTACAATAATTCGGAAACATTATAAAATCGGTAAAAGACTATATTAGTCTATAAGTATGGATAAACGATCAAATACTCCTCCTTATGATTGAATAATTTTATTTTCCTTATCTTCTATAACAGAAAAAAAGTTTAGAACCTATTTTTTAATTAACTGTACAACTGGAATGTGTTCCGCAATAAACGAAAAATCTGTTTCTTCCAGCTTATCTTCCTTCGGATTCCATCCCATTAAGGCCTTTGAAGCAGTTGGGTAATTCTTTACATATTGATAAAACACTTTTGCTCTTTCTTCAACAGATAGAATTCTTGGCTCTACAGCAAATTTTTTGAATCCAATCTTTACTCGCACATCATCCGGATTAGTTTTTAGATTTCTTAACCAGTTTGTCTTGTTTCCCCTACTAGCAAAAATATACATTTTTCCATCCATTTTTCGATATTCAAGAGGAGTAGTTCTGATCTTACCTGTTTTCCGACCTTTAGTGTATAGTAAAAGAAAAATTTGTCCTGCACCAAACAGTGGTAATATCCCAATTTTGTATAGAGGAATAGTAAAAAACTTGTTGGCAAATTTAAACTTTGCAGTCATTTTTTTCTGTTCTTTTGGTGTTCCAAAAAGCATTTTATACTCTATAGATCCTTCACGAGGAACAAACTGTTTTTTTTCTGTTGTTATTTGGTTATTGTCAGTCATTGATTACTAGTAGATGAGTCAATTAATAAAACATGTGAACAAATTATTATGTTTTTTTAGCTGTTTTAATGCACATATTCTACACCTTTTGCAAAATGTTGAAATGACTTTTTTGCTTTATCATAATACAATTTTCTGCATATTATTCTCATAATGTAGAGCATATAGGAAGGTGTGGGTTATTAACATTTTCAGAAGGAGAAAAAAGGGTGTTTCAAAAATTGCAGAAGCAAACTGAAATTAAAGAAAAAGAAAATAAGAAGAAGAAATGAGAGAAATGGAAAAGGAAAAATGGAAAAAGCTATTGGAAATATTATAGATAAATATCTTCATATTAATCGATAAATATTTGCAAAGTTTGACTTTTTACAACTTTTCTTTTTCTAAAATCTTTGTTATTATCTCTTTATTTTCAAAAAATATGTTATCAAGAATTTTAAAAACCCTCTTCAAATCTATGTTCATATAAGTTTTGTAATAATGTTGATTCAAATGGATACCGAGATTCGTAAAATCGTACTTAAAAATGCAATTGATTATAAAGGAAAAGCTAGCGCTAAATCTGTCGTTCCCAAGATCTTGGGGGCTTTTCCTGAAGCTAAAAAAAATATCAAAGAAGTTGTTGAGAAAGTTAATGCTCTTGTTTCAGAAATTAACTCTTTAACTTTGGAAGAGCAGATAAATCAATTACGTGATTTAGCTCCTGAATTATTAGAGAAAAAAGAAAAGAGAAAAAAAAGTCTGAAAGATTTACCCAATGCTGTGGAAGGTAAATTTGTAGCTCGTCTTCCACCAGAACCTGGTAAATATTTACATGTTGGTCATGCTATTGGATTTTATATTAACTATCTTTACACTCAAAAGTATAAAGGGAAATTGATTCTTCGTTTTGAAGATACCAACCCTCAGATACCAAAAAAAGAGTATTATAATGCGATAAGAGAAGATTTGAAAGCAATCAACATTCATTACGATCAAGAGATAATCGAGTCAAATAACATGGAACAATACTATTCCTATGGAGAGCAACTAATTAAAGAAAATTTAGCTTATGCTTGTTCATGCAGTAAAGAAGAGATAAGTAAGAAACGTAGGAATGAAAAAGAATGTTCTTGTAGAAATAGAAGCACAGAGGAAAATCTCTCGATTTGGAAGGCGATGCATGCCGATGTAAAAGAGGGAGAATTTATTATTCGATTAAAAGGAAATATGAAAGACAAAGATCCACTCCTTCGAGACCCTACCATTTTTAGAATAATAGATGCAGAACACCCATTACAAGGGAGAAAATATAGAGTTTGGCCTTCTTACGACTTTGCAGTTGCAATAGAAGATGGATTAAATGTTACACATGTTTTGCGAGGAGCAGAATTTCTTCAACGAACTCCTCTACAAAATCATATTAGAAGTCTTTTAGGCATAAAAAACCCTGAAATTATTCACTACAGCAGAGTAAATATCATTGGAGGATTAACTTCTGGTAGAGAAATAAGAAAATTAATTCAGGAAGAAAATACTACTTGGGATGATCCTCGTCTAATGACTATTCGTGCGTTACTTAGAAGAGGTATAAATCCTGAAACGTTTAAATTATTAGCAATTAATGTGGGTATTTCTCTTGCTGAGACTAATTTGGATTATAAACATATTTCAGGAACTAATAAGAAACTTATTGATCCAATCGCAAAACGTTGTTTTTTTGTTGCTGACCCCATAAAATTGATAGTTGAAGGAGCTCCTGAGAAGGAAGCAGAAATTCCTGTTCATCCAAAAAATGAGAAACTAGGTAAAAGAAAAATAAAGACTAATGGAGTTATATGGTTAGCTAAAGATGATTTACATGAAGGTAAGTTGCGTCTAAAGGATCTTTATACAATAGAAATTAAAAAAGAAGGAGAAGAATATAAAGCAAAATTCCTAACAGAAGTGTTTGAAAAAGGAACAGAGGTAATTCAATGGGTGCCATCAGACTTTGTTAAGATGAATCTTATAATTCCTGAAGGAAAGAAACTAATCACTGTCAAAGGTTATGCAGAGCCAACTATTCAGAACTATCCTGTTGGAGAGATTATTCAACTTGAGCGGGTCGGTTATGGACGAATCGATTCTAAAGAACCTGAAGTTAATGTGATTTTTTCTCACAAATGATTTTTGTTCGTTTCGATTAATTTTTAAAAGAGTTAAAAGATTTTATTTAACAATAGCTGACGAAATAGAAAACTGTGGTATCAATGACTTTCTCAGAAATAGTTCGAAAAATGAATCCGAATATTAAACTTGCATTTGGATACAGTATTCTACAAAGTTTTGGTCGTGGAATATGGATGTCAAATGTTCTATCAGCCTACATATTCTTTCTTACATCAGAGTCTAATAAATTGCTTGGCTGGACCTCTGCTGCTACAGGAATCACCATGACAATTTTTGTTCTTCCTTCTGGATTTTTAGCAGATCGTTTTAGAAGAGACATTTTACTGAGATCTGCAGCCTTAGCTGGTTTAATTGGTCTATTACTTATTATAATTGGCAATAATATTGTATATGTTTTTGTTGCACTTTCTTTATGGGGTTTATATCAAGCATTAACTAGACCTTCTTTAGAAGCTTTAATAGCTGATTCACTAGAATCAGGCACCAGAACCAAAATTTATTCTTGGTTACATTTAGCAAGACAAATTTCATCTGCAATAGGACCATTTTTCAATGTTTTATTGTTTTTAGTATTTGGAAACGAGTGGGAACTATCGATTTTGAAGAATGTAATGATATTGGGTATGAGTTTTTCTGCATTATCAATAATTCTCTTATTCCTTTTCAGTGATAAGAAAAGTTTAGGCAAAGAAAGTGAATCAATACCTGAAGAATTAACTCAAAAGGAGATAAAGAGAAACGGAGTTGGATTACCCTTATCAGCTGAAAAAGCAATGAAGTTAATTCCTATTTTACTCGTTGTAAGTAATGTTATAATCGGTTTTGGTGCAGGAATGACTATAAAATTCTTCCCCATATTTTTCTTGAAACAATATGAACTTCCTCCTATTTCTGTGCAAATTATAATGGGGTTAACAGCTATTTTTACAGGTTTATCAGCTTTATTAGCACAAAAATATTCACTGAAAAAGGGGAGGGCAGAAGCACTATTCCTTTTCCAACTAATTGCAACTATATGTTTATTTGTTATAGCAATATATCCTCCTTTATATATTTTAATCCCAATCTTCATCGCTAGAGGGTCATTGATGAACGCTGGACAACCACTCTCAAGATCAATATTAATGGACGTTGTTAACAAAAAGAATAGAGCGAAATGGAATAGTCTAGAAGCAATTGCATGGGGTCTATTTTGGAATGTAAGTGCTGTTATTGGTGGATATCTAGTTGGTGATGTTGAACCTTACAATTTTAGATTAAACTTTCTAGTAACTGGAGGAATTTACATTTTAGGACTTATTCCAATTATCTTTCTAATTCCATTAGTGGGTAAAGAACGTATTGCCGATAAATAATGCGTTCTATTCTTTTTTTATCCAACCAGTAGAATATTAAATGGATATACTTCAAAATCAAAAAGTTTTTTGGAAATTATGGAATCATTTTTTAAAAGGAAAGTAGCTTCATCGATATCTTCAGCATATATAAGAGTAATATTTCCAATTTTTTCATCATTAATTAAACCTGTTATTATGAACTTATTAGAAAGAGTCTTTTCCTTCACATACTCGTGATGCTCATGCAATATATCTAACTGTGTAATAACAGAACTACTGGGAATATTCCTATTTTTTCTAAAAAAACTTAAGAAAAACTTTGTTTTTGTTTTTTTATAATTCTCTAAAATTTCCTCATTTTTACAGTCTTTATTGTGTTTACATAAAAAAGATATTGATTGATGTGAGATATTTGCTCGATAAAAATATGAGCAAAAAAAGTTGGATTTTCTTAAAGGATCATTCAAAAAGATTGCTTCTGCTAGCTTTTCATCTTGAACATTAAGCAAAATTACCTCTTTTTCTTTTTGTTGTGTTATTCCAGCAACTTGTAATTTTCCTAACTCTTTTACATTTTTTAAATATTGAATATGTTTTGAAAATATTTCATAGTTTGATTTTAAAATCTCGCATATTCTTTTCTCTTTAAAATCAAAGATATAGGCAAAGTATTCTCCTGGCATTGTAGTACTTAAAAAAAAAAAAAAGGTATTTAATCTTTTTGTGAAAAAATAAAAAATTTAAATTAGTATTTATCAGTATCTGGATTCATCCATTCTTCAGGATCATACTTAGGAGGCATGCAACGTAAAGGTTTGTCTTTGAAGTATCCAAGAGCGTATCTAGCCTGAATTATTTTCTGTATTTCATTGCTTCCTTCATAAATTGTTGCTCCTCTAACGTTTCTATAATAACGTGCTACAGGGTAATCATCGCAGAATCCATATGCACCATGAATTTGTATGGCTCTATCTGCACATCGAACTGCCGCGTTAGTAGCATACCATTTTGATAGAGATGTCTCTCTTGTATTTATTTTACCTTGATTCTTTACCCACCCTGCTTTCCAAACTAGTAGTTCAGCAGCTTCAATATCAGCAACCATATCTGCAATCATTCCTTGAATAAATTGATGCTGTCCAATTTTCTTTCCGAATGTTTCTCGCTCATTTGCATAAGCAACAGAAGCTTCAAGTGAGGCTTTAGCACCACCTACAGCTCCAGCTCCAACAGTATATCTTCCCCAATCTAAAGAAGACATTGCAATCTTAAATCCTTCTTCAGGTTCGCCCAATAGGTTTTCAGAAGGGACTCTAACTTCATCAAGATGAATCCAACCTGTTTCGCCAGCACGGACACCCATTTTGTGTTCAATATTTCCTGTCGTTACTCCTCCAAAAGCTCGTTCAACGATAAAAGCTCTCATACCCTTATGTTTGACGTCTTCCTCATAAGCAAAAATTAGAAAAACATCAGATGAATTTGTGTACGAGATCCACATTTTCTCTCCGTTAATTACCCATTCATCTCCTTCTTTTCTACAACGAGATTTTATGCCTGCAGGGTCACTTCCCGCAGCTGGTTCTGTCAATCCGAATGTTCCGATTACTTCTCCAGTTGCAAGTTTTGGTAAGTATTTTTCCTTTTGTTCCTTATTTCCCCATTGGAAAATTGTTGAGGAGCATAATCCATTATGGACAGACAAAATTACTCTCATTGAAGTGTCTATTCTTTCGAGTTCTTCACATGCAATAGCTAGTGATATATAATCTAGTCCTCCGCCTCCATATTTAACTGGTAGGGATATACCAAGTATACCTTGTTCAGCCATTTTTTTCAATATTGGTTTATGAAATTCATGTGCTTGATCCCACTCTTTTACGTAAGGGGCTATTTCTTTTTCAGCAAATTCTCTTACACTCTGTCTAACCATTTTATGAGTTTCACTAAGTTCAAAATGAGGACCGATTTCCTCTAAACCATCATAAATTGTTCCCATATTTATCTCTCCAATATGTTTATGATACATAGACCAACTTGTTTTTAAACATAGTGGATAAAAGATGTCCATCTAAAAATTGGAAAGGATCTTAATGAAAATTCTAGCAATTGACATTGGAGCAGGGACACAAGATATATTGCTATATGATTCAGAAAAAAATATAGAAAATAATATTAAACTAGTTTTTCCTTCACCAACACAAATTTTTGCAAAGAAAATAAAAAAAGTTACAGAAAAGAGAAAAGATCTTGTTATTTGTGGAGAAACAATAGGTGGGGGAGCTTTTACAAAAGCTATTAAGAATCACATTAAAACTGGTAATAAGGTCTATATGAATATTAATACTGCTTTAAGTATTAGAAATAAAATAGAAGAAGTTAAAGCTCTTGGAGTAAATGTTTTTTCAGATATTGAAACAGTAGATCATCTTTCAAAAACTGAGCATATTAACTTGCATGAAGTCTTTTTGGAAGAAATTTTTTCTATTTTCTCAAAGTTAGAAGAAAATTTCTCTGATATAGAAACAATCGCAGTAGCAGTACTTGACCACGGAAAAGCCCCACCTGGAATAAGTGATAGAAAATTTAGAATAAGGTTAATAGAAAAGATCTTACATGACTCTCCTTATCCTTGGACACTAGCTTTTTTAGAAAATGAAATCCCTGATCCTTTTTTAAGAATGAATTCTGTAGTAAGAGAAGTACAAAACTATAATAGAAAACACAAAACCAAATTTGGGTCTTTAGTAATGGATACTTCTGCAGCAGCTATTCTAGGCGCAATGAATGACCCAATAGTTTTTTCTAAAAAGAAAGTTGTTGCTATGGATGTGGGAAATTCACATACAATGGTCACAGTTATCCACGATAATGAAATTAAAGCAATAATGGAGCATCACACACATATGCTCTCAACTGAACAGTTAGTAAATGAAATAATAGCTCTCTCTAATGGGAAGCTGAATAATGAGACAGTTTTTAATGAAGGAGGGCACGGAGTAGTTTATCTCGACAATAATATAAAATGGGAGGATATTGAAATTGTAGCAGCTACAGGCCCTAAAAGAAAACTCTTGGAAAAAGCTTCAATTCCTATACACTTTGCCTCTCCTTCTGGAGATGTAATGATGACTGGGCCTGTAGGGTTGATTGAAGCAGCAAAAAGGAAAATTCAAAAAAAATGACCTAAACATTTTTTTTATTTTCTAAATTATGATTTATTTTTATATTTATTCCAATTGGACAGTGGTCTGAACCATAAATATTATCTAAAATAAAGGCGTCAGTTACAGAATCCTTTAGCTCTTCAGAAACAAAGAAATAATCTATTCTCCACCCCACATTTCTCTCTCTAGCTCTAGTCCTCATACTCCACCATGAATATTTGTTTGGTATGTCCCCGTTAATTAGTCTAAAAGTATCATAATACCCGTAGTCTAGAAGTTTTGTAATCCACTTTCTTTCTTGAGGTAAAAATCCAGAAATCGATTCATTTTCCTTTGGTCTTGCTAAATCAATCTCCTTATGAGCTGTGTTTACGTCACCACATACAATAATTGGTTTTCCTTTACTTCTTACTTTTTCTATATATTCCAAGAAAACGTCATAGAATTCCATCTTGTAATCTAATCTCTCTTTACTACTCTTCCCATTTGGGAAATAAACATTAAAGAGTACAAAGTGTTTAAATTCTGTTTCCAACACTCTTCCTTCAATATCGAATTTTTCAATTCCTAAATTTTTATTTACACTTCTAGCTCTGGCCTTAGTATAGGTCAAAACACCACTATATCCTTTTCTAAAGGCTGAATTCCAATATGTGTGATAACCTGGTATCATGCTTATTGAAGCAGGAACTTGTCCTTGAGATGCTTTAGTTTCTTGTATACAAATAATATGCGGAGCGTAAAATAGTACCCATTCTCTGAAGTTCATATTTTTGTAAACTACTTTTTTAGATAGAGCTCGAATACCGTTGACATTCCATGAAATTAATGTTAATTCTTTCACAAAGACGAGTTGAGAAAGTCTTTTTTATTTTTTGTGTAGAAAATTAAAAAAAATTCTTCTATAACTGTTTTAGTAGTTTTTCTCTGTCTTTTTGATTAATTCCAATAAAACTCTTAATCTCGTCTGTTTGAACACCGAAAACCATTCTTGGGGTATTAAAAGCTAATCCTAATCCTTCTTTTCCTAAAGTGATAACTCCTCCTAAACCTTTAACACTTTTGGAAAGAAAAGATATAGCTTGCTCAGTAGATTCTAGAGGGTTATACCCTCTATCATAAAAATCAAGGACCCTCCTCGAAATTAGGACTTTAATTAGATCCTCACCATATCCTGTTGCTGCAACTCCTAATTTGTTTTTTTCCACATATGCTCCTGCACCGAATAATGGTGTATCTCCAACCCTCCCTGGAGGTTTTTTTGGTGTCCCTCCTGTTGAAACTGCTACTGCTATTCTCCCTCTTTTATCTAAAACAACCGTACCGACTGTTCCTCTTGTTTTTTGTTTAAAAGCATCTTTAGGAACAAAAGAATTGTCATTTTTTAATTTTAAATATCTCTTAAGTTCTCTTCCTACAAGCAAGTCTTCTATTTTACATTGTTGGAACCCAAATTGTTCTGCGAAAATTTTGGCACCTTCTCCAACTAACAACACTGGTCCATCGAAATCATATATTGCTCTTGCAATTTTTATGGGATTAGGGTAATTATTTAGAGCTGCAACAGAACCAATTTTATAGTTATCTGTAGCAATTATGGCATCCATCTCAACATTGCCTAAAGCATTTAAAAAAGAGCCTTTACCAGCATCAAATGTAGGATCATTTTCCAAGAGAACAATAACTTTTTCAGCAATATCGATAGCATTACTATTATCTTCAAGAAGTGAGTAACCTAGTTCTAAAGCGTTATTTATTCCATTTAAATGGTTATCAACTAATTCATCAGGAATATCCCAAGCTCCTCCGTGGATAATTATTCCATACTTCATTGAGAATCGTTTTTTTCAGTGTTAATAATATTTGCTAAAGAAAAAAAATTACTAAAAAAATAACTAATTAGTAATAGTAATTATAATTTCGAACTCTTTTTAAATTTGTTTTCTATATTGTTATTAAAAGGTGCTATAGTATGTCGAAAAAACCAGGGATATATTATATTGTCATGTTTGATTGGCCTGAAGAGGTTAGTAGTGAGTTGTCAAAAAAAGTCAGAGAGTTTCATGAACTTGTTGAGAAAGCTCTTTGGATACGGGAAATCGTTGCTGCAAGTGGAGGGATAGGAATAGGTGCGACTTCCATTTGGCTTTTTTGGTTACAAGATTATACAGATTTGAATAAGCTTCTACGTAGTGAAGAAGAAATTTCGAAGTTTTATCATGAGTGGACAAAGGAAATGCAAAATGTAGAAACAATGGTGCGAGAAGAAGTTATTTTTGTTTGAACTTTAATTTTTATTTTCTCATCTTTATTAGTACTTCCGCAATAAGTTGACCGATTTCTATAGGTTAAAATTATAGGCGTTCATACTATCATTGGCGTGTTCTCAATTCATACTTTTTGAGATAATTCGGAAGTACTATTTTATATCGAAAATGTTATTATTGGTATGATATTTTCTATTCAGAATGACAAGTGAAGAAGTAATATCCTATTTTGAAAATCCAAGATCTCCATTACCGCTAAATTATGTTGCTAAAGGAACATTAAATAGCAACTCAATAATAGCTGCCATTAATCCTAGAGCAACAGAAGAAGTAATTCGAGGAGTTCTAAGGGCATCCAAACAAAAGAATGCAGTTGTAATTTTTGAATTAGCATTAAGTGAAATGTCAATTTCAGGAGGATACACTGGTTATACTCCTGAACTCTTCGCTAAAAGGTGTAAAAACGCAGCAGAAAAAGAAAAATGGTTTGCATATGCATTGCATGCTGACCACCTTACAGTAAAAAAAGGTACAGATGAAGAAATGAAAACAGTAAAAAAAGAAATTGAAGCAAGAGTGAAGGCAGGCTTTACTGGATTTGCCATTGATACATCCTTTCTTTTTGATAGAACTCAACCTAGCGTTAAAGGACAACTAGAACAAATTATTAAGAAGGGATTAGTCTTATTTGAATTTCTAGAAGAACAGATGAAAGGAAGAGATTATGGTTTAGAAGGTGAAGTTGGAGAAATAGGGATTACAGAGTACACTACAGTTGAGGAAGCTACTTATTATGTAAAAAGTCTGAAAGAGAATGGAGTATTTTTAGATTATTTAGCCATTGCTAATGGTTCAAAGCATGGAGTAAACGTTGACGCTGAAGGTAACATTATTCCCCAACTAGGAATTAATGTCAAACGAACAATGGAAATTGTTGAAGCCTTAAAAAAAGAAGGTTTTAACACAAGAATCGCGCAACATGGAATAACTGGGACACCAATTGATGTTATAGAATCAACATTTCCGCATGGAGATGTAGCTAAAGGGAATATAGGCACACACTGGCAAAATGTTGTTTACTCTGTTTTAGAAGAATATGAGCCGGAACTCTATTCAGAAATGCGTACATGGGTACTTGAAAAATATATGAAAGAAGGTGTTGATGAGCATAAAATATTTGCTTCTAATGCAAAAAGAGCTTGGAAACCATTTTTCAACAAAATTGAGAATTTAAAAACAGATACCAAAGAAAAAATTATTGAAAAAGCTGAAGAAGAAATGTTGAAGTTCATTAATGCTCTAAAAATGGAAAACACAGCAGAACTTTGTTATCAACACATCACTTCTAATAATCTATCAGATACTTACTGAAGGGATTGAAATGAAAGAAAAATATTCAACTTTAGATGAATATCTGGCAAAATTAGATGTATCTTTATCAAAACTAATAAAAGATATTCTGGAAGTGACACTAGAGATACCAAAACAAATTCTAAGTTTTATGAAGGAAGAAAAAGATTATGCTGGAACAATAAATGTCTCTGGAGATATGCAACTGAGCTTGGATGTTGCATCGCACGAATTGTTCTTGCAAAAACTTCCAAAAGAAGATTACTATCTTCTTTTAGGAGAAGAAACAACACCAGAAAATATAGTAAAAGGAACAGGAGAATTTATCATTCTGGGAGATTTTATAGACGGTTCTTCAATAGTAAGATCTAGAGGTCCGGGTGGAATTATTCTCATCATAGATAAACAAGGAAATATCAAAGCAGCTATAACTGTAAGTTATACTTTGTTCTTACGCTTTGATTTGGCTACAGAAGCTGGTTATCTTCAGTTTATTCGTGCTGAAGGTGAATTCATTGTACTAAAAGACACTTTGTCTATATCCCCAAGCTCAAAGCCAGTTTATGGTTTTGGTGGAAAAGAAGAAGAATTTTCAGAAAAAGAAAAAAACTTTGTGAATAAAATCAAAAAGGTTGGAAAACTGCGATATGGAGGGTGTCTAGTTCAAGATATGAACAATATACTTGATAAAACTGGTGTTTTTGCCTATTTTTCACCAAAATTGAGACTGTGCTATGAAATTTTGCCTTACTTATACATCCTTTCAAAAGTAAATGGTAAAGGCTATTATATCACAAAGGATAAGGAAATCCTTTCTCTTGAAACTGCTCCTCCACTAGAACCAGATAGGCTAACTGAAATGGACTATTTGCATCAGAAAATTGGTTTTATAGGTGGATCTTCAGATCTTGTAGATCTTTTGTGATTTTCTTCTCTTTTTTTCTCATATTTATCCTTTATTGGTCTTCTTCTCTTTATTTGTTGACTTTTCCAGAGTAGTGTATCGTTATTGGAGAAAGTTTATATAGGCTACGGGTGTCGAATACATATTAAAAATTGTTAATATAAGGTGATATTTTATGACTAAAACAACAATTAGTTTAATTAAAGCAGATATAGGTTCTTCACCTGGACATGTGGTTGTCTATGAACCATTAATGGAAAAGGCAGAAGAGCTTCTAGAAAAAGCAAAGGAGAATGGACTGCTTATTGATTTTATGGTCTTTAATGCAGGGGATGATACTAACTTACTTATGACGCATGAAAAAGGTGTCAATAGTGAGGAAATTCATAAATTAGCTTGGGATATTTTCATGGATCTTGGAAAGGATGCAAGAGAATATGGTCTATATGGTGCCGGGCAAGATCTTCTTACTGATACCTTTTCAGGAAATGTCAAAGGAATGGGCCCTGGGGTAGCTGAAATGGAAATAGAAGAAAGGCCTGCAGAACCAATCATTGTATTTGCAATGGATAAAACAGAACCAGGGGCTTTTAATTATCCTATTTTCAACATTTTTGCTAACCCATTTAATACTGCTGGACTAGTGATCGATCCGAAATTACATGAAGGATTTAAGTTCAATATAATGGACATATATCATAATAAATATCTAAGTCTTTCTTGTCCAGAACAGATGTATGATCTGCTGGCACTAGTCGGTGCTCCAGGTCATTATGTTATCAAATCAGTGTTCTCTAAAAATGAAGAGTTGGGTCAAGCTGCAGTAATATCAACAGACAAACTTTCTCTTATTGCAGGAAAATATGTTGGAAAGGATGATCCAGTAGCTGTTGTGAGATCTCAAAGTGGCTTTCCTGCAGTGGGAGAAGTTTTAGAAGCTTTTACACTTGGACATCTTGTTTCAGGATGGATGAGAGGAAGTCATAGAGGCCCATTAATGCCTGTTAGCCTTGAATATAGCCAAAATGGTAGATTTGACGGTCCTCCAAGAGTAGTTAGTTTAGGTTTCCAATTGAAAAATGGAAAAATAGTTGGTCCTGTTGATTTGTTTGATGATGTTTCTTTTGATCATGTCAGAAGAAGGGCAAATGAAATTGCAGATTATATTAGAGCACATGGACCTTTTGAACCAAGCAGATTACCGTTAAGTGAAATGGAATATACAACTTTACCTGAGGTTCTTAAGAAGTTTGAAAATATGTTTACTGACGAATAATGACTAAATAAACTATACTCTCTTTTTATTTCTTATTTTTTTTTCTTTCTTCTTTTTCCTTAAATAATCGAAAAACAAAATGTAAAACATGACTTTTAAGGTATTCATAGTTATTCAAATTAAATTTATCTCTTTTTGGACAATCTTTATCGATAACAACTGAATTGTTCTCAACATCAAATATTAATGGATAATACTTACAACCTTCTGGCCTATTTTCATAAATAGAACATTTACCATTTACTAGGAAAACACAATGTCCATTTATGTTCTTTAATATAAAAAAACCATCCTCGTAAAAAGCAAAATCTTGTATTTTATAACCTAGTTTTTCTATTCTTAGAATATCTGCATTTGAAAGAACCATTTCTGTCTCTTTACAGCATTCAAAACATTGAGAAGCATATTTACAATAAAAAAAAGAGTTGGTGTTTTTCAAATCTTCACCATCTTTTTATAGTTTTCAATTGTTTTTTCTAATTTTTCTTTAAAAGTAATTATAATTTCATTTAAAATGTTTTCAGTATCAGCTTCAGCGGTTAATCTAATTAAAGGACTAGTGTTAGAAGGTCTTATAAGAACCCAACCATTTTTTAATTCTATTCTAACCCCATCTAAAGTTGATACATTTGAGAAATCGTTCTTAACTTCATCTGCTAAAAGTTTCACTATTTCGAACTTAATTTTGTCTTCACACTCCACTTCTTCCTTCTGAATGGGGTAAATAGGAATTTCTTTAACAAGTTTATTTAAGCTCCTATCGGATTTTGTGAGTATTTCAGCTACTTTTAGAGGAATTACTAGAGCATCATCAAATAGGAAGTATTCAGGTAATATTAAGTGTCCAGATGATTCTATTCCTAATGGTGAATTTTCTTTTTTAGCTTCTAGAGTTAGAAAAGTATGTCCTACTGGTATTCTTTTTATTTTGTATCCAAGAGGTGTTAATTGTTCATCTACTGCCTTTGAACATTCCACATTTGCGATTATTGTACCTCTTTTTTCCTTTAACCCGTATTTTGCGATTATTATACCTGTTTGATCTGCAGATAGAACATTCCCCTTGTTATCAACAATTACAGCTCTGTCACCATCACCATCAAATGCAACTCCAAAATTGCAATTTTGTTCTATAACAGTTTTTTTCAATTCAACAAGATTCTTTGGTTTAGGGTCTGAAGGTCTAGCTGAAAAACTAGGGTCTGTTTTACAAAAAACTGGAACAAACTCAATTCCAATTGATTGAAAAATTTCAGGAGCAGAAAGGGTTGTACTAGCTCCTCCACAATCTACTGCAACTTTTAATTTATTTTCAAATTTGAATTTCTTTTTGAAAAATTCTAAGTAGTTTTCTTTAGCATCCTCTTGAGAGAGCTTACCAATTTGGTCCCAATTTGCAAGTTCAACATTGTTATTTAAGCAAAAGTTTCTTATTTTTTTTAGTTCTCCTTCTGGAAATCCAACTCCATCAGAATAGTAAAACTTGATTCCATTCCATTCTGGAGGAAGATGACTCGCAGTGATAAAAGCAATGGGCCCTTTTTTCTTTTCCCATCCTTTAAATAAAGTTTGTCCGAAAGCAGTAGTTCCAACATATACCACATCTACTCCAGAAGATAAAACTCCTGAAATAAAAGCGAAAGCTAATGGAATACTAGAATACCTGATATCGTTACCTACGGTAATTTCTTGCTTTTTAAGGATCTTTTTAGTATATGTTCCTGCAGCTAATCCAATCTTATACATCACTCCTGAAGTGAGATCTTTGTTAAACAAACCTCTGATATCATAAGCTCTGAAAATGTGCTCTTGGATGTTCATTAAAATCAACAAGAATGATAAAAAAACTTTAATTTAAAAATTTGATTGCTTTTGAGAATAAACAACCTTAAGTATTTAAAATCAAACAAAATATTATGGGGTATCTAGTTGATTATGTATTTGTTTTTTTTATAGCCTATATTGTTGGCTCTATTCCATTTAGCTGGATTATTGTAAAACTAAAAACTGGTAAGGATTTACGTAATATTGGTTCAAAAAATGTAGGTGGGAGAAATGTATACCGTGCTACAGGCTCATTAAAATGGGCTTTATTCGCTGGTCTTTTGGATGTTTCTCGTTCCTTTCTAGCTATTTTCATCCCTTATATCTTAATAAAGCATCCTGTTAGCTTTGTTGGATTAACTGATGGTAAATTTCTTCTTACTGTTGCAGGTATAGCTGCAGTTGTAGGTCATAATTGGCCACTATTTCTCGGTTCTCATGGGGGAAGAGGAATTACAGTTATTGTTGGAACAATGATATTGGTAAACCCTGCATTGATCGCTGTATGGTTGATTTTATGGCCAATAGTTATTATATTTGTAGGTTATGCTGCGCTTACTTATATAGCTACTACATTATTAGTTGCAACCTTTGCACTATTTCTACCAGAAATATGGTTGATGCCCTGGATTTCTATGAGTAGGTTGGAAATAGCTCTGATATTGTATGGAATTGCGTTTCTTATGATGACAAGACAAGTTGATAACATTAAAAAATTCAGAACTGGTGAGCTTGAAAAGATAAAACTATTAAGAGCTCTCAAAAAAGAATCAAAAATATCAGAAGAGATGCTAAAGTAGGCGAGAAAATTGAAAAAAGCAATAATTATCACTGGTACTCCTGGGACAGGAAAAACAACTCTAGCAAAAAAACTAGAAGGTGATGGTTATCTTGTTGTTAATATTACAAATCTAGTTCGCGAAAAAGAATTGTACGAAACTTATGACAAAAAACTAGATACTTTAATTGTTGATGAAGAGAAATTGGAAAAAGAACTCATAAAGCTAATAGAAGCTAATAAAAATAAATTTCCATTAGTGTTAGACAGTCATTTGGTCGAAATACCAAAAGATTTTCTTTTTCATTGTTTTGTTTTACGGTGTTCAATTAAAAATCTAATTTTACGCTTAAAAGAAAGGGACTATAAACAAAGAAAAATAGATGAAAACGTAGAAGCAGAAATTATGGAAGTAGTTTTAACTGATATGTTAGATTTATACTCTCCAGAAAAAGTAACTGTAATTAATACCGATGGGGATATTGAAGAATCCTATAAAAAAATGAAAGAAAAAATAGAATCGTTACTAAACATTGATTCTAATTGATAGTATCCCTCTTTCATCTTTTACTACAGAGACTGCATCATTTGGAGCCACAATAGTGTAAGTAGAACGTTTTTTAGATGACTTACCGAATATTTTTGAAAATCTGTTGTCTTCTCCTGAATCAAATGAAAAAAGTTTGATTCCAACGAAGTTTCTATAGTCTATCTTATTCATAGTTTTCTCGATTAAGTACAATTCTTCTTCAGGACTTAGTGCATTTTCTAAAATAAGAATTTTATTTCGCATGACTTGAGAGAGAATATATCTAGTTTTTTCAACTAATGAAAACTTACCTGTTTCATACTCTGGAATAAAATCTACACTGTAAGACATTTTATTTCACCTTTTTAGCTAACTTTGCAATGCTATCATAGAGTTTGTCAATACCTTCCTTTTTCAAGGCAGAGATAGGTACAACTTCATAATCACCAAAGGCTTCTTGTACTGTTTTTACATCTGATTCAGGGCAATCTATTTTGTTTGGAACAATAATAAATGGCTTCTTTTGATGCTCTAAGTTTCCAAGAATAGTAAAATTAACTTGATCAAATGGTGTTTTTGTAGAATCTAAAACTACAAGTGCAACATCTACTTGCTCTAAATACTTGATAGCTTCTACTATTCCTCTTGTTGCTTCTTTAGCTCTTTGCATAGCTTCTCCAGCGCTTAGTCCATAATTAACAAATGATTTTGGGTCAACTGTTGTAGCTATACCAGGCATATCTATCAAAGTTAAATCTATATTTGTTCCATCTACATTAAAATTCACTTTTTCTAGCTTTGCAATTTCTCTAGTTTCGTGAGGGATTTCAGAAACTTTTCCCACTTCTTGTCCTGCCCAATCTATCCCCATAACATTTGCCAACGTTGTCTTTCCAGCATTTACTTCCCCATAAAATCCAAGTCTAACATGTTTGGGTTTACTTTTTAACCAAGTTTTCCAAGACAAACTGTTTCACCTTAAAATAAGAAACTGTAAATTGAACCTTAAAAGAAAATAATATCCTAAAAACACGCGGGTATTACATTATTAAAAAATAAAAAAAAGATGTTAGATGGTAATAATCTTTTTTGGAGTATTTGATAATCTTATGCTACCATCTTTTGTGACAACACAATCGTCTTCTAGTCTGACACCAAATTTTCCTTCAAAATACAAACCAGGTTCGACAGTTACAACAGAATTTTCTATTAAGCGCTTATCAGCTACTGTTTCTGAAGCTTTGTATATCCCAACTCCTACATCATGTGTTTCTATACCTAAAGGATGGCCTGTAGAGTGAATAAAATACTTTTCAGGATCATAACCAAATTCTTTCATTGTTTCTCTTACAGCGTTTTCAACTTCTGAAGCGAAAACTCCTGCCTTAATATGTTTGTAGGCAGCTTCTTTTGCTGCATCTACTGCTTCATACACTCTTAAGACTTCTTCTGGAGGATTTTTTCCTATCCAATAAGTTCTTGTTATGTCGCTGTTTGACCAATTATAAGAAACCCCATAGTCTATTAATAAAACTTGGTTCTCTTTAATTTTAGTTTTAGAGGCATGATGGTGAGGGATAGCAGAATTTTCACCAGAAGCTACAATTGCTTCAAAGGCTATTCCTCCTCGCTTATTGCATTCGTATTCAATAAGCGCTTTAATTTCTTTTTCAGTCATTCCAGGTTTAATTTTCTGTTCCACAACTTTTTCCATTAACTCTTCAGCTAGTTTAGCAGCAATTCTATGATTTTCAATTTCTTTTTTTGTTTTGACACTGCGGACATCTCTAATGATATCTTTTGCTGAAACCCAATTTATATTATTATTCAGTGAAGTTAGGAATTCAAATGTTCCTGCAGGAAGAATATCCATAGAAAAATTATCAAATAAATTATCCTTTGGCACATAATTTATAGCTATCTTTTTCCCATTTTCAAGACCAGATAAGGAATTTTTTAATAATTCTATTAATTCACTACGTGTTTTATAGGCTATAACATCATATACATCATTATCAATCATCATAGATTCCATTCGAGAGGTGATTACAATGGGTTTATTTTCTTGCTTAATCATAATAAAAGTGGCTGATGTAATGTTTTTTTCCAATAAATACTTACTGTGGATATCGTAACTATGATGGCAAAATACAATCCAACTATTTATTTTATGTTCTTTTAGAACTTGTTGTACTCTTTCTATTTTTTCTTTCATCTTTTATCCCTAATTTTTATTGAATAAATTTAATTCTTTTGCTAAATTTTTTATACTAAGAATATCTTCAAGGTTATCTATATCCTTAAAAACATTCTTATAACGTAATTTAAAATAATTTATTCCTTTTTGCTTAAATTGTTTTTCAAATATTAATGAAGAATTATTTCCAAAGCAGAATTCTATTTCAGAAAGTAATTTTTTAGAAAATGCAAAAATACTAGTTCCATCATTTTCTGAGGGCGCAATAACTACAGAATACTTTTTCCTTAACTTAATAATTCGTCTAATCTCTCTTTTCCTAATTTTGTATAGATCAGCCATAATAATTATGATATTTTCTTCACTTAGATCTTTAACAGCTTCAACAATGGCTTCATTAAAGTTATCTTTTTTATCGATTATCTTTATACAATTGTCATTAAGGCGAAGATTAGAGTTTTTTGTTAAGATGTAAATAGACTTTTCTATTTTTATTTCTGATAATTCCTGAATTACTGCTCCGAAGAGACGAAAAAGGAGTTTATCTACGACTTCTCCATTAAGCTTTCTTCTTAATCTGGTTTTTGCTTTATTTGTTCCTTTATATGGAATGAGAAAGGCTGTCTTGGTCATTTTAGAATTCCTTTAGTTTTGCATTCTGATATTAACCTTTTGATTGAACTAGGGTTAGCAATTAAAGGTCTTGCGATTGAAACAGCAGAAGCTCCAGCATCAATCATTTGTTGAACATCTTTTACATTTCTAACAGAGTTATTTCCTATCAGTGTAATATCTGTTAATTCAGAAAAAGATGTTAGTATTTTTAAGTTTGCATAAGGTTTTCCTGGTTCCATACAGTCAACATGTAAATAGTCAACAGATCTTGACTCAAGAACATTCACTAGTTTATGTTTGTCTTTTACAATATAACCTCTGATTTTTATCCCAATCTTCTTTTCTTTCAGTGAAGCTTTTCTGATTTTTTTCAATATATAGTCCAAACGATTAATATCTTTGAGTAAATACTCTCCTCCTCTCCTTTCTACTATTTCTTTCTGTCTACAATGAGCATTTAATTCTATAATATCAATAAACTTTGACAAAAAATTTATTTTTCTTAATGCTTCTTGGTCTATTTTAGATATTCTTAAATTAATTGCTATTTGTTGTTTATCTGAACTTTTTTTTACATTTAAATTTAGATGACACCACTTTTGAAATTCAGTTTCATCTAGTGGAAGTAAAATCTCTTTTCTATTTCTCTTAATTATTTCAATTGTTCCCTCATTTGTTAATTTATCTAAGGAATAACCTCCAAATGTAGCTATACCTGCACCATTATCTAATATTGATTGAATGAATGATGGTGTTGTATATCCTGCTAATGCAGATTGAATAATAGGCGGAGAAATTTCCATTTTTACACCTTTAGTAATGCTTTTGCTAAATTCTGTGAGATATTAATGTTTTTCATTACTATATTTTCATTTTGAATATCTAAATTTGGATAGATTTTTTTAATTTGTTCTTCTATATTCTTGTCTGACTCATCAATAACAAAGCATGTAATAAAGTCTTCATAAAGAGAAATTATATCTTCTATTGAGCAATTTTTGTTTTTAGTTGCGAGAAATTGACATGTAGGTCCACTTATTGCTCTATCTCCGACAATAGGACTAATAGCTATGCATTTTTCTTTATTTTTCCTTAATAACTGCCTTATTTTTTTTATTGAAATGATAGGACCAATACTAGTTATTGGATTACTAGGACCTAAAATAATTTTCTCAGCTTCTTCAATTTCTCTAAAAATATCATCAGGAATAATCGCATTTTTTATTCCCTTAACGTATATTTCTTTAATAGATAGGTTTGCTTTTTCGCGTACCCAAAACTCTTGAAAATGAATGTCATTTCCATCTTCTGTAATGATTCTTGTTTCTATATGGTTATCTGTACATGGTAAAATTTTAGCTTTTATGCTCAAACGGTTGGCTAAGATAGTTGTTATTTCTGAGAGGTTCTTTCCCTCTTGCAATTTTTGTGATCTAAAAAGATGAATAGCTAAATCTTTATCTCCTAAAGTGAACCAAGCATTTTTATCAAATTTCTTGAGAAACGAATGAGTATAGAAAGAATCTCTATCTATTCCCCAGAATTTTTTGATGTCAAGTAAATTTGAAAAAAGGTAAAGATATGTGTCTACATCTGGAGATATATATAAGCCATAAAGGGTTATATCATCTGCTGTATTTGCAATTACAGTGATGTCCTCTTCATTAATAATTCTCCTAAACCCTTGTATAAGCTTAGGTGTTCCTGTACCTCCACCTAAAAAAATAATTTTACCTTTTTTTTTCATTAAATGAAAAGAAAAGAAGGATGTAATAAATCTTTCAGAAAAACTACTCATAACTTTTTTTTATTTTAGGAAAGAAATTTTTAAAGTTCTTCTTCTGTTTCTTCTTCATCAATATCTTCAACAACTTCTTCTAAAGATGGATGTCGAGTTTTTGTTGCCAATCTTAATCTAGATGTAGATCTGATAACATACCGATAATAGGCTCCTGATTCTCCCATATTTGGATTTCTTATTATCTTTATTATATCTCCTGGCTGTGCTTGAATTGCCTTAATTGCAGGATCTGAATCTAGAATCTTTGGTAGTTGATGCTTCTTTATTTGATACTTTTCCAAAACTTCTTCTACTTCATCGTCTTCAAGTTTTATATGAAGTGGAACCATCATATGATCAAAGATGTTGAAAAGGGGATTTGTTCCGCTTATTATTTCAACTCCTCGTTCCAGACATTCTCTTTTAGCATAATGAGTTAAAGCTCCTTCTGCTATAATTATTGCATCTTGAATGTCTTCATCTTTTCTATATTGATCAAGTTCTCTTATTGTTTTTACTCCTATGCTCGCTTTTCTAGGAAATCTGACAATTAAATTCGTTTCTTCTCCGTCTTCATCAGTTTTTTCAGCATAAAAATCAATATAATCATCATCTGTGTTAACTTTTTTAATTTCGTATCCTCTGAAACTTAGAATCTCTTCTACTCCCTTTTTTATTCTATCTTCCTTATCAAGTTGATCTTTAGCGACCATTTTTTTTGTACTCCTATTTCATTTCTAGTTCTTCTAGTCTTGATTTAAAAGTTGTGATTTAAAAGTAAATTTTGCTTATTCAAATTATTTTTTTTCAGGGAACTTGACATGATAAGTTCCGTCTTTATTCCTTGTTATTATTGGTTTGTCTTCTGTTACTTCTTCTAACAGTTTCTCTAAATCAATTTCAAATGTCCCATCAGTGCTTAATCTTATAGAGGATATATCTTTTGTAATATCTTCCTCTTTCATTTCTTTATCTATCAAGACCTTTACTTCTTTTTGTTGTTTCTCTAAATCTGTTAAAATCCTTTTGGTAATAAATTTGAATGAACCACAATCTGGACAACCAGACTCTAAAATTTCTGGTGTTAGTTTTATTGGTCTATCACAGTTTGCACACCTTGTTTCAGTTTGAAATTGCGTCATATTTCTCACTAATTTACTCTAATTTTATTGAAGAGTTATACACAAATACTTCTTTATGACCACATTTAGGGCAACCTTTTTCGTATAGTTCATCAACTGAAGACATTTCTTTTCCTATTTCTATAATATTTCCACATTTGCACCTATAGGGCTTTGTTTTTTGTTCTATTTCTCTAAAAAACATCGGACCTAAATAATGATTAACTATGTTTTCTTTTGAATTTTCTAGAACACGAAGAATAAACAAGTCTGAATTAGTTTTACCTAAAACTGTTTTGAAAGAGTATTTGTTAAAATCTTTAATATGTTGTTCAACTTCAAGATTCATTTGATCGAAAAGTGAGTATAACTCATCTTTTTTTTCTTCTTTAATATCTGTTGACAATATTATTCTACTGTCACCATCTTTTTTTGCACATTGTACAGCTCGAGAAAGAAAAACTTCGTTACCTTCAATTGTCATAGGTGATTCAGTAAAAATAAAATCATATTGGTTTTTTAGTACAGCTAACATTCTTATTCTTAAATCATGGTTAATATAGCGAGCTGAACGGATTTTATAGTTAAATTTCATTGAAAAAACTATTTCTGGCATTCTCTTATCAATGTCAAGTACTGCTAAATCTTTAGGTTTTGCTAATAATCCTAAATGAAAACCTACTAAGTCCATGTCACCAAGAAAAATAATCCACTTATTTTCGTATTCCTCTGGTTGAAATAGTAAGGCTCGCTTTAAACTCGTATCTTGTGTGACAAAATACTGGTCTAATTCTTGATTAGGTTCACCTCGTAAAGATGAGAATTCTGCGTATTTGGATAGTATTTGTTTTTTTTCTTCATCGTTTAGCTGAAAACTATTCATGTGTGTTAATTTTTTGATAAAATTTTAAAGATTATGTAAGGTATTACGAAAAGAAAATTATTTTCTTAATAAGAGACAATACTTTTTCTAAAGGAAATTCATTTATTTTTTTCTTTTCAAGTTCTAAACGTTCAAGTTCTTTTAGAAAAAGATTAAACTCGTAGGTTGTTTTTGCTAAATCAGCGAATTGCTCATCATATGCAGTTAGTGGGTCTAAAATATTACAGGCTTCCTGAACTAATTTGTAGCTTTCGTTGAATAAGACAGCAGCTTTATAGTTGTCTTTAACTCTATCTGCAGCATAACCAAGAGCACATTTTTTCAGTGCTTTAGTCAATTTATCAGCAGAAGACGCCAATATCTTTTTAGCTTCTATTATTTGCCAATTAATATTTTTATCTCGAATCGATACAGTTTCATCAGCCATTTCCTTGTATTTTAAAGTCTCTAAACAATTTTCTTCGATTTGTTTGTTAATGATTTCAAAGAGTTCAAATTTTCTGAAGTGAAATTGAATAATTGTTCCGTAATTTTCAATTTTTTCTTGTCTCTTTTCTGAAATGTCAAAACAATAAGCAATTTCGTCTATTACCTTATTTAAAAAGAGAAATTGGCGAGACAATTCAAAGAGTTTTAACTCCACTTCTCTTCCTTCAGTAAAGGTTTTAAGGAATTGTTCTTCAAGCCAAATGTCTGGAATTATAGCTTTTTCTTTGCTTTGAGATAAGTCCAACGCTTTATTGGAAAAATAATGAGCTTTTGAATAGTAAATAAGCTTTTCAATTTCTGACAATTCTAGAGATTGTGATTGTTCTAATACTGCAATTGATTTAATATAACATTCCATTGATTCAATCTCTCTTGTGAGATTGAGCTTTTGTTCTAAGTTAGGTAAAAAGAAACTAATGTACTTTAACTCTTCAATGCTCTTTAAGTAATTTTTAAAATCTGTACTTTTTATTGTTCCTTTATGTACTTTCTTATAAAAATCATTAGCTATCTTTTTTAAACCATTCTCAAGTTTGACTATATAGTATTCGAATTGTGCAATGGCATTGTTCAAAATTTTATCAATTTTTTGCTTTTTTAATATGCCAATTTTTGCTGTTTGAACAAAGCTTTGATAGATGTAAACAATTTCTGAAAGATAACTTAAGCTAGAAAATAAAGAGGAATCTTTACATATATTTTCTATTTCTGTAAGTTTTTCCTTTAACCACTTATCATCTATTGAAGTTTGTCTATTTATTATCTCTGCTACAGAAAAAGCAAGTTTAGCGACAATGTGGAAAATCTTTAGATCAGTTTTTCTCTCTTGTATTTCTTCATTTAACTGTTCTTCATTTTCTGAATGAATATTATCTTGTAAATATTCAACAATTTCATCAATTAATCCTAATATTAAGTTAAGATATTCGATACTTGCAATAAAGTTGTCTTTTTTGGCTGCTTCTAATGTAATTCTATAAAAATGATCAATTAATGTTTTATTTCTCCAAATCTTATCAATTGTTGAAAGTTTGATATTAATTTCTTCTTTAATTTGAAGAACATTTTCCTCACTATATTCTAAAAGAGTTAATGTTTTTTCTAAATGTTTCATCGCTCTTTCATAGCTAAAATGTACAGCAATGGGATCATACCACCACCATCTTTTTCCAAGTTCTTCAATTAATTTTGAAATAAAATTAAATTCGAAATCAGCTAACAACCTCTCCAATTCTAGTTGTTCCTGAATAAAAGATGTTTCTTTTGCCTTTTTAATTGGTGAATCATTCAGTATTTTTACAATTTGAACTTTTTGACTTATTGTAAATAGCTTTACCATTATATCTTCAATCGACGAAGCCCTAGGATGAGTAGTATCAAAATAAGTAGAAGAGATTTTCTCAAGAACCTTATATCCTTCAATATTTAGATAACAAAAATTTTTTGCTGGATTAGACGCAAAAATACCTGTGTTAACAATATCTGCATAAAGAATCATTAAAATAGCTGCTTCCATTTGAAATTGTTGTAGATTCTCTATTCTTTTAATAATAAAGTTCTTACGTTCAAAATTTATTTCTATTTGTTGTTTATCCCTATTAAATTCATCAAGATACCTTTCATAGAGAAGAAATGATAAATTAGCTAAATTAAATAATGATTTTGCACAAAAATCTGAAAATTCTAACCATGAAGATGCAATTTCATTAAATTCATCAACTAAAGCAAATGTAGAATATAGCCGTTCTCTCTCCATTTCTGCAAGAACAAGGCGATTAAAAGGTGAGTCTTCTATAATGTCTTTACTTTCTTCTTGTATTACCATACTATTCAATTTATTTACGTATAAAAGATAATAAACATTTTTACGATTTTGAAATAAATCAATCTTTTAATGAAAACCAAGAATTAAAAAAGATAATACAAATAGTATTTCGAGAAGAAAATGGAAGTCTATTCTGAAATATTAGAATTTGATACAAAGGGAGAAATAACAATTGTAGATTTAACTTCTATGTTTGAAGATCTTGTTTCTAAATCAAAAATAAAGAATGGTGTTTTATCTGCAAATGTAATAGGTTCGACTGGTGCTTTAACTACGATAGAGTATGAAACAAGAGTACTAACTGACTTTAAGCAGATATTGGAGAAACTAGTGCCAAAAGGCGCAGGTTACAAACATGACCTGATCGATTCAAATGCTCATTCACATTTAAGAGCAAGTTTAATTGGTCCGAGTTTGTCTCTTTCTATCCATAATTCGAGGTTACAGTTAGGAACATGGCAGCAAGCTGTTTTCATCTGCTTAGATGTCAGAAGTCGACATCGAAGGGTTGCAGTTACAATTATTGGACAGTGAAAAATGTGTATACAATAGTACGATGTTCAAATAGATATTGTGGAAAATTTACTTATTGTAAAACAGGACAAAAAACAAAACAATGCCCCTATTGTAATAAAAGAATTGACGTTTATAAACGTGAAATAAGAACTGTCGATACTTCTAAGCAAGCTAGAGTTTTGGTTCAAGAATTTAATAAAGAGCTTGGAAAACAAGTTGAACCTGAATGGATGAGCAAGTCTTCACCTAAAAAGAAAGTAAAATAGAAAAAGAAATAATTAAGCGCTAGTAACCTCACGTATAATGTTGTTGTGTAAAAGACTCTTTGCTGCTATCTCTGCATCTGGCTCTGTCAATTTCATCCATTTACAAATGTCTTGTAATGTTGCTGTTCCCTTGTATCTGATCAGTGATATGACTTTCTCTTGCTGAGGACTGAGTTTTAATTTAGGTTTTTGTTTAATGATCATCTCATTCAGCTCCAATTTTTTGTTTTTAAACGAACCTAGAATAGAATTAAAAGAGGATAATCTTTTATCAACAAATTCGTCCATTGTGCTAAATAATTCCACTCTTCCATTCCAATTTTCTAACATTTTGCTGAAACGGGATTTAAACTCATTTTGAATTGCTTCAACTTCTTTTTTAATATAGGCATCATCATCTTGTTTGTCGATACAAGCAACTGTGACAGTATTATCTGTTTGAGCATAAACAAATTTGTATCTTTTCGTTTCAAGTTGTTCACAGCCAGAATCGACATTTTGAGCAAAAATCTCAATTGCAGAGAGAAAACTTGTTATTAAATTCTCATCTACGTTAATATCATCATTATATCTTCTATGGTATAAGCATTCACCAGTATCCTTAGCAATCCAAATATTGTGTATCATTTCCTCCAACATGAATAATATGGTTCTAAATAAATGACGTTGTAATACTTTGATGATATGAGCTGAAATTTTGCTCAATTTCTTCGGAGCTCTACCCAACCCTGCAACACATCATACAGAAAAAATCCCAGTCATTATTATATGAATATTGAATTCCCTCGCATTATCACAAATGAAAAAATTTTTAGAATTAAAAAGGGAACAAACAAAGAAACCTTCAAAAAAGAATACTTCGCCTCGGTGGCTAAGTGGTAAAGCGTCGGATTCGTAATCCGCAGGTCAGGGGTTCAATTCCCCTCCGGGGCTCCATAATTTGTTTTTAATCAGGGAATCCTGATTTTTAATTTTAAAAACATTTAACTCAAATTCAATAAAATTGAGTAGAAGAGAAACGGTTTTAAAACTATAGAAAAAACTTACATGCCTATGATGAAGTTGCAACGAGCTGAATGATGATGTAACGACTTTTTCTGAGGCTTCAATAACTTGGTTGATTATAATGGAAGAAAAATGTTATATTCACACAGAAGTCAAAGCAGAAACAAAATGTGATAGGTGCTATAAACCTATTTGCACTTCTTGTACTAATGAATATTGGAAAACAAATGCTATTTCAGCAATGTTTTCACCTCAAAAGCCACAAAATGTTAAACTTTTATTATGTCCTAAGTGTTTGAGAATAGAAAAAATAAAAAACATTCTTATTACATCGATATTTCTAATTCTCATTTTGGGAGTAATTGGGAGTGCTCTGTTTGTTTATACCTAAAATGAAAAACTTAGTTCTCTTTACTTTCATTATCTTTTATTCTTCTAACCATAGTAAACCCACAACGAGCACACTTGAAAATGGTACGATCTTCCTTTTTCGCCGCCCTTTCTAATTGATATTGACAATTTGGGCATGATTCAGATTTTTCATCCATTTCATCGACACGAACTTTTTCGTATGTTTCTCCAATAATTTGTTGAATGAGTTCAGAAGAACTACTTAAAGAAAAACTTTCAGCTGTTTTAGCTATGATTATTGTGTCGCCCGGGTTGTGAGGATACTTTGAGAACCATGTTTCTAGCCCTCTAAGAAACCCTTCTTGATCTATTCTTACTCCATAGGTTTCTTCATATGATTCGACAAAAAAAAGAATTCCTACATTTGGAAAAAGTATTCTGTCCCTTTCAAAAACATATAGACACTTATGGTTAATCTCTTCTTCTGTTAATTCTCGGATAATGAATCCAACGTGCATTGTCTAACATACTCCATATTATGATATTGATTAATTAATTTTCTGCCAAATTTCCTTTAAAATTAAATTTTGGTTTTTATAAGAATAAAACCACATCGACTGCATTTTAATTTTAACAAATGAGGAGAATTTTTAGGTAGTTTTTCCTCTTCTAGAGAGTAGTAACAGTTAGGACATAGAATATCATCTACAGTTAACATCTGTACCCTCTGCATTTCCATTATTAAAGAAATCTGAGATTGAACTATTGGTGATGTAGTATTTAAGGAAAAACCAGAACTGTGTTTAGCAATAATAATAATATCTCCTTTTTTTAAAGAAGGAAATTCATTAAACCACTGTTCTAATCCCTCCAAAAAACCTTTGTCTGATAAGTAAACTCCAAATGAATTATCTAAATAATCTATGAAAAAGATACCTCGGGGAAACAAGACTCTATCTTCGATTTTAATGAATATCTTTTTGTGGCTTATTTCTTCACTAGTGAGTTCTCTTGTTATAAACCCCTTATGCATTAGATTTTCCTCAGAAAGATATTATTGATTATATTAACCATTTTTAAAAAAATAAAGTTTATTAAGAAATCAAAATTTCTGTTATATTACTTTTTGTTTCTTGTTTCAAATTCAATCTTGTTTTTTAAGAATTCTTTTCCAACAATAATTTTTAACTTTGATTGTGATAACTCAAATGTTGCTTTAGTTGAATTTTCGCTAAATACTTCTCCTTCTCCTTCAATAGGTAATTGTTTTTCAGTTTCTATTTCGATTTTTTTTCCTCTTACAAAATTCACTCCTTTAATATCCCCATGTGTACCATTTTTTATTTTGTTGATCATCCAGTACCATTTCCATTTTGGTACATCACCAGCAATACAAACTTGAAAGTCTCCAAAATAGGGTTTATTTCCAGGTAAAACGTTAAATCCTCCTCCAAAACGATAACCAAGGCCAATAGCACAAACAATTAGTTTTGTTTTTCTTTCATAATTATCAACTCTGATGTGAGCTTGAATAGGTTTATAGCTGGAAATTTTTTTTAATCCAAGAATATAATACTTTGGTAATCCTTTTATCCATTTTAATTCAGTATATGAAGCTTTAGCGATTACTGAAGTGATTCCTGTTTCTGCTATGTTTGCAAAATAGTGTTTTGTGTCAGCGATAGCAAACCCAAGGTTTAATTCTGTTTTTTTATTTTCTTCAAGAATATTAAGAGCTTGAATATATGATCCTTTAACGCTAAGTAAGGTCGCGTAATCATTTCCGTTACCTATGGGTAGTATCCCAAGAGTTTTATCTGTTTCAGCTAAACCATTTATAATTCCATTAACTGTTCCATCTTCACCACAAGAAACAAAAACATCAAAATCCTTAATATTGTCTTTTGTTATTTCTGTTGCATGATTTACTTTTTTACGTAAAGTTTTTCGCACTCAGTCTTGCAAGAGAAAAATAAGTAAAAGTTTAATCTCTTGAACTCAACCAAGCCATACAATGCTATGAAGGGGTTGAGACAGACAGCATACACGAATCGTGGGAATCATAAAGAAGAAAAGAACTAAAAACTCTTTTCTTCACTCCACGAGAGACAAAAAAGAAAGAACTAACTCTAACACAAGAGGAGAGAATTAGTGCTTTCCTTTTTGTCTACTGGGGCTGCAACCAATGGCTGAGCCCTCGACAAACGGTGAAATGGGTAGAACTGTATCTATAACCAGTGAGGTAATCAGTAATAGTAGTTCCTCGAGGACGAAAAAGAGAACCAAGGAACTTACGAGCGATATTCATTGCTCCTGTGAGGTCAGAGTGGAAAGTGTAATCGCAAGAGGGGCAATGCACTAAACCTCTTACTGGACGGATAACTTTCCTCCCACAACGAGCACAGTGAGAAGATGTCCCTTTTTCCTCTATCGTTAATATTCGGTGAGGTTCAAAACCGCTTAATATCAATGCCCGACGGAGAAGAGCAAGAATAAGAAAAAAATTCCACTGGTGAAGTTTTCTACGAAACTTACGACTACTTTTACCTTTTCCTTTTTCTTTCTCCTCTCGAATGTGTTTAGGGTAACCTACAACGACGAATAGGTCATACCTTCGTGCATAGGTCTCTATCGTCTGCACAACATCGTTTATAAATTGGTGAATATATGCTTGTTTAACGTTTCTATATCTTCTTCGGAGAAGACCGAGAAAACGGTAAAGTTGGTGTTTTTTACCCGACTGGTCATTTAAATCCCCTTTCCTCTGAAGACGGGAAAGTTTAAGTTTATATCTATGATTGACTCTATTCCACTGTTTGGTATACCAAAACTTTATCTCTTTGTTTGTTAACTTCTTTTTAGGGGTCAGTAACACTCCTGTAGCAAGAATGTTTATACCTAGATCTATTCCCAGCACAGCTGGGGGAAGAGAAGAAGAATTATCTCCTTGACTTGTGAGATAAAAAGAAGGAGGAAGAACTCTCAGTTGGAAATATACCCACCACTCACGTGTAGAATGTCTATATCTTAGTTCTAGACTTTTTATTCTCCCTTTCTTCAATTCCTTCTGGTGGAAAGTGCTCATCTCTAAAGGTAACCATAGTTTCTGATGATAAGGAGTGTTTCTTTTCCACGTATCTAACGAGTCTCTTATCCCCACCCACCAACGAGTGAGAGTGTTATTCTTCTCTTTTGGCAGATGAACGAGAATGAACCTCTTTTTGTTAATTAATTGTCTTCTTGCTCTCTTTATTGGAGGACGAGTAGGACTGGGTCTATACCCTTGTTCATATAATTGTACGGCTATATCTCTACACTCTTGGAATTCATTGTGAGAACAATAAGGGAACATTTTCTTCAGATCGTGAGGAACAGTTGTTCTTCTCTCTTCTTCTTTAACTTTTGAAGTAGTTAGTGTCAGTTCATCTAATTTTCCTCTATGCACTCTTATTTTCCCTTTTTTAGTTTTAGTACATATTTTTCTTCTGTTATGATGTATTATTCTCACATACTTCTCTATTATCCTCGTGTCTCTCCCCGTTATTCGCCTTAGCCTTTCCTTCTTCCTCGTCGTCAATACCTCCTTCTTTATTCTCACTTTCAAGGTTTTGACGACGTCCTCCACCATTTTTTTCCTTCCTCTTTCTGTTTTATTTTTTCTTCTTCTCTTTTTATTTTACTTTTTTTCCCTATAAAAACCCCTCTCCTTCCTCTCTTCTCTTTTTCCTCCTTCTTCCTCAACAGCTGTAAATTACGTAAAAAATAGAAGCATGCCTTCTTTTTTTCGTAAGCTGCACTTGGTAATCTAGATCTCTTCTTTTAATTTCTTCTTCTACTAATGCCCATTTTTTTTACTTCACCATTTCTTGAGTGAGGTTTTACAATGAATAAATATCTCGTTATTTTGACTTAAATCAGTTTGTTTATAATCTTTTTTAGTAATTTGGCATAGAAAGATTATTTTTGAAAAAAGACTACATCTCCAACATTACAACCTATTTCTTTAGCAATAATAGGGCATTTCATCATTAAAAGGAAGAAAATATTCAGTTTTTCGTCTGACAAAAGTTCATAATTCCCCTGTCCTTTACTTATAACTACTGCTTTGTTGTCTAGTTTCTTCTTTATTTCATTCTTGTAATTTTGATAATTTTTGTTATTAATACTAATTATTTTTCCTTTCAATTTGATTTTTTTAGTTAGAGTTTTAACTTCTTTTAGTGTAATATCGTTAGAAAAAGGATAACGTTTTGTTATTATAATGACTTTTTTATTTAATCTCTTCTGTAGAAAGGCTAACAACTCTAAATCAAAAATAATTTCTCCCGCATTATCTGTTAAAAGCTGTACCTTTTTTGCATCTTTTAGTTTTTCAAGGAATAGTTTGTAATCATTTATTGCGAAGTTACTTTTTAACACTTCTTTTAGAGTTTTTTGAAGATTTACTTCTTTATCAATAGAGAAATCAATAATATTTCCTGCTACTGCTGCTTTAATAAGTGAAAATAAAACATCTTTTGATTTTCTCTTTTCTTCTTTAACATAAGGTAAAAGTTGATAGGCATTAAGATTAGATTGTTCTTTTAATTCTTTCAATGGATCATAAATCCCTGAAAGAGAACTTATTTTACTGAAAACCTCAAAATTTATCTCGATTGGCGAATATGTTTTATCTATTTTCTCTAATAATAGATTGATATTTTTAACAATATTTTTCTTTTGAGGTTCATTTATTTTTAATTTATTTATTGCTCTTTCTGCTGTTCTTTTTATACATTCTAAACAAACTTGATCTGTTACCATTTGGTTCACTATTTTACTATTTGATTTTAGTTCAGAAACTATGTTGTATACCGTTCAGAAAATTACCTTTTTAGTTTTTTCAATTATGTATTTCCTAACATTTGCAAGAACTGCCTCTTTATCATTAGATTCAATGACTGGTAGTTTTCTGATCTTTGTTTCATGAACAAGGAAATCATGAATTTTTCGAATATTCTTGAAATGCTTAATTAGCTCATCTTTTTCTCTAGAATACTGTGAACTTAAATTTTCCAAATGCACCTTTTCATCTTCTAGAGATATAGTTATGTAAATTAGATTAGAGATTTTTATTGTTTCTTTGTCAAAAAAAGAAGGTAATAAGTGCTCTCCTTCAATTATTATAGAAATATTTTCCATTGCAGCTCTATTTAGTAAAGCTTCAATTCCTATATTAACATACTTCGAGTGATTTTCGTAACCAATAATCACTTCATCATAACGTGTATTATAAATTGGTCTCAATGTTTTATATGCTAGATATGATGGAGTGTGTAACTGTGGAGCAATATCTTTAGAGAGAGTTTTTCTTAGAATGTCCCTTACTATGTCTGTTCCAATTACATGTCTAATTCCAAAATCAGAAGCAATTTTCCTTGACAAAGTACTTTTTCCTACTCCAATAGCTCCTGCAATAACAATCCATAGAGGGATACTTGTATCTCTTAATTTTTCAATCATTAAGTATTCTTCTGCTAACTCTTTAGAGTATTCTTGTTTAATTGAATTATAGACAAATTCGTCCAGTTTACTCTTTGATATGGTATTTTTGTGTAATTTCTTGATTTTTAGATAGATTTTGTTTGATAACTCATATGCTTGCTGAAACTTAAGCCCTATAACTTCTAATCTTGTAGCCAGAATCCCTCTACTAAATAAGTAACTTGCTTGTTCTCTCTTCACGTATATTGGGGATTCAAAGTTCATATTGAGAAAAAATTGATAGTTTTTATATAATAAAGTTTTGATAGCCTAATCCAAGCAGTTTGTTTTTTTGATTCAAAATTGAAATTATAAAATAATGGCTCGAATCACACCAAATTTTTATATCTTTAAAACCTAAACTTCTCAATGAGTAAACCTTCATCTAACTTTATCAAATTTAGGACAAAATCAGGAAAAAAAACAATTTTTTCTAAAGGGATTCTTTCTCGTACTTTTTATGCTATAGGTTTAGATGAAATTAATGCTTATGAATTAGCAACTCAAATAGAATTACAAGTAGGTAAGACAAGTAAAACACTCTCTCAGGAATCTTTTTCACAGATAGTCCTAGATAGTCTTGAAAAATTTAATCCCTTGTATGCACAGAGATATATCGCTTTTGAACAAAAGGGTGTATACAAGCCAATCATTATTTTGTTAGCTGGAGTTCCTGGAATAGGAAAAAGCACTATCGCTTCACTACTCTCACGTAGACTAGAAATAACAAATATAATTGGAACTGATATGATAAGGGAAATATTAAGGCAGAGTATTTCAAAAAAATTAGTTCCTGAGTTATATGGAAGTTCATATGAAGCTTACAAGTATTTAAAGTCAGAAATAAATCCGATTTTAGATAGAAGTATTGTAGGATTTGAAGAACAAAGTAGATTAGTGATTGTAGGTGTTGAAGCTATTATTGAATCAGCTATGTACTCTAGAGAAAACACAATTATCGAAGGTGTCCATTTATCTCCTAACTTGTTTAAAACAGAAACGATAAGTCAACAACATGTAATGCTTTTTCTTCTACACTTAAAAGATGAACATGAACATCTTGAACGATTTAAGAGAAGAGGGTTAAAAGTGGTAGAAAGAAATGCAGAGCGTTATATTAATGCTTTTGAGGAAATACGAACTATTCAGAGATATCTTGTTGAAGAAGCAAATCGACATAAAATACCTATTATTGAAACACAAGATCAACAAAGAGTTATCTACTCATTATTAGATGCTATATGGGAACGTATTCTAGTAATTATAAAAAACGAAAATAAAAAGAAAGAAAAAGAACTTAATCAATAAGTATACTTCTTTTTACATTCTAAAGAGGGAATTAATGGTAGTTCTATTTCGAAACCTACTGTAGGCATCCATATTTGATTTTTTTCTAAAACCTCGGGGTTAACCTCTCCTATGATTCCACATATTTTGCCTTCAATTTCTATTTCTGCGCTTCTTCCTCTAATAAATGATGGATGTTCAGTCTCGATTAGATTATAATTAGTTTCAAGTAATCTCATCATTTGATCTAGAACCTTATGAGCATCCTCAAAGCTTGTTTCTGTGTCTGCTAACATATAGGCTGCGTTGGTCTGTGTCCAAGTTCTTCCTTTGTCTAACTTAACAATTTCTCCTACCTCAAAGATTACCTGTGGATATGTTTCATGGGTGTTTTTAGAAAGTATATTTATTAAATTGGGAAAAATACTGTTTCTAATAACACTATAGTTTTTACTTACAGGATTTGAAATCTTAACAAAATTGTCCTCTTCAATGTTTACTTTTATTGTTAGTATATCAGGATCTGTTAAAGTGTTAGTTATTACTTCTATTGCACCAGTTCCAACAAGAATATCTCTTACTATGTTTTCACTTTCTGTTTCTGGTAAAAGTCCTCCAGTTGTAAGAACTTTCCATTTTGTAGGACCCATTTTGTTATAATCTAAACCAATAGCAATTTCTTCAGCAATGTCAACCCAGTGTAAAATGTCTGTCCTATAAGGAGGAATAAGTACTGTAATCATGTCTTTATCTATTTTCTTGACATCAAATCTTCTTTTATTTAATACCTCTTCCACCTTTTTCGGTTTTAGTTTAGTTCCTAGATATTTGTTTATCTCTTTGAGATTAATTTCGATTTCTTCATATTCTATTGTAGGGGTAACTATAGTTTTATCTAATATCTCTTTTGGGTATTCTATTGTTACATTATATAATTCTGCTCCTAAATCTGCTAATGTTTGGCATAGAATGTTTAACACAACATGTACTGTACAAAGGTGAGTTCCTGTTACTTCAATTAACATATCAGTTGTCTCTTCTGTAACTCTACCTACATCATTACTGTTGATAATTGGAGGCATAGAAAGTGTTAATCCATCTGCTGACAAAAGAATAGGATAATGGCCATAACTTTTAACAATGTAGCCAAATTCCTTTCCTTTTTCATGAGTTTCTAAAATTGTTTCTAGATCTTGTGGTTCTGTATAACCAAGAGGAATGAATTTGTGATTTTTGTCAATTACTTTATATTGAATAGGGCTTTTTATCATGGATAAGTTGTACATTCCAATAGAAGATCTTTTTCTTCTTCTTCCATAGGAATGATCTATTTTTTCTGATAACTGCATTAGTTGTTTGATATTATAATCTGTTAGTGTGACATTTTTTGCGATGGCACAAGCAATAAAGGGTCTGGATTTAGATAGTTTTGGATCTACAATAACCTTATAATCGCTTTCTTTTAGCTCTAACTTCGGAATACCTTTTTCTTCTCCCCATATGCCTTTTATCTCTCTTATCATCCCCTCAGGAATCCATAAATCTGGACGGTTACTTGTTTTTACATCTATTACTAGCATATCTTCTTCTTCTACATATTCGTCTATTTCAGATTTGGCAAAAGAAAGTAGTCTATCCAATTCTTCTATTGAAAGATTCTTTCCAAGAGTTTTCAACATTTTTGTGTAACTTGCTTTTATAGTGACCATCTTTTTCACCTATACCATTTTTGTGGAACGTAACCACTCCATTTTGTGACTAAATAGCTCTCTGATGTCTGTTATTCCGTACTTAACCATGAACAGTCTATCAATTCCTAAACCCCAAGCTATTACTGGTGCATCTATACCAAATGGTTTGGTTACCTCTGGACGAAAGATACCTGCTCCTCCAAATTCTATTCTTCCAAGATTTGGATCAACAACGCTAAGCTCAACAGAAGGTTCAGTAAAAGGGTAATAATCAGGCTTAAATGTACATTCTTCTGCTCCAGCAACATCTAGGGCAAATGTTTCTAGTATTCCTAAAAGATCTCTGAAAGTTATGGAAGGATCAACGACAATACCTTCAACTTGGTTAAATTCAGAAAGATGAGTAGCATCAACAGTATCTGGTCTATAACATCGAGAAATGCTAAAGTATTTTGAAGGAATTTTCAAATCTACTAGAGTTCGAGCGCTGACAGAAGTGCCTTGAGCTCGTAAAACCAGTCTTGAACTTTTTTTAGGGTCCCATTTGTATCTCCAACCTTTACTTCCTGTATTATACCCATTTTCATGAGCTTGCTGAACATTAGTTACATATTCTTCTTTAGGAAGATTACCATGTTTAGGGTTTGAAACTCTATAAACATCTGACCACTCTCTAGCTGGGTGGTCTTGAGCTTGGAATAAGGCATCAAAATTCCAGAATTCTAGTTCTACTATAGGTCCTCTCATCTCCTGAAAACCCAAAGCAACAAGTTTCTGTTTAACAGTATCAATGAATCTTGCATAAGGTTGTTTTCTCCCAACAAAATAAGTGGGAGGTTGTCCTTTTAGGTTATATGCCTTCAATTGAGTTTTTCTCCAACTTCCATCTCTTAACATGTTTGAAGACAATCTTCCTACTTCAATTAATTCTTTAATTCTGGACTTTATTTTTGAATAAGGAACTTTTATTATCAAAAATGATTGTTTCTCCTCAATGATATTCACTAATCCTCTTTTAACAAGGGGAGAAACTTTATCTGAATAACTCACTTTCTCTTTTTTTATTTTAGAGAGGTGTTGTTGTAATTCAATGTTAATATCTTTTTCTGGTAGTTTTATACTTATCTCTCCTTTTTCAATTATGATAGCATCAAGTTTTCGAAGTAAACCTACTCCTGCATTCAATTCTTTTTTGTCTACTTTGATAAAATCTCCAAGTTGAGCAAAGGATACTTTCTTTTTCTCTTTAATTAGGTTGTATATTCTTCTTTCAATCAACTGATTTTTCTCTGCTTCTTCTCCTTCCTTTGTTAAAGAACAATATTTGTTTATTCTCTCTTTTCTGTCCAATAGGTCGTGTTTTTGCAAAAAAGGAAGGTTATATTCAATTTTTCCTCTAGAAAGTTTTGAAATGTTTTCAAGTTCATTGATTTCTAGTTCCTTTTTTTCGCTAATTATTTTGTAAATCAAAATAGCTTCTGGTGGTAAAAAAATAGATTCCTTATCGTTGTTCATACTTCCAATACTCCAAAATAGTTAAGGACTTTTAAAATTGTTCTACTAGAATTTACAATTAATTCAAGTTTCCATAATGGCGCTATCGAAATTCCAAGGCATCAAGTCCTCTATTATTATCTACACCTCAACAATAAGTTTAATATAAAAATCTTTGGTTTCTTTTTTTATAAAAGTAAATTAGACCCATCCATCTTCATTGTCGTCGTTAAATTGAACAAAGGCACCAAACTCTTTTGTTAATTCTTCATCTCCTTGTTCTTCAAGTTCTTCTTGAAATAGATCGAAAACTTCATCTGCTGTATACAAATCATCTAGTTCTTCATCATCAGTTATTTCAATTTTTAGTATCCATGAACTGAAAGCATCTTCATTTAAGAGCTCAGGATTATCTTTTACATCATCATTTATTTCTATAATCTTACCTGTAAACGGACTTTCAATTTCAATTGTTTCATAAATTGATTCGATGGAGATTAGTTCGTCACCTTGTTCTACATAATCATCAACTGGTAGTGATATTGTGACAATGTCGTCTAATAAGTATTGAGCGTAATCTGTAATCCCTATTGCGTAAACGCCTCTTCCTATATCTTTTATCCAAACATAGGTTGATTGATAGAGAAGAACTTCTGGAAATTTAAACTGCCTTTTCATTCTTACATGTTAGCGTTTTTAATAGCGTTTTTGAACTTTTTCTTATAATAGACTAGGAAAAAAAACTATTGTGTTAAACTTTTCAACTGTCTAATTGTATAATTTAAAAATATCGTTCAAATAGTCTGGCAATAAAGAAAATGATTCAATCATATGATCTGGTTCTACTGATGACAAGAGAGCTTCAGTGATGAATGGATATTCACTAAGGATAGCTACTGTTTTTACTCCAGCATTTTTACCAGCAAGAATATCAGTCATCAAATCTCCAATCATAACACATTTGTTTCTTTCAACTTCTAGTTTTTTAATTGCTAAATTTAATTGGTCTGGAAAGGGTTTAGTAAATTTTACGTCATTTCTTGTAAAAATAAAATCATATTTAGAATGTATTTCAGGATATAGTTTTTTTAACCTTCTAATAGTGAAATTTGAAGCTGTAGTAACCAAAGCAAGCTTAAAACCTAAATCTTTTAAATTTTGTAAAGTTTGTTCAACTTCATCGAAAGGAACAATCTTAAAATTTTTAGGTTTTAAAAGCATTAAACCAATATTTATGATCACTCTTAAAGATTGAAACCTAGACAAACCTGCATAACTACAAACCTTAAAAATTGCTCTTAACCATATTTTTTTACTTCTTCCTCCATGAGTTAGAAGCAAAGATGGAGCTTGCTCTTTTAAAGCATGTTCGTCTATATCTTGTTTAACTTTCCTTAGTGCTTTTTCAAAAGGTTTTATCCATCTTTCTTTAATGCTTATAATGACTCCGTCCATGTCGCAAAGGATCGCATATCCTTCCCACTTTTTCATTATAATCTAAAAGAAAGAGTCTAAGGTAAATTAATAAAGTTAACATTAAAGACAAAAAAGAAGGGTTATATTCTTTTTGTAAGAAGGTAATGATCTTCAACTAAAGCAAAGACAAGTGAAATAATTTCTTCTCTTGGCCATCTATTGAAATATTGAAGTATTATTCCAATTGTTACTTCTTTAGTATTTTTGACGAATTTAATTATTTTTTGACTCATTGGGCCTAATTTCTTTATTTCTTTCTCCATCATAGGGTTGGTAGTAATAGAATATAGTGTCCAGATATATAGGTGCTCTGTTAGATTACGTAAAATTACTTTTTCTGCTTTTCTATACTCTTCTAATGACCCAATTCAGTTCTCAGCAACATGTGCAAATCTTCTCTCAAAATATTTTACAAACTCTTTTAAACCACTTGTTATATCTTCTGAAAGTTCTTTATCAGAGAAAATATATGTAATATAGTTTTTAGTCCCTGCAGAAGTAACTATGAAATCACCATAATCTAATTTTTTGACAACGTCTTTGTCTTTTCCTGTAATCTCTTTAGCCATTGTAGATACAGCTTGTAAAAATCCTGTTACAAGTGCTGAACTTACCCTCATATCAGAACCTAGATCTAATTCATAAACAGGAGAACTAGTGTCTTTATGAACAATAAGAACCTTTTTCATAGAAGTAACGCTCTGGAGAATATTGGAAACAGTATCACAATATTGTTTCCTTTTTGCTTGTTTCTTTTGTTTTTTAGGTCGAATTACACCAAAGTAAACTGCTAAAGTAATTGCTGTAACTGTGATTATTGAAATCGCTGTAATCATGTAACTAAGATATTCGTAGAATAGATCATGGAAAAGTGGGAATTTAATATCAAAAGATTGATTAAAGTTTGTTGTGGAAACTATATTTGCTTGTTTAGGCAGATATGTACATTCAATTTCAAGACTTTTTGCTCTCCAGCTTTCGATTCTATATTTGAATTGTCCAATGTAATTGCTGTTTTGGATATTATTTATTGTTATGTTAAAAATAGATGTCTCAATAATATTATTAGAGCTGTCAAGAAGATTTAAGGTTAAAGTTATATTTTCTCCAATAGGTGAATAAGCCAATTTTGTATCATCATTAGCAAGTAATTGCAATAATGCTTCTTTCAAGATTAATGTAAATGTTACTGTGCTCAGAAGGTGAATAGTGTCACCATCGATGATTATGCTTAAATCATATTTGATGAAATCATGAATTTTTGTAGTTAAAATTATTGATTGATTTTCGAATCCTTCTTTCCACATTGTAATATTAAAAATGAACGTTTCGTTTGTTACTGTAAAATCATTAAAGTCAAATGAGAAAATGAATGAGCCCAGCACTTGATTGTACGAGAAAGTTATTCCTTCAACATCGATTGTTTCACCAAAAGTGAGAGTAACTGTATAATTAGCCTCTTCCACTGAAACATTGTAAATATCCCAGTAGTAAACAGTAAATTCTGCAATTTCATCAGCATATATAGTTTGTGTATCACTAGAGGTAAATACCTTTGTAGGATGAATCTTCACATGTAAATAAAGTATAATGGACTGTTCTTCATATCCTCCTTTTGATATTGTGACGCTTATTTCAAAAGTTAAATCAGAGGAATTTGAATCATAAGGGTTAATGTACACATAATATGGACTTGTTCCAGTAGCTTGGTAATCTTCTATATACATTGAACCATTAACTATATCAATGGTCACTAATGCATCTTCGATATTTGTATCTGTTTTATCATTTACAAAATAAAGAATAAATTCACCCTCTTGATCGGCAAAAATAGTTATTTCTGTTTCCTCTGTATTGATTGTTGTAGGATTATAGACTACGGTTAGATAGATAATGTAGGATTGATTCGTATATCCAGCTTTGTAAAGTGTAACATTAAACATAAAAGTCTTATCTACTGCATTTACATTATCGGGGTCAATATAGACGATGTAAAAGGGTGTAGAACTATATGATAGAAGAGAGTCAATATCAGAAGAAGAACCATTTAACTGAAAAACGTTAATGAATGCGCCAGTAATGTTTTTATTAGAAACAGTATCAATATAAAAAATTGTAAATGATGCTTGTTGTGATGAATCAATAACTATACTGTCCTCTACACACTGAATGTCAGAAGGATTAATATTAACTCTTAAATAAATGACAATTGAATTGTTAGAATATCCGAATTTAGAAAGTGTTATGTTAAAAACAAAGACATATCCCGCTGCAGTATCTTCATTAGGGTCAAAAGTGAAAGAATGAAGAGTGACTGTGTAACCATTGTAACTTATTGATTCAAAGTAAAAACTGAGGGTTAAAGTTTCATTTCCTGTTCCTTGAGCAAAAGAAATTTGGTTATCATCTGCTTCTATTGCTGTATCAGTATCTTTGTCTTTGTATTCTAAAAATAGGTCTAAGGTGTCAATTGCGTAAATCTGTAGGTTTGTTCCTGTAGTTGAACTCAATGTTGTTTCTCTCTTTAAAAGTAAAATGCTCAGAGAGAAGCTTTGGTCAACGTAACCATCTAAAGTTAATAACACTACTAATTGATATTTGCCAAAAGCAGTAAGGTCGGAGATTGTTATAAAATATGTTCCATTAGAGTAAACAGTGAAGGAAGTAAGCGCAACAGATGTCAAATTTCCGCTGAATAATAACTGAGAGTTATTTATTTTAATTGTTGAGATATCATCCCAGTAGAATATTTTGAAAGTTTCTGTCTCTAAATAAGTAATATTTTCTGGAGGAGAAGTATAATATTCATAATGTGTTGGAATATCTGCCCGATTAATAATTACCCATGTCTTAGCTAGAACGTAACCATCTTTTGATACTGTTATAGTAATATTTAGAGCTGAAACTGATGAATTAGTGTTAAGAAAAGTAATGTTATACTTTCTACTTCCTAGTTCCTCAACCCACCAGTCAATTGGTGATGTAGCATTAACTTCTACGTTTGTAACTACTGCACTTTCTATTCCAGTATCATGAACAGTATCATTATAAAGTATCTCTATTGAAGAGTTATAACCTATGTAACAGTCAGTTGGAGCAGTCTCAACAGTGGCTTCTGTTGGGTTAGTTTTTACGTTTAATTCTACAAGTAAAATCTTTTCTTGACTTTCATATCCTAGTTTGGAAATATTGACAAAGATTCCAATTACAGTTACAGAATAATTGTTGTTCTGTAAATCAATATGATATACTCCTGAAGATTCACTAACAGAAATATCAACATTGGAAGCGTTGGAGTAGACCAAGTAAGTAGTACCATAAAGGTCGACTGAATGGTTTAAGTCTCTATATCGAAAATCAATGCTGGCATTATAATAAACATAAACTTCTGAATCAGCAGAGTCAACAATAATATCTGTAGGATTATCAGTAATTGTTAGATCAAAAAGTTGTGTTGCATTCTGTTGACTATAACTTTTTCTAAAATTAAGTTTATAGGCTTCTACTTCCACTTCCCAGTAGCCTGGATTCAAACTAGCAGAACTAGTATTTATTGTAACTTTAACTTTTCCTCCATTATCAGCATATGAGTAGAAACTTGGGTTTAACACAGACCCATTTATTCTTACAATTAAATCATCAGGTAACATAGATGTAGAACCTGTAACATCCTGGAAATCAAATTTAAAGATAGCATCATTAGTATAATTGGTTGTGTAAGATAAGTAATCTGGATCAATATTTGATTCGTAGAAAACACTTACAGTAAAATTATTTGTTTGATTTTCAACAAAAGCTCCTGTTGCAACAAGGCTAATTAAATATACACCCACTCCTGTGGAAACAGATATTGTTCCATTGTAAATGGGGTGATAATCCGTTAAATTATCAGAACTACCCCACTCTGTAGTGTAAGTGACCCTAGCATCAGGTATGGGGGTTCCTAAACCGCTGAAAAATGGTTCTGAAATATTGTAAAATGTTGTGTTAATTCTTATTGTATCTCCACTTTTCCTTGCAATATTACTATTTGTCCAAACACCAGAAGATGGTTCTGTCTCCCATTCTGCTGTGAAAAATGTTTGAGATTGGACAATAATTCTTTTTGTATAAAATCCTACTTCTGTTCCATTATTCCAAAATACAACTGCTGTCCAAAAGCCAGGAAGGTCAGTTCCATTTGAAGGGTCAATAATAATGTTATCTTTAACTAATCCTGGACTAGAAAAACCTAACCCTGCTTTTGTATAGGCTGTTACATCGTTGAAAATATATTTTGGATCAATTGTTGTTAAGTTGCCTTTGTTCGGTAGAACATTTCCATTAGGATCAAATAAGGTGATATTTAGTGTTCCTGTTGTTTCATTATAAACTGAACCATTGTTTCCGCTTATTACAGTCTCAAAATCAACTTGAGAACCATTATGTCCATAAACATTGGTTTGATCAGTTGACCAATTTCCTAAATAAAATCTATCTGTTTCTATTCCATCTTCACTTAATGATACTGAATATATGTGATTGGGTGATGTAGTTGTTATTTTCCAATCCCCGGCACTTGTATTTGTACCAATAGTACATGTATATTTATTACCAACTCGTGAAGAAGAGAAAGAAGAAGTACCATTATATAACCAGTTGAAAGAATCATTCCAATCATCTCGAACAACTAATGATTGAATTCTAGAAGTTAAAGTATATGTAGTATCAATAGAATTTGAACTCCATGTTATTTCCCAGTTTATTGAATGTGAATTAAAAGAAGAGTTTGAAGCTTCAAATGATGAAACTGCAGTATATGAATCATAAAAGTTGTAATATGTATTCATATCAAGTGAAACTGATGTATTTGATGTAATTTTATATGTACCAACAAAATTTCCAGTAATTTTTTCATTTGTACTATTTATTCTTATTCCGTTGTCACTTAAATCAATAGTTTTTGGGTCTGTAATCTCCAATACTTGTCCTGACGAATTGATGGGTAAGCTCTACTTCGAGAGTGAAATCAAAAGCAGAACTGTACGAATACCAGACAACAGTACCTTGTGTATTTTCGACACTTCTGTAAGTTGGGTAACCTCCAGCGTTTATATCATTAGCATACCAAACTGCATGTATACTTTCGCTATCACTTGTTTCAACTAAATCAACAACAGCATAGTATTTTCTTTTGCTAAGAGTAATATCTGTAAAATCATATATAGGTAATCTAACTAACTGAGAACATGAAAAAGTTGCGCTAGGTAGCGCATTGATTGATATATTTCCAGTGCTTGTGAGAATATTGGTGATATTGGGTTTACTATCTGAACCTTCAGGAACTATATAAATACTAATATTATCACTACTCGGCGCTGCTCCATCTTTATATAAATATATACCTGCTCGCGTAAAATTAGCATAATCCCATTTTATTTCAAAACCTTGAGCGTATAATCTATTATCATCCAAGCTCAGCTTTTTATAATTGTTATAATCAGGGTGAGCTTCTATTTCATAAAAGTCAGTTATAGGTGTCATAGAGTTTATTTGATAGTCTATAGAATCTTGACTGTATCCAATATCACTAACAGAATATTGATCTCCAATAAAATAATTATCGATTGAGTTCGTATGTGTAGTTTTTAAACTTAAAGAGTGACTTTCTGAATATTTTAGGTCATCTCTAATATTTTGATACTTCCTGCTCCTTTAGTTGAAGTTATTGCAGTATAAGACGTTCCTTTTTCTTCTGGTCTTACTTCTTGTTTTATACCTATTTCTTCTATACTATTTGGTTCTTGAATTTTATTTGTTGAATTACTTTTGTCTATATTGTCAAGCATGTCCAAAAATTAATTTTTATTAATGTGGGGGTTTATGTCGGAAGTATGAATTTCTTTCAGATCATAGACCCCCACAAAGCAAGAGAATTCATAATCATTAATGAACCTTTCCTTAAGAAACTGGTGAAAGAGGAACCGAGAGAAAGCAAGAGAGGGAGAAAGAGAATAGCAGAAAGATGGGTGATACTGGCTTTAGCAATCATTGCTAGAATAGAAGGGATAGCTTGGAGGAAGTTAGAGGAAAAGTTGTCTTTATGCGATTTTTTGATAGAAGAGGGGTGGATGAAGAAGATTCCTTCTAAATCTACTTTTCATGCAGTGTGGAGAGCGACAGAAAGTAAAATCTTAGAGCAGTGGATAATAGAGTTAGGTAGGGAAATAGTGAGGAAAAAAGGCTTGAAAGCTATGGCAGTGGATAGTTCAGGGTTTAAAATCCGTCAAGCTTCTGTTTGGCGTTTTCTCAAATGGTCAAGAGGGACACTAAAGAAAACCTCTAAACTTTTCTGGAAGATACACCTTATAGTTGGTTTACCCTCTCGAGCTATAGTCTCTCTCGCTCATTCTGCTAGTAACACTCACGATAGTAAAGTCTTCGGTTTACTCTGGCAGAAACTTCCTTCTGCACTCTTGAGACCTTTCTTGCGATTTTATGGAGACTGTGCCTACTGGACAGAAAATATCGTTGGACTTCTTAGCCAACATTCCTTTTTTCCTGTTATTCCCCCAAAAAGTAATGCTCGTTATCCCTCTCCTCCTCCCCTCGGACCAATAGTTCAAGCTCATCGTCTCTACCCTGGTCTGTATCGTCGTAATCATCATCCCGAGTATCGTAGTAGTATTGAACACGTCTTTGGTCTCCTTAAACTCTCTCTTCCCCCAATCCTTGATCGTTTACCCTCCACCATTCTCTCTACGCTTTATAGTTCTCTCCTCTGTTACAACTACCTTTTACTCCTTCGGACCGTTTAGTAGGTGAAAAAGAATTTTTGGACATGCTTATATTGTCGAAAATATTGTTGCTTATATTTGTTAAAGCATTTTTTTGTTCTATTGGATTTGTAAAATTTACATTAAATAAGACTATTAAAGTAAATATTATTCCGATTTTTCGATAATTATCACTCATTAAAACAATTCTGTATATCATTCTATTTAAATCCTATCTGAAAAAGATTAACTCCTCTCTTTATTCTATTTACAATTATATATTAGTTTTACTAGTATTTTAATTTATTTTGATAAATAAAGTTTTATTTTTTTCTGAAAAGTTTTTTTGGAAAACGTGCTTTAACCTTTTGTCTTTTTTATTCTTGTAGAAGAAATTAGTGAAGTAAACACATAAAGCTTTTATAAGTTTGAATTATACTTATAAGTTGAATTAAATGCAAAAAGTAAATAACTCTCCAAACAATGAAAAAAATTTCGAAAAATTAAGAAGAATACTAACTATTATTGGAGAGAGTCTAAAAGAATATTTCAAACAATCTATCGAAAAAGAAACTAACATTACTCCTAATGAAATATCCATTATTGATGTTACTTCTCAGGATTTCCATTCATCTCGTTCAAAAACACATTTTGTCACTTATAATTTGGAAACTGAAATAGGTAAACACGTCGTTTCTCTAATAGTAAAATTCAGCAAGGATGAAGAAGCTTATATTAAAGAAATTAGTAATTATGAGATTCTATCCTCTTCATTGAAAAGTTATCCATGTGTTTTGGTTCCTCCTATTATTTATAAGAGTGCAAAAAACAAGTGCATTATTTATGAAGCTGGTTTAGGAGTTGATGCAAAAAGTAATATCTCAGAAGATGATTCACTTAAATTTGCAGCAAGAACATTGGCCTTAATTCATGGTGTAGGATCAAAAGAGATTGATATTGAACCCTATAAAACTGTCATACTTTTTTTGATTTCCTTGCTAAACAATGAATCTTTAGAACAAGAATTGATTAATCTTCTCGTTCCTTCATTAGCTATTTTAAAAATATCTAAAGGTTCTGCTGTTATTCATGGTGATTTTCATAAATCTAACTTAAAAATGGTTGTTGATTCATCTTCAGATCATTCTAGTTTAACTACACAAAATTGTGAAAAAGTAAAAGTTTACGTTTTTAATTCAGAGTTTATAGAAGCAAATAGGGATAGATGTGAAGATATTGGTGCTTATTTTGCTCTTGATGTTTTGACTGAATATAAAAATAATAAATCTTTTATTTCAATTAAAAATAAAATTATGAAATTTATATATGAATACGATAAAACTCTTAAAGAAATTGGAGTAGAGCAAGATCTCCAATCAATGTATCCAGATGGTTATACAATAGATTTTCATGTAGCCACATATATACTGTATGATATAATCGATGCAATAAAAAATGAAAAATTGTCAATTGATTCTTCTAAAATACAAACAAATTTAGAACTACTTCGAGCATTATTGAGAGAAAGACCATTTGCATAATGAAACTAAAAAATATTATCTAATAAATGTCTTTGAAAATGCCCATTTTGTTCTCACATAGTTTAAAAGCTCAAAGTATAGTTTACTCTCACTGGTACTTATTAGTTCTAATGAATCAGGGGGAATAAACGAAACAACAATAAAATGAACATCGTTTTTGTAGCTTATTTCTACTAAGGCTGTTATACTATCTATAGCTGACAAATCTCCCATGACCTTAGCTAAATATTGAAATGTTTCAACAGTTTTAAGGAAATCTCTTTCTCCTACTTGCTCTATTATAATCATATCTGATTTAAATTGACCAATACCTGTAGAATCATTAAACACATCTAAAAGTTTCTTTTTCATTTCTTCTTCTAAAAGGTCAAATTCTATTTGAAAAGTCTGTACATGCCCTAAGTAATTTATCCTTTGTAATTGTGTCGCTAAATGAAATATCTCTTGACTGTCGGTATACAACTTTTTTCCTACTCCTAGTTCTCTCGATTCTATTATTATAATAATTCTACATATTAGTTTTTCGTATCGAATTTTTTCTTTTTTTCTTTTTCTTTTCGTTTATTCCTCCCAAAAACATTAAAAAATCAAAAACAATCTTATCCTGAGAATAATGACTCTGCGAGAACCAATTTATGAAGAACCTGTTACAAGTGTTATGACCAAAGGTGTATTATTTATTGAGGGAGAAAAGAATCTGAATGATGCTGTTAAAATAATCGCTGATTTTGATGTAGGTTCTGTTCTTGTAACAGTAAACAATGAACCAGCAGGAATTATTACAACTAAGGACATTGTAAAAGCTCTATTCAAGAAACTAGATTTTGGTAAAACAAAGATTAAAGAAATTATGACTAGTCCTTTAATTTCAATCTCTTCAAGAGAAACAATTTCAGTAGCTCTTGTTAAAATGAAAGAAAAGCGTATTAACCACTTAATAGTTAAAGATGGAGAAAAAATAATAGGGATGTTAAACCCACTGAATTTACTTGTTGTTTAAAATTTAAATCTTCATTTTGAATTTTTTAGAAAAAGGTTTTTTATCTATTTACTAATACTTGTCACAATGCGTGATTCTGCTGTTAGGATAATCCACTTTGGTGACACTCACATAACTTCTAGACCACAATTTGTCTCTTCTGAATATTTTGCAGCTGTCAATGAAATTAATTCGTTGGCAAATAGATTGAAAGTTGACTTTGGAGTTTTTTCTGGAGACTTAACTCAAGATGGGTTATTTGAAGACTATGTGTTTGCAAACAAGTTGCGAGAACTAATTAAACTTCCTAAGATTCACTGGATCATTGGAAACCACGATAGTCGTTCTGGTGGTTTTGAAGTTTGGGAAAAAATGGTGGGAGAAAGAGATTTTTTTGATGTTGATGAAAAAGTTCTTTTTATTGGATTAGACTCTTGTGTTCCAGATAGGGATAGTGGGCGTTTTGGAAGGAAGGCTTTTGATTTTGCCAAAAAAATACTTAGAAAATTTGGCGAGGATAGAATAAAGATAGTGTCTTTCCATCATCATCTTCTACCAATTCCTAAAGTAGGAAGAGAAAGGTCTAATGCAGTGGATTCTGGGGAAATGCTTTCAATTTTACTTGATTATGGTGTAGATGCAGTTTTTACAGGTCATAAACACCATCCTAACGTATACAAAGTGGAAGATACTATCATTATTTCTTCTGGATCAATTTCGAGTTATAAAACAAGAAGTGGAGAACCTCATTCATTTAACTTAGTTGAAATAAGACCTCAAAAAGATGTGAAAATTAAAACAATAAACACTAAAGGAAATGCTCTCCATGAAGAGATTAAAACCATAACAAGAAGTTTTCGTATGGTTAATTCCTCTGGAGGAAAATGGTTGCGTATTGTTCAATTATCTGGTACTGATTTTGGTTCTTCTTGGAATAAACAATTTGAGTATTTTAAAAAAGGAATGAAACTAATAGATGAAACTAACCCTGATGTAATAATCCATAATGGAAATTTAACATATAGTGGATATTCTGACGAGTATGAACAAGCAATAGAACATTTTCTGAAATATAAAGAGAAATTTATTTTTTGTCCTGGTCCAAGAGATTTAAGAGGGTATGGAGAATCTCTCCTAAACAAATATTTTGATATTGAGCATTTGATCGAGAAAGAGAATTCTAATTTTTATATTCTCAACACTTCTGAGGCTGGAACAGATATTGGAGTGGTTGGAAGAAGAACACAATTAAAGTTACATCGTTATGTACATCAAACTAAGAAGGAAAAAAGTAAGCAATTTAATAGTGTTGTAATGCACCATCATCTTGTTCCTATTCCTGGTACTAGAGAGACTTCTGCATTAGAAGATGCTGGAGATGTGTTGAGGTTATTAGTTGACACTAATGTGAATTTAGTTTTGTCTGGACATTTGGGTAAAGCTTTTTGTACTAGAGTAGAAAAAACAGTATTTGTGAATTGCAATACTTTTTCATCTCAAAAGACAGCAAGTAGTGAAAATAGCTTCAATATAATAGATATTTCTTCAGATGGAGCAATTGTGGTATCTGAAGTTTTTATACCCTCTAATTTTAGAAGGATATTAGGAATATTCCCAGGAACTGAAATAAATAGTAATGTTAACTCAAAGATTATTTAAAGAGAATATACAATAGAAAGTTGGGGAAGTTACTATTAAATTAGTTTTCCTCAACTAAGAAATAATAAACGCTTCTCATATCAGCTAGGTTATTTCTCTTTATGATTAACCCCATTTCGATTAATCTCTTTAAAGCATATCTAGCTGTTCGAGCGGGTATCTCAGACTCAATAATTAGTTGTTTTTGTGTCAAAGGCCCCTTTTCTTCTAGTAATTGTATTAATCTTTTTCCTGAAACAGAAATTTCTTGTTTGCCCATTTTAAGTCCCCATAAAATTTTCTATATATATTTTCTCTTTATTTTATAAAAAGGATGTCGAAAAATTATCCGCAAAACAAATGACAGTTAACTTTATTTTTAATTCTGTGTTTACTACTTATATGAACAAAAAAGATGGGACTATTGATTTAGTTATAATTGGTTCAGGATTAACAGGATTATCAGCTGCAATAGCTGCTTATTCAAAAAACCCTGACCTTAAAGTAAAACTTTTTGGGATACCCTATAATACTATTACAGCAAAAAAAGGAACTATTGATACGATCCCTGGAATTGAAAGTGTAGTAGGAGTTGACTATATTGTTCAGATTTTAGGGCAAATTGAAAAGTTTAACAACGAGTATATTTCTTCTTTTTCATCTTCTGAAGAGCAAAATGACAATTTAGAAATGAAAGGAAAAAGAATTGAAATTGAAGAAGAGAAAATTTCAAAGATTAAGAAAGAAGAAGAAAACTTTGTTTTAGTAACTGAAGAAGGAGAAACAATTAGAGCGAAAGCTGTAATCCTCGCTTATGATCTCCCAGAATTAAAAGGGGCAATTAAAGGAGAAGAAGAATTTGAAAGTCAGGGCCTTTCTTATTGTGCAGTATGTGACGGGGCTTTGTTCAGAGGAAAAAAAGTTTGTATTATTGGAAAGGATAATTTTGCAGCAAGAGGAGCTCTTTTCTTGAGAAAATATTGCAGAAAAGTCACTGTTATTTGTCCATCTTCTACTCTTGACATTGACAAGCGTTTTATGAAAAAATTAGAAAAATCCCCAAATGTAAAAATAAAATATGGAATTGATCTATCAAAAGTTGAAGTAGTAGGAACACAGTTTGTAACTGGAATAAAATTTGTTGAAGATGGAGAAGAAAAAGAACTTTCAGTAAATGCAGTTTTTATAGAATTAAAAGATAAGCCTGATCTCTCAATGTTGAAAGAACTCGATATAAAAATTAATGAAGAAGGATTTTTAGTGACAAATAGTAAAAAAGAAACAACCATTCCAGGGATTTTTGCAGCAGGAGTAATAACAGGAGAAGAAGATTATTGTGCAATATTAATGGGTGAAGGATACAAGGCTGGAATTAATGCAGTAAACTATATCAACAAAAAATAATTTGTTTTTTAGAAGATAGAAATCTTTATCTCTACTTTTTTTTAATTTTCTTTATGAACATTGCCTTTATTTTTGCGCACCCTGATGATGAAAGTTTTAGTACAGGGGGAACTATTGCTCGCTATTCCGCTTTGGGAAATGATGTGTATTCGCTTTGTTTAACTTCAAATGGGGTAAGAAGAAAAGAATACATAGAAGCTACAAAGATTCTGAACGTTAAAAAAGCAATAATCCTAAATTATAAAGAAATAGAAAATAATGAAGTAGAAATAAAAAATCAAATTATTGAATTTATTCTCACTTATCGTCCTGAAATAATAGTGACCCATATGGATGATGATTATCACGTTGAACATCGTTTAACAAGTTCTATGGTTAAAGAGGCAATAGAATGGGCAGCACATGAAACACAGTATTCAAACTCATTTGTTGTTTCTAAGCTTTACTTCACTGAAACGACTGTTCTATTGTCGAATCCTCATGTAATTGTTGACATTTCAGATTTTGTTGAAGTAAAAGAAAAAGCTATGAAATGTTATAGTTCTCAGCTCGACAAAGGAGGAAATAATTTCTATATCGAGTTTCATAAGTATAGAACAAAAATGAGAGGTACACAAGCACAAGTGGAGTTTGCAGAAGCATTTTTGGAGGTCCCCTTGAAAAAAACAAGCCCTTTTTATAAAACAAAACATTCACTTTTGTAAAAATGGCGGGCCAGGCAGGACTTGAACCTGCGATACCCTGCTCCGCAGGCAGGTGCCTTATCCAAGCTAGACTACTGGCCCTTTTTCACTCTTCAAACATTGAATTTTCCCTACCTAAATAAATCATTCGATATTTAATGTCTTTTGTTATAAAGTATCGACTTAAGATTTAATATTTTTGTTCCATTTTCAAAATTTATTTAACAATCTGTAACAGCTAGCTTTATTTTTGATAAAAATATAGTACTATTAGGGTGAGCGGGAGAGCAACTTTCGGGTTAAACCTGAGGAACCTCCTGACACCTAAAAAACGATATGGGTGCAAACCCATCACGTGAGAACGTGGTCCCTGAAATAGAAACGACACGTCCTCTTTACGTTGACAATGATATGGCACATAGGGTGACCTGTGAAGTTATTGAGGAGTAAAGAGGGAGCGATGAAACGATCATACATCGTGGTGCAAGCTTAAATAGGACTTTCTAAGTCGGGTAAAGCGCATAGATGAATGTTGCTAGGAAGTTTCATCTAAATGACTTCCGAACAGAATCAGGGGTATTCCCGCACACCCTTTAAGATAAAAACTTATTAAGTGAATATATTATATGGAATTATTACTTCAATAAAAGCATTGGAGGTCATTAAATGAAAAAAAAACTACTAATCATGCTATCCATTCTTACGTTCCTCACAATCTCGTGCTTCATTATTCGTTCTCCAATGTTAAATACTGAAGTAACTGAATCACAAGAGCCTATTTCCAGATATTATTATCATTCAGAAAAATCAGAAGTAAATTTTACCTTATCGCTGAATTCTTCTGTAATAAAGCGTGGAATTGACGATTTAGTTATACTTTTCCACCTGTCTTGGCTTAATGGTAGTCCAGTAGACGATGATGCTACTATTTTTTATAACATCTCTTATGAAACTACAAAAATAATTGAAAATAACTATATAATAACTAATTCTTCATTAGACTATGTTGTTCAAATTAACAAAAAAGATTTTTATAGTCAACCAACAGGAAACTATTCTGTCGAAAGTTTTGTTAACGGTACAAATGTTATAACTACTTATCAAACTGCTACTTTTACCCTTGAGGTTCTACCTAGTGGACAAATAGAAATGACATTCGTCAATAATAAAATTATTTTAAAACGTAATTCAACTACTGAAGTAGACTTTCAGTTGGTAAATGTAGGTGGAACAGCTGTTACTAATGTAACTATCTCAGCCTTAGTTGATCGCCAAGGAACAGAAGCTAGTCCAATTATCTATCTTCCATATTTGAATCTAATGTTAAATAGTGGAGAAAGTTATAAAGGAACGATAAGGTTTTTTACAAATGAACCCTTATATCAAAAACATTCGTATCAAGTTTCATTTACAAATCTTGATGATCCAGATAATCCTGTTATTGTTTTAAGTGAACCATTGTATATAATCTGTTACCCAAATATTTCAGTCAGTAATGTTCATTTTTCTGTGAATGCATCGCTAAACAAGGAATATCTAATTACTTATGACATAGCTAATTACGAAACTGATGTTGTTTACATTGAGCATGAGATTACTTGCTCTCTCATATCATTCTCTGAAATTAATGGAAAAATATTTGCCATATCTCCTAGTTTTTCAGGGCATCATATAATCTTAAAAGATGAACCTATAGAAGCTGGTAATACAAGTATCACTCTCTCGATTCAAATTGCTTGGAAAATTCAACCAGAGATTTATTGGTTTACAAGTTTCTATTTTAGTGGAGAGTTCTATATACAAATTATATCTAATGATGAACCATTGAACCCTTTTGACAAAAATATTACAATTATTATTCTCTTGATAACAATACTTTTAGGAATAGGTTATTTTTCAAGAGATATTATTAAAGGATTAGTAAAAATGACTAGAGGAGAGCAAGAACGCATCTTTCCTGAAACCACATATCCTTATGATATAGTTATTGTAGATGGTAGTAATGTTGCTTGGGAAGAAAAAGATTCTGCTGGACATCCAAAGTTAGCTAACATTGAAGCAATGATAAACAAACTTAGTAGGTCTAATTTTAAGAAAATAATTACTGTGGCTGACGCTGCACTTCGATATCAGATTGATAATCAAAAGAGACTGGATCAATTAGTAAAAGAAGGTGCAATAAAGATGTTACCTGCAAGAGTAGATGGAGATAAATTTATTCTTCGTATTGCAGAAGAAGAAACAGCAATGATTGTGAGTAATGACCTATTTAAGGAATTTAGGGAAATTGCTCCATGGATCGATAAAAGGAGGATCCCATTTACAATATTAGATGGTGAAGTGTTTTTACACCCCACTGCAGAGGCACCAGAAGACCATCTTTCAGATATGCATTCAGTTTTTGAAAACTAATTGGATATGAAAAAATTTAGTAGAGAATTTTATTTAATTGTAAACTTCAGATTTTTGGTTTAGTGAATAAGATGGAATATCAACCTCTGTGAGAAGTTCTTTGGATAACCAATTAGTAAAATTATCAATTTTTGTTTTTTCGTAATCTCTGAGATTAAATTGAATGTACAATTGGTTATATATGGTGTTCTCTAAAATTATTTGCCAATTTTCTGTATCTTCCCAACAAAGTTTCAAACTTTTTTCATCTTCTTTAGCGTACAGAAATCTGAAATCACCGAACCAACGTCCATAAAGTTTCTTTTTTATGTATTTTTGGTCTAAATTTCTTTTTGCAAACAATTTTACTCTTTGAATTTGAAAATTATTATATTTTGGATAAGAAATGTCTTTTCTTTTTAATAGTTCTTTAATAAGTTTTCGTGAAAATTCTTCTCCTTTAGCTGTTAAAGAATATGTTCCATCTTGTTCCTTATCTATTAAGTCCCGTTCTTGTAACCTCTTTAAAGATTTAGAGATTTTATATTGATGTAGTTGAGTTCTCTTTCTTAAACCTGAAAAGGTATATGAAGTACTTGAATCTGTTAAAGCAAAGAGAACTTGCACTTCAGGAAGAGTGATGTAATTATATTCATTTGAGTAAAAAAGGTCATATGGTAAGTTTCCTAAGTTAGGCTCACTATATTCGAATTTCTCAAAATAGTCTCTATGCAGATTCATTGCATTCATTATTAAAATAGTAGCAAATATAATAAATATATCTTTATATACGAATTGTGATTGATTGTAAAATTAGCAATTTTCTCCTTTAAGTTTCTGTAAAAAGTGAGTCATTATAAAGGAAAAAAAATAATTGATATATAGCAACAATCACAATATTGGTAATTAAAAAAAAATAGAGGTTTAAAAATGAATATGATGAATAATTATGGACAACAAAATCCATTTGAAAATCCAATGAAAGGGACAACAACTGTTGCTCTTAGATTTAAGGATGGTGTTGTTGTTGCAACTGATAGACGAGCTTCTGCAGGAACCTTCGTTGCTTCAAAAAGAGCTAAAAAGCTTCATCAATTAAATGATTATACAGTAGCAACGATCGCTGGTTTAGTAGCTGATGCCCAATATTTAGTTAATCTTACTAAAGCTAACTTAAATCTATATGAACTAAACAGAGGTTATCCTCCTACAACAAAAATGGCAGGTAATCTTCTTGCTTCTGTATTATATGAACAATTTAGATCTTACATGCCTTTCTATGTTGCAATGTTAGTGTGTGGTCTAGATAAATATGGTCCCCATGTTTACAATTTGGATGCATCAGGAGCAATAATTGATGAAGACTACGCTTCTACAGGTTCTGGTTCACTCTTCACTTATGGTGTATTAGAAGCTTTCTGGAAAGAAGATCTTACAGAAAAGGAAGCTATTAAACTAGGATTAAGAGCACTCTCTACTTCAATTAGTAGAGATACAGCAACAGGTAATGGTATGGATGCATTGGTTGTAAACAAAGACGGAATCCGATGGTTAACTGAAGAAGAAATAAAGAAAATATTGGAGGAGTTATAAAATGTTAGGTCCACAATCAATGGGATATGATAGAACTTCAATTATGTATAGTCCAGAAGGACGATTAATACAAGTAGAATATGCAAGAGAATCAGTAAGACGAGGAAGCATTGCAGTAGGAATAAAAAGCAAAAATGGTGTGGTTCTAGCTGGATTGCTACGTGTTGTCGATTTAAACGAACCAGATGCTAAAGTACATAAAATAGATGACAACGTGTATGCGACTTTTGCTGGTGTTGCAGCAGATGGAAGAGTGTTAATTTCAAGAGCAAGACTAGAAGCTCAAATATTTAGAATGACCTATGACCTTCCAACAGACATTAAAGGATTATCTACAAAAATAGGGGATTACTGCCAACTTTATACACAACAAGGAGGAGTAAGACCTTTTGGAGTAGGATTGCTGATAGGAGGCGTAGATGACACAGGATCATCTTTGTATTATGTAGATCCTGGTGGTGGAGTAATCTCTGTAAAAGCAAAAGCTATAGGAGAAGGAGATACTGAAGCTATATCTATTCTAAAAGAAAACTATAAAGAAGATTTAACTATTGAAGAGATGGAAACATTAGCAAAAGATGTTATTAAGAAAATAGTCAAAGACGAAGTAGATGAGAAAGACATAATGGTGGTTTCCATACCCATTCAATAATTCTCTTTTTTTCTTTAAGAATTCTTGTTTTTTATTGATTGAAATGAAAATCATAAAGAATTCTGGTATTCAATTAATTGATAGAGGTTGGTCTATTGCTTGTGACGTTACAAGGAAAAATAAAACAGATCTTTTATTTGTAAGTCATGCCCACTCTGATCATACAACTAGACATGTTTTAGAAAATACAACTATTCTTAGTAGTCATTACACTGAAGCTTTAATAAAACACTTTTTTCCAAAACTAAAAACAAATAATTTTGTTCGAAATTTGGAGTTCGAAGAAGTAAAATTTAGTCAAGTTTCAAGCGGACATACATTAGGTTCTACTGCTTTACAAATTGATTCTTACGGTAAAAGAGTAATTTATACTGGTGATGTTTCTATTCAAAAAAAAGGAAAACTAATTGAACCCTTTCGACCAAAAAAATGTGATACATTAATCATTGAATCTACTTTTGGAGAGCCTAAGTACCAATTTCCACCATTTGAAGAAGAGATTAAAAGAGCAAAAGACCTTATTGAAGACTATTTGTTAAAAAATATACCTGTAGTTTTGATGGGGTATCCTTATGGCAAAGCTCAAATATTATACGACAATTTTTCAAGTCTCTCTGATAATCTTATTTTGCATGAATCTAACCTAAAGATACAGAAAATTCTTGAATCTGTTAACCATAATCTGAGTTTTAATTATAATTCATATAAATGTATGAGAGAAAATAATTTATTGGAAAATAAGAAACCCTGGATTTTATTTTCTCCTTTAATTAGTGGAAGAAATGAGTTTCTTCGAAATCTAAAATCAAAATATAATGCGAGATTATTTGCCTTTTCAGGTTGGTGTAATTTTTCCAGCTATAAGTTTCAAATGTCAATTGATCACGGAATTATTGTTAGTGACCATGCTGATTTTAATGAATTACTTGGTATAGTAGAAAAATGTAATCCCAGAAAAGTATATACAATCTATGGTTCTTCTCTCTGTTTTGCTTCTGAACTAAAGAGAAGAGGTTTTAATGCTTATCCGCTAACAAAACAAAAAACTTTAGATTTTTATCTGTGATTAACTAACGAAATCATCAATTTTTCTTTCTAATTTCTCTATTTCTGAAGAATGAACAACTTGTATGTTGATTTGATTTCTGTATGTTAAAAATTCCTTTGCATTTTCGCTGATTGAATTACATACTAAGATTAGTTTCTTTAATTTTAATGCTTGTTTTACTCTTTCTAACTGCAAAATTTTACTTACTGGGATGGTTCTATTCCAGTCTAAAGTTATAATTCCTATTTTATAATCTTTTAAATAAAAGTCTACTCTATAATCCTTTCTTCCCATTCTTATTCTAACATTTTCACTTATATTGAGCTTTCTTTCATTAAATTGATCTCTTAGTACTTGTTTGGCTTCCATAGGTCTCAATTAAATGTTTTAAAGATTATTTAAATTATTAAGAATTATTGAAATAATATCACAATAATATCTATCGACAAAAAAAAAGAAAATTAAATAATAAAAAATGCAAATAAGTTATGGAAAAATGTATTTATCATTATTTTTATTCTCCCACCAGATAAAAAATCTATCTATAGCGCTTAAGTGCTTTTTCAAAAACACTTTTGGTTTGTCTGCATATACAGTAACATAGTCAATTTTATTTATTTGTACTTTATTCTCGCCTTCTCTGGTCTCATAAGTTAATTTGTCTTCTTCAATACCTTTGATCTTGCAAGCTATTCCTACTTCTATCTCCTCTTTTGTGTACAAAATAACTGACATACCTTCTAATCCTTCTAGTAGCTGATGGCGCAATTCATTGTTTTTACCTCTAATCCTTAATAGAACTGGAGGAAATTCAATGATAAGCTCTTTTCCTTTTATTGAGAAAAGTTTTCCACTTGCTTCTTCAAACTCAAAAATTGTTTCGTCATAAGTTTCAGCAACATTAATGTTTGATAATTTAGTAATTTGATCAATTCCATCTTTGTAAATGAATATTTGTTGGTTAACTTTAGATAGTAAGTATTCGAGTGATTTTCCTGTTGAATAACTTTCGATTTCTTTTCCTTTATGATCAATTAGAATGAAAATAGGTCTGTTGCTTTTCTCTTTGACAATGTAGGATTTTAATTCTCCCATCTTTCCATTCTTTAGTATGTACTTTTCACCTGTTTCTGCTTCATTAATGATGTAATCAGTTACATATATCGGTTTTTCTTCTATTTCTGTAACAATAAGCAATTGTAAGGGACGACAAATAGATTCTTTAATTATTAATTCTTTTGCTTTACCTGAAATAATGACATTTTCAGTTTTGTCAAACGCTACAACATTTTTTCCAAAATAAGGTTGGTATAGCTCATTAAAATGGGTAATCTCTAGGAATTGCTTTACTCCTTCACTCCCATAATACTCCCTGAATCTACTAGATATTAGTTCATCAAAAGTATCTCTTTTTTTAGTTAGATTTTTTACTGCTTTTTTTCTTATAAAGTTGGGAAGAATTAACCAATATGGTAGTAAGGCACCTTTTACTGGGGATAAACTGTCATCAATAGCTGCTACGATTCTGAATGATGTTCTAGGATGAGACATGAAAATATTAGAGAACATTGCCCATCTACTAGGTTTGTATAATTGAGTGTAAAGAGAAATAGCTGCTTCTCCCCTAAAACGAAGTTTTTCAGATTCAGTAAATTCTTTTCCAGTTAACAATTGAACATTTAGTCCAAAATCACCAGCTATTCCTTGATAAAATCCTTCTAATTTGTATAATGCTTGCGCTAGTTCTTTTCCATATCCTACTTCCTTTGTTTTTCTATCTGCATCTCCTTCCATAATTCTAACAAATATCATTAAAAAAGCAATAATCCCATAACTAAGAAAGAAGTATTGAATGAAAGGAATATTTTCTTTTACTACTGCATAATCTAGAGTTGTTGCTGGGAGTAGAAACGCTTTTTTTATTATCATTTCCATCGATGAAATGACTTGTAACCAAATGACATGAGCTCTTTTATTGTGTGCTAGCTCATGTGCAACAATTCCTCTGATATCATCATCGCTAAATTCGTTTAAATCATTAGAAATAAAAGCCACTCTTTGGTCAAAAAACGGCCCATATGCCATTGCATTGAGAATAGGTGCTTTCACTGTTCCAATCTTAATTTCTTTTTTAATTTCTAATCTTTCTTTTACTTCATTCACAAGTCTTCTTAATCTCTCATCTTCTGTACGCTTTATACCTAATAGTACGTCAAGAAGCCACCCTGAAATAAAATATAAGAAAAATGATAAAATGATTATTATTTCATAAGGTCCAAAAGAAAGAAAAATAATTCTTTTTGAAATTTCAGGATTTATTGGCAAATAGTTTAATGTAAGATTATCAAAATTAGGGATAAATTTACCAACTGTCCATAAAGCAAGGTAAGCAAATGCAAACAGTGTTAGATACAAGATTTGCGGAGACATAAACCTTGTAACTAAAATGAACTTTTTCCCAAAGAATATTAAAGCCATGATAAGGAAAACATAAATCATTAAATTGTATGCCCATCCAGTGAATATTTCTGTTTCTTCTCCTTTCACAATTTCATATATCTTGTCAGCAACAGTTCCAACTAAAAAAACAAAATATGTAGCTACTGAAGTAATCATTAGTTCTCTCCACACAGGAGACTCTCTTAGTTGCCATGTTTGATATACTGCTAAAATGAAAAAACTAAATGCGATTGCAATTAGCCAATCCTGCAGGAAAAATAAAATTAAACCAAATGTTAATCCTATCGCGGATAAAACCATATTTTCACTTGTTGTATCATGTTTTAGTTTCGTATATATTTCTGAAATTAGGAAAATAAACCCAATTAACGCAATTAAAAGCCCTAAGACTATTCTAGTATCTGATGTAATATAAGACCAAAAATAAATTAATAAATCATTGAATGCCATCTTATTCAACCTTTTGAAAACTTTGTTACTTTTATTCTTTTTTATTCGTTTAATTGTACTGTATACTCAACTCACATTGGTAACAAATAAATAGAAGTGGGTTACGTGGGTAAGTGATATATTATGAACAAAAACGAACGTAACCTGGAGAAACTAAGAAAGATTGTGGTTAAAAAAGCTTTGGAAGGAGAGAAGATAAAAGAGGTAGCTCACAAGTATATGGTGAGTAGGAAGTTTGTGTATAAGTGGTTGAAGAGGTTCAGAGAGAACCCTGAAGGAGTATGGTGGAAAGATAGATCTTCCAGACCAAAAACTATACACAGGAAAGTAGATGAGGAGTTAAAAGAGAGGATAAGGGAGTTAAGAATAAAACAAGGAATGAATGTGGAGAAGATAGCTTATTTGTTGAAGAGAGAAGGAAAAGCACTCTCTCAGACGACAGTGACGAAAGTAATAAAAGAGTTAGGTCTTCCTTTATGGGTTAATAGAAAAAAGAGGAAAAGACCTCGATACAAGAGTTTTGAACGTCAAAAACCTAACGAACTCTGGCAAATAGATGTGAAAGGACCATTCTGGGTAGAAGAACAGGGACAACATCTCCACCTCATAACCTTGATAGACGACCACTCACGATTCTGTCTGGGAGCTGAATTCCACCCTTTTGCACCAAAAAAAGAGCAGATAATAAGTTTGCTAGAGGAAGCAATAAAAGAGTACGGTTACCCCGAGTCTATACTTACTGACAATGGAGCACTCTTCTCTTCCGTTAGAGGAGGAACAAGTACCTTCTCCCGTTGGTGTCAAACAGAAGGAATAAAGCACATCAGAGCTAGAGTTTTTCACCCTGAAACATGTGGAAAAGTAGAAAGACTACATGGGACAATCATCCGTGAGATGGAAAGATTAGGTCTAAAATACTGCAACCCCGACCTCTCCTACTATCGCTCTTACTACAATTTTAGTCGTCCTCACCAATCTCTTAACTTCCTCACCCCAGGAGAAAGATTTATGAATCACCCCTATGTTTCTCTAGTACCCAAAAGTGTAACCCAAGTCTATTGAGTAAACAATTCGTTTAATTGTACCTTAAAAATTTTTAAATATTGAATTCCATTTCTCCAATTATAAGTGTCAACTAATGAAAACTTACGCAATTATTTCAGATATTCACAGTAATCTAGAGGCTTTAACCACTGTGCTAGATTACATTGATGATTTGTCTCCTGACATTATTATTTCATTAGGTGATATAGTTGGATATGGACCTAATCCTAGAGAATGCTTGCATTTAATTGAAAAAAAGGCTAATATCCAAATTATAGGAAATTGGGATTATGCTGTTTATAAAAACGAATACGAGCATTTTAACGAAATCCCAAGAGAATCTTTCTTCTGGACAAGAGATATACTAACCGATTATGAAAAAAAGAAATTAGGTTCACTTCCATTTTATTCTATTTTTCCTTTTAGTAAGAGTGGAGAAAATGCGATGTTTGTACATGGTTCCCCAAGAAGCCCTCTAAAAGATTATGTCAGCCCAGACCTTCCTTCATGGACATATACAGTCTTTTTTGAAATATCCAATGATTTTACAGAAATAGATTTTTTGTTTTTGGGTCATACACATAAACCTTTACATATTGTTGTTGGAAGAAAACACCTTTTTAATCCTGGTTCAGTTGGACAACCAAGAGATGGTGATCCTCGAGCCTCTTTTATGGTTTTCAATATAGATGAAGAAACATTGAATTTTGACTATGAACTCGTTAGATTAAAATATGATGTTGAAACCACTCAAGAAAAAATGAAAGAAAAAGGATTTAATAAATTTTTAATAAATAGGTTGTCAAAAGGCTTTTAAAGTTTTAACAAAAATAATATGGGCTGTTGAAAATTATAAAAAAAAGTTTTAAAGGTAGAGTATTTCTATTCTTTCTCATCAGGATACCATTCATACGTACAGTCTTTACAAACAATCTTTTTCTTGTAGACTGGTACGTGATTAAAGTATGCAATCACTTTACTCTTGTCTTCTACCTCTTTTACATTTAAACTCTTACATTTAGGACATTCTACTCTTGCCATTTTCTCACCTTTAAGAAAACTTCGATTTTCTTCTTGAGACATTAAGAATTATTCATTTAAAACTTTTTTGCAAGAGTGACTATCTTGTTTAGGCAAAGAAAATACAAATAATGAATAATTAGTTAAATTTTGAGTGTTTTTAGACAGTAATTGTTATTTTCTTTAAAAAGGGACGATTCTAAAAAAATGAATTTTAAATGAACCAAAACAAAAAAATAAAGAACATTAAAAATGAAATCCTCTATTCTTTAATATGATGAATATTTTGTCGTAACAGAACATTCTTATCTATCTATTTGTTTAATTTTTTAATGAATACTGCAGGAGATTTATATTCATCATACATTTGGGAAGATAAAAAAAATCCAGATTTAGAGTATTTTTATAATTATGTACCCAAAAATTTTCATGAAGCCTTGGAAAAAGCAAGTAAACTTCCTGAAGTATATATAGAAGAAAAAACCATTGACTCTCTAAAAAGAATTTTACTAGCATATCATGAAAAATTAGGTTTACTTACAGAAACTGTAAAATTCAATATTGATAACATTAATAATGGTGTTGTCCTAGCTGGTCAACAAGCAACAATTTTTGGGGGGGTAAGTTTAATTGGGAATAAAATTGCTGCTACAATCGCACTTTCAGAATTAAGTAATGAATACGGAAGACGTTTATCACCCGTTTTTCTGGTTAATACACATGATGTAATCCAACCAGAAATCGCAACAATCCACATACCAAATGCTCAATCATCATTTACTAAACCTATTTCTTTAACTGGTATTCAAGAAAATATTGCCTCTTTTGCAATTCCAATGAAAAAGTTTGATTGGTTAAATGAGAATTTAGGGATAATAAAGAACATATTTTTTGAATTTCGCTCTCTTCTACCCAAAGAAAAACAAAATCTGTTTTTTGAGAGAGTTGAACATATACTCACATTCATGAGAGAAACTTACCGTTCTTCTTATTCTTTTGGTGATTGGATTGCCTTAATTTATGGGGTTCAAGCTAATATTATTAACGATTGGGGATTAATATTGTTTCCAACATCACATCCCGAAATTAGAGAACTACTTGTAAAGGGATACAAACCTATTCTTAAAAACAGGGTTGAATATATTGAAGAGTTTAATAGAGCTTCTAACAAACTTCTTTCTTTAGGCTTTCGCCCTACAACTCCAAAAAAAGAAGATAGTTATTCTCCCTTTTTCTATGAATGTGAAAATGGACATAGAGTTGTTTTATCATGCAAAGAAGAAAAAGATGCTCTAATATTTTCTGGAAAATGCAAACTTGACGGACAAAAAATACACTTCGATATTGATAAAGAGCAATTGAATTTAGATCCCTATGCAAAAAATCTAGCAGCAAGATTAGATACAAATCAAGCAACATTTCAATCTGTCATGCCTGTTTATTTGAGAGTTTCTGGACCTGGTGAAATAAATTATAATGCTCAGGTTATCCCTGCAATTAGACGTGTGGGCGTGAGATTTCCTATATTACTAAAATATACAAGAATGGTCTATAACTCCAATTGGATAGAAGAAATGAGTAACTCTCCAGAATTGGGTGAATATAGTTTAATTAAACCAGAATTATTTAAACTTCTTGGGCAAATGTCAAAAGCGAAGAGGAAAAATGAAAAAGACAGACTTTTTGAAAATGCAAAAAATCTTAGAACTCTGATACTTGAAAAGTTAGAAAAAATGAAAAAAGTGAATGAATCACCAACTTCAAAAGTTTCCTTATTAAAATCTTGGCAATGGGGAATGTATAATAGTAAAAAAACTTGGCAAGAAGTTAGTTATCCTTGGTTCTGTCTAGCCAGTATAACTGGTTTGTCAGATTATTTAAGAGCTTATAAACGTCAATATTCAAAATACTCTCCTGTAGGTGGGATTCAATTCTTAAATACTCATATCTAGTTGATTTCCCTAAAAAAGTGAAAATCAACTTAGAAAATTATCTTTTGATTAGAGTTTCATACCATTTTATATATTGGTCTGCAATTTTGTCGAATCTGAAGTTCTCTAATACTCTTTTTCTTCCTTTTAAACCCATTTTCTTAGCTAATTCTTTATTTTCTAATAATGTAAACATATGTTTCACTAGTTGTTCTTTATTACCATAATCATATAATAAACCTGTTTCTCTGTCTTTTACAACTTCAGGTATTCCTCCGACTCTTGAAGCTATAACAGGCGTTTCACAAGCCATCGCTTCAGCTAATGTTAAACCAAAACTTTCATTCTCGCTTGCGCTTATTAAAGCAGAAGAACAACTGTAAAGTGGTGTAAGGTTATATCTAACTCCTTGAAATAAAACATGTTCTTCAATTCCAAGATTTTTTGCAATGATCTCACAGTCTTTCCTTTCAGGTCCTTCTCCAACCATTATTAATCCAACATCGTTATTCTCTTTAACTACTTCTGAAAAAGCTTCTACGATAAAGGGAGCATTTTTGACTTTCCTGAAATTCGAAACATGAATAAAATAGTTGTTGTACAACTTTTTAAAGTCACATTGTATCACTTCTTGGTTTTTGAACCTTTCAGTATCAATCGGATTGTAGATAACATGGATCTTGTTATTATCTTCTAAGAAGTTTTTGAAGATCTCTTTTTTCATATATTTTGAAACAGTAGAAATCCCATCAGTTTTTTTGAAAACATGGCTCATAACAGAATTGTAAGCAGGATCAATCCCTAAGATGTGAATGTCGCTTCCATGAGCTGTGATTCCTACTGGGATACCTGTTATTTCTTTTGCCAAATAAGCAGAAACACCTGCTGGAATAGCATAATGTACGTTTAAAACATCAAGTTTTTCTTTTGTTATTACTTCTACAAACTTGCTAGCACTTGAAATTGTGTAAGGATATCCTATGTCTTTGAAAAGAGGATACGAAACAAGATCAATAAGCATTAATTTTATATTTTCATGTCTTGATTGTCTAAGTAGGAATGGTGTATCATATGTGAAAATGACGACTTCATGTCCTTTTTTTGCAAATTCAATAGCTAGTTGAGTTGCAGCGATCCCTGAACCTCCAACTTTAGGGAAAAAACATAATCCTATTTTCATCGAGAACTTGTCGTTATTGTATTAAAAAAATTTTTGAAAGAACTATTTGTAAAAATATTCTTATTTTTCTGAATTTTAGATTTCAATGAAATTTTTGCAAATGGAAAAAAGAATTATCTTCTCAGTTTAGAAATAATCTGTGATTGAATTTGAACTATTTCTTTGCTTGTTTTTGCTTTAGAGTAGAGATCAAGATACTCTTTGTTAATTTTATAGAACTCAGATCCCCATTTCTCTAATTGTAAAATCTCTTCTGCTTGTCTTATATTACCTAAAATTATTAATGCAGAAGCTATTGCTTCTAAAGTACTTAATTTTGTAGGCTTTCCATAGTTTATAGGGTTTGCAGGTACAAGGTATGGTAAAGCTCTTCCAGTTCCTTTAGTTAAAGCTTCTTTTCCTGATTCTATGTTGTTCCAACTGCAATCAACGCCTACTATCCCATGTTTTATAGCTTGTTTTTTATCTGCTTGAGAAAGAGCAATACTTGAAAAGGGCGTTAAAACTATTTGAAATTTAGAAATTTCTCTTTTTTTAATTTCTTTAGCCTTGTTGAAACGAAGTATTCTGTTTGCTGTACATTTTTTTGGATTACATGTGTGAAAATCACAAATGTAGACAGGAATTTTGTCATAAGGCATTTTTTTTACCTGCTTTCTTTCTTAATATTATAAATATATAACTTAAAGAAATGTTGAGTATTTATTAATAATAAACAATCAAGCTTGGCGACCCTGGGCGGATTCGAACCGTCGACCCCCTGCTTAGGAGGCAGGTGCTCTATCCTACTGAGCTACAGGGTCTGATATTCTTATGTCTTTTCTTATAATTTACTATTTATTTTTTGCTTTAGTTGTTCATTTTTTCAGATTTAATTAAAATTGTTAAATAATTTCTGGGATATTAAATCTAATTCTTCTTCTTTTCTTTCTCTTTGGACTGAACCAATAGCTCTAACTCTATTTCTAATTATTACTGAAGCTGATAATAAGATAGAAAATACCTCCCAAGGGCCTATTACAGAGAAACTAAAGAAAAGAATAGTGTCGCTAGCAAAGAGAAATATAGAATCAATTATAATTGCTGACTTATTATTTTTGATCATCTGTAACATTTTTTTGGTTTCTGGAGACTCTTCAGAGAAAATTTTGATTTTAGATTTATAAGTTGGAATAATTAATAAGCTTGCTAAAGTGAAAAATGTTAGTAAAATGTACACATTAATAATTCTATCTTTTATGTAACTAGCCATCTGTAACGCAGCAATTATATTGATTGTGGCAACAATAAAAGATAAAAAAATAAATTCTCCTGAACTAACTTTTTTATTCCATCCTGGAATAAGTCTACTATATCCTGATTTAGAATAATTTAAACAAGAAATAAAAGACAATAATAAGGCAAATGACCCCACAGACTTTAGAATCGTTGCTAAAACTCCAGTCATTTTTAATTGAGAGTATCCTATTAGGTAACCTAACATTAATTGCTGGGGCTCAATATTGAACCAAGCTTTTAAAAAATATGACATTTGAAATAAGTAAAAGACTAAAAAGGTTACAATTACTTTTCCAAAATCAAAAGTGTCATAGTAAAGATTCTTTAGTGTATAATAAATTACAATATCTGCTACTATTGCTAAAAACCCAACTATAAAACTGAATATTATAAGATGAAGTGCTATAATGTCAAAGAAAACGAACCATAAATACATAGCTAAAAATAGACCATAAGAATAAATATGGAAAATTTGTGAAAAAAATACTTCTTTGTACTTAAGTAAATTTTTCAGAAAACTTCTCTTATTCTCTATCTGATTAAACATTTTTCTATCTACCAATTCTAAACCAAAAGGACATTGAACTCCTATAAACATTTTTAAAGAGTCTAAGTTGAGAATGGATCATAATCCTCGACTTTTTGTTTGATCATTTTAATTTTTGAAATTATATCACTATCTTTTGGGATTTTATTTTCCTCATAAATCTGAATAATATCTTCAAATTCACGGAGTGCAGTTAACAAATTAGTTTGTCCTCCCTCTTTTAGAGCTTTCTCGGCTATTTCCTTTTTTAGAGATATTAGTTTTGTATTAATAGACTTTAGTTTTCTAGTATTACCAGTAAGTCTGATAGCTTTTACTATCTCATTTAAAATCTCTTCTTTCTTTTCCAATTTTGTTGTCTTTTTTTCTATTGTTTCAAGGATAACTATTGCTTCTTTTATTTTTTCTTTTGCTTTTGTTTTATTACTAGCGAAATAAGATTCACCAGCTATAATTAGTGATTCTGCCTTTTCTTGTAGATTTTTTGTTCTTTTTGCATAACTCTCCGATACTAATGCAGTTGAAGAGTTAGCTATTTCTGAAATGAGTTTGAAGGTTTTTGCTCTATTTAATTCATTTTTCTCTTTTTTCCAACAGTCTGCAACACGATAACCAAAATATATTGCTTCCTCAGGATCGTTATTTTTTAATGTTAAATCGATTAAATGAGCAAAAGTTTTTGCAGCATCCTTATACCGTTTAGTTTCATAATGGGCATTTGCCTCTGATATGAGCAGATCTATTTTTCTTTGAATTTCTGACATAACTTCTTCTATCCTCTATAAAAATAAAAATTTTACCTACTATCATTATTCATTAAAATAGTTGTTTCCAAGATAAAACATAAACTAGCTTTTTAAAAAGTAAAAAAAGTAAAAAATAATTGTGACAACTATTCTTCTTTTCGAATCTTGTGCCTTTTTAGGGTTATTATTCCTATTATAGCCAATCCTATTGAAGCTATAAATATTATTAAAGATACATAATCTATTGCTATTGGAATCTCTATTTGTTTCTCAATTAGAATTTCTACTAGTTCAGTGTAGTTGTATCCATATCCTCTCTTATGCATCAGTATCTCAACATCAACCCAAGAAGCTTTAGTTTTTGGAACAATTTGTCCATAGAAGTCAATGTTGTTATCTGAAACATTTAATGTAACAGATGAAACAACTGATTTGAGAACAAGCACTCTTCCTTGCACTTCTACATCTGCCAAAACTGTATCATTATTTCCTGTGACACTAATATTCATTTCAATTGGATTGCCTTCTGTAACTTTTGTTTGAGGGACATTAAAGTTTTCGTAGTTTATCCTAAATCTGAAATTAAGTAACCACTGAATCTCTTTAAGAAGTAACATTTTATTTGAACCAAAAACAAGATTTGTAGAATTGTACATGTCAGAGGATGCAGAAACTATCATTTTTCCTCCATATTTTAGTTCTAAAGCAGTTTGTAATATTGCATTATTTATTGGGATATCTTCTGAACTATTATAAGTTGTTTTTTCACCTAGATTGATGAAAAATTCTCCTTCTTTGGAAAGAATAGGATATAAGTCTGCATCTTGACCAAACAAAATATTTTCTCCATAAGTTGAGATATTTTTTATTGCAGTACCTGTGTAAAAGACGTTGTCGAATGTAGTTTCAGTAAATACGCTATCCTCTTGTAGATAATCTAATTGTGCAAGGGCTGTTTGATCAAAAGTAAGAGAATCATTTATTGCAGTATTGTTGGAGTAAAGTGTTGCATTGTAAAATTCCATATTAAACATTCTTAATAATTCGTTAATTGAACTCTCATTTTTTACTTCATCTGCAATAAGAAGTATGCTGCCTCCACTAGTCAAATATGAACGTAATACTGCAATTTGGCTAGATGTTAAAGATTTTTGATTTCCTGCCATAATAAATAGATCAACATCGTTAAGATTTTCTGTTGTGATCTCAAAGTTATTTTTATCTGCCAACTGAGAATTTAGTTGATAGGCTTCTAACATGTGTCCTATTGAATTAAAATCTTTTTTATTAGATCTTACTGAATCTGTAATATAAGTTACTACTGATAAATCTTCAGTATTTTTTACATAAGAGTAGAACTCCTGTGTGGGTTCTAGTCTCAAAGAATTCCATTGTAAAGTGGGAACCTCAGTATTGTTGAATATATTTGTATGATTAGCAAATGGAATTAAAGCAAATAGAATTGCATCGCTTGGGTGTAGAGATATGTCATTTCCTTTTTTATCTCCTGAATTTAATTCTTTAGCTATTTCAATTGTTACTGTGTATTCTTCAACAAAAAGATCTGTTTGCATTGCTCCAACAGTATTGTCTTCTCCTCCTAGTTCTTCATCTAAAGTCAATGAATTTGTTTCTGTTCCGTTTAAAGTAGCATCTGTAGCATCCTTTTCTTGATAGTTAAATAGGATTGTGTCTTCAGGGACTAGTTCTGTTCCAAATTCTTTGTCAAAATTGCTATCAAAGACAATTGTATACCAGGTGTGAGGGATGCTTGCGTTAGATTCTGTAAGTTCGACAAACAAATTGGTTTCATAACTTATTCCAAAGAAAAGATGAGTTTCATTGGCTTTTAAAGTAATAGTATAGTTTATCCCATCTATGATATTACTATAAACTGTAGCATTAGCCCACTCTCCTTCATAAGTTTCTAAATTCCCGTCAATTATGGGCTCATTGGTGTCAAAAGCTACGATATTATTTATCGAATAATTTGGGTCTGTCTTTCCAAAATCACTAACTGAAGAAAAATATGCTCTTCCAAATATGCTTACCGAAAAAGTGGTAATTAATAATAATGTAATCAACAGTATTTTGTTTAATCTACGTGCACGCAATTTTCTTTTCTCCATTCGTTGCTGTTTATCCGTAAAAAACATAAAATCTTTTTAACTTTTCCGTCGTAAGTTCTATTTTTTTTTAGATTGTTTTTGTTTTCCTTAATTTATTTCTCTCTTTTTTTTAATATTCTTAGTAATAGAAACAAAATACTTATTTTGATAGTTAGACAACTATATTTCAAGCGCTCTTACGTGTAATTATTTCGCAGAATTTGGTGAAAAAAGTGTTAGATATAAAAGAAAAGCTGTTAAAAGAGGATTATAGAAAAGAAACTAATTTAGCTGATTTACCAGTAATAGCCCTCTTAGATATTAGAGAAAGTGAGGTTAAGTCTCTTGAGAATTTTGGTTTAGAAACAATTGAAAAATTGGCAAAGGAGTGGAATAAACATTACAATGAACTGTCAAAACTTTTTCCAAAAGAGCGTATAGATAGTTGGATTGCTGCAAGCAAACTTTTGCTTGTGGAGAAAACTGAAAAAATAACCACAGGAGCTAAAATTATTTTAGCAGGGATAGATAATGTAGGAAAAACCTCACTTTCCATTGCTTTGAAACACAGAGGAGCTTTTTCTCTGCTTTTCCAGAAGTTAAATGCTTTAACTCCTACAAGAGGGCTTTTACGTGGAAAGTTAGAGGTTTTTGGTCTTGATATTCACTTACATGAATTAGGAGGACAAAAAATATACAGAGATGACTATCTCAATAATCCTGAACAGTATTTTATCGGAACAGATACAATTATTTATGTGGTAGATGTTCAAGCGGAAGATAGATATGAAGAAAGTTTTGAATATTTAAAACAAATAGTTAATGTTACTCAAAAACTAAGGTTAGATGTTCCATGGACTATATTCTTCCACAAATCTGACCCTGATTTTGTCTTAAGTGAAAAAGCTAATTCAATATTTGGTTCAATGGTGCAATATTTACATTCTAATGTTCCTTCATTTGATCCAGCAAAAGGAATCTTTAGAACGAGCGTTCATATACGTTCTTCCATACTAGGTGCTTTTTCACACATATTTAGAAACATAAGTTTAATTCAAGATTATATCGCAAATGCATCAAAACAAGTAGCTGAAACTCTTAATGCAGAATTCTTTGGTTTATATGATTTTAGAAGTAATATCTGCTTTGCTCAATACTCAAAAAATGAGAAACTAGAAGAACTATCCCATAATGCATACTATGAAGCAATTGAAACTATAGCAAATATGAGAGAACCTTTTCTAAGAATAAGAAGATACGTTCTAGATGATGAAGAAAAAACAAATGAAATTTTCATACTACGAGATCTAGAATTTAAAAATGAAAGATATATTATGGCTTTATTAACATCTGATGAATCAGTTGCAAGAAAACTAGATCAAGATGAAATAGAAAATATAATTAACAGGCACTTAGAAGATTGGATAGAGTTTAGAAGCTATGCAAAGTTTCCAACGGCTATATAATTTGAACTAATTTCCTTATTCTTCTTTTTGCTGTTCTTCTTTTTGCTGTTCTTCTTCAATAATTTTTTCTAATAATTCAACTACGTTTGTACCACAAATTGGGCAAATAACTAAATTGCTTGAGATAACGGAATTACAATTTGGACAGATGAAAGGTGCATATTCTTCATCCTTCCAATCATAAGAATAGCCTTTCTTTCCCCATGTGAGATCTCTCCAATTTTCCAATTCAAAGTCTATTTTTTCATGATCTAAACGCTCGAAAACTGTTTTCTCTTTTTTTTCTTTTATAAGAATAAGAAAGTACAAAACATTCATGATTGGATAAGTGAGGATATGAACAATGATTCCTGTAGCTAAGGCTACACCATAAACAGAAAGGCTAGAGTTAAGAACTAAAGAAATAGCAATCGTAGAAACTATTGAAACCAATCCAAGAGTTAATATTTCTGCAATAATGAAATTAAATAGCGCAATGAAAATGACTTCAATAAATTCTTTACAAATTATAACAATCACACGATACAGAGAATCATAGTATTCTTTTGTAGCTTTTATTTTTGAAAAAAGAAATTGAATGGTTGTTCGTTTAATATTAAGGTTATAGATATAAATTAGAATATAAGAGATAACTAAAAAGATAAAAATAAGGGCGAATTCCCAACCTTTAGAAAAAACAGAATTTAAGAATCTTAATGTTATGCTGTTTTTACCTAGAAGCTCATACTCTGATTTAGAAATTATAGGTAATATATTTCTCAAAATTAAACTTATCAAAATGAATGAATATATTCCTGATAACGACATCATGAGAAAAGTACCTGTCAAATTCTTCTTTTTTTCATTTTTTTTATCAATAGAATCCCAAGGATAAATAATCAAAAAGAATCTATTCATTATTTTCAAAATATCTTTCTAATATTAAAATATTAACCTACTTTTACAGAAATATCTTTTTAAGTGTAATATTAAGTGGTTATCGTGAGTAAATAATATGTTATCTCTCGGTATTGAAAGCTCTGCTGACAAATTAGGAGTTGGAATAATAGATAACGATGGAAAAATACTTGCAAATATCAGAAGAACCTACAAACCCCCATTAGGTTCAGGTATTCATCCTCGTGAGGCATCTGAATTTCATGCTAAAAATATTCCTGATGTGATAAATGAAGCACTTAATATTTCTAAACTTACTATGGATGATATAGATATTGTCTCTTTTACAAAAGGTCCAGGGTTGGGCCCTTGCCTTAGAGTAGGTGCAGTTGCTGCAAGAACACTAGCGCTAAAGTACGAAAAACCATTAGTAGGTGTAAACCACCCTATAGCTCATGTTGAAATCGGACGATTGGTAGGGAATATGGTGGATCCTGTTGTTTTGTATGTTTCAGGAGGAAACACACAAATAATTGCTTTTAGTGAAGGTAGATATCGTGTTTTTGGGGAAACTATCGATATTCCTGTCGGAAATTGTTTGGATGTTTTTGGAAGAAATGCTGGTTTAAGTGATAAAAAAGCTCCAATGGGGCGTGTAATCGAATTATTGGCAGAAAAGGGTACAAAATATATTCCAATTCCTTATGTTATAAAAGGAATGGATGTGTCTTTTTCTGGTATTTTAACACATATTTCTAAGTTGATTAAGAAAAAAGAATATACTCTTGAGGATTTGTCTTATAGTTTGCAAGAGACTGTTTTTGCAATGCTAGTTGAAGTTACTGAAAGGGCATTAGCACATACCAAAAAAAATGAAGTGTTAGTATGTGGGGGGGTTGCTTCAAACAATCGACTAAAAGAAATGCTAAAAGTTATGGCAGAATCCCATGAGTCAAGATTTTTTGGTTTAGAACCTAGTTTAGCAATTGATAACGGATTAATGATCGCTTGGTTAGGGCTTATAATGTATAGTAGAGGGTATTCTACTCCCCTAAAAGAAACAATTGTTGATCAACATTATAGAGTTGAAGATGTAGTTGTTAACTGGAGAAATGAAAATTGAACAACTCTGCCCTTATTTTTAGTCTTGAGAAAAAGAATTTCTATAGTATTACTCCACTAGTTGCAGCAATAGACCAAAATGAAAAACTCTGTGGGTTTGATCTTATACTTGAATCAGATGTCGACAGCAAAAAGACACAATCATACTTAAAAAAATATTATAGAGTGATTATTGCTTTTTCCTTTAGAACTGCACAACTGGAAAAAATATATTCTGCTATGAATGAACTGTACATTAACCTAAAAACTCAAGATTTGAAAAGAATTATGTTTATCGCAGGAGGGAGTCACTCTACTGGAGACCCTATGAGCACTTTAAGACTTGGATTTGACTATGCTTTTATCGGTGAAGGAGAATTATCATTTTCTCTTTTTTTAGAAAAATGGTTAAATCAAGAGAAATTAGAAAAAACACCAGGAATAGCTTATTTAACTGAAAATAAAGAAAAACTAATTGTTAATCCTTCTCCTCCTCAAATAAATTTAGATAGCTACCCAATGATCTCAAGAAAGAGAAAATTATTTCCGCCCTTGGAAATTACAAGAGGTTGCTCTTTTGGGTGTGCATTCTGTCAAGTTCCAAGTATATTTAACAGAAAAACACGACATAGGTCACCAGATGTGATATTGGAGACTGTTCAATGGATGGGAAAACATAAATTAGATGATATAAGATTTATTACTCCAAATTCTTTTGGTTATTTATCTCGAAATCCAAAAGAGATTAATGAAGAGGCAATAATAGATTTACTCACAAGAATAAAAAATACAGATGGAATAAGAAGAGTCTTTTTCGGGACTTTTCCCGGAGAAGTCAGACCAGAAACTGTTACTAAAAGCATCATGACTAAATTAAAAAAAATAGTTTCTAATAATAAAATAGCTATAGGGTTACAATCTGGGAGTGATAAAATTTTAAGAATGTACCATAGAGGGCATTCTGTAGAAGAAGGGATAAGAGCAATAAAACATATCCGTGATGCAGGTTTTGTGCCAATTGTAGACTTTATTTTTGGGTTACCAGATGCTACAGAATCAGATGAATTGCAATCTATCGAAGTTATTAAATCTCTTAGTAAAATAGGAGCAAAAATTAGAGCACATGTTTTTATGCCTTTACCAGGTTCAAAATTAGCAAATGCTCCAGTTGGTAAGACTTCCAAAAAAATAAGAAAAGAATTAGGAAAACTATCAAAACAAAAATTAATAGAGGGTAATTGGACACATCAAGAGAAATATGCAGAAGAAACGTGGAAAATAATAAAAAAAATAAATTCGTTACCAATTATTAGAAAAATATGATTCTATATTTAAAGTATGTATTCTGAAATTACATCTGACTCTTTTAGATGTCTTCCCCTTGCTTCGACCTTTAGAGCACGTTTTAATATTTCACTTCCTTTGATATAAGTTGATATATATCCTTTTTGAAAAGCATAAAAGTATTCCTTATTATCCTCTGCGTGAGTACTGGTTAAACATTTTTTCATAAGTAGAACATCTACAGCTTTATCTTCAATTTCATTTGAAAACTTTCCCAAACCAAAATCAATGAACACTAGTTTGTTATTCTTGATGAGAATATTGCTGGTAGTTAGATCTCCATGGATCAAACCATTTGAGTGAAGTAATCCTACTTTTTTTCCTATCTCTTCCATTAATTCCCTTTTAACTTTCTTATCAATTTCTTTAGATTTCAAAAAATCTTTGACTTTAGTTCCATTAATAAATTCCATGATTATTGTTCTTTTTTTTGTCTCAATATCATATACAAAAGGAGTCTGCACTTTGGCTTTTTTTGCTGAAATTAGAAGTTTTGCTTCTGTGATTGTCCGTTTTTTTCTTAATATTTCATCAATTTCAGAAATTCTATATTTTTTTGAAATTCTTACTTTCTTTATGGATTCTAACCCAAACCATTTAATCTTTGTTAATTCTGCTTCTGCTCCCCAAAAATCATAATCATAGTCAGTTTTTTGTTCCATTATTCATCACTTTTTTTCTTGAGATTATTTAGAGCTATAATAATATCATCACCTTCAGGAGGAAGAAGTTCTTCTTCTTTATAAACCAATTTTTTGTCACTTGTTATTACTGTTCCTATTATTTCCGCAGGATAATTTCGCATCCTTAAGAATTCTATTATCTTTGATGCTTTTTCTTCTTCTACTGCAATAATTAGTCCTCCAGACGAAATTAATCTATAAGGATTAAAATTCAACAATTCCGATAGTTTTTTTGTAACGTTTGAAAGAGGGGGAAGGTTATCTAGTTTGATGCCTAATCCTGTTGTTGCAACTATTTCATATAATGCACCAAAAATACCTCCTTCTGTAGGATCATGTAATAATCTCGGTTTAAATAACCTATTTAGTTCAAGAGCAATATTAAGAATACTAATATCTGAATTTTTTTCTTTCCATTCAGCTATCTCTTTTTTTGTAAATTTTTTATATATTGCTTCTCCTACTTCTTCAATCAATATATTTGTTCCTTCTTTACCAGAATAACCCAATGCAATAATTTTGTTCCCTGGTGATAAGCTATTTGGAACAAGGAAATCCTTTGGAACAAAACCAAGCATGTGTCCTGAAATAATAATCGTGTTTACTGATTGTGATATTTCAGTATGCCCTCCAAGGATAGAAATGTTAAACTCTTTACATTGTTTGTGAGTTTCTTTTTGAATTACTTTGATTTGTTCAAAAGTTGTGTCTGGGGGAGCAATAATTGTTATCAAGAAACCATAAGGTATTCCTCCTGAACAAGCAATATCATTAGAATTTACTACTACAGAGTAATATCCTGGATTTGGAGTTGGAAAAGTGATAGGGTCTGATTTTTCAACTAATAAAATGTCTGATTCATTGTTATAAAATTTATATGCTTGTTCTTTAGCAGACTGAATATCAATTACTGCGACATCATGTCCAACTATTCCTGCAGATATTATACCACTGTTTTTTGCTCCTTTTAGCTCTAGAATCTCGTGAAGTTTTGGTATTGGTAGTTTTCCTTCTTTCATTGATTATAAAGAAAAACACAAATCTAAAAATGTTCTTATAGGTTGTTTTAAAAACTCTTTTCTTTAGAATCCGAATTGTTTTATTATGAATCTAGCAATTTTGATTTTATACCCTACATTGTAAACGTCGTCTTTATTTGTTGTTATTCCAATTATAATTTTACCGTCTGTTAGATCTTCTAAAATTATTTGTATAATTCCTGCATCTAGCATTTTTAGATCTTCTTTCGAATGAAGCATCTCATTTATCGCTTTTTGGTGTTCTGAAATAACTTCTAGAACATATATGATTTTATGTTCTTCTAAATCACCAGCATAGAGTTCTCCAATAGCTCCTCCCTTCATTGGATAAATATAAGCAGCTGCAGATGGAGATTTACATCCTTTAATAACTGTAAATAATAAAGAAGTAATGGCTTTTTTATTTGCTGATTCAATTATCTCTGCTGTCATATGTATATTTTTTACACTTGGTACCAGCTCAAATTGTTCACTTTTTTGATACTCTGAAAGAATATCCTCTCTTCTTTTTTTCTGATCTTGAATATAAATCTCTTGAATACCTTCTTCTCTCTTTTCTTTACTTAACTTTTCTAGTAAAGGAGAAGGATCTATCTTCATCCTAGTAAATGTTTTTACTATTTCAGACTTTAGGTTCTCTTTATCTAATTTTTCTATCTCTAAGAAAGATCTGATTTTTGATTTTGAGAGATTTTTTGAAATATAGTCGTCTACCAACCTATTTACAAATTCATTCAAGAATTTTTTAATAACTGGCCTTATTTCAAATCCTGAGTTCACTAACCTTGATACAAAGAGAAGTAGCATATTATAAAATTTAATATATGTTGCTCTAAAAGATCCCTTAAAGATAGTAATTTCATTATATCTTTTTACCCATTCTAAAAAATCATAAGATAATCTGTTAAAATTTCTTTCAATTTCTTCTAATTCTCTATTTGTCCTTACATTTTCTACTTTTATTTCACTTTTTCCAATTTCAATATTATAAGTAAATACTGCAACTAATGGTTTTATGATATCTTGAAAGCCTAAACTATTCATAACCCCAAACCTATTCATACATTAAGTAATCAGTGCTAATAAATTTACCTACTAAATAAAGGAAAAGATTTTTTTAGTTAGACGTTATTATTTCTTTGATATGCATGTCTCCATCGAAAAAACAATCATCACAAGCTGGAAAGATATCCACTAGAAAAAGAAAAGCTGCAGAAAAATCAAGTTTTGTAGAGTTAGAAGAAATAGCATATAATACTATCAAGGTTTCTAAAAAGAAAATTGAATCAGGAGAATATTTGAAAAAATTCTTATCTCAAACTTCTTCTCCTGAAGAAGTAAGAAAAGCAATTAAAGTTACAATTGATGCCTTGCTAGACAGTATAGCTAATGATCTTAAGTCACTTTCTGCCGCTGCACTTGTTCCACATATAGAGAGTAAAGAAAAAACAGCAATTGTTAGAGGGCCATTAAATAAAGAAGTTGTAATGAAGATACTTAATATTTTTAGAAAATATCCTCCTGTAATAAACGATTTATTAGGTTCCACTGAAGAAGTAAAAGTACTAGATACTGGAATTGGATATGTTGTTCTTGAAAACTGTGAAAAAGACAATTATCTTGTTGGTATTGTTCAAGATAAATCTTCAGTAGATGAACTAGCCCGTCGATTAAAACATGTTCAACAAGTAGTGTTAAACAATTCAATTCTATTAGAAAACAATTAGCAACTTTTCTTTTTCATTTTCGATGTTAAAATGATGTTTTTAGGAATTGCTCAATTAGCATTTTAACCATTTTTAATCGTTGGACAATTGTAGGTATCTCTTTTTTGTATTTAGTAATACTTACTAAAATACCTTTTTCTGTTTCTTCTAAAATGACAACACCATCTCCAGCGTCTAGGGTTTTTTCTTCGTTGTTTGATGATAGGATTTGTTTAATTATCTCTGGATATTTACTCAGAATTCCTAGAACAAAGTTAGCATGTTTCTCTGACATTCCATATGATAAAATGTCTAGTTGCCCAAGTTGTTCAGTGTAAACAAAGCATACACCCGTTTTTTCATTTAGTCCTTTTATTACAGAAGATAGAACTCTTTTTATTGAATCTCTTTTCGTTTCTTCTAACAACTTTTCTGTTAACTCTGACTTCGTTCCTTCACTTAAAAATCCTTCAGAAGTCTCATCTCCCTTAACTCCTATAAATTCTAAAAGGTTTTCAACTTTACCTAATGTTTGAACTTGTGGCTCCTTAGGATGATCTTCTTTCTTTACTTCTTTTGTCTCTTTAACTGTTGGTTCTGGTTCAGGTTGTTGTGTGGTAGTTGCTTGAGTTTCAGTTTTTTCATGAAGCTTAGCTCTCTTTGAGAAATATTCATTTTTTATCTGATTACAAGCTCGTTCTGCAATAAGATTTCCCAATCGTTTTATTAAAGCGCATTGGGATGCTAGTTCCATTTTGTCTATTGCTCCGTAGTCCTTTAAATGTTCGATTATTATCTGTTTAATGGTTTTTATTGATAAATTCGAAAATTCATCTGATGTTTCAGGTTTAAACATAAATGCAAAAATAACATTAAAGATAATTTCATAATCTACTCTGAAAATATCATTTATAACTGACATTTTTTTTGATTTCTTAAGTTCTTCTCTCATTTTATTTGAAGTATCAACGATATGATAAACAGTAGAAAATGATGTTTTTGTATTTATTACTCTATCAAAAATTAATTCCTCTTCAAATGTGAAAATACAAAAACCTACAAAATTATCCCAATTAACACCAGATATATCCTCCATTTTATTCACAAATCCAACAACAATACAACTACTTTATTTATATTTATTTTATAGTATTTATTTTTTTAGGACTGTGAAAAATATTTTTTGAGAGAAAAAGTTATTTTTTACTCTTTTTTTTCTTTTTAGTTACTTTCTTCCATTTTTTAATGTTTTTTGATGATTCCTGACCAATAATTACAGCTGAATACTTCTTTCCTGCTGTTTCTCCCATGTCATATACTTTTACACCAGCTTCTTGTTCTCTCTTTTTTGTTTCTGCAAGCATTTTTTGAATTATTTCTTCTCGCTTTTTAGCTCTAATTTGTTCTTCTGTAAGTTGTTTTTCTGGTTTAGCTGGTATTTCTTCTTTTGTTTCTTGTTTTATTTCTACTTTTTCTGATTTAGCTGGTATTTCTTCTTTTGTTTCTTGTTTTATTTCTACTTTTTCTGGTTTAGCTGGTATTTCTTCTTTTGTTTCTTGTTTTATTTCTACTTTTTCTGGTTTAGCTGGTATTTCTTCTTTTGTTTCTTGTTTTATTTCTACTTTTTCTGATTTAGCTGGTATTTCTTCTAGAGCAATATCTCTTATATCTTCTGGGAAGTCTTCTGGCCTAATCTCGACTGGTTTGTCCAAGATCGGCTCTGTGACTACTTCTGCTGACAAATCTTCAGTTTCTATTTTCTTAATAATCGACATGTCTTCAGTTTTTTCTGTTTTTGTTAGAGCTTGACCTATCTCTTTAGCTAGAGATAAAATGTTTGACCCTATTTTTTCTTCTACAACTGGTTCTTCTATTTTTTCTTCTACAACTGGTTCTTCTATTTTTCTCTCATCAATAGTTATTTCTCCCATTTCTTCAATTTCTATTTTCTCTTCTTCAAACTCTATTTGTCTTTCTTCAAGAACGCCTATTTTTTCTATTTCTTGTTTTTCTACTCTCTCTACAGTCTTTGGTTGTGGGATTTGTGAAAATTCCATTATTTCTTTTATTTTCTGATCTTCTACTAAAGCTTCTTCATTAATTTCTTTTGTTATTAATGCTTCTGCAATACCAATTTTTGCTTCTTCAACAATTTTTTCATGTTTTAGTGTTTCACTCTTTGTTGGAAGATCTATTTTATCTTCTTTAGATTGGCTAGCTATTTTAACTAAATAGTCGGCAACTAACTTTATTTCTTCCTTGTTCCAGGTTATTTTTTGTACAGATGTCATACTATTTCCTCACTTCAATAGAAAGGGAGACTAATTATCTTTTATTTTCTATATTTATTAAATTTTAGTAATTTGTAATCTTTTTTAGAATATTTTTGCTTAAACTGTTTAAAAACAATAAAGGCTCTTTAAATAAATAATTTCTGTTAATATACAATTTTATAATAATAAATATTGTTCCAATCCCCTGTTTACTTTTACTTTTGGGGAATTATCAATTTTATTCTTTTTTCATCTTTTTTTTATATTCTTTTATACTAATCATTATTTCTCTTTTCAAGTCCACAAAAAAAATAAATTAACTTTTCTTCTTTCCTATAAGTTTATAAAAAATATTCAAGAAAAGTACCTCATGAATACTGATGTTGCTTCAGCGCTGTTACTTAAATTAATTAACCAATTCCGTTACTATTTCATAGATGAAGCACATAGAGATACTGGAAAAGATGTAATTGACATTAAAATAAATGATATTAAGTATTTTAAAACTGCTGGACGGTTTGGTGAAGTATTTGTTGTAGATGTTTATTATTCTTCAGAATTCACAGAACATAAGAAGAAAGTCGCTATCAAGTTTATTGAAAATAGCAATGATGCTTTATTAGAAATAAAAAATACAATGAGTCTAGAGAAAAAATTTGCTGCAAGGTCAGTAGTGCGAATTCCAAGATTCATTTATGTAAACTTGGAAGACAACCCCTTTATAGCTTATGAAGGAATAGCTGGAATTAATTATGAAGATGCTTTTGAAGTAAGAAACAAGAGTTTTTGGGCTGGTTATGTACTAGCTATAATTCATGGAGGCCAAACTAGAAAAGTAATGGTCGATATTTATGAAGAGCTTCATCGAAGACTTGTTTTAAAGATTTTTGGAGGTAATGAACAAGAAAGCACTGTAGTAGAAAAATCCAAAATGTTTTTACAGATGATTTCTTCATCAATTGGTGGCTGTGATGCTTTTGGAGACTTTCACCAAAGTAATTTAATGCTAAGAATTACACCTGACAATCAAGTTATAACTATCGCACTAATTGACCCAACCTTCTGGATGAAAGGGTCGTATGATCGATTTGAGGACATGGGAACCTTTTTTGGACGTCAGTCAATTCTAGAATATAGAGAAACAAAGAGATTAGTAGAAACTGCAAAGGATATTAGTAAATTTTTGAAAGGCTATAATGTCCATTTAAAAGAGTTACGTGCACCCACATTAGAAGAAATGTACCCTAAAGGTTTGCCTATTGACTTTTACATTGCATTATGGGCTATGATGGATTATATAGAAAAAACTGAAAACCAAAATATTTCAAAAGACCATCCTGATATTATCATGCTTAAAGAAATGACATACTATTTATTAACAGAACACCCAATTTTATCAAGGTTATAATTTATTTTTCATTTGTTTTAATTAAGAATCAAGAAATGAGAAATATTTTATATTCCTATTATAACTTTATAATTGATAATGACTGAACCTTCAGAAATTGAAATTTTGTTGTCTGCAACTGCTTTAGCAAAAATATTAACTGTTGATAGAATGGATACATCAAAAGAATCGGCTGGTTTACTAATAGGGTATGTTAAACAAGATACTGGGCAGCTTATTATTACAGATATCGATACTGGTAAGCAACAACAAACGAGTACTTTTGTTGTAATGGATGATGAAGCTTTAGTTGATATTGTAATGAAGTTACAAGAGCAAGATAGTGAGCAAACAATAGTTGGTTGGTGGCATACTCATCCTGGTTATGGGTGTTTTCTATCAGGAACAGATAAAAACACACAAAGAACATATCAAAACTTGTTCCCCAAAGCTATAGCCTTAGTTGTAGATCCATTGAAATATTATCAAAACGAAAATAAAAAAGATTTAGATTTACAGTTCTTTAGAATGATAGATCAAACAAACTATCAACCCATATCATTTGATATATACATTGATGATATTGCTTACCATCTTGGAAAAATAGCAAGTGAAACTTATTCTTGGAAGATACCTGCTCTTTCAAGAGAACAAATTGAGGAACTGCATAAAAAACTTGAGTCAGTAAGTTCAACTTTAGTATTGGAACAAGATAAAAAAATGTTACATGCTTTTATTGATATTTTTGCATCAACTGAAAAAAATAAGAGAGAAATAACAAAACAGAGCTCTTTATTGTACTCTATTGATAATAGGTTAAATTCTATAGGCAAATATATTGATGATTTATACTTTGATGACACTCTAAAATTGTATTCTGTATTCAATATCCTTTCAGCAATAATTATTTCTATATTGTGGATTGTTTTTGCATTGTTAAAATAGTAAAGTGTGTAATAAATACTAACTCAAAAATTAAGTTGATAGTAATCTTTATAATAATTCACTTTAACCCTTTTATTGTTTAAAAAAAAAGGAATAGATAACTATGGAACTAGAGCTGTATATTCATTCTGAAACATGTGATCATTGCAAACCAATGTTAAGTTTTATGAGTTCTATAATAGAATCAGTGAATAACGACGATGTGAAACTAATTGTATATCAATCTGATAAATCTACAAAATCTTTTGCAAAAAATAATATCGATCCAAATGATATTCCAGTAGTTGTTTTACCTTCTGGATGTAAAATAAGAGGTCCAGTTACCCATGAAATGATAGGAACACTCGCTTGTTCTCTTATTTCTAGTTCAAAAGTTCCTGTTCAATCAGTAGAAAGATTTGAATTGAATAAGAAAAATGCTAAATTATTAATCAATGTTGCTTCTGCAATTATAGAAAACCAGTCAGCATATACACTACGCAGAGAAAAATCTTTTACTTTTATAATTAAAGAATCAACTAAAGATGTACCAATTAAGCGCTATACAAAGTTATCTGATGATACTACAATCTTTTTGATGACAAATTTTGAAGCAAAACCAAGTCCGAAACTTTATGAATTTGGTTTGAAAGATAACGTTTTTCTAGGTCACATTATTCGAAATAATATAATTTTAACAGCAAATTTAATTGTTTGGCGTAGTAGAGCTAGTCATATAACTTATTTTAGAATTAAAAGAGATCTTGACGGAAACTATATTGGAACATGCTCTTGCTTACTAGGAGAAGGTAAAAAAATGTTACGTGATTTCTATAAACCTTTATTCTTAACTTCTTCTACAATAAATGTTGAAGGTAATAAAGGTGAAAGTCAAAATAGAATTGTTGCCAATGTTAAAGAAATAAATACAGAACTTGAAGAATACCTGAAAAAATAATTTAATTTTTTTACTTTAATACACCAAAACCATCACATTTTCCTACCCCTTTAATACATTCCCCTGTTCTTGTTAAATAAAATTCACAATAGTTTCCCATTATAGGTTTATATTCTGGACAATTTGCTTCTGGGTTTCCCTCCTCTTTTGTGTTTTTAGATGGTGGTGTTGGAATAGACATATTACACAAATCCTTTTTATTACTATAAAAAATATTTTATTAATAATTTTTTTGATAGTTCTATTTACCTATAAATATAATGTGGGTTTTTTCTTTCGCATTTTGGACATCGTTCATCATAAATAGAAAGTGGAGTATGACAGCCTGTACATTTGAATTTTTTTTCTTCTTTTTTCGAATGTTCAGTTTGAGTGTCTTGTTTATTCATTAAATTAGTTATTCAAATATAAAATTTAACTTTATCGGATTTTTTATCAATCTCTTATTTTACTGTAGATTTAGAAAAATTATCAAAAAGCAATCTTTAAAGTCAAAAAAGTATAAAAGAGGATGATATAGATAGAAACACTCAACTAAAATAAGCTAATAAATTTTCCATTATTCTAATTTTAGCGTTGCTATTTTTTCTATGGCTGCTTTTTCTATGATGGCAATATCATTACAATTGTAATATTCCTTTAGTATCTCAGCATTGGAAACTGGTAGTTGAGTAATAGAGTCTTTTATGTCTGTTCCCATTTTCTCTGATATTTCAATTAAATTTTTATTTATTTCTTCTTCTGAATCTCCAAAACCGATAAACATAATATATTCAGACTTATCCTCAATTCCAAAAATTTTTAGAGCTTTTTTTATTTGTCTATATCCTGAGAGCCTAAGCAACAATTCTGTCCCTTTGTCTCTAGCTCTATTCTCATTTGAGTGAAAGGCTGTTATTGTTTGATATATGGCTATCTCCAATTGTCTTTTACTGATTATATACTTCGGATTTAAAACTTGCAAGGTTGTACTTTCGTTTGTTAAATTAACTCTTTTGATTAGATCCAGTATCTTATTTATTGAAAAATTTTCATGTAATCTGTGAATCATGTATGAAAAAGAAAAAGTAAAGGAATTGTTATCCTGTTCTTTCATTCTTTCACATCTCTTTTGGTCCTGATATTACTTCCAGTATCATTTTTTCCATGTCTATAGCTTCAAACTTTGTTCTTGCCAATTCTGCAGAAGCACTCAATTTACTAGCTGATGAGGAATGAATTTCAAAGAGCGTATCACCTTTTTTTACTCTGTCTCCTCTTTTTACTAAAATTTTTACTCCTGCTGTTTTGTCAAAAGGAGCTCCAGCTTGACGAGCTAAAGTTGAGATGCTAGCGCTATCTATTGCATAAATCACTCCATCTTGAGTAGCTTTTATTTCTTCTATATATTTTGCTCTTGGAATATCATCAACTTTTATTTCTGGGTTTCCTCCTTGTGCTTCTACAATTTCTTTGAATTTTTCATAAGCTTTACCACTCTTTAGTAAGCCTAAAGCCATTTTGTGCCCAGATCCCCGAGGTACTAAGTTTTGAGCTTCCAGTATGATTCCAGAAAGGGAAACAGCTTTATTCATTAAGTCATTACTTCCTAATTGATTTTTTAATATCTTTAGGACATCAATAGCTTCTAAACTTGGTCCTATCATACTTCCAATTGGTCGATCTCCTGGGCTAATAATACAGTCCATTTGCAGTTTCAATGAAGTTCCAATTGAGGTAAATAGTCTTCCAAGGTCTTTAGCTTTTTCTCTACTAGAAACTTTTGCTCCTTTACCTGTTGGTAAATCAATAAGAACATATTCGGAACCGGCTACAATTTTTTTACTTAAAATACTTGCTACCATAAATTCTTTTGGATCGATTTTAATACTATCTAAAACATGGATAATTTTATCTGTTACGTCTGCAAGACCTACATTTTCACCACTAACAACACATCCTCCTGTTTTTTCAACCACTTCTGACATCTCTGATAGTGTTAGATCACAGGGCATTAGAAGTTCTACAGTGTCTATTGTTCCTGCAGGAGATGTAATCGCTCTTGTAGAAATTTTAGGAATAGTTAGTCCTGCAGAAGCCAAAATAGGTATCATTATGGGTGTGATTCTATTTCCTGCTATTCCTCCAATACTGTGTTTATCAACAACTGGCTTGTTTTTGTGGATAAGTCTTCTTGAATTATTAATAATGGCTTTTGCTACTGAAGTTGTTTCATCCATAGATAGTCCTACTACTTCAAATAAACTCATTAATACTGCAATTTGAGATGGATGAATGAGGTTTTTATCAATTGCAGAAAATAACATATTAATCTCATTCTCATTAAGGTGAGTACCTTTCATCTTTTTGTGAATGATGTGAATTATATTTTCATTAATAATCTCTCTGATTTCAACTTCGTCGCCCCCTCTTATTGAAAATTCTTTTGAAGCTTTCTGTGATATCCCTAATGTGTTGGGGGGATATGTCTCACTAGGTCTTAATTTCATTCCTACATTATAAGGTGTAATCTCAACAAGTTGACCCGGATGTAAAGAATATTTGGAAGCGAATTCTGAATTAATTAACGCAAAATAAGGTTCATTATCTAAGCTAGGTTCAATTTTTATAATCATAGTTATCACATTTCCTTTTATTATAAAAAAATCCTTGCTATGTTAAAAAACGTTGTGAATCTTACGAAATATTTTCCTAAGAAATGGTTAGAAAATAACTTAGTGTTTAAGTTGGAATCCAACTTTTTAGTATACCTAAACCCATTTCCTTATATTGTTTTGCTATTTCTTTAATTTTCTTTAGTTGTTCTTCCTCTTTTGACGGAGAAGAGAATATTAGAGGTAAAATCTTGTTGATTGAAGCAGAAACAGTTCCTAAACCAGCTGTACTATACTCTTTTTTTCCACTTCCAGTTTTTGGTATTTGGCTACTGTTTACTAAAAGTTTATTAAACCAAAGTGGGTGTGCTGAAACAATTTTGAAACCTTCCTCAATTTTGTAAGAATTGTCATCAACAGCATGTTTATTGAAAAATTCTAGTGCAGCTTTGTTTGGATAAAAGACATTACGACTAATAACCCCTCTTATATAAGCTTGTATTGTTTGTGGCTGTTCTATAATATGAAAAGGTAAAATTGTTGATACCTCAGTAATTGTTGCTTCAATCTTATCAGAGTGATATATCTTTTCTGCTGTATATATTTTACCTAATAGGTCCAAAGGGAGACATATTCCATTAATTTCAAAACTATTTGTCAAGAAGTTTCCAGGTTCGATAGAAAATTCACTGTAAAAGATACCAGGACCAAAAATAACAGCAATTCTCTCTTCAGTGATTTCTTTAAACATTTGAGTAGTATCTGTTAGCATCACAATAGTATCTCTTTTCAATTCTCTAACAGGTTTGCCTAAATAGAAACCTTTCATTTGCGTACCAATAAGTTTAGTCCAACTTGGAATAATAAGTAGAGAATTTAAATTGCGAGATTCAATTTCTTCTAAACGCATATTTTTCTTCTTTTCATTTAATTCACTGATTTCTTCATCTATCCTTTTCAAAACTATATCTGCTTCTGGTAGTCGTCTTGGATATCCTTCATCATTCATAAATCTTATTAATTCTCGTAGAGGAATATCGCCAGAATCAAATTCATAGTAATTAGCTCCTGAGGCGTAATATTGTTTAACTAAATTTAACATCGCTACTCTTTTTTCGATCTTCTTGTAAGCTTCTGAATCTTCAACAGATAATTTTTTCATTTATATCACACTTAAGAAATATGAAGTTATTATATCTTATTTATTATTAATTTAATGTTATTTCAAGTTTTCACTAGAGGGATAGACTCCTTTCTCAATTAAAAAACTTGCTGATTTTATTGCAAACTTTAATGCATCCTCAATATGACTATTCTTTAAAATTTTAAAAATGAAAGAAGCATTGAAAACATCTCCAGCTCCTACAAAAGTCTTCTTCTCTGAAAGTTTTTGAGTTTCTAATGAATATAATTCATTTCCATTGTAATAAAACTTTACAACCTTTGAAGTATGAAAAATAATAGGATAGTTAAGGGTTTTAGATAGTTTTAGTGGGGAAATGCCTTGTAGTGATAGAAGTTTATTCATTTCAAATTCATTCACTGAAAGATATTTATCTCCTTCCATTGTATTTAGTGCCAAGAGTATATCAAAAAAGTCCTTTATTTGTGAATATTGAGAGATATCAGAAGGATCAACAAAAATTATTCCTTCAAAAGAAATACCATTTAAGAGATTTATTTTTTCCTCCAACTTTGCGTTATCGTTAAACAATATCTTGTCATATTCCTCTCTCAATCCAAGTAGTAGAGAACTAATCCATTCAATAGCTTTTGGGTTAAAAGCAATGTTACTTATAGATTTGATCGGTGATTTAATGAAAAGTTTTAGGATTTTTTCATTTAGTAAACTTGGAGAAAGTTCACCGCGAATATTATTAAACTGGATTTCACCATCATGGGTATTTAATATTGCTGTATAGTTAACTTTTGCGCCTTCTATTTCTGTAAGACAAACATCTATTTTTTGGTCTTTTACTAATGAAATAAAGAAATCATCTAAAGGACCAACATAGGTGATATTTTCTCCTAATGAAGATAAAGTACGACAAAAGTTGAACCCATTTCCTCCAGGAATAAAAGTTATTTCTGTATTTGGCCAATGTTCTCCAAACATTGGAAGTTTAGATAACAGTTTATTATCGCTTTCAATTTCTAAAGGTCTGATGTTTATATCGATAAAGGACGGATCAAATCCTGCATAAATCATTTTTTTACCTTCACATTTTTTCAAGAGATTCTATTCCTAGGACCTCAAATAGACTTTCAAGAGTTTTAATTGTAGCTTGTACAATTAATATTCTTGTTTCTCTGATTTTTTTATTCTTTTCACTAATCACTGGGCAATTATCATAAAATTTGTTAAATGCTTTACATATTTCAAAACTAAAGTTTACAATTGTATCTGGGCGTTTTGTATTTATTGCACGTTTATATATCATAGGTAATTCCTCTATAAGTTTGATAAGATTCCACTCTTCATCTTCTATAATCGAAATCTCAACTGATTCAAGGTTGTTTATAATCTCTTCAATTGGTATATTCGCTTTCTTTGCTTTTGAAATAATATTCTTTGCTCTAGTGAATGAATACAACAAAAAAGGTCCACTATTTTCATTTAAGTCAGTAGCTTTTTTAACATCAAACATTACTGCTTTGTTTGGATCAATCTTCGCAATTGATATTTTAACACTAGCAGCTGAAACAATATTGGCTATTTTTGCTTTTTCTTCTTCAGAATAATCTCTTTCGTTAAGAAATTTATAGACTTCTTCTCTAGCAAGTGAATATAACTCGTCAGGAGTTACATATTCAAGTTCTCTTCCGGCCATTTTTCTCCCGACTAATGTGACATATTCGTAATCAAAATGAATGATTTTATCAGCAATATCACTCCTATTAAGAGCATATAAAGCCAAACGAACCCCTAGTTGAAGAGATTGTTGTTGTTTTCCTATAACATTTATACATAAATTAGCATTAAATTTTTCTAATTTGTGTAAGTGGTAAGCAATGTCTCTACATGGATAGAGAGGAATTCCTTCTGAATTTACAAGTATTAAATCTGGAATCTCATGCTTAATATTATATTTCTCTTTAAATCGTAGAGATGTCGCTATTTCATTATTTTTTAATAATCTGGCTTTTCCATCATGTCTTAACCATTGCTTTGTTTCCAATTTTTGAAGAATTTGTTTTACTTCTCCTGACCAAGCTATGTCTGACTCTCTATCAAAATCATCATGAAAAATGTTAAACCTTGATAAAGTTTCTATATGTCCTCTAAGAGCTTTTTCTGTCAATTCTCTATATTCATCTACAATTTGTTTGTTATTTCCTTTTAGATATTGTTCGATATATTCTTGAGTTAAAGATGATAAATCTTCTACTTTTTTTTCTGTAAGATCCCTCAATAAACCAAAAAGCTTAGGTATTTTTGATGAAAGAGAATTTTGAACAGAAAATAGTTTCTTTAAACTTTTCAATAGATATTCTCTTGTTTTTTCATCCAACTCAGCGGAGGATAATATTTTTTCAATCTCTTCTTTATTATTTTGATTAATTTCATATTTTAAATTCTCACTTACAAAACAGTTTCCAGTTTTAGATTTGATCTCCTTTTTTAATTCTTGAATATCTAATAGTGTGTTCATGGTGGCATAAATTTTTCCAATCCACAAATCAATTTTTGAATCTGGTTCAATATTATTATCTTTAAGTAGTTTATAACCTATAACAACAGGAGCTATTTGTCTCCCTAAATCGTTTACATAATACCTAACGTTTACTGCAGCTCCACTCATTTTGTAAAGTCTAGATAGTAGATCTCCAATTACAGACCCTCTAAAATTTCCTATATGAAGTGGACCATTGGGGTTACTTGATGTGTGTTCAATAATAATCCGTCTAGTTGACTCTTCTGATGATTTGCCATATTTTTCTGTTTTTAAAGCATTTTTTAGTACTTTATCAGAGAAAATAGTTCTATTAAAAAAGATATTAAGAAAACCACCTTTTAATTCTACTCTCTCAATAATTTCTTGATTTTCAATTTTTGGTTTAAGTGATTGACCAATTACTCCTACTTCTTCTCCAACATTTTTAGCTATTGAGAAAAGAGGAAAACTCACATCACCTAAATTTGCAGAAGGAGGTTTATTCCAGATAATAGAAATGTCTTTTTCATAATTTTCAATAATATGTTGATAAATAATTCCAGCAATTTTGTCTACTGGTTTTTCGTTCATATTCTTCCTCCTTTGTGAAGTAATAGTTCTTTACTTTATCTTTCGGTTGTTAATTTAATACTTAAATCTTCCTTAAACAAATATTTTGATTCTGAAGAATAGAATATTGTTTTTTGTGACTTAAGGAAAATAATTAAAATTATTCTGCTAAAATAGAATTAAAAACTCTAAAGGTTGTATCATTATGGTTGTAGAACATGTGACAAAAGAAGAATTTGATAAAATCTTGTCCTCTGAGAAGAAAAAAATAATAGTAGATACCTGGACTCCTACTTGTGGACCTTGTAAATCTATTTCTCCCTACTTTGAAACTTTAAGTGAACAATTCGGAGATAAATTGCGTTTCTTGAGTATAAATATTGAAGAAGAGTCTGAAATCGCCCAACGGTATATGATCACGGGTGTTCCTACGTTTATTGTTTTCAAAGACGGTAAACCTCATAATTCATTTGTTGGAGCTACAAGAAAAAAGTTGCTCAAATTTATTGAAGAAGCAATAAATGAAGAAAATTAACTTTTTTCTATTCTTTTAACTATTTTTTTTATTATTTCTGTTTTTCTAAATATATTGATACGGTTTTTTAGTATGTATGCAAATTCTTTAAAATAAGAGCGTTTCGCCAACTTTATTTGGAAACGTTTATATATGTAGGTGAGAACAACTACCTTAGTGGTAAAACATTGAACCATACTAATGATGTTTGTCCAAATTGTAGTTCAAAAGATGTAAAATACGATTATACTCGTGGAGAGATGATCTGTAGAAATTGTGGATTAGTTATGTCAAAAATAATTGACCGTTCTCCAGAGTGGAGAGCTTTCTCAGAGGATGAAAAAACCTCTCGAAGTAGAGTGGGTTCACCTATATCTGCATTAAAAACAGATTTCGGAGTATCTTCTAGCATTAGTTATGGAGATAAGGATATATACGGAAATAAACTGAATCCTAATATCTTATCGAAAATGAGAAGATTAAGAAGATTAAACAGAAGAGAATCTAGATCTCATATTCGAAACTTGAGAATAGCGTTAAGGGAACTAAAAAGGATTTGTTCTCAACTTGAGTTAAGTGATGAAATCGCAGAAATTGCAGCTACATTCTATCGAAAAGCCCTAAAAGAAGATTTGATTAGGGGCAGAAGCATAGAATCAATGGTTGCTGCAGCAATATATCTCGCAGCAAGGCAAGCAAATATTCCTGTAACCTTAAAGGATATTGAGAATCATATTAATGCTGACAGAAAAGTGATAGCTAGATGCTTTAGACTTTTTGTGCAAGAACTTCAAATTAGACCAACTCCAGTGAATCCAGTAGTGCTTATTTCAAAGATATGTGATGAACTTGAGTTAACAATGAGAACACAAAATGAAGCAATTAAAATACTAGAAGAAACAAAACATTTACGGCTAGACGTTGGTAAGAATCCTTCAAGTATTGCAGCAGCTTCTATTTATATAGCTGGAATAAGAACTGGAGAAAGAAGAACTCAACAACAGGTTTCTAAAGCAGCTAAAACAACTCCTGTTACATTAAGAAACCGCTTTAGAGAAATTGTTGATGCTTTAGAATTAGCAAACGTGATTGTAAAAAGAGGAGCTGCATCAGCACCAGTATATCTTAAAGATCCTTGGAAAAGATAATTTTTTTCCATTTAATCATTGTTTTTTTAATTTTTACAAATTTTTACTTCTTTGTTTTTAAGAAAGGAAATTTTTCTCGTAATACCCACATGTTGTCGAGATATTAATCTAAATTTAAGAGAAAATGAGAAAAAAATATACTGGTGCTAATCTTGAGAATAGGAAAATTTTTTGCTCAGAGTAAGGAAGAGGAAAGTGTAGAAATAAAAGATGAACCTAAGATAATCCAGCCTCAAGTAAAATTTTATCGTCTTTCCGATGTAGTTAATGCTGAACCAATAGTTGAAGAAGTAAAAACAGGAAATTTAGTTTTTCTAAATATAGGAAAAATAAATCCTTATCCAGATCGTCGAAAAAGATTTTTAACTGCTCTAAAACTCTGTGCTTCAGAATCATTCTCTACTGTTAGAATGGTTAGTGAAGATACAGTAATGATTATTCCTTCAACGATACCAATTCATATAAGAAATTTAGGACCAGCTAACCAAAAAGAAAGAAAGGCAGGAGAGTAATTCTTCATTTGTTTTTGTTTGTTAATTTTCACCTAATTCTTTTTCTAATAGTTGTTTTGTTTTCTCAATTGCTTTACTGATCATTTCAATTTTTGAACCGCCACCTCTAGCGAGCTCTCCTTTACCCCCTCCTGAACCACCTAACATCTCTGAGATATCTTTAACTATTCTTACTATATCAATTTGTGTGTTAGGGCTCTTCATCCCAACTATAATTGCTTTACCTTTAAAATCAGAAAATAGTATGCATACTGCTTTTTCTTTATTTTTTATTGCTTCACTTGCTTGCAATATGAGTTCTTTTTGACTACCATCAGTTTTTTGTACCACTGCAATTGTTTCGCCAAATTTTAGAACATCTTCTTTTTCATGACTGAATTGTAGTTCAGCAATTTTCTTATTTAGATTTTCTATGGTTTTCCTCTGTTTTTTCCATTCTTCGAAAAACCGTTTAATTGTTTTTGGCAAAATATCTGGATTTACGCTTAAAATCTCACCTGATTTTTTAAGAATTGTTTCTTGTTTTTGGATATATTTAATTGCCTTACGCCCAGCTACAATCTCTAATCTAACAACACCATCTTGTATTCTTTCACTACCAACAAGTTTGATAAGTCCTATGTCTGTTGTATTATCTAAATGTGTTCCTCCGCAAGCTTCTACATCCCATTCATCTATAATTACAATATGCAACTCTTTGCCTGGAACAACTCCTCCTTGATAGATAGTAAAGCCATATTTTTTCTCTGCTTCATCTCTCTCTAGGTCTATTTTTTTAATAGGTCTTTTTTCTAGAACAATTTTATTAGCAATGTATTCTATTTTTTGAAGTTCTTCAAAAGAAATAGATTTATAGTGAGTTATATCCAATCTAGCTTTATCCTCTGTTTTATCTGCACCTGCTTGCCATACATGAGAACCTAATACTTCTCTTGCAGCATTATTAACTACATGTACTGCTGTATGGTGTCTCATAATGTCAAGCCTTCGTTCTCTATCTATTTCGCCTACAACCGTGATTCCTTTCTTTAAATCGCTTTCTTTTTCTAATTTATGAATTATAGATTGCCCCTTCTTAACGACATCAATAACGTTATATTGCTTTTTGCCCACAATAAGCTTTCCTGTATCGTGTATTTGTCCTCCTCCTGTAGGATAGAATAAGGTTTTATCAAGAATAACATACTTCTTGTTTATTACTTCTAATATTTTCGCTTTAAATTTGTGAGCATATACATCTTTGTAATAAGTTTGTTCTGTGTACAAAGTTCTGTCAATTGAAAGCTTGTCGTACTCGTCTTCTTTCTTCTCTTCTTTAACTCCACTTCCATTTTTTTCAGAGAGATACTCATTAAGTTTGATGTAGAAGTCTTCAGGTACATCTACAGTTTTATTGTATTCTTTTGCAATCTCTTTCACCATTAGAGGATTTATCCCTTTGGTTTGATAGAGGTCAACTAGCGTATTGAAATCTATTTTTGTTCTCTTTTTTAGAATATTACTAACAATTTTTCTTCCTGTTTTTCTAGTTTCATAAAATCTTGATACTTCAACATTTACTATTTCTTGTATTTGATTTCTGCCATCCTTTACACGGGGATAAGAAACAGAAAGATGATCTATTTGTAAATCAAACAATTTAGCTAATGAAAATTCTAAATTGTAAATCTCTTTAAGTGATAAAATCCTTCTAAGAAGCACCCTTAAGTTGTATCCGCCTCCTACATTTGAGGGAATAGCTCCATCTGCGATAGCAATAGAAAGTGTTCTTGTATGATCTGCTATAGCATACATTGCTTCTTGAGGTCCAAGTTTTTTCAACATTTCCTCATATGATAGTCCAAGTTTTTTGGCCATTTCTCTTCTTGCTTTTTTAAGATTTTTAACTTCATCAACAGCAAGCATTCCAGCTAATTTGCTGTATTTAACTAATAGTTCATGATCTGCTTTATACCCATTTTCTTTTTGTAAATATTCAATAGCTTTTGGAAATATTGCTTCATAAATTGTAGGTGTTCCTTGTGAAAACCAGGATACTCTTTCTAACCCCCAACCAACATCTATGACTTGCATGTCTAGTTTTTTAACATTACCATTTTCAAATCCATATGCAATAAAGACATTATTAACAAGTTCGGAACCATAGGCAAAAGCTTCTAAGTTAGGACCAAAATTCCCTCCTCCAGCCCAAATTCCCTCAGAGTAAGAAATCTCTTCTTTCTTTAATCCAAGTTCTTCTGTCAGATACTTGAAATTAAGTTCAATGCATCTATCCATCCAGTATCCATCAGTAAGTTCTTTTGAGTTAAATGAATGTTGACCAAACATGACAAAACTTGTTAGATGTCTAGCTGTTTTACCAATGTTATCAATGTCACTGAATTCTCCTCCAGTTCTAATACAAAACTGTGGAACAACTAAAGGGTTAGCTGGAGGAGGAATAATACCATTTAGAACCCACGGTTGAAAATCTGCTATTGATGCAATAGTAAATTCCATATCTGCTCTCCAGCGAGCAACAACAGGATAATCCTTTATTGCAGTGTGTCCATGTTTAACAAAAAAATTAGTAAGGCTCTTGATCGTTTCATCAAAGTTTAGATTTTTTCCTTTTTTATCTAAAAATTTGTAACCACCATTACAAATTGTATCTCCACAGGTTTCTTGGTCTGGATTCACTGTCCAATAAAAATGTCCGCATTTAGGGCACTGTTTCCTAACGAATCCCCCTTCTCTGAACAACTCTACTTCATAATCTTTCTCAGAAAATCTCTTTCTAAGTTCATCTTTTGATAACATTGGTAAATCTGAAAGAAAAATCAACGAAGGATTTAAAAACTTAGTTTTTTTGTAATTTGATTTTCTTTAGTTTGTAAGGGAAATTTACTTAAATGATTTTATTTTCTTTAAAATAGAATGCCTACTTTTAGACTTTCGCTTGTTAATTCAGCAGGAATATTACTTGCAACCAAACCTGATATTGAGGATAAAACAAAACACGTACTAGCAACAGGATTGATTAGTGCAATTATCTCTTTTTCACATGAGATTCATAAGAGAGAACTTCAATCAATAGCCTACCATGATAGAACAATATTAACCACTAGAATAGGAGAAGATTACATTTTTATTTTAGAAATTATGGACGAAACTGAGTTATCAGACAAGAAGAGAAATGAAATATATACTACAATTAGAAATGTGGGAGGAGAATTGTTAGAACATGTGAAACCTAGCGAACTTACTGAGGGAGAGGCTAACCTTCTAGTGGAGCAATGTTTGTTTGATATTGAACGCCTTTTCATTACTTTGAGTGATCACCCAATAAAATTGGCTCACATTAAATATTTTGACGTTGATCTCTCTACTGATCCATGGAGTATTATAAAAAATGATGGAATTGTTGAACCTATTTTTAGAAAAATTGTTAATGTTTTATATAACCAAAAAACTGAATTCCTAAAAACTAATTACTTACGAAGCATTCTAATGCTTTTTCCTGAAGAAAAAACTGTTCCTTTTATAGTCTTAAAAAAGTATGAGAATAAGTTGTCAATTGGATATTTGCTTTTCCCAAATGCTTTAGATTACACTATTTTTCGAATGTTCCCCTTATTTGAAAAGAAAGTTGGCGAATTATCTAGGCAAAATATTTCTATCCCTGAAATATTGGAAAAGTTAAGAAATATTGAGGATCCAGGAAATAAGCTTGCTTTTGTAAACAGAGATCATGTTTCATTTCATCTGTTGTTAAGGCTTGTTAAAGATAATATAGGAAAAGCAATATATTCTGCAATCGTAGGAGAGCCAATTTATATAACAGGAGATAGAGTCTCTGTAAGGATAGTAATGGACAATCTTGCCATTTTTACACAACATCTTCAAACTTCATACATGGAATATGTGGACGACAAATATAGACCCTCTGAAGAAAAGCGTTTTACTCCTAAGATTGTTGGTATGTCAAAAGAAACTTTCACGTTTTTAGAAAAGAAAAATATCCTTGAGGAAACTGCAACCTTAATTGATTTAGATAATAGAATTGTTCATGGTATTAGAGAAAGTGATTACTTTAAGAAGTTATTTGATGAATTGAAAGATAAACCTTATGAGGAAGCTGTAAAAAGGATACAACGTGAATTGAACCAACTAGTGTCAATGACTTTTATAATTACATCATTTGCCTTATTAGGTAAGAAAGAGCTACAATCTAAAATTAGAGAGATTAGAACCCAATGGTCATATCCTGTCGCTTTACTGAAAAAAGCTTTGAGATTAGCAAAAGAAATTAATCCTTATTTGGCTGTTTAATCTATTTTTTATTTTACATATTCCCAAACACTGGGAGAATTAAAAGGGTCAAATTTTAATATGTCCTTTATTTCTACTGCTATCTTTCCAGTTTTTCCATGTATTGAATAAGGCATTCTGCTTACTCTTCTAGTATCCATTGTAACCTTTCTATCTATTCTCGGAAATCTTCTATAAATCATTTCTTGAGACAATTTTTCTCTAAAATTGTTATTTTGTGGGATTATAATATTGTAGGAGTTATAGTCAAATTCCTTACTCATTTTTACCCTCTTAATTATTGTCTCCAAACTCTTGAGTGAAATCTTTGCATCTATTTCTTTACTTATCTCATAAAGTTCTTTAGGAGAAATGTGGCTTAAATAAGATTTAGCAATTAAAGAGTAGATTCTGTTTCTTAGCGGTTTAGCTTCTGTGGGAAGAGCGTCTACTCTGTCTACTTTTTCACCTGATGTTTTCCCTTGAACAAATGTAAGGTAGTTGAGTATAGCGATTCTTACTTGTTGATCATAGAATTGTGTTTCTCTATCTAAGATCCAGCCATGTACTCCCCTCCTACCTGAGAAAATCCATTGTATTTGTTTCATACCAAAATCTTCTCTCATCGTTTTTTCTATAAATATTACAGCATCTTGAATAAGAGACCAGCAGTCAATACAATATTCATCTCCTTTGCATCCACAAGTTCGAACCTCATCGTATTCATCAATATCTAAATCAAAAATAAGCTCTCTTCTTATCCATTTGATTTTTCCTATTGGGTTTTTGTTTGATGGGGGTTTATCGTATACTGCCCCAATATAAGCATGTTTAACATTATTAGCAACCATGTACTCCTTTAGCATTGTACTAGTATCAAAGGAAATATTCCTAACAAAACGTTCCTTGTTGTTATCTTCAACAACGAATCCAAATTCTCTGTTTTTGAAATCTGATAAACCTATGTAGGGCATAATTGAATCAATGTCAAAATGGTTAGCATAGTATTCGCTGATATGCTTTTTACTTAATACTTGTTTCATCTTCTTTTTTCTCCTCTTTGATCACTTCTTTTTTCTCCTCTTTGATCACTTCTTTTTTCTTGTCTTTTCTGTACAAAAGCTCGTAAGCACGTTTAGTATACATTAACATATGATTAACTCTACTTCCAATTAGTCCTCCAGTATGTAACTTAAAATATTCTGCACAAGCTTCTTGATATCTCCCATTAACAACTAATTGTGATATTTTATCTATTGTTTTGTTCAGTTTATCCTCAGAAAGGTTAGAAAAACGTAGAGAGATAGATTTAGAAATCTCTTCAATGCTTTCATGAGCAAAAAAGCAAAAATATCCATCAATGCATGTTTGACATTTTGGGGGTTCATAATCCACTCCTCCACCTGCTAAACCATAAATATGTTCAATTTGATATCCTACTTTTTTTTCAAATTCTTCAAAGGTTTGACCAACATTATCTATTGAATGTTTATACCAAAACTGCTTTTGTTCATTAATCGACATACCAACTTTTTTTAAGAAAGTTCCCAATTGCCAATTTTCCATGTGCGCTAAGTGACCTTTGGACTTAAGATTAGTTAACAACTCGTAAATGCAGGGTGGATAACAATCAATTTTTTTGGAAACACCTTCATTTTCAAAAAAATCAATATCTGAAAAAGTTTTTCTACTTGATTTTGCTGCTATTTCCTCTATCTTTTCTCTTATTGGATCAATAGTATTTTCTAATATAGGATCTTTGTCTAAGAACTCTTCAGAACGTTTAATTATATCTCGAAGTCTATTTTCAAAAATCCTTTTAGTTGACAACCGTATATCTGCAATTTTTACAATTGCCCAACCTTTGTAAAGAAGAGCTTTTCTAGCTCCAACAACTTTTGGTATTTTGTCGAATCTTACAGCAACATATCTTTCTAAATCTCCTCCTCTTTTTTTTGTAGTTCTTCTTTTTGAAGTGTATTGGACTTTTCTTGTTCCAGTTTCTACTAAACCAAATTTTAGAAGAATGTTATTTTCTTTCAGAAGAAAGTTTAATTCTTGAATAGTTAGAAAATTATCTTCTCCGTATAAATGCTTCAACACACTTATTTTCTCTTCAAATGTTATACTATTCACAAAACGAAACTCAAATAAGTCTGCTTCAACCTCTATTAACCATGAAGTTAATCGTAGATTTCTAGCAACAGCTAACCTAAGAAGATAATGTCCTCCTATCTCTTCCTCTAATACTTCCTTCCACTGCTCTTCAGTCATCCATGGTGTTCTATATAATAACCATAATTCTTGTTCAGAATTAACGAATTTTTCTATCCTTTTTTCAGCGTATTCATACCATTTTTTAACATCAATTTCAAAATCTTCTGGTTTTCGAAAAATATACCATTCAGGGAGTTCTTCTTCAATCGTACCGTAAAATGAGGACATTGATATCAGCGTTTTCCAAAAATGAATATTCTAAATATTATTAAAAAATTGTGATAGATTTTTTTGTTCGTCTGGAATCTTAATTATATTACTGATTTTTACTCCTATAAGTCGAATATCCTTTGGCGAATATTTCTTCTTAAATGGAATAAGCAGTTTCTTTATTGCTTGATAAGCATCATTTTCCTTTACAGAATAGCAGTTTAATGAGTAACTTCTAATTGAAGTGTTGAATTTTCTATCTCTAATCTTAAGCGAAACAGTACGAAATTGCATTCTTCTCTCTTTAGCTTTATGTATAATTTTTTCTGTTGCTTTTCTCATTTCTATCTCTATTTCTTGCCAACTTTTTTTAGTTTCAAAAAATGTTTTTTCTTTGCTAATTGATTTTCTTTGTCTTTTTTCAAACTTCTCCTCTGTGGATTCTGTGTTATATCCATTTACTAGTTTCCAGAGTTTTAATCCATGGTTTCCAAAAGAATGGTATATTTTATAGTATGGAGTTTTTGCTAAATCACCACAGGTTTTAATGTTTAGTTTATCAAAATATTTTTTTGATTTTTTACCAACTCCCGGAATTTTTATTATGTCCAATGGAGAAAGGAAATCTTTTACTTCTGATGGTTTTACTATTGTTAATCCATTAGGCTTATTTACATCTGAGGCGATTTTTGCTAAAATCTTGTTAGGTGCAATTCCAATAGAGCAAGTTATTTTCTCAATTGAATAAATCTCGTCTTTAATGTCAACTGCAAGAAATTCTGCTTCCTCATAATTTTCAACTATATCAGTTATGTCAATATATGCTTCATCTATACTTGAAACTTTTAAAGTTGGGGAATATTTTTCTAAAATTTCCATTATATTCTTTGAGACTTGAGAATATAACTGAAAATTCCCTCGGAGAATAATTACCTCAGGACATAACTCTAGAGCTTGATTTATTGGCATACCAGAGTGAATACCAAATTTTCTAGCTTCATAAGAACAAGTAGAAACCACACCTCTTTTTGTTTCAGGATTTCCTCCAATGATTACTGGTTTTCCTACTAAAGATGGATTATCTCTAATTTCTACTGATGCATAAAAAGCATCTAAATCCATATATAGAATAATGTACTTAAATTCTTGCTCATTTTTTGTTATTACTGGTCCATCGTTTAGAAATAAAACCATATCATTTAAATTATAACTTTTAACTATTTAAACTCAGTATAGAATTCGCTATTTACTCTTTTTATTTATTCACTAACTTGATTATTTACTAAAATACTTTAATGTGGAAAAAGAAAAGAAAAAAAGAAAAATCCTACTTTCTTAATTTATTAAATATCGTGCCTAAAGCTATGAGTGATATTGTTCCTAAAATTGCATATAAGAAATTGAAACTTGTGAATTCAGGGTTAGTTTCATCAGTATTTGTTCCAGTATTTGTTCCAGTATTTGTTGAACCTAAATCAACCTCTCCTGGAGTAGGAGCTTCAGCTTGAAAATCAATTGTACAATCATTTGTATCTTGATCTGCAGGTATTCTCTGAAGGGTTTTATCTTCTCCTGTAGAACCACTCCATGTAACAACACCAGAAGCACTTCCTGACCCCCATGCAACTGCATCTCGTACTTCACCATCTGGAGACATTAGTAAGATTTCATCTCCTGTATTAGCCAAGGAAATATCTCCTAAACCAAAATCTGCTGATACACCTGTAACTCCAAGGTCTGCCATTTCGCTAACAAAAGCACTGCTATCTCTCGCAAAAATTAAAACTTGCTCAGAACTAATTAGAGTTCCCTCTGCCATCTTGTATTCTCCCTCATTATCTGTTAGTTTCCAATTTTGTAAGTATAGTGAAAAATCAAATGCATTGTATAGCTCTACAAATTCTCCGTCTGGTTCTGATACTGCGTCATATCTCACTTCGCTAATCAATAGTAACCACTCATTTATATTAATAATATTGATTTTCTCTTCAATTTCAACTGTACTATCGTCATCTTTTGTAGCTATAATCTTTATAGTGTGGATTCCATCTGAATAAGATGATGTGTCTATTGTTACTGTTTTTATGTTTTCTGGATTTACCCAGGAATGAACTGTGGAACCATCAATTTGAAGTTCTGCAGAAGAATAATTATAAACTGAAAAAGAAGCTTTGAACGCATAAGTATCTTTTACTATTCCACCTGGAAGAGGATCAATTAATGCTACAGGGACTGCAAAACCTTCTGGTGTTTTCCCTTTATTCCAGTCATAATCAAAAATTTGTTTGAAGTACGCTGCAATATTTGAATTTTTTATAATGGCGCCAGCTTCTCTGTTATTAGTAAGTGAGTTGTTAGACCAATTTATACTTGAAATTTGAACAATCTCTCCATCAACACTCACATATTTGTTATGGTTATGGCTTAATCCTTTGAAAAATTTAACTTGAATACCATTGGTGAGTAAAGTTTCTGTAACATTTTCTCCAGACGAATCTGGTTCATTTATTATTATTCTTATTGCAACTCCTCTTTGTGAAGCATCTATAATGTCTTGTAAGAGTTCACAGTCAAATAGAATATATTGCATTTCAATGTCGATTGATGTATTAGCTGATTTAATTAGAGAAGAGAGGAGAGTATAACTGTTGTCTGGAGAAAAAATAGGTGTGACTTCCGCATATTCAACAAAATTACTAAATGAAAAGGGATGTTCATACGATCCACTAGTTGAATTTGCTTGAAGATTTCCAGTATGACCTATAGATGAATCATAGGGGGTTGATTCTGCCATATCATCGAAAAACACATCTTCATAATATGCAGCAATTTCTGTATCAGTGATTGCGAAACCCATCTCTCTATTCTTATAAGCTGAAGGATATTGTGGAATACTAGATGGGGCCCAATTTCCAGAATAAACAAAAACTGTTTCACTGTCAACGATCCAAAATTTGGCATGTGTAAAACGAAATTCACTGCTTGTCCATAACACATCGATTCCTGCATTGTCTAGTCTATATGCAGCTTCTTCAGTATACTCGTCTTCATATCCGCTTACTCTGTCGTGAGACAGTAAAACAATTACTTCTACTCCTCTTTCTTTTGCTCTAATAAGCTCATTTACAAGTGGTTCACTTGATAAAGTGTAAACTTCTAAATAAAATGAAGTTTGAGCTCGTTTTAATGCGTTGATAATTATATCGTAAGCATAGTCAGGACCTACTAAGGTAGTGATGTTTGTTTCTCCTTTGAATGTAGTAGTTGTTATTGTTTGCTCAAAATAGCCTGTTCTTGTTACTTCATTTTCTGCTTGTGGAAGCGAAATATTACTTAAGCTGGAAAAAGGTATCATCAGTAAAAGAACAATTATTATTGAAAATATTTTCTTGCTCATAATAGACAATTAAGTTTTTCCTATAAATAAGTCTAGCTCATCTACTAATTTTAAATAAGTATGAGTTTAATATTAGAATTTTTTTAGTATTTCATTCGCTTTTTTTAATTCTTCACTCGCATTTTTCCTTTGTGCTAATCTATCAATTAATCTTTTATATCGTACGAAGTCTTTTTCACTTATTTCTAACAATTCAAGCAAATCGCTTTTGTTCATTTTAGTTATATTAGGAATACGTGATATCTCTTCAGCTAAATCGTTGGGAGAGGGTTTTTCATTTATCAGTTTTTTTGGTTGGCCCCAATAATTAGTAAGTTCTTGAATATCTTCGTTTGAAGCACCCCAAACTTGTATTATTATCTGATTCCCCTTAACGCTCTCTACTATTTGAAGTTTGGAGTTTGTAAGAATAAAGTATCCTTTTCCTGTGTCTTCTTTTTTTACAGAAGTTTTATGTTTTTTAGAGATCTCTTCTAAATCGGAGAAAACTTGCTTCTCTGATTTATTTTCAATTTCAAAAATAGCTTTCATCGTCTAAAATTCTTAATTCAATATTAAAAGATTTTCTCAATTTTATTTGAAATGAGAATTAAAAAATTCTCTTATTCTTTTTTCTAAGATTTCTTTATCTGCAGGCATTATTCTAATATTTCCTGTGATCCATGATGGAAGGTGTTTTCTGTAATATTCTATGCCAAATCTGTAATCCATCAAAATTATTGAAGCTATATCTTGTAAACTCCTAATTGGTCTTCCTGCTGCTTGCGCAGCCCTAGTCATAGCAGGAATAGTATAACCATATTCTCTTCCTTTTCCTGGAAATTGTTTTTCTAAATATTGGATTGAAGCTTCGATTTTAGCATTAGGTTTGGCAAAGGGGATACCCACAATAATCACACTTTGCATCATTTCAGCAGGATAATCTGAACCTTCTGAACTTCTTCCACCTAATACAGAAAGCAAGACTCCTCCTTCAAACTTTCCTTCATCTTTAAATGAGTTAATAACACGAAAACTATCTCTAGAACTCATCCCTTGATATGTGATAAACATTGGTTTAGATATTCTTTCTTCTAATCCATTTTCAAGAAGGCTTTCTAGAATCTTATAAGAAGCACAAAATATACCAATATTCTTGGGTGTAGCATTAACAACTGCTTCAATTAACTCATTCATTTTTTTGAAATTATCAGGTGTTCTAAAACTTAACTTGGTAGAAACCCCGTTTATTACTAATGATTGAATATTTTCAGTTGTATATGGAGAATCAAGAATTAAAACTTCTGAATTCTTTTTATCAACACCAATTAAAGATTGATAAGATTCTATTGGTTCAAGAGTACCAGAAGCAGAGATAGCAAAAAATACATTTTGCAGTATTCTTTTTGTAATAACTCTTGGATCTAAAGCTAAAGTTGTAAATGTAGGAATGCGGTTTCTCCTCCTTCCTTCTATTACAGAAATAAATTGAGCGTATTCTTCTTTATCAATTGAATCTAGTAGATGTCCTAGAAAGCGTGCTACTGAGGATGCAGAAGATAAAGGAGCTTTATTTTTTTTCATTTTTTCTTCTTTTATTTTATCAGCGAGTAATTCCAATGATTCTATTACTGTTTCATCACACCTTATTCTTGATCTTTCTCTTACTTTTTCAAGTAAATTGATTGGGTTATAGGGTAAATCCACTTCTGTCCGTAGTTCTTTTGACCTTCTTTCAAGTTCAAAATTTAAAGCTTCCAAGAAATCATATAAGAATCCTTCTCTCGCTCTTGCAGCCTCAGACATGGCATTTTCGATAGCAATAGATGATAAACTTTCACTACTAATCTCAATTGCTGTGGAAGGTAGATTATGTGCTTCGTCAATTATGAGGATTATTTCATCAAAACTCTTTTCTAAATGAGATAGAAACGTGTTAAAAATAAAAGGATTAAAAATATATTGATAACTAGTTGCAACTACATCAGCTTTTAACAACAATTTTTTGCTTATTTCATAGGGACATATTTCAAATGTTTCTCCTATTTCCCATAAGTCTGTACTGTCTAACACGCTAACTTCCAGATCTTTTATGAGTTTAGAAATTAAAGCGCTGTTTGAGAGATTGTTGAAAAATTTGCATTTACCTTCTTTCTTTAGTTGAGCGCAAATTTCAGCTGTATTTTTTGCATCAACAGCGAACTTTTGGATGAGTTTATTTGGACATAATTCTTTTCTTCCCCTTAAAGTAATAGCACTTATTTTTTGAAATAAACGGATGTTCTTTAGTTCTTCTGCAACTCTGTCCATCTGTTCATGTGTTCTACAAGTATAAACTACTACTTTTTTTTCTTTTTTAGCTGTAGGTAAAACTCCAGTTAATAATGAAATTGTTTTTCCTACTCCATTTACAGCTTGAATAAGTATGTGTTTTTTTTCATTAATAGTGTTTAAAATAGTTGAAATAATCGTTTCTTGTTGTGCTCTAATTGTTTTATATGGAAAAAACCTTTCCCATTCTTGTAAACTTTGTCCTGTTGTTTGGTTCTCTTTAATGTTCTTCAATTCTCTGTTTTTCTTTTTTTGTTCTCTTCTTTTTTGATAATTATTAAAATTATCTTGTTCTATTTCTATATTCTCTGAGTTTGTTGTGTTAATTTTAATTTTAATATTGCATTTTGAACAATATGCTTTATTATTTTTTATAACAAGTATCTTTCCACAATTAGGGCAAAAATCTAAGTTTTCTTCATTCAAGCAAATCTAAAATTCTAAATTGATATGATTATATAAAGTTGTAGAATTTTTATTTTTGTAATGACAATCAATTTTCAAGCAATGAAATCTTAAAATGATAAGATTTATAGGTGAAAAAAGCGTGTTTTAATTCTGGAGTGATTCCAGTGCACCTAGAAAAATCTCTCGAATTTCCTGTTGGCCTTTATGAATATTTAGTAAGAAAGGCAAATAGTGCTGTAAGTGAATTATTTATTTCTATATCGTTTCCCAATGTTAGAATAAAATTCATGGAGTTAAAGAGAAAAGGAAGCTGGAATACTGTTGATTGGTTGTTTTCTGAAATTGGTAAAAGATTAGTTCGGATTAAGGAGAAATATGATTTAGATTTTGGTGATCAATTTACAAAAAAAGAAGTGAGACTTGACTATCGAGTTGAGGATACATATCGTGAAATAATAATTAGTGGTTTTACTAAGATACCAATTAAATCTTTTAAGAATATCTTAACAGTCGTAGTTTGGAGTTGGATTGTTTTTTATAAAGGAGTGAAACCCAGTGAATCAGAAGATGCACAAAAGATGTTAGATAAATTTACTAAAAAAGTTGAAGAATTCCAAGTTTATTGGAATAGAAAATCAAGAGTTAAAAAACCACTTGATCAGCCAAGAAGATGTTATATCTGTGGAAAAGAAGCAAAATTTCTAAACAGTTGGAAGTATGAGCATAATGGAATTGTGGAAAATGTTTTTACTCCTGTTTGTAATGCTCATAGTTCTCGTATTTTTTAGCAAATAATTCACTTATTAACTTAAAATATCTTTTACAAGCAAAGGGTTTTTAATTGTGATTTATTTATTATTTAACAATGATTACAGATTTAACTCCAGAACAAAAAAAAGCAGTGATTCAAATTCTTAAGAAAATTACAAAACAATGTGATCTTGGCGCTATAGCAGTAGTTACTTCAGAAGGACAAGAATTAGCTTTTTTTGCTGAGCAAGGTACAGATTCAGTTATTATGGCAGCATTAGCTTCTGCTTTAAATGCTGCAGGAATGCAAACGGTCACCCAGTTAAAGTATGGTGAACTGGATCAAGTTATTATTAAAGGAAAAGAAGGTTTTGTTATTCTCCAGAATACTGGAGAAGTAATAACTTTAGCAGCTTCAAGAGAGATTTATAGTCTTGCATTATCAATGCAGGTTTTAGCAAGATATGCTTCTGATATTAAAAACGCTATTGCTTAGTTTTTACTCTCTTTTTTTTGCTTTTAGAAAATACAATGGTAATAATGCATATAATAAGCGGTATTTCTACAAGTCTGGGGGTTAGAGAAAAATTAGTTATGACATCCACTTCAATTTTCTCATTTCCGGCAAAAGATCTTACAACTAATGAATAATGTCCTGGTTTAATATTGTTTTTTTCTAAATCTATTATTATGGAATAAGAACCATTTTCAAGATCTATATATTGGAAAGAAGGAACAATGCATGTTTTTTCATTTTCTAAAGTAACAGCAAAAGTCCACCCTGACACATATTTATGAAAATTCTCAAGAGTTATTTCCAATGTTATTTTTTCATTTTTTACAAACTCATTTTTTTCAGTTTCAACCGTTGTTATCATGTATGTAGGAGCACAAGTATAAATGATGTTTTCCAGTAATTTTGTATTATCCTCAAATTTTGAAGATGATCGAGTAGTGTCATATTTGCCACTAGAAGTCGAGTACAGGTAGGGGGATGAGAGAAACATGTTAATATTATTTGCTACAAAAACAAGAGATCCTCCTCCATGTCTGTAGTCTACGTAAGCAAAACGATTTTCATAATTCCTTACAGAGCTGTTTTCTCCTTTAATAATGAAAGGGTTAGGGATGTAAAATTCACTTACTTCGTTTGGGAATGAAAATAATTGACTGTTTGTAAAACTATATTTGAAAAATTCATTTTCGATTTCTGTTTTATTTAGAGAAATTTTGAATAAATTTGTTAAGTTGGCAATAAAATTGAAGTCACTTAATTGTGAAGGAAAAATTAAAAGACTTCCTCCTTTATATTTGCCTTTAGGAAGCACATAGTCTTTTAAAGCTTCTAAGTCATTACTTGAATAATATTCTTTTAATTTTGAAGTTCCATTTGGATTAATTAAAACAATTATATCATAATCTAAAAGGTTTAGACTGGACAATGTTTCTTGTTCTATATCTCTCCTGAGGAAAAAAGTTACCAATTGTAATTTTCTTAATGTTTTGGCTAAACTAGTTAACGATCCTTTTAATGAATAATAATCAGTAGGGTCTTCCTCATAAAAGTCAACCAACACTTTCCCTTTTGCGCTAATGATATTTATTTGTAAGAATAAACTAATGTTTAAAGAAGATGAAAGAAAAGTTATTTCTCCCTTGTGGGTTCCTAAAGAAAGTTTTTCTCCATCAATTGAGAAAACAAGATTATATTGACCGATAGAACTAGAGTTTAAGGAATCTAAATTATTTATTTTTAATCCTTCATTGATTTTGCTACTAATATCAACTTTAAAGTGTTCAATGGGTTTGTTAATAAATAAACTGATGTAAAACTGCTTTTTCTCATTAATGAACAATCTTCTTTCAATAAAAGTAAGATCTGATGGCCATACAGTAAAATCTTGAACATTTTCTAATTTTTCTAATATTTGAACTGCATCAACTAATCCTGCTCCTTGATAGAAAATATCAGGAGATATTTTGGTTGTTTTATTAGAGGGGAAAAGTAGATTATTTTCTAATTTTTTTGCGCTTTCCAAAAAGGCTGACTTTATTATCGATGGCTTATATTCTTTATTTACAGATAAAATTAGAGCACATAATCCTGAAACTACTGCAGTTGAGTAACTAGTACCTGTTACTATTTTTGTTGAATCTAGAACATTTGTTGTTGTATTAATTCTTACTCCGGGGGACACAACATCTGGTTTTATCCAATAATCAATATCTTGGAAATCATAAAGATTTTTTCCTTCAGTTTCATTATAATTAATTGTTACTGGACCTCCACTACTAAATTCATATAAAACTTCATTATTATCTATTGCACCAACTGTTATACCGTCACTTGCTATTCCTGGGCTAAGAACAGTAAATTTTGAATTATATCCAAATTCTAACTTTCCCCTTGAATTACCAACAGCACTGATTATGATTATTCCCTTCTTTACTGCATTATTTACAGCTTCTATTTCAGGAGCTTGAAGACTTTCCACTCTCTTCCCTATTGATAGATTAATGATATCTGCTCCTTGGCTAATAGCCCAATCTATTCCAGAGAGCAAAGTTTCTAATGTTCCTTGACCTTCGTTAGTTAAGATTTTCCCAATTATAAAATTGCAATTAGGTGAAACACCAATGGGGTAACCAAAAAGACCATTACTCCCAATGATTCCAGCTAATGCTGAACCATGTCCATTATTGTCTGTGGGATAAGAGTTTTCATCAAAAAAATTCTTTGTTGCAATAATTCTGGCTTTACCGTCTTGTGTTGCGTTTAATGCAGGATGATTTTTTAATATCCCTGTATCTAAAATAGCTACTGTTACATTATCTCCTTTAATGTTGTTTTTCCATAATGTTGTCGCATTAATCATTTCAGTGAAATTAGAAGTGTTTTGAACTAGTGAGGACGATATATTTACTCCAGAATCTGCTATTGTTATCTGACTATTATTCCAAATAGAAAGAATTAATCCTCTATTGATTAAATCTATCAGCTCTGTTTTTGTATATGTACCAAAAAGACCATCTATTATTGAAATTGCTTTAACTCTTCTACCTTCATTCAATAAAACAACTCGTGAATCATAATTCCTTGGTTTGAGAAAAAACCTAAAATTTTGATCTGCAGAGGCTTTATTGAACTCTTCTAGTAATTGTTTCTCTTTAAATACATCTTTGAAGCTAGTTTTTTCTATTGCTTCCTTATTCTCTTGATTACTATGCTTGTCGTATACTATTCCATAGGATTCTGAACTTAAGAGTAAAACAAGGATAATAGAACAAGAAATTTTTTTAATAGCACTCACGTATAAAGAAAGAAAGACAATGTATAAAAAACTAATGTTTTCCTTTCTTATAAGTGTGGAAAGAAATGAGCTCAGATTTTAGTGACAAATTATTACAATTTGAAGCATTCTTTTTTGATGGGGATGGAGTGTTATATAAAGAAAACACTATTCTTCCAGGAGCTAAGGAGTTACTGACTATTTTAGAAGAGAAAAAAAAGAAAATTTTCGTACTAACTAATAACAGCACAAAAACTCGTGAAGAATATGTAGAAAAATTGAGGAACTTTGGGATTAATGTAAACATTAACCAAATTCTTACTTCAGCTTATCTCACAGCAAAATATGTTTCAGAAACTTTTCCTAGAAGTAAAATTTATGTTATAGGAGAACAAGGACTAAAACAAGAATTAGAAAGATTTAATCTAGAAGTTTTAAATAATTGGGAAGAAAAAGACTCTGAAGATCCATTTGATTTTGAATTGAGAAGTGTTGATATTGTTATTACAGGTATGGATAGGAAATTGACCTATGTAAAATTAGCCAGAGCAATGAATATTTTAAAAAATAAGCAAGTGCGATTTATAGGAACAAATGCTGATGTCACTTTTCCTACTCCATTTGGTTTTATTCCTGGAGGAGGAGCAATGATTGATATTCTTGAAAAATTATCAAATAGGAAAATAGATACTATTATAGGAAAACCAAAGCCTTTGATGTTTAATGAAGCTTTGAAGTCAGCTTCTGTTAAAAATAATGAAACGATTATGTTTGGTGATAGACTTGAAACAGACATTGTAGGAGCAAAAAACGTTGGTATTAATGCTTGTTTTGTTCTTGGAGGAGCATCAAGTTTGTCTGATTTAGAAAAAATAGCTAAAACATTTTATCCTGATATTATCACTAACTCACTATCTGATTTAGTACACTCACTTTAAAAAAAAGGAAAAATTATTTGTTTTTTTATTCTTCTTTTTCTCCTGAAATCAATTTTTTAAACTTACGAGCAATTGCTTTACTAGGTGTAACAAAAGCTTTTGTGGCTGCTGCCCCTAGTGCAGCTTTTGCTCCAGATAAAATCATGTCTTTTGCTATTGCTTGCCATGAAACTTCGCCAGATTTTACTTTTTCTATAAGTTCCATAAGTTCATCAAATGAAGGTAAAATTTCTAGTCTGTATAACTCAGGTGAAGCATAATTTCTGAATTTTTCTGATGTTTCATAACTTATTAAAAATAGAACAATAATAAGCATTATCGATAAAATGGCAAATTTATCTCTTAAACCAAACAATCTATCAGAACTTAAATAAGAAATTGAACTAAACAAGTCTTCTTGAGCTAGAAATTGGATGTTAGTAACGTGATATCCAAGAATCATTCCCATTATAGTTAGCAAAACACCATCAGGTCCTAAGAGATCAGGTATTCTAAAAATAAACCATTTCTCTTTAGATTTCGCAATACGCTCTTCTGTTTCTTTTCTGGCTTCTTCTAATCTCATTTGAGCAAATTTCTTTCTTTTTTCTCTTTGCTTATTAAACTTCTTTAATGCCTTCAATTTTTCTTTTTCTGCTTTTTTCATCTGTTGAATCTTCTTTCTTTTTTCTAACCATGAATCGTCTTCTTTAATTTTTATTTGAGGGATTTTCATACTTTTAATTTTTTCAAACTCTTTTTGTTCCTCTAAAGTTTCTTTTTTGATGATTTTTTCTGTTTTCTCTAGTTCTTCATCTAAAGCTTTTATTTGTCTAATTTTTCTTCCATAGCTGCTCATTGAATAGATTGCCCAGAACAAACTAGTAAATACACTTGTTATGACATCAACATTTGAGACTGTTATATCTCCAACCTCTGATGAGGTAAAATAGTAGAAAGCTAGTTTCCAAAGAATATAACTAGTAAAAACATAATAGAAGGCAATAATCGTATAGAAAACATCATCATATGTACCAAGTTTAAAGATAATTGCAAAAATGATGCTTGTTGATATTATTGATGCAATTGAAGCTACGAAAAGAAAGATCTGTTTGTTTGAAGTAAAAAGGCTCATTACGCTTATATAGAGCAAATAACTAGATATTGCTAAATTAACTAAAGCTACAATAAAAATAATACCTGAAAATAAAATTCCTCCTTCATTTTTCTTTTTTCCCAGAAACAGAGCACTTCCTAAATATTTATTCCCAAAAAAGTTTCGTGACAGAGAAAAAGAAAGGAAGACTGACAATATAATCCATGACAAATAAAAGATAACTGCAAAATAAGGGCTTAAGTCAGGAATTACTTTTAGAATGTCTGGAAGAAAATAAAATACTACAACTAGACCACCAGTAAAAATCAGTACTGGAATTATCCAGAAGTAAACTGGATACCTTGCTAGAATTAAACCACTCAAGAAATAAGTTAAAGCAAGGGCTAGTTCAATCTTTAAAAACAATGAAGATAAACTACTTAGATCTATTCCAATGTTTACTTGGAATGCTTGGAGAGTATATAAGACTGTTGTACTTACTATTGAAGCTAAAAATATGCTCGTATAAACAACATATTTTTTACTAAAAAGGACTTTAAATCCATCAACAAATATTCCTTTTATGTACTGATACAATGCTTTCTCTACGTAACTCATAATATGAAATTATTTTACTTAAATAAAAAACTTGCTAAATAAAAATGAAAATTAAAGAATATTAGAGAGTAAGAGATGATTTGGCCAAGTATTTAATAAAAAAGTCAAGTACTTTGTCTCTTGTCCCTTCGTAGAATTTTAATGAACCAACTACTTCATGTCCTCCCCCCTGAACATCAGCTTCTGGTATTTTCTCTTGCATTAACTTTACAACTTCTGGAAAATTTATTGCTAGTCCTTTGGAGCGTAAAATGAGAAAATCAGGTCCTTCACCAAGTGTAACTACAGGTTTGTTTCCGTTTTTTTCAACAAAGTGATCAAAAACCATCCCAGTAATTTTCCCAGGATTGGGAAATGTAAATCTGTGGGAAAAGAGCTCAACATCAATTTGTGTTAATATGACATTATTTTCTAAGGTTTTTTGTTTAACATGTGGAAGTACACTTTTTAGAGTGTTATCCATTAACTTTTTTGCTTCTTCACCCAAAATTTTGAACATTTGTTTATGCCATTCACTATTGGTATCTACTCCAAATAGTATTTTCATCAAATTAGTTCCTTCACTGAATTTCAATTGGTATAGTTCATAATCTACTGCTATACCAATCGTTTTCAAGTCTTCTTCTGAATAGCCCTTCTCTTTTGCTAAATTAATATATTCTTTGATCTCATTTCCTTCTACTCTATCCATAAGTCCTGCAATGGCAGGTAAATGTTTCATTGAATCAGTAATAACTGTAGGATGTATAAATCTAGCAAGTTCATAGCCTAGCATTCCTCCTGAGATTTCATATCCTCCTCCTACAAAATAAGGGTTGATATGAAGATCAACAATTTCTCTTATTTCTTCATCAGGAAAATGATGATCTACAACAATTATTTCTAATCCAAGTGCTTTTATTTGTAGATAAGGAAGAATGGATTCCATAGAAGAGCCAAAATCTAAGCAAATGATTAATGGCAATTTATCTCCGAACCTTTCTTTATCTGCTAAAGCAAAATCAAGATCCTTAACAACATCAATAGGGTCATAAAATGGTGGTTTATTAGGAAGTCTTTTTATTCTGATTCTAATTGTATCAGCATCATATCCTTCTTCTTCCATCAATTGTATTAGGGCTTGTTGTACAGAAAAACCAGCTACAACTCCATCTGCATCTGCATGGTGTCTAATATAAATTGGTTGTCCAGTAAAAATTGCTTTTCTTATTCTTTTTGCTGCTTTAATAATGTCTGGTTTTAACTTTGATAATATTTCTGACTTGACTGTAAAGTCCAACTCTGCAGGTGTTGCTTTCTTATCTAAAGCAATTTCAATCTCATTCAACAGTTTTTTTGTTTCTTTTTCTTCAAGAGCTTCAATATCTTGAATTTCAATCTGTAAGGACTCTTTAAATTCTGTTACTTCTCCAAAACACTCTACAACCATATCTTCTGTGATTTCAGGGAAGGCTCTTTCTCCTGCTTTAATAAATGCTGCTCCATTAATTGAACCTGTTGCATCTGCAAAAGTAAATCTAGTTGGCCCTGAAGTCTGCAAAATAGATACAACTTGAGCTTTAAATGATAAAAATGCTCCTACTCTCTCATGAGTGATTTCCTTTATTTGAACATCTCTTACCCTTCCTCTCATTGATAATAGAGAATAATCTTTTATGTTTACTGATTTACCATAAAGTTTACCAGAATCACTTACGTTTTTTATCTTAATTTGAACTTCTTCTCCTAAATCCCAAGCATATTCGTCGCTCATATCTTCTTTTCTTATTAAAACTTTAACATCTTCTGCTAGCTTAATAAACACTCCGAAATTCTTGATTTGATCTACTCTCCCTAAAAAGACCATACCATTCCTAATAAGCTGTGAGTCTATAGGAGGACGTAACTTATAGATTATAGGTTTTTTTTGTGATTCACAAGCAGGGCATAATCCTGATTTACTTGGTGTTTTCATTATATTTTTACAATTTTTACATATGAATACTGTTTTTTTTCCATCACATACTGGGCATTTCTCATAAATTGTTATTTTTCCTGTTCCGTTGCATTTCTTACAAATATCTCCCTCTACACCTTTACCACTTAGGGAAAAAGAAGTTTTTCCTACACCGTAACAAGCTGGGCATGTTGTTTTCTCTTTACGAATCTTTCCTTTTCCTTTACACTTTGGACATTTAACACTAATTTCAAACACCATCTTCTTTTGTTATTGACCTAACTGTCAATTAAATGTTTCAAAAATATATTGATTGAAGAAAAATAACTACTCAGGAATAGAAGAAATTTCAGATATATTTAACAGTCTTGTGAATAAGAGATTTATTAATTCTAATTTTAGTTTTTCAGCATCATCTTTAAATCTTTTAGCAACAGTGTATATTTTCATGGAAAGGTCTGAATCTGCAAGAATATATTGAACCCAAAAAGCAAGATCTCTGGTTTCTTCAGGAGATTCTTCATCTAAAGTGACATGGTTTTTAATAATCTCTGGATCCAAGTTTAAAATGCACTTATATAGGTCTTCTAATGTTGCAGCTGTACAAAGTATTTCTTTTGTTTTAGGAGAAATAAAACTAAATTTTAAATTCCTTTTATCCTTTGCTATTTTTGAAAGAATTTTAAGTGTTGTGATATTCATTACAATCCTCTTAGACTTTTTTATTGCAATCCTAATGCTTTGCTGAGTTTTTCTTGAAGTCTTTTTATATTGTATTCGATTAAACCTCTATTTTCTTCCTTGTTTAGAATAAAGACGAGATAATATTCTGTTCCTACTGGTCTCAGAAAGATTAGGTGATTCTCTTCTTCAATAGTCACACTCTGTAAATGGTAATCGTTCATTAGCTGTTTAAGTGATTCTTTTGCCATAGATAAGATACGTTCACTTAACCATTGAATTACCATACTATCATATTTCTGAGAAGCTTCAGCTAACATCAAGGCATCTTTTGCAAGTATAATAGAACAACCTAAAACTCCTTCTGTATTCTCAGAAAACTCTTGTAGCAATTTTTCCATTTCTTGACCAGAGATACTCATAAATATTCCTCATTCATTAATTCTATAACTGTTATTTCAATCTTTTTCTTTTTTAACTTTGTGGATATTTGTGTGACTAATTGAAATTATAATCTTGCTAAATATCTAGTTTATGAATCTATCATTCCTTTTTGAAATAATCTATAAATGAAAGTGGATATTCTTTTTATATGAACTTCTAAGCTTACCAATTCACTTTTAGATGTTGAGAGAAAAACATAACTCAAATGTTTTTCTTGATCAAGAAACATATCAACCCAAAATTTTTTTCCTTCATACTCAACCTGTTTTAGATTACTACTCTCTTTATTTGAGACTTTGGTTAGAGTTTCATTAATTATATAATTAATAAACTCAACACGATTTTCAACTTGAGAACTTCTCCCAAAAGAGAAAATACAAAATTTATCCTTAATATTATATGCAAAGATGCATAATAATAAATTTTTATAACCTAAAAAGAAATTAGATATGGTTTTTCTGATTTTTACCTCTTTGTCTGTGTCAATAATTCCTTCATCTAAAATATTATTAAAGAAGAATTTTTCAGTTTTTATTTTTGGAATGTCTATTTCTTTTTGAATTTCCATGTTTCTTTTATTTAATTCTTCTTGTTTAGCAAGCATTGTTCCTTTACTTCTTATTTCAGCTATAAGTTCTAAGGGTATTATTCCATCTTCAACTGTGAGTAATGAATCGATTTCACTTATATCTTTGTCATAAGTAAGTACTTCATATCGAAGTTTAATTTTTTCAACAAGATTCTTTTCATTCTTGTTATCTACTAGGGAATCAGTGATGACTACTAACAGTTTATTATCTTTTAATTCTTGAAATATGATTTTATATTGCTCTAAATCAATGTTTAAAATTTTTTCTTGACCTATTGCAAAAGTGTAATTATATAATGCTGTCAAAAAACCAAATAAAAGTACATTATCAATATTGCTAATGCTCTGAAGTTGTTCTGAGTGAACATTAATGCCCTCATCTAATATATGAATTGCAACTAAATGTTCTCTAATACTGTCTTCAAGTTTACTCATCTTTCAAGATAACAGTCTTTTTTCTTACTTTTATTTTTATTTATTTTCTTTACTATCAAAAAATTTGTTTAACAGCAACTGTTTATCCAGACTTATTCCTACACTTTCTAAATTTTTCTTAATAAATTCTGGGGTGGAATAAAAAAAAGAAACTTTCCTTTTCCAAATCTCTTTTATAATTTTATTGTTTTGAGGAGAAGAACCCTTTTTCCAATCTTTTTTTCTATTTTTGAAAATCCCAAAATCGTTTGTGAACACGAGATAGCCAATGATCAAATAATCTCTCAAAACCTTTTTTGCAGACTTACGAGCTACTTCACGGAGTAGTAATTCTTTAACATAATCTTGAATTTGCAAAAAAAACTCTCGTTCATTGTATGCATGTACTCGGTTATAGTGTTTAATCTCAAACACAAGATAAATTATCTTATCACCAGAAACTTTTTTGGCGAGGATATCAACACGTTTATTATTTATTCTTCTTTCTTTCCAAACATCAAAACCTAGTTTTTCTATATACTTGGTAATTTTCTCTTGAGCTATTGCCCATTCTTTTTTCTTTTCCATTTTTATCAAAAGTATTAAACTGAATTTTCCCATTCTTCAAACTTTGCTGCTGAATCATAGTCTTTGTTCTTTAATGCAATTTCTTTTGCTTTTCTATAACAGTCTTTGGCTTCATTCTTCAATCTTAATTCTTCATAAAGAATCCCTAAGTTTGCAAATGAAATAGCTTTATTTGGTTCGATCTGGACAGCCCTTTTATAACATTCTATTGCTTCGTCATATTTTTTCTGTTCTTTTAAAACATTACCTAAATTGTTTAAAGCTGCATGATCCTGCGGATTTAATTCTATTACTTTATTATATGTTTCTTCAGCTTTTTTATATAGCGCAAGCTCTTGATAAGTTAAGGCTAAATTAAACAAGACTTTGGGATCATTTTTATTAAATGAAATTACTTTGCGAAAAGCTTCACTAGCTCCAAAGTAGTCTTTTGCTTTAAGCAAAATGTTTCCTATCTTATCCCACAAGGCAGGTTCATTTATTGGGATATAAGCAGATACCATTTTAAGAATCTTTACTAATCGTGTATCATCATGTAAGATTGTAAGTATAGAGGTTATTTTCCTCAGATATTTTTGACTGTTATTTCCTACTCGAATAAGTTTTTCGTAAATAGTAATAGCCTCATCAAACTTCATCATTCTTTCATAAACAAGAGCAAGTTTTTCGAGTAAACCAACATCATTAGGAAATTTTTCCGTTCCATATTGTAATATTTTCAGAGCTGTAGCGTATTTCTTAGCTGTTATAAGTCCATTTGCAAATAAGGAATATGCATTGTTCATGGAAATAGTTTTTAACTTATCAATTAGATGATTATATTCGTTTAAGGCTTCAAGAATTTTTATCATCTTGCCTGCTAGTTCCCACGCATCTGGATTTGAAGGATTAAGAGTTAATGCTGTTTTTAAAGCTTTAACTGCTTGTTCATTTTTGTGTTGCTCAAAAAAACATCTTGATAAAGCTATCCAATACTCAGGAACATTGTTTACCAATTTTATTGCTTTTTTTAAGTACTCTTCTGAAATTACAAAATGTTTACCATCAAGTGCAGTTTTTCCTAAAATATAAAATAGAATGTCACTTTTAGGATACTTTCCTGTTAGCCCTGTGAAGTAAATCAGTGCTTCATCTATTTCACCATTTGCTAATGCTTCTTGACCTTTTGCAAATTCTATGCCTGAGTAGAGTTCTCTTAATTTGTTCTCATATTCTGCTTTCTGCCCCTCAGACATAATTTCTGTGTTTGAAATTGAAAAAATCGTTTCTTCGTATGAAACTAAAGATGAGATATTTAATATCCTATAAGCATCAAGTTTTCTATTTATTTTTTCGTAAAGAGTATTCTGAAGAAAACTAGGTGGAATATGGATATAACATTCAAGAGCCTTTTGTGTTTTTTCTTTTTCTAGATAAATCGTTAGTAAATTGCTCCAAGCATATATGTTTGTAGGATCTAATTTTACTATTTTTTTATAAATTTTTAATGCAGAATCCAAATCGTTTAACTCAAAAAATAGATTCCCTACAATTAATAATTTGTTAATTTTTTCTCTTGAAAAATTGTTAATGTCTTTCATTAAGGTTTCTTTTATTGGCAGAAAGTTTTTCTTAAAAGCGGAGAAAAAGGTTTCTTGCTTAAATTCGAAAAGTTTCCCAAATTTCTCTCCAGGAGGAAAACAAGCATAAATTTTTTCTGTTGCATTTAATATTTCAGAGGTGATAAAATCCAATAGTTTGTCACTACTTTGCAAAATATGATCAATTTTTTTATTTTTATTCTGCTTTCTTGGCAAACTAGATTAAACACCCCTTTAGTTTTTCAGTTTGATTAGCTCCAAAGTTCTTACTCAACTTGTGCTGTATTATATTTATAGATTTGTTATTATTTACAGATAGATAAACAAAGAACAATTTTCAACCACATGTTATCATGTTGAAATACCGCCTTTACTTTGTTTTTATTGTGCTTTGTTATCATTTTAGCTTTATGCAATTTTATAATATAATAAAACGGATATTTATAAATATTATCAAGATACATTTTTCAATATGGAATTCAAAGAAATTGTAAATGAACTAAAAGATTTCCTAATTCAAAGAGATTGGCTTAATTTTCCTGCATATGCAGTTTTTATTCATTTAATTGAAGAGCTTGGTGAAGTAGGAAAACACATCCTCTTTGATATAAATTATAAAACAGAATCTATGGGGCATATACGACCTCAAAAATATGATCTTCAAAGAGAATTAGCTCAATCTTTTTCTCTATTGTTACAACTTTCTTTGGTTTTAGATGTTGATCTTGAGAAAGCATGGATAGAAGAATTCAAAATAATGAAAAACAGATTTCCAAGAGAAAAATTAAATAATATGCGTAAAAAGTGAGATGTAGATGTTTCAGATAAATAAAAAAAAATCTGCAAAAAAAATAGATTATGGAAATAATATTTTAGTGATAAAAAACTTATATAAACAATATAAATTAGGCGATTCTATTGTTCATGCATTGTCAAATATAAATTTATCAATTATCGAAGGGGAGATAATATCAATAGTAGGGGTGTCTGGGAGCGGAAAGACTACGCTTTTAAATTTGATTGGAGCTTTAGATTATCCAGATAAAGGTGCAATTTTTATTGAAGGAAATAATTTAGCAACACTTTCTGAAAGAGAGTTAAGCTGTTTGCGAAGAGATACTTTAGGTTATGTTTTTCAACAATTTAATTTACTTGAGGAGCTCAGTGCAGCAAAAAACATTGAAATGCCTTTAATTCTTGCAAAAAAACCAAAAGAGTTTAGAAAAAAGAGGGTCAAAGAATTGTTAGATCTAGTTGGTTTAGAAGAACGAGGAAATCATAAACCTGATCAATTATCTGGAGGAGAACAACAAAGAGTTGCTATAGCTCGTAGTTTGGCTAATGACCCGAAGATAATATTAGCTGATGAACCAACAGGCAATTTAGATAGTAAAACAGGTAATAGTGTGATAAATTTACTTATGAGTATAGCAAAAAAGAAAGAAAAAACGTTAATTTTCGTTACTCATAACATAGAACAAGCAAAACTAGCTCAAAGGCAAATTACTATGCACGACGGGAAAATTGTTTCAGATGAATATGTAAATAAAAAGGATAAAACGAGCTAGTTGCATATCAAGCATATTTAAGCTGTTTTTTCTACAAGATTCCTTTTGGATATCTGCGTTTTACAAATTGGGCATTCTTCTTTTATTGAAATCCATTTAAGCATATGCTCTTTATGCCCAACATTTTCGCAATTGGGGCATTCAAGTAGATCTTGTCCTTTTTTAATTAAACCGTTACAAATAATACATAATGGCTGTGACTTTGAACAATTTGGACAAGGGCGGTGGCTATCTTCAATAATGTGCCCACAGTAGTAACATTTAAGTTTTCCAGCAGGAAGAATAAGTTTTCCTTTTTTAATGAATACTTTTTCTGAAATTGTGCCCTTGTAATAACCATGAGCTAATAATTGACAAATAATCTTGAAAATGTCGTTCTTAGGAATATTTACTCTTTTCTGAATATTCTCTATTTTTACTCTTCTTCTTTTACTTTTCTCAATCTCGTTAATTATTTGTACATATTCATGGCCTAATGAGTTTATTTCTTGTGTTGGATAATATTTCTGGGCTGATTGTAGAATAAAGGTGTTACGATTTTGAATGACATTTGTCAGCCCTGCTCCTGTTAACTCATAAATGATGTTTTTGATTGCATTTTTGCTTTTATTCCATAATTTAGCCATTATTGGAACTTTTACTGTAATATTTGAAACTATATATCCAAAGATTTCCTGATAGTGAATTGGAAAATCTTCAATTTGATTTAGAGGAGGAAAGATAGGTATCTCTTTTGGAATTAATTTACTGTTAACTCTATAATCTATTAATTCTCCTTTTATTAGTCCTTTTCCATAGAAGGAATATAATTTTTCACGTGCTATGAGATTTTCTGTACAAAAAGATTTCTTTATATCTTTTACAGAGATAACAGTTTTTGCGATAACCATCCCAAGAATTATTTTTTCCCACCGTTCTAAACTCCCTTCTTGTGTTCTACTATATTGAAATATTCCATCAATGTATATTACTTTTCTTACTAAAGTACATGATATGAAGCCTTCTAGGTACAAGTTAATTAACGCTTCAATGATTTCATCGTCTTCTCTATTCATCCAAAAAGAAAGTTTCTTAACTTTTATCTTCTTTCTCGTGGTTAACATGCCTAATAAGGCTTCATAGTTGAAGAAAGATAAGGAGGACATTTCTTCTATTGTTCTTGTAGGTTTCATATCTGGTACGAGAACAGGTCTAACGGTGTTTTTTGATGTAAAAATGAATTGAAATGTACCTCTTGCAGTTAACGAAGCAAGTAATGAAACTGTTTCATGAATCGGTTTTTCTATAAATCGACTAATTGTTTTTAACTTTGCTTTTTTTGTAAGTAAAAGAAAGCCTACAACCTCTTTTTCATTTGCGGGAAGTAAACTTAAATCTTTTTTCTCAGGTTGGATGATGAATTTTTTAACAATTATTGAAATAGTATCTTTAGCAAAAAAATTAGTTTTAATGATGAATTCAGCTTCTATTTTTCTAAATAAAAGTAATTTAGAAATTTTTTGTATAACTTCTTCTTTTGGATATTTTAATAACTTTGCAATGTTTTCAATATTAGCTTTTCTGAGCATCATTGCAGTTCCAATTATGCAGATATCTTGATTGGAAATCTTAATTTCTTCTAATGGTCTCCATATCCAGTCAGTTACAATATTGTTTTTTTTAATATAACAAATAATAACTCCTCGATAGATCAAGTTTTCTAGTTGTAATATTAGTTGTTCTTTAGTTAGTTTTAAGAAGTTAGCAACATCAGTAAAGGGCATAACTCTTTTGGAAGACAATAAACCCATAATTATATATTGTAATTCGTTTAGATTAAGTGATTCAACAAATGGCCATAAATAGAAAGCATTAACGTAAAATGTCTCTTTTTTATAAAACCCTCTTAAAACCATGCTTTGAATTAGAAATCGAATATATTCTTTAACTTTATCAGGTTCTATTGTTAATTGTTCTGCAATCTTTTGTATATTTAATTCTCTAAATAGATAAAGTTTCTTTAGTATAATGTTTTGAAATCTAGTTGGTAATGAGACTTCTATTGATTCTAAATTAAAAACGTCACTTCTCTTGAATTGCAGAATATATCACCATTCTTCTTTAATAATATTGTACAAATATCATTTATTAAGATTTACAAAATAAAAAAAATAAATGGGAAAAAACTAAACTCTTTCAAGATATTGTTCATATTCCCATGTTAATTCATCAAGATCGCCTTTAGGGTTTGTTGAATTCAGTTTCTCTATTTCTTTTCTTTTTTCTTTGATGAAAATATCAACTATAAGATTCCCAAGAATATCACGCACAAAGGAGCTTTTTTCTACAAAATCTAGTGCTTCATTTAGATTTTTTGGTAACTCTGTTATCTTCATTTCTTTTCTTTCTTCTTTTGAAAGTTTTTCTATGTTCTTAGTAGTAGGTTCTATAGGTTCTGTCCTTTTTTCAATTCCATCTAATCCAGCTGCAAGTAATAGTGCGCTTGCAAGGTATATATTTGTAGCTGCGTCAGCTGCTCTATATTCAATTCGTGCCTTGTTCTCATATCCTGGAACTCTTATAAGTGCAGTTCTGTTTCCTATTCCCCATGATTTATAAACAGGAGCTTCGTGTCCTGGTACAAGTCTTTTATATGAATTTGTTGTTGGATTAAGAAAAGCTGTTATCTCATCAACATGTTCAAGTATTCCTCCAACGAAGAATTTCAATGTGTCACTTATTTTCTCTTTTTCATCAGAAAAAGCATTCTCTCCATCCTTTGTTAAGTATTGATGAATATGTAGCCCGCTTCCTGCTTGATCTAAAATAGGTTTAGCCATGAATGTGCATATTATCCCATTGAATAATGCCCTAGTCTTTGCAATTAATTTAGATGTTTGGACATTGTCAGCTTGGTGTAAAGCGTCTAGTGTTGTAAACTCAATCTCATGTTGCCCATTTCCACATTCATGATGAATGGTTTTAACACCCATTCCCATTTCAATCATGTTATCAGTAATCTCTCTCCTAAGACTTGCTAATGGATCAAATGGGCCCGTATCCATGTATAAACCATTATCAAAAGGTTCTCCTTCTGAATCAAGTAAATAAAATTCAAGTTCTGGTCTAGTTTTGTAGTCAAAACCCATTTTTTCTGCTTTGTTTATAACACTCTTTAAAATGCTTCTTGGGTCTGCTGGATGTGGATTCCCATGGGTATCATACATGTCACAGATAAACCTTGCTACTCTAGGCTCCCAAGGTAAAATTGCGAATGTTGAATAATCTGGTATTGCTTTCATATCGCTTTGTTCTGTTTTAAGAAAACCTAAAGAAGAACCGTCTACACCTGATCCATTTTTCATAGTATCCCAAATTTTTACTGGAAATTCGACGGCTTTGAGGTCTCCGAAAATCGTAGTAAATTGAAACTGGATGTATTCTATTCCTTTTTCCTTAAAAATCTGCTCGAAGTTTTGCATTTTTCCACCTTAAATAAGTCCTTACATCCCTTTCGGAGATATTTATTTATATTTTTATATTTGGATAAATAACAAAATTAAGTTCAAGACAAAAAGAATAAAAATACTTATCTAATAGAAAGCCAAGCAATGTTTGAGTGAAGAGTATGAATAAGAGAAAAGAAGGTACGTTGATACTTGTATTAGTTATTTCATTATCAATGATGGTTGTATTTAACCAAACAATAAAAATTTCAGCGAACAATGTTCCTGCACCAAAATTAAAAGAATATACTCCCGCAGGTTTCTCTCTTGATAATGGGACTTTAATTACAGTAAATTATACTGTCCCAAGATTCGCTGGTATCGATGGAGTATTTCTCGTTGGTGAAGGGTCAGGTTTAACAACAGATTTAAATTCAGCATTAGCACTAAATTATTCTCATTCCTATAGAGATCTATCCTACTATAGTGGTGTTTTTAACTTAACAGAAAATACAAAATTCAAGGGATATGCTTGGAGTGGAGAAATTACAAATGGAACTTATGAAGAATTATCAGTCTTCAATCATGTGGATGCATGGCATTATATTTATGCTCGTAATAGTGTTCATCCTCCATATCTGGACGAAGAAATTATTTCATTACCAAAAGTAGGTACTAATACATTTTTAGCTGATCTTAACCAAACAATCACTTTAAAATATATTGTGAGAAATGGTAATCCAACAGATAAAGTAACATTAGCACTTTCTGTCTATAGAGATCGAATTTCTAATGGGAGCTTGACCAATTATGATGGAGTAACTTTTCTTGATATGGACTATGAAACAAATGATACTGGAACAGGATTCCCTGTTTATACAATATCTTTTAACCTTACAGAACGAATGATCTATTTTGTTGCAAACAACTCTGCTGGATGGGACTTAAACGCAGAAACAGGAGAGTTGCAAGTATATAAAATACAAAATGGTTTTTACTTTGAATCACTGCCTGAAGAAAGCGATTATTATACTGATATTGACGATGTAACTGTGATTTTAAGAACTCTCAATGAGACAAAGAACGATGAATTTGGTCTATGTTACAAAGTTGAAGAGAGTCAAACAAATAGAACAGAAATAGTTCCTTTGACTGATTTAACAGATGGAGTTTTGATAAATGAAACTAATGTTACTAATTCAGATGGATGGAATGATACAATACGTGAATATAGATTCAACTTAGGCAAATTCAATAAAGGAAATATTATCAGTTTTAGAGCTTTTAATTTATACTACGGTGAAAGATATAACGAAACAGAAGGTGAGTTTCACGAGTTAGAGATATATGATTCAAAACCTGTGTTGACTCTCTTTCCTTATAGCCAAACATACTTTAATTATACTACAATAACGTTCAATTATACAATTCAACTGGCAAAAGGGGATATCTCTGAAATATTTTTCAATTTTGGAGATGGTAAAACAGAAAACATTACTGACTTTGAAAAAATGTCTACAGTTCATAGTTTTGCTAACGAATCAAAAGAATATAATGTTTCATTATATGTTGAGACAACACTTGGTACTTCAGAAAATATTTCCAGTTTAATCTATATAGATCTTGAGATGCCAACCCTTTTAATTGATCCAAAATCAACTAACACTTCTTTATCTAAAAGTACAGATGGATATGTAGAATTATTCTTCAGTTATGAAGACAATTTTGATATAGCTTGTGTCTACATTGATTGGGGAGATGGAACAGTTTGGAATGCAACTAATTCTAACTCTGCTTCTCATCAATATACTTCATCAGGAGATTTTGAAGCCAAAATTGTTGTAACTGACAAAGCAGGAAACAATAATACTATATCTATAATCTTTTCAATTGAGTTACAACAAGAAACAACACAAACAACTCCATTTGCCTGGGCATTTTCAATATTTGCACTTGGTATAATGATTTTCATTTGGAAAAAGAAGAAATAATCTTTTTTTTTCTTATTTTTTCCTAAACAAACTTCTTTTTTATATGTTCTAATAGTATATTGATATCTTTATCGAGTTTTAAAATCAGAAGAACGATTTATTCAGAAATATTAATAAATCAAGAGGAACTATTTACCATTAAGCGAATAAAAAGATGGTGATTATTAATGCCTAAACCAGCAGCATTTTTAGGAGGAGCTTTAACAGCTACAGGAATATTTGGTGTAATAATAACAATAGTTGAGCTTACATCTCCCCAATTTTGGTATTTCTTATTTTACTTGGGTATTGGAATTCTTGGAGGTTTTTCTCTAGGTTCAGTATCTGCGGTATATCAAGAAAAAGAAAAAAATGCGTATCTAACTTTAACTGGATTTATGTTAGCTGCGTTGATACTACTAACTGTGTTCTTAATTATCTGGCAAAGTGACAATAAGGCATTGGGGGTAGTTATTGATCCAGTTTGGACAATATTGATAGCAGGCTTGTCTGGATTGCTTACTTATATTGGATCTACCTTGATGAGCATTGGAGATAGTTATAGGAGATAAACTAGTCTTATGTTCAACAAATTATTGCACAATTTTCACTAAATTTTTTCCAAAATCTTTTTATCTTTTATAGTTTTAACTTTAGTAAAGTAATAATGTGGGAATGATAAAAATGAATGAAATAAAATATTTTAACCCTGGTCAATTTATCAGTAAACGAGCGCTTATTTCTAGTGTTATTGGAATCGCTTTAGCTGTAGTTACTGAGTGGTTGATTCCCTTTTTAGGTATAATGCCTAAATTTACTGACTGGATAACTCCTGCTGTAATCTTGTTTACAATAAGTATCATAGCAATAACTTCTGCAATTGCAAAAAACGTAATCGCTTCTATAGTTATTTCACTTTCAGCATCATTATGTTTCTATAGTCCAATAGGAAACTATACATCAGGATATATTAGCATTGTCGTAATTTATCTGTCAGTTGCATTGTTCACAGGGATTTTTGCAACAATCGAGATGAGCGGAAAAACAGCTCTAACTTGGATAGGGATCGTTTTTGGTTTACAAGCAATACTTGGTGCTGCAATTAATATGCTTTTATATCTTACTAATTCTTTTCAAACCTATTACGCTAATGGAGTATATAACATATCTTTAGGAAATCCGTATGATTCATTTCCATTTTTTGATCTAATTGTTATGATAGTTGGGTTAATTTATATGGTTGTATTTATTCTACTAGGACGAAGAGTTCATTCTTCTTCAATAGAAAATAAAATAAGGGAAATCATTGGGCAAATAATTATCTTTTTAGCTCTAGCAGCTACATTAGCAATAAACATCATGTTCAATGAAACATTTACTCAAGAAACAGCTACACAGATAATAGGTGAAGATAATTTATTGTTTATAAATCATGTGTTCCAAAAAACAACTAGTGATAACTTAGCTGTCTTTACTCTTCTTAATGGGTTCTATGTTTTACCTATTGCGGGGATGATAATTGGTATCGGTCTAGCTTTAATCGTTTATCAAAGAGCTCAAGGAACAACAGGAACTTTAACTTTTGATTTCGAAGGAAGTTACTTTGCTTTAAATATTCCTTTGGCATTTGTGTTAGGAATATTTAGTTACTATTGGTATCAACTAAATATCTCTGAATTCTATTTAAATATGGAAACATGGTACGTTCTAGCAACTATCTATACAAACTTACTTTTAATAAACTTAATAGTAGTGTTTATACTAGCTTTAGTTTTACGTCCCTTTTTAGGGAGAAAGAAATAGAGTTTTTACACTTTTTTTTCTTGTAAATAAGCTTTAAGATTTGGATTTATACCAAATAGAAGTGCTCTCCCTCTTTTTCCTTTTATTACAATCATATTTTTATCTCTCAATCTCCTGATAAAGGACTTTGTACCCATGTATTTTGTTCTATATTCTTGAGTTTTAATATCTCCGTATAAATGTTTTGTAATTTCTTTTGCTGTAGCATCTTTATACAATAAAAACTCACAAACTTGCCTTTCTCTATTTGGAAATTCATTTAGAGCTTGTTTTATTAGGAATTTATCTCCTCCATTATCTAAATCTCCTATGAATCTCTTTCTAGAAAATAGTGAGTGCACTTTGTCTAAATGTTTTTCAGTAACTTTATTTGCTCCTACTGATTTAGCATATGCAAAAGAGTCTGAGAATAAAGCCAGTAATATCCACGGATTTCCATCAGAATATATCCATGCTTTCTCCAATACATCTTTATCAAAGATGTTTGATACCTCAATGTTTGATTTCATGTACGCATAGTTTAATCTTGTCTGTAATAATTTTGAGGTTTGTTCTAAATCAAAACTTGGAATATGAAAACATGATGTACATGTTGAAGTAAGCCTTTGTCCTAAGGATTGTGTACATAGTTCGTAATCAGAACGACTGCAGCTGAAAATACATGAATAATGATTTTTCAATAACTTTGTTAGTTTTAAACTATCACTTAGAATCTGTAAAAGCGATTCTTTAGTAAAATTATCAATGAATATAATTAGTAATGCGTTTTCTTCTGAGATGTGTTTTTTGAGTTCAACAATAATTTTTTCTTTACTTTGATAATATTTTCCCAAAACTTCTTGTGAAATAATTCTCATAAAATTTGAAAGTGAATATCTTTCTGGAAAGTTATCAGGAGTTAAAAAAATAACATAGAATTTGTTGTATGAACAATATTCATGGAGACTTTGTTTGAAACCTTCAGCTAAAAGTTTTGCTAAATAAGTTTTTCCAGATTTAAAATCTCCAATTATAGAACATATACAATTTCCAATTAAAACTTTTTCAATAATGTCTGCAACGCCTTTATTTATTCTCTCAGACGTTATATAAAGCTCAGGAATGTAAATTTGTACCCACGGATCTCGTAGTGGTTCTTTACTTCTTATATCAATATTTTCCTTATTTAAGTAAAGATTGACATTGAAGAGATTTTCCAAAATTTTCATTTGTTGTATGACTTGAAGAGTCTATCTTTATTAGTTTTTCTAGTTCCTTTAAGGACAGAAGTTATTAATTTAGATATTATTTTTTAGAAAAACTTAATAGCTGTCTACAGATTTCAAATCTAATGTTATTTGCATCTGCTCCTGCTAGAGTGTGTTTATTTGGAGAACATCAAGATTACTTGCAATTAAAAGTAATCCCTGCAGCAATAAACTTACGCCTTTTATTTTATGCCAATAGCACAGAACAATTGTGTTATCGTGTGAAATCGCTAGATTTGCAGCAATCTGTAATCATTCCAACTTCTTTAAATGAATTATCTGCTAACTCTTCTTTTCTTTCTTATCTAGAAGCTGGATATTTGAGTTTAAAAAAACAATTCCCGGATGAAAATTTTGTTCCTTTAGATGTTGAAATTTCAAGTGAGATACCTCTAGAAAGTGGACTATCTAGTTCAGCTGCATTACTTGTCGGTTGGATAAGTTTGATAGCTCATTCTTCCAATATAAAAATAGATCACCAAACTGTTGCAGAACTGGCTTATATTGCTGAACATGATATACTTAAAATTCCGTGTGGAAAAATGGATCAATATTCATCTGCAATAGGTTCAATTATAAGTTTAGACTTAAAAGACGAGAATAAAGTTAAATTTCAAATATTTGATCATCCAGATCTTGGAATAGTAGTAGTAAATAGTTGTGTTCCTAAAAAAACTAATGATGTACATAGTAAAATTGTAACTAAAAGCAAAAAAGTAGTCTTCGATCTTTTCAAGAAAAGTTCAACTTCTATAAGAGAAATAACAATGGAACAACTAGAAAAGTATAAGCTAGAATTTAGTTCTACTGACTATGAATTGTTGAAAGCTATTGTTTCAATTAGAGATGATACAGAGAAAGCAGAAGTTGAGTTAAGTAAATACAATCCAGATCTAAAGTTTTTAGGCTCTTTACTAACATCTCAACAAACTGCATTAAGAGAAGGAATAGGTGTTTCTCTCCCCATATTAGACAAAATAGTTAATCTCGGAATAAAATTTGGAGCTTTAGGAGGAAAGTTAACAGGAGCTGGTCTCGGAGGATGTGTAGTTATTCTAACATATAATGATGAAAAGGATTCTATCGCTTCTAAATTAAGAAATGAATTATCTTTGCCTGTATGGGCAGTCAATGTTGATGAAGGAGTGAAATTCTTCAAGAAAGAATAAATACTCTTTTATTTACTCTTTTTTTTCACATTTCAATGAACATAGAAATTATTCCAATACCAGCAGTAAAAATTATAGCTGTTGGTGATGATCTAATTGATATTTTTCTAAAATCATTGGAAAAGAAAAATGAGAAAATAGAAAATAATGATATTATAGTATTTGCAAGTAAAGTTGTCTCATTTTCAGAGAAGAATGTTGTAGATTTTAATGATATTGAACAAAGAGTAAAACCTATTGCAAGAAAAATAGCAGAAAAAGCAAAAATGCCTGCTGAGTTCGCACAAATAATTCTAGAGGAATGTAATTATAATTACATTGGAACTGTTCCAGGAGCAATAACAACGTATAATGAATATGGGTTACTAGCTAATGCTGGAGCTGACCAATCAAATGTAGGAGAAAAAAGAGTGGTCCTTCTTCCAAAAGATAGTAAAAAATCTGCAAAAAGGATTCATGATGCATTAACAAAAATCACAAAAAAAGAGATAGGAGTTATTATTGCTGACTCTAGAACTATGCCTATGAGATTAGGAACAGTAGGATGTGCTTTAGGAACTTATGGGTTTGAGGCAATTCTTGATGAGAGAGGAAGAAAAGATCTCTTTAATAGAGAAATGCATATCACTCAAAGAGCTGTTGCTGATCAACTAGCTACAGCTGCTGAACTATTAATGGGAGAAACCAATGAACAAATACCTTTTGTAATTATTAGAGGATATCCAATGATAAAGATTGAAGATAAGGACGAGAAAAATATAAATAAACTTATCTCTGCAAAAAATTGCATGTTTATAGGTCCTTTATTCAGCTGTATACAAGAAAAAGTGGAGAAAGAAAAAGATGAGTATTAAAGGTTATTTAGGAAAAATTGAAGTCGGTGATGGACTTCCTGCTTGTATTGTTGGAATAATAAATATTTCAGAAGCTTCATTTTATAAGGGGTCAATAAAAACTTCCAAAGAAGAACTTGGAAAAGTTACAATGCAAATGATCAATGATGAAGCTTCTTGCATTGATATTGGTGCTCAGTCTACTCGACCCATTCAAATTTATGGGGGAGAAGGGAGAGTCGATGCTTTAACAGAACAAGAAATGATTAAAAACGCTCTTCATGTCGTGTTAGATGTGGTTTCAAGTTATTCTAATGTTGAAGTTTCTGTTGATACAATGAGATATAATGTAGCCGAACTTGCGCTAAAAAGAGGAGTACAAATAATTAATGATATTTCTGGATTTAAAAAAGACCCTAAACTTGCTGACTTAATAGCTGATTATGACGCTTCAGCAGTACTAATGGCTGCAAGAAAAGAACCTGGAGATGTCTTCTTAATCCCAGAAATAATTCAAGAATTAAAAAAATCTCTTAATGTAGGCTTAGACGCTGGGATAAATAAGAATAAAATTTCTGTTGATCCTGGGATAGGTTCATGGGAAGCTAGAGACTACCATCATGACTATCTAATAATTAAGAAATTAAAAGAATTTAGAACCCTTGAAAAACCAATTTATGTGGGAATTAGTAGAAAGACATCTATCGGAAAGATATTGAATAATGCTCCTCCTGAAGACAGATTGTATGGTTCAATAGGTGCTTCTGTCGTCGCTTTGATTAATTCAGCTCATGTCTTTAGAACTCATGATGTAAAAGAAACTCTTGAAGCAATAAGAGTTGCAGAAGCAATAATTAATTATAAAGAGTAACTCTAGAACGCAATATAAATTAAAGTATAGTGTCTTCGTACTCTTTTTTTGCTCTGTTTAACGCTTCCACTGCATAAGAGAAACAATCTAATCTTCTCTCTGGAATTGGATCCCATCCTCTTCCATCAGAATTTTCAGCGAGTAATAGTAACTTCCATATTTTCTCTTTTTCTTCTGAAGGGGGAAGATGATTTAAATACATCCGAACATCCTCACATAATCTTTCTAGTTTCTTATTGTCTTCATCTTTTGTCCAAATATCTAGTGAACCATATGGTGCCCAACTACCTGTTCTCATATAACCTATTTTCTTTGGTTTAAATTTCTGAAGATAATCACTCGGTAAAATTAATTTAAATTCGTCATTTTTTGCTAATTTACTTAACATATTTCCCAAGTCTTTGTGATCAACTAAATGTCCATCAATGTAACTTCTATAACCAAAAAACTCAAGATCCATTGCATAAAGAACTATTAATCCATTTTTGTTTTTTTGATAAGAAAGCATTTTTTTGATAGTATTAATATTAATTGTAGGATAGTTCATTAATGCAGAATAAGTTAGCACAAACCATGCTCTTGGTGCTCTAATCCCTGTGATCGTGTCTCCTACTCCTTTTAATTCAACAGGATAAAAGTCTTGTTTTTTACATCTATCAAGTATCTCTTTTTTGATTTTAATGAATTGGAAAAACTTTTTCACCAAACTTTTAGTTTTAAGAAATTCGGAAATGAAAGCTTCTAAATTGGGTCTGAGATAATTATAGGGGTTAGCAATATTCTTTAATTCTTCACTGTTGGAATACAAATCATCATCAATGAAAATGTATGAATAACCATATTCTTTCAATATTCTAGGTAAAGTGGGGTCGTAAGCCAATTCTGGTAGCCAAAACCCTGTGGGCTTATAGCTGAGAACATCTTTAAGTACAGCTTCATTGTATTCTATTTGTTTTTTTATGTCATTAATAGGAAGAAGAGGTAATATGGGATGTGAATATCCACAACCAGTTAACTCAAACTTCTTTTTCTTTATTCCTTCTTTTAAAAGATCAATAACTTCATGATATTCATTACTCAAAATCTCTAAAGTTACTCCTGTAAAGTTGAAAGCAACTTGAACTTTAGGTTTATCAATCAGTTCTGAAATTACAGGAATATAACTCCTATTGACCACATTTGGTATTTCAGATTTTGCTATTTCTGCATATTGAAGGTTTGCATGTAAAATTAAAGTACCATACACAGTATTCATCTTTTTGCTCTAAATAAAAGTTTTTGGGATAAAAATGAATGAATTTATCTGTGATTAAGTAAATAGTTAAAAATCAATTTCACGTTTTTAGAATAATGACAGAGGGTGAACTTAGGTACAATTATTTTTTTGATGAATGGATCATTTATGCACCCAAAAGACAAAGAAGACCTGATAGGAAAAAGGATTTCTGCCCTTTTTGTAAAGGTTCTGAGGAAGTCAAAGACCTTATCAATAAACCTATTCGATTGGATAATAAATTCCCGAGCTTATCTTTAGAGGTAGATTATTGGAGCAAAGAAGAGGATCAGTTGTATAAGTCTAAAAGTGCTTATGGTAAATGTGAAGTTCTAGTTTATAGTGCTGACCATGGTAAGAAATTTCATGAGTTAAAGGTAGATGAAATCCTCTCAATTTTTGAAAAATGGATAGAAGCAACAAAACAGCTAAAAGAAGATAAAAAAATAAAATATATTCTTCCGTTCGAAAATTTTGGAAAAGATGTAGGTGCTTCAATTCTTCACCCCCATGAAAAAATTTTTTGTATAAATTCTTTAGGTTTTTAAATAAATTGCTTAATTAATAAATAGAGAAAAGAAAGTGAAGAAGAAAAAGGATTAGAAAATGGAGAAAATAGTGAGAACATTAAGAGTAAGAGTAAAAACAGAAAAATTAACGAAGTTCAAAAAAGATAGAATGAGAAAGATAACAGGAAGAGATACTAGAATAATAGAAGAATATGTAAAAATAATAAGAAAAGAAGAAGAAAAAGTAATAAGAAAAATAAGCAAACAAGGAGAGATAAGACTAAAAGTGCATAAAGGCAAGTTAGATGAACTAACACTAACAACAACAAAGAAAACAAATAAGAAAAAAAGGACAGTTGTACCCTATGATCTCAAAAAAAAGTTTCCTAATTGTTCTCACGATGAATTTCAAGAGTGTAGAGATGTAGCAGTACAACTTTATGAACAAGGATATAACAAAAAAAAGAATAGAAAAAGAAAAAAAGGATATATTTTACCACCAGTAAAACGAACAAGAAAACAACTAATCAATAAAAATAGATTTATCATAGAACATTTGCCTAAAGGGAAAAACACTCTTTCTCGTTGCTGGGTAGGGATAAGAGACTCATTAGACACACAAAAAAGAAAAAAACGAACACATCGAAGACTATGGATACCACTAGAAATGAGTGAATATCACCAAAAAGAAATAAGAAAAGGACAAGTAAAAAGTCTAGAATTAAAATATAACTCACAAAAAAACAGTTGGTGGGTAAATTTTCAGATAACAATTATTCCTCAAGCAGATCTCTACAAGAAAAAAAAAGTTGACCCTTCTCTTCTTCCTCCAGCTGTGCTGGGAATAGATCTGGGAGAAAAAATACCTGGAGCAGGAGTGTTATTAACATCAACAGGTAAAATATCTCCCAATCATATTTTCTTCTGGAAAATGAAAGAATGGAAAAAAAGGAAGTATATCTATCAACAGAAAATAAGAAGATTGCAACGAAAACTTGCAAAAAAGAAGAATACATGTAAAGACAAAAGAAGCAATAAAGGATATCAAACATTAAAAAAATTAAGAAAAAGATATCAGACGCTCTCTCATGCTTATTTATATGCTTTTATTAATGAGTTGTGGAAAGATATTGTTGAACTTACACAGGATTATAATTTAGTCGTTGTTGTTGGTTACCCCAAGGGAGTACACTCGAAATTAAGAAAAAAAGTAATGAATCAAGACTACAGACCACAGAACTCCTCTACCCGTTTTACTCGTAAAAAGGTTCACCCGTGGAATTACTACCAAATAGTTACTCTTCTTCGACGAATGTGTCTTCTAAATGGGTTAGAACCCGAACGTATCCTCACCTTACAGGAATATCTTACCTCTTCTCTTTGCTCAAAATGTGGACGAAAGACTATTCGACCTGTTAGAGGTCTTGTTTATTGTTCTCATTGCCATTATACTCTTCACTCTGACCTTACCTGTGCAATCAACATCGGGAAATTGTTTCTTCGTTTTCTTTTTCGTCCCCGAGCATCTACACTAGTTGATTATCTTACTGGACAACACTTTAGTCTCACCTTTTATACTTCCTTCCGGGGTCTCAACCAGTGGTTGAAATAGACCTATGTACTATTATACCATAATGGTAGAATACTTAGTACTCGTGGAGTGAAGAGTTCTACTCTTCTTTATGCGTCCCACGATTCCTAGATGATGTCAGTATGCTCAAACATCTGTTTTAGCGTTTGTATTCTTCCACTGACGTAGTAGGAGAAAATTGTACAAAAAATTAACTCATGGGCAAATTTATGCTTTCTCATTTGTTCCTCATACTGTTCAAAATGAACTAAGAAAGATTGGAAATTTTTTAAATAAAAAAATGCTTGCATGATATGTAAATATTTAGAAATTGAGAAAAAAACTGATTTAAGGGTTGTTTTTGAAAATGAGTTTGTGATGGCAGTTGTTCCTTTTTCAGCTCAATATGCTTATGATCTATATATTTATCCAAAAAGGTGCTATAGTAAATTGGAAGAGAGTAGACAAGAAGAGCTAGTATCTTTTGCAAACTTATTGCCAAAGCTAGTTAAAAGTTTATTTGTAATATTTGGTAAAGAAATAAGTTATTCTCTTTCTCTTCATCAAAAAGTTTTCAATTTTCCTGAAAGTCCTAATATTTATCATATGTATTTTAAACTCCACAGTCCACAGAGAAATAAGCAGTCACTAAAAATTCTTGGTGCTGTAGAGTCTAGTCTAGGAATATTCATCAATGGAACAATGCCTGAAGAAGCTACTAATGATTATAGAAAAGCTCTAAAATCTTTATTGTAAAACTTCTTCTTTTTTTATATATTCTGCATCTTAAACTGAAAGTTTACAAATTATTATTCAATAGGCTCCTTTAATGGTAGTTTCTTAATGTTCGATTTTTTTCGAATTCTGTTTTTTTATAACTCACAAAAATAATCTTTATAATATAGATGTTCAATACTTAGTATTAGACAAATTTTTGGAGGTCAAAAATGAAAAATAAGATGTCTATTATTATGACAATGGGGTTAGCTTTAATATTGTTAACTTTCAGCGGTTCTTATACCCAAGCATTAGGTGCAGCAGACCAATTTGATTCTGCAAGTACCAGAACTTTACCTTCAGTTTTTCTTGAAGAGATGAAAATAGTTGCTGGTATTGATACCGCTGCTTTGGTTAAAATTACTACTGTTGGAGGTCCTTCAGTACTAAAGATAACTCCAGAAAGTTTGATGGATAATGTAATAAATTGGATTTTCGTGGTAACAGAACAAGAAGCTTACCATGATTACCTTGTAAGGAGACCATATAGAGCTCCTGAAAATGCTACATTGGCCCTTGAACTAAAGAAAACACTAACAGCAGAGCAAAGTTTAGAGGAAGCTCTTACAATTGCCACAGCATTCAGTGACTATTATGGAATAGACCTTTATTGGTCCGGAGCACTCACAACTGAATATGGAACTTATGTTTACAAGTTCTCAGGAGGAATAACAGATTCAGTCTTCACTGATCTTATTGGAGAAATGCAAACAGATATTCCAACTGGTTTCTTGTCTGTTGTAGATCCCGCCGACGTTGTTGCCTCACCAGTAAAGGCTGTTGCAGTTGGTGAATACTTAACACAGGGAGCAATAAGAGCTATTTCTTATGTTGACCCAGATGCTATTGTTTCATCTGGTGAAGAATATACTTTATCAACCAACAATCTATTTGGAGAAGAAGTAACAATATTTGATGACCCAGCATATGAAACCTTCTCTGTAGTTAAATTTAGATTCCCATATACAATCAATCCAAAATCAATTTCCCCAGATACTGATAACTTTGCACCACAAATAACAGGAAAAATGGATTGGGTAATGCAGAATCCTTGGGAAGTAAGATTACTATCAAGTAACTTTGAAGTAGTGTTTAACATTAATTATGCTGAACTAAGTTCTGCTCCTAGAGTAGCAGTAAACATGGGTTATGACCAAGATTTATTAAATTCAGAAGGAATTTTACAAATGAATTATAATGTGACAAACACAGGAACTGAACCAGCAAAGAATATTACAATAAGCTACCCATTAGGCCGAGATTTCATGAAATTTTACAGCCACTTGCCATCGATATTTAGATTGAGAGACGATGTATCTATCAATGAAAGTGAATACATCCCTGTAGATATCAGTATAATAATTACTGTTAACGGAAAAGAATACCAGAACTACAATCAGACAATGATGATACTTGAAGGATGGTATGTATATGATAACGGTTCTTTAGTTGATATTGATCCTTCAGTAACTGAAGCGACAGTAAAAACAGAAACAGCAAGCATAATTGTTGGTCCTTACAGTTATTCAGTTAGTACTCAAGTAAAGCTTAACTCTTCTAAAGGATTAAGTAACATCTTAGTCAATAGAGCTACTCAATTCTTAGAAAACATATCTGTTGCAGATTACAATGGAGATTGGGGCGCACTATTTGATGACTATAAAGACGAGTTAAAGAATGGAATTGATCAAGCAGCAAAAGACTTGTTCAATTTACTATACCAGAATCAAACTATTTTCGATTTCAATGGAATGGATTTTGAGATTGTTCCTGTAAATGTTACAATGGGAGATGAGATTGTCACACAATATTATCTCGAGACAACAATAGAGAACTTAGATCCTGATAGTTGGACACAAGTCAGCTGGGCTTTAGAAAACATTCCTAATGAAAATTGGGTTTTAGGTTCAATGTACATTCATGCAATTGATAATGGAGATGGTACTAAAGCAGCAGGATTAACAACAGAATTACATGATTTCTATGAGCTTATGAGAGTTATTCTAGGTTTCTCTGATTGGGCTGGTCAAATTGCATACGGCCGTCCTATAAGTTTCTATGATTATGCTGACGATATCTGGATTTCTGCTGGAGCAAGATTCAAGTACAACGATCCTGAAGGATTTGAGTATTATGGTTTCAGCAACGGAATAAACTTCCAGATTGCAGATGATGAAGCTGTACTTAATACATATGTAGAGTTAGATCAACTTGCTTATCAAGTAGGAGATAATATTACAATTACTGGATATATCGAAAACACAGGAAATATTGATGCTACAAATGTGATACTCTATCTATTCCATGGTTCTATGGATAAAACATGGCAAATAGTTAATCCAGACTTGTTCTACACTGAAGAAATAGGTACTATCGTTGCTGGAGAGAAAGTAACCTTCGAAGTAGAAGTACAAGCAAATACTTTCTTGGGTATTCATCCAGTATATGCTGTTGTAGAATTTATCAGCGATGAAGGACAAGGTCCTGCAGAAGTAGTTAATCCTTTCAATCATGATGTAGGTTACTTCGAAGGAGCAGCTGAAGCTCATGAAATTGTTATTTCAAATATGGCTTGGGCTTTGTTATTGCCTAAAGAAGCTGCAATGGAACCTGCTTTCCCACAACCAATACTTGATATTGAGACAAATGTTGATATTATTATACCTGAAGACGCTCCTTGGGAGATTGAAGTAGAACTTGTTATTACAAACATTGGTGAATCGGAAACACATGTAACTGTTATTCAATATTACAATGTTTCAGAACTTGAATTAATGTTCCAAGTAACAACTAAAGGAAGTACTTCAAATACAACCTATCTCGGAATGGGATTAATAACATTTGAAGGTATAACACTTGCTCCTGGTGAATCTGTAACAGTTACAATGCATTGGATGTTCCTTACCAGTAATGGGTGTTTCTTACCTGGCGCTCAAGTTATTTATGACAGTAGATTTGAAAACGAACTAGGTGAAAGTGGAGGCGGAGGAGAAACTTCTGCAGTATTACTGAATATGGATGGTACAACACAAGAGGCTGATACTTGGGAAGACTATGGTGAATCCACCTCAACTGGTTCAAGTGCTGGTGCAGATATTTATACTGGAGGACAAAACAAAACACGAAGAATAGGTTCGTTTGATCTAGTATATGTATCTCTAAGTTCAATTCTTATTGTTGCTACTATACTCACAATTAAAAAGAAATTTAAAGTTTAAACTTTAAAATTCTAATTTTTTTCTTTTTTTTTCTTGATAAAATTTCTTAATTTTTTATAATTTTTTGAGAAAATTGAATTGTTTATATACCTAACTTTTACTACTATTATAACGCTATGACAATTAATGTTTCAGAAAGTTCTAGTAAATTTGTTTTCAATAAACTAATAATTAGAAATTTTAAGATGCACAAATGTACTGAACTAGATCTGATGGAAAAACCATTAATTGTCATTTCTGGAGCTAATGGGAGTGGAAAAAGCCAAATTTTGGAAGCATTAATTTTAGTAATTGGTCATACACCTACTAGAGTTGCTTTGGGTAAAAAAGAGGAACTAATCGGTTCTTTTGGTGAGTCTGCCATAATTCAGCTTTTTATTTCAAATCCTTTGTTAGGTGAAAGGAGATTATTTCAATCATCTGATTTGGATATTGAATCCTTTGTAAATAATAAAGATTCTTTCATTGTTGAGCTTGAAATCAGAAAAAATCAATCAATTAGGAAGATCAAATCATTAGATGGAAATGAAAAAATTGTAACAAAGAGACAAATACAAGCCCTCATGAAACAAATAGGAATATTTGAGGATACAATGTTGAATTTTACAGAAGAAGGCTATTTGAACGCTTTTGCTGAAGGTTCTCCACATAAAAAGTTAGAAACCTTACTTGTTGCTACAGGTCTAAATGAGATTTATCAATCATATTTTGACTCGAAGAAAAAACTAAATCAAATGCAACGAGAACATTCTCCTCTGGTGATGCAACTAGAGAAGGAAAAGACTAAACTTCAACAAATGGAAGAAGATTATGATTTAATTGCAAAGAAGAATAATTTGATAAAAAGGCTTGAAATGGTTACAAGAGAGTTAGTATGGTATGATTTTGAAGAAGCAGATAGAGTTTTTCAAAATCATTTAAGAGAAATAGAAAAAGTAAAAAATAAAATCGAGTCAAATCAAAAAGAAGAAATAAAATTACACCAAGAGAAAGAATCTATTCTGGTTCAATTTAATGAAATAGAGAAAGAAAAAGAGCAGTTAAATAAGTTAGTCGATTCTTTAAGGTCTACATCAACTTACAAGAAAGGTATGTTAGAGGAAAAAGAGAGACTAATTCAAAGTAAATATAACAGGATTTATGAAATTGAAAAAAGAGAAAAAAAATTAGAATTATTTTCAAGTGAAGAAGGACTTAAAACTAAACAACAACTCCAGAATCAACTTAATGAAATAAAAACTGAACTTGATCATATTGATACACGAATCAGTGAAATAGTCAGTACTATTCAGTCATTAGAAGAAGAAAAAGAAAAGACTCAAAATATAATAAATGAGCGTTCATTTTTTTTAGGAAACTTAAAGCAAGAAGAAAGAAGAAGACTAGATGATTGTAAACTATTTAGAGATAAGGTTGATCAATCAAAGTATGCTAATGAGATTATTGGTCCTATTTATCAAGTTATTTCTATAAAAAAAGGATTTGAAAAATATGAGAAAGCGATAAAAACAGCAATAAGTTATTCTTTATTTGATTTTGTAGCAATAAGTTATGAAGCATATGACGAAGCAAAGAAAATTTTTGACCAAATTAGGTTTAGTCAAAATAGATCAGTTAAATTAACTGTGGGGAGAGTTTTAGAGCAAGAAGGCCCTAAACCTGACTATTACAAAAAGAAGTTAGAAATTACCAGTAACAGAACAGGAATAATTGATTACGCAGTAAATCTAATTGATGCTCCCTATCAAGTACTTGAATATCTTAAAAAATTTAGAAAAACAATAATAGCTGATTCAACAGTTAGTGCGAATCTTCTCACTGATTACGCAAAGCAATATAAATCGAATATTTTAACAACTGATTGTAAAAGTTACTACCTTTCAAGAGAAGCCTTTTCTAATCCTCCTCCTGTTTTAGGAGTAAAGCTTGGTAGTGATATAAAATCCTACAAATCTACTGAAGTTTTAAGGGCGAAAATATCACAGATAGAAGTTAAAAAAGAACAATTACTTAGAGAAAAATTTACACTTAATTCAAAAAGTGGAGAATTATTAAGTAAAAAAAGAGAAATTGATAATGATTTGTTTTTATTTGCTAGAAAATCAGATGTATCTACAGAATTAACAAACTTGTTTATGGAAAAAGAAAAATTAGAAGAAGAAATTAGTCAAGAAGAGGAGTTAATTAAAAAAATACATGAAGAGTTAAACGAATTCGATGATAAGCTTAATTCTGCTCTTGAAAAAATTGACAAATTATCAAAAGTTTATTTTTTCACGCGTAAACAGTTAGATAATTTAGAAAGAGAAATTGAACAATATAAAAAGACTAGAGAAAATTTGCTTACAACACTTAACAAATTAAATGCTGAAGTTCCAAACCTTCAAGTAAGAATTGATGAACTAAAAAAACAAATTGAAGAAATAGGTGATCGTCCTGAAACAATAAGAGAAGAACGCGAAACTATCTCTTCAGAGGTTCACGAGATAAAAGGGCAGTTATCATATATTCAAGTTCAAGGAAACATTAGTGCTGAAGCAATTAATGCTCAACGAATTAGAGTCGAAAAACTACAAGAGTTAATTGAAAAAGGTAATAAACATTTAGAAAATCTGAAAGTTGATATAGAAAAAAGATTAAATCAATGGACAAGTGCGTTACAAAAGATTGTAGATCATCTTAACGGTTCTCTAAAGAATCTATTAAGTGAGGTATTTGAAGAAATTTCGATATCTATTAGTAATTATAAAAACGAGAAAGAAGCTAGTCTAATTATTTCTGCAAAAACAAAGAATAAAAACTTAAACTATCGGCAATTATCAGGAGGAGAAAAGACTCTTATTGCACAAGCTATTATCCTCTCTCTTCATCTTATCAGTTATTCTCCTTTACATGTAATCGATGAGTTTACTCAAAAACTGGATAAAAAGAACAGAACTTATGCCTTCTCTGTTGCTTATTCTGTTTATCTTTTAGCTAAACAAAATAGGTCAATTGTTCCACAGTTTATTTTAATCAGTCCTGGAATTGAAGATGTCAAATTAAATGAGGATTTTAATCACAATGTTCTGATAGAAACAAAGGTGTGTAAATGATGGAAGAAGACTATGATGTTCTCTTGCTTACTCTTTTTGAAATTGAAAAAAAATATAAAAAATTACTAAGAAAAAAAATTCCACTGTTAATAGATGAATCAGAAAAAGATAGAGAGCAAACTTCAGATATTTATCAATATTTGCTTCAAAATAAGGAAAAATTATTAGATGCAGAGGTCTATGAAGATTATATCTTGATGTATAAATTACGAGAGGAACTTAATTTAGAGAATATTCTTAAAAATAAAAGTAGAATAAATTCATTTTCTAATTTTGTAAGAAAAAAATCTACTCCTTTGGTTTCTGTAGTAGGAAAAAAAACGTTCCCTAGCTCCCTATTGCATTTTGAAAAATCAGAAGATAGTATAATTAATCCTCAAATTAATGATGAGTATGGTTTCTGGGATATAAGGGGACAACAAAAATTAGAGTCTGAGATTTTAACTTTTGGTGATTTTATGAGTTTAGAAAGAAAATTAGAGGAAAAATTGTTAAACAAAGAATTGAAAAAAAGTGAACTTGAAAAATTATTAAGTTCTATTGAGTTAGAAGTACTTTCAAAGATGACTTCTGAAAAAACACTAATCGCTGTTTCAGACGGAGATAAAATTCGTTTTTGTAGACCCTCTTCAGAAGAAGATGCAGAATTGTCGAGTTCACTCCTTTTAACATCAAAGAAAAAAGAAGATGAATGAAATGAAAAATGAAATTACAGATAAAGAACAAAAATTGTCTCCTTTAATTACAGATAAAGAGAAACAAGAATTATTTAGGGAACTAACAACAATATTAACTAGAAGATGGATAAAAGATAATGTAGAAGTTTTTGGTGTATCTCAACAAGGTTTGTTGATAGTAACTAGGGTGGATATAGCAACACTCGAAAATATTTTAGAAGAATATAAGATTTTTATTTCTATTCTTGGGTTGGAATTAGTCAATTACAAAATAGTTAATGAAACTTGGTTGTGCTTAAAATCAAACTATTTCGCTCCTCCAGAACTAAATGAGGTAGAATTAATTGTTTTAGGGATAATAGTGGGTTTAAGAGAATCAGGGAAAAAAATTACAACTAAAAAGATTAAAGAGTTTTTAACATCTAATGACTATTTAAAAGAGTATATTGTAAGTGAGAGCATAAGATCTCTCACGTATAAAGGATATATTAAACGAAAATCAAATCTAATAGATTACAATTACAGAACTCTCCTTGAGTTTGATGAAGATGAAAGGACAAAAATTAAAGAGGAGTATGAAAAGCTGTGACTAATATTTTAGATTTCTATGTGAAATGTGCTTTTTGTAAAAATCAATCTTCATTAAAAGAGGCTGTGCTTGAAGAGTGGAAAATATGTAACGGGTGTCAATTAATTTTTTGTAAAAAATGTGTTGAAGAATACAAAAATGAATCTATTTGTCCAGGTTCAGTATATACCTCTTCTCACCAACCTTTATTTTCTAACCTTCCTGTTTTACATTTATTAAATTTGGCAAAGGAGGTCAGTCTAGGAGATAGAGAGGGAAAATACATTACTCGACTTTTTTACGAGAAAAAACTTTCTCTTGCAGAGTTACTCCAACTAAAAATGAAATCTTCTCAAGATGAATTTCAAATTATTAGATTTAGAGAAGAACAATGGAGAAAATTTGGTTCTGTTTTAGTTAAAAGAAAAGATGGAAAATTTATTTCTTGGGGCCAAATATAAGAAAATGAAAGTAAGAATATAATAAATAAGTAATTGTAATTATTATATTCTATATATCTTTTCTATATTTCTTTAGAAGTAATGGAGCAGCAATTAGTGTCAAAGCAATAATTGAATAGAACCAATTAAAACTGACTCCTCCTGCATTAATATTAACAGTTATTTGTGTGGTTAAATCAAATTCGTCAGTGATTGTTATGACTAAACTATGAGAACCTCCTCCAAGTATGCTTTTGTCAAGTTTTTCCCATAATATTTGAGTATTTGAAATTGAGGATGGGTCAATCACTTTATTGTCTTCAGTCTTCATAGAAACTGCTTTGATGTCACTCCATTCGTTTATTTGTAAGTATAAATCAAACGGTTCATTAATTTTAGAGCCATTTTCAAAATCTCGAGGAATATACTGTGTTTCTAACTGATATTGAACTTTAATTAGTTTAGGAGCTTCATTGTCAACTTTATCCCAAATTGGTATTCCTGTTTCATCCTTTCCAGTATATGCAGGTGACAAAGAAGAAATGTCTACGCCCAAAACAGATAATATTGTGGGAGAAATGTCTTTTTGAGCAATTGCAATATCTTGGCTGGTTTTTACATCGCTTTTGCTTATTGCGAAAACTTGTTGTGTAACTGCCAACTTTCCATTAGGCCAAGGTTCTCCATCGTGAGACTCTTTGAAGAAACCATGATCTGTTCCAACAATAACTAGGGTGTCATCCAATATTCCTTCCTCTTCTAGTTTGTTTAATATGATACCCACTGCTTCATCACATTGAATTAATGCAGTTTTGTATTCAGGTGTTATGATACCATCTTTTGATTCAAAATATCCATGACCAACTGTATCAGGTTCTGTGAAATGTGTTCTAATATAGAACGAATCATCAGCATAAAGATCTAAGAATTTAGTTATTTGTTCGGCAAGGTACGAACTTTTAAGCAAAGGATCTGAAAACAGACCTACATCTGGATGAAATCCATGATTGTCAGTATCATATCCTTCATATATTGCTCTTATTGATTCATTATCGTCTGGTGTCCAACTTAGATTTTCAGAGGCAAACCAATAATCTACATCTTTGCCAATCTTTATTTTCTCAAATATGCTGTCTGTATAGTTCCCTTCTTGCATCATGTAATCTTCATTTATCTGGTGAAAAGACCAAGGCAAAAACATTCCTGTTTTTATACTATCTCCAAAAGAAGCTTTCAATCTTTCTGTTGTTGTTAATCCGTCAGGGATACTTAATTTTGGAGAACCTGGACCAAACTGGTTAGCAGATATTCCATGAATGGCGTCACCGTATCCCGTTTCCATGGTACTTAATCCAGGGTCAGTCGATGTAATATGGGTAGTAATCCTTACTTTTTGAAGGTGACCAGATTGGATAACTTTGCTAGCGTTTCCTAGTGTATTATCTGCAGTGAGCTCTTCAAACCATTTCTCTCTGACTCCATCCCATGTTACAAAAACGACTTTCTTGTATGTTGGGATTTCTTTAGTTACATAATTGTTTATCTCAAAGTCTCTATTAATTGAAGTATAACTAATAGAGAAGTTTGATTGTATCATACTAAAAATAAGTAGTAATGAAATAAGTGAAATTACTTTTCTTTTCATTATTATCATCTTTTAACTTTCTTTAAATACTCATTTAATATTTTTTTCTATATACAAAATCCTCTTGAAATAAAATACTTTTAATTTAATTTTTTTAGTTTGATAATAATTATTGTCAATGGATAACAAAAAGATTTAAAGAGTTAGGTCGATTGTTATAGTAACTAAAAAAAAAGAAGGTATTATTATGAAAAGAAAAATCAATTTTCTTGTCCTCGTTGTTTTAATTGCTGTATCTGCAACTGCAGCAGTTAATGGAGATATAACAAGAAATAACAATGCTGATTTAAAAGCAGATGTAGTTCTAACTGTTGTTACGAGGCATGATGTAACTATTACAAACGAATTTAAAGAGAAATTCCTTGCTACTGAAGAAGCTCAAAATCTAGGTATAACTGACATTGATTTTAAATCAGTTAGTACTGATGATGGTTGGAGAAGTTTACTTATAGATGCTTCAAAAGGTGTAGACGTAGCTTGGGGTGGAGGCCCAGCTTTATTTAGTACAATGGCAAATTATAAAGCTCTTAAACCTATGGACGATGCTGATTTAGTAAACTATCTAAATGAGACAGTTCCTGATAGAATTGCAGGAGCTTCAATGAAGTGGTGGGATGAGGATGATAATCTTTTGTTTGTTGCTTCAGCTATTTCATCCTTTGGTTTCACTGTTAACCACCAATTTTTAAGTGATAAAGGCCTTCCAGTTCCCCATACATGGGAAGAACTAGCTTCTCCTGAATTCTATGTTTCTCCTGATGTTAGAGCCATAAGTATGGGAGATCCTCCAGAAACAACTTCTAATACGAGAATTTACCAAATTATTCTTCAAGCTTTTGGATGGGAAAAAGGATGGGAAATTATTACTAAAATGGCTGCTAACGCTGGAATTTATCCTGGTTCTGTAGACACTCGTGCTGCTGTAATTAATGGTGAAGTCGGTGTAGGGATGACAATAGACTTTTACGGAGTTATTGCTATGAGAGAAAATCCTGACTGTGAATATATCATTCCAGAAGGTCAATCAATTGTAAACGGTGACCCAATTGCACTTGGAGCAAATGTTGATGATTATGAAGCTGCAAAAGCTTTTATTAAATTCGTAGAATCTCCTGAAGGTCAATCAGTATGGTTTACAGAGGGATTGGACAGATTACCAGTACTAGAATCTGCTTTTCATACACCTGCTGGTCAAACTGAAAATGGTCAAGCTCTTTATGCACTTTACAATGAGACTTTAGACAATGAAGGAATTACTTTTGATGAGGAACTTGCAGTTTCTAACTTGGATACTACAATTTATTACTTCCATGAAACAATTACTTCAAATCATGACCTTTTAAGAGAGGCTTGGGGTTCAATGGTGTTGAGATTAAAGAGTGGTAACATTACCCAGGAGAAATTTGAAGAGTTAAGTGAACAATTAACTGAAGTGGGAATGACATTAAATGAGTCAATAGATTGGAATGATGACTTTCAAACTGATCCAAGCTTTGCTTCAACTAAAAGAAGTGAATGGAAGAATTTTGCTAAACAGAAATATAACGCAATAATCGATGATATTGGCAGTATTCCAGGAACTGAAAATCCGACTACAACTCCTACAAAAACTCCTATTTCTACAATGTTCTCCCTTATTAGTTTCGCAACTCTTGTTATCATCTTAAGAAAGAAGCGAAAATAAAACTCTTTTCTATTTTTATTTTCTTTTTTTCTTCCTTTAGTACTTCCGCAATAAGTTGACCGATTTCTATAGGTAAAAATTATAGGCGTTTATACTATCATTGGCGTGTTCTCAATTCATACTTTTTGAGATAATTCGGAAGTACTATTCCTTTGAGAAAAATATTAAAAGATATAATAAAAAGACTACTTAATGGCCACTTTAAGTCTAAATAAGAAAAAAAAGGAAAAAAGAAAGCTAAAAAGAAAAAGAAATATTATTGATACGCTTTATGTAAAGCTTTTACGCGATCCTTCAACTAATGTTGTTATAGGGATTATTTCTATTGTATTTATCATTTGGATGGTTATACCTCTCTTGTTAATCCTTTCTGGTGCAGTTTATATTCCAAGTGCAGCAGAGACTTTCGCATTTAGAGATGAAATAACTGCTGTTCACCAATCAGGACCTTATCATTCGTTTAATATTAATGCTACAGAAGGAATAGGTAAAGTTATTATTTTTCTTCAACCACCTAAAGATTCAGATTTTGATTTATCTGTGATAGATCATCAAGGTAGACGTACTGGTGGGAATTTAGATGGTGATGCTGAAGAAAATTCTATTCCAAATGCTAAGTACTATTCTTCAAAAACTAAGACTGAACGTGTGGTCATTAAATCCCCTGATCTACCTGAATCTGGGGTTGTTTCATGGGATATTGTGGTTTATTCAAATAAAGGGACAGGAGAATATTTAGTAAATGTTGCTATTTATCTCCAAGAGTCAGGACAAATAACCTTTTACGCTTTTGGACACGTTTTTTCAGATGAAAAATTCTTTAATTTTAAGGGTGACCCTTCAACATCCTTTTTCACAAAAAACCAGAATTTTGAATTTGGAGGATATGCTAAATCTATAATCTATTCTGACGGTTATATTTATACTGCTGAAGGTTTTGAAGGTATTGAGGTCCTTAATGTAACTGATTACAATAATATCGAAGAAGTCAACCAGATAAAGTTTGACAATAGTTTTGTTACAGATATTGCACAAAGCGAAGAATTACTTTTTGCTTCTGATTCAAGACAAGGATTAATGATATTTAACATGAGTAATATTAAGCAGGGTATTGATATAGTTTCAATAACTCCGATTCCTACAAATAAAACTGAGTTTATTACTATTCATGGAAACTACGCTTTTCTTGATTATCAAGATGATGGTTTCTTAATTTATGATATTAGTGATCCTTTTGAACCAAAATTAATTAGTAATGTTACAATAGAAACAGATTCAGATGACATTCAAATTAAAGATGATTATGCCTATTTGGTTGGTTCGTATTCGCGATTAATGATTTTTGATATTTCAGACCCATCTAATCCTTCTTTGTTCTCAAGAATTGAAGAGATTGATGGTATAAGTCTAAGAGCAAAGGAAATTCAAATTGTTGATAATTATGCATTTTTATCTCTGGGTAGTACAGGTTTTGTAATTCTCGATATCTCTGAACCCTCTAACATTACCTTGGTACACATAGAAAGCAGACGTGCAGATAATATCAATATTTTTGATAATAAAGCATTCATAACTTCTAAAATAGGCGATTTTTATAGTATAGAAGTTTATGATGTTTCTGATCCTTTAAATGTATCCCATCTTCTATCTTATAGTCTGGGAATAGTTGGTGTTGAAGACATCTTTTATGAACCAATCTCTGGCTTTGTTTATGTTGCAAATGGAGGAGATGGTGTACTTATTTTAGATAGTCAAAATATGACTGAATTCAAGAAAATATTCCAATATCAGGATAATATTGAAATCACAACTTACAAATTGGTAGGAGTATCAAGAGGAATAGTTCTTAATACTTTAATTCTTGGGGTTGTGACTACTCTCGTTTCAGTTCTTTTAGGTACTGCACTAGCTTTTATTTTAGCACGATATGAATTTCCTGGAAAGAAGTTCTTTAGTATTCTAGCTCTTGCCCCCTTAATTATCCCACCTTTTATAAGTGGTATGGGTTTCAGATACTTTTTAGGCCCGAATGGATTACTTAACAACTTTTTCCTTATTCCTGTCTTTCATTCAAGACTAATTATTGAGGGTTTTGTTGCTATTTGTTTTGTACAAAGCTTTCATTTCTATGCATTAGTTTATTTGAATGCCTTCTCTTCATTTGTAAATGTTGATCCAAGCATGGAAGAACAAGCTGAAAATCTTGGTGCTGGAAGTTTTAGATTATTCTTTACAGTGACTTTGCCTTTAGCTCTTCCTGGAATCGGTGCAGGAGCAATTTTAGTACTAATCTTATCAATGGAGGATGTGGGGACACCAATTATCTTTGTTGGTATGGGGGATAATTTTGCAAGGCAATTTTTGACCTATTTTATTTTTTCAGACTTTCAACTTTCTAGCTCTAATATCATAACACCTGAAGTATGTGTTTTAGGAGGTCTACTCTTAGTAATAGCTATTGCAGGATTTTTAGTTATACGAAAATATGTTTCACTAAGACAATATTCAATGGTTTCCAAAGGAAGAGCAGGTCAATATAGATTAAGTAAAGCTAAATGGAAACTATTGTTCATTTATCCCTTCCTAGTTATCTTATTTGCACTTTCTTTAATTGTGCATGTTGGTATAATAATGATGTCAATAAGCGAAACTCTAGGCTCTTCTAGCATAAAAAATATGAGTTTTACTTTGGAAAACTATAGACTTGTCTTTGTTTCTTCACAGTACAATATCCCAAGTTTTGTTAGGAATACTTTACTGTATAGTTTCGCTGCAACAATTTTAATTGTTATTCTAGGTTCACTAGCAGCTTATGTGGTAAGTAGAAAAGAGTTTAAAGGAAAAGCTGCATTTGACTCTCTGGTTACAATTCCAATTGCTATACCTGGAATTGTTCTAGCTCTTGGATATTATCGTACTTTTGACTGGGGTACGATTTTTACTAACAATCCTAATTCATTTAACTTATTTATGAATAAATTTGCAGTTAAAGCACATCTTGATCCTTTCGTGGGAATTGCCTATGTACTTTTAATACTCTCATATACGATTCGTAAGTTTCCATTCACTGTTAGAGCAGCTTATGCTGGTTTGCAACAAATGGATAAAGTGCTCGAGGAGTCATCATTTAATCTGGGGGCCGGTAGAATGAAAACCTTTGCCAAAATCACTGTACCTATGATTTCTCTTAATGTATTTGCAGGAAGTCTTGTCTCATTTTTGTATTGCTTGTCAGAAGTCTCAACCACAGTTTTTCTTATCACATCCGAACTTGGTGGAACATTAACATGGATGATGGCAAATCAAGTAAATGCTAGATTCCAAATATTCTGCGCTTTAGGAGTGATTTTGATGATCCTACAAATACTCAGTTTAGTCTTTACAAACATCATCCTAGGCTCAAGAACAGAAGCAATAACTGGGGTTTAATCCCCCTTTTTACTCACTTTGGGCGATAAAATGAACCTGATAATGATTTTCGACTACAAAGAAATGAATTGGGTATCAGTTCTTTTATCAATATTAGGACTTGCTATCCTATTTTTGTCCTCTTTCTTACTTTCAAAAACTAAACTTAGTTCTTGGAGAAAAAGAAAACTAGATCATATATCTTTTCTTCTTTATATAGGAGCTTTAAGGGCATTAAATAGTAATTTCTATGATATTTTAGCAATATTTCTTATATCTGTTCTAATTGTTGGTATTTTGTCTATAATTCCATCAGTAAAATTGTTTGATTTTTTTGTTTCAAAAGATCATAGGATTGATGAACCAAAAAAAGAATTAAGTGTAAACATAATCTTGACTGCTCTAATGTTAATATATGTTTTTTTTATAACCCTTGATGTCCCTTTCGCTTTTGTAGGAGGGATAATGGTGTTATCCCTCGGTGATGGCATGGGAGAACTTGTAGGTCGTTCTTTTGGTAAATCAAAGATAATTAGGAACTATTCGAAAACCTTAGAAGGTTCATTAGCTGTTTTCCTAGGTTCACTTACAGCTTTAACAATTACTTATTATATTTACCAAATAAGTATCATTGAGAATTTTATAGTGATTTTTTTGTTAGCAATATTTGCTACAGTTTTAGAATTTATTTGTAAAAATCTATTTGATAATCTTTGTATTCCACTTTTAATTAGCATCTCAATATTTGCTTTAAATATGTAAATATCATTTGATAATTTTCTCAAATCAAAGAGGAAAAAAGTTGAATTTGAAATAAAAGCAATTAACGAATAAAAAAGATTAATCTCTATTGAAATTGAATCTTTTTTTCTGATTTGCAGAATATAAAACCAGTGTTATCCTGAAAAACAAATTCGATTTTTGCAGGGCCAAAATAACTTTGAGCAGGAATATCAACAACAATACCAATATTTGACTTTGCTTTTATAGTCCTTTGGTAAAGCTGACTGATAAATATTCCCCCGCGATTAATTGAAACAACTAATGTTCCAGATATTTCCAATGATGAGTTATTAATTAATCTTACAGGAACCTTATAGATTGAACCAGTAGAAACTTCAGGTAAAGTAGGCACATTTATTGAAATGAAACTTTCTTTATTTTCACTTATGCTGTCTCTTCTTTCTTCTTTTTGTTCTACATGCAATATGTTACTTTGTTTAGTCCAAATATGGCTGTTTTTTTCTTTATTCTGGGTGAAGTTCTTTACTTCATCAACTTTCCAATGGATTTTGAAACTTACTTTTCTCTTTTTTAGATCTGAATGTGAATACCTTATTTCTTTAATATGGGTTTTAGCTAGTGAATTTCCCCTTAATAATACAATATTCTCTGGATTTCTTATCAAATATTGTTTATCAGTATTTAGGGTGGGGTCTATTTGCCACCAAATACCTTTGGCAAAAAATTCAGCATAAGAATGTTTTTCCCATTTTATACCTTCTTCTTTTATTAAGCTTGTCGCAAGTCTTGCTGGAATTTTAGCGGCTCTACACATTCCTACAAACAAACTTGCAAATTCTGTGCAGTCTCCTCTTTTTGCTCTTATTGCATATTTTGCACCAAAGTCACCCAATTCTTGTTTGTAATTAATGTTATTTTGTACGTAACTTAGAATATTAATTGCTTTATCAATTGGATTTTCTGATTTCAGTGAGTGTGTAACTCTTTTTATTAAAATATCATCGCTTTCAATAAAAGGTTCATCTCTAGTATATCTCTCAAAAAATTCATAGCTTATCTCATCTAATTCTCTTATCGTTTTTATTCTTGTAACATCATATCCTATAATCCTTGTAGTAACTAGAGCCTTGTATTCTAAATTTATCTTCTCATTTGGATAAACTATTGGAAAATAAAATCTTGCCCAGCAATTTCCATCCTTGTCACATTTCTTCTCAATAGGTTTAAAGCTAAATTTTATTCCTTGAACTTCTTGAAATTGCGCTATGCTTGGTGGAATTACAACATCAACAATTAACTCTGTAATATTATCTTCGCTTGTGTTACAAATTTCAGTTCCATAAGTAAGAATATAGTGATTGATCAATTTCCTTTTTGTTTTTATAGTGATTTTTTTCTTAATTTTTGTATTCTTACCTTGAATTGATAAAATATAGACACCTGAATAAAGATTTTCAGATACTTCAAAAGAATAAAACTCTTCTAGTCCAGTATATTTAAGATCCACATCTAAACTATCAACAATTGTACCAATAGGTGAAATAATATTAATAACTAATTTCTCGTCTTTCAACCATTCTTGAAAATATAAATGTTGAATATTACTCTTGATGGACAATAATAAAATATCGTTTGGTAATAAAACAGTATTTGGAGAGACTGAAAATAATCTTCCTTTCCTCAAATAACTGACAATTATACCAAATGTATTCATTATTATCCCAGAGTCCTTGTATTTATAATGTACTAGCCCTAATAAATTTATTTACTGTTGAAAGCTTCTAGTTTATAAAATTATGACTGAAGACAAGAAAATAAAGATTATTGATAAAACAAAGCAAAACAAAAAAAATAAAAAAATAATAAATAAAGTTAAACTTTATTTATTTTCTTCTTCTAACAATGACTAATACGCCACCAAACAAAGCTAAAGCAGCAACAACTGGAACTATTGGTAATGGAGCTTGAGCTTCTCCTAGGAAGTAGTTAATTAAGTTATTAACGAACATTTGTCCATAGGTTACTCCATCATTATATTCTCCAGTTTCAGTGAATTGATCATACATTGATTTATAGTCTGTGAAGATAGCTTCACCAGCTAGTACTAAGTAAGAATTTCCAATTGTTTCTAAAACTACAGCTGGGTAATTTCCTTCTGTTTCAGACTCTGCGTATAAGTCTGTTGGTAATTCACTAACATCACTGTCAGTTGCTACAGCTACTGCTGAATATTTGTATAAAATTTCAACATTTGGTAGTGTAGCTGTTCTTAGATCAAGATATTCAGGAACTGCTGTTGTAGTATTTATTCCAAGTATAGAACATGGTCCATGAAGAATGAATCCAGCTTCCATACCCTCTGTTACTTTTGTGGCAACATCTCCAGTACCTGGTTGAGTAGCTGCGACTCTGTATGATGCTCCATCATTGTTTGTTTCATCACTGATAGATGTACTGTCTAATCTAATGTTAGCTCCTAAGTTTCTTAGAAGGTTGTTTATTGCTACTGGTGAGAAGTAACCACCATAGTCAGAATCTCCACCAATAAAGAGAAACTTTCCTCCTTGGTTGAACCAGTCCTTGATCTTTTGGGTTTCTTCTCCAGTGTACATCTCATCTGGCCCTGACATGAATAGGGCATCTGCGTCAGCAGTAAAGTTAGTCAAGAGATCACTCTCTAACATTACTACTGTATTCTTTGCTTCAGTAAGATTTCCCTTGAAATTTTCAACTGATGTATGATATGCTCCATGACTTACATCAATCATGATTGTTTTATTTTTTACTTTGATTGATGTGTCATAAGCAAAAGTTGAAGGAATAGTGGCTAAAACTGTCACTATTAGAAGTAGGCCTACAATTGTTTTTTTCATCTTTTTTTCACCGCACTATTGTGCTGAATATGTTATAATATTCCAATAATTAAATATTTCTCATCGAATATAATAGAATTTAAAAAATATAAAAAACCGACATTATTCTTTTTGATGTGCAATTTCCAATAACAAGACTAAACATAAACTTTTTTAAAAAAAATAGTTCTCTTCCTCCTATGAAAAAACAATTAGCAACTATATTTTTATTATTTTTAATAACTGAACAAATTTCTTTTGTTTTTTTAGTGAATGCTTCAGAAATTAAGTTATCTAAGAAAAAAATAGCTATTGACATTGGGCACTCTCCTGTGCACATCACCTATGATCTTTTTGAAACAGATTATTTGGAAAGTGGTAATGTTGTTGATGAAATAGAAAATTTTACACATATTGATGATTATAACATATTGCTGATACCCGCTTCTAAAATAAACTATACATCTGATGAAATGACTATTATTAAAACATGGTTTGCAAATGATGATAAATTACTGTGGATCGCTGGGGACTCTGATTATGCTGGACAATTTATATCTCATAAGTCAATTAACCCGTTGTTAGAATTCCTTGATTCTAAATTGAGATTAGATTCTGGTGCAGTTTCTGATTTATATTCTAATGATGGAACTGGATACCGAGTTATAGCAACAAACCCTGGAACAGGAACTATTGGTGGTGTTGTTAATGAAGGAGTTGAAAGATTGTTACTACATGGTCCAACTGCTGTATATGGTATGGAAAATGGGAATTTCGTGGATTTGCGATCAGAAACAATAGAGGGGGTAGAAGTTATTTTTTCTTACAATGACTCTGCTGAAATGTTAGATCAAGATTATAGTAATACTGAAAGCGATTTTTATACTTCTTTAGATGAAAAAGGAAACTATCCTGCAGTTGTCTATGAGGACTTTGGGGAATCACATCTTATCGTATCTGGTGAAGTGTTATTTAGTTCATACAAGAATATGTATGGTGAAGAAGGAGAACATGGGAGTGCAATTCAAGGGAAACTCTTTGTGAACAATTTACTTAACTACTTCTACAAATCAAAAGGTTTACCATTTAACTTTCCAATATTTGTTGTTTCATTAACGTTAATTTCAGTTATCGTCTTGTATCTAAAACAAAAGAAAAGGTGAAAAAATGACTGAAATACTTTGGGGATATGACGTTTCATCCCCTTCTTTTAAAATTCTGTGGTTAGGAGAAGAAATATTTTCAGTAAAACAAATATTTGCTGGTATTCTTTTTAAAGACTCAGGAATTAGTGGTATAATTGCTAAATTTTCTAAATTGGAAAAAGGTACTGTTGCACAAATTGTTCTGTTAGTTGATGATAAAAGTGTTATTGAAAAAGAATTTAGTGTAAAAGAAAATGAAGTTTTGTTTACCATAGAAAAGAAGGTTTTTCCAAAAAGAAAAGTAGAGATTGTATTAAGATTAAAGAATGGTAAATTAGGACTATTTTCTACTTCTGTAGGTACTGGAATGGGTTTTATTTTGAGAAAGAGTGAGACAAAATATTATCCTTCTTCTAATTTTTCAATAGGTGTTTTAGTCTGAATTTCAAAAAATAAGCATATATTATATCTCTTTTATTAGTAGCCTTAATTGCTCTCTAAATTTTAGTTTGTCGTAAAATTTTAGTGCTATTTCATTTAATGGGTGAACATAAAGAGTGATTGAAGAAGCATTAAACTTTTTAGCAAAACCTTTTTCAAATCTTTCCATTAATCTGGTTCCAATACCTTTTTTTCTGTGATTTTTATGAACTACAATGTCACTGATATGAGCTGTAATCTTTCTTTTAAAAAACATGCTTTTTTCGCTGATGTAACCAAAGATAAAGCCTAATAGTTCTCTATCCTCATTTTCAGCTTTTAATATTACTTGCTTTTCTGAAAATATCGCTTCTCTTAAGAAGCTTGCATACTTTTCTTCCCCATTTTCTAGTAAAATAAACGATTTATCCATACTTGCATGCAAATCAATTGCTTCTTTCCAAAGTTGTACTATGTTTGTAATGTCTTCTAATGTTGCTTCATTTATTTTATATTTAATTTCTTGATTCTTGTGCTCCATTCACAAAAAAAACATGCTTTATTCTTAATATTTTTTGCTATTTACATCTTAATTTATAATTTTTTTCTCGTTTAAAATTATAGTTTATGCTGGGAGGGCAATGTTTTAATAGTATCTCATATTTGTTTCAGTTGTTGGCCATACGTATTGAAAATACGTATCGCTTATTAGTAACATTGGGGTTAACTGAATGAACTATAACAAGCATTTAGATGATGAAACACTAGAAAAAATGCAGAATATCCTAAAATTTAAACAGAAAAAATCCATAACTGATATAGATCTGCGAAATAAGACTGTTTTAGTAAGGGTCGATTTCAATGTACCATTAAATGATTATAGACAGATAACAGACGCAAGAAGAATTAGATTTACATTACCAACACTTTTCTATCTTCACAATGAAAACTGTAAGATAGTAGTAATATCACATTTGGGGAGGCCAGGGGGAAAGAAAGATGAGCGTTTTAATTTACTTCCAGTGTATAAAAGATTAAAAGAGTTTTTTCCACTTACAACTGTTTATAGGGCTAAGGATTGTATTGGCCCAGAAGTTGAACAAATGGTGAAAAAACTTAATCCAGGAGAAATATTGTTGTTAGAAAATCCTCGTTTTCATCCTGGTGAAAAAGCTAATGATCCTGAATTTGCTAGGCAATTAGCAAAATTAGCTGATATATATATTAATGATGCTTTTGCTACATCTCATCGAAAGCATGCTTCAACCTATGGTGTTACAGAATATTTTAAAGAATCTGGATATGGTTTTTTAGTAGAGAAAGAGCTAAAATTTTTCAGCCAAGCTTTAAGTAATCCAAGACGTCCGTTTACTGTAATTCTAGGTGGAAAAAAGGTAAAAGACAAACTTGATGTAATAAAATACTTGATTGGTGTTGCAGATAATATAATAATTGGCGGAGGAATGGCTTATACTTTTCTCTCTGCTAAAGGATATAATGTAGGCAAATCAGTAATAGATGTGTCAAAATTAGATGATGTAAGAAGTTATTTACACGAATCGAATTTAAATGGGACAAAGATCTATTTGCCTGTTGATGTTGTGGTTTGTGATGAGTTAGATGACCCAACACATGTTGAAGAAGTACCCATTACAACAATACAAGAAAATCATATGGGTGTAGATATAGGCAGTGAAACAATTAAACTATTTAAGGATGTGCTCAAGGACTCAAAACAAGTAATATGGCAAGGACCTCTTGGAGTTTTTGAAAAAGAAGACTTTGAAAACGGAACAAAAGAAATTGCAAGATTTTTAATAGAAAATAAAATTTATTCTATCATATGTGGTGGAGACTCTGCTGCAGCTTTTGAGAAATTTGGTTTTCAAGATAATATCAGTTTTATATCCACTGGTGGAGGTGCAAGTCTAGCTTTAATGAAGGGTGAACTACTGCCTGGTATTGAATGTTTGTCAGATAAGGAGGAAGTTGAATTTACCATTGTTAATACAATAGCCCAAAAAGGAATACAAAGATAATAGCGCAAATTGAACCTACTGCAATGCTTAATAGGTTTACTAAATCATTTTTTATGAATTTAATGCCCCTAAAATGTTCAGTTTTTGTTTCACAATGATAAGTCTTTTCTGTTATTTTACCGCAGATTACACATCTATTTAAGCGTTGTATTGTTTCAGCAAAAATACTATCAAAGTAAGCTCCTATAAACCCGCTCAATGTAATTAATAAAATTAATAACAATGAATTATTATGAAACAAAGAAGTTTTTTCAAACAAACTAGCTAACCACCCCGTAAAAGCTATTATTCCTGAACCTAATACTGAAGCTAGTGTGCCTAATACTGATACTGCTCCAGGATCGCCTTTTATTGCTTCTTTCCATGGTTTTATTGCTTCTCTCGGATTCTTTTTAGATAAGGATCCTATTTCTGTAGATAAAGTATCGCTCAGACTTGTTGCTAAAGCTCCTGCTGTAATAACAGTGAAAAGGTTTGATGGAAAGAGGATGTTTAATAAAGCTGCGATTACTGGAATAATACTATTTACAGAAGCTTGTAAACTATCTCTCGCAGTAGACCCCTTTTCAAATTCGTTGATTACTTCCCTTTTTTCCTTTTTCTTGAAGAAAGTGGTCAAACTTCCAATCAAAAAAAAGGCAAAATACATAGCTCCCCAACTCCACCCTCCTAATCCAAAAATGGCAATCCCAAAAAAGAATCCAGCTAGAGCTCCATCCCAAGTTAAAGCTTTGACTAAAATGCTTGTCACAGCTATGACAAAAGACAAACATAATGCGACAAGGATTATAGTTTTTGATATCCTTTCTTCTAATCTATTATAATTTTCATTTAACGATTTAAACATTAAATAGAGAACCAGAGCATTTACTAATGGTATAGTGATATTATCCAACCCTTTTGGTGAAACAACCTCAATTATAGTTGAGATAAAAGATACAAGTAATCCAATATAGAGAGAAACAAAGAAATTAATTTTGAAAAAGGTCAATATAATGGTAACTACAACTAAAGAAGAAATAGTCAGAGACCAACTTCCAATTAGTGATTTTTTGTCTTGAAATATCTTAAATTCCCCTTTTTTACCATACTTTAAACCAACAACAGCACTAATTCCATCCCCCCATACTAGAGGAAGAAAAGAAGCAAAAATTATTACATTTTTTTGGCTGAAGTGCTCTGGTTCAAAAAATAAAATTACAAGAACAGTTAAAGATATGGCATAAAAAACTGTACCATAAGTGTGTCCTTCTTCAACGCTTTTCAACCTGATTTTTTTAATAGGGCTTCCAGGGCAAGTTAAGTAAGTAAATAATACAAAAAACAAAGGTCCAACTAAAGCAAACCATAATTTTGAAAAAATAAATGGAAAAACAATAACAACGTTGCCAACTAAAATATGAATTAGCTTTCTTGATGTTTTTCCTCCTAAAAGATGTTTTCGTTTCAATATTTCTGCTGTAGCTAGAACAGAAAAAACGAAAATAAATAAAATAACCAATCCTAAAATGTTTAGTGTTAATGTGTTTATTGCCATTTAGTATTCAAGTAAGGCTTTAATTTTTTTTTAAAACTTTTTTGCAAGAAAAGAATATCAATCATCACTAAAGGCATCTCCCAATTCTGAAACTTTAAGAGAAATCATCCGATCATAAGCTAATTTCATTCCATCACATCTAGGTAAATGGTATTGTTCGCAATTGAGACAGATTTTTCTATTTTGATTATTTCTCCATTTTACTAAAAGTGTTCTTGACAAAAAATGTGTCAATACAATTAAGAAAAGAGAGATTATAGCAAGAATATTTATTCCTGCAATTAACTCGAATATTGCAAGTATTATTGTTAAATAAGACATTATTACAGCTATTCCTAATAAGAATCTAAAAAAATCTTTTATTATTCTGGGAATTTCAAACTTTAGATTAAGTAATGTAAAAGAATAGAGGATAAAAGTTAAAGTGAAAGGTATCCAAAATTCTACATCTAAAATGAAGCTTAAAATAAAAGCTAAAACTAATCCAGTTATCTGACCTAGATAGAGGTTAAAGCATCCTCTACAAACTTTTATTCCTTTTATAGTATACACATGATCTTTATATTTCTCACATATTGGGTGATGAGCAAGACGATAAGGGTAAAGCATCCATCTAGCTTTTTTTTCACTATCTTTCATTAAAATCAACTAAAAATAACTGTTCAATTGTTCCTATAGTTACTTTTACAACTATAAACAAATATGTTTGAATTTGTTCTCTTGTCAAATTTGAATAATTACTTTTTATAAAATCTGTTATCGTATAAATCAACTGTTTAACAAATAGTTGGGATTCTTTTAGTAAAAATACTCCTGTTTCTCTATTTTCTAACTGGAAATCAGAAAGTGAATGTGCTTCAATGATTTTGGTATACAATATTTTCTTTATATTTAATAAACTTTCATTAATTTCTATTTCTTCTTTTTTCCAAGAAAGTTGAGTAATGACATTTTTTGATATTAAATCATTTAAAACTCCTATGCATAAAATATCGAGAATTCTACTTTTTTCTTTATAGTTCCACGAACCTTTCTGAAATAAATTTTCAAAGTGTTCTCTGAATTCTTCAGGAAGTATCTGATTTTCAATAACTCTCCTGTAAATTTGTTCTAACCTTGAATTGCTTTCCAGATAAAGTTCTCTATCTAACTCTTCGTTTGTTAACAATTTATGAACCAAAAGATAGTTAGAAAAAGTCAATCTTTCGCTACATATTCCTATTTTTTTACATAATTTGTCTATTTTCTTAATTTGTAAACTGTTTTTTTGAATTTGAACCAGTATATTTTGTAAGAAAACCAATTCATAATCAATATTTTTGTTATCCATTTCTAATAATTTAGTAGAATCTGGAACTTTTTGTCTTAAAGCAATTTTCAATGAACGAATAATTGTTTCAATGACATATTTGTGTTTATTTTCAATCAATTCTTTTAAACTCTCGAGTTTTCTTTGGGCTTTTTTGTATTTTCCCAATATAAAATATATCTGGCTTTCTTTTATTAGAACAAGTTTAATATCTCTCTTTTGTTTTTTTCCTATTTCTTCTACAATTTCTAATTCGTTGATTGTATGTTCAAACTCTAACAAATTTTCATATATGCGAGCTTTTTCTAAACTAACTAAAATAACATTATTCCAGTTATTTCTTACATTTTCTTCTTTTTTGAGTTCATCTAATATCTCTAATGCTTTTTTATGGTCTTTTTTATCTAAAATAAGAGTACAATAGATGTACTTAATTTGAAAGACTTCTTTCCAATATTTTTCTATTTGATTTTTGTCTGCTTTGTTTATTGTGATCAATGATTTTGATAGAATAATTTCTAATAGCTGAAGATTATTTTGTTTCATTAGGCAATCAATGAGAATAACTGCTTTAGGAAGTTGTTTAAGATTATATTCTGGAAGTTCAATAAGATGATCTAACCATTTAATAGTTTCTTTTATCTCTCCTAAATTATAATACATAATCGCAAGTGTTTCTTTAGTTATAATTTCACCTCTTTGATTATTGACAGTCTTGAATAAATTTATAGCTTTTAAAAGGTATTTTTCTGCATTTTCTCTATCTTGTATGTTGGAGTATATTGTTCCAATGTTAAAATATAATGTTGCTTTTCCTTGTTTGTCTTGAAGTTTTTCTCTGATTTCTAAACTTTTTGAGTAATAATGTAAAGCTCTATCCACATCACCTAATAGATATTTTAGAGCTGCTAAACTTGAATAGACTGTAGCTATTTTTTCTTCTTTTCCTAATTCTTTGGAAAGTGATAGAGCTTTTTCTAGTAACCTTTCTGTCTCTTTGTATTCTTTTAATTCTAAATAAACATTAGCTAAATTATGATATATTTTGATTTTTTCTTCTTTATCAATATATTTCTCATCTTTTTTCAGTAAATCTAAATAGATCTGCTTTGCTTCCTGAAGTTTGTTATTTCTTCGTAAAATCTTACCATTCGCAATCTGAATCTCTATCATATTCTTGATTTCAATTTGGTTTTCTTTAATAAGTAGTAACGTTTTTTGTATGGATTTTAAAGCATCTTTGTTTCTTCCAAGCATATATTGAACTTGTGCTAAGTAGAAGTAATACTCCCACATATTTTGGCTATCATCAGCTTCAGAAAGTTTTTCTTGGATGATAGACAAAGCTACACTAAACGACCTCTTTTTGTATAATTCTTTTATTTGCTTTAAATTGTAATCAACCATTGGAAGCAACCAAAAAAATTGAAAAGATTACATATCCTCTATTACTATTGTTCCTGCTAGGTAATCTCCAACTCTTCTACCATCACTTGTACAGATAGGGATGAAGAAATCAAGTCCTAAAGTTACTAAATAGCCCAAACAATTTCTTACAAAACCTTGACCTACTGTCATTGGTCTTCCTGTATTATAATCTACTACGCGTATATGCATTGCTTGTTTTCCAAATGATTTTCCTTCTTCAGGAATAGAGTCTTTGAATGGTACGGCACAAATACCAAGTCCTCCGCTAAAACTAGAAATCAAAGTCCAAATTATGGAATCAATTAAGTAGGCTACACACCTATTACCTAAAGATGCTTTTATCCTCATATATTGGGAAGGATCAACAGTACTAACTTGTTGTATCCTCTGGCTGTCTACATATGGTTGATAGGGTTGATAAGGTTGGGATGGTTGATAAGTGGGGGTAGGTGTTACTGGGCCAGATTGTGAGACAGGTGCTTGGTAAGCTGGAGCAGAAACTCCTTGTGCAGTTCCTCCCTCTAGTTTTGTTCCACAATTCTGACAAAATTTATCTTCTGGGGTGACTGCTGCACCACAGTTGGGACAGAAATATTTTGTTGACATGATACATTTATCTTATGACAAGACAATTATTTAAACCTATCTCCATATCTTTATTGTAAAAAATTAAATCTATTAGGCATTGAGAAATAGTTTTAAGAAAAATGTTTGTTCTTTTATTCAATTACTTTCTCATAAAGCTTTAGAATCTTTTTGCCCACTAGAGAGTGATGATGTTCCTTAATAGCATCTTTTTGTAAATCAAATGTACTAATATCTTCTTTTTTTCTTTTTTCAATAGTAGAAACTACAATATCAACTATTTGTTCCTTATTTTCTATTGAATACAAGTATTCTTTACTAACTATTTCATTCATTGGTGGTTTATCTGCTGCAATTACTGGTAATCCTGAAGCTAAAGCCTCAATTATTGGTGTACCAAAACTCCCACTTTCAGCAGGGTAAATCAAAACTGAGCTAATATAATATGCTATATATAGTTCCTCTTCACTTACATAACCAGTAAAGCTTAAATAGTCTTCTAAACGGTAGCTAATGATCTTTTCTTTAATTGATGTGAGAGTTGGTCCTTCTCCACAGAATAAGAAGTAGCTGTTAGAATTTTTTTGAATAATTTTTGGAAAGAGAGGAATTAGCTCTTTCTGCATTTTTCGGGGAATAAAAGGTCCAAGGATAAGAATGATGTCTTTATCACGATGTAGATCATATTTTTGAGTAAATTTATCTATATCTTCGATTTTTGGTATTTGAGAGAATTTTGTACAATCAATCGATAGTGGTATGACTATGCTTCTATTTTCTGTATTAGGAAACAGTTTCAAAGATTTTTCTTTTGATTTGTTGTTTGTGTAAATTACCTGATCTACGCATTCTATATGCTCCTTTTTTAAGAAATAAGCTATAATTGGATTGCTTATTGAAGCAATGATAGGTAATATGATTTTATCTTCTTTTTTAGCTTTAATAAAAGATAAAGAAGCAAAATCAATTGTATGGATTAAATGAAATTTTTGTTGCTGTTGCAATTTCAAAAAGAATTCTAAAGATTTTTTTGAGAAATATCTACTTTCTCTTTTTATTGAACGAATATTTTTTCTATATCCTTCCTTCCTTTCTTTGCGGGGTTTTATGTAATAAAATTTGACATTTGGTTTTTCTAATAAAGGATCTTTACTATTAAGTTTGTTGGTAGAAACTACTGTAATATTAATACCTTGTAACGATAAAGAATTTATTAGAGAGTAAGCATATCGACGTGTTCCTGCAAGAGAACCAACATAGGGCGGCCCAACTTCTATAACAGAAAGGAAAACAGAAGGTTCCATGTGTCAATTGAAACAAGAATTTTTAAAAGCGTTTCGTATTAAAATAGTACTTCCGAATTATCTCAAAAAGTATGAATTGAGAACACGTCAATGATAGTATGAACGCCTATAATTTTAACCTATAGAAATCGGTCAACTTATTGCGGAAGTACTATTAAAAACAAAAAATTGTTTAAAACTGAAGATGCATTCATTTTCTATTTCTTTACATATTTATTGTCTTTTTGGGTTGGAGAGAATGAATCTGCAAATATTAGAAAGTATTTCTTTATTTATTCCTAATTGTAAAAATTGATAGTTTTTGAATTCTAAGAAAAGAATATTAGTAAGTTGCTCTAATGAGAAATCCTCTTTTTTGTTGTTTCGCAAATATTCAAAAATTTTAACCATTTGTTGATCAGTGAGTGCATTTAACTTCCATAACAGAAAAATTCGTGAAATATATAACGATAAATCATTTGCATTACATAATTGCTGATAGGGAAAAGATAGAAAGGAAAAAAATAAGTTCCCTACAATTTTTAAACATTCGAATAAGTCATTGTCTAATTTAGGACTGTTTTTTAAAAACAAAACAAATTCTTTAGCAGAATGAATATTTACGATATTATTCTTTTTTCTATCTCTATTAACATTCTCTTTTTTGTTTGAATCATTATTATTGACTTTTTTTAATTTAGATAATATAACTGATATCTGCTCTTTTGATTGCTTTAATTGATTCTCTCTTTTTTCGAGATATTCTCTTGTTAGATAAAATAAACGATGAACTATACCTGATATATAGTAAAGTAAAAGGGGACTTGAATTTTCTTTTGACCAAATATACTCTAAAAAATCAAGTAGTACAGTGTAATCTGTATAAATATTGAGATTTTCAGTTAATATTTCAGTTATTTTTTCTTTCGAAAAGAGTTCTTTATTCTTTGTGAGCAAATCAATGTAAGTTTTACTTAAACCAAATTTTTCAATATCTTCTAAGAATTTTTGCACAGAAAGAGCTTTCATCTTACTAGTATTACTATTATTCTCACACTAAATACTTTTCTAAATTCTTATCTTTTTCAGCTAGTTTTATGTTAGTAATAAAAGTTGAGTGAAACATTGTCTGAATTTTGTACAAAGTGTTACAAACCAGTCACAAGAAAGTTCTATTACTACCTAAAGTTCTTCTATTGGGATAAGTAACAATAGGAGAAAATCTTATAGAAAGCACAGTTACAAATGATCTCAAACCTTAATCTAAATCTGGAAAAGATAATATTATTCTAATTCCACCTTGTTCATTTTTTGAAACAGTGATTTCTCCATTTAGATTTTTCATTAGTTTACCAACTAATGCTAATCCTGAATATTTTCCTGTAGAATAAGAATCAAGATCCTTTATTATTTTCTGTATATCAATATCACTTATTTTACTATCATCTTCAAGAACTATGTTTGTTTTATCTTTGATTTTTGAAGATGAAATGAAAATGTTCTTCGCATTTCCGTGCATAATTGAATTCATAAATAAATTATCAAAGATTGAATATAAATTATCATCTACCTTTATTTCTGCATCAATTATTTCATCGAAATGAAGGACTATGTCTGAAAAAAATTGATATCTTTCTTCCATTTCTTCAAAAATCTTAGTCAATCTCTGTTTTTTTTGTTTAAACTCTTCAGCACTTTGTGTAGCAGTTTCCATTCTTTTTAGTGTTTTAAAATTTTCTTCTACTATTTTTTTTATACTCTGAAAATATAAGTCATCTTTTGTTTCTTCATACAAATCTAAATATCCTTGCAATACAGATAATGCGTTTTGTAAATCATGAATAAGAATTTTATTTATTATTTCGATTTTGTCATATATTTTTTGGATTTTTTCTGCATCTTTTATCTTTTTAGTAATATCTGTACCAATTGAAATAATAAAACTAACATTATTTTTATCATCAGCTTTACAAGTATTATTCCATGAAATAAGTTTTTTTTCTCCATTTTTTGTGATCCATGAATTTATAAAACGGTTTGGAAAATTTTTTTCTTTTAACTGAAAAAAAACATTCTTAACATCTTCTAGCTCCTCTTTTGCTATAAATACATCAAAAACATTTTTGTATAATACTTCTTTTTCATTATATCCAGTAACTATTTCTGCTTCTTTGTTAAATTTAACAATATCGCCTTTATTATCAAGAATCACTACTAAATTAGGTATAATATCAATAAGTGTTTCAAAAAACATTATATCTAATTCTTTCAAACAAATCAACTTACAATCCTAAAATCCTCTAAAAAAAGTTTCTATTGACCAGAAATTTTCTTATATTAAAAGAGAAAAAATTAGATGGGGGAAAATAGATAGAGCATTATTTCCTTTTTTTATATTGACGTATAAATTTGAATGTTGGGATAAGTATAATAGCTATTAATGAAAACCAGAATGTTTCAGGAGCTGTACTAGTTTCAGAATTTTGCGTTTTTGCAGTGAAACCTGCCAACTCTAAGTAGCTTATCGCTTTTTGAATTGAAAAATCATATTTTTCTGTTCCTGAATAATAGTATTTAGTTCCATAGGGAATTATTGTGTCTGTTATGATATAAAATTCGTCATGAAAACCTTGATTTAATTGCTCTCTGTTTACTGCATAGGCAATTGCTTTTCGAACAGCTAATGCTTTAGAAATGGATGTTTCTGTAGTGTTGATATAGTTATTTTCTCCACCAAAGTATTGATTGTTTAAGTTGATAGCAAGTACAACTATTGAGTTTGATGGAGAGTGTTGAATTTCTATTTCAGAAGTTGATAAAGAATTTGCTATCTGTGAATCTTTACCAAAAATAGCAAAATCTATATCATTATTTTGTAAAGAAAGAAGCAAAGCATAATTGTCTCTGTAAGTGTTTATCCATAAAGATTCGATACTTAATTCTGTTGGAACGTTAGGTATTACCCCTGCTCCATGCCAATTGGCAAATTTATCAAAAACGATAGTAACACCTTTTTCAGTTTCGTCAAAATTAATTTTATATTTACCTGTTCCAAAAGGATAGGAACTAAACTTCACCCATTTAGTTGAACTAGTTATCCCTTCCCATGATCCAGTAACATTAAGATAGTGCTCTGGAAGAGCATAAATGCTTAAATCATCTAAAGCATAAGCATAAGGTTCATTTATTTTTGTTTCTCTATCAGCATCTATGGTAATTGAAATTGTAGTTTCGTTAACTTTTGTTATCTTTTTGATCCAATCATATTTGTGAAACTCATTATTTACATAAGGACTCTTAAAAACATTTAGAGTAAAAATCACATCGTCTATAGTAAATGGTTCATCTGTATATTCATTATCTACATCTGGTTGCCAATAAACATTTGGTCTAACTGTAAGTAACAACGTGGTCTCATTTTCAAATTTCCAATCTTTAATTAGTCCTCCATCAATAATAGAGCCATCTGGAGATGTTTTAATTAATTTGTCCATAAAAAGAGAAACAAGTTCTTTCTCAGAAGTTCTCTGTGAACTCAGAGGGTCTATGTTGTTCCAATAACCTATTCCTACTTTAAGTTGCTCCTTTGAAGGGTCGGATAAATACATGTAAGGAAGACTGTCAGATAAACCCAACTCTGCAGAAAAATTGTTTACCTGCTTCCAATAAGCATAAGTGTTTACTGGAGTGAACAATGGGATAAAAGGTAAAATATTTGCCATTAAATATGTTTGAATATCAAAATAGATGTTTTTTCTTTCATCAAAGTCAACTGTTTTCTCGGCTAAATCTATTTTGTTTATTATATACCCATTATCTAGATCATTCTTATAGTTGAAAATATTTAAACTCGCATTTTCTCTAAATAAAACTTCAAGATGGGGAGCACTTTCTATCTCAAATTCTAAAATTGCTAAATCGTAATCTTTGTTCACTACAACTTTATCCAAAAATGTAGCATAATCAGTGCTCTTTACTTCTGCATTTATCCCTATCTCTCCTAAATTTGTTTGAATAGTCGTAGAGTATTCAGAATAATAGCTCTTCTCATAGCCAGTTGTATATGATCTTATAGAAATAGAAAAAAGAGCATTTGAAGGAGGAGGTTGTGGGACAAAGACAATTATTGCGAAAATAGAAGTTATTATAAAAATCAAGGCCAATAAATAGATAAGTCCTTTAGGTATCTTCTTCTTTCGTTCTTCGGGGATCTTGGCGTTCTTTGACATTTTATACACTTGTGATAAAATTACTTCAAGCGTTTATTAATTCTACTTTTTAGCGAGAAATAGTTGTTACTAGTTCATTTTTTTCATAAAGAATGAAAGCATCTTTGTTCAAAAATATTTTTAAACAAAAAATTTCTTTTTTTATTAGGTAAGGTGTGACTTAGATGAGCACTGAGAAATTACAAAATATTATTATAAATAAGGCAAAAGAATTAAGTTCCTATATAATAGAAAAGCGTAGACATCTACATATGAATCCTGAAACAGCTTTTGAAGAATATGAGACTCAAGTTTTTATCGAAAAAGAACTTCAAAAAATTGGTTATGAAACAAAGAAAATAGCTAAAACTGGTGTATTAGCCATTTTAGAAGGAAAAGAACTTGGATTGACTATTGGTTTAAGGGCTGATATTGATGCTTTAAATGTCCAAGAAGAAAATGAAGTGGAATATAAAAGTAGAAATAAAGGAAAAATGCATGCTTGTGGTCATGATGCACACACTGCGATGTTATTGGGGGCTGCAAAAATAATCTATGAACACAAGGATAAACTAGTAGGAAAAATAAAATTGATTTTTCAACCAGCAGAAGAAGGCGATGGAGGAGGAAAACTGGTTACAGAGGAGGGGATACTTGATGATGTGGACTATGTATATGGTTTACATGTATGGGGTGATAACGATGCAGGAACAATTGAAACTAGAGTTGGGCCTTTTCTAGCTTCTTCAGATAGTTTCATTATTACAATAACAGGAAAAGGAGGACATGCTGCATCTCCTCATGAGACTTTTGACCCTACTTCTGTATTAGTAGATATTTATAATGCTCTTCAAAAGATTATCTCAAGAGAAATAGATCCTTTAGAACATGTTGTTTTATCAAGCCCAAGATTATCTGGGAGTGATGCACATAATATAATCCCTGCTAGAGCGGTTTTAGAGGGAACATTTAGAACTTTTAATGAGGAGATAAGAGAATTTATTCTCAAACGATTGAAGGAAGTAACAGAAGGATATAGTAAAGCTTGGAGATGTGAAGCTGAAATAAAATTGCATGATCCTGCTTACCCCCCTGTAGTTAATAATGAAGAGGCAGTGGAACTCGCGAAAAAAGTTCTCTCAGCTCTAGATACTGTCAGCGAAGCAAAAATGACGATGGGTGGAGAAGATTTTGCTTATTATTTAAAAAAGACTAAAGGGGCTTTTATTACACTAGGAACAAGAAATGAAGAGAAGGGTATAACTGCTCCTCATCACCATCCAAAATTTGATGTCGATGAAAGTGTACTCTGGAAAGGAACTGCTATTTACGCTCTTCTTGGTTTTTTAAACTGCTTTAAAGACATTTTATAATTTTTTTCTCTTTTTTCAATGTAGGTTACAATCTGTATACTCCACTCACATTGGTAACAAATAAATAGAAGTGGGTTACGTGGGTAAGTGATTAAATATGAATAAGACCGAACGTAACCTGGAGAAACTAAGAAAAATTGTAGTTAAAAAAGCTTTGGAAGGAGAGAAGATAAAAGAGATAGCTCACAAGTATATGGTGAGTAGGAAGTTTGTGTATAAGTGGTTGAAGAGGTTCAGAGAGAACCCTGAAGGAGAATGGTTGGTGGAAAGATAGATCCTCCAGACCAAAAACTATACACAGGAAAGTGGATGAGGAGTTAAAAGAGAGGATAAGGGAGTTAAGAATAAAACAAGGAATGAATGTGGAGAAGATAGCTTATTTGTTGAAGAGAGAAGGAAAAGCACTCTCTCAGACGACAGTGACGAAAGTAATAAAAGAGTTAGGTCTTCCTTTATGGGTCAATAGAAAAAAGAGGAAGAGACCTCGATACAAGAGTTTTGAACGTCAAAAACCTAACGAACTCTGGCAAATAGATGTGAAAGGACCATTCTGGGTAGAAGAACAGGGACAACATCTCCATCTCATAACCTTGATAGACGACCACTCACGATTCTGTCTGGGAGCTAAATTCCACCCTTTTGCACCAAAAAAAGAGCAGATAATAAATCTACTAGAGGAAGCAATAAAAGAGTACGGTTACCCCGAGTCTATCCTCACGGACAATGGAGCACTCTTCTCTTCCGTTAGAGGAGGAACAAGTACCTTCTCCCGTTGGTGTCAAACAGAAGGAATAAAACACATCAGAGCTAGAGTTTTTCACCCCGAAACATGTGGAAAAGTAGAAAGACTACATGGGACCCAACAATCATCCGTGAGATGGAAAGATTAGGTCTAAAATACTGCAACGCAGATCTCTCCTACTACCGCTCTTACTACAATTTTAGTCGTCCTCACCAATCTCTTAACTTCCTCACCCCAGGAGAAAGATTTATGAATCACCCCTATGTTTCTCTAGTACCCAAAAGTGTAACCCAAGTCTATTGAGTAAACAAATGTAGGTTACAATCAGAAAAAGATTTATAAATAATGTTGTGGATACTTTGATGAGTTAGAACTAAAAAAGGGAAGTGTAAACCAGATAGGAAGAGTAACCGATGCTCAATCCCTCCATGTAGGGCGCGAATGAGTTTGGTTAAACACCCCCTTTTTTATAGGAATGACCTCCTAACAAAGTTCTAAACCCCAGAACACAGACTTATAGTCTGCCAGAACCCCCAAAAGAGGTATAACCTCAATTACCAGACCTCTGAAGCATCGAGAAAGATTTCCTTCCTATCTGGGCACAAATTTTTCTGAGAATTCAACGAAATCTAAATATTTTTATATAGTTCTTATCTGCAATGAAATAGGAAATTTGTGGATGTGATTAAATGGGTCACGGTTCGTTACAAAAAGCTGGAAAAGTAAGAAAACAAACGCCAAAAGTACAAGGAAAAGAACGTGTTAGTCCTATTCCAAGATTGGGACATAGAAATAATTATATTAGAAGAGTAATTAAAGGAAAATTTCCAGGCCAACCAACAAGTATGGGTTCACGCAGACATAATATGTAAATCATCTTTTATTTATATTGTCTTTTTATCATTCGAGCGAAGATTTCGATGAATAAATCTCTTTCTGCTTTTACTGAAATTAAAAAACAGTTGTTGAGTCAGTCTAAATTAAATGATAAAACTATTGACCAGATAAAGAGAAAAGTAGCTAAAGAGTATTCTTTATCCTTTTTCCCTAGAAATAGTGATATTCTTGCTATATGTAATGATGAAGAACTAGAAAAACTGCGTCCTTATTTAATAAAAAGAAGAGTTAGAACACTTTCTGGTGTAGCAATTGTTGCTGTAATGACTAGACCTTGGGCTTGTCCTCATGGCAAATGTATTATGTGTCCTGGTGGACCAGATGTTGACAGACCTCAAAGTTATACAGGTTATGAACCTACTTCTAGAAGAGGGATAAGAAATAATTATGATCCTTATCTTCAAGTAACTGAAAGGATTAATCAATTAGAAGCTATAGGCCATTCTACAGAGAAAATAGATGCAATTATTATGGGTGGAACTTTTACTTACCAGCCAAAAGACTATCAAGAATGGTTTATCAGAAGAATGTTTGATGGTTTTAATGGAGTAGATTCTAATACAATAGAGGAAGCTCATGAAATTAATGAACATGCTAAACATCGATGTGTTGGGTTAACTGCAGAAACAAGACCAGATCAAATAGATAAGCAAACAATAGATGAATTGTTAAATTATGGTGTAACCAGACTTGAATTAGGTATTCAAACAGTTTATGATGATGTTTTCGAAAAAATGATTAGAGGACACACTGCTGCTGATTCAATTAAAGCTATTCAACTAACAAAAGATGCAGGGTTGAAAATAACAGCACATATGATGCCTGGACTACCTGGTTCAACAAAAGAAAGAGATATAGAAGCTTTCAAAACAATTTTTCAATCACAAGATTATCAACCAGATGAAATCAAAATTTATCCTACAATGGTTATACCTGGTACAAAACTTTATGATCTATGGAAAAAAGGTGAGTATCAAGCTTTAACTGATGAAGAAACAATTGAACTAATTGCCAAAATAAAAGAATTTGTTCCTCCTTATGTGAGAATAAAAAGAATCTTGCGTGATATTCCTGCACATCAAATAGCTGCAGGACCTAAAAAAAGCGATTTGAGGTTAGACATACAAGCTTTCTTAAAATCGAAAGGTAAAAAATGTAGGTGTATTAGATGTAGAGAAGTAGGGCACTATCTCTATAAAAATAAAGGAGAGTTTGATCCTCAATCAATTGAACTAGTAAAAAGAAAATATAAAGCAAGTAAGGGAATTGAGCACTTTTTATCTTTTGAAGAAGTAAAACACGATGTGATTATTGGTTTTCTTAGATTAAGAGAGTTAAGCGAGGACAATTATAGACCAGAATTTCTCTCTCAACCCACAATTGTTATCAGGGAGTTGCATGTTTACGGTGAATCTCTTTCTGTTCATAAGAAAGGTGAAGAAGAGTATGAATGGCAACATAGAGGTTTTGGAAAAGAACTAGTTCAAATTGCTGAAGAAATTGGTGTCGAAAGAGGATATAAGAAAATATCAGTTATTTCTGGTGTTGGTGTAAGAGATTATTATAGAAAACTAGGTTATAAAAGAGATGGTCCGTATATGAGCAAAACTCTTTAACTTTTGCACGAAAGACAAATTTATATTTATAAACACGTGAAGTTTTTTGAAAATAAAAGAGGAGACGCTATGTTTTCTGAGGACGACATAAAACAATTCAATGAAAACTTAAGAGAGTTAATGGATTCCTCTTCTCGTCAAGCAAAGGAGATTCTAAGAAATATTCTCCTTAAAGTTTTCACTAAACTAAGTTATTCATTTGTCGACCTCACAGAAACGCCAAATACATGTTTTGATATTATAGCAAAAAAAGAAAATAAATTAACTATTATTAAAATTGAACCTTATATTGACAATTTCTTAAAGGTACAAGCTCAAGAATTAAAGAATTTATCTGCTTTTCTTCAAGCTTCTCCTGTTATTATAGGTGTGAGAGGAAAAAGATTTGATGAAATTCAGGATGGATTAGTTTTATTTAGACATGAGATTCCAGTAATTAGTCTTGAAACCTTCCTAAATTTGATGATTGATGGATTACCTCCTGTTGTATATTGTAGCAGGGGAGGATATTATGTTAGAATAAATAGAAACAGTTTAAGAAAAGCAAGATTAGATAAAAACTTAAGTTATAGCGAACTAGCTCGTTTAGTGGGCATTTCAAGACGTACAATGTACGAATATGAACATTCAATAAATCCGCCTCCAGAAACAGCTATTTTATTAGAAGATATTTTGGATATCTCTTTAACTCAAGGAATACCTGTTTTTAATATTAAATTCAGAATAGAAGAAGATACTATTAGTTCAATAGAAAAGTTGTCTCCTAGAAAAGAAGAAATTGCAACTCTGTTAGAAGATCTTGGTCTAATCTCACAGTTCTGGGTTAAAAAAATGCCCTTTGATGCTTATGGAGAACACGGAAATCATGACGTAAAAAGTGGATTAAATGTTTTATTGTGTGTGGATGAAAATAAAGGAAAAAATGTAATAACTCGAGTAGAAATGACACAAAAAATCGCATCTATAGCAAAAAGAAGACCTATTTTAATAATTGATGAAGAAGATCATCCTGCTTCAGAATTAGTTCCAACCTTTACGATAGATGAACTACAAGAAATGAAAAAAGCATTTGATTTAGTTAAAGAATATATCAAAAAATATGCGCTGTTGAAAGAAAATATTGATGGTTAGGGTTTTTTACCTACAAACATCATGTGATCCTTTTCATATTGTTCTAAATTAATTTCTTCTAGTATCTCTAATCCATATTCAAGAATCTCTTTTTTAACTCTTTCAAAAATTATTTTTGGGTTGGTTGTAACATCTATACTTCTTGCCTTAACAGCGATAAAGAAAACCCCTCCTTTTTTAAGAAAGGTTTGAGCATTTAACCATAAAATCTCAGTTTGAAAAGGTTGTGCAACATCCTCAAAAACAATGTCAACTTGAGGAACAGTGAAAGAGTAATTCTCAGGATATCGAGCATCAGCTAAAATAGGGATAATATTTTTTCTTCTTTCAGCTACTGTTACTAAATCTCTTAATGATCTGGGGGAAAATTCTACTGCATAGATTTCTCCATTATCTCCAATAATATCTGAAACGTGAGAAACAGTAGTTCCTGATGCAGCACCTAAGTAAAGAACTTTCACTCCTTCTTTGAAAGGAAAAGTTTGCAAATCTGATCTAATTGCTGCTGCTAATTTACTTTTATAAGGGTCAAATGTTCTATATTCGTTTCCATCTACATTTACAAGTCTTTCAGTATAAACTTTCTTACCTGGATCACTGTTTTTAGTAGCTAACCGAACCTTTCCATCAGGAAAATGAAGCCAGAAAAGATTTTCAAAATTGTGTTTTTTTAGCTCTACCATGTTTTATCACCTATTTTTTCCTTTTTTTGAATAGTTTTTTCCTTTGTACTTTCTACTTTTGGACCTATCGTAACTTTTTTGTCTAGAACGGGGTTTTGATTTTCCTCTGGGTTTTTGTTGTCTTGTTAGTGCAGGGTCTTGCTTTCCTTTAGGAGGTTCGCTGTATTTCTCCTTTATCTCTTCAATTTTCCGCTCAAGATCCATCTTTAGTTCGTCTCCCCTATATTCTCCTTGAAAAGCATCAATTCTTGCTGCTATCGTTAACTTACCAGCAATTGCTCTAGCTATGTTTCCTCTTTGCCACCACTTACAACTATGAAGCTCTGGAGTTTGATAGATTACACCATGTTTAGGTGGTTTTGCACCTGTTTTTAAGGACCTGAAAAGAGCTTTTTCTGCACCAAGAAGCTGGATTGTTGAAGAGGGAAGAAGTGCCATTTCTTGAAGACCTCCAGCTAGTGCAATAAGTCTAGCTGCAATAGCTGATCCAACAATTGCTTTAAGATTGGGTGCAATCTTATTGATTTGCTCATCTATCCAATTCTCAAGAGCACGTTTTTCTTCAAATAATTGCAGAGTCTGCTGAGTTAAACGTTGAAGAGGAAGAAGGTCTTTATTATCATATTCTGCACCCATAGAACTTTTTGCTAAATTGTTAATCCTTTCAATTTTTTTATTTGAAAAACCATACTGCTCTAATGCTTTTTTAGAGTAAAACTGCCTTGCTCCAATCTCTGTAATGATTTTACAAAATGTTTCATGGTTTTCAACTTCTTTTAAAATTTCAGGAAAATGGATTCCATACCATTCTCGAATCCGACTCATGAAAAGATTTATTGTAGTAACAATATCATCCAAACTTAATATAGCATGGACAACCATTTTGTCAGTTCGTTGGCTGGCGACAGCAACACGCTTTTTTGATATTAATATATTAGTTTCACGGACAAGCTGATGATAAATCTCATCTGTTTTAATACCAGTATGTTTTGCTAAATAGCTAAATAATGAACTTTGAAATGAATAGAAGTCTTCTGATGAATTATCTAAAGAAACTTTCCTTCCTCTTGAACGAATAAAATCACGAATTAAACTAGAATTAGTTTTAATTTCTGTGTCAGCATATTCTTCTAGAATCTCATCTAATTCTTCAGATTCATTATACCTTTCTAAATTAAAGATCTTTGTACTAACATATGCAGGATCAGGTTCAAAAGTCTTAGTAGATATAATTTCATTATTGTCATCTAAGACAAAAAAACCTCCAATTGTAAGGAATATCTTTAATGTCATAGCTTTCAAAGATAATTAATTATAATACATAAAAAAGTATTTCTTTAAGCGAAAAGAAACTAAAAAATATACTTTATTTTTCTTTAGTCTGAATAGAAAAATTAACTGAATTTATAAAAAATAGCAATGGTATTAACAGAATGATTCTGGTTTACCATTTCTTAAGTTGTAATTGAAACTTTTGATAACTGTTTAATAATTTCTTCATTTTGTTTGTTCAAACCAATAAGGCTTGATCTCATATCTGAAAAGTTAGCTATTTCTGATAGAATTGATCTATCAATTAATTGCCTAACTGTATATCTTACAGAACGTGGTTTCATATCTTTCAATTTATTAATAATTGCTTTTTGAGTTAGTGCTCCCTCTTTCTCAAGTAATTGAATTACTTCACGAGACCCTTTTGGTAATCTTTCTCGCTTCATCTTAACCACCTTTGTGTGTGACAAATTCTCACACACCTATATAAACTTTCTGTTGTGAGTACGCGCCTCAAAAAACACAGAAACTTAATTTTCTCACTGTTTAAGAAGCAACTCTATTGGTTTTAGTTTTATTTCACGTTTTTTTAGTATATGGTATCTGGTGATGAGAATGAAACAAAAAATGAAAAATAAAAAAAATTATTTGTGTTTGAAGCGATAATTAACAAAAGGTAATCCAAGTAAAACTATAAGAACTAAAGCCAGAACAAGATTTGCTATGTTGGCAATTTCTTGTTGTTGATCCCATAGTTCTACATTGCAGAACAGATCAATTCTTCCATCTGTGGGATTGTGACCATCTAACTTCAAAGGAATAAATAATATAAATTCACCGTAATGTGAGACAGAGGTGGTAACTTCATAAACTCCAGCTCTTATGGCTGAAAGAACGACATATCTAATTGTATGGTCGCTGAAAAGTATTGTACCATTAAGATACTGAACTGCATAGGGGTTTCCATTTTGAAAATCATTTGTCATTGTTACTGAGACTGTAACTGTAAACTCTTCTCTTATTAGAATTTTTTCTCTGTCTACACTAAAATCTATTTTTGGTCTGTTAAAAGTAGATAACCAGCTAAAAGTATCATTTATGAGCTCTCTATTGTTTTTATCCATCTCTTTACTGAACAAATGATTATAACTAATACTTCCTAATCCAATTGATCCTCTATTTCTATAGTCTGCATCGAATTCATCATCCATTAATCCAAAGTTTGAGAAGGTATATCCTGAACCGAAAACAATTATTTTTCCTTTACCATATTCTCCTACTACTCCAGTAAATTTCCAGAAAGGAGATTTTTCTGTACCAATATTAATCGCAGATAAAGGAGAAAGGTTAACTTCTGGATTAGTATCATTGTCAAACTGTAAACATGAACCTAAAAAGAATGCTTCTTCTACGTCTGTAATGTCTGAATGTACACTAGAAAAAACTGTTGCAAAAGGAATTTGCATTGAATGTAAATCAGGATCTATATTAACTCCAAAGAATCCTACTAAATTATCTATAGCTGTATAATTGCTTGGATAAATTGGGTCATCTTTAGCAGATTCTACTTGTATTCTGTAACTATCTACTAAAAGTAAAAACGAGCCTCCGTTTTTAATGAAAGTATAAATCTGTTCTCTTTCATCTTGAGTAAAGCCTTTTTCTGGGTCTGAAATAACCAAAATATCATTCTTACTCAATTCATCAGAAAAGTTTCCTTTAGAGAAACTGTTTATCTTAAATCCTCTATCTTTTAACATTCTTGTCATATATAGATGAGCTCCATAAGGAGACGATCCACCGAACCATGAATTGTTTGTTATATCACTATCATGGCTAATATCAAAGAGTATTGATCCTCTATAATATCTTGATTGCAGATTAATTGTTATTCTTTCAGTATAGTTTTCAGAATTTGTAAAACTTATTATTGCTTGATAATTTCTGATAGGTTTGTCATAAGGTATGGTAATGTTAAAAGAAAAAATGTTCCACCCTCCTGAAAGAATAATTTCATCTCCAATTTCAATTATTTCATCGTCACCAGTTATATTAGTCCATAGATGTTGTTCATCACTTGCTATTGCTTTCACTTTGAAAGATGATTGCGTTCCCTCAACACACGAATAAAAGAATAAATTTTCAGGAGAGATACGTTTGGGTAAGATAGAAAAAGTAATTCCTGTGTTTTTTTCTAACCAGAAATAAGCTTCTTTAGCATCTACTAGACCATTTCCTTGAAAAACTATTGGTTTATTTAGATCATCTGCTGTATTTAATATTGAAGATTCTAACTGTGAAGAATTATATTCCGGAAAAGCTTGCTTTAAGAGAGCTAGTATCCCAGAAACTATTGGTGTAGAAATTGATGTTCCAGATGTATATCTTTTTTCTCCTGTGCTACTATTTAATCCTAAAACTAGTCTTCCTGGTGCCACTAGGTCTACTCCAGCTGTTGAATATGGGGTAGGTCCACTTGAACTAAATAGTGAGATATCTTTCATAGTTGAAGTACTCCCTATTGACAAAACATTTTCCCACACTGCAGGAGAGCCAATAGATGAACTTGTTGGACCATAATTGCCTGCAGAAGTTACAATCATGATTCCTTTTTTGGATGCTTCTTGAACAATTTCATTAAGCGGGTCATGTTCACTTAAAAAAGTAATAGATGTTAAACTTGCAGTAATTATATCAGGAACAATGTTTAACTCATTTGCAATAGCTTTATCAAAACCATCAACCAACCACTCATCTTTACCATAACCGCTTGCATTTAATACTTTAATATTCATTAATGAAGCTTCAGGAACTATCCCATATTCTTCTTCATATTGCACTTTTCCATCAACTGTGAAAAATCCATTTCCTGCAAGAATAGTAGTTATATGGGTACCATGACCGCTTAGATCATTCTTATCTTCACCAGGGACAGCATTAAAATCGTAAACAATCTTATCTTCATTAGTTGGTTGAATAGTTCCATTTCCTAAGTATTTGCATTTTTTGGTTAGACCTTTCAGAGAGGACTCTATTCCGCTATCCATTACTGCTATCGTAATATTTTTTCCAAAGAGATAATTTCCTTCGTCGTCTTTTTGATTGTGGAGAAAATCTATCTCTAATGTTTGTCTTAATTCAGAAAGATCGATTAAACCAGTTAAAGTTGTATTTATATTTTGATCTAATGTAAGAGAGTAAAAGGTTTCTTTTCCAATTTGAGAAACATATTTTACTCTTAAATTATCTAAACTAATATCTGTAATCTTTTTCCAGTTATATTCAATTTTTAGTCCTGGAAAAGAATTATACTTAAGAATTACATTTATACCTTGACCTTCAAGTAAATCAATAGCTTTTTTCTGTTCTGCAAAACTGAAAAAAGAAATGATCGCTCTGCCTTCTGCTTCTAAAAATTGTTTTTTTAACTCTTTATCAGAAAGTGGAGTGTCCCAACTTCGACTTAGATCATTAGCATAAACGATTTTTTTGTTATTTTGAGTTGAAGAAATCACTTGATTAATATTGTTATTAGACTTAAAGTCTATTTTATTTTCTTGTTTTGCTAGTGTAGGATAAATAAAAGGACTAGATAGCATTAAGAAAATAAAAAAAACAAACCCAGTTCTTTGCATAACTATAATTGAGCATTTATTGCTTTTAGATTTTTCTATGACAAATAATAGAAAGATGTACTGAATACTTTTATTCCTCCAAATCAAATAACTTGTACATCTGTTTTGCCAATTCTAAAGTATTTGATTCTTCTTCAGATACATCTAGTTTTACTGAAGGACAAACAGATTTTGAATGAATTTGCATAATTACTGTTTCATCATTTTCTCTTCTTAAAGCAAAAGGATATAGTCTACATGCTAATGGCTTAAATTCATGAACTCTGCAGTGATTGTTGTCATCCAAAAAAATACATTCATTTACAAATGGTTTTTTCCTTAAAATATATGCTTTTATAAAATTGCCATCAACATTTTTACTTGGAATTAGAACAGGGCTCAAATCATTTAATAGCTGATCTAGTTCAAAACCATGTTCTTGAAAACGTAAAATATCTTCTTCTCTTACAGGAATACGATTAAGTCTACAACATAATCCACAGGAGCTGCAAGAGAAATGAATGTTTCTTAATACTTCTACTTTTCCATTTAAGTAAATTCTTGCAACTTTGGTTCCACTATTTTCTTGTTCGTATTCGTTATCTTTCATTTAAATTAACCAGAAAGAATTAGATAGATTAAAAAGTATTTCTTTATTAAAGACTATTTCTTGTAAATTACTTCACGACAATAGATTATATAGCCATGGATTAAGAGTTTTTGTTATTTCGCTCAACATATACTCTAATAAATCAATTTCTGTATTTTCCTTTCTCCAATAAAAAATGTAGCCATCATTATGAGGTAAAAAAATTTGTTGGACAACTATCTCTCCTCCTGGAGGGTCAGCAATATTTTTTCGTAAAACAATATTGTTAAAAGGGTTTTTTTCTGCATTTTTTGCTTCTTTGAAAACAGAATAGGTTTCTTCAACTAATGAGTCTTGTTCTCCTCGAATGAATTGACCAATTAGCATTCCTGTACTATCCATTATTAGCAATCCATCAAAACCGTGTAGTTCTGCAAAATCCTTAAGCAAAACGTCTAAAATACTCATGACTGGAAATATCTCTGATAGCGTTGAAGCAATCCCTACATATATGCTAGGGGGGTTGTATATTGAAGTGTAAAAAAAATTGTGTTGAAATTCAACATAGTGAGAAAAAATATTTTCGATTTTCTCCTTAATAGGTGGGATATCATATTTCAAGTCATAGGATAAATCAGGATCAAATTTATGTAAAAAAATAGAAATAAACGGCTTTTCTTGCAGATAACGATAGATTGCCAGTAATCTCTGGAGATATTCAAGCGAATCATCTGTTTTTTCTTTATTTTGAATGTCAATTACATAGAAAACTAATTTTGTTCTTTCAAAATACAAATCTGGGGCAGCTAAATAAATCTCTTGAAATCTTTTTTGGCCCCCCATATCAGAAATTTGAATATTATGTCCTGCAAATTTGATAAAGTCTTGTTTTACACCTGTTGTTACAGTAGGAGGTTCAACAATTGACTTTAAAACATAAACAATGCTCGTTTTTCCAGCTTGAGACAAGCCAGAGAAAATGATTTTTCCTGTTCTGCGAACTTTTTGCGAATTTGTAATAATTCTTGCTGCAACTATCCATTTTGTTACTAATTTTTCTGGTAAATTTATTTCTTGAGATTCAGATTCTGCTAAATCTTTTACTTTTTTGATTCCTTTCCTGTGTAAAACCTTAGCATACTTGTTACCTATTCCTTTTATTATTTTTACATCTGATTCGATAAGTTGTTTGATTGTAACTTTTTCAATGTCTTGAACATTTGTTAACAAAACTTGTAAATGGTAAGGAATCATATTGAATCTATATTTCTAATCAAATTAAAACAAATAAATCTTCTGATTGTACTAGGCTATTTAAATCTATTTTAATTCATTTATTTAGATTAATTCACTTTCTTTCATTTTCTCTTTTTAATAACAAAAAAAGTTAGTAAGATACCAGAAACTAAACCAATACTATGTGCTAAACTATTCACATTTACTCCTACAGACATAAGTAAAAATATTATTCCAAAAGCAAGATAGGTCCAAATTGATTTACTTTTATCCTCTTCATAAGCTAAAATCAAGTCTGTTCCAAGTAATCCAAAAATACCTCCTGAAGCTCCACAGGAAATAGTATTTACAGGATAAACTACTAAGGTAAACAAATTGCCTAATAATGCTGAAACAACAAATATGATGTAAAAATGTTTAGCATATAATTTTTCGTCTGCTCTTAACCCATAAATTAAGAAAAACAAAAGATTAGATAACAAATGCAGTAGATTTGCATGAACAAACATTGCACTAAATAGCTCATAAACGTATCCTTTAAAAATTAATAAATTATATTGTCCTACCCATTCTAAGACGATCCGACTAATTGAAATCACTTTAACAATACCTGTATATCCTGTATCCACACAACAAGTAAGAGACAGAATTGTAAGAACTAAATAAGTTATAGTAAAAACAATTATTAGATCTCTGGTTGAAGAACTTCTTTTCCAAAAATCTTCAATAGAAGTTTCATCTGTTTCTGAATCGCTCATTCATTACATCTCTAGAAATATTCGTTTATTTTAGCTTGTTGTACACCTTTTTCTTTTATTTTTTTGCATGTATCCCATGATTCCCTAGCAAAATAGGGGAATTTTTTATGCTTTATATAATATTCATTTAAAAATTTCTTTGTTTTAGGATCTGAAGGATAGCCAGAACCAATATTAATTCCTGTTTTTTCTTTTATTTTCTCTATTTCTCTATCTCGTTCTACTTTTGCTATGATGGATGCAGCAGAAACAACAGGAAAAGTTTTGTCTGCTCCATGTCTTGAAACTATTTTTGCTTTTGGAAAATAACTCTGAAATAGAAGACCAAATCTTTCTTCTTTAACATCTGCTGCATCAATGTATATTTCTGAAGGATTTACTTTTAATTCTAATACAGCTTTTATCATAATTTTCTGTTCAATATCATTTAAGCTTGCTTTTTTTCTCATTTCATCAATTTCTGATGCAGACAAGTGGATCGTTTTATAATTAACAGCTATATCAATTAATTTCTGATATAGTTCTGTTCTTTTATTTTTTGATAACATCTTTGAATCTTTCGCACCTAAAAGTTTCAATTGATGTAAATCTTTTTTCTCAATTGCATATGCACAAATGACTAAAGGTCCAAGTACCGGTCCTCTTCCAGCTTCATCTATTCCTATTATTATTTCTTGAATTAATATCACCCTTATAATTTCTTTATTTCATTATGCACAACATAATATGGAGCATCTGTTCTTATTGATTGAGGGTCAAAGATTGTTCTAGTAGAAAAATATCCCCTTTTTTCTAACCTATCTATCATGTCTTTGGGAGAAACACCATTTTTCTTATATTTTTTGAATAAATAAGGTAAATTGTAGAACATTGGTGAAAGACAAATCTCTTCTTTGAATATAGATAGCATCGAATGAATCTTCTTTTTATTGTTGTGATCAAATTCAATTTTATCTAAAAAGTTGAGAAGAAGTTCTATTTTCTCCTTATTTCCTAAAGGACCCAACCATAGAGGACCTGTTTTTTCTAATCTTTTATTACATATTGGGCATTTTTCTAAATTTTTGCTCTCTTCTATTCTTTCTATTTCAAAAAAACTACATGGTGCGCAAACATATACAAAGCCCAATTTCTTATGTTGTTCGTTCGCTTTCTTTTTCCCTTTTTCAATTCTTACATGAATTCTGAAGAAGTGTTCAAATTGTAACGATAATATCGGCTTAATGTTTACACCTATACGACCTGAACTTACTAAAATATTATATAACAAGATTCTTAAAGCAATTTCATGGCACAAATAATTGTTTGATGTATTGCTGTTATACTCTCTTAAACAAGCAGCTCTTTCTTTACCACATAAAACTTGATGGTCTGTTGCTGTCAAGAACAAATATCCACTATTTTTTACTAAAGCTCTTACAGCTACTTCGATAAAAGAAATAGGAGTCCCAAAAGGGTCAAGGTCTATAACATCAATATTTTCCTTATCGAAAATCTGTTTTGCGATAATATTAAAAGCATTTTCACGATGAACAACAATTCTTTCATCATTGAATGATTTCTCGATATTTAATTTCACGTTTTCAATTGCTCTTTCACTTATATCTGAAATTATTACTTTTTTAACATATTCTTTAGGAAGTTCATTAATTATCCTAAAACTTCTAATCCCAGAACCTGTAAAAGGGTCAAGTATAGTTAATCTTTTTTTGGAAATATTTCCAATAGTATAAAGATGCAAAAGAGCTAAATCTCTATTGATAGACATTTTAGGGTTGTAAAATACTGAGGAATCATAGATCGTTTCAGAATCTCTTTCTAGTGTAAAAGATGTTTTTCCTTCGTTAATTTCAACCAGTCTTTGTTTGTTCATATCGAAATCTCTCTTTGTTTTTAGCTTTTATTATTCGCAATTAGATAAATTTCTGCACTTCTCTTTCTTGAAGCTTGTGGTTTAAATAATTTTACTGTAGTGAAGACCTTTTTAGCATAAGATACGAAATTGGCAAACTGTTCTCCTTGAAAAACTTTTACTACAATCCACCCTTCATCTTTTAAAATGTCTTCAGCTATCTTTATTGCTCTTTCTGCAAGCATGATTTGAATTGAGTGGTCAAGTGACCATTTTCCACTTACATTAGGGGCGCAATCACTTAATAATACATCTATTAAACCATATCTCTCTTTCAGATATTCGCTAATTGTTTCATTCATTATGTCCATTTGTAAGATATCAACATTTTTTAGATTTAAAGGAGGAATATATGCTTTATCTATTGCAATAACTAGACCATTATTACCTACTTTTTCAGATGCAACTTGTGTCCATCCACCAGGAGAAGCACCAAGATCAACAACTTCCTGATTTTTTTTAAAAATATGAAATTTTTCATGTATTTGTAAAAGTTTGTAAGATGCTCGAGAGCGGTAACCTTGTTTTTTTGCTTTATCGTAAAAGTAATCTGAATCGTGAGACATATTGGTCACTTTCTTTTTTTGTAGTTAAATTAGTAAGTGATAAATTTTGCTTCAAGTAATAAATTTGAGTAGACTGTTTTTATTATTAATGTGTCTAAATAGTTTTTTAAACAGTCTAGTCCTATAGTGTGTATAATTGGCACATACGTGTTTTGAAACAGTATGAAGATTTAAATATACTAAATTACATAGTAAGTTTTGAAGAGATAACGTAGTTATGTGACCGTATAGTCCTTAAAATGTAAAATAAAACGTTGTGAGTGAGAATTATGATTCCTAAACAAAGAATTAAAGTGGAGCAAAGTTATAGTAATGCTTTGGGTGAAGAAATTATTGAACTTATTGAACTGACCAAAGAGAAAAAGTTACTACATAGTGAAGTACTTGATTTACTGGGTAATCATTTAACAATCAAATTAAAAATTGACGAACTACTTTATAACAATAAAATCCTAAAAATTCCAGTTGAAATAGGAAATGTTAAAGATTATATGCTCACAATTCCTCGTAAGGAAGAGACAGGATGGGATACAATGGTATGTAGATGCTTTACATGTGAACGTATTCACGAATGTAATGTTAATAATCCAGTCAATCCAATATTGTGCAAAGCTTTTAATGAATGGCTAATTTATTCTGAAGATATAAACCATGAAGAACAAGAAAAAATGAAGTTTAAATTTGAGGAATTTGACTATATCGAAGAAGAAATACAATTTATCAAATAATTATTCAACTATGTTATTCTCTTCTTTCTTAATCGAACTGTCTTTTTTAAAGCATTTTTTAAGTAATTAAGGCAATGTTCAGCACCCAAAAGATTATTAGCAAAGTTTCAAAACATTTATCATGCTTCGTAAAAAGAGGTATTTCGTTCTATATCCTGAATATTTCGATAAGAAACTTACGCGGAATCAAGGAAGAAAAGTTCCAAAAAACAAAGCTGTAGACGATTGTTCTCTCGCAAAGCTTGTTTTCGCTTGTAAACATCTTAATTATGATTATGTTGTAGAAAAAGAGAAAAAATATTCTAAGAACTGGTGGAATAGTGAAGGAAGAATCTTAATAAATCCTGAATCTGCAAAAAACAAATCAGTGTTAATTAATGATGTTGCAAATATAGCAAGGAAACTAAAGAAAAAGACACAACAAAGTGGAAAAACAAAGAAAAAAAAGTGATTAGTACATGAATACACCCCCAATAAAGAAATTAGGAAATTATCTTCACATTAGTGATCTTGGGAATTTAATAATTAAATCTCCTGATAAACTTCCAAAAATAGGTAGTGCTGTAGTGACAGAGAAAATGGTACATATAGGGGTTGTAAATGATATTTTTGGACCTGTAAGATCTCCTTATGTGAGTGTAAAATTAAAAGAAGGTGCACAAGAATATTTATCTTCTGAAACAATTTTATATTCTCTTCAACCTAAAAAAAGAAGAAAACAAAAGAAAAAGAGATTCTAATTGTAAAGTTTATTTTTAGTAAAAATATATAGTTTGTTTTTAGAAAAATAAATAAATTAAAATGGTTGAAAGCTAATCTGCTTTCTTTTCAATTAAAACAGCATTGATCTGTCCATCTTGTCCAGGTCTGCTTGTAACCTTAGCGTTTCCTATTTCAGTTTCGATGATACAACCTTTTGTGATGATTCTTCTTCTTGCATACTCTCTGTTTGCTCTATTTTCTAAAACGTTAGTGATTTTAACTTTTTTTGATATTTTTTCTTCTGGATCGAAAATATTTGCGTAACTATCACGTAATAGGCGTTGTTTAACGTTTCCTCCTCTTGTTCTAATAATCTTAAGCTTTCTTTTACCTATTTGTGTTTCAGCTGGATATCGACCCATATCTCGTTTTTTCTTTGATGCTGATTTCTTTATTAATCCACCTGACAATTTTCTGCGGCTTCTTTTCAACCATTGATAGGGCATAGATTATTCACCTTTAAGTTTCTTCTAATAGATTTAGATATAAGCATTTCCATATTGATGAAAATTGAAAAACAAGAAAAAATATAGGTTGGTGTTCCGACAAAATCACATTTGTCCTATTTCTGGGTTTTTTATGAACTCAAGTAGAAAATGAGCCATATCTGCAGAATGGGTAAAATAATTTGTATGAAGGTCAACATACTTAGAACTTTTAATCAAAGAGTTAATTTTTCTAGTAACTTTAGTGTCATGCATTTTATCCTTGCTTTCGTCAATTATTAGTATAGGATATTGGTTTATTTTTTCGTAAGTTTCCCAATATTCTTTTTGTGCTATTACTTTTCCAATGTTCTTCCACTTAACTTCATCAGCTTCTTTTAATACACGGAGATATTTAGCTGCTTGTTCTTCTGATTCACTCTTAAACAGCTTTACCCATAATTTGCCAAATGGTTTATATAAGCGTAAGATAGGAATTGGAAGAACTTTTATAAGATATCCAATCAAAGGAGGCATTTCTACTTTTGCAATTGGGCCAATTAAAATAGTATGAAAAGGTTTAATTCTATTATAAGACAAAGCATGAGCTGTTAAAATTGTTCCAAAAGATGAACTTAATAATATTAGTCTCTCCTGTTTTAAATTAAGTTTTTCTACAGTTTCACAAATATCTAATGCCATTCTCTCTATATTATTTATTGAATCTTGTTGAAGGATGCTAGATTTCTTTTCTCTTGTTTCTAAATAGAAAATTTCAAAATTATTCCTCGCTTCCAGTAGAAAGTCATTCCAACCTAGGGGAATAGATGCCCAACCTGCAATAACTAAGATAGTATAAGCAGATTCTTTTTCACTTGAAACATGTAGGATTCTGAGTTTTGAATGATCAGACATTTCAACAAAAATTTCCTCGCTAATTTTTTCAAACTCTGAAATGCCTAGTAAATCAAATTTAGTTTTTCTTTTCTTTTTCATCTGTTTTTCACCCAAAATAAAAGAAAATCTACTTTTTAACAAAAGTTTCATAAATTGGGTATAAGGTGGCTATTATTGCTCCTTTACCCACTGTATTAACAATTACTGGAGGAATTGTAAAATAATTTACTTTTCTAATATTTCTAATATTCTTTATTTCATTTTCAAGAACTTTAAGATTCTTTTCTGCATGTGAATGGGTTAAAATTAGGTTGTAAATTGTGTTTTTATCGGTGTCATTGATTATTTTTTCCTTAATTTTTTTTACAGCACCATTGAACCCCATTCCTCCACCAAATCCTTCTACTCCTTTTCCAACACAAATCTGGAACAAAGGTTTGATATTTAGCATGTTTGAGACAACTTGCATTTTTAGATTTTTTTTGACCTTTCCTGTTCTAAACAAAGCATTAAAATTTTCAGAAAAACCTAAAGTATAGATTTGTTCTTTTAATCTATCAAAAACAGTGGTAATTTCTTCAATACTTAATTCTTCTTTAAGCATCTTATCACCATAAAGGATGAAAGGAGCTACAGCAGGGCCAGCTAACTGAGTATTGTAATATTTTATATCTAATTTTCCGTTGATACGCTTTTTAGCTATGTTTACTGCATTAATCTGGCTTGATGTTTGAGAAGTCATATAAGGATATAGGATAGTAGAGTAACCCTCTTCAATTATTGAATTAAAAGTTTCAATAACATGTTGTGGGGAACTCATACTAGTGGTGTAAGGTTTTTCTTCATTGTCTATTTGCTCGATAAATTGGTCAATGTTAACGTCAGAAATTTCTTTTTTTAGCTCACCATCTATTTCAATTAATAGCTCTAACAATGCTATTCCATTTTCATCTAAGTAACTTTTTGGGATAGACGTTGTTGAATCAGTTAATAATTTGATACTCATTTTCTTCGATTTGAAACAAAAAGACCCTTTTATATTCTTTTATATATTTTTTTTGTAAATGTAATTGTGAAAAATTATAAATGCATTGTGTCTGATGAAAAGTGGTAATGGTAAATAAATAAAAGAATATATGTTTGTTTTTGATATTAAAAGGTTTAATTTTTAACAAAATGATAATTTACTACAGGTAAATGAGAAAAGTAACACATTAGAATCCATTATCCTTTTATAGGATTGTCACCCAAATAAGATAATGTCGATATTTAAAACAAATTTCATGAAATTAATTGAAGCCTTCCTTAATGATCATGGGTTTAGAACTGAAATTTGTACAATCTATACAAAAGATGTAGACTATTATCAAAGCTATAAAAGAGTTGTACTTTGTGCACACAAGGGTAATCTTCTTCTTTGTATTAAAGCAAAAAGTGGAGAAACAGAGGACCCTTTTCAAGGAACTGAAGATGAAGTAGAAATGAAACTTCAAGAACCAGCTTTGAAGTTACTAAGTTGTATTCGTGCTTTGAGTTTAGGTATCGATCATGAAAATTGTTCTAAATACTCTGATATGGTCGCTGTACCTGTTATAATTAATGAAAAATCATCAAAAAATCACCCATTATTCTATTACTACGATGGAGAAACAAGAATATCTAAAACTTGGTATAAGCGAAAGAATGTTGTTTTTATTCCATGGCAATGGATGAAAGAAAATTGGGGAGATGATTTTGAACAATCTTTGACAGATCAGGGAATAACTGTTTCCAAACCTGTTCCTTATAGTGTTTCTGAATCTACTTTACTAACAGTAAGATCTATTGAAAATATTCTTTCAAAACGAAGATTAGGAATAATGAAAACTTTACATTTAGATAAATCTTCTCTTCCTCCTTTAGTAATTCAATTTCGTGATAGAGATTTAATGTTTATTTTTTTAGTTGATACACATGATAATGAAGTAAAACCAATATTAATGGATTTCTTGATTCATCACTATGGACCTAAGACTACCACTTTTCCAGAAAATACAGATTTTGTTGTTTTCAACATTTCATCTACTGAAGTAGAGCCCTATTTAAAGCCCTCTTCAATTAAAGACAACTTTTCTGAAATTGGTGTAATCAAGACTACAGTTGAAGGATTCAAAAATTTGTTTGAAATAGCTACAATTGAAGAGCTTTTTTCTGTACATAAGCTTCCTGAAATTAAGAAATTTGATGAGCAAAATCTTATGTTCCTATCTTCAGGATACTTCTTTGAGTCAATATATAATAAAAGTAAAGAAATATTGAGCCAATTTTATTCTTCTAGGTGTCCATTCTGTGGTTTTGATAAAGTAGAAAATTCTATACCTAATACAATTGTTAAAAATCTAAAGATATCTATTGAACTTTCATTTGAAAATTCTTCTGCATTTTACTGTCCTAAAGAAAAAGGTGGGTGTGGAGTAGGTTTTCTCGTTGTTCATGATTTAATTCAAGGGGGAATACATGGCTTTCATGCCGGGGATATTCATACTTATAAACATGATTACAATCAAGCAATTGAGAAGTTAAAAGAAAAAAAACTAAAGATTCATTCGTTTATACATTTAGATCTATGAAAAAAAAAGTTTAGATAGGTCTAAACTTGAAACCATATTTGATTAATCCTTCTTTTCCATTTCTTGCTATTACACGAAATGTTTGTTCTAATTTAATTCCTTTTTTTAGATCTTTGAAATCACAATCGACAATCTGTGCTGTAACCTTAATACCATCTTCTAGTTCTACTAAACCTACAACATATGGGGTGTTGAAGACAAGTTCATCTCCTGTATTCATGATTTGCGTGAAATACTTTAAAGTACCTCTCTCTGCTATTTTATAGGGCTTTACGTTTTCACTTCCACAATCAGGGCATATTCTTGTCTTTGGGAAATTCTTCTTTTTGCAATCTTCACACATAATTCCTATGCCTAAATATCTTTCTTTACGTTCTCTCCAAATTTTTGGTGGTTCCATTAATTTTCACCTCTTCCTAGAATAGAAACGTAGGACATGACTCCTGTTCCCATAACATTTTGAGTTAACCCATATTGTACATCATTGACTTGCCTTTTTCCAGCATTTCCTCTTATCTGTTCAACGATTTCTATCAATTGTGCTATTCCTGTCGCTCCAAAGGGATCTCCTCTAGCTTTTAATCCTCCACTTGGATTAACAGTTATTTTCCCATTCAAAGCAGTTAACCCTTCTACACTTGCTTTTCCTCCCTCTCCTTTTGGTACTAGCCCAAGATCTTCTATTGCTAATATTTCTCCAATTGGATGTGAATCATGCACTTCTGCCAAATTAATGTCACTAGCTGTAAGTTTTGCTTTGTGATAGGCATCATTTGCTGCGATTTTAGTTGCTTTTAATTCTGTTAGCTTTTCTCTGTGTTGTAAAGCTAGAGTATCTGATCCAACAGATGAAGAGAGAATTTTAACTTTATAAGAATGGGTTTTTTTGTTTTCAATATATCTTTCAGAAGCTAATATTATCGCTGCTGCACCATCACATGGAGTTGCTATATCAAATCGACCAATAGGGTCAGCAATTCTCTTTGCATTAAGAAATTTTTCTATTGGGATAGCATACCTATATTGAGCTTTCGGGTTTAAAACGCCATTTTGATGGTTTTTTGTTGGAATATAAGCTAGTTGTTCTAACGTTGTTCCATATTTTTCCATATGAGCTTGAGTTAGAAAGGAGTATAATCCAGTGAGAGTAGCTCCCATTTCGTATTCCCACTGGTAATCAATAGATGAGGCTAAAATTTTTTCAATTGTTCCGTTCTGTACGTAATCTGATAATTTGTCTATACCTAATACAACAACAACGTCATATAACCCACTCTTTATGCTTAAAAAAGCGTGATGAAATGCAGCTGCACCGCTAGCATTTCCTGATTCAATTCTATATGCATTAGAAGATAAACTGCAACTTCTAGTACAAATTCCACCTATTGATGATTGAGAGAGAGAATTTGATACTGTTGAACCGATAAATAGTGTTCGTATCTCATTTTTTCCTATTCCCGCATTTTTTATCGCTTTGCTAACTGCTTCAGAAGCAAGATCACCTATATTTAAATCAAAAAATTCACCAAATTTTGTTTGTCCAGTTCCAATTATGTATACTTCATTACTCATAACTACACCTTTAAAATTCCTTTATATCGGGAATAGAGACCATAGCTGATATTTCTTTTATTTTCGATATAATATTGAACAGTTTTAGATCTATCTCTTATCTTTTCTATATTTTCTGTAATTCTAAAAGAAAAGGAATCACTTCCTGCTCCACTTCCATATGAAGTTACAAGAACTCTGTCACCTGGCTGTGCATCGTCTAAAATTTTAGCAAAACCTATCATTGATGAAGCAGAATATGTGTTTCCTATATATTTACATGCTAAACTTTTTTCAACTTGCTCTTTAGAAAAACCTAACATTTTAGCTACTCTTAAAGGAAACTTAGTGTTTGGCTGATGAAAAGTTACATAATCATAATCTTCAGGTTTTCTATTAATCTTTTCAAGTAATCCCTTTGTTGCTTTGATAATGTGATCAAAATATGCAGGCATACCAGTAAACCTTTGCCCATGGGATGGAAAAGTTGCTCCTTCTCTTCTCCAAAAGTCTGGAGTGTCAGAAGTATAGGAATACATCCCCTCAAGTTCTGCAATCACATTCTGCTTACCAATTAAGAATGCGGCACTTCCTGCTCCAGCAGTGTATTCTAACGGGTCTTTTGGTTTAGCTTGACTACTATCAGAACCTATAGCTAGACCAACTTTAATCATGTTTGATTGCATTAATCCAAAACACATTTGCATTCCTGCAGTTCCTGCTTTACATGCAAATTCTAGATCCGCTGCAGTTGTTTGTCCTTCTGCCCCTATAGCAGCAGCTACAATTGTTGCTGTTGGCTTAACTGCATATGGATGGGATTCACTTCCAACATATATTGCACCTATTTTTTCTGATTCTCCTCTCCATTGTTTTATTGCATTACGAGCTGCCTCAACAGCCATGGTTGCTACGTCTTCATCTGGGAAAGGAACTGATTTTTCAAAAACTTGTAATTGCATTTTTATTTCGTTTGCATCTTCTCCCCATACACTGGCGATCTCATCGACAGTAATCCTATTTCTTGGAATATATACTCCATAAGCAACGATTCCTATTTTTTCACTCATTTTTCCACTTCTGTTAAATTCTTATTGTTAATTTAATAGTTAAATTCTTAAATAATAGATACAATAGTTACTAGATGCTAATATGTAGGTTTTAATGGTATTTTTTAAAATTTTGGTACGACTTTTTTATCAATAGATATTTACTTAGCAATTTATTTAGATAATTAAAAGCACTTTTTTGAGTAAACTTTATGAATATTCCAAAAAAGTTTGTATCATGAACCACAAAAAGATAATTTATGTGTTCAGTACAATAACAATATTGCTTATTTTAGTTCAATCTGGTTCAATTCTTCATGCAAATACAGAACAAAAAAGTTCTGAAATGTCAATTGAACCTAGAAAAATTGAAATTCAACAACCATTTATAGATTCTTTGAGAAAATATGTTATTCACTTCTCAAATCATAGAGCTTTGGAGAATTTTGTTTTTCAATATAATGTAAAACGAGTCTATCCTCATCTGAAAATGGTGATTGTTGAAGATATGCTAAGTGAAAAGGAAAACTTGAAATCAATTGACGGCGTAATAAACGTTTTTGATGTAACTAATACTAGATATACACAAATTAAACCACCTGAAAATCCAGTCTATCTTGTGTCCAATGCTGAAAAAATTAAATTTACTCAACAAACTGCAGACATTTTAAATGTTAGTTTCTTATGGGACTTAGGATACGAAGGAGATAGTATTATAGCCTATGATATCGATTCTGGAATTAATATTAACCATGTAGATTTTCAGGGGAGAATAATGGGAGAAAGTAAATCTTTCATTACCAAAGAGAACGGATACGATATTAATGATCCTAGTATAGAAGATGAAGACGGACATGGTACTCACACAGCAGGAATTATGGCTGGTGCAGGTATAGCAAATCCAGCCTACATCGGAATGGCTCCTGAAGCAAAGATACTTGTTGGGCGTTTAGGTAGTCCTGCTCCACCTGAAGCTTTTATTGCTGCTTTTGAATATGCTTTAGAATTAAAGGAAAATGGAACTGATATTAATGTTATAAACCTTAGTTGGGGTGGACCAGATACTGAAGGACAAGATGTTGAAGAAGCAATGATTAGAGAGCTTTACTTTAACAATATTCTTGTAGCTGTTGCCGCAGGAAACAGTGGAACAAACTACTACACAGTAGAGTCTCCTGGAGCTGAAGCTCAAAGTATTTCTGTTGCTGCAACTAAGCAAACAGGGCAAGGACAAGCTTATTTCAGTTCTGTAGGTCCTACTGCTGACGGATATGTTAAACCTGATTTGGCTGCTCCTGGTATGGGTATTATGAGTTGTGGTATTGCAAGTTCTACTGCCTATGTTTCCATGCAAGGGACATCAATGGCAACTCCTGCAATTACTGGTGCAGCTGCTGTTCTTATCGATGCTTTAAAAGGGGAAGGAATTGCTTATGATGCAGGAATGGTAAAAACTGCAATGATGCTTTCAGCAGATGATCAAGGATTAGACTACTTAAAATTTGGTGCAGGGGTTCCTGATCTAGGAAAAGCATTAGATATAATAGAAGCAGCTCCAAAAAATGATAGTGATTTTCCAGTACTTTTGTGGGCCATTCCAGAAATTGACGTGCCATTTTATCAACAGATGAATCAAGGATTCCAAGCTTCTATTTATGTTAAATCTGTATCTTCCACTCCTTGGGAAGATAAGGCTCCAGTCTTATCTGGTACAATTACCCAAATAGCAACATTAAACACTACTCCTGCAACTGATCCGTGGGACAAGAATTATGAACTTGTTTTTGATGTTCCTCAAAACGCTGCTGTAGGCGATTACGAAGGAAAAATAACTTTTGAAACAGCTAAAGGAGTTACAGCAGAAACAATAATTAAAGTAAAAGTTATACCCGGAGAAAAGAGAATTTTACTCGCAAAGATGCATACAAACTGGGGAACAGATCACTTACTAGGTCAATACATTTACTTTATTGAAGATCTAAACAGCAAGGGAATAGCAGTTAGTGAAGTAACTAAAGGAGAAATAACTTCAGAATTGTTAGCTGATTATGATGCTCTTTGGTTCGCTGATCCATTTAATATTATGTATCCTAATTTTCCATCTACTAAAGCAGAAACATATGGAGCACTAACAGCTGATGAGATTACAGCTATTCAGGATTATGTAGAAAATGGAGGTTCATTATTCATTGATCTTTTAGGAGCCACAAAAGATCCTGATTATAGTTTAGTTATTGGAAACAATGTTTCAGTTGTAAACAAACTTATTGAGCCTTACGACATTCAAGTAGATACAGGTTATTACAGTTTTGAAGAACCTTTAATTTCATATGTAAGGAATCTTCACAGAATTACTGAAAATGTAACAAAAGTAGATCATTATGGAACTTCATTGACAACTACAGGAACTGCTGTTGAATTATTAGAATTTGAAGGTGAAGCAACAGCTGCAGCATTTGAAAATGAGAATGGAGGACGAGTTGTTGTTTGTACAACTAACTTCTTTATAGACACAGAAGGTTTTGTTGAAAACTATAATGATGGAACTACAAACGCTATTTTTGCAGACAATCTCATCCATTGGTTACTTGCAGATAATAAAGTTGTAGTTCATACAACAAGATCTGATAATAAAGTTGATTTTGATATAACAGCAGTACCTTCTTCAACATCATTAAGTGCTTCATTAATCTATGTTGACGCAAATGGCACAGAAACAATGACAGAAGTTAGTCTAACAAGTGCAGGAACTGGAAAATATACCTATTCAATGACACTAGACAAAGATGGAAAATACATCTTTACAATATTAACCTCTGATGACAAATATCTAGGTCTATTTATCAGAGACAGTACTCCTCCAATACTTATTGGCAGTGGAGGATGGACAAATGGTTCTGCAATGACTGGGACTTATATGGACTTTACAATCAAGGATGAGTTAAGTTCAGCACATAACTACTCAGTAACATTAAATGGAGAAGAAGTGCAACTCTCAATTGGAGCAAAATCTGCTTCATTTAGAATATATCCTTATCATCTAACGCTAGAAAAGAATATTATTCATGTATATGCAGTAGATGATTTTGGTAACGTGTTAGATGCTGATTATGTACTGTATAAGACTGCTGCTCCTGAACATACAGATACTGAAACATCAAGTACACCTTATCCATCAATATTTGTTGGACTTATGAGTCTATTGGCTTTGGTTTATGTTTTAAGAAGAAAACAATTTTAATTCTACCTCTTTCTTTTTTTTAAAAATAATATATCAGAATGTTTTTATTTCAAAAAGTGTGATTGGATTCAAAGGATAAACTAAATTCCTTTATCAAATTTGTAAATCGGTTAAAATGAAAGTTGCCAGAAGTTCTGAAAAGATAGTTTGTTTGTGCTTAATTTTAAGTTCACTATCATTAATTGTTCTCTTTTTTTTAATTATTTTCGGATATTATTGGTTCACTTTAATTCCTTTGACTATTGTGGTTATTTGTTTGTTTTTAGTTTGGTCATTTAGAGATCCTGAAAGAACAGTTAAGTTAAATGAAAAGCAAGTATTATCACCTGCTGATGGAATATTGTCGGAAGTAGATAAAAAAGAAGATGAACTTTACTTCACAATACGTATGTCTCCTTTTGATGTTCATATGAATAGAGCTCCAATAAGTGGGATTGTAGAGAGCGTGGAATTCCAAAAAGGATCTCATTGGCCGGTTTACTTTCCCAATTATGCAAAAAGGAATCAAAGAAATACAATAAAGATAGTTAACAAAGAACTAGATGTTATTGCTTATGTTGTTCAAGTTTCAGGAATTTTTGCAAGAAGAACAATTGCATATGTTAAACCTGGAGATGTTATAACACAAGGACAGAAAATTGGGACGATAAGGTTTGGCTCAATTACACATTTGAAAATTGTAGGTGGAAAAAACTTTTTAACAACTATTTCTGTTTCAACAAGTGTACGTGCAGGATTAACTGCCCTAGCACAATTAAACGATAAATGAGTGGATTTGATGACTTGGAGTGATATCGAATTTCTTCAGAAAGATTGGATTAAGAAAACAGCAATTATCCTTGCAAATTTGATGACTTTAGGAAATGTTTCATTAGCTATTCTCTCGATAGTTTTCATATTTTTGCAGGTGAATAATTATATTCTTTGGTTTGCCAAGATTCTTGCTATTTGTGGAGTTTTAGATTTTACAGATGGAAAACTAGCAAGAATAGGTGGAAGTAAGAAACTCGCAGTTGATATTGATACAATTGTTGATGCCATAGCTTTTGGCGTGTTACCAGCTATATTTCTAGCTTATGAAGTTTCTTCAATTCACATTGCTGTAGGAGTAATAACAGGGCTAGTTTATTTATTAGCAGTTTGGTATAGATTATACCGATTTGTTAAAAGAGACCCTCTTTATACCTTATACTTTACAGGACTTCCTAGCCCATTTGCTGCTTTAGTCTTATCTTGTCTTGTTGTTTTTCATGAAACCCCTGCTTGGGAATTTATTATAGCTACATTAGTTATTTCTGGTTTTATGATCTCAAAAACACCTTTTCCATCCTTTAAGGGTGTTCCCAGTAAGTTTGACCTATTTTGGATTGTAAGTACAACTATTATTATACTATGCTTTATTTTCTTTCCTTTTTCAATAATGGTATATCCTGCTTACTTTTTAGCTGCTTATATGGTTATTTATCTTATTTTTAGCCCAGAATACGCACTAAAACTAGAAGAAAAAAGAAAGAGCAAAAATAGTTAATTATTTTTTATTTCATTTTTGTTTTAGCAATCATTTCGAAACCAATAGCGTTAGACATTACTGCGTCTTCAGGAACAATTACTCCTTCAGGTGATTTTACAATATCTGCTTCAAAGAAAGCTTGTTTCAAGTATTTACCAAAGATATATGCTCCTCCACCAGTAACCATTACTTTTTCTATCCATGCATCAGGAGGAAGGTTATTCAATAATCTGTTTGTTTCATCAATAATTACTTCAGATATTGTCTCAATTGACTGATCTACAGCACTTCCGATATCTAACACTTTTCCTCCAGCAAGAATGGTCCTCTTGCCTTGTTCTATCGTTTTCATGAGATCAAAGGGTCTGATTATTTTTCCACTTTTTTCTTGAATTGCTCTTGAAAGTGCACTCGTTAAGCTGTCAGTAGCTTCCTCTAGTGACCCTGAAGCAGCTCTCATGATACGCCCATTATACATACACAAAATATCTGTAGTACCATGGCCTATGTCTACAATGACTGAATCGACAGCTGTAGTAACTCCTAATGTTTTTAATATATTATAATAAGTTCCATAAGGCTCAGGCATAACTAATGATTGTTCTACAAGTATCTTCATTTGTTTAGTTTCACCAGTAGCATCATTTTTTACCTTGATTTCATGAGTTCCTTTAAGTCCTCTAATGAGTTCTTTACTTTCTTCAACTCCTGTAGCTATTGGAACTCCAGTTGCAACAACAAATTGTTCATAGTTTGATTTCATAATTAAACTTAAAATCGCTTTTAAGGCTAATATACTATTATCAATAGATTTCATTTTACCCTCGCTAGCTAAAGATTTTCGAATTTCACTTTGTAATCTAGCGAGTTCTCCGATATAAACGTCATTTCCATTTGCATCCTCGATAATTAAGTTGTTTAACCAACTTTTGTCTTGCACCATTCCTGACCATCCAGGATTTGGTGATCCAATTACAGAAGGAATCCGATACGAATGATTCCCACTCACTAGCTTAATTGTTGATGTACCTAAATCTAGTCCAACTGCCTTTGTCATTGGTTCTATTGGCATTTTTTCTACTCCTTTTTAGTTAAATTTCAGTATCGAATTAGACACTTTATCTACTTCAAACAATAATCTAGAAAATACTATATAAACATCGTGAAAAAAAAGATAAAAAAAGGTTATATGCCTTGTAGAACTTCCATTCTCTGTTGTACAACTAGTTGTGTAAGCTTTTGAATAGGACGTACTACTAACCAAACTGAATCAGGACGTTTACTAGTCTTCAATCTTTCATTTTCAAGGTATTCATCACGATTTTCTGATTTTAAGATAGTTAATAAATCATTACGAGCATTAAGACAACTACCAGTCATAATATAGTTTGCAACATTCTCTTTTGGAATAGCCGCAATATCTTGTAGAAATGTGATAAAGGCACGCTTATCTGTACGCTGTTCTGGAGGAAGGTCCGATTTGTTAATATAAGCAACAACTGGAATCTTTTTACCGAATTTCTCTCCGATTTTTGCTTTGGCTTCTTTTACTGTTTTAACGTTTAAATCCCAAGCAGTTTTTTCAAAGTTTAAGAATAGTAAAACAGCATCTACGCCTCTCATAACTATATCTCTCTGGGCCTTGTGTCTTTCTTCCCCGGGAACTGTCCATAAATGATAACGAAGACGATCAAATTTCTTACCTTTGAATGGTGGTGTTTGAAAGACAGAATGATCAAAAAAAACTGTTCGTCCATATTCTTGAATTTTAGTAAGAGAACTTACAATAAGATCAGGATCTTCCATTCTCCTTAAAGCATTAAAAACAGTAAGCATACTCGTTTTTCCAGCTAAAGTAGGACCAAAGAGAACAATTTTAATTGTAGGTTTTCCATCTTTATCTACGCTAAAAATATCTGATAACTGGAGCTCTGATTGACTCATAATAAAAAATTAGTTTCGGTATATTTAAACATTATTAGATTTCTTTAAAAAAAGAAGAAAAAGTTATTTCTGTTTTTTAAAGGCTATAACTGCTACAAGAGTAACAATTGCCAAAGTTGTAGATATTAATGGGAAAGGAGTAAAACTAGGTGATGTTGTATCCTTTGTTGTCTCGATTGAAAAAATATCTGAACTATCTGATGAAACTGTTCGGTAACCATATTTAAAAGTTACAGAAACATAGTAATCGCCATAAGTAAGGTTTCCATAATAATAACTTCCGCTAGTCCATTTGTCTATTCCAGAGTCATAGACTAAGTCAATCACATCTGCTGGAGTACTAGTTGAAAGGTCATAAATAACGGCTTTTACTTCTGCATATTTGGTAAAGTTTTCCCACCCATTAAGTTGAGTGTAAGAAGCTCCAACGGTTATGACTAGGTAATCCCCTGAAATTTCAACAGATGGTTTTTCTACAGTTATAATATGTTCAACAACAATGTCAGCGAGATTAATCTTTCCAAAAGCTGAACTATTTTTAGCAAAAAGCTTTACTGAATAAGTATCCTCTGAAAAACTTTGTAATGAAAGTTGTCCATTCCAATAGTCTGTATCTGAATAATTTAGCGATTTTATCATTTTAAATCCTTCGCTTCCCTTGAATTCTAAGAAGACATCAATTTGAGAAGTGTCATCGAGTTCTGTATTATTTACATCATAAACACGTGCTCCTGAAATAATGTATGTCCATGTATCTTTTTCATATGTTGATTGCACATTCTTTATAGTTAATGGATTACCTACATATAAGTTTAAATTCAAATATTCATAAGGGCCTAAACCAAATTGATTATCACTATCGACAAAAGGTGTATCAGAGTCTAATAAGCTTGTAATGGCATAAATGCGTGAAATGTCTTTTCCTTGTATTATCTCCATCTTAGATTCAGTTGATACATCACTTATTGATTGATTAATGTGCCATCCTTCAGAATCTAAAATTGCAATTGAAAAACCTATTGCGTATTGGTCAGAACCAGAAATCTCAAAAAATATGTTGTCACTTCCTGATGTGATTTTAGTTACATGAATACCATAATATCTATGTAATTCATTATTACTTTCTGTTGGAACATTTGAAATTTCAGTCTCAACTTTTATTTGAATGTCTAAATTCACAAACCCATATAATCCTTCTCCAATTTCAGGAGCATCTATGGTCAGTGCAGTTATCCAATTTAAGTATAAATCATTGAATGTGAGAGGTATCTCTTCATCAACAAGAGCATTTTCCACTCCTTGAGCTCCATTTGCTGTTTCAGCAACTAAAGTTTCAATTATTTGGAACCCATATTTCTCTGCTAGATAAAATATAAACAAATAAGCTCCACCATAATCGATTCTGACGTCATAACCCCCTTCACTATCATAATTCCAATAAAGTAAAGAATCTTCAGGATTATTAGCAAAATTATCCTCTGCGAAATATGTTAGATTATCATTTCCAGCCCAATAACCTGCAGCATAAGTTGCAAATTCAGAACAACCTTCATCGATAAACCATAGCTCATCTTGATCATGGTTAAAATGTATCAAGTGTTGAAACTCATGTGCAATAACTGCAAAACTATATTGAATGTCAGATATACCATAATCAACATAAATCATTTCTCTTTGATTAGAATTTGAATCAACATACTCGTTGATAGGATCAAAATAACCTGCGACACCACCATCCAAAGAGAGTAATAACATTGTTACTTTTGAGTCACCGTCAATATCTCCTAAATATCCATCTGGAGAACCAAAATATAATGTGTCTGATGGATAGATAACATCATCAAATTCATCTCTATAAGTTTCAGCCTTTGATTGCGCTTCTGATTTACCTTCGCTATTGATTATGCTATTCGCAACATAGACATAAGAATGCTCACCAACAGCTAATAATGTAGCTGTAATCTGAATATAGGTGTAAGGGTAGCTACTAAAACTTTGAATTGTCCAAAAGTTTCTTTCATCATCTAATGCGTCAGAAAATTCCTTTTCATTGGAAACTTTTGGAGAAAAGTTAACTAACTGGTCTCGTTTTTGGTTTAGTTCAGCTTTTAACACTTGAGTGGGATTCGTTGGATCTCTTAAGAACAGATCCTCAGGTGAAACACTCGTTTTAGAGTTTATTGGACTTATATTATTAGCTATTGTGTTGTGGTATGATAAACTAGAAGAAACCAAAACACAAATTGATAATAAGTTCCAGATTACAATGTAAAAATTTTTTTTGTTCAATTTTTGACCTCTTAACATTTTATATGATTAATTCTTAAAATATATTCCTCAAAGAATATATTTAAAGTGTTGCTTATTACGTGTGTCTATGTTTATATCAAAAATTGAGATAAAGTTTTTTCATATTAAATGAAAAGTCTATACCCATCCTCTGATTGCAGTAACTAAAGCGTTAATAAGAAGCAAAGTAATAGAAACACTAATTAGTTTTAAAGCTCGAAGTCCCTGTTTTGCAGATCTATTGGCAGATTCTGTTTCTTTCGTCCAATAATTGTCTTTCTTAAATTCCCAGTAATCTTCATAATCTTCTGGGTCTTCTTTTGGATCACATATAACTTTAATTTGATCTTTGACTTCTTTTCCTTTATTGTTTAAAGCTACAACATCAATATCCAGAGGAATTGCTTTTTTTGGTTCTGTTTTGAAAATTTTAGGAACAGAAATTAGATCCTCTTTTTCTTCTTTTTTTGGCATTTCTTTTTCATTTACTTTAATTGTTATTGTTTCTTTTTGGATTAAATCTTTATCATATTTAATTTTGATTCTAAAAGAAGGCGGAATCACACCTTGATCTTCAGGTTCAATTATTCTCAATTTAGGAGATGGATGATATCGACCTAATCCTCCAATACATCCTCCTGTTAAAAGAATAAATGCAGCAATAATGAGGATAGATCTTTCAAAAAAGAAAAACGGGTCGTAATGAAATAGGAATAATATAACACTTATCACAATAATTGTTGCTATAGTTCCTAAATCGAATTTAATAGTGAAAAAAACTATGTCTCTTATTTTTTCGTTTCTACTTAAATGAATGTAATCTGTTTCTTTTTTTTCCTTTTTGCTTTTCTTTTTTCTTTTACCAAACATTATTTTATTCTCCTAATCAGAAACTATATACTTGAAAAGTGATATGGAATAATAAAGCAATAAAATCGCCATATGAACTCCAAAAATTGAGCCAAAGATGAAACTATATCCTTCAATTTCAATACTATTAAAAGATGCATAAATAAAAATTGTTCCACCTCCGAATAAAAATACGACACTTAATGTAAGAGCTAACATCATTTTGATTATAACTAGATCAAGTAACCTATCTGGTTTTTCTTTTTCATCTTTTTCTTTTTTAGCTCTTTTTTTAAGCTTCATATTTATCAGCTCGTGTCTTCTTTTTTTAATGTTAATTTAATTATTTTGTTCTAAAATTATTTTACCATTTTCCATCGATACTTTGATCTCTTTTTGTGTTTCTATTTGTTCAACAATATGCTTTGGTAGTTGAATAGTACCATATCTATCGATATATACTTTGTTCATATCGATTAGTGATTCAAGTTCTCTAGCAGGATTATATCCTGAAATTCTCCCGTCAACAATTTGAATGATCTTATTTGTTTTAGAAGCTACAAAGTAATCATGTGTGACCATTATAGCAGTAATTCCATAACTCTTATTAAGATCTCTGAAATAAATGAGAAGCTCTTCTGCTGTATGTGAATCTAGTTCCCCAGTTGGTTCATCTGCAAGAAGAAGTTTTGGTTGATGAGCAAGGGCAGTAGCTAAACCTGCTCGTTGAACTTCTCCTCCACTTAGTTGGGAAGGTTTATGTTCCATTCTGGTTTCTAGACCTACTTCTTTAAGTAGTTCTTTCGCAAGTTTTTTTCTTTGTTCTCTTGGTACTCCAAGTAATCGCATGGGAAGTTCAACATTTTCAATAATAGGTAATTCCCAAATTAAATTCCTACTTGGTAGTTGCCATAAAGTACCTACGTGATTTCTTCTATAATATGCTCTTTGAGTATCGTCTAGTTTGTCAATTTGTATATCATCTACTCTAACATAACCCGCAGAAGGTTCTGTCATACCTGCTAAAATTAAAAGTAATGTTGTTTTTCCACTTCCTGAAGGACCAATTATTGAAATAAACTCCCCTTTTTTTACTTCTAGTTCTATTCCCCTAAGAGCTGGAACTCGAATGAATGTTTCTTTGCTTTCATAAATTTTGATTAAATCTTGAATTTCAATGAATGACAATTTTTTCACCCCTTTAACTAGATTGTCTTAAATCTGTTCCAATATTTTTGTTAGTTGCAGTTAAAGATGGTATCAAAGCACCTATAAATGCAGTCAAAAGTAAAATTAAACCAACTAAGACAATATAAAACATAGGAAACTTCATAATAAAAGGAGGAATAGAACGATTTATTGTGATTATATTCATCAACATCCACGAAGAAAATAGTCCGCTTAACAATCCCATTATTGTGGAGAAAATGAGTAGTGTCGCATACTCAGATAGAAACAATAATAGTAATTGAGACTTGGAAACACCGATTGCTTTCATAGTAGCTATCTCTCTAGATCTTTCAATTAGTTGAACAGAAGCATATAGTGCAATAATTAATGAATTAATTGTGAAAGACATTATTAGAGTAGAGTTTATAGCAGAATACAAAATAGATGATCTTGCACTACCTTCTCTAACAAAAATCTTGGAATTCACATTTTCAACGTTTGAACCAGCAATTGTTTTTATTTTGTTGGTAATTTCTTCAATGTCTTCTTTTTGATTCACTTTGATTAATAAATAATCTTTAATTTCAAGGGGTGATAACTCTATTTTATTGAAAATTGAAATGTTAGCAACAAAATGGTTTAATATTGACAAAGTATTAGTAGTCGAAATATCTTTAACTAATATTGGCCAGTATTTAAACAATCCAACAATTTCAACTGAAATGTTAGATCTGTAAAATGGGGAACCATCACTCCCTCTTCTTGATTCATTGTATGCACGGTAACCCATTATTAAAGAATCTCCAACTCCTCTGTTTATGGTTTTTATCTCGTCTTCTTGTGCAATTACTCGTGTGTCTTCTTTCAAAAGTGATAGTAGCTGTTTAAGTGAGTGATCTACGAAATCTTCTCTGAAAAAAGCTGTTTCTGCGAATTTATTTAAATCTATTCCTAGTATAGCATGTGTGATAGCATAATCACCCGAAATATCAGAAAGGGCCGCATATTTTACAATACAAGTTGACTGAATTTCAGTAATATTCTCTATTTCTTCAATCAAAAACTTATTTTCTATTGGAAAGTTTTCAATAACAATATCGGCGCCTAAATCATAATAAGCTCCATCAATGTTAAATTTTTGATAAGAAGCAGGAACAACTATTGCACTAACTACAATTGCAAATGAAAGGCTAAGAATAACAGAAGATCTAACAAAACTTGATTGATATCGTGTTATTTCTTTTATTCCTAAAGAAAAAATGTCTAGCCTGAGTTTCTTCTTTAATTTGTCACTAGGGATCTGAGTGAGTTTTAAGACTGATTTGGAAAATATAGGAAGTAATCTCTGAATAAGTAAAACGATTCCAAATAGTAAGATAATCATTGCAGGAATTCCAATGCTTTTCGTTGTTTTATCCCTAAAACCACTTAAAATTGGAAGCTGATAAATTACCCACAAAATCCCACCTGTACTGATAAATATGATGTCAACATAATAGCGGTAAAAGCTTGGCAATGTTTTTTCTACTTTACCATAATCTTCAATACTTCTAGTTTTTAATAGAGTAATTACGTTGAATGTTTGAATAATTAAAATGACTAGTAAACTGCCAAATAACGCTTGGGATAGTGAAGGAATTTTTATTTGCAATCTGGATGTTTGATTTCCAAAAGAAAGAAATCCTGAGCTTTTTGTAAGAAGAGCAGAAACCGGTATCCCAAGAGCTATTCCCAAAAATAACGCAATAATGCCAAAAATCAGTGATTCTAATGCTAAATAACTACCAATTTCAATCTTAGTAGTTCCTCTTTCCGAGAGAATTGTAAGTTGTCTCTCTCTTTTTTTACGAACTAGATTAGCTGCATAAACAGTGAGTATTAGGGTTAAAATAATAATCGGCGCAAGAAAAGCAAACATAAAGATTTGATATAAATTATATTCATCTTTAAACTCTTCAATTGCTGTAAGAAGATAAGAATTAATATCGACTCCAGAGTATCCCCCCATTTGTAAATATGAATCTTTAAGATTAATAGCAAGCTCTTTAAGTTTTGAAATTTCTCCATCTAGATTGAAAGTATCAATAGTTCCAATATCATAAAACAAATTCTCGTAAATCGAAGCAAATCCATAAGTAAGTTGAATTGAAGATAAAATTCTTGCTGCAATTGTCCATGGAGAAAGAACTGCATTTCCTTCATATAAATTAAGAAAAATATCAAAAGGAATACCTTTATCACTCCCAATTACGGAAAAATCAGTTAAGTTATCAGAAATAACTATTCCTGTAACTGTAACTTCTGTTTGAGCTTGAGGTTCGGAAAGTGAAGCTTGTTTTAGTAGTGATATCGGGATGTATAGATTTATTGTACTATTAACCCTAATTGTTGAATGATTATAAAAATTGCTTGAAAGAAAGACTAAGACTTCTCCAAAATTCTCAGGAAATCTTCCTTGAGTTAGGTGATTTGATAAAAATAAACTTAGTCTATCTGTTAATCCAACTAATGGTAAGTTTGGTAAATAGGTTTGTTTTGCAATTGGATCATAAGTAGAAGTAAATGTTCCTCTTTTGAAAAAAAGATCTCTTTGAAGAATGTTATTTGTAAGATTCATTTCTTGAATAGTTACATCAGCTATTCTGTCAATAAGATATGTCTGAGTATAGGATGGTTCAATATGAACTGAGTCTATTTGTGCTTGAATGAATGTTCGTGGTTCATCTTCTAGATATAATTCAAAAGCTTGATATTGATATGAGTAAATAAAGAATACGTACTGTGAGATAATTGAAACAGCTAAAATGACACCTACTGTAGTAATAAGATTAAACTTCCAACCAGCTTTGAACATTGGCTTAAAAATGTGAAGGCTGGGAAGGAACAGAATTAACAGAAAATCCAATAGAAGCAAGAAAGGAATTAGCCAAATAAAAACTATTGAAAGAAGTACTCCAAAAAGATATTTTATATTTTTATTTTTCTCAATCTTTTGTTTAACTTTTGAATATTGGAAAAATCTATAGTAAAATGATCTCGTAATAATAAATAGAGATTTGAGAAAAACTTTTCTTGCTTTTGTTTCATCTATTGGATTTATCATCAACTAGTGCGAATAGTTAAGCATTCATAAGGATTATTATCTGTAAAAATCAGACTGCTGGACTTATCTTTGGTTCAAGAGTTGTTTTTTGTACTTAAAATATTTAAAGAAAAAAAGTAATAATTTTTTATAACTCTTCGAAATCGTTTCTTTCTAAAAGTATTTATTGGTGTTTGAGAAACTTCTCAAATGAAAGTATGGAAAGCTTCTGTAGCAAGTAAAGATAAAGAAGGGAAGGAAGCAATTATTGATCTCGAATTTGTAGATTATTATGATGCTACAAACACAAATATAATATTGAAAACAGAGTATTTTCAAAGTATAATAGAAAAATCAAAAAATAAGGATAACTACCATCTATCAGGTGGATTAGTGAAGTTATCTAGTCCTGAAGGAGAAGATTTCTCAAAACATAGTTTCTTTCTAATATTGGGATTGGATACAAATAACATGTTATTAGGAATATTGTTAGGTGAATTGGAGGAACATGATTTTAAATTTGTAGGTTTTTATCCACCTTTTTTGCAGAATGAACTAGAAAAAGAACCAGATCTGATAAGAGGTCTTCCTGTTTTGCTTTTGGACAAAGAAGATATTTGGCAATCTGTAAACATAATTGCACCTTCTATAAAACAAGAAAATAATAATGAAAAATAGAAATTTCTTCTCTTTTTTTATTCTTTAGAGTTAAAAGAAAACTAGCTTAGAATTGAATAATATTGTCAATATTTATTTTGATAAAATCATAATTAGCATTATTTGGAAGTTCAATTAAACGTAAATCAAAATTTGATCTTCTAAAATATTTTCCTTCAAACCAGAAATAGTCAACCATAGTCTTCCTTAGCATTCTGTTGAGAGATTCTGTAATGTCTTTTGTACCTATTGGTTGACTAATAAAATATTTGTTTTGGACTTTTCTGATAATATCATACTTACTAAGCTTTGTCCTATCTCGTAACCTAAGTAACTCTAACAACAGAGCAGTATTTATTTGACCGCTATGACTATTTAACCTGTTGATTATTCTTTTTTGCCTTATTGGGTGAAAACTATCTAAATAAAAACGATCAATTGTCATAAAACTTCCAGCAGAATAAGCAATAATTAAGCCAAGAAATGCGTTGAGCTCTCTTACTTTTATAACATCATGTAATCGCACTAACCTTCCATTTTCCATGGCATATACTTTTGTAGAATTATTTAGGGCTTGATCTATTCTTGCTCTTACCTGCCATTCATCCATTTCTCGGTCACGAAAGCTCAGCGCCTAATCACCCACTTATAAATCTTTTCATTCTCTGGTTTTTACTTCATTGATGCACTTATAAATTTTCTCAGATTATTTGATCATATAATAATAATTTGAATTTTTCTATATACTTTCTGTGGTGGTGTCTAGTTTTCCGACAAAAAAAATTAGGGGACTTGCTAAGAGTATAATATGAAATTCAATAAACTAAACAAATTATTTATTCGAAGCAGGATCCCCAAAAAGATAATAATAAAAGCTATTTAGGAATATATTGGTTCAAAGAATGGTTTGAGGACAGTAGCTTGGAAGAATGGTTTAACACACCAAACATTATGGTATTGGGTAAAGAAGTTCAGACTCTTTAGGGAAAGTTTACATAGAGTTGTAGCAGAGAGAAGGGGAATACCAGAAAGTATAGTAGTAAATGAAACAGAGATTAGGACCTCTCAAGGCTCAATGTATCTGTGGTTCGCGTTAGATCCTTACAATAAGACTTTACTGGGTTTTAGTATTACTAAGGGACGGAGTAATCTTGAATGTTTACTAACTTTCCGTTATTGGCTCAAATGTTGGTATAGGGTTTTAAGCCCCGTATTGTCGTTACAGATGCAGGGGTATGGTATCCTGTCTTACTTCGTCTAGGTATCAAAATTTCCGTTACAAAAGGTGGTTTAGGCTCCTATATTGAACGTTTTAATGCCACCCTTAAGAGTTATCGTTGGTTTCATTCTATTCTCCAATGCACTACACTTGTCCTATCCGTGCCGTCTATGGCTCTAGTCATCTTTCTGGTTTCCTTACTCTCTTTATGCTCCATTATAATTTCGTTCGTCCTCATCAGAGCTTGGGACATCCTCCCCTTAGTTCCTTTTTGCCTAGGAGGTGGTATAAAAACTAGACACTACCTACTTTCTGTTTGAACAAAATCTATATTTTCTGCTTAAAAAAATGTTTTTTGGGTTGTTTCCTTTTTTGTCGTAATTTCTTGTTTTTTTGTCGAAAATTCGAAATATTCGAACATTTCGAAAAAGTTTAAAGGTTAGATGTTTTCTAGATATTACAATAGAGGAAAAAATATGGACATTCCAGAAAACCTTCGCAAATTTGTAAAAGAGACGATAAATAGAGCGAAGGCTATAGAATTTTCCTCTCAAGACCCTTTCAGAGCATTTGGTTTTCAAAAAAATCCCTTTGAGAAAAAAGTGAGTTTTGATGAGATAAACATTCTTTTGGAAAAAGGAATAATTAATATAAATCTTCGTAAAATAATTACTTTAATCGCTGATATTGATAAAAGTAGACAAAACAACTTTTTTCTTGATGCTGTTTTGTTTGGATACAGGGGTAGTGGAGTGTCAACGTTAGTGGAAAAAGCACATGAACTTGTAAAAAATGAAATAACAGAAATGCAAAATTCCCTAATTATTGATGCCAAAAAAAATGTTACAATCAAAAATTTAAGTTCTCAACCTACGTTTTCTTTTAATAATATTATTAATGAAGTTGCAAAACATGATATTCATGATGAAGAGATTCCTCTAGTAATAATTGATCATGCTGATTATTTAATAGATATTTTTGTAACTTTTTTAGAATCGTTTAAGTATCGCTTTCCTAAAACCTCAATTCTATTTGTTTTTTCCTTTCCTGCTTGGATTAGATTAAAAAGTTTAATTACGACAATTAACTACACAGATCAATTTTATAATTCTACCTTGCCTGCAATAGAATTGAGTCCATTAGATAAGAAAGCAATTTATGAAATTTTGTCAGTAAGACTATCTGTTAATGGTAATATTCAACAACCATTCAATTCAGAAATTGTTGAAGTAATTGCAGAAAATTCTTTACTTAATTTACATAATGCTATACATCTTACTTCTCTAGTTTGCAAGGAATGTTTCTATAATGGTTATGATAAAGCGTACATTGAACTTGTTAATGATATTTCCTCTCTTTTGGATTACACTTCTTTTGATGAATTTCGTAGCTATACAAATGAAGAAGACAGTTCTCGTGTTTTTTTATTAACTCTAATTACATTAAAATCAGTTGGTTTAGATATAGGTATAAGTTATGAAGAGCTAGTTTCTAATTTAAATATCCAAAAAACGACGATATCCTATCATCTATCTCAATTATTAAAGAAAAACATTATAGTTAAAAGAACATTAAACAGAAAAGCTTACTATAAATTGAATTCAGCTCTAAGCACTATAGCGGATTTATATCTTATAACTGAATTTAGTAAAAAAGAAAGGAGAGTAAAACTTAATTCTTTTACAAGACAAAAGGAAGAATTGTAAGTTTTTAACAATTAGTTAACTTTTGTCGATTTCAATAAAGTAGATTTTGTCGATTGTTTTTTTTAGAGCAATGCTTAAACCGCTTTCATAAGTGACTAAAGCAACTTCTACTCCTCTCTCTTTCAATTTTTGAACAATAGGTACTGCTCGTGCATGACGAGTAGCAAAAAATATTAAATCAATTTTTTCTGATAATAATTTTGTTACTTCAATAGCCATTTGGATGTAAATATCATGAGCTGCTACAATTGGTTCATATCCACTATTGAAAACTGCTTGTAACAGACTTTCACTTGCAAATTCATTTAATAACACTTTTCTAATAACAATTTTTCCTTCATCTTTGATTTTATCTTCAATATCATCAAGTTTTACTTGCTTATTTTTCACTTTTCTTAAGAAATTAGGGGCATCTACTATAACTGCTATTTTTTTTTCTCTAGACAAAAATGATCTAACAGATTGTAGATATGAGATTGAACTGATTCTATTGGCTATTTTTTCTAGTTTACTACGTTCGTCATGTATTTCCAATTCGTTGTTTTGTTCACTCATCAATTTCACATTATTTTCACTTTATTATATAGTTTTTAACTTTTTACATCAAATTGTATAGTATAAATAGTATATTATTTAATAAATAAAAATAGAGGAGAAGTAAATCAAGAAAAACAAAATTATACAGGAGCAATTTCGATATTAAGTAAATTCAAGATTTGTGATATCTCTCCAATATCTGTGATAAATTTTCTTCTCAATGCGCTTCTAAACATCTTTGAATTTACTTCTGAAGAAACTTTTTCTATTTCTCTTTTTCTCCAAATATCAATATCACTGTTATACAATAATACATACATGTTTTTTCTTTCTAAATCGCATATTAAATACGCATCTGCGTGTTCAAGTCTCTTACCAATGATCTCTTTCACTGAATTGTCGTTATTTATCTTGAAAATACGAGGAATCCTTCCTGTAAACATATCGACCATACGTTCGTAAACCTTTTTCAAATTGCTTGGTGTGATAGACTTTTCTTCATTTAAACTTCGAGCGATCATTGAGAAATAGGGCTCAACAATCCCGTAACTATCTAATACTTCTCTTAATTTACTACCTTCAAAAATGAAGAAAACAACACAGTCTCTATATCCTGCTTCTGCAATTCTTTCATCCTCAGAAGAAGTTATCTTTGTTTCAAAAGGAATAGCTATCGCTTTCATTGTTGTATCTGGAACTGGAATGGGGCCTAACATTCTGGGCATCTTTGATCCATCTAACCTTCCTTTGTAGTCTTTATTCATTTCCACAAGTGTAAAACCACTCATAACTAGTGCTAAAGCCTGCTCTTCTGAAAGAGTTGTGTTGTTAAATTCAATTTCTGGTCCATAATCTTTAAAGATGCTAAAGACCATCTTTGGTGCTCTCATTTGACTTGGATTTATCATTTTTCTAACTCCTTAATTAATTTCTTGATCTAATTCTTGATCTAATAATATTGCAATTTCTGGTATTTTATGCAATAGTTCATACTTTGTTTCTCTTGCTAGTTCTTGATCTGGTTTTCTATTTTTTTCTTCAATAAAAGCTTTTAATATTTCTTCTGAGAGAGATTGAGCTTTTGATTCACTATCATCTCTATTTACAAATAAAACACCAGTCCAACCTTGCATTTTTCTGATAACTAGCTTGAAGTGTCCGAGTTTAATTATATCCATTACAGACTCGCTTTCGAAAATTGTTGTTGCCATGATATTCAAAGCACTAATTAATCCTCCAAGTAATGTACTATCATGCTCCTCTATTTTAGTATCGAAAGTGTGATCAAAAGCTGGAACACCTCCTTCTTGAAGAATAATTACCCTCTTTAAAGTGACTTCTTCTCTTAAAGGCGTTCTTCCTGTAATTCGAGATATTATCCAATCAAAAGCAGTGTAAAAGTTTTCACCTGTTTTTGCGCTAATATCGTAAATTGAAACTGAACGGTTAATGTCATCAGTTATTACTTGAAATGCAGGGTCTAGTAATATCTCCTCAAAAGGAATAGCATTTTCAATATCCATTTTGTTAGCTAGGAATAGCATTGGTGTTTGTTGAGGAATTTTATCTAATAAACTGTATATATACTCAAAAGAAGCTTCTACATGTCGCTTTGTTTCAGTATCGATGATAAAAATTACTCCATCAATTTGAGAAAGAATATCTTGAAAATAGGGGCTTTCTCTTGAAGTCTCCTCATCTGCTTCTAAAATACTAATAAGTGATTTACCATAGTAAATATTAATGAAGCAAGTTGATTGAGGAGGATTAGCATCTGATACAGTTCCAAAAAGTAATCTATTGACTGTCGTAGACTTTCCTGATTTATCTAAACCTAAAATAGCTATACGTGGTGTTTTTTCTCCTTTTTTGGAGAAAACTTTATCTCTTAAGAATGATAGGTAACTACTCATTTTTCTCACTTTTTATCTTATCCCTCTCTCAACTTCAAGCGGGAACTTGCTGATGAATACTTCTTCTAATGAATCTTGTGTGATAGTTGCGTTTCTACTAAAATATTCCAATATCCGGAGTTGAATTTGCTGTGCTCTTGTAACAGGATCAATTGGGTCAATCATTACTGATAGCGCATAGGCCCCTCGTTTGACATGGCTGACATGTTTTTTAAATAAACTTTCAAGTTTTACGCTTTGGATACTGTCCTTTGCTTCAATAGCAAATAGTTTAGCTAATTCTTTTAGTTTTCTGAAATCTGAGGCTAAATGAGCTTGATCATCAGGTCTTCCAAACATAGCCTCTGAGAGAATGTTTCCAGAAACATCTGTTAATACAGCAGCTGCAATTTTAACTTTCCATTGCTGGGCTCCACAAAGAATTTCAACCATCCAATCCCATGCCTCATAAACTCCTTGACCTGTTTTTGCAGAGATTTTTTTAACATTAAAAGGTCTGAGATTTCTTAAAAATTTATCTAACTCAAAGTATTCATTTATTTCTGATAATTCTTTAGAATTAGGTAAATCACTCTTATTTGCTAGAAATAATACAGGGCTATTAGGTTTAGCAAAATTAATGTAATGCCAAAAAGTTTGCTTTGACTCTTCAAATTTCGAATTATCTGCAGAATCAACTAAATAAAGGATTCCATCTGCTCTTTCAATAAATTTTTTCCACAAACTTAGTCTGAAAGGAGCGTGACCACCAAGATCAAAACACGTAAAATTTAAGTCTCTATAATGGTATGACTCAATGTTTACCCCGTAAGTTGGTCGTGTAACGATATCGTCTTGTTTTAATAATTTCTTGACTAAAGAAGTTTTTCCAGCTCTTTCCAATCCTAGTAAAGCTACACTATATTTTGTTCTACCTGTCTCTAATTCTGGTTGTGAAAAAGATGAAGTTCTTTTTTCTCCAATTTTACTTTGTTGTTTTTGCTGTCGTTTTTTTTCTTCTAATATTCTACGTCTAAATTCGTAAAATGACATTAATTCACCTTAACTATATTCATCAACAATTATCATTGCTCTCATTTATTCTATCTAGATAGAACATGATGGATTTTATCTTTTTCGTTTTGAACTATCTATATTTCGTACATATTTACAACTTGGTATATAAATTTTTCATCAAACTGATTATTGTAATGATATTTTAAAATTTCTATTAAACTTAAATTCTATTTCTTGTACTTAATTATTTTCTTTTAAGAGTAGATATGTCCATTCCACTTTTTGTATTTAATTTTTTAAATAATGCCTTATTATTCGCTGAAATTGCCGATAACTTAATAAGAAAGAAAATATTATAGAAACCTAACCAACAAAATTTTTATAACTCTAATAACGAATTAAAAAAAAAGAACAGTTAACGGAAAGGTTAGTATGTCAAGTAAATTATCAATTAGCGATATCTTCAAAGTGGATGCTTCTGGTGTTCCTTATCTTAAAATCGTTATTTTTGGGCCATCTTTAGCAGGAAAAACTAGTATGTTAACAGTTTATAATGTGTTAAGGAAAGTAGAAGATCCAGAAACAATTTATTCATCATTAAAGAAAATTGATGACCCTTCAGGGAGAACAATATTCTATGACCAAAGTACTTTTGAATTGCCAAAAGGTCAAGGAGTAAGTGTTCCTAAACTAAGGTATCAAGTTTGGACAGTAGCAGGTCAAAAAAGACATCATATACAAAGAAAAGTAGTTCTTGAAGGCGCAGATGGACTAATTTTCATGTTTGATCCTTCTAAAGAAATGTGGCAAGATAATGTTGAGAGTCTTGACGAGCTAATTGAATTAAAAGGTGATGAACTCGGAAATTCTCTACCTTTCTTAATTGTGTTAAACAAAATAGATCTTCCTACAGAAAAAAGAAGACCTACAGATGATTTTCTAGATTTGGTAGTAGAAAAAGGCTTGGCTCAAAATAAAGGAGATGCATATATGAGAGTAATGGAAATCTCTTGTTTAAATGCTAGAAATGAACTAATGACACTCCTTCGTAGTCCAAATGTAAAAGAAAAACTAGATGAATATGGTCGATTAAAGAAAGGTGAAAGACCACCAAATGTTCAGAAAGTAGCTCAACCAATAGAACAATTAACAAGAGAAATAATTATTCATCGAATAAAAGTTGCAAAAGGTTCAGCTTAATCTAAATGGTGTAATTTTTGGAAATTGATAAAGTATCGAAGTTTATTTTAAACCGTTTAAAAAACGGATTAACAAATGAAAGTAATTTACTTCATGAATTAAATAAAGCTAAACTTAATACAATTTTGATGAAGAGTAATATGTCTATAGAACGATTTTATTCTGATGTCATTTTTACTGAAAAAGAGAGAGGGTCTCTTCTTTGTAACTTGTTATTTCACTGTTCAAACCCAGATTTAGTTCTTAATAATATAAACTGGAAAGATTTTGAAATAATAGTGTCCAGTGCTTTTGATTATAGTGGATATTCAACTCTACATAATTATAGAATAAAAACGGAGAACAAAAGCAATATCGAAATAGATGTAATAGCTTTTAAATTTCCTTTCCTTTTTTTGATTGATTGTAAGTACCACAAGAAAAGCCCACCAAGTTATTATTCAAAAGCAGCTGTTTTACAGAAAAAAAGATTGGATTATCTAATTGAAGTTTTTCCTGAAATATATTCTGATTTGATAACTAGATTGGGTTTACCAGTAAGAAATGTAGTAAAATTAATTGCTCTCGTTGTTTCTTGGAAAAATGTTCCTATTAAAATATCTGATGGTGTTCCAATTGTTCCTTTATTTAAATTATCTAGTTTTTTAAAAGAAATCGATGAATTTGAGGATGAAATTTACAAATTTTCTTTTTCTATTTCTTATAGTACTTCCGCAATAAGTTGACCGATTTCTATAGGTTAAAATTATAGGCGTCCATACTATCATTGGCGTGTTCTCAATTCATACTTTTTGAGATAATTCGGAAGTACTATTCTTAGAAGAAACCTATTTATATATAGAATATATCTTATTCTATAAAAAAGTTAAGGGAAATAAACATGGCATCAGCAATGGCCGACAGTCCATTTAAAATTGTAAGAGATCAACTTCAAAAGTTCTTAAATGAAATGAGAGTTTTAAGAGTTAGTGCTCAAGAACAAGTTAAAGCAAAAGCTGAAGAAATTAAAAGTCAATCTTTAGCTCCTGGAAAATCTCAATATTCAGTAAGTGAAGTTGATGCTATCATTAAAAATTTCAAATCTAGTTATTCCCAAGTTTTGAATGATGTACATTTGATGATTGTAACAGAAGGAACAACAAAGATTAGAACAGCAATTGAACAAGGATTTGTTAAAGGTGAATTTATTACTGAAGAAATGCTAGATCAACTTCAGAGATATAAAAAAGAGTCAGAAAGAATTCCTTCATTAGAAAAAGAGAGAGATGAGCTAAATAGTAAAGTTAAACAGTTAAATAAAGAAAATGCTCTTCTGCAGAAAGAACTCGCTGAAGCTCAAGCATATATTCAGAATATAGAAGGAAAAATATCTGAATTAGCAGAAACAGCAGCAATTCCAAAGATTGATGAGACTCTAATAAAAGAACGTGACGAAGTGATCAGAGATAAGGATAGGGAAATACAAAAGTTAACTCTTGAGAAAACTAATCTACAATCTGAATTCAACAGAATAAAAATTGAACGTGATTCTTATGCAAAACAAATAGAAGGATTAGAAAGCAAGCTTAGGGTGATTCGTTCAGAAAGTGCATCAAAAGAGGATCAGTTTTTTGAAGAACTTCAGAAACAGTTAGAAAAAGCTAGATTAACTATTTTCAATCTACGAAATCAGATAGCTGAAAATGAAGATACTATAAGAAATCAGAAAATAGACATATCTCAAAAAGCAAATCAAATTGAGGCTCTAAAGATTGATCTCGATCATTCAAAGGAGGAAATCAATAAACTGAAAGAGGAGAATACTCATCTTAAGAATGAATTAAAGTTGATACAAGAGAAAATGAAGGAACAAGAGAGTGACACTTCTAAGATATCTGAATTAGGTGAACTCGAGAAAGAGTTAAAACAACAAATTGAAGAAAAAGATAAAATTATTCTTGAACAACAATCAAAGATTGAAACACTTGAAAATCAAGTTACTGAACTTCAAGTACAATTGAAAGAGAAAGATTCAGACATTGAACGTTTAGCAGAGACAATGATCGAACTTCAGCAAGAAATAAGTGGAAAAGAAAGAGAACTTCATGCAGTTCAAACCCAAATAGATGAATTTATGCTCAAAATAGCAGAAAAAGATGCTGAATCAAGAGAACTTCAGGAAAGAGCTAATAATCTTTCTGAAGAAAAAGAAAAGATACAGAAGGAACTGGAAGCACAACAAGAAAAGATCAAAGAATTAACTTCAAAACTCAAAGAAACAGAAAATGAACTAATAAATACAAAAGTGACACTCGACAAAATTGAGAAACAAGGAACAATAAGTAGTGAAGAAAAATATCAATATGAATTGGATATCCAGAAATTAAGGAAGAAGATAGATACTTTAAGTACATCCTTGAAGAGTCTTGAAGGATTTTTGAATACAGATCCTAAATACAGGATTCTTTATATCCTAAACGATTTCTCAAGAGCTCTAACAGTTGAAGAATTATCAAAAATACTAAGCATGCGTAAAGAAATTTTAATGAAATATATTTACGAGCTAGACTATTTCGGATATATTAAAAAGGCAATGGATAAAGGAACGTTAAGTATTGAATCAACAGCTGTTTTGTCTCCCCCCTTAGTTCAAGAGGAGAAAAAAGAAGAATAGCATTTTCATTCTTTTTCGTTTTCTTCATCTGGTACAAAAGACATTATAACTAAATCGTCTCTTAAATACCAACCTAATCTCTTATAAAATTCTATTACACCTAAATTTCTTTTTTCGATAAAAAGATGTATCTTTTCAACATTCATTCTTTTGAATCTTTTTTCTAGTTCTTCCATCATCATTTTTCCTAATCCTTTTCTTTGAAATTGTGGATCAACAGCTAGATGATGTACGAAACCTCTTCTTCCATCAAATCCACCATAGACAACACAAACTAATTTGTCATTTTCAATTCCAATTAAGAAAAGATCAGGGTTTCGTTCAAGCATTATCTTAACTCCTTCTCTAGAGTCAGATTTAGTAACAGTTAGCCCTGTTTTCTTCCATAATTCATAAACTTCATCGTAATAATCCATAGAAAAGTTCTTTATTTCCATTTTATCACCATTTTATTAATAAAATGTATATTCTGTCTCAACAATAAGGTAATATTAATAAAATTTTTCAAAAATCCAAAGGTTAAAAAAATAACAAATAAATGTAAAATTGAATGAAAAAAGAAAAAGCAGTACTGCTGTTAAGCGGAGGTTTTGATAGCGGAGTAGCAGGTTACTTATTAAAAAAAGAAGGATTTGAGATAATTCCTCTTCATTTATCAAATGTAGATTTTGTTGGGGAGTGGACAATAGAAAAATGTATTGAAATTGCAAAAAAGTTCAATTGGTCAAAATTGTATGTTATGGATATAGCTAATTCTTTACAGACATTTGTAAATGAATGTACTCACTCTTATTTTTTTGTTTTAATGAAACGATTACTTCTTGTTCTAGCTTCAGAAATAGCAAAAAAAGAAAATGCAAGTTACATAATAACAGGAGAAAGCTTAGGACAAGTTTCTAGCCAAACTCTAATGAATATAAATGTCATTGAAAAAGCTACTAAATACAGAGTATTAAAGCCTTTGATAGCAATAGATAAAGAAACAATAATTAATTATTCAAAACAAATCGGAACTTTTGAAATATCTTCTGGACCAGAAGTTTGTGACATTCTTGGACCAAAACACCCAATTACACAAGCTAATGAAGAAAAAGTGAAAAGTGAAGAGTTAAAAATTAAATACTCTGAGCTAATTAATCAATGTGTTTCTTCTCTCAAAATTATAGATATTAACTAAGTTTCTATTTTTCTTTTTGTACTTAACAATTCATCTGCAATTTCTTTATAGTTTACTTTTGGTAATGGTTCAGCTCCTTTTGTTGTTACTGCATGAGATGCAAGTGCTATTCCAAAAGCTACTGCATAATCTATTTCTCCTGTTTCAATCAATTTCCCAAGAAAAGCGGTAATAAATACATCTCCTGCTCCAGTAGGATCTATTTCTTCCACTAATGGGGCCTGGATCTTAAAAATTCTTTTTTCTTCTTTATACGCAACTCCTTCCTTACCTAAAGTAATGATTGCAGATTCATAACCTAGTTTAGTAAATATTCTAGTTAAAGTATTTTCTTGAGTTATTATTGAAGCTTCTTCATAGGATAGCTTAACATAATCTGCTATTTTCAAAATCTCTGTTATCTCATCTTTTGAGAATTTGAAGGTGATTAGATTATTTTTTTCTCTAAATCTTAGGAAACCCTGGATATCTACAACTGTGATTTCATGATTTTGTGTGAGATGTTTTACAGAATCAACACTTATTTCTTTAAAAACAGGAGAGCATAAACACGCTTTTCCTGTGTTGATTGTTTGGATTTTTGTATTAAGTTCTTTAGCAGTGTCTATTAAATATAAATTTCTGTGACTATGGAAAATCTCATGTTTAAATCTTGTTGTGGTTTTTGAAGGAATGACAGTTATGTTTTTTGGGTTAGTTTGTATTTTTGAAATAGGAAAATCTTTACTACAAGAAGTTAGTAATTTTATTTTCTGCTTAATAAAAGGTCTAACTAGCAAACCATAAGTTGCTGGACCACCCAATTGGTTATATTCTTCTTTAACTTTATCTTCCTTGAAAAATATTTTGTCATCAAGAACTAAATGACTAATAAGAGTTATTTTATGATTCATTTGACTATTTTTTTAAAAAAAAATGACTTAATAAGGTTTTCAGAACTAATTTTTTTAGTAATTTTATTCTTTGGAAAACATTTTTCAATAATAACTTGCTATTTAACATATGAATAAAGATAATAAAGAAAAAGTAAGAGATTTTGGATTAATTTTTTACATTTGGTTCCTTGTTACTCTAGGAGCATTAGCTTTTGGAGTTTTTGCTTTATATGACTTATATCAAAGCAATCAAGGAATTATTGACTGGATTGTTGGAAAAGTTCAAGGACTTTCTATTAGTGATCTATCAGGATACACAGTTGATTCTGCTACCAAATATTGGGTACTTGGAACTATTGGCGTTCTTTTTTTGTTTGGGATTATTTTGGCTTATATTGAAGTCTGGTTTATGAGTTACCTCGGCGCAGAAACAGTTATTGGGACAATTTTTGGTGTCCCTCTACTCTTATTAGGCGGAGGAATTTACTCTGTTATTTTTATAGATCCAATCTGGATTGGTCTAGTAATTCTTGCTCCAACAGCTTTTCTTATTGTTATTGTTTTACTCGTTTCAAGAAGAATTATTCTTGGAGCGAAAATATTCGAAACAAGTTGTGAAGCAGTTAACGAAAATAGGAGAACAATTTTACCAATTATTTTCTTTGCCCTCTTTAGTATTGTACTCTTCATTCTCGGTACAGGAGCTTCTGTATGGACTGCATTTAATATCGGTGATATATTAACTGACAAGAGTTCATGGGTACAAACTTTAGTCTTCTTCTTAGTTATTTACGTTTACTTGAATATTTACTGGACTATGCTATATTTCACTGATGCAATCAATATCTGTATTTTCAAGCGATGGAATAATTATAAAGATGCTAGTATAAGAAAAGCTTTCCGTGAAATCATGAAAGTTAAAGGAAGCATTGTTCTTTTTGGTACATTTATGGCTTTCTTCAATTGGATAGTTATTATTGTTCAATACTTCGCAGCGAAGAAGATAAAAGAAACTTCTAAGTTTTACAAAGTTTGGAATGTTATAAAGAATATTCTAACAGTGATATTCTTTATATTCGTAATTCTAATAAAATGGCTCTATAAGATTCTGAAATTCTTGAACTATTATACATTAACAATCATTGTGGTAGAAAAACAGGGGTTCATAAAAAGTATAGCTCGTTCATCTGAACTATCATTAGACTCTGGGGCAGATATTATCATTGAAAAAACAGGAGTTAACATAGCTAAAGGATTATTCATTTTTATGACTTTTAGTATATTTACTATAGGTGGATTCTTCATTGGATATTATTGGCTAGGTTATCAGATATTAGGAAGCGTAACTAATATTGCAATATTTGGTATTGCAGTTTCAATTATGTTTTTCTTCTTTGGTTATCTGCCAATGACTGCAGTTTTACGTCCTATTTCTACAGCCTATAAGACTATTCTCTTCTTCTACTTGACTGATCCATTTAGAGGTAAGAGCGGAAGAAGAACTCAATTGTCTGAAGACATACAAAAAGATATTACTAGAGTGAAAGAAAGAGTCTTGAAAGATTACGATAAAGAATCAAGAGAGTCTTGGATTGCAAAGGCAGAAACAGAAGAAGAACCAGTTAAAAGTACTTAATTTTTTTATTTTTTTTATTTTTTGCGTTTTCAGTATCACTTAATTCAATGATTAATACAATAGGTAAATTTTTTATAAGTTGATTGAATTTAATTATTTGATAAGAAATGTCTATTCCGCAAAGACCTAAAAGATTGATTGGCTCTACAAGATATGGGGTAGCTCTAGAGCCTAAATCCACTACTTTCTCGCCCACAATAAATGGAACTGTTTATTTTTTTGATGGGAAACATGCAATAGAAACTCGTTCATTTAGTTCATTGGATCAATTAGCAAAAATGTGTTATAATTTCTGGGAAGGAACTATTACTGGCCAATTAAATTTCAGAAGATTTTCTTTTTGGTTTTCAGAATTTTTAAGTGATTTTGGTATTCAAAATATAAATGAAGATAAACTGGAAGAAGAATTACTTCCTCTAAATACTGGTGTTGCTTTAAAACGAACTGGCCATAGAATAAGAGAGGCTAAAGTAGTTTATGATGAACCTGTAAAACCTTCTGCAGAAAAACCTTCGAGTTATAGAAGTTTGTTGTCTTCTCCTGGTGTGCCTGTAAAAGAAGCTAAGGTTGTTTATTATGAGCCAGTTGATGAAAAGAAACCTGAACCTACAGTTACTAGAAAAGAAAAAGAACACTTTTTGGGTGAAACTGCTGCAGATGTTAGAGCACGATTAAAGCCTACAGGTGTTCCTATCAGAGAAGCAAAAGTTGTTTCAACTCCAATTGAGAAAAAAGAGACCTCAGTCAGAAAACTTCAACCATCTGGAAGTTTTAGAGATATTAGACAAATCGAAACAACTTCAGAACCTATTGATAAAAAAGTTAAAACACCTGTTCAAGAAAATGTTCTACCTTTACCAAAAAAAAGATTGAAGCCACCAGAAAATAAGTTAGCTAGGCCCAGCGAGATCCTAGATAAAGGGCCTACAAGATCTCCAAAAGTGAAAGTATTACCTCCTTTAAAAAGAGAAGAAAGTAAACCTAGCCCTCCAGAAAAGCGTCTTTTGAAACCTAGTGAAGTTCTTAAAGAAAGAGAAACAATTTTTGATAAAGAACGAAAAATGTTTGATATTGAAGAAAGGGATGATAACACTCCTTCTGAACGACTACTCAAACCTTCAGAATATTTGAGAAAAAGGGAGGCAATCCCTGTAATCTCAAGAACTGTAGATTACGTACAAGAGGAAAAAAAAGAGCATACATTGTTAAAACCTAGTGAAATTCTAAAAAAGAAAAAAGAAGAATCACAAAAAGAGCAATTACCAACTAAAACTCCTTCAACTCATCAAGAAAAAATTCTTTCGATTAGCAAACCTACACAGAAACAATTAGAAAATGTATCTAAAGCCAAAAAAACTGTAAGTGAAGAAATTCCTTCTTCAATGAAGATTGATGAACACGTAGACAAAGAATCTCAATATTCGCTTGTAGATGTCCCAGGAATAGGAGAATCAAAAGCTAAATTACTAAAAGAAGCAGGAATTGAAAATGTAGAAAAACTCGTTAATGCATCTATAGATGAGCTTGTAAAAATCAAAGGAATAGGCCCTTCAACAGCAGAAAAATATATCACGAATGCAAAAAAATTATTGGGTAAGTAAGTTTAAATTTTATTATTATTTTTTTCCATTAATAATGAATATTTCAGTTGAAAGACAAAAAATTATCCAAATTGTTGGTTTTTCTAACACTGGAAAGACGACTTTAGTTACCAATATAATTAGAAAATTAAATAACAAAAAAATTAAAGTGTCTACAATTAAATCAGCTCCAACTCACAAAATAGAGGATCATGGAAAAGATTCTGATAAAAATTTCTTTAGTGGAGGTGTCTCTACTGCAGTTCTCTTTTCTAATGGTACACAGATCACTTTTAGTGAATTGTCTCTTGAGCAAACTATAGGTCTTATAAATGAATATACCAATTCTGATCTTATAATAATTGAAGGTTTTAAAAAGTTAGATTTTCCAAAAATTATTGTTTGGACAAAAAACATTGACTTGTCGTTATTCAATTTAGATAACTTAATTGGTGTTTATTGCCCATCGAACATTTACAAAGAAAATGAAAAAGATGTTAAACTATTTGTGAAAAAATATAATTTTAATCTATTTAAATCAGATGAGCAAATAATTGAACTTCTATTGGAGGAATTTAAACTTTGAGTAACATTGTTAAATTACTTGAACGTACAGTTCATCACTTTGAATCAAAAAAGAAAGATAAATCAAATGTTTCAATATTTATTCTAAATTGTGAAAATGTAGAACAGTTAATAACTCATGTTCAAAAATTAAAACATCTGTCAAATGATCTTATAACTGATTTTTTTATAAATGATGAAGAAAGACAAATATTTAACAAAAAAACAGATTGTGCTCCTATTAAAGTTATTCCACCTATTAGAAAAAGAATAGATGTTGAAATATTAAATAAAATCATGAAGCATGCCATTAATGATTATATACTCATTACTTCTGGTAAATTCTTTATAAATCAAGCACAGTATAAGTCCTTGATAACTGAAACACCTGATTGCTCAACTGTTACATTTTTAGATGAAGTAGGAAATATATTAAGTGAAATTTTCTGTTTTAATAGATGGATGACAAAATGGTTAATTAGAATCCTTGTAGAAAACAAACAAAAATCAATTGAAAACCTCTTTCGTATTTCTCCAAGCTGCTGTTTTTTAAAAATATCAAAATTTGATATAATAACAGAATTTCAAAACGTAGATATTTCAAAGATTGAACAAAATTCTATTTTGTTCAAGATAGTGCAAAGAAAAAACGAACGATCAGAGAATGAAGTTATAAAACTAGTTGCTTTGTTTCAAGGAATTAGAGATTATGTGGTGAATCCTGTAAAAATACTGAAATTTAAAATTCAACAGTTGTTAAATTTAATGTCTATTTTATTGAATCAAAAACATTGGTTCCTAGTTTTTCAAATTTCAGCTAAATTACTAGAAATAGTAAAAAATATAGATGAAAAAACAATACTTCCTGAAACTTGGACAGTTGATAGAATCAAAAAATCTGCTCGTAAATCACTAATAAATGAGGCTCATGAGTATGCAACTAATAGAATAGAGAGGTTACGCTATTTCTCATTTAGGGATTTAGTAAATTATAATTTACTTACACAGGAAAATATCTGGGTACAAAATGAAATGTCTCTTATTTTGAAAGCAATAAATGAAGATAGCAACATTCATTACCCGTTGTTTGAATAGGTATACATCTTAAGAATACTCTATGATAATAATAATGGCAATAAAGATTATTTTATTAAATTTTCATTCTCTACATTTTTTAATTCCATAATAATAGTTTTAATAGCTACTTTAATTCCTTTTTCAATTAATTCGAATGACATTGAAGGAAGCCTTTTTTCTAATACTTGTTCTGGTAAAGAAGGGACATGTTCTCTTAAGCCAGTCTTCACAACTTTCGCTAAGTTTGTTGATTGGTTGGGGAGAGTCCTGAAGAAATTAAGTAAAATTTCAACTCATAATTTAGCAGTAGGGTTTACTTTAGATCCGCCAAAGGGTTCAAAACCTGTTAAAACAATTTTTTTTTCGCTCATTAAATAAAGCAAAAACTTATTATTAAAAACTGTTTTTGAGATTAAAAATCTCTTTTTAAAAAATCATTAATTTTTTAGTTTCTATTCTGAAATCAATCTAAAAATTTTTAAAACAATGATTGAGTTCTGAGTTAGTAAGGTGTAGAGAATGGAACCAAAAATTACTGATATTCCGGGGATTGGTGCTAAAAAAGCAGATGATCTAAAAAAGAGAGGATTTGATACAGTAGAAAAAATAGCTAATGCTTCTCTTGAAGAATTAACAGATATCCCAGGTGTAGGTAAGGTAACTGCTGATAAAATGCGAAGGGCTGCAAAAGAACTTCTAGAATCAGCAAGTGAAAAAACTGCTCCTGTAAAAGAACCTAAGAAGAAAGTAGAACCTAAAGCAGAGCCTAAGAAGAAAGCAGAGCCTAAAGCTAAGAAAGAAAAGATTACTCCAGTTAAAAAGACACAACCTGTCACTCTTAAAGTAAAAACCAAAACTAAAAAACCAAAAACTGGAAAACCAAAAAAAGAGAAAATTATTTCTCAGACATATGGAGTTGTACAGTCTCTAGTTCATGATAAAGTCGGGAGATCATCTAATAATTCAATAATCGTAAGATTACTAAATACTGAAATGCCTTTAGCAAGTTATATTGGTAGAAAAGCTATAGTTACTAATCCTGAAAATAATCTAAAAATGGTTGGAAAAATCACTCACATACATGGAAAACGTAAGTCAAGAGATAAAAACGTCATTGTACGTTTTAATAAAAGTGTGAGTCCTCACATTATTCAAACAAAGGTAATTGTAAAATAATTTTTTTTCTTGTATTTCCAATTTTTTATTTAATTGTCAGCTAGTTTTGAACTAGAATATCTATGTTTACTCTTTGGAAAGGTTTAAGGATAACAATCACTCATTGATATTGAAGAATATGAATGAAGCGAAAAGTGCACCGATATTATCTTTAGGAAAAAGTAAAGAAACAGGTGAAGATGTTACTCTCCCAACTAAAGCTTTGAAAAAACATGTTGCTATTTTTGGTCAATCAGGGAGTGGAAAAACAGTAGCCTGTAAGGTCGTGATTGAAGAAGCTATTAGAAATAATATTCCTGCTATAATTATAGACCCCCAAGGTGATATTAGCAGTCTTTCAATGGTTGCTGAATGGGAAGCTCTTAAAAAATATGGTGTAAATAAAGACTTCTACGAGGAGTATAAAGAAAAAATTGAAGTAGTGATTTTTACTCCTGCATCAGAAAAGGGTATTCCTCTTTCAATAAATCCATTAATTCCTCCCCCAACACAACTTGATAGAGAAGAAAAAATACTAGCTATTGACGGAATGGCAACTAATCTAGTTGATGTGTTGGGCTATAAGTTAAGTTCAAATAAGGGAAAAGCAGTAAAGGCTTATCTTACAGCTCTTTTTGAAGAATTTATGAGAAGAAATATTTTGGTACAAGACTTTAAGATGTTAATGGATCTTATTAACACTGATGAAGCATATTTATCAGAATCTTATCGTTCTCTCCTTGAAAAGAAAGAAAAAGAAACTTTAGTCAAGAATATTAAATTTTTAACAGTAGGTGCGCAGTCTTTAGTCTTTAATTTAGGACCAAAATTAAACATTCAAACATTGAAAAATGCTTCTCAAGAAGGAAAATGCAGGATATCAATTATCTATCTTAATACTCTAAACACACAAAAATTGAAGAACCTTTATATTTCTACCATCTCTCAAAGACTTTATACCTATATGCTCTCAAACCCCTCACATGAACCACAACTGATCTTTTATATTGACGAATTAGCAGGTTTAATCCCACCATATCCCCGTAATCCTCCTACAAAAAAATGGTTGCAACTTTTATTTAAACAAGGTAGGAAATATGGAGTTTCAATGTTAGTTGCAACACAAAATATAAGTGATGTAGACTACAAAGCTTTTGGCCAAGTTTCTACTTTCTTTTTTGGACGTTTTATGGCTCCACAGGACTTAAGAACAGTAGAAAAAATGATTCAATCTCACCCAACTGCAAGATTTATCCTTGATGACCTCCCAAATTTTGAACCAGGAGAATTTTATTTACTCTCTCCTGACAATTACCCAAAACCTGTTCGTTTTAAAACTAGGTGGTTGTACTCAGTGCACAAAGCTTTGTCTGATGATGATGTATCCAAACTTTATAAAAATCCACCTCCTTCTCTTTGTAAAGAAGTAGACGGATATAGCTACGATATTGACAGTATGGACTTTTCTGATATTGAAAAAGAACTAAGTCTAGACGATATCGAAAAAGAGATGTCTAAGTTACAAGAGTTCTCAGAGGTTGAAAGTCTTTTAGATACAGAAGTAAAATTGCAGGAACTTGATGACTTTCCAGATGTCTCTTCTGAAACCCTTGATATAGGAACAGAAATTACCCCTGGTGACTTCACTGAACAAGAGATAGATTATGAAAAAAAACATAAGCTTAAGAAAATAGATCTTAGTAAATCTATCAAAACAATCAAAAAACAATACCTTAAATACGATAAAATCGATTTAAAAGAACTTTTATCTAAATTTTTCGGTGATAAAAAGTTTAGTTATTTAGGAACAAATTATCTTCAATTAGCTTATGTTCCATTTTTGCTACTTGACTTTAATATAAATGCTAAAAGAGAAATAGAAGTTAAGGTAGGTGAAGAAGTAGTAAAAGAAGAAATTATTTTAGATTTCCCAATAAAAAGAATTTTTCCACTAGTAGACAAATTAGAATTTGATTCAAAAGATAAAATTTGGGGATTAGAGAGTATACCTTTTCAAGCAGAAGATGTTTTCGAAGAACTTCTTTCTATACTCCCCCTCAAAAATCTTGGAAGCTTGATAGCACCACCATCAGCGAATATCAAAACTATAGAAGTTCAAAGAAAACCAAGAACTATTCTAGAATCATTCCAAGACATACTGTGGATGGATAAAAGCATGTACGAAGATGAATGGAAGCGTGATATTGAAGATTCATTGGTGAAAATAGAGGAAAAATATAAAGAAAAAATTGAGTCATGGATTAGTCAGTTAACTAAGCAAAGAGATGAATATTTCACAAAAATGATCGAAAAAAGAGATAAAGTAAGAAAGTTTCAAGCACAAATAGAGGAGGCAAAGAGTATTTACGCAACATTAAAACCAATAGTGATGAATAAATACAAATACAAAAGAGATGCAGATGTAAAACGTTACAAAAAAGCAGTGGAGACTCTAAAATATGGCCCTCAAGTAATAAAGAATTATACGGCAGAAGTAGAAAAAGATGTGGAAATTGTTAAAGATCTAGATAGAAAAATAAAATCTCAAACAAAAGTTGAGGTACTCGATGACCTCGATAAATTAGTTAAGAAAAAATCATTTAGTATTCCTAACCAGGATGAAATCCAAGATGTCTATGCTGCAATATTATATATTCCCGTTTCCATCGCAGAAATTAATATTGTAAATGAAAAAGGACATGAATTGCTTATTAGAGGAATAGCTGAATCAACATTAGGAACAAGTATAAGCATCTTGTGTGATTCTTGCTATGAAAAGAAAACTCCTAAAATGCAATTAGTATCAGTGTCAAATGATTGTGAAGTTTGTGGAAGAACATTATGTGCAAATCATACTATACATTGCTCAATTAGTGGAGATGTAATCTGTAATAAACATGCTGTAGTTTGTTCTGTATGTAAGGAAGTTGTATCAACAGAACATGTAGAACAATGTGCTTTCTGCAACAACGTAGTGTGCGATAATGATATTGTTCGTTGCGATGTCTGTGAAAAAGTTCTTTGTTCCAAACACGCGATCAAAGTGACCAAAAAAGGATTATTTAAAACAGAAGAGGTTTTTGTTTGCCCAGATCACAAGAAAAAAAGGTGATTATGGGTGGGTATGAAAAAAAAACAACCTCTTGTCATCCTTTTGTCAGGGCTACCAGGGACAGGGAAAAGCACATTAGCAAGAAGATTGTCAAAAAAATATAGATTAGAACGTATAAGTACAGATTCAGTAAGAAAAAGAGTTTTTCCTTCAGTTAGAAAAAACACTTTCGGTGCTGGTTCCTACAGTTTTGAAAATAGACTTGTAGTCTATAATGTAATCAATTATCTTTTATATACGTTGTTGAGATGGAATGTTGGATGTGTAATAGATGGCACTTTTTACAAAGAGTCATTTCGAATAAAAATAAAGAGAATTGCAGAAAAATTTGATGCTAAATTCATTCTAGTCTTTGTAGAGTGCCCCGAATCTTTAATAAAACAAAGATTTCAACAAAGAGAAAAACGATCTGGAAGAACTTTAAGTGATGCAAATTATGATATTTATTTAAATTTAAAAGAGAGGTTTCAGCCAACAAAACTTCCTTATATAAAAGTGAATATAGTTCATGACAAAAATTCCATAATGGAAAAGATTGAAAATGTTATCAGAAAAGGCTATAGTTGATGAATTAACAAATCCTGAAACATATAACCATGATGTTCAAGAACCCATTAGGGTTATTGAAACAAATGTAAGTTGGGTTTTTCTTACAGGAAAATTTGCATATAAAATGAAGAAAACGATTAAATTTGGGGATGTACTAGATTTTTCAACTTTACAAAAAAGATACAATGCAAGTATGCAAGAAATCGAACTTAATAGAAGACTAGCTCCTGAATTATATGTGGGATTAGTGTCTTTTACTTCTGATAAAAAGATTGATGGAGAAGGAGATGTTATTGAATATTTAGTGAAAATGAAAGAAATTCAGCAAGAAAAACTTTTGATTAATTTAATACAGAAGCGCCCCTTAGACAAGACACTAATAAGTAAAATTGTTGAGATAGTATCAGAATTTCATAAGGAAAACATTTACAGAAAAGAAATTAAGGTTTTTGAAAATATATTCGAGAAATGGGATGAAAATTTTCGAACCACACAAAAGTATGAAAATTTTCCCTTTGACAATAGTTTTGCTAATAAAGTCTATAGTTTTATGGAAAAAAATAGGGCATTTTGGGATAAAAGGCAAAATGAAGGAAAAATTGTCGATGGACATGGAGATTTACAACTCCGAAATATCTTTGTAGATAATGGAAAAATTGTGATTTTTGATTGTATAGAATTTAATGAAAGTTTAAGAATTCAAGATATCTTGGAAGAGATCTCTTTTCTAGCGATGGATTTAGATTATCACAACAAAAGAAAAGAAGCAAAATACTTGTTAGAGAAATACTTAGCTTTGATGCATGAAAATCTCTCAAAAGTAAAAGAGTTTGTTAATTTCTATAAATCGTACAGAGCTTATGTAAGATCTAAGGTCTATTATTCAATGTATCTACATTCTTTAGACAATTATGAGGATGAAGCTCAGAACGAACTTAGAAATATCTCTTTGAAATATCTTAAGTTAGCTATGAGTTACAAGTTTTGACAGTTAGCTATGAGTTACAAGTTTTGACTACATATTTGTCTGTAATTATAAAGAAAAGAAGTTAAAAAAAAAGAAAGTTAAGAAATTATATTGATGAAGCAAAAATAACTCCATAAACAATTGAAAAGATTACACCAAATAATGTGGTAATAAGACCTGCTTTAAATGAAGCAGATAAGTAAGGAATTCTCATCTCTGATGGCCTAATATCTGTTTCTATATGCGTTCCAGAAGTAGCTACTACAGATGCTGTAGATTTTTTAGCCATTTTTTCCTTTCTTCTCTTTCTTATTACTTCAAGGATCTCATTCCATTGGGGATTTTTTCTTCTTATCCATTGTGTGAAGTATAACCAAATTGCTTGGAAATAGTCAGATGACTTTGATCCTCCATATAAAACAGCTGTGATACCATATAAATACAAAAATAATGTGGTAATTGATAATGATTTACTATTGAATCCAACACCAAAAACAATTCCAGTTAACATTGCACTTCCCCAGAGTAAACTCGCAACTAACCAAGAAGACAAAGGCATGTGAAGAAGTGTATCGTAGAAAATATCCCACTTACTCGCTTCAAAAGAGTAACCACAATGATTGCAGTGATAAACATTTTTTTCAACGTTTTCTATATCTCGTAGTTTACAAAATCTACATTCCATAATCGTCACACTCTCATTTGATATACAATATACTTTAATCTTTCATTTCTAAAAGTCTTTATAATTCTTTTGGAAGAAACTTCTTTAAAAAATAAATTGTTCGACTATTGCTTGATAATCTTCTGTGCTTAGTATTTTTTTCTGAGACTCTTTTATTTTTCTGTGAATATTATAAATTATTCTTCTTGCTTCAGGTAAGTTTGTTTCGCTTAAAGAAAATATAGCAACTGAATAGGATTGTTCCTGAGAGATAAGAACATAGTACTTGCCAAGTCTAACTAGTTTAAGGTTTTCATATCCAAGTAATTCATTACTAAAACTGCTGATTGCATTAACGAAACCAGATAATAGTTCGTGATCTGAGGAAATATTGTGGGGGTCATATGAATATAGGGTGTTTGAAAATTTATCAGAGATGATGAGCGCATGAATGTCTACTTGCTGGTTCTTTGTGATAGAATTTAGCTTGTTGACTAACCATTGAAAAGCAGTCTTAATGTTGAGTTCTTCCTTTATTGAAGTTTTAAAAATTTGAAAAGAAATGTTAGAATACTTAGACATTTTATACAAATCAAAAGTTCTTATTATTGTTTCTAAATCTAAAGAGTTTTTTAGATCTGCTTTATTTGCTATAAATAGTAATGCATACTCAGAGTAAATTTCTTGTAACCATTCATTAACAACTTTCCAGAACCATTTTGCAGATTTTTTTAGTTTATTTTTATCAGAAGAGTCAACAAAAAAAACTATACCCACACTTGATTGAACAAAGTTTTTCCAGATATTCTCTCTGAATTTCTCATGACCAGAAAGATCAAAAATGTTGATATGCATATTTGCAACTTCAAGAACTTCAAAGTTGTATCCTACAGTAGGTTTAGGTCTAGTGAATCTTTGTTTAATCAGCCAATTAAGGAATGTTGTTTTACCAGAATATTCTAGACCAATAATACTTACAGGGACATTTTTTCTTTTAACGGAAAGTTCAGGGTTCATAGTATCACATTATTTCAAATATCTAGAGGTTAAGAATTAAATAATCTAAGATTCCTACAATTTCTTTGTAAGGAACTTCATTTCTCTTTCTTCTGTCTCTTATGGCATTCAAATTTTCTTGTGTAAATAGAGCTAAAGTATAAATTAAACTAGGTAATTCCTTATTATCTTCAATATACCTTGCTACTTTGCTTAATATATCACTTATTTCGTAAAGATTCTTTTTTGCTGTTGTATAGTAATTAATAGCTGCATCTCTCTTTTTCATATCAGCTGCTAGTTCTCCTAGAAGAACAGATTCTATAGTTTTGAACATTTTTTTGGTTGCTGGTATAAAACTTTCTCTTCTTTCAACAAAAGCCCAGTTAATTTCATTTCCTTTAAGTGTAATTTCTTGGCGTAATGCAAGGAGTTCTTTATTATCAAGTTCCATTAAATTGAGTAACTCTTGGAATTCAGTCATGCTTTCAAATTGATTTTTTACTGATTCTAGAATGAATTCAGGTGGTTTTTCAATTTGATCATAGAATAAAAGAATCTGCTCAATAACATCTCGAACTGTTTTGCTATAAGCTGTTTGTAACCCTAAAGATAATAAGTTGGTTTCTGTTACAATTCCTGTAGATTTTGTTTCTAAAATTCGTTTTTTTATTAAATTTAGTAGGTCTTTTTCATCAGTATCTGCAATTTGCTGTTCTGCTTTCTTTGCAAAGTAGTGGGCTCTAGCTCTTAAAATTAAATCTAGTACAATGTTGTTGTCAGCATAAATGTAAACCTTGTTCTCTGCAATATATGACCTAACATAGTACAATATAGCGCTGATTTTCTTTTGTTGAAGTACTTTTTCGTTGAGAAATTTAGGAAGCATTTCTACAGCTTTCTTAAGGTATTTGAGGTTTTCTTCTATTTCTATAAGAAAAGAGTAACTTAATCTGGGGTTATTATCATTAATGAGAATTAAATTTAAGTTAATATTTGAGATAGCTTCTTTCATTGAGTTGAGAGGAAAAGAAAATTGGCTCATAAAACTATCTATAATATTTAAATAAGAAACATCTTGCTCCACCACTTTAACAAGTGCTGATGCTGCTGCAGCATAGCTAACTGAAATCCCATATAAATAAGGTACTGGAATAAAAGTTTCTAACTGCTTAATTAATTGGTTGATATTCTCGCATAATTCAATGGCTTTTTCTTCATTTTCTATTACTAAATCATTCATAATTAAAGAAAATAAGTTAGACAGTTTGGTTAAAGTACAAATTATCTGAACTTCCTGTTCTTGATTTTTTATTGTTTCATAAAGCTGGTTTGCTAAACGGTTATTAGATTTTAATAGATATTCTTTTGCTTCTTCAAGTTTTTTCATTGCTTGGTCATAATATTTGGAAGCATAGTCAATGTCAAAAGACTCAAGAGCACTTTCAGCTAATGAGGTAAAATGCTGTGATTGTGTAATAAAGCGAGAACCATACACTATAGGAATATACTCTTGCTCGATTCTAGAAGAGAGGGCAGTAAGCTCTCCTGGTTGTTCTTTCCAAAGTTCAACTACTAAATTAAAGTGTTCTAGAGCATGATCTAGTATTGAAAGGGTAGAAATAGGGTCTTTCCACCAGAAATCAATAGCTGAATTTTCCATAATTTCTATAATGTTTGACATTAAAGTTATACCTTGTAATCTGTCATAGTCTCCTATTTTTTTGATAATTAGAGGATTTTTGTCATGATCAGGGATTTGTTTTAGAATTGGAATTAACCTTTTTCTCTGTTCAAGTTTTAGTAAAGGAAAAATTATATTCATCATATCATTTACTGTAGGAGTGGGAATAAATCCTTCTTCCGCGGGCTCAGGAAGTTTCTTCTCCATAATTCTATACAATATATCGTCTAAAGTTTCCTTTGCTTGAATATAGTAATAATATTGATAATCCTTAGGCGCATATGAGAAAACTCCACGATTTCTTACTTGAGAATAAATATATATAAGAACTCCAAGTTTTAGCTGAAATTGGGTTAAAGAAAGCATTTGATTAGCAATTGAACCATAAAGTAATCTATGTAAAGGAAGAACAGATTCGTCTTCTTCTTCATCAACTGAATAAGCTTCTGATAATCTTTCAAAAGCCATGGAAGCTAAACTGTTTATTGATGCCAAATGTTTTGAACAATCTTCAGCAAAAACAATCCACTTTTTACTTATCTCTTCAGGTTCATCCAGTTCAGTGAATGCTTTATACAGCTCATCTCTCTCTAGTTCTATCTCTACGAATTTTGTGAAAGGCCTAGTTTTTTGTTGCGAATAAAAAAATGATAGATACATAATTTAAAATTGGTTTAGAACTCAATAAATTTTTTGCTAGTTAGCTATAAAAATTTAATTAGTGGGTATAAACAAAAGAACATTTATTTAGTGAAAAAACTATTTGTAAGTAATGAAAACTTCGCTAAAACCAAATGAAAAAAGAGTAAAGCAACGAAGAAAAGAAGTAATGGAAGCAGCTTATCGTGCAAGAAATTTTACAGTAGAACAGCTTACTAAAGAAGCATCGAATTTCATTAAATTTGCCTTATCTTTAAAGAAAACCAAAATTATAGAAAACAATTCAAAGGATGATTAGATTGAATGATCCAATATCAGAAAGTTTGAAAGTCTTAGTTGAATATTTCAACTCACGTAATGTTCCATATGTAATAGTCGGCGGTGTCTCTGTTTTGATTCTTGGAAGAGCCCGATTAACAATGGATATTGATATTATCGTCGATCATACAAAACTAGACAGAGAAGATTTCGTCAATTTTTTAAAAAGCAATAATTTCGATGCAACATTGAATGATTTTGAGGAATTTGATGAACAGACTCATTGTAGTATTTATTACAAAGAAGGGATGGAGATTATAAATAGAGAAGAACTTAAAGAAAAAGCCAAGGAAATGAGTGTTAGTGATAAATTAGAGTCATTCTTAAATGAGGTGGAATCTTTTTTGAAAGAAAAAGGGGAAATTTTTTGATTCTATATTGTAATTGATTTAGGTAAAATAGACACTAGTTTGTTAAAGGAAAGATTTTTTAGAACAAATTTTTATTTCTGATTGTGCAACCTCTAAATTATAGAAAAAGATTAGAACAAACTAAAAAATTAATGGAAAAAGAAAATGTTGATTTGATTCTATTAACGCCTTCTGTGAACTTCGGTTATCTATTTAAAGGATTTTTAGATATGCGAGAGAGATTGATCTGTGCTGCAATTGTTCTAGATAAAGAACCATTACTTATTGCACCAGAATTTGAAGTGGAACGCATGCAAAATTCTACAAATATAAAGAATGTAGTGGGTTGGAAAGAAGATGAGGATCCATATCTGAAATTAAAGGAAACATTAGATTTCATGCCAAAGATGATTTCACTTGAATCTACTACTCGTTTTGAGAATTTCCTCAAATTTAAGGAAATATTCCCAAATTCAGACTTTCTTAATGCTGCAGCTATATTCAATGATATGAGAGGACGTAAAACTGATGCAGAGATCGAGAGAATTAGAAAAGCATCTGAATTTACAGTTAAATCTGTTGAAACTCTTTTAAACGAAATAGAACCAGGAATGACTGAAATTGAAGTTCAAAACCAACTTATAAAAAAAATGAGTGAAATCTCTGGAGAACCAAGTTGGGCATTGATTCAATTTGATGAAAGTAGCGCTATTCCTCATAGTAGCGCATCAGCTAAGAAACTGAGAGAAGATTCAGTTATATTAATCGATTCTGGAACAAGTTGTGATAGATATTTTTCCGATATTACTATAACAACTACATTTTCTAAGCCTTCTAGCAAGTTTTTAGAAATATACGATATAGTTCAAAAAGCAAATGATAAAGCATTAGAGGCATCCAAAGAAGGTGTTCCTGCAGAGCAAGTAGATTTTGAAGCAAGAAAGATTATAGATGAGGCAGGATATGGAAAATATTTCACTCATAGACTTGGACATGGATTGGGATTAGAAGTACATGAACATCCATATATTGTTAAGGGAAATAAACAGCCCCTAATGGATGGAAATGTTCATACTGATGAGCCAGGGATCTATTTGCCTGGAAAATTTGGTATAAGAATCGAGGATGATTTGATAGTGAGAAAAGATAAAAGTGAAAGAATCTACGAATTTGATCGTATCTTTTGGGAAAAGAAATGAATTCACATAAATTTAATCAAATAGCGTCTGTATATGACGAAACTCGTCCTGTACCAGTAGAACTTTTACTTTTTTTTAGAAATGAAGTCACTAATTATTTGAAAACTAATTGTGGAGAAAAGAAAAGATATTCTCTATTAAGTATTGGAATAGGAACAGGAAGAGCAGAACTTTCTCTTTGGTCAAAAAATGTAGAATTGTACGGGATTGATATAAATAAAGAAATGTTGAAAGTTGCTAAAGAAAGAAATAGAACTGTTTACACTTGTGTGGCTAATGCTTTAGAAATACCTTTCATCCATTCTTTTGACTTGGTCTCGATGATACATACTATACAGTTTGTTAAGCCAATCACGAAGTTTTATACACAGTTAAAAGCAGTTTCAAAGCATGTTTGTATTGGAGATTTATACACAAGTTTGTATGATAACGTTATTGTTGCCTATTATATAAATGAACTAGAAAAAAATAATTGTTTTATATCATGCAATTCTATCGATAAAATAGAAGAAAAACTAGAAAAATGGGGCGCACAACTAATAAAAAACAAAGAAATTAGTGCTAAATTAAGGTTGGAGAAAATCTACACAATAATAAAAGATCAAGTTCTTTCTAGATTTTGGAGTGTTCCTTATAAAGTTCACAAAAAAGCAATCAATTCTTTAGACTATTTTATTAAAAAAGAAAAAATTGATCTTAAAGAGGAAATAACAACTTCAGCTAGAGCTGTTCTACGTTTTATCTATTTTAATTAACAATATTCTCTTCTTTTTTCTTCTCTTGTTCTTCTGTTTCTGAAGGGATTTCAAGATCAATTGATTCAATGACCATACTCTTCATGTTAATGTGTGTATCTCTTCCTCCGCATTTAGGACACTTGAAATTATATGCAAATTCAGGATCTCCTTCTTCATCAGGTTCTCCTTGATAACCACAGTCTAAACAAGTAATTTCAGCTTTTTGTACTATATATTCTAAAGTTGAACCTTTAAACATTTCATTTTCTGAAACAATGATTTCATATGCACCATACAAAAGCTCAGGAATAATAAGTTCATAAGGACTTGCAGAAACTATTATTTTCTTGACTTTTACAGCTTTGTGTTCTAAAGCTATTTTTTCAACTTGTTCAACTATTGCAGATGCTAAGCTATATTCATGCATTTATATTATCCCTTTATAATTCTATACCTAAAGTGGCAATTAACTCTTCTATTCCTTCTCCAGTCACAGCGCTTGTTTTAAGTACCTTCATATCAGATTTAATCATAGAACAGTCTTTTACAAGAGTATCAGCATCAAAGCCAGGTATGTTAAGGTCACATTTATTTATAAGAGCAATATCAGCTCCTTTAAACATAATAGGGTGCTTTTTAACAACATATTGTCCCTCTGTAATGCTTACTACTACTATGTTTAGTTCTGCACCAACATCCCAATTAGCTGGACAGATTAAGTTGCCTACATTCTCTGCAAAGAAAATGTCGTAATCGTCAATATTAATCTTAGAAAGTTCATTTTGAATAAGTTGAGCGTTGAGATGACAACCTCCTCCAGTATTAATTTGAACTGTTTTTGCACCATGCTCTGCGATTCTATCTGCATCAATTGTGGTTGCTACATCTCCGTTAATAACAAATACTTTATATTTTTTAGATAACTTTTCAGCTATTTGTTCAAGAATAGCAGTTTTTCCTGCTCCAATAGAACCCATTACATTGAAAAAGCGTTTATTTTTAGCTTTCATCTCTTGACGAATTTTATCTGCAAGTTCATCGTTTAAAACATACGCTTTTTTCTTTACAGAAACTTTTTTTTCTTGAGTCATTTTTTTTCAATTGAATAAATTTCAATGCTCTTTTAAGTTAATTGATTTGACTATTAATTAGTTCTTCTCAAAAATCCAAACAACAGTTTTTGTTTCCTCAGAAGAGAAAGGCTCATAGTTAAATCCACTGAATTTTTTGATAACTTTGAAACCTACACTTTCCACTAATTTTTCGAATTCTTTAGCAGAAAACATGTAAAGTCTATCTATCTTTGTTTCTAAATAAGAAAGATTGTATGTATCAATTAACTTGAAATGTAACTCAACATTATATTCTTCTTGAAAATTTGAAATTGGAAACATTATTCTTTGCATTATACCTCTTTTAAGTTTCCTTAAAGGTAAAAAGTAAGGTTCTATTGGTCTATTTATCGTTTGTGTGATAAATTTACCTCCTTCTTTTAAAATACTATAAATGTTTTCAATAACTTTTTTTGCTTTTTCTAAACTCCCCATATTTGCAATAGAATTTCCTAAAATTATGGTATTATCAAAGGATTTATTTCCTTTACTTAAGAAAAAATCCTTTAATTTTGAACTTGTGGCGTCAACAACAAAAAACTCAACATTATTTACATTTTTTGAAATATCATTGGCAATTTTGATAATATTTTCAGAGTAATCAATCCCTACAACTTTAAATCCTTTTTCTGAAAGAACTATAGCGTGTCTTCCAGAACCACAAGCGATATCTAATATAGTCCCATTTTCTAAAAACCTCAAAAGGAAGGGAATTTCTCTTTCTAACCTTTTATTCCAATTAATAAAATTATCATAATCGATTGCTGATTGAATTGTGGGAAAAAAGTTTTCATTTTTCATTATGTACTAGCACGAAAATACTACTTATAAGGATTAATAATAAACTAATATTTAGAATCTCTAATTTAGGCTAAAATATATATAGAGTAAAATAAATCATATAGGTAGAGAAAAATATAGTATTGAAAGAGGTAAATAAAATTGAAGCTTATAAAATTATTAAAAAGAAGAAAAGCTGTTTCTCCTGTCATTGCAACAATTTTGCTTATTAGTTTAGTAGTTGTAGCTGGTTCACTGGTCTATTTCTTAGTTGTCCCAATGATACAAGGAAGCGCGTCTATTTCTATAATCACTGCCCAATGGTTTGATACTAACTCAGATGACGCAGTAGATATAACTTACATCACATTGCAAAATACAGGAACTGCTCAGGCAGTCATATCTAAAATAAATATTACAATACAAAATATTGAATATAGTAACGCTTATGTAAATAGTTCGTCTCTTGTTGGAGCAGTTTATCCCTTAGAAGTAGATGTCTCAGAGCGAATTGATATAGCAGTATCGTTCAACCCTGTTCCTTTAATAAGATTGGGAGACAATACTTTCCGCATAAGAGTAACATTAATTGATGGTTCTTTTGTACTTGCTGAAGATAACTTGAAGTATGTTAATACTATTGAACCATTAAGTTTAACAGTTATAAATCCAGTAAATAATAGTTGGACAAGTGGAATACTTGATCCTCAAGCAGTATCTACGGGAGGATTTAAAGCTTCTGCAGTAACTTATGACTTCTATTATCCTGATGATACAGCAATTGCTCTAGACCAAGATATAACTCAAAACATCAATACTAGTCTATATCCAGATGACAATGACTATAAATTAGTGTTTAAGACAAATGATACACTCAATCAGTCAATAGAGCAGACCTATTTATTTGGAATAGATAATAATGCAATAGGGATAACTCTATATCTGAATGATACAACATCAGGTATTATCACAGTAAATCAGGGGCAAGCAGTAAACGTGTCTTGGGTTCTTACCATTGATGGAGCAGGGTTATATCTACAAGAACTAATTATAGAAGGAGATATCTATCCTTCTGCTGGTACAACAATCGAAGGAATAACAAAAACCACAAGAGAATATATTATGTCAGGAACAGAAACATCTAATCTCCCAGAAGATCAATATACTTTCACCTTACGTGTTGTGGATGAAGCAGGTAATGTAAATATTGCTGGAAGATCGTTTAATCTAGAGGACAATAATGGACCAACAGTCAATATAATTACTCCAGCAAATGAATCTTGGGATTTATCTGCTACTATAACAATTGAAGTATATGCATCAGACCCATCAGGGATAAACGAGAATTACTTTGATATAGTATTTATGAATTTTACAGGTTATACTTTCTCATTTGAACTAGTTGATGGAGATATTGACGCTACTTATAACACTAACACAAAGAAATGGACACTAGAATTTAATACTTATCAACTTGCTGATGGTAACTATTCAATGACAGTGATAGTATATGATGATACTGGAAACCCAGGTAATTCCAACTATGATGAAATCTTTATCTCAATAGAGAATGTTGTATTTACATTCTCTGGAGAAGGAGGTAAAGATGGTGAAAGAATTTTGGGCCTATTCTATTCAAGAGGAGAAGTATGGTTCTACATGGAAAATATGCTCTTAACAGATGTAACAGTAACAAAAATAAAGTTTTCATGGAGCCCTGACACCCAAATAACAGATGTATATGAAATTACTGATAGTACTGATGTTACATGGTTGGATGGTTCAAGCTCTCCATATGATGAAGACGTAGAACATCCTGTTAGAGATGGTTTAGGTGTAGTTATAACTAGCGGCCAATCAATTAAATTGAATATACTGTTTGAGGAGAATGATAAAGTAGTTGGAAAAACGTTCACTTTTTCGTTCTATATAGAAGAATTAGATGGTTGGGAAGACTTCACTTTTACTTTATAATTTTCCCACATTTTTTTGTCATCTTTTTTTTTAGAAATAAATTTTCAAACTATTTACTTGTAATGAAGAAAAATTTTTTTGTCTAAAAAAGATAAGTGTTTACTCAATAGACTTGGGTTACACTTTTGGGTACTAGAGAAACATAGGGGTGATTCATAAATCTTTCTCCTGGGGTGAGGAAGTTAAGAGATTGGTGAGGACGACTAAAATTGTAGTAAGAGCGGTAGTAGGAGAGATCTGCGTTGCAGTATTTTAGACCTAATCTTTCCATCTCACGGATGATTGTTGGGTCCCATGTAGTCTTTCTACTTTTCCACATGTTTCGGGGTGAAAAACTCTAGCTCTGATGTGTTTTATTCCTTCTGTTTGACACCAACGGGAGAAGGTACTTGTTCCTCCTCTAACGGAAGAGAAGAGTGCTCCATTGTCCGTGAGGATAGACTCGGGGTAACCGTACTCTTTTATTGCTTCCTCTAGTAGATTTATTATCTGCTCTTTTTTTGGTGCAAAAGGGTGGAATTTAGCTCCCAGACAGAATCGTGAGTGGTCGTCTATCAAGGTTATGAGATGGAGATGTTGTCCCTGTTCTTCTACCCAGAATGGTCCTTTCACATCTATTTGCCAGAGTTCGTTAGGTTTTTGACGTTCAAAACTCTTGTATCGAGGTCTCTTCCTCTTTTTTCTATTGACCCATAAAGGAAGACCTAACTCTTTTATTACTTTCGTCACTGTCGTCTGAGAGAGTGCTTTTCCTTCTCTCTTCAACAAATAAGCTATCTTCTCCACATTCATTCCTTGTTTTATTCTTAACTCCCTTATCCTCTCTTTTAACTCCTCATCCACTTTCCTGTGTATAGTTTTTGGTCTGGAGGATCTATCTTTCCACCATTCTCCTTCAGGGTTCTCTCTGAACCTCTTCAACCACTTATACACAAACTTCCTACTCACCATATACTTGTGAGCTATCTCTTTTATCTTCTCTCCATCCAAAGCTTTTTTAACTACAATTTTTCTTAGTTTCTCCAGGTTACGTTCGGTCTTATTCATATTTAATCACTTACCCACGTAACCCACTTCTATTTATTTGTTACCAATGTGAGTGGAGTATACAGTCTAAAAAAGATAAGAAAAGTAAATTATAATTATTTGGTTACTTGAGTTTGAAACCACATGAACCACAGAATTTCGCAGTTGGACTAGCTTGAGCACCGCAGTTAGGACAAAATTTTACTTTGCCTTTTTTCTCATCATCTGTAGGATCTCCACATTGAGGACAGAATTTCGCTGAAGGTGAAAACGTTGCTCCACATTGATTACAAGTTAAAAATGCTTCTTCCACATTTCCACTAGATTTAATTTCTTCCGCTTTTTGGACTTGATTTTGGCTGAAAAGATTGTTCATTACAACTGCTCCTGCAAGTCCTCCTCCTCCACCTTCTGGTAACTTTTCAGCAACTTTAGCCATCCCAGAGTATTGTTGTATTTTTTCTGGTGCAACACCTGCTCTCATCCAGAACAATCTGTCTCTGTATTCTGGTGTTGTATCAATTCCACCAAATTTTAAGTTGAGCAACTCTATTCCTAGTTTTTCAAGTTCAGGAGCAACAGCATCTTCAACTGCATTGCTTGTTAACTCAAGATCTTGAAGAATGTCTACTATACTTTTTTCTGCCAATACTGACATAATCTCTTGTACAAAGAAATTTCTGAAAAATTCATTAAAAGAAGCAGTAGTGAAAATATTTCTATTTCCTGCAATCTCAAAAGCAAAGAGATTTGGATCTTTAATTTTCCAGAAATAGTCTCCAAAGAATTGTAGTGGAGCAAGCTCTTTAGTTTGACTTCTTCCTCCAAATTTTCCTTGGAACTGGCTCATATTAACAAAAATTACGCTGCAATGGAATGGATTCTTATCGTATCCTACAATAGCAGAAAGGGCTCTTGTTAAAAGTGGAATATTTTGAGTTTTCATCAAGTGTCTTCCTGGTTCTAAAACATCGTAAACTTTAGCATCTTTAATAAAAATCGCTAATTGATTAGGAAGAACATTAACAGTATCTCCCCAATTTATTTCTGTCCGAGGGTGTCTAAAGATGACTTCATCTCCCTTTCCAGTTAACCAATCTATAACTTCTGGCATCATTATTACCTCATATTTTTTCTATTACATTCTTTACTTCGTACTTTTTAAACTTATGTTAATAAATGGTGATATAAAATTCTAAGGATGAATAAAAGTCTCTCATAGTTTGAAAAACCAATCTATTGTTTGGGTAAACAAATGATGAAAGAAGTCCTCTCTGGAGAAGACTCAACAGTAATTGTCCCACTATGTGTTTCTAAAATCTTCTTTACTATGGATAAACCAAGACCTGTGCTATCACCATTTGTAGAAAAACCATGATCGAAAATTAATCTCATATTCTCTTCAGGGATGGATTTTCCGTTATTTGAGACAATAAACAATACTTCTGTTTTTCTTTCAATAAATTCAACTATTATTTTTGTTGGATTCCCATGTTTAACTGCGTTATTAAAGATGTTTGTGAATACTTGTCTGATTTTTTCTTCATCACAAAAGAGATCAATAGTGAAATTTTCTTGAATATACTCAATTCCATGTGGAATGGTGGTTTCAGCAACTTCTTTGATAACCTCTTCAAAATTTTTAACTTTTCTTAATTTAGCAGAGTAACCAGCTTTTGCTAATTCAAGATTTTTCTCAAGTATTTTAGTTAAATACTCAATTTTTGAATAAACTTTGTCTAAAAACTCTCTATTCTTTTTCAATTCATAGAGCTCAAGAAAACCAATTATAGATGATAGACCATTTTTTATATCATGACTAACAGTTTCATTAAATTCTACTAATTCTTTGTTAATATCAGCTGTTTTTCTATTTAGTAAAATTAAATTCTCTGAAAGGATATATCGCATAATTGCAGAAGAAATGCAGTATTGAATTTTCTTCAAAAATTCTACTTTTGATGTTGGCTTGAATAAAACATTTCTTCTATTTGCAACTAAAAGAACTAAACCATATTGATAATTTGAAAAGATAATAGGGATAGAAACAAAAAACTTGAATTTAGAGTTAGTTATATTAAAAATTCTGTTGGTATCATTAAAACTATCTTTTTGTATTTTATTTGTAAAATAAAATTTGTTTAAACCTTTACTCTTTTTATCATGACTGCTAAATGAAAAGTTGTTAAAGTATTTTGTAGAATTATATTCATAAACTAAAATAAATTCAGAGTTATAATTAGATTTTTTATACACACATCCTGTATTAAATTTAAATTTAGTTATTAATAAATCAAGCATAAATTGAAAATATTCCTCTTTTGTTCTTGCTTTATTTTCGATTAAAGAAAGCTCGTTTAGAATCTTCAAACTTTTCTCATTATCTTCAAGTTCATTTAATAATCGAACATTAACTGTTTCATTTAGTGTCATGCCAAAAATTTCTTTAATTTCACCTGAGTCAGTATATTCAAAATGATTGATATGTCTCAAAATTATTTTTTCTTTGTCTATCTCCCATTCTAAAAATATCTCATTAAAATCTGCTTTAGTTTTTAAACTTTTTTTAATTTTATGAATAGAAGATTTAGATAGAAAATCTTTGATTTTTAAGGGGTCATTTATAATTTTTTCATAATGAATTCCGAGAATATTCTTAATCACTTCATTGCAAAATAAGATCTCGATTTTTGGCTTTATAGCTATTCTGTATAAACCAATTTCAGCAAAGTTAAATAAATCGGTCAAGTTTTTGTTAAACATTTCTCTTTTCAAGAAAATATTTTTTGATAACATAGGATTTCCTTTCTTATATCAATTAAAAAAAAAGAATCTTTTTTATAAATTTTACTATTATCTTGAGTATACAACCTCTCTAAAGGAGAATAGTCCGTTTTTTTCTCATTTCAAGAGGTTATTTTTTTTAAGGAATAGTTTTCTTAATTTTTAGATATAATGCAAATTAGGAAATTTTTTGATTATTCTATATCAACAAATTTCTGATTTCCATAAAAAACCTAGAATAATCATAAGAATCTTCTTTTTTTATAATGAGATTGCTTATTCCGTTATATTTGACTTTATGTGATGTGAGTATCTCTTTCATACAAAAGTCTAATAGTTTCATACTCTTTTCTTCAACATCTAGAATATTTACTAAAGGTAAGTCTTTTTTCCTGCTAACACCTAGTTCAACAACAAAATCGCTTATATTGTTATGAAATTCAGAAGAAAACCAGTATACAACTTTAGTTTTCCCTATGACTCCTTTTTCTTTTATTGAATAAAGTAACCTAGGAAAATAAAGCAACCTGTTTACAGCTTTAAAATAATCTGGATTTGCAGCATGCTGAAAAGGATACTCCTTTGTCCATTTTTCTATCAAAGGAATATTTTCGACAAATTCATTCCAAAAAAATTCTGTGGGCGGTAAAGGGAAGAGTTCTTTCATCTCTGCGCCTGCAATTGTTTCTCCTTTTTCTCTAACTAAGAAATCCTCTACTGAAGAAAGAGGGTAGGTTGTTATTATTTCTTCCTTATTTCCATGAATCTTCATACCCTCCAAGTTATCAAATTTCACTCTCGGATTTTCTATCATTTCTAAAGGTAAAAAATAAATCAAAGTTTTTTCTGCATATTCTTTATTTATTGAATGTATAAAATCAACAATTTCTGAAATTTTATCGTAGTCTTGCTCCCATAATCCTTTCTTAAGGATAGTAATTAGCTCGATTGTACTATATTTTTTTGAAAAATCATCAAGAGTTAAGCAACCATAAGATAGCACTGAATAAGTTTCAACAAGAGAAATGATTGCATGTGCAGTTCTTTCTAAATATGATTCTAAATCAGGATACCTTTGAAAGGTTTGTTTCATTAATTCAAAGAATAATTTGTACTTAATAAATTTAATTCACAGAATTAATGAAATGATTGAAACTTATGCAATAAAATTTTAAACTCTGAAGTGACAATTTCTTATGAATTCTATGAATAAGCAAAAAATAGTTCGTTGGTTGATTTGGGCTATAGCCATAGTAATTATTGTTACTATTGGTTTAGCATGGTTTTTCTATCCTGAACCTTATGATTTCTTTAACGAGGCAATAAGCAATCTTGGAGGAATCAATAGTGAAACAGGTATTTCAAATAGTATCTCTTCTTTGATAATGACTATAGGTTTTAGTCTTATTTCTGTTATTTCATTCTCGATATTTATCGATTACTTGGTCACAGAAGAGCTTACTTATCGATTTAGAAAAGCTACATGGACACTAATTCTCTCAATTGGTGCAGCAGGAATAGCTATCCCTTATGATCATTCTAGTCTGTACTTCCTTCATTATATCGGGGCTTTTACTTTTGTAATAAGTTTTGGGGGATTAGATTTTGATTGTCAAGCTCTTAGATTCTTTAGAATGAGAAAAGAAGATAAGCACAGAGGAAAGATACATATAAGCTTTGATGTAGTTTTCGTTTTTATTGTCTTTGCAGTAGTGATTCTACATATACTAACATTTATCCTTGATCGTGTAGGGGTCTCTATTCCAGACTATTCAGTGCCTTTAACACAAAAAATAGTTCTGATTGTTAATATTATTGCTGTCTTTCTATTAGATGTTGAAGATATGAGTTGAAATTTTACGTAATTTCTTCAGGACTCTACCCAACCAATCAACAAACTTAGCGAAAGTTGTGAAGACTGGCTTAAGAGAACATGAAAGACACAGTCTTAATTAAGTTCTCTAAGGGGTTCATCTCCTGATCCCGGGCACTCATAACTCCCACAGGGAAGACCGGGTGTCGTAGGAATGAAACCTACGTCTTTAAGCATCTAGCTCAAGACACTAGATAAATGAGAATTGAATGTATAAAGACAGCGGAAAAGTTGTGACACTCCCCAATATCGTGAATTCTTTATTAATGCAAATGTGTTCTGGTTGTTATTGGCCTAATATCCCCACAAACTAAAAATTTAGTTTTTTACATAAAAAGTATCTTATGTAATTTCTTTTTTTTATTAAAAAAAGGAAGGATTATCCTTGAATTGTGTATCTGGCTTGAAGATAATCCGCTGTAGATATTGCTGCTATTGTAGCTAATCCTACTGATGTTGTAACTTGTCTTGATAATGGATTTTTTATCTTTGAAGTCACATCTCCTGCAGCAAAAACTCCTTCAATGTTTGTTCTACATTCGTCATCTATCTTGATAAGGTTGTCTTCTAGTTCTATACCAAGTTTTGCAGCTAACTCTGTGTTAGGTATATTTCCTATTTCTGCAAATATCCCATCAGCTTTTAGTGTTGTTCCATCATTAAATACTATCTCTTCAACAGTATTTGTTCCTTTTATTTCTGCAACTTGTTTGTTATATAGTATTTCGATATTATCTCTTTGTGCAGCTCGTTCTAAATATATTTTTTCACATTTCATGTAGTCAGATCTACTTACCCAGTAAATCTTTTTGGCTCCGACATCACTTAAAGCTAAAGTTCCTGTTGCTGCTGCATCTCCAGAACCTACCACAACTACAGTTTTTTCTTTAAAGAATGAGGCATCACAAGTAGCACAATATGATACTCCTCTTCCAATAAACTCTTTTTCTCCTGGAACGTTTAGTTCTCTATGTCTTCCACCTGTTGCTAAAATGAGTGCTTTTACTAAATATTCACCCATATCCGTTTTGATTAAGAATCGCCTATCTTCTTTCCTATAAATGTCATCTGCTTCTGCAAAAACAATTTTTGCTCCGAATTTCTCAGCTTGGTTTTTCATTCTATCTGTGAGTTCCATTCCTGAAATATTTTCAAAACCAGGATAATTTTCTATTTCTAAAGCTAATCCCATTTGTCCTCCATAATCTTTACCTATAACTACCACAGATAAACCTGCACGAGAAGTATAGATAGCAGAGGTTAATCCTGCGGGACCTAGTCCTATTATTCCTACATCATATTCTTTAATTTCAAAAGATTCTTCTTCTTCTTTGTCTGGTGTTAATAACATCATTGCAATCACCTATTTGTCGTTTTGTATAATAAAAACCTTATTCCTTTTGTATTTTTTTGAATGACAAAAATTTTTTTAGAAAAAGATGAAAAGAAGTACGTGGGGTAGACTTTTAATCAAGAGCTATAAATGCAAAAACATGACTCTGGTTTCGCAATTCTTAGATCTAGCAGAAAAGCATCTACCAAGATTTTGCTATATGGTTGATAATTACTATAAGTCTTCAGAATTGTTGAAATTCCAAATTATAGGACAATCAGTATTTTGTTCATATGAACACTATGTAGTCCTTTATGGAGAACCAAATGTAAATTTAGTTTACCAAATTAAAGATAATTATCCTTCTTTTTCTTTGTCTTTTAATAAAAAATGGTTGTCATTAGTCTTTGATCATTTTACAAAATGTAATTTGATAGAAAAATCTGTAACAACACGAAAATATAACCGTTTTCTATGTATGGAGCTCAATATTGAAAAGTTTCAGAATTCCAAATTTGATTTACCGAAACTTGATGTTGTGGATCTAGATGAAATAAAACATGGAAAGATTCTGGATCTTAGGCGAATAATGAAGATTAGTAAAGGCTTAGGTGGTTCTGGAATTATAATAGACAATGAATTAGTTGCTGTAGGTTTTATTCCTCACTTAGTAACAAATGATAGGTTTTCTCTTTGTGTGTTTAGAGATATCTGGGTTAATGAAAAATACAGAGGAAAAGGATATGGAAAATTAATAACCTATCACTTGTGCTTAAAAGCTATTAAACAAGGTGTAAAAAGGATATTTCTGTGGGTAGAAAAAGACAATATACCTGCTATTAAAGTATACTCAAAATTAGGATTTGAAATAAAAGATGAGGTCTATTCTGTAATATGCTCCTTTAATAAAGAACAAATCTAGTGAGAACACTAAAATATTAATCTTGTTTAATATTCTTAGTATGTATTCGATGAAAATCAACAACACTAAAATTTACCTAGCAAGAGGAGATATAACTGATTTTGATGTTGATGCTATAGTTAATGCTGCAAATACAGACTTATTTCTTGGAGGAGGAGTAGCTGGAGCAATTCGATTAAAAGGAGGACCATCAATTCAAGAAGAGTGTAATAAACATGGGCGAATTCCTTTGGGTGGAGCTACTATTACTAATGGAGGAAACCTAAAAGCTAAATATGTAATTCATGCTGCTTCAATGCACCTAGGTGGAAAAACTACTGCTTCAAGCCTTCGTGATTCTATAATTAATTCTCTAAAAATCGCAGAACAATATAGATTATCTAGTATAGCTTTTCCTGCAATAGGAACAGGAATTGCAGGTTTTTCACTTATTGAGTGTGCAAAAATTATCCGTAGTGTTTTTGAAGATTTTTTCAATAATCATTCTTCTTATCTTAGAGAAGTATATATGGTTCTTTATTCCCACGGTGATTTTGAAGTTTTTAAACAAAATTTCTTGTAGTTAATTAATTTTTTTAACAAAAATGAAATTAAAATAGAAATAAAAGGAGTGTTTAGTCTTCTTTTTCTTTATATCTTCGCCTTAAACCTACTTGAAATGTCCTTATTGAGAACATTGAAGATGTCATTAATAAGAAGAGTCCAACTGGAGAAATTTTAGATAATAGTAGAATAATTGATAATAAAGCGACTAAAATAAAGAATACACCTAAAAACACAACTTGTAGTGTATAAGTTATCTTCTTTGGTATCTGTGTAACCACAGTTCTTCCAGTGTTTGCTTCCATTTTTGCTTGATAATACCTTCGACCGACCTTAAATTTAATAAAATAGAACGGTATGTGAAGAAGAAAAACACTTGTAACTTCTGGATTATCTACTACTTGATTAATGCGTGCTATTTCCTTTAATATCAATCCCTTATGTATCTCTCTAATCAGTGTAATTCCTTGAAGTTTTGCTTGTTCAACATTAATAATGCTTGGCTCAATTACTGCTTGCTCTTCTTCTATTTCTTGTCTTTGGAAATATCTCTTTCCTCTTGTTGAAATTTGGAAATTTAAGAGATCCTTGTCTATCTCTTTTGCAGCATATATAGTAAACTCTCTTTCATCATCAAAAACTCCTTGTTCTGGTTTTAAGTGAAATCTGATTTTTCTCCAACCTGATTTGAATCTATCATAATATGTAGCATACTCTCCTTCTCCTGTATATTCTGTGTGATTATGAACTGAAATAATCCAATATGGGATAAATTTTAATTCATATTCAACAATCTTGAGTTTGTTATGTAAATTGTCTGGAACCCCTGGATTTTTCATTAAATCTCCAATTAACTCTTTTCTAATATCTAGTATATTGTATTTTACAGGGAGCATATAGTGTTCAAATTTTTCTTTTTTTTCTTCAATTTTTGAGGTAAACTGACAATATGGACATGTAAAAACTGTTTGCGTATCCTCAATTTCTAAAGGAGCAGAACATTGAGGGCATGTAATTTTTTTGATATTCTTATTCATTTTCCTTCTTCCTCCTATTCTATCACACTCAGTGGTTTGAAAGTGTTATTAATCGTGAAAAACAATAGTACTGCAACAAGCCCTCCACTAAGCCAAGGAATAAGTTTTGTGTTTTTTCCATAGAAGAAGTTAATTAAAATTCCAAATGCAATCATGAGAATTGATAATGAAAAATTAATTATTCTAAACAACTTTGTAACAGGTATTTCTCCTTTGATTATTTCACCATTATTACCATTTATTACAACACGATATGTTTCTCCTTTAAAATCATATTCTACTAACCATACTGGAAAATGAGTGAAAAACGTACCAAGAAAAGTTATTTGTGTATAACAGTCGAAAACTTTTGTACACTTTTTTTCAGCTTTCCTCCTATGTTCATCAAAAATCTTTGTTTTAATTAGTTGGTTAGCGTCAATATCACTAAATTCTGTGGATAAATATTGAAATTCATGCTCTTTGTCTTTCAAAAGATTAATATCAAAATGAACCATATTTTCTATATTTCTTTCTATTAATTTCTTTACTTTTTTATAACCAAAGATAACTGTAGCTCTTCTAGCTAGAATCACGTCTGTTCTATCTTCATTAATATCTTCTTCAATTGGTCTATAAACAGTAACAGATTCAGAAGTTGTGCTTTTTCCTGAGGTACGAGTTCTTGTTTCTGAATATTTTAAATAACCAAGAAAATGGGTATTACTTCTTGTTCTTACTATCCAAAATGGTAGTAACATTGGCTTAATAGATTTTATGGAGTAGTTTTTTATTCCTCTAAGAAAAGAATTTTTTTTTATAAATCTGCCAACGATTTCATGTACCTTATCTTTATTTAGGCTGTTTGGGAAAAAATAATGGTTTTCAAATGTTTTTCCATCAGCAGTAAAAGCTTGTCCACAAGAATTGCAGTTATAGATCGCGTCTTCTGGATTTATGTCTATTGGTGCTCCACATATCTTACACTTTAATTGTACAACACTCATTAGTGTTAATATGCAATTGTGTATTATAAATCTTTACAAAAATTGGGAATAGTTTTAAAAGGACTACGTCTCTATTTTAATAACAGAAATAATTGTTCTTGGGGAAAATAATGAAAATATTGTTTGATGAAACACAGAAAGAAAGAGGACGAATTTTCTCCAATTTCAGTATCTTAGAAGCTGATCTTACTGAAGCTGGACATAAAATTGCCGTTTTAGATACTTTTCCAATAAAGTATAGTTCTATTAACTCTGCAGATATTCTAGTTTTTTTGTGTCCTGACGGCTCAAAACTTTATGGACATGAAGTAAAAAACATCCTTAGGTTTGTTGAAGAAGGTAATATCTTGATGATTTTTAGCAACGCAGGCGGAGATAAGGGATTAAACACTAATATGAATAGTTTGTTGAAGCATTTTGGGATTGAACTTATACCAAATCAAATATTTGACTTCCAAAGCTTCGATTTTCAACTTGAATCATGTCCTGTGGTAACAAAAATTTACCCTCATCCAATAACACAAGGGGTAAAAGAAATAACTTATTGCTCTGGGTGTTCTCTTCATATTAATAATGAAGTAACAGAGCTTGCAAGAACAAGAAACACAAGTGACCCTCCAAGTGCAACAATTATGGCATTATCACAATATGGGGATGGCTGGGTTTTTGTTTGTGGTTCTTATACTGTTTTTTCCAATAAAAAATCTGGTATAACAAATAGAGATAATAGGCAATTTGCTAGAAATTTGTTCCAATGGGCTGAAAAACAAATAACAGAAAAACCTTCGAAAAAGGAAATTGAAATAAAAATTGAACCCAAAAAAGAAGAAGTTTCAGTTTCAAAAAAGGATAAACAAAAGGAAGAAGGAATAAGTAAGCAGGAAGTTGAAGTAGAAAAGAAAAAGAGAAAAGAGCCAGTTTCTACTACATTATTATCAAAACCAGAGAAAATATCTGATCTTGATATAGCTTCAGTTCTTCTTCAAATAAAAGAAATAGAAGCAGAAGTTGAAACTTTTAATGTAGATCAAACCTATAAGGAGATTATAATTACTGATTTAGCTCGAAAAAGAGGAATAGACTATGCTATGATTCAGAGATACTTACAAATGAAAAAAGAAGAAGCTGAAAAAGATAAAAAGAAAGAAAGAGTTACCCAAGAACAACCAAAAGAAGAATATATTGTTACTGATAAAATTCAAAAGCAATTATCAGAATCACAATATATTGAACCTGAAAGTGTTATTTTGGAGCAAACTAAAAAAGTCTCACCCAAAAAGGCTTCTCCAGTTCAAGAACCAGTTGAAAAACACGTTGAGTTTAGTGAGGTAGAAACAAGTGTTGATAACGTTGCACATGAAATCCTAGTTGAACTAAAGGAAATTAGAAAAGGTATTGAGCAGCTTAATTCAACAATTCTTAAGCTCTTTGAAAAAGAAAAAAAGAAATGACTTTAGTACTAGACTAAGGGTGTATAAATGAAGTTCAAAACGCTATGTAGAACATATTCCAAAGTTGAAAAAATCTCTGGTAAAATAGAGATGGTCGAAATATTGTCTGAAACCCTTTGTAACGCAAATGCAGATGAAATAGGAAAGATTGCTCTTTTAACTCTAGGTAAAATCTATCCGAATTATGTCGGTATTGAGCTTATGTTAGCTGAATCTATGACAATCAAAGCACTTTCAATTACAACGGGAAAAAGTACTTCCAATATTAAACAAATTTTAGAACAAAAAGGGGATCTTGGCAGCATCACATACAAGTTATTATCTAAAAAAACTCAAACTACGCTTTCCAGTTTTACTGGCGAAACAGAATATGCGCCTGAAATTTTAGAAGTGTGGTCTTTTTTTGATAAACTGGCAAAGTTAACTGGTGAAGGTTCCTCTAATAAAAAAATTAACTTACTTGCTGGTATGCTTTCTAGAGTCTCTGCTATTGAAGCTAAATATATAGTTAGAATAGTTAGTTCGAAACTACGTTTAGGTATAGCAACACAATTACTTCTAGAAGCTCTTGCACTTGCTAAAACAGGAAATAGAGATAATAAGGATATTCTTGAAAAAGCATACAATAGATGTTCAGATATAGAATACGTTGCTGAAACCCTATATAAGGGAGGTATCGAAAAAGTAAAAGAAATTGACATCAGAGTTTTTTCTCCTGTTAAAGTTATGTTAGCTCAACGTCTTTCGAGTAGTGAAGAGATATTAGAAAAATTTGGGGAGAAGTGTGCTGTTGAATATAAATATGATGGAATCCGTGCGCAAATACATGTTAAGGATAATATAGTCAAAATATTTTCTCGAAATAATGAAAACATTACTTATCAGTTTCCTGATGTTCAAAATGAGATAATTAAAGCTGCTAAAAAACAGAATTTCATTGTAGAGGGAGAAATTGTTGCTTATGATGAGAAAAATAACAAAATTCTTCCTTTTCAATCAATTTCTAGACGGAAACGTAAGCATGATATTGAAGAAAAAGCACAAGAGATACCAGTACGTGTTTTTCTATTTGATGTTTTGTTTGCAAATAATTGTTCTACTCTTAATAAGTTATATTTAGAACGTAGGAAACTCTTGAAAGAATTAGTAAATGAAACAGAAACAATTCGTTTTTCCCATCAAACAATAGTCTCATCAGTAGATGAACTTGAAACTTTCTTTAATTCTGCTCTTGAAGATAATTGTGAGGGTATCATGGTTAAGTCAATTAATCAAGATTCTATTTATCAAGCAGGGGCACGTGGTTGGCTATGGGTTAAGTATAAAGCAGATTATGTAGACAAACTTTCTGATTCTTTTGATTTAGTAATAATAGGAGCAGACTATGGGAAGGGAAAGAGAACAGGAAAATATGGTACATTCTTGCTTGCATGTTTCGATACTGAAGAGGGAAATTTCAAAACTTTTACAAGAGTCGCAACTGGTTTTTCAGATAAAGATTTAGACTTTTTCTATCAGAAACTTAGTAATATCAAATTAAATAACAAACCAAAGGAAGTAGTGAGCGAAATTGAATGTTCAGTTTGGTTTGAACCAAAAATAGTGATAGAAGTGACTGGGGCTGAAATAACTATAAGTCAATTACATACTTGTGCAAGAGGATGGTTAAAAGGATTAAATGATGGGTTAGCGCTTCGTTTTCCTCGTTTTACTGGAAGAATTGTTGAAGATAAAAATCCTGAAGATGCTACAACTGTAAACGAAATTGTAACAATTTTTTTAAATCAGAAAGGAGAATCGTAGGGTGATAATATGTTTGGAAGAAAAAATAAAAGAAAAGAAAAAGATAAAGAAAAAAGTAAAAAGCAAGATATAGTAGATGAAGGAGATAGCGAAGCTTTAAGGTTATTAAGAGCAAACATTTCAAACTACTATGGTTATAAAAATAAAGATGTAAGACAATCTTCAGATATCGCTTTTAGAGAACATTTACTAGAACTTCTTAGAAACGCTTCTGATGGGATGAGTAAAGTTCATGAATTATTAATTCACTCACAACTAATTACTACATGGGGTTTGGTTGGTGAAATAAAGAAGAAATTGGAAAAGTTAAGAAGAGAAGTTGCAAATACAGATTATCATAAAAGCACATTTTTTGATATCGATGATGTTGAAGGACCAAATGGAATAGACCTTTCAATTCTATACCTTCTAGAAATCGAAATTCTTGATATAGCAGTGGATCTTAAAGAAAGAGTAGCAAAAGCTAATACTAACTTAGAAGAAATGATGTTAGAAAATGCAGAAGATGATGTTAAAATACTTAGTTCTATTGTTAATAGTTTTGAACAGACATTGTCTGATAGAAACGAGTTAATTCGCGCATTTGAAAAAATGGTATTATAGTCTTTCTTTGTTTGAGTAAAAAATAGATAGTTTTTTTTTATTCTTTAAAACGTTCTAAGAATTTAATAATTTCTTCCTCGCTTTTATTATCTATTTTTAGAGTTTTAAAGTGCGATTTCATTCCTGATACGATTTCTATATCATTTGATGAGCAATTTAATTCTTTTGAAAGAAAAGAAATTATCTCTTTGTTTGCTTTTCCTTTATCTGGTGGTTTTTTTACAAAAACAACAACTTTATCCTCTTCAACTACAATTTTCTCTTTTGGAGAACGAGTCTTTACATAAATTTTCAAAAAAATAGATTGCTTTTTAATTGAAAAATAAGGGTGGGAAAACAATTTTCTAACCTTGTACTTTGGCAGCGAGTCTTGCTGCTGCTGCATATGCATAGTCCATCTGAACTGTAGCAGGAGCCCAAGCAACGATAGCACCAGGCCAATTAGCGCACTTAGCTACAATAACGTAGCCTTGACCGCCCATATTTTTTGAAATCAGACGTTCGGGGGATATCGCAATTACAGTGAATTTGATTCCACCCAAATTAACTGCGGGATTCTGTGCTTTCCAGGCATTAAAGGCAACTAATGGGTCTACTGCCCATTCACCATAAGTATAATAGATTTTTCCATCATCACCAATTAACCATACAACTCCAAGAGTTCCTTCTGTTGCTACTCTCTGAATTTCATCTTGAAAACTCATTTTATCACCATGAATATTTAATGCTATTATCTCATTTAGCTTTTTAATCTTTTTCAAAGTGGAATAGCTCTATTTAAAGCTTGTTTAATTTTATAGTACTTCCGAATTATCTCAAAAAGTATGAATTGAGAACACGCCAATGATAGTATGAACTCCTATAATTTTAACCTATAGAAATCAGTCAACTTATTGCGGAAGTACTAATTTTAGTAAAAACTTGTTTAAATAAAGATGTTTGAAAAACTAAAGAGATTTTTAAAGAATAAGTTGATAACCCCAAAAGATAAACAATTCTTATGCGCAGATTAATTTGTAATTGTTTTTAAGAATAGTTAACCTTAATTAATTCAACTTACAATTAGTATTTAATGCCAGAAGTAATTATTGATTCACAGAGACAAAAAATTCAGCGATTAATAAGAGATCTAAATATACGTTATATTAAAGGCTCTGTTGATAGAAGAACTTACCAAATTCTCAAACAGAAATATCAAAAAATGTTAGAAAGTCTTCCTCATCAAATTGTTCAAGAAAAAGAAGTAGATGAGCAGCAGAAATCTGAGCAGATAACGAAAATTCAAGAAGAAATAAGTAATGAAATTAGTAGTCCTGTTATATCTAAAGTTAAAATTCCATCAATTACATTATCATCACTTCCTGATGTTGTTAAAGAAGAATTGAGAATAAGATATGTAATGCATTTGGCATTAAATGCTTCTTCTAAAATTTTCCAAGAAGAATTAGAAGCAGAAAAAGAATATATTTCTGGTAAAATCTCTAATGAAGAGTATCTAGAAATAAAAAATTTACTAGAAACAAAACAACATAAAATCTTTCAAAATTATTATAAATTGTCTGATTCATTAGAAGAACTTTGTAGAAAACATATTTTTAAAAGAGCACACAATAATTTCCTCTTATTTACAAATGAGTTATCTGAAAATCTAAATAGACTTCGAGGAAAAGAGTTAGACAAATTTGAAGTTAAAGGTATAATTTATGAAATAAATAATTCTGTTTTAAGGCATAGGCCTATTCTTCAAAAAGCAATAGAAGAAACAAAAAAATGGCTAGAACGAGTGAAAGAAGAAAAAGAATTATTCCTTAAATTTAAAGAAGAAAATATCTCTGCTTTATCAGACAAAGAGAAAGATGAATTAAAAAGAAAAATAAGGCAATTGGACATATATATTGCTCTTTTAGAAGAAGACCTAAATGACTTTGAGATAGATTTAAAAGCTTTAGATGAGGTTTATGGATCTCATCTTGAATACCAAGAGATGGTATCTCCCTTATTCAGTGATTTAAATACATCTGTTCTAAAAAATTTGGAAAAATATAATCGTTTTGTACGAGCTATGAAATTTGAAGAAAAAATTACTGTGTGTTCAAGTGTTGTAACAAGAAATCTTGATTATGCAGCAATAAAGAAATTAAATTCGTTATGGAACTATATAAACACACCTGCTGTAAGCCAGGATAATGAACTAATAGGTTTTGTGATTGGTCCAGGAAAACTTAATGAAGATTTTGGGGTTTTAGTATATAAACAAACTGAAGTTTCTCTTTCTACAGCAAGAAGAGTATATGATTACTTTGTAGCCCCTAATCTTCTTATAAAAAAGGTTGAAACTGATGAAGAAAAAAAGTTAGAATTGCTAAATGAAATACCAGTTGTTTTGCCTACTGTTCCTTTTAATTATTTAGTTCCTGATGTTTTGACAAATTATTGCATGAAAAAAGGATTCGATCTTTCACAAGATTTATTGAAATACCTAAAGCAACCAGAAAAAATACTTTTTGTACCAATTGATGCATTTGAAAGAGGAGATAGGAAAATTCACATTAAAACAGAGACTGTTCAAGAAGGAGGAGAAATTTTACCAAACTTTGATCTAAAAAAGAGTAATAATATCAATAAGATTCTTTTAGAAAATGACAAAGTGATTGTACAAGATATTTTTAACAATGAAATAGGGCAAGCTTATTCTTTGATTTCACATCCTAGAAAAGGACACTTTTTAATTGTGAAATTAAATCAACTTCCAACTGAATTTTATGCTAGAATATACGATCTTCTATCAAACTTGGAAGAAGACTATACTTTTGCAGATTCTTCTGATGATGACAAAAAATGGAAATTACTTCTTAATTTATCACGTGAGTATGAGAAAAGCGAAGCAGACATTGAGGACCCATCTCTGTTAAAAAAAATACTTGTTGAAAAAAACACTGGGATTCTCCCTCACGAGGTAGAAAATGAGCAATATGTTCTTTTTTCAATAGGGACTTTAAGGATAATAGGGAATAACATTCAAGTGGCCTTTTGTGTTCCTTCTTTTTCAATTGATTCAATCTTCGATTTAGAAGGGAAAGTTGTAGAAAATGTGAAAGGTAAAGAAATAGGGGTAATCTATACCGTTATTATTGAAAAAGAGCCTTCACTTTTAATTTGGTCAAAAATCGATCTTCTGTTGATTGCTTCTTTTATAAGTGATAATCCTGTAAAACTGTTAAAAGAACGAAAAGATTTCGTGGATAATCTTGCAATTTCAATCGGGAAATATCTGAGTTTAGCTCCACAAGTTGCTTTAAGGCCAGATAATGTAATAGCTTTTCTGAATTTAATAGGAAAAATAAATACTTATGATGAAACAATAGAAACAATAGAGAAATTTGAACCAGCAAAATTTTCTTTAGAGAGAGTGATATCAATTGATGATAACAAAGTACTGATAGATGTTACAGATAAGGATCTAATTAAACTAGAAGAAACACAGCCAGAAAGAGAAGAATCAGAAGAATCTTTTGTTGCATCACCAGATTATTACTTAAATAATGAAGATAATAATTAAACGATACCAATATTTAAATTTATAATGTTGAGGAAAGAAAATGAAAAAACCATTTGTTGGATTTTTTCCAATTAAAAATGAAAATGAAATTGAAAAAGATAATATTGTTCTTGTTGGATTGCCTTATGAAGGAAAAAAAGAAACAAAAAGAGGAACCAAACGTTTTCCTTCTCAACTAAGAAAGATCTCTTATTTGTTTAGTGGAATATCAGTCAATTATAATTTTAATATTTCAAATAAACGGTGTGTGGATTTAGGTGATATTCACCCAATTAAAAATCAGAAATTCATTAAAAATTTGTGGAGAATACAAGAAGAAACTAACTCTAAACTACTTTTTATTGGAGGAGATCACTTAATCACTTATTACACTGTATCCCAAGCTCCAAAAGAAAAAAATGTAGGATTAATATGGTTTGATGCTCATTTGGACTTGGCAAAAGAATATCCTAAAAAAACATATTTTTCTCATGCAACAGTTCTTTATAATTTAATTGAACAAAAAATATTTTTGCCAGAACAAGTTCTTATTATAGGAGGACATGGTTTTACACATTCTCAAGATGAATATGATTATTGGAAGTCAAAAAATATTAATCTAATAAGAACAGAGAATATTTTCAAAAATATGGAAAAAAGCATTGAAAAATTAGAACAATTCTTATCTAAATATCCTAGAATCTATCTAAGTTTAGACATAGATGTAATAGAACAAAGTTTTGTACCAACAGTAAGTTGTCCAGAACCTTTCGGTTTCTATCCTGACCAGTTAATCAAATTTCTTTCAAGGATTGTTCCTAAATCAGAATATGTGGACATTGTTGAAGGTCGAATAACTAGAACAGAAAATAGTACTGCTAGACTTATTTGTTCTTTAATATTTCAAATTATTTCCTTCTGGGATAAAAAAGAATAAGTTATTCAACAAATACAAAGGAGAATATTTATTTACTTCATTTTGATTTAAAATTTATGACAAAAAAAATAGTTAAAACAGAAGCTGCACCAGCTCCAGTAGGCCCTTATTCTCAAGCTGTACAAGCTGGTCAATTCTTGTTTATCTCTGGGCAAATTCCAGCAGATGTTGAGACAGGAGAAATAGTTCGAGGAGATGTTGCAGCAGCAACAAAGGTGGTCTTGAATAATATTAAGGCAATTTTAGAAGAAGCAGGTTTTTCTCTAAATGATGTAGTTAAATGTACAGTTTTTCTTAAAGACATGAATAAATTTGGAGAAATGAACGAGGTTTATGCAAGCTATTTTACTGAAAAACCTCCAGCACGAGCTGCGATAGAAGTAGCTAAATTGCCAAAAGATGTGGATGTAGAAATAGAAGCAATTGCTTACAAAGAATAGGAATAAATCAATGTTATCAATTTATTAGTTTCAATTTTTTCTTTCCTTTTTTTCAAACCAAAGATCAACATATCTCAAAGTGATATCTTGAATTGCATTATTTAAAGCTTCTAACTCCTTTCTCTCTCTATTTGAATTTTTGATCTGTTCTTGTAAATTTTTTAGAAATAGCAAATCTTCTTTTTTACCTATTTTTCCTAGAAGCCAGATAACTTCTGTATTTTCAATTGAATCTGTTGATGACTTCATTTTGTCGATAAGAATCTCTGAAATATCAGGCCGATAGATAGCAAGAGTTTCAGCAGCTGCTATCCGTATTTTTTGATTTTTATGAAAAAGTTTTTCTATTAAAACTTCATATGCAAAGGGGATTGGTCTTATAGTAGACATGAATCTTAATATCTTTTCCACAACATTGAGGGATGGCTCTTTATCTACTATTTGAAAAAGAGTCTCGTAGAACTTTATTTTATTTTTAGTTTTTTCAAATAATTGTAAAAGTGTTTCTTGATAGTCATTGTTGCTAAGTAAGTTTAATAATTCTTCTTCTAAACTCTTCATCAAAACCATTTCTTGAAATAATTAAGAAAGAATAGATTCTATGTTAAAATAATTTTTGATATAATTTAATTTTAGTTCTGTTAAACTTACAGTTAAAACAGATGTTAAAAAAGGAAAAAGAAGTGTTTTTACTTTCTTCTTTTAATTAAAATAGTTAAAGAAATGATTCCAACAACAACAGCAAAAGTACTGAATGGAACACCAATATCTTTTGGTTGTGTGACTCCATGAATAAAGAAAGTTATGCTTGTAGTAAAAACATTCCCAGCATTGTCATAAACTTTCAAATATACAGTGTGATAGCCAAAGTTCAAGAATTCAACAATATAGGTTCCATTTGCAGAAGTGACCTCATAAGCGTTTCCTTCATCAGTCTCAATTCTTACTTTTTGAACACCACTTCCTCCTTCATCAGTGGAATTATAAATAATTTCTACGTTTTTAGGTCCATTTATTGTTATGTTATAATCAGTTGGATCATCGTCATTGTCTATTACAGTTATGCTTCCTGAAGGATCTAATTGGTCAATTAAAACTGTTATTGTTTTATTTCCAAATGAAGCTCCAACTTCTACTCTTATTGTAATGTTGTATTCTTTAGCTTCATCATAAAGGTGATAAACTGTATGAATGGATAAGTTAGCTAAGGTCTCAACATTTCCATCTCCCCAATTAAACTCAACAGCTGTAATTTCACCAGTAATAGGAGTAGCATTCCATTCTACTGAAACATTGAGGTTATTTGTGTATCTATCACTGTTAAGAGAGATTTCTGGTGTTCCCTCAGAAAGGGTAATTATGTGGGCAACGTTTTCTGTATAAATTCTTTCAGTTTTTGTTAGGTTATCAAATTGTACAATAAATGATCGAATCTCGACCTGAGTTCCAGGACTAAATGAATGAGTTATTGCTGCACTAACATTTGTGTAAGTACCTTCATCAGTTAATGAAAAAGTCTTATTTTGAAAAATCTCATCGTGTTGTGGGGTGTATTCTCTATATTTTACACCATAACTAGTGATGTTATAATTGTATAACGAGATATTCATATCAATTTGATCATATTGTGTATAAAATGAATGTAAGAAATACGTTTCTATTCTTACTCCTGTTGTAATGACATTGGGAATGTTCATTTCATCTTCCCAATCACCATACCAAGCACGAAACATAATGAAATCTGATTTTATATCAAAAGTATAATTATAATATGCAATATCAGAGTTATTAGATTTTTCCACATCATAAACCATTGGTGTAGGATCAGTCCATGAAAGATTAAATCCACCATCATCACCAAATAGATAAGGAATAGTTGTATTGTCTCCACCTTCAAGCTTATACCAGATTGTAACGTTTGTTACATTCTTACTAGGGTCTGCTATAATTAAAGCTCCTTGATGGTTCTCATCATCCCTGTCAAAGGTAGGTATTGGATCGGAGGTATCAAAAACAGGTTTGGAGCTTACAGCATTTGTTGATTGTGCTGATTGAATTGTATTTATTCTTATGGCATTAGATGCAGTAATTTGACCAAATAATAATACAAGAATAACTAATGGAATAATAAACTGTTTCTTTTTCACGAAATATCACCAGTAAATTGGGCTTTTCTTTTCAGAATTTGAGAGTTCGTTGCTACTTTTAAATCTTTTCGATGATGTTTTGATTTTTTTTACAGAAAAAGCATTAATCATTTAATAGAAATTGAGAAGTTTGGTTTTTTGTCGTCTGAATTGTACGTCAAATTGAAATGGATAAATTCTTTTTTCAAATTTGCTAAATACTTACGAAGAGAAAGAGGAAATTTAATTAGAGGTTAAATAATAAAAAGATTAAATAAAGTGATTGCAACATAGTCTTAATAATTTCAAAAATGTTTTTTCAATGAACTTTATTTCTAAACATATTAATATGGCGATTTCAATAATTACATAGTAAACTTCTATAATGAACGTTTACTAATAAATTGGATGCAAAATGTGGAGTGTGAAAAAAATGAGGAGAAAAAAATTTTTCCAATATTTCCTTATATTAAGCATCCTCTTATCTTCTATAGTAAATAGCCAACAATCTGTGTGGAATTGCTGGGAAACAACCTATCATTATACCTATACAACAGAACAAACATTTACTGATGTATTAACTAATAAAGAAGTAACTATATACGAAGATGGAGACATGCAACTATTGGATGTTAAAATTCAAGAAAATAATATTACCTTTCGTTCTTCTTACATCCACAGATATTTTCTTGGATTACAAAAATTCAATTCTTCAGAAGAATATGATAATTATCTCAAAGAAGCTTGGGATTTTGATAATGTGACCAATACTTCAGAAATAATTGTTAGTTATTTGACACAGAAACAAGAGATATGTATAGCTGATCATATTGGTAATACTTATGTAAACTTCTCTTTACCATTAGATGTAGTTGTTCTAGTTACAAAAATGTTTTTTGGACCAAGATTGTTAAATGGGTGGTTTTTACCTGTAAAATCACCAGAGTTTAAAGTTTTAACTGATTATTCTGCTTATAATGAACATATCTCTTCAGATAAAGGCTATTATTCAAAAGAATATAAAATGAAAATGGGATCAAATTTTTTGTTAAATGGAAGTTTAATTAATGGCTATAAATTTACTCTGATTATTGAAGAAGAAAATGTGGTAACTGATGTTTCTGAGTCAAAAGCTAAAGAGGAAATTCAACTTTGTTATTCTTCAACAGGTGTTCTCTATTCAATGTCTGTTAATTCTCAATATACAGATATCCTTGAAAACATTAATAATAGGATAATATATAAGCAAGAAATGGTTTTACAATTGCCTGGTGACATTGACATTGAAGAAGGAACCCCACTGTGGATAATTATAGTAGGATCAATAGGAGCTGTAAGTGCTGTTGGAATGATTATATTTATTATTCAAAGAAAAATTAAACGATAAGAGGATTTTATTCTTTTTTTGACGACATTATTGTAATGTTTATTCAAAACTATAAAAATTCATTTAGTAGTAGAATTTATTTGTTTAATCTTTTTTGTAAGCATGTCCAAAAATTAATTTTTATTAATGTGGGGGTTTATGTCGGAAGTATGAATTTCTTTCAGATCATAGACCCCCACAAAGCAAGAGAATTCATAATCATTAATGAACCTTTCCTTAAGAAACTGGTGAAAGAGGAACCGAGAGAAAGCAAGAGAGGGAGAAAGAGAATAGCAGAAAGATGGGTGATACTGGCTTTAGCAATCATTGCTAGAATAGAAGGGATAGCTTGGAGGAAGTTAGAGGAAAAGTTGTCTTTATGCGATTTTTTGATAGAAGAGGGGTGGATGAAGAAGATTCCTTCTAAATCTACTTTTCATGCAGTGTGGAGAGCGACAGAAAGTAAAATCTTAGAGCAGTGGATAATAGATTTAGGTAGGGAAATAGTGAGGAAAAAAGGCTTGAAAGCTATGGCAGTGGATAGTTCAGGGTTTAAAATCCGTCAAGCTTCTGTTTGGCGTTTTCTCAAATGGTCAAGAGGGACACTAAAGAAAACCTCTAAACTTTTCTGGAAGATACACCTTATAGTTGGTTTACCCTCTCGAGCTATAGTCTCTCTCGCTCATTCTGCTAGTAACACTCACGATAGTAAAGTCTTCGGTTTACTCTGGCAGAAACTTCCTTCTGCACTCTTGAGACCTTTCTTGCGATTTTATGGAGACTGTGCCTACTGGACAGAAAATATCGTTGGACTTCTTAGCCAACATTCCTTTTTTCCTGTTATTCCCCCAAAAAGTAATGCTCGTTATCCCTCTCCTCCTCCCCTCGGACCAATAGTTCAAGCTCATCGTCTCTACCCTGGTCTGTATCGTCGTAATCATCATCCCGAGTATCGTAGTAGTATTGAACACGTCTTTGGTCTCCTTAAACTCTCTCTTCCCCCAATCCTTGATCGTTTACCCTCCACCATCCTCTCTACCTTGTACAGTTCTCTTCTCTGTTACAACTACCTTTTACTCCTTCGGACCGTTTAGTAGGTGAAAAAGAATTTTTGGACATGCTTTTTTTGTTATTACACTGACATAACAAAAAAATTCTTTTATTTTTTATTTTTACAAATAAATCATTGCTTAATTTGCGTCTAATATATTTAATTAGACTGTCAGGGTAAAATTTCTAGACTTTTTGTTATTAAATATGGAGAAACAAAGCTGTATGGAGTGTTATACGGTCTTATTACTTTTCTATCTTTGGTAAAGGTACAGTCATCTCTAAGAATATCAAACAAATTTCCTCTCATGTTAAAACTTGGTAATGTGCTTTTTATTGAACCATTTTCAATAAGATAACTGTCTATTGCAGAGATAGCAAAATCACCAGAAATATAGTTTGCTGTCATATATCCTTGTATTGCGTTGATGTATATTGCTTCATCAAATTCGCTTACTATATTGCCGAATTTTTTGTTTCCTTCTTCTATTATTAGATTTGATGGATATACACGAGGATATGTCCTATAGTTTCGAGGAAAGATCTCAAATTTTTTGATTCTGAATGAATTTCCTGTTTTAACACCATTTTCATCTGATTCTTCTATATTATTTAACTTGTTTTTTAATTCTCCATTTTGGAAAATAATAGTCTTTGATTGTGGAATGCCTTCATCATCAAAGGCTGTGGAATTAGGTAAACCAGGTACAGTTCCATCATCAATTAAATTAAAGTCCGTGGAGAATCCTTCACTTAAATCAGCATGGACATAATTAGAGTTAGAAATAATATTGGGTATTAATATAAAAGATAGAAGGTTTGAAAATGATTCAGGAGAGAAAATAACTGGTAACAATAGGTTGTGTAATTTTTGACTTTTTTTTGACCTTTGAATAACTTCTGAAATTAGTGAGTCAACAATGCTATCAATTGATTTAGGTAAAATTCTGGAACTATAATGTTTTTCTCCACTTATTATCATGTCATATGTTCTATATAATGCTCGAAAATCTAAATTCAACCATGTTCCTCTCTCAAAAGCTAAAGTATGAGTGGTGTTAGCTATTATTTTCCGTTCTTCAGCAAGTAAAATAGATGAATCAAGAATAAGATTCTTATTTTCTTCACCTATCTCTCTAATCTGATTAGAGAGTTCTAAGATTGTACTATACTCTTTTTGTGAAATCTGTTTATCGTAGATATTCTTTATTTCTTTTTGTAATCCACTTATTTCAGGAAAATGAAAATGTTTAGATCTAATAGGAAACATGTTTTTCTTGAAAATTGACTCTAAATCATCAAAGCTTCTTGGTAAAGAGAAACTAGTAAAATAAAGATTTTTGTCCTTGAAAAACCTTATAGCACAACCTACTTTGGTTGATGATTGTATTGTCTTTGGTGTTTTGAATTCTGTTCCTCCTTGTAATTGCTTCAGTGATTGGAGAAAAACTTCAATTTGATCGTAATTGTATTTTTTTTCTAAGAAACTCAAAATGCTGATCGCTTGTTCTTTTAGTTCTTCATCAGAATACATACTTTAGCTCACCCTCTGATCGAAAATAGCTATTTTAGGAGATACAGAACCAGTAAATATTCGTTGATTATTTTTTACACAACTCCCTGGTTGAGCAAGTAATCTATCTCCAATTCCTTTTATTAAGGAAAGAGATCGTGAGGTTTTTCCAGTAAGTTGGACACCTTGAAAATAGTCTCCTAATTCTCCATTTTTTATTTCTCTAGCAAATTGGGAGTTAATGTTGAAATCCCCTGTTTGTGGTTCAGAAGAGCCACCAAATCCATCACAAATATATATGCCATTTTTTACTTGTTCTAATAATTCTTCAAATGAAAAATCTTTTGGTTCAATGAAAGTGTTACTCATTCTTACTTGAGGAAGGTGTTCGAAACTGAAAGATCTGTAATTTGCTGATGATTCAACTCCCATTGCAGCTGCAGTTTCTCTGCTATGTAAGAAATCAGTTAGAATCCCATCATCTACCAATAAGGTTCCTCTACCCTTCATTCCTTCAGAATCAAATTCATAATATCCTATGGTTTCTATATATGGGTCATCAATGACGCTTACATATGATGGAGCAATTTTCATTCCTTGTAATCCAGCATAAAAAGAATGTCCTGAAAGAACATTATCTGCTTCTAAAGAATGTCCCAAAACCTCATGGGTAAGTATCCAAGCTATGTCTTCATTTAATACGATATTATAATTCCCAGTGGATATATTTTTAGCATTGGGAAGATTATTAATTATTTGAATGAATTCATCAAGTTTTTCTAAATTATTATAGGGGAGTAATTCTAACCCTCCTAATCCTCCAAAATTTTTGTAATATATTTTTTGGTTTCCATTTTCGCTTAATCTCCCTGTTAATGTCATGACTGTGTAAGGGTAACTCTGAAAAATAGATGTTCCTTCTGAGCTTTTAAAAAGTTCAGACCATTTGATGAATTGCAAGTCAATTTCTATTCGTACTTTAACTTTTAATTTCTCTCTTATATATTCCTCAATAACGGAAATTATTTGTTTTATCTCGTTTTCTTCTAAATTTTCCCAATCCTTCTTTGGTGTTTTCGTAGATGTTGCTTGTACAACAGGAGCATCACATAATTGACTAACTCCTCTTTTCCAAGTGGCTATTATGTTAGATGTCTTCAACAACTTATTAATATCTTCATAGGCTGTTTTTAGTTCAGGTGCGCTCGTGAAACTAATAATTCCTTTTGATAAAAATCGTACTCCATATCCTGAATAAGATGATTTAATGTCTTTAATTATAGAACCATTAATGGAATTAATGATCCTTTCCTCGATGTTACCGTAACGTAGATCTAAATATTTAGTTTGTTTTGAAATTTTTGACATGAAAGAGCTAATGTCGAGAATAGGGTTCACCTTTTACATTATTGGATATTATAACTATATATATCTAATCAATTACACTTTGTCAAAATTATTTTTTTAGCTAACCTTATTTGTTTTTTTTCTCAATTGAGTAGAGTAAAACATTGTTGTTCTTCCCAATCTCTATTTTGTAGTTCTCATTATTATCCAGAGTTTCCATTATTTCCATATACAGCTTCATAAGATGTTTATTTCGCAAGTTCTCTAAACAAAATTCTTTGTTAATACTTTTAATAAGTACATATATTTTGCTTGAATATCTTTTATTTTCTGATAAGAATTCTTTGATGACTGTTCTCCAATCATCATTTTTTCTATCAATTATTTGTTTTTTTACTTTAATTGCAAAATTATCCGTTTCTATGCTTGTAAATCCTTCATCATGTAAAAATTGAATTATTTTCTTTAATTCTGAACAATAATCAATGAAAAAGGGGGAAAAATGACAATTTTCCATATTATTAGTTATTGATGAGAGTTTTTAAAGTCACAACTAATTAGTAGACAACTTTAATCTTTGTTCTTTTAGTCTGCTTTTAATTTTCCCTTTCGTTGTTCATTGATTTCCCATCTTATAAGTGCTTTTTTCAGCTTTCTAGGTAAATTATCTGTATTTTCAAGTTTTTCTCCGTTAAATAGTAACTCGTATTTATCGTCTAAGCTTACTCTTTCAATATATCTGCAGAAAGTTAATGGATAAATGTCAACATTTTGTAATAAATTAGCGCCCAAGTTTAATTCTTGCAAACTTGAACACGAAGATAAGGGAGTTAAATCAATTTCTTTTAGGAGGTTAGATGAAAGATCAATGTATTCTAGTTTTTTTAAATTTGAAAGTGGAGTTAAATCTATTTTTGTTAATTTATTGGGTCCTAAGTCAAGTTCTAGCAAGTTTTCTGTTTTACTCAAAGGAGTTAAATCTATATTTTCGATAAGGTTAGGTCCAAGATCAAGCCATTTTAAGTTAATACATGTCTCAAGAGGAACAAGATCAATATTTTTTAGTTTATTTTGACCTAAGTCTAAAAATAATAATTCTCTATTTTCTTTTAGTGGGCTTAAATCTATTTTTTCTAATTCATTGATTCCTAATTTTAATACTTTTAATTCTTGACATTTTTCAAGAGGTGATAAGTCAATCTCCTTAATTTTATTTGATTCCAAGTCCAATTCTTCTAGTTCTTCACACTTACTCAATGGACCAAGATCTATTTCTTCTATTGCATTTCCTGCTAAAATTAATGCTTCAAGTTCTTTACACTGAGAAAGAGGAGTTAAATCTATCTTACTAATTTTATTTACAAATAAACTTAATTCTTCTAATTTTGTACAATGACTTAAAGGGCTAAGGTCTATTTCTTCAAATTCATTTCCTGCTAAAATTAGTTCTTCTAAATTAGAACATTGAGCTAGAGGAGATAAATCAATGGACTTAAGATTGTTTTCTGAAAGGATTACTGTTTCTAGTTCAGTGTTTACAATAGGTGTAAGGTTTATCTCTTCTAATTGATTAGCTGAAAGGTCAATAACCTCTATGTTTCCGCATAAGGCAAGATTCGAAAGATCAATACTTTTTATATTTTTATTTGATAAGTTAATTGTTCGTTTGTTATTTCCTATTTTCTTTACAAAATCCTTACCATCAGCATATTTTCCAGTTATAACTGCTTTCATTTTTACCAACTTTAGTTCCTTTGTAAAATACTAGTTATTAAATGATTCCAAAAAAAACTCACAACATTTAAAAAAAAAAGAAGATTCGATACTTATGGTAAAAGTAATTCGAGAAGTAGCTGGGCCCTTGCATACTAACAGTTTTTTAATCTATGATAGTAAAAGTAAGGAAGCAATGCTGTTAGATGTCGCTGATGATGTAACCTCATTAATAAAAGTGATTGAAAAAATAGAGTTGAAAGTTAAATATATCTTTTTTACTCATGGCCATTTTGACCATGTGATGGGAATCGAGAACATAAGAAAAGAATTCCCAAAAGCTAAAATTGGCATCCACAAAGAAGAATTAGATACAATAAATCACTCTGGACCTTTTGCAAGAATGTTTGGTTTCGATATAAATTCTTTCCTTGAACCAGATATATGTCTAAAGGATAAAGAAACATATTATTTAGGAGATGAAGAGTTTAAACTGATATTGTCTCCAGGTCATACAAAAGCCAGTATTTGCTTTTATTTTCCAGAATCACAAATCCTATTCTCTGGAGATGTAATATTTAAAGAAGGAATAGGAAGAACAGATTTGTACGGGGGAAATTATGAAAAGCTAGTTCAATCTATAAAGAAGCTATATTCTCTACCAAAAAATACCCTAGTTTATCCAGGACATGGTGAAAAAGACACCTTAGGAAGAATAGAAAAAAGAGGTATTATCTGAGGAGAAAGAAAATGGTAGTAAATTTCAGTTGGTTGATAGAAAATGAAATTGCTGGCTCGGCATTTCCTCACTTAAAAAGTGATATCGATTTCTATTATGAACAAGGAATAAGGGCTATAGTTACGCTTACAGCTTCGAAACCACAATTTATGGATAGAATTAAACAACTTAAAATTAAGCATCTTCATCTGCCAATTGTTGATTTTAGTGTTCCTCATGATAAAGATATTTATTCTTTTTTGAATTTTATAGAAGAAAACTTGCCTGAAAATCCTGTTTTAGTACATTGCTATGCTGGTATTGGAAGAACAGGAACAATGTTGGCTTTATACTTAGTTTGGTTTAAAAATCTTAGTGGAGTAAAGGCAATTGACTATGTTAGACATATAAGAAACCCTTCAATAGAAACTCTAGAGCAAGAGGATCTAGTCATATCCTTTGCAAATAATATTAACTACCACAGAGCGACCTATAAAAAATATTTTAATTAATAAATTTTTCATTTAGTATTGCTTGAATTTCAGAAAAATTTGAAAATTCTATGACTCTAGGGTCACCTTTCAATTTTTCAGCTAAATCTTCTCTTTCCTTAGCAAAAATGACGTCTGCAAGTTCTCTAGCAGGTAAAATGTCTGATAATCCATCTCCGATATAGATAATTTTATTCCCTTTTTTCTTATATTCTAAAACATGTGAATATTTACAATTGGCGCATCCATGCTCACACTCATCAGTTAAGAAGCTGAGAGTTAACTTGTTATCTATAATTTTCATACTGTTTGCTCTAATATCTATTAAACTACTTTCTATTTTTTCTTTCTTGAATATTTCTTCAATGAATTCTTGAAAACCATCAGAAACAACAATAAAATGGATATCACAATTGTTAACCCAATTAAAAAAAGATTGGAATGAGGGGTCTATTTCTATTTGATCAACAACAGCTAATATTTCTTCCTTACTTGCCTTAACTGTATCCCATTGTTTGATAAGGGCTTCACGGGTTCCTATTTTCCCATTTAGTACTAATTTGTCATATTTTTGCCAATCTTCTTTACTAAACTTCGTTAATAGAGCTTTTCCTAGATCTGTAAGCGTTATTGTACCATCAAAATCACAGAAAATAGTATATGACATCGGTAAACTGTATATTTTCTAAGCTATGATAAATCTTTTGAAATATTTATTGAACTCCCCTTTCAAAAATTCCTCCTTAAAGACTGCTCGTTCAGTTTTAAACCTTTCAGCTAAAGCTTGCACTCATCTAATAAGGTGGAACATATGATAAAAAACCACCTTCATTTCGAATGGAAAAAGACTGATTAATATTCATTTTGTTTTAAATATGTAAAGCAAAAAGCTGTATGAAAATATCTGCAGGTAAAGATAGGAAAAAATTATTTTTTCTCTCTCCATTCATTTTCCAAAATGTCCATTGCAACGTCGTTAACATATCTCCCGTCTACAAAATCTGTTTCTCTGTGAAGACCTACTTTTTTAAAACCGACTTTTTCATACACTCTAATAGCAGCTTTGTTTGTTTCAAAAACATTTAGGGCGATTCTATGTAAGTTTAAGAAATCAAAACCTATTTTCAGTAGAATCTTCATTGCATCTGTGCCAAAACCTTTCCCTCGTTGGTTTTTGTCATAAATTGCGATGCTAACCTTGGCAGAACGATTTATATGTCGAACATTATTTAAACTACATATTCCTAGAAATTTACCAGATTCTTTTTCTACTATCGCAAAAGTATATGTTTTTCCCTCCTCCGCTTCCTTCCAACATTTTTCTATCCACTCTTTTTGCTGATCTTTTGAATGGGGAATAACTTCTCCCAATTCTCTTCTTAAATCAATATTATTCCAGTATTTCATTATCTCGTCCAAATCTGAAATTTCAAGTGCTCTTAAAACAACCTTTTCTCCTTTGTACATTTAGTTCCCCTTTTTGCTTGAATAAATCAATTTCATTACTTTTAATTTTTTGTTGTTTATCTATTATTCACTGTAAAATAGGATTAACTAATGTGAAAACAGAATTTTGAACATTTATAAATCTTAAGAGAAACTTAAATCTATTAATAGAAAAATAGAAATAGATTAATTTTAGAAGAGATCTAAATTCTAAATATTGGCCAATTAAATTCTTTTGCTATTGCAAAAAGCATTTGTAGGTGAAGAATTTCTCCCTGAATTCCATTTGACATAGCAATAAATCCTTCCCCTGATGTGGGATTTCCAATAAACATACAAACAGCTCCTGGGTGATTTGTTCCTGGGTGGACAAAAAACAGTTCTTTGTCTGTTTCCATCAGAAATACCCCTAATCCTTGTCCTGTGAAACCGAAGTATTTTGATGGATCAAGTTTTATAGTTGGTGACATCATTTCTTTAATCATTGACTGGCTTAATAGTTTGTCTGACGAACCTCTATAGCTATTCATTAATTCTAGCATAAATTTTGCTAAATCATTAGTTGTTGTTATTAACCCTCCATGTCCAAAAACAGTCGGATGCAGACCTATTCTCTTTGGTTCTCCTTTCTCATTATGTGGTAAAATAATCCTCTGTTTTATTTCATTTGTAGGATAACCAAAGAAACTGTCTTCCATTTTTAATGGAGTAAATATTAATTCCTTGGCTAAATCTGGTAATGTTGTTTCTGATACATCTTCGATTATTTTTTCAATTATAATATATGCAAAATTAGAATATTTGTGGTTGGTACCTGGAGTAAACTCTACTTTCACAGGATCATTTATTGCAGGAGGTTCTCCTTTTAAGACTTGTAAAATTGTAGGTTTTTTGCCTTCTTCTACATTAAACATTGAATCTGGTCTATTTATTCCTGAAGTGTGAGTTAGTAATTGTTTTAATGTAATTTCCTTTTTATTTATTTTTTCTGAAAAAGGTATTTTCCAATCTTTTAAGTAGTTGTCAACATTTTTGTCCAATTTTAATTTGCCTTTTTCTACTAACTTGAGAGTTACAACAGCAGTGGCTAGTTTTGATGTTGATCCAGCTTCGAATAGAGTATGATTATCGACTTTCTTCTTTGATATTAGATCTTTTACTCCAAAGTATTTAGTATATATTATTTCAAAGTTTTTTAGTATAGAAAAAGAAAGACCAGGAACATTTAGTTGGTTTAATTGCTTTTCAATTGAGATCGTTTTTCTGAAAGAAAATAGAGGTTGACCATCCTTTAATTTCACCTCAGGAAGACAATTTTCTATCTTTGCAATTTCCTCATCTTTATGAATTAATATCCTCTCCTATTGAACTTAAAAATAAAAGTAAGTTATTGAACCTATTCAATAAAGTGAGAGTATTGTTAATAATGAATAAAATTTCTTTTTTTGAAAATGTCATTTTTATCATTTCATTTTTAGAGTTAGAAAATATTTTTAATTGAAATAACAAACAAATTTTAGAGCTGGATTTAATGAGTATTCTAATTTGCGATGACAATGAAGATTTAAGGGAGATTCTCTCTGTGATTTTAAAAGATAAATATAAAGTTATTACAGCAAAAGATGGACTAGAAGGCGTAACTAAATTTATCCAACATAGACCTAAAGTGGTTTTGATGGATTTAAAAATGCCAGAAATGGATGGAATTGAGGCAACTAAAAGAATTTCAGAAATGGAGCCTGATACTTGTATCATTGGTTTTACAGCTTATGCAACAACAAAAGCTAAAGAGTTTCTTAATGCAGGGTTGAAAGGAATAATTGAAAAACCTATTAAAATGTCAAAACTTGTTGAACAAATAAATTTAATTTGTAATGTGCAAAATTTTACAAATCATTAATTTATATGGAAATTAACTTTTTTTATTTCTTAATAAATGAGAATGAAATGATAGATTTTTTAATGACTTTAACCAAATACTAAGTATGAGTTGGAAATCAAGGGAGGAACTCGATAGAGAATACTTTAAGAGAGTACGTGAAATTGAAAAAAAAATTCTTTCAACTGAAAAAGAATCTAATGATGATCAGTTTTCAGTTCAAGAAGTAGCTGACTTGGAAAATAGAGCTGAAGAAGAAAGTACTACCCTGCCCTCTGAAACTGTTTTTGAGCAAGATAAGCTAGTATTAGATAATGAAACTCAAGAAAAACAAATTATTGAAGAAAAAATAAAAACGAAAAAAGAAGCTTATGACTCCTTCTTCTTAATCAATATCCTTAAAAGAGCGAGAGATGGAAAAAAGAGCGATCGTCTCTCCTCTATTGATAAACTTTCAGAATACATAGATCATGATGAAGTTATTCAAACTTTAGTTGAAATAGCAAGAAAAGACCCATATCATATTTGTAGAGCAAAAGCTGTATCTATTTTAGCAGATAAAATACAAAGTAGATACGTTAAAGAGTTGATTCTAGAAAAACTAACAGATAGCTCTAAAGAAGTTAGAAAATGGGTTGTTTGGGCTCTAAAGGGCGATATTCAGGACAAAACTATTCAAGCAGCTCTTATAAGGCATTTAATATATGCAGAGAACTCAAAACAAATAAAAATGTGGATAATTAATGCATTGTCATCTTGCATAGAAAATGAAGATGTAGAATATGCTTTTCTTAGACTACTTAAATCAAATTTGTCCAATGAAATGAGATCGCTTGTAATAGATGCTTTATTGACGAAGGTATATGACTCAGAGGTATTATATGGACTGAGTAAGCATCTATTCAAAGAACATAATAAGACACTTAGAAAAAAAATAATCTTGGCATTAAAAAAAGTAGATAATATGGATGCTAAATTTACCTTAGAACGGCTTTCTAAGGTAGAAAAAGATAAAGAATTAAAATCTCTCATATCTTCAACAAGTATCTAAAAAATAATTAGAGTCCAATAATAATATTTATGATTGGTTTTTTTTTTCGTTATTAGAAAACTATGAACGAGAGAACTTTATCTGGCAACGAAGATATCACAGAAGAAGAAAATGAAATTTTAGATGAGAATGGGACAATTGGACAAAAGGAGAAACTTGCTCTTTACTCTCGTTCTATAGCTATAAGTGTTTCGCAAGGGCTTGTGGGACCATTTGTGTCAATGATCGCTATAAGAAATATGAATGCAAGTGGGAGTGATCTAGGGTGGTTGCAAAGTATAGCAAATTTGTTGTTAACTTTTCTAAATCCCATATTTGGTAGAATGAGTGACATACTCCGTAGGAGAATACCTTTTATTGTAATAAGCACAGTATCTTGGGGGATACCATATATTTTCTTATATTGGGTTAAGTCTCCTATATCAATTATCATAATTGTGGCTTTAGTGAATTTGTTTGGAAGCTTGGGTGTCTCTTCATGAGTTGAAATTTTACGTAATTTCTTCAGGACTCTCCCCAACCAATCAACAAACTTAGCGAAAGTTGTGAAGACTGGCTTAAGAGAACATGAAAGACACAGTCTTAATTAAGTTCTCTAAGGGGTTCATCTCCTTATCCCGGGCACTCATAACTCCCAAAGGGAAGACCGGGTGTCGTAGGAGTGAAACCTACGTCTTTAAGCATCTAGCTCAAGACACTAGATAAATTAGAATTAAATATATAAAGATAGCTGAAAAGTTGTGACACTCCCTAATATCGTGTATGTATTCTTTATTTTTGCAAATGTGTTTCAGGTTGTTATTGGTCTGATAACTCCACAAACTAAAAATTTAGTTTATTACGTAAAAAAGTATCTCATGGGGAGTGTTGCAAAATGAGTTGTTTCCCCCAAGAGTTAGAGCGAAGTTAAGTAGTAGAGTTTTTTGGTATAACGCTTTTGGTAGCATGATTGCTACATTCTTTACAGGGATAGTTTTAACTTTAGTTTTCGGAGATATAGATTATCAGAAATATATTCTTATTCCAGTAGTTTTGGGAATAGCATTGTCTGCAATAGGTGTCCTACCTTTTATTGCAATTGAAGAACCTTTGAAGAAAATTAAAAAAGAAGACCAACCTGTTTCAAGGAAATTGAAAGAAAGCTTTAGTCTTTCCTATAAAAATAAACCTTTCCGCAACTTTGTTTTCTTTTCAATGATCTATTCTTTCTTTTGGTCTTTTGCTTGGCCTCTTTTCCCTATAAAGCAAGTAATAATACTTAAAGCTAGTGCTTTAGAGATTGCAATATTAAACATATTATTTTCTGTTACTACTTTGTTATTTATCAATATTGGGGCAAAAATCAGTGATAATGTTGGAAGAACAAAGATGATTTTCTTTAGCCGAATAATAATGGCAACTTTTCCATTGTTGTATATATTTGCTAGTTCAGTATGGCAACTATATATTATCCATTTTATTGTCTCTTCTCTAGTAACTTTAGGAATGCCTAGTGTACAAGCTTATTTGTTAGATATTGCTCCAGAAAGAGAAGGAGGAATATATTTTGGAATATATAATATGATAACAGGATTATTCTTGTTTTTTGGTTCATTAGTTTCTGGTTATCTGGTCGATTATTTGAAAATAAGTTATGGGATAGAACTAGCTTTAACTATTGGATTAGGAATCTCATTCTTAGGGAGATTTGTTTCTAGTTTCCTATTCTTATTTATGAAAGAGCAAAAGGCATTTCCTTCAAGTTTAGGACAAATACTTCAACAACTAAAATTGCGCAGAATACGCTCTCCCTAAAAATAAATTTAAAAGTAAGAATAAAAAAATTTTGCAATTCAATAAGGTTTTTATTCAAAAAAAGAAGATTAACATATGGAATATAAAAGATTAGGCAGTACAGGAATAAAAATTTCTCCTTTAGTTCTTGGAACGATGCAATTTGGGTGGAGAGTAGAAAAGGAAGAAAGTTTTGCAATAATGGATAAAGCACTTGAACTTGGGATAAATTGTTTTGATACTGCAGATATATATTCATATTGGGCAGATAATAGTTATCCAGGAAAAACAGAAAAGATAATAGGCGAATGGCTAAAGGATAGAGCAGTTCGTGAAGACCTTATTTTAGCTTCCAAAGTTAGAGGAGCAATGTCAAAAGATATTAACGATCAAGGGTTAAGTAGAAGGCATATTTGGCAAGCAATAAATGGAAGTTTAAAACGTTTACAAACAGAATGGATAGATCTTTATCAAATTCACTCTTTTGACAATGATACTAAAATAGAAGAAACGCTACATGCTCTAAATTTACTTGTAGAAAAGGGTTTAGTAAATTATATTGGGGCATCAAATATACATCCTTGGATGCTAGTAGAGTCTTTTTGGGTTAGTGAAAAAAATGGTTATGTGCGTTTTGAAACAGTTCAACCACCCTATAGTATTGTACGTCGTATGCTAGTTGAACATCAAATGTATAATGTTATAAAAAAATATAATTTAGGAGTGATAAGCTATTCACCTTTAGCAGGTGGGTTTTTATCTGGAAAGTATTCTCGCAACGCTCCCCTACCTGAGAGCCCAAGAAGTGAAAGTGTTAAAAAAAGATATTTTACTGAACATAGACTTAAAGTATTAGATACAGTGGAAGAAATAGCAGAAAATAAGGAGGTAACCGTTGCTCAAGTTGCACTCGCTTGGATATTAACAAAAGACTTTATCACTGCTCCAATCATTGGAGTAAATAGTGTTGAACAGTTAGAGTCTAATTTGGTTGCCCTTGAAATCAAGTTTGATCAAGATGAATTAAAAAAATTAGATGAAGTATCTGATTGGATACCAGCTTATGAAGCTATTCGCTAATCTTCCATCACTTTTTTTCATTCATTTTTGGGACTCTCGAAAAACTTTTGATGATAATTATAAAGAAATGCTTAGATGAAATAAATGGTTGAAATAAGAGAGGATGATATTAACGCTTTAATTGCTTCGTTACATGAAAAAGATGATGCTGTGAAAATATACACCTTAGGGATTATTGCTGATAATTCAAAAAGAGATCAAGCAATTGATGAAGTTATAGCTTTCCTCTCTTACCCAAATGAGGATGTAAGAGCTCAAGCAGCAAAAACGTTAGGAAAAATAGGTAGTAGAAAAGCTATTGATTCACTTGTTATATCCTTACATGATAGTGCAGAAGAAGTAAGACTATATGCAATAACAGCTTTAGGAAGAATTGAAGCTTATGAGGCAATACCTTTTATTGAACCTTCGTTAAAAGATGACAGTTCAAAAGTCAGAAATGAAGCAGCTTTAATATTAGACTTTTTAGGCTGGAAACCTGAAACTCTTGAAGGAGAGCTCTTATTTTATATTGCAAGATTTAAATGGGATGAGATAATTGAACTAGAAAAAGTAGATGAGGACTTGCTTTTACAATTTTTATATGATGCGGATTGTGAAGTTGTGAAAGGTGTTGCGGAGACTTTAGGAAAAATGAAAGTGGAAAAAGCAATTCAACCACTTTTTGATTTATTTATGAGTGCAGATAACAAAGATCTGCAAGTTTCTTTGTCGCAAGCAATAGCTTTGATCGGAGGAGAAAAAGCTTTGGATCTATTGCTTGTTGCTTCCATCGATGAAAATTGGTTTATCAGAAAATGTGCTGTAGATGCATTAGGTGAAATGAAAAATCTTTTAGCTTTAAATCCTTTATTTGATATGATGAAAGATGACAATTTGTATGTAAGAAAAAGTGTGATGAAAGCCATTCAAAAGATACGTGATTCAGTAAGAAGAAATGTTCCAGAAAATTAAAAAAGTAATTAAATGGAATCAATAACAGATAATAAACTGAGAATACTAAATGGTTTTTGAATGAATTTTTCAACTTTGAATTTTTCTACTGTTTCTTTTATTGTTCCATCAGCTGTAATGAAAAGAATTTTTGCGTTGGGACAGAGGTTATTTTTTCTAATTTCAATTAATGTCTCTACACCATTTTTTAATGGCATTTTATGATCAAGGATTATGATGTCTGGTTGCTCTTTCATATTCTCTAGTTTCTCTAAAGCTGAAACACCATCGCTAACTACACCTAAAATCTCATGTCCTTTAATCTTCAGTCCTTCACTGTAAAGGTATTGAATTGCAACATCATCGTCTACAATGAATATTTTAGCCAATTTAATCCCTCTTAAGAAGGTAAGAAAATTTCGTAGATTGTACCAATTGACTTACCATCCTTTTTTATCTGTCTTAGATTTAATTTTCCCGAAAGTGATTTAACAATTACATTTGAAATATAAAGACATAATCCTATTTCTGACTTTAATCGTGAGTCTCCTCTTGTTAAGTTCTGTAGTAAAGTAAAATGCATCTCTTCGGGGATTCCTTCACTGTTATCTGTAATTTCACATTTTACATAGTTTTTTTGATCTTGTTTGACATAATCACATTTTATTTCTATTTTTACTTCTTCCTGAGAATTAAAATAAATAATTAGTTTGAATATTTTTTCAAAAGCTTCTTTAATTAGGGGATTACCGAAAAATTTTGTTTCCAGAGGACATTCAACTTTCACATGTAACTTTCTAGGAAGCAGTAAAACCTTTTGAGTTTCTATAGCACTATCTATAATCTTTTTTAAATCAATTCTCTCTTTTGGTTGATCAAAAGCTCTTAACTTTGTGAGCTGTTGAATTGATTCTACTATTCTTTCACTCCTTTCAAGAAGCTCAGTAGAACGTTCTAAATAGTCTCCAAGTTTATCATATTGTTTATTAATCAAAAATTCTCTCATTAATTCTAAATAACCAAATACAGAAGTATTAGCATTAACAAAATCATGACTTAAAATATCTAAAAGAAGACTAGTGAAAGAACGTTCTTCAGCTTTTTCTAAAGTTTTTTTTCTATTTTCATATAACAATCCCACTTGAGATGAAAAGAAGTCTACTAGTCTTTTAGTTGTATCATCAAACATACGCGTTTTGGTTGAACCTAGAAGTAGAAAGCCTGATGACATTTCTCTTGTTGGAATAAGTGTATAATATGATGATTCGCATTTCTTTCCAAAAACTTCAGTAGCAATATGGGATATTAGACTATTTTCTTTTGTTCTAATTATTTCATTAAAGTTATCATAAAAAAAATCTAAATTGATATTTTCAGGAATAGAAGTGAGAATCTCTCCTTCAAAATAAATCAATCCAAAGTCAAAATTAAAAATGGAAAGTAGTTTGGTTATAGAATTTTTCCAAAAATTCTCTGATTGGATTTCTTGAGATAAAGCCATTTCAGTGAGCAAACTTAAAACTTCGCTCGATTTCTTTATTTCATCAATATTGAAGAAAAGTCCAACTGAAGCTATTTTATTTCCTTCTAAATCAAATAAAACAGAACCAATGACTCTAAAATGAAATATTTTTCCTTCTTTATTAACTAAAGAAAGTTCATAAGAAGAGGTTTGGACATTTTCTTTTCTTTCATTTAGGATTTTTTTGTAAACATTCTTTGAATCAGGATGAAGAAATTCAGTAATTTTATGATTTATAACCTCTATTGGTGTAACTTCAAGAACATCACAAAGAAATTGATTTACAAATATAGTATTATCATTTAAGTCATCAATCCAAATTCCAAAAGAATTATTAAAAGCTAAACTATCAATTAAAGAACTTGTGATCTCCAAAGGTTGATAAATGAGCATACTTGAACCTATATTTTTTACAAGTAATAATATAAGGTCCTCTTTCTGAATTTTGAAATCCTTGGTTTCCACTTTTGTAAGGATGATTGAGCCATTTTTCTGTAATATCCGATATATTACTTCATTACGTAGTGGTTCTCCTTTTTTTCGTTTTTCTAATCTCTTAATAAAAATCTCTTTGTCGTCTGGATGAAGAAAATTTAATACTGATTTATTTTCAACATCAGAATAAGAATAGCCAGTCATCATTAAAAGATAGGTGTTGGCATAAACGATTTTGTCATTTTGCAGTACAGCAACTCCTATGGGCAAATTGGCTACTAAAGATTCGAAATCATCCATACTTATCTTAATATACATTAGACTATCAAATTAAAAAATATAATTATTGAGGAAAGTTGTAAAAAAAATAAACTTTTAACTTCCTTTTCCGTTGATAAATGAAACTTTATAATAACAATAGATTAATAGGTTTTGATTAAATTGAATAGTGTAGTTGAAACTTCGCTTAACCCACTTAGATATTCAAATATTAAGACTGTATTCATAGCTAATCTGATATTGGGATTAATTAATGGTTTTTACAACGTAATATTACAACCTTACATTGTTCAATTTATTAAATCAGAGAAGAAATTAGGTTTGATTCTAACTATAAGTTCAATGATTCAATCTTCTTCTTTAATCCTGACAGCCAAAGTGAGTGATAAAAGAGGAAGAAGAGTGACATACTTATCAAGTATTTTTTTGTTCATACTTGCTTTTGCTCTATTTAGTCAATCAAGAAATTTATTCATTGTTATAAGTGCACTATTGTTATTTTCATTTGCATTTGGGATTAGAGAACCAGCAAAACAAGCATTAACTGCTGAAAGTTCAGAAGAAAAGAAAAAAACTTCTTCATTTACTTTTGTTAATTTGGCTTTTTACTCAACAGGTCTTGTAGGACCATTAATAATTCGCATTTTTTCACAAAAAGTTGATCTAAGAATCTATTTTTATTTACTTTTTGGAGGATTTGTTTTTCTATACATTTATCAATTATTTTTCTTAAGAGAATCTTTGTTGATTGAAAACGTAAAATGGAGTTTAAAAAAAGACTTTATTCAATCTATCATATCAATTCCAATAATAATAAAAACCTTTTTTACAAGTTTTGTAAGATTGGTTTCCATTCCATTCTATCTTTTTAGAACGAAAATTCTTAAAAGAAGAAACATTGATTCTGAATTCTTTAAAGAAGTTGAAAAAGAAGTAGAATTGTATAATTCCATTTTTAAAATACCTAGACTTAAATATGCTCTATCTTTCTTCATCTTTGACTCTTTTCTTTGGGGTCTAAGTATATCTATTTTTAATGGAAGTACAATTCTCGTTTATTCTTTTACAGAAGGAGATATAGCAGAATTTACTTTCTTCTTTAATTTTAGCACAATTGTCGTTTTCATGATTTTCGTTTCATTTGCAGATAAAGTCAAAAATAACGAAATTCTAGTTATGAGTGAAGTGTCTGGGAGTTTATTTATCACATTGAATATCATTGCTTTCTTTACTTCTCCTGAATTTAGAAAATATGCAATTTGGATAGCTTGGATAGGATTAGGAGCTTCAGTAGCTTTTTGGGTTCCTGGAATACAATCAATAATGACAGGTTTTGATAAACAAAGAAGAGCTGAAGCTTATGGAACTGTTTCAGGGTTACAGAGTTTAGGATGGTTACCTACCTCTTTAATTGCTGGTTTGATAATAGAAAAAACTTCTTTTCTTATACCTTTTCTTATAACTTTGACTTTTCTCCCTATTGATATTTATTTTGCATATAAATTTCCAGAAAGAAAAAAAGAGAAGGACAATTCTCCTAAACCTTAATTTTCTTGGATTATTACAGTAAATTTGAAAAAATATATTAATTGGTTAATCCACTGTCTATCTACAATGATGAACTTTAGCTTATTGATGATATCCATTATAATTGTTCTTGTGTTATTACAAATGGGTTTGCAGATTTTTGCCACTATTGATTTAGTAAAATCACACCCCTATCGAGAACAAACAGAATTTGTTTTATGGATTCTAGTTATATGGTTGATTAGTACTATAGGAGCAATATTATATTTCATTATAGGTCGAGTTAAACATGAATCCATTACAGAAACAAGAAAACCAAATGATTGGAGTTAAAGTTGAAAACCTAAAGAAAAAGTTTAACTCTTTTTTTGCTCTAAAAGGTATAAGTTTGAGTATTAATAAACCTGGACTTTATGGTTTAATTGGACCAAATGGAGCAGGAAAGACAACTTTGTTTAAGTGTATTACTGGTTTACTAACTCCTACAGAAGGAAAGGTTATCCTAAATAATACTGCAGTAAATCGTAAGTTATTATTTCAAAAAAACATTTATGGATTTATTCCAGAAGATGTTGGTCTATATGAAAATTTAAGCGCAAGAGATTTTTTACACATTTTAGCAGGACTACATGGATTAGTTAAAACACAAAGAAAAAAGAGAGTTAAAGAAGTTGTAGATTTTGTTGGAATAAAGTACTCTCCAAATAAAATTGTAAGATACCTCTCTACAGGACAAAAAAGGTTACTATTGATTGCTGGAATATTATTACACGACCCAGATATCTTGATTTTAGATGAGAGTTTGAGCGGACTAGATCCTGTAGTTCGATCTCATGTCAGCAATTTGATGAAAGAACTTTCAAAAGAAAAAATAGTTCTTTATTCAAGCCATATTTTAACAGATATTTGGAAGTTAAGTGATGAAGTATTCGTCTTAAATAATGGAATATTAGTGGAGCATGATACTCCACTGAATATAATAAAAAAAATAACAAAAAACGTCTATTATATTGAGTCAAATGATAATGAAGAAATTTTTTCTTTTCTGAAAAAAGTATCTAATATAAAAAAAATAGAATTTGAAGGTAATAAGATTTTGTTTCAAATAAAGTCTGAAAATGTTATTGATGAATTTAATGAAATTTTAAGTAAAATAATGGAAAAGCATTCAATTCTTTCTTTTGGTTATTATGAGCCTGATTTGGATCAATTGTTTATCAAAATGGTGAGTTCAAATGAAGATTAATTCAAGATGTGTTAACTATTCTTTGTTTATAAAAGAGTGGAAAGATGCAAAACGCAAACTTCTTCCAATAACTGCAGGTATAATCATTTTTAGCTTATTTACAATTTTAATGATGTACGCTTTACCCTATCTTGTTCCTGACATCCCTTCTGAACTATTTCCAGAGTTGACTCCTACAGTCTTGAGTCAAACATTTTTTAGTAATGCTAACAATATTCTAAGTATTATCACTGTTATTTTATGTGTTGATGCTATTGCTGGAGAGCGTGAAAAAAATACTTTTACACTGTTGAAAACAGCTCCAGTTAGAGATTCCTCTTTAATTATAATAAAAACAATCGTGCGTTTTCTTCTTGTAATTATTCCTTATATATTCAGTACTCTTTTTGCTTTTTTCTTAATTATATTAATGGCTGGGAAACCTGATATACCAATTTTTCTTTTAGCAAGTGGTTTTTTTATATTATCCTTACTTTTGTATGTTTGCATAGGACTGTTGATCTCAACTTTTACCAAATCTCAGTTAAGTTCTGGTGCTGTGAGTGTCTTAGTAGTCTTTAGTTTAACTTTAGTCTCAAGTTTACTGAACCAAGAAGAAGCTGCAAGATACAACTTTCTTCAGATACCTGTGAATGTATTTTCATTTAGTTTCTCAAACATAGAGATTATCATTAATGTACTATTAGTTATAGTTTTCAGTATTCTTTTACTTCTTCTTTCTATTGTTATTATCTCTAGTGAGAAAGAGCCAACCAAAAAGTAGCTATCTATTAAAATAAATTTCTTTTTCTAAATTATTTAAGTAATCCCAGATATCATCTCTTTTTTCAATCGAATATGCCTCTTCTACTCGTTTTTTACCTTCGTGAATGTTACTCATCTGAATAAGTGCAACACCTGAAAGAAACAATGCATCAACATTGTTTTTTTGAAAAACTAAGATCTCATTACATAAATTAAAAGCTCTTAAATTTTGATTTTCTTCTAATAAAATTCTGATTACTTTTAAATAAAGTGAAACGTTCATCTCTCTTGTTTTTTCTTCAACTTGTAGTGCTTGTAGGTACTTCTCTTTAGCTATATCCTTGTGTCCTAGTTCGAAATAAATATCCCCTAATTCTTCATACAATTCCTTATTTAGTGGATCAAAGTCAATAGCCATATTATAAGCATCAATAGCTTCAAGTTCATTATTAGCTTCTTTATAAGCTTTAGCTAATAAATGCCAGATGTCACTTCGCTCCTTATGCTCTTGTACGAATGTCTTAAAGCAGAGAATAGCTGTCTGAAAATCTCCTTTGTGATAAGCGATTTTTCCTTTTCCTAACCAGGAAAGAAAACTTTTAGAGTCAAGTTCTAATGCCTTTTGATAATATTCTTCAGCAACATCAAGGTTGTTTAAACATCTATATGTTTCACCCATTAATTCGTAGGCTTTCGCATTACTTTTTTCTTGTAAAATGAGTGAAGATAGAACATCAATTGTTTGATTGAATTTTCCAGTAATAAAGAGAATCTTTGCTTTTAACCAGAGAAAATCAGTGTTGGAAGGGTTTTCAGTTAATCCTTTTTCCAAAATAGATAGGGCTTCCTCATAAAGTTGTTGCTCCATCATTTTTTTTGCTAGTTCAAGATTTAAATTTTGATTGTCATCATCATCCATTATGATAATAATTGCAAAAATACAAATATCTTTTTTGGTTTTCTAATCGTAACATTTTTTATACTTATTAAATAAAATAACATGAACAATCTTGAAGTTATCTGATGAATCTAATTATACTTTATCTTATCCAAATCATTCTCTCTATCAAAATCTTCTAATGGTTGCAAATAAGATTCCTGAAAAAATAGCTGTAGTTGAAGGTCAAAAAAATTACTCTTATAAAGAACTTATAACAGACTCTAATAAACTAGCGTTCTTTCTTGATTATTCTGGAATTGGAAAAGAAGATACAGTAGCAATATTACTTAATAATTCTTACTATTTTATAATTTCACTTTTTGCTTGCTTTCAAGTAGGAGCAAAAGTTGTTTTGTTAAACCCAAGATTATCAGAAAAAGATATATCTAATAATTTCATTGATTCTGATGCTATTGCATTAATCACAGAATCAGAATTAAAAGAAAAATTTTCTACAGCTATTAAACATCATGCATTTAATATCAAAATAATCACAGATTCATATGCCTATATTAAACCAACTGAAAATGACTATGTGCTGATAGAAAGTATATTAGAAAAAAATGACTTTTATACTGAAGATCAAAGTCAAAGTAATTCAGTAGCTCTATTATTATACACTGGAGGAACAACAGGATTACCCAAAGCAGTCGTGCTTTCGCATTATAATTTATTAGCTAATTCTATTCAATTTAATACAGCTTTAGATAGAAAAGAAAGAAATCCAGAAAAAACAATAGTTTTAGGTGTTCTTCCTTTTTATCATTCTTTTGGGCTAATGGTTTGTGTTTTTTCCCCACTATTCAAAGGAAGTAAAATTGTCGTATTACCTAAATTTGATCCAAAAAAAGTATGGGAAATAATAATTAAAGAAAATATAACAGAACTTTATGCCGTTCCAACAATGTACGTGGCTTTGACTGTAGAAAAAATACCAGTAAAGAATTTAAAACTGGAGATTTGCGTTTCTGGAGGAGCTCCTTTAGCAAAAGAGTTAGGTGAAAAATTTTACAGACTTACTGGTGTTAAAATTTGTGAAGGATATGGGTTAACAGAATGTAGCCCTGTAACCCACTTAAATCCACCTGATTCTCCTAAACTAGGTTCAATCGGTTTACCATTACCAGATACAAAAGCGAAAATAATTGATCCAGAAACAGAGCAAAACATTATGATAGAAGGAGAGATAGGAGAACTAGTGATAAAAGGTCCTCAGGTTATGCTAGGTTATTATAAAAAGGGAATAGAATCAATTAAAACTTTTACTTCAGATGGATGGCTGAGAACTGGTGATTTAGCCTCAATAGATGATGAGGGTTTCTTTTTCATTGTTGACAGATTAAAAGAAGTAATTATTTCTGGAGGATTAAAGATTTACCCAAGAGAAGTTGAAGAACTAGTCTTTAAAATACCAGGAATAGCTTATACTGCCTTGATTGGCATTCCAGATGAATATTATGGAGAAGTAGGAAAACTCTATGTAGTAAAAAAAGAAGGTTATAATATATCAAAGGAACAGATTACGGAGTTCCTAAAAAATAAGATAGCTACATACAAAATTCCTAAAGAAATAGAATTTGTAGACTCACTACCTTTAAGCGGACCAGGAAAAATAGCAAAAAGAGAACTCGAAAAATTAAACAATAGATAAAACAATAGATAAAACAATAAAATTGTAAAAACAAAATGCTTTAAAAAAAGAAACTTATTACAACATAAAAAGATTATACTAAGGAAACGAGATTTTATGAGTGATGATGAACATAATTTACCACTTTTCTTAGCTAAAAAATATAGAATCAAGTATGAAAAAAGCTCTAAATCTATTTTCTTTAGTCTATTGGCGTTAAAAGGTCAAGACTTTTTAGCTAGTAATGATATTGAAGAAGCCAAAAAAATTTCAGAATATTTATTTAAATTAACTCAAATCTGGAAGAACAAGCAATTTTTGTTAAAATATTATTTGTTTGTTAGTCAGTTGTTACAACATCAGAATAAAGATCCTCTAGGTTATCTTTCAAAAGCAGCTAAAATAGCTAAAAATAATAAAATGACGGATTTTGAACTTGGTCTATTAACTCAAATTGCTCTAGAACAATATCGACAAAGAAAGTACTCTAAGTCTTTAAAATCAGTGAAAAAAATAGAAAAAATCATTGCTAATTTTGATATAAAACTAATTACAATAATGGAGTTAAAGGCTAAAATATACTGGGAACTAGACAAATTTAAAGAAGGAGTCATTGCTACCTTTGCCTGGTTAAAGGAACTTAGTAAAGAATGTAATGATGTTTCTTCTATCTTCATAGCAATTGTTTATTTATTAACCATCATTAAATCCTTACCAAATAAATTTACTGAAACACAGAAGAAAGAAATAAGGACTGAAATTATTAGAATGTTGAAGGATATAAGCAAAATGCATTATTTGTATGATGAAATTTTGTATTATATCTCTTTTCTTTTCTCAAAACCAATAGCTTTAATTGAACCTCTGATTATTGATGATTTTACTGATTCCCTAATAATGAATTCTAGGTGGACTGTGCCAGATCAGTTTCTATATATTTGTAGTAAACTGCTTGAAACTTTAGTTGAAATTGATAGGAATGAAAAAGCTTTGGAAGTGATAAATCATGCTTTACAATTCTCAAAGGATATGAAATATGAAAAAATTCAAGAAGAACTTAATTTTAAGAAGGTAGAAATTTTAAGTAAATTATTCTATTTTGAAAGTTTCAGTTCAGTTTCAAACATTTATGATATTGAGAAAATAACTTTACTCTTTAAAAATAAAAAGGAACAGAAATTTGTTAGGAAAATATCACTCGCAAAAAACAGATTTCCTTGCATTTCTTATTCTACTATTCTAGAACTACTAGAAAAAATAGATTCTACGATAGAAGTTGATGAAAGAGAACTAAAAATCTTCCCTGAAGATAAATATGTAGGAAATAATTACTTTGTTATTTCATTAAAACTTGATAAGCTAAATTTGTCTTTATTGGTAAAGGAAGAATTTCAAGCTGAATTCAAAGATTTATCAAGAATGTCTTCATGTTTATTGCCTTATTATAGAATAATAGGTTTGTTAGATGAAAATAGTAATGAAGTAATTGAAATAGATAAAATTGATGATATTTTGACTTCAATTCAAAAAGGAATTATTTGTCCAACTTCAAAAGTTAGGTTAATTATTCCAAAAAAACAAAAATTATTTCCAGTTTTCCACTATTTTGAAAAAGAACATGGTTTCTCTAAAATGAAGTTACAATTCAAAATGACAGTATCCAAGTTGAAATCAAAGTATAACTTTCTTAAAAATAGTAAATTTATTAGATTTTTTGAATCAGACCCTTTAACAATTTTTGATTTGTCTCTAAGAAATTTAAATCAACTAACACCTTTCTCAAAATTGTGTTATAGTTATCTATTATTAGATGTAACTGAACAAGAACTTTATTCTTTCTTTCAAGAATTTATATCCAATTTACTTAAAAGCCCAGATTTCGAAAGATACCAGGACTACTTCTACCAATATGCTTTTCTATATAAAAAACATGAACTAATAAATATAATTCTTGATGAAAACAAGAAAGAAAAGATAGACCAAATACTTCCTTCAATTTATGAATTTGCTAAAAAAACAAAATCAAAAGAAAATATGATTGAAGCTCAATTTCTTGAATTGTACACTTCTCATGTTTTGGGTTCTTCCACAAAAGAACAAATTGTGCGTTTTTCTAATTCTAATTTTAATAGATTTCCTTCATATGAAACTATCGCGTATTTTTTCAACAGTTTAGAAGAAAATCCGATAGATTCCCTTAAAAGAATTTTTGAGCTTGCAAATAGCGTTGAATGGGAAAAAATAGACCAATTGGTTTCTGTTTTTGCTTCTAATAATAATAACTTAAAAGCTGTAATAGAGGAACTAAAGAAAGGAAAAATAGAAATTCTTACTATCAACGATATAATAATCTTTGCAAAAATAGTAGAAAAAATGCTAACATCTTTTTCTGAAGAAGATTTAACACTGGTGTATGACACTTTAGTCTCTCTTAAAGATAAATTAGTAAAACTTGGGGACACAAGAAAAAATAAGCAAAAGTGGTTCTTATCCATTATTTTAGTTAATCGTCTTCTCTATAAAATTGGAGAAAAGTTACAACGTTCTGAACCAAGTCTATTAATCAATACAATAGAATATTGTGATTGGATTGATGATATAGATTGTTTGGTTTTATTACTTGTTAAAAAAATAAGTTTCTTGTTAAAAAAAGGAGACTATTCTAAAGCTAAAAAATTCTATAATTATCTTAAACAACAATTACTATGGAATTGGGATTATACACAAAATTCATCTAATGAAAAACAAATGAGAAAGGTAAAAGAAATTGAAACTAAGATACAAAGCCAGTATTTAATTTAACTAAAGTAGGAAATTTCTCCAAAATTGACATTAAATTTTAAAATTATTTATGCAAAAATTTAATAGCACTACTGGCTTATATCTTTGTGGGATAATAAAAAAGTGTATGTTCTTTATTGAGGTTTGTGAATGTCTTCGAATCAAGAAGTAGTTGTAATAAGTATCGGTTCAAAATTGCACCCTTTTTTGTCTGCTATGATCGAAAGGGATAATATAGCTGTAACATATATAACTAATACAGTTTGTGATTTTTCTATTTACCATGCTGATCCATCGAAAATTCTTGATTACCACCTAGAATTTATCAATATAATTACTCAAAAAGCAAAAAGAAGCATGGAGTCAGTAAATGTTTTTGAAACTTTAGGCCAATTCTTTGAATTTTATAACCCTCTTCACTTAAGTACTCTCAATTATCTTTTCTCAAAATATGCAACAAATGTTAATCAGCAAACTAAAAACCTAACTGAAGTTTGGAAAAATATTTCAAAAATAATTTTTGAAAAAGAGTTTATTTATCCTCTTTTTGACGAAATTAGGCAGATTCATGTAAAAGAGGGAGACATTGAGATTCCTGTTAGGCAGTTATTACTTAAATATAGCAAACAACAGGAAGAGAAAAAAAATGGAAAAATAAATGAAGAAATAATTAACAATATTACAGGAATTATAGACATTGATGAAATAAACAAATTAAAGATCAATCCTATCGTTTCAAAGAAAATTGAGCAAGCCCCTGGAATCATTATTGTGCCTAGTGACTTAATTTCACTTTTTTTGGTTTTTCAATCCTCATCTTTTAGAGAGACTTTGAAGAAAACTTCTGGTGAGATTGCTATTATATCCCCTTTTATCGAAGAAAACAACAATTTAGAACTTGAAAAAGCGATTTTGAAAAAGAGTAATTTCGAACCCACTCTTGTTAATTTTGTTAACTTAATTGGGAATGTCGTTGATACAATAATAATAGATAAAAAAGATAGTTCCCAAGTAGCAAAATTGAGAGAAGCAGGAATAACAGTTTTAGTAGATAATTTAAGTTCAGAAAGAATGCAATCACATGAGTTTTTAGAGCTAATTTTACGTTCAATAGAAATAGAACCAGAATCAGTCTACATGGAACCTGTTGAAATAAAGGAAGGTTTTGGAGATAAAATAGTTAACTTGTTAAGTTCCCGTTTTACAGATACAGTTATTCAAGATAAGGAAGATAAAGAAGTTATAGAAACTGAAACTGAAGAAGAAAAAGAAAAAGAAATTGGAGAAAGTACCGATATTAAAGAAGCTGAAGTAAGTATTGAAGAACAATCTATTATTTCTGAAAAAGGAAAAGAAGAGAAAAGCGTGAAAAGCACTGCTGTTTCTAGTAATTCTTTTGATATGAGGGATGAACTAAAAGAAGATTTGTCTGAAATAGTTGATTTTATCGATATTAATGATAATATAGTTAATCAGTTTGAAATGGAAGTAGATGGAAGTGAAGAAACTGTAGAGAAAAAGGAGAAATCAGCTTCTGAACTTGTAAGATTTCCAGAAGAGATTCCTGTTGTTAAACAAGAAGAAAAAAGAGTAGAATTCTTTCTTCCTGGTATTGATGAAATCGAAAAAGCAGAACTTCAAGACATTAATTCACTTGAAGCTGATGAAAGTATTATAAATGCATATATTGATAGAGCAATCTTGTCCAACGATATCGGGGTAGAAATAGCTTTCTCTGATTTATTGTCGCTTCAAAACAATGAAATGCTAGTTGATAAAATATACAAAATACTAATGGAGAGATTAACTATATCCATGGAATTTAGTACAGAATCAAAGCTGACTAATATAATAACATATTTAGCAGCTCACAAGCCAGCATATTATATTGAGAAATTTAAGGAGCTCCTTGAAGAAACAATATTCTCCGCAGAGTATGAAAGTTTTATTGAGTTATCAGAAAAAGCTTCTCTTATAATAGGAAAATCCTATCCTGTTGGAGAAGAAGTAGTAAAAGAATTTATTTTGAAGTACATTGAATTTGATGATTTTTATATAGAAGAAAAACTGAGGCTAATAGTTAGAGATTTCTTTCCTTGTAGCGAGAAAACTAGAAAAGCAATCAGTAATACTCTCTTGAGCATTTTGTATGAAGAATTAAAGAAAGAAGAAAAAAATCAAATGAAATTAAGAAGACTTGTTTCCATGATATCAATGCTAGATGCACATATTATAGGGCTAGAACTCGTTCAAATCTTTAAAGAGGAAGATTTTGATTTATTTACATCTATAATAAAAAGTGGAAGTTTTACTCAAGGTTTTCAACATATAGTTTTTGATATAATGAAAGCATATCAAGAAACAAATATTGAACAGTTAAAAAACGCTTTGCATGGTCTGAAGTTACCTAAAGAGGTACAGTCTTTGTTAATAAAAGAATCATATAAGCGTAGCCTTTCCAAAGTAGGATCTATATCCCTAGATATTTTCGCTGAACAATCAGGATTAACTACTGAAAAAGCTGAGAAATTAATATATGAAATGATAATGAAAGGTGAAATTAAAGCTAAACTAGAACTTGTTAATGAAAGATTGTATATCGTTCAAGAAAAACAAGATACATTGGAAGAAGTAAAACAGAAAACAGCTGTAGAGACACCAATAATTAAACCAGAAGTTCAAGTTGTTGATGCAGAACAAGAAATTGAAGCTGTTTCTGTAAAAGAAAAGATAGCAGAATCACAGACAACTACACAAGAAAAAGTAATAGAGTTCGCTAAACCTTCTGTTCAACCATCTACACCATCTCCTGATGAACCTTCTACTGAACATGTAGTTCAACCTTCTACTGAACATGTAGTTCAACCTTCTACTGAACATGTAGTTCAACCTTCTACTGAACATGTAGTTCAACCTTCTACTGAATCTGCCCCTCAACAAATTACACAAGTTCCTACTCAACCTAAAAAAGAAAATAACGAAGTTTCCAGTATTATAACCATCCTTGGTAAAAGGGTGCAACCTATTATAAATGCAGGATATAACTCATTAGAAAAAATAGCACATGCAGAAATTGGAGATTTAGTAAAAATAAAAGGTGTAGGCGAAAAAACAGCTCTTAATGCTATAAATAAAGCTAAAAAATATCTAGAGGGTTAACCTCACTTTTTTAATAGAATAATATGATTATTACAATAATCAATATTAGAAGAAAGATTGCAGCTAAGATTCGAATATAGTATTTTTGAGTGATTTTTTTGAATTGTCTTTCTGAGATTGAACCTCCTCTAACAAATGATTGAGTAATCCAAAAAATAAGAGCACAAGCTGCATAAATAGAAAAAACGTTTAGAATCAAGAGAACAAAAGATCCAAGAGCCATCCACCATTCTTGTTTCGCTAATAAAACTCCTACATTAGTAGCAGGAGGACATAAGGATGCAGCTACTGCAACTCCTACAATGTTAGTAGATTCTCCTCTTATAATGAATATTCCTGCTGCTAAACCGCTAACTATTGCAAAGACGATATCAGGGATTCCTGGTGATGTTCTAATAGTGATTTGATTTGTTAAATTTTCTAGAGGTATTATTAATCCCACTAACAATCCAATAACTAAACAAGTTGTTAAACCAATGAACTCTGCAAGAAATGCCTTTTTAGAGTAAACATTTTTAGGAAGTAAAGTCCCAATAACAGCTAAAGCTATAGGTCCAAGCAAAGGTGCAATAATCATACTGGCAATAATAATGATTACATTATCAAATAATAAACCAAAAGCAGCTAATAACCCTGCAAAAATGCACAATAAAACAAAATGAGTACTTAAAATCCCAAGTCCTTTTGTGTTACTTATCATCTCATCAATGCTAATACTTTTGCCTTTTTGAACAAATTTTGAAACTTTACTTTCTACTGATAAGGATACTGGAAATATCTGTATCTGACCGAAAACAGTTCCTACACCGATTCCTTTTAATTCTTCAAGTAAAATGCTAGTCTGGTCTTGGTTAACAATTAACTCAATCTGTGTTTCATTCTCCATTTTTATGGATGAAAATTGAATTTTAAGATTGGTTAGTAACTCTCTAACAATGTCTGCTTTTTCAGATGGAATTATTATTTTTAAAGCTTTCAAGGTAAGTACAGTGACATTTGATTCTCTATAAATTTGTTGCGGAAATTTATAAATAAATAGAGAATAAAGAGCTAATAGATAACAATAATTTAATATTTAGTGAGCTTGATAATACTTGTCTAAAGCAGAAGATAATTTTTCAGCTGAAGAATCAATATATCTTGGATATTGTTTAATTATTCTCTCTAATTCTCTTTCTAATTTCTGTAGATCCTCATCCATTCTTAGTATTAAACTGTCTATCTCTACATTACTTACCAAAGATTTCATATGTGAAATGTCTTTAAATAATTAAAAAAATGAAATATCATCTTGGTTATATAGGGGTATTACTTTTTTTTTCTATTCTGTCTTTCCAGAAATAGTTGTTTTTATGTTTGGTGAATGACATTTAGGACAAACTACTTTTAAAGTAAAAATGCCGTCAATTTGAACTTTTTCCATTATTTTATCTTCATCATTAAAGCGATGATTACAATCTATACAAATGTATGCATCTGGTCTTTTTATCGACATAAAATCCACATGAAAAAATATTCTCTTTGATTTTTAAGTTTTTTTTATTAGATTAGTACTTCCGAATTATCTCAAAAAGTATGAATTGAGAACACGCCAATGATAGTATGAACGTCTATAATTTTAACCTATAGAAATCGGTCAACTTATTGCGGAAGTACTATTAGATTAAGCAAATATTCTATTACAAAGTTGAGTAAAACTCTCACCCATCTTATTCCTGAGAGTTTCAGTTGCCCATTTTCTTTTAATGATTAATTTAAAATCATCTGAAAATTTATCATATTTTGGAATGCAGAGTGCAAAACCGATTCTTCTGTTTAAATAGTCGTTAGAGTCAAGAAATTGAAGAATAATATTAAAATTAGCAAATTGCTCTTTTACATTATTAATTAAATTGCTTTTTCTGTGACGTAATGACGACCTTTCCAAAGTTAAACCCATAATTAATTCAAATAATATTACTCAATTTTTCTATTTAAAATATTGTAATATTGCAATTGTAATTTTTTAGGATATAGAATATGTTTTTGTACTTAACTAAAGAAAGTAACTAAGAAAAGGAGCTGAATCTATTCCTGTTTCTAAGTATTTTTTTCTGGATAGCCATAAATCTGTTTTTTCAGCATACTCACACAGAATCCTGCCACCAATCCAAGGAAAGAATTCTCGATTTTCAAAAGATTTAATCTTGAATCCTAATTTTTCTTCAAATAGGAGATTTAATTCTTTGTCTAATCTTTCCCTAAAACCATGAAGAAGAGTATTTCCTCCACAAAGAATGAGGTTGTCTAATAGTTCCTTTCGTATAGTTAAATCACATTTTTTTATTGATTCTAATATTAAATTTTGAATTGGCTCATCATTATGTCCATTGAGTAAAGGGTCAAATAATAGTTCAGGAGCTCGAAATCTTTCTTCTTCCATTATGCCAATATCACCACTAGGCAAAATAAATTCTTTGTTAAATTTCTTCGTTTTCATAAAAACCTTCTTTTCTCTTTCTGCATTTAGAGAAACATAACAATGCTTTTTCTTTAGTTCATCGATAAGATGTGAGAATTTTTGGCGTTTTAACTGTGCATATTTATTTCCAAGCATTTTTTGTAAATATTTAGTAATGGAATATCCTCCTATACTTGAATAAGTTATTGCATGGCGAATAATTGTTCCTTTATAAATGGGAACGACTATAGTTATTGAAGCACTTGATTCTACTATAACTCCTGTTGTTTTTCCTGCTGCATATAGGCATAAAAGTGGGCTTTTGCTTAATAACAACTGTGGTACGCAAAAAACTTCAAACATAATTTCAGCTATTTTTTCTTGTTGTCCTCTAGTACTATAAAATGATTCTACCACCATTATTGGGTTGTAGTTTGGATTAACATGCAATCTGTCAAAGAAAGCGTAATGCCACAGTTTTTCAATACTTTCCCAATCTATAACTAGATTCCAAACTGGGTAGAGTAATTTTTTTACTCTTTTTGAACTCAATGCTCTCTCTCCAATATAATACTCTAAATCATATATGAGAAGATCAGAATGTCTTAATGAACTTAGATCTTCTGTGTAACCTATCACTGTTTGAAAGACATCTACAGGTATAGAATCACTTTTAAAACCCACTTTTGTAGATGAACTCCCGCTATCTAGAATAATTGGTTGATCTAAGTGCATTACTAAAATATAATTGTAATTATTTTTTATAAAATTAATCAAAGTACGAACAGATAATAGAAGTGTATTAAAACTCCTATATTTATTTTTTTAATCTTGTTAAAGAAAATTTTCTTACTTAGGGGGCATCTAGGTTAAGAATAAAAAAGAATTTAAACAAGTTTAGAGGATTTTTCTATATATTCTAGGCTTTGATGTCTAAAGTATATATCGTAAAGTCTCCAATAAACTCCTCTTTTTTTCATTAGTTCTTCATGGTTACCTTCTTCAACAATTTTGGCATCTTCAATTACTATAATTCTATCTGCAGTTTCTACAGTAGTTAAACGGTGAGCAATAACTATTGCTGTTCTTCCTTTTAATAGAACCTTTAATGCTTCTTGTATTAGAGATTCAGTATAAGCATCTATCGCAGCAGTAGCTTCATCTAGAATTAAAATTCTAGGATTGGCTAATAATGCTCGAGCAAAAGCAATAAGTTGTTTTTGTCCTGCACTTAATTTAGTACCTCGCTCTCCCACAAGTGTATCTAATCCTTTAGGAAGTGTTTGAATAAACTCCCAAGCATAAACATTTTTTGCTGCTTTTATTACTTCTTCTCTTGTAGCTTCTGGTCGGCTATATTTAATATTGTCTTCAACTGTCCCACTAAACAAAATATTATCTTGAAGTACAATTCCAATTTTACTTCTATAATCATGTAATTTGTATTTGCGAATATCTACACCGTCTACTAGAATAGCTCCTTCCTTTACATCATAAAATCTGGCTATAAGAGAAACTAATGTACTTTTTCCTGCTCCTGTTTTTCCTACAAAAGCAATCATCTCTCCTGGAACTATCTTTAAATTAAAATTCTCGTATAGAGGTTCTTGAGGGTTATAATAAAAAGACATGTTCTTGAATTGAATTTCTCCTTTAAACTCTGGAACAGAAACAGGATGAGGGTCTTCAACAACTTCTGGTTTACTATCCATTAGACTGAAAATGCGCTCTACAGCAGCTAGCCCTGCTTCAAATTGGTTATAGAACCTTGTTATTTCAAGTAAAGGCAAGAAAAATCTATTTAACATAAGTATAAAGAAATATAAGGTTGCAACATCAATACTTCCAATCTCTAGGGCTAATTTGCCTCCAAAAAACAGCACAAGAAAGGAACCAACACCAAATAAAGATTCAATTACTGGAAAAAAGATACTCATTCCCCAAGCTCTCGTAATCGCAGCGCGATAATTATTTCTATTAATCTCTTTAAATCGTTCAAAAGCTTCTTTTTCTTGGTTGAAGCTTTTTGTAACTTCAATTCCTGATATTGATTCAGCGACGTTAGCGTTAAGTATTGCAATGGTTTTTCTCCAGTTTTTTGATGTTTTTCTAGAAAAGGATCTTATCCCAAGAGCTAGTATAATTAAGAATGGTACAATCCCGAGGGTAATAAGTGATAATTGGATATTTGTGATGAATAACAAAACAATAACTACGATCATAACGAGAATATTAATAAGGAATGAAGTAGTTATTTGGGCCATTTGACTAACATTATCTGTGTCTGAGGTAACTCTACTCACAAGTTTTCCACTTTTATGTTCATCATAGAATTTCATATCATTGTGTAATAGAGTTTCAAAACAATCGTATCTTATCTTTCTAATCATTTCTCCTGTTAAAATTGAAGAATGATACATTGCTCTAAATTGAGCAAACCATGAAATTGAATAAAAAACAACAACTAGACTAGCTTTAACATAGAAAAGAAAATCAAAAATTTCATTTTGGGCTCCTTGAATAACAAATTTTACAAAATAAGGAATTGCAATGTTAGTGGATGTTTGAATAATTAACCAAAAAATAATTATGAAAAAGGTCTTTGGTCTATGTTTTCCAATATATCCAAAAAGGCGTTTAAAGAGATAAAAATCCCCATATTTTCTATCATATTTTTCATCTGGTAATTCACGGATAAAACCCATTTTAATCACCTAATTTATGTTCATGTTGCATTGCCTTGGGCATCATCTTCCTTATTTCAGAAAATCGTGCAAAAACTCTCCAATAATCAACAGAACTTTTTAACAACTGCTCGTGAGAGCCTATAGCTTTTATTTCACCGTTTTTCAAAACTATTATAATATCAGAGTTACGTATAACTGATAATCTATGAGTAATGGTAAAACTAGTTCTATTTGCAAGAACTCTGTTAATAGCTCTGTTGATTTGATCCTCTGTTTCTGAATCTACAGCAGAGCTTGCATCATCAAAAACTAAAATTTGAGGATTAGACAATAACATACGAGCAATAGCAATTCTCTGTTTTTGCCCCCCACTTAATGTAGTTCCTCTTTCTCCGATAATAGTGTCATATTGTTTATCAAACTTCATAATGAATTCGTGTGCTTGAGCCATTTTTGCTGCTTCAATAATCTCTTCCTCTGTTGCTTCTGGTTTTCCATAGGAAATATTTTCTCGAATACTCGCTGAAAATAATACAATATCTTGTTCAATTACACCGATATTTTTTCTTAGTGTTTTGAAAGATAAATCCTTAATATTTATACCGTCAATTAAGATTTCTCCTTCACTAACATCGTAGAGTCGTGTCAGTAATTTCATTATTGTGGTTTTACCACAACCTGCAGGGCCAACTATTGCACATCTTTTTCCTGCAGGAATTTTGAACGAGATATCTTTCAGAACTTTTACTTCGTTATCATAGGAAAAACTAACATTTTTGAATTCTACATCTCCTTTAATTTCTAAATCAATAGCATCTGGAGATTCAGGAACAATTGTTTCTTTGTTGAGAATAGAAACAATTCTATCTGCTCCTGCAAAACTCATTTGTATAAAAACAAGTGTCCAACTTAAAACCCATATTGGAAAAGTAAGGTTGCCTACTAGAAGGGAGTAAGTGATGAGTTCTCCAATATTAAATAATCCCCATTGAATGAGCAAGGAACCCCATATTATAGATAATCCGACTCCTATCCCTATAATTAAAGCAGGATAATATTTAGAACGTAATTTACCTCTTATAATTATTTGATCGGAGAGTAAATTGTTTTTTTGATTAAATGCCTCTCGTTCATAATTTTCCTTAGCAAAAGATTTTACAACAATTATCCCTAACAATTTCTCTTGTAAATATGAAGATAAATTAGAAAATGATTCCTGTATTTCCATAGAAATAGGTCCTACTTTTTTAAAGTACCTTTTTGCTGTAATATAAATTGGGAAAGCAATTACTAAAGGAATAAGAAGAAGAACTGGCATATAGTTCCAATATGGGCTAATAACAATCATTGTAACTATTGAAAATGATGTGTTTACTAAAGCAGAATAAAGCAAACTAAGTATCGGGTTAGCAATAAAGTTTACCATCCTTGTATCAAAAGTAGCTCTTGCCATAACATCTCCAGCTTTTACTTCATCATGAAAAGTCATAGATTTGGAAAGCATTGAAGCATAATACTCATCTCTAATATCTTTTTCCAACCTTTGGCTAACGATTTCAATAATTAATCCTGAAAAAAATCTTACAATTCCACTAATGATGGTTAGAAATAAAATAATTAAGGCTGTTTTTTTAATAATTTCCCAATTCTCTTTCTCCAATATCGCATTAACAACATTCCCCGTTAATACAGGAATAATAGCAGCGATTAGAGCGCTCATGGTAGAAAAGAGTAAAAATGAAAAAACTAACTTCTTGTGAGCGAAAAGGTGACTTAATATCCATTTGAAATGAGTTTTTTTGTTGAATTTATCCATTATTGGGTTATAAAATTCTCCTCTAATGTCATTCTCTGTTTGTATTTTCATAGTTGGAACCTTGTATTGGTGATCTTTATACTAAAAAGTAAGATTAGGCAATATTATCTAGTAGGTTATAAAAACATTCTTTTTAACGTAAGATTGTAAAGAAAAAATAAATGAATAGAATTTTATACTCGTTTTGAAAAATAGATTTATGAATTTCCTAAAACAGTTTAAGAAGACTTTTCATATTAGCTTTTGGGAAGCAATAATCGCTTTGGCTGTTATTACTGTGTTTTTCATTTTACGATATTGTCTGGAACAAATTCCTCTTCCACTTGTCATCTTAGGATTCATCGTAGGAACTTGGTTAGCTTTTAGACCTTCTGAATGGGCAGTGGAAGGGTTGAATAGTAGTGCAAAATACGTTGGTCTGTCAGAATATGTAGCAGGGATATTCTCAAGTTTAGCTTCAAATCTTCCTGAAGCAGTAATAGCTATTATGTTGTTACTAAAAGGTCAAGAGTTAATAGCTGTAATCACAGTTCTTTCTGCAGCAGGATTTAACACATTAATTCTAGGATTCGCAATTTTAGTTGCTACATGGAAAAAATGGGAAATAAAAGTGCCTGCAGATTTAGAAAAAAAAGAATCTCCTCTAATTAGATGGGCAATTGTAGCTCTCCTAATGACTACAGTTTTTGCAATAATCGAATATATCCACGCTCTCAATTCAGAAATTTTTGTTTTATCTGATGCACAACTCACAAAACCAGTAGCTAGTTTGTTAGCTTTAAGTTATGTAATTTACTTAGTGTTTATCATTGGAAGAAAAGATGTGAAAAAAGACAAACTATCAGTTTCAGATGATATAGAACAACAAGAAAATAATGAAACTATTGAGAAAAATGATACAAAATCTCATAGTCAAGAACATGAGAAACGTCTATCAAAACCTATGACAATTTTGATGCTTCTTATGGGTTTTACAGGTATATTCTTTGGTGGAGAAGCTCTCACATGGTGTGTTGAAGAATTGATGCATGGAACAACTTCAATCGAATTGTCTCCTATAGCAATAGCTCTTATTTTAGGAGCAGCAGGAGCAGTTCCAGAGCATGGTATAGCAATAGTTAGCGCTATTAATCATGATATTGATGTTGCTCTAGGAAACTCCATAGGGGGTATACTTCAGTCATCTCTTCTCATTTTTGGTGTACTAGGAATGATCATTTCCATTACTTTGCATCCATTTATAGTTTTGCAACTAGCAGCAATTGCAGGTGTCTTATGGTTCGTAAAAAGATGTATTCATGATGGAAAATTTGATACTTTTGAGGCTGTAATGATTATTCTAATACAGGTCTTGATTTTTGTCATTTTATTCGAGGATATTTCAATCTTCGAGTAAATATTATTTTTTTTTAATATAAAAAGAAAGTTAGAAAAAAAGAAAAATTATATTTCACCAAAAACTTTGTCTATTACTTCTAGTGCCCATGTAAGATCCTTCTCTGATATTGTGAGAGGTGGAGCAAATCGAATAGAATAAGAATGTGTTTCTTTAGCTAGAACTCCAACAGGTTCATTATTTTTTAAAGCTTCAGTGTAAGGTCTTGCCTTTACTTTTAGTTCAATTGCAACAAGTAACCCTTTTCCTCTTACTTCTTTAATTTTGTCAGGATATTTCTTTTGTATCTTTTTCAGTCCATCCATGAAAAATTGGCCCAGTTCTCTAGCTCTTCCTGAAAAGTCTTGTTCTTTAACCAAATCACAGACTGCTTCCAAAACAGCCATTCCTGCGCTATTTCCTCCCCAAGTTGAACCATGTGTGCCTGGAGTCAAAACATCCATAATTTCCCAAGATGAAAGAACACCAGATACTGGCCATACTCCTCCTCCTACTGCTTTAGCAACAAGAGTCATGTCTGGTTTAATATCTTCATACTCAGAAGCAAAAAGTTTACCTGTTCTACAGAAACCAGTTTGAATTTCATCTGCAATAAATAGAACATTTTTTTCTTTGCATAATTCATAAGCTTCTTTTAAGTATCCTTCAGGTGGAACAATTACTCCTGCTTCTCCTTGAATTGGTTCAACAAGGAAGCCTACTGTATTCTTTGTTATTGCTTTTTTTAAAGCTTCAATATCTCCATAAGGGATAATCTTGAACCCTGGTGTCTTTGGGCCGAATCCACTATAACAATCAGGATCTGTAGAGAAACCAACAATAGTTATAGTTCGACCATGAAAATTATTCTCACAAACAATGATTTCTGCTTTATTTTCTTCTACATTTTTTTTCTCATAACCCCATTTTCTAGCAATTTTAAGAGCAGATTCAACAGCTTCTGCTCCAGTGTTCATGGGCAAAAAAACTTCATACCCTGTAAGTTCACAAAGTTTCTTAGCTGCTTTACCCATACTATCATTACAAAAAGCTCGAGAAGTTAAGATTACCTTATTCAGTTGTTTTTTCAATGCATTAACAAGCTTAGGATGACGATGACCAAAATTTTGTGATGAATAAGCTGAAAGACAATCAAGGTATTTCTTTCCGTCAACATCCCAAACCCAGATGCCTTTTGCTTTTTTAATAACAACAGGAATTGGTTTGTAATTGTGTGCAGTATTTTTTTTATCTAGATCTAAGAAGTATTTTGTTTTTGAATTTGAGTTATCCATTTTAAATCCTCCAATTCGTTTTCAAGGAATGGATTTGAGGATTTTTTATAAAATTTTAGGTAAAAGAAAAAGAAAATTAAGTTTTTGATTTTTTAAGTTTAATTTTTCTGGTTGTAATAAGCATTACAATTATTGCAATAAATACACTTGATAGGTTGAAAGGTGTATCTGCAATAGAAATAGTTAATGTTTCATCTTCCAACTCAACAAGATTGTCAAGCAAAAAGACAGCTAAATCGTTAACTAATTGGTCATTAGAACTATTGTTTATAGTATCAAGTTCTATCTCAAATTCAGTACTATACAAATCGCCAAATGTGTCACTAGAAAAAGTTACAGTTGATTTTATTGCAGTTATTTTGATTGTTGTGTTTGAAAAATTATAATTAATGTTTTTTAAGTAAATAGAATAGTCTGTTTGATCTTTAGAGATTTGTACATCAGTAAAATAGATCTCTTCGCCAGTATTCCAAGTTAAAGTTTCATTTATAACTTCTAAAGAAAGAGATATTGAGCCAGTAAATAGAAGAACAGGTTGAACTTTGACTTTTATTTCTGTAATTAGAAAATTGGGTAAAAAGTCTTCTGTAGGAATTTCAAAAGTGATTGGATTAACATTAATTGGGATACTTATATTTTCTCCAAATAAAGAAGAAAAGTTAGTGTAAGAATTTTGTAAATCCTGATTAAATTCAAAAGGTAGAATGGTATCATTTATAGCAACTAAAACAGTCCCATTTAAACCAATAATGATATTTCCTTTATCTCCTTTAACATTAAGTCCAATGGTAGAACTGTCTTTCTTTATTTTTCGATTTAAGTAACCTGTAATATTTAAAGGAGCATTGATCTCTGAGTTAAAAGAAAGATAAGTAGCAAAGCCTAAACTAGTATTGCCAAAAGCAAAATTAATGTTTGCTTTAAAACTATCATTAAAATCTACTTTTTTGGATTCGATAAACCAATCATCTTCTTTCTCAATAGAACCTAAATAAAAACTTGCTTTTGTCAATTTTGGATTGAAATTACTTACTGTGAAAACAATTAAAATTAAGAATAAAGTTAAAATCTTTTTTATTCGCATTATTATTCAAATTCATTTACTCTTACATAAATATATTTTTTTCTTTGTTCCAAGATTTTGTATAGTAATTATGATTAGTTCTAAAAAAGTCTAGAATTGCATCGAACTTAAATAACTGACCTTTTTACAGAAACCTTATATTTTAGCACACCAATTCACAATTATGAAAAAGGAAGACGCAAAAAAAAATAATGAAGCTCAGAAAAAGTCCAAAAAAGAAGAAAAACAAGCTAAACGAGAAGAACGAAAAGCAAAAAGAATCGAAGGAGGATTAATCACATGGGGGGATGTTAAGAAATTCTTCTTAATTATCTGGAGAATTATATATGCTGTTCTTAAAGTAGTTTTTGCACCGTTTTGGTATACAGGTCTTCTTGTCGTGTACATAGTTAGATTCTTGAAAGAAAGAGGAGATCATGCACTAACAGAGGAAGATAAAAAGTTCCTTTCTCTCATTCCAACACTATTCTTTATGATGAGTCTATGTATTAGTATAATTTTCATATTAGTTTACTTTGATGTTTTCAAAGCATTGTGGCAGTGGTTTGCAAACATTGGTTTTTGGAAGGCTTTAGGAAATATATTTATAGCTATAGGTAAAGGAATCTGGATTGTTATTGAAGCTATTTTTGTTAAAGGAATTTGGAAAGGACTAGTTCAACCATTAGGAGATCTTTTAGCTGGTCATGACTGGATTTCTGCAATGATATTACTATTTGCTTTAATTATCTTAGCAGGACTAGGATTTTTGCTGTTTCATGCTACATTCATGCAAAAAGCTGTTAGAGCTGTCAGAAACTTCTTTAAGTATATCGGAGAATTTCCAAAGAAAATTGCACAATTCTTTGTCAATATTCACAACAAAATTAGACACTTTGTTCTTGACTATCTTGTAGGAAAGAAATATGTAGAGAATATGTCCAAAAACTTTTTCTGGGGTGTGGTCTTAGTAGAAATGAGTTTAGCCTTAGTTTTCACACTTGCAATGCTCATTGTGGGAATTATACGTTATGCTACTGACTACTGGTCTGGAGCAGAATCTTTGAAATTTGGAGTGTTTGTTTCACTTATTGATTTTCTTTTCATAGGACTCTTCTCAACTTGGTTCTTTATCCGTATCCTAGGTGTAAGTGTGAAAGGCTCAGATAGGTATGCTATAAAGACATAAATCTTTTTCTTTTTTCTTTTTTTGAATAAATTACTTAATCTTTTTTTTAATAAATTAATATGTATATTTAATACATATTATCTTTATTGAGTAAAATTTAAATTTGTAAATGCTAAATTGGCTTTATGACTATTAGAATTGGTATTAACGGTTTTGGAAGAATTGGTCGAGGAGTTTTTAGAGCTGGATTCAAGAGAAAGGATATAGAGTTTGTAGGAATTAATGATATTACAAATTCAAAAACTCTGGCTCATTTGCTTAAGTATGATTCAGCTCATGGAAGCTTTCCTTATTCAGTTAAAGCTGTAGATGAGGGACTTGAGGTAGATGGAAAATACATCCCTGTTTCTGCAGAAAGAGACCCTGCAAATATTCCTTGGAATAAGTGGGAAGTAGATTATGTGATAGAATCTACAGGACTATTTCGAAAATATGATTTGGCTTCAAAACATCTTTCAGGCAATGTTAAAAGAGTTTTAATTTCAGCTCCTGGAAAAGGAGGGCCAGTAAAAACTTTTGTTCTTGGAGTTAATGAGCATTTATTTAATCCAGAAGAAGATAAAATAATTTCTAATGCAAGTTGTACAACAAATTGCTATGCTCCAGTTACAAAAGTAATAGATGATAACTTTGGAGTAGAGGGCGGTTTCATGACAACAGTTCATAGTTACACTAGTGATCAAAGAATTCTAGATGCTCCACATGGTGACTTAAGAAGAGCTCGTTCAGCTGCAATGAACATCATACCAACTTCAACAGGAGCCGCTATAGCAGTAGGAAAAGTTCTTCCACATCTGGAAGGAAAACTAGAAGCAATGTCGATTCGTGTTCCCAGTCCAAATGTTTCACTAATTGATGCAGTATATACTTTGAAGAATAAAGTAAGAAAAGAGGAAATATTAGATGCCTTTAGGGAAGCAACGAATGGTAAAATGAAAGGAATTCTAGCTATTTCAGAAGAACCACTTGTTTCAATAGATTATAATGGTAGTCCACACTCTGCAATTGTTGATTTTGGTTACATCTTTGCAAATGGTAATCAAATCAAAGTTGTTGCTTGGTACGATAACGAAACAGGTTATAGTAACAGAATGATTGATTTAGTAGAATTCATTTCAAAGAAGGAGAATTAAGCAAATTTCTCCTTTGTTCTTCATAATCTAAAGTTGAAAAAGCTTTGTATAAGCACTCAGAACACATGTCTTGGGAAGGGTCTAAAAATAACAATGCTGAAAGAACACTTTCATACAATTCTTTTTCTATTTTGTTTTCTTTTATTTCGATTATCTCTTTTTTTGTTGGACAGCAAATATAATGGTTTTTACTTTCAACAACAGAGTTGGTACAATATAGAGGAGAGTCTAACTTATTTAAAATCTCTTTAGTTATCATACTGATATCACTAAATTTTACAGGCATTACTTCTTCAAAATCTCCATCTAAAATACAGTAAACTTTTTCTTCTAAGATTCTAGCCATAGGGCATGGTTGTCTAATCCACATTTTTGACACGAGTCTCTTAGAGAATAATATACTCTATCGACTATTTTAATATTTTTCAAAAAAAAAAGAAAAAGAGTATTAACCAGTGAAAGGTCTTGTACTTTTGTATTCTGCCTGTAATCTAGAAATTTCTTTAACAAGCAATTCATTGAAAGTAACGATAAGCACTGGTTCTCCACTAGTAGTAGTTGGATAACCGATAATTCCTTCCTCTGTTCCATCTCTTGTTCCTAAAATAATATCTAATCCAGTTTTGTCTTTTAGTATTATATTTCCAATTTCTTTGTTTATACTCATTATTTTAGTTATTACTTTCTTATCATTATCAGTGTGGGAAGCCATGTCAGAAATAATTTCTATCCTTTTTCTTGAAATGTTAGTGTCTTGCTCTAATGTCTCAATATCCATCCAATTCAAATAAGGTGTTACAGTGGTTGATGAACGTTTTGTTCGTGAAAACATTGACATAATAGCTGAATCTACTTGCTCTTTACCATAGACTACCCATGTCTCTTCAACAGGTTTAGGCTCTATTCCAGCTCCTAAAGATAATACCTTACGCATTAATTCCATAGCATCAGCTGTTGCTTCTAAAACATTCTTGATCTTTTCTGGAATGGCTTTTAGGGTCTTAGAAGCATCTTTTTCGACATCGTTGATAATGCTAGTATTTGTTTCAATAAATTGATCTCTAAACTCATCTATTGCTTTTAGATAAGCATCTTTATGGTTGAGTATCATCTCTGTTCCTTGAGAAATTTCTTTCAATTGCTCTAAAGTGGATGACAGAAAAACAGATAGAGCATCTTTAGTTGATTTTTCTATAGTATCTAAATTCGATGAAATGGATTTGCTTGCTACATCAATTGTGTCTACTAGTGAGTCTCTTGTACTTTGAATATTGGTAACCAGAGCTCCTGAATTGCTGTCAGATGAACTCACAAGTGTATTGACATCATGATTTACTGCTAAAGTATAATCGTTTACTTCCTTTTCAAAACTTTGTTCTATTTCATTAATACTTTTGCCAAGGAACTCTGATGAAGAATCGAAAACATTTTGCACATCCTTCTTTACACTTGATATAATTGAATCGATTTTACTTTGAGAAGATTCTTGGAATTGAGACAATGTTTCTTTAATCTTCTCTACATATTCATCTCTCTCTTTCTTCATTTGAGAAGGATAATGTTCTGTTATTTTCTCTAATTGAGCAATAATCTCTGCAGTAGTTTCATCTAAAGGTGATTCCTTCTCAGGATCAACTGAAATCTCTGTAGTAATTTCTCTAAATTGCTCTTTAAATTCATTTATTTTTTCCTTAATCTTTTCTTCTATTTCGTTGTTGACATTGTTAGTATGAGTACTATAATCTTTAGAAGCTTTATCTAAAGTATCACTGACTTCTGTGTCTAAAGCTTTCTTTGCTTCGTCAAGTTCTGCTTGCAAACTTACCATTGAATTATCCATCTTGTTAGATAATGAGTCTACTAACTCTGAATGAGACTCAATATTTTTAACAATTGAATCATCTAAATTGGCGAGAACATCATTATTACTTTTCTCAATTTCAGCTTGAATTCTATTCTTTGATTCCACCAAACCATCAATACTCTCTGTGACAATTTTGGTTAGTTCTTCTTTCTTTTCAGCCACCTTTTCATTTGCTTTTTCCTTACTCTCTGTAATTGTGTTTTCAATATCTTGTTCCATATTTTCAACAGTTGTCTGAAGAAGAGAATTCGACTCAGTAGTAATTTCATCATTTACTTTTTCTAACTCTACTTTAGCCTTATTTAGTGTCTTCAAAGATTGTTTCTGTAATTCATCAAGTTTTTTAACTAAAGATTTATGTAAAGAACCAGAAGATTTTTCCTGTTTAGTAAACGAAGAATCAAGCATTTTAACAAATTCTTTAATTTTTGTACTAGTTTCGTTTTTAACCTTTGTGAAAAACTCTTCTAAAGTATCGATTTCAGGCATATCCTTTGTCTTTTCTATTTCTTCACCAATTAGAGAAGACAATATTATGAATTTATCATTTATTTGGGTGTCAAAAGCCGTTTTATATTCTGATATCTCATTATCAATTTTAGCTTTTAGGTCTTCTATTGCAGAATCTAAGCTTTCTTCAATTTCCTTCTTTGTATTTTCAATAAATTCATTAAACTGAGTAATGTTCTCTTCGTTGTAATCTGTAAATAGTTCAATGTGTTTATTCATTTTATCGAAAATGTCTTCACTCAATTTTTCTTTAGAACTTTCAAAAGTACGATAAAGAGAGTCAAGATCAGTTTTCACTTTTTCAGATATGTTTTGATTATCATTCTTGATTTTTTCTAACCTATCAATGAAGTTTAATCCTTCACCTTTACCAAATAATTTGTTAGCTGCTTTTTCATCTATTTTATCATAAATTTCATTAACCATTGTGGTGAAGGCACTGATAAGCTCTGAAAGATTGGAACTTATTTCATTAATTTTGTTTGAAGCTTTAGTATATTCTAGCTCAACAAGGTTAGGTGTTTCATCTCTTATGTTTCTAGACTCGCGTAGATATTCTTCTACGAAATCATTGATCCTTTTTGTATATTCCTCATTCTTTGAATTTAACTTTTCTTTAACATTTTTGATGTTTGTCTCTTTATTAGTTTCTATTTTTTCCTTTGCTTCAGTTTTTAAGTTATCTAGATGTTCTACAAAGAATGAATTAAACTCTTCTTTATTTTCAAAAAGTTGTTTTATTGTTTCAGAAAGGGTTTCCTTGTAATTCTCAATTTCATCATGATGTTTTGTAAGGAAAGAGGTATTTTCTTCTTTTAGTTTTTCTTTGCTTTCTTTTATTTCAGAAGAAATTTTCTCTGTTTCGTTTACTATCATTTCACTTGATTTTTGAATAATATCAGTGGTAGCTTGAGTGAAATCATTCTCTATTTTCGAGATTAGTTCCTTGTTCTTATTATGTTTGTTAGTTGTATCTTTTGAAAACTTTTCAATATTGGTATTCAATTTTGTTAATATGGTCTGTTTAATATTTTCAATATCTTCAAATAAAGAACCAATATATGATTCAACAAATTCTTCAATGTCTTCTTGCATAGTTGTTATCTGTTCATTGAGTTTAGTAATTGAATTTTCTAATCCTTCTTGTAAATTAGTGAAACCAGCCTTTATTCCATCTTTCAGTAAAGCAAGAAGATTTTGACTGTTCTCTTCAAATTGGGAAAGATAATCCTTTAATGCAGAGATTAGTTCTTCTTTTGCATTGTTATTCTTCTCTCCTGTTTCAGAAATAAGTTGACTTAGTTTTTGGACAGCATTTGTTTTTGTATCTTCTACAAGCTTAATAAATTGCTTTTCATTATCATTCAATACAGAAATAGCAATATCTTTTGCTTGAGTAATTGTTTGAACAATATTGTCATTTGTTGAATTCTCAAGAGCTGTTAATTCTTCGTTTAGAGAACTTAAAATGTCTTTAACGTTTGATTGGTATTGATTAATCTTTTCTTTATATTTCTCAATAATCGAGTTAATTGTATTCTTTGTAGACTCAATACTATTATTTCCCACACTATTACTCTTTTCAGCTAAATCAGAAAAAACATCGGACGTTTTTCCTTTAACAATTTCTTGGTTTTCATCTAAAACAGAGAAATTCTTATCTAGATTACTTTTTGCTAAATCTATAATCTCTTGAAGTTTATTTTGAATATTCTCTTTTTGTTTGGAAATTTTTTCTTTATGTTCTTCTTCTAGTTTCTTATATGTTTCTTCAATTTTTGATTTGAAATTATCGTGAAACTCACCTATCTTGTGAATGGTGGTATCAAAACTAGTATTTATTGTCTCTTTGACTCTCTCAGAAGATTTTTGAAGATTTTCTTCATCTGTATCCAGGAGAGTTTTTATTTCTTGATTGATTTTTGAAATTGAATTTTCTAATTCTGTTTTCTTTTTATTGATGAGATCATTCATCTCAGAGTGAAATTTGTTAGCTTCATCAGAAATTTGATTTTTATGTTCTCCAAGATTTGAAGACATATTCTCATGAAAAGCAAGTAATTCTTTGCGTAGCAATGTAATAGTATTGTTCCAATCCTCGTTTACTTCTCTACTGAGAGCAGATAGTTCGTCATCCAATCTTTTAGCAACATCTTCTGTAAGTTTAATTTGAGGTGGAAGAGGGATGAATATTGAAGTACCCTCTGGTTTTCTTGGTTTTATTTCTTTAATGTATCCTTTTTCTACTAATTTATTTAAGGCTTGTACAATAGTTTCAGTATCTGTTTTTGTATAAATTTGAATCTGTCCTATAGTTCTAAAGCCAAATTGAACAATATTAGCATAAACTTCAATTTCTTCCTTTGATAAACCCATTTTCTCTAATGTGGATTCCATTTTTTCACTTCCTAAAGTTCCTCTTTAATTCTTTCTATTGTTTTGCTAGTCTTTTTTAATTGATTAATTACTTTTAATTTCTCTTTTTGTGCTTTATCTGCTTCTGTAATCTTAAGTTTCGCTTCTTCATCTAAAGCTTTTAGAGAACTATCTTGTAAATCTTTAACCTGTTTTTTGATATTGGTAATTAAATCATTAATTTTTTCTTTAGTAGCAACAGTTTGTTCTGCAAGAGCTGAGTTAACATCATTTTGCGAAGTTTCTATAGTAGTTTTTATTTTAGTAGATGAACTCTCTATACTTTGTTGCATTTCACTAAACTGTTCTTGAGACTTTTTCTCTAAATCTGCTGTTTCTATTGTTATTTGCTCATGTGTTTTTTCCAAAATTGAAGAGATATTTTCTTGTTGTTGACTAAACTCTGTTTTTGCTTCTTGAACCATTTCTTGAGATTTAGAAACTAAATCCTCTAAAATCGACTCATTCTTCTTGATATAGTTTTCTTCTAGTTCTGCATAGGCATTCTTGTATTTAGTAATATATTTCTCTGTAAGATCATCATATCTTTGTAATAATTCTTTTTTAGAAGCATCAAAATTGCTCATAACAATATTGTTTACATCTAACATTCCTTCCTCGTAGTCTCCTAAAATATCTTGGATTTTAGAAATTTCTTGAATAAGGTATTTATCCATTGTTTCTGTAATTCCTGAAAGTTCATTCTGAATTTTTTGAATAGTATTTGTGACCATGTTTCCTAGTTCGTCTTTAATTCTCTCAAAACTTTCAAAAACTCCTTCCATATTCATAGTTAACTTATCTCTATATTCAGTTCTCAAATGTTGAATACTTTCTTTTAGAATATCTTCATTGATTTTAATATTGGCGTCAAAATTTGATCTTATATCTACTGTATTTTTTTCTAATTCTTTTATACTGTTTAAGTGTAGATCTGATAACTCTTTTTTCATATCTGAAAAACTATCTCTTGTTGTCTTAACCTGATTGGTTGAAAAACGCTCATGTTCTTGAATATGTGCGCTGATGATATTATTTATATCATTTACAAATTTTTCAGAAAGGTTCTCTATTGCTTTTTTGTTCGAATTTAAGCTTTCAACAAACTTTATTTTTAGATTACTTAGTTTTTCATCAATTTTTGTTAACTCTGTTGTCGCTGTCTCTTTGTTAGTTTCAGTCCATTTTAGAGTTAACTCTTTCGTTTTTTCTTCTATTGTTTCAATATTGTTTGTTAATTCTTTGTGGGAGTTGTCATGTAACTCTCTAAGCTTTTCATTTAACGATAATAATTTGTTCTGAATTATTTGTAAAAGCTCACTATAATACTTATCAAATGCTTGAAGTTCTTCTAAAGAACTATTTAAAGCAAAAATCTCATTTTCTAAATTTTCTATTTCTTTACTAAATTTACTAATTTCTTTTTCTGACACCTTATTTCACCTAAAATTCTAATTCTTTTTCTAAATCATCGATATCTATTGGTTTCTTTTCTTCTTCTTTTGTTTCTTCTATAATCGGAGTGGCTTGTATAGTCTCTGTTTTCTTATAATTAATCTCACTAACATAGCGATGATGTATTGATTCCTCAGGGAAGATCTTGATTGCTTTTTCTTTGATTCTTCTAAATCTAGCTTCGTCTTTAGCTTTTCTATAACAATCTAAGCATGATTTAATATGCGCTCTTAATAAATAAGGACTAGTTTTGGCATCTAATGAAGAAAACTGTTTCTCAAACTGATCTGCTGCACGTATAAATGCACGTTTAGCTTTTGAGTCTTCTTTCATAGTCTCATAGAAAGTACCTGCTCTATAATATAATTTTCCTGCAAAAGCGTAATGTTTTTCCTCTAAATCTCTTCCTACTTTCTCTGCAATAGTTGCAGCTCTTACAAAATCATGAAGTTGATCAAAATTGTTAATGTTTAGTAAAGCAAAATCATAAGCTTTTTGGAACTCTTTTTTCTTAATCAGCATTTTAATTATTTGGTTTACTTTTGCTCCAACTACATTATATGACAAACCATCATGAATACGGGAAGTTATCTTTCTTAGTTCTTGGAATTCAATGTCAGTAGGTATTATGTCACTCTCTAGATCATGTAGAATTTTATCTAACTTTATCATTATAATTGTTAATGTAGAATATAATTTCTCATTAAATTTAACTACATCTAAAAGTGCATTTTGTGTAAAACGGATGTAATCTCCAAAATATTCGATTAAACCTTTTTTCTCTAAACTATCTAAAGTTTCTTTTTGAATGAACTTAAGTAACCTTTCTTCAGGAAATAGGTTCTCAGAATACGTACCCATTTCTTGAAGAGCTTCATGTTCTTCTTCAGAAATATCTAGTAATTTTACTATGTTCTTTTCTACATAATCTGTCACAGAAAGCTTTTTCTCTATAAAGAATATTGCTAAGATAAGATCAAAGTATGTTCTTTCACTATTTTCTAGAAGTTCTAGGACATCAGACAACTTAAGTTCTGGAGATTTTTCTTTTATGAATATTTGAGCTTCTGCTTCTGTTAAAGGCTTCAATTTATAAATGTCTGAGTTGAAAGTAAGTTTCTTTTCAATGTCAATTTCTGAAAGGAAGAGTTCATCTATTGTCGTCACGACAAAAAGATTGTAACCTTTTTTTGTTATTTCTTCAACAATTTGTGCGAATATTTTGTAGAAAATAGAATATCTCATCATTCTAAAAATGGAAGTATTGTCTATGAAGAAATATAATCTAATTTTCTCATTTTTTAGCTTTTTATCGATTTTGTCCATTTTTTCAAAGAATTTATTCGTAAATTCTTGTACATATTCTATCTCATCAGTGATTCTGTTATCATCTTTAAGAAGAGGAAGTTCAGGAATCTTTTCGAAGATACCTCCCCAATTTGGAGTAAGCTTATCAATATCATTTAACCAATTTCTAAAAAATCCTTCAACTTGCTCCTTTATTGGTTTAATGTCGTAAATAGTCTTTGTATCTCTTCTCCCGCTAATATATTCTGCTAATTTTAAAAGAAGTGAAGATTTTCCAGTACCATTATTACCAATTATCAATACTGACCTTTTTTCTGTTTCTCCAACTTTGAACTTATTTATAAGTTCATTAAAACTTTTAATGATTTCTTGCTGTCCAATGTATTTTTTTGGTTCAACAGGTTTAAAGTAGTTATTTGTCTCAAGTGGCATGTTTCTTTCTCCTAAATAAGTAAGGTTTAGTTACTTGTTACTTTATCATTTATTCTATTTTAATATTATCGTTGGTTTTCAAAGTTTCATATTATTGAAAAAAATCATAATTTAGGTTCATTATTTTCAATTTTTTTCTTTTTCGGTATTAAGAAAACAAATTGTATACTCCACTCACATTGGTAACAAATAAATAGAAGTGGGTTACGTGGGTAAGTGATTAAATATGAATAAGACCGAACGTAACCTGGAGAAACTAAGAAAAATTGTAGTTAAAAAAGCTTTGGATGGAGAGAAGATAAAAGAGATAGCTCACAAGTATATGGTGAGTAGGAAGTTTGTGTATAAGTGGTTGAAGAGGTTCAGAGAGAACCCTGAAGGAGAATGGTGGAAAGATAGATCCTCCAGACCAAAAACTATACACAGGAAAGTGGATGAGGAGTTAAAAGAGAGGATAAGGGAGTTAAGAATAAAACAAGGAATGAATGTGGAGAAGATAGCTTATTTGTTGAAGAGAGAAGGAAAAGCACTCTCTCAGACGACAGTGACGAAAGTAATAAAAGAGTTAGGTCTTCCTTTATGGGTCAATAGAAAAAAGAGGAAGAGACCTCGATACAAGAGTTTTGAACGTCAAAAACCTAACGAACTCTGGTAAATAGATGTGAAAGGACCATTCTGGGTAGAAGAACAGGGACAACATCTCCATCTCATAACCTTGATAGACGACCACTCACGATTCTGTCTGGGAGCTAAATTCCACCCTTTTGCACCAAAAAAAGAGCAGATAATAAATCTACTAGAGGAAGCAATAAAAGAGTACGGTTACCCCGAGTCTATCCTCACGGACAATGGAGCACTCTTCTCTTCCGTTGGAGGAGGAACAAGTACCTTCTCCCGTTGGTGTCAAACAGAAGGAATAAAACACATCAGAGCTAGAGTTTTTCACCCCGAAACATGTGGAAAAGTAGAAAGACTACATGGGACAATCATCCGTGAGATGGAAAGATTAGGTCTAAAATACTGCAACGCAGATCTCTCCTACTACCGCTCTTACTACAATTTTAGTCGTCCTCACCAATCTCTTAACTTCCTCACCCCAGGAGAAAGATTTATGAATCACCCCTATGTTTCTCTAGTACCCAAAAGTGTAACCCAAGTCTATTGAGTAAACAGTATTAAGAAAACAAATAAAAAACAGAATATACATTTTTGATTATACTGAAGAAAGGATTAAAATGGAAACGGAAAAAAAATACAAATTGAGTGGTCAAGTACATGTAAAAGCCATGGAACTAGCTTTGAGTTTATGTGAACCAGGGAGTTCTTTACTTGAAATAGCAGAAAGAACAGAAAATTTTATCAGAAAACAAGGAGCAATACCTGCTTTTCCTGTAAATATTTCTATTAATGAAGTAGCTGCTCATTATTCACCAATAATTGATGATACTAGTGAAATACCTGATCATTCAATTGTTAAAATAGATCTTGGTGTAGCTGTAGATGGTTTTATTACTGATGCAGCGAGGATGAAAATATTTGATTCTAAATTTGAAAAGTTAAAAACTTCAGCTGAACATGCACTTTTTGCAGCTTTAAAGAAGATAAATGATAAAGTAAATGTTTATGAAGTTGGGGCAGTAGTAGAAAAAACAATCAGAAAAGAAGGTTTCAAACCTATAACAAATTTGTCTGGACATTCTCTAGGACAATATTCTCTCCATGATGGGTTATCTATTCCTAATTACGGAAAAAATAAAAAGCTGTGGAAACCTAAAGATGTTTTTCATAAGAACAATGCCTATGCAATAGAACCATTTTCAACAACAGGAAAAGGTATAGTAATTGATGATGATTTGGAAACGATATTCATACATTACTCACAGTTAAGAAATACTCCAAGTCCTCAAGCCAGAGAAGTCTTTGTTTATATAAAAAAGCACTTCTATGGATTACCTTTCTCTCCACGTTGGTTAGTTGAAAAGTTCAGTAAAAAACAGATCGAACAGGCATTAGAAGAGTTAACAGAACAACATGTTTTACACGGATATTCAGTTTTAAAGGAAATAACTAACAAACCTGTAGCTCAAGCAGAAGATACTATATTCCTTAAAGAAAATGGAAAAAAAGTTATATTAACAAGAAAAAAAGTTTCAAATAGTTAAATCATCAATATCTCGAGGATATGGCGTTATTCTTTCTGCTCCATCTTCGTTGATAATAACAGTGTCAGAATGACGAAAACCTGCAAATTTATACTCATAAATTCCAGGTTCGCAAGTGAAAACCATTCCAGGTTTAATGATTTCATCTATTCCAATGTCAAGAAAAGGAGGTTCGTGACCTTCTAAACCAATAGCATGTCCTGTATGGTGCTGAACTAAATGGAAAACTCCTTCGTCTTTGAAAACTTTTCTTGCAGCTTTGTCTACTTTGCTACATGGGATTCCAGGAGAAAAGGTCTCTAAAGCAGCATCTTGAGCTTTTTTCATTATTTGGAAGTATCTTCCCTGTTTCTCATTTGGCTTACCAATAAACATAGTTCTTTCAAGTTCAGACAAATAACCAGAAACATTAGCTGAAGCTCCTGTTACAAGTGTTTGACCTTGTTCAAATTTTGTTTTTTGTAAAACAGAATGGGGGATTGCGCTCCACTCACCGATTTGCCCTCTATACCCAGCATAAGCTGATAATGTACCACTTGGAACAAAATCTTGCAGTTCTCTTAACATTTCTTTTGTTGCATCCCAAGAAGCTTTTAAACTAACTTCAACTTCATCTTTTCCTATTTCAGTATATTCTTGTAATAATTTGTGTGCTAAATGCCCCCATTTTGCAGATTCTCGAATAAGTTTGAGCTCTTCTTCATCTTTTATTTTTCTCATTTCCATAATAAGGTAAGGAAAAAGTTTAGTTTGGACATCATCTTTTAATAAATCAGTAATTAATGTCCCTTTATATCCCCAGTGAGCAGAAAAATTGGGAGACTCAAGGCCTATGGGGTCTGTTATAAGTTTTTTTCTTTTTATTAATTCTACAAAAATTTTTGCAGGGTGCTTTAGATCTGGATATTCAAAATAGTACTCATATGTTATCCAAGGTATTTTTTCTCTAATGTGTTCGACTTCTAATCTCGGAACATAAAACCAAGGTTCACCAAAAGTGGGAAAAACAAAAGAAATAGGTCTTTCTGTAGGAATAAAACGATATCCTGTTAGATAATAAATTGACATAGGGCTAAAGAAAATCATTGCAGATAAATTTTCTTTTTCTAACCAACTTCTAATTTTTTCCATTCTTTTTTTGTGAGTTTCTTTTGAAATTGTAAAAGAATTCATTTTTTATCAAGAAAAAAAAGAATAGAAATAAATAAAGTTTCTCTATTCTATTTAACTAAAAGCAATAACAGTGCATGTGGAAAGTTTTTTTCTTATTTCTAATAAGTCTGGTTTATATAGATAAAAATAGTGTCTTTTTTCCTTTTCCTTAAGAAATTCGCTCCAGTCACCTTCCCATTTATTAATTGCTTTTAAAACTAAGAACTCTTCAATAGATTCACCACTTATTATATATGCTCCTTCTCCAAGATCTCTTCTTCTAACAATAATTATCGGAAGATAAACAGAATTAAGTTTATCCTTGGGACATAAAGATTGTAAGAATTGTATTTCTCGAGGGTCAATAGAAATTTTATCATTACCTTTGCTTACATAAGTATTTTCTTTCATTCCTTTATTTAGCGGTATTCTCTTTCTTGGCAAATGTTTGTTAATGTTTTCTAATTCATATTTTAAGAAATTCTCAAGTTTTTTCCCATCCATTATATGACACATCTTCAGTTTTGGGCATGTTTTTTAGGAAAATAAAGCTTATCAAGTTTTGTAAATAACCAGTGTCCTCCTACAATAAAGGGTGTGAACATTAGAACTATATTTGTAACTAAGAAGACCAAAGTAGCTCCAGATAGATTGATAAATAGAATCTCTCGTGGATAGAATATTATTGTAGCTAGAGCTGGAATAGCTATATGGACAATCAGATCTATAAATATGAAAATCCCCAACCACAAAATGATATTTTTTAACTCTTTGATTCTTTTTCTAATAAACAACGAAATAATGTATCCTGAAGTAATAGATACAACTACTGATAGATAAAAGGCAATAGCACTAATTTTAACTGCGGTAGATAGATCCCCTTGTAAAGGAATAACTTGAACTTCAGGGTCTATGACTTTAACTGATGGAAGGGCTATTAAGAAACTGAAACCATAATGAAATATTGAGAGTAACAATGATAAACATATGAATGCAATAGTGAATTTAAATGAAACTTTTTCTGGTTGAACAAGCTCTTCTTCGATAATTATTTCCTCTTCTACCTTTTCTACTTCTTCAACTAACATATCTGGAATTTTAGGTGTAAGAACTTCTTCTCCTTCTTCTTCTGTTTCAGGCATTTTTGGAATAGTAGGTGCAGGGGGTGCACTCTCTCCTACTTGAGGAATACCTAGCGATTCACCTTTATCTGTTGGTCCTTCTTCTACCTGTGAAGCTCCTTCTTCACTCCATCCACAAATAGGACATGATTTTACACCTACAGGTAAATCTGTAGAACAGCTAGGACAAGGAAAAGTTTCTACTACTTTACCCTTATCTTCTTCTGAAACTTCTAATTCTTGATCACAGAAAAGGCATTTGGTTGAACCTTTAATGTTTAGATTTCCACAGTTGGGACAGCGAACAAAATCTTCATCACTCATATATAATAAATCACATTTACCTAATAAAAAAGTATCTGAAAATAAAAAGAAGTTAGGGAATAACTATTTCTTATTTTTCTTAATTTCTTCAAATAGTTTATTAAACAATTTTTGTTGTTTCTCTGGCATTTGCATTATTTTAGACAATTTAATAAGTAACTCTTTTTCTTCATTTGTCAATTTTTTGGGAATATCTATTCTTACGACTACATGGAAGTCTCCACGATTGACACCATATCTAGTTTGTCGTTGCACTCCTTTTTTAGCAAGTCTAATAATATCCCCATCTTTAGTATTCTTTGGTATATTTACTTTCTCTGGACCATAAGGGGTAGGAATAGTTATTTCTCCTCCTAAAACGGCTATTGGATAGGGGATTGCTATTTCTGCAGCTAGATCATCTCCTCTACGTTTGAAGAAAGGATGTTCATCGACAATTATTCGAATATATAAGTCTCCTCTGGGACCTCCTAAACGACCTTCTTCTCCTTTTCCTTTTATTCTAAGTCTAAAACCGCTATCTACTCCTGGAGGAATCTCTAACCTGATTTTTTCGTTCTCTTTAGCACGGCCAGTTCCTTTACAAGTAGGGCAAGGGTTATCAATAATCTGCCCTTTTCCATTACATTGACGACATTGAATCTGTCTTTGAAATATAGTGAAGCCGCTTCTTTGTGTTAGTGTTTCTACTCCAGATCCTTGGCATGTGGGACAAATCCTAGGAGATGAACCTTTTTTTGTCCCTGAACCATTGCATGTTGGACAAACTTTCTTTATTGGAACTTCAACCACTCTTTTCGTACCAAAAATAGCATCGTAAAAAGAAATAGAGTAATTCATTACTAAATCAGAGCCCTTCCTAGGCCCACTAGCTCTTCTCCTGTGTCCTCCAAAAAATTCGCTAAAGAGATCCTCGCCAAATAATGAAGAAAATAAGTCACTGAATGAGGAAAAATCACTAGCACTAACATGAGAAAAACTTGAATCTACTCCTGCAAAACCAAATCTGTCATATGCTGCACGTTTCTCTGGATCAGAAAGGACTTCAAAAGCTTCAGAAACTTCTTTGAACTTTTCAGCAGCTTCTGGGTCGTCAGGATTTCGATCAGGATGATATTGCATAGCTTTCTTTCTAAACGCTTTTTTTATTTCACTTTCTGAGGCGTCTCGACTAACTCCCAAGACTTCATAGTAATCTCGTTTCTCTGACATAGGGTCACTTCCTAACGGTAGAAAGAAGAAAAAGAATTAATATTAAATTTATCTTTTAACGAGTATTATTTTTCGTCTTCGTCAACTGGTTCATAGTCAACATCAATTACGCTTTCTTCATCAACATCTGAACCAGTTTGTGTTCCTGCTGCTTCACTTGGAGCGCCATAACCAGGAAATCCTGTAGGACCTGCTCCAGGTGCTCCTTGAGGACCTGCTGCGCCATAGATTCTTTGAGAGATCTTGAACATTTCTTGCATTAATTCTTCAGTCTTTTTCTTAATTTTATCAAGATCCTCTCCCTCAAGAATCTTCCTTAATTCCTCAATTTTGGCATTCAATGCGTTTTTCTCGTCCTCAGTAATTTTATCTTCTGCTTCTTTTATTGTTTTTTCAGTAGTATAGATTGCTTGTTCTGCTCCATTTTTTGCTTCAATTAATTCTCTGCGTTTTTGGTCTTCTTCTTTGTATTGCTCTGCTTCTTTTCTCATTCTCTCGATCTCTTCTTCAGTTAGATGAGAAGATTGGATAGTGATTGATTGTTCTTTTCCAGTTCCTAAATCCTTTGCAAATACTTTGAGAATGCCGTTAGCATCTATTTCAAAACTTACTTCAATTTGAGGAACACCTCTAGGTGCAGGAGGAATACCCACTAACTGGAATCGGCCTAAAGTAATGTTATCTTTAGCCATTGTACGTTCTCCTTGAAGAACATGAATTTCTACACTTGGTTGCCCATCAACAGCTGTAGTGAAAACTTTTTTCTTGGTAACTGGTATAGTAGTGTTTCGTTCAATTAATGGTGTCATAACTCCTCCTAGTGTCTCGACACCTAAAGTTAAAGGAGTAACATCAAGTAGAAGGATGTCTTTTACTTCTCCAGCTAAGACTCCAGCTTGAACAGCAGCTCCTAATGCAACTACTTCATCAGGGTTAATTCCTTTGTGAGGTTCTTTACCAAAAAGCTCCTTAACCATTTTTTGTATCATTGGCATACGAGTGGCTCCACCAACAAGAATGATTTTATCTAGATCTTCAGGCTTTAGTTTTGAATCTTTCATTGCTTGTAAGGAGGGTCCACGGCATTTTTCAACAAGATCTCTTGTCATCTCTTCAAATTTAGCTCTTGTAAGTGTCATCTCTAGGTGTTTTGGACTGTTAGTCTTTGGATCAAAAGTGATATAGGGAAGATTAATCCTTGTTTGGAGCTTGGATGTTAATTCAATTTTGGCTTGTTCTGCTGCATCTTTTAATCGTTGTACAATCTTTGGGTCACTAGAAAGGTCAATTCCTTCATTTTTCTTAAATTCCTCAATCATCCAGTCTATTATCTTTTGATCCCAATCAGAACCTCCAAGAAGGTTATTCCCACTTGTAGCAATTACTCTGAATAATCCTTCGTCTAATTCCAATATTGAAACATCAAAAGTTCCTCCACCGAGATCAAAAACAAGAACCTTTTCAGCTTCTTCTTTATCAAGACCATATGCTAGAGCGGATGCTGTAGGTTCGTTAACAATTCTTAAAACTTCTAAACCTGCTATCTCTCCTGCATCTTTTGTTGCTTGTCTTTGAGAATCACTGAAATATGCAGGAACAGTGATAACTGCTTTGTTAATTTTTTGACCTAAATATTCTTCAGCATCATGTTTGAGTTTGGAAAGAATCATAGCACTGATTTCCTCAGGTCTGTATTTCTTTCCATCAACTTCAAATCGATAATCGGTACCCATTTTTCTTTTAATCTCAATAACTGTTCGTTCAGCTTGGGCAACAGCTTGTCTTTTAGCTTGGATACCAACAGTTCTGGTTCCATCCTCATTAAAAGCTACAACACTGGGAGTGATTCTTCCTCCTTCAGCATTGGGAATAATCTGAGGTTGGTTTCCTACCATGTAGGCAATAGCAGAGTTTGTTGTTCCTAAGTCAATTCCAACAACTATTTCTTTCTTAGTTTCTTTCTTTTCTTCTGACATTTCTAATCACCTTAATCTTTATTTTCATTTTTTTGTTTACTCTTTACTTTTGAAATCACGACTTTAGCAGGACGAAGAACTAAGTCTTGTAACATAAATCCTAAACTTACAACCTCAATAATAGAGTTGTTTTCTTTGTCCTCTAACTCTAAAACATGAATAGCTTCATGAATACGAGGATTGAATTTTTCACCTTCTTTGGGTGAAATTACTTTAACTTCTAAATTATCAAAAGTAGCCTTGAAATTTTCAAATATCATGCGAAGAGCTTCTTTTACATGTTCAATATCTGGATTCTTATCAAATTCAGCTTGAGTTCTAGCAAGGTCATCGTAGATGGAAAGAAATTTCTCCAGGATTTTGGACTTGTTGTGGAAATTAGCCCATTGTTGATCCTTGTGTACTTGCTTTCTATAGTTTTCTAAATTAGCTTGAGTTTTTTGAGCAAGGTAAAGATACTCATCACGCTTTTCCTTTGCTTCTTTGAGCTCTTTATATAATTCAACATATTGCTCAATTAACGCTTCAGGATCTGAGAAAAGTGCTTTGAGTGATTTTCGTAACTCTTCTATTTCGTCGACCTCATCTTGAGACTCTTTCTTTTCTTTACTTTCTTCTTTAGATTCAGTTTCTTGTTTTTGTTCACCAACAGATATCTCTTCAATACCCTCTTCGTTGACATCTACTTCTACTAATTCCTTTTCTTCTTCATTCAATCTAATCTACTCTCCTTGATATCAAATGTATATAGTGTGTTCTCCGAGTTTAAATGTAACCTCGTAATTCAGATTTCTAATTTTCTGATACTTTCAAGACATTGACTGATATATAAAATTAACGGTCAGTCAAAAAATAAAATTAATTAAGAAATAGATTACCACTTAAAACAACAGTTGCTTTTCCTACAATGTAAACTCTTTCAGAAACTTTTGAAGGTAGAAGATGAAGAATTCCTCCACGTGGAGAACATTGATAAGCATTTAATTCTTTTTTCATTAGCCTTTTACTCCAGTAAGGATACAAATAGTGTGAGCAGAACCTGTTACCGGGTCTTCATTTATTGCAAACCAAGGGGCAAAGCAACGAGAAACAAAGTCAAACTCCTCTTTAGAAGTAGATTGAGAAGTAACAATTACTAATCCAACATTCTTGGGTAAATGTCCATCTAAAATTCTTTGGAAATTAGGGGTAAGATTCTCTACAATTTGATCGTTTTTCACTTCAACTATAAGATATTCTAAAGTTTTACAATATTCGATGTTTAATGCAGATAAGAAAAGATCTAGATTTATTTCTTTTTTGACACCAAGTACCAAATGGTTTTTCTATATTTAATCAGTTAATTTTTAAATAAAAATGTAGAAGTTAATTTAGGTCAGAGCCTCATAGACCGGGGGAGTTAAGCTATGGCTTACTATGAACCACTGGAGCTCTCTGACCGTTTATTTTTTTATTTTTTTAAGAAAAATTTATTTTATACCATATAAAATTGAGGGTATGAAGGTTATAGTTCTCACATCTCTTCCGTTAGCAGGAAAAACAACTTATGCCAAAATCTATGGCGAAAAATACAATATTCCTCTGTTTGAAACAGGAACAGTAGTTTTGGAAGAAGTGAAAAAACGAGGCTTTGATTTTATCCCAGAAAATATAAAGAAGGTTACAGATGATTGTAAGAAAATATCTGATAGTTATTTTACTGAACGATTGATTGAGAAGATTGACAATTTAGATAAAGAAATTAAAGCAGTTTTCGTCTCTGGGATTCGAGCAGTTTCTGAAATTGAAGTTTTGAAAAACCATTTTGGAGAAACAAATGTCTTTATTATTGCATTTCATGCTTCTTTGAGAACAAGATTTGGACGTTTAGATAATCCTGACAGAAAAGAAGGAGAGGATAGTTCTAAAGCAAAGGAAGATGAATATCTAAGGAATTTTGATAATTTTCTGGCACGAAATAAAAAAGAGCTAGGTTATGGGGTAGGTTCAGTAATGGCTTTAGCAGACTATGTTCTTAATACAGAAGACAAGAAATGGCCTTATTCTAATGTTTCAAGGTGTAAAAAGATATTTGAAATCATTTTGCTAGAAATATTGGGCTAATTTTCCAAATCTAAAATTTTTTAACTATGGGAGAGAATATTGCTTATAATTGAGGTGACTTTTGTGGTAAGGACTCCATATGGGGCAGACGGTGGAGAAGAAAATGACGTTAGACGTATGAAATTGCAAATGCAAGCTCAAGAGCAATATATGTCTCAACTACAACAACGTATCTCCCATCAATCAAATATGATAGAAAATCTAAATACTGAAATAGCTAAACTTAAACAAGTTATTCAACAGAAAGATGAAGAGATAGAGAAATATTCCAAGAGAATGGAAGAAGAGCGATATTGGAAAGAGCAAGATGCACAAGCTCGAGATGAAAGAGAAAATGAGCTTAAGTTAAAGATAAGAGATCTGGAGATAGAAATTGATAGATTGAAAAAAGAAACTTTTGGTAAACCAAAAGAACCTGAAAGTTTTACTCCTGTACATATAGAAACTGGAGAAATTGAGAACTTTCTTGAGGAATTAGTGACTTATTATTCAAAGCCTACTGATGATAAATTTGTAACTGCCTTAACTTCTCTTGTTCAATATTGTAAAAAAAATGGTACAGTTTCTCAAAGAATTTTGGGTATTCTATCAAGTTCCACTCTCCCAAAAAACTCTGAATCATTAGCAAATGAACTTGGTGTGGAAAAAAGGAAAATAGATCAACTTCTATTCAATCTTGAAAGAAAAGGTCTAATTAAACAGATAGGAGAGGGATACGCTTTAATTACTTCTTCCCTAGTTCAAGAAACTAATATTGAAGAAGATTGGGAAAATGTTGAACCAAAGAAGGTTTTTGATAATCTTAAGACAATAGTGACAGTGTCAAGAGATAAGGAGCAGATAATAAAAGCTTTTGACAAAGCAAGAGATGCTTTAATGGAAGCTAGTGCTCTTTCTCCTTTTATGAGACATAACATGAGCCAACTAATAGAAAAGATGAGAAGAAAGCCTATTGATGTTGAAGAAATATTAAAAACAATAGATGAATGGAAAGAAAAACTTACCTGAGTATTTTCATTCCCCATGGGTCTCTAAGAGAGAATAAAGCTTCTTTGATTTCAATTACTAAATCAACTTCCCTTTTTTCATAATTATAATTACACTTATTGATTTTCAGCATTCCTTTTATTATTTTTATTTGTCTTCCAGGTCGAAGTTCATACATGGGCAAGATTTGAGTAGTAATAAAGACTGTCTTGGGTGAAAAATAAGGATTAATAACAAAAATTACTGTTTTTGTTTGTCCTTCTTCATCTTTTTTCAAATAATCATAAATATAGAACCATTCTTTTAGCAGACTAGGGAAGCTGTCAACAGATTTAAACTCTTTTTCAGTGAAAATACCTAGATCTAATTCTTCTTTTATAGAAAAAACTGGAACATTAAATGGATTAAGTTTTTTTAGTTCTAATAACCCTTGCTCTATTTCTGTACTTATATTCTCGTTTGAGATGTAATGGATAACAATCATGAGCTCTAAAGAATTTCTGATTAATTTCTCATCTTTAATCTGCAATGCCAAGTAATGTGTTTGTAGCAAGATGAGTAGTGCATTTTCAATTTTTCTTTTTTGTAATAAAATATATCCTAGCTGGAATAAGAGAGAAATTTCTTTTTTACCTTCTAAAGATGCATTCTTATCTATTACTCTGCTTTCTAAAATGGTACAAGCAAAAATTATAGTTCGTGTAAGTTTTGTTAAGTCTGTTCTTCTTTCAATTTCACATAATAGAAGAAAATTATCAGAAAAGTATCCGGTTAACCGATTGTAATTTTGAGTAACAAAGAAAAAAACCATTCTCAGAAACTGTAAATCCATAAATAAATCTGAGACCATATCTGGTGAAGTAGAAGCTATCTCCGAGAGAATATTCAAAGTATTTTCTAATTTTCCAAAGTTTAATAATGTAAACTCGACAATACTTAAAATAAATAGTACTCTAGCTTTTATTCTTATTGATGCAGATAAAATTGGGCTCTTTCTTGTTTTGAGTAGAAGTTGTAATTGCCAAACAATGTCATTAATCTGATTATAAATGTCTTTCAATTCTATTTCAAGAGTTTCTAAGTTTTTAGCGTCACGAATCTGTGTAATATAATTTGGCATCTCAAATTCTATTTCATTGATTAAGTCTAAAAGTTCGTTTTCTTCTTTTAGGAAGACCATCTCTTGTGGCTTATAAGGAGAAATTTTAGGCAGTTTTTGTAAAACTTTAATCGCATGTAGTTGAATTTCTTTTATCCTATAAACAGGATTATATATTTCACTCTGTTCTACACTGTGTTTAATTTCATCAGAGAGAATGTTATCATATAATTCATTAAAGTATTTCTTGTCTGCAAAATCGTTTGCCTTTTCTTTTAAAAAGAATACAAATGAAGAAGACATGTGAACTGGAATACCCAATTTTTCACAAGTTTTTACAAGTTGAAGATCACTTGTTACAACTGTACCGCTTAATTTTTTTGCAAGTACAATATTAGATAAGTCAGGAAAATGTGGCGGTGATATCTTCTTTTTTTCAAGTTCAGAAAGAAGTTTTCTAATTTCTTTAGTGGAAACTTCTTTAATTGTAATTTCATTTATTATTCTTCTACGCAAATACCACCTAATTTCTTTGATAATATGATTTGTAATTAGTAGCTGAATATTGAGGTTTCTTATCTTCTTTATGAAAGTAGTAATTGTTGAGGGTTTTTTCTCAAAAGCACTAATAATAAAATTTGTATCTAAAATAAATTTATCTTCATGATGTAGCAATTATTTCAACTCTTTCTTTTTCTTTTTCTTGAATACTGTAATTACAAGCAAAGTAACGAAGAAAATTTTCGAAATTGGAGTTTTTGTTGTAGGTATAGTGAATGTTGGAACAGTGTGAACTTTTTCTGTACTTTCTATTTTGTAATTCCACTTATAATGTGTTTCTCTTTTGATATCGAAAGGTTCAAAATAAAAGTGATTGATTTCTTGACAAGAAATGGAAAACCCGCTTAATATGCCTGATTTGGAATAACTTAACCAAAAATAATATGATAAATTCCACTGTTGTATCTGAGTTCTGCTTGCTAAGAAACTTATTTCTTTTCTTTGATAACTTACATCAAAATCAACTAATAGGTAATAGAACTGCTCAAACTCTTGTAACTGAATATTGAATTTGTTTATCGATATAGAATATTCTGTTCTGTTTCCAATCTTGATTCTGTAATCCTGAACTTGCTCTTTTAAACTTTCTCCTATACTTTCTAAAAACATAATCAAACCAATGTTCATATCCCATTTTGGTATGATTACTGGTTCCATCTGTGAAAGAAAAGTTGTTTCTTGAAGTATAGAGGATTCAGCATATTTTTGTGTTAAAGGATCTAACACTTGCCATGTCCAAGAGATTGATAATCCTCCATTATTTTGTATTAGATATCGAAAAGCTTCTGTATTATTAATATTGTTAATTAATCGTGTAGCGCTTTCTAGTTGGGTCTTTTTTGCTTCAGGTCCATTATAGTAATCTAAATCTGCTGAACTATTTGATATGAAAAAAGAAACAACATCTGAATCTTCTGGTGTTCCAATCTCACTAAAATCCTTATATTCTATACTGAAAATGTTAGCTGTTTCTTTATGTTTAAACTGAATAGAAAGAGATTGAAGGAGACCATTATTCTTATTCCAAGAGCTTTTAATAATTAAACTGGAATCAGTTTTTCTCAGTGAAACAGTAAAATAATCTTGAAATTTATTATAAATATTAACTGTAAAATTTCCAGTAAGCTGTAGAAAAGAGAACTCTGCCTCATATCGTTCATATTCAGTTCCTAGAATTATTGGAAGAAAATCAAAATAGTTACTGTTTGTAATTATTGAATTGAAATTTGGGAATAAAACTTGGGAGAATATTCTGGGAATAGGAATAGTTGAATTGTAAGGGAGAGATGTAGAAATTTTTTTATCATCTGTTGGTTTAAGAAAATTATCTCCTATTTTTATCTGAGAAATAAGTTTTGTTAATTCAGAACTAAATTCTATTTTGTTTTTTAACTGTATGTAATTATCAAAAATAAAAATTGATGTGTTTTGCTGGATTACTGTGTTAGATTCCAATGAGTAAACATCTCTTATTTCGCTTTTCTGATTTTTAAGCAAAACATGAAATTCTGAACCAGATAGTGAACCAGAAAGATTAAAACCAATATCACTGAATAAACTTCCTATATTTTTCCCTTCTAATATTCTATAAGTTATATCATAACCTTTAGATGAAAAATCTAAATCTCTAAAATCAATATCGCTAGATGCACTAGTAATCATAGGAATAAAAGTTGTTATAAATAGCAATAGTAAGAATAAATGAATAATCTTATTTTTCATTCTTTTTCCTCCTGAGCTTTAATTTTTGCTCAAACTTTGAAGTGAGAATCACTGCAGAGGGAACAATAAATAAACGAGAAACAAAAACATCAATAAAAATGCCTATACTTAATCCTAATCCAATTTGAATCATCTGGATTGAATTCGTAAATATTAGTGAAAAATAAGTGGCCATCATAATTATTCCTGCGATAGAAATATTTGACATTGTTTGTTTGACAGAGTTAAAAATACTTGATTCAAGTTCGCCTGTTTCCTTAAACAACCTATTAAAAATACCTAAGAACAAGATGTCAAAATCTAAACCTAATGATATTAAAACAGAAAAAAGGAATAATGGTACCATAAACAATATACTCCCTCCAAAAAATATATGCGCAAATATAGCAAATATTCCTAGATTCAATCCAAGACTAATGACTATTGTTAGTAATATTCTAAATGCCATGAAAACGTCTTTCATAAAAAAGACTAGTAGGATAAAGGAGCTAACTAATATCATTAAAGAGATAATCAAAAAATCTTCTTGGATTATTCTCTTGCCATCTACTAAAGTAACAGGGAATCCTGTGACTAAAATCTCCCAATCCTCAAATTGTGGGTCTTTATTTAACTCTTTTATGGTGTCTCGAATTATAGTAACTTGTTGATCTAGTCTTATGTCTTCTTCTTTGAAAGGAGACCCACAAGTGACTAAAGCATATTGACTATCGGGTAAAATAAATTTGGTTGTTAATAAAAGAATCTCTTGATAAAGAAAATAAGAAGTATTTTCTATACTTTCTGAAAAAGGTTTACCCAAAGGATGACTAACTCCATAAATATAAGTGAAATTTGTATTTTTTGTTATCTTTGTTATCGTTTCTTCCACTTTTTCTATAGTCTTAATATTAAGAGAATTGTTATTGAACATAAAAGATTCATTTTCTGGTGTTTTATATAAAATAATAATTTGGTTAAGTTTATCTTCACCTAGATGCTCTGAAATTAAATTAAATCCTTGTTTTGAAATATATCTATCTGGAGCTGTACTTAATTGTGAATAATCAAGTGGAGTTATGAAAAACAATCCAAAGCATAAAGCAGAAATAAAAGTGAAAGTTAAAAATACTTTCATAGGTCGCCTTAGAACAAGTTTCTGTGTTCTGTTAAATAAGTTAAAATTAGGTGTAATCTTCTTCTTGAATTTCCATTTAGTTAGCACTTCTTGCTTTATGAGAAATAAACAAGATGGAACAACTGTTAAGGAAACTATCATTCCAGAAAGAAAACCTATAGCTCCTCCTATCCCCATTCCTCTAATAGATGGGATACGAGAAAAAATTAATGAACCGAAACCAATAGCTAGAGAAATTGAAGAAATGACTATGCTCTTTGCTGTTCTCTCTAGAGTCTCTTTAACAGATTTTTTCTTATCTTTAAACTTTTCATACATTAATAAATAATCTCCAATAAGAAAAACACTATAGTCTGTTGTGGCTCCTAATAAGTTGATGCTCATAAGAATTAAGCTCGTGCTAGAAAGAGGATAAACTGTCTTGCTAACTAAAATAAATATAGAACGAGAAACAACCATTGCAATCCCAATAGAAAGAATCTGAATAAGAGGAAGGATGGGTGAACGATAGGCTAAAATTAGAATCACAATCAAGAAAACAATGACGATAATATCCATTTTTTTAGCTTGATTTTCTGAATCTTCTGTTAATTCAATAATGAAAAGATCAAACCCTGTAACCTCAATTTCTAAAGAAGGGTTTGCCTTTTGTAAAAGAGGAAGAATACGAATGATCTCTTTATATAAATTATATCCGTTTACAGTCTTATAAGATAAAGCAGTATTAAATAAAATAATCATGGTATCAGGTTCTCTAGTTTTGTTGTAATTAGTGAATAAAGTTAGTAAAGAGATAATCATATCTTCAGAAATAGGAGGAATTGTTTTTTCTAGTCTTAATATCGGAATTAAATACTTGTTTTTCGCGTTAACAAAACCCGTTAATGAACCGTTAGAATAAACTTCATCAACAAAATTAATGTCACTTTGTTTAGTTGAATTAAATAAAAATTCACTTGTTTTAGAAAATAAATAATAGGATTCATTCCACTTACTTATATTAAAAGAACTTGAAAGAAAAATTAATGCATCCAAAAATCTTGTTTCACTTGATATTTGAGAAAAAAATGTTTTATTATTTTCAATTAAAGATGAGGAAAGAGATATGGCTTCCGACACATTTGAAGGAAAGTTTTCTGAAAGTTTTAAGCTATTATAGAATAAAGAAGAAAAATTAGAGATAAAAGAATACATCATTGGAAGAAAAATTGAACTATTAATGTCTGAAATATATCCTTCTAGGTATTGTTTAGTGAAATATTCTGCATTTTTAACAGAACTAGTAAGATTTGAGGAATAATTATAATTACTTATCCAATTAACACAAAAATATTCTATACCTCCCCATATAATTGCAGCAGAGTAAATAATGAATTTAGTGGAATACCATTGTAAACTTAATACACTTCTTAGTAGGTTATCTGTTGTATCAAAAATAGAAGAGTATGGTGTTGAAGAAGATAAGTAGGGCCCAATCAATCTGTTGCTTGTTATATTTTTTTCAACTTCTGTAATTTTCTTGTACATTTCTTCTGTTAAAACCGAGCTCCCATTCTTATTTCGAATGATAAGGAAAAAAGTTGCATTATCTTCTTGGTATTTTGAAATAATGTTTGAAGCTATTCTCGATTCAGAATCTGTTGAAGAAGAAAAGTTACCTTCATCAGTTAGATGTTGGGAAAGATGTAAAACTTGATTTATATTTGATACTACAATAATCAACCAAAAGAATATAGTAAATCCTGCAATAAAAGAAGGACGATGCTTAGAACTTGTAATTTTTTTAAACTTCTTCAACATGGAATTCGTCTCTATTACTTATATCTCCTTATTATTTTTCAGAGGAAAAAAAGTTTTCGAAACACTATTTACACTATTATGCAAGAGACAGTCACTAGAAAAAAGTGACTTTTAGCCTTTTTAAGGCAGTTTAATTGAGAAAAAATCTAGTTTGAACCATTTAATTTAAAAATGGTTGCAGTTGTTTTAGCTTAGAAAGAAATTCTACAGATAAAAAAACACTGTGGAAATTTCATTATTTCGCAATAAGGAGCGAAAAAATAATGGATGAAACCCAGAACATAGAGTCAGCAGATAATAAAGATCTTATTATTTTTCGAGCAATAGAATTAATGATCGATAATTTGAAGAAGAATGTAGAGCACATGAGGAAACATCATGAATATGTAATAGCAGTTAGAGATAGGTTACTTGATGATATAAAAAATGAAAGAAGAATATTCATTTTAGCAAGTGGACGTTCAGCAATGGTTGGACAGATGTTTCAAACTCGTTTAGAGCATTTAGGTGCAGAATCAAGATTTATCACTAACTCTAGATCCGTTCCAAGAGTAAAGGAAGGAGAAACAATAGTTGTTATAAGTGGGTCAGGTACAACTCCTATTGTAAAGGCAGTTCTGGAAACATACTTGATCTGGAACCCATATGTGATTGTTATAACTAGTTATCCATTAAGTGTAATAGGAAGATTAGGAGATGTAACTGTAAAACTAATAGGACGTACAAAAACTGATCTTGCAAGAAGAGAAATTGGATTAGATAGTACTTTAACTCCAGAGGGAACTATGTTCGAAAGTGCTGCTTTGTCTTTTTTGGATGGAATAGTAGCTGAACTAGCAATTGCATTAAATTTAACTGAAGAGAGCATGTTTGATAAGCATAATCAAGGAATATAAAAGAAAGTAAAAAAGAAAATAAACAAATAAAAATAAAATATTAAAGAAGACTGAATAAAGCGAATAGTGGGTTTCCAATAAATAATGAGATGACATAACCTATCAGCAAAAATACTATGCCTGGAGGAAGAACTTTAACCCAGATGTATTCTTTATTAGTTTTATTAATCCACTCTTCAACTTCATGTTTGAATTTTTCTTCTTCTTCCTCTTCTTCGACCTTCATAAAATGCTTGATTTCCCAACGTTCATTCTTTTGATTATAAACTTCGGAATATACAATATCAATCCTATTTTTAGCTTTCTCTACTTTGATTATATATCCTGAAATTAGAGAGAGAATCTTGTCGAAAAAGTTGGCGTGGGTTTCATTGAACAGTTTTATACCTCTTAATTTCAAAATTATGTTGTATATAGCTAAAGGAATAGGATAGAAGATAATTATTGCAAGTAACCAATTAAAGAAAATATTGAAAACAGGAGGAAGGAAAAGATAAACTGTGAGTTTTGTTAGTGGAAAATCGAAAGGAAAAATAGCAGTATTTACTGATAAAGCCATTATTGCTTTTGCATCTGCTCCCCCCATAATTCCAGTATAATAGATGATTATACCAATAATTAACGCAAGAGAGAAATTTATTCCTATAATTCTCCAGATCTCTTTTTTATCATTATAAAATATAATCATAAGAATGGTAGTAACAATTCCCTCTAAAACCATAACAATCCATGGAATGTCAGAAATTTCGCGTTTAAAGATGTCTATGATAGAACCATACAATAAACATAATATTACAGTTGCTGTTTGAATATAAAGTAGAATGTGAATAATATCTGTCATATATTTTATTTTTTATTTATTCTTAAAAGAATTGTGAATATGAAATAGAAGAAGAAAAATGGAAGAAAAAATTAAACTTGTTCTTCAATGAATTTCTTGATCTGGATAAGTGTTTTAAGAGCAGTTATTGTTTCTTCAATGCTTCCGTTCCACATTCCCTCTTTGTCTTGCATTGCTAACAAGTACAGAGTCCCTTTCTTCAGTGGCATGGATTCAATAGTTTCACTTGGAATTAAAGATTGAATAACGTACCCTGTGGTTCCTATATCATCTTCCCAGCTACCTTCAATAAATTGAGTCTGTTGAACAGCTTTTAAGAATTCTTGTCTTTTAGGCGGCATTCTCCTAATATGATATAAGGTTAACATTAATCGAGCAAACATTTCCATGGGGGTTCTTCCAGTCTTTGATGTGGAAAAACGGGAATATCCTCTTTTAATTATGATATCAATGCTTTTTGTGAATAAAAGAGAGATACGATCTAATAATTCTATTTCTCCAATAACATCAGCAATATAGGCAAAAATGAAATGAGGGGGGGTACTTCTTGATCTAACATTGGGAGAAAATTGATTAAGAGAGTTAATAAAATCCCATTCTGTTTCTTCTTTTAGCTCATTTTTGAAAGTTTCAATTAAATTTAAGTGGGGATCAAGTGTAGACGGATCAAATAAGCTAACAACATATAAAATGTATAATTGCTCGTAAGAAATTTCAGTTTCTTCAAGCATGTCAACAATTGTAGAAATATAGTCAAATGAATTCTTGAGAGAAACAGGTCTTTTACCCTGGGAAGTCTTGATAGTCCATGTGGAGTCAATTTCATAATTTTGAGAATGGAAAAATTCTAAAACTATTGCAGTTTCGTAAAGAGGGTTTAAAGAGCCCCAAACACCGTTTTCAGAAACTTTCTTCTTTAAAGTTTCGATTCCTTTGTTAATGGCTTTTTCAATTGGTAAAGAATTTAAATTAATAGTTTTTAGTTTTTTCTCTAAAATAGAAAATTGCTTTTCCATTCCAAAAGATTCAGAAAATTCTCCTCTAGGAACAGAATACAAGAAATAACCTGTTTCTACTGCAACTAAAATGAAGTAAATAACTAAGAGAGAAATGTTTATTCCATCAAGTTTTTTGTTTGTATATAGAGCTGGAATAGAAGAATAAATGACTATCATTAGAAGAGATAAAATGCTTAGGGTAGTGAAAAATTTTGTAACAATCTCTCCAAAAATCTCAATACTATAATGGTTCTCAATATATGCTAAAATAAGTACAATTTCTAGAAAAATACCAATAGGAAAGAACAAGTATTTTCCAATTGCAGAAACATTCTCAGTAAAAAGCACATAAAGGTAAATAAAAGTCATACTAAAGATAGAAATTGCAAAAACGATGGTTTCAAATACTCTCCTAACACCTAAACTCATACCATATTTAATAACTCTAGTATATTGTTTTTCAATATTGTAACTCATTGTCCACAAATAACCATATTATATATAAAAAAATTTGTGGTACTTTTTAAAAAAAAGTAGTAAATTAAACATAGATTAATACAGTAAAAATAATTACTATTAATACTAAAACAGTTAGTAAACCAATAATAGTGACGTATTCTTTAAAGATTTTAGATGCTTCTTCTTCATCTGTAATTTTTTTAAGTTTCATACGTATAGCAGTAGAAGTACCAGCAATAGCTAATGGATAGATCGAAAATGCAATGTTGATAGGGTTAATTTTGTTGTTTAAACTCATTAATAACGCACTTACAAAGAAGAGTACAATACCAACTAAACTGATTATATCAAAAATTTTGTCTGCAGTCTCAACTTCTCTATATTCATCTCTTATTTCTTTAAAGGTTTTAACTATAGATTCTCGCATGCTCATTAAAGGGTCCTCTTTTAAATGGTCGAATGATAATGAAAAACAACTGTTTATAAAATTATCTGTTTCATTTATCTCCATAATGGAAAACATTCCACTTACCATTCTCATGAGTGATAATAAAACTGCTTAATGGTTCGATAAGATTATGGTGCATCTTAATATTATCTTGATAAGCCCCTGTTAAAGCTATAACTAAATAAAAAGGGAACTTATCAGGTAAGCAACCTATAGGAAAGCCCATGAGATTAAATTTCTTGTCTTTTATTGTTAAGGGAAAACCATCGGTTGTATACAAGATTTTGTCTTCATTGAAAACAGGATGATAAATAGAAACTTCACCATCAGAATCACAAGTTTTATCCACTAATCTGACTAAAGAAAAAGGTTGTTGGTTGAGGTTGGTGGTGGGTAGAATTGGAAAGTATTGATAAACAAGTAACCAATCAATAATGGTATTAAAAACACTAAAGTTACCAATTAAAATGTATTCAGGAGAATAAATCTCATAAAAAAGTTTATCCAGCTCTAAATCAAAAATCTTGTTAAACTTCTGTTCATCCTCTAAATTCATCATTTTTTTTCTGATGGCCAATCTCAAAAATTTCATCACAATTTCCATGTTTAAAATTTCGTCTACACTCGAGTAGATAGCAGGGGATCTAAAATCAGTCCAATTAGAAAATAAAAGTGGAATAGATGGAGAATGGTTAATCTTGTTAAGTATAGTGTCAAATTTAGAATTGTGTTCGTTTAAACCATTTTTCGGAGGAAAAACAGAATAAAGAGCAATGGTCTCAATAATAATCAAAGAAGAAGAAGCTGTAACAAATCTTCCTGCCTCAATCCAAATGTTGGGTTGGTCTTTAGGATTGGTTATGGTTTCTTTCAAAGTTAGGATAATAGTTTTAATATAATTTTCTAAAATGTCAGAAGGTAACCTATTATCATAATTAATAGGAATACCTCCACCAAAGTCTATGTTTTTAAGACTAGTAAAACCAAGACTCTTAAGTTCCAGATACCTGTTTGAAAGATACAAAACAAAATTCCTTAAACCGTCAATGTCGATAACCTGAGAACCAGGATGGGCGTGAATAGCCATAACTTTGTCCTTCACTCCCTTTTTTTCTAACAAATCAATAATACGTTTGAACTCGTGAATAGACAAACCAAATTTAGAATCTCGGCCAGAAGAACTTCCCCAATGAGACTTGACAGTTGGGTAAGGTTTGATTCTCAAAGCAAGTTTAAGTAAATCATGGTCTATAGAATCAAGTATGGTTGCAGACTCAGAACATGACTCAAGGCTAATAACAATAGAATAACCATCGTTAAGAGCTTCTCTAATTTTATTTACATAATCATAATCCTTAACACCATTACACATTATCATTCGGTTTTTATCTTCTGAAAGAAGAGAAAGCAAAACTTCTAATTCGTTAACAGTTCCAGCTTCAAAAGCATAGGAAGAATTGTGATTTTTAATAGTTTCAAGGACATAACTCAAAGAATTGACTTTAATAGGATAGATGCCCTGAAAACTACCAGTATATTGATATTTTTGAATAGTAGAAAGAAAACAGTTACTAAGTTTAGAAATCTGTTCAGTGATTAATTGAGGAACGCGAAGAGTAAATGAAGAGACAGAAGAGGATGAAGAACTAAACTGAGACTTGACAAGGTTGATGATTTCATTAAAGGAAATAGATTGATCCTTAAGCTTAAGTAAAAGTTCACCCTGATCATTAATATCTAAAAAATAAAGATCGTTTCGATTAACACCGTAGATAAACTTTGAATCACTTAAGCACCAAGTCATTAATTTATATAAAAGAAAGGAATTTAAAGAGTTTTCTTATAGCGAGGAAAGTAGAATTTAGGAGTGAAAAGAGAAAGAGAAACAATTTATAAAAAAAGAACAAAAACGAATAGTGTCTCCACAGTCACAAAAAAAATGATAACTGCTGACGTAGAAAAGTTTCATCGGTAGCACCGACAATTTTAGTAGAGTTAGGAAGGATAATAGTAGGAACAGCGACAATATTATAATTCTCAGCGATTTCATAATTTTCTTCAATATCAATAACTTCTAACTCTAAAGAAGATTTTTCAGAAACAATCTTCTTTAAAATCGATTCGACAAAAGGACACCAGTTACAAGTTTTGCTCTTGAAGTATAAAATCTTGTTCATAATACTTCCTCACTCAACAATTTCAATCATAGGATAACTTTTCTTAAATTCAATATTCTTAGCAAGAAATGTAGCACCAGTCGTGCTCTTCAAACATTCAATGTAGTTAGAATAATTTTCACGAGATAAACGAATGATAACATCAGAAGTGGTACGTAAACGAGCGAGAATCTTTTTGTCAACAGCGTTATAATTGATAAAAGAAAAGGAAATAGCATTATGCTCCTTAATGTTGTAAGACTGAAGAGCAAACAATTTTAAGAAATCACGCTCATTCAAAATGTTAACGTCATCAGTAAGATCACCAAAAACAACAACTTCAGTGTCAGAACCAAAAGCCTGCATCATCTCAACAGTAATAGCTAACATGTCATCTAAGTTAATCATTTCACGAATCTCTTTAGCTTCAACAGCAGTGACAGAACGATTGTACTTATCTAAAAAGACTATATTACCATCACGTAAGTAGTCAGAGATGTCACACTGACCTCGCTCAAACTCCTCCAAAATACGATTGACATTCATTTGAACATTAGAATGAATGATAACACCATGGTTTAGAGTTAAGTAATTGTAAAGAAGAGTCAAGAAGAAAGGAAAATAATTAATCGCACCATTAATCTCAACTAAAACAACAGAACCTCGAGCAATGCCACCGCCTAAAAGATTGTCCAAAACCTTAATGCCTGTAGAGCGATCAACAGTAAAAAGAGGTTCACTCTCAGATTTGAAAATCTTAAAACCTCGCTGAGTAATGGTATAACGGTTTTCATAAACTATAGGCTTGGCCTCTCTTAATTTAGGAATAGAAATCTTCTTGATTAATTGATTGTTGATTATTTCAGTCTTTAAAGCAATAACACCGTCAACTAAATAGTCAATATGAGAACTGCTAGTAATAGGGTCACACTCAATAGTAATAATTAAAGAAGTATCCAAACTAGTAATGCGCTTAATAAAATCAATATACTTACTGCGAGCAGTGTCTTTATACTCAAAATCAGCAATAAAAGCAGAAAGAGAATCAAAAATAACTAATTTGGCTTGAATACGCTCAATCTTTTTGCTAACACGTAAAATAATACCAGATAAATCAAAACTGTTAGTCTGGATAATCTCCTCACCAGAAGACTTCAAAGACATCTTATCAATGACTAATAAACCTCGGTCAATGTAGTCCTCAACAGGAAAACCAAAAGAGTGAAAATAATGAATAATACGATCAGGTTCAATCTCAGTACTAATAAAAACAACAGGGATGTCCTGATTGAGAGCACCCCAAGCAAGAAAAATAGATAAAACAGTCTTACCAGCACCAGCAGAACCCTTGATAGAATAACAATAATGGGTACGTAAACCACCATCAATCATCTGGTCAAGCTCACTAATACCAGTTTTTATAAGCATAATAATATAAAATATAAGTTTACTCTTATTTATTTTTTGATAAGAAAAAAGAATGGTGGTGTCTAGTTTTTATACTATCTCCTAGGCAAAAAAGAACAAAGGATCAGATGGACTAAGATATGATGAGGACGAACAAAAATTATACTGGAGAGTAAAGTGGCTGAGGAAAACAGAAAGAAGCGTAGAATCATGAACCTTTTTTCATGATTTACTTTTTGCGAAATTTTGCGAACGTTAGGATAGAGAATATTGATGAAAAATAAAAAAAAGAGACTTTTTATAAGAAAAAATAGTGTAAATAAATGAAGAGAAGAAGAACTTTCTTTTTCAGGAGGATAAAAAGAAGAGAGGAGAAAGACTGTTCCTCACGATCTCAAAAAAATATTCCCTTATTGTTCTCATAATGAATTTCAAGAATGTAGAGATATAGCGGTGCAATTATACGAACAAGGGTGTAGACCCAGTTCTAATCGTCCTCCAATAAAGAGGGCAAGAAGACAATTAATTTATGGAAATAGGTTTCTCTTTTTATGTTGAAGGATATTTGGGTGACATGCAATATTCTGTATTTTCAAAAACAGGTGTAGAAAAAGGTGATGAAGAATATGTAAGTTACACCTATACAACGTACTTTGGATTTCCTGCAGGATGTCCTTCGTTAATTAGACTTGAAATACAAGTGTAAACAGTTACACCTATACAACGTACTTTGGATTTCCTGCAGGTTCAAAGGTTAGGTGGTTTTTCTATGAAAATGATAAAAACCCCCTGGGTAAATATAATGAACCTAAAGATGACCTAATTTGCAATACTGGAGAAAACTACGACATATACTATTTCTTTGTTTATCAAGACGGGAGCACATATCATTGGGATGATTTCAATTCAGAAGATAAAGGAGAAACTAGTTTCAATGTTCAATTTATATATACTACAAATATACCGCCATATTAATGTGGAAAATCCAACATTTTTATTTTTTTTATTTAGGACAAATGAATGTATATTTATATATGAAGAAAATAAACATTGATGAAATATGTTTAAATTAAAAACATTTAAAGGAAGAAAATCATTTTTCGGATATTCATCACTTGTTACAATTTGTGTAATATTTTTACTTCTTTTTGGTTCTGTTTATGCAACAGTATTGCTAGAAAAAGAAAAAAAGAGGATTACAATTGAAAGTGACATTAATTCAGATAATATTGGTAATTATGTCATAACTGACCTTTCATTCTCAGCTTATTTTGATGAACAGAGAGAAATAGATTTCAAAGAATTATTTGATTTTTATACTGATTTGGAAAAAGAAGGAGAATTGAAATATTTTAAACCATATATCGTGCTAGATTCTATCTCATTTAACAATGAAGGTATAACAAATCTTTTTTCAACATTCAGTGATAATATCTCTTGTGATATTATAGGAGTACCAGAAAATATTCTATTATGGATGTTCCCGGAAGATAATTTGAGCTCTATTCATTTTTCTAAAGAAAGATATGAGAAATTTCATTTAGAAAATTTCGAAGAGCTAGCAATCAATTTCTCTAATTCTAGTGAGATGATATCTGTTGGAAAACCCTATAATAAAACTCAATATATTTTTGATAATTGGCTTTTTAACAATCCAAAAAAAGTAATAGTTTCATTAGATCTGTTTAGAAAGGTTGCTGAAGAGAGAAATTTGGGAACAATTTTTGTTTATTTATACATTGATTGTGATTCTGATTTACTTCTAAAAATGACTAATCCAGAGATAGAATCATACTATGAAGAGATATATTCTACTATTCATAGAATTGCTGACGAAAATAATCTTATTTTAAACGATGTTCACACTAAAAAAGAATGGCTTCAGAATCTTAGAGAAAACTTGTATAGATTATTTGGTGGAATACAAACATTATTAGCTCCTACTTATATTTTACTGATCATTATAATGTGTGTTACCTTAGTTGAAAGTTTTCTTCCACTTAGAAAAGAGATTAATCTATTTTATACTAGAGGAGCAAAGAGTACTCAATTTGTAAAACATTATAGTTTTATTTTCATAGCTGTTGATCTTAGTGGGTTAATAATTTTAAGTTTAATAGGTGAATTATTTTCAGTTATTTTTTGGCAAACACACTCATTTTTTACTTCTCTCATAATTGGAGTAAGTTCTCTTTTTTTGTTGGAAATAATTAAAATCGCATTCCTATTTCACTTTGTAAATGAAGAGTATAAGGAAAAAGATGAAAATAAAAAAAGAGATATAAAGAATGAAGAAAATATATTAAAAACAAAGAACTTAATATTTTTGTTAGTATTAGTCGCTTTGCTACTTTTCTATTCTGTCCTTGTTTCGTTATTTCTCCCTCCTATGCTTTTTGCAACATTCATTCAGATATCGAGAATTATAGCACTAGTTTTACTGTTATTTGTTGTAGCTATACTATCCTTTCAGATAAATTATAGTATAATTATTCAAGCTCTTCAGAAGTTTTTTTCAAGTATGTACTATGGTATATCTAAAATAATTACCAGTTTAATCACAAAAAAAAGAAGACGTTTTCAATTACTTACAATTTTAAGTTTCTGGATGATTACATTTTCAACCTTTGCTTTAAACTCATATGGAATAAATGAGCAATACAATAAAAATTATTGGATGTCAAGAAACCTAGATATAGGTTTTTATGTTGACAGTTACGATTATAATTATTTTCATTTTGATAACTGGACAAAAATTTTGATGAATCCTGAAATAGAAAGCTATATTCCTACAGCAACTGTAAATGTAATAAGAATAATACAAGGAGAGGAGCTAAACAGAGGTACTCTTGTTTTTATACCTTTTCAAAACATTTCAAGAATGTCTTTATCCTTTTTCTCTTTAATAGATTCCAAAGGAAAAAATTTTGATTTACCTAAAAATAACAAGGAGAATTATACCCTTGTATCTTCAAAAGCAATGTATGATATGGGTTATGTTTCAGGAACAGTATTAGAAAAAAAGATCAAGGTTTGGGGTAGAGGATACGATTTTAACATTAGTCAGCAACCACAGTCTATCAATCTTACAGTATGGCATGATTTCTCTTCTTTTCCTCTGGTTGAATATGAACCTGACTCTGAAAGTAGTGGATATTACGATCACTACTATATAGTAGACTTTTCACTAATGAAAGAGATTTTCGGGAAATGTTTCTTTTCTAAGCTACTTGTAAAGTTAAAGGATAGAGTAGATCCGTACGAATGGTATAGTAAAATAAAAAACGATTTAGGAGCTATGGATGAACATGTAAGAGTTATAATTACAAAAGATAAAATTAAGAATTATATAGACTTTTATATAATTTTACCTATAGAAGCAGCTATTCTTGTATTAGCAATTATAGCTTTTACAATATCATATTTTCAATCAATAGTGCGAGAAAATAAACATACATTACTAGTCGCTCTAGCAAGAGGAACAGACATTAAGAAATTTAAAATTACTTTGGCATTTTGCACTATTCTATTGTTGTTATTGAATTCTATAGGGGGTTTTATTATAGGAACAGTTTTGTCTATTGCTTGGATGGGTAATTATTACTATTTCAAAGTATATAATGTGAGTAGCGTATCAAAATATTCTCTAATAGAATTGAGTTGTATAATGTTAGGAATAGCAAGTTTGGTTACAACAAACAGTATGAGAATTTTCAATAAGTTTGAGAAAGAAAAAGAAAATCTAACTACAATGGGGGAACAAATATGGTGAAAAAATTGATAGTGGAGAATCTAGAAAAAGTATATAGATCAGAAGTAGAAACAATAGCAATAAGAGACTTCAATCTTGAAATAAAGGAAGGAGAAAGCATCGTCCTAGCAGGACCTAGCGGGTCAGGAAAAACAACAATACTACTATGCATAGCAGCTATGTTAAAACCTACATTCGGAAAGATAATATACGAAAATAAAATAGTAAATAAACTATCAAGGGAAGAATTAATAGAATACAGATGTAATAAAGTAGGAATGATGTTTCAGAGCTTTAATCTAATAGAATATATGACAGTGTTCGAAAATGTAGCTTTTCCAATGTGGATAGCAGGAAAGAAAAAAAAGGAAATAAAAGAAAGAGTAAATTATCTGTTAGAGGAATTGGAAATAAGAAAATATGAAAAAACATACCCAAGATTTCTAAGTGGAGGAGAACAACAAAGAGTAGCCCTAGCAGTAGCTCTAGCGAACAACCCAAATATCGTGCTGGCAGATGAACCAACAGGGAATCTGGATAGAAAAAATTCGGATAAAGTAATAAAGCTGCTAAAAAAGGAAACGGTAGAAAAAAATAAAATATTGATATTAGCAACACATGATGAAAAGATAATTGCAAAAGCAGAAAAAGTGATCTCACTAAAAAAAAGAATGTGAAAAAAGAAAAAAATAAAAGAAAAATTAACAAAAGAACTATTAAAAATAAAAGAAAATGTGAAGTTATTAAATTGGATAGAGGTATGAGAAACAGATAAAAAAATGTTCAATAAGAAAGAAAATTGAAAAATAGTAAAAAATAAATTTTTATACAGTTTGAAGGGAGGAAGAATCAAGAATATAAAGGAAAAAGAAAGAAAAATGATGAAGAATAAAAAATCTTACACTGTTAAAAACCAGTCTAGTAAAAAAGTTAAAAAATTACACAAGTCAAATCGGTTCTCGTTAGGGAAAAAGCAGTAAAAACTTCCATTCTCCCCAAGACCTCTGTCACTATGTCCATTTTTATTTTTGCTAATAGTTATTTTCGTTTTTCATTTCTAATGAAAAATATTCTTCTATATAATTCTATATATTTTCTATACTCTCATTAGTTATTCAAAAATAAATATATACTGCCTAAAAATATTTGACACTGAGATGATAGGAGACAGTTCTTATTTACGAAAAATACAGAAAACAGGTGGAAGCAGCTATATTGTAGCTTTACCGATAGAATGGATAAGAAAAACTAAACTGAAGAAAGGAGATGCAATCAGGATTTTCCCCCAACCAGATGGAAATTTGTTAATCCAGCCTTTGGAAACCAATTACAGGCATGTAGGGGAGGAAGTTGAAATTAATACAACAGATATCATAGATAAGAATCTCATATTACGCTTAATCTTAAGCAAATATCTTGCAGGTTATCAAGTAATAAAAGTACACGATCAATATGGGCTGAATTTCGAATTAAGAACTGAAATTGAGCAGTTTGTTCAAAATTTGATGGGTGTAGAGATTTTAGAGGAATCTAACAATTGGATGATTTTAAAAGACCTTTCTTCTCTTGAATCACTTGATCTCAATCAGCTTATTCGCAGAATACATGTATTAGCTGATAAAATGTTCACTACAGCCGTTAAAGCTTTTGTAAATCTAAATAAAGATTCAGTCCATTTTATAAAGCTTCAAGAGACTTCTGTAGATAGGCTCTATTATTTAATCTCACGTCAATTAAATGCTATACTTTCTGATCTTTCCTATAGCTCTTATCTTGGCATTAAGCTAGTTGAGGTCTTAGATTACAGAGTAATTGTTAAGAGACTTGAATCAATTGCAGATCATGCGTATGACATAGCTGGGCATATTGTAGAAATGGTTAAACCGATAGAAGATGATTATCTCCTAAAAGAAATAGAAAAATTAGGAGAGCAAGTGAAAAAAAGGTATAATAGCGCAATGAATTGTTTTTACAACAATAAAGTAAAAGAAGCGAATGAACTAGCTAATGAGAAAGCAGCGTTTGAGGAAGAATTGAAGGCATTGTATGAAAATATAAACAAGTTAGAATCAGAAATAGCTGTTAGATTTATTCTCGTCATTCGAAGTTTCAGTAGAGTATCCTCTTATGCTGCAGATATAGCAGAAGTCGTAATAAATAGAGAAAGAGGAGTAACTTAAACCTCTTATTTTATTGATATTTTTTTACCTCTTATTGTATAATACCAACGTTCGCCTATATTACAGATATGATCTCCAACTCTTTCTAAGTACCTTGCTAGGTGTCCTAGAGTTAAGACTTGTTTGAATGTTAGTGTTCCTTGCTTGAATTCATTCTCAAGGGAACAGATTATTGTTTCATAGTTTTTATCTATCACTGTATCTGCTTTGGAGAGCATCTCTGCATCTAGCGTTGCATTGATTTTTATTGCATCTGCTATTGTGTCCATCATAAATTCAACACTCTCAGTTATCTGTTTGATTAATTGGCAATATTCTGAATCTTTTAGTGGAAGGAAATCTGCAAGCATTTCGAGTACATGAAAAGAATCACGAGTTATTCTTTGAAAATCTGTAACGCTTTTTAGTATAGTAAATATCAATCTTAAATCTTTTGCTAAAGGCTGCTGCGTAGAAAGGATCCTAATACAATTTTCTTCTATTTGTAAACCTAGTTCTCTAACATTCCAATCTAGTTTTTTAGATTTCCTTTGAATCTGAAGTATATCATCAATTTTAGTTTCTTCAAAACTATATTGAATAAGTTCAGTTGTCTTTTTTGCTATTTCATAAAGAGTAATAAAATCTTCTTTCAAGCCTTTTAGTTGTTCAACATATTTTTCTCTCATTTTTTCACATCCATGCTTTTTTACCCAAATCTTCCCGTAATATATTGTTCTGTTAATTCTTTTGCCGGATTTTCGAATATTTTTTCTGTTTTATCATATTCTATTAATTCACCTAAATACATGAAAGCAGTCATGTTGCTTATTCTTGCTGCTTGATGCATTGAATGAGTAGCGATAATAACAGTATAGTCCTTAGCTAGATCTAAAAGTAGATCCTCTATGACAGATGTAGAAATTGGATCCAATGAAGCACAAGGTTCGTCAAAAAGAATGATCTCTGGCCAAACAGCAAGTGCCCGAGCAATGCATAGACGTTGCTGTTGTCCTCCAGAGAGTTGTGAAGCTTTATCATCTAACCTTTCATTCACTTCTTTCCATAAACCTGCACGTTTTAAAGAAAATTCCACTATTTGATTTAATTGACCTTTATTCTTTATTCCCCTTATCATTGGACCATAAGCAATATTCTTCCAAATAGATTGGGGAAATGGAGTGGGCTTCTGGAAAACCATACCCACTTTAGATCTTAAAGTTATTAGATCTATCACAGGATCTAATATGTTTTGATTATCAATAATAATTTCTCCACTATACTTGTATCCTACGATTTCATCATTCATGCGATTGAAAGAGCGTAAGAATGTTGATTTTCCACAACCTGATGGTCCTATTATAGCTGTAATTTTATTTTTTGGTATATCTAAAGTAACATTTTTCACAGCTTGGTGTTCACTGTAGAAGAAACTGAAATTTCTGACACTAACAGCTATTTTTAGGGATAAATTAAATTTATGTTTCCTTTCAGTCGTTCTTTTTGTTCTGAACTTATTTTTTAGTATATTATTCGTAGTTTTCATTTAAATTACTCACATCTCCTTTAATCATATTTTACTTGCAACTTAGAGCGTAAGATTTGTCCAAAAACGAACAATCCAAGAGCTATAACTAATAGAATTAATGCACATGTCATCGCCCAGCTAAAACTGTTGGGGTAGATAACGTCTGTATAAAGTCCAAATTCATAGATGTCAAAAGGCAACATAGCAACAGCAGAATTAGTTAAACCTGAGGGAAAGTAGGTGGGAGCATATCTGGCAGCTGCAGCTGTTAGAATGATAGGTGCTGTTTCTCCAATTACTCTTGAAATGGAGAATAAGTACCCAGTGATAATTGATGGGAAAGCATATCTTAAATTATGTTCCTTTATACTTTCCCATTTTGTAGAACCTAAAGCTAAAGATCCTTGACGGAAATCATTTGGTACTTGATTTAGTGCTTCTATTGTTGTTGATGTTACAATAGGTACCATCATAATCATCAAAGTAAAACCTCCTGAAAGTACACTTTTCCCCCAACCAAAGGTGCTGACAAAGATACCCCAACCAAATAGGCCTACAACGACACTCGGAACTGAAGCAATGTTCTGAATGCCATTCTTAATCATTTGTCCTAATTTATTTGTAGGTTTAAGATAGAAGGTAAGATAAATTCCTGCTGCAGTTGATATGGGCAGACCAATTAAAGCAGCTGTACCAACAACCAAAATTGAGCCTATTGTGGACGTGAGGTAACCATAATGTCCTTGAACCATTCGACTAAAACTAGGTTTTCCTGGAATAATGTCTTGAAAATCTATATTTCTGAATCCATCTATTCCAACAGAGAAAAATACTAACCCTAATACTCCTAAAACGATAAAAGTTAAGAGTGTAAATATTCCAGTATATATTCTTTGTTTCCTTATCTTGTACTTCGACAAAATAGAACTATTTGTACACATAAGCGTCTCAAAATATTCAGTATTTAATTGTTCTTCAGATGGACTAGTAGGTCTAGATTGAAAATATTTGTTCTTTGGATGCATAAATTTATCTTTAGTAAAACGTGCAAAGTTATTATTTTCAGAGTATTTGATTTCTTCCTCTTTTCTCTTTGATAATCTATTCCAGAGATAAGAACAACCTTTTTTAAATAATTTTTTTACAGATGTAAAGGTAAGTTTTCCGCTAGCTATTCTACGTCCAAGAACTGTAATTACGAAAGAAATAGTTAATAGTTCCAGACCTAAATAAAATAAGGCATGCCATTGTGGATCATCAACAACAACATCACTTACTTCTAATGCAATAGCTGCTGGTAATGCATATATCCCTTGAAGGGGATTAAGCAATCCTTTAGATAACGCAGGATTTGAACCTGCTACCATGAGAACAACCATGGTCTCGCCAAAAATTCTACCGAAAGCTAGAATAATAGCTGATGATATTGAGGATCTATTATAGGGAATGGAAACTCTTGCAATAACTTCCCAATGGCTACTACCAAGAGCTAGGGCTGATTTCTTTAGTTCTTTAGGGACAGACCTTAACGCATCATCGGTTAAACTTGCAATCATTGGAACTGTCATAAAAGCAAGAGTAATTGATGCTGTTAGTGCAATATTTCCTACACTGTATTGCTGTTCTACTCCTAAAGCGAAAAATATGCTTTTAATCAGTTTAGCAAAATATCTGAACGATATAAGTCCCATAATGACTGATGGGATAGCAGAGATTAATTCAATACTAGATTTAAGGTGTTTATACAAATTTTCAGGAACAAATTCAGCCATAAAAATCCCTATACTTAATCCAAAAGGAATAACAATGATTATTGCATAAAATGTTACAATCATTGAACCCATGAAAAGATTAAAAGCTCCGAAATTTTCTTTTTTTGGATTCCATGTTTGCCCAAAGAGTAATTGCTTAATCTCACTTAATGTGTATATTTCAGGTATAACTTCAATAATTTCGAATATGAAAATTGACAATACCAAAAAGATCAAAAGAAAAGCAAATGGTTTCATATATTTTTGATTAATTTTCTTAGTTTTAGAGTTAAATAAGTGGATAAGAAGAATAAGTATCCCAAATTCAAAAATTATAGTAATTGTTACAGAAACTAAAGATAGTATATCTTTGCTAGTTGTGTAATCAATGAGGAGTGTAACTATTAGAAATACACCTAACATTTCAACAATTATCGCCAGATTCCTTATTGTCTGTTTTCTGAACTTTTGACTGAAAGTAGACTTATTAAAAAATGTCCATAAAGCAATAAAACTTGTTAAGATGAATATGATTATTTCTAAGAATATTGACCAAATTTTTATACTCCCCATAACAGGTAAGGCTTCGATAAACAAATAGAGTGAGATAAAAATAGTTAATAAACTTGCGGAAACTGTCATTATGGCAAGAACAACTTTAATAGAAGAATCTAATGTTTTTCTTACATAGAAAGTTGATCCGATTGTATTATTGGAAAGTAATTTCGTTAAACTTTCTAACCTTTTACTTTCGCTACTGGTATCTTTTGTCATCAATGTTGTGTTCATTTATTATTCCTCCAAGTAGTTGAAAATCATTATCTTAAAGAAAAAAATAAAAAAGAATATTCTAATTCCTTCTTCTTAAAGCTAGTGCAAATATAGCAATACTAATTGGCACTGTAATAAAACCAAATGGAGTCCCCTCAACAATTACTTTGCATTCAGGAGGATTAGTTGGGTCATAATTTTCTAAATAATTGCCTATGGGAATATAACCAACATATAGAACAATTGACTGACCTTCTACAGAGAGAATGAAATCTAACCAGTATTTTCGGAGATCTCCTTCTTCAGGTTCGCCATTAGTTATCATGTAAAGAGGGCGACTAATTGGATAAGAAGCATCACTAACTGTGGCAATCGTAGGGGTTACTGCAGTGTCTCCTTCTTCTTTTTTAACAGCAACCGCTTTAACAGTCTCATCAACATAAGCTAACCCTCCATATCCTATCGCATTTACATTTTCAGCTACATCTGCAAATAGTTGGCTGGTGGATTGATATTGGGCATAATCAGAAACAGTATTAGGATTAACTTCCTCTCCATTAAGGAATTCTTCATTGAAGTAGTCATGAGTGCCTGATGATTCATCTCGTTCTAATACCCGGATAGGATCAACAGCAACAGTTAAGTTAAGATTGCTCCAATGAGTGTATGTCCCATTATAAATCTTTGAGATTTGTTCAAAAGAAAGTTCGCTTAAAGGATTATTAGGATTTACAATAATTGCGATTCCATCTTTAGCAATAGTATGAACGATTAGTTCTACATCTGTATTATTAGCTTCGTCTATTTCAGACTGTTTTGGAAATCTGGATGCAGTTGCAACATCAGCTTTTCCATCAATCAAGTCAGCAATACCTGCGCCTGAGCCTTCACCTCCAACTGTGACAGTAATTCCTGGATTACACTCTTGGAATCTTGCAGCTGCAAGATTGGCGATAGGAAATACAGTATTCGATCCTTGGATGACTAAAGTGTTCTCTTTACTCCCTATTACGGAAGAGCTAATAATCATAGCTAAAAAAGCTATGGATATTGTGTTTAGAATAATTTGTCGTTTATTCATTAGCATCGAAAGTAAATAGATTTTATATAATCTATAAGACATTTGATGATATTCTAATAGGCTATAAATAGGAAATAAGGGTGGTATTGTGTGATAAATAGACTATATATTTTATATAGATAACAAAATCTAGTTTTCTTCTTTACTTTATTACTACCAAGATTAGTAGTGTCTAGGTTTATTCCGACAAAAATATTTGTGGAGACTCTAGTACGATATAAAATTCCAAAAATTATCTGCTCCTTTTAAAAAGAGCAGAGTCCCCAAAATGATAATAATAAAAGTTATTTAGGAATGTATCGGTTTGAAGAATGGTTTAAGGACAGTAGAATGCCCTCTTTGTGTTCACAATAACTTCGTTTATAATTATCAAAGCTTGAGACACCCTCTCCTTAGTTCCTTTTTGCCCAGGGGGTGCTATAAAAACTAGACACTACACCCCTCAAGGTTAGTAGAAAGATATAAAAGTAAATCATGAAGTTTTGATAATACTATTAAAATAGGTCAAGGAAAAGTTTAACAAGAATTTATTCTAAAAATGTATGAAAAACTTTTTTTATAATCTATTAAATAAATGAATAATTTGATAAAATTTATTAAGTAAGTTAAACTAGTTAAACTCAGAAATGTCTGTTCTAATTAAAAATGTAAAAAAAGAACTTTATGCACGTTTTAAAGCAAAAGCAGCGATGAAAGGTTTGAAACTTAGTGAAGCTTTTGAAGAAGCAATGATAAAATGGATAAATGAAGATTCACCTCAAACAGAAGAAGATAAGGAAAGAGCGCTAAATAATGCAACATTAAGAAGAATAAGGGCAGAATTAATTAAGGAACATGAAAATGAGTGGGTTGTAATATCATCAGGAAAGTTGATAGGTATTTATACAGATAGAGAAAGAGCTATTAAGGCAATAAGAGAGAATAATCTTGAAGGAAAATGCAACATAGTTACACCTGTTAAACCACTACGGAGGAAAGTTTCTATCAGATATAGGAGAAAAGAATAATGAAAAAATCTTTCAAATATCAAATATCTTCCTTAACCACAATGGAAGGCCCCTATATTCCAATTAAAATATGTGACCCCTTAGAAAAAAATTCAGTTCAAGTTTTAGGGTTGATAGATACTGGATATGAGGGAGACTTAATTGTTCCAGAAAATATATATGAAAAATTAGAACTTAAAAGTTACGAGTTTGATGAAGATTCTTTTTGTTTAGGAGAGACAATTTCAGGAGATAAAATTACTTTAAAATCAGCAAGTGGTTCGGTATATATTAAAGGTTTTAATATCTCGTTTATTGTTACAATAGATTCACATATTTCTTGTAAAGAAGTACTAATAGGTAGAAAATTCCTTGAACCACTTTATATTTTATTAAAAGGTCCAGAAAAAGAAGTAGAAATTGAGATAAGAGAAAGAGAATTAACCTAAAATAATAGTAAAATTGAAAAATTGAGAAAATAATCATCTATAAGTTTATAGTGAAAAATAGAACAAAAATAGATAATTTGATAATATTCTACTTATGGTTCTTATATTTTAATTCTCACTATTCTGAGATCCTAATTGCAACTTTTTTGTATTTATCTAACAATCCTGGGTATTTTTGAGCAAATTTCAATTCTCACTATTCTGAGATCCTAATTGCAACAAAACTTCAAGGTGAAATTTAAGGAAGGTCGCTCTGTAGAATTTCAATTCTCACTATTCTGAGATCCTAATTGCAACCCATCTATAAACGAACAGTAAAATTCATCGCTCAAAAGCATAATTTCAATTCTCACTATTCTGAGATCCTAATTGCAACATTTAGAATAGCAAAAATAAGCAAAAGATTGGACGAAGAATTTCAATTCTCACTATTCTGAGATCCTAATTGCAACCCGAATGAAAAGACAATTTATCCATGGAATGGAGGGGTTGGATTTCAATTCTCACTATTCTGAGATCCTAATTGCAACTGCTTAAATAATCTTTTATTCAATTATTCTTTTCTTCTATTATTTCAATTCTCACTATTCTGAGATCCTAATTGCAACTTCTTATACAGTGCCATAGTAGGCTCTGAGTCAAGCACAAATTTCAATTCTCACTATTCTGAGATCCTAATTGCAACAGCTATTTTGAAAAACGTTCGAGGTGAATGCTGATGCTAAAATTTCAATTCTCACTATTCTGAGATCCTAATTGCAACTAGTAATGTTTGTTTGAAAGTTACTTATTTGAGAACTAATATTTCAATTCTCACTATTCTGAGATCCTAATTGCAACAATGAAAAAGAAAGAAAAGAAGGAATACAACTATCAGATAATTTCAATTCTCACTATTCTGAGATCCTAATTGCAACTAAAGAAAAGTATCTTTGGATTAATTTGTCTGTTTTTTCATTTCAATTCTCACTATTCTGAGATCCTAATTTCAACTGGTGCTTTTACCGCTAACCTCTAATTTTTTTTCTTAAAGGATTTCAATTCTCACTATTCTGAGATCCTAATTGCAACTCCAATCCAGGACTAAACTTTGAACACTATTTTTCAGAAGCTTAATTTCAATTCTCACTATTCTGAGATCCTAATTGCAACATATGCGACTTTTTTACTGTTTTGTATCCTAAAAGTGAAATTTCAATTCTCACTATTCTGAGATCCTAATTGCAACAAAGTTCTAGGTATCACCCACGTGATTACAGAACGTTTAATTTCAATTCTCACTATTCTGAGATCCTAATTGCAACTTGCTTACTTAATTAAAAAAAAGGTAAAATGTGGTTGCGGTTATATTTCAATTCTCACTATTCTGAGATCCTAATTGCAACTTTGTAATCTAATGAAAGTATAAATTCGTTTATTTCTGTTATTTCAATTCTCACTATTCTGAGATCCTAATTGCAACTTTCATTCAGCAACATGCAACTTTATTACGTTTTAGGTGCATTTCAATTCTCACTATTCTGAGATCCTAATTGCAACACACGAGTTACACAAGAATCTAACTCACGAACTTTGATGTAATTTCAATTCTCACTATTCTGAGATCCTAATTGCAACTTTTTCAAATTTATTCATTTACTCACCCTTAAACGAATTAAATTTCAATTCTCACTATTCTGAGATCCTAATTGCAACAGTCTAAATCCCATGAAGCCGAACGAGAGACAACAACAATTATTTCAATTCTCACTATTCTGAGATCCTAATTGCAACAAGAGATAAAAATAAAAGATGAAGAAACGTTTATAGATTCAATTTCAATTCTCACTATTCTGAGATCCTAATTGCAACTTAAGTTCTGATAGTTTCCAAATTGTATTGTTTTTTTCTGAATTTCAATTCTCACTATTCTGAGATCCTAATTGCAACATTATGAGCCCTTCCAGTCATGATATTACCCCTGGCAACCTATTTCAATTCTCACTATTCTGAGATCCTAATTGCAACTTAGAGGAATCGCAAGTCTATGCTGAAAACAGGGTCTTGATTTCAATTCTCACTATTCTGAGATCCTAATTGCAACACATCGATCTTATTGTCTGCAAGGCCGATTTTATGCAAAATTTCAATTCTCACTATTCTGAGATCCTAATTGCAACTTATAATTATGATAAAGAAACAAAAAGATGGACAATAACAGAATTTCAATTCTCACTATTCTGAGATCCTAATTGCAACAACCATGTAACTAATCAGTTCGGTAAAAATTGTCTTTGTTATTTCAATTCTCACTATTCTGAGATCCTAATTGCAACAGCAAAAAAGTTATTATCCATTACTCTTATCCATTTTCCTTTATTTCAATTCTCACTATTCTGAGATCCTAATTGCAACAGGTGATCGTTGCGATTTTATAGAAGATACAGAGGGGTTTATTTCAATTCTCACTATTCTGAGATCCTAATTGCAACAAAGTAACGTAACAGAATTAATAAATAATCTTTTAGTTATATTTCAATTCTCACTATTCTGAGATCCTAATTGCAACACAAAGCAAGGTTATGCGTATAGCAAACAGACGAGAATTAATTTCAATTCTCACTATTCTGAGATCCTAATTGCAACTTCTAAAAGCATAAACTAAAATAACTATTACAGTAAGCATAAATTTCAATTCTCACTATTCTGAGATCCTAATTGCAACAATACGTGGCATAAACTGGTTTTTCAGTTGCCCTAGTTGATTTCAATTCTCACTATTCTGAGATCCTAATTGCAACGTTCTGGTTGGTCTAGAGTATCCAGTAACGGTTTAACTTAATTTCAATTCTCACTATTCTGAGATCCTAATTGCAACAGTCAATAAATGCAATTTGAATAAACAATCAATCTATCAGGAGATTTCAATTCTCACTATTCTGAGATCCTAATTGCAACAAGAGAATTTAAGAAAGGTTTTATACACGTTTCTGACATTATTTCAATTCTCACTATTCTGAGATCCTAATTGCAACATGCTACTGAAAGCGATATAATACAATTTTTGAAAACAGAATTTCAATTCTCACTATTCTGAGATCCTAATTGCAACAAGCAGTAGCAAACGAGGATACTGATACATTGATTGTATTTCAATTCTCACTATTCTGAGATCCTAATTGCAACAATAATATAAGAAAGATAGAAGAAGCGTTTAAGAAAATAATATTTCAATTCTCACTATTCTGAGATCCTAATTGCAACCTGGTCTCTCAAAATAGAAATAATGTCCAGCGTTCCAGCGTATAATTTCAATTCTCACTATTCTGAGATCCTAATTGCAACATCCTACCACGAAGAACATATCTATATTGACCATTCAAGAGAGTATTTCAATTCTCACTATTCTGAGATCCTAATTGCAACATTTACATTAGAGGAGTAGAATACGGATTTAGAGGAAAAAATTTCAATTCTCACTATTCTGAGATCCTAATTGCAACTTTGCATCGCTGTAAGTAAGGCTTTGATTTCTTGAAAACAGTATTTCAATTCTCACTATTCTGAGATCCTAATTGCAACACACAAGAAAAAAGTTAGCCAAAAAACTTATAAAAAATGCATTTCAATTCTCACTATTCTGAGATCCTAATTGCAACACTACATCTACTTCATGACTAAAAAGGACTATCCTACCAATTTCAATTCTCACTATTCTGAGATCCTAATTGCAACTAGTAAATGATAGTAAATGATAGTATTATAGTAATTTTATTTCAATTCTCACTATTCTGAGATCCTAATTGCAACGCTAAATCTATTATTGTATTACCATCTATGTCAATACTAAAATTTCAATTCTCACTATTCTGAGATCCTAATTGCAACAGATAAAAATGTATCAATGATAGAAACACGTATATTTGTATTTCAATTCTCACTATTCTGAGATCCTAATTGCAACTTCTGACGACGAAATAATATACTTAAGAGGTATAGAATAATTTCAATTCTCACTATTCTGAGATCCTAATTGCAACATGGAAGAATTAGAAAGATGGAAAGAAATAAATAAATTATCATTTCAATTCTCACTATTCTGAGATCCTAATTGCAACCGGGTGAAAAGATCGTAAAAGGCAAATTAGTTAAATTAGAATTTCAATTCTCACTATTCTGAGATCCTAATTGCAACATATTCTACCGCCTTTTGTCTTAATTTTTTGGTAACGTTAGATTTCAATTCTCACTATTCTGAGATCCTAATTGCAACAAGCGTATCTGTTAAAAAGGTAAGCGGGTATGCTTCCGCTTGATTTCAATTCTCACTATTCTGAGATCCTAATTGCAACATATTATCGATACAGAAATAAACGGTTACGATAATGATATATTTCAATTCTCACTATTCTGAGATCCTAATTGCAACTTCAATATAATCTTCAGTAAGTTCATCATTTACATCATAAAATTTCAATTCTCACTATTCTGAGATCCTAATTGCAACCTGGAAATGTGCAACAGTTCGAAGAAAAGAAAAAATGGTATTTCAATTCTCACTATTCTGAGATCCTAATTGCAACAACTTATTAAAAGTTTATAAAAAGAATTTTGAACTTTCAGAATTTCAATTCTCACTATTCTGAGATCCTAATTGCAACACAAGAAGAAATAGAAGAGAAAAAAACGGAACAAAAGAATTTCAATTCTCACTATTCTGAGATCCTAATTGCAACACACTTCATTTCCTGCAATAAATGTAGAAGAATATAATTAATTTCAATTCTCACTATTCTGAGATCCTAATTGCAACGCTCTATTGAGCAAATTTCTGAAAGGAAACCCACAGAATGATTTCAATTCTCACTATTCTGAGATCCTAATTGCAACTTTTTTATTATTTTTCTTTTTACACATTTTTTCTTTTCAATTTCAATTCTCACTATTCTGAGATCCTAATTGCAACACACCCTCTACAAAAACATTTTTACACAAATAAAGAAAAAAGAAATTTCAATTCTCACTATTCTGAGATCCTAATTGCAACACCTGAGAAATGGTTTCTACTTCGACCTTTTGTCAAATCTAAATTTCAATTCTCACTATTCTGAGATCCTAATTGCAACAGGAGTGGTTAAAAATGGGAAGTTTAGATAAAGGTTCATTATTTCAATTCTCACTATTCTGAGATCCTAATTGCAACAACTATGCTGAAGACATTTATCACGACCCTGACATTTTCTTAATTTCAATTCTCACTATTCTGAGATCCTAATTGCAACATGGAATTCTATTTAAGCGAGAGCACCCTAAACACAAACAAATTTCAATTCTCACTATTCTGAGATCCTAATTGCAACCCTAAATTAAAAAAAAAGTAAAGTAAGTCTATTTTCTAGACTTATTTCAATTCTCACTATTCTGAGATCCTAATTGCAACCTCAAAAAAGCGGCATGGGAGAACAAGTTGTTTCTACAGCCTTATTTCAATTCTCACTATTCTGAGATCCTAATTGCAACTTCAGAACAGGTTATATTGATGAGTTCGGAGTGAAAACTTAATTTCAATTCTCACTATTCTGAGATCCTAATTGCAACACATACCAGGACAAAAACCCATCGACATGAAATGTAGAAATTTCAATTCTCACTATTCTGAGATCCTAATTGCAACGAATTCAATGATTTTGCTTCAATACTTGGACTTACTGAAAAATTTCAATTCTCACTATTCTGAGATCCTAATTGCAACATTAAAAATGCAAAATCTAAAAGTTCTAGTCAGAACTGAATTTCAATTCTCACTATTCTGAGATCCTAATTGCAACTTTCTTCTAAATCTGTTTTGAAAGAAGATATTGAACAATATGATTTCAATTCTCACTATTCTGAGATCCTAATTGCAACCTTGAACGAACTTTCCACTCCTGTTACTATGTTTGAACCTAATTTCAATTCTCACTATTCTGAGATCCTAATTGCAACATTATTGGACAAAATATTTGCTAAACATATGTCGAAGAAGGATTTCAATTCTCACTATTCTGAGATCCTAATTGCAACACATACCTATTTCTTTATTTTTTTGCTCTTAGAGCCTTTTTTATTTTCTCTTTTTTTGAATCTGTCAAAGTTGTCAGATCATTTATAAAGAGATTCATTCTTTTTATAAACTTTATGACATTTTTTATTTATAAATGACTCTCGAGAAAAAAATTGTTTATAAAACAGAGGATAGGAATAGCATCAGAAATGTTGATAGGAATCAATATTGATGGAAAAAAGCTTTCAAAATATAAGAGGAAGAATCTAGCAGGAAAAAAATAATATTGTTAAACCAGTAAAACTAATTCAGAGGAAAATTTCTGTCAGATATTGAAGAAAAAATTGAAAAAAATTTAATAGTTTATAAAGCATAGTAGATAAAGAAAAGTTTAAAACACAATTAAAAAAAAGAATCGACAGAAGACTAATAGTTAAGATAAAAAGTCCCCTAGTCTAGCGGCAAGGATTCCGGACTTTGAATCCGGTGGCAGGAGTTCAAATCTCCTGGGGACTACCATCTTTTCCAATCCTTTGTTACCGCTTGTAATTTAGAGTCCCCTAGTCTAGTGGCAAGGATCCCGGACTCTGGATCCGGGGGCAGGAGTTCAAATCTCCTGGGGACTACCAATCTGTTTTCTTAAGGGTTTAATCTATTTGCTTTGTCTAGGTTTTTCTATTCTTATCCTTTTTACTTATATTTTTGTAGAATTCTTATATCCTATTATTTCTCATCGATTTGGTAGGATTAAAATTGATTTTAATCTCTTAATGCGTAGAAAAGATTTTTCCTGAAGCTTCCTGGGCTAAAATTCTTATGTATTTCTATCGTTTCATTGGTTTGTTTTCCTTTTTGCTCTTTTTCTTTTCACAGTTTGTTTTGTATTTATTTATTATTTCCTTTTAATTTTCCTTCTTTTCTACTCTTTTTTTTCCTATATCATTTCCTTTTTTTATTTTAACAACAATCTTTTTTTAATCGGTCAAATGTTTTTTTTTGGTTGTGATTTTAGATTTTAACTTTTCTTTCCCGCTTTAAATTATGGTTTATTGTTTTTCGTCCTTTTTCTTTTACTCTTAGTTTATTTACTGTTACACTTGGTCTTCTTATTTCCTGGTACGAAATTGGTTACATTAATTGGTTTCTTGCTTTTTTAACTTTCCTTGGTATTTTTCTTTTACATTTAGGTGCTAATCTTGTTTCCGAATATTTTGATTTCAAGAAAGGCATTGATGTTTCTAATATTCACACTCAAGGTAGGATTCTTGTTAGGGGTTTACTTACTCCAAAACATGTTTTTTGTGTTGGCTTTTTTTCATTTTTATTTGGTATTTTTGTTGGTTTGTATATTTTCTATCTTACCAGTATTTTTTTGGTTTTATTTTTAGGTTTGTTAGGTTTTATTCTTGCTTTTTTCTATGGTTTAGCTCCTTTTGAGTTAAAATATCGTGGTCTTGGTGAGTTTGCTATATTTTTTACTTTTGGTATTGGCATAACTCTTGGTACTTTTATTGTTCAATCAGGTTTCTTTTCTTGGTTATCTCTCTTCTTATCTCTTCCTCAAGCTTTGCTTATTTTGGCTGTTCTACAGGGCAATAACTACCGTGATCTTGAAATCGATGCTGGTTTTGGTATGAAATCTCTCTCTATTTTATTTGGTAAACGCTTTGCTTTCTTTGAGTATGTTTTCTTAGTTGTCTTACCTTTTATTCTTGTTTTTGTTTATTTGTTGTTGGGCATAGTTGATTATTGGTCTCTTTTGACTTTTTTGACTTTTCCACTTGCGTTAAAGAACATCATTGCTCTTAAAACTGAAAATGAAAAGATTTTTCCTATTATCGATGTTCACACTGCACAGTTGCACATGATATTTACTCTTTTATTTATTATTTCTCTCCTCCCTAGCTTTGTTTTTTAACCCCTCTCTTTTTTTATTTCATTTTAGACTTTTTCTTTTTTTTTACTAAATGTTTGCTTTGTTTGTTTTTTATATTTGTCTATTTACTTCTTACCTCTTTTCTTATTTAGTCGATATCTTTTTATTTTCTCTCTTTTTTTTCCTCATGCTCTTCTGGTTTTTACTTCTTTTTGCTGTCCTTCAAGGTTTATTGGATTGGTTACTGGTCAGTTCTGAAGGCTAATCTGTTTTCTTAATTATTTTTTTTTAAAAAAAATAAAGGAAGGGGATTATATTTTACCTTGTTTTGAGCGCTCTAGTTCTGAAAACTGATCTAGTAATGTGTTTATCGCTTCATCTATTTCTTCTTTCGTCTCGCTTTCTGCTGCGAACACTACGTATTCTCCATCTATTACTGCTATTCCTTCTGGTAGCGTTAGTATCCACTTATACAGTTCTTCCCTATTTTTGAAATTTAGTAGTGTCATGAAATCTTTTATTGCTATTCTTTTTGTTCTGCTTATTAGATCTTTTAGTATTTCTTGTCTTTTTTGGAATTTTTGCCATTCTGTATAGTTTTTGTATCCTTTTTTCTTTGCTTCTTCATATTCTTTATAATTTTTGAATCCTGTTTTTCTTGTTTTTATTGCTTCTTTTAAATTCGGTGCTTCTATTTTTTCTACGTATTTTTTCACTTTCTTTCTTAATTTCTTTCTGTTTTTTATCACTATCAATGCTACAGCTACTAATAGTATTGCTCCTCCCCAGTATATTCTTGTCTTTGGTTTATCTTCTTTATTCTTTGGGTCTGTTCCTGCTTCTATTTCTTTATAATCATTATATCTATCTCCATCTGTGTCCTTTTTATTTGGGTCTGTTTCATATGTATTTATTTCTTCATAGTCGTTCAGTCCATCTTCATCTGTGTCTACTTTTATCGGGTCTGTTTCATATGTATTTATTTCTTCATAGTCGTTCAGTCCATCTTCATCTGTGTCTACTTTTATCGGATTTGTATTATATTCATATTCTTCAATATTCGTCAGTCCGTCCTCATCTATGTCTTCATTCGCGTTATCTTCTCCTGTTGCATTTAGTCCATATCTTACTTCCCATCCATCTGGCAATCCATCCTCATCCGTATCTGCTTTTGTTTTATTTGTTCCTGTTACTTCTTTTTCTTCCTCATCCGTTAATCCATCATGGTCTTCATCTATATAACCTAGATTGGCCGTTCTATCAAAATTGCTTGTTCCTCCCATTCCTTGCCAATAAACATACGCACTTGCATTATCAAAGTCAAAAGTGTAGAGGTTGTTATCGTAACTTCCTATAATCACTTCTATTTTTCCATCTCCATCCATGTCTCCTAAAGCTGGAGAAGAGTAGATTTTTCCTTCTGTCTTATATGTCCATAGTCCTGTTCCATCCTCTCCATTTATAACATGAATTCTTTTGTCAATACTTCCTATAATCACTTCTATTTTTCCATCTCCATCCATGTCTGCTAAAGCTGGAGAAGATTGAACATTTCCTTTTGTTTTATACATCCACAGAATTGTTCCATCCTCTCCATTGAGCGCATAAACTACAGTATTCGAGTTTCCAATAATTACTTCTATTTTTCCATCCCCATTTATGTCCCCAAAAGCTGGAGAAGAGTAAAAATTCAGAATCATTTTAAATTCCCATAGAACAGTTCCATCTTCTCCGTTAAGGGCATAAAATATATTTCCAATACTCATCACTATTTCTTTTTTTCCATCTCCATCTATATCTGCCAAAGCTGGAGAATTGAAAATTTCGTTTTTTCTTTCATATTTCCATAGAACAGTTCCATCTTCTCCGTTAATAGCATAAAAATTGTGGTAGTAACTTCCCACAAGAACTTCTATTTTTCCATCCCCGTCAATGTCTCCTAAAGCTGGAGAAGAGTAGATTTTTCCTCCTGTTTCACATTTCCATAGAACAGTTCCATCTTCTCCGTTAATAGCATAAAGATTTTTATCGAAACTTCCCACAAGAACTTCTATTTTTCCATCCCCGTCAATGTCTCCTAAAGCTGGAGAAGAGTAGATTTTTCCTCCTGTTTCATATTTCCATAGAACAGTTCCATCTTCTCCGTTAATAGCATAAAGATTTTTATCGTAACTTCCCAGAAGAACTTCTATTTTTCCATCCCCGTCAATGTCTCCTAAAGCTGGAGAAGAGTAGATTTTTCCTCCTGTTTCATATTTCCATAGAACAGTTCCATCTTCTCCGTTAATAGCATAAAGATTTTTATCGAAACTTCCCACAAGAACTTCTATTTTTCCATCTCCATCAATGTCCCCTATAGCAGAAGAAGAACGAATATTTCCTCCAGTGCTATAAGTCCAAAGAACATTGCTTTCTAATGCATTTTTAGGCTTATTTGAGTAAGGTTGCATGTTATTACTATCTGTACTTTGTCCTAATGTAGTATTACTGATTACTAGTACAAGCAAAATAGCTACTATCAAGTGAGTATAAGCCATTTTTTTTCTAACACCATGTTTTTTAGAAAAAATGTTTGAGTTTATCCTTGTTTCTATTAACCCCATATAATTTCACATTGTTTAAGTTATTTTGTTAGTTTTTTGTTCAAGTATTAAATAAATAAATATATCGGCAAAAAGAGATTTAATATTAATTTTTGTATTCTCCTTGCTTTAAAATTCTAATGATCTTCTATCTTCACTTCTTTCTGCTTTTTTTTATTTATTCTTTTTCTTTTCACAGTTTGTTTTGTTTTTATTTATCATTCCCTTTTGCTTATTCATTTTTCATTTTTCTATTTTGGTAATTGTTTCGTTCTTCTTTTCTTATTTAATAGATATATTTTTATCCTCTCTCTTTTTTTTACCTCATGCTCTTCTGGTTTTTACTTCTTTTTGCTGTCCTACAAGGTTTATTGGAGTGGTTACCAGTCAGTTCTGAAGGACAATCTGTTACTTTACTTGTTTCTTTTTTGCATGTTGGTTCACAAGAAGCTATTTCTCTTTCTTTGTGGCTTCATTTAGGCACTCTTATTGCTGTTGTTTTAAAATACTATAAGGAGCTCTTCTTTTTTATTGATTTTCGCGATCGTTCTCCTGAAGTTGTTCAATGGCGTTGGTTTATTTTACTAACTACTTTTGGAACAGCTATTACTGGTATTCCTTGTTATCTTCTTCTATCTTATTTAGGTGAGAGTTCTGTTTTTGGCGAGTATATTACCTTAATTGTTGGTATTGCTCTTTTAGTTACCGCTTTTGTTCTTTATTTTTCTCGTAAGGTTGAAAAAGAAGGTGTTCCTATCGCTGAACTGAGTAAGAAACGTATGCTTGTTGTTGGTTTATTGCAGGGTTTTACTATTATTCCTGGTATCAGTCGTTCTGGTACCACTGTTGGTGGATTACTTTTTCTAGGAGTGGATAAAGAAGAAGCTTTGAAAGGCAGTTTTATTATGAGCATCCCTGCTGTTCTTGGAGGTTTTACACTCAACTTAACTTGGTCACTTATCACTCACGAACCTGTTCTTCTCTTCAAATGGTGGGAGATAAGTTTAGCTATTTTGGTTACAGCTATAGTCGGTTTCTTAACCATTGAATTACTTCTTAAAGTTGCTAAAAAATACAGTTTTGCTTTTGTTTGTTTAGTTCTGGGTTTAATAATTATTCTTTTTTTCCTTTTAGGAATTTTACTTTAAATTTTCTTTTCCTGGAATTTGCTTTTTCTTCTTTATTCTTTTGAGATTCTAAATAATATGTGTTCTTTCAATTTTTCTCCTGCTTCTACTATTAATTCATTTTCTTTTAGTTCTTCTTCTATTTTTATTCCTTCTATTCTCACTATCCATGAGTTGAAATTTTACTTAATTTCTTCAGGACTCTCCCCAACCAATCAACAAACTTAGCGAAAGTTGTGAAGACTGGCTTAAGAGAACATGAAAGACACAGTCTTAATTAAGTTCTCTAAGGGGTTCATCTCCTTATCCCGGGCACTCATAACTCCCACAGGGAAGACCGGGTGTCGTAGGAGTGAAACCTACGTCTTTAAGCATATAGCTCAAGACATTAGATAAATGAGAATTAAATATATAAAGATAGCTGAAAAGTTGTGACACTCCCTAATATCGTGTATGTATTCTTTATTTTTGCAAATGTGTTTCAGGTTGTTATTGGTCTGATAACTCCACAAACTAAAAATTTAGTTTATTACGTAAAAAAGTATCTCATGCGCTATAGGGCGCTTTATTCACCAATTCTGGTTGATTTTTTAGTAGTTCATTTTTTTCTACTAATGTTCCTGATACGGGACTTTTTATTTGTCCTATCCATTTTCCTGTTTCGTAAGTTCCTATTGTTCCCCCTTTTGTAATTTGTTTTCCTACTTTCATTGTTCTAATAAACTCTATTTCTCCTGCACGTTTAGCTGCATAATCGTCTATTCCTATCTCTATTTTTTTTTCTTCTATTTTCCTTATCCAAATGTGTCCTGGTTCACTTATATCATACAGTAAATCTTCAGGAAAAAAGTATTCTTCTATTTTCAAAATAATTCACCTATAATTTTTATCGCTGTTTTCAAAGAAATTAAGGGTAATTGTTTTACTTTAGGGGACCATACTTTATCTGGGTTGCAAATGTTGTTTTTATCTACTTCTTTCTTAAATTTCAACAATTTCTCTTCTCTTTCTTTTCCATAAATAGTGTGGTAATATCCTCCGAACCATAACCCTGTTGCTGAGGGAAAACCTCCTATTTTTATTGCTTTTAATATCCATTTATAGACTTGCAAGAATTTTTTATATTGTTTAATTTTTGATTGGTCTGTTTTTAGCACCAAATTCAAGATTATTGATACTGTAGAAAAAGAAACCATTATTCCTTCTATCAATATTTTTTTATCTATTTTCTTTGGAAGACTCTCTATATACTCTGCCCCGTAATCTAATGGTATGCTTACTTCCCCTAGAATATAGTTTTCCATTTCTTTCAATATTGAAAAGATTTTGAATCTTGCTTTCCATATTCCTTGAATATAATAATCTGAAATTAGTTGTCCTTTTTCTTCTCGTACTATCTTGTATATTTTTTCTCTGAACTCTTTTTCTTCTTCATCATAGCTTATCTCTTTTGAAACAATGACTAGATGACGTGAAGGTAAAATATATCCTAGTGTTTTATTTAAATAATCTACTTTATGTTTGTTTAGGAACCAAACTGAAAATGGTTCTACTTCTCTACATCTTGATAACCCTTTTAACATGTCTGAGAAATTATCAAATGTAAAAGCAATATGTTTTAAGGGTATGTCAAACCTAAATTTTAGTTTAACCTTGGTTATTATTCCTGTTGTTCCTTGTGCTCCTACAAACATTTCAAAATCTTCTTTCTCAGTATAGTATTTTACACTTCCATCTGGCAAGACAACTTCTAATCCTAATAATAGGTCAATAATGCTTCCATATTTCAAACTCCCTATACCTTCTCCTCCTTGTGCTATCCACCCTCCTATTGTTCCTGAGTAAATACTTGATGGATAGGAGCAAAGAGCTAAACTTTGCATTGTTAGGGCTTTTTCCAGGTCGTGAAAAGTTACTGCAGGTTCTACTGTTACTGATTGATCCATCAGCTCTATATCTATTATTCTGTTAAGTTTTGTTAGATCGACTATTATTCCTTTTTTGTAAACTAGTGTTCCTCCATGTCCTGAAGTAGCTCCTGCGCGAGGAATAAGAGGTATTTTTGTTTTATTTGCTATTTCAAATGCTTTTTTTATGTCTTCCACTGTTTCTACTAATATTACTGCTTCTGGTTTAGCAATAACTAGTTTTTTTACTAAATTCGGGACTTTAGCGAAATCTCTTGTATATAGTTCTAGAATATGTTCTCCTTCTTCAAATCTCTTTTTAAAGAATCTTCTAAATTGCGCTCGTTCTCTGTCTTTAATCTTTATCCTCCTCCTTTTCCTCTATTCCCATAGCCCGCGCTACAAGTTCTGTCATATCTATAACTTCTACATTCAAATTTTTCTTTTTCAAACCTTGGTTAATTGTGTCTAAACAAAGAGGGCAATTGTTTACTACGATATCAGCTTCAGAATAAGCTATTTCATCCATTAACCTATCATTTACTTGCTCAACTAAAGGACGATTATTGATTTTTAGTAAACCTCCTCCCCCACAACAAAGTGCATTTTCCTTATTGGAAATTAACTCTTCATAGCGGACATTTTTGATGTTTAAAATTACATCTCTTGGGGCTTGAATGACTCCTGTATGCCTTACTAACTCACATGGGTCCTTGTAAGTTATTTTTTCCGTTAATTCTTTCTTAAACTCGATTTTCCCATCTTTTATCAAATTAGAAATTAATTCTGAGAAATGAAGAACTTCAATATCCCACTCATCACCTAATATGTTTGGATAAACGTTTTTAAAAGTTCGATAACAACCTGAGCATGCAGTAACGAGAGTTTTTACTCCTAATTCTTTTATTTTCTCAAGGTTGTGTTTCGCCAAAGACTTTCCTAGTTCAAATCCTCCTCCCAGAAATATAGGAGAACCACAGCACCACTCATCTTCTCCTAAAACAGTGAAATCTACTTTAGCTTTGCGTAAGACTTTTACTGCACTTTCTGCTATTTTCATCATTTTTCCTGAATAAGAGGCTTGACAACCAAAAAAGAATAGGAACGGTTTATTTTTTTTCACTCTTCGATTAAGATTGATATTTACATATTCTGTCCATTTTAATCTGTCTTTTGGATCTAGTCCATAGATATTGTGTGTTGTTTTAACAAATTCTGTTATTTGGACTAATTCTTGCTTCCACAGACCTTTGTCAAATGCTTCTTTTCTCATTTGTATCCAAATATCTATAATCGGAATGTCAGACAAACAAATATTTTGGCAAGCTCCACATAAAGTGCAGTCAAAAACCGCTTGAAACAGAGTTTTTTGTTCTTCTCTAGTTGTGTCTTCGTTGATGTATTTTTCTATTTGTTTAAGAATCCCTCGAGGATGATTACTTTCCCAACCAATTTCTTTATATGTTGGACATACAGAACAATATCCACAGTAAATGCATTGTTGGACATATTTCTCTATAGATAAAGGAAAATCGTTAGTATCAGTCATCTATGATTAAATAAAATCGTCATTATCTTTATTTTTTGTGGTTTTTTTTCACTAAAAAACATAAAAATAAAAATGGTTAATTCACTATTAGCAAGAATGAATGAATTAATCAAAGCTCAATTTATTGGTAACAGAGTAGTCGTATGGGATCTAGAGAAAGGAACATGGTTGTATAATAATGGATTTTATGGAAAACCTATAGGAGTTAGAAAACCTAACCTAGGTGATGAATTTAGGGACCCATTAGAGCTCTCATATTTTGAAGCTTTTTTTCTTCAGGAAAAAAAAATAATTGAAATTTTTGATGAAGAAAATAATCTTTTGGACAAAAAACAGTTTCTGAAGAGATGCAGAGAAAATCACATTAATTTCAACCAGAAAATGGAAGTTTACAAACATCTAAGAGAGAAAGGTTATGTTGTCAAGCCAGGACTAAAGTTTGGTACTGATTTCGCTGTTTACACTAAGGGACCTGGGTTAGAACACTCACCTTATCTTGTTCAAATTATAAAAAAGGAAGGATCTATTAATCCTATTGAATTAGTTAGAGCTGGAAGACTCGCAACTACAGTACGAAAAAACTTCGTTCTAGCTACTAAAATGAAAGGAAAATTACACTTTTTCTTATTTGATAGATATAAGCCTTAATTTTTTACTTCACTTTTGCCTTTCAATGTTTACCAGTTAATAAACTTTATAAATATCAATTTGAAAAATTCATTAAAACCAATTAACGAGGATGGATAAACATGTCTGAAGAACAACAAGATCAACAAATAATTTACATCGGAAGAAAAGGAACAATGTCTTACTGTCTAGTAGTAGTAACTATCTTTAACAAAGGAGCTGATGAATGTATTCTCAAAGCTCGTGGCCGTTCAATAAGCAAAGCTGTTGATGTGGCAGAAATTAGCACTCGCAAATTCCTAGCTGAACAGATCAAAATTTATGACACCAAAATAGGCTCTGAAGAAATAGAAACTGATACTGGAGTAAAGACTGTAAGTACTATCGATATTACACTTCGAAGAAGCTAAACAACTTAAAAGTCAAAATAAACTAAAGGATTCTTTTGAATCCATTTTTACTATATTTTGCTTAAAAAGCTTTATTAATAAATATTCATTTTTTCCTTGAGAATCTAAGAGTTGTTGTCCAATGCAAAAATATGTTTCTCCAAGAGTCGATGTAAATGAATTGATTCTAATTGAAGAGCAAGAGACTGATGTAAAATGTGGAAAATGTAATAAACCAATGCATTTCCAAATTTATTATAAAGAAAAAGAAACTTTTGATTTTTTAGTTTGTAAAGAGTGTAACATCTTTCTTCAACGAATTATAGTTGAAGATGAAAAATAAGAAAGATATTAGGCTAAAAAAGAAATTTGCTTTGCATCATTGATTTAAACTTTCAATTCTTACTCCCACAGTCGTTTTTAGTTTTTGAATTAATTCAAGATTCTTAACAACTGTTCCTATTTGTGCTACTCTAAAGTCTAGTTCTGTATTTTCTAAAATAATTAAAATTGCTTGGGATTTAGGGTCATAGACAAGATCACTCTTTTTTACTTTTTTTATTGGTTTTTCAATACCAAAAGTCTGGTTAATTGGAATCAAGAAAATATTTCCTCTCCTGATAGCTCTAGTGTTCAAAGGTAGTATTCTGACTAACTGTTCAGTTAACTGAGGAGCTTTAATTCTTATCAACTCTGCATTTATTTCGCCTTTATTAGGTATTATCATTTTGATATGATAATTTACTCCAATCATTTTCATTCGTTTTTCAACTTCTCCCTTAATAACATTTACGCAGAAAAAAAGAATAGTAGGTTTTAAATGGTTTTCAGAAATATTTCTTCTTTTTTCTAATTAGCCATTTTGTACTCTCTAGTGCTATTATTGGGAAAAGAATAGCTGGTAGTAAAATTAACCAATCTACAATTGATAATGGAAGATATTCTAAATTGAACCCAATGGCATTTTTTAGAAAGTTCTGGAAAGGTAAAATATACATGGTTAAAATATGCCCAATAGGAACTACCAGAACTAAAACCATAACTATGTTTTTCCAATCTTCTTTTAGAGATTTTAATAAACCCTTGTTGAACCTTCTTAAAGAAAGAACTACTAAACTTTCACTAATAACTAGTACCATTACAAACATAGTTCTAGCTTTAGCTTGCTCCCAAGATTGTGCAGCGTTTAGGATGTCTTCAGCTAAAGGTATTGCTTGATTAAAAGAGTACACAGGAATAATTCCAGTATAAGCTAAAATGTATATTAATCCAGAGGATAGAGCAAGTGTAGTAGCCAGAGAAGCTAAAGCAATGACATATCTTTTGTTAAATATATCCTCGTTATCTTTTGGTGGATAATTCATTATATCACTTGCTATTGAATCAGCTATGAAAGCAAGAGGGGGGATAGTATGCGCAGTTGAGAAAATAATTACTCTTTGATACTCATTTAATAAATGAAAACCTGGAATAAATGAGCTAGTAAAGTAAACTAGTGCTTCTGCAACATTTAATGTAATATAGAAAAAGATCATAACTCTTATTTTTTCGAATAAACCTCTTCCTTCTCTTATTCCTAAAACAGTACTTGTAAAACTATCATCTGCAATAACAACATCAGAAGCTTGTTTAGCCACATCTGTCCCAGCAATACCCATACATATTCCTACATCTGCATTAGTTAAGGCCAAAGCATCGTTTACTCCATCTCCTGTCATACTAACAATTTTATTTTTACTTTTGTATTTTGCGACAATCTCTTGTTTATGTTGAGGTGAAACTCTAGCAAAAATTCTTGTGTTAAAAAACTCTTCATCAGATAGTTCAGAGATTTTATTTCCTTCTACTGCCAATTGTTCCTCTCTAATTATTCCCACTTCTCTACCAATTGCTTTAGCTGTTAAGAGAGAATCACCAGTAATCATAATTGGAGTTATTTGAGCATTATAACATTCTTCCACTGCTTCTTTAACACTATATCTGGGAGGATCAAGCATGGCAACAAAACCATTGTATACCAGATCTCTTTCTATTTCTTCTCTCCTATCAGGAATTAGATCTCCCTTGGGCAAAATTCGTAAAGCTAATGAGATTACTCTATAACCTTGAGATGCAAAGTAGTTAACGTTTTCAATAATCTCTTTTCTTTTTTCTTCAGTCAAAAGAGTAAAGCTTGAAGATGAACCTATACTATTACATAAGGGTAACACAGTTTCTGTTGCACCTTTGCAGAATAGAATATAACCTTCTTCTATTTCGTAAAGTTTACTCATCCTTTTAATTGTGGAATCAAAATTAAATTCTTTAAGAAAACCGAATTCTTTCTTGACTTCCTCTTCTCTTAATCCTGATTTGTTAAATAATGCAAGAAAAGCTCCATCAGTAGGGTCTCCTGTCGTTTTCCAAGAGGTTTGATGGAAAGGTTCAAAAACTTCTTCTACAACTAAGTGAGCATTATTATTTAAGAAACCTCCAATTAGAATATCTTGTAGGGGAGAACCTTTAGTAAAGGGTCTTGAATAATCTGGAATCATATATTCTTCGATTTTTACTTCTCTTTCTTCTCCAATCGGGAAAATAGCTCCTCGATTACTATATCCTGTACCTGAAACACCATAAAACAAAGATGTATCCCAAATCCTCTGAATAGTCATTTGATTGGCTGTAATAGTACCTGTTTTGTCAGTGCATAAGATAGAACTTCTACCAAGAGTCTCAACTGCAGACAAATTTCTAATAATTACTCTTTTTTTAGCCATTGAGAGAACTCCTGTAATCAAAATAAGTGTAGTTAGAAGAGGAATAGAAATTGGCATTATTGCCATTGAAGTTGTAAGAGAAGAAACGATATCTTGAAGAAAGATATCAACATTTTCTAAAGTTCCTCTTTTAAGATGATAAATAACTTTGTAAATAATAGAGATTATCAAATATGAAACTACAGCTATTCCTAACCACATTGCTAGTCTGTTAACCTTAGCTCTAATCGGAATCTCGTTTGTACTTATATTCTCAAGCTCTTTTGATAATTTTCCAAGTTCAGTGAATATACCTGTATTGGTTACAATAGCTACAGCTCTTCCACTTTCTATATATGTTCCAGTAAAAAGCATATTGCTTCTTTGACCAATAGGTGTATCCATAGGTAAAGTAATTTTTGGGTTGTTTGTTTTTTCAACAGCAATAGATTCCCCAGTTAATGCTGATTCATTAACTAAACAATTATTTGCTTGAATTATTCTAGCATCTGCAGGCACCCTATCTCCTTGATCTAGTTCTATTAAGTCTCCAGGGACAAGTTCTGCAGCTTCTACAGTATCAGGAATGGCATCTCGAATTACAACAGAGGTAGGAGCTGTTAACTTATGTAAAGCATCAAGCTTAAACTGTGCTCTAACTTGCTGAAAAATGGTAAATGCAACATTAAACAATATTATAATCATCCAAAAACCTATCTGAGACCATTGACCAGGAACCCAGATTGCTAAAATGGCTAAAATCGCAGCAACGATTAAATAAATATTAATCAACCAATTAAAAAGAGGAGCTAAGTAAACATCCCAAATGTTTCCTTTAACAGGAGGAATAACATTTTTTCCAAACATATCTTGCCTTTTTTCAATATCTTTCTCTTTTAAACCAAATTTAAGATCTGTCCCTAATTTAAGAGCAACTTCATCTGGAGTAAGAGTGTGTCCATAAATAATCTCTTGGTTGATTTGAATTGACTTCTTCTTTTTGCCCATAGTAATCACATAGAAAAAGCTGTATATTAACTAATTTTGATACAATATAATTAAGCGTTTTCCCTAATATGATGTTCTAAATGTAGGGGTTATTTGTTTTTCGCTTCCAGTATTGAGAAACTGTTTTTTCTTTTTATTCTCCTATTATTCTACTTTTTTTCTCTATTTTTACTGTAAAACAGAAAAAATTATTATAATCAGTAAATTATTTATAGTATATAAAAACATGTTCGCATAAACAAAAAGGTGAAAGAAATGGGCTTTACAAGAGATGAATACCAAAGTTTGATCGATGAGTTTTCTAAGGATATAAAAAAACAACTTGAGAAAGAAGTAAAAAGTCTTCTTCTTGTTGGAAGTGTAGTTGATAACGTACACATCGCAGGAGAATCAGACTGTGATTTTTTAGTAATAATTGATGAAAAATTTGCAGCAAAAGATAAGTGGGAAAAAACCATTAGTAAATTAGGTAAAATAATTTCTAAATATTTAGAAGACCCATTATTTGCTTCACTAATTGATGTTAAAGTTCTAGAATCTTCTTCAATTTCATCATTGCCTGCTACTCAAATCCTTTTAGCCCAAAAAGGAAGAGAACTGATTGGAAAAAACCCATTTTCAGCTTTAAAAGTTACTGAAGATGCAATAAAAGAGTCAGCAAAAGCAATGGGGACAGAATTTTATAATCAAATGAAAGATTTAGTGCTATATCCTCCAGAAGATGAATATCAGGCAATTTACATGACTGTAGATGCAGTCTTAGGATGCGCTTGTGCATTCATGTATTATAGTGGAGAAAAAGAATTCTATAGAAGCAATGTTCAAGACATTATTAAGGAGAAATATGCTGATAAATTACCTTCTGAAGTGGTACATACTTGTTTCAAACTACGTTTAGGTTCTCAAAACGTAGATAAAAGCAACCTTATTTCTGAAGCATTAATATTCTGCCAAGAAGCTGTTAAAGCTATGAGTAAATAAAGTGAGGGTTAGTATGTCAGTTAAAACAAGAATAGATATCTTAACAAGATCCATAGATTCTTCACTGATATTAATGACAGGTGAATCTGGTACTTCAAAGAGAGAAATGATGTACAGATTCATTGAAGATGGATTGAATAATGGTGATTCTGTTCTTTTAGTATTATATGCTAACTCTGCTCTTGATACGCTTAATATTCTGAAAAAACGTATAGACAATATAGATGAACATATAGAGAAAGGAAGATTGAATTTTATCGATGTTTTTTCTTTTAGAGCTTTACCCAAAGAAAAAACACCTAATACTACAATTATAGAGAAAGCAAATGACCTATTGTCAATTTCTGTGAGTATTAATGAACGTTCTCAACAGAGTAATAAATTAAGAATAGTTTTTGATCAATTTTCGCTATTAATGCTTTATAATGATCCTATGCAAGTGATTAATTTCATCCAAACAGTTGCAGCTAGAATTAGACTTCGTAATCAATGTGCTCTACTTGTCTTAGATAAAGGAGTAATGGATGAAAAAATAGAACGTTCTCTTCATAGTATAGCTGATATGATGGTTGAAACAAGAAGAGAAGATGACATAGAAAAAGGGCCAACTCAACTAATAAGAGTAAAATTTGCAAAATACGAGTACGAACCTAGATGGGTAAAGATAGTTTAAGAGCAAAATACCTTTCGAAAGTATTTTAACATACATTTTTTTTTGAACTTAATGATTTTAGAAAAAGATGATATTCCAAAAGAAGAGTTTGAAGAAAGGATTAAACGTTTACAAAAAAAATTAACTGAAATGAATATTGACTTTTCTATTATTCAATATAAGTCAGATCTGTATTATTATTCTGGAACAGGGCAATCTTGCCTGTTATTTGTTCCCCAAGAAGGAGAAAGTATACTGTTCGCTCGAAGGGTGCTTGATAGAATAAAAGAAGAAACAATAATCGAAAATATTGTCCCAATTCACAGAACAAGTGAAATAATCAACTATTTAGAAAAAAAAGAGTTTGAACTCGGAAAAAAAGGGTTAGTTGGTTTGGAAGGAGATGTTTTGCCTTATGATCTATTTCAAAAATTAGCAAAGCTATTTCCAGAGAAAAAAGTTATTTCCATTGGTCGAGTATTAAGAGAAATACGTTCATCAAAGTCTAAAAACGAGATTAGCCACATAGCAAAGGCAGCAAAAATTTTGGATGAAGTTCACTCCAATGTTCCAGAAATAATAAAACCTGGAATGACAGAGATAGAAGCAAGTGGATTGTTATATGCTGAAATGAGGAAAAATGGAGCTCAAGCTTCAGTGAGAAGCCGAGATTTTTATACAGAAGCAGGGGGTAATGGAATTGTTTTATCAGGACTTAATACAGGTATCTCTAGTTATACATTAACAGCAACAGCAGGCCCTGGATTGCACCAATCTAACCCTTGGGGGCCTAGTAGGAAAAAGATTAAACAGGATGAACTAGTTCTTGTTGACATTTCTACTACTTATAAAGGCTACATCGCTGATGAAACAAGATGTTATGTTTTTGGCAATCCTTCTGATTCTATTAAAGAATTATACTATCAGTCTTGGTTGTGTGAGAAAAAGGTGGTTGAGCTATTAAAAGTAGGAAAAAAAGTTTCTGAAATTTATATGGAGTCCTATGAATTCGCTAAAGAGCTAGGATTAGATAAAACAATGATGTTAGGAGGACAAATACCATTTCTTGCTCATGGGGTCGGTTTAGAATTAAACGATTTTCCAGTTATAATTAGAAGGTCTGATTATATGATTCAAGAAGGAAATGTTCTTGCAGTTGAACCCAAATTGATCTTTCCAAATAGGATGACATTAGGTTCAGAAAATACTTATGCAGTTGAAAAAACAAAAGTAAAGCAATTAACTCATGCTCCTCAACCACTAATAGAGTAGCCTTAATATTTCTTGAGTAGTAGATAATTAATCCTTTTTTACAAAATAGTGATATCTAAATCAAAGTTCCCTGAAGAGGAAAAAATAAATTAAACACCTTTATCTTTAACTCTCTTTTATCTAAAGACTAAAGATTTTAATTTAATGAAAATTTATTGTTTGTCACAATGAATTCCGAAGAAGACATCATTGAAAAATATGTACTAGAGAATATTCTAGAATTTGGCAACGCGAAACTTAGCGCTGTGATGGGTAAATTAATGTCAAACCATCCTGAGCTTCGAGGTCGTGCAAAAAAATTAAAAGAAATTGTATTTGATATGATAGAAAAACTCAATGCACAACCTCTAGATGAAACTAAGCAACTTATTCAACGAAAATACCCTGAGCTACTTTCGGAAGAGAAAGAAGAAGTAAAAGAAACAAAAGAAATTGATTTTATTCGTAAAATAATAAACGAAGATATGAAAACAGGAAAATATAATGGAAGAGTTCATACTCGTTTTCCTCCAGAACCAAATGGGTATCTACATATTGGACATGCTGTTTCTGTTAACCTCAATTATGGGATAGCAAAAGAGTATAATGGTAAATTCAACCTCAGGTTTGATGACACTAACCCCATTACTGAAGAGGAAGAATATGTAAAATCAATTATTGAAGATGTTAAATGGCTAGGAGCTGATTGGGAAGATAGACTCTTCTTTGCTTCTGACTATTTTGATAGATTATATGAATATGCAGTTCAATTAATTAAAAAAGGAAAAGCATATGTTGACGATTTGAGTGTTGAAGAAATAAGAAAATTAAGAGGAACAGTAACAGAACTAGGAAAAGAAAGCCCGTATAGAAATAGGAGCATAGAAGAAAATCTGGCTTTATTTGAAAGAATGAAGAATGGAGAGTTCGTTGATGGAGAAAAAGTCTTACGAGCTAAAATTGATATGTCCCACCCTAATCTCTTAATGAGGGATCCTGTAATTTACAGAATATTACATAGAACACACCATAATACTGGAGACAAATGGTGTATATATCCATTATATGATTGGGCTCATGGTTTAGAAGACTCTATTGAAGGAATAACGCACTCTATTTGTACCTTAGAATTTGAGGTACATAGAGAGCTGTATGATTGGTTTCTAGAACAACTAGAAGATGAGGAAGGAAATCCTATCTTTCATCCACAGCAAATAGAGTTCGCTAGATTAAATCTTTCTTATACGGTGATGAGTAAAAGAAAACTGCTACACTTGGTAAGTGAAGGAATAGTGGATGGTTGGGATGACCCTCGCATGCCTACAATTGCTGCTTTCAGAAGACGAGGAGTTACTCCTGAAGCAATAAAAAAGTTCACTGATGGTATAGGTGTATCTAAAAGAGAAAGAATAGTTGATTTTTCAATATTGGAACATTATATAAGGGAAGATCTAGAAGAACGCTGCCCCAGAGTTATGAGTGTAATTGAGCCCTTGAAAGTAATAATAACCAATTATCCAGATGACAAAGAAGAAAAAATAGAAGTGAATAATCATACTCGAAACAAAGATATGGGTAAAAGAGTAATAACTTTCAGTAAAGTAATCTATATCGATAATAGTGACTTCAAGGAAAAACCTCCTGAAGATTTCTACAGACTCGCACCAGGAAGAAAAGTTAAGTTGAAGTATAGTTACACAATCAAATGCGAGAAAGTAGTTAAAGATGAAAAAACAGGAAAAATCAAAGAGTTACACTGTTCTTATGATCCAGATTCAAAAACCTGTTCTACTAAAGACGACCCAGAAGTAAAAGTAAGTATTCATTGGATATCTGAGAAGAATGCTATACCTGCAGAAATAAGGTTATACGATAGATTATTCTTAAAAGAAAATCCTTTAGATGTAGAGGAAGGAAAAGATTTCACTGATTACATAAACCCTGATTCATTAAAAATAGTAAAAGGTTTTGTGGAGTCATTCCTCGCAAAAGCAGAAGTAGGATCAAGGTACCAATTCGAGAGATTAGGTTATTTCATTATTGACAAAGATACAACAAAAGACAATTTAGTTTTCAATCGCATTATAACACTAAAAGATACTTGGTCAAAAAAGTTAGAAAATAGAAAGTAGAATTATTTTTTATAAATTTCTACTTTTCTTTTTTTGAATGAATTCTCAAAAGGTTCATTATAGATATTTTCGTCTATTTTATCATTGTAGGTTCTGTTCTTTGGAACGAATAGCTTCAATGCGTCATCTATGTATTCAATTGTTACTGTGTGAGATTTTTCATTAAATATCTCTCCTTCTGCCTCCCAAGGGATAGGTCTCTCTGTTTCTATGACAACTTTTTTTCCTCTTGTTAACCAGACACCTTTCTTACCTACATGTTTTGCGCTTAAAGCTCTAATTAGCATAATAATTCTCCTAAATCCTTTCAGCTTATGAAGAACAAAAATACCTAAGTCTTTGTTTACTCTTGAAAAATAGTCATTTCCAGGAAGAACTTTAAACCCTACTATTTCGTCTCCGAAAGCAACAATAAGGTTGGTGAAATCTTTTATCTCGATTGGTTTTCTGTCATCTATTGTTATTTTAGCTTGAGTATTCTTTGACACTAAAATATATTTGAGAGCTAACCATAAGTATTTTATGTCTCCATTTTTGATCCACTCCACTTCATGGTGTGCTGCTGCAGCTGCTGCCCCAGTGAATCCACCATCAGCCATGTCAAAAGAGTAGTAAGTTTTGTCTCCCGTGCATTTCATTGCAGGAAAAGATTCATAATATCCTTTTGCAATGATTTGTAAACTTTTATCCATATCAAAAGGAATTGAATGAGTTTTATGCCAGTCACACATGCTCCCTGCACTTATTAAACCCAGAATAACATCTTTCTGTCCAGAATTTATGATTGCATCTCCTGTGTTTGTAGCTGTACCGTCTCCTCCACAAACAAGTATTTTTTTGTAACCTTTTTCAATAGCTTCAGCTGTTATCCTTATTTCGTCCAAAGGACATTGTGTTAATTCGAATTTAAACTCTCCAAGATATTGTTTGAACTTTTTCTTTATTTTTTCAAGGTTTTTTCCTATCTTGCCAGAACGAGCTTGAGGATTGATAATAATAAAAGGTATATCAGACATCAGATGAGAGAACTTTGCGCTTTTATTTAAAATTTTACTAAGGGTTAAATAGAAGACTATTCCTAAATAGAATCGTTAAAAATAAATTGTTATTAAGTTACTTCTAAGATTACAATATAATTGCTTTTTGTTAAAGATTTCAACATAGGTGAAGTCTTAAAGGGTTTATTTACATAGATTTATATTTTTTAATATTCATAATTAGATGGTGATATCGTGATTTGTGAACAATGTGGGACAGAAAACCCTCCAGGGGCATTGTTTTGCCAAAAGTGTGGTCGTCAATTTGAAGTACAACAAGAAGTTCCAGCTTCAGTTTATTCTCAACAGCATAAGTTGTTTAGGTGTGCTAATGATAAAGTTCTAGGCGGAGTGTGCTCTGGACTTGCTGTTTACTCAAACTTAGATGTTTCTTTAGTTAGATTACTTGCTATATTGCTTTTCTTTGCAAGTGGGACTTCATTATTCATAGCCTATATAATTGCTTGGATAATTATTCCTGAAGCTGAATGCATAGGAGAATAAAGATTAAAAAAAATCATCAATTTTTACATTTTTCTCTCTAGAGATAGTGGGAAAGATAGTTTTCCAATCAATTTCTTTAGATTCTAAATCATTGTTTTCTAAATACTTTCTCACCTTGTCTGGAAAGGAAGGAGCAATAAGCATAGCTCGAACTTTCTTTTTTTCTATTTTCTCGAAATAATCTTTGTATCTTTTTAATTGAAAAGCATCTGAAGGAGTAGTTTTTCTCTTTTTTACCTCAATTATGAGTAGTTTCTTTTTGTTATCAAGAGCTTTAATATCAACATACCCTACATCAGTAGGAAATTCTGTTGAAAGAATTTGTAAATCTTTTTCAATTATTGAAGGGTGTTCAACTAGATATTTAACAAGATCAGATTCATCTCCATAAATCTCTAAAGAAGAAAAATCACTACCTGCCCATAAAATAACAAAATCGATAGAGCGAAATCTGATCCAAAGTTCTTCTTCTGTTTTTTTCCTTTTTGTATGCATAACTAATTCATTTTTCTCTTTAAGGAATGAAATTGGCCCTTGTTTTGGTTTTTGCCAATTTAAAGGTTTTACACCTGAAACTCCATGCATTAGAATGGATAAATCTTTTTTAATTATTAATATTCTTTCTCCTAATTCTAAAGTTGACTTTATTCTTCCATCAAAAAAAGCTGTGCAACTACCTGCTAGTATTAGCATTCTTTCGCCAATAGCTGCGTTTAAGGTGGTTATCAATTCACTTGATAAAATAGGTTTAAGAAATTCAGTTTTCTGGGACATTTTTTTTTCTCGTAATCTCTTTTTTTATTATAATAAAAAATCTAAATAGATCATAAATTAGTAATGATCCGCTAATCACAATGATAATTAATAAAGCAATAAATCCACTATCCATTGCAATCATTTTTTGTATCTGTTTTTAGAGATATTTGATAACTATTAGGTGGTGGAATATAAATATTTTTGAAAAATATAGTACTTCCGAATTATCTCAAAAAGTATGAATTGAGAACACGCCAATGATAGTATGAACGCCTATAATTTTAACCTATAGAAATCGGTCAACTTATTGCGGAAGTACTAAAAATAAAGAAAAAGGGTTAAATGTACATCTCTTCTATTATCTCGTCAAATAAGGCGTCATTAGGTGAACCATCATAAACAAGAGTTTTGTTAATAGCAATCACTCGTTTAGTATAGCTCTTGATTATCCTTAAATTATGATGAATTGTTACAATTGTAATTCCATATCTTTCATTAAGTTGTTTAAGAATATCCATCACGTTTTTAGTCATTTTAAAGTCTAAAGCTGATGTGGGCTCATCAAGTAAGAGAATAGAGGGGGAAGTGGCAAGAGCTTGAGCTATCATAACTTTTTGTTGTTGACCTCCACTCAGGTGACCTATAGGTCTATGCGCCATGTTGTCCATTTTAACAAGTTTTAATGACTGTTTTACCTTTTCCTTATCTTCCTTATTAGGCATCCTAAACATCCCTATTTTGCTATATCTTCCCATCATAACAACATCTTCAACTAATGCAGGAAAGTTCTTATCAAAAGGAGTAAATTGAGGAATATAGCTTATTTTGTTTTTAATCTCTCTTGGTATTTTACCACTGATTTGCTGATTGAATAGATTAATGTTTCCTTGGATAGGTTTAATTAAACCAAGAACAGTTTTTAGTAAAGTAGTTTTTCCACTTCCATTGGGGCCAACAATTCCTATAAAATCACCTTTTTCTATATCTAAGTTAATTTTGTATAAAGCTATATTTTTACCATAAGCAACAGAGACATCTTTGAGACAGACAATTACCTCAGGATGATCTTTACTTAAAATTTTATTAGACTCCTGTTTAAGCTGCATCTATTTTTCCTCCTTTTTATCATGTTTGTGTCTTGTTAGAGTAGAAAGAGGTCTAATGTCCTTTTTCAGAATAATTATTCCTTTATCATCATGGTAATGAGGTATATCTAGAGCTCTACACTCTGGTTCATCTAAACAATAACTTTCACCGTTGATTACATGTCTACAGAATTTGCATTCTGCTGTAGTAAAACCTGTTTTGATACGTTTTGGCGAAACTAGAAAGGAAAAAAGGAAAATTAAAGTGGATAAGCTAACTATAGTAGCACCACTGGACAAATTTAAGAGATAAGATAGAAAAAGTCCTCCAATACTAGAAATCACTCCGATTATTGAAGAGAGTAAAAGCATTTTGTTAATCTTAAAAGTCCATTGATAAGCAGCTGCAGCAGGTGTGACAATCATAGCGAAAACTAAAATCGCCCCGATGGCTTTTAGAGATACATCGATTGTTAAAGCTAGTAGAACAAGTAAAAGGTAATCTAATAATTTTACTGGTACTCCTGAGACTGTAGCTATTTCAGAGTTAAATGTTATGAGATAATATTCTTTCTTTAGACCAAGAATCAAAATTCCAACAATACCTAATGTTATAAGTAGAACAATGAAGTTAAGCTTTGAAACCAATAAAATGTTACCAAACAAGATAGCATTAACGTCAGTACTGTATTTCTTGTTTAGAGTGATAAATATTATAGCTAAAGCCATGAAAAAAGTGAATATTACCCCAATAATTATATCCTCTTTCATTACTTTCTTTTCATTAACATAACCTACACCCAATGCTGCAATAACTCCAAAAACTATGATAATGTATAAAGGTTCAATTCCTAGTAATATGGCGAGTGCAGCACCAGCAAAAGCAGTATGAGCAATCGCTTGACCTAAAAAAACCATTCCTTTCAATAGAATAAAAACTCCAATAATACCACCAACAATTCCTACAATTAAGGCTGTATAAAAAGCCCTCTGCATCCAACTATAATTTGCTAATGCATAAAAAAAATCAAGAAACGAACCCATTTATATCCCTCCAATTGAACATTCCCCTTCGATCTGGGGGATTTCATTTCCACAAGGACATTTATCATGTTCGCCAAATTTTTGCACAATATAGTGAATAAATTTACAACTCGCAACAGGAGTTATTTCTGTACTTATCTTGTGAGCTTCTAAAACAGAAATAGCAAGAGTTTCAACAAGAAACAATTCTAAAATCCTGTGATGGCGAGTTAAATGTGAAGAATATTTCTTTCCTTTTTCTGTAAGTTCTACACTTCCATATCTTTTCCATTTAATCAAATGTTTTTCTTCCAAATTTTGAAGTTGTGAGTTAAGAGTGGAATGTTTTACGTTTAGATAATTTTTTAAGTCTCCAACGCGGATAGGACGTATCCAACGATAGAGAAAATCTAAAATAATTTTTTCATTAATTGAAATTTCCACTTGCTGATCATTCTCTAAGATCAAATTTATCACCTTCTCAATAAATTGAAACAAAGTAAAGTTTATAAATTTTGTTTTATTGAAATATTTACGAAGAGTCGTAAATAGGAGGAAATCAAATGAATAAAAAAAGAATAATGGCTTTTTTCTTAATCTTCACAGCATTAATGTTTGCAAATCTTAATACAGAGAGGAATCTTGCTTTAGCATTGCCAAAACAAGAATTTAACCCAAGTGACACCTTAAATGTCGTTACAACAATAGGTATATTACAAAATTGGGCTTACGAAATTGGTAAAGGTTTATTCACTCCTATCTCTATTGTTTCTGGTCTAGAAGATCCTCACACTTATGAAATGACTACCCAAGAGAGAGAATTAATTTCAGAAGCAGATGTTCTTATACGTTTAGGAATAGAAGGATTAGAATCTTGGCTCTCCTCTGCTATGGATTCAATATTAGAGGATAATCTTGATTTGGTTGTTATAACGTTAGCTAATGAGAGTATAATGGAAGAAGATCCAGCAGCAGATGAAAGTTTTCTTAACCCTCATGTGTGGATGAGCCCAATATATGCTAAAAGTTTTGTGAAAAACATTACTACAACAATTATTTCCTTAGACCCTGAAAATGAAGAAAAATACCTTTCTAATAGAGATAACTATCTGTATGATCTTGATGACTTAATAAAAAGAATAAATGATGAATACAAGCCTGAAGTTGAAGGACTGAAAGTTGTTGTACATCACCCCTCTTTTATGTATCTTTTTGACCTTTTAGGTATTGAAAGAGTTGCAATAATTGAAGAACAACATGAAACCGAGCCTAGTCCAGAGCATATACAGAATGTAATAAATGAGATGAAAGAAGAAAATGTGAAAACTATAGTTGTTCAACCTCAATTTGATGCAAATGTAATAAGCCAGATTGTGAGTGAAACAGGAGCAAAAATTGCTTCGCTATCTCCATTGTTACCTGCTTTTGGATTAACTTCCTACATTTCATTAATTGAATATGATATTTATACACTTCAAAATCCAGAAAATTTCACGGAGAGTACTTCATTTCCGTTCATCAGTGCATTTTTCTCTCTTATGTTACTTTCATTAGCTTCATGGTTATTAATTAAAAAGAAAAAGTAGTTCGTTTAATAATTTCTCTCATTTTCCTTTTTTTCAAAGTACTGTAAAGTTTTAATACTCATTTTCCTTTTTTTCAAAGTACTGTAAAGTTTTAATACTCTTTTTCAAATAGTTATAATTATGCTTATAGCATTGTTTAAATTAGAAGATATAGGTCCTGCATTAACTCAAATGGTATCATCAGAAGAGACACAATTTGAAGGAGAAATAATAGACAAATTTGAGTTTTCTGGAGCTATGACTTATTCACTTGTTTTTCAAGGAGTAGTTGATCTAGAAGAGATTTGTTCTGAATTATATGGACCATTTCCTTTTGCTTTTTCTGAAGGTTTTGTCCAATATGCTTTCTCCTTCTTAGTTGATGATCCTACAATGCAAGATAAAAGAATGAAAAAGAAAACAATAGGATTGTTGCTTTGTCTTGTTCCTGAAATAGTAAGTAAGATAGATGATTTTAGAGAAGAGTTTGCTAAATTATTAATATATAAGTTTCATAACATTAAATCAATAGATCAAGTAGATGAAAAACTATTAACGAGTATCGTTAACGAATATGAAGGTATAGTAAAAGAATTATTAAGTGTATCACAGGCAAATCTCCTTGCTCAAGAATTGAAAGAACTTATTAGTAAAGGGTTATTTAAAACCAAAGTTAAAAAAATAGCTTTAGTTTATTCTAAAAAGGAAGTAGAAAAAATAAAAAACTCATTTGCTTCTTTCCTCTTAACGTTACCTTTTTCTTTTGTTAAATTTGAGAATGAGATTGGAATAATAAAAACTAAAACCTTCCAATTTTCAATTATTCCTTTAGAAGAGCTTGATAGTGATATTGCAAATGAGCAAGAAGTTCTTCTATTGATGCTAGACATTATGAAAGAGAAATATACATCACTCAAAGATTCATTAATTAAGAAAAAAAACTTGAAAAAAATAGGTGTTTTAATCCGTTATTATGTCGATATTGAAAAACTAAGTGAAGAGTATGGTGAATTTTTCAACAATTTGCAAGATATTCTTGAAAATGTAGCTTTCTTCTCCTCAAGTTACTCTACTACTAAAGAGTTCAAAACAAAGCTTTTAGAATCCTTTTTCTGGGGACTCATACCTTAATATCCTTTTCGTAAACGTTTATATCCTCTTCTATTATTTTTAATTTGATTTTATGTCTAGTGAAATCATTTTCAAAGAGATAGAAGATGAAGAAAGTTTTAGCAAAATAGAGAATATTGAGAGAGAAGCTTGGGGTATGCCTGATCTAGAATTAGTTCCAAGGAGATTATTCAAAGCAACTAAAAGGAGTGGCGCTGTTCTCATTGGTGCTTATGATAAAAATGAACTCATAGGTTATGTGTGGGGATGGGTAGGTAATCTTCCTGAATACGGCTTTTTTATTTACTCTCATCACAATGCAGTAAAAAAAGCTTACCAGAATCTAGGTTTAGGTTTTAAGTTAAAGATAGAGCAGAGAAAATGGGCTATAAAAAAGGAATTTAAATTAATTAACTGGACTTTTGATCCTTTACAAAGTAAGAATGCGTTTCTAAATCTTCACAAGTTAGGGGCAGTATGTAACACTTATAAGGAGAATTACTGGGGCGAAATGCATGATGCAGAGAATATAGGGTTACCGACAGATAGATTCTATGTAAACTGGTATATAGAAAGTAGAAGAGTGGAAGATAGACTTCAAAGTAAGTTTGATGATTATTCTAGCTCATTGAAATCTGCAAATTTAGTTTTATCTGCTGAAAGAAAAGACAATTTTTTACATCCTACTGATTTAAAACTAAATATTAGCAAAGATTTGCTGTTTGTAAGAATACCCCCAAACATTAATGAAATAAAGAAAGAAAATAACTCTTTAGCAATAGAATGGAGAATGAAGACAAGAAAAGTTTTCCAACATTACTTGAAGAAAAATTATACTATTGTGGATCTCTATGTAATGAAGAATCCAGAGGAAATAGAGACTTATTATGTCTTGCAAAAAAATTTTGAACTTTAATTTTCAGAGAAATGTCGATATTTTTTATCGACATTTTCAAGGACTGTCTATGTTTTTTATCGACACTTAAAAGAGATGTTTGTAAAAAAGTAAATCATAATTGTTATAAAACAAGATAGAGTGTTATCTTGAAATGAAAATAGACTCTATCACCATTTATACAATAATTATGAATTTGAAAAGACCTTTTAGAACAAGTTTTGGTGTCCAAAAAACAAGAGAAATTGTTTTAACTAAACTTCAGTCAGGAGATCAAAGTGGATGGGGTGAAAGCGTAACTGATACAGGTCCTTGGTATTCTCCAGAAACAAATAATTCAGTTACGTATATAATCAAGAAATTTATTGGTCCATGGTTGAAAGGAGAAAAGGAAATAGAGCATCCAAAAGATTTTACGTCTATAGTTTCAAAAATACGTGGAAACCCAATGGCCAAAGCTTGTGTAGAAGATGCTTTGTGGGATTTATATGGTAAAATTAAAGGTAAATCTCTTTCTCAACTTCTAGGAGGGGTGAAAAATAAAATCCCTTCTGGAATTAGCTTAGGGATTGAAAATGATTTTTCACTTTTACTTCAAAAAATAGAATATGCAATCAGAAAAAAATACAAACGTGTAAAAATCAAGATAGAACCTGGTTGGGATGTGGAAATTGTAAAACAAATAAGAGAACAGTTTCCTGATTTAGGTTTAATGGTAGATGCTAATGCAGCATATAGTTTGAAAGATGCTGAAATATTCAAAAAATTGGATAAATATGATTTAATGATGATCGAACAGCCTTTGCATTATAAAGATATAGTAGAGCATTCTAAATTGCAAAAAATGATATCTACTCCCATATGTCTGGACGAGTCAATAAAAAGCTTTGACGACGCTAAACATGCTATAGAAATGGACGCTACTAGAATAATCAATGTTAAACCTTCACGCGTGGGAGGAATAAATGAAACTTTAGAAATTCATAAATTGGCTGAAGAATATAAAGTTCCCTTATGGGTTGGTGGGATGCTAGAAACAGGGATTGGAAGAGCAAAAAATGTTGCAGTGGCAAGTATGAAAAATTTCACTTTACCCAATGATATAAGCGAGAGTGAAAGATACTTCACAGAGTATATAATTGACCCTATCTTCAAACTAGACTTTAACGGAGAGCTATCAGTACCTAAAGAAAATGGTATAGGTATTAATGTGTTACAAAAGAAAATTAGAGAATTAGCAATATCTGAAGAAAAAATATAATTTAATTAAATTTAATTTAATTTAATTTTTCTCAATTGATAGAGTTTTAACAGAAGAATTATTAAGAATCTCATAGAGTAATCTAGAGAAAGCTTCAGATAAATTCTTGGCATTCATCCTTTCTCCACCTACTTGTCTTCTTATTCTAAATTGAAGCTGTCTTTCGATTTCATCTTTGTGCTTCTTAATATAGTTTACAGGATCATTTAGGAAATGTGAATAGGCAGTAAGATTAATAATTGGAATTACCATTTGAGGCCAATCTAAAAACAAGTTGAACCAACTTTCTAATAAATAGGTCATATATTTTTCTTCATCAGCTATGTCTTGAACACCAAATTCATCTAAAGCCAATCTCTTTAAAGATGTTTCAATATTAGCTTCTAAAATTTGACGTTTTCTTTCATCAAAATCTCTGTTAAATTTCAAAGTTTCAGAAATAGTTTTTTCAATAACTGTAATAAGGTGCTCTATTTTTCTTTTTGTTTCTTCTTTAGATATCGTTTTTGCTCTATCTGCTTTTTTTAAGCTATCTTCCTTTGAAATAAGTCCTTTTTCTATTTTCTTTAGTTCTGCTCTTTGTTTAAATGTTCTATTCAATAGATCATAATATCCTTTAATCACAAACTCATATATTAAATCAAAAATATATTTCGGGCCATCACAAGGAGGATATTCATTTAATATTTTGCGATAAATACTAGAAATAGATTTTGTAGAAGTTTGTCGTTTTGTTTTTTGAATAGCAGTATCCAATGAATAAGCAAGTAAAGATGTTATCCATCTAATGTCAATAGGAAATTCTGCAATCTCAAACATTTCATTAATTTCAGTGAAAATATAATAGTAATATCTCCTGATTAATATTCCAATAATTATTTCGTCATCAAGCCCTATACCTTTTAGTTCTATAAAACTATTAATAACAGCATTAGTTGAAGTTTGAGCTACTTTTAGACAATTGATGTAGCTTGTCACAATTCCAATAAATTCATCATCTGTGCATTTGTTTTTCTTTTCAGTAGCTTCAAGGAGGAAAGAAATGTCATTTGCATATTGAGACGGAGAATATTTCTTTAAAATATCTTCAGTAATGATGATACCATATAAAGCTAAAGCTACATTTTTTTGCTGTGGAGAAAGAAAACCTATCTCCGATTTAATCTGATTTCTAATTTCTTGAAGAAAAGTAGGTTGAGTTAGAATAAACTTCTTTATTTGAGATTTGAAAGATGAAAATAATTGATTAAACTCGCTAATCAAATCAATTGTATCTTTAGGAATGTACTTTAGATGACTTGTTAATTGAGAAATATTACTCATTGTTTTTTTCCTCCTCTTGCTCTTCTTGTTTTATTGGTTCTTGCTTGATAATCTCTTTCTTAAAGTTGGGAACTTCTATTTCTTCATCTTTTTCTTTTTTATTAACAGTAATTCTGGATCCATAAACAACTTTCTTTTCTAGAGGTTCAATAATGCTCTCCTCTTGAAATTCTACTAGTTTCTCCTTAATATCCTTTTTTTCGTCTACTTGATTTTGAATAGGTTGAGTTTCTTCTTCTTGACCAATTTTGGCTAAATCTACTTCTGTTTTCTCTTTAGTTTCGATTAATTGAATCTCTTCTAACTTCATATATTTGCCAATATCAGCAAGGGGAAGAAAAGGTGTAATCTTCCAATGGTGTATTTGAGTATTTTCTATAGTTGAATGCCAACTATATCCTTCCTTTAGATTGCTAGTTATTTTTCTTGAAAGAACAGGGATTATTACTGACGATTCAAGGTTTTTATGATTGTATCTCGAATCACTAATGTACGCAACTAAGAAAGCTTCTGTATCTGTTATTGGTAAAAAATCAAAATTAATTTTTGTTATGTCTCTTGTGCTTGCATATTCCCATAGACTATATTTTGGAAAAATTAGATTATTGCTAAAATATGTATGATTAATCTGATTAAATAATAATAAGAGAAAATAAGGAAAAGTTGCTCGATTAACTTTTTGAATGATTTCTTTTGGTGATGACTCTTTATCATCTTTGATTATATCACTGTATTGCTCAGGATAAACAAATGAAATGTCTGCTATCTCAAAATATGGTGGGGCAAGAACAATTTCTCCATCACAATCACAATTTTCTTTTTCATGTTCTGTCTTTGTAAAAGTTTTATTACAGACACCCAAACATTGAAGTCTGTCAGAATGAATCTTCAATCTGAGTAAGAGAACAGATGTTAACATTGTTTTTTGAATTACATCTTCTTTTTCCTTTGTGGATAAAGATTTCTCTTCGTAAAGCATCCAATGATAGTATTTTCCCAAGAGATTGAGTTTTTTTTCTAGTTCTAAATAAGGGTCGTCTGTTTCTCTATCTCTTTCCATTGTGGATAGTTTAGACTGTACTAGAACGATTTTGTTATAGATACCATCAAGTGTATCAAGAATAAAATTTATCTCTTGAAGGGCTTTAATTAAATTAATTTCCTCTTCAATTAATGCTATATTAACTAAACTAGATGATTCATAATTTTTTCTTATGGAAAAAAGATTAGCATTAGAAAACCTTTTTGTTGAATAATTCCACCCCTTGAAATAACTGACAAGGGGGTAAATTTCGCTTTTAGTAAAGAATTCTTCTTTTAATAATTCCTTTATATCTTTTTTAATTTCTTTATGTTTTGAAGTTTCTATATGCTCAACAGGAAAAATGTCGGAAGAAAAGTAATCCCCTTTTTGATATATTAATAAATTAACTTGTTTTTTTTGTTTTGTGTCCTCATTATTCAATCTTATTTACTCCTTATTACACTATCTGATACATTCTAAATTAGTTTGTTTTTTTCTTAATTTAGTTGATTAACAATGGTTAATAATATCTATTATTACTATTCTCTGTTCTAATTAATATAAATTATTCGTCGGATTAAGAATAAAAATAGCTAAAAACTTTTAAAATGTTTAGTTGAACTTTGCTATATGGCAGAAAGAGAAAAGTGTGGAGATTTTGAGATTTACAAAGATGAAAGCGATGGGTGGTGGGTAGTATATGATACTAAAAAGAAAAAAAGGTTGGGTAAATTTATTGACAAAAATTCTGCGTTAGATAAAGTAGCTTTCTTTATACAAGATGAAAAAAGTGATGAAGAAGAATCTGAATACGAAGAGACAGGGTCTGTATGCTAGAACAACAATATATCAATATCTTGATTTTTTCTTATAATGGTAAATCCTACATTTATACTCCTGAAACCAGGTTTTTTTGGAAAATAAGCGATTCTGAATTATGTACCAACAAAAAAAGATTTTTGTCTTTAAAAGAGTTAGAAGAATGTTGCTCAGAGAAAAAATATCAAGGGATCATTGAACAAATAAATATGTTAAAGAAAAGAAAGTTCATTATAGATGAAAAAGGAGAAAGTAAAAAATTTGAAAAAAAAAATTTTTCATTTGACTATTTGGTTATTAATCCTTCAAATGAATGCAACTTAGATTGTTGGTTTTGTTATGCAAAAAATGAAAGAAAAAAAGAGAATAATAAATTGGAAATAGAGAAATCCAAGGAAATAATTAGGTATTTTGCAGATTTTAAAAAGAAAAGAAAATCAGAAACAGCTCTAGGAATAAGTCTCTTTTATACAAGTGACGTAACACTAAATTTTGAATATTTCCGTGAAATAGTTCTATTCATTGAGCAAATAAAAAAAGATTATTCATTTCCCATTTACTATTTTCTTCCTTCTACTAACTTTTTTTCTCCTAAACAAGGTTTTGTTGATTTTGTAAATGAATACAAGTTCTTGACAGTTACTCTTGATAGTGAAAATGAAGAGGTGAGAAAAAAAGTCATAGATAACTTGTCAAAAATAAGAAAAGAAGTAGTAAAACATTTAATAATACCAATACATCCAATGATAGAAAATTTAGTTTCTCTTTATTCTTATTATTCAAAATTTTTTGATTATGTTTCTCTAAGAATTCTTAGAATAGAGAGTACTCATCCTCAAGCATGGGATAAGAGAAAATTAAGCACTTTTCTAAAAAAAATTGAAAATTTGATTGACTATTTGCTAACATTGAAAGAAAAAGAACTACTAGAATTCTTAAAAAAAATTGGTCCTACTGATTATATCTTACGCTATTTGAATAGATTATTGTCAAGAGAAAAGTTGTTTACTCGTTGTCCTGCAGGATTAACAGCTGTATGTGTAAGTCCAAATTCAGAAATCTATCCTTGTTCCAGCCTTATTGGTAATGAAAAATACAAACTTGGAGTATGGAGTAAGAAACTAAATATGCAAGAACTTGATAATGATGTAGTAAAGTCAGTAGAAAAAATAAAAGAGTGCTCATCTTGCCCTATTAGATATATATGTGGGGGACCATGTGTTGACTGGAAAGAAAAACAATCAATAACAGGAAACGTTAACAAAATAGAATGTGAAATAAATTTTAGATTAGTAGAACTGCTTATTTATTTTATTGACACAGTAAATGAGCGTTTTCCTCTATTTTTTAATAAATATGAGAAAGAAAAAAAAGTAAAGAATAAAATTAATTATTCTTTAGATTTGAATCAATTTGTTGACTTTTTTTCTATGTGAAATAGCTAAATAGGTATGGAATACTGTCAAATAAATGTACTTCAAATAAGTGGAGGATAATAATCAGAATCCAGCAGAAAAGGAACCATAGTAGAAGAGATAAAAGAGCTGCATATACTGCACGTCTATCAGAAATATCTGCAGCAACAGTCCATAAGAAAAAGCAAATAATAAAAAGTATAATACCGAAAGTCGCTGCGGCTGCTCTTCCGTTGAAGAGATTGATAGAGAAAGTCCAAGCTAAACTTACAATAATAGCCATAATCAGGTTAACCCAACTCCACCTCTTAGCTTTTCTAGAAAACATTGAAGCGCTTATAATTGCTGCTGCAGCATAGAATAAAACTATTTCAACAGCAAGATTTAGTAATTGTTCGACAACTGCACTTGCCATAATTTTTTTTCCCTTATTTGTTTATTAAATCTTACCCAAAAAAAATCTTTGAAGGTTTCATTAAAGCTTCATTTTATTTTGATTTTACAATTTTATATAGATGGCTATCACAATTTGCTTTACAATCTGAGTTTCCAAAACCAAAAACTGGTTCTAAAGAGGAGAATGAGGAGAAAAGTTTTCCTAAATAGCACTCAACCTTTTGATCAATGAAATAAACAACTCCTACAATTTCAGAATAAGGAGAGGTAGTCAAGAAGTCAATGTGCCAACGTTGAGTTTTCTCTTTTAAAAGATGATGAGAGACTCGAGATTTTAACCCACCTGCACCAAAAGCACTCCCAACATAAATGTAACAAGCTTCTTCAAGAGAAAAATGTTTCTTACTCAAATTAATAGTTATTCTTTTGTTAAGCTGAATAAAAAGAAGATATGAACCTTTTAATCCTTGTGAAAAAGAGATGATTGGAAGAAATAGCAACCTTAATCCTCATTATTATTTTTTTCTAACAACTTCCTATAATATTTAGCCTTGGTTTCTTCACCTATTTCCTCATAAATGTTGATCATCATCTTGTATATTTCATCTTCCTTGGAAAATTTTAAAGTTTCTTCTAAAACTGATATTGCTTTATTATAATTCTTTGAAACCCAATGAATGGAAGCTAAATCTAAAGCAGCATCAAAAAAAGAAGGATCAAGTTCTAAACATTTAGAATAGCAAGTTAGTGATTGGACAAAGTCTCCAAGAGAAGAATAAAGTTTACCTAAATAATAATAAGCTAAAGCATGGTCTGGATTAATTTCTACAATTTTTGAATAAATGTCAATAGCATTGTAAGGGTCGTTCATTTTCTCAAAAGTTTTTGCTAATTGGAAGAGAGAATATTGATTTTCAGGATCTAAAGCAAGAGCACTTTGAAAATAAGATAAAGCTTTTGAAAAATTATCCAAATCAAAATAGTAAGCTCCAATCTGGTTGAGAATGTTTATATTTTCAGGAAATAATTGCTCAGCTTTAACTAAAGTGTTCCAACAAGCAATGTCATTATCCATTTTCTTATAGATGGTTGCAAGCAAAGAATAATATTCTGCTTTGGGTTCTTCTTCTATTGCTTGAATAAGTAATTGTTGAGACTCATAATATTTACCTATGTCAAAATATAAGTTAGCAAGCTTACTTAATAATAAAGCATTCTTGGGTTCGTATTCTATAGCCTTTAAGAGAGCAACTTCTGCTTGGGTGTAATCATTTTTCTTGATATAAACGTCACTGATGTGGGATAATACTTCAACATTTTCAGGCTCAAGCTCTAATGCACGGGAAAAAGAAAGTAAAGCACTGTCGTATTTTTTTTGTTCAAAATAAAGTTCTCCTAGACGTAAGAAAAAAAGAATATCGTCCTCAAAGTGTTCTGAATTATCTTCTAAGAGTTCAATCGCTTTGAGAGGAGAATTAATTAATTGATTATCAATAATAGAGAATAATTCAGATAAATCACGATTTTTTTTCAAGATATACTAATTAACTAAAAAAACTATAAGAATATTTTCAAAAAGAAAGAGGAAAAATTTTTACAATAGAAAGATATTTAATAAATAACAGTAAAATTACTGAAAAATCAAAAAGATGTATCGTTAATGTACCAAGTTGTGACAAAGAGAGATGACAAGTACGGATATAAAATCTGGTTGGCAAATATACCAGAAGAATTGAAAGAAAATTCAATTATTTTCCTCCCAGAATTGTCAAGTAAGCAAAAAAAGCATATAAAATACGTTTCAAAGTTCACAATGCAAAATACAGGAGATGTAGTGGTAAAACTAGTAAGAAGTGATGGGGTAGACCCATTTGGAAGACCTAAAGCGCTTGCTCAAAATATAATAGTATCATCAGAGGAATATAATTTTAATTCGTTATTATATTATGCATCACCTTTAATTTACTCAGAACTATTCAACACTATTAAACAAGAACCTCAAATATTGCCAGAAAATGTCTTTAGAAAAGAAAAAAACAAAATACATGAAAAAATAGATGACAAAACTCTAAGAGAAATTGTAGTTTCAGCAATGATACAAGAAAAAGTGATTTTACAACCAAATCTAAGCGAAGAGGGATTGATTGAACTTGCAGCACTAGTAGATAAAGCAATACCATATGAAGCAAGTTATGACTTTTCTCTAATCTCATATTCAGATAAAACATGTCAAAATCAACTGGTACACAATGTACTATATTTCTTCGGAAAATATGAAAAAAAGAAAGAAGAAAAAGTAATAGTAAAAAATAAGCAGTCAAAAGTAGAAAAAATAGCAAAGGAAGAAAAATATTTCCTAAATTACTATATAGACTTAATATTAAATGAAAATTATGAAACATTACTAGAAGAACAAGCAAAATTTGTAATAGGAATGTACCATAATGAACACAGAGAATTACAAAAACTGTTTACAAAAAGATATCAACTAAATATACCATTCAACAAAAGAACAAAATTCCAAGCAAAACTGATGAAAGCAATGTCAAAAAGATATAATTAAATCAAAAAAAAGTAAAAATTTGAACAAAAAACTAAACAACTTTTTGAAACTAATAACTTTTGGAGGGGAGAAAGTGAATAAAATAAAGCAAGTAGCAGTAATAGGTAAGGGGGGAGAAATAAACGAAGAATTAAAAAAAATAGCAAAAGAACTTGGAGAAAAACTAGTAGAAAATAATTGCAGAATAATATGTGGGGGAAGAGATGGAATAATGAAAGAAGTGTGTAAAGGAGCAAAAAAAGCAAAAAAATACAGAGAAGGAATGACAGTAGGAATATTGCCGACAACAAAAAAAGAAACAGCAAATGAATACGTGGATATAGTGATACCAACAGGAATGAGTTATGCAAGAAATCAAATAATCGTGCTGTCGGCAGATGTTGTGGTAGGGATAGGAGGGGGAGCAGGAACATTATCGGAGATAGCTATGGCGTGGCAATATGGTAAAAAAATAATATTAATAGAAAAATCAGGTGGGTGGAGCGAAAAAATAGCAAAAGAAGAAAAAATAGATGAAAAAGAAAGAGAAAAAATAATAAGAGTAAAAGAAGTAGAAGAAGCAATAGAAATAATAAGAAAAATATAAAAAAAAAAGAAAAAAGAATTCAGATATTCTATTCTCTTTCTTATCAAGTTTTTATCAAGCTTAAAAAAATGATAGATATCAAACTAGTATTTCAAACAAGAGTATAGGTCAATATCCTGTTTTTAGTTTATCTTTTCTTTTTGTATAATTTTACAACAACTAATACAATAACTGAACCAAGTATTCCATAATAGATCCATCCATCTGGAAATAGGGGAAATATATCATATCCATCTGGTAATGTGTCCCAATCTGTATCCCATTTCCAAGGATTTGTTTTACGTATATATTCTTCGATATTAGTTAAACCATCATTATCCATGTCTTCGTTATCATCTGTCAGTCCATTTCCATCTGTATCTTTAAGTGTAGGATCTGTGAACAATGCGATAAATTCATATCCATCAGGTAACGAGTCCCCATCCGTATCGTTTATTTTTGCATTGGTTAGTATTTGCCTTTCAGTCCATGCTGATAGCAAATCCTTGTCTTCATCAATCAGTTCCATATTCCGTGAATGAGTGTAATCTCCAGATATTCCTTGCCAAAAAGTTCGTATTGATGCACCTCCAGCACTATTGCAATCTATTGCGTATACTATTCCGTCTAGCGATGGAAACATTAACATATAGCGAACTTCAAAAACATGATTTTTCAAAAAGAAGAACTCAAAAAAGTTTAATTTATCTTAAAAAAATAGATAGTACAGAAAGCATGTCCAAAAATTCTTTTTCACCTACTAAACGGTCCGAAGGAGTAAAAGGTAGTTGTAACAGAGAAGAGAACTGTACAAGGTAGAGAGGATGGTGGAGGGTAAACGATCAAGGATTGGGGGAAGAGAGAGTTTAAGGAGACCAAAGACGTGTTCAATACTACTACGATACTCGGGATGATGATTACGACGATACAGACCAGGGTAGAGACGATGAGCTTGAACTATTGGTCCGAGGGGAGGAGGAGAGGGATAACGAGCATTACTTTTTGGGGGAATAACAGGGAAAAAGGAATGTTGGCTAAGAAGTCCAACGATATTTTCTGTCCAGTAGGCACAGTCTCCATAAAATCGCAAGAAAGGTCTCAAGAGTGCAGAAGGAAGTTTCTGCCAGAGTAAACCGAAGACTTTACTATCGTGAGTGTTACTAGCAGAATGAGCGAGAGAGACTATAGCTCGAGAGGGTAAACCAACTATAAGGTGTATCTTCCAGAAAAGTTTAGAGGTTTTCTTTAGTGTCCCTCTTGACCATTTGAGAAAACGCCAAACAGAAGCTTGACGGATTTTAAACCCTGAACTATCCACTGCCATAGCTTTCAAGCCTTTTTTCCTCACTATTTCCCTACCTAAATCTATTATCCACTGCTCTAAGATTTTACTTTCTGTCGCTCTCCACACTGCATGAAAAGTAGATTTAGAAGGAATCTTCTTCATCCACCCCTCTTCTATCAAAAAATCGCATAAAGACAACTTTTCCTCTAACTTCCTCCAAGCTATCCCTTCTATTCTAGCAATGATTGCTAAAGCCAGTATCACCCATCTTTCTGCTATTCTCTTTCTCCCTCTCTTGCTTTCTCTCGGTTCCTCTTTCACCAGTTTCTTAAGGAAAGGTTCATTAATGATTATGAATTCTCTTGCTTTGTGGGGGTCTATGATCTGAAAGAAATTCATACTTCCGACATAAACCCCCACATTAATAAAAATTAATTTTTGGACATGCTTAGTACAGAAAATAAAGCATTGAAATTATATGATGAAATAAGAAATAAAGCAAAAAGAGAAAATAAAATACTAACAAAAGAATACCTAGAAAAATATAAAGAAAAATACACAACAGAAGGAACAGAAGAAAGAATGATAATAGATGTACTAATAAAACTATACAGTGAAAATGTAACTATACCAGCAACAGTAATAATAAAAGATTTTAATGGAGCAATTATCAAAAAACCAACAGAGGAAGATATATTATACACAAAAATATATACAATGGTAAGAAGCCAACAAGAAATAGACGCTATAAATGAACTAAAAGGAATAGATCTATTGAAATTCCACATAAGTGTGGGTATATTAAAAGCGTATGATGGTCTTGAAAAAATTATATCGATGATTCTTTTGTCCTTAAATTGAAAGAAGTATTTGAGATATTAATGGCTAATACTGGCTTTAGCACCATTGATTTAGCTGAGGCTTTAGTAACCTATGCGAACTTGGAAAAATATCTTTGGAAATGGAAACTGATTCTCAATAGAGGAAATAGTGATTAATTCATTTCCACTGCTTGAAAATGACAAAATTATATTCTCACTAGACTGGCTGTAGTTGGAGAAAACAGATGGTGACCGAGCGGGGAATTGAACCCCGGATCACATGCACCCCAAGCATGTATCATACCAAGCTAGACTACCCGGTCTTTTTGTTTTTTCCTTTCTTTCTACAGTTTTCTTTTTATTTTATCATTTAAAATTTTCTATCGATTCTAAATTTTGTTTTTTTAAGCATTTTTTCCTTTTTTTTAGAAAAGATTAATAGTTGTTTTTTTCTTTTCTTTTTATAATGCTTTCTTATTACAAAGCCAGATATATTCTTGATTATTCTTTATTTCTTCAGCTCTTTCGAGACTGTTATTCTTTTGTTTCTTCTAGATTAGACAATGATTCTTCTACTCATTCTTTTGAGCATACTCTTCGTGTTATTGACTTATGTTATTCTATTGGAGTTAAGCTCCATGCTTTTATTGATGTTTGTTTGTTAAGCGCACTCTTTCATGATGTTGCTCGTCCAGAAGAGTCTAAAACTGGAGAGTGCCATGCTGAACTAGGCTCAAGGATAGCTTTTGACTTTCTTTCTGAGCGAGGTTTTCCTGATTTAGCAGAGGAGGTTCGTCTTAATATTCTTGAACATCGTTTCAGTAAAAGTAGGGAGCCTACGAGTATTGAGGGTAAAATCTTACAAGATGCTGATATGTTGGATGCTTTAGGTTCTATCGGTCTTTTTCGTGTAATTTCTTTTAGTTTAGAACACAATAGAGACATAGATGAGATGTTACTCCATTTTGATGAGAAACTTTTCCTTCTTCCCTCAAGGATGCATTTTCGTTTTACCCAAAAACTTGCTAAACGACGGCTAAAAATACTAAAAAAGTTTTACAGCCAAATTAAGGCTGAAACTAGTTTTTCTATTACTCAAGAGCTAGTTGATAATTAAATTGTTATTTTTTTCTTCTCTTTCTTCTCTTATTGATGATGAATGTTATTACAAATGGTACAAATATCATTAACACATCTGCTCTAGATGTTGTAACATTTGCCTTGTAATTTTCTTGAATATAGAAGTATTCTCCTTTACTCCATTCTGGGCATGCTAAGGAGATTAGTCCATAGAAATTTGCTTTTGCTGAAAAGTTTTTTAATTTCATGAATTTCAATGAAAAAGGATTGGATTCATCTTTTTCTGTAAAGCTAAATGATGTATTCTCCAATGTAAAATACTACCTCTATATTGATGAGCCTATAACTCTTGAAATTTCAGTTTTAGTAAATGTTTGGGGTAAAATCCTATTGGAAGATGAATATACTGGGCTTACTATATTCCTTCTTGAAGAAGAAGATGAGACTATTCTTCATAGTTGGTTGATCAGCGTCGAAGATGAAAAGGAGCATTATCTTAAAACAAATGAATTAAAACCTGGAATTTACGTATTGAAGTTTGAAAACTCATTTGTTCAAGAAATTGTTTTCTCTTGGAGTTTAAATAATTTTAATCCTACAATTTGGAATTATAATTCTCTGGTAAACTTGTCTCAAACAAATAAACTATATTTTAGTTTAGAACGAATTCCAGATCATTTTACAGAGCTAAAGAAACTACATATTAATATTATTTTTTACGATGAAAACATTTCCAGCCTTGATATCGCAATACGCAATCAATCTAACAATACTATTTATTCTTGGACATTTGAAGGACCTACTTCTCATATTTTTTCTCAGTTAATACTAACAGAAAGCATCAAAAAAGTTGAATGGTTTTCTATTGTTTTCAATGAGACAAAAATACCCTCCTCTTTTGCTTCAATAAGTCTTTTTTATGATCATGCTATAGAACTAAACATTGTCAGACTATTTCTAGTCAAAACAGATAGCCCTATTTCTTCTATTCCCATTGATTCTGGTAGAGAGTATAGTTTTAAAATAGAAAAATGGTATGAGAGTGAAGAATTCTTTGCATTTTTAAGATTCATTGTAGTTCTTCTTCGAATATCGCTCTATTCTGGCCCTTTTTTTATCTCTGTTTTTGTAATTGTACTAATTATGTTTAGAAAAAGAAGAAAAAAACAGAATCAAAGCTTTGAATTTCATCCTTCCTCAAAGTATAAAAAAGCACAATATTCACCTGAAAATGCAATTAGAGTGGACTTTTCTTCAATTCCTAAGGATTTTAAACTTGTTGGTACATCCAAGATGAGACTTAAATGTGGTATTTGCTTCCAAAGTATTAATGACCTTGAAAATTCTATTCGTTGTCCTTCTTGCGATAATATTTTCCACAAAAATCATCTTTATCAATGGATTATTCAAAAAGGAACTTGTCCAACTTGTAAAGCAAAATTACGTATAGCTACCTAACTTCTTTTTCTTTTTCTGAGATTAAGACAGATATTTATTCTGTAGAAACCTATTGATTGTTTAGAAAATTGAAGAGCGATTAAACTTTCTCTTTCAGTTCTAGGAGTTTAGCCATTTTTTTAAATATTTAACATTAGAGCAAGATAGGAGTAAAAAATGTACAAAAATTGAATTGATGTCCAGATGTTTAAACTTTTATATTCATTTTTTTTTGTTGATTTATAAGTTTGAGATGTGATATTATGACTCAGTCAGCATATATTCTATTAAATGTTCAACCAGGAAAGTTAGAAGAAGTACGTGAAAAATTATCAATGTTAAAGGGTGTAAACGAAATTCATGCTGTATATGGAATTTATGATTTAATTGTAAAAGTTACCTTTGATAGTATGGATGAACTGAAAAATCAAGTGTTAAATAACAAAGTTATTGTGGAAGGAGTTAAAGATTCGATGACTATGATCTGTGTTGAATAGATTAGATTTTGTAAGGATCTTTTTTTACATTACTTTTTGTTTTAGAATATTTTCTATTCTTTCAATTAAAACTGAAACTGGGATGTCGTAGGTTGTGATTTTAGCTCTTCTTCCTCTTTTTCCTGTTTCTATAGGCCCAACTGATTTACTTAAAATGCCTACTTTATTTAATATTTCAATTGAACTCCTAAAAGTAGACTTACTTTTAGTTTCGATATTGAACTCTTCACATGCTACTATATAATATTCATAAGCTTCATCTATTGTTGTTGCAGTAACTCCTTCTACCCTTAAACTTCTTCCAACACCTAAAGCTGCAGCTAATTCTTGTTCTTTTAGTTCTTTGAAGACATCTCTCCTTAATTCTGGATAAACATCTGCTTTAGCTGCGCGAATGTAGTCAGGTTTGATGAACTTTTCTCCTTTTCTATCTGCTATTTTACCTGCACGGTATAAGATCTCTAGCCCGTGGCGAGCATTTCTAGAACTTGAAGAAATATCAGCAATTAATTGTAATGTTTCTTCTGAATAAGAAGTTTCATATAAAGCGATCTCTGCTCTGTATTTCAGAATCTCCAAAATTTCTTCACGGGTATATCCTTGAATATCCATTTGGTCATGAATATGACCTGAAAGCGGGACATTTAGGAGTGAAGACCATTCTACAGGACGAGAAATGATTATTGTAGAAATCATGCTGTGTTTAGAACCAAAATATTCACCTGCATGAAATATGCTTAGGATATCTTGTGAATCAAGCATATTAGCTTCATCTAGTGCTATAATTAGTCTAATTCCTTCTTTAGACAATCTCTTGACAAGCATCTCTAAAATTTCTTCGTCACTAAAACCTCTGGATCTAATTCCAAAGTGTTCAGTCAAAATATTTCTAAGTATTGCTGTCTTGCTTCTAAATGAATGACAATTATAGTAAACAAATTTTACTGCTCTATTTCTTTGATTTGCTATTTGTTCAACTCTTTCCATTGTATATTTACATAATGCAGTTTTTCCAACTCCTGCTTGTCCTACTATTGCAACATTAACTGAAAAAGAACCTTCATCCTCTATCAGTATTCTGAAATTTTGAGCTAAACGTTTAATCTCTTCTTCTCTACAAGGAAGCTCTTGAGGAACATATTCTGGGAACAAGGAAGATTCGTTCTTAAAAACTGATCTTCCAATCATAGCTTCTTCTACGAAGTTAAACGGAGACATTCTTATAAAAATTGATTACTTAAGTAAAAAACCTTTTCCTCTTTAGCTACACTAAAAAAGCAAAGCAGTAATCAATAAAATAACAGAGGATATGGCTATATTTAGGGGGTAAAACAGTGAAAATTATTACGAAAAATGAAGAGATTAGAGTAGTACTTATAAGTGTAGACGATGTTTCAGATGTTCTCTTCCCATTTTTTATTTCATATAAAATTTCTATTGATGATTCAATTCAAATTTATGGCTTTTTTTTAAAAGATAAAATGGTTGCAGTTTCTGCAGTTATTCCTGACGATGAATTAAATAATGGGAGTTTTTATACTTATGGCTCACCAATAATTTATGTTTTTGAAGTTAGAGAGGATAAAAGGGGACTAGGTTACGGTAGAAAGTGTGCAGAACTCTTGCTTGAAAAAGTACTTGAAAACGATACAATAATTTTATCATGTACTCCTTTTGTAGCAGGTTTTTGGGAAAAATTAGGCTTTGAACTGAAATTCGTTGATCAATCTCTCTATATGCATAGGATGATGTTTGAAAAAAAAGCAAAAAAAGAGAAAAAAGATACTAAAAAGTAATTTTACTCTTTTATATCTTGGTTTCTAGGACCTGAAGAAATTCTTTGAATTATCATTCCTTCAATAGAGTAAGGTCGAAGATTAGCTCCAACATTTACTGCATCAGTAAGCCTTCCTTCACTATTGGCATAGACTGTATATAGTGGCTCTCCTTTTCTTACAAATTCTCCTATCTTCTTATGTAAGTAAACACCTGCTTCTTTATGTCTTGGTGCTCCAGCAGTAAAAGCGATTTTTTTAACAGCAGAGTTAGATAACTTTACGATGTATCCATCATGAGGAGATTCAATTGTTTGTGTTTTACTTCCAACAGGAATGTCTTCTGGTTTTATTGATGGATCTCCGCCTTGTACTCCTATAATCTCTTCCATTTTTTCTTTGGCTTTACCGCTCTTGATGTATTTAAGAGCTAATTCTGAACCTTTTGTTGGAGGAGCTAATCCTGCCATCTCAAATAGTATTCCAGCTAGTTCTATGCTTTTCTCAAGAACACTCTTTGATCCTTTACCTTCTAAAGTTAACAAAGCTTCTTTTGCTTCTAAAGCTGGTCCAATAGCTCGTCCTACAGGTTGATCTCCATAACTTAATGCTGCCTCTACCCTGATTCCGAGTCTTCTACCAAGTTCTGTTGCTTCATGAGCATAGTTTATTGCATCCTCTCTTGTAGGCATTTTTGTTCCAGTTCCAGTAGGCATATCTAATACTAAGTAATCTACTCCAGTGGATATTTTTTTACTAAAAATACTTGCTAGCATTTGGCTATGGGGATCAATGCTTAATGGACGTTCTACTTTGTGTATCACTATTTCATCTAGTGGAGATAAATCAAGGGTACCTCCCCATACTAGCATTCCTCTTACTTTTGGTGCGATTTCAAGTATTTCGTCTGCTGAAAAGTTAACTTCAGCTAAAACTTCCATTGTATCTGCTGTTCCTGATGGACTTGTAATAGCACGAGAACTAGTTTTAGGAATAAGTAATCCTGCAGCTGCTACTATAGGAACAATTAGTAGACTAACTTTATTTCCTGGAACTCCACCTATGCTGTGTTTATCATAAACAGGCTCTCCAAACTGTAAAGTTGTGCCATATTCTGCCATATTCTTAGTTAGAGAGGCTATTTCATCCATTGTTAATCCAATAAAATATTGGGAAAGAGTAAACATTCCAATTTCTAAATCTGTATATTGACCAGCACAAATATCATTTACAATTTGCCTAATCTGATTCTCTGTCCAGATTGTTCCCATTCTTTTTTTCTTTACATATTCAATTGATAGAGGAATTTTTCTAGCAAAAATATTTACAACATCTTCTTCTTTTACTTTTAATTCACTAATAATTTTAGGAGTTAAACCAGCATAACCTTCAGGTATCAGTGAAGTTGTAGCTACAACTTGACATAAAACTTCTTTGTCTTTACTCCTTATTTTTACATAAGAAGAATGTTTAATTTTCTCATTATCTAAAGTCTTTTCATTTATTATTACAATATTATTGTCAACGTTAACATCTATTTGTTTAGTTTTCATGTTTGGCATTTGTTCACCTCTTTTTCTAGGGAAGTAATACGATGTAGAAAGATATATTTAAAAATTATTTTTGTTCGGAAAACAATAAATTAAAAAATGAAATTTGAAAATAAAAAAGAAAAAACAGGTAACCCTACCCTTCTCTCTTTGCTAGTTTTTTCGCTTCAAAGTAGATTTTAATTCTTTGGGCAACCTTTAATCTAATAGCTATAATAATTGCTATTGTAAAGACTAGAATTGGTATCCAAACAACTAAAGTACTAACATTATAAGGAAGTCCCCATCCGTGAGTTCTAATTAAAGTCATATTTGCGCTACCAACTACTTCTCCATTGACTGTATGAACTTCAGAATAGTAGTATTCATTTAAGAAACTTGAATCCATATCGTAAATTAATTTTGTATGTGAAGTGTTCCCTGTAGCTATAATCTGATCGTATTCATAAATTGCTGTGTTTCCTTCAAATTCCCATGTTTGGAAGTCAGGATTTCCTGTTTCTTTAAAGTATTTTACAAAATCGAAGAAACTAACTACTTCTGTTCCAATTGGATAATTTCCAAACATAGAACCATCTAAGTCTTGAGCAAAATCAACCATCGAAATATTAACAGTTTTTGGTAATATGTAATGGAAAAAGCGAGCAATTTGGTATGATTCTTTGGCGTAAAGAGCTTTAACGTCATTGACATAAATTAGAGCCCATTGATCAGGGTGGTTCAGATTCAAATCAGGTTCTGCCTCAATTCTAATAATAATTTTATCTCCTTTCTTTATCCTCTTGTCTCCTTCTTGAACATGAATATCCTCAGTTCGTTCAAGATCTCTTACATTAAACTTAATCAGTTTTCCAATCCTGATTTGGTTAGAATACGAAAAAGCGTTAAGATAATCTTGGCTGATGATGTCATGTGGTTTTATGACTGTTGCTCTTAGTGAATTCATTTCTTCAAGTTGATCATAAGCTAGACTATTTAATGAGGAGGATGTTAAACTCAAACCAACCATTGTTAATGTTAGGAGTATTCCAAAAATTTTCGATTTGTTCATGTACATCACAATATCTATTTATTCTTGTTGTTGGGTTTTTTTCAAACATTTTTAAGGTTTTGGTTAAGTTTAGATTAGATTTTTTTAAACTTGTTTTAATGTTGTCGTTTAATATAGCATTTTATTAGAAAATTGTTTGAGTGTATTAGTTATTGAAAAAATGTTCAAAAATCATCAAGTTTTTAATACCTTAAAGAATTATTAATGAAAATATAGTTCTTACTATTTCCAAAATGTTTAGCTATTGTGAAAAAATACAGATAATAAATAAAAAATTAAAAACCATAGTAACTCTAAAGATTAGTTGTTCGTTTTAGGCTTTTTAAAAAATAAACGTGATTAGGGTTTTACAGTAAAATATAATCTTTTATGATTCTTCCCTCTATTTTCAGTTTTTAGAGGAATGAATTCACCGATTTCTTTTGTGCTTTTAACATGAACTCCTCCATCAGCTTGGATGTCGACCCCTTCTATCTCAACAATACGCAGAATTTTTATAGATTCAGGAATAAGGTTAACTTTTGTACGAATGAGGTCTAGATTTTTGAGAGCTTCTTCTCTTCTTATATAAGATACAGATATAGGATGATCTTTTTCAATTATTTTATCTATTGCTTCCTTGATCTCTTTGACTCGTTCTTCTCTAAGATGGTCAATTTCAAAATCTACTCTGCTTTTTTCTGGTTTAATATCTCCTCCTGTGACATGAACCCCATATTTTTTGTAAAGTATAGCAGAAATGGCATGAAGGCATGTATGCATTCTCATCTGTCTAAATCTTCTCTCCCAATCAATTTTACCAGTTATTTCCTTTCCCACTAAATCCTCTGAAGGAGATGGATTAAGAAAATGTAAAATTTTTCCCTTCTGAGATAAAACTTTTGTAACTTCAAACTCTACTCCCTCTGGAGTTGTGATGACACCCGTATCAGATTTAAGTCCTCCTCCTTGAAAAGAAAAAGCTGTTTTATCTAAAATCACTGCATTTTCTTCAATGGTAAGTATCTTTGCTTTAAATTCGGTTAAATATGAATCATCTCGAAATAAAAGTTCAGTCATAATTTTAAAAAAGATAAAGCAAATAAAAAATTTTTGAAAGAAAAAGAAAAATTAAGATACTCCTGTTTGTCTCAGTTCATCAGCAAGTTTCATCTTCTTGATTTTTCTCATCAATCTTAATGTTGCTAAATAGATTGACGAAAGTGAAAGAAAGAGAATGATTGGCCATATAAATAATGGAATGATATAAGGAATATAAAATGTATCTCCCATCATATAGTCAATACTCCAACGATATGTGATGTATCCAATAGGTACTGATAAAACCAAAGAAAATAGGCTTAAAATACCATTTTCAATAAAGATTATCCTCCGTATATGTTTCAGTTTTGTTCCCATTGCCTTAAAAGCGATAAAATCAAGGTGTCTATCTATAAATGACATATACATAGTTTGAAAAGAAAATATTATACCAATAGCTATTCCAATTCCTAAGAAAACCATCAATATTCCTAAAGAAGATTCGAGTAAAGCTAAACTTGAGTTCCTTGCTGTTTGTTGATCTGTCCAAGTATCTATGTAAAAATTTTCCTCGAAAATCTTTCTTAATATCTTTAGATCTGTACCTGGTTTAACATTAAATGTTATCCCATTAATATAGTTTTTAGGAATGCCAAAATAAGCATTTGCTCCACTTTCTTGAAATGATTCGATTGTCCACAATACTGAATAATCTACTAGTTCACCTACTAATCCTACTACTTCTACTGTATAATTTCCTAAGATCCCAATGTTAATACTATTTCCTATCTTAATGTCGTATTTTTCAGCAAGCGATTTACCCAATAAAATAGTACTGCTACCTAAGTCTTCTTTTTTAGTAACGTCCCCCTTAATTACATGATAATTACGTAAAGTTGAGTTTGTTTGATAGCATTCAAATTGAGACCATGTTAGTAGTTCATCGTTTTTTATTATTTTTGTGTAAAAGCTCATAAATATTTCGTGATATGTTATATTTTCTAGTTTATCACTATTTTCTTTAAAGAATGTAGATATTTTTTGAATGGGGACAGGTACGCTAAAAGTAACTTTGACATCGAAATTGTTGTAAACATCGAAATTTTTCTCCATTGAACTTATAGCATTATAAATCATAGAAGCAGAGATTATAAGAAAAATCATAGAAGTTGTAAGTGCAAGAATAGTAATCATTGATTTTTTCTTTTTTAGAAATACTTCTCGAAGAGGAATACGTAGGAAAATTGAATTCAGAACAGGAATCCAACTTAAAGATCTTTCAATTAGGGTTTTTCCAGTAATTGTGATTCTTGAGAAAGCTACACTCATTGCTTCTCTAGGAGTCGTTCTAGTAATGGGTAAGGAACTTAGAACAGAACTCAAAGCGCAAATAACAAAAGTTACAGTAGTACCAATAATAAACTCATCAAGTGGGATAGTTTTAGCTACTAAATGAAAACCATAAATCTTTATAGTAGCTTTAACTATTGATATTATAAGATACAAGGCGAGGGGAATTCCTAGAATAATTCCAACAATCGATAGAAACATAACAATTCCTAAATAGTGAAAAACTATCTCTTTCTTCTTTGAACCCATTGCTAGGAATAATCCTATGTTTTTTCTCTGAGAATATATAAGTTTAGAAACTGTGTTAGAAATGATTACTACACATATAATTAAACCTAAGGTTGCGAAAAAAGATCCTGCCTTATCAGCTGCTCCTGCATCGCCTAAGAACATATTGTATTCATCTGTTTCATCATAAATAGTAAATTTAATTGTACTAGTTTCAATATTGTTTGCTGAAAAGTAATTAGTCAAATGTCCCACTGCTTTATATATCATATCTTTATTGAATCTCTCTTTTACCGTAAACAAAATTTGATTAATTGCTGTTTTACTTACATTCAGTAAATTTCTAACAGTATCAATATTTACCCATATTACTGCCAGATTCCCGAGGAGAGGGATTTTAGAGATTTCATCAACAAGATATGTGTAATAACTATCTTGCGCAATCCCTTTAACTGTTAAATTTACATCATTACCCATAAAATTAACCGTTAGATTAGCGTTCAAAGGAACATTTTGCCCCAGAAATTTGATTTTATGACCAGCAAATCTTATTTCAACTAAACAGCTGTTATTTTTATCTAATATTGTGTTATCATCAGCTATATCATCAGCTTTTTCCTCAATATTTAGTACATTTAGTTTATTCGGAAAATCTATTCCTATAACATATGCTTTAAAAGATTCATCATTGAATATTAATTCAGTACTGTAAAATATTCTTCCTTCAATCTCCGAGATGTCTGAGTGTTGAAGGAAAGTTTGATTGTTCGAAATTGCGGTAACATTTGATTCATCAATCATTTGAGTAAATGAAAATGTTCCATCTGCAACATTTTGTTCCCTCATATTTAATTTATAAGTAGCAAAAAGACCTGGCTCTGCCGCACGTAAACCAACTAGCATTCCTAAACTTATTGCAACTATAAGTACAATACTTAAACTACGGAATTTATTGTTCATAATCTCTCTTAGTGTCTTTTTAGTCATGATTTTCATTGACTATCCCTCCACTTTGTTAGATACCATTGTTCCCGGATGTTCTTCTATCTTCTCTATTTTACCCATTTGGAGATGAAAAACTCTATCAGCATATTGAGTAATGTTGAGGTCATGACTTACAACAATGAAGGTTGTTTTCTCTTCTTTATTTAAATTACGCATTAATTCAGCAATTTTTTGGCCAGTCACAAAATCCAAGTTTCCTGTAGGTTCATCTGCAACAATAATTTTCGGTTTTTTGATTAATGCTCGAGCTATAGCGACACGTTGTTGTTCTCCTCCTGATAGTTGGCTGGGAAATCTTTCTTCTTTTCCTTTTAGCCCAACATGTTTTAAAATTTCATAAGAGAGTTTTTTTATTTCTGGGGTTTTATACCCCCCTTTAAATTCTAAAGCTAAACCAACATTTTCCCAAGCTCTAAGACTTGCTACAATGTTGAAAAATTGAAAAATCCAGCCTACATCATTTCTTCTGTATTCATTTAGCTTATCTTTGTCGTAAGCCGTTATTTCTTTTCCATCTACTTCTACCTTTCCCTTTGTAGGTTTGTCAATTCCTCCTATCATATTGAGTAAAGTAGTTTTGCCTGATCCAGAAGGACCAAGAACTACAGCAAATTCTCCTCTTCTGATTTCCATATCTATTTTATCTAAAGCAACAACTTCTGTCTCTCCAAACTCAAAAGTTCTTCGTAAATTCTTAGTTTTGACAATAATCTCATCTGTCATTGCAATCAAACAAGAAAAAATTCATTATAAAAGTATTATTAATTAAAATTATCAATTTACTTTTAAGTAACTATTTTTCTAGAATTTTTAACTCAATGAAACCAAAAGTATCAACGTTTACTAATCCTTTATCAGTTATTTTCAAGTGTGGAATTACAGGTAAAGCTACAAAAGCAAGAGCCATAAAAGGTTCTGATAGTGCTGGTTGAAGTTTCTTCAACTCTTGATTAATGGTTCTTATTTTTTTAACAACTTCTGAAGAAGTTTCAGTACTCATTAATCCTGCAATTTTCAAAGGAAGTGTCACTGCACTGTTTTTTGTTACAACAACTTGTCCTCCACCTATTTCTTTGATCTTTTGTAAAGCTTGTATTATTAGTTCATAACTAGTTCCAGTACAAATTACTTGGTGACAATCGTGAGCTATTGTACTTGCTAAAGCACCTTCTTTTATTCCTAAACCTTTGATAAAACCTTTTCCAATATTTTTCTCTGGTGTATGACGGTTTATTACAAAAACAGGAAGAATATCTTGTTCTAAATCTGGTTGAAGGTATCCATCTATTGCCTTTAATTTTAATTGTAAATGTTCAGTAATTAGAGAATGCTCTTTTAATCCAATCACATTAACCCTTATCTCTTCCTCTTCCTCTTCAATCATAAGGTCATAAATAGATGGAACTTCAAAAAATTTCATCGTTTCTAAAACAGATTTAGGATATTTTTTTCTAATAATATTTTGTTGAACCTTATTCTCTCTATAAACAATCTTTCCTTCAATAATAGTCATTTCTACGTTAAAGTTCTCCAAATCGTTAACTACTACAATATCCGCAATTTTACCAGGAGAGATTCCGCCTATTTTGTCATCCAATTTTAGGTGAGTTGCTGTGTTAATAGTGAACATCTGTAAAGCTTTGATGGGGTCAACACTTAGTTTAACAAGTTTTCTAAAAGAGTAATCTAAATGCCCTTTTTCAACTAAATCAATTGGATTTCTATCATCAGAAGCAATAATAATGTTCCTATAATCAATGTCATATTTTATCAAATCGGAGAATATGTTTTCAAGATCTTTAGCAAAAGAACCTTCTCTTATTTGTAGTTTCATTCCTAAACGTAGTTTTTCTAAAGCTTCCTCTGCTGTTGTAGCTTCATGGTCTGAAGAAATTCCAGCAGCTATATATGCTTGTAATTCTTTATTCGTTAATAGAGGAGCATGTCCTTCTACTATTTTTTTAGATTTTTTTGCAGCATCAATTTTTCCTAATACATCAGGAAATCGGAGATATACTCCAGGAAAATTCATCATTTCTGCTAAACCAAAAATCTCATCTTTTTTAAGCAACTTTATGATTTTATTAACATCTAATTCTGCTCCTGGTGTTTCAAAACCAGATAAAGAAGGAACACAAGAAGGAGCTTCAATTAAAAATTTCACTGGTAATTCTTTACTTTCTTCAATAAATAGGTTTATGCCTTCAATTCCACAAACATTTGCGATTTCGTGGGGATCAATTACACATGTGGTGGTTCCTTTAGAAACTACAACTTTGGAGAATTCAGTTAAAGATAACATGGATGATTCAACGTGAATATGTGATTCTATTAATCCTGGGCAGATTACCTTGTCTTCTAACTTAATAATTTGTGTTTTTTCACCTTTAAAATCATCTGTGTTTTTTCCAACATATACAATATAATTATCTGCAATTACAACGTCCGCATCAATTAATTCTCTTGTATAAACATTAGCTACTTTTCCTCCTCTCAAAATTAAACTTGCCTTCTTATCAGCCATTGCATATGAAATTATTTCTTCTGTTCTCAATTTAAACCAACTTCTCTAAATTATCTATGTTTTGATGTTTATGTTTTTTTCCCAAGTAACAAATAACAAGGCCAACTTATTTCTATTTTTTTGGGGAAAAAATTTAACATTCGCACAATTAACAGTTCAAATAAGAATGAAAATCAAAATTATTACTGATTCTGCAGCTGATTTACCAGTCGAACTCTATGATAAGTGGGACATTGAACAAATTCCACATAACGTTTTATTAAAAGATAAAGTGTGGAAAGTTGGAAAAGATTTATCCTTTTCAGAATATTATAGTAAAATAGCCGAACTTGATTATATACCTCAATCTTCTGCACCAGATATTGCTGATTATCAAATAGTTTTTGACAATACACTAAATAAACAGAACTATGACCACATTATTTACATTTCTGTTTCTTCTGCTTTAACTTCAACATATAATAGTGTGAGAATGATTGCTAGAAAGTTTAAAGGAAAAGTTACTCTTATTGATTCTGTTTCAGCTTCAGGAGTTCAAGGATTACTTGTTCTTTCAGCAGCAAAACTAGTTAGAATGGGAAAAAGTCTGGAAAAAATAATTGAAATGCTTGAAGAAATGAAAAAATATTCTATTTTAACAGTTGGATTTTTAACATTAGATAATGTCTATAAGTCTGGAAGACTAAAATCAAAACTACTACTTGATTTCACAAGATTTATGAAGATAAAACCTGTTGCTATAATGTCTAAGCAAGGGAAATTGATTTCAAAGTTTCCTGGTCTTTTTTTTAGGAAATCAATGGTTAAACGATTGGTTCATTTAACTCTTAGTAAAATAAAAAATGGCTGGAAATATGACATGATTATTACACATTTAAACAACGAGCAAGGGGTAGAATATATAGAAAACAAACTTAAACAGAAAGTAGAATTGTGCTCTATCTATAAGTCTGTATGCAGTCCGATAATTGGAGTAAACACTGGCTAAGGAACAATAATAGTTTCACTAGTCCCAACAATTAAGCAAATAGAAGAAGTAAGGAAAAAGATAGATTAAAGTAGATTTTCTAGAAAAATATTTGTTTCTTCAGCCATTTTCTTTTCATTTCCTTCTTGAATTCTATGAGCAGTTTCTTCCAGTTCAATTAGTTTGGATTTAGAGTTAAGTAAGAATTGCTTTGATTGCTTTAAGTTTAGAAAATGGTCTTTTTTACCCACAAACATTACCATAGGAATGTCTATATCAGCTATTCTGTCCTTGATATCGTAAGGGATTATGAATTCATGAACAAATCTACGAAGACACCATGCATCATTTTTTGTTAATTGTGTTTTTGCATGAATAACGTTTTTTACTTCTTCAGGGTCTTTAAATTTCAGATAAATATTCATAAAAGCATGTCCAAAAATTAATTTTTATTAATGTGGGGGTTTATGTCGGAAGTATGAATTTCTTTCAGATCATAGACCCCCACAAAGCAAGAGAATTCATAATCATTAATGAACCTTTCCTTAAGAAACTGGTGAAAGAGGAACCGAGAGAAAGCAAGAGAGGGAGAAAGAGAATAGCAGAAAGATGGGTGATACTGGCTTTAGCAATCATTGCTAGAATAGAAGGGATAGCTTGGAGGAAGTTAGAGGAAAAGTTGTCTTTATGCGATTTTTTGATAGAAGAGGGGTGGATGAAGAAGATTCCTTCTAAATCTACTTTTCATGCAGTGTGGAGAGCGACAGAAAGTAAAATCTTAGAGCAGTGGATAATAGAGTTAGGTAGGGAAATAGTGAGGAAAAAAGGCTTGAAAGCTATGGCAGTGGATAGTTCAGGGTTTAAAATCCGTCAAGCTTCTGTTTGGCGTTTTCTCAAATGGTCAAGAGGGACACTAAAGAAAACCTCTAAACTTTTCTGGAAGATACACCTTATAGTTGGTTTACCCTCTCGAGCTATAGTCTCTCTCGCTCATTCTGCTAGTAACACTCATGATAGTAAAGTCTTCGGTTTACTCTGGCAGAAACTTCCTTCTGCACTCTTGAGACCTTTCTTGCGATTTTATGGAGACTGTGCCTACTGGACAGAAAATATCGTTGGACTTCTTAGCCAACATTCCTTTTTTCCTGTTATTCCCCCAAAAAGTAATGCTCGTTATCCCTCTCCTCCTCCCCTCGGACCAATAGTTCAAGCTCATCGTCTCTACCCTGGTCTGTATCGTCGTAATCATCATCCCGAGTATCGTAGTAGTATTGAACACGTCTTTGGTCTCCTTAAACTCTCTCTTCCCCCAATCCTTGATCGTTTACCCTCCACCATCCTCTCTACCTTGTACAGTTCTCTTCTCTGTTACAACTACCTTTTACTCCTTCGGACCGTTTAGTAGGTGAAAAAGAATTTTTGGACATGCTTATTCATAAAAACAATAATTAATTTTTGAATAAAATTCATAAGAAAGTTGGGTAAATGACCAAAGATAGGTAACCAAAAAGGTGTTTTGTAATGTGGTTGAGGGCTGATAATTGCCATTGCAAAAGGTTTAGGACCTTTACCGTCTAAATAGTAACAGAAAGCCATTGCTCCACCAGAGCAACTACCAAAAATAATAAATTCTTTATCTTTTAACCCCTTAAGTTGTAAGACTGTAGATATCTCTTCATTATACTCTTCAATTGAAAAAAGACCTTTTTTGTGAGGAGTGATTGATTTTCCGTACCCTCTGGGTTCATAAATAAAGACATTACCAAATTCTGCTAATTGTTCAGCTAGTGGTTCAAATAAACTAATTTCACTTAACCACCCCATAATTAGAAAAAAATTACGATTGGAGTATTTAGTATTCTTTGCTTTTATTGTCATCAATCTGATTTTTACTTCAGGATTAGTCTTCGTTGTTAAGAATTCTATATGTTTATCATCATTCATTAACTATTCTTTCAATAGTCATTTTTTAAAAATTGTCTTTAAAAAATAAGAAAAAAGAAAAATTATTCTTTTTTATAACAGAACCACCAATCGAAGCACTCATATTCTCCAGCTTTGGCATGAGCAAGTCTGTCTTTTGCTGTTTCTACATCTCCTGCAGGGGGGATAATTACTTTATCTTCTATAAGTTCATTTTCAGGCCAGTTGGCAGGAATAGCTACATTATGCTCTTCTGCAAATTTTAAGCCTTTTATCATTCTTAGTATCTCTTTCATATTTCTTCCAAGTTCACTTGGGTAATATAAGATTGCTCGAATCGTTCCTTTAGGATCAATGATAAATACAGCTCTAACAGTATTTGTTGCTTTGTAATGTAACATTCCAAGTTTACGAGCTACTTCTCCGTGATCTGCAATTATTGGGAATTTAATCTCAACATCTAGTTGTTCCTTTATCCAGTCAATCCATTTTATATGACTGAAAACCTGATCCATACTCAATCCAATAAGTTCTACATTTAATTTTTTGAATTGGTCGTAGTGTTTTTGAAAACTAACAAATTCTGTAGTACATACTGGTGTAAAGTCTGCAGGATGACTAAATAGCACAACCCATTTTCCTTTATAGTCCATAGGTAATTTTTTCATCCCTTGTGAGGTATTCACAACCATTTTTGGGAACTGTGTTCCTATTAAAGGTATCTTTCCAGTTTCTTCATATTCTTTTTCCATTTTATTCACCTTTCTGATTCGATATATGCGAAAGTTTATATAAATCTTTTCGAATTACAAAATAAAAAGGTTCGAAATTCGAACTTTTTTTATTGATATATTTAGCTGCAGGTAGAAAAGATGGAAGCTCAAAGAAATAAAATTACAGATATTGCAATAATAGAAGAATTAAAGAAAAATAGTAGGATTTCTTATAATAAAATAGCTGAAAAATTTTCTGTGACAGAAGCAACAGTAAGAAAAAGGGTAAAAAAATTAATAAATAAAGGTGTTATTAGAAAGTTTACTATTGATGTTGATCCAAGAAAAATCGGTTTTAAGATTGAAGCAATGATTGGTTTTGATATCAAAGAAGAGTACTATACTTCAACGCTTTTAGAGTTAAAAAACTTGCCTGAAGTTATTAGTTTAACAACTTCCACCGGTGATCATATGGTTATGATAGAAGCTTGGTTTCATGATCTAGAAGAGTTAAATGAATTTGAGCAAAAATTAAGTAAACTGCCAGGAATTTTCAATATATGTCCTGCTATTATGGTTGAAAAATTAAAATAGAACAATAATAATTAGGCTCATTTAGTCAATTTTAAAAGCACTTTTAGATTGCTTCATCTGAGCCAGATGAATTTGAAAAATATTAATTGGAATTATGCTAAAGTTATATCATTTTCATGGATAGGTTGGTTGTTTGATTTTTACAACCTAATATTATACAGCTTTTTGATGTTGTATATTCCTAATGAAATAACACTGACTGACCATCAATTAGCTTTAATTTATTCTGCTTCTCTTTCAGTGACTGCTTTAGGGGGAATAATATTAGGTTATTTGAGTGACATTTTTGGTAGAAAAACAATGATAGTTGCTTCAATAATGATCTTTTCTTTGGGGGTTGTATTATGTTCCTTCGCCAAATCTTTTACAGCATTGATATTATTTCAATTAATCACTGGATTTGGTATTGGAGGAGAATGGGCAGCTGGGCACACACTAGTAAACGAGACTATACCAAAGAAATATAGAGGATCTGCTAGTGCGTTTATTCAAACAGGAGCTCCTTTAGGCGCAGCTTTGGCTGCAGTTGTAGGTTCTTTCCTTACACCTGTTATCGGTTGGAGATGGTCTTATGGTGGTTCTGGAGCTATTTCATTGTTTTTTGCTATCTTAATGATTTTCTTTCTTCCTGAATCACCCAAGTTCTTAATTTTTAAAGCAGAAGCTACTGGTGAAATGAAAATAGTTGAAGATAATGAGAAAGAAAGAACGATACCCAGAGGAGCAGCTTATATTCGTATGACTCTTAATCACCAATTTAAGGATCTAAAGAAAGTCAAACTTTCGCTTCTTTTAGGAATAATTTTGTCTTTCTTTGCTTTAATGGCTTATTGGGTTATTTTTTCTTGGGCTCCAAAGTATCTTAAATCTATTCTTGATGATGCTTCTTGGGTTGGAAAAATCACTCTTTTAGCTCAATTAGGTGCTTTTATTGGTTATCTTTCTTTTGGTTTTATTGCAGATGCTACTAAAAAGCCTAAGCTCACCTTTTTCAGTTATACTTTAATTCTTGCTACTGGAGCAGTAATATTTGCTTTTGCTGGAACAAATAAAGGAATACTTATTTTGTCTTTTATAGTTATAGGTTTAGGAACAGGAATATTCTCTGGTTTTGGACCTTTATTTGCTAAAATCTTTCCTCAAAAAGTTAGAGCAACAGGAACATCTGTGAGTTTTAATACTGGAAGACTAGGAACATTTTTTGCTCCTATAATTGTAACATTAATGCTAAAATCTAGTTTTGGATTTAGTGGAGCAATTATTTTAGGTGGAATATTTGCATTGATTGCAGGTCTCTGGATATTCCTAATCCCATCTGTAGACACTTTAGAAGAATAAAAATTATTTAACTTCTACTTTCTTCTTTTTCTGTTTTGAAAGAACGAATAAAACCTAAAATAAGATTAAAACGAGGAACTTTGCTACAATAGAATTTATATGGATAACCGTATTGTTGTTCATAAAATAAGTCTTTTTCAATAGAAGATAGAATGAAACACATTCCTGCCATCACACAAAGAACGTTAGAGAGCACTGAATTGTTTATCATAAACACTGCTAAACTTACTATAATCATTGATAAAGTAAGAGGATGTCTTGCATAAGCAAATATCATTAAATTCTTGAATTTGTTAAGATTTTTTATTCCTCTTCGAATAACCCATCTCCTATTTGCCATTAAGACACTGAAAAAAGCTATAATCAGAGCAATATAGCCTAGGATTCCTCCAATTATTTCAAAGTAGGAAGGTACTGGATAATCACCTATTGTTAGTGTTAAACTAGCCATGAGTAAAAGATAACCTAGTATCTGTAACATTTCATGCTTTATTCCCCTATAAATAGATACGAATAGCCAGATTATTAGAAATGTGGCAATTATTCCGATTATTATCCAGAACCAAAGGTCATTAGTCATACAGATTTTATTAAACATCTTTCTATTTTAGCTTTGTGTTTTTGTGTTTGTTCTTTTGAGAAAATACATTAATCCTTAGTCAAAATTTGATGTTGTTTTTACTTATTTTGACAAAAAGATTAAAAAGAAACAATAAAAATAATTTCTTATGTCTCAAGAGAAAGTAGGGTTTTTGTTAATACATGGTTTTACTGGTACTCATTTCGAAATGCAACCTCTAGAAAACTTCCTGAAAAATGAAGGTTATTTAGTAAATAATATAACTCTTCCTGGACATGAGACAACAGCTAAAGAGCATGCTAATCTTAATTGGATGAAAATAGTTACTTACGCAAATGAACAGCTAATTCAACTAAAAAAAGAAGTTGACAAAGTTTTTGTTGCTGGTTTAAGCATGGGCGGGGCAATTTCTCTTTATCTTGCATCTCAAAATCCTTCGATCACAGGAATAATAGCAATGTCTACTCCTTATAATATTCCTGACATCAGGGCAGTCTTTGTTAAAGTTTTTCCTTTTTTGGTAAAGTTGATCCCAGTTCAATATAACACCAATGAAGAGATTGAAGATGAAGAAGTAAAGAAAACCCACAAATGTTACAAAAAATATTATACAAAAAGTGTTTTCTGGTTAATTGAGTTATTGAAAGAAACAAGAAAAAATCTTTCAAAGATTTCTGTTCCTACACTGATTCTCCATTCTGTGAGAGACCCATCAGTTCCAGTATCACATGCAAAGAAGATATATAGTAAAATACCCCATGAGAATAAAAACCTCGTATTTATTAATAAAGGAGGGCACATAATTCCTGAAGATTATGGTAAAGATAAGGCTTTTTCAATTATCAAACAATGGATTGAATCCCAAATTCAAGCTGATAGCTAAATTTTCCCGTTAACTTTTTTAACCTTAATAGTTACTTATTGTCCATGAGTTGAAATTTTACGTAATTTCTTCAAGACTCTCCCCAACCAGTCAATAAACATAGCAAATGTTGTGAAGACTGGATTAAGAGAACATGTACCTTACAAAAAAGCAAAAAGTTTCATATGGTGCTTGTAGATTTGGAACATCTATTTTTATGAATATGAGTTCTTTGGCAACAGTTTGGATATATAACAATCACTTTGCTCTGAATCAAACTTGGAATTCTATTGGAAATGCTGTAGGGAAAATAGTTATCGCTTTTTCTGGTTTTCTTTTTGGTTACATTTCTGATATTCTCCCTTCAAATATGAAGTTAGGAAAAAGGAAATTTTTTATCTGGACTGGCGCGCCAGCTTTAGTTCTTTCATTTGTAATGTTATTCATCCCCCATTTGTTCATTCCATTAAATAGTCAAATTGCTGTTTTTACATGATGGCAGATTTCCAGGGTTAGAACATAAAACTTTAGGTTCCCTAGACTTACCAGTAAAAAGTTTCATAGAATTTCTGATTAGAAAGAAGTTTAAATGACCCATTGTATATGAATTAAGTTTACAAGAGTCTATAGATTCTATGAATGTAGTTAGAGAATTATTATAAATTCATAATTATTTATCCATTTTTCCTTTTATTGTATGATAAACATGTTCAACCATCATTTTTATCCTTGTTTCATCAACGTGATAGGGAAAAGAAGGCAAGTCTTTTTCAATGTTAATATCTTCTAATGGTTTATCCTCTTTAACGTATTTCTCTATTTTCTCTGCAAACTCCTCGAAATAATGAATGTATGTATCTATTTCTTTTACAGAGGTGATAGGTCCATGACCAGGAACTACAATGTTAGGCTGTAATTTCTTTATAATCTGTAAAGCTTTTATCCACTGCTGAATGTCTGAAGTTTCATCTCCAGCATAAGGAAATGTTTCTGAAAAAAGCAAATCACTAACAATAACCACTTCTTCTTCTTTAAAATAAACATAAGAGCTACCTTTAGTATGTCCTCCCACTTGAACTATCTCAAGTGTTTTTTCTCCTTCTTTTAAGATATACTTTTCTTCAAAAGTCTCATTGGGGAGAACAATACGTAAACCCTTCCATTTATCTCTGAGTTCAGGATTCTCTTTAATATATTTTTTAATATTATCTTCTGAAAAACGTTCTTCAGCATCTTTTTTGATTAAATTATATGTGTCTTTAGAAGATATAATCTTGCAATCTTCAAAGACTTGATTTCCAAGAATATGGTCACTATGATAATGAGTAATGATTAAATATTTGGTTTTTAACCCTGTGGTTTCTTCTGCAACCTTTCTAGCCTCTTTTGCCACAGTTGGATATATCCCAGAATCAATAAAAGCGATTGATGTTCTTAAATTAATGAATGCAACGTTTCCTCTTGTTTCTCCCATAACATGGGCATAAACAGATGGAGTGATTTTAATAAATTCAACCATTTTAATCAATTAAAAATTCTATTTGATTTTATAGGTTTTGTGTAAGGATAGATGATTTTATTCGCTATCTTTAAAAAAAACTCAAAGAGTTAGATATTAACTCCTGAAACTTTTAGCAATAACCTAATTGCTGCAAGGATTGCTATTGTCCAAAAACCGGTTAATATCCATTTTGATTTAATTTTGTGCAAAAATTTGGGAACAATATTTGCTGATATTATTGTTCCAATTGAAAGGAAAAGAACATAATTCCATTGTATTGAAGACCATCGTAGAGCTACTGCAAAGGGATTAGCAAAGAGAATTGTAAAAGTAGATGTGGCTGTAGCTATTCCTGCAGGAATTCCTAAAACCATGGTTAAAATTGGAACATAAATTACTCCTCCTCCTAAACCAAGCATTGCACCTATAAAACCACCAACAAAAGCAATAATTACTTCAGGAAAGAGTTTTGTTTTATACTCAAAGTGTAATCCACGCTTGTCATCAAATGATCTGGTTACAGTGAATTTTTCTCTTAATTTTACTTTTTTCAATCCTTCTTTTTCGTTTTCTACTTTTTCTTCTACATTCTTTTCTGAAGTTTTGTTTTTACTTTGAAAGAATATTGTCGCAATTTTATAAATAGCAATAACAATCATTGTTCCTGCAAAAATATATTGAAAATAGTCGATTTCATAGTTCTGACTCTTTAACCACCTACTAACTAAAGCTCCAGAGACAGAACCAGGTATTGCAAAAATCATAAAAGCAAAAGCTATTTTGAAATCAATTCTTTTCTCACGAATATAAGCTAAACTTCCACTTAAAGAAGTAAAAATAATCACACCTAACGAAGTTGCTGTAGCTACTTCACCTGAAAAGTCGTAAAGTAAAATGAGTAAAGGAACAGTAAGTAATCCGCCTCCTATCCCAAAAGTTGGAGAAATCGCTCCTATAAGGAGACCTAAACCGAATAATCCCAAAATAACTAAAATGCTTAATCCAAGAAGCTCAATCATTGTTCTAACCCTTCTTGAGTAGCATTTTTTACTCACGTTAAAAATATTTTCTTAACGCTTTTATATGTCGGTAAAGTTTTTAAAATGAAAAAATGAAGATAAATTTATGGAACACTTTGCCAAAAGGATTAAAATTCTAGTATATGGAGAAAACAACTTAATAAGAAAAATATTATCACCTTTTGCGCCTGTTCCTGAAAAAATTGAATTTGTGGGCGGGTATCACCCAGTTAATTGTGATTTAACAATAGAGAATGAGGAATTTAAAACACAATTCTTGATATTAGAATATGAGAGTGATTTCTTTCAAAATCACTTGTTTAACCTATGCCATGGCTTGCTTATTGTTCTGGAAGGGATGAACCTTGATCACTTTAATAAAGCTGAAAAATTATTTGACAAGTTAAATCAAGCATTAGAAAAAGATATTTTCATTAGCATTATAGACATTGTACAAGACAACCTTTCTGAAAGAGAGACTTTTAGGATTTCAGAGAAGGTAACAACATTGATAGAGATAATTAAAAATAAAATTGATCTTTCTGTTTCTTTTTCATTAGTTCCAGATACACCTCAGCTTGTAAGATGTGTAAAGGATCTTATTCAAACCAGTAAAATCCTTACTGTACTATGACATCAATTTGGATTGTGATTAGTCGTAAGTCTCTTGAATCTGTATTTCTCTTTTTTCCAATAAGTCATTAACAATTTTGAATAATGTGTTCTCCAAGGATCTATAAATATCACCTATTGTAACAAGAAGAAGAACATTTTCTCTCTGTTTTTCTTCCTCAAGTAGAATTTTTTTTACATCAATGGGAATAGTAGAGGCCTCATTTGATGTTGTAAAAATTACTTGAGTATCTTGATTCTGTTTTGTTATTTTATCAATATTCCTAAAATGTCTTCTAATTTGACTTTTATCAAGATTACATTTTCCTTGATATATTACATAATTTAGATTTTTTATTTCTGAAATTTCTGCTAAAGTTTCCAAATCATAGAGTCTTGAAATGTAATATTCTCCGTTACATGTTTGAATTTGAATTATCCATTCTGATATTGAATAAGATAAAACCAAATCGATATTTTGAATGGCAAAAATAGCGGAAATAATCAACTTATAGGCAAAATCATCATCAGTGAAGAATCCTATTTTGAATCTTTTTTGTAGAGTTGTTGCAAGCATCTCTAACATATTTATGCGATTAGATAACTCAGAGATATATTCATCAATATTTTTTAATTTAACATTTTTCTCTTTTTCACGAATAGTATTTACAATGTCATTACTTAATTCAATAACTTGATTTTCAGTTAAAGAAGAAAGATCATCTACAGTTTTCAAAAAGTTCTGAATTGTTACAAAAATAGAACTATGAGCAAGATTGATTTTCTCTGTATATTTTTTCTCATAAATTATTAGTCCTAAACATCTAGCTAGACCATTTTTAGAAAGAGCACGTTTGTTTTTTATTTTAGAATCATTGTGCTCAAACAAAGCAACAAGTAAGTTATATTTCTCTTGATATTTAGGAACAGGTAGAGGGCCAAATACACCTATTTCTGATTTTGATGCTTCAATTATTGGAGAATAAAAGTTAGCTATAAGAACAATATCTTCCTGTCTAATTTTTGTATCAGAAGAAACGCGTAATTCAATTCCTAGATCATCTAGAACAAGAATGGACATTGATAAGTAGAATTTCGAAGGAGTCATAGTGATATGTACATTTATTTTTTTTAGTTTAAATTTCTTCTCAATAATTTAGATGAGCGTTCAATAGAAAAAACAAATTGTATTTTGATAATCTTCTATTAATTCTCAAAATATCTTTTAGTATATTCCTCTCTTGCATCAAGAGCAAGTTTACGATAATAAGAGGGTGTATAACTGTCAAATATAGCTAAGATTACAGCTGTTGTTAGAATTAACCTGCAAATCCTGATTAAAAAATAGCCAATTGATGCAAATTCTTTGATTAATTCATGATCTGGAATCTGAAACAATAGACTCTCCTTCCAGAAAGTTGGCCCTTGAGAGTAATATACGTTAACTGACAATTCTAATGAAAAAGCCATCAACACACCAATTATTAAAAGAATTGTACGCAAAATTTTGATATTTGATTTTCGAATAAAATCTATTCCTTGTAGAATTTCTATGTCATGAGCACCAACGATAAAAGTTACAGCCAAGTATATCCACAAAACTGGGCTTTCATGTAACTCTATCCATGACATAGCTAAAATCTGGTCAGGACTTGTACCATAACCTAAATAAAAACAAGCTGGAGTTAATACACTTAGAAAGCCTATTACCATTGAGATAAGAGATAGAGTTGAAGATAATCTCATCAAATCAAAAATAACTCAAGCTTTTTTATTTCTTCCTTTTCTTCTTTTTATATAAGTTTAAAAACAATAATTTTTTTTTCGTCTTATGATTACATTAAATGCAAGAAAGCATATTACTTTGTCTACTTTAATTTATGTAGCTACGATAATCCTACAAACTTTTATTGAAGCTTTTGTTTCATATAGAATAATAATTATTCATGTTTTACCCAGTTTCTTTACTCAATTAGCAATAATTTGGGTTGGTGTAGGCTTTTTGTTATTTAATAAGGAAGAAAAAAAAAGGTCTATCAATCATTTAGTGCTCTTTCTTGCTGTTTATGGTATCATTTCCTCAAGTTTAATTTTATTATCTTACATAGATTTCAAATTTAATTTTCTTTCAGATAAAATAGTACTAGTTCTACAAATTATTTATATTATTAATTCTTCTATTCTTATTTACTGTAGTATAATAATTCACGATATTACTGAACAACATGTTAAAAATAAACGAAATATCATCCAACTTACTTGGTCTTTTTCAATAGGTTTTGTACTATTTTTCATTTATAATCTACTAAATGTTATTTTTCCACCAAATAAATATATTATAAGTTCTACAAGCGAAAATGCAATCACTTTCTTTATTCTTTCTCCTCCCAAAATATATTATTTGTTAGGTACTCTAAATCAAGATTTTAAGACTATGTTTTTTGTATTAAGCATAGTTGAGGTCTCTTATTTAGTATTTGTCGTGATAGGATTTTGGAAATTACGTAAAATATTTCTCCTCCTAGATAATATTCCTCCTGAACTTATAGACAGAATATTAACTAAAAAACAAGATGATTTTGTTTTGGAAAGTTTAGAAGAAAAAAATTCTTCTGTAATTGCAGAACAACAAGAAAGTTCTGTAAAAAAGAAAATGTTTTGCATTAAATGTGGAGTGGAATTAGATCCTGATGCTTTATTCTGTGAAGAGTGTGGAGAAAAAAATCCCTACAGGGTGAATGATGTTGATGAATAATTTTTCTAAAGAAATACAAAATCACTTGTTAATGTCTGGAATTGCCAGTTTCTTATTGTATATTTTTTCTTTACTTTTTTATTTTGCTTCTATTGCTCCATTTATTGGATTGGCTTTTGACTTATCTATTATCTTTTTAGCTTTAGGCTTTAATAGAATAGGAAAAATAATGGAAAATCGAATTTCATCTTGGAAACTAGTAAGTTTCTCTTTAATTGGAGTTTCTATTCTTGATTTTGTTAATATTATCCTCTATCTTCTTTACAACAAAAAAACAGTTTGGGTCCTTGTAGGTTTCCAAGTTTATAGATTAATTACAGGATTGATATACTACATTTTTGTTATTCTAAGTTTTTTTAAACTATATAAATTACAAAAAGAGTTGTATACTGAACAAGTTTCTCCTGTAGTTCCAAGATTGTTTCTAGTTTATGGATACAGTATAGCTTCTGTTGGATATGTTTTTCTTTGGACTAGTGAATTTCTCATAAGTGATTTAGTTTCTAGACCACATTGGTTAGCAGATGTTGCTTCATATATCTTGTTTGTTTCTAACTTTATTGTAATTTTAGGTTTTATGAATCTTGTTTATTTCTTTTATTCAATAGGAAAACCGAAAGTAGAGTATTATAATCAACAAGAGGACTATTTGGAAGATGATTAAAATGAATAAATATCAAAGTTCTAATCTCATAAAAAATGGAGGGCTTCTTATTGCCTTTTTCTATCTTTTTCTAATTCTTCTGAATAAATGTATGTTGACTGTTCCCTATCAAGGCTTTAATGGAATAAATCTTCTTTATTTTGTAATTGTTACAGGAATTTTAGGTATAGGTTATGCTTCAAAAGAATTTTCATTAAATAAAGAAACAAAGTGGAAATATGGACAAAAGAGTTGGATATTTTCTATTGTTGGAAGTTTATCAATACTCTTTTCTCTTCTATTCTTTGCAACTCAAGAAATTAAAAAGTCTGATGTTCTAGAAATTTTAGGCTTAATATTTATGATCATTGGTAATTTGTTTTGTGCAACAGAATTCTTTTACTTAAAACAAGATTTATCTGCCAAGCATGAAGAAGAAAAAGTTATCAAAAAACCAGATTATTTCATGAGTGTTGGTTTTTTGTTGCAAGCTCTTACTTTTCTTATTATTCTAATTCGTTATATATTATTTTACTTTTCATACTTTACAATCTTGGATATCATCGCAGGAAGTTTGGCAATAATTTCTTTGTTCTTTTTCTTTTTCTCCGCTGTAAAACTGAATGTAATTTTCAGAGCCTATCCTTATTTGTATGAAGAAGAAATTACTTTAACAAAAAAATAGTTTAAACAGAAAAAACTTCATCAAAAGATTATATTTTTTCTTTAAGCGAGAAGATAGAAGTTTTTATCTAATAAAAAGAAAAGATCATTTCGTTGTTGTTCATTTGGCATTTCATTTACAGGAAGAGTAGAGAGATAAAAATCTATTTCACTCAAAACTCTTTCAGATACAATATCTAGTTGGGTACTTGTAAGGTAAGATTGAACAATCAAAAAAAACTTTTCTCCACTATAGAAGAGTAAAGAAGAGTTGGTAGTTTTTAATTCCTTGAATTCTTCATTTTTTGAAGAAGCAACATACTTTTTAACAAACATAAATAATGAAGAAAGAAAACCAGAAGCAGCAATTATTTTTTCTTCAAAAGAAATTTTTTCACGTTTTAGAGGTGAATATCCTAAAATGGGGTTGCCCTCTCTATCTACAACTAATACTGCTTGAATACCATGGCTTTGACTTTGACTTAAGTAAATTGATGTTAAAGAAACACTAATCACCTCTACAAAAATTTCTGTGATTTTATATGCTTTAACGTCATACAACATTTGTGCTCTTCTAACAATTGTTACTCCTCCTAATGCAAATATACAAAATATAACTATCAAAGTTAAAATTACATTTGCAATTAGTTTATTTGAAAATTTTGAACTTCTCATAATATTAATATTTCTAACAATAATAGGTAGTAAAAATGTAGCTGATAGAATAATAAGAAAACCAAAAATAAGACCAAAAATATCTGTTCTAATAGTGTGAAATAATACAACTTGAACATCTCTAAAAGTTTCTACAGTTTCTTTTATTGCTAAGGGAACCCAAATAATATAGAGCATAAAAATGGCTACAGAGGCCATAAAGACAAAAGTAGACTTCCTTTGAAAAATGCGGGATTGTTGTAATGTGGCTCCAAGTAAAATCGTGACAAAGAAGGCTCTCGTTGTTTGCACTATTTGATACAAAGTAACAGATTGATAAGAATATTCAAAGAATAATGCAAATTGATAAGCACTAAATGTTAAAGTGAAAAAAAACCAGTTAACATAAAAAATGCTTCTATTCTTTCGTCCTATAATGAGAGTTACAACTGAGATAAATAATAGCAATGAACCTTCTACTAACTTTGCAATTTGATAGTAATCCATACAAACCCCAATAAGAGAGAAATAAATACTGTTTTAATAAACTTTATGCATTTCTTGAAAATATCTATATCAATTTTATATTTTGAAAAGATAAAAAAAAGAACTAGTTTTGTAGTGTTTTTAATAATTATTCTTTCTTTGTCCATACATTAATTACATCTTTAGATTTCTTAAGGGTTAGAGCATAAAAGATAACAGCTAATAAGCCAAAAGAACCTGCAACTATCCAGAAAATATAAGGGTTTTGCATTTTTACATCTGTTCTCACATTTAGTTTTACTTCTGTCACATCATGTACCCATACTTTACCGTCTGAAACAGCGACCTTAATGTAGTATGAACCTGCTTCAACATTGTCTAAATCCCAGAAGAATGAAGAACCATTTACATTTGTTGCTAGTAGATTCCAATATAATCCATCTTGGGAAACAAAAATTGAAAAGTTAAGTTTATCTCCATCATTATCTGAAGCAGTCCACTGAATAGTATAATTGTCAAATACTTGATTGGGGTCTGAGGGGTTTTTAACCTCGATTTCTGGTAGTCTATTAGTATATGTAAGTTGAGGGTTCTCTGCAAGAAAAAGTAGTGATGGAAAAATGTGCTCACAATTATCAATTACTTTATCTGCATCAGGGTTGAAATAATCTGTCCAATAATAAGAATGTGAACCAAAAGTTTCAATTGTAAAACTTTTAATGTTATGATATAAGTATGCATAATCTCCCCATTCTCCAGAAGTTACATAACCATAAGTTGTGTCATTCCATAGAGGAAAGCCTAGAATGTCTTTAAATTCAAGTAATAGGGCATTGAACTCTTCTTCTTCTTTTTCAGGTAATGAACCATTAATTCCCCAAGGAGCGATTATTGCTTCTACACCACTGTGTAAACTTATAGCGAAGTTGAAAGAATGATTATACATAAAATCACGTAAAGCTCTAGTCTCAGGTTCACTGAAAGGATGAGAACCATGGTAAGTGTCATCTACCCTAAATGGAGACGCACCTCTATCTCCCCAAAAAGCTCCATAGTTCCTGTTAAGATCTACTCCTCCTGGTCTATCTTCACCAGTAGAACCACTCCCATCAATGTCTTTTTCATTAATATCTGAGGAATTTGTTTCAGTGTTCCAGAAATAGGCCCTTTCCTTTTCATCATCTAAACTTCCATCTAAATCGTCATCTATTGGAGCCATATTTTTACGTTGTTCAGGATACCAATGTAAGATAGAGATACCATCTGGATTAAGCATAGGAATAACATAAATCTCTGTACTTTGAAGTAAATCATCGTAAGTTGTATCATAAACAGAATTGAATACGATCCAATCAATAAAGTATAAAGCATTTTCCACTGTAATTACTTCTCTGGCATGATGAGCAGCAACAATATAATACTCTGTTTTAGAGGAAGTAATACTCTCATCAGTTAAACGTACAGCCCAGATTGACCTGTTCTCCCAAGTTTTTCCAATTGAAAAAACTTCTACCAATTCTGGGAATGAATTATTCAATGCAACAAGTTTGTTTGTAACTTCAGTGTAGTTATGATATGGCCCAAGTGACGCTCCCCAGTAAACAAAATCTTCTCCTGGTATATCTCTTGGAGCTTCAGAAAACTCTTCCCAAATCCAGGGATAATTTGATTCCACTGTAGAAAAAACATATTTCGGCGTATTTTTAGCAGAAACTGCTGAAATTAAATTCGCGTTTAAGAATAATACCATTGTAATTATAGAAATAATTTGCTTTCTATTCATTATTTATTTTTTTATTTCCAACGCTTAAAAATTATTTGAAAGATATAAAAGAAAAAAGTCTTTCTCTTATTTTTACTATTTGTCATTTTAGTTCAAGAGAAAGTTTAAATGATGGTTGTGCATTATTGTGTCATAATCGTGGAATACACAAGCTGAAAAAAATGAGCAAGGAAGAAATCTCAATATCAATTGATGCAAGAGGGAGTTATTGTCCTGGTCCAATGATTGAATTAATTAAAGCAATACGACAAGCAGAAGTTGGTGAAGTTGTTGAGCTCTTAAGTTCAGAAGAAGGATCTCTAAGTGATATTCCTGCTTGGATCGAGAAAGCAAAACATGAACTTGTTGCAATAATAAAAGAAGACGGTTATAATCGTTTTCTTGTTAGAAAGAAGAGGTAAAGATTAATGAATAGAATTATTGTTATTGGTGGAGGGTTTTCTGGACTTACAATAGCTAATAAATTAACAAAAAAGGCAAGAAAATATGACCTAGACATAACTCTAATTGAACCTAAAGATCATAATTTTTATGAACCAGATTTAGTTTTTTATGCGTTTAATAATAAAAAAATGTCAAAGTTATACAAACTAATGCATAAACTTGTGAAGAAAAAAGTTAATCTCATTGGTATGCGAGCAAAAAAGGTTGAAACTGAGAAAAAAAAGGTTATCTTAGAAGATGGAACAGTGCTATATTATGATTACTTAATTCTTGCAACTGGAGTGAAATATATAGAAAAAGATTTCAAATATAGTGAACAGCAACATATTCATAACTTTTATAGTCCTTCAGCAACAGAAAAGTTTAGACAGATGATAAAAAGATTTAATGGAGGAACAATAGTTATCTCTCCATCAACTGTGCCATATAAATGTCCTCCAGATTCTGAGGAATTCACTTTTATATTGGATTCCTATTTGAAAAAAAGAAAATTAAGAGATAAAACAACAATAAAATTTCTATATCCTCTTTCTGTACCTTTTACTGTTAAAGAAGCTGCTGTTGTTGTAGCAGAGATGTATAAAAAACGAGGAATAGAATTTGTACCATACTGTAATTATGAAAAAGTAGATATTAAGAATAATAAATTCATCTCTTTTGAAGGAGAAGAGATAGAATATGATGAACTTGTTCTGCTCCCAATACACGAGGGACAGGATGTGATAAAAGAATCAGGTTTAGGAGATAAAGAAGGATATATTCCAACTGATAAATTCACTCTACAAGTGAAAGGACATCCTAATATATACGCTATTGGTGACTGTACAGATCTACTACTTCTAAAGCTGGTGCTGTTTCCCACTATTCTGCACCTACAATCGTAAAGAATATTATTAACCAAGTTAAAGGAAAAGAAACTTCAGCAAAGTACGATGGAAAAACAATTTGTTTCCTAGTAACAAGTTATCAAAAAGCAATGATGCTAGATTTCTCATATAACTATCCTTCAAGTAAGTATGGATTAATACCCTTAAGAATCTATATGCTCTTTAAAAGGCTATTTAGGCTCCTGTATTTCAATGTTTTAATTAAAGCTATAATTTAGGTGAAAAAAATGAGTGAAAATAAAGTCACAACAACATTAGATGTAAAAGGACTTAATTGTCCTTTACCAATTTTAAAAACAAAAAAGGCGATAAATGAAATTAAAATTAGTGAAAATATTAAAGTTATAGCTACTGATCCAGGCTCAGTAAATGATTTTCAAGCATGGATCGAATCAACTGGACATGAACTAGTGGAATCTACAGAAGAAAATGGTATTTTCCGCTATTTAATCAAAAAAACAAAATAACAGGTGAAAAAAATGAGTGAAAAAAAGAAAAAAATAGCTATAATTGCTTCTAAAGCTAATTTAGCTGATGCCTATCCTCCATTTATTCTAGCTTCTACAGCTGCTGCAATGGATTATGAAGTATCAATATTCTTCACTTTCTTTGGGCTTAATTTACTTAAGAAAAAGGGATTGAAGAAGGTAAAAATTACTCCAGTAGGAGAAACAGCAATGCCTAAACCCATTCCACAGATTGTAGGAATAATACCTGGAATGACTGACATAGCAACTACAATGATGAAAAATTGGATGAAAAAAGCAAATGTTGTTTCTTTAGAAGAGTTAAGAGAACTGTCTATAGAAGCTGGAGTGAAAATGATCGCTTGCCAAATGACAATGGATGTAATGAAAGTTAAAAAAGAAGAATTGATTGATGAAATAGAAGTCGGAGGAGCTGCAACATTCCTACAATTTGCATCAGAAGCTGATATTACTCTGTATATTTAACTTAAGTGATAAGAATGTCTGAACAAAAGAAGAAAATGATTATTATTGTTACTAAGAGAGAAGAAAGTAAAGAAACTTTGGAACCTCCTCTTCACATTGCAACTATGGCTGCTCTACTAGACGCTGAAGTTAAAATGTTTTATACTGCTAAAGCAAGATTGTTACTAAAGAAGGGAGTAGCTGAAAATCTAGTTCACCAAGAAGGAAGACAACCACTGATAGAAACAATTAGAGAGGCTAAAGAAGCAGGTGTACAAATATATGTTTGCACTCCTGTTCTAGAATGGAATAAACTTAATAAAAATGATTTTATAGAAGAAATAGATGGAATTGTAGGGGCTATGACTTTAGTAAAAGAGTCGCTTGAAGCTAGCTCAACAATATCATTCTAATGAAGTGGAAAATAATGTCTCTCTCACTTAATTCGTTGTTATCAAAAGATATAACTTGCTTTGATGTAATAAAGAATCTTTTTGCTCTAACAGATAATGAAATAGATGTTTTAGCTTGTATTAATCACTTACAGCTTGTGAGTATTGCTAGAATTACTGAGATACTACCCAAGGATAGAGCCACCATATCCAGATCAATTTCTAGACTGATGGGTATTGGTGTTGTACGAAAAGAAAAAGAAAATCTAGAAAAAGGAGGATATCAATTCCTTTATAGTAGTCTCCCAATGGAAGAATTAAGAAATTTTGTAAAAAACACTCTGAATTCAATCATTGAAAATATGACTAATGCAATGGATAATTTGACAAAAGAAAAATGTGAAGAAAAATTCCAAGAAGTTAAGAAGAAATATAAAAAATGATACTGTACTCTATTAAAAAACTATTCTTCACATTTTATTACTGATTTATTTTATAAAATAATTAATTGTTTTATTTAATAAATGATAAAAAGCAAAAAAACTCTTGTGTCTAATCTTTTTTTTGAGTAAACAAGAAAACGAAGTGATAATAATAACTGAAGTAGATCTTAGTAAAGTCAAATCATATGTAATTTTTGTTGTAGAAATGATTATTTTCGCTCCATTTTCAAAACTTGCTCATCTAATGTATAGGACTTATGCTCTTTGGATCTATAGAAACCTAGAAACAACTCCAAAAAAATATCCAGAAATAGCAGATTTGATAGTTTATGACGATTAAGAAAAATTTCCATTTCTTTTTCTTTTCTATTTTGTTTTATCTTTTAGAATTTACCTAGAAATTTTTCTGTTTCTGGAAAATCTGATAATTTAGAGGATGAACCAACGAATAACTTCACACCCTTATTTAGAAATAAAACATTATCAGACCAATTTTCAATTAATAATCTAGAATGACTAGTGAAAATTAATGTTTTTCCTTTTTCAATTACATCTTTTTCTAAAATCCTTTGCAAAGACCTTCTAGTTGGATAATCAATATTGGCAAAAGGTTCATCTAAAATTATTATTGCAGGATCCATTACTAAAACGCCTGCAATAGCTACCCTTTTCCTTTGCCCAAAAGAGAGCCTAAAAGGAGAATGTTCTTTGTATTCAGATAAATCAACAATTTCTAAAGCTCTTTCTACTTTCTCTTCTACTTCTTCTTCAGAAAAACCCAAGTTTCTAGGACCAAAAGCTACATCTTCATATACACTTGCAGAAAAAACTTGTGAATCAGGATTTTGAAATACAAATCCTATTCTCTTTCTAATTTCTCTAACTGTATCTCTATTCAACTCAAGTTCTTGGACTTTTATTTTTCCCTTCTGATGAAATTCAAGTCCAAGAAGTAATCTTAATAGGGTGGTTTTACCAGCGCCATTGTTCCCACAAATAGCGAATTTTTCACCAATATTAATTGTAAAAGAAAGATTCTTTAACGCAAAAGATTTGTCCGGATATTCAAAAAAAACATTGTCAAATACTATTTCATGATGCATATTTGTATAATACCTCCTGATACTAGGCAAAACAAAGGAGTAATGAAAATAAGAAAAAGAAAATCTGAAATCGTTATTTTTTCTCTCTTTATAAGCAAATTGTCTTCTAAACCTCGAAGAACCATTGCTTCATAGACCTCTGTACCATGTTTAATGGATTTTATAAGAATTCCCCCCATCAAAGCAGCTGCAGCTTGAAATTTCCTTTTTCTAGATGCAGAATCTAATCCTCTCATTTTTTGAGCAATACGAATGTTTTCTCCTTCTTCAACTAAAAGAGGAGTATAACGTAACATAAGTAAAATGATAGTAACAATAACATTTGGAAAAAAAAGACTACGGAGACTTTGAATAAATTCTTGCATAGTTACACAAGTTGTATAAAGGGTAATTACAGAGACAGAGAAAATACCTCTGACCCAAATAAATAAAGCCCTGTTTAACCCACCAGAAAAAATCTCAAAGTTAATGCCTATAAAAGAATTAGAATAAATAATTTCTCCGAGTTTTAAGAATAATGCAGGAATACCCAAAAAGAAAATTAGAACTGAAGCAGGAACTATGAGCTTTATAGTTCTTAAAAATGAAGCTTTGATAGATAAAAAGAAAATTAAGGTGCTCAAGTAAATAATAAGGATGTTAAATAAATTATTACTTAATAAGAACAGAACAATAACTAAAATGGTAAAAATAAGCAGTGCAACAGAAGAGAAAATTCTCTGTTTTTTCTTGTCACTAAATGGAAATAAAAATCTGGTATTGTTCATTGCTTATTCTCTTTTTACTTATAAAGGAAAAAAATAAAGAGTTATTAACTCTTACTTTTTTTAAGATTATTCACTGTTCTCTTGAACTGTTTGTTTTCCCTTCTTGAACTTATAGAGTCGAAATCTGTAGAGTAAATAACTGAAACCAATTAGTACGAAGAAGAGTATAATCATTACAATTGCCATGGAAAGAATATCCCATCCTAATCCTTCAGGAAAACCGAATATTCCTGATTCAAGAACAGTAACATCTATTCCGTTATCTGCAAGAACTTCAAAAGTTTTTTCAAGTCCATCAGGATTACTACTAGCTACTATTCCAAAAATAGACATGACAGCAAAAGAAGCAAAAGTGGCAATTCCAGCCCAAATAGGTATCCTAAATTTGGGTTCAGTTTCAAAGTCAGCTTTTTTAGTGAAGAATAAAGCACTCTTTGCATCTTCAAATAAACTTGGCTCTGCTCTAAATACAAAGAATACTATTGCAAAAGTAATTAAACCCTCTGCTACACCGATTATCGAATGTAAGATTAACATCCAAGAGAATATAAGACCTGCTGCAGCACTTTGAGCAAGAGTAAGTTCAATTGATGCAAAAAAGGCCATAAATATTGTAGAAAAGAATGCAGCGAAACCTGAAGCAATTGCTAGTTTTTTCCTATCTTCTTTCCATTTTTTTGGAAGGAAATAGTAAATTGCATAAGTAGTAAGAGCTCCAATTATGGCCATGTTAATAACATTAGCTCCGTAAGCTAAGAAACCTCCATCACCAAACATCGCTTGAACAATGAGTATTGAAGAAATGATGAGCATAGCAACCCAGGGGCCTACTAAAGTTGTAGCTAAAGCTGTTCCTATTAAGTGCCCACTTGAACCGAAGGGAACAGGAAAGTTAAACATCTGAGCAGCAAATAATCCTGCAGCTAAAACTCCTATAAGAGGAATTTGTTTCATAGTTAATCTTGATCTACTTTGCCATATGGCAACTAGTATCATGATAACAGCTATTACTAAATAGACAATCGCTTGTCCTAATGGTAAGATTCCATCTGGCATGTGCACGAGTAACACCTTTTTTTAATTCGTGTTACGAATTTTTAGCTATTATATAAGTCTATTGGAAAAGAGATAGAAAAAGAGAGAAAAAGAAAGATAAATAAAATTGAAGTATAGCTTTGAAATATGAAAAGAAAAATGAAGGTCATTGCAGAACTTGTAATTTCTCCAGTTGGTGAAGGAGTAAGCCTTTCAAAATATGTTCAAGAAGCAGTAAATGTAATTGAATCATTTCCTAACATAAGGGTAGAACATCATTCTATGGGGACAAATATCGAAGCTGATGACATAGACACAATTCTAAAAGTAACAAAAAAGGCACACGAATCTCTGTTTAAAGTGGGCTGTAAAAGAGTAGTAACAACATTAAAAATAGATGATAGAAAAGATAAACCTAGAATAATGGAAGATAAAGTAAAAGCTTTAGAATAAAATTAGTTTTTCTTATATTCATTAATAATCGGTTGTAAAACATTATTAATTCTTAATTCTATAAGGTTTATTAGTTCGTCTAATTTTTTCTTTCCTTCATCAGTAATTTGGTATAATCTTGTTTTTCTTTTATCCTCTGTTAAAACAGAAATAACCAGTCCTTCATTCTCTAATTTCCTTAATTCAGGATATAAAGTTCCAGATTTCAATTTCACAAGATCATTTGTCAAATTTCTAATACTCTTAATTAATGAATAACCTGATGAATTTGGTTGTTTTTGTAAACAGATAAGAATAAGTGTTCTTGTGATGGGTAAACTTTCAATAGTTTTAAACTTGGATAATAAGGAGTTATTTTCATCTTTTTCTGTGTATTTTTCTTTCATTCCTTACAACTCAATATTGTTTGTAAAATAAAAAAGGTAAAAAAGAATTTTGTGGTTGACTAACTTCCTGGCATTCTCGCAATTAAACCACTTAAAATGAGAATAGTTATTCCAAAAACAATATTTACAACTAAGAGAATGAAATTAAGTTTCTCTGCAACTTTTTTATTTTTAAAAGCGATTTTCTTAATAAATATACTCCTAAATAATGCTATTATTACCATAAATATTACAATTATATGCTTTATTGATAGCATTGTTCCATAATTTGTACTAAAACTCATTAAACCTTCGAAATTTGAAGAAGCTTTTCCTAGCAGTAAACCAGTTATAGCTAGCCCAATAATGCTAACGTATGTAGTTATACTTAGCTTCTTCTTTATATTTTCTAATAATTTCTTCCTTTCTTGTTCTTTTTCTATTGTTATTCTTACAGCTGGTAAAACTGCAAGCAGTAAAGCCAACATTCCACCTATCCACATAGCTGTAAATAGATCGTGTAATGCTGATACTATTCCTATAACTACCCAATTTGCCATAAACTCACCTGATTATGTTGTTAATCAATATGTAGAAAATCTACATATAAGCTTTGCTCTAAGACGATAAATTAAAATTTAAATAAAAAAGATCAATTTTATTTATTTCTAAAAAGCAGATGTTAAAATTAATATAGAAGAAAAAAAAAGGAAAAGAGTGCTTAATTAAATAGATTTTCTCCTTTTTCTGAGAGTAAGTAATCCACTAACTAGTATCAATCCTGATAGAGTAATAGCTATTGTGTAACCTGGTACTTTCGAAGTAAGAATTAAACTAAGTGAAATTGTTACATCGATTTCTCCCGTTGAGATGGCACCATTAAGTGTAAGGTTTGCATTTTCTACTACGATGTAGCGAATTACATCTTCTGTCTTCGTGATATTAAGTTCCACTTGAGAAGTATTTGTATAAAGGTGTTCTGTAGTATATGTTTTTGGTTCACTATAGAATGTAGAATTGTAATTTAAGAAATTGTCTTCATCTAGAATTAACAAATCGATGTTTTGTGTGCTATTTACCTTAAGATAATAGGTATTGTCTTTTTCTACTACAAGTCTTAAACCGTAGTAACTGTTTTGAGGCATGGTTTCTGTATTGTTAAATAGATTTCTTTCAAGAGCGAGAACTGGTACAACGCTTATTAAACCTATGAACCAACCAATAATTAATATTTTTATTTTCTTATTCATTTTAATCCCTCTAGTAATTTCTTGCAGCTTTTTTAGGTTTGACCATAGCGATAATTGCCAAACCTATTACTAACATTATACCTATTAACAGTAATGCTAAAGCGTATGTTTTGTAGTTCCATGATTTATAGAAGATCAAAAATGTAGCGCCCCATATTAAAGGACCTACTGCAGAACTTAGTTTTCCGCTGAATTTAGAAAAGCCGAAGTATTCTCCAAACTTCTCTTTAGGTGCAAGTGTTGCGATCATAGCTCGTTGACAAACCCATGTTCCTCCTAGTGCTGGTCCTGCTAATACTCCCATCAAGATTATCATTATGAAAGGCAAATTTGCTCCAATTACTACTGGAGACCACAACATTATCCCTATGAACCCGATTATGACTGCAGCAATCCAGAGTCCACCCACCAGGAAAAATGCACTTTTAGCTCCTTTTTTATCTGCAAACATGCCTACAAAGTAAGTAAATATTACTGCAGAAATTGTAGAAAGCACAATGAATACCATTCCAAATGTCTCGGACATTAATAATCCGTCTCTGACAATTGGAAACATATATGAAACTATTACATTTGCAGCGTCGACGAATAAGAAGTAACCAATAATAAAAATGAACATCTCTCGGTGAGTCTTGATTTCTTTGAATGTTGTCTTCAGTTGCGTAAATGCTTGCTTTATCAGCTGCATAGTAGGAGGTTTTTCACCTTTTTTCTGCCTTTCTTTAACAAATAAGAAAGGTATTGCAAATACAAGAAACATACCCATAGCAATTAAGAATGGCCAAGGAGATCCATAATAACCATACTGTAACTGCACAGGAGGTTTGTAGGATGCTATTTCAGCCACTTTGGGTAATTGACTTATTGGTGTTCCCCATATACTTTCACAGATAATCATCACTGGTAAAGATAGCAAAGTACCAAAGTATCCAAAAGCTACACCAAAAGCTCCAACTTTACCAACATCTTTAGGTGCAGCTATAAATGCTAACATTGCGTCATAGTAGGCAAGACTCCATTGATAACTAATATTAGCAATAACATAAAATATCAGTACCAGTGTTAAATTGTGCCAAAAGCCTAAAAGGCTAGCAAATATGAGTATTGCAAATGTTAACCCTACTACAAATGGTTTTCGTTTTCCTGCTGAATCGCTTATAGCTCCCATCACAGGCATGCTAAAAGCAATTATGATTTGCATCGCAGAAACAACACCACTAAAGATGGCATTAGCTTTTTGGTAGTTAAGACCGTTTTCAAGTTGTCCAATGATTAAAACGTAGCGGTTGATTATTAGTGAAACAATAACCATGCTGTATATAGTATTCGCTAAATCATACATGCTCCATTTGAAAACATTTAGCCAAGAAGTGTTAGATTCTACCTCCACTTCTGTTTCTAGCGAAGTAACTTTTTTTTCATTTGACATAACTGTTTGTTTTATTACTTGTTTATAAAAATTGTCGCTATCTTTGTAAATTAAGCATGTCCAAAAATTCTTTTTCAACTACTAAACGGTACGAAGGAGTAAAAGGTAGTTGTAACAGAGGAGAGAACTATAAAGAGTAGAGAGAAAGGTGGAGGGTAAGAGATCAAGGATCAGGGGAAGAGAGAGTTTGAGGAGACTAAACCAAAGACATGTTCAATACTACTACGATACTCCGGTTGATGATTACGACTATACAGACCAAGGTAGAAACGATGAGCTTGAACTATTGGCCCGAGGGGAGGAGGAGAGGGATAACGAGCATTACTTTTTGGGGGAATAATAAATAACAAGGAAAAAGGAATGTTGGCTAAGAAGATCGACGATATTTTCTGTCTAGTAGGCACAGTCTCCATAGAATCTCAAGAAAGGTCTCAAGAGTACAGAAGGAAGTTTCTGCCATAGCAAACCGAAGACTTTACCATCGTGAGTGTTACTAGCAGAATGAGCTAGAGAGACTATAGCTCTGGAGGGTAAACCAACTATAAGGTGTATGTTCCAGAAAAGTTTAGTTGGGAGGTTCTCTTTAGTACCCCTCTTGGACATTTGAGAAAACGCCAAACAGAAACTTGACGAATTTTAAAACCTGAACTATCTACAGCCATAGCTTTCAACCCTTTTTTTTCACTATTTCTCCCCTAAATCTATTATCCACTGCTCTAGGATTTTATTTTCTGTCGCTCTCCATACTGCATGAAAAATAGATTTAAAAGGAATCTTCTTCATCCACTCCTCTTCTATCAAAAAAGCGCATAAAGACATTTTTTCTTCTAATTTCCTCTAGGCTATTCCTTCTATTCTCGCAATGATTGCTATTGCTAATATCACCCATCTCTCTACTATTCCCTTTCTCCCTCTCTTACTTTTTCTCGTTTCCTCTTCACCAGTTTCTTAAGGAAAGGTTCATTAATGATTATGAATTCTCTTACTTTTTGGGGGTCTAAAATCTGAAAGTAAGTTATAATTCCGACATAAATCTCCACATTAATAAAAATTAATTTTTGGACATCCTTTAAATTTCTAAATGATGATTCGTTAATTAAACATTCTTTCACCTTAAAAAAAGAAAGAAGAATTAAAATTAAATATCATATGAAATATAAGTTCTTGTTCTTGCAAATAACTTTGTATTTTAAGTCTAAAAGAGAGTATTATGTAAAGTATAATCAGTAAAAATAATATTAATTCGTTTCTTTTTTTCTACTTTTATAAAAAAATAAGTTAATATTTTTGGTTAATTAAGGTACAGAGTGGTTGTAAAAGGGGTCTATATCCGTATATTTTTCTCCATCATAGATAAAAAATTCTGCATGAACATCATGAGTTTCATCATATTGTTGGAAAAGAGGAGACGTTGCAAAAATGCTCCATTTCCTGGCAATTTGAGGATGAACTAAAATTTCCTTGTTGGTCTTTTCATATTTTTTTATAGCTTCACATAGGGACAAAGAGGTTGCTAGTATTACTGCTGCTGGGCTTCTCCTGAAGCTTAAATGATTCCAAAATCTTGAGTAATTTACGATAATTTTTCTACTTTCATTTGGAAAAATCTTATCTGGAATTTTGGAAAGTTCGATCAACTTGTTTAATATTTTTCTGTAATCTTTTTTACTAAACTGATATTTTGTGCTTATGTCAAAGATATTAAATGAATCGTTTAGAAACTCTGGTAACTCTTTTGCACCACTAACTATAAAATAGTTTAATTCAGATTTTGACTGTTGATCTAGAAGTGTATCAAGTAATTTTAGGTCAATGTCTACTTCATCTAGAAAAATAATCGTTTTGTTAAGTTTTAATTTGTTGGCAATCCATTTAGAAACATTTTCAGCCTTGTTCGCTTCAACTTCTTTATCAACATATTTTCCTTCTTCATCTTTCCAGAATTCAGTACGATAAATAAATGGTAATTTCCTTTTTTTACATTCTTTAATTAAGGAGTAAATTATTTGTGTTTTTCCTGAACCTCCATATCGACCATAAATATGAATAAATTTTTTTGGTTTTTTTCCTTTTAGTAATCTATTAAATTCTTTTTCTATTATTTTAGTAACTTTATGTTTTATTGTAAATTTGTGTCTGGCCCAACAAATAGACGGATCAACTAAAGGTAGAAAATTATCATGTTTTTGAGCAATTTTTTTTGCTTCTTCGCGTGTTAAACCAAGATGAAAGGATAATAACTTTTCTTTTTCATAAGGAAGAGGATTTTGTTCTATTACATCTTCCCCATAAAGAAGCTTTTTAGTATTAATGAGATTAATCATATCTTCAGGAAGAAGGTATTTGGGTTCAGAAAGATTGATTTTCCATAAATCTGTTTCTTTTATTAAATATCCTCGAGAGAAAGAATGAGCTATTTTTACTCCGTCAGGCCAACCAAACTGATCTTGTATCTTATCGTAGATACTATCTATCTTTCTTAATTCTCTAGTTTTTACCTTATCATCAAATATTAAAACTAATCCTTCTTTATCCTTTAAAATAGTATTAAACCTACTTATCTCTCTTTTAAATGAATAAATTGCAATAAGATTTTTACCATAAGTTTTGACTAATTCTTCAATAAGCTTTTCTTTAGCCACACTAGAAACATTCATTAGAATCCACTAATTTTTGTTCAGATATACACAAAATTAGCAATAAATAACTTTTATTAAAAGACCTTACTTTACTGAAAAGGTTGAAAATTCAAAGATTAATAAGTAATCTTTCTTTTTTAAATTCTATTGATAAATTTCTGAACTCTTTTTAGCTAAAATAAAAAAGAACTTAAAACAATCCTTAATCTTTTTTTATGCACTTCTATGATGCAAAAATAGAGCAATCTTGTTATTATTGTAAAAATATAAAAAAATATGAAAAAGATTATCCTATTCGTAAAGGTGTATTTACTTTAGACAACTATGTTTTTCGATGTTCCTTGCATTCTCAATACAAGTGTTCCAAATGTGGAGAATATCACCACTTTAATTGGATGTATTTTTGTCCTGAAGAGGAAAAACTTTTTTGTGGTTCTTGCAACCCTCCAAGTTTATATCCTGTAAAGTTTTTTGATAGAACTTATGCATTTAAATTTAAATGTCAAATTTGTGGAGAAGACCATTTCGATTTGTATTATGAAGAATATAGAGGTACACACCCATTTGAAATAAATAAAAAAGAAGCTTTAGAAACAATAACCGGAGATATAAAACTGCTACAGCACTGGAAACCAGAGAAAGTAAGAGAAGGCAAAAAAATAAGTACAGAAGATGTATTTAGTAAGAATCAATCCTTTGAGAAATTAAAAAAAGAGATGCACATTGGTTCTCTTTCTATTTATTCTGAAAAAGAAGGAATTGAAATTAATGTAAGCGATACAAAGAAAAAATGGGACCAAAATGCTGAAATTTGGATATCGGCATATACAGCGATGTCAGAAGATGAAGGGGATATAAATAGACAGCTAGTTATTGACCCTGTTTTAATGAAACTTATTGGAAAAGTAAAGAATCTTTCAATCTTAGATGCAGGTTGTGGAAATGGGTATTTAGCTAGAAAACTTGCAAGACTAGGAGCCAAAGTTACAGGAGTAGATTTTTCGAAAACTTTTATTGATTATTGTAAAAGAAGAGAAGAAAAAGAGCAACTAGGCTGTAAATTTTTTACTGCTTCGTTAGATGATTTAACTATTTTTGAAAATGAGAGTTTTGACCTAGTTGTTTCAAATATTGTGTTTATTGATGTTAAAAATTATAAGCAATCTTTTATAGAGATCAGCAGAGTATTAAAACAAAATGGAAGGTTTATCTGGTCAAATCTTCATCCTTGTTTTGGAAGAATAAATCAGTTTAATATGCGGCTACCTTTTGATAATCCTAGAAATGAAGACAATATTATTATTTTTGATCGCTACTTTGATTCACGAGCAAAACTTATTTCGTGGGGAAAAATAAATCCTATTTGGCAATTCGAAAGAACTCTAACAGAGTATTCTAAAGCTCTAAAAAGTGCAGGTTTTGTGATAACTGAAATAGTTGAACCTAGACCAGAAATGGAAAAAATAAAAAAACATCCAAAACTTTTGGCTTTTGATTATGATAGAGCTCCGACTTTTATAATCTTTGAGTGTCAAAAAATAAAATGATCAACTTAATTATATACAAAATTTTTGTACGCCAATCTTGCTCTCAGGAAAAATCTGTCTATGAGTAAAACAACAATGAAAAAAAGTAATATTAAAAAGGGTTAAATCAAAAAAAAGAAACGAATATGAAGCTGAAAATATAGAATGGAGATGGATAGCTCTTTCATTACTAGTTACTGTAATTTCATTAATTTTAACATTAAATTTCGGCTTTCCATTCTTGTTTTTAATGATTTTTCCACCGTTATTATTAGGAAAAAAGAATTGGGAACTTAGTGAAGAAAAACTAAATGAGCAATATTGTGAAAATTGTGGGTATCACTATCAAGGTTTCGAACATTATTGTCCTATATGTGGTTGTAAGAAAAATGAATAAAAAAATCAAGAGTAAATTGAAATTTAAAGAATTTGCGTAATGTTTTTTTCTATCCATTCAATGGGTAAATCAAAAACTTCTTCTTTACCAGCTTTCCATGATTTTGTATCAATATCAAAGTTCTTGTGATAAAACCAATAAAGCATACTGTGAATATGATCAAGATGGTAGTACTCAAGTTTGTCACATACTCCCCACAGTAGATTACTAAAGGCAGAAGTATATACTGGAGGTAAATTGAGTCTCCATAAAAACCCGTCTCCTAAAAGAACAAACCCTGAATCAAAAGGAACAGGTGAGTCACGAAGCAATTTATAGAGTTTAAACTTTACTTCTTCTGAACAATAAGCTCTAAACATTATTAGATCTACAAATTGTACTTTGGACCTTCTATACCCTAATCTATATTCTTTAATCACATTATCATTGAGAAACTTCATTCTTCTGGTAATAGTAGCAGGTGAAACAGAATATTTTTTTGCTAATTCGATTTTTGAAAATTCTCTCGCATCTTTTGTTAATTGGCGCAAAAGTTGAAGATCAATTTCAGTTAGTTTATCCATCACATTCTTACATTTATGAGGATTGTAGTTATTTTCAAAAGACATAGTTAAAAAGTGTTTAAACCATGAACCCAAGTTTATTTGCCCATTTTCAATTTGCCAGACCCATTCTCCTTTATTATTATCATAGAAAGTGAAATCAGGAAAATTACTGTGATGGTAATCTAGTGAAGGAAGAATAACAAAATTATCAATTATATTTAGATTATTTAATTCTGTTAAAAGATCTTCCAAGTATCTGTATGCAGATTGTGGAATGTTAAATTGTAAGAAAAGTCCTTGACGGCTACCAATAACTCTGTTTCTGTAACTTGTGAAATTATGAAAATCAGCTAATTTTTCTAGAAACTCTATGTTGGATAGTTTATTAGATTCTACAAAAATACTGTAGGTTTTGAGTCCTATTGAATCAACACAGATTCTAGCTTGAACACTTTCTAAGCCCACTCTATTTCCAACTTTTTTACCAATGTATCCCTCAGAGACTAAAATATTGTAGTGTGCTTTAGCTGTTTTATCTGTAATTCCAAGCGCACTAGCTATTTCAGTGAAACTAGCTAATGGATTTTTCTGTAAATATTGAAATTCTTTGAAATACGGAATCATATATTTTGTCTCCTGAAAGGGCTAATGGTAGTTTAGAAAAAAATAATTTTCTAAATAACTTTTATTCCAACATACGGATCTCCTTCACTTCCTCCTGGAGGATCAAAAATCATTACATCTGTGACTGATAACCAACCATTATTATTGGCAATTATAGATGCTTCGACTATATAATCTCCAGAAACAGTGGCATGATTATAAAAGATAACTTCGAACTTTAGTGACTTTAAGGAAGTAAAAACATGATACATAACAGTACTTTCTTCATTCAGTGGGTTAGTTAGTGTTACCACTAAATAGTATTTTTCTGTAGTTGAACCAGTGTCTACGTTAACTGTTAAGTAAGTATAAATGTCAGTGTCAATATAATAAGCATCATCAATTATAATTTCATGAATATCTACAGAAAGTGTTCTCACTGATGCTGCATCTACTACTGATACGTGAAAAATAACTGATAAACAGGATATCAAAAGCAAATAAGAGAGTAATTTATATTTACCATTCATATGAAAAAGAAAGTCTCTTATTATAAAAATTTTTCCGAAAAATTTAACTATTGTTAAATAAGAAAAAAAGAAAATTCTATCTCATTAGAGATAGAAGAAAAGGCCAGTATTGCCATCAAATTCTTGTGGTGTGTCTCCACCATCATAAGGATAAACAGAGAGCGCAGTATCGAAAGTTTGTTCCATTGATGCAGAACCACCGTATACACCAATTAGCGTGTATTCTAAGAAATAATAAGTCCAAGCTCCATTTTGGTGTGTGGAGTCATCATATCCATAACCATCATCAGTGCATGTTGTAGTCATATAAACCTTAGCAGCATTAGCGTTTTCCATAACTTCAGACATTCCACCACTGAAACAGTGATCAAGGAAAATGAATGTATTACTTACAGAGGGTGCCATCATATCTTTAAGTTCAGAGTCATAAATTAGACCATCTTCTCCATTTTGACCAGCACTAGTGTCCCACATGCATAATGCTTGAACATAGATACGAGACCATCTGCCTCTTCCACCAATGTTGACCTCTGTTCCATGACCTGAACTTATGAATGCTACGATATCATTTTCATCAGCTTGTGCAAGAATGTTTGCCCAAGCAGTCTTAACGTTGTATTCTGTAGCTAATCCATCATATTGAGGATAATTCTCTGGATGGCTATCGCCTAATAATACTATTTGGTAACCTATTCCGTTTAAGTAATTATACCAGTCTGTAGCATCTTCATCACAGTATGATAAGTCACTAATTGCATCATAGTCACTTATTCCTATAATAAGAGCGTATTTGTCGACAGGATCGTCTAAAGCTTTAGCTGCCGTTATTGATGTGAACAATACTAACAAACCAATAAAACCCACAAGGATTGTTTTTCTTTTCATTTGTTATCACTTGGGTTAAACCCAACTAAATTCAATTTTTTTAGTTAATAAAGATTATGAAAATATTCAGAAAAAAATAACTAAAAATTCCGATTTTTTCATTTATGTTCTCTCTCCCCAATATTTTGCAAAAACAATAGAAAATAGTTAAGTAAGGCAAAAAGACGAAAAAAAAGAAGAAAAAAGGCAAAGAAAAAAAAATATGTACAAATCTAAATAAAGAATATGCTATTTGTGGGAAGTAATGCAAAAAAGAATTGAAAAGAAACGAAAGTAAATTATAAGAATATTGTGTGAAATATTTTTTTGCCTATTTATAAAAAAAAGTAAAATGAATATAATAATAAAAAAATATAAAACATAAAAAAAATGAACAGATAAAATATTTAAAAGGATTTAACTATTTTGAGATATGAATCATAATTACCAATTTTTAACATGGGAAGATGTTAAAAGTCTAGATAAAGATAAAGCAGTTATTCTTATACCTCTTGGAAGTATTGAGCAACATGGTCCTCAAAATCCAATAGGTACAGATTATCTTATTTCCACATATATTGCAGAGAAAGCCTCTGAAAAGAATCCTAAAGCTTACAGTTTACCACCAATACCAATAGGGGTTTCATCACATCATCGTAATTTTCCTGGAACTTTGTGGTTTAGTCCAGATGTTTTTAGATCAATAGTACGAGAAATATTCTTGTCTCTGAAACACCATGGATTCAGAAAAATTATTGTTGTAAACGGTCACGGAGGAAATACTTCTTCAATAATGGAGGTTATTGGTGATTTCAATGATAGATTTGATTTCATTGCTCTATTGTTTGAGTGGTGGAAAGATGAACAAATACTAAAAAAAGTAATAGGGCATTCACAGGTTATTCACGCTGATGAGGTGGAGACGTCTGTAATATGGGCAATTTATGAGGAATATGTAAAAGAGGAGAAATTTGAGAAGCTAACTTCTTCTCCTATGTGGGGAAGATATATCGGTGATCTATTTCTCTCTTCTCGTACAGACCAATTTACAAAAAGTGGTATTGCAGGAGCACTAAATGAAATATCACGTGAAAATGGTTTAAAAATTTTAGAAGCTTGTATAGATAAACTTGATGAGCATATAAAACTTTTAAGTAATTATAAAGGCTAGTTTTATTTTTTCTTAAGAGGTAAATAGGATAAAACTTAAAACACCCTTTTTTTTGCTTGTATAACTTAAGGTGTTTAAATGACTGAACAGTTGGATCTTTCTTTAACTTATACTCCTAAGGAACAATATCTTACTCTAATTGGAGTTGTTATGGCTTGGATGTTTGATGCAGCAGACTTTTTGCTTTTGACTTTCTTAATTATACAAATTGGAGAAGAATTTGCTATAGATTCCCATACAAAGAGCTGGTTGTTAGGTTTACAGCTTTTGGGTACAGGTCTAGGTGGAATATTTTTTGGTTATTTAGGAGATATTTTGGGAAGAAAAAAAACTTTGATTTTTGTTATAAGTATATATAGTATTTGTACAGCAGCAACAGCTTTTGTGTGGACTATTGAAGCTTTGTTTGTTGTTAGGATTCTAACTGGATTTGGTGTTGGAGGGGTCTGGGCTCTAGGTTCAAGTCTTATCTCTGAGATTTGGCCAAAAGAAAAAAGAAATGTAGGAATAGCAATAACACAAGCGGGTTGGCCATTAGGAGAACTTATCGCTGCTTTAATTGTTTCTTTCATAGTACCAATTTTTGATGCAGCACATGTTGTTATAGGAACAAAAATACTACATGGTTGGAGAATGGCTTTTCTTTTCGGGGGACTAGCTCTTTTTAGTGCCTTATTTATCTACCTCTTTGTACCAGAATCAAAAGCTTGGAAGAAAAAACAATCTTTAGAATCAAAAGAGCTGAGAGGAGATAAGTTGGAATTAAGAGTTTTTAAGGAACTTTTCTCTAAAAAACTATTCAAAACATTTGCTTTAGGTTTATTATTTGGAATTACAGGAATGATGACCTTCTATTCTATAAATTCGTGGTTACCTGAATATTTCCAAAGAAATGGTTTAAAGCTAAAAGATTCTGCTCTAATGATTGGGTTATTCTGGGGAACCTCAGGTTACATTGGGCATGTACTTTTTGGATTTATTTCAAATAAAATAGGAAGAAGGCCAACTTTCATAGGTTATACTTCTTTGGTCGTATCTTCTGGAATCATAATGTATCTCTGGGTAACTGAAACATGGGCAAAATATCTTGGTTTGGCCTTATTTACATTTGGTTGTGGTTATTTTGCAAGTTTTGGTGCAGTATTCAGCGAGATTTATCCAACAGAGGTGCGAAGTACAGCTTCATCAATCTCCTATAATGGAGCTAGAGGTTTTTCATTAGTTGCTCCACCATTGGTCATTTGGGTAGGTGATGTATTTAATAACATGGGCGCTGGATTAATGGTTGGTGGATTTTTTGTTATTCTAAGTTCTATAATATTATTCTTCCTTCCAACAAAAGAAGGACAAAATATTATAGATTAATTTTTTTTTATTAAAATTATTAGAGGCTGTTTTGTAACAATTATATCAAATTTTGTTCTGATTCTTTTGAATAGTTTATTTAGTTTAAATTTAACCTTTTTTCAAAAACTTCAACTACAATTCAAACGAAAAAATTCTTAAATACTTCATAGATTTTAGTCTTGTTGAATATGAGTACGCTAGATGAAGTTCCACAAGAATTAATTGAACAAAGATTAAGATATGAAGCATTAGGAGTTAGTATCAATACAGGAAATAAAATTGCAAGCTGGTTGAAAGTTTTATACACTTTTTGTTTAGTTTTACTTTTGCCTACTGTATTATTATTGTCAGATCCATTGAAGGATAGTGTTACGTACATGTATCAAGCACTAGGGTTCGGTTTTAGAATCTTGTTAGCTTCGATGGTTATTTACTTTATATCGAAAATAGCTCCATTGCTTTATGCGGCTAAAAACGATTATAATAAGCTACTAAGTATAGTGGGTTACAATGACCCCGAAAAGAATACGAAAGATGAAGTTCAGTTGGTTAGAAGGAAGTTTGTTATTGATTATATTTATTTAATAGCCTTGATTTCTATTCTTCTAAGTGTTTTTGTTGTAAATAATAGAAATAATGTTGCTTTCATTATAGGACACGAAGTAATCATATTTGTTATTCTTGTTGGATTAATCCTTATCTGGAAATTCTGGATGCATAAAGATTCAGCAAAAGTACCTTTCTTAGGCGGAAGATTGCTTGTTTTATCCTTTATTCCTCTTGTAACTGTTTGGGGAGTGGAAATATTTATAGAATTTTTCACTATATTATCAAAACCTAGATTCGATTTTAATAGATTACAACTGACTTACTCATTAGTTTATCCAATAGCCTTTATTTTAATATCAATTGCTGTTCTAATTACAACGAAGAAAACAAAAAGAGAAAAACTAGCTTTGAGAAAAGAAAAAGATTATGAGCTTTCAAGAAAGTCTAAATTTATTGAAGATAAAAACGTATTTAACAAACTCTTATTCAAGATTGAGACAACAATCTATACAATAAAATCTTTATTTCAGAAAGAAGTAGATGAAGCAAAACTCGAGAAAAAACTAGACAAAAAACCAAGTTATATTCTAGTTCAAAGTATTTGGATGAGTTTGATCCTTTCCTTTATTCCTCTATCCTTTATGATATCCTGGAATCTTTTTCCACATGATGGAATTTTCATGATTGTTTCACTTGTTACAGCATATGTCTATTCAATGATCAAATATCATCGCTATGATATAGACGTTATTGGCTATATTGAGAAAAAGTCAGAAAAAGAACCTCCTGCTCTTCGAAAACCTGAAATTGCATCACAACTATTTCAGTCTCTTTCTTTAGTTAGTGTAGTTTTTATTGTTGCAATTATGATAGTAGGACCTATTATTACTAAAGGAGATTATTCTGGCTTTAATGGAATGATTGTAACAGCATTCTCTTGGATCAGTGTTATTCTTTCTTTCCCTCTTTCTATTAGACTATTGTACTTCCTAAATAAAGGATTTGATGAAACTAGGAAAAAATCAGATACTGCACTGCCTTTGCAGACTCTTGTACCAATCCTAATAATGGAACTTGCTTTAGTAGTTGGAATGTTCGTTGCTCATCTTTATGTACCAAACTTTGGTATAGAATTTTTAGCTAACATCTCGTTTTATCTAATTCTTCTAATTATATTCTTAGTTCTAGTTATCCCAATTTCATATGTTATAGTAGTACCTTATGTAAAAGATGATAAGCAATATAGGCTTGTTACTATTGGATTCTATGCTTTGCTATTCCTTTCTATTATGGGTTCCTTTGTTTGGTTTATTTTTGATGTAGTAGTTGGACAATTTTCTTAATTTTTCCTCTCTTTTTTGTGGTTTAAATGACTTATATGATAAAGACTCTAAATTTGACAAAATCCTTTAAAGAAAAAGTAGCTGTTAACAAAGTTAATTTGCTTGTGCCAAAAGGTTCAATATTTGCTCTCCTTGGACCTAATGGTGCAGGAAAAACAACTACCATTCGCTTACTTTTAGGATTGTTAAAACCTGACTATGGAGAAATTGAAATTAACAACATTAATGTTGTCGCTCAGCCTAAAGAGATAAGAGGAAAAATAGCTCTATTACCTCAAATATCAGCTGCCTACCATGATCTAACTCCTATGCAAAATATAAAATTTATTCTAGAATTAAATAATATTCACTTTGATGATGTTAAGAATGAGTTAAATTACTACCTAAGAAGATTGGATATTACAGCAGACCTTCTTTTGAAACCTTTTTCTAAACTTTCAGGAGGGGAGCAGAGAGCAATCTCTTTTATTATGACTATTATTCTAAATAAGGATTTTCTTATTTTAGATGAGCCTACAAGCGGACTTGACATCTCTAGAGGAAAATATGTTCGAGAAATTATTCTTGACCTCGCTAAAAAAGGGAAAACAATACTGTTATCTTCCCATATAATCTCAGATTTGGAGGAACTAGCAGAATATTGTGGAATAATGAAAAATGGATTTCTTACTTTCCAAGATAAAAAAGAGAAACTAATAGAGAAGTACGCTTCAAGCACAGAAAATTTTGAAGAAGCTATAATTCAAGCCTTCAGAGCTCCAATAAACGGTGATTAAAATGCAAAAATCAAAAAAAACCTTGAATAAAAAAAGCTTAAACCTCCAACAATTTAAGGCTATTTTAAAAAAAGATTTATCATTATTGTTCAGGAAAAAAATTGCTTTTTTCATATTTGGAGGACCATTTCTATTAATGTTTTTTATGTTTATATTGCCAACCCTTTTTTCAACTTCTACTACATTAAATCTTTTGATATATAATGAAGATCAAGGTTATATGGAACAGAATATAGGAAATCAAATTGTTCTTTTATTAAGTCAGTATTATTCATCAAATGATTCACATGTTTCAGTAATATTAGTTGACAATTACTCTGCAATTTTAAAAACAGAGGATCTAGGACTGTACATTCCTTCTAATTTTTCCACCTTGGCTTTTACTTCCTCTCCAAGTTTGTATGTTGTTGATACTCAACAGACAATTAGTTCTCAAACACAAATCTCAATTATCTATAACATTTGTCAGAAGGTTATGACTTCTGCTATTGCAAATAGAACTATCCCTGATATTCAAACAGTTCAAGTTTCTCCAACTTCTGGAACCGGAGAACAAAGTTTAAGTGTAAAAGCTTCAATTATTGCCTATCCTCTTGGATATATGATTTTTTTACTTATTGCACTAAACTCTTCATCCAATAGTCTAATAGGGTTCGCAAGAGAAAAAAGAATGCGTACTATGGAAATTATGCTCGCTTATACAATTAATCACCGTTCTTTAATTATTTCTAAGGTTATTACAGGAGTCGTAGCTTCTGTAGGCTCAACACTTTCTTACTTTCTGGGAATAGGAGCTGCAACATTAGTTATTAATAGAAACTCTGATACAAACTTTTTTAATATTTTTTCTTTAAATTTCAAATTGTTAGGTTTTTGGGATGTATTATTAGTAATATTGAGTGTAATCATCGCTCTATTTCTCTCTACTTTAATGACAATGGCAGTAGATTGTAATTTAACAAGAGAAGCAAGTGAAAGATTAAGTCCCTTAATATCAATTGGCTTTAGTTTCTTTTTCTATTTCTTGATAATAGTTAATCCCTTTGCTTTTTCAACAGCTTTGATAATTAATCCTTTTTATTGGCCATATAGGTTAGTACTACTAGTTGTTTCTAAAAAATTCACATTTGAAGTGGCAATTTACATTGTGGAAATTATATCTTTAACTTTAATTTTAGTCTATTTAGCAACAAAAGGTATTGAAAAAGAAAAAAACTTATACTTAGAGTAAAAAAATATTAAATATATGTCCAGAGTATCCAGATTAGACTATTTAATGCAGTGACAATAGCAAAACTGACAACAGTGATGAAAAGAACATCAACAAATTGTTTCCTAAAAATCAAGAGTTTTCCTAAAGAATTATCTTCTTTTTCAGGAGGGAAAACCTTTTTTCTGTTTGTTGAAGCATAGATTTCTACTAATCCACCAAAGATAATGTTACTTATTGCAATAAATATATCAACGCTCTCTTTAATACCCTGATAAAAACGTAATAAGGAGTAAATCACAGCAAACATAAAAAATGCGCCTGAAGCTATCATAGGAATAATATACAACCTAGGGTATTCATACCAATATGATATTAATTCACTTGAACAAGTTGGGCATGTATGTTTTTCCAGAATATCCTTCTCTCTTGTGGTCAATTTGAATAGAAAAATCTCTTTCTTGCAATTTGTACAGTAGTGTTTTCGCTCAAGAAAAATCATTAGACTTCTGCTTAAAATTAAATATAAAAATTCATCGATTTTAAGTTTAATTTGCTTTGCAAAACTTTTTAAATGTTCTTAAGTCGATGTTTTCAGTATTGTATACATAAGAGGTTTAATAGATGAAATTTACAAATCGGTTACAAGTACTGATTAATTCTGTAATAATTTTAAGTTTAATAACAGTGGGAATGATTACATCTTCTGCTATTCAGATCGGCTCAGAAGAAAATTCTTCTGTTAGAGAAACAATTACTGAGGATACAATCTGGGAAGGCAAAACAGTTTACATTAATGAGTCTATGCTTTTCAATGCTAAATTAACAATCTATAACGCAATTGTTATCTTTAAAGCAAATGCTACAAATGAGGTTGTTTTAGAAGTAGGAGATACTTTGAATATTACTGACAGTCAAATATTATCAGAAAATCCTGATTATAACGGAAGAATCAAGAGTCTAATAGGAAATGAAATTATCATAGATAATTCTATAGTTGAAAACATTGATATTAACGTTAACAGTGCAGAAGTTACAATAGTTGATTCAGTTTTTGACAACTGTTATGAAATGAAATTCTTGACTTTACCAGAGACCAGTTTAATCTCAAGAAACACTTTTAAAAATAATGAAACTGGTTTATCACTAACTTATTCCTCAATACAGTTAGTAAATAACACATTTGAAAACTTAGATGTTGGAGTATCGATATCCTCAAGCCCTGACATTTTAATTAAAGGAAATACTTTCAACAATATTGCAGAAACTGGTATTTATCAAACAAAACAAGGAGCAACAATAGAAGACAATGAATTTACTGATGTTAATCGTGGAATAACTATTCAACAATCTAAGCAAGTTACAATTAAAGAAAACAACTTTGATAAGGCTTCTAAAGCTATTATGACACTAGATTCTAGTTATGTAACTATATCCACAAACACTTTGTCAAATAGTGAGTATGGAATCGACTTGTCTGAAACTTATTATTCTGAAGTTTCTGACAATACAATAGACGATTTAACTGAAATAGCATTGCAAATTCTAGAATCAGATTACGTTGATGTGTTAAACAATGAAATAACTAACAGCTCTATTGGTATAAAATTAAATGAAAATAGAGCTTCTGCAATTCAATATAATAAACTAACAGATATTTTATTATCCGTAGATATTGAACATTCAAGATCTATAAATGTAATAGCCAATTCAATTGTAAACTCTGAAACTGCTATTTACATTGAAGATTCTGACAAAGCAACCCTAACTGCAAATGATATCCTTACAACTAATATCGGAATATCAATATGGTCTTCAACATCACCTGCTTTATCAAGTAATAATATAGTCAACTCAAACATTGGAACAGAGTTAATTCTTGTTTCAGGAGGATTATTATTAGGTAATGAATTTACTAATTCTGAACTAGGGGTTTATGTTGTAGATACAGAAACAACAAAAGTTGTTGATGGATTGTTAAATAATGTTGATAGTGGTATTAAAGTAGTAGAAAGCCCTAATTTTGAAGTAAGTGGAAATACATTCGAAGATATTTCAGGGAACGCAATAATTTTCGATGATAGCAATGATTCTATTGTTTATCACAACAACTTTTACAACATTACTGGAAAATTCGGAAGCATAACTGATTGTATAGTCAATTTCGAATATGAAGTTTCTAATGGCACAATTCATGGAAATTATTATGATGAAGTAAATGAAGAATCAGTTTACATAGATTCTGTAAATTATGAAGGAAAAGATGTTGAAATCTATGATAATCATCCATTATCAGAAAAATATATTGTTCCTCCAGCAATAAGTGTTGTTGAAAGAGATGTTTCAGATCCTGATGATACAATGATTGTAAATGTTACAGCACAAATCTATAAACCATCAGAACTTTTAATTTCTGCCTATCTTGACTATATGTCAAACTTTGATGATGATTGGACATCTGTAGAAATGACAATCGTATCATCAGTTGGTCAGATCTATATCTACAAATCTTCAATACCTAAGTTGGAATACGGCATGGAAATAACTTATAGAGTTAGAGTAGTTTATGGGTCTGAAAGTACAGTATCTAACAATAATACTTATGTTATTGAATACTCTGATAAAACACCAATAATAATTAAAAAACCTACAGTCGTCGTTAGAGCTGAAGGATCTGACAAGTTTACCTATACAAGTGTATATTATGACCAATACTATATTGTTGTGCAAGTTAGAGTAGAAAACCAAACAGCTAACTTGGCAAAAATAGATGGAAGAGATTATGTTAATATTTCTTGGACATTAATAACAAAAGAAGGAAATGAAACACACGATAATATAATGTTTTACAATATTACAACTGGAGTATTTGAGTTAGAATTAGGTAAATTTAGTTCCAATTCTAATATAACTTATCGAATATATGCTGAAGACGAACTAGGAAATTCAAAATGGACCCTAGAAACATATGAAATACACATAGTTTCTGAAACTACAGAAAAAACAGGTTTTGACAGTGTTACATTAATAGGAATAACAGCAAGTTTGTTCATAATTCAATCAATTGTTGTGATTCAAAGAAGAAAAAGGCAAGAAAACTAAAGTATTATCTTTTTCTTTTATTTTTTTTAGTTTTTTTAAAAAACTTTTATACTTATTTTTATCATATTAAATGAAACAGTTTATAAACAATATTTACACTTTAAATACTGAAACTTCTAAAATTAAATAGAGTAAGAGGAAAGATAATGAAAAAAAAATCATTCATAGTTTTTTTGTTTATTGCATTATTGTTTAGTTCTTTCTCTTTTCTAGTAAAAGGAGAAACAACAACTGAAACAGTATTGGAAGAATATGACATCATTTTTGAATGGGGGTATGTTTATTACTTTAGTGAAAAAACCCCTGCAGAGCAAACAGAAGTAACTCTTGAAATAAGTAGTGATCAAACTCTATTGTTTTTTGTATCTGATGAGGGTGATGCAGAAAATTATGCAGATGGAGAAGAAATAGATGTTTATTATGTAAATTATAATGTGTTGGTTACTACACTAAGTTTTGTTTTAGATGAAAAAAGATCATATGATTTTGCTTTTGATAATACTAATTCTGAAGGTGTAGATGCTAATATTTCCTATGCTATAATTAGATTTACCTATGAAGTTACTAATACTTCTTCTAATTGGATTGTTTGGGTTATTATCATTGCAGCAGTTGTTGGATTGGTAGTCTTAATTATAGTAAAACGTAGTAAACAGACTCCAGCAAAATATGCACCACCTCCACAATATAGTAGTTATGATACATCTTCAACAGTACATCAGACTTATCAGCAACCAGTTACGCCATCAAAGTATTGTACAAATTGCGGTGCAACAAACGAGGAAAATGCAATGTTCTGTACAAATTGCGGAGCAAAGCTATCTTAAGTAAAATAAATATCGAAATTAGAGGAAAGAAAAATGTTTATACTTTTTCTTTTTCTAAAATTACTCTGTTATAATAGGGTAAATACAGATTTTTTATTCCTATACAAAACTCTTTAAATGTTTAAAATTTTTGAGGGTTGAGGAAAATGGGTCATTATGTGCCAAAAAGAAAAAAATTCATCGACCGTAAGAATATAGTTCAAAATATTATTTTAGGTGTAGTTTTAACAGCATCAGTAATATTAGGTTTTGTTTCAGGAAATCCTCTTTTTAAAATAATTGGATTTGTTATTATAGCTATACTCGCAGGAACATTCTTTTCAGGTGTTATGATACGGTTTTTAACAGGAAGAGGATATGCCATAGCTAGTGCAATTAATGAACTCTTGTATATTTTTGTTGCAATACCTATTATTGTTATGGCTGCAACATATTTACCTGTTAGTATATATCTAACCTTTTTCGGAACTCAATGGTCTTCACAAATCTTAATTGGGATATTTTTTGTTACTGGAGCTTTAATGTTAGCCTCCATCCTTTATTTAATAAAAAGACACCTTAGAGATAAAAAGATGGGACTTTTTAGCTACATCGCTTATTTATTTGATTTTGAAAAAAGAGCACAAGAAAGAATAAAACAAAAAGAAAGAGTAAAAAAAATAGATGAATTCTATGACGGATTTCATCAAATAGAATCTGCAGTAGCCTCTAAAATGGAAAAAAGAATGACTGGATTTCAAGAATTTGATTGGAAAGCAAGATTAAATGAAACTCCTGAATGGATGAAAGACAAAGAAAAGGAACAAGAACAAGAAAAGGAACAAGAACAAGAAAAGGAACAAGAACAAGAAAAGGAACAAGAACAAGAAAACTAAAACTCGTGGGTAATCAAGAAAAATAAAAAAAATAGTATTAAAATATAGTTTATAAATTTAAATAGTTTTTTTGATTAAGATGATTAAAGTTGTTATTTTTGATTTTGATGGAGTAATTTCTGATTCAAAAAGAGCATACGCTTTACAAATGCAAGAAACAATAAAAAAAATATCTGGAAAAAATATTTCTATTTCAGAATTTGATAAAAGAGGGGGAAATACTGATCAAATAGATGATTTTAGACATTTGTTGCAAACAGAAGAAAAGAGCATACTTGATAACGCTTCTAAAATTTATCAAGAATTAACAGTAAAATATAAGCTTATGCGTAAACTCTATCCGGGAGTGAAAGAAACTCTAAAGCAAGTAAGAGAAATATGTAAAATAGCAATTGTGTCAAGAAAAAACCAAAAAAGGTTAATTGAGTGGATTAATTACTATTCGATAGGTGATCTTATAGATAAAGCTATAGGAACACTAGATCATTCTAAAGCTCCTGCAATCAAGGAATTACTTTCAGAATTTGATTGCAAACCAGAAGAAGCTTTAATGGTAGGTGATACTGCCTTTGACATTGTTAGTGCAAAAGAAGCGAAGGTTAGAAGCGTTTTAGCAAAATATGGAACAACAATGTACGAAGAGGCTGTTGAAAAAGAACCTGACTTTATTATTGAATCTATCGAGGAAATAGTATCTTTAATAAAAAAACTGAATGCTAAAGAATAAATCTGAAAGTAACACTTTAAAAATACTAATTAGTCTTTTTAGTATGAAAATTGGTTTCTTTCAATTTGAACCAAAATTTCTAGAAGTAGAAGAGAATATTAATCTGATTATATCAGAATTAGAAAAAACTCAAAATTTTGATTTATTAGTCTTACCAGAGTTAGCAAACTCAGGTTACGTTTTTAAAAATAAGGAAGAGTTAAGGAAAGTAGCAGAAGAAATACCAAAAGGAGTGTTTATTTTTCATTTAGAAGATATTTGCAAAAACAAAAATGCTTATGTGGTTTCTGGTGTCGCAGAAAAAAAAGGTTCAACTTTCTTTAATTCTTCTGTTTTAATAGGGCCAGAAGGATATATCTCAACTTATAGAAAATTACATCTGTTTGACAGAGAAAAATTGTTTTTTGAACCAGGAAATAAACCACTGGAAATTTACGACATAGGGAAAGCTAAAGTAGGATTGATGATATGCTTTGATTGGATTTTTCCAGAAACAACTAGAATACTGGCTTTAAAAGGAGCTGAAATCATATGTCATTCTGCAAATCTTGTTTTACCTTATAGTCAAACAGCAATGCTAGCTCGATCAGTAGAAAATGCTGTTTATACAATAACAGCAAATAGAATAGGAGTAGAAAAAAATGATGAAATTAGCTTAAATTTTACAGGACAAAGTCAGATCACATCACCAAAAATGGAAACTCTAGCGAAAGCAGGAAAAGATACAGTTGAACTAAAAACTGTTGATATAGACCCTGAAATAGCAAAAAACAAGTGGATAAATGAAAGAAATAACTTGTTTAAAGATAGAAGAATAGAGTATTACTCAATTCTAACTGAAAAATAATAAAAAAGACAGCAAAACCTTTTTTAAATTTTAGTAGAATATAATTAGTTGTGAAGATTATGAGCATTGAGGAGTATTCAGGTAAAGACAAAGTAAATTTGGAATACCTTGTGAAGGTAATTGATGATTTAGTAAAAAAAACAAGTTTGATAGAAAAAATGTTAACTGATGAAAAAGAGGGAAGAATAACTCAGAATAAAGAAATAATAAAGAAAATTGAAAATTCAGAAAAGGAAGCTAAAAATATTAACACACAACTATCAAACTTGAAGACAAAACAGCTATCAAGTCTATCTAAAGAAATAGAAGATTCAAAAAAAGCGTTATTGATCATAAAGGAAAGAATAGATGAAAAAGATAAGCAAATTGAAAATCTAGAGAAAAAGATTAGTGAAGTAAATAAGTTGTTTGAAAAGTTTAAATTAAATCTTAAAGAAGAAAAGCAAATTAGAGAAGAAAAAGATTTAGAGATACAAGAACTGAAAGAAAAGAATAGTGAATTAACAATAAGACTAGAAGAAAAAGAAGAACGATTAAAGCAACTAGAAGATGAATTAACAAAACTAAAAGAGCAACTAGGTTCATTAAAAGACAAAAAAGATGACCTTACTTCAAAAATAGAAAAACTAAAAGTAGAAAAGAAAGAACTAAACGAAAAACTAAAAGCAGTAGAAAAAGAATATAAAGAATATAAAGATAATATGGAGCCTGTAATCGCACAAAATACTCACATCAGAAAATTGCTAGATGAAAGTTTACAAGGAAAAATATATCTTTACTTACTAGAAAAATACCCAAAAACATCAAATATAGATGACATTGCAAAAGAAATAGACTCCCCTGCTGTGAAAATAAAATCAGAAATTCTAGCAATGCAAGAACTGGGAGTAATAAAATACAATACTGATACAAGAGAAGTAAAAATTACAGAAAAGAAAGTTTAAAGGCTTAGTTTCTTATTCTTTTTCATTATTTAATCTTTGTAGGGAAGTAATACAAAAGAAAAAATGTATTACAATTCAATATTAATTAGTCAGTTATATATCCTTTTAAAAAATATTTTAATAAAAATAGCATTTTTAATGGTTAAAAATGTATTACAAAACTATGAAACGATCTAATTTTCGCACAAAAATATGATTTCTATTACTATTTTTTCAATTTTTGTGCATGACAAACTTTATAAAAATCTAGCAAAAAAAATAACTTGATGCAACAGACAAAGTTTCCTATTCCCTATTCAACAGATAATGAAAAGGAAGAATTTATTGATCACATGTTTTGCCCTGTTTGTAAACTATCTAGTAAGAAAGATATAGTTTCTAAATCTGAACTAAAAGAAAAAAATATTACTTTTATTGTATATACGCTACGTTGCGAAAATTGCGATAAAATGTATGAAGTAACCTTCTTTGATGAAAAACAAATAGACTCAATTGAAAAGCTAAAAACATATTCATTTTAGTAAATCAAGTTGATTAAATCATTAAATTCGATCTTTAATCCTGTTTTTTAAATCTATTGAGTTGTTCTTCTTTATAAAATTTTAAAGGAAAAACTGCAAAACAGTAGTTGCACCTTATGATAGTTAAATTATAGGTTTGGTTTTCCTCCTCTTTCTTTTTTTCATAAATGATATTACAATAATGACTTGTTTTACACATTGGACAATACATTTTTTCTACAAATTCAACTTCTTCTTTTTTGCTCTCTGCTGGAACAATTCTTTCAAATTTGCTTTTTTCCATTATTCTCTCAATCATTTTCTTACTAATTAGCTGATAAGTCATTATTGAACAAATGTAAAAGAACCCTTATAAATTTTTTTCAAAAGTTCCAAAAAAACTAAAAATTGAAGTAACTTGTTCATAAAATGCTAAGAGTTAGAAGACTGGACCAACATAGAAATTATAGTTAATCATTTAAAACAAAAAATTGATAAAAAATTAAAGCACAAAATCCTATAAGGGGTTTTTAAGATATTTAAGTTAAATTATTAAATTAAGCCTTTCTAAAGGTTCTTTTATCATGTAACTTTTTGAGTCTTTCCACTTCTTGATGTTGAAATCGAAATTTTCCGGATAAAAATAGTATGATGCACTTCTCTTTTTTCTTGTATTTAGAGTAAATACTTCAATATTGTTAAAAATTTTAAATAATGAAAAGATGAATGTACCAGCTTGATCTATACTCATATTTGCCCAGAACCTAAATTTACCACCCTTTAGAATAGACAAGCTGCCATAGAATGGAGGAGGGTCATTTTTCATTTTGTTAATTAATTTTCCTTGTTTCTCTAATGAAATGTCATGAGCAATTATCAGAAATGTTTCAGTTAGGAAAAAATTATCTCTATTGAAAGTTTGAATTATTTCTTTGACAAACTTTTCAAGAACAAAATTATATTGGCGATGTGTTTCTGTTTTACTTAAATTAAGTCTTTTTGATATTTCATTTTGTTTTATTGAAGCGTTTTCAGTAAGCATCCGTAAGATTTCAAAATGTGTCCTTTTAATGATTTTTAGATTAATTGGTTCAATTTTCTCAAAAATAATTTTATCATCTTCTTGTTCAATTGAATTTATCCATTTTTCCCATGAAAAATCCCATTTACTTTTCTCAATGTTAAACCTGCTTATATCCGATCTTGAACTGTAAGAAACTCCACTACTCTCATAAATCCTGTAATCATTAATGATATTACCTTTTTGCAATTTTTTGAAGAATTCATCAATATTTGCAGTTGTACCCATTGGAATGTAAAATATTATAAATAAACCAAATTTACCTCCATAAATGCGAGATCTGTAATATGTGTAAGGATGTTCATCACAAGCTTTTTCCAATAAAAGTAAATTTTCATAAGAAGAAACAAATGATAAAACATCTATTACAGTAAGATTCAATCTTTCTGGGTATATGTTAGCTATTGTATTTCTAATAATCCCTTTTTCTTTTAGATTCTTAAGATATTTTGAAACCGTTGGACGAGAACTATTAAGTTTTGTGGCTAGTTCAGTTACTGTTATGGTTGGATTGTTTAATAATTCTAAGAGAATAAGATAATCTAAAGTATCCACAGTAGTCACCCAGAGGTTTCTAACCTATTCAACAATGAGTTCTGTTGCTGGAGGGTCTGTATCATCTGTTTTTCCTGGAGGGTCAAAAATAATCTGTTCTGTACCAGATATAAATTCGCCATCATCAGATAAATGCAGCGTTACAATACCTATATAGTCTCCTGGTTCTAAGGCATGATTGTAGAAAAACATTGTAAAATTAAGAAAAGTTCTTGTGGTATATATTTCATATAAATAACTAAACTGCATACCAGAAGGTAAAATCAAGTCTATTTCTAGATAAAATTTTACTAAATATTTATTTTCTAGAAAGGTGATATTGGTTTCAAAATGTAAAACAACATCATCTTCTTCACCATCAAAATCTGCATCACAGTAGTAAGCATTTGTAATTTGGAGATCAACTTTTACTTCATCAGCTTCAATTGTAGTTAAGCCTTGTACAAACTGAATAGATAGAAAAGCTAGCATGATTAAAGCAATTATTAATCGAAATTGTTTCTTTTTCATTTTTCTATTATCCCTTACAATTTATTATTTTTAAACCTTTGGAAAAAATGTAAATCTTTAACCTCTATTTTTTTCATTAGTTCCTTCTATTCTCTTTCAAATGAGTGTTCATCTCCAATCAAAGTAAGCAGCTTTAAACTTACCAGGTATTTTCACTTTGCTAAGTAAAATAATGTCAAAACTTAGTTTTTTGGGGAAAAAAACAAAGTTAGCTTTTTGTAAAGGTTTAGACTTATAATAAGGAATGTATGGGGATTGTAATCCCAACCATCCTTTTGCATTACTCGTTTCAGATAGATACAGACTCAAATCTGTAGCTTCTGATGTAGATAGATTTTTTATGTGAATAATATCTATCCAACCAAAAGGAATTGCATTTCCGAAATCTGCAAGTTTGAACTCCCAAGCAAGCATGAATCCCTTTATTTCTTCACTTTTTTCATAAATTATACAATTAGTTGCTGGTTGTTCTAATACCCATTTAAAATCTTCAAAATTAGGTTCTATTGATACTTCATAATCTTTAGTGAGATCTACTAGTAAATCAAATAAAATTGGAATATCTTCTTTTCTAAATTGTCTGAGATTAGCACTATTCTTTATTTTCTTATTTTTTTCTTTTAATTTGAAAAATAATTTCTCGTAAAATTTAAGTTTAACAACGCTGGCAACCTTTTCAGAATCAAAAACTCTAATGATAAACTTTTTAGTTTCAAATGGTCGAAAAACTTGAAGTTTTTTTTCTTTAGCAACTGATAAGGCTGTATCAATTCCATGTTTCACTTTTTGCGAACATTAGGATAGAGAGTATGGATGAGAAACTAAAAAAAAGAAAAAAAAGAGACTTTTTATAAGAAAAAATAGTAGAAATAAATGAAGAGAAGAAGAAGAAAAAGGAAAATAAGAGGAAAAAAGATGGAGAAGATAGTCAAAACTTTGAAAGTTAGAATAAAGAATGAAGTTTTGACGAGGAGAAAAAAGGAAAGATTAAGGAGAATAACAGGGAGAGACACGAGGATAATAGAAAAGTATGTAAAAATTATACATCACAACAGAAGAAGACTGTGTATGAAAACAAAGAACGGAGAAATAAGAGTACATAAAGGGAAGTTAGATGAACTAACATTAACAACATCAAGGATAAAAAAAGTAGAAGAGCGAAGAGAGACTGTTCCTCATGACCTTAAAAAGATGTTTCGCCATTGTTCTCACGATGAGTTTCAAGAGTGCAGAGATATAGCAGTACAACTGTACGAGCAAGGATATAGACCTGAAGCCACTCGTCCTCCAAAAAAGAGACCCCGAAGACAACTAATCAATAAAAAAAGATTTATTCTTACTAATTTACCAAAAGAAAAAAACAACTCCATTTCTCGTTGGTGGGTAGGAATAAGAGACTCATTAGACACGTGGAAAAGAAAGACAAGGTATCATCAACGATTGTGGTTACCTTTAGAGATGAGCACTTTCCATCAAAAAGAATTGAAGAAAGGACAAATAAAAAGTTTAGAACTGAGATATAAACGTTCTACACGTGAATGGTGGGTGTATTTCCAATTGAAAGTTCTTCCTCCTCCTTCTTTCTATCCTCCTGAAAAAGAAAGTTCTTCTTCTCTTCCTCCAGCTGTGCTGGGAATAGATCTAGGGATAAACATTCCTGCAGCAGGAGTGTTACTAACTCCCAAAAAGAAATTAACTATTAAAGAAATAAAATTCTGGCATACCAAACAGTGGAATAGAATCAATCATAGATATAAACTCAAACTTTCCCGTCTTCAGAGGAAAGCGGCTTTAAATGACCAGTCGGGTAAAAAACACCAAATTTATCGTTTTCTCGGTCTTCTCCGTCGGAGATATAGAAACGTTAAACGGTCCTATATTCACCAATTTATAAACGACGTTGTGCGGACAATAGAGAGTTATGCAAAAGTGTATGACCTTTTCGTCGTCGTAGGTTACCCCAAAAATGTTAGAAAAGATAAAGAAAAAGGAAAAGAAAAAAGTACTCGTTATTTTCGTAGAAAACTTCACCAGTGGAATTTTTCTTTAGTTCTTGGTCTTCTCCGTCGAGCATTGATATTAAGAGGTTTTGAATCTCACCGCATTCTCACTTTAGACGAAAGAGGAACATCTTCTCATTGTTCCCGTTGTGGAAAAGAAGTTTCTCGTCCCGTTAGAGGGTTAGTACACTGTCCCATTTGCAATTACACCTTCCACTCCGATTTGACAGGGGCAAGAAATATTGCTCGTAAATTCCTTAGTCATCTTTTTCGTCCCCGTACTACAACTATTACTGATTATTTTACTGGTCAAAAATTCAGTCTTACTCACTACACTGTTTGCCGAGGACTCAGCCATTGGTTGCAGTCCCAGTAGACAAAAAGAAAAATAATTTCTCTATTTTAGGGATAATTGTTTCTTTTTTGTCTCTCGTGGAGTGAAGAAAGAGCTTACAACTCTTTTCTTCTTTATGATTCCCACGATTCGTGTATGACGTCTGCCTTAATCCTTCTTCTTTCATTGTATGTTAGGATTAAGTTCTCAAGAAACTGACAATTCTCTTTCTTTGTTTTTTTCTTGAAAGACTAAGTTCGACAAACTTCGCAAAAAGTAAATCATGTTGCTCTGGTTCAAATAAAGCAAAACCTCCATCAAAAGATTCTTTTTGTGCGATTTCTAACATCTTTTCTCCCATCATTTTTGCTAAACCCTTTCTTCTATGTTGATGGTGAACAGCTAACCAGGCAGGAATAGCGAAATTGTACGTTTGTTTCTTTATTCTGAAGTCTCTAGGAATTAATCCCAAAAATCCTACAATTTCATTTGTTTTCTTGTAAACAGCTCTAACAAAATAGTTTTTCTTGACAGTTAGAGAACCAAAAATTAACTTTATCGTTTTGTCAGAAAAGAGAATAGAAGCTCCTTCATCAATAGCTGCAGGGTCTGATAAGAAAGATTCAGAAAGTAAGTCAGCTATTTTTTTGTGCTCTTTTTCTTCCATCTTATACTGTTCGATTAGATAATTCTCATTGTTCATCTGTTTCAAAAATTTAAAGTTGTTTTTATTTTTTTCTCCCCTCTAATAGTACTTCCGAATTATCTCAAAAAGTATGAATTGAGAACACGACAATGATAGTATGAACTCCTATAATTTTAACCTATAGAAATCGGTCAACTTATTGCGGAAGTACTACCTCTAAAAAGAAAATCAAAAAACCTTTCAAAAAAATAATGTTCTACACACGATACTAATACTACTATTACTACTACTACTAATAATAATAATAATCGCTTTATTAATATAACGATAAATTGAAAAGTTTTTTATTTGTGTGAATTTTTATTAAAGTGGCAAAGAAAAATAAAGGAAGAAGAAAAGTGATTGAAACAGTCTATATTATTTCCCGAACAGGATTACCATTACTTTATGTAGATTTTGTATCACAAGAAGATGATGTGGATGCAGTGACTTTATTTTCTGGAATAATATCTGCAATTCAAGTAGCCATGGCTGAAATTGATGTAGGTGTTCCATCATTCTTTGATACAGAAAAAAATGAAATTTTCATGAATGTAACAGAAAAATTTGCAATAGCTGTAGTAAAAAACCAAGAACCTATAGATAGAAACGAAATGAATAAACTAATAGATGAAATTCAGACCCTAATTTCTTTTGATCAAGAAGTTGAAGATTTTAGCGCAATTGGTGGTGAAACAAAAGAAGTAATTTCCAAAAAAATAAGGGAAATAGTTAATAACTGGGAAGACTATATTAGCGAGAGAGAAGCAACAAAAAGAATAAAGGATTCATTATGGTAAAAGGTGAAAAGTAAAAATGGTTGTCTGGCAAAATAAAATCCCAATAAGCTCTATAATCTTTGAACTAGTGGTTGTTATAGCACTAAGTTTTATGGTAGTAACAGTTTTTGCAAGGTTTTTTGCAAAAAGAAAAAAACCTGTATTATATCTGGCTTTAGCATATCTTTTTTACAACCTTGCAACTTTAACAAGTTGTATCGGCCGATGGTTAGGTTATTTCTCTTCAGTCCCCTATACTCAATTCTCATATACTGACTTTACAACCTTATTTGCATATGTTTTAATGGCAATAGCAAACGTATTTATTGCTTCATTTATAGACTCTATATTTATTCAAAAAGGAGTAGATTTTGTAGCACTGTTTGCTATATTAAGTGGAATAACAATAGGTTTGATTGTTCCTATATTAAATTTTGAATGGGGAAACATGAGATCACATGTGTTAATAGTTACTTACCATTTAATACTTTCAGTATTAATATTCCTAATACTAGCAATTGTGTCTTTAAGAGAAGCTAAAATGAATAAAAAGAAAATAGCAAAAATAGGTTTTGCCTTAATTGGTACCTACGCAATATTTATGATTCTATTGTTTGTTTCATTTACATTAGATTCTATTCTTGTAGCTTATGTAGATGCATTTTCAAGGGGATACTCTCCTGCATACTACATTGGATGGGCACTTTTAGTTATAGGATCAATAATAGGTTATTTAGGACTAATCATGCCAAAATGGTTTGTAAAGATGCTTAAGTTATAATTAAATGAAATAAAATAAAAACTATTTTTTACTTTTTTATTAATATTATATCATTATTCATTTATGTTTGTGTTAAGCAAAAATGGTTGATAGATGGATTATTTGTTAATTAGTCCCAAAATATGTTTCTTTTGAAAGAAAGATTACAAAAAGAGATGAGAGAGAAAAAAATAACAACAACTAAGAGGGTTGATAAGAAAAATAGATTTAAATAAGCACTATTTTAAGCAATAACATATTTATAATTTGTAGAATTACAAAATATGGATGAGATTTCAAAAATACTCTGTGGAAATCCTATTAACTACTTTGATTCTGGTTAACTTCTTTTTTATATCACTAATATTAATCCCTGCTTTACCTTCAAAAAATGATGAAAACAACCCATTTTGGGTTTATCATACTGGCGCTGGAATAGATTCAACATCCTCTCTACTAGATGTAAATAATAATGGTTATACTGATGTTTTAGTGGGTTCTATAGATGGAGTTCTTTATTGTATTGAGGGTAAAAAAGGTACTGTATTATGGGATTTTAATATAAGAAAATATTACTACAATTCTGAAATTTTAATGAGACCTCTTATAGCTAACATTGATAATAATGGTACGTTTGAAGTTATAATTGGGACACGAGATGGTTCTATTTACGTTTTATCAAGTGTAGATGGTTCTCTGATTTGGAGATTCAATTATGAAGAAGGGGGATCTATATCTATTGAAGGGGGACTTTCGATTACTGATATCGATAATGATCAAGATAATGACATCATTGTAACAACTACTTATGGTTTATTATATGTATTAGATGGAAAGGATGGTACACTTCTATGGGAAAATAAACTGTTTTTTATGAAGAGTTTTTTTACATCGTCTAGTTTAGGAGATATTAATCATGATGGTATTTCCGATATTATAGTTGGGTGTGGACAATCAATCTTTGCTTTTAATGGTTATAATGGTTCCAAAATCTTGGAATTTGAAACAAATTTCTTCGTCACTGCTCCTGCTGCAATTGGAGATGTTGATGGTGATAGCACACTGGAAATAATATAGGTTCTAATGATAGAAACATCTATATGATTGATGGTGACACAGGAAAAATAAAATGGAAATTTAAAACTGGGGGATCAATAAGAGCATCTCCAGCTCTAGGAGATCTTAACAATGATGGCTATCTGGATATAGTTATAGGGTCTTCTGATTCTTATTACTATGCATTTAATGGAAGAACTAGGACAATCCTCTGGACACTCAAGACAGAACTAATACTAGGGGGAACTGCTCCAACATTGGCAGACGTTGATGGGGATAACGAACTAGATGTCCTACTTAATGGTAAAAATGTGTATATTGTTGGAGGAAGAAAGGGAAATTTAATCTCTATTTATAATCAAAATGAAGAAATAGAAACTTCTATCACTGTTGGTGATTTGGATAATGATGGCAGTTTTGAGATGATATATGGTTCCAAAAGTGGAAACGTTTTTTGTTATACAATTACTAATTCCTTGAAAACAAGTTACAGGATCTATTGGCAGGGAGATGGTGGTAATTTCTTCAATTCTGGAAACAGTTTTACAATAGATAAAGATGGAGATACTATTTCTACTTTCTCTGAAAAAATTATTGGGACAGACCCAGAAAAAAAGGATACAGATGGAGATTTTCTTATAGATGGCTATGAAATATCTGCTACAAAAACAGATCCATTACTTCAAGATTCAGATAATAATAATATCGGAGACCAAAATGAAGATATTGATGGTGATGGGTTAACAAACCTAGAAGAATTTAAAAAAAACACAGATCCTTTGAATAGAGATACAGATGAAGATTTTTTACCAGATAATATTGATATTTTCCCAATTTTGTTTCCAGAAAGTTTAACTTATCTCTCTCTATTCTGCCTTTTATCAATAATAATAGTTTCTACAATAATAAAAAAGAGAATAGAAAATAAAGGAGATAAAAATGAACGTCTTATTCTTAAATTTAAAATGAAAAGAAATCAAATATTATCAGAGATATCTTGGAAAGGCACTTATAATAATTACAAAAGTGTTCATTTGAAAGCTTTTAGATGGTTTGGAATTTTTGCTATTTCATCTGCAATAATGATTAATTTTATCTTTTATCCACTTTTTAAAACAGAAATTGTTTACCGTGACATTATAAAAACAAGTTACTCTACAATTATCTATGTTTTAATTAATGTTATTTATTTTGCGTTATTTTATTTATTAGGTTCTGGTTTTTACTCACTAGGGTTTTCAAGTAATGAAGTAACTTTTAGATATGATTCTATTGCTACAAACCTGCTTCTTTCTTCTCTTATCATTTTAAGTATATCTTTCGTAAAAGTGTCAATAAACTTGATCTTGCTTCCAATTTTAACTTATTTACTTACATCTGCTTTCTTTACACTCTATAGTAAGCAAAAGAAAAAGATTGCTAATAACAATAATCCCTCAAACTTTATTTTCATCCTTTTTCCGCTATCATTCCTATCTCTTTTATGGTGTCAAACGCTTTCTTTCTATTTTGCTATTCCACAACAAATTTTGAGGATAATTTCTTTGACAACAGGAGTGTTAATGTTTCTTCTAGCACTAGAAATCTTTACATTATCTACTCTGGATTCTAAAAAAAACAAATTAAAAATTATTTAAAATCAAACAATTCTAGTATTCCTTTCTAATTTTTTTATCCCACGTAGATAATAGCTAGTTGTAATGTTTAAAAAAAGTTTGTGATTAAAGTAATAATAGCTCCTCTGTCATTGATTATGCAATAAGTATAATCTTCCATATTCTTGACATTACATCTTATCTCTCAAATATAGTTATCTATATGAACTCATTTCTTTAAACAAACTATCTTCATTTGCTTATTTTTGTAAATAGTACATAATTTCCTATTATTAAGACGACAAAAATCTCCTAAAAAGTTCGGTAATACATAATTGAAAGAAGTCGATTGATGGAGAAATCCTAGTGATTAACTTCTTGAGAGATACTAATTAATTATTTTCGAGCAAATGCTCAAGAAAATGATTATTATTCTTGGAACTCTTTAAACTACAAGACAGAGTAATTTTATGCTTTTTCACATTTATTATTTTCATTGTTTTCTACAATACATAGTTCTAGAAGTATATCATACGTTTTTATCATCTCTCTCATAGTTTTTAACATTATTGGGTAAAGACGCATAATACTATGATTCTTTGTATATTTATAATCTGAATGATAATTAGGATAACGCGAAGCACTAACATGTTTTTCCAAATTCATGCTTAAAATAACTATATATGCAAACAGTAGTATAAGATAAAGATAACTTTCTATTTTTACTAACCAATCTTCTTTCTGAATTTGTGTGATAAATTCTTCTCTCAACATTCTTCGCTCATCAGTTTGCAATTTGATATTATATTCTTGTTCGATTGTTTGAATGACATAGTCTGTTATGCTAATGAACTCTTCTTTCACAATTTTATCAAAATTTTCTTTTCTTATGGATTTTATTCCTTTCCAAAATAATGAAAACAGCTTGTTGTATTTAATTAATATTTCCTTTAATGTAGTGTGTTCAAGATACAGAGTTTCTTCTGATTTCCTTTTTTGCTCATAATCACTCAAATATTTGTCAATTGCTTCTATAATGCTTAAAAATCCTTCTCTTTGGTTATCATTAGAATAATCAGCTAAAGATTCATAGAGATCTTTTAGTTTTTCGAAGAAGAATTTAGTAAAAGTATGTCCAACTTTTATAAGCCGTTCAGTTTGACACAGTCCAGTAAGTAGAAGTAGTGATTTTCCTAATTTCTCAACAGATTGTTGGAGGAAGAAAATAGACTGTGCATATAGTTTCTTGTGGTATAGAATTTTTGAAGCTCTTAAATCCTCTTCAGCAGTATCTAACAGTCCTAAAGCTGATATTAAATCTCTCTTTTCTGGTGGGATCTCATACTGTGATCCATATTTTAATTGTCATATTAATTGCCTTTTGATATCTTTTATATCTATTTCTTGTAATGCAATTTTTTCATTATTATCATTCATTAAATAGCACTGATGGTTAATAATTAAATATTTAATGGCAACTATTATCGTAATACAATAAAAATCGAGCATCTGCTCTTTAAAATGAGAAACTATTTTATATTAAAAACTCTTAATTGGTTTTAAAACATGATAATTAAAGAAAAAAGAATAATTAAATCCTTCTATTTAACTATAAGGAGGAGTAAATAAACATAAAAAAATTGTGAGTAAAAGGGAAATATATGTCATTTAATTTTGAAGTTAAAAATACAATTGCATCCTTAAGGCAATCAAAGTTGAAGCTTGGCAATGTAGAAATAGAAACACCAAATTATATAATGACATATATTGAAACTAGACGACTTACTACAGGGTATAATCTTGTTGGGAGTCGTGAGCCTAACCCAAAACTGAATGAATTAATTAGTGATCATATACCTGATAGATTAACTGCGCAAAAAATATTTGAAAACTCCGATGAAATAGAAAAATTATGTAACAAGCTAGATAACTTGACTAAATCTGATCGGATGAATTTTGTTCAATTTCGTTTGAAGGCTGGAAATGAAATTAGCAAATATGAATTATGTCAAATTGTTAGGTTGCAGTCTGATATGAACAAATTTTCTATTATAACAATACCTGATCCTACTTGTTCATATAATAACTTTTGGATTGATTCTATGGACGCATCTCTCTATGAGGCTAAGGTTTCACAAGAAGTTGGAACATCGGAACTATTTATGCCTACTGTTTCACTTGCTCAGCCTTTATTGGATGTGGAAAAGAAAATTTCGTGGTTAATAGATAAGCAAGTTCCATCCATTGGATTAAGAGCACACGGACCACATTTTCCAGTTACTTTGCACAAATCAACAAATCTGATTACACAATCAGATAATCCGATTTGGATTCATCTGTTTGACTTATCCAAAAAATATAAGAATGTGTCCCAACTGCATTTGGCACCTTTGACAAGTGTTGATACTATTTCCTTGAAAAAAAAACATGGGTATAGCAGCAGCAAGAAAAATATTAAGGATGGTTTATTGCCAACACCAGAGAATATATCTTTAGAACCAACTGCTAGGGAAATAGAAGAACAAAAGGTCAGAGAGATAAAGCGTAGTCAACGGTTTTTGTTTGAGCAATTAGCTTTAGGTTACATTTCTATAAATGAGCGGACTAAATGGATTGGTCATGAACTTTCTTGTACTTGTCCCATTTGTAAAAAGACAAAAGATATAGATACCTTTAGGATTTATCTCTCAACACATGATAAAAACTCACTTCTACAAGTGCATGAATATAATGGTTTTAACCAGGAAATGTTGGCAATTAGAAAAAATATTAGGGATAATGATATCTCAGAGTATTTTAGACAAAAAATATTAGTAAAACGACATAGACGCAAACTATCTAAAAGATATCCTGAGCTTGAAAGGTTTATTAATCCGCCTTTAGATAGTTACTTCTGAGATATTTATCCAAGAAAAGGTGATATAAATGAATCAAAAAGCGACAAAAAATATGTCGGAAGAAGAAAATAAAATGATAAAAAAATGGATCTATTTAATGTTAGCTGCAGATAACAATAGTTCAATCAAAGGAAAAGTTAGAATAACTAAAGAATTCTTTTTGATTACCAAGCAGTTAGCTCCTGAAGTATTTAAGGCAGCTCAATTCTATCCTTATCACTTTGGGCCTTATAGTACTCGTTTTGCTGTTTGTGTTAACGAACTGATTAAAAGTAATCATATTAATATATTGTATAAAAGTGGAGATTATCATTATGAGTTGTCAAAAAAAGGTTTAGTTGAAGCTAAAAAATATTTGAAAACAATCCCTAAGAAAGAAAAACAAGTAATTGATGATATTAAGAAAAAAAGTAAGTCTCAATCTTTAAAATCAATGTTAAAAGAAATTTACGAAAAATATCCTAAATATACAGTTCGTTCTGTTATTAAAGCAGATCTTGATACTAAAAAAGTAAACTTAGATTCTGTAGAAAAAGTAGATGATAATTCAGGGTTTGTTTCAAGTGATATGAAACATGAACGTGACATCGTCTTGAAAGGTGAAGCTGCAAAAAGATTTCTAGAAATAATCTCAAAGTGATACATCAATGACTAGTCATGAAGTAGAGTATAAAATTGAGAAACTAAATATATCTCATACTCTATTAGACTTTGATTGTGGTGATGAAAACGTTAATGAGTATTTTAATCAGAGAAGCTATGAAGAAGTTGAATTAGGTAATGCTCAAATTTATGTGTTTATACTTGTGAATACAAATGACCTCATAGGTTTCTATACGCTTTCAATGAAATCTGTTCGTTTTAACTATGAAGGAAGAGAATATGATCAACCTGTGTGTTTGCTTGGGCAAATTGGAGTAAATAAAATTTTCCAAAATAAAGGTTGGGGAACAATATTAATTAAAGATGCAAAGAAGAGATGTAAAAAAATCTCAGAAGATATTGGAAGCATTGGTTTATTATTGGAAACATATAAAGAAGAATTAGTGAACGGGTTTTTCAAGAAACTTGGTTTCGAATATGTTGAACATCACAAAATGAAAAACCGAGGTACAAGATATAGATTGTTTTGCAAACATGAACATGAATAGAAAAAGGAGAAATGGATATAAAACAGCTTACTCTATTTAAAGCTTAAAGCTATTTTTGAATATTATTCTTTACTTTTTTTTAGCTCTAATCCTCTCTTCTTGTTTAATTACTGTAAGTATAATTACTTGTTTGAGTGTAATATTGTTGAAGTTCAGTTCAGTACCTAAATCATCCAAAAAAATAGTTATTTAATAGGGGTTTATATTTAATTCGAAAAAATCCCATTTTTAATATTTCTTTATGAAAGTATTTTCAATAAACGGAAAGTTTGCTACAAGAACTCGAAGAGTTTTATATTACTATTGCAATCCTTCTTTTTTAAAATATAATTTATTGAATAGAATATATGAACCTCTTTAAATCCTCTTCTGGTAAATCTGTATATTTCTTATATCTCTTGAATTTCTTACTGAAGAATTTTATATCAACATAGATTTGTATTTTCTCTTTGCCTTCAATTTGTTTTCTGTCTGTTACAGGAAAAGTTGCCCAATATAACTTGTATTCTTTTGGATGCTTAAGTTCATATTGTTGTTGTTTTGGTCTTGTCTTTCCTTGATACTCAACACTATCAATTGTCATTTTTATGTCCAACAGAAACATGAGTTGAAATTTTACGTAATTTCTTCAGGACTCTACCCAACCAACCAACAAACTTAGCGAAAGTTGTGAAGACTGACTTAAGAGAACATGAAAGACACAGTCTTAACTAAGTTCTCCAAGGGGTTCATCTCCTTATCCCGGGAACTCATAACTCCCAAAGGGAAAACCGGGTGTCGTAGGAATGAAACCTACGTCTTTAAGCATATAGCTCAAGACACTAGACAAATGAGAATTAAATATATAAAGATAGCTGAAAAGTTGTTACACTCCCCAATATTTTGTATTTTTTATTTAAGCAAATGTGTTTCAGGTTGTTATTGGTCTAATAACTCCACAAACTAAAAATTTAGTTTTTTACGTAAAAAAGTATCTTATGGATATTAATTCTTCAAGAAATTAGAAGAAAAATATGAAATCAACAATAAATTTACTCTATCTTGCCTTAAGGTCTTCTTCTAGTTAGAACCTCCTTACAAGAAGGGTTATCAACTTGCAAAATAATGAAAAACATATAATTCCTTATTCAAATATAGGTAAAGTGCATAATGGTTTATAATTTTGCAACTCAAATATAGGAAAACTAGTTCCGAAAACATTGATATTCATTTTTATGAAGATTCCTTTAGATTTTTTAGGATAATATCTTTTTTTTCCATAAAATACTACACAGACAATATTTTTTAGATTTAGATTTATTCCATCGTTTTTTAAAGCTTTAAGGGTATTTTCAAACTTACTTTTTATTTTCTTCATTTCTGTTTCATTTGTTATTTTTAATGAAGATTTAAGTTCAATTAGGCATAAATATTCTGGAAAGTTATTTTCTTTATTAACTACAGCTAAAAAGTCAGTAAAACCTGTTTGATAAATTTCTTCTTGATTATATGAGATTGGAAATTCACAATTTGTATTTCTTGTTGTACCTTGAGGATCAATTGAGAATTTTTCTAGAACAGATATCTGCTTTTTGCATTTTTTGAGGGGATAATTCCGTGGGAGTTCTTTATCGGTAAAATAAACAGTTAATCCTTCTTCCTTGCATTGTATACAAGTACAATTTGGGTAAATAGTTTTTAATTGTTCAAGAATAGTAACCCCTCCTTTACTGTTCTTCTTTATAATTGTCTATTTTGGACAATAGATATGATGTTTTATTTCCCAATTCGTCAATAACATCTAGAAAAGTTTCAGGTTGTAATCCGTCGGGCTCTACTGCTATCTTTTGAGTGATGCTTTGATTATTTCCATTAAATTTCATCCAATAAACGGAAACTTTTTTGTAAAATGGTTGTTTTTCTTTTAATTCTTTCTTACTTACTTTTAAGTTATTTACTGTATCTTCTAAAATGCGAATGTTTATTCCTTGAGTTATGTAGTCACTGTGAGTAGTTATAATAATGCCTTTAACATACTTACTTAAATCAATTAAATTGTTAACAAATTTTATTTGCATTTCTGGATGAAGATGTGCCTCTGGTTCTTCTATAATAATAATTGAGTTATGCAATTCATTTAGATGTGATTCTAAAAACAGTCTAAGTCCTGAAAGCTCTCCTATCGCTGATGAAGCATTTCTTAGAGGTATCTTTTCATTTGTGTTAGAGGGTTCATAATATATTGCTTTACCAAGAGAACTTAATAGATCCTTATCATCAACAAAACTTATTTTTCCTTTCAATAAACTTTTATCAAAATCCAATAATATTTTTCCTATTTCTCTACTTGCTTTTATCTTACTTGACTCATGTTCTTTTAATTTGTCTTTAGCATTTATTAGATCAATTAAGAAACTAGCTATAGGCTCCATAAGTCCAGGAAAACTTGCTTCTTCAAGTCCAATTGTAGTAGATTGTTTAATAATTGCAGATGTAAGAACATCATGAGCACGTATTAATGCTCCTCTCCCTGCAGGAATAACCAAGGTTAATACTAGTTCATTCCTTAAACTTGTAATGAAGTTACGCAAGATAAATGTTCTCATTGTGTTATAGATTAATGATTTGCCGTTAGAGGTTCTATGTTCTTCAAATAATATTCCATCAAGAGCTTCTTCAAAGAACAGTGTGTATCCTCTTTTATATTTGATAATCTCATTAATAGCATTAATTATATGTCTTCTCCAATTTTCTGAAGGATATGAAATATTTACTTTTAGTGTGTCCGTAACTTTACTGTGTGGAAATAGTTCGATCTGTAAAATGTAATCATCATAATACAATTTAATAAGCGATTTATTCTCATTACTTCCCCATGAAATTAGATGATTGGGCTCTAATCTAAAAGTCTTATATAAACTATTATAAAATATCTCTGCAACATTCTGCTTTTCGTTAATAAGGGATTGCCATACTTCATCAATCTCGTTAGCTAATATTTTTAAAATTGTGTCAGGATCTTCCTTTAAAGTTCCATCTTTTTTGAAAAATTTTAACTCATTTTTATTTAATTGAGGTATTTCTGTTTTACTTGCTATATCACTTGAAACAAACTCTTCAATGATGAACCAAAAGAATTCTATAATAAATTCAAAAAGATTTTTTTCTTCATCTTTTTTTATAGCTTTAAATTTTCCGTTAAATTTATCCTCATACAATTTTTTGAGAATTCTAGCTTGAAATTGGTCTAACAAAACGTTTAATCCTTTTATTAAAGAGTGATATAATAATATTGCATAGGATTTTCCTGAATTATTTGGCCCTATTAGCACTGTTAAATTATTAATATCAATTTTTGCTTCTTCGATAGGGCCAATATTAACAATATCTATTAAATTCCTTTTACCCATCATAGATACTTCTATTCTTAGTATTTATAAATTTCTTCTAAAAGAATAGTGACATTATTTAATTTAAAGAAAATGTATAAGACGCAAATTTATCAAGGTTATCTAAACACACTGTCTAAAATAATCATTTGTATCTAATCTTCTCTCCTTTTCTCTATTTTTTTTATTAGAGACGTTGAATCTTCGAACTCCATAATTCCTCTAAGTTTCTCTAAAGTAGCATTTGATATTTGTTCGTTAACTAGATGATTAAGCAACTGACTAAAACTTTCATTTTCTCTTTTCATTGCTACTAATTTTTTATATACCTTCTCTTTTATCGAGATAGTTTTTGTAGCCATATATACACGTACACATATGTGGAATAATAAATTTTGCTTATTAAACTAGACACTTTACAATAATTTCTCTAATAAAGCACACTAAAATGGTTACAGAATATTATTTTATATTATTACAAATTAAATAAGAATATGTAATTGACTAGTGAGTTAATTAGGAAATCTTAATAACAAAAAAGATTTAGACGTTTAGGATGAAATTAGAGAATATTTTCTTTGACGACGGAGGAGTGCTGAATAATAATAGTTTAAGAGAGAAACAATGGCAAAAACTAATTTACGAGTTTTTTGCCCTAAATATGGAAAAACACTAAATGATTGGAGTAAAGCAAACGAATACGCATTTCAAAGATACTTAAAAAACTATTACAACTCAATAAAGGATGATCCTGACATAGATTATACAGAACTAATATCTTTCTTAGAGTTCAACTGGATTAAAGATAAGTTTGTTTACCTTGATTTAATGGAAAAATTTCCTGATAAACCATTGAAGCTAGCCAGAGAAGCAGTAGTTTGGATCAGATAAAGAGTACAATCTGCTGTTCCTGGAATAGTTGAAGTTGTTAAAGAGCTAGCTAACCAGGGATATAAACTATATACGGCTTCAGCTGAAAATTCTTGGGAATTGAAAGGATATTTAAAAGGAATGGGAATAGTCCACCTCTTTACTGAATTTTATGGACTAGATATCCTAAATAGAGCAGGAAAAGATACTATTTTTTATAGACGTATGTTTGAACATGCTGGAGTTGAACCTAAAAATTCTTTAATTATTGACGATAGACCCAACAAGTTGTATTTCGCAAAAGAAACAGGAGCAACAGTAATACAGTCTAGAGTGTTAAAAGAGCAAGATGTGGCAGTGAAATACTTCTACGAAAGAGGGAAGAACTACTACCTCTTATTGAAAAAATTAACAAAGTTAATACAATTTGAGAAATTAAAAAGTTGTAAACTTTAGTTGTTTCAAGCCTTTAGACGTAGTCTATGTTTGCTTTATTATTTAACTTTTTGTTTTATACTATATACTAATTTCTATCGAAATGTTTAGATGCCCTTATAATAATGCACTTTGCTGTTTTGTTACGGCTTATCTTACAAGAAAGTCTATGGTGTGATGATTTTGTATTATCTTCTTCTTTGTCTTAGTTACAAACCTGTATTCTATCAATTTACTGGAGCAAAGGGACCACGAAAAAGGTATATATTGCGATCGCAAGTTTGATATAACAAATCAGACACGTGAGAGGTAATACTTTTTTCCAATTTAAAGAATGTTTTCCAAACTCAAAGTATAAATAATGTATCTGTTTCATCCAAATATTCAAGAATTTTCATAAACAGTTCTTTAAAACTTATGATAAATTTTTTGTAGTTTAATCCTTGTATAGAGATGTCTATACATTTGTGCCCTCCATAATGATCTGTTCTTATATTTACTTCATATTGAGCTGAATAAGGAAGATCTACCCTAAAGATTCGAAAAATTGTTTTATTGTCGATTGGATAAAAAGCTATTCCAATATGTCTATTATCTTTATAATAGCAGAGGGAGTACACAAGATAACAACTTGTTCCTGTTCTTAAACTTGAATTTAAGACTTTTCTTTCTTTATTTTGTTTAATCTTATTAAGAGTTGCAAAATTGTCAATTATTTTTTCTAACCCCTCTGCAAAATCATGTATATAATGCAATTTTTTATCAGATTTAATAAAATCAATATTATCTTTAGGTAGAATCATTTGATTATAGAAATTATATTTACAAATTCGAAGTGTTAGATCTCCAGAACCCTGATAAGTTAACCCTAGTAATAAATCATAACTAGAGTATTCTGGAATTCGCAATCTGAATCCGTGAATTAAATCAGCAATATTATCTTTAGGAGAAATATTATCAATCGTGTACTCTCGTTCAGGCACTGTGATGCTGAGGAATTCATAATTATTTTGGTCTTCTCTCTTTTGTTCATTTTCATCTGTGAAAAGAGTGTATTCTTCTTCTAGTTCATCATCTTCTTTATCACTCATCAATATTGATTCTTCTTCATCACAAAATTGTGTCTCTTCTTTAATATAATAGAAGCCTTGTTGAAAATCTTTTTCTGTCTTTTGTTCGGATTCTTTATGGGCAATAAAACCTATCCATTCTTTTGATAGAATCGATTTCTTTTCTTCATTCCCATTTATGAATCGAATTAAATAACTAGTTCTACCTGGATTTAAGAAAATATCATCATTTTCGTATATTAGTTCACATCCCAATTTTCTTGTTTCCTTAAGAAAAGAATCCGACTTGAAATAGTCTTTTAGAACTCTTCCCCTCTTGTAACCATGAGATACTTTTTTACGTAAAAAACTAAATTTTTAGTTTGTGGAGTTATTAGACCAATAACAACCTGAAACACATTTGCTTAAATAAAAAATACAAAATATTGGGGAGTGTAACAACTTTTCAGCTATCTTTATATATTTAATTCTCATTTATCTAGTGTCTTGAGCTATATGCTTAAAGACGTAGGTTTCATTCCCACGACACCCGGTTTTCCCTTTGGGAGTTATGAGTTCCCGGGATAAGGAGATGAACCCCTTTGAGAACTTAATTGAGACTGTGTCTTTCATGTTCTCTTAAGCCAGTCTTCACAACTTTCGCTAAGTTTGTTGGTTGGTTGGGGAGAGTCCTGAAGAAATTACGTAAAATTTCAACTCATGAATGATATCTATGATTCTTATGTCCTTTTGTTGACATTCTTTAAGAGTTTGTATTACCATCCTTTTAGCTTCACTCAAACTTTTTCCGTGAACATCACACTCTATACATTTCCCCAACTTAAATTCAAGTTTGAAATCTGAATAGTCTACTCATATCTTCCAGCCCAGGTTCCCTTTGGATATCCCTTTCCCAATCTAGGAACAAGATTACCATTTTCATCCCTTATAACTAATTTAACTCCATTGAGTTTTAAAACTTCATCTAACTTTATCATGAATTCTTCTAAGTTGTTAAATTGAACAGATTTTTCTGATGTTATTTCATGATGTTCTGATGCTCTTACATACAGAGTACCGGCTGCCCAAGCTTGCTTTTGTTCTTCTTCTGTATCTGGAAAGTCGGTCCAAAATCTAATGTTAACGAAGATTCCAGTTTTATTCTTAATGATTTTTATCACCTCTAATAATCTAATTAAATGTATAATAACTGTATTTAAATATAACGCATTTTAAAAATAACAAATATAATTTAATTTAAAAAATTAAAAGGTTGAAACTAAAACAAATAAAATGAAATAAAAAAGTTCTTTAATAGTTTCTATTCTTTTACGAAAGATTGTTGGCCAAAGATAATTATTACTAATAATGCGTAGACAAAGAAAATAACTGCTCTTGCTATTTCTGTTTTATCACCTAAATCAAAATTTCTCCAAAGAAGTTAACAAAAAAATGAAAGAAAATAACTGCTAAAATGCTTCTGTTAGTGTTGTTAAATATCCAAGTTATTAATATAGATTGGATTATGATGTTGAACATAAATAACCAAAATTGATAACTATTGAATCCTAACTCATTTTGATAGGTTCCTTTAATGAAAAAAATTGGAATATGCCAAACAGCCCAAATGAGACCAAGGAATAAACTGGATAGCAAAGCAGAAAAATTAAGTTGTAATTTGTCTAAAGCATATCCTCTCCACCCTACTTCTTCCAAGAAAACAGCAACAAGGTTCAAGCTTATTGTTAGAAAAATTAAACTTGGTTCTGTAAAAAAATTTCTTATTCCAGTAAAATTACTCTCACCAAATTGAAAAAGATAAGCTATTAGAATTGCTAATAGTGAAGCTGATAAAGTAACAACTATTATAATGCCAAACCAAGAAAAACTAATACAACAAAAATTAATAACTCTTTTCCAAAATTCTTACATATCACTTTCTTTGTTTAAATAGAGAAGAATATGAAAAACAACAGCAGGACCTGTTTCTCCAAGAAGATAGAAGATAACAGTGGGAAATTGAAGAGCTTCTTTATTAGAGAATATAGCAATAAACCAAAAAGACCAGGAATAAATTAAGGTAAAAGCTAAATAAGACCAAGGAGAAAAAAAAACATTTTTTTCTAACATTTAATGTCAATTCAAATAAATCTTATTTAATTATTACCATTTGATTTTTAGAATTAGAAAGTTTCATTGAATTACATTTTCAAAGCTCTAAAATAAGAGAATTTCTGAAAAATTAGTTTTTTAATATTACAAAAAAGAAAAGAGAAGAAATACCCATTTTCTCTTTTTATTTGTAAATTACTACTGAAATCTATTAATAGTAAAGCAATAGATGTGCTATTAATTAGGAGGAATACAGTTCCTCAATCTTTTTTATTATTTAAAAAAATTTTTGTGTAGAACAAGTACTAAATATAAAAAGGTTCAAATAAGTTCTTTTGAAGATTATATTAGTTAATAATAATAGTGAAGTTAATGGAATCAGTTTCCTCATTATCAAATTTAAAGTCAAATTATTTAGTGTCAGTTGCATGTGATATTAGATTTCCTACTCTATTAATTACAAGAAACAAAATTCCTGAATACCAAGCAAAGATTAGGAATGAATTTCCGAATTTAGAAATAGATTTAAGTGGTCTTGCAGGAATTCTTCCCAACCCTCCTGCTGAATTGAATGAATGGATTTTTACATCAAAAGACAATAATAAAAAAATAAAGGTAAATGTAAATAGATTAGTGTATATCTTATCAAAATATCCTGGGTATAATGCATTTAAAGCTGACATTAATAAGTATCTTCTTGAGTTCTTTAAACTCTGTAAAATAGATCGTTATACACGAGTAGGTATCAGATACACTAATGATATTCCTTTAGAAAAAAATGATCTTATCGAAGAACTATTGGAACTATTTAATCCTGTGATATCTGTTGATGTTATAGAAAATCATCCTCCTTACCAGTTTCAATCAGAGTATAGATGGTCTTCAGACAAATATAAAATAACTTTATGGAATTTACTTATCAAGGATAATTTAGGTCAGTATACCTACAGAATTGATATTGATGCCTATACAGAGATTGAAGGAGAAATTTCAAAAGTCAATTCTATTATTGATAATTTACATAAAGAACTTTTATCAGTTTTTAAAGAGAATATTAAAAAAAAGTTTATTGAGAGAACAAAAGGGTGAATTATTTGTCAATTCAAGTGAACAAATATAATATTGAAAAAGAAAAAACAAGTGAATTTCAAGACAATGATATTAGCTTATTAATTGATAATAATGCATCTTCAACAGAAGAGGTTATTTCCGAAAAAGGTTTAATTGAACTTCTAAAGGCACAAAATAAATATCTTTCAGAAAAACTGTATCAGCTATCAGAACAGTATTCTCAATTATCAGAAAAATATCAACTTTTGGTCAATGAATCAAGTAAAAGAATTAACGAATTAAAAACTGAAATTGAAAAACTTTCTAATAAAATTAATGAGATCATTGAAGCAAGAACCCATGAATTTCACCTTCCTCTATCTCTCTTTGAAGATGACGAAGAAACAGATTAGGGTGTTGATTCATTTGGAATTTCCTCGAATGTATTTGGAAATTCAAGATCACCCAGACCATCTTTGTCAGGGTGATATTTTTACCAGCTTTGAATCTGAGGCATTGCAGCCTATAAAACCTAAAGAAGCAGCTTTTATTGTTTTAACTTACACTTGTGATTTAAAGAATCCAAAAGATCTTGATTATATTACTTATTCTCCTATATTCACATTAGATCAGATTTTAGAGGATATCATCAATCAATATAAAATAAAATATTCAAATAACAAACCACCTAAGAATTTATTAGATTCAATTATCCAAAGGATTTTGAAGTTGTCATCTAATACAAAACGATTTTTGTTTTTTCTCTCTCCTTTACCTCGATTTAACAATCAAATAGCCTTTGCAAACATAAATCAAATATATAGTATTCAAAAAAAATACTCTATTCAAATACTAACTAATAGAATCGCTTGTATTCGTTCTCCTTGGAAAGAAAAACTCGGTTCTATGGTAGGATACCTCTATAATAGAGTTGCTCTAGAAGATATTAAAAAGGAATCTATTGTTAGATCCATAGAAAAAATGCCTTTTGTAAAAAATTTTATAGATGAGATATACGAAAAAAAATAAAAATTTATTAATGATAAATTATTTAAACCTTTGTAGAATTTAGAGTAATTTCAAGGATTTGTGTTTTTCTACAATAGTTTGCACTAACTGGTCTAACGCTTTGAAATCTTCCTCTTTTGGATAGCCTTTACAGTATACTGGTGTTAAAATTTCAGCATTTTTTAATTTAGGAACCATAGCAACTACTTGTTTTACAGTATTTGAAAACCAGCCGTAGGAACCTATTACAGTTATGAATTTTATTTTTGGCCTAATAGCATTTAGTAGATAGGTTGCATAAACTGCAAGAGGATGGGGACCTGCATGTATAGTGGGTGTTCCAAGGACAACGGTAGCTGCTCCCACTAGGTTTATTGCAAGTTTTCCTATATCTCCTCCTACTAAATCAAATTGATAAGCTGTTATACCTTCTTCAGCTAATTTTCCTACAAGGTATTCTACCATTTTTCTAGTTGTCCCGTGCATAGAAACGTAAGGGATGACTACAAGATTCTCTCTTTTGTCAGAGATCCATTCTTCATAAGCATTGAGGATAAATTCTGGTTTATCATAAATAGGTCCATGACTCGGACAGATAAGTTTTATTTTTAACTCTGCAATTTTAGTCATGTTGCGCTTGATAATGTTACTAAAGGGCATCATTATTTCTGCAAAATACCTTTTTGCAGCTTCGTAGACCAACCCCTCGTCAGTGACATAGAGGTCTGTAGTAGCTATATGAGAACCAAAAAAATCACACGAGAAAAGAATTTTATCTTCAACTAGATAACTAACCATTGTTTCAGGCCAATGAACCCAAGGAGTATGAATAAAACGTAAAGTTTTATCACCTAAGGATATTTCTTCTCCATCTTCAACTACTTTAAACTGTTCTTCTGGGATAAGAAGATGGTTTGTTAACATGTCTTTTCCTTTTTCTGTAGTAAGTACAGTAGCAGAAGGAAAGAGCTCTAAAACGGCAGGGATAGCTCCTGAATGATCCTGTTCAGAGTGATGGGAGATGATGTAATCTATTTGAGAAATAGAACTTAGCTGTTCTAATAGTTTCTCTGTCATTGGTGGGTCGACAGAGTCAATTAGCGCTGTTTTTTCCTTTCCTTTAATTAAGTAAGCGTTATAGCTTGTTCCATCAGGTAAAGGAATAAGGGAGTCAAAAAGCCTTCTATCCCAATCAACAGCTCCTAACCAATATACATTTTTAATTATTTCACGCATTTTCATAGTAAAATGAACTATTTATTATTAAAAAACATTTCTTTTAAACAACAAATTTGAATGCTTAATTAGTCCGTCTTTTTAAATTTCTTTTTTCTAAAACGTTATTTTGCCTTTCCTTTTCTCCTTTTTCTAATCCTTTTTCACTATTTTGTTTTTGAAGCTTAGAAACGCTCTTTGATTTTTTTTAGTTCTATCGTTAGTTAAGATATTTATAAAACAAAATAAGTTATAACCAAGATTTCTAGGGGAAGTAAAATCAAACCAATTAATGTTAAAATCGTTATATATCTGCTTGTTATAGTCCCATCTAAGTTAAAATAGTTGGCGTAAGCAGTATTATTTACAGCAGGAGGAGAAAGACTTTGTACTATTAAAGAAACTTGAGCAGGAATTGCTAAAGGAAAGAAAAATATGGGTATTGTTGCTAATAACCCTCCTCCAAATCTGGTGATTACTCCTCGACTGATAGCTGCTTCTTTCCATTCTTGTTTTTTTGGGAATCTGAACTTTAATCCTACTAAAGCTAACATTAAAAACATTGTTACATCTCTGAAAATATCTACTCCTATGTTATTTGGAACAACGTTTCCTAAAATAACTCTCAAGATCGCTCCGATTATTAAACCTATAGAAGGTGGAAATAAGAGCATCCCTCTCATTATTTTCCATAAAGACTTTCCTTCAGTAGAACCAAAATAAATGCCAATAAAAACGCCCAAACTGTTTCTAAGGATCACATTAACTATTAGAAAAATAGAAGCAGCGAGTAATCCATCATTACCTACTAAACCTATGATTATTGGAAAAGGGTAAAAAAGACTGTTCATAAAACTTACTGCACTAATTTCAGCTCCTTTTCGTGCATTAGTCATATCTAGTCTGTTTCGTATCCACAACCAATCTATAATCATAGAAAAAATGCAAGTTAGAATACCAACTAGTACAATATAACCCCAAGATATTGATGTATCATCAATTCCTAACATTACAAAAATGAGAAGAACAGGAGTAAGAATATTTAAACCAATGAAAGTCAACCATTTACTTAATTTTTCAGAGTTTTTTAAAAATTGGAGAAGAAAACCAGCTAATATTCCTCCGTAGATAATACCTATTCTAATAGCTAGTTCAGTAATATAATGCATTAATCTCATTTCTTTGATTTTATAGTCTTTTTTAAATTTACTTTTTAACGAAATTTTAATACAAAGAGTCTATTTTACTAATGCATAATAAAACTATTTTTCTATAGATATTAGTGAATAACTATTAAAGCATTAAATGAACTTGCAAGTTTTAACTAGGTCATCTAAATGCGAACAGAAATAAAAAAATTGATTCTAACGAACCAGATTTACAAACATTAGCCTAAGAAAAATAATATGAAAAATCAGTAAAAGATATTCAGAAACATTTATTAAAGCTCTTAGAGCAGACAGACGAGAATAAGAACTTACTTTTGTAGAATCAATGGAAGAAGAAAAAGAAGAATTAGCAATATGAACCTATTAAAACGAGCTGCAACCGAAAGAATTGATTTAAGTTAACTATTACGAAAACTATTAATGCTAATGAAGCTATAGTTACTATAGTGTATATGTCAACGACAATTCAAATAAAGAAAGAGACAAAAGAAGCTCTCTTTAATATAAAAAACAAATTAGAAAGAGAATTAGGTCGTCGTTTAAGTTATGATGAGGTTATAGAATATTTATTAGAAAAAAATGAATCCACCTTTCCAAAAAAAGTATTAAGTGAATTTGCAGGAACGCTTGAGACTGAAGCCAAAGAAATATACGCTAATTTACGGAAGGAATATAGAGAAAATGACTAGTCGCTCCCTAAAAGCTAAAGCTGCAGTTGTGGATACTGGTGTTCTGTTGGAGTATTTGACTTTAGACAAGACAAAAAAAGATTCAAGAAAATATTTTAATTATTTGAATTCAGAATTATTCCAAAATCATAATTATAAACAAATATTCATTTCTTTTTTGACAAAAACGGAACTTTTGTATATAAGTTGTAGAATAAAGGGCTGGAAAAAAGCAAAAGAGTATGTAAGCAGCCTTGTAAATTCTTTTATTATTGTATCTAATGATGAAATTGATGAACTTGCAGCTTTGATAAAATGCAAAATCCCTATTGCGCTACCTGATTGTTTTAATTTAGCAATAGCTAAAATCTATAAAATACCAGCTTACTTTCTAGAAGAAAAAGAATTATCATCCCAAACACAAAGAAAAATAATAACTGAATTAAATATCGATTTACACATTATTCAAAAAAGAGTATAACAGCTTTAATTCATTTCTCTTTACCACCGATTAATCACTTTCTCAGCAAAACCTAATAATTTGTCTACTTTAACCTCTGTTCCATCATCTAAAATGACTTTTCCAGTAAAATATCCAAAAACTTGATGTTGAATTGATTTGAAAATTAACAAGTTTACTTTTGAATTTCTGTCTATAATGGGTTCGAAATCCATCTCAAATCTTCCATCATTACTTGTGAATTTCCAAGGTTTCAAGTAATCAGATTCGTCGATATGAAAGGTTACTTGATCAAGTTTGTGTCCTTTGTTATCGTAATAAAAAATGTTCTCTGTTGCTGCAGAAGTGTCACCAAAACCATATCCAATATTAAAACCTACAGAAACACCATCTTGTATTCCTGAAGCTGAACCCCAGTACCAGATGTCTTTATAAGGCCAAACTCCCCTTCCCCAATCCAAGACTGCAAAACTATTCTCTTTTTTAAAGCTATACTCTTTATTAACATATTTTACTATTCCTTCAGTAGGCATGCAGTTGATTTTTTGATTATAGTAGAAGCATTTAGGATTGTTTTTCCAAGGAGTGGCGATAACCATTGTATCCATATTTGGGTCTTGATAAAGAACAAGTTCTCCACTTATATCTGAATTTTTTGTAAAATTAGAAAAGTCAAAATTAATAATTCGTTGATTATCTTTCTTTAAAATGCTAATTTTGAAGTTTTTACCTTTGTAGTGGATATCTCCTTTCTCCGAAGAAATGGGTAAGTTTGTTTGCCCTTTTGTAAATAACTTTGACTCTTCTCCTGTAACAAAATTCTTCTCTTTAAAATCAATCCAGACAACATTATATATTCCCATAATGCCTAAGTCGGCAATAGTGAAAGAAATTGCATAATCAGGATGCATAATTGCATAATAATCCCATTCTTTTATCCTAAACCACTTTTTTCCTATATTTTCTCTATTATACTTGAGATAAGGTTTCCTTGCCCACCCTTTGTAATTTAGATGTCCTCTTTCGTTTAGTAACTCCCCTTCTGAAGTGATCTCATTTTGTTCATTCATTTTTTCAGATAGTAAACATGTTTTATTCTTTTTAACATTTGTCCAATACAGTATTTTTTATCTGCAATTACTATCTAAAAAAAATTATTGAAAAATAAGAAAAGATAGAAAAAAGTAAGTAAATTATATTTCTATTTTCTCTATCTCTTTAAGTCCTATTCTTTTAGCATTAGCCGTTCTCACTGAAGGATAAGAAGGAGTAATAATGTTTCCTAGTATATCTAGATCTCCAATTGCAGTCTCATTCTTTTTTATCTTTATCAAACCGATTGCAGATATTATACTAAGGTATATAGCTAAACCTATTCCTTCCTTGATTCTCTTTGCTTCTCCTTCAAATTCAACAATGATTTGCTTATTGAATATTCCTTTTTCTGGATATAGTTTATGTATTATTGTTTGTGCAATTTTTATCTGGGAAAGAGTATATTCGTCTTTTTCTCTTCCAAGAATAACTATTTCATTAACTTGGTTATTGTCTAGAACTACTGTTTTTAATATTCCAATTGCATTAGAAGCTTCTTTTTCAGAAGGAATGTAAATTACTCCCTCCTTTTGATATCCTTCTAGCGCTTGTTTTTCTATTTTTATAATATCTTGCGCTTCTATTGGTTGTAAAATCTCAAATGCTTTTTTAACATCGCTTTTTTCTACAAATTGCTTCTTACTATTCTTAGCTATATCACTAGCTGCTCGAACATAACCCCCTAATTTCCTTAATGAGAGTGTTAATGTATCTTTTTTTGGGCTCAACTCTTGTGCGATTTTTATTATTTCTGCTACAGCTTCTTTCTTGAAATGAATCAATTTTTTATCTTTCTTTACTTCTTGTGCTATGAATTGAGCAATTTTTTGTCTATTTTCAGGGGTATCTGGCATAGAATCATTCATTTTTACTTCATAACCATAACCTAGAAACCTACTTCTAAAAGCTGGATGCAAGAACTCTATAGTTTCATAGTTTCCTGCAGCAACAAGAGCAAAATCACATGGTATTGGTTGAGTCTGGATTAATGAAGATGAAGAACCTGTACTCCTTCCAGTTATAGGAAACCTTCTCTCTTGCATTGCAGTTAGTAGAGAGATCTGTTCTTCATAAGATAAACCGCCTATTTCATCAATAAATAGAACTCCTTTATTAGCAAGATGAATAGCACCAGGCATAACTCTCTCGTGAGGAGGTGTGCCCAATCCTCCAGTTTCATAAGGGTCATGTTTAACATCACCCAAAAGTCTTCCTACTTCTACTCCTGTGGCATCAATAAATCTAGAACTGAAGCCATTTGTTAGATGGTTATCTTTTTCCTCTTCTAATTCTTCCTCTTCCTCTATTTCTTCCTCTTCTTCATTCTCTTCCTCTTTGATTATTAAATTTGGAACAATTAATCTCTTATCTACTTTCTTTTGCGTAGAAAAAATCATCTCTAGAGAAATTATGACGAGAACAGTAAACAAAAAAGAAGTAATCTCAAACCTTCCAGCAAAGATAGTGTAAATTAAGTAAATAAGAGCAATTAAAATAGATGGAACTCGCTGTTTTATCTTTTGTTTATAACTTTCTTTTGCATATATTCTCTTAAATTCTTTGACAATAGGTAAGCCTAAACCTGCTTCAACTTCTATTACTTCAGGAGAATTAGGGTCATCATGATTAGGGTAAATAAGAATATCAGGTCTTGGTTCTTTATCCATTAATTCAGCATAAGCTTTTCCTAACATTGATTTTCCTGTACCCGGATTACCGAGTAGTAAGACATTCCTCCTTTCTTTTGCTGCAATTTTTATGATTTCTATCGCTTTATCTTGTCCAATGACTTGGTTGATTATTCCTTTTGGAACAGGAATATTTTCTGTACTATTGATCTTATCAAGCATTAAATCTTCACTCATTTTTTTCTCCTTCCTTTATTTTTGCTTTTTTTCCCCTATAATTACAAAAATGACACATGTCTTCTTTCAGAGGTAGTTTACAAGTGGGGCAATACTTTTTCTTCTTCTGTCTCTTTATTTTTGAATAACTTACAATTTGTTTTATGTAAGTAATCTTAAGGAGTGAACTACCAATTATAATAACTAGAAGAAGTACGACAGCTATAATATCATAACCTAGCGGACTAGGTGATATTTCCATATTGAACGTGCAATATAAGCTTCCAGCTCCTTCTGTGGAAACAATAAGTTCAAACTTTATTTTTCCTTGATAAAAGAATGGAATGGGTAGAGAAAAAAGAAGATTCTTTTTTGTCTCAAACTTCTTTGCAGAATATGTTCTATTAATTTCAACAAATGTGGCAATCAGCTCAGCATTAACCCCTGCAACGTCGACTCCTGGTGAATTGATTTTTACTTTACAGAATAATGAACTACCAACTAGAGTTATTTTGTTAAGAATATTTATCTCTACATCTAACTTTTTTGTAAAAAGTAATGATAAAATATAAGAGTCTAAAAAGGATTTATCAAATGAGGAGAGGAGATTTTCAGAAAAGTATTCTCCATAAACTGAAAAAAAGCTGTCTGTAGAAGAAATGATTATTTTTCCTTTTCCAATATTTTCAACTGCTAGTTTAACTCCTCGTCCATGAATCCAATCCATACCTATGAGCGACGTGATGTTAGCATTATTCAGATCTACTGAAATGTCCAATCCTGAAGAAATAATTTGATCAAAAATAATGGTTGATTGGTTAAAAAATTGTTCATTTACAAAGGACCGTTCAACAATAAGTGGATTTATAAACCAGAATAAATTAGCAGACATTAAATTTGTGAGACTGGGGATGACTTCCGTTTTATTTACAGTGTTTTCAGGAACAAGAGTGCACGATGTGAGTGCAGCTAAATTATCTTTATTTGTTTCATTGAACCTAAAAAATGTCTGATTAATAGCATATTGCTGAAATTCTAAATTGTTGGCGATGAAAAGGGTTGTTCCTCCTTCTTGCATGTATTCTGAAACTTGAGATAACTGTGTTGTACTTAGATGCTGTTCAATATCTGCTAGAATGAGCAGGTCTGTGTGCAAATCATCAAAGTCACTAATTGTTTTAACCATTATTTGATTCTCTGCAAAAAGTTTTGTAAGTGTCCAATAATTTTGGTAAGGAGTATCTCCAAAATAGTAACCATCCATATCGTTTTTTGTATCAAAACTCACTGTTTTTTGAGGAACTTTCAACTCTAACGATATTTCGACATCAGTAGAGGAACTAGATATACGAATCGTAAACTGTTTATTGAAATAAGGCGAAAAACTATAGTTTAAGGAATAAAGAACTGAACCTGAAAAGGAGGTTGTTTGTATTTTAAAAATTGCAGAGTAAACATTTTCGCTTTCCATTTCATAGTTCGAGTAACTAAGGGATATTTTCTCATATAATGGATTATAACAGAAATGGATTACATTTAACGGAACTGACTGATGTATAAATGAAAAGTAAGTATTCGAGGTTTTGTTATAGAAAATATACGGTTCTCCTACAATTGTGTGAGGAAAAACAGTTTCCACGACTTTTGAATTCTCTAGTGCATCTTTCATCATTAACGTACAATCATAGATATTCACATATCCATTTCCTTGTTCAAAAACACTAAATCCTTTGTTAATTGGAATACTAGTACCAATTAGTGCAGTTTTTACCAAAGAAATAGGAACACTAGAGAAACTCATATTGAAAAGGTAAGATAAAGAACAAGCTACTCCTCCTGCTACTGTTGCAGCAGATAATAGTGTACTAGAATATTTTTCTTTTTGAACAAAAGTAACGTTGGAATTGTTCAATATAGACAAAGCAGGGATGGCAATATTCTCTCCTATAGATATGAGGTGAGGAGAAGGATATCCTTTCGGAGTCGGGCCTCTCCCCGAAAAAGCAGAGACGGTATATTCGCTATAAGAGTAAACATCTCGTAGCATCCAAGTTTTATGCCCAGCTGAACCTACGACAAGACCATATTCACTAACAGCGCCTATTCCCAGTGAACCAAAACTTGGACCAAAATCCCCACTAGGCAGGAAAACTAAAATATTATTTTCTTCTGCTTCTTTTATCGCTTGTGATACAATATCGTTTGGTGCTCCTACTGTAGTAACTCCTAAAAGGATGATATCTGCTTTTTTTTCTATCGCTTTATTTATTCCTAAAGAGATCCATTCTGGTGTTGTAGTTTCATCCATTACTTTAATATTCATAATAGAACTTTTTGGGCTTATTCCTGAGTACTCGTTCAGTAGAAACTCTGTTAGAAGTGTCCCGATACCTATATTATCTATAGGTTCAGTAGAATTATCAATTGCATTGAAATCTAATAATGTTTGATTATAGTAAATTGAATGATTTGATAATCCCGTGCTAAGAATAGCAATTTTTACATTTTGACCTAACGCACTTATTTCGTGTAAATCCTCAATATGTGAGGATTTTATAATAAATTCTGTGTCTATTCTAGCACTAGAAACATTACTATTTGATTCTTTTTTTAGGGCTAAATTGTGACTATTTGGCTTAGTTTTGTTCACATAGTATGCATTTTCAGTTTGAATAGAAGGGAAAGAAGTTGAAAAAGTGAAAAAAACTGGAAGAGTAAAAAAGCTTAGAAAGAATACTATAACAATAATTTTATTAAATATCTTTTTTTGAGAAATTAACTTTTTAGCCATTTTTTCACCTATCCTTCTTTCTTAAGTCTGCCACTATCTTTTTCGCTTCTTTTTTCATGTTTTCATTTTTTTCTTTCTTCTTGTTTTGTGAAGAAGATAGATGTTTGACTTTTTCTCTCGTTTTATCAGAAGGAGGACGTTTTTTTATCCATTTAAAAGTGAGATAACCTAAAGATCCAATAATTCCAATACCTATGAAGGTTACAGCTACATAAAACCATGGGCTTATTTCTATAGGGTTATTTGTTGACTCACTCGCAGGAGAAATATAAACAACAACTATTGTTGTATAATTGAAAAAATCGTCTATTGTAAAAGCTTTCACCAGTAAAGTAAAATAATAATATTTTTCATCTAAATGCACTTCTTCTTCATTTACAGGAAGCGTTAATACTGTATTTGTTTCTGTAACGTTTTTGTAATACTCATTGTCGATAAAGATTGAAAAGTGATTTATTATTTCTGTGTGAGTAACTGACCATTCTAAATTAAACGATTTTTCAACTTGAGAAAAATCACTAGGCTCAACAATTGAAATACTTGGTAGAAGTAAAGTAAATAGCAATTTTTTTGTTATTACCTTATCTTCTCCGTTAAACATTTGTGCTGTAATGTTGTAAAATCCTTCACTCTCTAACTCCTCATAGAGCAAATTAAAACTAGCATTATACCTGAAAAATGTGTTATTCCTAAACATTTCTTCGTTATCAATACTTATCAACCCCTCCCCAATTATAACAAAAGGATTGTTGTTATAAAATATGCTTACATTCTTTAAATAATTCTCATCTTTTATTTCTATTGTGAGATTTAGAAGCATTGTATTTGCATCAATATGCTGTTTTACTGTAGAATTATCAACATTCTCGCCAAAACTAATATATGTTCCTGTATTTTCTTGCTTTGGTGGATAGTTTTTCTCAGTTGACAGATCATTCTTTCCTGTTTTTTCGTCTATCTGTTTTTGCAATGTGGTGTTTAGTTCTACATTTGTGTAGCTTTCAGCGAATTGTCCAATTAATGTAAACAAAAACAGAGAAATTATTACTACATTTAGTAATTTTGTTTGTTTTTTTCCTATTGACATATTTTTCACCTTTTATTTTTCAGAATTGATGCTTTAAGCATGTCATTTTTTTCTTTTTTATGCTTAACACGCTTTTGGACATTAGTATTCAGCTTAACATTTTTATTTTTCAAATAGTAAAACAATGGTACAGGTAAAGCTAGAGCCACCGATACTGGAAGCGCAATTTCATAGGCAGTAGGTAAAGGTGACTCAAAAAAGTAATCTAAAAATTCTGGTTGAAAATTCTCTCCTTGTACTATTCCTGGAGAAACACCCATTTCATCTGTTGTTAAGGGTATTCTCTCTCCTGACGAATATTTAGCTCTTTCTGCCCCCACTGAAAAGTAAGGTATGGTAGACATAACTCCATTCTCATCAGGGAGTAATGTTATGGTCATAAATGCTGGATGTTCAGTCACTCGTATATGAATCGTAATCCTATCATCATCAGATTCTTTAGCCGTACATAAGAGTTTTATAGTCGTTTTGTTTATTTGGTAAATTTCATCCGCAGTTGTTTCTCCCCAAATTGAAGAATCTTCATAATATGGAGGAGCATCAAATTTCCATACACTATCATTTACTGGATTGTCAAACATCTCTATTATCTCTTTAGGAACGAGAGTTACGTGTTCATCAGGTATAATAATAGGTGGATAAGAGATAGAAACGACCTCTGCATTAATCAACTTAACATATGCACAGAATAGAGAGCGAACCTCGAAGAAATGTTCTTTTCCTGGTGGAACATATATCCAGTCAGAATCATAATCGAAATTAAAAAACACCATAGGGTTGTTGACAGAGATAATAACTGAATCGCCTAACCTTATCACATTTAGTGGTTCAGAAGAAAAAAGATTTCCAACTATTTGATCTATTATTTCCACATAATCCTTTTTTCTTGTATTATCAGCAAAGAGAAGGTTATTGTGAATCTGAAGTGAAGAAGAAAGAACTATAAAAGTTAGGAACAACAGTATCCATCCTTTTCTTTTTTTCATTTCTTCTTCACCTTATTTATTTACTCAATCACTTAAGTCGATTTATCTTTGTTTTTACAATTTGTTTTGCTTTCTTATTTATTTTAGAAGAATTCCCTTTTCTTCGGCTAGTTTTTCTCTTTTTCTTTGTAGAATTCTTTTGATCTTCTTTTTTAATAAAAGTAACTAGTTTGTATCCTGCAACAACTGTAAAACTACCTAATAGAACAATTTGCCAAGAATTTATTCTGCCTGATGAAGTTGAAGGAGTAAAGTTATTTTCTAACTCTACGTGGACTCTTATATGATCTAAATCGAAGTTTCCTACATTGTCGTAAGCATAAACCTCTATATCATAATAGTAAATACTCTCATTGTAATCTAGTGTAATTTGTGCAGAATACGTTTTTACTGCCAAAACCAATTTTTCTTCCACGAAGATCTTAAATATATCTATACCATAATTATCTTCTGCGAACCAAGATAGAGTGAAAGATTTACTTTTTACTGTTGCTTCATCAGTTGGTTTAAGAATTTCAATAGTTGGCGCTTTTGTATCCACAATTATATTTGCTGATTTTTCACTTGAATGAAAATCAAAATCTATCGCTATAACCTTTAATTCAACAGTTCCTTCAATTTCTTTTGGAATAGATACTTCTGTTGTACGCAAGATATAAGTTGCATTTCCCCACTGATTTTCAGGATTTGTGATTACTCCAGTGCCTAAAACCTCTACAATTATATCATCAATATAAACGCTAATCTCTCTTAACTGAAAATCGTCTGTAACCTTATACTCTACTGTAAGGTCACGAGAACCAATAGCTTGATTCTGTTTAGGTTGAAGAATTGTAACGATAGGGGCTGTAACATCATATGATTTTAAGTGGAGAAAAATAGTCTTTGTTGCATTGGCATAACCATATGTGTAACATAGAAACGTAATGTTATAAACGCCTGAAACAATTCCAGATAAATAAGATGAAGTTAGATGAAGGGTATAATTACCATTTGACCCTGTCAAACCTTCAGTTTGAAGATAACTTTCTTTTGATATATTACTATAAATCCATATATTGGTATCATTAACTAAAATTTCATTTATGTCTTTGACCATTAGAGAAATATCTCTAGTTTCATTTTGATACATACTCAGAGTACTAACATTGGTGCATATTTGTTGATACGCTAAACTCTGTGTAATAAAAACCGTCTTTTCTTCTTTTTTACACTCTTCTTGTGAAACAATTTTATCGCTTAAACTGTTTTCTTGTTGTTCAAGAAAAGATCCATCAACATCTATATTATTTGAGATAATAACTATATTTATTGTTATTATTGCAAGAACGGAAATGATTTTATACTTGAACTTCATATTATCACCGCCAGAAAAAGGCAGAGGAGTTCAATTTGAACTCCTCAATTTTCCCTAATATAACTGGACCCATAAACTTCCAAAAGTTAGTTGTTTTACTCTTAGATGTTTTGTTGGGCCACCATTTTCTGGATCATACCAGCCCGGTTTAAATCCGTACATTTGACTTGTTGACGCTCCAGCAGCCGCTTCTACTTTTATTGAACCAGTTATTTTTACAGATACTTTAGTTGAACCTATTCCTGCTCCTAGATCAACTGAGCTAGTCACAGTAAGTGATAATGATGCAAAGGTAGATACTTTCTCTTTTACATAAAGATTTTCTGTATATGCTCCTACATAAGGATAGGTTGTTTCAGCGATATTTTTGTTGTATTCATATGTTTCCCTGTATGTTTTTGCTGCAAACGGATAAGGTCCATTAGAATATGACCACGTTTGGTAAGTAGTCCATCCTACAATTACTTTTCTCAAAGAACCATCTGGTTCAATAATAATGTCATAGATAGGTCTAGTCGTAGTAATAATATAATCATCTTTTTCTATAGGTACTCCAATATAAGTTGCTACATCTAGATCCAAAATCTTGTAACTCAGTTGGACTTTGTGGCATGGGGTCTTTGATGAATCAATACCAAGATCTACCCACCCTCGGAAGAAATCCAATCCATATTTGTGCAAATACCAGTGATGTGCATAGACTTGAACCTTTAGCTTTATAGTTTTAGCGGAGAAAATGGCTTCATCGGGTGAAGTATGTGCGATTGCAATTGTTTGCCCTACTTCTTTTGATGTCGTAATACCAGCTGAAGCAGATATAGATACTCCATTTTCAGTTTTTGCTGAAGCAGAGACGATTGGTGTTTTGTATTCACAAGAGGAGGAAACAGTTGCTGAAATCGTTACTGTTGAACTTAAGGAAAACCATACTGCTGTAGCATAAGTAGAATAAGCTGTTCCTTCAACTTCAGGTCGAATAACGAACTGCTGATAGGTAGGAAAGATATCGATCCATTTCGTTTCAACAAGGGTTGATCCATGATCTACCCATTCGTTTTTTGTAATCCAGTAATCACCGGATACAACCAGACTCACTACACTCATTGTAGCGAATATTGTTACAAACAACAATGCAACTTTTTTTGTGGTGTTCATAAAATCACCGAAAAAAAATGTTTGTTAAGATGTTTATAAACCTATTCATTTGAATTTTGGTTAAATAATATTTTTTAACATACAATAATAACTTGTAATATATATTAGGTGTTTATAAAACATATATAAATGTTGGAAAAGGTCTGAGTGGGCTCTTCTAATGGTAATTTTTTATCTTTATAGAATTTGTTTTAAAATACATACATAGTTGAGAATGTTTTCTTGAAAGCTGAGTTTTATCTAAAAGAACAATATATTTATTGATGAATATTTTTTTCTTTTTTATGCAAATTTTTTTTCCTAATAGTTTAAAAGAAGCTAAAGCTCTTCAAATTCAAGTAGCAAGAGAGATAAGAATAGATGATGAATTTGAAAAACTAAATTTAATATCAGGGTTAGATGTAGCCTATAAAGAAGAAAAAGCTTTTACTGCAGCAGTTGTATATGAAATAAAGACAAAGAAAATAGTAGAAAAAAAAGTACTGGAAACTACTCCAACATTTGAATATGTTTCAGGATATCTCTTTTTAAGAGAAGTACCAGCTTTTTTAGAAATATTAGATTTGCTGGAAAATCAACCAGATTTAATAGTTGTGGATGGGCACGGAATAGCTCACCCACTAAATGCAGGGTCAGCAACTGTTTTGGGATATTTAATAGATAAACCAGTAATTGGAGTAGCAAAAAATCCTATGAAAATGTTTGAATATAGTAATAGTAGAATAAAGAAAGAATTAATTATTGACGATGTTATGATAAAAGGAAAAGTTGTAGGTAATAGAATCTCCTACCCTCCAGAAAAAAAATGGAGGCCTATATTTGTTTCTCCAGGAAATAAAATTTCTGTAAGTTCTGCATTAAATTTGGTTATTGAGTTATTAGAACCAGAACACAAATTGCCAAAACCTTTATTTATTGCTCATTTGTTATCAAAAAATTATCTTTTAAACATAAAAAATCATTTACATTTGCAATAATCAATATCTTCTCTGAACATAGGTACAGCATCGTACCTGTATAAAGTGATTTTTCCACATTTTTTACAATAAGAAGATTCATATTTAGAACCAGGAAATCCCATTAGATAACTTTCATGAAAACCATTTTCTTTAAATAACTTTACGATATCCTCTGCCTTTTTTTGACTAACTTGGGTAAAGTTATTGTATTTTGTTATTGGTCTTCCTTTTAAGATTATGATTGGGCAGTTTATATTGTCATTAATTAATTTATTCATTATCTTTGTTATTGTGTTATCGTTCATAAATTCTGTAAACAATGGAATTACAAGTTCTAAATGTCTTTTTTTGTTGTTAATCTTTCTAATATTGTTCCATATACTGTCAAATGTTGCGCTCATTTGTAGATAAAAACTATCATCTCCTTTAATGTCAAAAACAAATCCATCAGTATATTTTATAATTAAATCAATTACTTTTTTACTCATAAAACCATTTGAGTGAATTGCTGTGTAAATAGATGAATCAACTCTTTTTATAAACGAAAAAATATCTATTACTGTTTCATGCATAATTGCCGGTTCGTTAAAAGTAAAAACAACTCCCTTACTATTTGTTTCTTTAACAAGTTTCAAAATATCGTTATTAGAAAAAGTTTTGCTACGTAAATCAGAAGAAGTGTTGTAGCTGATTTCATAATTTAAACAAAAAGGGCACCAAAAATTACATGAATATCCACCTAAATTGAGAGCTGTTGTTTCTTGATAAAACTCAAAAAAAGGTGTTTGTTCTATAGGTCTAGGTTCAGCTATTGTAATCTCTCGAAAATTTAACGTATATAACGAATTTTCAATGTTTATTTTTTCTTTACATAAACCTGTTTCTCCATTTTTAAGTACACAGTTGTGGGGACATATATTACATTGTATTCTCATTTCATCCAATTCTTGAAAAGGCCCACTAGCAATAATCATTATTATCAACTAACAAAATATTCTTCTAAATGATTGTTTTAATCTTATAATTTTTATTAGTTCAAAAATTATTTGTTCATCCAAAATAGAACATTTTTCATTTACAAATTCTTCGATTGTTTTTTCTACAGTAGTGATTAATGAATTATTGATCTTACTAACTAAATCTTCTGACTGTATTATTTTACTATGTGAGTAATTGGAAGTCAATGAAAAGTCACAATTAGGAGAAAGAAAACCAATGTAGCTGGCTTTTTCTCCCAAAAAGAGCCATATCTGGCGTTTTCCAAACAATTCGATTGTATTGCTAGAAAACGATGAGAGCTCTCTTATAATATTACATCTTAAGGAATCAATCAACTGGTAATATAGATTGTTGATTTCGTTATTACTTATTTCTTTACTTTTTTTATGGCTATCTTGGGATTTGGAAAAAAGACTATGCAGATTTAAGTATTCACTTATGAGAAGATTTATATTAAAATCAATAGTTTCACCAAAAAAAGAATGATAATAGCTTATTATGTTGATCCCCTAATTAAATTAATTCTTATGAAAGTTCATATTCTACTTGACTTACTTCTTCACTTTCAGTTTCTTCTTCCTCTGCTAACTGTTCAATAGCTAAAAGCGTTGCATCAAAAACTTCATCTTGCCAAATATCGTAGATTCTTTTAACAAAACCCTTGCAAACATTCTGTTCATAATTTTCTTCTTGTCTTATCCAAATCGAGCCATCATCTAAAATTGTTATATATGTTGTTAATATTTGATCATCTTTTGAAGCTTTTATTATCCAGTTCTTTTTAAATGAATCTAATACCTTTCTTTCCTCTATAATAAATCCTTCAATTTCTAAACCAGGTTTAAACCTTTCAATGAAATTGTCTGCTGCATCTATTAAAGCATCTTGTAATATCTGTTTTTCCTCTTCAGAAAAAGTATCAGAATAACTCTCCCCTTTATCAATTTCATTGTACTTTTCTTGGATTTTTTTTATTAACTCAAGTTGCCCTCTTTTATTATTTGTTTTTAATTTTGCAGTAAGTTCTCTAATACTAACTCTTTTTGGGTCATCAAAGTCTGTTGAACTTTTAATCCTTTTAATTCCTAACCCTTTAAACGTTTTATTGAATTCTTCTCTGCGATCTAATAGCTTATTGTAACTTTTAAGTTGTAATTTAAGTGCTCTTATTGCATTTTCTTGTTGCTTCCTAGCATCTAGCCTGACTGTTTTTCTGCTCATACCAATCAAAAATACTACCAATTAAAATTTATAAATATTTCTGATACAATTTATTGATAATATATAGTTGAACTACTTTCCGTGTGAAAAGGAATAAATAGAGAAAGTCTGAGAAACTGGTGGAGAAGAAGAATGTACTAATAGCTTAAAGATGGTAAGAAAACTTGAGAGATGTTAAGAACTATAAATAGCTCTGAAAGAGAATGAAAAAAGACAGACGGGTTGGTTGGACCAGCGGAATCCCAAATGTGGCAATGAATTGTTTAATTTAAAACTAGTTCTATATTGAACAACTCACCATTGGATACCAAAAAGACGTAAAGACCCAAACAATTTTTCCTCTGTTAGTGGCGACCATAAGCGGCTTGGTTCCTAAAAAATTTAAAAAATATCAAAAGTTATTAGGTATTCAAAAGCACTAAGACAAATACTAAAATAGGAAAAGGTTATAAAGCCCAGATTTTACTCGTTTATTTTTCACTTATTTACTTGTTTATAACCAAATTCTGTATGAAAGCAAACTAGATCAAAATCCCATAAAATTTAAAAGTTATTTGTGGTTTTTTAATTAATGCATTATTTCTCAATCGAGGAACAATTAGTACAAAGATAAAGTAGAAAGATTAATTACTAGATTATGAGTATTTATACTAAACTGATTTATATTGGTGGTGAATAAAATTTCCAACAATAATTCTGAATTATCTCGAGAAGAAAGTGAGTTAGAGTCTGCGAATTCTGAGTTAACTCAAGAAGAAAGTGAGTTAGAGTCTGCGAATTCTGAGTTAACTCAAGAAGAAAGTGAGTTAGAGTCTGCGCGTTCTGAGTTAACTCAAGAAGAAAATGGGTCAGAGTCTGCGCGTTCTGAGTTAACTCAAGAAGAAAATGGGTCAGAGTCTGCGCGTTCTGAGTTATCTCAACAGGTAAATGAGTTAAAGTATAAAAAAGTAAAAATGATCAAAGAACTGAGTGAGAAAAACGAAGAGCTGAATAAGATAAACGAAGAACTGAGTGAGAAAAACAAAGAACTGAATAAGATAAGCGAAGAACTGACTGAGAAAAACGAAGAGCTGAATAAGATAAACGAAGAACTGAGTGAGAAAAATGAAGAGCTGAATAAGATAAAGAAACTGAATAAGAAAAACGAAGAGCTGAATAAGATAAACGAAGAACTGAGTGAGAAAAACAAAGAACTGAATAAGAAAAACAAAGAACTGAAAGAAGAATTAAAAAAAGTTTCTAGATATTTATCTAAATTTGATAAAAACCTCAAAAAAATATTGGATGTGATTTAATGAAAATTGTCAAATATAATAAAGAAAAATTGAAATTAACAATTTTTGGGTACAAGTTTCTCTTAACAAAAAAGCAGGATCTAGAGCTTTTAAAACGTTTGTTTTCAAGATTAATTAGTGATTATAACTTAGACAATATTTCAGTTGAAGATAGTTTCATTGAACACTTATATGGAAATACCATATCTGATGCTTCAATGAGAATTATTGAATTACTTAAGAATAATATTGATGATAAACTGAATTTAAAGGATGAAAAAATGGCAAAAAATCCTAAGAAACTTTGTGAAAAATTATTTGAGTTGTCAGAAAAGCTAATTTTAAAAATCGAAGAGCAAAAGAAACAAGATATAAATTTCCTTCAAACACTAAAAACAGAAATAACGAATATTTTAGTAGGTCATAATACTTCTGATGATGCTACCTCAGTATCCGATACTATGGTTTCTGATTCTTTTAGACTCACTAGTGAAACTGTTAGGGATGAATCCGATGAGTATGATGAAGATCAAGAGGAAATTTCTCGTTCTGATATTTCATCAGATAGTGAATATCAAGAAATTGTTAGTTCAAAAAACTTAAAAGAAATAAATAGAGAAATGAATAAAATACATAATGTAATGAAAGATATCTCTAGATATCTATCTAGTATTATTGCGACCTTTCGAGAAATTAGCAACGGTTCAAGTTACATTTTGGATGATCATGATAAATTACGTTCAATAGCGGACAAAAGTAATACAGGTGATTTTTATCCTTTTATTTTTTGTTCTCAAAAGTTAATTATCTCCTTTCTTGAGTTATTGATAAACTACTCTAAATTACTTTCTGACATCGTTAAAGATATGGTTATAGATGAGAAACTAGAGACTAGCTCATTAGGAAAACGAATTGAAATTTTAGAAAAAAATCTTTCTTCAATTAAAAATAGGTTTCTGAAAGAAAAAATAATTATCAGTGAGGATATTTTAGAATCATTTCAGGAGTTAACATATTTCACACCAGAAAAAGCAATTGGACACTTATTTGAATTTGAGATAAACCAGAGTGAGCTTGAAAATATTGAAAAACTTTGCAAAACTATTCAGAACTGTTTTGGTGAAGATATCAAAAAAGCAGTTGATTTCAATCAATTATCACAAATTGGTATTCGAAAAATAATATCACAGAATGAAACTAAAGCATTAGAAGCAATAAAGAGTATTGAATATGAAAAAAATATACTCTATGATATTATCGCTCTAGTTGAAGGAATATTGGAAAATTTTGAATCTCAATTAGATAAATATCAAATTGAATCCTATGAAGCGTTAAGAACGGAATTTCAAGACTATTTAGATATGTTTTTTAATTTTTTACCAGTTAAAAAGGAAGATTCATTTTTATCAGTTTTTAGTAATATTTTTGCAAATAAATACAAGCATGAACATGAATTTAGTGATACTTTAATTATCGCTGTTGTTTTATATATTATTAAGTCTAATTATAAATTGTTTATAGCTGAAAAAACTGAGTTATTACGTAGCTTAAAAGCCCAAGAAGAACAATTTGATAAATATCTAACAAAAATATCTGAGGAAATAAGTAAAGAACGAAAAAGTAGTACTGGATCGAATTTAGAAAAAATTGTTGATCAAACGATTTCTAAATTGGCTAATGCAAATGAAAACTTTTCATCTAAAAAAGACTTATCTCAGAACATTCAAACAATTTTAAAAGATTTGCTTATTTCAATTCAGATTACCGATTCTGATTATAGTACTAGTTTATCACAAGAAAAACAAAAATATCTTGATTTACGAAATAAAATAGAGGAATTTATTGATAGAAACAAAGGAAGCTTGAATTATATTTTTATTGGTTTCTTAAAGAAATATCTTAACAATGTAAATCAAGAATTGCTTATGCTAAAGGATCCAGTTTCTGCGATTGGAAATTATCAGAATATTAACAAGTTTTTGGAGACTGTTATTGAAGAAATGGAAAAACCGAATAGAAGTAGTCGCTTAATATGGAGGTAAAACAAACATGGTTAAACTTAAAACATATCTAGATGCAATTAAAAAGATAACTAAAAAAATTTTCAAAAAAAATAGTAATAATGAAAATGGAATTAAAAATTCTTGGATAATACATAAAACAAATATAAATTCTGCAACTATGCTTTTTGGTGTAGGTGATTGTGGATGCAATGTATTGGTAACTTATCTAAATCATGAAGCTAAACTTAGATCAAATTACCAGATTGAATTTCAAAAGAATTCAAAGGTTATTGGTGCTTGGTTTATAAATACTTCCTTGGAAGGGGCTGTTCATGATGCAGAAAACAGTAATCGTTTAGAAAATAAATATTTGGTCTACGCGTATAATTGGTGGCGACAGAATGTTAAAACAGAACCTCCAACAGAAGATTTTCCACGAAGAATTAGAAAGCAAAGTGATTTATTAAATAAAACTAGAATTAAAGAAGAATTTTTGTATAATTTTGTAGGAATTAGTATAGATCCAACAGTTGTAGACAGATTGGGTGCAGGAGGATTTTGGTATGGTGGTCGTAAAGTTGCAGAAGACTTTTTCAATCCTGAAAATTATAGCGAAACAGAACTTTTTGAGCAAGATATTTCTAATCGTCTTTGGCCACCTGATTTATTTAGATATTCGCATGGAGACGAAACAACAGACATACAAAAAAAAGCAACGATATTCTTTTATATTCACGGACTAGGAAGAGGAACTGGTTCTGGTTTAACAGGAAAATTAATTACTTATCTCCATGACCCATTTATTTTAAAATATGACAAAAACTATAATAATAAAGGTAAAAAATTTTTTGAATCACTAAAAATAATACAACATTATAAAGAAGCGAGCCCACAGAAAGCTATTGCTTTCTCAATTCTCGGAGAAGGCGCTTATGTGGACGAAGTCTCATGTTTAATTGGTCTTCAAAGAGTTTTGTTTTGTGAAATAGGACATCCCTTGACTTTAATGAATTACTTTGTAACAAACAAAAAAATCAAAGAAACAATTATTCCATTCAACTATGACATATTATATCCTTTTCAGTGCGAAGATAATATACTTTTTCAAATAAATGAAGCAATAACAAAGTTAGTTCTCGCTCCAATAATGAATATTGGGATGTTTGATGTCAACGATATTCTTGAAGGACGAGTGGCCAACGATTATATTAAAATAAGCTCGACTGACATATTTAGGAGACCGAACGAGCTTGATGAAAAAACATATAAGGATTATGGACCTCTAAAAGGGAATTATATCATTGTACCAGCAGTTTTTTATTCTAAAGATATGAAAAATACAAATTTATTACAATGGATGGATATTGCTCTTTCAAAACAAACATTTGCGGATGTAATTTGGATTAAATTTTCTGATACTAAAAGCAAAGAAGTGAAGAAAAAAATTAAAGAAAAATTTGAGTTTATATCACAAAACTATTCAAAAAGATTGATTATTGCACCATCTACTGCAGAACAAAAATTAGCTAAACAGTTTTATGAACTACTTGACGATGGAAACAAAAATAAACAAAAATTATATCAGAAATATGGTTTGGGTTTAGGCAATAATTATATTTCAGAATCTTTGACACAAAATTATTCACCAAATATTAAGTCAAATATGGTGTTCATTGGAATAGTAAACCCCTTTATATTGGAAATTTGTTGGTTATTTGTTAAATCTTTAATCAAAATTTATGAAGAATTCAAGAGATTAGGTTCTAAGATTAAAGGTGCGGAGTTCTTTAAAGAAATAAAAGATGTTATCGATAGTGTGCATAATTTACCAAACTGTCTTAAGGTAGAGGGCAATGAATTTGAAGAGTGTATTGACAGGCTAAACCATGAATTTTTTGGTGGATTCTTTAACGACCTTAATGCAACAGAAAAAGAGTTTTTACAGACATTTCATAATATTTACAATACTTTCAAAAAATCTGCACCTTTCGAAATTTGGGGGTTTTATTTCAAAGATTTCTGTGATAAAGTAGATCAAGGTAAAGATATAAATGAGCTGAATATAGATTACAATAATTTCAGAGAAAAAGTAATTAATTATTTAACTGAAGAAGGATTAGAGGTAATAGCTTAAGAAACTAAATTAGTTATCCCTCTCTTTTTTAACTCCAAATGAAACAAGAATTGTTCAATTTTCTCTATCACTTATTCTATCTCTTTTTCTCTATTTAAACCTAAATTCAATTCTCTTTGCTTCATTTATTCTCTTTTACTAACTTGTACAAAAAAGTAAAACAAGATTTTCTAATTTTGTTGTGAGTAAGTAATAATATGATAACAAATGTAGAGAAAGCAAGACTATAATGTGTTAATTGTTTAGTATTACATAAAAAATTAAAAAAAATAAATTTGAATTATTAAGAATAAGAGTTAGTATATCTTTGTTATTAATACATATTTTATTATTTCAGCCTGTATTCTTTTTATTAACTCAACTCTTTCTTCACTGATTCCTATTTTTAACACAAAATATTCATTATTATTTATTGTTTCTTTTTCAAATGTTACTCCGATGTCAGGCAAATCTGTCTCTCCTCTCTCTCTTGACTTAGAAATATAATCAGTGAAACCAGATCCAGAAAATATGTCAAGAAAACAATTCTCTATCCTTTGAATGATTTCTTGTTCCTTTTTTAAATTACGATTGTCCATTTTGATATAATCTTCAATTTGTTTTACTGGAATAAATAATTCTCTTTGTTGTGTATCAGTCTTCATATTTATTAGTGTATATGCTACATAATTCATATCTCGTTTTATACTTAGCAAGAAGTTATCTAAAAAGCTCGAAGAATAGAAATGTAACATTAAGATTGACGTGATGAATTGTGGAATATAGAAAAGAGTTAAAATTAGAAACAGTCTATTTCCATAGGTCGCTGATAAAAGTAAAATGTTGTATTGTCGTAATAAAATAAAGAAAATGTTAAAAAAACAAGAAAATAAACCGCTAAAAATAGACATTTGAAAAATCAAAGATTTTTCATGTTTAATTTTTAACATATAACCTCCAAGAATTTGCTTTATTCTTTTTTCAACAGGGATTAACGGTATGATATAGCTTAGAAAAAGTAAAACTAAAGCATTTAACACTAATAGAACAAAAGGTATTTGACTGATTAACAAGATAATGTATAAAAACGTATCAACGTATTTTAGAAATGACAGTATATAAATAACTGCGTGCTTAATATGTGTATAATCATATTTTTTAAATAGAGCAACGAACTCTACACCTAAATAAACTATTAAATAAACTAAAGTTAAGATTATATAAAATAATCTTTTTAAGTTAAACATTGTGTTCTTTTGAATAAATCTATTTGTGATACTCATCATCACCACTCATATCTAATACGATCCCATAGGGCTGCAGGGAAGTTCTTTTTGTACATTACAAATCCTGCCAAACCAATAGCTAGTGTTGATAAACCTATCCATAGCATTATGGTTATAAACGATTTTCTGTTTATACGTTCTATAGAAAGAGGTTGCTTATAAGATGTGCGGTAGCCATCAATGTCAACAACTTCTATTACAAAGGTATAGTTTCCATCTTTTAACTTTTTATTATTCAGTTTTCTAATAATCGTATCTGAAAACAATATGGTTTCTTTGATGTCTGTTTTGTTTAGGGGTAAGTTTTCAAATTCTGTGGTTATTGTATAATTTCTTTCTTCTCCAATTAATAAAACATAAACTGATGAAAGTCCTCTATCATCATGTATAGAGATGTTTATGTTGAAAACAACATTAGTTATAGTTGTATTTACGTCAACACCAAAGCTTACTTCATTTATAAATGGCTTAAGCATAAACTGTATTTTGTATTCTGCTTCTCGTATATTCCCCGCTTTATCGGTGATAATCACCTTTATTATTTTAGTCTCTCCATCCATAGTAATATAATGATAATATCCAAAGTTAACTGTTCTTGGGTCATTGAAATCTTTGTGAACAATTTGTTGTTCTTTATTTGCATAAATTGTAATAGTTTCTATTGGCGAAAAATCTTCTGTTGTAAAGCTAATGTATGCTGTTCTAGAAGTAAATACTATTTTTTCAGAAACATTTGAATACAAAGACAGACCATTATTTGAGTAAATTTCAGGGATGTCATTATCGAAAGTAACTTTATACTTAATGATTATCATATCATATTCGTTATCTATAGCATATATTAGTATTTGATAATTTCCTGTAGTGTACTTGGTGGTATTAATTATTGTTGAGAATGTTTCATTATTATTTATCTCAATTGGAAAATCTGAAATTGATATATTTGTAATATCATCAACAACATCTATTCCTAATCTGAAAACGCTAGTTGTACTGTTGGCCTTGAAAGATATATCGATCTCATTATTGTAAAAACCATTCTCTTTAATATTATCACTAACGTAGTAAATATTTGGTTTATTATCAAAAAGCACAGTTAAAGTCTTATTTATTATGTAATTGTAGGAAGTCTCCAATAAAAGTAAAAGAGTATGCCATCCATCATTAATAGTCTTTGTATTAAATTCTATAGTTGCTGAACCCTTATAAGCACTCATATTAATAATTAGCGCTGGAAAATTATCAACATAGATATAAAAATTATTAATTGGTGTTCCATTAATGAAAGTAAATTTAAGCTCTATTGTGTTAAAAATTATCGAACCATTTAGTGGAGTTGAACTAAAAGTCCAAGATGGATAATTTTGAATTATTACATTTACTTCTTTTTCTGTGATGAAATAATATGTATTGTTTATTAATGTTGAAACCGTAATTTTTAGTGTATAATTTCCATCTTTATAGTTTTCTGTTTGCCATAGCCAAATAAAACTTGAAGTATCAAATGAGCTAACTAAATTATCATTAATATAAATTGATCCACTTTGGAAGTCTCCATAATAGTTGGTATCTATGTAAATTGAATAATTGAAGCCTATTAGTTGATTTTCTAAAATATTTGGTAGAATGATTTCAGGATTATTATGAATATAACAGGAGAATGTCGTTAAGTTATAATATTCATTAATTGCATCATAGAATTCAAAAATCAAAGTAATAACTCCATCGTTATATGCAGTTGTATTAAATAAGAAATAAAACTCAAAATAAGATTTTGATACATCATTTCTCACTTCTTTATATAATAAATTGTCAGATGACTTTTCGTTAATGTAAATCTTAAAGTAGTCTACAACAAAGATATTAGCTGGATTTTTTGTTGAAATAATGATATTAAATTCGCTGTTTCCTGCGAGTTCAGAGTTCTCTTTCTTATCTACTAAGATGTTTGGGTGATTATCAATTTCCACTGCTATTCTTTTTATTCCAATAGCTGAATTTCCACTTGGAAAAACGACAATCCTTAAATAATAAAGGCCATCATCAAAAACTCTTGTATCCAAATTAAAACTCTCATTTGCATATAGGGGACCATTAGCATCATCGATTACAAAAGTTACTATTTTTGTATAATTATCTGTATTTATGTCGTATAATTGGACTTCAACGTTTGCTGATGAAATTCCAGAAAAAATTCCTAATTTTATATAATAAGAGCTACTAAATAAAACATCATCTTCATTGACGTTATAAATTTGAATATCTGGAATATCGTTATAAACTAAATAAATACAGGTTGAATTTTGATTACCACTTAAATCAATAACAGTAACCTGTAACCAAAGTATTTCGTCTTCTAAGCTTGCGTTTTCCAGTTTTACCGTTATTGTCCATTCAGAAATTACAGTTTCATTACCGATGAACTCTTCTCGAAGCAATAATTCTAAGCCAAAGTATATTTCATAATACATTGTTTTTGTTCCAATTTCATCTTGAGATCTAATCATTAATTCAAATGTTGAGGTAACTCCTTGATAATCACATAAATTGGTTATAGTTATTATAGGCTCTTCGTTATCTACTATATAATAGATAATTGTAGTATTCATATATCCTTCAACGTCATATATCAGATATTTTATTTCATATACTCCATTCGAATAATAACTATCATTTGTTTCCCAAACGTAAGAAAATATAGGAGAATTAGTGACGTGTACAATTGAATTGTTAATTAGTAATGTAATATTATCGATAGTTCTTCCTCCACTGCCTGAAGCTGTTAAAACAACTGAATTTCGTACATAAACATATTCTGGTGAATAGTCATCTATTTGTGGATAATTATCAATATTACAAGATAATACTGTGGAATTATAATGATCTTGTTCATCAATCACTGTAACATTAAATTCATGGATTCCATCTGAATAATTTAATGTATTCCAATAGTATATGAGATTTCTCTCTCCTGGTTGACTATAAACCTTTAACACGTTGTCGATAAATATTCTAATCTCCTGAATTGTCCATCCTTCAGAAATAGTTACTGTTGCATTTATTGTATCGATTAATCTATCTTTAGAAAGATCTTCAAAATGGCTGAAATTAATATCAGGAATATTTGTTATTTTATAAATATATATATTTGAGTAATTTGTAAATCCTGCACTATCATACACTTTAAAGTAAATTGAATAAATATTGTCTTGATATAATTCTGTTTCCCAAATAAAAGTGTCAGAGCTTGCTGAAATATTTTTAACAAGTTGACTATCGATCCAAACTTCCATAAATGCTATTGTTCTTTGAGTTGTAGCATGATAAATAAAACTGTTATTCCCTATAAGAGATGATTCTGATGGCTTCGAGTCAATATATAGGTCTGGATAGTTATCTATAGTTAAATATAGTATTGTTTTATTTTCGTTAGAGTAAGTATCTGTGACAGTTAATTCAATTTTATAATTACCATCAGTTTCTAAAATAGTATCCCAAAGGTAAGAGAGAGTGCTATTGTTTGATATTAAATATATTTCATCATCGATTTGAAGCTTTATGTGAGAAATATCATTTCCACCTGTTGCAGTGCAATTTAGTGATATAACATCAATGACTATTGAATTATTGAGATTTAACATTCCTTGATCTAAATGAATTTGAGGAATATTATCAATAATTATTGGAATTGCTGTAGAGTTTAAAAAGCCACCATTATCTTTTACAGTTAAAGTTAGATTATAGTTATCATCTGGATAAAGTAAAGTATTAAGAGTATAACTTAATGTATCACTAGAATAATTGGCTAGAATAAAATGGTTTTCTTGTGATACTAGCTCCAGTAGAATAAAGTCTACTCCTCTAGGAGAATATCCTGAAATATAAAGTTCTTTGGAATTTGTTATCTTTTCATTATATTGAGGTCCTGAATAACTATAATTTGGTATATTATTTATGATTACAAATAAAGTTGTAGAATTGTAAAATCCATCTTCATTTTCTGTAGTTACAGTGATTGAATAATTGCCGTCTGAATATAATAGTGTATTAAAATCAAAAACAAGATTGTTGTTATTATTCGAAGCTTGAAGAATAGAATTAATATAGATTGAGGTATTAGTAATATTTGAACCACTAGTTGTTTGTATTGTGATGGTCTTTATGTCAATAATTTCTTCATTATTCGATATTCCTTCGATTTGAATATTTGGAATATTATCTATTTGTAATATATGTGTTGTATAATTTATGTAGCCATAATTGTTATAGACAATTGCTTTAATTGTACATACTCCATCATTGTAGATTGAACTATTGAAAAGGTAATACAATATTGAATCATTAACAACAGCTTTTATTTGATCATTAATTAACAATGTTGTATTATGGATAGGATTGTTAATATCTGTTACTGAGATGTTTATTTCTATATAACCATAAATTATAGATTTTTCAGGAGGTGTAGGATATACAAAATCAATATTTGGAATATTATTGATGGTTACTGAAATTTTAGCAGAGTCATTATAGTTTCCTTCGACATCTATTACGCGAAATGTAAGTAGATACATTCCGTCGTCAAAAATCCAACTAGAGATGGTTTGATTGAAACTGGATGAATTTTCTGAAACATATAATTCTTCATCAACATATAATTCTATTTTAGAAATATTGTTCCCACCTGTAGCTTCAGCAGTTACGATAACTGAACCATAAAGAATAGAACCTTCACTAGGTGTTATAATAGTCAACTGTGGAATATTGTCAACAGTAAAAATATATTGTTTTGTAGAGTTGAAATTGTAGATAGTTTCAGAGTAGACTGTTAAATTGTAAATTCCATCATTATATAGTAAGGTATCCCACAAGTAGTTAATCTCTGTTGACGAAGTTTGTAATATTAATGTACCATTCAAAAAAAGTTGAGTAAAATTACTTCCTGAGGGCATAGAAATAGTTATTGTAATGTTATTTTCACCAGTTATCGTTTGATAGTTGAGAGGTGAATGTAGAGTTATTTGTGGAACATTTCTAACAAACAAATAATATGTAACGGAGTTTTGGAAGCCATAAATATTTTCTATCAGTATAGTTATATTATAGCAATTATCAGAATAAATTTCTGTATTCCATAAGTAAGAAAGATTTAAACTTGTTGTTGAATTTACAAGTGAACCGTTAATGTACAGCTGATGTTTTTTTAATGATGAAAGTGATTCTCCTCTAATTTCTAACTTTACATCATGGAAAACAACACTCATATTATAAAGATTAGTTAATGCTGTAAACGGATTATTTTTTATTTCTATTTCAATATGTAGAACAAAATTATCTCCCTCTTGGTCAGTAATTACCACAGTAATGTTATATAACCCATCACTTTCTAAAGTTGTATCCCAGTTATATTCTAAATTATCACTAAAAGATATATTTCTTTGAATTGAATTAATTAGAAGTGTAATATTATCTATTCCTGTTAGCGAACTAGAAGTAACATTAATTGTATTTATAGTTCCAAATACTGTTGAATGATTAGCTGGGGTTGGTGTAACAAATGATCCTTCTGGTAAATTCTTAATAGTGTAGTAATTAAATACAGAGGTTGTTATTTGCGAGTTGGATTCTACGTCTATTGTAATTAAGTAATTTCCATCTTTAAAGTTATGGCTGTCATAAGTAAAGTTTATGCTATCTGAAAAGTTCTGATATAATAAACTCCCATTTATCTTTATTTTTATATTATTTATTCCCGGGCCTACAGAACTATTGACCTGCATGTTAATGTCGTTTACTAAGAAACCATTATTGTCATTGATTGTATATGTTACTTCAGGAATATTGAAAACTTGATATACCAATGTTGTTTTATTCCAAAAACCAAAAGTGTTTATTACATAAAAAGTAACATTATAGGTACCGTCGAGATAGTCTATTGTATTCCAGTTATATTGAATTGTTGTTGATGCTTGATATAGAACAACTGTATCGTTAATTATTATCTGAACATTATCTAATTCATTAAAGGTTGTAATTTCAAAAGCTAGTGTTATTGTATCAAAAATAATAGAATTGTTGGCTGGAGTGGTTATTACATTAACTGTTAAATCTGGTACATTGTTTACTGAATAAAAGTAAGTTAATGTTGTTTTTCTTTCATTTGAATTGAAAGCGACAATAGTTATATTATTCAACCCGTCAGCATATAAAGTAGTATTCCAGTTATATGATAAAATTGTGGTCGTAGAAGTGGTAATTAAATTACCATCAATATATAATGATTGGTTTATTATTGAAACATAAGAGGATATTTCACTTGTGATAATTGTATCTGCATAAACTATACTATTATTTGATGGTGTGAGTGTAATCTTAGGAAAGTTATCAATTATTAATGTTATTTCTGAGGAAGAAACTCTAGATTGGTTGTTCGTTGAAATAACTTGTACTATAATAACACCCTCTTCATAATCAAGAGTGTTTAAGTCATATTCGAAGTTGCTATTATTTGTTTGAAATACTTCACTACTGTTTATTAATAGTTTATTTGAGGTAATACTATAGTACGATGAGGTATTTACTTCGATTGTAATTGTGTCAAATACTACAGCGTTATTTGTAATATTAATAAATTGTATATCCGGATTGTTATTGACTCTGTAGAATTGTGTTGTAGAATTTTTAAATGATTTAATGTCAATTACTAAAACTGTAATATTATATAAACCATCCTCATAATCAAAAGTTTCCCATAGATATTCATAACTTGAAGAATTATTACTATAAATGACTGTTCCATTAATATAAATCTCTGAATTAAATTCTCTCTGTGACTCGATTGTTATTGATAAAGTAAGATTTCCAAAAATTTCTGTTGTAATATCAGGTGAAATGTTGATAGAAGCTAAATTATCAACTAAGTAAGAAAAAGCAGAAGAGTTAGTATTCCCCATTTCATCAATGATCTTGAACAAAATTGTGTAAAAGCCATCATTTTTGACTAGGGTATTAAATAGGTAGCTATATTCGTTGGAATATGCAACGCCAACTAAAATATCATTTTCATAAACTTCAATTTTGGAAATATTATTTCCTCCACTCCCGGTTACATTTAGATAAACAGGTTCGAGCAATAATCCTTCTGGAGGAACTTCACAATCTAATTGTGGAATGTTATCTACAGTGTAAAAGTAAGTTAAAATTTTTCTATCTCCGCTGGCATCTTCAACAAATATTGTTACATTATATAAATTATCTTGAACTAATTTTGTATTCCATTTATATATAAATTGGTCTGAATTAGTTAGAGTTCTTATTGTTCCATTTATATAAATAGCAGCTTGATCAATATAGGGATATGCATCGATTGAAATATCAAAAACGATTGTTTCTGTAACAATAGAATTGTTTAGGGGAAGTTTTTGATTGAAAATAATGTGGGGGTGATTAATTACTTTTACTATATACTGATATATTGTTTGATCATTTTCTATATCTTTGATGCAAATCGTAATATTATATATCCCATCCTCATAATTTCTCGTTTGCCAAATAAAGGAATTAGAAGTTCCTGAATTTGAATATTTTAATGAACCATTGATATAAAGTTCAGACACTTGTATTCCTTGTGCAGAAAATACGTCAAAAGTAATAGTATAATTCTCATTAAATTTCTGGTTTGACACAATATTAATAGATTGCAGTTCAGGATAATTCTTAATGTATATCCATCTTTTATCTGTGAAATTTTGTCCAAATTCATTTAAAACAAGTACAGTAAAATTATATTTGCCCTCAGACCATGAAAATGTATCAATGGGTAATGAAATTGATTTTGAAGTTCCAGAATAGATGACTGTTTCATTTAGGTAAACCTTTAATGATGATATCTCTGGATTACTATCAATCGAAATGTTGAGTAAATAATCATTATAAATTATTTCTTCATCAGTAAGACTAGTTGTGATATTAGCCACATTTGAAAAAGTAAGCTGGAATAAAGTAGAATTGGAGTTGTCTAGTGAATCATATGCAATAATTTTTATCTTATGGAAACCATCATCATAGTTCCATGTGTTAATAGGATAATAAATAGAACTATTTGAAGTTGTAGTAAGTAAATTTGTATCAATATAAATTTGTGAGTAAGAATAAGCATTACCACAAGTTATTGTGGTATTTAGGAAAATAGTACCATAAACCATTGTATTGTTTGAGGGTGAGTAAGTGTGGAATTGGGGATTATTGGCAATGCGTATTCTTTTTGAAGTTTGGTTACTAAAACTTTTTGAGTTAACTATATGGTAATAAATAGTGTGATATTCGTTAGAATAAGATAAAGTATTCCAAGAATAAGTTAATCTATTAGTATTTGTCGAATTAACTAGTATATTATCAATGTACAAGCTAAAATTAGTAATACTAGTGGTAGAATATGCATCACATTCAAGTTCAATCGTTCCCGCATAGACTTGTTCCTCTTCTGGAAATGAAGAAGAAAGAATTAGATTAGGAACATTATTTGAAAATACATTTACATTTTCACTGCTAATAAAATCAAATTCTGAAATCGTAGTAACTATTATTTCGTGATAACCATCGGCGTATAATGAAGTGTTCCAATAATAAATATAACCTGTTGTTTGATAAAATATGCTTACAATTTTACCATCAATTGCTATAGTACTATTTTTGATGGGAGGGCCTGAAATTTGAACGTTTATTGGATACAAGTCATAAACTTCTTCATTTTCTACTGGTGAAATAATATTTATATTAGGAAAGTTGTCGATATTAATTTGTATTTTTGTGCTATTTGTAGTAGTGATTTGAGTAATTGCCTCAACTTTTAAAATATAATAACCATCTGCAAATAGAGTTGAATCTAATGAAACAGAAAAGTATGTAATTCCACTACTATTTGATGAAATTGTTTCAATTAAGGTAGAATTGAGATATACTTTTATGGAATCTAAAATTGGAAATGAATCTACTGTAATATTTATCTTTTCAGTATTTGTTATCATGCTATTGTTTGCTGGACTAGTAATCCATATAGAAGGTAAGTTATCAACAACATATACAAGTGTTGTTTGATTATTATAGCCTTCTGAATCATAGGATTTTATTGTAATGATATGCTTATTATCTTCAAACAAAAGTGTGTTCCACTCAAAACTAAAAGATGTTCCAGTATATGTCGCTTGAACTATATTATCTATGTATATTGTTGTGTTTTTTAATGATCTTTGCGTGTCAATTGTACCGTTTATATCCATTAAACCAGCTACATGACTACCGTTTATTGTTGTAGTAGGGCTTAAGTTAATATTTGGGTAATTATTTATAGTCATTGTGTAGTAATAATAATTTTCATGATTTTGCGTATCTTGGATATAAATAGTAATAGGATAGCTATTGTCGGCATATTTTGTTGTGTCTAAGTTATATGTAAAATATTGTGTGTCAGTAACTGAATGTATTAAATTATTATCAAAAAATAATGATACATTTGAAATATTAAAATATCCTGACCCAATGAAATCAAAAAGAACATTGTCAATAAATTTCTCATTAAATGAAACTGGACTTATGATTTCGATATCTGGTATATTATCAATTTCAACAATTGCAATTGAAATGTTATTTCCTCCAGTACACTCTGCATAAATGGTGATATTTGCGTTGCCATCTGAAAGCTCCTCTGTATTCCAATTATAAGTAATCTGATAATTTGATATTTGTTCCCTTAATTCGTTATTGATATATAATGAAAGTATAAGATCTGAAAAGAAAGATTCAACATGTAATTTTAGTAGAAAATTACCCCCTACTTTGCTTCCATCATTAAATGAATCAAGAAATATTTCTGGTACATTGTTTATATAATATTGCATATAAACATAGTTTGTTGTAGAGTTTAATGTTTTTACAATAATAGTAAGATTCTTTTGTCCATCTTTATAATTTAGAGTATTAATACTAAAATTGAAGTTTTTTGAATTTGTAGAATTTATTAAGGAATTATTAAACCAAAGTTGAACATAATCTATATCGAAAATCGAGGTCACATAACCTGCAACAAAAACTGTCGCATGGATTTCTGTAGAATTTGCAGGTGTACAGTCAAGAAACGATATTTCAGGTGTATTTTCTAAATAAATTAAGTTTGAAGTAAAATTAGAAAATCCAAATTCATCTTTACAATAAACAGAAATATTGTATGTTCCATCGGTATAACTTTCAGTGTTCCATGTGTAGGTCGCAGAACTGCTTCCAGATATTGAATAAACGACTGTTCCATTAATATAAAATATTATTATACCAGGATTGTTCTCAAAGGTTATTGATGCTTCTATACTAACTTCATTAAATACCTTTGTTCCCGTCAGAGGAATAAAACTATCAATTGTTGGATTATTATTGACATAAAAATTAATGTATGTAGAATTTTGGCCGTATAAGCCGTTTATTACTATTGTAAGATTATGGTTTGTGGTTGCCAATGTTTTTGTATCAATGCTAATTGAAAGGTAATTTGAATCATTAAAAGCAATTTCTGTATTGTCCAGGATTGCAGATATGTTAGTAACATGATTACTAGAGGAAAAACAATTCAAAGAAAGTATCCCATGAACATAAGTATTATTTATATCATTATCAATTGTGATTTCTGGATCGTTATCAACTATAACCCAAGTATAGTAGTAATATTCAACATTTTCAGTGTCTATAGCTTTCACTAATACAGTAAGATTTCCATCTAAAAAGTCAAGAGAATCTAATAAATAACTAAAATTATAACTAGTAGTCTGATAATATAAAAGTCCATTAAAATATAAACTGATAAATTTCAATTCATTTGCACAATTTATTGTTATATTGAAATTTTGACTTCCTTCAATGACTATTTTTTCTGGTTTAACATGAAAATTAGGCACATTATCAATTTTGTAAAGATAGTATTCTTTTTGCGAGTTACCTACTGTGTCACTAGCTATTGTTGTAACATTGTAGTAAGCATCTTCATAATTGATTGTTTTCCAGGTAAAACTTCCATTTCCATTAGAATAAACTGTTGTTCCATTTATAATAATTTGAATTTTTGAAAAATGAACATCAAATGCAGAAGTTGTTAGGGTTATTGTTCCATATATATCTGTATTATTTGTAGGATAATCAGTAAACAAAACTGGTTTTGTATTATCAATTATTACTATATATTTTAAGTTTGTTTCTATTGAATGAATTGTCTTACATATTAATTCTAAAGTGTGTCTCCCATCAAAGTAAGAAACAGTATCTAGGTTATACGAAATAGAACTTGAAGAGCTGTTATAAACTGTTAGACTGTCAACTCTCAATGCAAACCAACTTATTGTGTCTTCACAAACTGCTTCTCCTTGAATTAAATAAATTCCTTTGATTATTGTTTCATTATTACTTGGTGAAATAAAACTAATATCGGGGTGGTTGTTTGTTTGAACAAAAATTGTTTTTGTGCTTTCTCCTCCATCAGAATCCTTAGCATAAATTGTAATATTATAATTTCCATCAGGGTTTGAATAGCTACTCCATAAATAAGTTATGCTGTCAATATCAAATACGCTCTTCTTTAATTCTTCATCAATATAAATTCTCATTTCACTTATTGTTCCAACGCTAGAACTAGCATTGGCATCAATTGTTACATCTCCACCTACTGTTGAATCATTAGCTGGATTTTTAATTGTGATGTCAATATTGGAACTTATGTATTGCATTGTATTACTTGAAATTGGGGGGATAAAGAGAAAAGCTGATTTTATATCACTTTTAGTGGTAGTTACATTTTCATTAGAAACTTTTTCTTCTGTTATATTGTTACTAACGTAGATATACCAAAAGAATGCGTAGTCTTTGTTTTCTGTATGTACAATTAATTTTAAGTAATATTTTCCATCGTCAATTGTTTTTGTATTCCAGATATAGATACCTATTGAACCCAATACCCACATTTTAAATTGATTATTTATCAATAGAGTCATAGATTGTGCTTTAGGTACGCCTGAACAAGTAAAATAGAGCTCAATTGTTCCTGATACGTAAGATCCATTAGAGTATTTTTTTAGTTCCACCGATAATTTTTTAGTATTTTTTTCTTCAATTTTTGAACTTTTATTATAATCATTTTTAATTTTAGTTTTCTTATTTTCTGATTTAGGATTATTACTTATGTTTTTTATATTTGAATTTATATGCTCTGGTTTGATGTCAGTTATTTCGTTATTTTTAGTATCTTTGTTTTCAATATCCTTTATTAAAACTGTTGAGAATGGATTTAATAAGAACAATAAAATTATCAAATAACTAAATATCTTTTCTCTTTTAATATTGACCACCCCTATTTTTTATAAACCATTTAGGTGTTTTAGTAGATAACTTTCATTAATTAAAAATTTTGTTAACTAAAAATACTAAAATTTTTATCTGGTAGTTTTTTCAATTTAAGCACAAGATAAACATAAAGAGCTCTCGCTATTTTTTCTACAATAAAGTTTTTAAGAGAATATATATAGTTCTTTTACATAAATATCGGTGCTATATATGAGTAGAGACCTACTAGTTGGAGAAAGGGATTTATGTTCTGAGATAAAAGAATATTATCCTAAAGAAGTTTGGGATTATTTGTTTGAAAAATTGTTGGAAGATATTGTAAATGCAAGAGCAGAAGATATTAAAACAAATTCAAAAATCAAAAATGGAGTATTCTTCTTTGGTCCTTCAATTTCATCTGTTAAGGATTTAGCTAAATGCTTTTATAAGAAATTAACGGTTACATCACCTTATTCTCAATTTATAAATTTATATGAAAATCAAGCTAGTTTTACTTCTGGACAGAGAATTAGTTTTATTAATTTATACAAAAAGTTAAAGAGTAAACCTTACATCATAAGAGTAGATGGGCTAGAACGTCCTTTAGCTGTTAACCAAAGAGGGGGAAATAATTTATTTGAACAATTGAAGGAGCGATTTTATTCATTGATTAATGAATTGGAAAATTTAAGCATTGATAATACAGGATCTTATACAATAATATATTGTTCAGAATTATACTATCAAGACCTTGTGAGACATGCTGGTCATTCAAGAATAGCAAAGATGTTTAATTTAATTTATGTTCCACCTTTAAAAAAAGAACGAATTAAAGAATTAATACAAAAGAAATTTCAAACACATTCTATTTCTTCTATTTCTCCTGATGATGTCGAAATATTAGCTGATCTAGTTTCTAAAAGAAATGTTATTGATTCATTTTCAATAATAGAGTCTGAACTAGAAAATTCTCCAAAAAAAAGGCTTGTTTTCAATAATATTATTACACATATCCAGTCAATACATGAATTTCCTGAACAGGACTTACAATTTTTTCATCAAATTTCTGTATCTTATAACATGAAGTTCCTTCAAAATCCTGAACCTCCTAAGCCTAAATATACATTTTCTGAAATCGGAGGAAATGAGAAATTAAAATATATAATACTTGATTCATATAAAAAAGCTATGTCCGATATTAATAGACGTGGTTATAAAGTTCTACTCTATGGTCCTCCGGGAACAGGAAAAACAGTTATGGCAGTTAGATTATGTGATGCTTTAGGATTGAATGTAATTCACATTGAAAGACCAAGTGACATAATGGAAAGATATGTGGGTTCTAGTGCTGCTAATTTGGCTACCTATTTTGAGAGGGCAAGATTAGCCGCAAATATGGAAAATAGTAAAGGTTGTGCATTAATATTTGATGATATTGATACAATATCACATCCTCCTTCTTCATCACACGAAGACGGTGGTACAGTTGCTAGAGAAGAAGTATTAAATACGCTTCTATCAGAACTTGAAGGTGAAACACATTCTAATAATAAGCTATTGATAGTATTTTGTACAAACCATCCAGACAAAATGGATAGAAGAATATTTCAGCGAATTGATAGAAGTATTTTCGTTGGATTACCTTATAATATATGGGAGTACCAACATATTATTGAAGTTATTCTACGTAATGAATTGGGAATTAGAGAAGAAGTAATTGCTAATCTTGATTTAGAAAAATTTGCGCAAGAAGCAATGCGAAAAAAGATTGCACCACGAAACATTAGAGCTGCATTATTTAATATAAATTTTGAGCCATATAACAATAACATGTTGAATAAAAAAGATGAATTGAATAATCTAATAATTGAACAAATAAAAAATGAGCGCTCAATATTTCAAGAGCTCAGAGGTTCAAATGTAAAGATGGAAATTTATGAACGATATAGAACAGGTGTATTTCATAAGGCACGATATAGAGAAGAAGAATTCATAAATTTTTTTGATAACAAAGAAAATCGAGAAAAATATTCACTTTTTAAATATACAAATGTTGATAGCATGGGCAAAAGTGAGAGAGAAAACTTTTTCAAAGGATTTTTGGAAGAAAGAAAGGAATCAACGGTAATAACTAAAGCAACTTTTAAAGATATTAAGGGTTTAGATGAACCAAAGGTAATTTTATATTGTCATGGCCAATCTATGCTTACATTATCAGAGCAACAACAATTTATGGATCATATACCAATAATAATATTATTTGGTCCTCCTGGTTGTGGAAAAACAATGCTGATATCTGCCTTAAAGAACTTCTATAAAAAAGAACTAAATGTGCTTGTATTTAATTTGAAAGAAATTATTACACCAGAAGATATGCATGAAGCGATTGATACTATATTATCATCTTCACCTTGTTTTGCTGTTTTTGATGAGGCAGATATTTTTCTAAGTGATAGTCACTATATTCAAAATAAACAAATTATTAATGTCTTAAAAGAACGCACTTCTTCATTATCTAGACTGGAGGAACATGTTAGATTGATTTTTTTGACTAATCTTATTCCAAGTCAGATGAATAAAGCTATAAAATCTAGATCCTCGGACATAATAAAAATTCTTCCACCAGAAACAAAAGATGTATATGCTACAATATGGAAAAGCAATATAGAAAAGCATTTAAAAAACAAATTTTATTCTATTCTTTATGATGAGGACATAAAAAATAATTTAGATGATGTATGCCTTCATCTTGGTCAAATGTCATGTGGTCGTCAAACACCTCGTGATATAAAAAACAGTTTGGAAGCTTTACTACGTCAAGCAATAGTACTATACAGAGAAAATAAAAATTCAGGAGCTAATATTAATTATAAAATTTCCAAGTTTGATATTATTCATGTAATTCCACATTCGAGTAGTAATGAATTTAAAGAAAGTCTAGAACGATACATCTATTCTGACAGTCGTACTAATTTTGTAGAGGAAAATCCATTTTATAAGGATATTATAAAAAACAAAAAAATTGCTGAAAAACTTGGATTATATGGACAATTTCCAACTTCTAGCTCTTCAACACAAAAGAGAGAACGTACAATAGCTTCCAGAATACCACCTAAAGTAACTGAAAATATAATATCAAAGAGAGATTCTACTCTGGACGTTCGAGGATTAGACAAATTAATGAAGAATGAGTTCGTTGAGGTTGTAGTTGCAAATCACAATAATCGTAGTGCTTCAATATCAGTTCATCCTAAACTAATTGAATTATACGAGTTGGAGGATGAAATGTTTTATCAAGACAATCAGCCATTGTTATTTGTTGATATAATTATTGTTAAAGGAGAAATGGAAAAACAAATCAATGACGTTAGGATGGAAGTACGTAAAGGGAGTTTTAATAAAGAAGATATCATAGATATTTCTCCTATTATTAAGAAAGATGGAATAAAGCATAGAATAGACGTAGGATCAATATTAAAAATACGTATAAAAAAAGGAAAAGGATAAATTAGGGGCTGATACTATTTCCGAACAAAATTTTGTGGACATTTTAAACGCTGAGTATGCTAAATTTAAAATAAGCTTTGGTTTCTATATATATTGTTTTGAGGGTACTTTAGATGCTATCGAATTATCTTTGTATCTGCCGGGAAATTCTCGTTACCAAAGAGTGAAACTTATTGATATTTCACCTGAACCTTCTTCTATTGAAAATAAAGATCAAGTAATAGAAGTGCATTACGATTCATATAACTTCACAGATAATCCAGTGATTTTCAAAGCAGAACTTGAAATAATATCCAATGCTAAAAAAGAAGATATGAGTAATATCCCTTTTCCAATTATTCAGAAGTATCTCCCAGAGATAAACAATTATTTAATTCCATCGTTTGAAGTAGAATCTGAAAATGAACAATTAATTAATGAATCAAAGAAGTTAACTCAAAATTGTAAAAATTTAGAAGAAGCAATTACAAGGATAGCTGAGTACGTAAATAGAAATATACTTTATGCAGAAATATATGGGGGGAAGAAACGAACTGCTTATGATACTTATGTTTTGAAAACGGGTGTTTGTTATGAAAAAGCAAATCTTTTTGCTGCTTTATGCAGAGCTGTAAACATTCCTTGTAGATTAGTTTCTGGCTTCTCAGGAAATTTTGAGTTTGTAGATGGTAAGATTGTGGATGATTGGGGTGGTCATGCATGGGCAGAGATATATACTAGAAAGAAATGGGTGCCTGTTGATCCTACCTATACTCCACCAGAAATAGGTTTTGTTGATCCTGGGCATATAAGTGTTTTTTTCGAACCTTCTTTAAATGACAATTTTTATAGCTACGAACTAGAAGGTAATGCAAAAATCTCTGTAGATTATAAACTAAAATTAGAATCTGTAGATATTATCAAACCAAGGGAAGGTAAAAAAATTCAACCTCTTCCTTCGAGACCAAAATTAGAACAAAAAAATAAGAAAACCTATCAACCTTTGCCTGATGCAGAATATCTAATATTTTCTTTTCCATTTGGATTAGTCGAAGGAAAAAAATTATTTTCTACATGGAGCCTTGATGAGTCTTTAGTATTGGCAATGCAAGCTCTTAATTATGAAAAAATAAAATACTCGAAAATAGCACCATTATTTATTCCAATGGCATTTTATCTTTCAGAAAAAGAAATTATACCAATATCAATATCGCAACTATTTGAATCAAATACAATGTCGTTTTCTTATAGACAAGTCAGGAATTTAGATAAAGTTGGCGAAAAAATAAGTGAAATTTATGATTTTCCTGCGTTAGAAAAATTTGAAAGAGAATTAGAACTTGATATTATTGAAAAGAATATCACAATAAATGTAATTCTCAGACATTTTGTTCAAGATCTAGAAAATTTCTTACCATTCATTAGAATATATGAATATGTTAATTTTGAAGAATATGACGGTTTAATAGAACCTAAAATCTATTCTGCTGAAAAAATGGATAGTTTAGTCAAAAAAGACATTGGGGATATTCTAAAAGGAGACATTGTGGGAAGCGAAAGGCTTATTTCATATTTTCAAATGTTTGTTGAAACAGCTGATGAAATATTTGAAAAATTGTATGAGAACTATAATAGAGAGGTAGCAGTTCTAAAAAATGTAATCAGTCAAAATCAACGAATATTAGAAAAAATTAATACAGAAGTTTCGAAACTTAAAAAGTCAATATCTCAAAATAGAAATAATAGAGAAAGGATAAAGAATAAAGTAGAAGAAATTGAAAATGAAATAAAGAAAACTAACTTACGTATTAAAGACGCAAAAAATAACATCGAACAAATTCGAATACAATTAAGAAATATCACATATAATGACTTAAGAAATGAATTAAGAGAGAAATTAGTTCAATTTGAAAATGAGGTTAATAGATTAAATAGAATGAAAACTGGCTATTCTAAATTGCAAATTGAGCAATTAAAAAAAATTAAAGAATTTGAGGAAGAAATTCTATCACAAGAAAATCAATTACGTGGACTGTTGAAGAAACAACAAGAAGTGATGAGAATTCTAGAAAAAAATGAAGAAAAAAATAAGAGGTTTGTTAAAGATTATCAGAATAAAGTGGAACTTATAGAATCTATAAAAATTAGTGTTAGAGAAAAAATGATAATGGATGTAAGTGATGAACAACAAATAGCTAGGAGATATGCAATAGATTCTTCTCTATCTCCGCTAAAAAATTATGAAACTACAAAAAGAATTGCATTGGGTTACATCCCTTGTTTTATTTCAATAAAAAATGATAATCTGTCTACATTAAGATTAACACTACCAACAAAATTTGCTCTGAAAAATCAAAGACTATATGTTCAGGAAAAAATCTATTTACAGACATATTTTGATGAATTGTTTAAAAAACAAAAATCAAGAAACAGTTTTATTAAAACTATAATTAAATTCCTAACAAGAAACAGAAATTTAGATAAAAATACGGGAACAAACATTGAAGAAAGACTGTTGAAAGATTTTTTGGAATTAATTAACAATAGAAATCTGCTTAGTGAGGATAATAAATATCTTTTATTATCCGGACAGAAAAAATTAAGTTTTAGGTCAGGATTGAAAAAAATTAAATGGATTAGTTAAATATTTCAGATTTTGCAACTTTATGATTATTGCATTGTTAGAACCTGAACACAAACTATCAAAACTTTTACTTATTATTCACCTATTATAGAAGGACACTTTACACAAGTGAAAAAACATAATTAAAAAGTAAAAAGCTTATAAATTAAGAAAACTGAATTTTAAGGTACTATTTAGAATTCTCTAATTTTTCTTGTAAAATGAATTTTCTTATAATCTCTTCATTTCAAAGGGGTAGTCGAATGAGAAATAAAATTATAGAATATGGTAAATATTTTTCAAAAAGAACTTTCACTTTTAGAACATTTTACAAAGCTAATAAAGTAATAATGCAAAACAGAAAGATAGTTCGAAGAGCAATGCGATCTGAAAAAATAAGTGAAGCTTTTCGAGAAAGAATAATGTTAGTAGTCACTGCGGTAAATGGTTGTCGCTATTGCGCTTGGGGACACACTGATTGGGCTAAAAAAGCTGGCTGCAATGAAGAAGAAATAAAAGAATTAATGAAATTCAATTTTAATATCAGTTCAGAAGAAGAGAGTTTAGCATTAATGTTTGCACAACACTTCACAGAAACAGAGGAAAACCCACAAAAAGAGGCTTTAGAACAGTTGATTGATTTTTACGGGGAAGAAGAAGCAGAGAATATACTAATTATAATAAGGATGATTTCAATAGGAAATTTGTTAGGAAACACTTTTGATGCTTTTTTGAGTAGATTTATAGGAAAACCTCCAGAAAAAGGGTCAATTATATTCGAGTTTTTTGTTTTCTTGTTTAGTTTTCCTTTTCTAATTCCTTACCGTATAAAAAAAGACAGAGAAGAAAGGAAGAAAAAAAGACGGAAAAATAATGAAAACAGAAAATAATTATCTGAAATAGAAAAAATTAAGTTTTTCTTATTTAGGTATATTTATTACTAACAGAAATGTATTTTGTAAAAATGATTGGCTAGTGAATAGTAAATAAGAATAGAAAATCTTAAATGAATTTTTAAACCAAAAGAAAACATTGAGTTGAAAGAGCTTGAATTTTGAAAAGAAAAAAGCAAATATTTCTGTAGATAAACTGCCGAAAAGATTGGTCTCACTAGATATCTTAAGAGGTGTAGCTATCTTTGGAGTAATTTTAGTACACGTAAGTTACAAACTCTTTGATGCTAGTTGGTTAATGGACTCTTTTTATTCAGGTAATCTTAGTTTTTCTCCTTTTACATGGTTTTTAATAGTCCTGTTAGGTTATTTCGGGACCTGGCATGGTTTTTTTCTTTTCATTTCTGCAATAGTTAATTCACTCACTTTTTCCAAAAAAGCGAGAATGGAACATGATATGAAAAAATTATTAAAGAAAAATGTAGCCGGTGGAGTAGTTATAGTATTCATAGGATATTTAGTTGAAGGATTGGGGTATTGGGGATATTTCGGAACAGCTATTCGCTCAGGAGATTGGTCAAACTTTAGACCTTTTCTATCTGAAAATTTTTGGATACAGACTCTTCAAATTATAGGTTTTGCTCTTATTATTAATGGTTTTATACTATTCTTTCTATTAAAAAATGAAGGTTATAAAAAAATAAAGAGATACATCCTAATCTATGTTATACTAATTTTTCTTGTTCTCTTTTCTACTCCTTTCCTTAATGATCTAATTTCTAATAACTATATTCCTGGTTGGCCAGATATATATGTGGTTAGTCATTATTTTACCTTTAAAACTATGCTCCTAAACATAGTAATTGGGCCTAAGTTCCCATTACTGCCATTTTTAGTCTCTTCATTTGTAGGAACAATTATTGGTCTATTCTTGTCTGAACCAAACCCAAAAAGAAAAGGTTTGTTGTATTTTGTTTTATCAGGATTATTAATGATTTTCTTGGGCTCAATACTTATTGTTATAGGTTTTCGATTTCCTTCCTTATCGCAAAAATATCACATTTTTACATTTACTACTATTGAAAATACCCCATCAATTGGATCTTATTTAGTAAGATTGGGAGGACAGATAATTCTGGTAATGATCTTGCTAAATCAGATAGAATTTAGAGGTAGAGGAGAGAAAGTCGCTAATAAAAAGATGGTGAAGTTCTTTAGAAGATGGAGCACACTATCTTTAACAATCTATTCCTTTAATATTTTAGAATTGCTTCCTAGATGGATATTATCTGTTATAATACGAAAATCTACAGGTATTAATCTTATGAAACACTATGTTATCCCAAAAGAATATTTTTACCTGATAGTTTTCATAGATTTTTATGTTCTCCTTTTCTATGAACTTATTATACAAATACTGCTAAAATTAAAAATGAGAGGTTCTTTTGAGTGGGCTTATGTAAAGCTTCTAAATGCTTTCTCAACTATTAAGTCTAATAAATTAAAACATGATTTGATACAAGAAAATGTCTACTGGATAAACTATAAACAAGAAACAGTTTCTTACAGTGATTAACTAACAAAAAAGATGCCTAAAAGCTAATAATCTTTTTAAATTAGCTAAAAGTTGAAAAACTATGAAGAGAATAACGTCAATTGATTTTGCAAGAGGTCTAACTGTGCTAGGAATGACTCTTTTTCATGGTTTTTTTAATTCATGGAACTTCTTTGGAACAGGAGACTTAGGAAGTTTAACATGGGAACTTCCATTTGCTTTTCTATTCTTTATTTTTGGTCATTGGAGAGGTTTTTTCATCATGATCTCATCTACAGTTAATACTTTTTCAATGGCTCAAAAATTCAAGAAAGGAAAAAGACCAGGGGTTATATTATTTCAAAACTTCTTTGCTGGGTTGATATTATGGGGTATTGGAGATCTGTATAATGCAATCTTTAATACTTTTGGGATTATAGATGTGTGGCATAGAACTGGAGTGTGGGATTGGTCTGTAGCTAGTGATTTTGTTTTCTTTGTTGAAGCTTTACAAGATATAGCTGCAAGTATTATCGTAGCAAGTATAGTGTTCTTTATATTAAGTAGAAAAGATGGAATGAATAAACTTCAAAGAAATACAATTGTTCTTGGTACTTTAGCTCTTATCATAGTCTTTGTATCCCCTTATGTACAACAATTAGCAAACTTAATTGTAGGAAAAGAAACAGGATTAGGAGAAATAGTCGACTTGAGAACATCTGCTTACCCTCCCTATGTAAAACCAATAACAAAACCGTTTGTAAGATATTGGATAATTGCTTTAGGAGGAAGAGAATCTCCGCTGTTTCCAATGTTAGCTTCTGGTTTAGTAGGTGTAATTATAGGTTATTGGTTAATACAAGATAATCCTTCTGAGAAATTTCTAAAAAGAGGTTACTGGACAGCTCTTGGATTGTTTCTTTTAGGAGCCATTTGGTTCGTTTTTATAGATAGTAAACTATTTACAAAGAATTTGTTCGGTAATGGATATGATGTAGATGGTGTACTTGTTTTTCAGCACATTCACCCAACATGGTTTATGTTATCTAACACAGGATTAGAACTAGCAGCATTGCTGTTCATTATCCACAAAGTAGAATTCAACCCTAAATTGGATGTCGAAAAATGGTTAAAGAACTCTAGATTTGTCCGTAGATGGGGAATAATGTCCTTAACAGTCTATATGTTTCAAGTATTGATATTCATTCCAGAGAAAATCTTATCTCTTATTCCAGGTCTGGATTATGTTCATAGATATCAAGCGACTTTTGTTCAAGCGCTTTTCTTGGCTGTTGTTTTTACTTTGATGTGGGAAGCATTAATAAGAATCTGGGATTTAGCAAGATATATTGGTACATGGGAATGGTGCTTGGCTTACCTTAATAAAGTTGTAGGAAGAAGAACTATTAACCATATGGATCCAATTCGTTCAAGAGAAATAATCTACAACGTTGAACCTGTTCTTTTTGTGAAACTTAATCCTAAAAATGATAAAGAAAAGTGAGAATAGTTGTAACTTTTCATTTTTACTTTTTTTGAATATTAAAGAATTAGTAGTAAAAGAAATGAAAAAAATGAATATTGAGAAAGAAAAAATAAAAGAAAATATAAACTTTCTGCTTAAACTTTTTAAATGTGAAAAGTTTTCATTTTTTGACCAAAATGTTATGGGTTACAAGAGATTATGTACATGTTGACAGAGTAGCTTGTCCTTGGTTGATCAAGCGCTTTGTAGACAAAAAAGCACAATTTATCTTCTTGCCTAAAGAAGAAATAACTGAATTTGTAGAGAAAACTGGAGCAATTCCTTTTGATACAGGAACAGGAATAGAACTTGATCACTTTGAACGTGACGGAGTAAAATATTGTACTTTTGACTCCATTATTGAAAAGTATAATCTAACAGAAGATCCTGCTTTAGCAAAACTGCGAAAAATAGTCCGTTCTGGAGATACAGAAAGAGAACCAAGTGAAAAACTAGCTTATGGATTGGAAGCAGTTGCAAGTGGAGCTCCTCTATTATGTGAGTCTGACCACGATGCTTTGGAATTGGAGTTCCCATTTTATGATATATTATATGCTTATCTCCAAAGAGAAGTGATATTAGAGCGCTATAAGAAAGAAATAGCAGAACTGAAGACAAGAGGAGAAAGAAGGAATTTCATTAAAGAAAAAATGAAAGAGTTGTAAAAATAAAATTCTAATTCTACATTAAAACTATTTCTTGTTTTTTATTTTTTTTAGAAAGAGATAAAAAATGTAATTTGAAAGGTGTTCACAGGATAAATGACAAAATGGTGAATAAAATAAGCAAAAAGTCAATTTCCACTATTCATGGGTATTTGAAAAATTTTAAGTTGTATAGTAAAGAAAAAGAACGAAAAAACTCAAAAAAATTAAATCAAAAATCAACGAAAATCGATTATTTGGAAATTGACGGAAAGAAAATTATTAGATACACTAATGAGTTCTGGACTTCTAAACAAAGACAAGCAGCTTCTATCCACGAAATATCTTATAGGGCTTGTTTTAAAGCCCAATTACCAAAATTTTTTATCCAATTATTAACCAAAGAAAATGAGATGGTATATGACCCTTTTAGTGGAAGAGGAACAACAGTTATAGAAGCAGGAATAATGGGAAGAAAAGTGATATCAAATGATATTAACCCTCTAAGTGAGATATTAACAGTTCCTAGATTTTTTGTACAAACAATAAAAGAAGTAGAAGAAAGGTTAAGCGAGATAAAAGTAGATTATAAATCTGAAGCAGAAATAGATCTGTCAATGTTTTATCACAAAAAAACAGAAGCAGAAATAGTTTCTCTAAAGAACTATCTCCTAGAAAGAAAAGAAAAAAATGAAGAAGATATAATAGATAAGTGGATAAGAATGGTAGCGACAAATCGCTTATCAGGACACTCAAAAGGATTTTTTTCAGTTTTCACTCTTCCACCTAACCAAGCAGTTTCACCAGAAAGACAAAGAAAGATTAATGAAAAAAGAAACCAAGAGCCAGAGTATAGAGAAGTAAAGAAATTAATAGTAAGAAAAACAAAGGCACTGCAAAGGAATTTGAAGAAAGAAGAGAAAATAAAACTAGCTGAAGCAGGAAAAACAGCTAAATTCCTTACATCTGACGCAAGAAAAACACCAGAAATAGAAGATGAAAAAGTATCACTAATAGTAACTTCTCCACCATTCTTAGACGTGGTGCAATATTCAAAAGATAATTGGCTAAGATGTTGGTTTAACGATATAGACGTGAAAGAAATAGAAAAAAAGATAACAATAACAAGAAAACTAGATGAATGGACTAAAGTGATGAAAGAAGCATTCAAGGAATTCTATAGAATAATTAAACCAGGAGGATATCTGGCTTTTGAAGTAGGAGAAGTAAGAAAAGGAAAAATAAAGCTAGATGAAGAAGTAGTACCAATAGGAGCAGAAGTTGGATTTGAACCAGTAGGAATAGTAATCAATCTTCAAGAGTTTACAAAAACAGCAAATATCTGGGGGATAGAAAACAACGAATATGGAACAAATACGAATAGAATAGTATTATTCAAGAAAAATAGATAAAAAATCTACCGTTTTTGAAATTCTTTTTGAAGATTAGATATTTCCTTTAAATCCCGTGTCTATTATTGCATTTTCATATTTTATCCATATTTTACTTCTTTTTTTGAAAAAAGATATCGATGTTAATTGCAAATTGTTTTATTTGATAGGTATTGTTCAAAAAAACCTAGATTTCAATTAGCCCTCCACATTTCTTCTTTTCATATACCACCCAAATTGTCTTCTTTTTGCTGTATCAAATTTGACAATTTTTTTAGGTGCAATAATTCTTGTTTCTGAGGATAATAATGGTGACTTATATAATTCTTCAACAGTCTTGAATACTGCAACAACGTTATAGTTAGAATCAATAACAATGTATTGTTCAGGATATTTAGCACGTAAAATTTCTATCGTTGCTAAATTATAGTCATTTTTCATTTTCATAATTACTAAGTTCGGCAAATACTTAAAACTATTCATGCAAAATAAAGGGAGAAAGTCAATAATTTAGATATTTCTTCCATTCCCATTTCGTTATTTCTTTAGAATATGATTTTCCTTCGACTAGTGAATATTCTTGAAACTCTTTTTCTTTTATTCCTATGAACGAATTGAAAATGTGTTCTCCCAAAACTTCTTTAAGAAAATGGTTCTTTTTGGAATTTTCAAGCGCCTCTATTAATGAAGTAGGCAATAGTGGATATTTTTCTCTTCTTTCATTAACATCCATTAAGAAAAGATTCTTTGAGACTTGTTCTGGAGGTTCAAGTTTTTCTCTAATTCCTTTCATTCCAGCAGCTAAAAGAACTGTGAAAGCAATATATGGATTACAAGTAGGGTCAGAAGCTCTAAATTCTACGGTTATTGTTCTGTTCTTCCTTAATTTATACGTAGGTATCCGAATCAAAGTGCTTCTATTACCAATTCCCCACGAAGAATAAATAGGAGCTTCAAATCCAGGAACTAACCTTTTATAACTGTTAACAGTAGGAGCAAGGAAAAATAGAATTTCTTTAGAATACTTGATTAATCCAGCAATGAACATTTTTCCTAGATCAGATAAACCATTTTCATCATTAAACAGGTTGTTGTTCGTTTTTGTGTCAACTAAACTTTGATGAATATGCATGCCAGAACCATTAAAATCAATAAAAGGCTTAGGCATAAAAGTTGCTATAAGATTGAAATTAGAAGCTAACCGACGAACAACAATTTTGTATGTTTGAATATTATCTGCAGTTCTAAGAGCTTCAGCATATCTAAAGTTTATTTCGTGTTGACCCGGAGCAACTTCGTGATGAAGAAATTCAGGTTTAATACCAAAATGCTCAAGAATTTCAGCCAGCTCTAAACGAAAATAAGAGTGAAAGTCTAGATATTCTGAAGAAAAGTAAGAAGCATTATCTGAAGGCTTTTTTCCATCAATAAGGAAGAATTCTATTTCACTTCCTGTAAAATATTTATAGTTGAATTCCTTTTCTATCTTATCTAAATATCTCTTTAACAAGAATCTGGTGTCTCCAAGAAAAGGTTCGCCAGAAGGTTCAACAATTTCGCAAAAAACTCGTCCAATTCTTTTATCCCAAGGGTAAACTACAAAAGTGTCAAGAACAGGCTTAAGTAATAAATCGCTATTATCTACGGAAGTAAAACCTTCAATACTGCTCCCGTCTAAACCAAATTCTAAAAAGTTGTTCTGCCCCAACTCACTCTTTGTAACAGTAATAGATCTTAAGTGGCCAACTATATCAGTAAACTGTAGATTAACATACTTTACACTTTCAACAATTTCCTTTGTTACTTCCTCTGTAATCATTATTCGAACCATTCAATTATATACTTATGTTTGATATAAATCTGATATTTATTAGGGTTTATAAAAAGAGACGAAACGTATGTTTGAAAAGAAAAAAATTTTAAAAACATATGTCCTATTTAATGTTGTGTTAAATAATAAAACCATACAAATATTCAATTGAGAATGTGATTAAATGGATAGTGTAGATGAGAAAATAATCAAAATTTTACAATCAGACTCAAGATTGTCAGCAAGAGCAATAGCAAAAAAAATGAACATAGCTCCATCAACAGTGTTGTCTAGAATAAAGAAGCTAGAAGAAAAAAAGATAATAAGAGATTATACTATAACCCTCGATTATGCAAATTTAGGTTATGATGTTCCTGTAATTATAGATGTAAAAGTTTCAAAAGGAAAATTGTTTGAAGTAGAAAACGAAATAGCAAAATCAAAAAATGTAATAGCAGTATATGATGTAACAGGAGACTTCGATGTAGTAGTATTAGCTATTTTTAAGACAAGAAAAGGATTAGATCAGTTCATTAAAAAGCTTCAAGCTTACAAATATGTAGAAAGAACAAATACAAAACTAATTCTAAATACAATAAAAGATTCGTCAACAATAAAAATATAGTTAGTGTTTGTTAAATTGACTATTCTTGAAGTCATTTCTAACACGTTTTATTGTTGATAACAGTAACTTTAGATATTTGTTATACATTGTTTAAACTGTAAGACTAAAAATAGTTATCAAAAAAAGGTTTTAATTTGAATTATCTTTTATATTTTCGAAACTCCCTAAATAAATTTTGGAAAAAATATTTCAAATCATTATATTCTTCCTTTTCAAAATTTTGTAGAATTTCTAAGGTTATTTTCCCATAATCATATCTTGCGTTTCTACTTAAATTGCTCATTATTCTATATTTGGTTAATATCTCCTTTGGAATCTTTGTTCGCATATTTTGCATTGTTCTATATCTTTGTTTATGATTTCTAGAATGTTGATATTCTTTTTTTATTGGAGAAATAGCTAAAACACGCTCAATTAAGTGAATTAGTTCATAAAACAGAATAACAATTCCCCAATCAGGATATTTATTTAAGTTATTTTTATTCAATTTATAGAAATTTAAGTTGCTAATTGCAGCATTGTAGTGATCCTCCTGAGATGGGATAAATTTCACCTCTTATATATTCTCTGAAAATCAATTCTAAAAATGTCAATTTTTTCTAATATTAAAACTTCTAATTCTGCAATTTTTCTTTCATCTTCTAATGTTAAATCTCTATCAAAATAATAGGATACTATGAATAAACCGTTATATTCGTCAAATTCAATCTTAAAATCATACATATCTTTAATACTTTCTTTTTTCTTTTCAATTGCTTTTTCAATAAAAATTGTTAAACTTTGTATTTTATCGCTTTCAGATTTCGGTTTTTTGAATCTAAGTATTTTTTGTTTTTCTATTACTTGTTCACTTTGTTTTTGTTTAATTTCTATCTCTTGTAATATTGTATGAATTCCAGGAATGGGCTCTTTTGATCTACTCTTTAAATTTCTTAAGGGAGTAATGTTTTCTGAAGTTTCCCAAGTGCTATTTGAGTTAGTAGTTTCATCCACTTTTATCACCAAATATACTTTTATCACTATTGTCTTTCAGACTTTTGAGGAAATTTCTAAAGCTATCTATATTATCACTTCTATATACAATTTCAAATGTGTAATAATTTTCTCCTAGTGCATTAACAGGTAAAATGTTAACACCAAACCAGTTAACTGTTAATGGATCTAAGCTATTTGTAAATCCAATTCTATTCACATTTAGTTTTTTAAAATTAAATATTTCTGCAAATTTATTTATAAAATCAACATTAATATCTTTTAATTTTGTTTTCCATTCTTCAGACTCAATATTTAGCGTTCTTGAGACAATTTCACAATACGTTAAATTATTTAAGATGTTGTAATCAGATAGTTGAATGGTGTCAATAATCTCGCTAAAGACTTCTGATATGTTTTTAGAATCTGAGATAAGTTCGAGAAGTTTTTTCTCAGGATAATAGTTCAGTCTAAATTTTTCTGTATCTACTATATTAATAAATGGCTGAAATCCTTTATCTTTTAAAATTGGCATCACTGCTTCATAGCCAGCTTCGTTAAAAATTCTAAACAATTGAGAAAAGTCTAGAGGATATAGGAAAGAAAAGTTTATTATCGAATTGTTAATTTTAATATCTCCTGGTTTAACTTTCAAATTTGAATTTGACATTTGTATCACTGATTTATTAAATATTTAATCTAGGACATTTAAAATCTTTCTAAAAAAACAGAATATATTTTCACTCAATATTATCTCATTTTGTACAAAGTCAATTCTTAATAAAATTCTAAAAATAGAAAACCTATCAGTAATTTCAAAACAATTTTAAATCAAAAGAATTTCGTAAAAATGCTTATGAGACTGAAAAAAGAAACAAAATTGCTATTGATACTTTCTTCAACATATCTATTTCTTAACAGTGTTTTTATTCTTTACTGCATATTCATAAATCCTAATTATGTTACTGAAGTACCAGATCAAGGAAATTTTGTCACAAGAGGGTCAGGAATTCTTTCTGGACTTTTACCTTATAGAGACTTTTATACAAATGCTGCTCCTTTAAGTCCATATGTTTGGTCAATAATAGTATTGATTTCCAGTTTACTAGTGGTCAAATTTGACTTTGTAGTAAGATTCTTTTTCGCTTTATGTCTAATTTTGTCAAGTTTAATTTTATTTAAAATTCAAAAAAAGAAAAATAATCCCAAGGCATTCATTATGGCCCTTGTTTATGGATTAAATCCCTTTTTTCTTTACCTAAATGTTATATGGGGAGGAGATGAGTGTATTCTACCATTGCTTATTTTGATTCCAATATTCTTATTTGAAAAAGATAAACCTATACTAGGTACGATTACTATAGCCCTTGGAGCAGGAATAAAATACTATCCTATTCTGTTAGCTCCTCTCATTTGGGTGTATTTTGAAAATTGGAAAAAGAGAACAATAGGAATAAGCTTATTCGTACTATTGGTTGGTTTAATATACATTCCTTTTTATTTCCTAGCTCCAGAAGAATTTCTCTTTCAGTTTAAAGATCCAGTTCAAGAAACACATGGAGGAAACCAAGGGATATTATCTGTTATTCAGGCCTTTTTTAGTCTGAATCTAGAAAAATTTAATTTATACTTCAAGATAACTACAGCACTGATTTTACTTATTTGTGGTGTTTTTTTCCTATTTAGAAGAAAAAATAATTATATGGATGCATTCCCTTTTCTGTTAATATTCTTAATCTTCTATCCAAAGTTCCAAATTTCTTATGTTGTTCTCTTGTTTCCGTTTATAATAGAGTATATTTTCATAGCAAGAAAAATCATTGTCAATACAGTATTTTATACTCTCTCTCTAATATATGGTGATAGCGCGAATTCATTAATAGAAGGCAACTACTCAAATTTAACAATGATATTATATTGGGGAATTGTTCTTGTATTTTATATGCTAGCTGTTTCATTACTAGCAGTATATTTCTCTACAACTAAAAGAATGTATTCAGAACAAGAGACAAAAACTTAATTCTATTCTGCTTTTTACGCCATCTATATGCGCAAACTTCTCTTTTTTTAGTTTATTTAAAACAATAATTTCTTCATTTCCTTTTAAACAAATTTAAAAATAAAGTTCAAAAGTTTATTATTATGCACCTCATAGAAAGGATTCCTATACCAGTAAAAGAAGATACTTCTTCACTAGAACGTATAGTAACTTTAGATTTTTTACGAGGAGTAGCAATTCTATTTATGACCTTTGCTCATTGTTTTTATCATTCGTATGATTATAGCTGGGCTATTGAAAATCCAGAACTGTTATTGGCCTATCCAAAAATATTAGTAGGAATTGGGGCATTAATTGCTTATTTAGGGAGCTGGAATACCTTTTTTCTATTAATCTCTTCAATAGTCAACACCTACTCAATGACTAAAAGAATAAAAAATGGAAAAGAAGCAAAAGAAGTTTTCAGAAAAAGGTTGTTAAGTGGAATGATATTACTGTTCTACAGCTACTTTATAGATGCTTTTGGCTATTATGGATACCTTGGATATGCAATAAGAACAGGAGATTGGTCAAATACTTATTTTATTTGGGCTCAACTATTCCAAATAAGCACAATTCAAATAATTTCTCTATCAATAATAATTACGACAATAATAAACTATTATTTGTTAAGAAATGGAAAACAAGATAATGACAGAAAAAACTTGTTCATATACGGCTTTTTAGCTTTAGCTATTCTCGTCTCAACACAATTTGTCCACGATTGTGTAGACAATATGAATTGGGAAAAACCAACAGTTTATCCTGGAATAGTTACTCCAGTAATTGAACCAAATTGGCCAAATCCCTACATTCAAGCAAATAACGCTTCAATAAGAACGTTCTTCTTAGTAATTGTGGCAGGACATCTAGAACCTATCTTCCCGTGTCTAGCAACAGGTTTTATAGGTGCAATGATAGGTATAATTCTATCAAATGATCACCCTCCAAAAAAACTACCTCTTTTTGCTTCATTAGGAGGATTAATATTTATAATAATAGGAATAATTTTAATTTTTCTAGGACTTCCATACTCCTTATTCGACCAGAGACCAGAAATCTCAACTTTTATTATCCAATTAGGAGGACAAATAATGGTAGTGATGCTTTTCCTAAGAATAGTGGAGTATAGAGGAAAATCGGAAAAGTTTGCAAATAATCTAATTGTTAAACATTTTAGACTCTGGGCAATAGCTTCACTATCAATTTTTTGGCTAGAAATAGTAGATCTCTTTCCTAAATGGATTTTAAACATAATATTTGCAAAGAAAATAGGAAAAAATCTCTTTGAACATAGTTTAGGTTACGGTTACTTTACAATAGCTTTAGGAGTAGGTGCTTTCTCATTTTTATTCTACGAATTAATAGTGTTTTTGTGGTCAAGAGTGAATTTTAAAGGTTCGTTTGAATGGTTTTTGATTAATTTACAAGCAATTGGATCAAAAACTAAGTCAAAGAGACTAAATGTAAAGGCACTGTTAAACCAAAGTAAATATATTGTATTTGTAGATATAACAAAAGAACAAAAGAAGAGCGAGGGGGTGTAAAAACTAATAAAAAAGAAACAAAATGAACTGATTATTTTTTTCTCAATTTTTGTAAGTCATTAATATATTTATAGTCCTTTAAAGAACATTAAATCACTAAGCAAGTAAATGAATGAAAAACTGATAGAATAATAAGAGTAGCTTTAGGAATAATTCTAACTGTCTTGGCAATAGTTTTCTACTTTGTATTTAGTTCTCCAATAAGCTTGATCTTGTTAATTATATTATTGATCGTGGGATTAATCTCGTTGATTACAGGGATTACAGGTTTCTGGGAATTATATGCAGTTTTCAAAATATCTACAGTTAAACAAAAATAATATATTATTTATTCATTTTTTTAAATAAATGAACTATTCTGATATATTTGATACTATAATAAGAATGTATTTCTAGTAATCTTTGAACATCTTTTTTGAAAATATGTAGAAATTGTTTAAAATTAAATAAAAAAAGAGATTTTCGAAGGAATCTCTGAAAAAAGAAAAAAAGAAAAGGATTATGCCAAGTAGAAGTATGCACCAGTGTTTCCATCAAATTCTTGAGGAGTATCTCCACCACTGTATGGATAAGCAGCTAAAGCATAGTCGAAAATATCTTCCATAGCAACATTAGCTGCACCACCGAAATGTTGTTGCCATGAATAATCTAAGAAGTAATAAGTCCAAGCACCATTATGATGAGTAGAGTCATCATAACCATAACCATTTTCTGTACAAGTGGTTGTAAGATAAACATGAGCTTTGTTGGGCATGTTCATAAGATTATCTCCAAAACCTCCACTGTAACAATGGTCTAAGAAGACAAAAATCCTGTCAGCAACAGCTCCATCGAGAATAGCTGCTAATTCAGTGTCATAGAGATTACCATCTTCTCCGTTTTCTCCTGAACTGCAATCCCACATACATAAGTAGGAAGAACCTCCACCATTACCCGAACCATGACCAGAACTGATGAAAGCTATAATGTCATTAGAGTCAGCAGAATTAACCATGTTGTTTAAAGCTTGTTTAACATTGTACTCTGTAGCATATCCATCATATTGGGGATAGTTGCTAGAATGGCCATCTCCTAAAACAGTCACATGATCATAGCTCATTTGACTGCTGGTAAGTTGGTAATACCAATCAGTAGCGTCTTCATCACAATAGGAAAGATCACTAATAGCCTTGTAATCACTAATACCAACAATAACAGCCCATTTTTCAACAGGGTTAGTAGTAGTGTCAACAGTGAATGTTACACTGTCAGAACCAACATTTCCTGCAGCATCATAGGCGTTGACATCTACAGTGTGACTGCCATCAGACAAACCAGTAAAGGTGTGACTTGTAGCTGTTCCGACATTAGTCCATGAACCACTGTCTATTCTAACTTCATAGTGGTCAATACCAACATTGTCAGAACCAGTCCATGTGACAGTAACATCAGCAGAATTAACTGTAGAACCGTCTGTTGGGGCAGTAATAGTAACAGTAGGTGCAGCAGTATCTGGACCACTGAGAGTTAGAGTAACAGTGATGGTGTAAGTACCAGAACCACTGTAAGCATAACAACCAGTCTTCCATGTGCCAAAAACAGTAGGAGGATCAACATTAATCCACTCAGGATTAGCAGAATAACCAGAATAATCACTGTTGGCAATATTAGTCTTAGTGCTGTGATCAGAGTTAGTCCAACCACCAGTTCGAGCTCCATTAGAGTCCCAAAGGCTGAGATCATAATCTGCACCACTGGGCATTTGAAGCTGAACTTCGATCTTAATGGTGTTGGAAGGAACGTTGAAAGTATGTTGAGTACTGTCCTGTCCTGCACTAAGTGAACCAGTGAAAGTATACTCTGTAGGAGGAGCACTGGTGTCAACAGTGAAAGTCACGCTGTCAGAACCAACATTTCCTGCAGCATCATAGGCGTTGACATCTACAGTGTGACTGCCATCGGACAAACCAGTAAAGGTGTGACTTGTAGCTGTTCCGACATTAGTCCATGAACCACTGTCTATTCTGACATTATAGTGGTCAATACCAACATTGTCAGAACCAGTCCATGAAACAGTGACATCAGCAGAATAAACAGTTGCTCCATCAGCAGGGTCAGTAATACTTACAGTAGGTGGAGTAGTGTCAGCTGCTCCAGATTTAGAAACACTGAGATAATAAGTACCTCTATCTGCAGTTCTATCAGCATCTATAGTAAAGTAAATATAGCCATTCCCCGAAGCAGTAACAGTCTCGGAGAAAGTCTGGATGTTGTAACGAATGAGTATTCGAGACTTGTCAGTGTCATAAACAGGAAGATCAATTCCTGTTGCTCCACTAGGAGCAGTAAACTCAATTGTTACTTTATCTCCTGAACTGACTGCTACCTTGTATTGATCATATTGATCACTAGAATAGTAAATGTCTCCGTAACCTGAAATAGGTGTACTAATAAGAGTAGCATAATTAGATGCACTATATGCATTATAAGCATCTCCACCGCCTAAATCCTTTGTACCTTTGGTGGAAAGGACGTTAGCATTAGCAGTTAAAGGAATAACTGCTACTAAAAAGGCAAAAATGAAAATGCTTGTTATTAATATTCTTTTTTTCATAATAATTCCTTCTAATTTGTTATTATTATGACCGAAGAAAAATTCTTCAATCAATGAAAAATATTTAAGGGGCTTTAAAAGCATTTCGAAAAAAAGTGCGAGATGGCTGGGGGAGCCTAAAATAATGTATGAAGATTGGTAAAATGCCTTACAAAATAAAATAAGAAAAGGTTATATGTTCAAATAAGTAGAAGGAAGAAAATAAATTAAAGAAAAATAAACTAAGTTCAAAGAATAGTGAAATTATTCTTGATAGAAGTCCTGATAGAAGTAATGATCATATGTTGAACTTCTGAAGAAACAGTAAGCTTTCTCTTATTATTGTAATGATGAGCGAAATCAGGGTCAGAAAAAACTTGACCAGTAAAAGAAACATCGTGAGCATAGGGAGGACGACAATGCCAATGAACATGAGGAAAGCAAGGTTGTTCTTTGTAAGAATTATTCATTAAACAACTCCAATTGAACATAGTAGCACCAAAAGATTCAGCTAAAGTTTTTTCGATAATTTTGACATTAGAAAAAAAATCTTGTATCTCTTCAGAAGTCAAGTCACTTAAAGAAGAAGCGTGACGATTAAGAACCAGTATAAGCCTACCCAAAAGACTTTGATCTTCAGAAAGATAAACATTGAAATGTTCACTGGTATAAATGAAATAATTTGATGAATTATCCAAGTCACACCAGCTACAACCCATAAAAAGAAAGAAAAAAAATCAATTTAAGAAAATTATGAAAAAGTAGAACAATAAATAAGGAGAAACAAAAAAACCAGAAAAACTAATAAAAAAACAAGAAAAAGCTAAAAATAACTAAAAAAACAAAAAAATAAGAGAATGAATATCGAAAGTTGACTAGTAGAAAACTAATAGAAGAGTAAAGATTGATAAATATAAAAAATAAAAATAGCAAGAATGGATAAAAAAACTAATCTTTCCTACCTGGCGTCAATTACAGCAGGGCTGTTTTTTGGTTCAATACCTATTATCTCAGCAATATTAAGAGATCTAAATATTTCAAGCATAGAACAATCATTGCTGAGAATATTCTTTGGTTCTATATTTGGGATAGGAATAATAGTTTTCTACACTCTAAAGAAAAACAAGGATCAAGTGAAAAACTCCATTAAATTAACAAGCCAGAAAACATACTTGTTACAAAGTTTGCTATTTGTTATGATGATATTTGTATACTTAAGTTCAATAGCAGTAGGAACACCAGCAGGAGAAGCAGCACTGGTAATACAGATACATCCGTTCGTAACATTAATACTAGGAAGGATATTTCTAAAAGAAAGAATAACAAAAAGCAAAATAATAGCAATAATTGTAGCAACAGCAGGACTAATCACATTGACAGAAGTGTGGAAATGGGAGTCATTCATGTCATCAATAGTTGGAACAACGCTAGCAATACTAAATGGACTGTTCTACGCTTTTTACTTGTTAATTGGAAGAGCAAGCGCAGAAAAAAGAAAAGATGTACCTTATTCTCTATCTATAGCTTGGGTAATATCGTGGGCAATAATTATAGCTCTACCTCTATTAATAATGTTCTCATTACTACCCCTACCAGAAGAACTAGTAAAAATGGAAATAGAGAATATACTGAAAACAAAAATAATACTGATAGGAATAGGATTCGCACTAGCAGGAAGCGTGATACCATACGGATTGCTAATGATATCAGCAAAATATCAAGAGTCGTCAAAAAGCTCACTACTACTACTAGATGAACCAGTGTTCGCAATAATATTAGGAGCAATAATACTAAAAGAACCAATAACACTATCTTACATTCTGGGAGGAATAGGAATAATAGCAGGAGTAATAATAATTATACTAGATAAAAGTAAAAAAATAGAAGGAAAAGAAACAGAGACAGAAAGAACAAATAAAATAAAAACAAAAGAAGCAAAAGCAGCAGAAGAAAAATAGAGAATAAATAAAGGAAAAAAAAGAAAAAAAGAGAAATAATTGACAAAATCAAAGAACTTTGATAACAGCTAAGAATATTTTCAATAGGTCTATATAAAGTCAACATAGAAATCTAATCTTGTTTATTCCACTTGTCACACAGGAAACAAGAACAAGATTAAGTAAATAATTCTAATTCTTCAGCAAGAGTAGTAATGTCTAAACCATTCTCAGAAGTCCAATCAGCCCAATAACCGTTTTTTATTACTTGTAAATTAAATATACAAGTACGATAGATATCGTCAGAATGCTCAGCAATGAACTTGTCACGAATTAAGAGTAAAGCGTGACAAGGATTATTGGCTTTGATGTACTCCTCTGTAATGCGTTTAGGATAATAGGACTTCCAATAAATACGATATTTTGCTTGTGACATCTTATCCCCTCACACAAAAGCTTCTCCTGTTATTGCTTCTTAACAATAGTGAGCAAAAGCATAAGAATAATAAAAGCAAAGAAACAACAAATAAGAAGCAAACAGGAAAAACCTTAGCAATAAGTGTACACCAAAAACTCCGTAAAAAAAGTTTCTGTTCAAGAGTAATAGCTTTAAATTAAATTTCAACTCATCATTTACTTTATTCTTTTTTTTTCTATTTAGATCTAGTTTTCTCCTTCCTTCTTTTTTTCTAATATTTTTTTTGTAAAAAGAAGTGATTCATCAAGTTGTAAAGAAAAAAACAGTTGAGGAGCTTCTTCATACATCTTCTTTGAATCTTTTTCCCAACCGTAAATAACCCAATAACCAGCTTTCAAACTCCTAGAGAAAAATCTGCCAATAACAGGAAGTAAAGGATAAGTTTGACCAATGGAAAAAGCCAACTTGTAAATATTCTTGGAGAAAAAGAATAAAGCATAGATAATAAGCATAAAAGAAAGAATCAAAAGAATTGAACTGCTAATAAGAATGGTTTTTCTATACTGAGGAAAAGAAGAAATGTTAAACTGCTCAACGATCTTAATAGAAATGAAAAGAAATAAACTAACAAAAAACATCAATAACCCAGTAAAAAACATAAAAGGATCAGGGCGAGAAAACTTTTTGCGCTCAACAAGAGTAACACTGTTAATATCAGTAGAAAATTCCTTGAGGATCCTAAACCGCTTAAGGAAAAAAGGAAAATACTCTCTAACGTAAATTAAACGAAAATTAGTAATAACAAGAAATTGATTACTTGAACCAATGAAAAAGAAAAACAAGAAAGTGAAAAATAACCATAAACCCATTATAATATCAATAGTGTATTTAACAACTTTAGAAAAATCAGTACCAAATTGAACAACTAAAATAACTATCAAAGGTAAAAGAAAAGATAATAGCAAAACAACAAGACCAAATAAAGAAATAGTCCTGTGAGGAATAAAAAATTCGCTAAAGACCCTTTCACCACTAATAAGATTTGACTTCAAGAGAGGATCAGAAAAAGAAAAATCATCAGAATTATTATTTAATTCAGAAGACAAATTGTTACTATCACTCATTTTTTTTACTTACAAAATGTAGAGAATATTAATAATTTTTGTGTTTAGAATTTATTCTTCTTTTGAGATCTAATTGTAATAAGAGGATTAAGTGTTAAAAAAAGAGTTCATAAATAATGATATAAAATAATAGCTATAGCAATAAGAATAAACATAACAAGTAGATCAGTTATTAATGAAGGTTTTGTGTATTCAGTACTTAAGATAATTTCACAATTTTTCCTTTCATTCATCCTTTCTTTTATACTCATTTTTTTCAAAGAATTATATTTTACGATTTGTTTAATGTTAAACAACATATGAAAGAACAAACCATTAATAGCAAAAATAAAAAAATAAAAGTATAAATCTTTAATAAGTGATAATACCCAACTCATCTCTTTATCTCTCTTTTAAGTGAATGATTTAAATTCTCCTTCTTATGAGATCCTAATTGTAACATCTTTCTACTTGGGAGATTTTTGAAATAGTCCAGTTAACATTTCAATTCTCACTATACTGAGATCCTAATTGCAACCTTATAGGAGAAAGAGTAAATTTAATGTAGGTGACGAATGTATTTCAATTCTCACTATTCTGAGATCCTAATTGCAACAACTTAAGACGTTCAGTTCGTGCTAAGAATGTTCATTTTATATTTCAATTCTCACTATTCTGAGATCCTAATTGCAACAGCTACTATCAGGGTGCGAGAGATTACGAACTGAAATATATATTTCAATTCTCACTATTCTGAGATCCTAATTGCAACACAACAATGAAGAAATGCTCAGAGAACTAAAAATATCAAAATTTCAATTCTCACTATTCTGAGATCCTAATTGCAACTTAGCCATACGGTTTTTTCTCTCGTTTTTGGTTCTCTAATATTTCAATTCTCACTATTCTGAGATCCTAATTGCAACATAGCATTTCTTTCTATGCCGATTATAACAGTTATTCAGAATTTCAATTCTCACTATTCTGAGATCCTAATTGCAACTTGGAACTTTGTTCGTCAGCAAAAAACTCGTTTATTATTTTTAATTTCAATTCTCACTATTCTGAGATCCTAATTGCAACAAACCAAAAAGGAAGCGATGGAAAAGATTCAAAAAATTATGAATTTCAATTCTCACTATTCTGAGATCCTAATTGCAACTGGCTAGAAAATTTCCACAGCTAGGAAGAGAGCTAAATGCTCACCATTTCAATTCTCACTATTCTGAGATCCTAATTGCAACAGAGAGAAGTATGAAAAGTTGAAAAAAACAAGTGCTTTTCAAATTTCAATTCTCACTATTCTGAGATCCTAATTGCAACAAACAACTTTTTCATATAATTCAATTGAATTACTGAAAATTTCAATTCTCACTATTCTGAGATCCTAATTGCAACTGATAGACATAAACTCATTTGAATATGTTGAAGATGTAAAATTTCAATTCTCACTATTCTGAGATCCTAATTGCAACAATGGACATATAGTCAAACTTAGATATGAAAAGGAGTGTGAATTTCAATTCTCACTATTCTGAGATCCTAATTGCAACTTTCAAGCGAAACAATAATGCTTTCATCAGCTTCATTCAAAATTTCAATTCTCACTATTCTGAGATCCTAATTGCAACACTGCTTGTAAAAGGGCTTTTTCTACATTTGTCAATAAGGTATTTCAATTCTCACTATTCTGAGATCCTAATTGCAACAGTTCCATTTGTGCCTACCTGAAAGTTATCGGACACATCATTTCAATTCTCACTATTCTGAGATCCTAATTGCAACATTTACCTCTTGAAAAATCGGGAATTTGGGTCATCGCAAATTTCAATTCTCACTATTCTGAGATCCTAATTGCAACACCTTTGCCCATAGTACCAACAGTATTAACGGGACATACAATTTCAATTCTCACTATTCTGAGATCCTAATTGCAACGTTTTTGAGAACCAGTACTTGAGTGAAGCTAGGGTGTTTTTTAATTTCAATTCTCACTATTCTGAGATCCTAATTGCAACTGCGATAGTTTTGTGGTCTATAATTGGAACATGTTTTTTATAATTTCAATTCTCACTATTCTGAGATCCTAATTGCAACTTTCTTGGTCATTTTCTTTGGCCCACTCTTCCAAAGCTTTTATTTCAATTCTCACTATTCTGAGATCCTAATTGCAACTTCATCTTCCGGCTGATTTGTATAAACCTATGTCTATCAATTTCAATTCTCACTATTCTGAGATCCTAATTGCAACTAGAGGAAACAAAAAAAGTTGAATTTGAAGTCAATATAAAATTTCAATTCTCACTATTCTGAGATCCTAATTGCAACTATCTTCTTACAATTTCCCCATATTTACTAATTTCACTGATATTTCAATTCTCACTATTCTGAGATCCTAATTGCAACGAAATTGAACGAATATGACAATGACCTTGAAAAAGCGTTTTTATTTCAATTCTCACTATTCTGAGATCCTAATTGCAACATAGAACAGATAGAAGAGTTTTTAAGGTTAGGAGTAAGTAATTTCAATTCTCACTATTCTGAGATCCTAATTGCAACTTGTTACAAAGGGATACTGTTAAACAATTGGTTGAGTATATATTTCAATTCTCACTATTCTGAGATCCTAATTGCAACTTGCTAAAAAAAATCCGGAATTTATATATTTTTATCCTGTATTTCAATTCTCACTATTCTGAGATCCTAATTGCAACTAGTATTTAGATTTTTATTATATGATTATGAAATTGTAAAATTTCAATTCTCACTATTCTGAGATCCTAATTGCAACAGTCATAAAAAGTTGATTGTAGGCGACAAAATCGTTAATTTATTTCAATTCTCACTATTCTGAGATCCTAATTGCAACATTATTTTGAATATATTTTGGGAGATAGATGCGATTTTATATTTCAATTCTCACTATTCTGAGATCCTAATTGCAACACAATATATTGTCCCAAATGCAATATTGTAGTAGAAAACTACAAATTTCAATTCTCACTATTCTGAGATCCTAATTGCAACAAAAGGAGAAATGCTCAGAGAATTGAAAATAACAACTGAATTTCAATTCTCACTATTCTGAGATCCTAATTGCAACGTAAATGACTATGTATTTTCTGTGAATACAGGTGCTAACAAATTTCAATTCTCACTATTCTGAGATCCTAATTGCAACACTGAATGATTATTTAATACAGCAGGGAAAGAGTTTACAATTTCAATTCTCACTATTCTGAGATCCTAATTGCAACTAATTCAACAGAATTCAAGTTAGGGGTGTAAAGAATGGAATTTCAATTCTCACTATTCTGAGATCCTAATTGCAACAATTTCGCTATTTTCTGATAATTTGCCCGAGTAGATTTGAAATTTCAATTCTCACTATTCTGAGATCCTAATTGCAACAATCATAATTATACGAACGTGGGCGTGTCCCACGTGAGTATATTTCAATTCTCACTATTCTGAGATCCTAATTGCAACGGGCACAAAAAATCAAAGATGAGCATAAAATAGAGTTCAAGATTTCAATTCTCACTATTCTGAGATCCTAATTGCAACAGATATTCTCGCTTTAAGTATAAGCAAGAATCGTGAGAGTATTTCAATTCTCACTATTCTGAGATCCTAATTGCAACATATCGAATATGAGAAGGTTAGTCCAAGACTCTACGTTATTTGATTTCAATTCTCACTATTCTGAGATCCTAATTGCAACGATGCTTACACAATACAAGAAAAATAGGAGGCAAAAGAGAATTTCAATTCTCACTATTCTGAGATCCTAATTGCAACAAATTTAGGGATAAAGTTGAACGTAAAAAATTTAGTAAGTCATTTCAATTCTCACTATTCTGAGATCCTAATTGCAACTTGAACATTTGTTTTCAGGTCGAACTTTTTAGTTATGGATTTCAATTCTCACTATTCTGAGATCCTAATTGCAACACTGCTGAGGACACTGTAAGAGTTCTTTATAAGAAAGCAAAATTTCAATTCTCACTATTCTGAGATCCTAATTGCAACAACAATATAAGCCCAAATATCTAACCAGGTCCATTCACGAAATTTCAATTCTCACTATTCTGAGATCCTAATTGCAACACAGGATAAATCAAAACCTACGTTGTAGCGGCGACGGGGATTTCAATTCTCACTATTCTGAGATCCTAATTGCAACAATAGATGTTGAAAGGGCGTATGGATACAGGAAGTGAATACCATTTCAATTCTCACTATTCTGAGATCCTAATTGCAACTATGAAAATTTATATATTGACGCTTTTATTTATCCTCAACAATTTCAATTCTCACTATTCTGAGATCCTAATTGCAACTCCTTTATTTTTTGTTAGTATTGGCACTATTTTACTTTGAAATTTCAATTCTCACTATTCTGAGATCCTAATTGCAACATATTGAACCTATTATAGTCCGTCCTGTAGACGATAAATAATTTCAATTCTCACTATTCTGAGATCCTAATTGCAACAAGAAACTGATATTACTGAAATTTCAAGAATTAAGAAAGGATTTCAATTCTCACTATTCTGAGATCCTAATTGCAACAAAGTCAGAGTATAATTATAAGAAGTTTCAAGAAAAGTTCGATTTCAATTCTCACTATTCTGAGATCCTAATTGCAACAGCCATATTAAACATATATCCATGCTGTTTAGAAAGAAATATAGGATTTCAATTCTCACTATTCTGAGATCCTAATTGCAACCTCTGAATTAGGCTAAAAGATAAACAGGGTAAAAGTCAAAATTTCAATTCTCACTATTCTGAGATCCTAATTGCAACAAAGTCAGAGTATAATTATAAGAAGTTTCAAGAAAAGTTCGATTTCAATTCTCACTATTCTGAGATCCTAATTGCAACACTGTAGCGGTAGGTTTTCTAACATTATTCGGATTCAAAAATTTCAATTCTCACTATTCTGAGATCCTAATTGCAACTTCAAAGATTTTGGGGTGTGAAACCCCAAAACAAGCTTTGATTTCAATTCTCACTATTCTGAGATCCTAATTGCAACTTAAAAGACTCGTTCATATCAAGAACACGTAATTTAGATTTCAATTCTCACTATTCTGAGATCCTAATTGCAACCTCTAAATTTAGAGAATTCTACTTATCATTGCCTAGTATTTCAATTCTCACTATTCTGAGATCCTAATTGCAACATTATTTCTGGCTAATACGGTTTCAATATTTTTCTTAACTGTATTTCAATTCTCACTATTCTGAGATCCTAATTGCAACCGCTTTTAGAAATTCGGATGAAACTAACTCATTTATCTTTATTTCAATTCTCACTATTCTGAGATCCTAATTGCAACAAAATGAAGTATGAAGAATATAAAGAATTAACAGAAAATTTATTTCAATTCTCACTATTCTGAGATCCTAATTGCAACATGGTAGTAAAGTTTTTAACATTTTTATAATAATTCAAATTTCAATTCTCACTATTCTGAGATCCTAATTGCAACACCACAAAAACAGGTGGCAGAAAAATATGGCTATGTAATATTTCAATTCTCACTATTCTGAGATCCTAATTGCAACACGGAGTAAATAAGTTTGGTGTTTATTGGAATAGAACAGATTTCAATTCTCACTATTCTGAGATCCTAATTGCAACTTCCTAAACTACTCCAATGTGATGGTTGTAAGAAGTTCTAATTTCAATTCTCACTATTCTGAGATCCTAATTGCAACAATAACTAAAGAACTATATACTGATATTGATTTAGAGAAAATTTCAATTCTCACTATTCTGAGATCCTAATTGCAACCGGTACGCTCATCGTTTCTGTTCTTGAAGCTGATATAATATTTCAATTCTCACTATTCTGAGATCCTAATTGCAACTTTTTTGCTTGCTGGAGGAACTGGGGCTGTTGCTTATTTTGTATTTCAATTCTCACTATTCTGAGATCCTAATTGCAACGAACAAGAAGAAGAGGATAATTTAAACGACTTTTATATTTTATTTCAATTCTCACTATTCTGAGATCCTAATTGCAACATAATTAATGGGTTCTTCAAGGAAGAACAATCTCCCAGTTATTTCAATTCTCACTATTCTGAGATCCTAATTGCAACGTGTTCTCGAAATCTTTCCAGCCCCCGTAAGAGTTTCTTGCATTTCAATTCTCACTATTCTGAGATCCTAATTGCAACATAGATTTAGATAGAAACCCAAGAGTAGATGACACTGTGATGAAATTTCAATTCTCACTATTCTGAGATCCTAATTGCAACCTCAACAAAAGGCTGTTTAATAGTGATAAATTTAAATTATGTTATTTCAATTCTCACTATTCTGAGATCCTAATTGCAACGAGGCCTTTCTTGATTGGCCTTCCGACGCCATAGTTCAAATTTCAATTCTCACTATTCTGAGATCCTAATTGCAACATTTGAAGAAAATTTGGACTATGGGTCTCGGAATAGGAAATTTCAATTCTCACTATTCTGAGATCCTAATTGCAACATAAAGCAATCTTTTTCACTTCTGGTCTTCCTATTACTAAATTTCAATTCTCACTATTCTGAGATCCTAATTGCAACAGTTGATGATGAGGGAATAGAGAAAGTCTATTTGTCTTTTGAATTTCAATTCTCACTATTCTGAGATCCTAATTGCAACTTTATTAAATACTCGTTTAAATAATGATTTAACTAAAGATTTCAATTCTCACTATTCTGAGATCCTAATTGCAACAACAAGAATATTAGCTGAAAGAGTGATGAATTTAGAGGAATTTCAATTCTCACTATTCTGAGATCCTAATTGCAACACCATTCATAGGTATCTATAGAGTTAGCGGTTATAAAATTATTTCAATTCTCACTATTCTGAGATCCTAATTGCAACGTTCTTCCTCCGGAACCAGAAGAACCAAAAGAAAAGAAATTTCAATTCTCACTATTCTGAGATCCTAATTGCAACATAAATATAGCAGTTCCTATGGAACAGAAATTATTCAAAAATTTCAATTCTCACTATTCTGAGATCCTAATTGCAACAATTAAAATTGAAGAATTATAAAAGGTGTTTTAAATGAATTTCAATTCTCACTATTCTGAGATCCTAATTGCAACTAATTTCCAGAAGCAAGCCAAAGTTTCTTTTCAGTATAAGCATTTCAATTCTCACTATTCTGAGATCCTAATTGCAACCTTTAAATCGCTCATAATTTTCTGAAGCACTATATAATGTAATTTCAATTCTCACTATTCTGAGATCCTAATTGCAACAACTTTTAGAAAAATTCCGAGAACTGTTAAAAAATACAGTTTTATTTCAATTCTCACTATTCTGAGATCCTAATTGCAACGTTAGTGGTGCTCTTTCTGTTGATATATTCGCACTTGATTTTATATTTCAATTCTCACTATTCTGAGATCCTAATTGCAACTTCCTCGACTCTTTCAAAACGCTCTGGCTTTGCTATCCTGATTTCAATTCTCACTATTCTGAGATCCTAATTGCAACCATGAACTGCAGGGATGGGTATTTGCATGGGGTAAAGACCATTTCAATTCTCACTATTCTGAGATCCTAATTGCAACAGAACCTTACGTTTTTTATAGTGCGTATAAGGAAAAAATAGAATTTCAATTCTCACTATTCTGAGATCCTAATTGCAACTAACTTCCAGTAGTAGAAATAATAACGTCTAAACCATCAAAATTTCAATTCTCACTATTCTGAGATCCTAATTGCAACTAACAGGATTAGTAATATTAACGTTACTCTATCTAATTTATGATTTCAATTCTCACTATTCTGAGATCCTAATTGCAACGAGTTAGTAGAAGAAAGGGAAAAGGAAAAAGTAAAAAGGGATTTCAATTCTCACTATTCTGAGATCCTAATTGCAACAAGCAGTGGTAAAGGTTTGCATATAATGATCCGTTCAGAAGTATTTCAATTCTCACTATTCTGAGATCCTAATTGCAACCTTCTCCTGCTGTTCTTGTTCCTGTATTTGCTTTTTGTATAAATTTCAATTCTCACTATTCTGAGATCCTAATTGCAACACACCACGTAAAGCGGTTTCTTTTTTCTGGTCAGGGGCAGTTATCATTTCAATTCTCACTATTCTGAGATCCTAATTGCAACATTAGAGACTGTTAATAGCGAAGTCAGATTCCTCAAAAGGATTTCAATTCTCACTATTCTGAGATCCTAATTGCAACCTGTTTATCTTGTTAAAGCATTCATAGGTATAAAAAATAAATTTCAATTCTCACTATTCTGAGATCCTAATTGCAACTTATTTCCTCGCTCGGTTGGATGTCCTTCTCTACTGTCATTATTTCAATTCTCACTATTCTGAGATCCTAATTGCAACCGATTAATAGCAGAAAAAATGAGCGAAGAACTAATAAAATTTCAATTCTCACTATTCTGAGATCCTAATTGCAACTTGTTTGCATGTTTGCGAATACAACAGTTTATAAATGATGTATTTCAATTCTCACTATTCTGAGATCCTAATTGCAACGCCTGTGTTCCATCACCAGCAATCATGACTTTTGAACAGGATTTCAATTCTCACTATTCTGAGATCCTAATTGCAACGCTTATCCTCCACAAGTTATACAAAACTACAACAGACTTGATTTCAATTCTCACTATTCTGAGATCCTAATTGCAACACTATGGAAGAATCAATTACCCTGGAAATGTGCAACAGTATTTCAATTCTCACTATTCTGAGATCCTAATTGCAACAATTAGAAGAAGCAACTTATACTTTGACCATTTATTATTCATTTCAATTCTCACTATTCTGAGATCCTAATTGCAACACTTTTAATTCAGTAGATGAATTGAAAGAAAAATGGTCAATTTCAATTCTCACTATTCTGAGATCCTAATTGCAACAGGTTTTAGAATATTCGTTAATACCAAGAATGAAAGTAAAATTTCAATTCTCACTATTCTGAGATCCTAATTGCAACTTAGGAAGTGAAAAAAATGGCTGTAATAGAAAAAATAAAATTTCAATTCTCACTATTCTGAGATCCTAATTGCAACCTGGCATATCAAGATCACTTATTGTGATTTGTTGGGTGGTATTTCAATTCTCACTATTCTGAGATCCTAATTGCAACAACTTTTCCAAATCATAGCAACAGTGGGCGGACTAAAAATGATTTCAATTCTCACTATTCTGAGATCCTAATTGCAACTTCTTGAGTTTGTCAGTTTCGTTTAGAGCGGGCTTGGGTTTATTTCAATTCTCACTATTCTGAGATCCTAATTGCAACTAGAACCACCTTGTCTTTTCTTCAAATTCCGTTACTATAATTTCAATTCTCACTATTCTGAGATCCTAATTGCAACGAGCTTTCTTCTATGTTGCTAGAACGCTTACACGGGAAAATTTCAATTCTCACTATTCTGAGATCCTAATTGCAACACATACCTATTTCTTTATAATATTGCTCTTTGAGCCTTTTTTATTTTCTCTTTTTTTGAATCTGTCAAAGTTGTCAGTTCATTTATAAAGAGATTCATTTTTTTTATAAATTTTGTGTAATTTTTTATTTATAAATGACTCTTGTGAAAAAAATTGTTTATAAAAGATCTTTTTCCCTCAATTTTTCTTTTTTTTTGATTTTTACATTGGTTGGCACATATTTCTGCATTCACAGTCTTTACATTTACTTTTTATTTTTGTTTGTTCAGGTATTTCTTCTTTTTTTATTATTTTTCTTATTTCTTTTATTGCTTTTATTACTTTTTTTATTTCCTCTTCTTTTATTTCTTCTTGTATTTTTTTTCCTTTTGGTAATTTTATTTCTACTTTTTTTATATTTACTTTTGGTTGAAGAGCGACTGCTTCTATTACTAGTTGCATTTTATACTGTTCTGGTATTTTTCCTTTGTATGGATATTTTTGTTTATAGTCTCCTATTATTGTTTCATTGTCTTTTGTTTTTATAATATAGTCTATAAATCCTCTCACTTTTAATTTTTCATTTTCCACCCAGAAATTCTTTTTTTCATTTATTTTTTCTTTTCTTTTGAATTTATAGTTGTGGTATTCTGTTCCTTTAACCATTTTATAGCTTTTGTATCCTTTGAATTTTGCGCAGTATCTAAAATATATTTTTCTTTTGCAATAAAAGAACTGTCTTACTGCTTCAAAGTTTATCCATATCTTTTCTTGTTCACTGACTTGTTCTCTGATCATAGTATAATTACTCCTTTCTTTAGAGTATCCATAATTGTTTGTACATCAGTCTTTGTTTTGTTTTTTCTTTTCCTTTCTCTTTTTTTGTTTTTGTTATTTTTTTTCTCTTCTACTTTTTTTGGTTCTAATTCTTCTTCATTTTCCTCTTCATTTGCCTTGTTTTCTTTCTTTTTTTCTTCTGACACATAGAATATTTTATTTTTCGCGCATTTTTCACATATTTGTCCAATAAATATTTCTGCTTGTTCTCCTTTTGTTTTTTCTTTTATTTCCATTATTGTTGTTTCTAGTATATTTTTTGTCACATTTCCGTAAAAAACTGAATATTGTATTCTTCTAAATCCTCTATTTTGGCATATTTCTGCTACTTTTTCTCTTATTTCATCTTTTGATATATCGTAGCATATTATGTATTCCATTTTTTTCCCTTTATTTTTTTATTGAGTATGGCTCATAATTTACTTTATTTATGAAGAACTCTCCTGCTTTCCTTGCTTGATCTACGAATATTCTCTGGTAGCTTGTCTTTATTCCTTTATAGTTTACATTTTCTGTTCTAATTTTTTCGAATAGGTATTCTAGGAACTTCTTTTTTGTTTTTTCTTTCATTCTCAGTCCATTATTTTCTTCCCTTTTTTCGAAATCTTCTTTTTTAATCATCTTTTTTTCTATTAGTGTTAACGCTAGCCTATCTACTACTGGTTGTCTGAATATTTCTATTAGATCAAGTACAAAAGATACTTTTCCTGCTCTATCTGTATGTAAAAAACCTGCGTAGGGTTCTAACCCTGCAATTATTACTGATTTGTGTATTTGTGCTGTTAGCACTGCATATCCATAGCTTAATAACACGTTTACTGGGTCTTTAGGAGGTCTTCTTGTTCTTCCATTGAAGTTTATCTCTTTTGGTAGCATTTTTTGTAGGCAGCCATAATATATCTTGGTTATCTCTGATTCTTTTGTGAATATCTCTTCTCTACATTCGTCTATTTTTTCTTTTTTTATTTCCTTTAGTTTTGCTTTTAGATAGTCCATTTTGTTTATTTCATTTTTTATAGTTCCTGCTATATTTTTATCTAGTTTTCTTACTCTTACCATCTCTTTTATTATCTTAATTTTGTTATCTGTTGCTGCTTTTATTATTTCTTTGCAGAATCTTACTCCTATTTTTGTTTCATAGGCTTTAATTTGTGCTCTTCTTACTCTTACTGTTCCGTGTGATGCAAAAGGAGTCAGACAGGCTATAGGTTCATTACCATAAACAAAAAGAATGGGTATTGCGTATCTTGAAGCCAGTTTTACTGCTTCAGTTGAAATACTTCCTGTAGATTCTACTATTATTTCTTCTACTGTTTCTGCTGCAAATAGCTCTTCTTGAAACTCTGTATCTGGTCTAGTTATTTTGAACATTTCTTTTTTTCTTCCTAGTTTTGTTCCGTGAGAAGTTAAGACCAATACTACCATTCTTCATTCCTTCTTTCTAATTCTCTTCCTACAAGTTTACTTATATCAAAAAATGTTAGTTCATTTGTCTTTTTTATTATTCCCACGTTTCCCTGGGTGAAGATTATTGTCCCACTCAATTTCTTGATGTTCTTTTTTAGTGTTATATCAAAAGAAGATGAAACTACATTTTCAAGCAAGTTATCAGGATAAACATCGATTTTTTTCAATTTTTTGTTGTAAAAGAGTTCTTTTATTTGTTTTAGAGGATAATATGTTTCTATTTCAATAAAAGTTGGATTAAGTAAAGCTTCTACTTTTTCCTCAAAAGTAATCTTTTCTGCTAAACCTAATTCATCGATCAACATTCTTTCGTAAAATGTCACTTCAGGGAGTGAGTTAAATGGATAGACTACTATTGCTTCATTTAGACCTTGTTCAATTATTCTTTTGTATTTATATTTTCCATAACTAAATCTCGATATTCCAACTTTTATTTTTTCACCGAATCTGCCAAAATAGAGGATGTATTTAGAATAGCACTTTTCTCTATTTCCTAATACTTGGCACGGTTGATATTCTAATGTGCATTTTTTATTGTAATATTTGAAAGGTGAGTGAAATAAACAGTTTTTGTATTTTTCTTCTTCCTCAGTAGTGCAATTATTACAATATGTCTTAGTTTCGTTTTCGTTTATTTTTTTCCCACAAGTTAAACACACTTTTTTGCCAAAATTTAGGTCTATCAACCCATTTAGTGTTATTCTATAATAATCTAAATTCGCATTTCTTGCAATTAAATATGTGTGGTAAGTTGTTCCTGAGCCCAAGATAACTGAATATCTTGTTACTACAGTAGGAAAGAAAATTTCTTCTAATTCACTTTTTGCTACTTGATATTGATTTCTTATTCCTTCTATATACTCGATATTCTGTGTCAAAAAAATCACTTTAAATAAGACTATTTTTTTAGAAAGTATTTAACTTTACTATTTTCAAAAAAAAGTTATATTTTCTATTCTATTTTTAATAATTTTTTCTAGTTTTTATTACAATCTGTCTTATTTTCCGCTTCTGGTTAGAAAACTTAAATCTTAAATTATGATTTATATTTCCCATTTTTTGAACAGTGTGTCGAAGTTTTCTAGTGGTAGATCTTGTCTAGTTGAGTACATCTGGTCTATAACAAACAGGTCTACTATTTTTCTTTCATATTTCCTATAGATAGAATCTAGGACTGGTAACAGTATTGTTTCTGGTGATCTTATGATTATCATAAGTTCTTCTTGTTTTGTTTTTTTGTTAATCATTGGTTCACTATATATTTCTGGAAAGAACGATAGATCTTCATGTATTTCTCTTATTTTTTCTTTTTTTTCTTTTAGAAAGAATATAATGTTTGTAAGCCCAAATACTGACCCTGGATTTACTCTTCTTTTTAGTATATTCTTTTTTTCAAAGTTAGCTATTGCTTCTCTAATTTTACTTTCTCTTATATCCAATTCTTGAATAATTTGTGAAATTGACTTTTGTGGATTTTTATAGAAAAACTTTAGTATGTTTAGCGTTTCTCTATCAAACTTCAACTCTTTATTATCATCAATTGGGAAATTTTCTATTATCTTAATAGTTCTTTTATTTTTGATTTTATTTTTACTTTTGAAAAGGAAAAGATTATAATTTATATCATCAATATCAAAATTCCATTTTCCCTTTTTTAAATCATAGTTTATATAGTTAAATGAGTAAAGTCTGCTATTTCTATCACTTTTTAGAATATCTATTTCTGCATTTGGAATTGTGTCTAAAATTACTCTTTTATCATTTTCTAGATATTGTTCAATTTTATCTATGTTTGGGGCTAGATAGCTCATTAAATAGTAGTTGCAACCAATATGTCCTTCGTAGATTCTCCTCAAGAATTTTCCTTTTGGGACGTTATTAGTTACTTTTTCTTTGTATGATAAAGGATATTTGATTCTTGAAAAAAACATATTTAGATCAAATTTTCTTAAGTTAATTAAGAATCCTTCAAAGATGACCCTTTTTTCTCTAATTCTTTTTAAATAGTTGGATAAGTTTGACTTAGCCATTTTTAAACTTTCATTCAGAGAAGATAGACTAGTTGTTTGTTTTTCTAATATTGTTAAAAAGACCTTGAATTCTACCTTACTGAATTTTGGTTTGATTACTGCTCTAAGTTTATAGAATAGTTCAAAGAAAAGTTTCCAACTTTGGCTTTCTGTTAGCTCAGTTTCGCTATTATATAGATATTGCATCATTTTAGTAAATTTTTTTTCAATATCTATCTCACTGTAGAAAGGTGAAAATGCGCTCGGAGCGTGATATCTTATGTTCTTATATTTCCTTGTTGAAGAATATTTTGCCCAAAAATCCATCCATTTCTTGAATTGTTCTTGGTCTTTTGTTAGCTTTAAGCTTATTAAAAAAATTACAATATCCCATGTAGGTTTATTTGCTGTTATTGAGAAAGAAGTTACTAACCTCTTAAAAAGGTCATAATTCTCTCCTATAATCCCCCTTGCTTCATCTAAAGCTTCTTGTAGGTTAATAACCCCTATTTTTCTCATCTAACTCTAGAATTTAATAGCTTATTAAGTATTTTTCTACACTTTCTCTATCTAATTTTATCTTATTTTGTTTTTTTTATTCTGGAGGAAAAAATAACGTTTTAATTCAAAGAAAAAAAATATGAATTGTTTGTGTTTCTTTTCCAGATTTTAGTTTTATTATAACCTCTATCATTTCAGATTGAAAAGGGGTTCACTCATTACTTTTTCTTTTGTTCATCATTTTCATTGATGTCTAACCATTTAGCTCTCATTACTCCAAATCCTGCAGTTCTACTTCCTCCTACATTAGATAACTCTCCGAACTTGGCTAGTACATGAATCCAAGGTAAAAAGTTCTCTTCTTCTAAGAATCTGTAGACTGCCCATCCTTGAAATCCTTTTATGGGGGTGCTTTTTCCGATATAAACTCTTTTAGTTCTAGTTGAGTAATCATTTATTCTTGCGTTTTTATCTAACCATTCGTAGAATTGCTTTTCAGGGATAAATACTTCTTTATTATAAAGATTCCAGAGTTTGGCTAGGTTCATGAACAAATATTTGGGTTCAGGGAAGTACATTGAGTCCTCTCTACTAATCATTGAAAAGTATGTTGGAGAAAGGAAATTGACTTTTAGTTTGAAAGCTCTTTTTTTCAGTTCAACTCTTTTAATATTATATACTAGATCAGAGATAACATATTCTTTACCAACAAGATCAATCTTTGGAAGAGAGGATTGCATGAAATGTTCAATTAAAGCGCGTAAAATATCTGAATCCAGCACCTTGAGTTTTAATTTTAAGAGTTCTCCTTTTTTAACTATTAAATCATTTCTTCTATTTTTGATGTATTCTCCACTAATTTTTTTTATGGACTCTACAGAGTAAGGCCTTACATTATTTCCATTATGTAGTTTATCAGCTAATGAATAGTCAATAGTTGAGATCAAATTCAAGAAGGCTCCTCTTACGATAGAACCTGAGTGAGAAGGAATAACAGTATCTTCTTGAGAAAGAACAGATAAAGATATTTCTCCTCCAGGTAAGTTAATTACTTTATTATCAAAAGTAAGTGTTTGATAAGTTTTTTCCATACTTCTTAATTTTTCCATCTGTCTCACCATGATCCATAATCATATTTTTTTACTTATTGTCATTCTTTAATTGAAACTTTTACCCATCCTAATGGGGAATATTTCCTTTTACCATCCTTCGTAGGGTATTCTGCGAACCACTTAGATCTTGCTGCAGCTCCCCCTACCCTCGTTAATCTCCAGTTTTTCCCATATGTAGCGAGTAATCTATTTTTGGGATCAAGTTCTTGCATAGTAGGAATTAGCGATATAGCCGTATTTCCTGTTCCTAAACCTATTCTAAGTAAATATTCATTCTCCTCTTTTTGCAATTTATTGTTTACTAACCTAATTTTTCTATCTTGGCACCATTTTAGTTCCTTTTCGAAAATTTTAGTGTAATATTTATCTACTATTTCTAGTAATTGTTTAAGTTTAACCTCTTGGTTGCTATTAAGGAGATTCATCTCAAACTCTAGTTCTTTATTTCTTCTTATCATTTCTTGCAATATAGGTAGAGGAGCTCCTTTTCCTCCTTTTCTTTCAACAGGCAAAATTACTCCATATTTTTCTATTTTAACTAAATTTGTATCTGTTACTTGTATCCACCTATCAAATCTTCTTTTTCCTAATTCTTTAATCTCATCTTTACTAATCTCTCTATATTTTCTGATTAATTGATCTTTATTTTTTAACCATTGGAGAGCTATTCCAACTAATGCACTGTTTATTTTATTTTTATCTTTGAACTTTTTGTTAGCAATATCTTCTACGAACTCTTGAAAAGCTTGACTAAACTCTGCTAGTTCAATTAATGAAGTATTAATTATAGCTGACAAAATTGATCCTTTTATGCTACTTCCAGGAATGTACAAGTTGTTCTTAACTTTGATATGCTCTTTTAGTTCTAAAGAAATATCCTCAACATTTTTTCCTGTGACTACTCTGTATTCATATCCCTCTTTGACAATTCTTTCTAATTCTTCATGTTTGCCTTTTTTTTCTGTTACAGCTTTTCTTATTAATTTATTTAATTTGTCAAGGTCAATTTTGTTAGCCATCTTTTCTATGTTCGCAACATATAATACATGATTCTTTAAAGCAATTTCTGCTCTTGAAATAATTTCCCCTGTTCCAATAAATACTGGTGAGATAGTTTTTAATATTAATTTTAACTGCTCTTCATTACTCAATTCCTTTAATCCCCCTAGTTAGTGCATATCCCCACGAAAAACTGGGCTCTTTTTCTGTACCTATCTGTATATGCGTTCCTATGATCTCTGAATGTACATTCTCAATTATACTACCTGCTTGAATTAATCTTGTAGCCTTTAAAGGGTTGGGAGTTTGCTTGCTAGTAATAGAAATGGGACTATATTCTAACAAGTTATAATATTTAATGGAAATACCCTCTTCTTTGTCCTTTAAGCTAGGAATCCAATTAGATAGAAGCATCTTTTGCTGCGTTTCACTAGCATCTGTAGTATAATCTTCTATAGAATCTATCTTAAAAGAGCCATTACCAACAGATATATCTCCTCCTAAACCTCTATGAGCCAACAATTTTATTGAACTTAGTAATATTTCCATATTGTTTTTATCTTGGGCTGAAATGACAAAGTAACAACCGTTTTTTTCTAAACCAAACATTTCTGTAAAGAAGAATTGATTGGTTTCTCTTTGTTCATCTGATTTTGTTGAAGGAGGTGTTGCTCGAAGTAATGCGTTTCTTGGACGTACATCACTTACAAACTCTATCTTTGTCTCTTCTTTTATCAGTTTAATTATTCCCTTTTCTACATCTAATTGCGTAAATTTATCTTGCCCGTCTTTGGTATATATTTCAAAAGCTTTCTCTGTTATATATTTGGCTTTTTTAAATGCTTTATAGTTAATTATTTGTCCTTCTACTAAGAACAAAGGGAATAGTGGTTTAGGAAGTAAAAAGATCTTTCCCTTCTCACTTTTGATAAAAGGGAAAAGGTCCGTAACAGCAAAAGGTTGACTTGTCAACTTTTTTACTACTTCTTCTCCATATAATTCTATACTATTACTAATTATAGCCCGAGCTAGAGTATTACTGTGAAAATTCTGATTAGACGCCCCTGAATTAAAATATAGAGAAATTCTTTTAGATATCATATATCTCTTACCCTTTATCTAGCTGTATAATTTTTTCCTAACTTCTGAAGGGCTAACCCCTTTTTCGTTTTCAAAGATTACTCTTTCTTTTCCTTCATTCTTATAATATGCGTTGTCGTATGCTGTTATTTTTGTGATGTAAAATTTGACTTTTCCATATCCTCTAGAACCTTGACCTCCTAAATAAGAATGTTCAATGCAAGTTAATGCTTCAAAAACCTTAGAAAACAATTTTCTATCATTGTTTTGATCATAAATTGAGTATACAAGTTCTAATGGGAAAGTTGTTCCTGCGGGTACTCTCTCGAATTTTCTAGGAGTAGCTGAAAGATTAACTCTGGTTAGTGCGTTTTCCATCTTTATTTCTGTGTATATTGACTCCTCTTCTAGAGCGATAGAATCCCTTACAATTAGTCTAGTTTTAAATGAGAGTTCATTTTTAGAAGAACCAAAAATTACGCAAATAGGACAGTTTTTATCATTACATGGCTCTATTGATGCGTGAATATGTAAAACATCTGGGTTTTTCTTATCTCGGTCACATAGCCCAAGAAGATATTCCAACGAACTTCGCATTTTTCCTTTTAGTGAAGAACCAGGAATAATGGGCTTTCCTGTCTTTAGATCTTTTATGACTACTGCATCTACTCCTCCAATCTCTAAAGAGTCTTTATTACCTCCTATATGGAGTCCTGTTTCTAATTTTATATATCCTTCAATAATTCTATTTTCTTTCAATTGTCCATTATTTTTTATTTCAGACATTTTAATCACCAATTAGAAAGTTATTATAACTTATTACAGACTCGAAAAACTTCAAAAATCTGTTGTAATCTTCTTCAAATTGCTTTTTTGAATTAGTTCTAAATTTGTTCTTGTCTAAAGCTATTGAAATAAAATCAATTACAGCTTTTGATATGTTTTTTCTTGAAAATGACATGTAGGCCCTGGGCTCAATCATCATTATTATTGAAATTGCGCTATTTAGAGCTTCAGTTTCATTAGATCCTCGTAATTTCAATTTTGCTTTTATTGCTTGGTCATAAAATTTTCTCAGCTGGGTAGTCTTGTTTTTTGAGCCACCACTTTCTTTTTCAAAAGCCTTCGCTATCTTATACGCGTCTCCATCTTTTGGAGCGAAATCAATAACTGGATATTCTGACCAGTTTTTTATAGAAGCCATCTTATCTTTGAAGAACTTGATAAGATCTTCACTATCTTTTTGAGGAGCTCTTCCTCCACCATAACTTCTTCTTTGAGATTGATATCCTTTTTTTGAATTCAAATTCATCACCTTCTCTTTTTATTTCTATATAATGCCCATGTAGCTGGGACTTTCATCCAAGGAAGAATTTTTTTGAAAAAATCAAATTTTTCTTTCTTCATTTTAATTTTAGTTTTATCATCTTTGTCCTCTTTATTATATCGTTTTGCGATGTTATAAGCCAAAAGAGGATAAAATTCAATTTTTGTCGTTCTTTGCTGTTGAATATCTTCTTTGCTCATTCCAATGAAGGTTAATTCCCACATTTTTAGTAAATTATAGATAAAACTCCGTGAGAGAGATTCTGAAGACTTTTCTTCTTCAGCAATTTTCTTAGCACATGAAATAAGATATTGAAAGTCTCCAAGAGTTCCCTCCCTATGAGTGTAATATACCTCAGGGTTCTTTTCCCACAACAACGTTTCGCCAAATAACGTGACACTATTTTTAAGAGAAATTTTGTTATTTTTATATTTCAAGAAAGACTTGCTTTCTTCTAGAGAATGTTCTGCGTTGATTAAAGCTCTAGAAATAGGGTAGTTACTTTGAGCGAGTTCTATTCCTGCGCTAATTGTTATCCAAGGATTGTTACTTATGTATTTGTGGAATTCCTTGTTTACTTCTACAGCAAAGTCTATAATCATGTCCCAAGGTCCAATAAAAATGAAATCATCCCCACCTGAGAACAACCCGTATATTGCAGAAGTGTAATTAGATTTTTTGTTGCACTCTTTACAAGAAAAAACCTCGTTGTTTTTGTCTTTTAGTGAATTGTGACGGTAAAAAGTAATCTCAGTACTTGATGTTTCCTCAGAACTTGCTATTACTTCTTCAAAATAATCAATATGTTTAGAACAAGTTTTTATCCATAATCTGAATTGTGGCCTTTGAGCTATTACAGTGGTATAGTAACCAAAAAACAGTTCCAGACGCATAGATAAATCACGTAACTTCGAGAGAGTCTTCTTTTCTTTTAATTCATTCTGTTCTTTTTTTGAGCTTAATCCCGCTTTAAAAATTGTTCCTAGGTTATCTACATCTGCTTTCAATATTCCAAGTCTTTTTATTCCATGGCTAGCTTCAGCTAGATAATCAAAACTTATTAATTTCTCATCATGTTTTGGCATAGAAATTTGAAAATTCAAAAACCTTAAACCAACATTGGATATATTTTGGTTGTTTGTAAGATCACTAAAATTGCTGTAATAAACTAAAATTGAAGGATCATTAATTTGTTGTATAAGATTCTCGACATTTTTCTCTGCAAAAATAAATTTATAGTCTAAAATGGAAATAACTAGTTCGTTATTTTCAATGTTTTTGTCTATTTTTTTTCTTGTTAAAATGATAGCTTTAGTTTTAGGAAGTTTTTTACCTATTTTTTCGTGGTTTTGACAATTGGTACATAAAGATTCTTTAATGCTAAGTTCTACGAGAGATTCGCAAACAACACACTTTTTCTTGTTGATTGGAGCTTCTTTCTTCTCGAAAAATTCTAAAGTTTTGTCAGTAATAACATTATTTTCATTTTCAAATAATACAATGCTCTTCTTCCTGTATTTTGCCAATTCTATATCTTTACTCACTTTCTCTTCTAATAGCGAATAATCGCTAAGTTCTTTTTTTGAAATCTCTGTCCAAACTAGAGTTAATCCCAAATCAAGTCCAAATTGAGAAAATAAGTAATTTTCGATTTTTTGCTTAACCTCATATAACTTTTCTTTTACTTCTGGAGTGTTAGGTGCAATAATTTTAAAATTACCAGCAGCAAAGGAAACAATATTCGTGACGCCTAAATTGAACTTATAAAGAATCTCATTTACTATTGCATTTGAAAGTAGTTCTAAATAGAAAGATTTTCCTCTGAGTCTAGAAGCGCTATTTTTTCGAGCTTGAGCAGGAAAACGCATCTTGAAGATAAAACTTTGAATCCCACTGATATCTCCGCTAATTATCAAATATCTAGGTTCTTCTTCTCCTCCAAATTTCTGTTTTCCTTCAGGTATCACGGTATTGTATTCAACCATACATCTAGCAATTGCAGCAGTAGCTACAAGATGGTTATAAAGACTAATATAGGGTTTGGTTCTGTAAGCAGCACTAGCAATGTTTGAAGTATAAACTAGTAAAAGTGAATTTACAATTTCGATCCAAGTAGAAAAAGGAAGGTTTTCTGGGATAAGTCTCATCTTTTCTTCAAATTCCTCCCATGAAGGAGAAGAATAAGATAAAAATTCCTTTTTTACTTTCTGCTCTTCATAAGGAAAAATACTCTCTTCAATGACTTTAGCGTTTAAGGGAAGGGGATAATAAACTTGTTTCTCATTAATAGTATATCTTTTAGAAACTTGATCAGCTTCTGTATCGCGAAGGTTGAGTGTTTGAAAAATGGGTTGTAAAGGTTTCATAGGATCTGTTTCTTCCTCTCCTTCTCGGTCCATTTCGGAGGAAATACGATCAGAAAAACGTAACTCATTCAACCCCTTTATTATTTTAGAGCCATCATGGTGCAGCTTAACCAAGTTTATTACTTGTTCCTTATCTATTCCTTCAGGAAGGTTAATATTGCTTATAAAGTCTGCAGAATATAACTCATGTTTCTTTTTCTTATCACTTTTAATAGCCCTAAACTTAAATTTTCCAATATCATGAAATAAAGTCGCAATTTCAACTGTTCGATAAAAATAAATATCATCATTCTTCTTAACAGACATAATATCACTTTTATCTTAGGTTTCTATTCTCTTTTGGATATAGCTCAAAATTTGGATTTTTGTTATTAAATCTTCGGAAAATTTCAGAAAGTTATTGAAATTTTTAAAAAAATTATAATATTCTGAGAAAAAGAGAGAATTAAAATTGTAAAAAAAATAAAGATAGTAAGATTAGTAATAAAAGAGGTAAAAAAATGGCAAAAATTCTACTTTCATTTTTAGGAACAAGAAATTATCTAGAGTGCAATTATTACTTAAATGAGAAAAAAGTGGAAGGAGTGAAATATATTCAAGAAGCTTTGGTAAGGTTTCTTTGTGAAGAATGGACAGAAGAGGACAAAATAGTTATCTTTATTACAGAAGAATCAAGAGAAAAACATTGGAATACTGAAGATGATGTATTAAAAAAAGATCATTCTCCAAAATTAAAAGAAATATTAGAATCTCTAAACTTAGATTGTGAAATAAAAACTGTTTTAATCCCTGTAGGAAGAAGCGAAGAAGAGTTATGGGAAATTTTTGAAAAGATGTTCGACTCTATCAGCAAGGAAGATGAAATTATTTTAGATATTACTCATGCTTTTAGATTTATACCTTTCTTAATGTTAATAGTCTTAAACTACTCAATAGTAATAAAAAAGATTTCAATATTAGGTATATATTATGGGGCTTTTGAAGCAATAGGTGCATATAACGAAGTTAAAGAGATGCCAGTTGAAAAAAGAAATGCTCCAGTTTTTGATCTTTCTCCATTTATAGATCTTTTAAATTGGACTTTAATAACACAGAATTTTCTTAAATTTGGTGAGTTAAGGGATGTTAACAGATTCCTGAAAAGAAGAAGAGAAAAACATAATACTTTTTTCATGGAACTGAAAAAAGAGCAAAACTTGTTTAATCAAATTAATGCATTTACTAGCTTATTTAAGACAAATAGAGGATATGAAATAATTAAAGAACATGATTTTAAAGCACTAAAAACGAGAATAAAAAGAGTTGAAAGAAAAGATAGTCAAACAAGATTGTTAAATCATCTACTAGAATTAATTTATTTAAAGTTAAAAAATTTTGAAAATGAAGATATTGAAAATGGGTATCGTGCTGTAGATTGGTGTATAGAACATGGACTAGTTCAACAAGCATATACTTTGCTACAAGAAAATATGATTTCTGAAATTTTTTTAAAAGTTTATACAGAAGAAAAATTAAGAGACCATGATTTAAGAGAAAAAATAGTAAAGAACGCTTTTAATGATAAAATAAAATATAATTACGAAGAATTTTACAAGGAAAAGAAAGAATACTTATCAGATGAAGAACTAAATGAAATTGTAAGAATTAATAAAATAATTCCTGAAGAATATATATTAATCTTTCAAGACTTAAGAAATTATCGAAATGATATTAATCATGCAGGTTTGACAAAAGATCCTAAAAAATCAAGAGTGCTTATCAAAAGTATAAAAGAATTAAATGAAAGGATAAAAAAAGTAAGAGAAAAAGAGTTTAAAAAACAGATTTAATAAAGCAAAAAGGGAAAAAGATAAAAAGAAGGAAAGAAAAATAAATAAGGGATTTCCGACCCGTCTGTAGGAAATCAAGGAGCTCCATTTAGAAGCTCCTTAAACCTCCTTATTCAAGGAGGAAATGGATCGGGATCGTCAGGAAGATCCGGAGCGAGCATCCTTTTTTCACCTCCACTTTAACATAAGTCAGAAGAAAGGTTAGAGGTGTCTTAACTAGTGAAAAAAGGATTCTAACAGCTAGGCGCAGTGAAACAAGCACTAATTCTAATTTGGCTATCCTCCGGGATTGGAAGATACTTTAAAAAAGGAATTTTAAATAGTGAAAGGTGGAGATTGCCAGAAAAATGTTTTCTTTCAGTGATTAAATTTATTTTTTTAAAAAATTAATTTTAAGTAATTTTAAAAAATAATATTTATAGGACTATAGTATTTTTAAAGTAGTATTTTAAAACTGTGTATAAAAATGAAAGAATATCGAATTCACATGTTTAGATACTTTTCAGTATTTGACGTTATATATAAAGAAAATTTGAGAGATGAGTTCTCATTTTTGAGAGATACTACAAGCTTTAACAACAAAATTAAATTATTACTAGATAATAAATTTAAAGAAAGAGATATTGATTCTGTATTTATTCACAATTATGGACAACTAAAATGGGACATAAACAAAGATGGGTTGATTTACTTTAGATCAATGCAGCATCTAGTTTCAGAAAACGAGCCTTTTCGCCCCTTTGTACCTATTTCTACTCATGTAAAGAAATGTAAACATTTAGAGGGAGAAATAAAAGAGATTTATAATTCAGGATGCTCTGTTTCTCTTTATCCTCAACTGATCTTTGAAGTGAGAAAATCCTTCTCTGTTAGCTTGGAAAATGCAGATAAACTTGATAAAATTATTTCTAAAGTAAAACAGCATTTCTTCAAATTAGAGAAAAGAGATAAAAAAAATCTACTAAAAAGCATTTTCACTTCCAAAGTTGAACCTTTTTCTAAAATGTCTGATGTTTTTATTCTTATCGAATCAACTGTAGACAATTATAAACAAACAAACTTTCTAAGCGATATTTTTGAAGCTCATAGGCTTTCAAAATTATGGATAAAAAAAATTTTACAAAATAGATGGTTATTAATTTACGGTAACCCTTCTCCTCATAAAAAACAAAGAATAAGGACCCTTAAAGTATTTCAAGTTTGCAATATGCTTACAGTCCTAAGAAGTGAGATACTGCGCTTTTTAAACTCTGGAAAGGAAAATGAACTTGAATTTTTCAGTAAAATAGAATTGTTTGAACTTATATTATCAGTATTAAACGTTGATTTTTATTCTTCAACTAAAAATCCAACTTACTATTTTCCAAAGAGTTATCAACGTATCACATTTCAAGAGATACTTACAATATTAAAGAAAACTGAACTTTTTAAAGAAGTTGAAAAAAGACTTATAGATTCTTTTAAAAGGTGGGATGCTTATTTACAGACCACTCTGATAAAAAGAAACAATATTCCTGTTAATTGCTTTAAACAGAAAATTAAATTTAAAGTTGTAGAAAAAGAAGAACCGACCTTATCAGATGAGGAGGAATTGATGTTAGATTATCTAATCTATTTATATAAAGAAAAACAACCTAACAAAGTAGAGTATGTAGATTATCTTAAAGATAGAAAACTTAAGGGTTTTTCTTTAAATAAACTTGTAGAAAATTTTTCACAATATAAAGGAGAAAAAAATGTAAGCATAACTGTAAGAGCATTAAGAGGTGATGGAAAAGCAAAAGGATATATCCCCGATTTTTTGTATTCTCTTGCTAAAAAAAAGCTTATAATCATCACTCCTCAGGAAAAAGGTAGAACAAGAAGACTTTATGCCTTAAACATTGAAAATCCATATGTTTTAAATCTTTTAAATAAGAAAATATAAAGTTATATTTTTTGTTTTTTTTTCTATAACTTTTTACTAAAAAAGCAATTTATTATAAGTAAAATTGTCAATTTTAGTTTTAAGTTACGATAACATATAATTACAACAAACGTGAAAAGAATGTTAGTAAGTGTATTAAGAAACATTGGATTGGCTACTTTAGGAACAAAGAGTGAACTAGATATAATACTAGAAGAACAAGCAAAAAAGTTGACCAAGTCTCCATCAATTTTCGTTTGTAACTTAAATTTAGAAGAAAACACTTTTTCAATAGAAATAGAAGATCTAAGCCAAGATAAAATAGACATTTATTTGCCTGGAGTTACATCTGGCAATTCTCGTAATTATTCTCCTTTATTTGCCCTTAAATATCAAAAAGGCAATGATAAGGATTTTTCTAAACTTTCTCCTGGAGAGATCATAAACTTCAAAAAAATTCCAGACTACAATTCTTTTCTTGAGAAATTAAATGAACCAATAATTCTTGACTTCTTTAAGCTTATGGAACAGAAAATCGAAGAAATATGTGAAGAATTGTATAAACGCATTACTCAAGAATTTACAGAAGAAAAAGATAAAGAGCAGTTAGTAGTTACAAAAAATGCTCCTAAATTTATTGTTTTTCAATTAAATGGAAAATACCCTGGGGAAATTGAAGCTTTTAGAACTCTTTTTCTTCTTCAAAAATCAGCAACAAAAGGAAAAAAGAAAATTTCTGATGACGAAGTTGTCTGTATTGCTTGTGGAGAAAAAAAAGAAGAACTGTTTCCTTTAGAGAAGTGCAGTTTCTTCAAGTTTTTCTCTGTTGACCAAGTAAATTTCCAACTAGGGTTTAATAAAAATGCCAAACAAGCTATGATATGCAAAGATTGTGAACTGCTAGTTAGACAAGGATATTCTGAACTAGATTCTACTCTAAAGTTTGAAGCCTATAGATTAAAGTTAGGAGAAAAAAAATACAAGTATATCAAGCATAGCATTATTCCTTTAAGCTCTGACATAGAAACCATTCAAACTTTTATCAAGAACATTAGTAAATACAGGAGAAAAATCTATGAGTCAAAAAAAGAAACTCTAAGAAGTAAAATAGAAGAATTACTAGTTTCTATAGAAAAAACAGAAAAAAGTAAAAAAAAGGAGAAAAAAAGACAATATAAAAATTATGTAAAGCAACTTACAGATTTAAAGAAAGGAGGAGAATTAGCAGGTTCTGCTGACGTTGATCTGAGAGAATTGCTTAAACAAGCTTCAGAAAATAGTTTGGGAATAATTGATTTTTACTATGAAGATGTAATGGCTGCAGGAAATCCGAAAAAAGTAGTAGAAGATTTTATCTATGGTGATAGAAACCAAATAAAAAATATCGTTAGAAATCTTAGCGAAACAGATGAATATTACAAAAATTCAATCCTCTTTAACTTTAGACACTTATTCGACGTTTATGGAGAAAAAACGGCCAGATTGATAATTCAATCTCTTTTCAATGAGAAAAAAATAAGAAGAAAAACTCTTAATAAAGCAGCTTACAACAAAATATGGAAGACTTTTAGGACTTCATTAATTAAGAGTGATGAATCCTCGTATCTTAAATGGTTTGTTTCTGAAAAGAAAGAAATTATTCATTATACACTTACTTTACTTGAAAAAATGAATGTTTTGGTGTGAAAAATGTCTGAAAAAGCAGAAAAATACTATGCTAAAATAGAAGAATATCTCAATAGAGATTTCTTTAAAAAAACAGATAGAAAAATAAGTTTCCTCATAGGGAAATATTACAGTTCTTTAGCTTATAAAGAGAAAAAAGAGTTGAAAACTACAAGTTTGTACACAAAACTTCCTGTACTTACCAAGAGATTAGACAATGAACAAATCTACAAATTAGCTGATAAGTGCAATAGCGTTGTAAAACGCTTGATTTCTAAGAATAAAAGTACATCAAAGACTGAAGCTAGACTATGGGAAAAACTCAACGATCTCTTAAGCAAAGATGAGTGGGAAAGTTCACATTATGAGCTTTCTTTAGCTTTTATGATGGGTTTCACTTTCTATGTGGAATCTGAAGAAGAAAATGAATCAGAAGAATAAAATAGAAAATGAGGTGAAAAATGTGTTATTGAATAATAGAAGGGAAATAATCTTTGTGTATGATGTTATTCGAGCAAATCCAAATGGTGATCCTGATGATGGGAACAGACCCAGAATGGATGAACAAGGATATAATCTAGTAACAGATTTAAGGCTAAAAAGAACGATAAGGGACTATTGGTTGTCTCAGAGCAAACAAGTGCTTATTAAACGTGTACTAAAAGATGATAAAAAAACAGTTATGAATTTACAAGATATAGTAACAAAAGAACTGGAAATTAGTGATGTAGATAAAGTTTCAAGAGATGAGTTGCAAAATAGATTACCAGAAAAATACATAGATGTTAGAACTTTTGGTGCAGCTGTTACCTTTAAAAATGCAAATATTTCAATTACAGGACCTGTACAATTTGGAATAGGCAAATCACTAAACAAGCCAGAAATTGTAACAATGGGATTAACTACTGTTTTGTCTTCTACTGGAGAACAAGGAGCTGGAGGAATGGGTCAATTTCACTATGTTGATTATTCATTAATAATGTTCCATGGTATTGCTTGTGAATATAATAGCAAAAAAACACAGTTTAGCGAAGAAGATCTGAAAAATGTGTATGAAGGTTTATGGATGGGAACGAAAAAACTCAATACTCGTTCTAAGTTTAATCATAATCCAAGACTACTATTTGCAGTTGTATCAAAAGAAAATGAATTCCAAATTGGCGGATTAGATACTAAAATAAAACTAAAAGACGAAGAAAATATCCTCTCTTGTGAAGATGCTAAAGTTGTAGTAGATGAACTCATGGAGATTTTACAGTCCTACAAAGACAAGATACTCAAAATAGAATTCAAGGAGACGAAAGAATTAACTTACTTATACAAAGGTGAAGAATATTCTTCATTTGCAGATCTTATTAGTAAAATAGGCATTCAATTAGAAGAAATATAATCTAACAGGGAATGAGAATGGATGAACTAATTACTTTCGACATTCTAGGAGAATTTGCTCACTTTAGAGCTTTTGATACCACGAGAGAGAATATCTCTTATCCTTTTCCACCTAGGACTGCAGTAATAGGTTTAATAGCAGGAATAATGGGTTTACCACGTAATGAGTACTGGGAAAATCACCCTTTGTCTTCTGCTAAAATAGCTATACAAATCCTTAACCCAATATGGAGAACAAAAATAAAAGTTAACTACTTACAAACAAAATATCCAATGAGTCTAGCCTCAGGAATAAAAATTATACTAGCAAAAGACCCATATGAAGTAAAATCAAAGGATCAAAGAGGATTTTCTGCCCCTGTCAATCTAAACATGCTTAGAAATGTAGCTTATAGAATCTTTTTCACTTCTGAAGATGAAAAACTGATGGAAAAATTATACAATAGATTAAAAGAGCACAAATATTGTTACCCTCCATATTTAGGTCATGCTAATTTACTAGCTGAAATTAAGCTAAAAGGAAAATACGCTTACAAACCTCTAGATGAAGGAATATATGACTTAGACACTATTGTTCCAGTTCAAGCTGTAAACGAGAAAATAATGAAAATTGAGGACCTAGGTTACTCAATATTGTTTAACATTCCTGTTTCATTAAGCTACAAAAATGATAGAATAGTCCTGAAAAAGGCAGAACATGTAATCTTTAATGTTAAAAACAAAAAACTGAAAGTTTCTTGCAATGCAAAACAAGTTTTTAAACTGAAAATGGATGAAAAAGAAGTTTTCGTATCTTTTATTGGTCAGTAAACATAGTTGATGTGAGAAAAAAGTGTCTAAGCATGCAATTAATAATACAGAGAATGTAGGGTTTACTCTTTTAGCTAGACCCAAACAAAGATTAAGCAGGCACATATCTAATATGCTAAAAGAAGCAAACAAATTAAACAAAAAGAACTTTACTTTATTTAGGCAAAAAATAGAGAGTTCCAACCTTTCTCAAATTGAATCATTCTTTATAAATAATCTAATACTCTCTCATGACTTCGGAAAGATTAATCCTTTTTTCCAAGATAAACTAAGGAAAATTAAATATCCTGATAAAAAGAGAACTTTGACCTATCACTCACAACTTGGCGGACTTTTTTGTTGGTTATTAGGCCTAAAAGCTAGAGATATATACCAAGAAAATGAGATAGATGAAAAAGAGTTTAATTTGCACCTTGTATCAATAACTTTTGCAATATTTAATCATCATAATTTAGGAAAATTACCAAACACAATAAACTCTTCAATAAGAAAATACGGGACAAATTTAACTTATGAAGACCTTGCAGAGATCATAACTGAAATTAATAAAAGATACTTTGATAGCTACCTAGATTCAGAGCTAATAGATTACCTGGAGAATAAATTAACAAAAGATGAAATAGATATTAAGAGAGAAAATCCTGTTTTTGACTTTATAGTAAAGTTTTTCGAAGAGAATCCACGTTTTGATGGAATTGTCGAAGAAACAATATCAAATATCCTAGAGTTAACCGATGTAGAAGATATAGAGCTCGTTTTTGATGAAATGGAAGAATTGTGGGACGAAGTCTGCACAGATAATAGACTTACTCTTTTAATTATCTATTATTATTCGCTATTGTGTGATCTTGACGAATGGGATGCTAAATCACATATTGAAGATAGCGAAGAACACTTTATGAATTTTGAAAACAAGAAAATAAAGCTAGAAAGAACAATAATAGAAGAATATAGAAAAAAGAACTTTGCTCCAATAGATGAAAAAACTGAAGATGAGTTATTGAAACTAAAGCAAAAACTGTGGGAAAAATCTAGTGAAGCTTTAGAAAAGTTACAAGAAGAAAATATCATTTCTGTGACTTATCCTACTGGTTCAGGAAAAACGCTAGCTTTTCTCAATTTAGCGTTTAATTTAAGACATAAAATATATGAAAAATCACAAGTTATTCCTAGAATTATATACTGTTTACCATTTATTTCAATTACTGACCAAGTAGGTGAAACTTTAAGGAATATTCTCCTTGAGGAAAAGAAAATTAAACAATCAGACTTGCTTACAATTCATCACCACTTAGCAGAAGCAGAGTGGAGCTATTTCTCTGAAAATGAAGAAAAGGATGAGTATAACATTAAATCTTACAGAGATTATATTTATCTATGGAACTCTAATATCATAGTAACAACTTTTGTCTCTTTTTGGAACTCATTGCTAGGAGGAAAGAAAAGAAATTTACTGAGGTTTCATAGAATTGCAGGGTCCATAATAATTTTTGATGAAATACAAAGTATTCCAATAAAATACTGGCAATTAATCTCAACACTAATCCATCAGTTAACAGAAATTTTAGGCTGTAAAGTTATACTGGGTAGTGCAACGAATCCAAAAGCTATTAGCTATCCTTACGAATGGAATAAATATAAAGGAAAATTATACGAAATAAAATTTAATGAAAAAAAGGCAAACATTGATAGATATACTATTTACTACTCAAAAATGAGAAAAGATCTGGTAGAATTTGGTAAAGAAGCTGTAGAATTCTTAATACAAAATAAGGAAAAGTCAGTAATGTTTGTTTTGAACACTAAAGAGAGCGCAAGATTATTGTTTGACTATCTTATTGAAAAATTTCCTAAAGAGCCAATATACTTCCTTTCTTCAGTTGTAACTCATAAAGATAGGAAAATGGTAATAGAAAAACTGAAAGAAAAAGAGAAAAAAAGAATTTTAGTCTGTACTCAAGTAATAGAAGCTGGAATAGATGTGACTTTTGACGTTGTTTTCAGAGATATGGCGCCATTAGATTCTCTAATTCAAGTAGCAGGAAGATGTAATAGATATAATAAAGAAAAAGGTGTGGTTAAAATAGTTGAATTAGTTAAACCAGGGACAGAGAACGCAGCTTACTACAAAATGATTTACGACACTACAATGATCTGGGAAACAAGAAAGGTTCTAGAAAAATATGACAAGATAGAAGAAAATGAGATAAATAAAATAATCAATGAATATTATGATAAATTAACACTTATAGGAGAAAAAAAAGCAACAAACTTAGGTGTAGATGAACTTAACAACACAGAAATAGAGAACCTGACAGAGACATTTAAGTTAATAGAAGAAAAAGAAAATGAAACCTTAATAATTTTAGATTCATCAAAAGAGTATCAATCTTTGTTAAAAAGAGTAGATTCAAGTAGGGGAAAGGCTTATCTTTATGAATACAGAACAAAAGCTATTTCGCTAACTAAAAAGCAGAAGAAAATGCTTAAAGAAAAAATTTCAGACCATTATAAGTTGTTTATCATAAGCTCTGAGGAAGAAGGAGAAATATTAGGTTATGTAAAAGAACTAGATGACCCATTTTATAGCAAAAATGGAGGTTTAAATATACCATTGTTATATAACTCAAAGAAATTGTCAGAATATGAATAAAAGAAACTATTCTCCCTTTGTTTTAACATTAACCCATCCTAATCCTCTTTCAAAATATGCTCCAAGTCCAAAAACATTAACTAAATAGAATAAATAGTGAAGTTCTTTAGGTATATGAGTAAAAAAGAAAGTAACCTGACCTAAACAACCCACACCCAATTCATCGATATTTAAGCTTTTAAGATTGTATGAGCTTATTGAATAATCCAAAGAAGATAAATCAATTTGTGTAATAATAGAGGAAAGAACAGATTCAGAATGAAATTCATTAAGTCTTGTTTCAAGAGATTCAATAATTGAAGAAAGAGTAGGAAGAGCATACCGTTTGTTAGCTCCATCATAAGAAAGGATAAATGTAGGATTAGTAAAATAGAAGGAAACATAAGTGTTATCTAAAGATGAAATTTTTTGTAAAGAAGGAATTCTATGAACAAACAAGTTCTCAATAGAAATATTGAAGGAAGAAAAAAAGAATTCGTTGGTCTCCAGAAGAATATTTTCAATAAAAGATTGTTGAATCTTTAGATTAGAATAGGTAATATTGAGATCAAAAGATTGCGTAGATTTATTGTTAATATAAAAGGAGAAATTGTTTTTTTCAGGAATAAAAAATGAAGAAATAATTCTATTTCTACTTAAGTCCAATTGCAAAAAGTTAGACCAATAATTTAAAGAGGATTTATTAAATAAGCTAGAATAAGAAACAGCCTTATCCAACTTAACTCTAATAACCAAACGTTGAAAGTCTTGCAAGTCTAAACTCATTCTTGATAGAGAAAAAAGATGAGAATAAAAGTTTTTAGAAAATAGAAAGATAAAATAAATAAAATTAAAAAAAGAAGAGTCTATGAAATAGAAAATGAAGAAGAAATTATAAAGAAATAAACTAACTATGCTTGATGATTAACAAGAAAAATGAAAATAAAAAATCCAGAAGTAAACTGGTTATTTTTGCAACTGTAGGAGGAAGCCCTTTACCTGTATTTATAGGGTTGAAGTTTTTTGCAGATTCTCATTACAAAAAATTTGAACAGATTGATGTTTATTTTATTGAAAGTAGAGAAAGTAATCAATTTACTACAAATATTATTGAAACTCTAAACAAGGAAACAGTTAATAGTAATTTAAATTTCAACAGAATTGTTGTGGATGAGAAAAAAATAATATTAAATAAATTTAAAGCAAAAGTAGAACAAGTTTTAAACTCTCTAAATTATTATACTGAAATTTTTTTCTTATTTACGAGTGGTACAAAGAATATGGTAATTGATACTCTTATTTCTCTCTTAAACTACAAAGAAGTTTGTTTAACAAATTTAAGTGCAGAACTAGACAAAATTATAATTAAGAAAATTAGGAATCATCAAGGAATATTAAGTTTGGAAGAAAGTGTAAGTTTACCTGAAAATAAAAAATTAAGTGATATAATCGATATAGATTTACACATTTTCTCAAAATTGCATAATATAGAGATTGTTCAGATAAATAACAATATTGCTGAAGATCTTTTAGGAAAAAAAGAACTAACTGAAAAGCTACTCAGTGGTTATATAACGATTACAAAGGATAAAGTATTACAGCAAATAGAAAATGAAATTAGAAAGAAAGAAAATGTTAAGCAATTTTTTAATCTTAATGAAACAAATTCTGAACTTTTGTCATCATTCTTTGAAATAATTAGTGATCTGAATTTAAAAAAGCTAGTAGATAACCTTATTGAAAATAACAGGAAAAAAGAAATTCTTAATCTTGTTGAATATTTAAGAGGAGTTTGGTTAGAAGACTTTTGCTTTAATCTTTTTTTATCTACCTACAATATGAAAGCAAGATTATATAAAAATGTAGTTTTTAAACATAAAGGGAGAAAAGCAGAAATAGATGTAGTAATAAGCGAAGGATTCAATTTAACAGTAGTTTCAGTTACAACAAGTAGATCAATAGGTTTGATTAAATTAAAACTGTTTGAAGTTCTTCACAGAGCAAACCAGATTGGTGGAATGCATTCAATGATTTTTTTGGTAACATTATTAGAAAAATGGCAAGTAGAGCAGCTAAAGAGGGATATATCGCAATTTGAGCTAAAAAAAAGAATAAAAATAATAGGAAAAGAAGAAATAGTAGTAACATATAATGAAAAACAAACAAGCAAAAAGTGAATAAATAGTGTCTGAACAAGAAAAGAAACGAATAGAGTTTGTAAATCTAACTCCATACGACATCATTCTCATTAAGAAAGATGGAAAAAAATCTTTCTTGAGAGTGCAGGAGTAGCTAGGATCGTTCCTAGATTTGATGAAGCTTTTGAACTTGATGGCATGCTAATAGATTCATCGCAAGAATATTGTAAATTGTTAAAAATTGACTCATTTGGCATAAATATATTTGAGGAAGAAGATGAAATTCTAGAGCAGAGTAATGTAGCAATAGAAAAAGCAATTGAATCCTTACTCAAAAATTTAAATATATCTAAAGCAAATGTGCGAATATTTACAAAAGCAGATGTAAATGAAATTCTTGATTTAAATTATAATGTTGAGGAGTTTTTTATCTTTTTTGAGCTCATATTTGCTTTATTTTTTCTTCCATTAACTATAATAATCTATAGCCGAATAACTGTTAGAATAATAACTCCTGAATTAAACCAATTGGGAGCAAGAGGTTATTCTGAGAAAAAATTGCGAAAAAACTATATCAAATTTATCTGTAAACCTCTTATTGAGAATATATTGCTTGGTCTCTTTACAGGTTTAATCTGTGGTTTGATTTATGCAGAAAATAAGTTGCCTGATTTATATCTAGTTTTAAATTTTAACCTTCTCTTCAGAATAATAATGTGTTTTTTGATTCTTTCTATTATAGGAATCTTTTCTTCGTTTATAGTGATGTTATTCGCTAGTAGGTAGATTAAGCTAATATCATCGTTATGAGCACTAATTTTCATCTTCCTTTTTACTCTTCTCCTTTCCTTCTTTTCTTTTTCTTTTTTTTATTCAATTTTCTCTCAATTTCTACAAATTTACGTAAAAAAACAGTTATAGGATAATAGTGGATTAATAGATGATAAAAATACAGAAATAGGGCGATTCTTAAGATCGTTATTTGGTTATCAAGATAAACCAACAGCTCTTGAGTTGATGGTCTATTTAGGTTTTTTTGCAACACTAAGTATTGTACTTTTAATGGTTAGAAGAAAAAAGAAAAAAGAGTTGAATTTACAATAAATAGAACAATTGATTTTTTTCTTAAATTATAAAGAGTTCTCCTTTTTCTTTTTTATTGCTGATTGTCTGATTATAATTAGTTTAATGTAAACAATCCAAGTAACAACAGTTAGAAGACCAAAAATCACTCCATTTCCAAAAGTTATGCTTTGATCATTGAATACAAATTGAGTAATTAACATTCCAAAAACTGCTGCAATCATTGAAGCAAAGAAACTGTACAGTAGTATTACTAGAGGAAAGCTTTTGCTAGATCTTTTCCATAGTAAGTAAGTAGAATAAAAACCTAAAGGAATAGCTATTCCTAGGTCAAGGAATTTGATGAGCCAGAAACCGTTTTTGTTATCTTCATAAATACTAGAGGGGTTCGTTGTACCAATAATAGTAACCTCAAAAACCTGTTTTAACCAAAGAAGCAGGAAGAGAGTTAAAATTGTTCCGAAAGCAATGATGATTATAGTTATCTGCTTTCTTTTTATTTGGTTGTAATCGATTTTCTTTTGATTGAAAGCTCTGTAACTTGTAACAACGAGGATAAGACCTACGTTTATTAGAAATATGAATAACAATGAAAATCGCTCACTGTTTCCTGGAATAGCAAAATCACTGAATAGACCGTAAGTTAAACCATTGTAAATAATATTTCCAGAAGAAAAAGCAAGAAGATAGGTGGATATATCATTTCTCATTATCCACAATATACCACCAATAATAAGTGCAGGAACTACTAGGATCAAACTAACTATTTCTTGTCCATACAATTGAATTAAAGAGCTATCAGAGAAATGATATTGGATAATGTTTTTACCAAATAAAGGGCCAAAAATAATTACTATTAACTGCACAAAACCAGCTAAAATAGCTGCTATTCCAATTACTAATCTAGATTTTAGACCTTCAATACTTAAAGGATGTTCAGAAGATTCTACAAAATTTGACATTTAATCACCTTTCAAAAGATTAACATATTTTATATCAAAGTCACATACCATCTCACCTTTTTCGTAAATAATACGTAAAATAGTATTTTCAAGTATCTCTACTTTTAAAACTGCACCTATATCTATATTTAGGACTATTTCAGGAGATAAATCTCTATTCAAACTTATCTCTTGAATAATGGATGTTTCTCTAAGCCGTAGTATGAGATGGTTTCTCCTTGACATAAATTATCAAGTAAATGTCAGAATTATATTCTAAAAAGCCTATTTTACAAGATTAGATAATAATTCGGAAATTCCGAAAAATTAAGGATAAAAATAAACTACAAGACCTTTTTAGCTTTTTTCCAGTAGAACTCCCAAATTTTACTTACCCATCTTAAACCCCTTTCGTCTTCTACGATAAAGCAATAATTGTAGTCCATCTCATTATTCAAATTTTTAAAAAAAACTAAAGCTTTCTTGTTATCTAAAATTAACAAGCCTAAAGGAAGATCATTTAGAAATGCTGCTCCCTCTATTTTAACAGTTTGTGGAACATTTTCTGAATATTTGACCATTTCAGGAGTTACCAAATATTTACAGCTTATTCCTTCTTTCCCAAAAGGGAGCATCTGATCGGTTATAATTAAAGCTCGCTCTTTAGTTTCATCAAAAGCTTGTTTTATATTCATCATAACTTTTCCTGTACCTTCAATCAATTCACTATCTGACAGAGAATCTAAAGTTTTAACAAAATCTTCTTCTAAAGTAGTAAAGATGTGATTTTCAAAAAACTGTTTATGTGAAAAAATGAAATCTAAAGGTTTGACAACTGTCAAAGATAAACGACCAAACGCACTTATAGAATATTTATTATCTCTTGCATTTTTAATTACGAAACCATGTTCAGATAACATTGAAAGGTGGCGAGAAACTTCAGAATTGGATATTTCAAGTTTCTTAGCTAAATCAGTCATAGTACTAGATGTTACATTCAAGAGCTCAAGAATGTTCTTGCGATTAAGATTTGCAAAAGTTGAAAGTAATGAGCCAAAAACGGTCATGTACAAAAAAACAAAATGTTTTTTTTCAGTCTTTCGGTGAACTTAAAGAAAAAGAAAGGAGTTGTAAGGTTTAAATGGGAAAGTAAATTTTCTTCTAATTTGAGAAAAAAAATACTATTAGTAAAATTAGAGAAATTGAAAGGGATTAGAAGAAAGAACAAATTATTTTTATCCTTTTTTTCGATACTTCTGTATTGTTACTCTTTTATCTCCTTCTGTAAACTCTAGTATCTCTTCATAGCTCATTTTACTCATAAGTTCTTTTGCTTCTTTAACAGTGTAATCCTTGGATTTTTTCTTTTCTTTTTTATCTTCTTTAGTTTTTTTAGTAGATTCTTCTGTTTTTTGGGTTTTTTCAGCTTTTTTAGTAACCTTTTTTGCTCCTGCAGGCTGTTTTTTAGTAGTTTTTCCTTTCATTGGATGGGCATAAATCTTTATTTCTCCGTTTTTGCAACCTACATAAATAAAGTCATTGTCAGAATAAATACAAGTTACTGCTTTTTCAATAACCAGCGGAGAATACTCCTTGTAAGTACCTTTTTTCCACAAGTATACTTTCTTGTCTTTAGAAGCAACAAGTAAAAGTGAGTCGTCTACTGCTAAAGAAACTATACTTTTGTTTATTTTTAATTCTTTAACCATTTCCTTTTTTCTCTTATCAAAAACTTTAATGTTCTTACCTACAGAAGTATAGATGTAAGCGTTATCTATTTCCAGCTGTTCTATTGTTTTAAAAGAAGAAAGAGTTAATACTTTCTCCACTTCGTAATTATTCTTTTTCCAGATAACAACTGTTCCATCACTAAGAGATGAATAAATGTTAGTGTTATCAACCTCTACTGATTGAACTATACCAGTATGGTTAAGTTTTTCCTGTTGAACGAATTTTTGTTTAGAATAGATAATCAAAGAGCGATCAGTTAGAACAACATAACAGTTTTCTTTATCAACAGCTAAGTCTTTGATAATAGAAAAACGAGAATGTTTAATAGAAGAAACTAAACCCCAAGAACCTTTTTTCCAAGCTCTAACTGTTGAATCACTAGAACCAGAGTAAAGTTTTTCTGAATCTGCTTCGATACAATTAACCCAAGAAGAATGAACTAAAGAAGTAACCTCTTCCCAATTACTTTTTTTAAAAATTCTTAAAGTAGCATCTTTAGAACCAGAAAAAAGATAGGTTCTATCTGTCCTAATAGATGAAATTGGACCATTATGGTTGCTTAAGATTGTTAATAGCTCAAGGGTGTTGTTAAGTTGACCCATATAGTTATTTTCTGAATAAATCTTAAAAGTTTTTAGTTAAAAAAATAAGAATTTTGAAACTAAGAGTCAGAAACTAAAGACAATTTATTTGATTAAATTGAATTAATCGTTTTCCTTACACTTGATAGTTTATTAGAAAAAATCAACTGTATGAAATAAAGGATCCTAATAAACAAATCTTCTAAACCTGAAAGAACAAGAAGAATAAAACACTTGAGAAAAAAATTAGTAGCTGTAAAAAACAGTGAAAATAGCAAAGAACACACAATAAATTACTATACGACTTAAAAGTTGAAATAACTCTTAATTCTCTCAGCTACTTCAATAGCAGAAAGAGAAGTATTGTCAATTTTAATATATTTTTCAGTAAAATAAAAATCTTCCCGAGTGTTTAGAACATATTTTTTTTCGCACTCTAGTAACCTTCGCTCTGATTCTTTAATTGAACGTTTGGAAGGTTTTTTTCTTAATCGTTCTTCAGTTTTATTTCTTCTTAAACGCTCTTGAAGACTACACTGTAATTCAACAAAATAAACTTCCCAATTATTCTTTCTGAAAATTTCAGAAACAAATTTAACATATTGTTTATCTTCAGGGACGTTAAAAGCCCAAACAAAAGTAAAAATAAACCCACTTAAGTTACTAGAAGAAACAGTTTCGAAAATTAATCTGCGGATAGAAGAATTCAGTTGCTTAAATTCAGGAGTGCCATAATCAAAAAGAGTCAAAACGAGTTCAATAGACATATGATTATGAAATAATTTGAAACCGGTAATATTGGCTAGTTCTTTACCAACAGCCATTTTACCAACAGCAGGAGGACCAAAAATAATTACAAAATGCATAAGTAAATAAAATCTAACAACATCACTTAAAGAGTATTTCTATAGGCATTTATTAGACAACTTGAATGAATGATAAGTGTGGTTATTAACAAATTAAAAGATTATGCATACATCCAAGAAAAGAGAAGAGAATAGAGTATAGGGATTTAGCATATCCTATTCTTTAGTGAAGAAGTCTAGTTTTAATTGCTTTTACTTTACTAATTTACTATTTCGTTTTTTGTATCCACCAAGTGAAAAGTGAAAATTGCAGTATTAACTATCTCCACCTGAAGTAAGAGAACTTTTGCTGTAAATAAAATAATTAATAAAAATTTGTTTCAAATGAAGACTTTAACCAACGTAATAATTCCTAATAACATGGTTACAAGTCCAACAATTGGTTGCATTTTCTTAAGTGGTATATACTTTACAGTTAGAACCGCTAGAGGGACAGAAAGGATTGCTCCTATAAAAAGAGAAAGTAAGAGAAACAAGAAACCAAAATTAAAGGTAATTTCTGGGTAAGAAAAATAAACAACCAAGGAAGAGATACATACTAAAGCTTCAGCTAGTGAAGTTGAAGCAACAGCTTGGCGAGGATTGCGGTTTACAACAATCTGACCTGAGGAAATAAGAGGTCCATATCCTCCACCTGATAAACCTTTATTAAACGCTGCAACTAGACCAATAATGGAGATTTTAACCCACGTGAATTTCCATTTGAAACCTATTAGAACAAATAAACCGACTAAAAAGACAAGTGCTCCAATATATATCTTGACGAAAGTTTGAGATAATCTTAAAGAAAGAAAAGCAGCTGAAATGCCACCAATAATGCCAAAGAATCCTAAAATCATTGAAACTTTAAAGTCGTCTGAGACCTTAAAACTATTAAGAAAATCTTTAGCACGAGTGATTAAAGGTATATGGAGAAAGTTTTGATAGTAACAGTATTCTTTAATTGTGCCTGATGAAGAATTGTTTCTCTTTAAAATATGACTTGTTTTATTGAAATCACTTGAAACATTCATTTTTCGTATATTAAAATTTGCATTACCTACATAATGATGAAGCAATGCTGAACCAAGACCAGTTACAGTCTCGCTGACAAGAACAGCAGGAATAAGGAATTTCTTATCAATATTAAAAGCGATCATCATGACGGGAACAAGAATAGTCCCATATCCCCCACCTAAAGCTGAATCAATATATTCACAGATTAAAGCTATAAATGCAAACAAAAGATATAATCCAAATGAAAAAGTTATAATAGAATCCATCATTATCTAACTATCCTTGTTTTGATGGCTGTTGGTAATTGACCATATAAGTATTACGTCACACCAATGTAATGTGGAGTATAAAGTTGTTCTTGTAACGAATAAAAATTGACAATACATGTATGTGTTCTGATAACATTAATTATCTTATTAGCAAAAAAGTTTGGATTGCAACCAAAAAATATATATGTTATAAATTTATCACATAAACATGCCAAAAGTAGATTTAGACGAAGTAGAATTCGTAACAGAAACAACATTGACAATACGCGAAAGTAGGAGAAGAACAACTGTCCCAAAAGAGATTGTGGAAGCTCTAGAACTTAAAAATGGAGATAAAATTAGATGGATACTTTTTTATGATGAAACTATTCAAATCACAAAGGTCAAAAAGCGAAAGATAACAGAAGGATAGTAAAAAATTAAATCGAGGTTTACTCCAAAAAGTCAAAGTTTAGAAATATTTAAGTAAATTTGAGATATTTGAAAAGAGTTTTTTAATTCATTTAAATCTCAAGCGTAAATAGATATTTTTCTATAGAACCATTTACATTATTACTAATGTTCAAATGTTTTCTTATCTCTTCAACAGGTAAGAAACATAAAAAGTAAAAATCATAAATACAGATAAAATAAATTAATTGTTAAGACTGTTAACTATAATAGAGCTGTAAAAGAAAGTTAAAATTACTTATTCAGTATACTGTTTGAATAAGTCTGTAGAACGAATATATTTTTCGTCAACTTTAGAAAGAATCTCTACAATTTGGTTAATATGCTCTTTAACAATATCTGTACTATTTTTGTCATTCATATAAAGTTCAACGAAACCTTGAATAACAGTAAGAGGATTTCTAATTTTATCGATTATATCTTCTAAATAATCAATATTTCTCTTAAGCTGAGAAAAAGCTTCATCCTGACTTTCAATTAATTCAATAGATTGAAGAGCAAAAGCTAAAGCATTAGCAACAGTCTGTAAAATAGATATCTCGTTTTTAGAAATGTGACTCTCAGACTTATATAAACTGATAATACCATAAACATTGTCGTTAACAATCATAGGAAAAATTAAGATAGAATTAGGTGAAGAAGTGTCGTGGAATAGACAATCAGAACAAGAAAAATTGTCCTTGTTAATAACAATTAATTGTTTTTGTTCAATAACCTCATGTAAACAAGAATAACTACCATTAGAATGAAGGTCAATCTCAGTAGTAAAAAAGTCTTTAATTCTAGAACTTGAACTAGAACCAGAATCAGAATCAGAACTAGAACTAGCCAAAATCTTTAACTTACCCGAATCTAAAATACCTATCCAACAAAGATCATAACTAATAAGTTCTGACAACTTTGAACATATACGACGAATTAAAGAAGTCTTATCTCGTTCGTAAATAAAAATCTCTTGGATCTCATTCAATTTCTTATGTAAATCATTAAGCTTCTGTAGTTTAGAAGCAAGAAGACGATACTTTTCCTCAGAACACTTCAACTTATTTTCAGCATTTTTCTGAGCAGTAATGTCAATAGTAAGATGAATAAAAAGACGTTTGTTTTCAGAAGTAAAAAAATTAGTAGGGTAAGCAGTAGAGCGAATCCACCTATCTTCTTCTTTAAAATAAAATTCTCGCTCTATAGCTTTAAGAGAAGATTTAGATGCTTCAAGAGGACAACCAGGAAAAGGAGAATCTAAACCGTGAATTTTGGAAGGGCAATAACAACCAACAATAGCAGTAGGATCCATTTTCAATTGGTCTAAGATAGCGTTGTTAGCAAGCTGAATGTGATGATCCTCATCAATAAGCATAACATAGAAAGGAAAAAAATTAATGAAAGATTGAAGAGTTTCTTTTATTGTATCATTCAAGAAGTTTTTTTTGTCTAATTGGATATCATAAAAGTAGTCCTTATCTTCTTCCATTCTCGAACTTCTCCTATAGCTTTGTTTATTGTGTAAAATAGCTAAACAAGAGAATAAAAAGAATACTATACTACTAGTCAAAGAATAGTTTAAAAAAAGAAAAGTATGAAAAAACATCTAATTATTGGAAAAAAGAATAGAAATAAAAAAAACTTAATCATCAAACTTTAGTTTGTTTTCTAGTTGCTTAAACAGTTCATCGTCTAATTGTTTTAATTCCTCCTCTTCTTCCCCTGTATCCACTGTTACTTCCTCAAATTCTATTTCTTGTTCCTCTTCTCTTTCTTCTGTTGTTTGTTCTTGTTCTTCTTCTGTTGATTGTTCTGTCTCTTCAAGTGCTTCTATTTTCTTTGCCTTTAATCTTTTTTCTTTAACTTCTTGTAACTTCTTTTGTATCCACTCATCAATGTATTTAGTTGAAACAGGAAAAGATAAAAGATCGTTATACATCTGTTTGAGCAAATTCTTATAGTTATAAGTTCCTATAGTAGAGGTAGAAGCAGTTTGCGCTCTCAAACGTTTGTAAACGTTTCTTTGAATTTGGTTCATTAAGAAATGGTTAGCTATTATTTTGTAATTTGCTCGCCAATAGAGGTTAAGAAAGTATTTACCCTTATACTTGTAGATGTCGTTTTCAGAAAGAAACTCAAACTCCTCACATTTACCTTCAAGATAAAGAGGACAGAGAAAAGGATTAGGAGAGTTAAGCTTGCAATTTAGACATCGGTCAATAATTACTCTTATTTTACCGTCCTTTTCCATCTTAATTTGATCTGTACCTACAAGTACAGGAGCTAAAGTAGTGTTATTAGGTCCAAGTTCTACTTTTCCTTGACAATACAAAGAAATAAAGGAAGCATTTTGTAGAAAAACTTCTGCATCAGTAGTAGGCAGTCCTGCTCTGATCTCTCCAGCAATAAATGTAGGCTCATTAATAATTAAAGAATCTGAAACATAGATATTTCCTCTTACAAATAATGGCCCATCAATTTCGATGTGTTTACTTAAAACATTACCATAGATAATAATGGGCTCCTCGCTGTTGCTTAATTTAGAAACTTTAATCTTTTCAAGTGCAGAAACGTCACCGATGATTATTGTAGGATGATTGGCTTTTCCTTCCACTTTTCCGCTCCTGATCTCTATGCTATCCAATGAAACAATAGGTCTGCTAATTATTGCTCCAGGTTCAATAGAAACAAGCCTTTTGGCATAAACACTTCCAGAAACTTTGGCATTGGAGTTAATAGAAATAACATCAAAATCAACTATAGGAGTAACACCTTCAAATTTAGAAGTAACTAGACATTTCTTTCCTGCAGGATCAATGTTGAGACCTTCAACTTTCTGATAATATTCTCTCATTGTTCATCTCCTCCAAATTGTGTCCCTAACTCAGCTTGTGTGTCATTAAATGAAATATTAGGACTCTTGAAAAGTTTAGAGAGTTTTTTGAGATGTTTAGGATAAAAACCAGAAGAAGTCAAGAGCTCGGTTAAGTCTTCAATTATGTGAGCCATATTCCCCTGTTTGATTAAATTCTGTTGATCATTCACTTTTCTTAAAACCTTCTTTTTTGTATTCTTATTAGAATATAAGTCATTACTCATCGATGGACAAAGATCTTTAAATTGAACTTTATAAGAAGAGAGAAAATCTGGCTCTTGTTTAAGTGGACCATTAATGTTTAATCTTAATCCATTATCGTTTTCTAAGAAAGTAAAAGCAAAAGGAATGGATATTAAAGAAATCGTTTCTTCAGGAATATCTTCTAAATTCAACTCCTCATTTTTAACATAGAAAGTGTTAATTGTGTCTTCAGCTTCCTCTCTTTTAGTAATAAATTCAGTCAAAACTTCTTTTGTTTCTGAATATGATTGATCTATCCTGTTTTTCCTTTCATCAAAGGTACTAACAGCATAATCCAAAATTTCTAAATCAGGATGCTCAGCAGTAAAAGAACTGAGAATCTTGTAAACTCTTTCTAAATTGTCTAAGATTTCGAATAAAGGCCTGATATGTTCTTCATTAAGTTTGGCAAAGTGTTTAATATTTGCTACAATACCATTAACAAAATCTCTAATAATTTTTCCATATTCATCTCTGTACTTCTCTATGGCTCTCTCCATTCTCAATTTAGCTTCAACTTCAAGAGTTTCAGAAGTTTGTTTGGTAATATCAGTCTCGATAAGTTGGGTGTTTAAGTCCATAATGGTCATACGATTAATTGACTCAGCTGTAGTATACAAATAGTCTAACTGAGCATCAATTAGACTTTTCTGGTCTTTTTGAACCTTGATAGACTGATCCTGCATCTTGACAACTTTTTCATATTGACTACTAATGTGGCTCATTGATTTGTTCAGTTCCATGATACGGTTGTTCATCTTCTGTAACTCTGATAAAACTCTAGAAAGTAAATTATCTGTTCTCTCTGACATTTTAACTCACCCTGCTCCTTATTTTTTCTACTTTTCTTCGAACAGATTCAAGTTCTTTCATTGCTTTTTCAGACTCTTTAGTCAAGTTCCTGAGTAACTTGTTCATCTCTGAAGCTTTCTTACGCTCTGCAGCTATTTTCAAGTATTCACTCTTACTCTCTTCAAGTTCAACCTGTAATGGAGCTAAATTGGTCATTCTGTTATTTTTGGTATTGACTATACTAGCAATGTTTTGAATAATAGCTCTGGCATTTTCTAACATAATATCTTGTGACTCATACATCCTAACTTCATAAGCATGAGCTAAGGGAATATAAGCATCGATAATTTCAAGATATTCAGAACTGTTAGAGCATTTAGGACAATAATAACGACCATCCATTCCAAGTTCCATCAAAGTTAAATCAGCATTAATATAGGGGATTATTTCTTTAGAAACAGGAATAGTTTTGTTAATAAATTCCTGTAATTCGTAACGCATTGTGTCAATTTTATCTTTGGCTTCTGGTGCAGGATTCTGTAAATCAATGTCTTCCAAAACTCCTCCAAGAACCTTGTTATTAATCCAAGTTTCAAAGTCAGAAGTATTGCGCTCTATAGCTATTCTTTTCTCGCCACAAACAGGACATAAGCGAATATAGTGAAAATCAGAAAAAAGAGTGTTGTCAATAGGAACAGTAGAACTAACTATCTCCTTTAAATCTCCACCAAGCATTTCTAAAATATTAGCAGTTTCACGGTTAATTCGACCCACGGTGTTTCTTAAAGTATGAACAATGGGCTCACCTTGGATAGAACGATACATCTCCTTAATTTCATTGTTCCATAATTCTATTTTATTAATACTGTATTCAGTTAGACAACTGTTAAGAATATCAAACTCTTCATCAGGATTAACAGCCTCCTTGGTAAGAAAAGGAGAAATACGTAAAATATCGTTATAAACAGAAGATTCACGCTGAATAATAGGCAACTCAAAAACTTGATGAACTTGGTTGGATCTATCAGTAGATTTCTTGATCTTGTTGTAAAGATATTCCCAAATAGCGTCAATATCGTGTTGGGATAATTTATCTTTAAGCGAAGGGTTCTCTTTAATCCAATTATAAAGAGCAAGCTGGTCACCCTCAAGATAAAGTTGCATAAATTCGTCAGATTGTTGGTGCTCATAAAGTGCTTCTTCGATTTTTTGATAGTCTTTGAAGAAAGGAATAGAGATTTCAACAAAAGGTAAAAGTCCTCCTCCATCGTAAAGAAAAAGCTCATTATCTGGCAGAAAATAACTGAAAATAGGATATTTAAGAGTGAATAGCCCTGTAATTTTACTTTCAGGCTCCAAACTATCATATTCTACTTTCTTGTTTTTTGCTAACCACTGGAATAAATAGCCAAGTCCACTGAGTGCAAGGAGAGAAAGAAAAACATAGCCTACAAAAACGCCTAAAATTATGGCTAATATAGCAAAAAAAGAGTAAGAAAAGACAGAAAGAAGGATAAACTTCTTACGTTGTTGGTCAATCCTTTCTAAGGAAGCAAAATAATTTTCAAACTCCTTTATTATTGTTCGTTGTAAAATTATCGATTCTCTCGTCCATTTACTGGGAGAAACAGAAATATCCTTTAAAGTGGATTGGAAACTTAAATGTGCTTTCATAATAACACCTTATTTAAGCGCGTAGTTTGGACTTTGAAACTATAAATCTTTTGGAATAGTAAAATAAAAGGTGAATTTAATAACTGAAAGTATCAATAAATTTGAAAGATAGAAAGTAGAAGAATAAAAGAGAAAAAAAGAACAAAAGGTAGAAGTGGAGAAAGAATAACCAAAATAGCAATAAAATAAGAAATAAAAAAATAAAAAAATGATTTTGTTGAGTAGTAAGATTATATAGTTTATTTTTAGGTCAAGTTTGATTTGTTTGTGTGAATTATATAGAAAAAAAATGATTTCCCAGATAAAAATGACAAATTATTCAAGATCAAGAGAAAAGAAAAAATATTTTTTCTAATTAGAATAGAAATAATAGTTAAAAAGATTTAAAGGTAAAAAATGATTCACTTTAGTGAAAAATGTCTATTGCACTACAAGAAATGAAACAAACCTATGAAGAGTATTCGAGTTTAGAAAAAAAACTTAGTAAAATAAAACAGATTCTACCTTCTATAAATTATGGACAAATAGAAGAAATATATGAACAAATAAGACAGGTAAGGTATAAAGTTTCATCGCTAATTGAAACAATGAATAACTATTCTAAACAATTGTTAGCAGATGCAAACCAAGAAAATGACCAATTCTATTTAGAATTGTTAAATAAAAAGCAAAATGTAAATGCTACATTAATAGAACTGGAAGAAGAGTTTTATCAATGTTGTTTTAACCTTTTAGAAAATCTCAAAAAAACTGTAGAAAAATATGTAGAAATATTCTTGTCGAGCTACAATGAAAAATGTGATACTGAAGAAAAATTAGAACAGTGGGAAAAAAAATACAATGATATCTTATCAAAATTCTCGAAGATAAGTTTCCCATTTTTCCTCGTAAGTTCAACAAAGGTTGAGCTAGGACAAGCAAAAGAAGTAATAAATAAAATAAAATCAGAGATAAAAGAATTCCCTGAAAAATATAAAAATATTAAAGAAGAAAAAAATAAACACTTTGAAAGATTAAAGAAAATAAAAGAATGGAAAGAAAGATTCGAAAAAATAATGGACGCTTACCATAGAATAAAAATAGAAGAACTAGCAGAATTTTTAGGTGAAAAAGATATAGAAAAAATAAAAAAGTGGATTATAGAAGATAAAGCAATGGGATTACCAATAAAACTAGATAGAGATTCAATAATAATAACTTCTACAGAGAATAATGAGAAAAAAGAAGTGGGAAGTGAATTTCTAGATCTGTTGGATACAAGTTTCAGAAAGTGGACAAATTCAGAAAAGACTAAAGAAAATAAATTACAAGAGTAACAATTAACAAAAAACTAGAGGTTTTTTTATCAGAAAAATTTGAAGCATTACAAATCTAATAATCTATTTCTAATTACTGAAAAACAACAAAAGTTAAACAAATTTGTTTAGAAGAATAGAATTATTATACTCTGAAATCTAACAACTTATTGGAAAAAATACAAAGAAAGATAAAATGAGAAAAATAGTAAAACTACACAATCAGCAAAAATAAGAAAATTAAAAACATATCAAAGAAAATTTAAACTCAAATAACCTAAGTTTAATCTTCCAGTGTTACTAAAAAATATATTGTCAAAGCAATATCAAAGAAAATTCAAATTAAGAAAGAAAGACCAAATTTAAAATTTTTAAACTTTAATTTTTAAATTTAAAAACCTAAGTTTAAATTTTCTTGATCGTTTCAACTTTGTCCATTGAGAACTATTTGTATCTATTGTCTACAACTAGTATGTATCTTTTTCTCGTTCCTGCTATAATCTCAATAAAATAACACTCTTTTCTATCAGAAAAAAGATTAAGAAGCTTGAATAGTTGAACTTTATTCATTACTTGAACAGTAACAAAATCTATTTCCACATCCTTGCTATTTAAAGATTCATTGACTAGTTGGATAGCAAAATCTAGTTCATTCTTTCCTGCGATTAGCTCAGTTTTAACTCCCTTCCACCCTCTTCGTTTCTTAAGTTTGGTTAAATCAGAAGGATAAATAGGCGGATAACTTACTAGAGCAGCATAATTTCCTTTCGGTATTATTCCTTTAATTATTTCTCCATTAGATTTGAATAAAGTTATTTTCTTTTCCAACTTATTTTGCTGGATATTCTTTTTTGCACTTTCATAAGATTCAGCATTTATTTCTGTAGCTATAATTCTCTTTCCGTACTTCTTTGCTAATATTAATGCTATTGCTCCACTTGCCCCTGTACCAATTTCTATAATTGGCTCATCACTTTTTACTAGTTCATTTATTGCTTGTGCATTCGCAGCTCTGAGACTATAGGCTGGAATTAAATGATTGAATGGCACTTCTATATCTAGTTCACTTAATTCTTTGAAGAGACACTTGTTCAGTTCTGAAAGAGTTAATGGCTCTCCTAAATCAAATTTAGGTGGTCTAGAGCTGATCAAAAATTTACTTAAATATGGATAGTTCCTTATTAATTCGTCAAATTTCATTCCCAAATACTTTGCATCAATGGTTAATATTGGCTTCTCTTTCATTTTTTCACTTCTCATAGTAGATTGCTTAGTTTTGTAGGTTCTAACTCCTCTCCTTTCTCTCTCCTCTCCTTTTGTTTTAGGTAGAATTTTCTTAATCTCTCTTTCTGGTTGTTTGTTAGTTCTATGATTGGGAGTTCAAGTAAAAAATCCATATCTATTTGGGCAAAAGTTCTTCCCCTTTCCATACTTAGAATTTGATAAACTTGATTGAATTCTTCAGAATTTAAAATAACTGCTAAAGAGTAAAGATCAACGTTTTTCTTTTTTGGAACAAGAGAATGTATGTTGTTTAAATGGTAATAGTTATCTGTATCAACACAAGCTATAAGTCTATCGCCTGTCTGTCTTAGTAAAATTTTAGTTTTTTCCACGATTTCAGGGTTAAACCCACCAGACCATAAAAGAGTACGATCGATGTTCAACCAAAGTCCCTTGTATATACAACCATATGGTAAGACTTGTTTTCCTTTTATTAGACCCTTTTTCCAGTTAGAACCTAATTTTTCCGTGGATATTATTTTCTTTTGTCCTATTTTGCTTCTAACCCCTGTATGAATTGTGACAAGTTCCGCTAATCTCTGTTCTGCTTTTCCAAACCAATTTTCAACTATTTTTTCTTCTTTCTCATCAAAAAACATGTAGAAACGGCAAAATTCATTTTTTTCTAACCATGTTTGAGATAAATTGTTTTTATAGCCTTGTTTCCTATCTTTTCTAATAAAATGATTATAAGAGGGAAAAAAATATGAGTAAAATTCTTGTTTTTTGTTATCCTTTTTGTTTTTCTTTTTTTCAAAGAATGATATAGCTGTTCTTCCTAAAGTGACTTTGTCAAACGCTTCGTAATCTAATAAACTAATCTGTTTGATTTGGCTATTGTTAAGGATAAACTTTCTTATCTTGGAATAATATCTCCCTAACAGAAAACTGTCAGGACTGATAATACCAAGTAATCCTCCCTCTTTTAATAAATCGATAGAACGCTCGATGAAAAGAGTATAGAGTGGAAGCTTATATTCGGCTGAAAAATAGTGAGAACGTAAATATTGCTTCAATTCTTCGTTGTACTCTTGACCATTTCTTAATCCATAGGTCATAAAAGGAGGGTTAAGCAAGATGTAGTCAAGAAAAGGTTCTTCTTGTTCTTTAACTAAGATATTTTTCTTCTCCAGTGTTATATCTTTGTTTTGGATGGGTATATCAGGAAAAAAATAGGAGAAAAAAAGTAGAATTCTTAGTTTGCAGAGAGCAAGAGAAAGAGGATCAATCTCTGTAGCATAGAGGTTCTTTAAGAGATTATAAAAAAATTCTTCTTGATCTATTTCACTTTTCTCAGCTTTTCTTTTTGTCTCATAAAAATTTGTCATAACTAAATTTCCAGTACCGCAGGCAAGATCTGCCCAATTAGTTTGAGATAGCTCTATCAAGCTTTTCTTCTGTTCTTTTAAATAAAAAGAAAAAATTTGTTTGTGTAAAAATTTTCCAATATAATAAGGAGTATTGAATTCACCTTTGGCTTTTTTTATTTCTTCGCTTTGATTTACTAGAAGTGAAAGATGGTAGGGGGTGATTTTATTTGTCGAATGCATTTCATCAAGTGAAATTTTTCGTTTTACCTTTTCTATGTAAGTTTTAACTTCTACTCTTTTGTTTAAATGCTTATTGCTTGTTTTATATTCTCTTTCTTCCACTAGTTTTTTGATCGCTTCAGTAGTTTTGTAAATTAATTCATTTTCTCCCTCTTTCTTAAATTGACTAAAATTTTTTAGTAATTCAAATAGAATTGCTTTTTTAACCTCCCCTTTTAATTTGCTTTGTGGAATAATAGAGTATAATGAAGAGTTAAATGAGTCTTGGTAACGCACAAGCTTGTATCTTTTTAGAAAATATAAAGTTATTGAGAAGAATAAATTAATAAGAAAGAAAACAATTTTTACGTAAAAACATCTTCTACGGTTTTCGTTCAAGTCTTGCCTAATGAATGGGTTACCTTCCTCCAACGAGTTTTTACTTATAGTGACCAAGAGCATATTGGCTCAGCACAAGCACAGATAACAGTGGGTAATCACATTTTCAATGTTTTTGTTAATCATCCTGCAGGAGAGGAGAAACAAACAACCATTTATCAACAACAACAAATGGTGAGTAGGACTGAAGGTCTCTCTAATGTTATCTTTATAGGAGATTTTAACTTCTGTCCTTATTCAATAGAATATAACGTCACCGTTGCTGTCTTTGAAGACTCTTGGATGTTAAGATGTGGAACAGTTGCTGAAAATAATATCGATCATATCTTTCTTAGTAGTGGTTTTACTGTATTAGACGCACAATATGTTGAAGAAGGACAGTCAGACCATCCTGCCTATTGGATAAGAATACAGATTTAAAATTGTATCATTAAATTTTTCTCTTTTTTTTAAGCATGATTTACTTTTTGCGAAGTTTGTCGAACTCAGTCTTTCAAGAAAAAAACAAAGATAGATAATTGTCAGTTTCTTGAGAACTTAATCCTAACATACAATGAAAGAAGAAGGATTAAGACAGACGTCATACACGAATCGGGGGAATCATAAAGAAAAAAAGAGTTGTAAGCTCTTTTCTTCACTCCACGAGAGACAAAAATGAAAGAATAACTAGCCCTTGAATATAAGAGTAATTATTTCTTTTTGTCTACTGGGACTGCAACCAATGGCTGAGTCCTCGGCAAACAGTGTAATGAGTAAGACTGAATTTTTGACCAGTAAAGTAATCAGCAATAGTTGTAGCACGGGGACGAAAAAGATGACTAAGGAACTTACGAGCAATATTTCTAGCTCCTGTTAAATCAGAGTGGTAAGTATAGTTACAAAAGGGACAGTGTACTAACCCTCTAACGGGACGAGAAACTTCTTTTCCACAACGGGAACAATGAGAAGATGTTCCTCTTTCGTCTATTATAAGAATACGATGAGGAGCAAAACCTTCTAATATCAATGCTCGACGGAGAAGAGAAAGAACTAAAGAAAAATTCCACTGGTGAAGTTTTCTGCGAAAATAACGAGTACTTTTTTCTTTCCCTTTTCCTTTATCTTTTCTAACATTTTTGGGGTAACCTACGACGACGAAAAGGTCATACATTTGAGCATGGACGGGCACAAAGAACATACAAAATAGCAAGTAATATTTTTAAAAATATCACAAAAAACAATTAGAAAAAATGTTTAAGCTGTATTGTGAAAAAAAAGAGTGTGAATATATAGAAATTAAAGCAGGAACAAGAAAAAGATACATAGTAGTTATACAAAATAATCAGTAAAAATAAAATAAAGCAAAAGAATGTATTTTTCCAATTAATTTCGATTCATTATTTTAAGATCAAGTTGGTCAAAGAGGAATCATTGTGAGTGTTATGACAGAGTTGGGACTGTAAAAATGACAATATATTATTTCATTAATTAGAACTTACTTTGGTTGTATAATATTTATTAAAACGCATAGTTTTTTCTTCTGATTTTTAGAATTCATGTACTTTTTTGCTTAAAGTTTAATAATTTGAAAAATAAGAGGTTAAGAAATTTTATTTTGTTTATAATATTTATAGGTTATATTTAGTCCTTCTTTTAAGCTAGTTTTTGGAGTCCAATTTAGTTTGTTCTTAGCTTTTGTAATATCGGCATAAATTCGAGAAATTTCATTTTTGTTCTCTCTTACAAGATCTTGGCTTTTATGTAAGAAAGATTTGTCTCTTTTTGATAGTTGTAGTATGTAGTTTACAATAGTTTCTAACTGTATTTCTTTTCCCGAACCTATATTAAAATATTCAATCTCATTATTGGAATATAATGCAACCTTTAACATTGCTTCTACTAAATCGTTTATAAAAATATAATCTCTTGTAACATTTATATTCCCAATTAAAATTTGCTTAGATTCTAAGCAACGTCTAATAAATGCGGGTATAAATAGATTATAATTTTGTTTTGGTCCATAAACATTAAAAATTCTTAGTATAACAGCTCTAATACCGTATGTTTTGCTATATCCATGAATAATTTGCTCTGCAGATGATTTAGATGATGAATATGGAGTAATAGGATTTAATGGATGAGTTTCATCTATAGGTAAATACATGGGTTTACCATATACAAGAGCTGAAGATGCAAAGATAATTTTTGAATTTTCTTGATATTTTCTAATATTTTCCATTATATTTAAAGTACCAAACGTGTTTACTTGATAATAAAGTTCTGGATTTTTTAGAGATTCATAAACATTAATCAAACCCGCTAGATAGTATATTGTATTAAAATTCTTTTTTTTAAATATATCTTTTACTTTTTCTTTATCTCTTATATCGACTTTATACACCTGATTTTTTTCAGAGCCACTGGTATAAACTGTTCTTACAATATTTTTACTTAGACTTTTAAGTCTTAGAAAAAGATGAGAACCTATAAAACCATCAGCTCCAATTATTAAAATGTTTTTATTTTCAAAGTCAGTTTCTTCCATTTTTAATACCTATCTCTTTGTTAATGTTTAAAATGTATCCTTTTAAAAAATTTAAATAAGATCTTGAAAAATGTCAATAATAGAATTTATAGGTACATGTGCAAATTTTATTCCAAGCTTTTTTGCATTTTTGCTGTACTTTTTTAATAAGAGTGGGTTTTGCAAAAATTTTGTGATTGCATTAGCAATTTCATCAGCATTTTTCGGTTGAACTAAAAAACCAGTACCTTCTTGAATAATGTTCACTAATCCACCCAGTTTACTTGCTATAACAGGGATACCAGAAGCTAAAGCTTCTACAGCCACATTACCAAACGGTTCTTTTGTAATTGTAGGTAATACAAAAACGTTAGCTCTTTTATAGAACTTTGAAATGTTTTTATGCTCTACAAATCCATGAAACCTTGCATTAATATTTTTCTCTTCTGCGTAACTCTTCAACTTATCAAAGTCTTTTCCTTTTCCTACAATATCCAATACAATTTGATGTTTATTGAATCTTTTAGTTAATATGGATGTAGCATCCACTAGATATTTTAGACCTTTTCTTTCATCTACTCTCCCAACATATAATATTCTAAATGTATTATTTTTGGGATTTTCAATAAAATCAGGATTAATTTCAAGAAATTGATCTAGTTCTAAGGGGGTTGGTATTATATTTACTTTCAATGTGGGATTTTTTGAAACTTCTTTTAGAAATTTGCTTGAACTTTCTGCAATAGCTATAAGGCTATCACTATTTTCAATAAGTTTTTTTCCCCAAAGTTTCGTTGTAATTTTCATACCTAACCTATTTATAAAACTAGGCGGAAAGTAGTAACAATGCTGAGTTAAAACAATAGGTATTTTATTTTTTTTACCTATCTTGAATCCTTTGTAGCTTGTATATTGAAAAAATTCATGAATATTAATAATGTCTGGTTGAAAATCAGCTATTATTTTATTCATACCTTTCACAATTGGAAATTCTGAATAAATAAATACTGTTTTTAGTCTTACAATTTCGAATGGACAAAGCTCTTTATCTTTTTTTTTGTCTGCTTTAATGTACTTATAATTTGTCAGGTTAGGAGTTTTATATTCTGAAGTTATTATTATTGGTTCATGGCCTTTTTTGTATAACAGATTGGCTAAATTTATTTCGTGCCCTCCAGCTTCAGGAGTTGTGAATTGGTTAATTATTGCAATTTTCATTGGTGGTTATCTGTATAATAAATATAAATAGTTAATGTTTTTATGAAAAATTATATGAATTAAAAAATATTATATGTAGTGATCTAGAAAAGATTGTATTATTTTAAGTATATATTCTCTTTCTTTTTGTTTGATACCACTATGATTTCCAAAGAAAAAACCATTTTTCATTATTCTTGAAGAATTTTCTAATGGTCCTATTTGTTTCCATTTGTAATAGTTCATGGCTGGCTGTTCAATTATATTTCCCGCCATAATTGGACGAGTTTCAATATTGTTTTTCTCAAGATGTTTTACGAAATTTTCTCGTTTAAATCCAGCTTTTTCAGAAATAATAATAGGGAATCCAAACCAAGCATGTCTAATATTTTCTTCTATTTTTGGAATATGGATAAATTTTCTATATTCTTCTAGATTATCAATCCAAAATTTAGCATTTTCTTCTCTAATTTTTAAAAAAGTTTCTAGCTTCTTTAGTTGATGTATCCCAAATGCACCTTGTATTTCAGTTGGTCGTAAATTATATCCTTTGTTAACAAAAAGAAATCTAGGGTCGATGTGATTATACTTTCTAGCTAATTCAGTCTTATCATTTCTTTCACGAATCCACCCGTGAGCTCTTAATGACTTTAATAATTGATTTATTTCATCAATGTTTGTGAGTACAATTCCTCCTTCAATTGTTGAAATATGATGAGAAAAGAAAAAACTATACGTACTTATATGACCAAAACTTCCAACTTTTTTTCCATTCCATTCTGCTCCATGTGCTTCACAACAGTCTTCGATTAAATATAAATCATTTTTTTCACAGAAATCTACTAAAACGTCCATTTGACACGGATGTCCTAATAAATGAACAGCAAGAACAGCTTTTGTTTTAGAAGTTAATGCTGTTTCAAGTTGTTTTACATCTATTGTTAAAGAATCTTTGTTAACATCAACAAAAACTGGAATAGCATTTATATCAAAAATTGGAAAAACAGAAGTTGACCATGTTAACGAAGTTGTAATTATTTCATCTCCTGGCTTGATAGGATTTTCAAGTGTTGGATTTGCTAGTGCTTGTAATGCTAATAAATTTGCACTAGAACCAGAATTAACCATTGTTGCATATTTACACCCAATATATTTTGAAAATTGTTCTTCAAAAGAATATACTTTTTCTCCCATTGTGACATAAGTAGATAATAAAGAATCGATTACTTCTAGTACTTCATGTTCTCCATATGATGGAACAACCAACTTTATTTTACTGCTTTCTGTAAAGTCATTGCTATTGAAATACTCTTGAATGATTGGTTTGATTTTTTTCATAGCTTCTTTTTTATCCACTTTTTTCACCATTTTTCCTTTTTATAAATATGATTTAACTAAGTTTTGCATTGTTTCTGTTATGGGATATTGAGGATAATAGCCAATATGATTTTTTGCTTTTGCATAGTCACATAATAAAACAGGAACTTCTGCTGGTCTAAACCTTGTTCTATCTATCTTAATCGTATATTTAACATTGTATAGGGTGGCAGTAAGTTCTATTAGGTTCTTAATGCTAATACCCATTCCATGACCTAAATTGTATACATCACCTTTTTTTCCAACTGTTATAGCCAATAAATAACCTTGGATCATATCTCTAATGTCTGTAAAATCTCTAATTGGATTGGGATTACCAATAATTATTTCTTTAATTTCTTTTCTTAAGATCTTAGCAATTTGGTTTGCAATTACTGAAGTTACAAACATGACTCCTCTATTTGGGCCTGTGTGATTAAATCCTCTTGTTACAACAATAGGAATTCCATACATACGATGATATGCAAGACTAAAATGTTCAGTAGCTATTTTACTGGCAGCATATGGAGATTGTGGTCTAAAAGGATTAGATTCCTTAATAGGGATTTCGTCAGGGAATACTAAACCATATTCTTCACTACTTCCTGCAACATGAATGCAGTCAATATCTAAATCTAATTTTCTTATTATTTCTAAAAGATTTACAGTACCCTCAATATTTGTGCGTACAACTTCAATTGGGCCCCTAAATGAGGATGGTACAAAAGACTGTGCAGCTAAATGAAATATATAATCCGGCTGGACTTCTTTTATTGTAGTTTCTAATGAAGAGTAATCAAAAAGATTAGCTTCTTTAATCACAATTCTATTTAGAAACTTATCTATTTTAGGGTATGTCGGACTAGATTGCCTTCTTACAATACCATAAATTTCTACTTCTTGATCAATTGATAACAATTTTTCGACTAAAGTACTTCCTACAAATCCTGAAATACCCGTAATTAAAATCCTCTTTTGATGAAAATACGACTTGTTAAATAGGTCTTTTTTTTCTTTTGGAAATTTATTAATGTAATTATCAATATTATGTGGGTCTATTAAGAGTTTTTGATGTTTTTCATATATTTTTTGATATATTTCATCTTCTGAAAGCATAAGTGAATTATTACTCGTATAATTTTTAAATTTAATGGCACGTATTTTAAACTGTTCACTCAATAGACCTGGGTTACACTTTTGGGCACTAGAGAAACATAGGGGTGATTCATAAATTTTTCTCCAGGGGTAAGGAGGTTAAGAGACTGGTGAGGGCGGCTAAAATTGTAGTATGAGCGGTAGAAGGAGAGGTCGGAGTTACAGTAGGTTAGTCCTAGTCTTCTCATCTCACGGATGATGGTTCCATGTAGTCTCTCTACATAACTTTTCCACATGTTTCGGGGTGAAAAACTCTAGCTCTTATGTGTTTTATTCCTTCTGTTTGACACCAACGGGAGAAGGTACTTGTTCCTCCTCTAACGGAGTAGAACGTGCTTCTTTGTCAGTGAGGATAGACTCTGGTTGTCCATATTTTTCTATTGCTTCTTCTAACAAACTTATTATCTGCTCTTTTTTTGGTGCAAAAGGGTGGAGTTTAGCTCCCAGACAGAATCGTGAGTGGTTAGTCGTCTATCAGAGTTATGAGATAAAGGTGTTGTCCTTGTTCTTCTACCCAGAATGGTCTTTTTACATCTATCTGCCAGAGTTCGTTAGGAGATGAGCGCTCAAATCTTTTGTATTGAGTAATGTTTCTCTTTTTTCTATTACTCCACAGAGGAAGACCTAACTCTCCTATTACTTTAACTACTGTGTTTTGTGATAATGCTCTCCCTTCTTTCTTTAACAGATAAACTATCTTCTCCACGTTCATTCCTTGCTTTACTCTTAGCTCCCTTATCCTCTCTCTTAACTCCTCATCTACTTTCCTGTGTATAGTTTTAGGTCTAGATGATCTATCTTTTCACTAACCATTCTCCTTCAGGGTTCTCCTCAAACCTTTTCAACCACTTGTAAACAAACTTTCTACTCACCATAAACCTGTGGGCTACCTCTTTTATCTTCTCTCCTTCCAAAGCTTTTTTAACCACAATCTTTCTTAGTCTCTCTAGGTTACGTTTGGGTTTATTCATGTTTAGTCACTTACCCTCGTAACCCACTTTCTATTTATTTGTTACCAACGTGGGTAGAGTAAACATATAGTGAAATAATGAATAAACCTTTTATACATAATTATATAAAAGAGAGAAATAGTTCCTTAACCATTTCATGATTATTATCTGGTTTAGTATTAAAATCTTTATGATTTTTTACAAAAAATTCTATTTTTGATTTTAGATTTGCAATATCATTTTTCTTGAAGAAAATAGAGTTAAAATAATTCTTTGAAGCTTCCTTGAATTCATTTATATTTGATAATATTACAGGCTTTCCAGTATTATGTATTATACTTAGTACTCCACTTTGAGAAGCTCTAGTATATGGTAATATAAAACAATCTGCAACAGAAATTAAAGATTCTATTTCCTTATCGGTTAAGTATTTGTCTATAAGAATAATATTTTCATTTTTGTTTATTATTTCATATGTCCTTTTTTCTAAAGGATCCCAAATTTCTCCTGCAACAACTAATAAAGGTTTTTCTAAACTGCTTATTTCTAATTGATCAAAAGCTTTGACTAAAAGATTTACACCTTTATATTTTCTAATTAATCCAAAATAAACCAAAACAATTGAATTATTAGGTAAATTCAATCTATTTCTTGCTTCATTTTTGTCTATTAAAGAATATGTTGTAGTTGTTAGATGGGGAACAACTTGAATTTTTGCACTATCTATTTTATAAGCCTTTATCACTTTTTGTTTGTCTGAAATTGAATGAGTAATAAATACTGTAACATTTCTCAATAATAATTTAAGCATTAAATTAGAATATACCTTTAGTGGATAAAAAGAAGCTTCACTTACATCCAAAATTTCATGGAACTCAAAGATAATTTTAATCTTTTTCGAAATAAATTTTATTAAAAGATAATAAATATGTGCTACAGTACATGACCACCATTGAAAGATAATTACCTTTGGCTTTATTAAATTTATAGCTTTTGCTGTTTTAATTATCGAAAGAAATGAATAATATTTTATTTTAATTTTACTAATTGAGACTTCTTTCTTATATGTTGAATTTATTTTTACTTTACCTACTCTTTTCGAACCAGGAAATAAAAATCTTGGTAATAATTGATCTATTTCAAAAACAATAATTTTTTTGTTAGTCCTTAACAAATTTGCTATATTAATAGTGTAATAAGTAATACCACTTAAGAACTTTGAAGAAGGACCAATTATTACAACTTTATCCATAAAAAGAAGATTGACAATAATTTTATAAAGATTAGGTTTATATTTATATAAGACTATAATATTTAATAATAAATTGGATTTCTCATTCTAATTTAATAAATATAAGAACATTCTACTTTCGCTATTATACGCAAAGAGAAATAATTAATATTTGAATTTTTTTTACAACTTTTTGGAATCAGTTTGAACTTTTTTTACAATTTATTTTACTGTAATTAACACTCTGCATTTATTATTTAATTTTCGCACAGATTATGTTTTTAGAAGAAATATTAATTTTTAATTTCTTTAAAAAAAAACAATTTGAATTTTTGCAAATATTATTCTTTACAAAATTTATAGGATAATAATTTTTCTTTTTAGTATGTGATATTGTAATTTTCTAATTCTTACCTGAACATAATATTGATTTGATTTTAACTTTGGTTAAATTAGAAAAGGAATAAGACATTTAAGCAGTGTTTCTATTTGGTTCTGGTTCTCTATTTTTTTAGACAGAATTATTACTTATTATAAGATCTGATTTCATTTTATTCATTATGATATTTCTTAGCTAAACATATTTTTTTAGTCCTTATTTTTTCTCTTTGGTTGTAAAAAGAGAAAATTTTAAATTAATTTTAATAAATTATGATGTTAAAATCTTGAAATAATACTAATCAATCTAAATCGGCACAAAAAAGTTTTTTATAAATTGATGATTAAATATATTATATTTAATTATAGAATAACAAAAACCCTAATATAAAATATAGACAAATAAATTTATTAAAGAAAATAAAAACATAATCATTTGCTGGGGGAAATTTATGATTGAAAAATATGACAATCTACTTATAATAATTCCAACTCTTAATGAAGAAGATTCTATAGGTTATATAATTAATTCATGTAAAAAATTGACCAACAATATAATAGTTGTTGATGGTTTATCGGTTGATGATACAGTGGATATTGCTAAAAAAGAAGGAGCAGAAGTGGTTTATTGCAAGAAAAAAGGGAAAGGTAATGCCATTATAAAAGGTTTAAAATATGTACTAGAAAAGCCAAATATTGATTATATCGCATATTTGGATGGAGATAGTACATATGACCCTAATGACATAAAACTTTTACTTAACAAAATGTTAGAAGAGAAAAAACTTGATGTAATAATAGGTAACAGATTACCAAATAGAGAAAAAAACTCTATTAAATTTGTAAACATAATTGGTAATTATTTATTTTCTTTCTTAATTAGATTAATAACTAAAGTAAAAATTACAGATTCACAATCTGGTCTTCGACTATTATCTAAAAAAGCAACAATTATATATTCAAACTGTCTAGAATCTTCAGGTTTTGATATTGAAACTGAAATGATCATCAAAGGGGCTAAAAAAGGTCTTAAATTTGGAGAAGTTCCTGTTAGTTATAAATGTCGTAATGGCTACTCAAAGCTTAATCCTTTTAAAGATGGATATAAAATTTTAAAAACAATAATAAAATATTGTTAAGTTTATCCAGTAGTTCTTTCTCATTATATAGAGTTTTGAATTGGATGTTGATAATAACTACAAGTTAGAGGACTTATAAAATGAAAGACAGTAGTGATGGACAATCGAGAGCAAGAAGAGAAAACTTGATGACCTAAATAAAAACATGTTTACCACTATTACAATATTCAAAGTAGTGATTACTAATTTAAAGAATAGAATGGACGACGATAAATAAAATAAATCAAAGAGTCAAGAAGAACAGAAGAAATTAAACACACTTTTGAGGTGATAGTAAGATAGAGAGAGTGTTGAATAAGAGTAACCAAATAGTTTTATCACTTTAGTTATAGGTTATCTTTATAAAGCGTAAAGAAGTTTTTAAATTTTTTAAAGTAAGTTTTGACAGAGTTTAATTTCCCAAAGGCTTTACTTTTATGGAGAATGGTAAAATATACTCTCTCTACTTTTTCGCAAGTTTCATTGTGATAAGCTCTATGACAGATGTATTTAGTATCTTGGACATTATATAAACTGGTAAAACTACTTGTTCCTCCTTTAACAACATAAAAATGTGTATTATTGTCCAATAGATCTTGTTAAGTTAGTATTTATATTTACTAGTTGTTCTGACACTTCTATTATCCGCCTTATAGTTATAGGTTGAGTGTAAAATTTTGTATAGAGGATGGAACTGGAGTTGTATAGTTTCTCTAATATTTATCATGTAAAGACATTGTTCTCATATTTCTCTTCTATGCAAAGTGGTTCTTTAAAGTTTCTCTACAATAAATTATTCTGTTTTTGATTTTCATATCTTTTTTTCCTCTACTTTTTTTCTTTCTCTTTATTTCTTCTCCTTCTTGTTTAAGGATCTTCAGTATGCGTGATTATGTATGATATTTTCACTTTCTTCTCCCACTCTATAGCTTTATTAAATAGATGATATTTAATTTTACTATTTTCTTCTTTGTTTTTCTCTTACTTTTCTGTTACATCTTTTTGCCTTCTGCTTTTGTTCTTCCCTTTTCCACTGTCCTCCTAGCTCTTTTTTATGTCTTTGCAGCCAATAACTCACAAATCTTATCGTCACTCAATATTCTCTTACTGTCTTTCTATACAACTAATTTTTTCTTTTAATCAATTTATTTAACAACACCTTTCCTTAACCTTTCAGCGTCACGAGAATCTTTTATTATTTTGTCATAATCCTCGTGTACCCTTTGTTAGGTTCCTACTGTGTACTATGTGGAATTAGTTAATAACCAGTTTTTTGGTATATTCACACATAAATTCTAGCTTCGGTAGACTATTTATTTATTAGTACTTCCGCAATAACTTAGACTATCTCACCTCCATACAAACTTGAGCGTAAACACCTCAAGGTGAAATAGAGCGTAACAGGTCTTGAGCGTTTCAAGAGCGGTTTGTTAGACGGGGAGGTGAAAAAAGGAGGAATAACAGAAGAGCGAAAACAGACATATAAAGCGAGGACGAGAAGAGAAAAACAAAGATACAAGAACCTGACGGTGGCATTATTCGTAGTTGTAGAAACACTAATGCTCTTGAGAAGACGGTAGGACGTCTCTATACCCCACCGATGACAATAATCGTAGATCTGTTGCTCTGAAGAGATATGCCAACTGATACACACAAACCAATCTTTCCGCTTTGGGAGCCAATAAGCATGTAACATAACTTCCGTAGTTTCACCTTGTCCACTTTTCATAGTGTAAGGAACAGAAGTTATTTTACCTGTTTTAGGAAAGGTTTCCAGGTATGACCTAATCTTCTTATTTTTCCGCGCTCAAATGACGAAAGGAATAGTGTAGGCTTGTAGTAGTTTCACTACTTCAACAGAATAAAAACCTCTATCTGCATACAACACCTTTATGTTCCTGTTTTTAAGACTAAACTTGTTGAAGAGCGATTCTAATAGTCCCTCTTTAGAATCAAAAGTTGACACGGGAAATGCACCTAAAGGAAGAGCACCATAAGGTGATTTGACTGTTGAAACCGTGATATATCGATAAAATCATTCATTTTTATACTGATGAATATACTCATCTCTTCTTTTTCCATAATATCGTATGTCCATCGTGTCTACTGCTAGTATTAATGGACTCTTTATTTTCTTCTTTCTTTTCAATAGTTCCCCACACTTCTGAAATGAAGAGATGAAAACCTCTGATATCCTATTTATATCCAATTTGTTCAAGTGATAACGTATTGTATCCCCGTCTTTAGTCGAAAATTGTTCAGCTGACTGCTCAATAGATGTTTGTTCCACCACTGCTCCCAAGACGGTCTTCTTAACTTCTTCTTTTGTTTCCCCTCTTTTCCTCTGTCCTTTGTGCGGAAAATCCATCTTTCTTATCCAGTGACAAACTTTTATACTTGTTTTCCTATCTTCTCTTGTGGGTTGAAAGCGTTTTTCTAAAAAACTTTTGACCGATTTTAATAGGTTGAAGTTACAGTGTTTCATACTATTATTGTCGGGCTTTCAACCCATAACTTTTACTATAATTCGGAAGTACTAATTTATAAAAAAAAATATTTATAACCAAAGGTAGAACGTAGTCTATGCAAGTTAAAGCTTTTATAGTAATATATTTCCTTTGTATTGTCATTTCTTTTATTCCTGGTTATATAATAGCAAAAATAATTAAAAAAAAGAAATATCCAAATATGACAACTTCTGCTGTTTTAACTTTCTCATTTTATATAAGTCAAGTGGTAAATGTTTTTCAAATTGTTTTTTTTATTGTTTTAGATTTATTTAACGGAAAAGTTATTTTTTGTATGTATTTGGTAATTTTTATTTTATGTCTTATTTTACAGGTTATAAGAAATAGAAATAGAAATGGTACAAAAACCTTTGATCTTAATAAATATATATCTTGTAAAAAAAGAATAACTCTTTATCTTGAAAGAAATTATGTAGATTTAATTTTAGTTTTACTCATTGTAATTCCTGTTTTATTTTTGTCTCTATACTTACCACTCCCACCAGAATCAGATACAAAATATCATTCTTTATTTATAAAAATTATCTCAGAACAAAAAAGCTTTAACTTATATTTAACAAATTATATCGCACCTGGCTTTATAAATACAAAATTACGGAGTTATACTTTATTATCTCATTTTAGCGCTGCAAATATTTATCTTGTTTGTCAATTATTTATGGATATAAATGCAGGCACATTTCTTAACATATACATGCGTTTTATTTTCCTCATAACAATCTTATCTTTTTATTCTTTTTATGAACTATTTAAAAATAGTAAAATTAAAACATTAAGTTTGTTTTCATTATTATTTCTAACTCCACATTTTTGGTATTTCACTCATTGGGGTGGTTTCTCAGAACTATTTGGTTTTTTAAACTTAAATGTTGTTTTTTTGTTTGATAATTATTTAGAAGAAAAAAATGATAATTTATTCCTTTTTCTCCTTGTTTTTGACATATTTCTTTCTTTTTTTATTCATATCTATACATTTATTCCAATTATATCACTAATAGCAGCTTTATTTTTGCAAAAACTAGATCTTTCAAAAAAAATATCTTCAGGTTTTTTCAACAAAAGAAACAAAAGAATGTATTTCATAATATTGTGTATTATTGTAATTTCTTTTTTCACAGGAGTTATATTATATTTATTTAAGCCATCTCTTATTTTGTTAGTAAAACCAGACTTTTCATTATTTATGGGAGAATATTATTCTATTGTTTCTCCTTGGAAACCTAATGGCAATTCATTTCTTACTATTGTTACCTTTTTAACTAAAAATTTATATCTTTCGTTTTGTTTAGGAATTATTGGTTTTTATTTTTATTTAAATAAAAAGTACTTAAATAAATATAAGATTGAGGTAAACAAAACCTACATTAAGATTTTATTTTTATGGAATGCAATTTTTTATTTTCCAACAATATTGATGTTCCAATTCATAAAAATACAGCTCACTTTTGCAAGTCTTATATTTAAGATGGAACGCATTATTCCTCTAACATTGATTTTTACATTTGCACCCTTTTCAGCAATTTGTATTGAAGTTTTTACTCGAATTATACTAAATATTTTTCCAAAACTAAAAATCTTAAAAATAAAAAAAGTCAAAAGAAAAGTATTGGTAATTGGTTTAATCGTTATATTCTCAACGCCGTACTATTATAATGAATTTTTTAACACAAGACCTTCATACAACAATGATATCCTCAATGCAATATACTTCTTAAAAGAAAACACTAAAAAAGGAAGTATTGTATTAAATGATGCATCTGGTCAATGGATTCCTGTTCTTAGTTCTTTACGTATTACATTTCCATTTATTACAGGATCTGAAGATGAAATTCGAGGTAGGGATATAACCTTAGAAATTTTATATAAACTAATTGAAGAACCTACAAACGGTTATGAATTATTGATTAATTATTCAATAGAGTATATTTTTCTTTCAGTAAATTTTGACTATTACGTCTCTGGATGGCAAAATTTTTCAAAATTGATGATGGAAAGATATAATTTCCAATATGAACCTCTATTATACAAAAATCTTAACAATTTTACCCTTATATATGAAAACAAGTCAGTTTTCATCATAAAATTTAATTTATTTTCAAAATTTTTTAATGCTAAAGTTAGCTCTACAAATATTTGTTATTAATTATAAAAGTTTATTTAATTAAGTAAATCATTGTGAAAGCAATATGTCCAAAACAACTTTTATTAGTATGAAGGTTTAATACAGAACAAAATAGAGTCTTAATCATTAAATCACTACAACTAAAAGTTCATAATCACTAGAAAAATTATGCTTAAGAAATAGAAAAAAGAATAAGAGAGAAAAGAGAAAGTAAGACGAGAATAACTAAACGATGTGAAGTAGTATTTTTACTGCTGAATTTTAGATGAGACAAATGTTCTCTGAAAAGGATAAAGAAGAAAATAGGTTTTGTATTTTTCTTAAAGACTGCATAGATAAAGATTAATTCTTGTAAATATAGTATTCATGTAGCATGAGAGCTAACATATAGCAGTCCAATAGAAAAATGAACAACATAGGTTGGTCAAAGAGTAGATACAAAAGAAGAAACAAAAACTTTAGCTCTTGACAGATGGGTATCTAATTTGTCAAACTAGTTTCAGAAGCTTTCGCAAATTGACTAAAGGTTTATTGAATAAGACTTCTAAAATTTTCTGTAATCTAAACCTTATTATCTTCTTGCCTTCCTGAATTATAGTTTTTCTTACTCACTTTTCTAGTTAGACTCATGAACTTAAATTTTTAAATCTCTCTCTATTTACCATTCTCCTCTATTATTAATGGATATTTTTTAACTATTATTGTTTATATCATGTTATATGCCTTTCTAATCCTTGTAGTTAATTAAGAATACAAAAAAATATAAATCAAAAAGCAATATTCATCAAAAGATGAATATTGCGATTATATATTATCAATTAGTAAATTCAGGCGGGGGAGAAAGATTGCTTATTGAAGAAGTAAAATATTTTCAAAATAAAGGAAATACAGTTAGTGTACTTACATTTGAATTTGATAAAAGATCTTTATTTGGTCAAAAAATAAATGTAGTACAATTTAAAAGAGGGAAATCATACTTAACTGATATATTACAATTGAGATTGTTTTTTAAAAAAAAACCACACGACCTTATTATTGCAAATGGAGCTGGAGGTGCAGCTTTAGCTTACTTAGCTACAAGGGGATTAAATATCCCTTATATTACACATATACACGGTTCAAAATTTTGGGATAGGAAAGAAAAAATCAAATACTCGTTTCTATTTAGAAAAGTGTTTGATAAAATATATTATTCAGTTATAGGACATCAAGAAAACTATCCTAAACACAGGAATTTTTCAATTATAGAAAAAATGAAGTTGGAATTAAGATCTTTAATAGAATACTTTGGCGTAAAAAATTCTTTATTTTTAATAACTTTAACAAAACAGGTAAAATGGGAATTAGAGCTAATGTATAAGACAAAAACAATAGTCTCTAGACCCGGAGTATCAAAGGAGTTTTACTTAAAGAAGAATATCTCACCAACAAAAGATATCATAGAAATGATGGAAAAAATTGGAAATGAAAATAAGATGATTCTTTGTGTTAATAGAATTGAAAAAAATAAACGTTTAGATCTCGTTATGAAAGCATTTAATGAATTATGTAATAAAAGAGATGATATTTTTTTAGTAATCGCTGGTAGAGGAAACTATCTTTCTGAAATAATGAAATTAAAGAAAAAATTAGAATATGGTAGTAAAATTATCTTTACAGGATTTGTTTCAGAAGATGACTTAAAGTTTTTGTACAAGTCATGTGATATTTTTGTAAGTCCAATGTGGTGTGCATATGGTTTAACACCGATAGAAGCTGTTGTAATGAAAAAAAAAGTTTTGATAGCAAATGATTCCTTTGTTCATGAAATTCTTTGTAAAAATCCTTTAGTAAAAATATCAGAGCCAAACATGAATGCATTTTCTGAGAATTTATTAAATTTACTAAAAACAACTGAAACAATTAATTCATTTAAAATGGAGCTTCCTACTTGGGACAGTTATTTTGACAAGATTGAAAAAGAATTACACGAATGCTTAAATTATAGTAATCAATAGAAAAAAAAGGGTAACTAAGTTTAATTTAATGATAATTTATATTAATTAACTAGTTGTAATCAATTATCTAAGCATGTACAAAAATTAATTTTTATTAATGTGGGGGATTATGTCTGAATTATGAATTTCTTTCAGATCATAGAATCCACAAAGTAAGAGAATTCATAATCATTGATGAACCTTTCCTTAAGAAACTGGTGGATGAAAAACTGAGAGAAAGTAAGAGAGGAAGAAAAAGAATAGCGGAACGATGGGTGATACTGGCTTTAGCGATTATCGCAAGAATAGAAGGAATAGCTTGGAGAAAATTAGAGGAAAAGTTGTCTCTATGCAATTTTTTGATAGAAGAGGGGTAGATGAAGAAGATTCCTTCTAAATCTTTCATGCTGTGTGGAGAACGACAGAAAGTAAAATCTTATAGCGGTGGATAATAAACTTAGGTAGGGAAATAGTGAAAAAAAAAGGCTTGAGAGCTATAGCGGTGGACAGTTCAGGGTTTAAAATTCTTCAAGCTTCTGTTTGGCGTTTTCTCAAGTGGGCAAGAGGAGGACTAAAGAAAACTTCCCAACCCAACTTTTCTGGAAGATACATCTTATAGTAGGTTTACCCTCTCGAGCTATAGTCTCTCTAGCTCATTCTGCTAGTAACACTCACGATAGTAAAGTCTTCGGTTTACTCTGGCAGAAACTTCCTTCTGCACTCTTAAAACCTTTCTTGCGATTTTATGGAGATTGTAACTACTGGACAGAAAATATCGTGGGACTTCTAAAACAACATTCCTTCTTCCCCATCATTCCCCCAAAAAGTGATACTCGTTATCCCTCTCCTCCTCTCCCCGGACCAATAGTTCAAGCTCATCGTCTCTACCCTAGTCTCTATCGTCATAATCATCACCCCGAGTATCGTAGTAGTGTCAAACATGTCTTTGGATTAGTCTCCTCAAACTCTCTCTTCCCCCGATCCTTGATCGTTTACCCTCTACCATTCTTTCTACCTTGTACAGTTCTCTCTCTGTTACAACTACCTTTTACTCCTTCGGACCGTTTAGTAGGTGAAAAAGAATTTTGGACATGCTTTATCTATATAATATTATCTATATAATATTGTTTTTTATAATTTATATTATTGTAGGAAAAAGATTTTCTCTCTCTACTACACATAAAATCAAAACTTTTATATTCTTTTAAATAATAATTAACATACTAGAGAAAGTACTCACTTTAGTTATGATGAACTATAAGTTTCAAAACCAATCGAAAATTCGATAGGTTTTTATTTCCTCTATATTTATAATATCTGATTAAAAACTATGAATTTTAGTTCTCTTATTGAATCCATAGACAATGTACTGAAATGATAATTTTTTTAATAATGATTAGAAGGGAAAATAGTATGCTGGAAATTAAAAATCTCAAGGAAAACCAAATATTCAAAGATTCTTTTTTCTTGCTGTTAAGGTTAATTATAAGTGCTATAACTAACTTTATTTTTTGGTTAATTGGAAATAGGTTTTATAGTCTGGAATCAATTGGGATTGCAGGTTTCATAATATCAATTGGACTGTTTTCTTCTACATTATCAATATTTGGAGTTGACATGTCATTAATCCACTATATTAGAAAAGGTTTATTCAAATCAGATTATATCATTTCTAATTTAATAAAAAAGGCGTTTTCAATAGTGTTACTTTTATCAGTAGTAATGTCAGTATTATCTTCATTTTATTACATTGTTTTTATATATTCTGGTGAGAAGCATAGAAATATATATATAATCTCAATTGTTCTTATTACATTCTCTATTGTTCTACATATTTTACAAGAATCTATATATTTAGGCTTTAAGAGATCAAATTACATATTTATAAGAGAATTAATATTAATGATATTAAAGATCCTATTTATCTATTTTTTAAAGTTCTTAGTATATGGTATTTTATTAACTTTAATCTTATCATATTTGATATCATTTTTTTTAATGATCATTTTTGATATCAAGAAAATACTAAAATTATTGAATAGTATAGAAAAAAGTGAATCGCACAATATTAATATTTGTGAGTTTTTTAAATACTCGTTTGTTAATTATTTATCAATATTAATAGCAAGAATGCCAGGTTTTATTTATACTATTCTGATCATTAAATATATAGGTATGGCAGAAAATGGTGTTTTTACAACAATTTGGTCTTTATCAAACCTAGTGTTTTTAAGTGTTGGCTCTATCTCAAATGCTATATATTCTAAGTTGTCTGAAAGAGATTCTCTAAACAAAACGAATATATATAAAATAATAGTAATCTTGGAAATAGCTTTTATTATAGGTATTTCTATTCTATTACCATTATCAAAACACATATTAGTATTATATAGTACAGAAGTTGAAGAAAAAGGGTTAAGACCATTTCGCATTCTATTATTATCTGCGTTACCATACTTGATAAACAGAATCTCTGGATCTATCTATAGAAGTTTTAATTATAGAAAACTTCTTCTTGTAAATGAAAGCCTAATATCGTTTGTTTCTATTATGTGTTCTTGGACTATGTTGCAAATCTTAAATAATTTAGAGATAATCTCATTATCTTGGTTTTTGGCACATATAATAACTATGATGATGAATATCTCTTTTTTATATAAAAAATTAAAAAAACCAGAATATATTATAAAAAATAATCTTGAATAAATTAGCATTAATCATATCTTTTCTTTTACTGCGGAATAATATAACTTTTTTTAAAAATTATTATAAAAAGGATTTAAGTATCCAATTCTGTAAATCAAAGTTAAGATCACAAAACATTAACAAATACAGAAGGTAAACCCAATAAAACTAAATTCAGAATAAATAAAAATAAATGTTTGTTTGAAATAATTAATAATCTTTGTAGACGAAGTCAAAGGATGATTTTTACCAAAGTCTAATAATATTTGTTTTTCATTCTTTAGATAAATAATATTAATAGTAATACTGAATTAATAGTACAAAAGAACTTGAAATTACAACCTTCAGGACTTGATACAAAAAGAAAATGATAAATCGAACAAAAAAATTGTGAAGGTAAGAGTACTTACTTCTATATGTGACCGCATACAATACAATTATGAAAATAGGTTCAAAAAGTTTAGTTTCTTGACTTTAACTATTTTTATATCTCTATTTATTGAAATAAAGAGTAAAAATAAGTTTAGACTAATCAAAATATAAATTGACATGAGTTTAAGTAGTAGCTCTTTGATCTTCTTCTAAAAACAATTTTAAAATATTAAAGTTCATTCTTCCTAACAATTCTATAATATATATCTTTCATTTTAACAGAATTTTTTTCCCATAAATAATTATTAATTATTTTTTCTTTTGCTCTTTTTCCAATTTCTACTCCTTCTTGTCTGTTTTTTACTAATTTTATTATAATCTCTGCAATATTATTAATATCTTCTTTGTCAACTAAAAAACCATCTACTCCATTTTCTATTACAAATTTTGTTCCCCCTTCAGCTGTTGCAATAGTTACAGTAGAATGAAACATTGCTTCTAATACTACTGTTGGTAACCCTTCATATGCACTCAATAATATAAAACAGGTAGCATATTTATATAAGCTAATTAAATCATTGCTTGGAACAAAACCTAAGAACTTTACTTTTTCTTCTAGATTCAATTTTTTAATTAGTTTTAATAATTTCTTTTTTTCACTTATATCTTCACCAACAATCGCTAATTCTATACATCTTGAATCTAGTTCTTGTACTTTTTTGACTACATATATCAATTTATCTATTCCTTTATTCCAATCAATTCTTCCAACGTATAAAATATAATTTTCCGCTAGTTTATACTTCTTAAAAACATTAGTCTCTTTTTTAGTTTCTGGCGGTATTATTATAGAATTTGGAATAATGATAGACTTTTCCTTTTTCATTCCTAGCTTCATCATATCCATTTGGTCTTGTTTTGTTAGATTTATTATGACACTTGATGAATTAATTATTAATGAAGAAAAAAGAAAATCATATATTTTCTTCTTCAATAAGTCAACAAATGATTTTGGGGGGTATATGCAGTGTGGTGTATGAATAATAGGTAATTTTGCTTTTTTTGCTTCTCGAAATAAGAATGGTGTATGTGTTGATCTATATAAATGAATGTGTACAATGTCAACTTTTAGTTTTTTTAACAATTTATGTATTTCTTTGAATTTATTATACCTAAATATGTTGATACCTTGAATATTTTCATGTTTTTTTTCTATTTTTTCTCCTTTAAAGTTTCTATTTGAACAAATAATGACAATTTCATGCCCCATCTTTATTAGTTCTCTAGAGAGATTTTTTATATGATTTTCTACTCCTCCTATTGCAGGATAAAAATATCTATTTAACATCGCTATTCTCATTTTAATCACTATTCTTTTGTTGAAAGTAGTTATCACTTTCTAACAGTTTTGCAATTCCTTCCTTAACATTAATTTTTGGATACCAACCAAGTTCTTCTTTGATTTTAGATATATCTGCTACTAAATTCATACGATCATTCTTTCTCTTTTTTTTAGAAATAGAGTTAAAAATTAGTTTATTCTTACAATTTTCTTCCAAATATTCTGCAATTTTTTCAACTGATGTCCCTATACCTGTTCCTACATTATAGACTTGAAATTCATCTTTTGTTTCAAAGTTTATTAACATCTGAATCGCATGAACAACGTCATTTACATGAATGTAATCTCTTTTTGGTTCAAGATTCCCTAGAGTAATTTTTGTCTTACCATCTTTTATTTGTTTAACAAGATCAGGGATCAGATGTGGGTTAGTCTCATAATCTCCATAGACATTAAATAATCTTAAAGCTATTGATTTTATATCTGTTTCTTTTGAATATCTTTGTAATATATATTCTCCGAATAACTTTGATTCTCCATAGATTTCTAAAGGTTTTAATTCATCATTTTCTTTGTGTTTGTAATCTGAAGGTTTATAAACTGCGGCAGAGGAAGCAAAAATCACTTTTAAGACATTATTTTTTTTGGCTGCATTAAGTACAGACTCTGTTCCAATAACATTATTCATTATCGTTTCTGATGGCCTTGAAATGCAATAAGGTATATAATGTATAGCAGCAAGATGCACTACTATATCTGGTCTTTCTTTTTTAAAGATATATTCTAACTTTTTTCTGTCTGTAATATCACAAAAATACGTTGTTATTCTTTTTTGAAATATTGTTGGTTTCACATTAATAAAGTTATTATCTACGCTTACTATATTAAACTCATTTTCCTTTAAAAGATTCTGTATTAAATTAGTTCCAATGAAACCTAATCCACCTGTGATTAGTAGTTTATTCATAATAGGACTCGTTATTTGTTTTGTATTTATTTTTTTCTATGTTTTTTATTTTTGTGATTTTTAAAAAGTTAAATAGGATCTTTAAATTCGTTGTTGGTGTAACATTATAAAACCAAGTAGAGTTTGTTAGTATCATACATATATTTCTATTATTTTAAATTTATGCTATTAGAAAAAGTAAAAATTTAATAAATTCAAAATAATTTAGATTTAACATTTACCGTTTTTCTTGGTTGAATTCTCATCTTGCTTTTAATCCTTCTTTCAGTTTTTTAATATAAACAATATTAATGATTTTAAGCAAAAAATTGTTTTTTAAATACAAATTTTACGCTATTCGTTTTAACGTTATTCCATTTTTTTCTTATCATTTTGAAGGTAGTAAAATTTTTGTAGCTTTCTCTTTTTCTCATTTGAGAAATTAATTATTGGCATCCTTAATAAGAAATCTATATCTATCTGAGCAAAATTTCTTCCTTTTTCCATACTTAATATTTGGTATATTTGGTTAAATTCTTTAGAATTTAATATAACAGATAAAGAGTAAAGATCAATTGTTTCATCTCTTGGGGCTAGAGAGTGAATATTATTTAAGTGGTAATATCCTTCTTGATCTACGCAAGCTATTATCTTATCTCCTGTCTGTCTAATAAATATTTTCGGTTTTTCTATTATTTCTTTTTTATACCCTCCAGCCCATAATACTGATGGATCAACTTTTATCCAATGTCCTTTATACTCTAGGTAATAAGGTTTTATCTGTTTTCCTGATATTATTCCTTTTTTCCAATTTTCATCATGTTTTTTTAAGCTAATGATCTTTTTTTGTCCTATTTTGCTTCTTATTCCTGTATGTATTGTTACTAAATCTTCCAATTTACAATCTGCTTTTTCTATCCATTTTTCTACCATTTTTTCTTCTTTCTCATTAAAGAACAGAAAAAATCTATTTCGATCATTATTTAGGAATTTTTTTTCGTCGTTTAAATATCTTTTAATCTCATTTTTGTTTGTAAAAGATTGATAATTGCCTATTCTTTTTGTGATTATTTGACTATATATTTTTTCTTTTTCATTTTTTTTCATATAGAAAGTTAGTGCTGTTCTTCCTAGTGTTACTTTTTCAAAGGGTTCATAGTCTAATAATGTTATTTCTTTAATTGTAGTGTTATTGAGTATATATTTTCTTATTTTTGAGTAATATTTACCTAACAAAAAACTATCTGGGCTGACTACTCCGAGCACTCCTCTTTTTTTTAGTAGTTCTATCGCTCTTTCCATGAATAGTGGATAAAGTGGGAGTTTATACTCTGCTGTCTTATATTCTCTTCTTAAATAGTTTTTTAATTCTTGGCTATATTTTTGTCCATTTCTTAATCCATAAGTTTTGAAGGGTGGATTTATTAAAATAATATCAAAATAATTGTTTTTCTTTATTTTTTCTTTATCCAAAGTATTTGTTTTTATTGTTTTAAAATTTATTTTTCTTAATCCTGCTTCTTCCAGAGAATATTTGATTAATAAGAGTAGTCTAAGCTCATTTATTTTTAATGCTAGCTGGTTATTATCGTAACAATAAATGTTGTTACTGATAAACTCTATTAATTCTTCATTTTCTAACTCTTCTTCTTTTTCTATTCTCTCTTCTATTTCATATAAGAGAGCGATTATTAAGTTTCCTGTTCCACTAGCTATATCTGCAAACTTAAATCTTAATAGTTTGTTTTTTTCTGTTTTTTCTTCTGATTTGTTTTTTGTTAAATAGTATTTTATTGCTCTTTTTGCCATATATTCAGCTATATAGAATGGTGTGTTAAACTCTCCATTGCTTTCTGGGTCTATTAAGCAAATGCTTGTTATTAATGAAAGATGATAGGGGGTAATAAAAATATTTGATTTTTTTTCGTCTAAACTAAAGTTGAATTTTCTGTTTAAATTTTTTAAATTTTTTAAATTTTTTAAATTCTTGAGATATTCTTTTTCTATATTAATTTCTATTCCGCTCTTCGCTATTATTTTCCTTATTTCTTCTATTTTTTTTATTATTTCTTCATTTTCTCCAGTTAGTTGTATTATTTTTTGAAAGATATTTTCTATTAATTGTATCTTTTCTTCCTTCCTTAATTTCTTTGTTTTACTAATTTGCGTTATTGGAATAAGAAAAGGATCTTTATATCTCACAATTTAAAATTAGGATAGAAAATAAAAAGTTTACTTAACTATTAATTGTTTAATTCATATGGTAAGAATTAAAAAGAAATAACTGTTATTTTTTATGAAGTTACTTTCATCTTTATAGTTAAGATAACTAATGATAGTGTTTCTTTGCAGATACTCTTGAAATTCGGCTATGAACTTTGTTTCTTTGAGTTTTGTAAAAAAGTCAATTGTTCAAATCTTCTTAAAGTGATTATATGAGTGAGTTTATACAAAAAATTAATCGCAAAAGAAAAGAGGGTACTTTAGTTGATTCTATTAAAATGCGTCTTTTTAGTAAAGTTTACATTAACTTAGACACTGATTATCGCAACACTATTTTTTTAGCTGGAACAGGTCGTAGTGGAACAACTTGGTTGTCTAATATTATTAATTATAGAAACGAATATCGTTATCTTTTCGAACCTTTTCATTCTAAAAAAGTTCCTCTTTGTATTCATTTTTACTACAGACAGTATCTTAGACCAGATAATAATGAAAGTTCTTTTTTGCTTCCCGCAGAGAAAATTCTTTCTGGAGCAATACGTAATAGTTGGATTGATCGTTTTAACAAGAAGTTTTTTTGCACAAAAAGACTGGTTAAGGATATTCGCACAAATCTTATGCTAAAATGAATTAAGGTTCATTTTCCTGAAATCAAACTTATTTTTTTAATGCGTCATCCTGGAGCAGTAATTGTTTCTCGTATTAAACAAAACTGGGTGACTGATTTGTCTACTTTTCTTTCTCAACCACTACTAATGGATGACTATCTAAATGAGTTTAAGAGAGACATTGAGAAAGCTGATACGCAATTCGAAAAAAGCCTTTTTCTTTGGTGTATTGAAAATTATGTTCCCCTTAAACAATTATCAGACAATGATTTTCACTTGATTTTTTATGAGCATTTAGTGCTTTATCCAGAAGAAGAATTGGAAAAATTATTTTCTTTCATTGGGAGAGATTATGATAAGTCTATTTGTAAAATTATGAAAAAACCCTCTCCTGAAGTTAGAAAAGACAGTGCTCTTTTAACTGGTGATAGTCTAATTGACAAATGGAAAAGAGATCTTACTAAAGTGGAAAAAGAGAAAATAGCTGATATTCTTTCTCTCTTTGAACTTGATAAAATTTATTCTACTGATTCTTCTCCAATACAGACTAATTTTTAGTAAATTTTACTTATTGTTTTAATAGAATAGGATAATCAAATATCTGTAAAAGGATTGCAGATTAACTAAACTAAATCTATAACTTTTTCACTTCTTTTCTTCGTGTACTTTTTTTCTTATTTCGTTATTTTCTCTTGTTAGTTTTAGTATTTCTTAAAAACTATTTCCATAAACTCTAATTTTTTTTCAATTGATTTTTTCTTTTTTTTGTTAACTGTATTAATGGAACCAAAAAAGTATCTTTCTATAGCACAATTAATATTCCCATTGAAAATTAAAAGTTTCTTAATGAAATTAATTCTTTACTTCAATGAAAGTTTGTTGTTTGTTTGAAAGTAAAGCTTTCTCAATTAACTCTACAGCTCTTTTGCCCACATAACCATTTGAATGATAATTTTTTTTGTTATTACTTTCTTCAATAAAATGTTTTAACTCATTATATAATGGTTCGGAATATTCGAGCCTAACTATAAAGTCTCCGCCGTTTACAACACTGAAATTTTCTTCTTGTTTTCTTTCTAGATAAGACTGATGAATTGTAATTCTATCAGGTTCTGAAAAATTCAGGCTTGCAGTTCCATTTGTTCCAATTAAAGTTAATTCTCTGAATTTACCTTTAGATGGGTCTATCCAGCTTTCGTAAAAATAAGCTGTTGTATTCTTGAACTTTTGGATTATTAGAGCCATTTCTTCTGCATTTCCAAAATAACTATTTATATCTGCATATATTGTTTCTGGTAATTCTTCATTTAGGAGGAAGCAAGCTATATCTACTTCATGGATTCCTAGTGCAAGCAATACTCCCATATCTTTTCTGGGTACTCGTAGAGTCTGTCTTCTAATAAAAATATTTAATATATTACCAAAATCTCCTTTTCTTATCATGTTTCTTAACTCTACTACTCCTGGGTGGAATCTAAAAATATGTCCAACCATCAACCCTGAACCTGCTTTTTCTGAGATTTCTATAAGTTCATCACATTCATTAGCGTTCATTGCTAGAGGTTTTTCAACTAATACATCTTTACCTCTCAGCATAAATTCTTTAGCCATTTCGTAGTGTAATGGGGTTGGAGATACTATCGAAACTAGGTCAATATCACTCGTAAGGAGTTTTTTCCAATCATAGCATATCTCTATTTCATCTTCTTTTTCTAAATTTCTTAATGCATTTTTGTTTAAATCACAAACAGTTATTTTTTCTATTATTCCTTCATCTTTTAGTTTTTTTAAAGTTTTAAAATGATTTTTTCCCCAATAACCAAAACCAACTAGAGCTATTTTTGACATAAATTCACCTGTATGGATTTTTTCCTAAGATTCCCGTTTTACATTCTAAATTTTTTGTATTATTAATAATTTTTGCAGGATTTCCAGCTACAACTTTTCCGTTAGGTACATCTCTTGTTACAACAGAACCCGCTGCAACAAAAGCTTTTTCTCCGATAACTACATATGGTAAAATAGTTGTATTTGCGCCTATAATCGCATGTTTCTTGATTGTTGGTCCTTTCATACATTCTTTAGCTTTTTTACACAATGGATGATAAGCATTAGTTATAACAACATTGGGTCCTATCCACGCGTTATCTTCAATGTGAGTATATTCTGGAATAAAAACATTTGAATGAATTCTTACATTATTTCCTATAAAAGCATCTCTCTCAATAATGCTATGAGAACCAAAACTAACATTTTTCCCAATTATGTTGTTTTCTCTAATTAAAACCCCGTGTCCTGTTTGAAATTTTTCTCCGATTTTAGTATTTGTATATAAAACTGAATGAGAACGAATAATGCTGTTATCCCCAATTATTAGATCTGTAATCTGTTCACTCCTAGGTTTTACACCAAGCACAGAATATGCTCCTATAACTACATTTTCTCCTATCTTTACAAAATCGCTAGCTTTTGTCCACAAGTTTAACACTCTCTGATATAATCTAAAACAAAAAAAAATGTCTGTTTTTTAAACATGTTGTTGAACTTTCAGATTTTTCAATGTGATATTTATTTAGTTGTATCTCTTAAGTATTGTATCTATTGTCTGTTCTACTAGATCTATATCAAGTGTTCCAGAGATTGGTATAGATAAGATCTCTTTGTTTATTTGCTCATTTATTGGAGTGTTTTGTATTCCTGCAACTTGAATAACATAATCCAGCTTATTTAGCTGTTCTGCGTACATTATACTTGAACCAATATTATTGGAGTATAGATAAGATTTCAAATCGTCTCTATCATTTCCTCTTATTGTGTATAAATGATAAACATGTTTATAATTTCTCGGTTCTATGGGCAAAGTTATCTGTTCAATGTCTTCTAATTTATTCTTATACAATTCAGCTATTTTTCTCCTGTGTTGTGTGAATTTGTCTATTTTTTTTAGATGTTCTCTTCCTATAGCTGCTAATATTTCACTCATTCTATTATTTAGTCCTGCCATAACATGTTTTTTATTTATTCTACCATGATCTCTTAATGCTTTTATTTTTTGGATAAGCTCTTCATTATTAGAAATAACCATTCCTCCATCGCCAGCAACAGTTATATTTTTTGTAGGAAAGAATGAGAATGCTGCTAAATCTCCAAATTGTCCAGCTTTTTTTCCATCTATCTCTGCTCCATGAGCTTGACAAGCATCTTCTAGAATCAACAAATTATTGTCTTCAGCAATATCTTTAATATGTTTCATATCTGCCATTAACCCATAAAGATGTACGGGTAAAATTACTTTTGTTTTTTCTGTTATTTTTTCTGCTATTTTTTCCACATTAATTGTAAAAGTTTCTGGATCTATATCTATAAAAACAGGTTTTCCTCCTGCTATAATTATTGCATTGATAGTAGCTGCAAAAGTATTTGGGACAGTTATTACTTCATCTCCCGGCTTTAAATCTAGAGCTAATAACGATAAATGAAGAGCTGACGTTCCAGAATTCACTCCCGCCCCATATTTTACTCCTTGATATGAACTGAACTCTTTTTCAAATTCTTCGCATTCTTTTCCCTTAACAAACTGACCACTTTCGATTACTCTATTAATGGCATTTTTTTCTTCATCACTAATGTCTACAGTTGTTCTTGGAATCATAAATTCAAAAGAATATCACTCTTTTTAAACTTATCATATAGAGCATCTGTTTATTTAGAAAATGTAAAGATAAAAGATATAAAATGATTATTTCTTGTTGTATTATGAATGTGCTATTTGTTTCTTACTTTTATCCTCCCGATAAAGCTGTAGGAAGAATAAGACCTTCTAGTTTTTGTAAATACCTTGCTGAAAATGATGTGAACGTATTTTTACTAACAAGTAATAGAAATGTTTGCATTAATAATGAAGACATTTCATCAAAAACTTCTATTACTCCAATATGCTCAAAGCGCCCTAAACTTCGAGAAATAGGTTACAAAACAAAAATTTTAGTTTTGTTAGAATTATTTAAACTTGACCAATTATTATTTTTTCCTGATATTTATTTTCAATGGATAAAATCCGCTTTAAGAGAAGCTCAAGAAAAGCTATCTGATATAAAACTGGATGCAATAATAGCTACAGCTCCCCCATATTCTTCTATAATTATAGGATATAAATTAGCCAAAGAATTTAATGTACCACTAGTTCTTGACTATCGCGATCCTTGGAGTGGGAATCCTTTTATTAAATTTCCTTTTTCATTAGGTAAAAGAAGAGTAAAGAAAATAGAGAAGAAAATAGCAGAAAGTGCTGATTTAATTGTTACTGTTGGAGAGGAGTGCGCAAAGCTAATCTCAAAATCAATTGATATACCCTTAGATTCCATTAAGATAGTCTATAATGGATTTTCTTTGGATACAATACCAACTACTTTTTCTAAGAAAGGTGAAAACAAGTTTGTGATCTCTTATTTTGGGAACTTTTATTTGCTACAGAAAAAGACAATGCAACATTTCTTTTTTGGCTTAGGGAAATTTATTAAAGAAAACAGAATAGATAGTGATGAACTAGTATTTCAATATGCAGGAAATACTTCAAGGAAAGTTTTGAAAAGAATGTTAAAGAGAGCAAATATTAGTTTAGATTATTTCTCTGATCTGGGATACCTTTCAAAAGAAGAGTTATTTAATGCAATAGACCGTTCTCATATAGTTATTGACGTTGTTCCTAAAAAAACAGAATATATGTTGCACACCAAAGTATATGACTATGCTTCTGCAAATTCTCATATTCTTTTAGTGGGAGAAAAAGGAGAAATAGACAAGCTTTGTTTTAAAATAGAACAGAAGTTCTCTCAAGTAACTGAAAAAGTAGATGAAATTTCTGCTAAATTAGAAAATCTGTGGGCTTTATGGAAAAAAGGAAAGTTAGAATATGGATGTAATAGAGAAAAATTAAGTTTTTTCAGTAGAAAGAATCAATCTCGTATTTTTGCTGAATTGTTATTTGAACGCTTCAAGAAATAACTTTTTTTTTCATAAATATTTTTGTAAATCTGACTTAATTTATCAGCTCTCTTTTTTAAGTCATATTCTTCTAGAACTTTTTTTCGAGAACTAATCTTGTATTTGTTAATCATTTCTACATTCTCTGTTAATTCTTTTAAAATTGAAGATAGTTCATCTATATCTTCCAGTTCAAAAATTCTTCCATTTTCTTTGTCAATTACTGTATTTTCTATTGATGGAATATTTGAAACTACAGGACAAACTCCTACACACATTGATTCAAGTAGAGCAACTGGATGTCCTTCAGAATCAGAAGATAAGACGAAAATATCTAGCATTTGATAGAATTTTACTTTTTCTTCCTCTGATAAACTTCCATGAAAGTGAATGTTTTTTATTCCTTTTTCTTCTGCTAGTTTCCTAAGGTTATCTGTTTCTGGTCCTTTACCTCCAATGTGTAAAGAAACATTATTGTTTTCTTCTTCTAACAACTTAAATGCTTTAATTAATTTATCAATTCCTTTTCTTTTGCTGTGGTGGGCCAAAGTACCTATTTTTATTTCTTGTTTTTCTTTTACTAATCGTATCTCTTCTTTAGCAAATTTTTCTGTATTTACTCCGTTAGGTAAAACAATTGTTTTGTTTGCTAGTTTACTATTAAGTTTAATTATCTCTTTACGAATATAATTACTAACAGCTATGATCAAATCTGCTCTTTTTAACCCAAAATTAACAAATGGTCTTTTACTTTTCTCAAAAAGTTCAAATCGATGGACAGTTACAATAAATGCTTGTTTTTTTCTCTTTATTAATGATCCATAGAAACCTGCAGAATAACCAAACTGAGCGTGAATAATGTTAATATTATGCTCCTTATTAAATTTTTTAATTTCTAATAATCTTTTAAACAATTTTAGTTTATTGTACCCATGAAGGCTTATTACAAAATGCTCTGGAACATAATTTACTAACTGTTCTTCTAGTTCTTTAAGAAATAAACATAAATATGGTTCTTTTTCAGTTGGAAAGCAGCTTGCTAGCATTAAAACTTTCATATCTCTTTTTTTTTTTTATTTTTTAAATATGTTTGGAAAGGGTGAAAGATAAGTAAAGAAAAAGTATCTATATTTTAGGTTTAAAGATAATTTAGTTTTTCCATGATTGTGCTGCAAGAATCTTCAAAGAACTTTTTCTCATCACTTGTATAGATTTCTTTCCACTTTCCATAATTTCCTTTAAGAGGTTTAAATCTATAATTCTCATCATTGAGTTTTTCTTCTATAATTTCATCTGGTTTAAATCCGTAGAATTCTAATATTTCTAAAGTCATTTCTTGAAAGTTATCTACCAGTTCTTCATATTTGACAAGTTTAATATTTTCACTTGGAACTTTTTCTATTGCTGATAATGACATTTCTGTGAAAGTTTTCCATCTTAATATACATCTTTTAAGATTTGCATCTTCCCATCCTCTATTTTTCATTGATAGAGCAACATCTCTACCTTCTCGTACTAAAACAACATTTTTACTTTTTGGAATTAGTCGATATAAATCATCTGCATGCCTAGCGTATCCTGGTTCTTTACTTATCCATCGTAGAGAATTATTTTGTAACAATGAGTGGTAATTTAGAATGTTTGAGTAAAAATTTCCAAAACACTGATATATTTCATCAAGTGTCTCTTTTTTTTCTAGTTCTTTTTTTAGGTTTTCAAATGACATCTTTATAGCTTTTTTAGGAACAAAAATTTTTAGTCCTTGTAAACCTCCTTTATAGATCTTTCTTCTGTCATAAGCCCATTTTGAAACAAATTTGTAGAAAAAATTAAGATATGCTGTTTTATTTTTTTCTGTTCCTGGTGTAATTTGAAAATATTCTACAGGTGCATTCCTAAATTGACCAAATACAAAAAAACCAGACTCACCAATGGAAGTATAGTTGAGGTGATTTAACAAATCTCCGATTAGCCTCATCACCCATGTTGTACCGGTTCTTCCTGATATACCACTAAGGAAAAAATTACTACTTTGGGATGAAATAAAATCCTTTTCTTCAATTGTTAGTGGTTTAATAAATTTCCTATGGACGTATTTAATGTATCTGTTTTTGAATTCCATTATAATAAAAAAAAATGTACTACTTTTAAATTCTACTTATTTATGTTATATCTAATTATTATTTTCTGTAATGAATGAAGGATCTAACAATTTTGATATGTGCTGTTCTGTTATTTTGAATTAATTCTGCTTTTTATCGCTTGTATATAAACATCGAAAATGTTCTTTAAAAATTGAAAATCGTCTTTAGTTATAATTTTTGATAAAAATATGATTGCAACAAATCCAATGCCTGAGATGCTAAATGAGATAATGATGTTTGTATATATACCCAAAAAACTGAAGGCAAACAAGTATAGAACGATTCCTATTAGTATTGATAAAATTATAGCTAATATTATCTTTGAAATGAGTTTAATATCATATTTTATTCTAAAATACTGTTGTGAAATTATTGTTAATCCAATGAAGTAAAAAACTCTTAATGTCAAGTAAGCAAAACTTATTCCTAATAAACCATTTTTTGGGATTATAAAATAACCTATAAGTGATGCTAAAAGTAGACTTATTAAGCTTGCAATTAAATTCCAATAATTCTTAAAGTATAGTGAATGTCCATAAGAGATTATGTTTGGAAGATAAGTAAAAATAACTGATATGAGTAATATAGGAATTGCAACTAAACTAGGTAAATAAGAGGATTGAGTGAAAAACTGTATAAGAAGGGGGGAGAAAGCAAAGATGAAAATAGAAAGAAAAAATATCAGAATTAAAAATATCTTAAGAACCCTAACAGTTAGTTCAATCATTTCATTATATTGGTTTCTTTCATAATATTTGTAAACAATAGGGCGATAAACCATCCTAAAAACGTTTCCTGCAAGTAAAATTAAGTTGACCACTGATAATGCTCCGTAGTTGTACAATGCGATAGTATTATTTCCATTTATTGGATCAACATATATGACATAAATTAAAATGATTAGATTGAATCCCATCATTAAAAATCCGTTTACGTATACTGGAAGTGAGAATTCAAGTATTTTTTTCAATTCTTTAAAAGAGAATTTTCCAATTCCGATGTCACTTATAATTATAAACATACTATAAACTGCTACTAATGACTCAGATACCGCTAAACCAAAAATTAAACCAAAAGGCCCTAGGTCATATTTTAGAACAAATAACATTCCGAATGGAATCTGTAATAATATTCTCATTACCATGATAATTCCGTAATATTTACTGTTTTGCAAAGATGATGAAATAACATAACACATTGTGTTTATAAATTGAGTTAAAACAACAATTGCTATAAGAAATAGCGTTTTAACATAAAATTCTACTTGTAAGAACCAAGGTTTAATACTAAAAGAGTAATAAAGAATTAATAAAGTGACAAGTATAAGAAATTCTAGGATAATGAATATTATAAAACCTGAAAAAATAAAATCTTTTAATTCTTTTATTTGATTTTTAGTTTTGTATCTAATTGCGTATCGATTTAAAGCTGTTGGGAAACCAATTGCAGAAAAAGAAAGTATTAAAGAAATTGCTGAAATAACTACTTGATATTGTCCCATTTCATTCTGGTCTAAAACATTGGTAAAAATTTTTGTAAAAGCAATTCCAAATCCTTTTGCAACGACAAAAGTTAAAATGAAAACAATCAAAAATTTTGATGATCTTCCTTGATTTATTAACGAGTTCTCTCTCTTTAACTTCATCTATTGCACCAAGTAATGAAAAACAATATAATGACTTTTTAAAACTATCTAAAGAAAAACTTGCCAATTTGAAAAATTTAAAAGTAAAGAATTAAAACAATCATAGAACCCTATGTCAAGAGAGAATTTTAATATTAAACAACTTTACTCTGATCTAGTTACGTTTGAAGAAGAGAATAACTTATTTAAAAAAAAGATCCAAGGAGTTTTAGTTTGGGAGAGAATTCGATTCACTGTCTATCGTTTAATTCTTGAAGATAATACAGTAACTAATGTAGATGTTGCTCAAGGCAAGAAACTTTCCACTTCTACTATTTTACGAAATTACCTTACTAAGTTAAAAAATTACTTGTTATCTATTATATCTTTTAAACAAAATCCTTTCTTGGCTAAAGAACACGATATTGTTATTATTAGTCATCCAAGAAGAAAAATTCAACCAGATGGAAAATGGTGGGATATTTACACGGATCATTTCTCAAATGATTTGAAATATTCAACACTGACACTAGAAGGTGATAATACTCTTTTTTATTATAAACCCCCTAAAACAAAAAATATCAGATATTTTTCTTTTGTTTACTTTTTAGTTAAATTAAAGAAACTATTTGGAATTGGAAAAGTAAAACTCAACAACGATGAAGTGGAATATCTTAACTTTCTATCAGACGAAATTTATAAAAAATTTGGGTCAAAAATTGATATTAGATCAAAAGTAGAAGTAAGATTATCCATAAGAGCGCGTATTCTCCCACTATTTATAAAAGTTTTAGAAAGGATAAAACCCAAAGTTGTTTTGATTATTTGCAGTTATGGTAAAGAAGATTTTATTGAAGCTTGCAAAATAAAAAATATTCCAGTAATAGAGCTTCAACATGGTGTGATATCTAAATACCACTTAGGTTACTCTTTTGAGAGTAAAGGTGCTAGAAAATATACTTTTCCAGATTATCTTTTCGTTTTTGGAGATTATTGGAAAAAAAGCGTGAAATTTCCAATTGAACAAAATAAAATTATTTCTGTAGGTTTTCCTGAACTAGAGAAAAAAAAGGAATTTTATAGTAATATACAAAAGAAAAATCAAATTTTATTTATCTCTCAAATAACAGTTGGAGAAAAGCTTTCTAAACTTGCAATAGAATTAAGTAAAGATAATTCAATTGACTATCATATAGTATACAAACTTCACCCAAGAGAAAGTAAGAAATGGGCAGAACTTTATCCTCATTTGAAAAATAGTAAAATAGAAATTATCAGTCAAGAAAAAAATCTTTATCAGCTTTTTGCTGAATCAAAAATTTTAGTAGGTGTATATTCAACAGCTATTTACGAGGGTTTAAATTTCGGATTGAAGGTTTTTTTGTTAGATTCTCCAGGAATAGAACATGTTGAAAATCTAATTGAACAAGGTTTTGCTCAAAAAATCACTAATTTAGCGGATTTAAAAGAACAAATAAATAATCCTTTAGAAAAAAAGATTGATTACAATTACTTTTTTGAGAGCGATTCAATTGAGAATATAAAGAAAAAAATCTATGAAATTATTGATTTGCATTATAGTTTATAATATTATGTGTTTTTTTAATAATTTTTGATTTACTTTTATACTTTCCAAGATTTTTACAATTTTTTGCGCGGAATTTCCTTTTCCGTAAATATTTTTAGTGTTTGTATATTTCAAATAACTATTTTTGTCTTTTTGCAGTTTTTTAATTGTTTTAACTATTATATCTTTATCAAAAGGTAAATCAATAACATTTCCTGCTCTTTCTCTTCCATCTTGTCTATTTCCTAAATTTATGACTGGTTTTTTTATTGCTGAAGCTTCAATAATCCCACTACTTGAATTTCCCACCAATAAGAAACAAGACCTTAAGAGATTTATATAATCTGTGTGTGGGACATTCTTCAAAATGTGAAACCACTCAACTTTTTCTAGTTTCTTTATTTCATTTGTAATTTGTGAACTTCCATAATCGTAATTAGGGTATATGAATACTGTTTCTTGTTTTAATTCTTTTATTGCATCCAGAGCAATTTTAACAAAATTTTCTTGAGGTTTTGCCTCTCCTCCCGTTTCTGGGTGTAAGACTACTAAAAGAAACTCTTTATCTAATGGAATACCATATTTTTTTCTGATTTTGTTTTCTTCCATTGGAACGTTTTTAACATTGTCAATTGATGGACTTCCAACAACATATATTCTCCATTCTTCTTCTCCAATTTTTCTTAATCTGTTAGCGCTTAATTCTGTTGCACAAAAATGGATATGAGAAAGCCTTGATATAGCAAATCTTATTGAGTTATCGATATTTCCAGAAAGATCTCCACCATGAATATGAGCTATAGGTATATTCAACAAAAATGCTGCATAAACAGCAGGAAGTACTTCATATCTATCTCCTAAAACTAAAAGTATGTCAGTCTTAAATTTCTTTAAGTTTTCTCCAAGTTTCTTTAAAACAGAACTTGCGACTTCAGTTTGGAATTCTAGCGTATCTTCATATTGAGGTACTTGTATTTCTAAATCGATATTAAACCCATTTTCTTGAATTATATTCTTTGACATTCCGAATTCAGGCAATAAGTGAGTCCCTGTTATTGCTAATTGTAAAGAAAGACTTTCGCTTTTTTCAATTTCTTTCATTATTGGAAATAGAAGAGAATATTCGGAGCGTGAACATGTAAAAACGCATATTTGCATAAAGATACAGTTTTATTTTACTTTTTATGTCTTTTCTTCAATATACCAAAATAATTATGAAGTTAAAATGTTACTAATTCCTATGGTTATACAACCCATAAAAATTGAAAATAAAGAATTAAAATCTGGACAAGTTTTTATTATAGCAGAAGCAGGGATCAATCACAATGGAGATTTAGACATTGCTACAAAACTAATTAATGAAGCAAAAAAAAGTGGAGCAGATGCTGTTAAGTTTCAAACCTATAAAACTGAAAATTTAGTTATAAAGGATGCACCTTTAGCTAAATATCAAAAGGTTGAAGCTGCGAAAATAGAAGATCAATTCAAATTATTAAAAAAATATGAGCTTTCTTTCTCTGATTTCGAGTATTTAAAGGAATACTGTGATGAAAAAGGAATCATTTTCCTTTCTTCTCCTTTTGATGTAGAAAGCGCAAAATTCCTATCTCAACTTAATGTTAGTGCCTATAAAATCCCTTCTGGAGAAATAATTAATCCCCCACTTCTTAAGCAAGTAGCAAAAACTGGAAAACCAATAATTATGTCAACAGGAATGGCAAATTTATGTGATATCGAATATGCTTTGAATTGTTTTTACAGTGAAAGAAATAGCAAGATTATTCTTCTTCATTGTGTGTCTAATTATCCTGCAAGAGTAGAAGATTATAATTTGAAGTCTATTGATACTCTTCGTAAGACTTTTGGTCATTTAACTGGAATCTCTGATCATTCCCCGGGTTATATTATTCCAGTTATGAGTGTTGCTTTAGATAGTGTAGTTGTAGAAAAACACCTTACACTTGATAAATCAATGGAAGGCCCGGATCATAAAGCATCTTTAGACCTTCATGAATTTAAAGAAATGGTTGAAGCTGTTCGTTTAGCAGAACAAGCATTAGGAAGTGGAATAAAAAAACCCATTCCGTCTGAATTAGAAATATCAAAAGTAGCGAGAAAAAGTCTTACTTCTTCAATGGATATTAGTAAAGGTGAATATTTTACTTATGATAATATATCTATTCGAAGACCAGGTTTTGGTATGGAACCAAAAAATATTGAACTTATAATTGGTAAAAAAGCATCAAAAGATATTCCAAAAGATAGTTTAATTACATGGGATATGGTTGAATAGTTACTATTTTTTCAATGATTCAAATATTTTAGATTTAGATTTAGATTTAGAAATTTTAGTTTATTTTAAGGCTTTAGATAGAAAAAGTAAAAAGAATAAAAGTACAATCAAATTCATGTCTATTCCACTCTTTAGAATCTATCACGATGAAGAAGACTCTGAAATTGTAAAAAATGTAATTGAATCAGGAAAAAATTGGGCAATAGGTGAATACAATGATACATTTGAAAAAATGCTTGCTAACTATTTTGAAAGAAATTATGCTATAAGTTTCAATTCTGGAACTTCTGCGTTGTTTTCTCTTTTATTAGCTTATGGTATAAAAAATGGTGACGAAGTCATTGTTCCTTCTTTCACTTTCATTTCAACTGCTAATTCTGTATTAATGGCTGGAGGAAAACCTGTTTTTGCAGATATAGAACTTGAGTGTCTAGGGCTTGAACCTGAAGACGTAGTAGAAAAAATTACTCCAAAAACAAAAACTATAATTCCTGTTCATTATGCAGGTTGTCCTTGTAAGATTAAGGAATTGAAGGAAATTGCAGAGGATTATAATTTGTTATTATTAGAAGATGCTGCAGAATCTTTTGGAGCAAGAATCAATGATAAAAAAGTAGGTTCTTTTGGAGATTCTGCAATGTTAAGTTTTTGCCAAAATAAGATAATTACAACAGGAGAAGGAGGAGCTATAGTTACTGATTCAGAAGAAATCTATGAAAAACTTAAGTTAATCAGGTCTCATGGAAGATTAGAAAAAACAAATTATTTTACCTCAAATGATGGTTTTTCTTATATTCAACTTGGATACAATTTTAGATTATCAAATATTTTGGCTGCACTAGGTGTTTCACAATTAAAAAAAGTTGATTTAATTATTAAAAAAAGACAAGAAAAGGCAAAATATTACAATAATTTGTTAGATGATATTTCATTTATTGAGCCACTAAAACCTCCAAGAAGCTATTTCCATGTTTATCAACTTTATAGCATTTTTGTTAAAGAAGGTAAAAGGCAGATTGTAATTGATACTCTAAAGGAACATAAAATTGCTAGCAAAATTTATTTTGATCCTGTACATCTATCTCCTTTTTATAAAAAACTCTTTGGAACAAAAAGTCCTGTTCTTCAAAATACTGAAAGAGTTTCAGAAGAAATTTTGTCTTTACCTTTTCATCCAGAAATAAAAGAAGAAGAAATGTTATTAATAAAAGGAGTTTTAGATAAAATTTAGTTCAAGATTGGTGACTATTCACTGATTTTGGCTATTTCTTTTTTTAGCATTTCTTTGATTTCTTCTTTAGTTATTTGTTCTACCTTTTCTGATGATAGTTCAAGAACTCCTGTTTTAGGATAATTATGGTAAATAGAGTAATCTCTATCTCTTAAATATTGTTCAGGTATTATAACATATCTATCTTCCATTTCATAACATTTATGAGATTCATAAGCTGTGAATAACAGTTCGTGCTTTCTTTCTCCTGGTTTCTGTCCCATTATCTTCTTTCTTATACTCTTTTTTTCAATGTTCAATTGCTTCAAAACAACTTCAATAACTGCTTCAGCCAATGAATCAATTTGAATTGCCCTCATTTTTTTGATAAAAATTTCTCCGCCAACTGATTGTATCATCGATGATATTACAAATTCTGCAGCTTCTTCAATTGACATTATGAAGCGTGTCATTTCTTTATCTGTAATCGTAATCTCTTTTTTCTTTTTTATTTGTTTAATGAAGAGAGGAATAACTGACCCTCTAGAAAAAAACACATTACCAAAACGCACAACAGAAAATTTTGTTTCAGCAACTCCCTTGTATAAATTTGCAGATATTGTCAATCTTTCAGCTAAAAGTTTTGTTGCTCCCATGGTATTTGTAGGATTTGTAGCTTTATCAGTACTAATCAAAAGATATTTGTCAATATTGTTTTTTATTGCGGCATCTATTGTATTCTGTGTTCCAATTACATTGGTTTTAATAGCTTCAAAAGGATTGTATTCACATATCCCAACATGTTTCAATGCAGCAACATGAAAAATGTAATCTACTCCTTCTGTAGCTCTAAATAACCGTTCTCGATCTCTCACATCTCCAATTAAATATCTAATATTTTCATACTCATCTAATTCAGATGCTAAGTCAAACTGCTTTGTATCATCTCGACTATAAATGCGTATTTGTTTAGGGTTATACTTTAGTAATTCCTTACAAAGAGCTGAACCTATTGTTCCTGTTCCCCCAGTAATTAATATTGTTTTTTCTTTGAAAATATTGCTATTCATCACTAGATTGAAAATAATAGATGGAATTAAAAAGTTTCTTAATTTATTTTTTATTAATAATTTTTGACATTGAGATTCTTTTAACATTAAAACTTATATTTCTGTATTTTTTTCGTTCTTTATATGAGAAGAAACATTGCTATTATTGGTGCTGGAGGTCAAGGGAAGGAGACACTATTTTATGTTAGACAAATTAACCAAATTGATAAAAAGTTTGATCAGATTTTATTTTTTGACGACAATAAAAATTTACATGGTAAATTCATTAACGGAATCAAAGTAGCTGGAGATATTGACCATTTACTTGAGTATTATGGTAAAAATTGGTATTGTGTTATTGCTTTGGGAAATCCAAAAGTGAAATTAGAGGTTAAGAAAAAAATAGAAAAAATAGGTCTCCCTTTTGAAAATATTATTTCTCCTTTAGCAGTTATTGATTTTGATACTATTGAGCTTGGTACAGATAACATTATTGCGCCAGGAGTAAAAATATTACCTGATGTTAAGATTGGAAATCATGTTCTTATTAATTACAACTCTGTAATTGGTCATGATTGTAAATTAGAAGATTATGTTACGATAGCTCCTAGTGTAGGCATTGCAGGAAATGTTGAAGTTAAAAAAGGTTCAAAAATAGGAATTGGAGCAAGTATTATACAAAACTTAAAAATTGGCTCTTGGTCTATGATTGGAGCAGGAGCAGCAGTAATTAGAGATGTACCAGAGCAAACTTTAGTTGTAGGCGTTCCAGCGAAAGAAAAAAAGAGGAATGGACAGCAATGACATTCAAAAATTATCACATCTTAGCTATTATTCCTGCAAGAAGGGGTTCTAAAGGAATAAAAAACAAAAACCTACAAGTATTAAAGAATCGAACACTTATTGAATGGTCGATTTTACATGCAAAAAAAAGTAAATATATTGATGAAATTGTACTTACAACTGATGATGAAAAAGCAATAGAAATTGGTAAAAAAAATGAAATTTGTACCATTGAGCGCCCTGAAACTCTTGCTTCAGATACTTCTCCAATGAAAGATGTAATATTACATACTTTGGAAATAAAAAAGGGTTATGAGATATTTGTGTTATTGCAACCTACAAGTCCTTTAAGAACTAGCGAAGATGTAGATAAAACTATAGAACTTTTATGTTCAGGAAGTTTCCATTCATGCATTTCAATTTGTGAATTTGAACCACATCCTTTTCTAGCAGTGTCAAAAGAGGATAAGTACATAAAATTTTTATTCAACAATAAAAATGAATATTTTAGAAGACAAGATTTTCCAAAGTTTTATAGAATAAATGGTGCAATATATACTGTTTATGTCCAAAAATTTCTAAAAGATTCAGTTTTTTTAAAAGAAGAACATTCTACATATTATGAAATGCCTTTAGAACGATCAATAGACATCGACAATATCATTGATCTTAAATTGTCTGAAATACTAGCAGAAGAACTGTTCAAAATTTAATATGACAATCTCTCTTTGACCTTTTTAAAGATTTATTAATTCTTTATTTTAATCTTCATTGCTAAAATGTTACTTTTTATTATTGATTTTTCACATAGATTAGTGCGGTAGTGTCTAGTTTTCTTCCGACAAAAATATTTGTGGGGACTCTAATAGTAAGATATGAAAACACAAAAACTATCTGCTCTTTTTAAGAGATGCAGAGTCCCCAAAAAAATAATAATAAAAGCTATTTATGAATATATTGGTTCAAAGAATGGGTTGAGGACAGTAGCATGGAAGAATGGTTTAACGCATCAAACATTATTGTATTGGGTAAAGAAGTTCAGGCTCTTTAGGGAAAGTTTACATAGAATTGTAGCAGAGAGAGGGGGAATACCAGAGATTATAGTAGTAGATGAAACAGAGATTAGGACCTCTCAAGGCTCAATATATCTGTGGTTCGCGTTAGATCCTTACAACAAGACTTTACTGGGTTTTAGTATTACTAAAGGACGGAGTAATCTTGAATGTTTACTAACTTTCCGTTATTGGTTCAAATGTTGGGGTTTTAAGCCTCGTATTGTCGTTACAGATGCAGGGGTATGGTATCCTGTCTTACTTCGTCTAGGTATCAAAATCTCCGTTATCAAAGGTGGTTTACGCTCCTATATTGAACGTTTTAATGCCACCCTTAAGAGTTATCGTTGGTTTCATTCTATTCTCCACTGCACTTGTCCTATCCGTGCCGTCTATGGCTCTACTCATCTTTCTGGTTTTCTTACTCTCTTTATGCTCCATTATAATTTCGTTCGTCCTCATCAGAGCTTGGGACATCCTCCCCTTAGTTCCTTTTTACCTAGGAGGTGGTATAAAAACTAGACACTACAGATTAGTGCTTACGAAAACTTTATAGTATAGGGTACTTCTCCTTATAATCGAAATGAAAGGGATTGTATTAGCAGGAGGAGCAGGAACAAGATTATATCCTATAACAAAAGCAATTTCAAAGCAAATTCTGCCAGTTTATGACAAACCTATGATTTATTACTCACTGTCTTCACTTCTTCTTGCAGGGATAAAAGATATTTTAATTATCTCAACTGCAAGAGATATTACAGACTACAAGAACTTATTAAAAGATGGTTCTCAACTTGGTGTTCAGTTTTCCTATAAAATCCAAGAAAAACCAAGAGGTTTAGCTGATGCTTTTATTGTTGGTAAAGAATTTATTGGTTCTGATAATGTTGCATTAATTTTAGGTGATAATATCTTTTATGGTCAAGGTTTTTCTTCAATTTTAAGAAAAGCAGCCACTTTAAAGGAAGGAGCATTAATCTTTGGCTACTATGTTAATAATCCAACTGCTTTTGGTGTTGTAGAATTCGATGAAGAAACAATGGATGTTATCTCCTTAGAAGAGAAACCAGCTTTTCCAAAATCAAACTATGCTATCCCTGGTTTATATTTCTATGATAATAATGTAATTAAGTTTGCTGAGAATCTTAAACCATCTCCTCGAGGAGAGTTGGAAATTACTGATCTTAATATTGAATATTTAAAAAGAGGTAAGTTGAAAGTTGAATTGTTAGGCCGTGGATTAGCTTGGTTTGATACTGGAACATTTGATGGTTTGATAGAAGCTAGTAATTTTGTTGCAGCTATTCAAAAAAGACAAGGATATTATATTGCTTGTTTAGAAGAAATCGCATATAGACTTGGATATATTGACGATGAACAACTTGAACATTTAGCAAAAGAGCACTCAAATTCTGATTATGGACGGTATTTATTAAGTCTTATTTAAAAAACTTTTAGCTACATGTAATAATAATGCAACAAATAAATACAATATAATCAATTTATTTAATAGCAAAACAGTGACTATGTAATAAAAATAATTATGAAATAAAAATAATCTAAATTTGTAGTAAAGCTTTAAGGTGGTAATATGATAAAATTTAATAAAATTAAAACAACATTAGACGGGGTATTTATTATTGAACCCGCAATTTTTAGCGACGAAAGAGGATTTTTTATGGAAACTTATAATAAAAGAGAGTTTACTAAGATTGGTTTAGACGTTGATTTTGTTCAAGATAACCACTCTAAATCTTCAAAAGGAGTTCTACGGGGGTTACATTATCAATCCAAACATCCTCAAGGAAAATTAGTACGTGTAATTAAAGGAAGAGTGTTTGATGTTGCTGTAGATTTAAGAGTTGGCTCTCCCAATTTTGGTCAGTATTATGGTGTAGAACTCTCTGAAAAAAACAAACGTATGTTTTATATTCCAGAAGGTTTTGCTCATGGTTTTCTTGCTCTTGAAGAATCTGAATTTGTTTACAAAACAACTGATTATTATTATTCTGCTTATGATAGAGGAATCAGGTGGAATGATCCAGATATAAACATTAAATGGCCTTTAGACAAGATTGAAGATTCAAGATTAATTCTTTCAGAGAAAGATTCTAATTTACCATTCTTGAAAGATATTGAATCACCTTTTGAATATAAGAAGGGCTAATTTAAGAAATTAAGACTAAAAAATACATGTATCCAAAAAATGAATATATACTATCATTTGAGAAAATTTTTTAAATAACGAGTTACATTTTAGTAATTCAAAAAAATCAAACAAAAAATATATTTATGGAAATTTAATAGTGCTTATATGGGAATATTAATTACAGGATCAAAAGGTCAATTAGGTCAATCATTCCAAACCTTTTTTAAAAAAGAAGGGATTAATTTTTTTGCAACCGATGTCGAATTAGATATTACAAATTTTAAAAAACTGCGAGAATATGTTTCAAATAAAGATATTGATATAATTATTAATTGTGCTGCCTATAATGCTGTAGATAACGCTGAAAATGATTGGCAATCTGCTTATCGAATAAATGGGCTTGGTCCAAAAAACTTAGCTTTACTTGCGAATGAATTAAAGGCTGTACTTGTCCATTATTCTACAGATTATGTTTTTGATGGACATAAAGGTTTTCTCTATACAATTTATGATAAACCATCTCCAATTTCAAAATACGGAGAAAGTAAAGCACTTGGAGAAAGGAATGTGCAAAATATAGCTAATAGATTTTTTCTAGTAAGATTAAGCTGGGTTTTTGGGAAAGGGAATGATAACTTCATAACTAAAACTATAAAATGGAGTAGAAATAAAAATAAACTAAGGATCGTTATTGATCAGATATCATCGCCAAGTTATACAAACGATATTGTAAAAGCAACTTATAACCTGATAAAAACAGAAAATTATGGATTGTATCATATGACAAATTCTGGATATTGTTCACGATATCAATGGGCTAAATATATATTAGACAAAATAAACTGGGAAGGAGAGCTTCTTCCTGCTCTTTCTCATGAGTTTCATACACCAGCTAAAAGACCTTTTTTATCGGTTTTAGACTCATTTGGTTTGGAAGAGGTAATTGGATATAAACTACCTTCTTGGCAAGATGCTACTAATAATTTTTTAAAAGAAATTGGATTGATTAAATAAAAAACATGGAGGAAATATTAAAAATGAAAATATTAGTAACTGGAGTTGCAGGATTTATTGGAAGTAATTTTCTTTATTATTACCTAGATAAATATCCTGATAGAGAAATAATTGGTATCGACAAACTTACTTATGCTGGTAACGTCGAAAATTGGAACAATTTATCAGAAGATCAAAAGTCAAGGTTTACTTTTATTAAAGGGGATATTAATAATTTTGAGTTATTAAAGAAAATATTTGAAACCTATAAAGATATAGATGGAGTTATTAATTTTGCTGCAGAATCCCATGTTGATAGATCCATCGATAATCCACAAATATTTCTCCAAACAAATATTTTAGGCACACATACACTTCTTGAAATATGCAAGAAATATTGGTATCACAATGAAGAATGGATAGAAAATAAAAAATTCTTACAAATATCAACAGATGAAGTATATGGTTCTCTAGGTCCTACAGGTGCTTTTACAGAAAAAACTCCTCTTGATCCACATAGTCCTTATTCAGCAAGTAAAGCATCTGCAGATTTAATAGTAAAAGCTTACTTTGATACATATAAGATGCCAGTAAATATTACTAGATGTTCTAACAACTACGGTCCCTACCAATTTCCAGAAAAATTAATTCCGTTAATGATACAAAATGCATTGAACCATAAGGATCTACCTGTATATGGAGATGGAAATCAAGTAAGAGATTGGATTTATGTCACAGATCATTGTAGAGCAATCGATTTGGTATTTGAAAAAGGAAAGGTAGGTGAAATATATAACATTGGTGCACAAAATGAGAGAAAGAATATATATGTTGTAAAAAAAATAATTTCTTATTTATCAGAGAAAACGAAAGATACTAAAATTAATGAAACTTTAATTAAACACGTTAAAGACAGATTAGGGCACGATAGAAGATATGCAATCGATATTTCAAAGATAAAAAATGAACTGAACTGGTATTCAACAATCGATTTTGAAGAAGGTATTCAACTAACAATAGATTGGTATTTAAAAAATGAGGAATGGTTAAAGAATATAGAAACCAAAGAGTACTTGAAAAAAAATAAAGATTATAGTAACGAAAAAATATAATATTAAATTTCAATCATTTTTTGTTTTTATTCATGTTTTTTGTTTAATCCTTGTTTTTTACTCGTACTTCATTCTCTAATTTACTTTTAACTGTTTTTTTACTTTAAGCAACATTTATTGTTAATCATAACTTATCTGAGTATAAGTTTTTAGAAAAGTGATAGTAATTTCTATTATAATTATTGAATATACTGCCAGAAAAGTACATTTATATAATAAATTCAGTTTTTAATGTTAAGCTATAATAATTATTAAGAAGAATAGGATGTAACTTCTATGAATGTAAAGTTAAGCGTTATTATTGTTAATTATAATAATATAAAAGATACTATTGAATGCATTGAATCGGTTCTTGTTAGTACTTATAAGAATTTTAACATCATTTTAGTTGATAATGGTTCTAAAGAGGAAGTCTATAGCACACTAAAACAAAGATTTAACAGCTATGAAAAAGTCATACTAGTACGTTCTGAAAGAAATGGTGGTTATGGCTATGGTAATAACATTGGTATAAAATATGCAGAAAAATTAGGTTCAAATTATTTTTTAATTCTAAATAATGATGTTATAATTGAACCCAACACAATAGAAAAACTAATAGTTCATATTAAAAGTAATAAATCGATTGGTATTGTTTTTCCGGTTATTTTTTTATATAGCAACAAAAATGAAAACCTGATAAATTCAATTGGTGGTGAATTCTGCGTTTTTGGATTTTCAAATGATAAAGGCTTTAATAAAAATTATTCAGATATAAAGAACGAAATAAATAATAAATTTTTTTCTGCTCCAGGTTCATGTTTTCTCGTTACTTCTAGAGTATTAAAAGAAGTTAATTACTTTGATGAAAATATTTTTCTATATTGGGATGATGTTGATATAAGCTGGAGAGTAAGACTATCCAATCATAAAATACATATCGTAAAAAATGCTTTTGCATTTCATAAATTAAGTGTTTCTACAGGTAAGAAAAAGAATCCTTTTAAAGTGTATCATAGGGAGTTTAGCTGCTTGTATGTCTTAACAAAAAATCTTTCGTTAAAGTCATTATTGCTTCTTTTACCTATTTACTTTATTCTATGTTTCACAAAAGTTATTTATTCGATAGTAAGAAAGGACATTTTAAAAGCTACAATTAGTGCGTATGTCTATTTTTTTAAAAATCTAAACAAATGTTTTGAAGCAAGAAAACAAGTACAGAAAAGCAGAAAAGTGAGCGATAAAGAAATTTTCAAATATCAGTCGTTTAGGCCTATTTTCCGTACAATAAAGTATATGGGACGGGGATAATTTGAAAAAATGAAAAACATGAATTTCCACATTAGTTCTTTGGCATAGATGTTGTAACATAATTTTTTTAATTATTCTTTCGTTGATTTTTTAACCATTTCAAGTATTTGCTATAATATTCTCTGATAACGTGTAAAACATAGAAATCATTGGTAAAGTGCAAAACAGTAAAATAAAGTATTGTTTCGATTATCAGAATTCCAATCCAGAATATGACATTTTTTGTTAAAAAAACTAAAAAGGCATTAGATATACCAAAAATAATCAAACCTATAATCGAAATCCGTAAAATTGACATTGTCTCCATCTTAATACCTATTTTTTGTAAGAGTATTATAATTAGGCTAATCAATCCAATTGAACTTGAAATTGTAGTTGCAATTGCTGCTCCTTTAATTGATAGTGCTTTAATTAAAAAATATAATAAAACTATATCTATTGCAATTGTAATTATAGATATAATATTTATTGTTTTGACTTCTCCAATACTATTTAAAATATTTGCAAAGATCACAAAGTAACCTAGAATTGAATAACTAAAAACCAAAATAGAAACTATAGATGAAGAAGATGAATATTCAACTCCATAGAATAGATTAACTAAAATTGGACTTAAAAAAACTAAAGTTGTCACTATAGGCAACAGAAATACAGATGATATTTTTATCATATTTCCTATCTGTTGCTGAGCTTCATTTAATTTATCATTAGCAAGTAAATTTGAAATAATAGGGAACATAACCCCTGAGAAAGATATTATAAGAAAAAAACTTGTCTTTGCTATAACAGCCCCTGCACTGTAAATTCCCAATTGCTCATTTTGATTATAGTTTAAGAACAATTTTAAACAATTTAGGTCTAATGAAAGAAGTAAACTCAATTCAATGCTGAATAAAGTAATTCTTAAAAAAAATGGCATAATATCTTTTATAACAATAAAATTAAATCTTCTAGTAAAATATTTTCTTGCTTTAAAAACAAATAACAGACTTACTAATAATGTCGACATAAAAAAGCCAAAAATTGCACCTTTGATTCCAAATAAATAAGTAAAAGAAATAATACAAGTTACTTTAAAAAATGAAAACAAAGAAACAAGAGCAGCTTGATTTCCAAACATGCGAAGCCCATTATATAAGCCAACTAGAAAGGAAACAATAGCTTGAGTCGGTATAATGAAAGAAGCAATTAGTAAATAACCAAAAAGATCATCTTCTTTTAATATTATTGATAATATCGGGCTGAAAGCAATATATAAGATAAGAATTATTAATGATTCTATTATTTGCATTAAAAGCATTTTTGTTATGAATGCTTTTAGCTCATATTTTCCTTCAGATATATATTTTGAGAGCGTTTGAGGAAAACCATTTGTAACTAAGGTGATACCTACCATCATTATACCTGAAATAATTAAGCTGTATATTCCATATCCTTCTTTTCCTAAATATCGTGAGAGAAAAATGTTAATGATAAGTCCGCCAAGAACTGTTATCATTTGAGATGCAGATATAAAAATAAAACCAGAACCTAGTTTGTTCATTGTTTTTGAGTAACTAAGTTGGATTTATAAATTATTCTAATATTCTTTTTTGTATTTAGAAATATATTTTTGTTATTGAATTTTGATAAAGATATCTACAAGACATCAAATATATAAAGCATGACAACTTGTTTACAGGTAATTTTGCATTATAATATGATTTGTATTAAAATGGCAAGAAAAATTTATAAACATAGAATGAAGAGGAATTTGTGCTACTAGCGAATTCATATACAAACTTATGGATTATTATCGTAAATATTGCAGTGAAAATTTCGCTTTTATTAATTTGTTTTTTTACAATTTGTGTTCCAGGGTATATAATTTTTCTCGTATTAAAAATTGAATCCAAAAGAAAACTTCAGTTTGTTCAAATTATTTTTTACAGCTTTGGAATAGGAATTCTAAATGCTACTCTTATTATTTTTTTTTGCTTAATATTTCACTTACCATTCGTTTCCATCTTTGTATATCTTGTTGGTGTATATTTGGTAGGAATTCACATACTGAAAACAAATAAAGAAATCATGAGGAAACACTATGTTTTCTTTATCAAATTTATTAAAGATTTTGTTAATCAAAATAAATTCTACAAATTACTTTTTATCATTTCTTTTTTTTTGCTTTCTTCTTTACCTGGTATGGTTTTATACCTACCTAATGCTGATGATCCTAAAGGTCATGCAATTCAAGCTTTATTAATGTTTGACCAAAAAGCGTTATTTCCAAGTTGGACTGAAGTTATTTCCTACGGTTTTTATTTAAAAGAAAAACTTTATTATCCACCATTGTCTTATTGTTTTCTACTTTGGTTTTATTCTTTTTTCACTATTTTTAATCTGAATATGGGGATTTTTTTTAATAATTTCTTACGATTTACATTTTTTATTTTATTTATTTTTACTCAATTATTATACAAAATTTATTTTGAAGAAGCAATGATAGAAATAAATATTTCTTTGTTATTTTTAACTTTTCATTTTTCTAATTTGCCAAAATGGGGTGGATTTCCTTTTATTTTTTCTCTTATTATATTAATATTTTCTATTTCAATTCTTTTTGAAATTAATGCTAATCCAATTAAAAAGAATCATTTTTTATTTTTGGTTACATCATTTGTTTTACTCTTATCTCATTTCAACTCCTTTGGTTTTTTGTTACAAGGAGTATTTATCTTAAGTTTCTATAGACTATTCTCATTAAAAGAAAAAAAATACTACTGGAGTATGATTGTTCTCATTTTTGGATTTATATATCTTGAGACTGCTATTTATAATTTAAAGTTTCATCTCTATGTTATTCTTTCAAAGAAAGGATATTTAGGCATTTATGATTTTCTGTACTCACCATCGTCATGGACTCAAACTCTATGGAATTATATTAGAAGAGGACAAACTGGGCAATCAGGTTTATTTTCAACAAGTTCTAAAGTTTTTAATTTATTTCAGTATTATTTCTCTTTCTTTTATTTTCCTTTTATTTTTGCTTTGTTTTTTCTATTTTGTCATTTTTTAGATAAAAATTTGAATTTACAACAATATTTAGTAGAAGTTAATCTATTATTTTTATTTAGTTTACTTATATTAACTTTGTTCCAGATTCAAATTTTTGCAGGAAATTTCATTCGTTTTCCTCTTTCTGCTTATTTATTTAGGATAGAACGATCATATGTAATATTAAATTGTATCATTGTTCCTATTCTTTCTGGATACTTTATTAATAAAAAGATTATCAACTTTAATGAAATAAAAAAATTTAGCGAAATAACAATGAAGCAAAACAAAAATATTAAGTTAAAGAAATTTCTAAAGAAAATAAAGAAATCTTATATTATATATAAGCTTAAGATTTTAACAATTATTCTTATTATAGTAATGTCTTTTGCTGTAAACATGTATATTATCGTTTCAAGAACTACAATTAGCTATAATGAAGAAACTTTGATAGCTTACAATTGGATTAAAAATTACAATGGAAGTATGGTAATATTAAATGATCAATATGCACAATTTTTACCACTTTTTGTTTATTCATCCAACAAGACAATTTGTTATCCTTTTTATTCATCACGTGATTTAATTTATACCGAAAATTTAGTTTTTAGTCTTTTTTATTTCATCTTGAACAATGAGAACGACACTCAATGCCTTCAACTTCTAAACTCATTTAATATAACTCATATTTTTGTTTCAGACGACAAACCAAATTATATAGCAGAAAAACTAGCTAATAACGGAACAATTTACTCAAATCAAAAATTTAATTCAATGAACTTTTTAATAACTGTTTTTTCTTTAAAGACAGTTTCTATATATGAAGTGAACTATTCTCTTATTTGGAGCAAATAATAGCCTACATTTTAATGTTTCATAAAGTTTTTTTATAATACAATAAAATTCACTTTAATGAAGAGAGTGAACAATATTGAAAAAAAACTATATGTTGTAATAATACAAAATTTTCCTTTTCATTCAACAAAGGCACTGTCAACCTACCTAGTAAATATAACTCTTGGTATTAACAACGCAAGAAATACTGAGGTAACTGTAATAGCTTGCGAGAATAATGAGAAAAATAAAACTAATCAAAATGTTATCACAGTTGCAGGTAACCCTTATACAACTATTGGAAATTTGAAATTTATTTGGAATGCAAACAGAAAAATAAAAGAATTATCAAAAAATAATGAAATTGATATAATACATACTATATATCCAATGTCATCTCTAGCTGCAGTATTATTCAATAAAAAAATAAGAAAGCATTCAAAAATAATTTATGAATTGCGAAGTCCTTGGATATATATAGGTGAAACTAGTGGATATGTACCAAAGTTATTTACTAAATTATATGTAAAGTTGATATCTACAATTGAAAAGATATTGATAAGAAGGATTTCTGCTTTTATTTTCATTACAGAAGAATTACACAATTTCTACAAAAAACACTTACCGAAAAATTATAAATATATTGTTATACCATCTGGTATTAATTTAGATTTTTTTAATACAAGCATCTTGCCTATTGATATTTCTAGTATTCTTAATTTAGATGAAGACAGTATCACTCTTGGCTATATAGGTTCACTAGAAATGCAAAGGAATTTAGAACAATTAGTATATTATTTTTACAAATCCCTAAAAAAATTTCCATTTTTAAATTTAGTTTTTATCGGTGATGGCACCGGAAAGCATAAATTAGAAGAATTGAGAGATAAATATAATTTGTCAAATAAACTTTATATTCTTAATCCTGTTGATCATGAAAAAATACCTTCTTGGATTAAATCATTCGATATTTGTGTTTCTCATATTCCAGATCTAGAGATATATAAGCCTAGTTTTCCGCTAAAGATTTTAGAATATGCATCATTACTGAAACCTGTATTAGCAACCGACATAAAACCACATAGATTTTTCAAGGAGAAATATCCCCGCTGCTATTTGTATGAAAATGAAGAAACATTTTTATCTAAATTGGAAGAAATCCTGCAGAGCATTAATGAACATGCAGATTTCAATTCAAACGAGTTTAGTTGGAAAACGTTAGGAGAAAAAATCGTTAATTTTTACAACGAGCTAATTGATAATTAGCATTTTTATTTTACTTTTGTCTAACTTGTGTCTAGAATTTATTCTTATATATATTTTTTATTAAAGCATATTTATAGTTTGTTTGATAATAGAATCCGCAGAAAAATAGAAGAAAATATCACAAATTTAAAAAAATTGAATACAAAAATATTTGTTAAATAACAATGATGATAAATCACAAATTATGTATTTTTATGTGATTTATCTTTTGTAATAGTATAGAACATTATTATGAAAATTACAGAACAAATTATATTACTATTATAATCAACTGTATCTGTATTCATTTTAATAACAATAGAATAATATTTATTATTATTATTATCAATAGCTATATTCCTATGAGATGAGTTATCTACTGCTTTTATATAAAAATTGATTACATCACCTTCATTAAACGGTCCTATTTCGCATTGGTAAAGTTCTCTAGTTGAAGGTAGCATATTCTTTGAAAACCATCTTAATTTGTAGAAATAAATAAGAACAATATTGCTGATTCCTGTTTCGTCACTAACTTTAACGCTTATTGTTATTGTTTCTTTGTCTGTTGGATTTACGGGTTTGAAGAAAACGGAACTTATTAAAGGTTTATTTAGATCATCTGATTTTAATGCTATTTCATATAAACTACCGTTATCAGCAATTGCTTTATTTTCATTGATTGAGTTATCTATGGCTTCTATATAAAAAAACATGGACTTGTAAGATGATTTAATAGGTGAAATTTGTTTTTTATATAATGTGTCGTTTACAAAGTTCATATTTGAAGAAATCCATTCAGATTGATCAAATTTATAATATAAATTTACAGTTTTGAGATTACTTTCATCATAGATATTTGCATTTACAGTTACTGATAATTCTTCATTTGTTTTTTCTATTCTGTAATTTACATTCTCAATTTTTGGAGGGCTGTTATCTTGCATTTTATCAACAGTGAAACTAAAAAAAGTACCATTATTATCATTTATTGCATAATTATGTTTAACTGAATTATCAACGGCTTGTATATAATATTCCACTTTTGTCGCATGTGGAAAAGGGCCTATTTGTACATGATAATTACTTAAGTAAATATTTTCCATAGATATATTTTTCCAACCATCATTATTTATTCTATAAATACAGTAGGCTGAACCAATACCTGATTCATCGTAAATTTCTGCAAAAATTGTTATATTATCCTTATTGCTAGGAAACGCTGGAGAATGTGTCACATTTAAAATACTTGGGCTTTCTTCATCATAGCCTATAACAGAGTAGGATGTTAAACTTAAATAGTAAAATATTACTAATAATAAAATCATACTCCTGTTGAAATTTTGTAATTTCATAATACCCCTCTTGGCATCATCATTCTTTGCAAGAAACTTTAATTTTCATATATAATTATTGTTATCCTTTTTTAGTTTTTGTGTGTCTTTACCTCAAACCATAACATCTCAAACAATTACCTTAAGGATTGTTAGTATACATCATAACTTAGTAATTAGTCATTGGTGATGGTTTATTCAAGGTAATTGCTAGTAATTAAGCTGACTGTTTTAATAGCAGATTTTTCCCAAGACAACTTGTTTTTAAGTTTTATTCCATTATTTCTTAATTTGTTTCGCAATTCATTATTTGAAAGAATTTTTGTAGCAACTTCAACAATATGTCTAATATCTTTTTCATTATCGATAAAAAATCCATTAGTTCCATTTATTAGATAAGTTGCTATTCCTCCTGATCTTTTAACGATTGTTGGGACTCCTGATGCAATTGCTTCAGCAATTGCAATACCAAATGCCTCGTATTTCGACAACATTAGAAATAAATCTGATTTTTTGTAGCTTTCATATATAAAATTTGATTGTACATTTTCAAAAATGTTTACAGAGTCAGTAATATTATTTCTCTTTATAAACTTCTTAATTTTATTAATAAGAGGACCTCCTCCGATTAAAGTTAAATTTAAATCTTCAAACTGTTTTTTAAGTTCTACAAATACATTAAGAATATGCATTACTCCTTTTTGTTTGATGAATCTTCCAATATATAGCACGTTTTTTGGTGGAGTGGTAAATTGATTTGTGGTTTTTATTCGTTCTGAAATACCATGTGGAATAACAACTATATTGTCTTTATTAAATTCAAAAAGCTTTACAATAAGATCTTTTTCGTAATTTGATACTGCAATTAGCTTAGAAACATTTCTTAGTACTTTTTTCCCAAAAATTTTTAGATAGAGATTCAATAGTAACTTCATAACAACAGTGCCACTACCTGATGATGGGTGAAAATGAGGGGTGAAAACTGTTTTTTCTTTTATTGAGTATAATAAGCAAAGACTTGTAAGTGAATGTAGTGAATGGATATGTATTTGATCATATTCATATTTGATATTATTAAAATATTTTATTATCTGTGGAGACAGATAAATCTTGTTCTTAAAAATTATTCTATTAACTTTTATTAATCGAATATTTTGTGAATAATTATCAATTTTTACGCCTTTCTGTTTCCATTCTGTGCAAAGGATATCTATTTTGTATCCTTTAATTTCTAATTTTTTTACTATATTTCTGACTGTAGTTTCAATACCTCCTAAACTTTCGATACTTTTAGGCAAAACAAATAACAGTTTCATATTATTCAAACTAGAATAAATTGATTAACATTTTAATTTTATGGAATAATCTAATTTGTATTTTTCTACCTATATTAGAAACAAAAAATAGAAAGTTGTTTACAGAAGTAAATAATATGTTGTGAATAACCCTAATAGTAATCAAAAAAAATTAAGAAAAACTGAAGTTATAATGCTTCAGAAGAAAATAGATTATCTGAATAAACTTCTCTTCATATTTCTTTATTGTCCAAAAATAAACACAAATTTAGTGACTAAATATTCATCATTTTCTGACATTTTCTATTCTTATACCTGATAAAATGATTATCAAAAGTATTCATCAATCTATTAGTTTAAATAATATATCAAATATAGATAATTCGTTTTTCAGCATTTTTACATTGGTAAACATAAAATTTATATTTAAATTTCATTTCTTGAAGTTATGCTTCTTCAAAACGTAAACATTAATTTTTATGTTATACTGATGAACATAGTTATACAATTAAGCTTTTTAATATTATTTATCATAACTCAAATAATACCTACTTATTTGCTTATTATTAACGCAACAAAAAATAGAAAAATTAATAGTAACTTTTCAAATTTTATTCTAAAAAATATAAGCATTGGTGTATTAACTTCTTCATTTTTTTTATTTTTTATTATTTTATTTAAGTTACCATATTATATAATTTTAATTTATATATCTATAATCTATATTTTAGGTTTTGTTACTTATAACAAAAATAAAACACTGATAAAATATCATTTTAACATAATATTAAACTATCTAAAAAATTTTTTTTATAATAAAAGAATTATAAAAATTGTTATTTTACTAGTTATATTTTTCCTAACTATTCTACCAGGATTACTCTTAGTATTACCAAATGCTGACGATCCTAAAGGTCATGCTATCCAATTATTGCTAATTTTCAATCAAAAAAATCTTTTTCCAAGCTGGTCTAAAATTATTGCACCTGACTTTTATTTAAATGAAAATTTATTTTATCCTCCTCTATCTCATTGTTTTTTATTATGGTATTATTATTTTTTTAGTTTTTTTGACATTAATATGGGAATTTTTGTTAATAATAGCATTCATTTTATATTTAACTTGTTATTTTTTGTGTTATATTTATTATATAGAAGTCATTTTAAAGACTATATAACTGAAACTATGGTTTCTTTGGCATTTTTAACACCACAATTTATTTTCTTAACTAAATGGGGTGGTTATCCCTTTACTTTTTCTTTGCTTATCCTTGTATTTTATCTAGATGCGATGCTAAAAATAAATGATAATTCTTCTCTATATAATCATTTAACTATTATCTTTATTTTTATGGCTATTTCTTTAACTCATTTTAACACATTAGGATTTGCGTTAATTGGCACAATTGTAATTGCTACATTTAACATTTTTAAATATAGAAATATAAAAAAAGTTTATAGTTTAGTTATTATTTTGTTTTTTTTTGCTTTAATCGAAGTATTAATCGCTTTTTTTGATGAATTTCTTTTTCTATTTCTTACGCAACTAAATCTAGGTGGAAGCATTACTTTTTTCACGAAGGAATCATCATGGTTACTTGTAATTTGGAGTTACATAAGAAAAGGACAAACAGGAGAAATTGGACTTTTTTCTTTTGGTAATGTGGTAATTAATTTAATATTATATTATTTTTCATTTTTCTACTTTTCATTTCTATTCTCGTTTTTGTTTTTGATAACTCTTTTATTTAAAAAAAGAAAAAATATAGATGTTAAACTATTTGGAGTTTCAATATTTTTTATTTCTGTATTCTTTTTTCTAAGTTTTATGCAAATTCAGATTTTTACTGGCCGTTTCATCCGTTTCCCCTTAGCTAACTACTTGTTTAGGATAGAACGTGTATATGAAATTAATAATATAATTTTAGCTCCTATCATTTCAGGTAAGTTTGTCAAAGAACATATTTATAATTTCAAGAATAGAGTTCATCTCCAACATAAAAAAGTTGAACTGTTTTATAAACTAAGAAAAAATATAAAAAATATAAAACATTTGAGAGATGTACGTAAGTATTTTTTCATTATTGTACTTCTTATATCATTTAGTATATATAGCTACATAATTCCAAGTCGCACAGCAATAAGTTATAACGATGATGTGTTAGCTTCTTACGCCTGGATAAAAAATTATAATGGTTCAATGGTTATTCTTAATGATCCTTATGGGCAATTTATTCCTCTTTATGTTTATCCTCAAAATAAAACGATTTGTTATCCTTTTTATTCTTCTGCAGATATGTCATATACAGAAACCACAGTTTTTGAACTGTTTTCAGCTATTCTTAAATTTAATGACACCTATACAGCGTTAACTTACTTATACAACCACTCTATTACTCATATCTTTGTTTCAGATGATCGCCCTAATTATTTAGCTATGAAAATGGAAGAAATAGGATTAAATTATTCAATTGAAATATTCAATAAAATTGAATTTTTAACACCAGTTTTTTCTCAAGGTTCAGTAAGCATATTCGAGGTGAGTTACAACTATTTAAATGATGAATAAAAGTATAAATTATTTTTTCAGACAAGATGCACGATAGTGTATCTAGAAAAAAGTAAATATTATGATTAACTTTAAAATTATATACAATTCTTAATTACCGTATCCTTATAATAGATTTGAAAAAGAGTAATAAACCAGCTTTTGATAACTTTAAATATTTCTAAACTCATTTACAAAAAATTTATATTTTTTTCCTTTCCAATAAACTAAAATATTAGCATTATTCAGTGATGTTATGCATAAAAAAGCACTTTTTCTGGTTAAAATTAAAGTCTTCATCAAATTGTATTTATTTATTCTATTTTTTGCGATAGATGTAAATGCGGTATACCTTCTCAATCACTCTTCCAATATTTCACCCTTTATAGAAGTTACCCAGACAAATCCAATTTTAATTAACTCTAATGCAGATTTTAATGTTTTTAAAGGTTCAGGAACCACTTCAGATCCTTATATTATTGAAAATTTAACAATTGTTACTGACGGAAATGGTATTACAATAAATTCTACAACAGTAAGCTTCATAATACAAAATTGTTATATCGATGCTGGAGAGAGAGGAATTTCAATTGAGAATATTTCTAATGGTTCATTTATAATTTATAATTGTACAATAAATAATAGCAAAAATGGAATTTTCATCAATAATGTCACAAGCATAAGTGCTAATATTTCTAATAATATACTAAAAGAAAATTATGTTGGCATTAATATTGAAAATTCATCCCTCTTAAGAATTGAGAACAATAAATTTCAAAGGAACCATAACACTGGTTTAAAAGTTGATATGTCAAAAAATATAGGTGTTGAAAATAATATCTTTGCTGACAATCAGCTATATGGAATTTATATTACAAGCTCCTTAGATATTTTTGTTAATAAAAATAGTTTAGTAAATCATATATTATATGGAATTTATTCTCAAGGATCAATTACAAATATAACTTATAATAATTGTTCTCTAAATTATTATGGAATATATTTGTATCAGTCAGAAAAATCCAAAGTAATAAATAATTTTTGTAATCAAAATACACAATCTGGGATCTTTTCTGAAAATTCAAAAAGCATAGTTATTTCTAATAATACTCTTAAGAACAATCTTGTTTATGGTTTAGAAATCAGAGGAACTGTTGATTCTTTTGTTGATAATAATAATTTGATAATGAATAAGGACTATGGTGTCATTCTATATAATTCAAATAATGTTCAAATATATGAAAACATATTTTTTGAAAATAATGAATTATCAATACAGGCATACGAAAATGAAAAAAACAATGTTTGGTGTTCTTATTCAGAAAATAAGGGAAATTATTGGACTGATTTTACTTTCAAAACAAACTTCTATTCTATAGATGGTCCTGCTTATTCTATTGATCCCTTTCCTTTAAATTTTACTTATATTGATAAAGATAACGATTCTATAGGTGATTGGTGGGAAATCTATTATGGTTTTAATGTGGGTGAAAATAATACATTTGGTGATGAAGATAATGATCAACTATTTGATTATCTAGAGTACAAATTTCAAACAAACCCATACTCTAATGACACTGATTTTGATCTAATCTCTGATTTTTATGAAGTTAACAACAATTTGAATCAGTTGGTTAATGATAGTTTTGAAGATAACGATTGCGATGGATTATCAAATTATGACGAATTTCTTATTGGAACATCTGCAAACAATTCAGATACAGATCTAGATGGTCTTCCAGATAAATGGGAGCTAGAAAACAATCTCAATCCTATGATTAAAGAGACCGATAATGATCCTGACAAAGATCAGTTATCGAATATAGAAGAATATTATTATGGAACTGACCCTTTGAAGGCTGATACTGATGGTGATGGTATGCCTGATGGTTGGGAAGTAAATTATGGTTTAAATCCAAACTTAAATGATTCATCCAAAGACTATGATGGTGACGGTTTATCAAATTTAGAAGAATATATTTATAGAACAATCCCTAATAAACCAGATTCGGATAATGATGGCTTCTCTGATTTAGAAGAAATGATGAAAGGTACTAATCCAATGTCTGCAGAAAGTTATCCTAAAGGAGTTAATATAATTGCTATCCTATTTTTAATTGCAGGAACAATATTATTTATTCTAGTTACGGTAGGAATTACAATATATCAGAAAAAAATTGAAAAAAGAAATAACTTAAAATGAAATGAACTTATAAATATTAATTAATTTTAGTTATATTTTTCTTTATAGATGCTACAAAGACTTAATAAATAATTAACAGTTATTTCACATTAGAAAGCAAAAATATTTCACTATCAGCTCTTGAAAGAATATAATCGATGAAATCAATAAAAAAATATTAGATACTAAAGTTGAATGATAAATAGAGTTGAATATGTGACAAGTGTTTAATCTTTAAAGTATTCTTTCATGTTATTCAGTTTCTTGAGCTATGAAAAAGACTTAACTTCCAACGTTTTCTTCTGGAGTATAGAACATTCTTTTAGCAATAACTTTATATGCTACACTTGTAATTATTTCTTCTCCTTCTGCCCAGTTGTGGGAGTATAGAACATTCTTTTAGCAATAACTTTATATTGATTATATGTTTCGAACAACATGTGTTTATACAAAAAAAGTTTACATTACTTTTTAATGTACTATGGAAGTTTTTTGTTTTCTTAATTATCAATATAATTTTTCTTTATTACACCCTAGTTAAATTTCTCTCTTTAATTATAAAATAATGGTGTCAATCATGTTTTCTACAGTTTTAGTTACAATAGCTTCAATTCTATTTCCTTGTATATTTTTATATAATCATAATGCATCGAAAGCTTCTAATATAATTCTTATTTTATCATCAAACATAGTATTTAACTATCTAATGGGTATAATCTATTTATTTTTAGACATTAAAACCTTAATTTTTTATATTTTTATGAATTTTACATTAGCAATATTCTTTATTATTGTTAATAAAAATCTTATATTTACTTATTATAATATAATAAACAACCTTAAGAAAATATATAATCAGTTTCAGTTGAAACAAATCAATTTTCTAAGAAAATTAAAGGAGAAAATAAATAACATTTTTAATAATTTTACTCTTAAGAAATCGACAAGTTTTATTGTTTTGTATTTTATTTTTTTCACTTTTTATCATTCAATATTATTTCCTACTACAAGCGCAGATGCTATTTTTACTCATATGCCTATGATAAAATTTCTCTATGAGATCAACTCTTTTCCTTATATTCGAGATTATCCTTTTCTAAATTATCACTTTTTTTATGATATTTCTCCTTTTCATATTATTGGTTATATGTTATTTAAGATCGCAAATTGTGATTTTCCAGTCCGTTTTCTCAATCCTATTTTTCTAACAATTTCTGTATTGGCTATATATGAAATATTTAAGTATTTTAATATACAAAAAAATTCAAAAAGTCTTACAATTATCATATTCATTAGTTGTCCAGCCCTAATTTCAGTATCTTCAACTATGAACAATGATGTTTCTCAATTATCATTTTTTTTAACAGCAATATTATTCAATATTCAAGATATAAAGGCAAAATATAGAAAAAAATCAATTCTTCTTGGAGATATTTTTATTGGTTTGATGATTTGTTCAAAACAAATATCATTGGTAAATTATATATTTTACTTAGCATTTAGAATTTTCTTAGAAAGAAAGTTCAACTCTAAAATCAAGAAACATAGGGTTTCTTTATCATACCTTTATTTTGGCCCGTTTCTTACTTTTTTCATCGGCTCAATTCGCTATGTAATAACTTTTATTAACTTTGGAGAAATATTTTATCCCTACACTAATATATTTGATATTAATTTTGTAGAACCAAACGTTTTTTCACTAATAATGGTATATTATTTATTTCTTTTTGCTTTATTTATGACTTTCTTAATGCAAAGTAGTTCGTTTTTAGATATATTCACAAACATTAAAGTTAAGAGAGCTCTCTCAATATGTTTATCATCAGTAGTTTTTGTGTGTTTAATTGTGTTTTTTAGATTTACCTTATTTATTGAAACATACAGAAAAAATAACTTATATATTATCTCAGCAGTTAACATAGGAAAAGTGAACCAACCTCTTGGCTCAATAATTGTTTCTCTATCAATTATATGGTTAATTTATAGTATTTTCCAAAGAAATATCGAAAAGAAATTTTTAGCATTGTATATTATTATCCCTGTGCTAATCTTACAAAAATTGTTTGTAACATCTAGTTTATCTAGATATTATCTATTACTACTTCCAGTATTATCACTTGTAAGCAGTGAAGCTCTATCTTTATTTTTTAAAGAAATCAATTCAATTGGTGTAATTTTAAGCAAAGCAAAAAATTTAGTTAAAGTTATTTCAACTTTAATGAAAATAACAATAGTTGCGATGCTTACTATTAATGTTTTATTTTCAACAGTTATCATTATTTTTGGTTTTAAAACAATAAATGATCCTGTTTTATATCCTATTTTGCATCCTTTCAATAATGATGATGAAGATCTATATCATTGGAAACTTTTTGAAATTAAACTGATAGATTACGTTAATAATTATCTACCAAGAAGTGAGCTAATTATCGTATATCCTTTTGAAATATATTATATACATAATTATAGTAGATTAATTTTTCCCGAGTCACAAACCTTTAGGCAATTTCTTCTTAAACATCCTAAACAAGAATGGTTTTCAGTTTTAAAAGAAAAATTGAACATCCGCTATATTGCAATATTGAACAGTGCTGGTTTCTATATTTACAATATTCCTGATATAGTAAAAGAATTTATGAAGTCAATCCAATATCAGTCAAATAACCTTCTTGTAATAAAGAAATTCTATGATACTAGAACATTTACTACTAGAGAACACCTGTACTCCATGTTACTATATATTCCATAATTCAATTATGAAGTTATCTATTTGTACGCTACCGACAGTTGGTCAAATTCATTATGAATCTAATTTTTGCTTCTATATTCTTACTATATTAACATATCTTCTAATAAATCTTTGAACTTTTTACACATGAGAACAATTTATGGACTCACCAATCTAATTGTTGCTCGAAGGTGTACCTCCTATTCTTAAAGTTAAAAGACTTTTAAGCTATCATTCGCTATAAATCAAGAAAAAATAAAAATAAAAGAATAATTTTTCTAATTATCATGCTTAGTTGCGCTTATTAAAAATCCAAAAGAAAGTATGATTATAGCAGTCATCACAATTATTACACCAATTGTTGCCCAAAATGGATTACTTATCTCTCCAATAACAAACCAATCTAACACGTATTTTCCACCTAAATAGTATCCAATAATAATTAAGAAAGAGCTAAATAATGAATATACTTTCAAAGGATTTAGATCCACTAAAACTTTCAGTAAAAATATTCCACTTGCTTTGGCAAAGTGCATTGGGTTTTTCATTAGTCTTGATGAACCTGAATCTCGTTTTCTGAAATAAATAGGTACTTCACCTATTTTAGATTTTTTTGATACTGCTTCTAGTATCATTTCTTGAGTATAAGTAAAGTCTCCTCTAATTTTTATTTGTTTTGCAAATTCGGCACTAAAAGCTCTAAATCCTGTTTGACCATCTGAAATACCCACTTTTGTTAAATACCTTAATAGTTTTGTGTATAATTTATTACCAAATTTTTTAAACCAATGCATCTTTTCGATTTTTCCTGCCAACCTTGAGCCCATCATTAAGTCATAATCTTCATGTATTATATAGTAAACTAGACTTGGAATATCTTTTGCTTTATATTGAAGGTCTGCATCAAAGTTTATTATAATTTCTGATCCTAGAGATAAAGCTTTTCTCACTCCATCTCGAAGTGATTTTCCTAAACCTTGATTTAGTTTATGGTTAACTACTATTGCACCTGCCATCTCAGCCTTTTGTTTTGTATTGTCAGTAGAACCATCATTTATTACTACTACATGATTACAGTAAGGCTTTACTTCTTTAATAGCTTTCTCAATAGTTTCTTCTTCATTGTAAGCAGGGATGATTACTGTAACCATTTCTTTTTCTTCTGGAGATAAAACATATTCTTTTTTATCCAAAAGTAAGGATTGATATTTACCAAAGAAAAATTGTACAAATTCTCCAATTATGTAAAGTATAATTCCAAAGGTAAATATTATTATTAACGATAACGATAATATATATAATGACAAACCTTGTTTTATTTCTGATAGCATAGATATCCATAGTATTGCTGATTGGACAAATTCTATGATTAAAAACACAAATAACATTAACGTTAAAAGCAAAAATGAAAAAGCTGCACAAAAAAATCCAACCTTCTTAAAAATATTTCTTCCTTCCATTTTAGTTCTACTCTCTTCAAAATTGATTTTCAAGTAAGTTTTTAAAATTTGTTATTCATAGACTAGGTTATATTTTTTCTTTAATTTATCTGAGAAAGCTATTGTTATCTAGTTTTTTGTTGTTTCTTTCATTTTAAATTTTTTTTTTAATCTAAATCCTAATTTTTAAATACTAGATGTAGTTTTACTAATTAATGAAAGGAGTAGTTCTTGCAGCTGGGCACGGTAGTCGCTTGTTACCATTCACCAGTTTCAGACCAAAGCATCTCTTACCTGTTGCTGGCAAACCCATTTTACACCGTTCAATTGAATATATGCGTGACATGCTAGATATTGATGATATTATCATTGTTGTTGGATATCAAAGAAATGCAATTATTGATTATTTTAAAAACGGTGAAGATTTAGGAATAAATATTTCTTATGTAATTCAACATACAAATCAAGCTCATGGTTTAGCAGCTGCAGTAAATCTGATAGAGGACAAAATATCTAACGATTTTGTCGTTCTATTAGGTGATAATCTATTTTCTGCAAACTTAAAGAAGGTAATTGATCTTCATACTTCATCAAATGCAGCAGCAACTTTGCACATTGAAGAACATGAAAATCCTCAACGTTTTGGAGTAGTTGAAATCGACGAAAATGATAATGTTATATCTTTAGAAGAAAAACCGAAAAACCCAAAGAGTAATTATGTTATTTCAGGTTTTTATGTATTCTCGCCTATAATATTTCAGATGATATCTGGATTACAGCCTTCTGCTCGTGGAGAATATGAACTTACTGATGCAATACAAAGATTAGTGGACAATAACTATAAGGTCAAGGTTTCTAAAATCAATGGTTGGAGATTAGACATTGGTTATCCCGAAGATTTATTAGCTGTAAATAAACACTATTTAAATGAAAAAACTCATAAAATACTTGGGAATATTAAGAATTCGAATATAGTTCCTCCAGTATATATTGCTGAAGACTGTGAAATTAATTCTTCCACAATTGGACCCTATGTAATGATCGAAAAGGGTGTTAAGGTGGAAAACAGTGAGATTAAAAATTCTGTTATATTAGAAAATTCCAAACTAGAAAGGGTATTTATTTCTGATTCTGTTGTTGGAACAAACAGTGAAGTCATAGGATTAAAAGCTCATTCTCTTAAAGTAGGTGACTATTCGTTTATCAGGAATGGAGTAATATAGTTAATTTATCGTTTTTTTTGATTAAGTAACAAACTATTTTTATACAGCAGCACTTTTTTTAGGTAAATGAGCAAGAAAAATTTTAAAGTTCAGAATGTTCTAGTTACTGGCTGTACAGGATTTATAGGTTTTAATTTATGCAACAATCTTTTACTTCTGAACAGTAATGTAATTGGAATAGATAATTTAAGTGCTAGTTATGATTCTTCAATTCAAACAAATAGACTTAAAAAACTAAAAGAACATAATAATTTCTCATTTATAAAAGCAGATTTGCTTAATTTTTCAAAAATCAAAAAAATATTAAAGAAGTATAATATTGATATAATTATTCATTTAGCAGCAAATGTGGGAGTAAGAGAATCAATATTAGAGCCTTTGAAATACGTTGATAATAATATAAAGGCAACAAACAATCTCTTAGAGTTGTGTAGATTGTATGATATTAATCAATTTATTTTTAGTAGTTCATCTTCTGTCTATGGAAATAATAATGGAGCTTTAAAAGAAACAATGCTTCCTCATCCTACATCTCCTTATGGTGTAAGTAAACGTTCTTGTGAATTATATGGTGAAACCTATTCTTACTTATATAGTGTTAATTTTTGTTCTTTAAGACTTTTTTCTGTTTATGGACCACATCAACGTCCTGATATGGCTATCCATCGTTTTGTTCATGCAATTAGACAAGATAAACCAATTGTTGTTTATGGTGATGGGTCAACAAAGCGTGATTTTACTTATGTTGACGATATTGTTAAAGGATTTATGAAAGCTACTAAAAAAAGGTTAAAATTTGAGATTATTAATTTAGGGACAGGAAAGTCAATTTCTCTTTCTTCTTTAATTAAAAAGATAGAACAATATACTGGTAAAAAAGCAAAAATTATCTATAAGGCAAAATATAGATCTGATGCAGTTGAAACTTTGGCTGATATAACGAAAGCTAAAGAACTTCTTGATTATGAACCAAAAGTAACAATTGATGAAGGATTAAAAAAATACATAAGCTGGGTTGAAAAAAATAGCAATCTATAGCTCTTTTTTTAATTATAGATATTCAAGATTTTATAACCATAGTTTTTTTTATCTTAAACAAATATACTGTGATTCTTGATTAGCTTTATACATAAAGAAAAGTTTATTGGATATCAAAAAAAAATCCTTTATGGCAAAATTTTATTTAAATTTTATTGCTACTGGATTGTCTTTATTTATTAATTCAATATTAATGACTCTTAAAATCGTTGTTGGAATATTATTTAATTCTGTTAGTTTATTGGCTGATGGTTTTGATTCTTTGCTTGATCTTATTATGTCTATTTTTGCTGGTGTTGGCGAGAAGATGGGTAAGAAACCTGCTGACCGTGATTATCCTTTTGGTCATGAAAAGTTCCAATTTCTTCTAAGTTTAGCTATTGTTGTATTCATGATTTTTTCTTCTTATCAGATTGCAGAAGAAGCGATTAGTAGACTGATTAACCAAGATTTTTTAGTTTTTAAGTGGATTATTCTTATTGTTGCTTTAACGAGTATTGTTGGTAAGTTCTTTTTGTCTTATGTTTTATTTGTTATTGGAAAGAAGCTCAATTCTCCTTCTATACTTTCACTGAGCAAAAACTTTCGTAGTGACGTTATTGCTTCTTTTTTAGTTGTTGGAGCAATTATTGGGGCTTATTTCGAAGTTTACTGGTTAGACCCTGTGTTAGCTTTATTAATTGTCGTTGTTATCATCCTTACTGGTTATGATATCGCTAAAGACAGTTTACCTATTTTATTAGATAGAGGTCCTCCTGAAGATATAGTTAAACTTATTGAAGAAAAAGGTTTAGAGTGTGAACATGTTAAAGAGGTCCATCTTGTTAGATTACGTAGAATTTATGATCAATGGACAGGAGATTTTCATCTCCTTGTAGATGAAGATATGATGGTAAAAGACGCGCACTTTATTGCTGAGAAACTTAAGAAAAAACTTGAGGACACAGGATCTTTCAAGGATATTGTTATCCATATAGAGCCTTATAATTCACAAGAAAGTCTAAAAAAACAATTTTTTTAGAAGAAAACAATTGTTCTTTACATTTTTTTTACTCTCTAAACTTTAATTTCATTTTTTGAAACATATCTTTCAAGTAAGGTATAAGTCTTATTTCATAGAATGTTATAGTGGTGAAAACATGAATTTGAAGCAAAAAATTTTGGTTACTGCTTTCATGAGCTTGTTCATTTCTTCTATTGCAATTGGAATAGTAGTTGGAACAAATGCTAAAAAGAACAAAGAATTACCACCTGTTTTTATTAATAATGAAAAGGGAAATGATGAAAATAATCTTGACAATACAGGTTATACAGAATATAATGATACAATACCTGCCAAATTAACTGAGGAGCAAGTGAAAAACATAGCTAAAAGCGATCCTATAATACAAGAATTTCTTTCTAATTATTCTAGTGTGGAAGAATATTGTTATTACGATGGATTTGGTTATTGGTATGTAGAGTTTTATGCTGATGACTGGATGAGTTATGCTTATGCTATTGTTGAAGATAATAATGGTGAAGTTGTTGAAAGTGAAGCATTCTATTATTCGGATGAGTCTAATCTAACAGAGGAGCAAGTTATAGCCATTGCTTTAGAGAATGAGGAAGTTAAAAACTTTATAGAGCAAAATCCTGAATATGAAGTATATGCCTACTATGACTTTTATCAATACTGGTTTGTTGATTTTTATGATGACTATTACTTTTCATGGTGTACTGTTACTATTGACGATATTACAGGAGCGATAGTAGATGTTTATTCTTCAAAGGATATATACAATACTACTCTTACTCCACAAGAGGTTGTAGAAATAGCACTGACAGACCCTGATGTTCAAACTTTTGTTACAAACAATCCTGATTACGAAGTCTATGTTTATTTAATGGATTGGTTTTACTGTTACGATGAGGAATTTGGAGATAATATGACTGTTCCTGAAGTAGGAGAAATAAATGATAACCATGGAGACGACGGAACTAATACTACAGAAACAGTAGATACCGAAAATGGAGAAATAGGTTATCCAATTGATTATTCTACCAACGTTACTTGGGTAGTAGGTTTTTATAACTACAACTATACTGATTGGATCGAGCTATATATTGACGATACAACAGGAGAAATTATAGATAAACTGATGACTACTCCTGCAATTCATACAGAAGAAGAGATAAAGGCAATTGTTTTAGATTTACCAGAAGTCCAAGAATTTCTAGCAAACGTAGATGATACAGAAATGTACATCTGGTACGATGGTTTTGGATACTGGTATATAGACATTTACTCTTCTTTCTCTTGGGAGGCTTATCTTTTTGCAGAAATAGATGACATTACTGGAGAAGTAATCTATTTAGAATACTATATCCCTGAACCTCCTCTCCATACAGAACAAGAAGTAGAAGAGTTTGTTTTAACTTTGCCTGAAGTTCAACAATTCATACAAGATAATCTTGATTATGAGCTGTGGATAAGTTTTTCATATGGTTACTGGTATGTAGAACTTTATTCAGATGATAACGGTGGGTTATGGATAGAAATAATAGACGATAATGGAAATGGAGGATTAGAAGTAACTTATCTTGAATTCTTTGATTATGCTGATATTGAATTCTAGAATTATTCTCTTTTTTTCTTTTTATTTTTTTATTTGATAAGAATTAAAAACACGTAATCCTTAGTAAATAAGAAAATGATAAAATCTTCATCTGTAAAAAAATTTCTTATTTTTGTTTTTGTTCTATTACTATTTCAGCCATTATTTGCTGTAAACTTAAATTTTAAGGCTTACTACTCTCCTGAGCTATCGCATTACAAAGAACCTAAACTTGTTAACTCTGCCAAAATTGTTTCTGTTGATATAGTGATTGATATTTATTTTTTCTCTTCACGTTGTAATGTAAGTGTTGAGTATTTACAAACTAAAGAAAACTCTACTTCAATTACAGACAAGGTTTTTATTTGGGGGAATGTCTCTCAGTTACTAGTTTCTGATAGTTTGGGAAGAAATCTCCTTATCTCTGCTTTCTATAACTTAACAAGTGGATATACTGAGATAATTTACAGATTGCCTCGCGCTCTTTCAGTAGGCGAAAAATACTCTTTCTATATTGCATTTTTAAGCGAAAATAAAGAAGAACAAGGGACTTTAAATTTTGATTTTAGGATTTTTTTCACCCAATCAGTCTCTATTCTTTCAATAACCACTTTTCTAACAAACAGTCTTTCTTTATATTCCTCTAATCCTGAACCACAAACAATCAGTACTATAGGAGAAAAATTGAAACTTACTTGGAACTACGCTGATTCAAGCAACTTTGTTTTATTAATTAAGTACAAATCTTTGGAAAATGTCTTTTTAGTTTCTCCGCTGGTATGGGAAGTAGGATATATTCCTCGAAGTGCTAATAAAATTAAACAGATTTTTACTTTAACAAATATCTTGAATGTTCATCAACAGGTAAACATTACAGCTAACGTTACTTGGATTTCAACTAAATACAAAACTATTGATCTTCTTCCTTTGGAACAAAAAAAAGTAACTATTGAAATAAAACTTCAAGCTGGAGAACAATCGGGTAAAATAATTTTCCAATCTAATTTGTCCAAACAAGTAACAGAATGTACAGTTCATGCTTATGTTGTTGCTGATATTAACCCTTGGATGATAGTATCTATTTTTCTTTTTTCTTTCTTGATTGCTAGTTTAGTGATAATTTTCTTTATCTGGCAGAACAGCAAGGAAGAAGTAGCAAAAATAGAAAAGAAGAAAACAAAAAAATACGATTTAGGCAAGCTTTCCAAATTCCTGAATGAGAAGGAAGAGAAGATTATGAGAATAATAATAGAAAAACCAGGACAAAATCAAGCGTCTGTTGCTGCAAAAACAGGTTTATCCCAAGCTACAGTCTCTCGAATTTTGAACAAACTTGAAGGGAAGGAGATAATTAACAGAACTTCAGTAGGAATGTCAACATTAATTTACCCAAATGAAAAAGCCAGTTTCTTTAAATTTATAGAGAAGGATAATGAAAAAGAATAAGTGCTTTTATCATTTAGTTTTTAATTTAATTTTTATTTGGTTAATTGAATTGAAATAAACTCGCTCTATTTTCTCTCCTTCTATTAGTTATATACAAAGATTAAAGAAAGTTTTAAAAGACAGCGGAAAAAACTTTGAAAAGAGAGCGTAAAATGTCAAATTTAACAAAAGAATCAGTTGAAATGAATGAAATAAAACAAATGAAAAGAATAGCCTCTCTAGACTTTCAGAGAGGGTTGGCGATTTTTATGATGGTTGTTTTACATGAAATACAACACATTTATGATATTTCTTGGGCTACTAACATTGACCAGCTTTTACAAAAGAGTCCACTCATTATTATTAGTGTTTTTCTATTAGCTTTTTTAAGTGGGTGGGCAGGTTATTTTCTCTTAATTTCAGCTATAGTTAACGTTTTGGCTATGACTAAAAAAGCAGCAAAAGGATATGACCCTAATAAAATTTTAGCTAAACAGATACTTACAGGCGTGGGATTACTGATTGTAGGAGCAATTACAGAAGGATTGTTTTACTATGGATACATTGGTTCTTCAATAAGATCAAAAGGAACTACACCTTGGGCTATTCACACAGTAGAAGATTTCTGGCAAAGATTTGGTAGGGCTTTCTTTACAATGGAGACTTTGCAAGCAATCGGTTGGTGTATGATAATTAATGGTATTGTTCACTATTTTCTAATTAAAAACAAAGGATATTTGAAGATTAAACGTAATATTCTTGTTTATGCTGGATTAACTTTTGCTATCTTAGCTTTAAGTTATCCAATTTGGAGGTTAATTGATCCTCTTTATCCTATATGGCCTAACGAAGGGACAGCTCGAAGTTATCACAACTTTGTAACTTATATTTTTGTTGTTCTTACAGGAGATTTAGAACCCTTATTCCCCTTCTTATCTGTATCATTTATTGGTTCAATAATAGGGATACTACTAGCTAAACCTAAACCCTCAAATAAAATTCCACAATATTTAGGGATGACAAGTTTAGGTTTTGCGATTTTAGGAGGAATCTTGTTGGTTGTCGGTGAAATAACAAAAGATCCATTAGTTCGCTTTGATTTTACTTGGAATAGACCTAATCTTTCTTATTTTATGTTTCTTCTTTTTGCTTGGATCGGAGTAGTAGCTTTATTACTAAACTATGTAGAATATAAAGGAAATCCTGAAAAGTTTGCAAATAGAAGATTTGTGCGAACAATGAGGCTATGGGGAATAGTAGCTCTGACAGTTTATTCACTCCAGATTTTCTCTTTGCTTCCTCGTTGGATATTCAGTTTTCTTGTCGACGATGACTTAGTTAGAGATAAGCTTCCTTATGAAAAAGCAGGATATGTTCTCTTAGTGGCTCTTTTTGTAACTTATTGCTACCATTTGTTGATTGTTGCGTGGAGCAAGAAAAACTTCAAATACAGTTTTGAGTGGTTTATTGTAAGATTAGCAAGTTTGGGAACAAAAGAAGTTTCAAACAGATTAGATGTCGATACAATAATGAACAAGACTTACTGGATAAGTTTCAAAGAGCCTATAGTAATAGATGAAAAAGAAAAAATCGAAGTTATTCCTAAAATCAATTCAGAAGAATAATAACTTTTATTTTTTCATTCCTTTCTTTCTTCTTTTTGTTTTGCTTGTTCTTGCTCTCTTATAAATTCTACAAACTCTAACAATAGAAGTGCGGCATGTTTTCCTTTTTCAATTAGGACGGAATGTCCAGCATTAGGAATTATTAGAAGTCTGGAGTTAGGAATTAGTTTGTTTAGTTTTTCAGAATTTGAGACAGGAGTTACGATGTCTTTGTCTCCAACCATAATTAGTGTTGGCTCTTTTATTTTATTCAGGTCTTCATCTTTTTTCCACGGATAAATGGTATTCAAAAGCGCTTTTCTGTAAACTTCGTAGGGGGTTCTTTTATTTTGTTCTCGAAGAATATCTAATAAAATCTTAGGGCAATCTTTGGTCACGCATAGAGCCATTCCCGTGTGAATTAAAGCATTCTTGAGCCTTTCATCTACTTTAGAAAAAACTAGAGGAACAATACGAGGTAAAGGTTTTTCAAAATCAGCAGAAGAAGAAACAAGTGCTATTGCTTTTATTTTTCTTGGATTTAAATAGACATAATTCATAACTATTGCTGTCCCCATACTATGTCCAATTAAGACTAAATTGTTAGGGTTAAAATGATTAATAATTTGAGCCAACTCTTCAGTAAACAACCCTAAATCATAAGTATCTTCATCTTTATCTGATTCTCCGTGACCTTTAAGATCATAAGCTATTACTCTGTAGTAAGGAGAAAGGTACTTTAAAACAAAACGATAATTTAGTGCATTTGAACCCCAACCGTGAACACATATAACAGTCCAGTCAGGATGAAGAGGTTTTTCATTCATATCTATTAAACTAACATTATAAGTTGTTCCTCCTCTTCTAATGGGAATATTTATCCTTTTATCGTAAAAGGGGTCATAAACTAGCAAATCTTTGTCTTTAAAATCTTCTAGCGTAAATTCTTCTGTTCTCTTTAGCATGAGGAATAATTATCTTTTAAGTTAATAAATGTCTCTAATTGTTTACTTATATTTGCTGAAATTTGTTAGGTGAAGAAAGAGTAATCACTCAAAACTATTACTAATTTTTGGTAAACAAAAATTCCTAAAACTCCACCAAATATTCCTAAAATGATTCCTGTTATTACATCAAAAAAATAGTGGAGGTCTAGTGCGATTCGAGTAAAAGCAATGATTAATCCCCATAAGATGAAAATCCAGCCGAAAACTGGGTAATAGTAAGTTATTATTATAGAAAAAACAATTGCTCGTGTGCTATGTCCTGATGGAAAAGAGTAGTAGTCTACTTTTGCAATATATTCTTCAACCATTAAATGATTGGGTCTTTCTCTTTTTATAATCATTTTAACTATTCCTACTATACTTGCAGAAAGAAGAACTGCTATTACTTGTGAAAGGTTCTGAATACGAGTAAGAAAATCGTTAAAAATAAAAAAAACTGTTGATAAAATAATCCAGGGTTGTGAATTTCCAGAAAGAGAGATAAATCCTAGTACCTTTTGTATGGGTTTGAATCTGGTAACTACTTTTCTAGATATTTCTTCATCATATTTTAAGAGCGTTTGAAAAAATTTACTTTTAGGCATCTCTGATCTTCTTTCCAGTTCTTGTATAAAATTGGAAATTGAAATTTTAATTTTTTCTACTTTTTACACTTGCTATTCATTTTCCAAATAATTTTTTACTATCTCATATTGGAAGGGTTTATCTATATCCATTGCTAATTCTGGATAAGATAATCTTAGGATATCAACACTCATCTTTAAAGCTTTTTCTGCTATATGGATTACTTCTTGAAGTGTAGCACGTCTTAGAACTATCTTGATGAATTTGAAAGGAGAGACGAAGAAAGCTTGTTTTAAGAAACTTTTTCTCTTTGATGTTAGTTCTCTAAAGGTTTTAGAATACTTTAGGATTGTTTGGGGATTGATTCCAAATATATCAGAGCCGCAGAAGTTACCATCTTTTAGTTTTGCATAAGATCTATTACTTCCAGGAAAAACTCTTTCCATGTCAGTTTGTTCTACAACTCCATAGTGGAAGTCACATTCTTTATCTTTTATTTTGTTTATGAAATCTTCAATATGTTCAGTTTTTACTGCTGGGATATCTCCACTCATAATTAAGGCTAAAGTTGGAACAGGATCCTTTTTAGATAAATGATTATTAATCCAATATTCTATCTTATCAATTGTACTAGTTTCTTTACCTACATCTAAAAAGTGAACTGGATAAGGTAGTTCGATATCGTTCTCTGTTAATCCTGCAATGTAAATATCGCCTATTGATGGACTCTCGTGTAAAACATCACATATGCGTCTAAGAAAAGAAACACCATTATGTTCTATTAAAACTTTAGACTCGTATTTTTTATTATATTTCTCGGAAAAATAGTTCAATAATGGTTCATCCATATCTGATTTTCCAGCAAGAATAATAATATCAAATTTCATTTTTTTCACGTTCTAATGAATTATCTAGTTTTTAAATTATTACTTGAAACTATAAAATAAAAGCAAAAACAGTTTTACTCGTTTCTACTAATTAGTACCATACATCTTTTATTCCTGTCCAGAGAGCAATAAAACCAGCGATCACGTGAATCAATGGAGTAAGAACTATAGGTACGATGTAGTAAATCCATACTATAGGTTTACAAAAAGGTAAAGCTATAAGTGCTCCTGTAACCATCCATGAACCTTGGTCATATAGAGGAAGTGAAGCACCACTTTTTTTTCCCATTCTTCTTTTTATGAAAGAACCCATCAAATCAGCAAAATGATCGCCTACACCCATCAGAATTCCTATATACCAGGGATAACTGCATAAAAAGAAAGAGTTTAGGTTATTGTAATGCCACAATATTATCCCAGTTATCGTACCTGCGATTAATCCTCCTATAAAACCCGGCCAAGTCTTATGATCTCCTAAAAGAGGATTTCCATCTTTCCATTTTCTTCCTCCATCCATTGGATAAATTTTACCTAATTTCTTGAAAAGAGCCCCCATAAAACCTGCAAAAGCGTTACACATGAATACTGGTAAAACAAAAACTAGTCCAAAGAAAGAATTTGTAACAAATTCTGAGGTCATAATTTATTCTTTAGCGTGAATTTAAAAATATTTCACTTCAATCTAGTACTTCCGAATTATCTCATAAAGTATGAATTGAGAACACCTCAATGATAGTATGAACGCCTATAATTTTAACCTATAGAAATCGGTCAACTTATTGCGGAAGTACTATCAATCTCAAAAAAAACAAAAAATTAGAAAAAAAGAGAGTTAGTTTAGTTTCTCTATAACGGGTTCAATATTAAACTTCTTCAGATATTCTCTATACTCTTCCATTGTTAGTTCTCTATTCTTTTCGCTTATTGCAACAATACACGCTTCAAGAACATTTGTTCCAAATGATCTCCCTTCTATTCTTGGTGTTGAAGTGATGATGTATTTTACTCCTAATTCTTTTAGTCGTTCTACATTCTCTTCTGTTGTTGTATTAGTAATGATTATTTTTCCTTCCATTCCTTCCTTAGGCATGTTTCTGTTGATAAAATGGAAATCTCCTGCAATGAATTTAGCTTTCTTGAAATATTTGATTTTGTAAGGCTTAAACTCTGTTTGTTTATCCCCTGTTGGATAGAGCATGCTGAATGGTAGTCTGACTACAATCGGTGTAAGAAATATTGCCAGTGCATTTACTGTCTTTAGTGAGTGTAAAGGAATTCCTAATTTTAATCCCCAGATAAGATCACCAAAAGTAATGAGTTTTTTATTTTTGTTTACGAATTTCCAAGCAGATTCAGCCTGCCCCCAGCGGTCAACAGCACTCATAACTAAAGTAAAACGATCTTCATCAACTTCCTCAGGAAGTTTTTTCTCTACAAACTGAAATATTTCACTTTCTAATGTACTTTTTATTCCTCCCCCATCTAAAAAAGGCGTTTTTTTGACATTTTTTACTAATTTCCAAAAATCTCTGATCTTGTATTTCTTGTTTTTTCTACAAAGATAAGCATCAAATCCTCCGATACCAAAAGCATCTATTTTTCCATCATATTTTTCGAGAAGTTCTTTGTATTTTTTCAATGAACCATCTGTACCTATTCTTTGAACTTGAATTTTTTCTCCTCCAAGTTCATATTCTCTCTTATAATCTCTTGTTTTTGAACCTAAACTTACAGAAACAACTTTCTTCATTCAAAATCATCCGCAATTAAAGAATCTGTGCCTATATTTAAAATTTATATTGAAACGTTAAAAAAATGGAAATTAATAAGCTAAATATGCTTTCTGTGCTTTTCTTCTGTGTGTTATGTCATAAACAGCATTCTGTCTTTTTAAAGTTTAAGAAGCAAATTCTGCGAAAACTTTTAATTGCACTTCAAACATTATATTGTTAAGAATCGATAAAGGTAAGCAAAATGGAGAAAGAATCATTTATTGTGCAATTAAGGCAAATGATAGAGATAAAGGAGAAAATTGCAGATTTACTTACATATTATGATTTTGCTGTAGGAAATACACTTATTGAATCATTAATGAACGGAATAGGATTAGATGCAAAGAAGCATATATCAATACTCAAAGGATTGTTGGATAGGGCCCAAGGACTAAATCAAGCAATACCAGAAGAAACAAAAGAAAATGTTCTCAAAACATTAGATACAGTAATTGAACTTGAATGGAATATTATCAATCAGAATAAAGCTATTATTGATAAAATTACAGATCAAAAAACAAAAGCTATACTTAACAATATTTTAGGAGAAGTTCAAAGACATGAAGCAATCCTAAAAGGGCTTAAAAATCTTATCTCTGAATTAACAGTAGAAGAAGAGAAAGTTCTAGATAAAATATGGAAGTATGGTGTAAAATTCGACGACGATGAGTAACTAAATAATAATAACACGTTAAAACAAAAAATCTAAAAAAAAATTAAAAAATTATTTTTTTTCTTAATATTGACCTAGCAGAGCTTTTTTTCTCAACTTTTTTTCAGCAAAGTGGAAAATAGTTATTCCTATAGTAGTGGCAAAAGGTAGAATAAGTAACAGTAAGAGTAAATACATTTGTACAGTACCTGAGTTGCCAAAAAGAAAAGCATTCCTAAATCCTTCAATTGCGTAATTTAAAGGATTAAACTTTGCAATATTTTGTAGTAATGTTGGAAGAACAACTATTGGAAAAGTAACAGGGGTAATGAACAAGATCAAGGATTCACCAAGTAGAATGATTTTCCACCCTTCTTTCTGCCAGAAGACAAAAGCAATTAATGGTAGAGATATTCCTTGAATTAGTAGAAAGCCAATTAATAGAAAGACTGAAGAAAGTAAGAAGTTAGTCCAAGAAAAAGCTTCACGGTACCATATTCCTATTATAGTAAGTTGTATTATGCATCCTATCATAGCTTGTGTTAAGTAAAATAAAGTATTACCTAAAATAATGCTATATCTTGAAATGGGTGATATGTATAGGTTTTCAAGCGTTCCGGATAATTCTTCGTTTCTAATACTGTAAGTTGTTCCCCACATTGTTGAAGAAAAGATGGCCATAAAGACTAATCCTAGAGAAGTATATACTAGTACGTCTCCATATCCAATTAAAGAATAAAGATTTTCAGAGTATCTTCCTCCTACTAATGCAGAACTAAATATTAGATGTGGTAATAACCAGAGGATAGGAGAAATAGCATAGAAGAAAAAGGCTAAAGGATAACGTTTTTGAACTTGCCAAGATTTCTTAAAGATAGCTAAAGCGCCAACTAGTTCCCATTTTAATTGATTTACTTTAGTTTTATATTTTTCCTCATTCATCTTAATACGCTCCTAGTTGTCCTATTTTTCTTGTTCGATGCTCTATTCGTTTGAATATTTTCAATCCAACTATCCACATAATAGCCGATAGTATAAGCTGTATTGTTAAATATATGAAACCAAGGTTATATTCTCTGGCTAAAGTGAAAGCTCTAATTGAGAAAAATCCGTAAGCGAAAGGCATTATATATCCTATCCATCGCAAAAACGGAGGTAGAATACGTAAGGGGTATCTTACAGGTAGAAGAATGTTCAGCGATATATCTGTTAATTCACTTAAAGTTCCTGGTTCTTTGAAAATTAATATTATGCTTGCAAAGATGAAACTAAAGCTGAATAAACCTGCTAGAGTTACTATTATTACTACTAAAGATAGTAATATTTGTATTATTGTGAATGTCCAAGATAGTACAAAGTTAAGAATAAGAAACTGCGCAGTACATACAAATGCTATCCAAACAAGTTCTGAAAAACTTGAACCTAGAAGCAATTCTACCCTTGAAATTGGTGTGATCCAAATATATTCGAAAGTCCCGCTCTTTTGTTCCCATCTTAATCTATTTCCTGCACCCCAAATAGCTGAGTCGACGATGTTGAAGAGGATAAATCCTAAAGCCACATAGGAGAAATAATCTCCTGTTCCTCCGTATTTAAGAAAGAAACTTGATTCTGAATCTCCAAGAAGAGCTTTTCCTTGAAATGCGTAAGGAATGAGCCACAATAACGGTACAACCATCCAGTAAATCCAACTTCCTAAATAGCGAAGATCATTTTGCAGATTCTTCCAAGCATAAGCTAGAATTACACGTGATGAGTTTCTGAAAGACTTTTTATTAGCTCTAAACAGCAATTCTTCGTTTAATATTACAGTTTTTGTTCTTTTTAGTTCTATTGTTTGAGTAACCAATTTATCAGTCCTCCTCTCCGTTTTCTATTTCTTCTAGTTTCCTTCCTGTATAAGAAAGAAACACATCTTCTAGACTAGCATGGTTAACTTCGAAGTTTTTAATGAAGCAGTCTTTTTCTCTTATATTGTCCATTATTTCAATACTGGATAAGCCGTTTTTTAGAGTGAGAATTGTTGTGTATTCTCTCTCAACGTTTTTTGTTGTAAGAATACTTACTCCTTCATATTTCTCAACTAGAGGAGCGATTGGTTTATCTGTAACAAAGGTTAATTTCGTTCTGAATTTTAGTGAGCTCTTCAATTTTTCAGGTGTGTCTAAAGTTACAATTTTTCCTTGAAAAATTAGTCCAACTCTATCAGACAAATTATCTGCAACTGTCATATCATGAGTACAAAGTAATATTGTCTTGTTTTGTTCTTTCTGTAGAACTTTTTTTATGAAATCTCTAAGGTTTTTTGAAGCTTGGGGGTCTAGTCCTCTATTGTATTCATCCAGTAGCAAAACTGGAGGGTCGTGCATCAAAGCACGGGCAAAAGCTACTTTCATCTTCTGTCCTGTACTTAAGTTTTGAACAAGATCATTTTTCTTTTCCTCTAACCCAAAGATTTCAATCAATTCTTTAGCTCTTTCTAGACTTTCTTTTTTTGATAGGTAATACATCCTACCAAAGAAAGATAAATTTTCAAGAGGTGTAAGTTTCCAATAGAGAGAACGTTCTCCTCCTGTTACTAAACCTATTGAAGCACGTGCTTGTTTGACTTTACTAACTACATTATATCCATTGACAAAGATATTTCCTTTGTCAGGGATAATGAGTGTAGATATTATTTTTGTTAGTGTAGTCTTTCCAGCGCCATTAGGACCTAGTAAACCAAATATCTCTCCTTCTCTAATCTTTAGGTTAATTCCTCGAAGAGCATAGGTTTTCTTTTTTTCAGTCTTAAATAGAGGGTTGTATTGGACTTTTGTTTCACTAATACTGGAAGCAGTAGGTTTAGACTTTTCGATTTCTTTTCCTTTTTTCTTTACATTTCTTACGAATAGAGTGAATTCTATTTTTTTACTAAAGTAAGTTTTTTCTATATTTTCTATTTTTATCATTTTTTTCACCGAGGGTGAATATCAGTCCCTAAAGCAAAGATGGTATTGTGGGGAATTGTTCAAAGAAAAGACAAACATAACTTCCGCAGAAAATAAAAGATCTGTTCAGTTGTGTTAATATTCTTGTTTGATAACAAACAAACTTAATAAAAACAGATTTCATATCTTCTGCGTACTGTATGTAGTCTTTCCAGAGCTAGTAATCTATAACTTAGATACTATATTCTTTCTTGACCAGGGATACTATAGTCAATGAGTATGTTCTCGCAGATAGATATGAATAAACATTGTAAGGAAAAATAATTGGAAATATTAATAAAGGTTGCTATTTTAGGGATAGATGTTGACCAAGTGAAGAAAATGAGAAAAAAAATTGTATTACTAACAGTCTTAATTTTAAATTTAATATCCTTAGTATTGTCGTTTTTGAACCTTTTTACGGCCAATCTAACTTCCTTTGTTTTTGGAAGAGTTTATATTTCTTCAACTCAATTAAGAGAAGATAAAGCAACGATTCAATATTCTTTAGCTACTATTAAGAGCACAAATGAATCTATGTTTTCTTTCATTCTTTTAGCTTTATTTACTATATTTGTTGTGTTGGCAATAAATTATCTTGTTTTTATAAATAAAAGAAAGACAGGTATTTTCTTGATTATGTTTGCTTTTTCTAAATTGACTGATTATTTGTTTCTAATATATAACTACAAAATAGCAATGACAGCTTTTTGGTTAATCAAAATGATCGAAAACTCTTCCTTTTATTTTAGTTTAACATTTAATCCTCTATTTATTCTCAGTTCTTTTTTACTTCCTTTAGTTTTACTTTTTGAAGGATTAATTCTTCTATTTTCTCCTGAAGAACAATTAAATAGAAATAGTGAGAATCAAAACATCAGTTATGTAATTGATAGAATGTCAAATCTTCCAGTTTTATCTTCTGTTGCTATCAGTTTTATAGGTGTGTTTTTTGTAGCTTTAAGTAGAACTTTTAGCCTATTTTTCTCCAGATTTGCTATTTTATGGTATGTTCTTTTTATCTTTGTTAATATTGTAATCTATAGTTTTCTAAACTTCCTTCTAGAAAAGATCTCAAAAAAACCTGCGATAGAGAATAAAACAAAAAACGATTTAGAAAAAACTGTTTCAACTAAATTATCATTAGTAAAGCTAGTTCTTTCACCAATTGTTTTTGTTGTTTTATTCCTGTATTCTGTATCTTTTTGGAATCATCACGTTTCTCAGGTAGCAGTTAAAACTACAATCATACTTTTTGGTATTTCAATACCTTCAACAGATTATATTCCTTTCACTCTTGAAAAAGCTCTTTTTGTCATATTTCTTTTATTCTATCTTCCTCTTATTCTATTTGAAGTACTTAAATATTGGAAAAATAAAAAGGCAAAAAGTTTTCTACTGATCAAAAAAATTACTGAACAAATAACCAAAAAAAGTTTTAAACTCTCTCCATCTGCTAAAAAAGTTTTTTTTACATCTCTACTTATATTACTAATTTGTATTCCTTTTCCACTTATTTCCTTTCTTTCATCAATCAGTAGCAACAATTTATTTGATGGGGGAAAAATATTCTATCCCCATTGGGAAGCTAATTCGACCATTACTGTTGAACAAATGGATATTTTCACTAATGGTACTTTTTCTTGTGTAATGAACATAAGCTCCTCCTATACAAATATTCCTGAAGAATTTGATATTAACATTATCATCTTTAATAGTCTGATATATGACTCAAACAATAATGGCTATTTCGATTCATTCAGCTACATTTATTCTGTAAATTCAACTGAACTAAATTCACAGATTTCGATTACCCAGACTGAAGAAAACTATTCAAGAGTAGTAATAAATTCTACAGGTATCTTCTCAATAGTTGGAAAAGTTAATTCCTCGTTCTCTGTTGGAACAAGTTTATCTTTTGTTTTTGCAAATGTCCAAAATTCTTCGCTAGAAGAATATTCTATAATTAATTCTCCTATTATATGCATAGTTAGGGAATCTTCAATTTCCTAATTTTTTATTTTTTCTCTATTTTTTGTTTGTTAAACCTTTAATTGTTTATATTAAATTCTTTTTCTAACATAAAGACTTTTAAGTAATTACTTCTATTGTGGCTCACAATGGATATAATCATCAATAAATGCACCCCAGAACAATTAAAAGAAAAGCCAAAAGATATGCATCATTTACCTTTTGGTAGATTTTTCACTGACCACATGTTTTTAATGAAATATCAAGATGGAGAATGGGGTCAACCTCAAATTATACCTTATCAACCGTTTACTCTTGATCCTGCATGTGCAGTATTTCATTATGGTCAGGAAATTTTTGAAGGAATGAAAGCGTTCTATTCTCAAAATGGAAGTATAAACCTCTTTCGTCCATATGAGAACGCTAAAAGGTTCAATCGTTCTGCTGAAAGAATGTGTATGCCTACTGTTGATGAAGAATTATTCGTTAAAGCAATTAAGGAATTAATAATATTAGACAAGGAGTGGGTTCCAAAAGAAAAAGGAACGTCGCTTTATATCCGTCCTACTATGATCGCAACAGAGCCAGCAATAGGATTACATAGTAGTGCCGAATTTTATTTCTACATTATTCTATCTCCAGTTGGTCCATACTTTAAGGCAGGATTTAATCCAACGAAAATTTATGTTGCTAGCCAACACATTCGTGCAGCTCCAGGAGGAACAGGAGAAGCAAAAACAGGAGGAAATTATGCTGGAACACTATCTGAGACAGAGATAGCCAAGAAACAAGGTTATAGCCAAGTATTATGGCTCGATTCTATTGAAAGAAAGTATGTAGAAGAGGTAGGAACAAATAATATTGCCTTTGTTGTAAACGAAGAAATTCTTACTCCTGAACTTGATGGAACTATTTTACATGGAATAACAAGAAAATCAGTAATACAACTAGCTAAAGATCTTGGATACAAAATTAAAGAAACAAAAATAGAGTTAAGGAAACTTCTAGAACAAATAGAAAATGGAGAATGTACTGAAGCTTTTGGTATGGGGACAGCGGCTTCGATCTCTCCTGTAGGTGAATTGTTCTACAAAGGTAAAACTTATCAAATAAACAACTTTGAGATAGGTAAAATCACTCAACACCTTTATGACGAGTTAATAGGAATACAAACAGGAGAAAAACCAGATAAATATGGTTGGATAGAAAAAATTATCTAACCCTTCTCTTTTTTATTTTGATTAAATTGACAAATATTGAAGAGTTGACTAAAATAATCGTGGAATTTAGAGACGAGAGCGGGAAACCCCACGGCTTTAGTCGTGGGATGAGAGCGAGATAGAACCACTTATATGGGGTGGGAACCATATACTATAATATGCCATAGAATTCTTTTTTACGTAAAAAGCTAAATTTTTAGTTAGAGGAGTTATTAAACCAATAACAATCAGAATCACATTTCAATAATAAAGAATGCAAGATATTGGTGAGCGTCACAACTTTTCAGTGATCTTAATATACTCAATTCTCATTGATTATTTGTCTTGAGCTAGATGCTTAAAGACGTAGGTTTCATTCCTACGACACCCGGTCTTCCCTGTGGGAATTATGAGTGCCCTGGATCAGGAGATGAACCCATTAGAGAACTAAATTAAGACTGTGTCTTTCATGTTCTCTTAAACCAGTCTTCAAAATTACGACATATTTGTTGACTGATTGGGTAGAGTCCTGAAGAAATTAATTAAAATTTCGACTCATCGGGATATGATGCGAACCTCACAAACGTCCATTTCATAGGATACCATTTTGTATGGTGCCCTAAATATCGTAGGAAGGTATTGGTTGGAGATGTGGCAGATAGGTTGAAAGAATTGGTATATGAGAGAGCAGAGATGATGGGTTGCAAGGTTATTACATTGGAGGTTATGCCAGACCATGTTCATCTATTCATACAGGGCGACCCTGAATTAACGCCGAATAAGATAATTGGCAAGATAAAGGGCTATACTTCACACGAACTTCGTAGAGAGTTCAAAGAACTGACTACACGATTGCCAACACTATGGACATGGAGATATTTTATATCAACTCACGGTCACGTATTGGATAAGACCATTCAGAAATATATTGAAGAACAGAAGGGAGTGTGATATATTTGAAGCAGTGTATCAAGTATCGAATATATCCAACACCCAAACAAGAAACAACACTATGTGATTTGGGGTTTTATGCTACCAAGTTGTATAACACAGATAATTATAAGCGGAGGAAGGCATGGAAGGAGACAGGGGAGATACCAAGTTGGTATGAACAGAAAAAGTTACTGCGGAAGAACCATTGGTATCAACTGTTACCAAGCCAGACGGCTCAACGAGTTTGTAAGGAACTTCAAGAAGCATATAATAGTTGGTATAGACTGCGTAAAACCGATGATAAAGCACACCCCCCGGGGTTCAGACCCAAGGAAAAGTTGTCGCCATTGATATTCTACCAACAATTCAAACTGGATGGTGACACTATAAGGTTCAGTATGAGTAGAAAATATCGTAAAGAGACAGGCATAAAGAAACTCCAGTTCAAACTAACACTATGGAGGGAGATAGAAGGTATAGCGAAGATGGCAACCATCCTATGTCGAGATGGGAAATGGATGGTTCATGTTGTATATGAAGTAGAAGAGCCACCTTATACAAGCGATGATGGAATTATGGGGGTGGACTTGGGTATAGTTAATCTCGCAACAACCGTTGATACCAATGGGAACTCCACGATATATAGTGGTGGACAAGCATTGGCAGTCCAACACTATTTCAATAAGGAAATAGCACGTGTTCAACGAGCAACGATGGAACAACACGGAAAGAAAACCAGTAAAGCGATAGGGCGGATGCATAGAAAGAAGAAGCAACAGGTAAACCAGATACTCCATACTACATCAAAGAGTGTGGTGGAGGAGGCAAAAAAGAACAAGGTTGGAACAATAGTGATAGGAGACATAAAGAACATCAGGAAAGGAAAACATTGGAACAAGAAATCTGGACAGAAACTACACAGTTGGTCGTTCAACAAACTCACCAAACAGATAACCCATAAGGCACGGTTGTCTGGCATACGGGTAGAAAAGGTGAGCGAACAATATACAAGCCAAACTTGTAGTGTGTGTGGAACAAAACGTAAAAGCAATAGGAAACACCGTGGCCTATACGTCTGCAAAAACTGTAATACAACATTGAACGCAGACCAGAACGGGGCACGAAACATCCTGAAAAAGTATCTCCAAGACAACAACTTGTCGAAGAGTATTGGTGCAGTGGCTGTACCGTCGATATGGAGGTCAACAAATGTATGTCCAACATAAATCGAGAAGCCCACCCTCTTCAGAGGTGGGAGAAGTCACAGACGAGAGAGATTGGAAAAAATATCACACACCAAAGAATCTGTCTTTATCTATTTCAATAGAGTTAGCAGAACTTTTTGAGCTTTTTCAGTGGAAAACAGATGAAGAAATATTTAACGAATTAACTAGTGAGCAATATAAGAATAATTTATCTGACGAGCTTGCAGATGTGGCAATATATTTATTCGCTCTTTCTGAAATCCTAGGAATAAATTTAGAAGAAGCTATAATAAATAAATTACAAAAAAACAAGAAAAAATATCCAAAATAGTTACTTTCTTTTAATTTGTCCCAAATTTTTTTTTAGACATTCATCTTTACTATAGTTAAAAAAATATGTGAAATTGAAAAGAAAGGTGCTGATGAACAAACTATTATTATTGAATAAACTATTTCTCTATAATTTATTATAGCAATGGCTCAAGGAAACTATGATCCTATACAGAAAAATACTCAAATAAAAATCAATATTGCTATAAAATATGAAATGAATGACTAAACAATGTTTGACAATAAATCAATTAGTTAACTTTGTTTTTTCTTCTTATAATAAGACTTTACTATCTCAATTGTTGCGTTAGCTACTTCTTCAATGTTGATTTTTTCTTTAACAGAAATTTTGAAAGATGGAATTCCATATTTTTGTATAAAATCTTCTATTACCTTATCATTTATTGATTGTCCTAGATCAATTTTATTACCAATCAGAATCGGTGTAGATTTTTTTAATGTGTCATTTTTCTCAAACATTGGAAAACATTCATTTTCTAAGTGTAATAAAGAACTAAAGTTGTTTAGATCATATACTAATAAGACAATATTTGGACATTCTAGAACATCTTGTTGAAAAAATCTAAAATGAGGATCTTCTTCTAAATTCCAGAAAACAACGTCTGCAGTAATATTTTCACCTAAATCTACTAGCATATTTTCTATTTTCACCCCAGGAGTAATTTTAATTATTTTTTCTTTCCCGACTAGGCTATGGACTAGTGATGTTTTTCCCACTCCTTTATCGCCAACAATAACAATCTTGCAAGTATTAATTGTTTTTGTCATTTAACTAACCTTTTTCCATGATACTTTAAATATTAGTGTTTTATTTGTTTTTTTACTACAAAAAAGAACGCCAATTCCTAATAAAATAAGACCATTAAAAAATTTTTTTTCTGTAAATAATCTGATATTTATTCAGATATTAAAAAAATAAAAAAAAAGATTTAGAAAAGAGAAATAATATTCAAAACAAGTGAGAAAAATCTCAAAAGTATTGCTAGTGTAAATATTTGTAATACAGAGGGAATTGAAAGGACCTTTCGATAATCAAAAATGCGAAAGATGTTTTTTGTTATACATAAAGAGATATTAATAAATTTAAGATTTAATAATTAATGAGTAAGCAAGAATATAAATATGTTTTCGGACCTGTTCCTTCTAGAAGATTAGGGCGTTCATTGGGAATCAGCCCTATTCCATCAAAAACTTGTAACTTTAGCTGTGTTTACTGTCAATTAGGGAGAACAACAAATTATACCAATACAAGAAAGATGTTCTATCCTGTATTAGATATAGTTGATGAAGTAAGAAGAGCTCTTCTAGAAAAATTAGACATTGATGTTATAACAATAGTGGGAGACGGTGAACCCACTCTATACAAGGGATTAGGAGAACTAATAAGTGAACTTAAGAAGATTAGTCAAATACCTATTGCAGTTATTACTAATGGAGCTTTATTATGTGAAGCAGAAGTGAGAAAAGAAATTAGTAAAGCAGATTTTGTTTTACCTACTTTAGATGCTCCAAACAAAGAGCTATTTAAAAGAATTAATCGACCTAGAAAAGAACTTGACTTAGATAAAATAACAGAAGGTATGATTAAGTTTAGAAAAATTTTTTCAGGTCAACTATGGTTGGAACTAATGCTTGTCAAAGATCTTAATGATGATGATAATACATTAAAAGTTCTAAAAAGAATTTTTGATAAAATTCAACCAGATAAAATATTCATTAATGTCCCTATAAGACCACCTGCAGAGAAATGGGTGAAAATTCCACTAACAGAAAGACTACAAGAAGCATTAAGAATACTAAATGCTGAAAGTATTGCTCACTATGATCAATTATTAGTAGAAAACATAGATAAAAATTCTTCACCAGAAAAAATAATCTTAGAAATTACACAAAGGCATCCATTAAGAGAGGATCAAATATTTACACTATTCCCTAATGTATCAAAGAATGAGATTATGGATTTACTTTTGCAAATGGAGAAAAAAGAGAAAATAAAACGTGTTGAATATAATAATAGAATATTTTGGCAAATTAAGAAAAGCAAAAAGGAAAAATATGAATAAGTTAAAAATTGAAAAAATCCAAAATTATTTATTGAAAGAGGTCTTCTTTGTTAGAATTAGACCCTTTAGATATATCTTGATTTTTTATTATAAATGGTCAAAAATGGATAAAAGCAAAATAATTGAATAAACAGCATTTATGATTTTTAATTTACTTTTAGATATTATTGTTCTTTGCTGGAAAAAGCATTTAAAAAGCGTATTATTTTTAGTGCTATTCCACTGGAAGCTTACCTTTTTTCCACTGCCGTAAAGGTGGTAGCTTTTTGTATAGAACCCCTTATTAGAAGAATATAACTCAAAAAAGCCTTTGCAATAAAAAGAAAAAATAGTACAAAAGTTAGATTTTTCAATAAAAAAAGTGAGTTATTGAATTAGTTTTTCTAATTCATCTATTTTATTTTCTAAATACTTTAATCCTTTTTTCCAGAATTCAGCGTCTTTCAGGTCTATATCGAATTGTTTTAGCATTTCTTGTGGTGTTGTTGATCCTCCTGATGAAAGTAATTTTTTGTATCTTGGAATAAAGTATTCTTTTCCTTTTTCTAGATATAGTTGATATAGAGCTATTACCATTAGATTAGACATATTATATGCATAGACATAGAAAGGTGTGTGCAAGAAATGATTTACTACGAAAGCGTAATGCGAATATTCTTCTTTTATTTTTTCTACTGCATTCCCAAACATTAGCTGCATTTCATTTGTGAAAATGTCTACATAGTCTTTTGTGCTTGGGAGTTTCTTGCTCATTAGTTCATGTATTTGTTTTTCGAATCTATAAAACGCGTTTTGTCTGTGAGATGTTGCAAAATTCCCTTCTAGATGGGTACATAGTAAAGCTATTTTTTCTTCTTTTGTTAGATCTTGGTTAATTAGATAATCAAAAGTCATTATCTCGCAGAAGACTGAAGCTATTTCTGCCATAGGTATTGTTGGAAAAATATTTACATAATTTTGGTTTTTTAATGTGTAGTAAAAGTGTATTGCATGTCCAAGCTCATGTGCTAGTGTTAAAACAGAATCAATAGTTTTTGTATAGTTTACGAAAACAAATGGATAATTCTTTAGTTTTCCATAATGACAATAAGCTCCTCCTTCTTTACCTTTTCTTGGAGTGAGGTCTATGTGTCCTTTTTTGACCATATTTTCAACAATTTCTTTAAACTCTGGATCAAAGTTTTCTGTTGCTTGTTTTATTATTTCTATTGCTTCTTCGTATTCATATTTTTTATTTATATTTCCTACAGGAGCATAAATGTCATACATATGCAAATCATCGTAACCTAGAATATTCTTTTTTAGGTTGTAATAGCGCTCTACTAAAGGTTTGTAGCTTTCTGTTGTAGCTTTTTCTAGTGCTTCTACTATCTCATCTTCTACTTCATTTTCTAGATTTCTGAGTTGAACAGGTTTTTCATAGTTACGTTTTTTTGTTTCTAGATCAAAATCCTTGATTACGTTGTTATATATATGAGTCAGAACAAGTTCGTTGTTCTTATAAGCTTCAACATAAGTAAGTAAAGCTCTTTTTCTTACTTCTCTGTCTTTATGTTGAAGTAAGGAAATAAGCTGTGGTCCTGTTAATGTTTTTATTTCTCCATCTAATTCAAATTGGAAACTGAACCTAGAGACAATTTCAGTGTATAATTTATTGAACGCCTTTGAGCCCACAAGATCCTTCATAATAATGATCTGCTCTTCTTTTTCAGAGAGTTGGTGAGGTTTTTGTAACCTATTAAATTCTAAAAAGTGTTTATATTCTTTAAGTTCAGGAGCTTCAACCAGTTTTTTAAAATCTTCATCAGAAATAGTGTTTAGTTCAAGTTCAAAGAAAAGTGTTTTTTCAGAAACTTTGCTTGTAAATTCATCTATTTTGGCATAAAATGATTTTACTTCTTCATTAATTGAGTTGGTTGAATATACAAGATATGAATAAACTGATAGATAGAAACTTTTTTCATTTATTTCTTCATATTCTTTAAAAAATTCTTTTAGTTTTTTAGGTTCAATTTTTTGTAAGTTTCCTTTAGCTCTCTTTACAAAATCATCTAGTTTTTCTTCTATTTCTGATATTGTTTTTTCTATTTGTGGATCATCTATTGAATCAAAAAAATCTTTCAGATTCCATTTAATAACGTTTTCACTCATATAAAATGATTTTTTAAACACATTAGTAAGCTTTTTCCTATATCCATTTTTCTATACTTTCTTGACTGATCATTGAAGTAATTAAAAAGCCCACAAATTCTCTCTTAATGTTTCATAAAGTGTTTTTTTGTTTTCAATACATAGTTTCTTCTTGTGGTTATTTACAGTAATTGTTGTACATTGTTTTTCTATTAGTTTAGTTAAATCTTCTAATATTTCTTCAAAAATAGCATCTTCGTTTGTTATTATTAATGAATTAACAAATGAGATAAGAGAGTTTATTAGACTTCTATACAATATCGGATTTGTATTTTCATTTAATAAAAAACCAATTAAATGCTTCTTGCTTTTATTATTTTTTAAAGTAAAAAACTGTCCTGCTATTTGATAATTGTGAAAACTTATAGAAAAAAATTCATTATTCATTCCTTGTTCATGTAATTGTTGAATCTTTAACTCTGTCCATTTTATCTCATCTATGATTTTTTCTGGTTTGAAATAATACTCAAACTTGTTCTCTTTTTCTAAAGCAAGAAATACCCCTCTCATCAAATTACACTTTTTATTTATTTTTTCATTGGTTTATCAATATTTATTAATTTTTTTCAACTGTTTAAAAGTTTTTCAAATATCGACTTTAACTATTTTTCCTTATCTTCCTTATCTCTATTTTCTGGCCCCCGAAGATATGAAATAACTGCACCAAAAGATGTTATTACTGCAAAAAATAGGAACATCCAACGAAGAGCAAGAACGTAGACTTCTGGGGTGTCTACAATATTGCCCACTTGTATTCCTTTACTACTTGCTATGATTGTTCCTCCTAAGGTTAATACTGCTGTAGAAATAGCTGTTCCTAAACTTATTCCAATACTGGTTGTTAATCCATGAAGACCACTAATTACCCCTACTTTATCTTTTGGTGCTGCAGACATGACTGAATTTATGTTTGGTGATTGAAATAACCCTATACAAACTCCTATTACAGTGGTAACGATTACATAGAACCATATAGGTGCATTAACTGATAAGAAAATAAACAACAAAATTAGCATTAACACAACGCCCAAAATAGCAGCTGTACATAAATATCGCGCATCTATTTTATCTGAAAGATACCCTGAAATTACAGCCATTATTGCCATTCCTACAGGCAAACCAGAAATAATTAATCCTACAACAATTATTGAAGGAAGCTCAATATTATCTATTCTTGCTGCAATATGTATTGCTTGGAGGTAAATATTAAGATGATAAAGTATGATTATGTAACCTTGATGCTTCATCACTGCTGTTATTAATCCAAAACCTATCTTTCTATTTTTTAACAATTTTAGGTCGATTAGGGGATTATTATGTCTCCTTTCCCACCAGATAAAGATTGGGAAAAAAATGACACTCCCAACAAGACTTATTATTGCATAAGTTTGTGAGTTAGGAACTATTTCTTCAACAAATAAACTTAAACTTAACATGAATAAAGTCAAAAACAAAGCAAAAGATAAAGATCCTATATAATCTGCTTTTTTTTCTTTTTTTAATGAAGGTGTCTCTGGAATTGCAAATTGTCCCCAAATCAGTCCAACTAAACCTATAGGGACATTAATTAGAAAGACTACTCTCCAACTATAATAATGAGTTATTAAAGCACCAAGCAAAGGGCCTGAAATAACAGAAACAGAAATTATTAGGTTACTTAATCCCATTGCTTTTCCTCTATTATTTCTCGTTGTAAAACGTGTAACTAGAGCAATACCATTAGCTATCATCCCCGTAGCTCCTAAAGACTGAATAGCTCTAGCAAAAATTAAAAACATTAAACTATGCGAAAGAAAACAAAGAAAAGAACCTATAGCAAAAATAAACATCCCTAATTGAAAAATATGTTTATTGCTTATTTTGTCACCTAGATCTCCAGCAATAATAGTAAACGCCATCATTACTAATAAATAGCTTAAAACAACCCACTGAATTCTATTTGGGCTAACATTGAAATCTGCTCTGATTAGTTCAAGTAGAATTACTGCAACAGTAGCGTCAAGTGAAGCCATAAATACTCCTATTCCTGTTCCACTTATTAGAACACCGATTCGAACTTGACCATTTTCTTTTCTTTGAAGTTTGTTAAGGTTTAGTTTCATATTATCAACTCAAAAGTGCATAAAGGAAAGAGAAACACTGTATTATAAAATTAACTGAAAAGAGTTGTACTATCACATTTTTCAAAAAATATTGTTTCTAAATCTTACTTTCAAGTATGTTAAAAGAAACATAAGAGTAGAACTAGTAAATCGCATTTTTTTCCACAAATTTTTTATTGTTAACAAATTTATTGTTTAATAAAGACCTTTATTGTGTTTTTTATATCAATAGAAAAGGACTTTGACATTCAAGAAAAATCAAAGATTCAAACACAAATTGCACCAAAGCAAGAAAAGGAATCTCTTTTTAGTTACTAGCTGCTTATCATATGTTATAAGTGTAATAAGAGATACAAAAAATACAGGTTTACTACTTGATTTAATCATTATTGGTGAAACACTTCTCTATATTTTAGCTTTCAATCTGTATATCTCATATTTTAGAGATACTAGCCAATTTGTATTTGGAGATGCTTTAGGAGCAAGTGATATCTATTTTAGAATTATCTCACTTTTGGAAATTGCTTCTTGTTTATTTGCAGGGATTGTCTTTATTGGAAAGCCATTTCGTTCAGATAATCTCCATTTTTTTTAATTTCCTATTAATTTTGTACTAATTTGTAATTCTGTCTATTAAAATACTGAAACTTGCTGTTCTGAAGTTTTGTAGAAAAATCCACCAAAACATTTTATAGGCTTAATGCTTCATTAGACTAGCTAAAAATGGATGTCGAAATTAAAAAATTAACTAGAGATCAACAATTATTATTGTACACAATAGATTATCTGTTAAAGTGGGTTTCTGGAACAGATGATGATTCGTTTATTCAAAATGGAAAGCGAATTTGGATTAAAGAATTACCTTTACTTGCTGTAATTTATTACCAGATTATAAAGGGGTCATACAAAACTTATGATTATGCTCCAACTTCTGTTCAATTTTTTGGTAGAAGTTGTTATAGTTGTAATATTAGTTATGAAGGTGTGGATGATATAGAAGATTTAAGAGAGTTAGACATTCTGGAAAAGATCAGACTAAGTACTGCAAAGCATGGTTTCGTAACAGCATATAGAATTACACCTCAAGGGCAGCATTTACTAAAACAGATTCCAGAAGATGTAAAAGAGGAAGTTAAGAATCTATTTTATTGTAAAAACTGTAAGACTCATTTGAAATTTTACATGAAACTTGGTGAAAAACCTATTATTAAGATGGATTGCCCTATCTGTGATGAATCTGACACAGATATTGATTTTTTAGAGAGCGAAGATGTGTCTTATGTTTCTAAACCCTATTTTATTAGAGTTTCAGATAAGTTGGTGAGGTGAAAAAATGGAAAAGACTGATAATATTAAAGATGAATTAAGTGAGATTCTTTTTATAAAAAATCCTAAAATATTTGTAATCGAATGGTTACCTTTTGACAGTAATCAATTGAGAGAACTTAATAAGAAATTAGATATAGAAAAAAGCTCATCCAAGACTCTACTTACAGGATTAATTGATTCTGACCCTGATTCTCCTTCTTTTTTTACAGAAGGAAAATATACGAAAGTTACTGTGAAAGATTATGACATTAACAAATATGTTAATCTTGAAGCTGTAATTGATTTCCCTGAAGAAGAGGGAATAGTTTAGATTGAAGAAATGGCTGTATTTATTTCAAAGTTAGGTTTTATAATTTATTCTTTAGATCTGAAAGAAATAAATGGAAAGAACAGTTTTATGTCTTTAGATAAGCTTTCTAGAGTTATTGCTGATCTTTCACAAGATTCTTCACAAGTAATAGACTCTCTTCTTACTGAGTTCCAGAGAAACTTCATCAAAATTATTTTTGGCAATCCAATGTATAGACCTAAAACTATTCTTATCGTTGGAGAAGATATTAATAAGAAGTTTGAAGATGTAAAAGACTATTTAGATGGTGAAGATTGCGAAATTGAAATAAGTCAAATAATTGGAGAAGGGTTTAGTGTTTTTTCAGAAAATGATTCAATTTATTTTCTTGGGAATAGAGGAGCTATACTTATACCACAGGAATTTACAAAAGAATTGGAATATTACTCTATTTATTATGGTATCAAAGAAGGAATAACAATATTTATTGATAGTTTCATGTCTCGTGTATGGGAACTTTATGATCAAACTAATGAAATTCAGAAGTTAGTTGATATGGCTGTAAAAGGAAACACTGATGCTTTAAATAAAGTGCAAGAAGAGATAACTATTCTATCAAGTACAATTAGCGTTTTAGGACAAGTAAAAGAGTTTTTACAAGATTCTTGTGAACAACTAATAGTTAACTTTGATAGAATATCTGATTATGCTTTCTTAGAGATTGAAAATGGATTAGAAACCATAAAAAACAGAGTAAATGAAAGTTCTAAAGTAATTAGAGGATTGCTTACAGAGTTGGAAGGAAAAAGAGATCACATAAATACCCTTTCTGAGTTGCAAATGAGAAAAATGAATAAAACAATGACCCAAAATACAAAGTCTATGAATCAAGTTCTACAAGCAAATACAAGAACAAGTGAAGCGATAGATATGATTGAACTAATTCTAGCTGGTTCAATTATTCTTGAGATTGTAGCTTTTGCAATAGGAGAAATATCTTCTGATCAAACTATTTACAACTCAATTGTTAATAAGTTACCTCTGGACAAAGATCAGAAAGCTACCTTGATCTTATTCTTTTCCAGTATTGTTGCTTGGGTGATTTTAGTAGTTTATCTACGGATAAGTAAATCAAGAATGGAGAAAAAAGCATTAAGGGATTTCATTATTACCTTGAATATTAACAAAAAGATTAACATGACTAAACTAGAAGCTTTCTTGGAAAATGAAGAAATTGTAATGAAGCAAGTAGAATACGATTCAAATAATGTGTTAATTACTTATGTATGGGATACTAGTAATATTAAAGAATTTAATCTTGAAACTATTAGAATTGTATGTAATAAATCCACAGAATTGCTTTTATCTTTAGAACTTGAAACAAATGATATGAACATTGATCAGGATAAGAAAATTAAAGATGTTATGGAATTATTTAAAATAAATAATATATTAGAGTAATCTTCTTTTTTTTAGTTCTATTTTTTTTCTTCTCATTCTTTTTTGCATTATCTTCAAGTTTATATATTTCTATCTTCATTTATTATTGAAGTTATAGAGGGCATTAAATGAGCTTTGAAAGAGATAAAGGCGATGAACTTTTTACTAAATATAAATTTAAACAAGCTTTACACTATTATTTAAAAGCTCATACAATCTTTTTCACAAAAGGGATGGAGGAAGAAGAAAGAAGAATCAAAATAAAAATTGCTAGATGTCTTTCTCTGGTTGGAAGAAAGAAAGAAGCTATTGAAATATTAGAAGATCTTTATTTTCAAACCAGAGATCAATTACTTCTTCAAGAAAATATAGAAGCAGTAATAGAGTTAGCAGCGACATACATTTTGTATGGAGAGTATACTTTGGGTTTAGAATGGTTAGACTCTATAGAGCAAGAAGACATAGATGTAAGAGCCAATATCCAGACATATTTCAGATATTGGCAATTAAGAGCTCAAATAATGATTATTTATCACAATCTTGATGAAGCCAAGGAACTTATATCTACACTTAAGGATAAAGCAAAAGAATTTGGAAACGAAGTATATTATCATGAATTAAACGTTTTAGAAGCTCAAATTGATGCTGAAAAAGGAGATGTGATGACTGCTTTTTCTAAATTAGATAAAGCTCTCAAGTATTTTGAAGAAACGCCCTTTGAAAGGTCTGCATTCGAGAAAAAAATTATTCTTTCTCAATTTACTGAAGAACCTTCAACTACTGTTGAATATATAGATTCCTATATACAGAAATACGGTCCTGAAGATATTCAACCTTTAGCTCTGAACGCTTATAGGATAGAACTTGAATTACGTGCAGAACAGATAAATCCTGAAGAAGCTATAGAAAAGGGAGAGCGACTATTATCTACAGTTGAAAGTATAGAGAATTATGATTTAGCTTCAAAACTTTATAGGTTACTAGCTGGATTAAATCAAACTGTAGGGCAATTTAAAGATGCTACACATTATTATATGAAAGCAAAGCACTATTTTATTTCTGAAAACTTAGAATATGAAGAAGCCCTAACTTCTTTTATTTTTCTACCTGCTTTAATACAAAATAAGTCAAGGTCAATGTTGAGAGACTTTTCCGGAATTTTGATGAACTTTGATATAGATAAGGAGTTAGAAGATCTAGATATTGAAGAAGAAATGAAAAGAATAATGGATATTTTTGAAAATTATGGAGATATTGTAAAAGCAAAAATGACTAAATTCTTCTATTTATCCTATCAAATTACTCAATTGAATTTAAATACAAATGTTAAATCTCTTTTACAAGGAATTGAAGAAATTTATCAATGGATGATAGAGCATGGCGAACTTGCTTATTCTGAAATGATAGGTAATTTTCTAGACTTATTCCATCATTTTAATTTGTAGGTGTAAGAATGTATTCACACTCTTTACGTGAGAAAATAAGAATATATCTCCCAATCCACTCTTTTTTTCAACTAATATCTAAGGATTCTGAAGAAAAAATAGAGAATGGAGAATTTGAAGAAACCTTATTTTCATTACCTAATGCATCCTTTAGCCAAGAACAAAAAGAATTAGAAACTCCAATAGAAAAGCTAGTTGTTTTTTCTTTAACGGCAAAGAAGATAATAGAAGAAAAAAAAATGGATATGCAGACAATTTTATTCTTCTTATCTAAATTATATCTTTCGATTTTTAAAGAATTAATTGAGAATGAAGAAGGAGTTCTTTCACAAGATATAGTGTCAGAAATTAATGAGTTCTCTGAGAATTTTAAAAACTATCAGTTGTATTTTACTCCAAGGTCAGATACAAACTTAACAATAGTACTAAAAATTCAATATTATATAAATGTATATTTATATATAGCTTTAAGCCTTCATGAACAAAGATTCCCATTTGGTTCTACATATTATGAGTTCATCACTTTTCAACTTAGAGAGTTCTATTCAATTTTAAAGCCTCTAGCACAAAAAATTGAACGTGAAGTAAGACACCTTTGTTCAACATTATTGAATCTCATTCCATTTAATAGTATTATCTACTTGTTTGATCATTATCCAGAACAGGCAACAGAGTTAATATTCATTTTAACTCAAGCGCAAAACTTTAAACCTACAGAAACTGAAAAAGAAATTTTGACAGATTATATAAATTCAATGATTTTTATTGCTTCTGAAGACAAAGATAAACTGTTAGCAGCTCTGGAATAAAGGATTAAGTTTCTAAATTCAAAAATTTTGTAAAAAAATTAAAAAAGAGATATAGCTTTTATAGCATCTTTTCAAGTTTATTTTCGCTTACTATTTTGCCTTCACTTATAACTTTGTCACCAATTATTAGTGCAGGTGTTAAAAAAATTCCTTCTTCTGCTATTTTATCTGGATCTGTAACATATTCTATCTCATATTCATTTTCTTTGTTTTTTTTCCTTAGAGCATGTTGAACATACTCTAACTGTTTTTTACATTTCTTACATCCTGCTCCTAAAACCTTGATTTTCTTTTTTTCACTCATTTTTTCACCTCCTAATACCAATATATTGGTTCTTTACTTACTACAATTCCAAAAATAAGACCTGCTATGGTACAAAAAATAATCACTAAAATGACATAAACAAGATTCTTCTTATCTCCAAGATATTTTCTAGTAACTAAGATCGATTGGATGCTTAGTTCAGGATCTGCAAGTAAATAGGCCAATAAAACTCCTCTAGACATTCCTAAATTAAGAAACATTTTTGCTATAGGTACTTCCATTAGTGTTGGAAAATACATAAAAACTCCAAACATTACGCCAGTAAAATTACCAAGCAAACTGTTTCTCCCAACCACAGTTTGTACCCATTTTTCAGGAATTATTACCTCTAGCATTCCAGCTAAAAATACTCCTATAACAATTAAAGGAAAGATGGATTTGAAAAAAGACCAAGTTTCTTTCATCCACTCATTTCTCTCTTCTTTTTCAAAATTCTTGAATGTATGGAAAATAATAAATGTTGCAACTATAAGAGTTAAAGCTCCTTTCATTATCATATTGAGAAAAGAAGGTGAGAGAGTAGTTTTTCCTAATCCATAATAAGAAGAAAAGAATGTTATTTGAGAGGTTCCAGTAAATAAAGAATAAATTAGAAATAGAAATAATGACAATTCCTTATTTGTAGAAGAAAAAGAAAAGATTACTAAAATTCCTAATCCAGTTATCCATATTATTGATTGAAAAATGAAAGGTTTGTTTACTCCAATAGAACTCAACAAATTTTTGTCTAATATTAAAAGTAATATTCCTGCGAGTATTCCCAGAATTCCTAAAGTAAAATTAATGATTCCTTTCCAATCAAGTTTTTTTTCCTTCTTTCTTTTTTCATTTGATTGATCTTCGTCTTTTATATCTTCTTTAATTTCTCCTTTTTTTCGTTCAAAAAGTAACTCCATTAGATATCCTATTAATATCGAAAAAAATAGTGCTAGAACTGCTCTTGCAATAGCTATATCTGCACCTATCATGCCCCCAGTATAAACCAAAGCAAGAATATTTACAGCTGGTGCAGCAAAAAGAAAAGTAATTGCGGGTCCTAATCCTGCTCCTTTCTTTTTTATTCCTGCAAAAATAGGTAAAACTGTACAAGAACAAACTGCTATAAGAAGACCAACTATTGCTGCTGCAGGATAAGCTATTATTTTCTTTGAATCTTTTCCTATATACTTTAAAATAGCTCTTTTTGGAATAAAAACTGTCATTGCTCCTGCGATAAAAAAAGCAGGAATTAAACATAGCAAAACATGAAAAGAGATGTAGTCCAGTAAACTTAACCATCCATTTTCTAGCATCTCTAGAATCTTTTCCCAAATCATAATTACAACAAAAACACTTACGTATCTAAATATTTCGATATGTCTATTTGCCTATACACTTAAAAAGAGAAAAAGAGAAAAAAAAACAATGAATGAACCAATACATTTGCATGTGAGTATTGATAGTAAAGAAGAAGCAGAAAGGTTAAGTAAATTTCTTCTTGAAGAAAAACTTGTAGTCTGCGTTCAGATTTCGAAAATACATTCAAAATATTGGTGGAAAGGGAACATTGAAGTAGCAGAAGAGTATTTAGTGATTGCTAAAACTTTTTCTGACAAATTTCCGATAATTGTTGAAGAGATAAAGAAACAACATACTTACGAAATACCAGAGATTATAGCTCTACCAATAATATATTCTTCTGAAGAATATTTGGAGTGGATGAGAGAAACTATCTATTGAAATTGGAAAAATAAGAAGAAATTAGTAAGCTTTGATACCATGTTCTCTAATAAATTCAATTCTTCTTTTTGAAAAATCAAAGAATTTTTTACTTATTTCTAGAGTTGTTTTTAGTCCTGGGTCAAATTCCAATAGTTGTTGAAAGAATTTAGAGATTGTTGTGTCTTTTTCTTTTAATTCATTTGCGATTTTTAAAGCTTCTTCTTTGTTATCTTCAAGCAAAGCATAGGAGAATTTTAGTTTTGGGTCATTTTGAATATCTTCTTCAGGTATCAGTTGAAGGTTCAAGATCAAAATCCAACTAAGAGGTTTAAAAAGCCTAATATCGTATTCATTGCAAATTTGTTCTAAATCAATATATCTTTCATTTAAATTGCTGGAACTCATTAATAATCACATTTCTTTTAAACTAATAAACTTTTTTGAAAAATGAAAAAGAGAGAAAGAGGATATTTACTATTTTTTCTGGCGTTTTTTATAGACTATTTTAATACTTGCTACTGTAAAAATTGCTATCATAAATAATAGAAAGTTGGAAGAAGCTTTTGTGGGTAACTCGTTGCTTGTTATCAACAGATCTAAACTTTCATTTTCGTCAGTTTCAACACCTTCAGATTTTTCATTTTGTTTTAGACTATATTTATATGATAAATAGACTAATAATCCTGTTTTTCTATTAAACCTAAATTCTGTGTTAATAGTTTCTTCAAGATTTATATTAGTCCAATCAGGTGATGTTCTGTCTTCTGTTTTTTCTTTGTAAGTCCATGAAACAACTAGCGACCAAGTCAAGTTTGATAATTTTGATATCTGTTTTAAGTTCCAACTGATATTGCTATAATAGCCATGGTATTCTTGTGTTAATTTCTGGCTTTGTTTTAGGTTGTTGAAAAGGCTATGTGTAACTTCAAAGAATTCATAAGTTCCTGTTTGATTAGTAAATTTTACTGGTAGAACCCAATAAAAATCATACTGATTAGCCCAATCCATATATATTCTGGAAATTCCCATCCAATCTAAGTCAAATAATGGTACATTAGAGTCATTTGTCACAAATTCATCATTAATAAAAAGGTCAAACCATATATTGTTTCTTTTCCCCATAAATTGGCCACTGAACCATTAGCTACTTCATCTGTGTCATTTGTTAAGCGTAATTTTATGACATCACCTTGTTTTAGTCCAACATCACCAATAGTTAGGTAAGGAGTAGTATAAGTTCCTACCTTTTCAAGAGTTTGGACATTCCAAGTATATAGTGAATTATTCTTCAATTCAGAAGAGTATAAACCTTTAGAATATTGACTAAAGGTCATAATAGTGATTAGCAAGAGAAAACTAACCGAAAAAAAGACTTTTGTTATTCTTTTCATAAAATAAATGTAACTTTACTAAATAAAAAATCTTTTCCTAAACTCTTTAATTTTTATCTACAAGAAATCTTCAACAAATAAATGGAATAAGCGCTTTTCTTGATTTTGGGTAATTAGGAAAATTCTTTTTGTACCATTTATGTGTGCTTATTGCTCTTGGGCCAAGGTTAGCAATAGTCCATATTATAAACACCAACCCTGGAACAGACCAAGTTAATATTGCCCAACCTATCCATTCAATAATTTCAAAAAAGTAATTAGGGCATGAAATAAATTCAAACATTCCTCCCTGAGGTATTTTATAGCTTTTTTCTCCTTTTTTTCTTAGTTTACGCAAAGTAATTTCTGCTTTTCGATTGAAAATAAATCCTAAAATAAAAAGTAAGCTTCCTATAATAAATTGTGGAGAGTAAAGCCAAGCAATAGTATATTTATCTTCTGGAGCAAATTTAAGTAACCATCTAGTTTGTAAGTAAGCATTGCTTATGTTGAAGAATATGGCAGAGCACATGATAATTAAAGGAGTTTTAGCTTCTCTTCTTGCCCAAAAGGGGTAAATGAAATCTCTGGGGTAGTAATGAACACAAAAAATACAAACCAAAAGGACAGGAACGAGTGACAGATTATCTATTGAAAGTAAAAGAAGAATTGTTGTAGTAATCGCAGCTGGTGACTCCATTATCAGCCATGCCCAAGATCCTTTAATTGAAGGGCCAAATTTTTCTGAAAAGTGTTTTCCATAAGGCGCTGTTACCTTAAGTAGTAGAAAAAATGCAACAATGCCTATTGATAAAAAGATATATTGGTAGTAGGTAAAGAAAACTACTTCTTGCATTAGTAGAAACCTTCTTTTGATTAAACTTTCTTTTTCAAATTATTTTTTAGATTTTTAATTCTTCTTATTGTTCTTGTTGTTTATTTTCTATTTCTTCTTCATTTACTGGTTTTTGTTCTTCTTCTTTATCTACTTGAATATCTTCTTTTTCTCCATTTGTAGAGATTAAATCATCTTTTCTTAGTATATCTTTTACTATCATTTTAAAGATTTCATTTATGTTTTCTCCTGTTTTGGCAGATGATTCAATGAATAAACAACCTAATTTTTTGGCTAATAGACGCCCCTCACTGGTGGATACTTTTCTTTGTTCTAATAAATCGATTTTGTTTCCTACAATTATTATTGGAAGTTCGTTTAAAGTTTTGAACATCTCATTTTTCCAGTATTCAACTTGTCCAAAGCTGTGACGGTCGTTAATTGAGTAAACAATTATCGCTCCTCTAGCTCCCTTATAATATGAACTCCTGAGACGTTGAAAAGCTTCCTGTCCAGCTGTATCAGTGATAATCATTTTAACTTCAACATTATTTATTATTTGAGTCTTTATGTAGTAATTAATTACTAGTGTCCGTAAGTAATTTTGTTCAAAATAATCCTTGGCAAAGCGTGTGACTATAGCAGTTTTTCCTACAAGGGCGTTTCCAATAAGTACTATTTTATAGTTCCTTTGTGTCACATGTGAAATTATTTTAAAGCTTTTTTAAGTTTTTTAAAGTAATAATGCACCTTTAAAAGGAACAATTTTAATAATCTTATTACTTAAGTATGATTATGACTGGCAAAAATATTGGTAGAGAGTTTGTCGAAAAAACTAAATATAAATATCTTTCTCGAAGTGATCAAGGTAAAGGGGCTCCTTCTCCTCCTTTAGAACTACCATGGGATAAAAATGCTGAATTAATAAAGTTAAGTAAAGATTTTAGCGATATCCCTAAAATTTCTTTAGAAGAGTGTATTGCAAGTAGAAAATCGCTTAGAAAATATTCCTCTACTCCAATAAGTTTGTTAGAGCTTAGTTGGCTTCTATGGTCTTCCCAGGGAATAAAAGAATTTATGAGGCAAACTTATACTCTAAGAACTGTTCCTTCAGCTGGTGCAAGGCATGCTTTTGAAACTTTTTTGTTGGTTAATAATGTTAAAAATCTAGAACCTGGACTCTATAGATATATTGCTTCAAAGCATAGTTTGTTGTTTATTGATAATTCTGAAAATCTTTCTGAAAAGTTTACAAAAGCTTCATATAACCAAAGTATGGTAAAAAACAGTGCAGTGACGTTCTTTTGGGTAGCTATTACTTATAGAATGGTGTGGAGATATGGAGAAAGAGGTTATCGATATCTATTCTTAGATGCAGGACATGTTTGTCAGAATATTTATCTTGCATCAGAAAACATAAATTGTGGAACTTGTGCTATAGGTGCTTTTCACGATGATGAACTAAATAAGTTACTAAATATTGATGGAAAGGATCAATTTATTATTTATGCAGCTGCTGTAGGAAAGAAGAACTAAAAATTACTCATATAATTTTTTTCTTAACCTATCAGGAAAGTTAGTAAAAATACCATAAACTTGCTTTTTAATTAAAAAATTATATTCCTCTTCTTCATCTGCATAAAAAGCAGTGACTTTGGTTTTAAGGGATAAGAGATCTTGCCAATTACTTTCAGACCAATTTTTCCATCTAATTTGTGCAAATTCAATGTTATTTTTTTCAACTAGTTCTATAAACTCTTCTGGTTTTCTATTTTTCTGCATTAAACCTATTTTATATTTAGAAGAAAGAGAGTGAATAATTTTAAGCATTTCTACATCTCGTACTGACAGATATCCTTTTTTTAGAGAGACTTTGTTATCATCCAAAATATTTATCACTTTAGTAGCTAGTTCTACTTTCTCTTCTTTTTCACCTTTATTTTTTAGTTCGATTATGATTGAAATCTTGTTATTTATTTTTTTTATTACGTCTTCAAGCTTTGGAATAATCTGTTTTTCTATCTTTGATGAAAACCAATTACTAGCATTTAATTTTTCTAGTTCATGATATTGTATTTCTTGAATCCTCTTTTCTCTACTCTCAGGAAAAATCCTCTTTGTTGTTTCATCATGAAATAGTACTACATATTTATCTTTTGTAATCTGAACATCAAATTCAACAATATCCGCTTTTCCAATTGAATTGTTAATCGCTAGAATAGTATTTTCAGGGTATTTACCAGAAAAACCCCGATGGGCTATGATATAAGGATTAATATTCATGCAATCACTTTGAAAAAATATTGTTTAGTAATGTCCTCCTGGTATACTGACTTTAGGATGTAACTGCATAAACGGATTTAGATCGTAGATATGTTCTGCAAGTTCGGCTTTAAACACTTCTTTCATAACAGGCAATTTTCTTCTGTATGTCATGTATTCTCTAATCGGTTTAAAATAAGAAGCTATTAGTTTAATACTTGGTTCTTTTGGTTTCTTTAGCTCTACTGAAAAGTGGTCTAAACCTTGTTCATTTAGGAACATAACAAATTTTTTGATTGGATACTTGAATTCATATCCTCCTCCATGTGGGGTGAAGTTAAGTTCTCTAAACTCTTTTTCATATCCTAACTCCTTTACTCTTGTTCCTTGTTCCCATTGATCTATAAACTGTTTGGACAAATTCTTCTTAGTTTTTACAGCTATTCCTCCTTCCTCAGCATTGAAAGCGATTGGAATAAGTTTTTCGCTTTTTTGTATACCCAAAAAGTGGTAAGAACCATTGTTATACAATCCTTGGTGAGTAATACTTGATACTAATTCATAAGAAGAATTTTTGAACAATTCTTTCATGACAGTAACTCTAGCTTCTTTATTATATTTGTCTAGTTTTTCAAACTCTTTGATGTATCTCTTTTTAGCTTCACTTTCTAAAAGGTAAATATCTCCATGTGGTGTCTTAACTTTATGACATCCATCTGTTTCTTCCAACCAGTCGAAGAAATAAAGTGGTTTTTTGCTTAAATCATGTCCACTACAATGAAGCAAAACCATTCTTCTTTCAGTATCCTCCCCTGAGATGGCATCTAAAACTCTGTAAACAGCAATAAAATGATTGCCTTTTCCTAGTTCTTTTGCTTGTTCTTCTGTTATATTTTGTTTTATCCTATTTAAAGTTCTAATTAGCGTTTCATCATCGTTCCAATCTTTAAGTTCATACAGGCTATAACCACACCCGTTTGGCATTGAATTATTTGTGCCAATTAGACCCTCAAAATCAGCTTTAAAGATGCAACCATAGGTAAAACCCCTTTTTATTCTAATTTCATTGTATGAACAAGTCCCGTCAGGTGCAAAAAAGATGTACGGTTTACTTTTTTCAATATCAACCCCAAGTTCATTTGCAGCATAGAGGATTTTGCCAAAACCTACTTGCACGATAGCAGAAGCTATGAATGAAACTCTATCTCCTGCCGCAATACTAAATATTCGTTTCTGTGCCTCTTTCAGCCATTTTTCCATTTTTTCATCTATATTTTTTAGCACAACTGGAAAAGAAACGTTTTTTGAATTTTTAACCTCTTTGTGCATAAGGTGTACACTCCATTTTTTAGATTTAAATTTTTTTACAATCTTTGTTTATATAATTAATATTTTATCTAAAAGAAATCATAAGTGAATTGTGTTGGGGACGCTTCTATCCGGAATACGAATAGGTAGAGCTTTATCTGAGATATGGAAAACTCCAATTGTTTTTCTTTGGTTTGTTTCAATGAAATATTCATCTATTTCGTAAAGTTTTCCTTTGTCTGTTTGACTAATAGTGATTATGTTAAAACTATTACCATATCTTGTGGTTATATTTTCAGAACTGAGCGTTCCAGCGTTTACGAATACAGTGTCGTTAACTTGCCAACAACCGCTCCTATTTTTAGCTCCTGTTAAAACTAGATTAATCCTGTGATTTACAATTGCAGAAAGAACATCACCAGAATCAATAAGTTCTGCATCATGTTTAGAATGAGGTAAAGGTATAATAGAATGATGAAAAGTTACTACACCAATTTTGGATTTATTTTCAAAAGTTCTTATCATCTCTTTTGTGTTTCCCCTTCCAAGTCTTCCTTCTTGTTCATCTATTAAACAAGTATTGAATCCTTTAACAATCAATTTTTCATTTTCGAAATAGGGGTTGGGATCTCCTATGTACTCAGGAAATAAATCCCAACCGAGTGGAAATGCGTCATTATCCCCAGGAACAACAATAAGAGGTTTTTCTATTTGAGATAATAATGCTTTTGCTCTTTGGAATTCGTTAACATAAGAAGCACCTGTAACCTCTCCGCAGTGAACAACTACATCACAAGGGATTAGATTTATTGTTTCGATACCTTTGTAGAAATTATCCATCCTAAACCTAGAATTAGAAAAAGCCGTGTTTCCTATTTGGATTATTGTAGCTAGATGTTTCTTATTCATAGGAGCAATAAAACGTTGGAATTTTCCAGAATATTTTACAACTTCTCTGACTGGTTCTTTTTTAAGTAGTATACTACGAATAGCCAAATTGTTTTTCTTTAAAGAAGCATCTACGACAGTTAAGCTATATTCTTCTCTATATCGTGTTTTTTTACATGAGAGTGTTCCTACGTTAATAATCCAAGCGTTTACTACTCCGTCAGACATTTTATAAACATTAGAAATATGTCTGTGACCATTAAAAACAAGATGAATATTACAATCTAGAATAGCTTTTACAACATCTCCTGCATCTTTAATTGCACTTCTTTCTCTCCCAGTGTAGGGAATTGGCAAAGTCTGGTGATGAAAAACAAGAACTTTTAACCAATATTCTGGTAAATCTTCAAATTCTTCGTAAATCCTCTTTATTGACTTTGGACCCATTCTTCCAGTATTTGCATCTGGTTCAGTAGAATCAAGACCTAGAATCTTTGTTTTCTTATTTTCCAATGTCTTTACCCAAAAACGGTCTCCAACTATTTCTTCAAAAAGCAGGTCTCCTACATTTTTACAATCGTGATTTCCTGGAACAATAAAAAATGGTTTTTTCTTGATCTTTTCTAAATAAAGTCTAGCAATTTCATATTCAGCTAAAGTTCCAGATCCAGTTAAATCTCCACAATGAATAAAGATATCTCCATCAACACTATTGATAAAATCTATACCTTTCATTAATATCATTTCATCATATCTTCCACCAATGTGGGTATCAGAAAATAGAATAAATCTCATCAAATATATAATTAATTTAACATCCTAAATAAATCTTGTTAGAAAAAGAGTAAATTTTTATCAGAATTGATAATTTAAATTCTTTTTTTCAAATTAATCTAACTTTCATCTTCTTCAGTTTCTTTTAATTGCATTATTGTGATACGTTTATCTTCTAAATAGAAGTTATAATTTTCAGGATTGGCTTTTGCTTCCATCATACTTCCAACTAAGTCTGCATAAGCATCTTCTAATGTAAGTATCATATCTTGAATTTTAGACCACACTTTATATTCACTTTTATTTGTATGAAAGAAGTCAACCATTTCATTAGGAAGGAAAAACTTATCCTCTATTTGTTTTCTCTGATGTCGAAGATTTTCAATGTTAAACCTATATTTTTCAAGTAGCTGCCCTGACTTTTCTAAATACTCTTTTACACTTATTTCTTCCATAAATTTAAGTTAAATACAAAGTTATTAAAGTTATTTGATTTGTAAATTTAAGGAAAGCAAAAAGGAAAAAATATTTTGAAAAATTTGATTTTGAGTTTTAATTAATAAACTTTTAAAACAACAATCTGAAAAAAGTTTTGTAAATGAAAAAACAGGAAAAAGTAAAGATCCCTCTTTCACCTAAAATTCAGAGGAAAATCGCTAGAATTGCTGAAGAACGAAAAGAAGAATCTGAAACAATAATTGAAAAAATAAACTCGTTTTTCAAGTTTCTTGTTGAATATAATAAGAAAAAGAAACTATCTTGGGCATTCGTTGAGTATATCTTAGAATATAAAGCTCTTTTAGAGAAAATCCCTGAAAGAGAAAAGGAAATTGAAAAATTGAGAAAAAGTATAGAAGAAGAAAAACAAATGAAAAAGGAATATAATGAAGATTATAAGATTATTACAGAACTTGAAAAGAAACTTTATGATATTTTAAAAGGTGATAGTTTTTGAAGAAAATGATTACAAATGTGAAAATACCTGCAATTTTTGAAGATATTACAGAATATAATGATGAGATTATTAATAAATTGCTTAACTATTATGATTTTTTGAAATTTAAACAAGAAGATTTGAGTATTGATGAAGTTAATTTACTTAAAAATCTTGAGAAATTAAGAGAAAGATATAATGAAATAACAATAGAATATAGTAAGCTTAGGAAAGCTTATGGGGTTTTATTTTTCGAAAATAGTGAACTTTTTAGAAGAAACTCAATGCTCGCATTAAAATTAAGTAAAATCCAAAGTAATCTAAACAAAACAACGATGAAGAAAGGAAAAAGTGAAACTATTGATATAGATTCCGAGAAAAAGAAAATTAAAAGGTTTTATAACCGTTATTTAGCAAAAAAGGAAAATGAATAATTTTAGGTGAGATTTCTGAAACCTTCAATACTTGTAATTAACTCTTGTGGAAAGAAGAAATCTATACATCATGAAGAACAGCCTACATGCAAGGATTTAGAAACAAAAGATCAAAGAGAAAGAGTTAAAGAGAAATTCTCATCCTTATTGACAGAAGCTGGGGAATTATACACTGGCGGACAAGCTGTTGCTATAAAAAAAGCTGTTAATGTTCTTTCATCAAAAGCTGAAGTGGATTATTACATAATATCTGCAGGTTTTGGGTTAGTTAGTGAGAATGAGCTTCTTCCTCCCTATGAATGCTCATTTTCTGGTTTGTCAAAAAAAGCGATAAAAGAAAGGGCTGAAAAATTAGCTATCCCTGAATCTATTAGACACTTATCAAAAAAAACATATGATCTTGTTTATCTTTCGTTAGGAAAAGATTACTTAGTAAGTTTAGGTAATCTTAAAGACATAGCTAATCTTGGACAGGAAATTGTTTTTTTTGGGAAAGTGAAAGATCTTCCTTCTAATTTTCATTCTTTCAGTACTTATGATTTTGTAGGTAAAAAAACGACTAAACCCATATTCAAAGAACCTATAGGTGCAACTGTTTTAGCTAAAGGGACAATTTTTCTAAACTTTGCAATAGAATATGTTCCTGGTCTTTCTTTTAAGGAATGGTGGGAAGAAAAACTAGGTTTAGTTGAAAAGTACTTAACAACAGAAAAAGAAGAAAATATAACTAAAAGAAAGAAATCAACTATAAGAAAATTAGCCATTGACATTAATTATAATAGACAAACAGATTACCTACTAGATAACACTATTACTTCAATAATTTCAGACTTTGTTAAGAGTAATTTTACGGCAGATGAGCTAAAAGCTCTATCTGAAGCAATTAACAATCTAACTTCGATGAATATTAAACAAGCTGAAAAAATAGAAACATATAGATCGAAATTTTCTTCGAAATTAACTATTTATGAAAAAATTATTGACAAATATAATCAATTATTTGGAATAATAAAAACAAAGATAGATAGCAAAATTTGTGAACAAAAGGAGCTATTAATTTCAAACGAATTTGCAAATCAAATAAGAGTCAAGCAAGAAAAAATGAAAATAACTAAGAATAAACTAAACGAAACAAAGTTTGTAATAATAAAAAAAATAGTTCAATTATCAAGAAAAAATAGAAAATTGTAAAAAAAAACAATTAAAGAATATTTTAATCTTCGTAGGGTTCAAAATCTTCTTTTGCAGCTCCACATTCAGGACAAACCCAGTCTTCAGGAATATCTTCGAAAGCTGTTCCGGGAGCAATTCCTCCATCAGGGTCTCCTTCTGCAGGGTCGTAAATATAACCACATAAAGTGCAAATCCATTTTTGTGCCATTTTTATTCCTCTTTTATGGTAAAAAAAAATTGGTTTATTCCTATTTAACTTTTTTTTATTTACAAAATATTTATTCAAAGAAAATAGAATTATTCTTCTTTTTTAGGCTTTTTAATAAAAAAGAAGCAATTGTAGGGTTCAATTATTTCTTTGAATAACTCTCCAAGTTGCTTTTCATTATTATCTTCTTCATTTTCTCTTGAGTAGTTTTTTATTATGTTTAGTTGTTTAATGCGATCAATATATCTGAACTGATGGGTTTTTTTCATTGCAATGTCCCATTCTTCCATAATATCAATATCTGTTGATTTAAGAAGAATGAAAATCATTTTAATCATTAAAGCATCTACTTGTAATTTAGGAATAAATTGCTTTTCAGAAGTTTCTTTCAAGGTCTCTACCTTTTGGAGGATATCAGAAAGTGAATATTTTTCATTGTTCTGTGAAAATGCAAGAGAAAGGAATTGCATTAAGCTTTTTACTAACAATTCTATTTTGTAATCTTTTTTACTTAGTTCTATTACTTCTTCAAAATCAGAAAAAGCTTGTTCATAATCTTCTACCTCTTTGTGGTATAATCCATAATAATATCGATTTTCTAATAATGAATAGAGATTATTTTCTGCAAGTTTTAAATGTTCATCTATGCTTTTTTTTGCTTCCTCATAGTTCTCTTTCTTTATATTATACCAACAATTAAGGAGAATAATGTCTTTATAGTATTTCTCTTCTTTTTCTAAATCTGAAATTATTTCTTTAATTCTTTCATCTATATTATTCTCAGAGTTCAAATGTATTTTTAACTTGATTTCTAGTATCTCTAGCTCTTTTCTCTTGTTATCATTTATTTTGAGGTCTTTTATCTTTGAGATTCTGTCTATTGCTTTGAAATAATCCATTTTGGCTAAATCTAGAAGAAGAAGGTTGTTTAGAATTTTAGCTTTGTTTGTTAGTTCTCCTGTTTGATTTACAGGAACAAGGGAAGATTTAATCATTTGTTTTGCTTTTCTAAATTCTCCTTTTCTAATATAAATTGAAGAAAGTAGAATTAATGCATTACTTTGTAAGTAAGGGTCTTGGTTTTGAAGAGAGTAGGAAAGAATCATTCTTGCAATTTCTTCAGTTTTATTTAAAAGATCTCTTCTAAACAATAATTCAGAATAGAAGGAAAATACAATAATTACCCAATATTTATTCTTAAATTCTTCATCTTGACCATCTAAAAACACACCTATTTCCTCTAACTTAAGGTCAATTTCCTCTGGGTTCTCCTTGAGGGTAATAAAAAGGTCTAGAAATGCAAGTATTAATCTATTACGTGGTAAATCTAGTGCTCTTTCAAATTTCATCTCAAACTGTAGTTTAAGACTAGCAATCTTGTTGAATTGATTAAGTTTATAGAAAGCTAATGCACGATAAAAATAGTACTCAGCAGAGTAAAGGGGGGAAGAGTATTCCAAAATTTTTTCATAATCTTCAATAGAGAAAAAAACATCTAAAGCAAGATTCGTAAATTCTCTTTCTTTCTCTTTTTTTTCTATTAACGTAGAGAAATTTCGTGTAAACTCAACGAGTAAATTTTTTCCTTTTGTCTTGTTTAATTCATTTTCAAGTTGTTTGAGCGTTTCTTGGTCCAATATCTTAGAATGCCTGATGGAAAAAGGTGCGAGAAATTGCATACTTAAATTAAAAAAATAGGAATTTTTAAATTTTGGTATGTTGGGTACTTATAAAACAAATTAGGCTTTTTAATAAGAGTTAACTTTTTTCTTCTTCTATTGTTTTTTCTATTAACTCTAATAGAGGAATTCCATGAGCTACTACATTTGAACCTAAATCTACATAGTCTGAATTAGGTATTTGTTCATGAATCCATTTTGTTATTTGAGATTGGTGAAGTTTGTCTTTTTCTGCACCTATGAGGATACAATGAGAATTTATGATGTTAAGGTCTTCAGCAGTTATTCTAAATTTCTTGAGAGTTAACATTGTTTTTCTAACTCTTCTGATTTCCAGGTTGTCCAGTGAAACACAGTATTTTTCAGCTTGATCTCTCTCAAACTTACTCTTAACATAGATTTTAATTGAAGGTTTTAACATGAAACGATAAAAGAAAGGACTAGTTATTCTGACTAGAGGCCAAGACCAATCAGGAATTTCTACCTTTAGAACAGGGCCAACAAGAAAACTATGTTTAGGATTGATTAAACCTTTTTTCATAGCAGTTAAGGTAAAAGCTCCTCCCATACTACTTGTAACTAAAATATAATCTTTTAACATAAGGTAATCAATAGCTTCTGCAATATCATTAGCAAAACGTTCTAAAGAAAAGTCACTTTTTTTATTGATTTTTGCTGTATGCTTTTCTCTAGTCTCAATTAAAAACAGCCTGTAGTCTTCTTTTGCATTCATTAATAGTTCATCCCAAGCACTTGGAAGCGAAAAAAAACCTGGAATAAGAACAATAGTTTGTTTTGTTTCTTTTTTAGGTTCATAATAGAGACATCTTAAAGCTTCTTCTTTTTTTGTCCCAACTTGTATCATTATTTTACTAGCTATCTTCTCAAACTCTGAACTCATTATCATTCCTCATCTATTTGTTCAAAGAAATTTTCAATTTTTGTCTGTTTATTAATTTTAGATTTTATTTTTTTTGTTTGTCTTTGAATTGGAATTGAAAAATCTTTTTCATGTACTAACTTCAAATATGGGGTACCTTCAAAATTTGTGTCTTTAAGGATCTTTTGCATTAATTGATAAAAAACAAACGTGTTGTGAAAACCTCTTCTCCTGTTCCTATTATTTCCTCTAAAGATAATAACATCCATTCCAGCTTCTTTACAAACAGGACATGGGCATTTTTCCCATGGTCGTTCACTCAATGTTTCTTTGTAGTCTTCTTTTAGATCATCCCTTAAAGTAAATGTTTGGTTGAGCATTTCAAAAGCTTCTATTATTTCTTCAGGACTTCGAGTTTTTTCTATTTCATATCTTCTTAAAAGAGCATAGATGGATTTTTCAAATTCTTCTAATTCTTTTATTGAGAATAAACCTTTTTCCACTAACTGTTGGTATTTCTTTGTTCTTGAAAGAAAAGGTAAACGAATAGCAGTATATCCTTTCCAATCTAAACCTCTGTAATTCTTTTTTGAACCTAACCATGCGTTTCTGAGAGGAGAAGCTGAATCAAAACTCGTTACTCCTAAATTATTAAATGCACGTAAACCATCTAATCTAGCAGCACCAAATAGATGGATCTTTATTTTTTTACCTTCAATTAAATCTTGAATATTTTTTAGAATTTTAATAATTACACTTGTTTGTGCTCTTGCTAACCCTCCTAATGCAATAAAATCGTATCCTATATCTAACAACTCTTGTACTGCGTACCTATATGATTCTAAATCCCATCCTTGTGCTGCTCCTACAGCTTTAAAAGAATAGTTTCCATTTTCGTAGAGATTGAAAAATTGTTCTGCATTTTTTAATGTTAGTTCTTGTCTATAGTACCATTCTGATTTAACTTGTGGGATGCATAAATGGTCAATTGAGACACCAATATTGAATCCAAGGGTTTCATAATAGCTTAACATGTCTTTTGTTTCAAATGGTGGGTTCTTTTCATTTATGTACCCCCATGCTCCACAATCTCCAAAAATAGGCCCTTCGAATCTGAAGAATTTATGTACTCCAACTTTCTTTATCTTTTCAATTTTTGATTTACTCTCTTCTATTTTCATTCTTGATACTAAAATTCCATCATAATTTGGTTTAGGGTATATCTCATGTGCGTAAACCTTTTTTGAGTTAGGTAACTCAACATCATTCCAGTAGTCATACTTCGAACTAACTAGATCATCCCATTCAGGAATATAATATTGCAATTTTACAGCTCTCCACTTTCTAAGTGAAAAATGTTTCTTAATTGTTAAACGTTTAGTCTAATTCACCCTTGTGGTTAATTAAAGTAGATTACAAATGTATAAAATAACAGTCAGATTTTATATCTTTCCTTTTACAATATAGTACCATCCCAACTTTAAAAAGGGTTTAAAAATATGTTATCTTGAGATGATTAAATGACTGAATTTGAAGAAGAATTAACGATAGCTGTTCCAGATATCCACTGTAAAAATTGTGCAAAGACAATTGCAACAACTTTGAAATATTTAGAAGGAATTACAGACAGCACGGTAGATTTTCAAGCAAAAAATGTAAAAGTTAAACTAAATCCAACAATAATTAATAGAAATAAAGTTGTCCGCTCTTTAAACTATCTAGGGTTTAAAGCTTATATTCGTATTATCTCATAGAAGATTTTGTTTTATATATAAAATTAAATTCTATTTGATTCTACTATTTTTGTTATTTTGTCTATTTTAAACTGTTCTAAATTTGTTTATTATCTGTTTTTTAAGAAGAGAAAACTTAACTTAATAGAATGAGAATGTTGATCACTCTTCTACTGTAACTAAATGAAAACAAAATATGTAGTACTTAATAAAGTAAGTATAACCACCTAATTATCAAAAATAGAGAGTAAATTTCTCTTTAGATTTATAATAAAATTCTTTGACAAAACTTATATATATTTCAATTTGAATTAGGTTGTAAGTTTAGTGGTGTTTAGTAAATGAGAAGAGCAGTGAAAAAAATTGTTTTATTTTCAATATTCGTTATACTTCTTAACGCATTTAATCCTTATGTAGCCAAAGCAAAAATCCTTTATCACGAAAAAAGTCCTCATTTTATTGAAACTTCCCCTGAACAATATTTGTTAATTTATAATAAAATAGGGGAAGATTCAGGGAGAGACGTGAGCTCAGAAATTTACGCAAGGCCTTGTTATTTAACTGTAACAGAATTTAAGACTCATGATACAGAGGAAGTATTAATTACTCCAACGAAATTTGTGATCAATAAAACTCTCTTTAAGGTCCAAAAAATTGATGCTTTCTACTATAATGGACGAACTATGCTTGTTTTTGCAATAGAACGAAATGATACTGATTTTACATATTTCTTCTTGCAGTATTCTGATGACGATGGAAAAACTTGGAGCAATTATGTTGTATTAGGTAATTCTACAGCTTTTAGTAAGGATTTTGTATGGTTTGATTCTGCTGTTCTCAATGACGAGTTAGTGTTATTCTTTAGTTATGAGGTAAAAGTAATAGTACAAACTAGAATTTTCACAAAAATGGTTCGTTATAATTTACAAACTTTCGAAAATAGTACAGATGTAACCTCACTTTCTATTAGTTTGGGAAGTGACTTTAATTTATATGCATATAATAATCTCTTATATGTTGCTTATACTGAAAATAATCTTGTTAAAATAACAACAACAGTAGATGGCAGTTCTTTTAGTTCAGGTATATCTGTAGGAGCACCTTTTCAATTAGACTTGACTGATGCAAACTTGACTGAAGTTGTAGCTCAGAATGTGGGTTATCTATATCCATCAATAACAAGATGGAATGATGGTTTCTATGTTGTTGCTCAAGATATTAGCAATACAACTATTAATAAGGCTCATCGCTATGAGATGTTTCTATGGGGATTTTGGATAGAAGATTTATCAAAACAAGAAACTCTCGAATTTCATAACATATCATCACCTTATCACGATGGATATTATGAACGAGTTCCTTCAGTTACAACATTTAGAGATAATGTAGTGGTTGCAGCAGAACAAGGACCAAGTGTAGAGTCTAATAAACAAACACGAGAAATAGCTTTCTACTTTTCTAAAGATGGTTTTAGGTGGACAAATGCATATTTTGGTATCTATACTTTCATTAAAAACCCCTCAGTTTATTATTTTATGGGGACTCTCGCTTTGTTTGTTGTTGTTTTTACTGTTAATCTTATTATGTCAAAGGTAAGAAAGAGAGTAAACTAAACTACTCTCTCTTTTCATAATTTTTTATAGTTTTTTGAAAGATAAGATTTTTTAACTATAAGATTCTTATACTATTTATGAGTAACTCAAGTTTCAACTTTTTCATAATTGTTTTGGGTTTTCTCCTACTAGGTTTACCAATTATATTGATACATTATAGCACTGTTCCTCCCACTCCTGAGCAATTTTATTCTGAAATAAATATTATAGATGCAGTTCAAGACGGAAGAAGTGCAATAATATTAAATGATACTGCTAAGATAAATGGAAGTTCAAGCTATTGGTCTTCTCTTGGTGCTCTTCCTGAACTAAGTTACATAAATAATCTCACAGATCTTATTAAAGAAGAAGAAAACTTCCTCGCAACAGTAGATACTCAAAATTATGGAGGATTCAAAAAGAATATTCACATCTTTAATTTAACAATGAGAATCAGTTTGTGGGATAACAATACAGACACCTTTTATTCAGAATATAATGCTACATTAAACGGTTCAAGCACTTTTATGTTTGTTAAGTTAGATATTGAAACAGATGCATATTCTACTTTTGCTACAGGTCAATATCCGTCTATCAATAACATTATGGGCGAAATAGACAGTAGAGGAGTACAATTAAAATATATAATCACAGTGAATTTTAATGCAAACATAGAAAAAACAGATGGAAACTATAAAATTAGTTTCGGGAGAGTGATTTTAATCGATGTAAATGAGTTTCCCATCTTATTCCTATCCAATGAAATATCATGGTCACTTGTAAAAGTAAGCTAAACATTGATTAAAATGAAAGACAATTGGAGATTAATTGTTTTACCAGATCTCCCCCCTCTTGATACCCAAACAATTTACCATGCAATAGCTAAGGTTAAGTCTAAACTTAACTCTCCTAATACTCTTATACTCACTTGGCCAAAAAAACCATATGTTTCTATAGGTATACATCAAGTTAGAGATCTAGTAGTTGATATAGATAAAATTACAGAAATGAGCATTCCTTTAATCAGAAGAATAACAGGAGGAGGAGCAGTATATTTAGATCAAAATCAACTATTCTATCAACTAGTTTTTGATAAGAATAGTTATCCTTTTTCTGTTAAAGAGTTGTTCGAGCATTTTTTACAACCAGTTGTTTCTACCTATAGATATTTAGGTATTCCAGCAAAATACCAACCATTAAATGATATAGTTGCTCTAAATAAAAAGATTAGTGGAAATGGAGCGAGTGCAATAGAAAGTTCAACAGTCTTAGTAGGAAACTTTATTCTTGATTTTCCTGTAAAAGAAATGTCTAGAATACTAGAAGTACCTGATGAGAAATTTAGAGATAAAATAGCTAAGACATTAGAAGAAAGAATAGGAAGTATAAAGTATTTTCTAGGTTATATTCCTGATAAACTAGATATGATTTACAATTTTAAGAAAGAGTTTGAGGATATTCTAGGAATAAACCTTGAAATAGGTCCATTAACAGAGTTAGAAAAAAATGAGATGCAAAAGTTAAATCAATATTGTCAGACTGGAGAATGGATGAATTATGTAGAAAGAAGACATAAAGATTTAATCTCTCTTAAGATAAAGTCAGGAGTAAGATGTTTCTTTAAAGAAGTAAAAACTAAAGGAGGACTTTTATCTCTCTATTTTCAAATTGAAAATAATAAAATAGTTGATATAGCAATAACAGGAGACTTCTTTACTAAGAACCCTTTTAATCTTTCAGAATTAGAAGAAGCTCTCGTCGGAACTGAATTATCACACACATTAGTAAAGCAAAAGATAGAAAGTTTTTACAAAATTGAAGAAAATAAAATAGAAAGTTTAAGAGCTGAAGAATTGACTAAAATAATATTAGAAAGCGTTAAAGAATAGAGAAATGCAAACAAAAACTAGAACTAATGTATTTGTATCTTTGAAAAAGAATAAAAGTTAGGTTCAAAGATTTTTGTATGAATAAAGTTTTTTTAATTCTGACAAGTGGAGATGTTATAATTCACCAAGAAGCCAGTTTTCCTTATGCCATTAATGCAAAAAAGCATAAATGGATGGAAGAAGTTCGTGTTATACTTTGGGGCCCTACAGAAAAAAAAGCTGCTGAAGATAAAAATTTTCAAGAATATGTAATAAGTTTGTTGAATGCGGGTGTAGAAGTAATTGCTTGTAAAGCTTGTAGTGATGATTTTGGTGTAAGCGAAAAATTAGAAAAATTAGGCGTGGAAGTAAAGAATGTTGGTACATTAGTTACTGAAATGCTTAAAGAAGGGTGGCATCAACTAACATTCTGAGGAAAATGAATGAGGAAAATTCTTATCAAAAATTGCATTATTTCCGCCTTTTCACAGATTTTGGGCGAATATTAACTGAAAAGATTCCTTTTTCTCTTTTAACCTATCTAAAAAAATATTCAGTACAAACTTGGGGAGATTTGTACAAATTTATCTATCAAGGAAGTTGTGGGTGGGTACACTTAAAGAAAATTTCAGGTCTAGAGGGAGTAAAAATCTATCTAGAACAAGAATTGGACGTTTGTACTAAAAAAAGAGAAGATGAAGAACTGTTTGAACTATTGAATGAAAAAACTATGTTTGGGAGATTGAACTTGCGAGTTTGGAAAGAAGAAATTGGTTTATCTTCTTCTCATTTGTGGAAATTAATGGAAGAAAGTTTAAAGAATACTCCTGCAAATCTCTCTATTTTTTTCTCAAGTTGGAACCTAATTTGTAAACTCTATGATGAAGGAATATTAACAACAAAAAAGAATGAAAAAAGAGCACTAAAAAAGGCATTATCAGATCTTTCCTTTCAATTCAAGAAATATGAGGAGTGCTTAGATCTTCCTCTTATATCACACTCACCTCTTTTTAGGATGAATTATGACCCCTCTTATCGGATTGTAAGTCGCATAGTGTTAGAAAATTTCTTGAAAAATATGATTAATTATTCTTTTTAGTAAGATTTTGAAAATAATAAATATTGTTTTTCAAAAACATTTTTATCATTATCTTAAGAATGTTTAAAAGACCATAAATGACTTCAAATAAATTATCTGAATTACAACCCGAGCAAGTATGGAAAATTTTTTATGAAATAACTCAAGTCCCTCGACCTTCAAAAAAAGAAGAGAAAATTAGAGAATGGATTAAAAATTGGGCTAAAAAGAATAATGTTCAATTTAAGGAAGATGAAACAGGAAATATTCTGTTGACAAAAGAAGCAAGTGAAGGATGTGAAAACTACCCTACTCTTGTAATTCAGGCTCATATGGACATGGTATGTCAAGCAAATGATCCAAATTTCAATTGTGAAGAAGATCCGATTCCTGTAACCTTCAATGAAACATATGTTTATTCACAAGGAACCTCTCTAGGTGCTGACAATGGTATAGGTTTAGCAATGGGTTTAGCTCTTTTTTTAGATGAAAACATAAAACATGGCAAACTCGAATTACTCATTACTGTTGATGAGGAAACAGGATTGACAGGAGCTTTTAATGTAAAGAGAGGTTTTTTCACTGGAAAATATTTACTTAATGTTGATTCTGAAGATTTAGGTAAAATAACAATAAGTAGTGCTGGGGGAGGAGGAACGCAAATAGATGTTCCAATAGAACTTGAAAATATAGCTAATCTTGAAGATTGGATAGAGATTCGTTTTGCTATTTCTGGTCTTCAAGGTGGACATTCAGGAGTAGATATTCATTTACCTAGGGCTAATGCAATTAAAGTTGCTATTTCTGCCTTAAACTTCTTAAGGGATAAATTTAGTGAACTTGAAATAAAACCATTTCATCTTGTAAGTATTGAAGGGGGAACAGCTCATAATGCAATTCCTAGAGACTGCACAGTTCGTTTGGCAATTCTTAAGGAAAATGAAAAAGAAGCGAAGAAAGCTTTGAAAGAGTGGTTAAGAAAAAATTCTCATGAAATTAGAGAATATGAACCTAACTTCAAGTTTGAGATGTTTGAAAAAGACAAAGCGGAAAAAATATTTACTGAAGAATCAACTAATAATGTGATTTATGTTTTAGATGAGGTCCAACATGGAGTTATTTCATATAATAAAGAAATAAATGATTTAGTTCAAACTTCTAGTAATCTCGCAGTTGTAAAAACAGGAGAAAAGCAAGTTAAAATTTATATTTCTACAAGAAGTTCAGTGATGAAAGAACTAGAAGAAGTAAGACTTAAACTAAGGAAAATAGGTGAAAAAGTAAAAGCTAATATTACTCAAGAAAAAGCTTATCCTGGCTGGGAGCCTGACCTTAACTCTCCATTCTTGAAGCTTGTAAAAGAGCTTTATGAACAAGTGTATAAGAAAAAGGTAAAACTTGAAGCTATCCATGCAGGATTAGAATGTAGCCTATTTTTAGCTTTAGACCCTAATTTGCAAGTAACTTCCATTGGACCAACAATTATCTCTCCTCACTCTCCAGATGAAAAAGTAGAAATCGAAAGTGTAAATGTTATATGGGGTGTTATACGAAGTATTGCAGAAAATATGAACAAATTGTCCTAATCTTTTTATTTCTTTCTTCTTTTAAATAAAATTTAAATAGAAGCTACTTTTTGAAAAGTTTAATGTCATTACTATCTTCAATTATGGAATCTATTCTTTCTGTGTTTGGTAACCCAATCTATTTCAAAGCTGTTATGTATGTCTTTTTAGGGTTGGGTGTTTCAATCTTTATCCTATTGTTTTTCATTACTGCGCCCTATGGACGTCATAGAAGAAAAGGTTGGGGGCCAACTTTAGATGATAGACTAGCATGGTTTCTGATGGAATTCCCTTCTGCATTACTGATGGCTATTTACTTTTTTGGAAGTGATAGAATAAGTGACCCTGTCTTCATCGCTTTTATTGCTCTATTTGAAATACACTATATTCATAGAGCTCTTATTTATCCCTGGACATTGAGAGGAAGGAAAAAGATGCCTATGTTAATCATGCTCTTTGGGGTAACATTTAATCTTTTTAATACATATATTCAAGGAATATGGCTTTTTTATCTTGTATCAGAGAATCTTTATACATTTTCATGGTTTAGTTCTCCACAATTTATTGTTGGGACTATAATTTTTATTGCAGGATTTTTTATTAACAAGCAATCTGATTACATTTTACGTAACTTAAGAGAAAAAGGAGCAAAAGATGGATATAAAATACCTTATGGTGGGATGTTTAAGTTTGTCTCTTCGCCAAACTACTTGGGAGAAATAATGGAATGGATAGGATGGGCAATATTAACTTGGTCTGTTCCAGGATTAGTTTTTGCTTTGTGGACTTTTTTCAACTTAGCACCTAGAGCCCGTGCTCATCATGAATGGTATAAAGAAAAATTCAATGAGTATCCTAAAAATAGGAAAGCGCTAATACCTTTTCTATTTTAAAAAATCATTCTTTTATTTTTTTACAAAGAATAAAGTTTAATTATTGGTTTGTTAACAAACCTTTGCATGACTGGTTCATTAGAAGATTTTTTAACAAATATGAGAAGTATCAGTGTTTTAGAGATACCAAAGAAGAAAGTACCTGAATTATCTTCATCAATCTCTTGTGACAAACTATTTAGTTGCTTCTTTGATTATGATAGCCCAGTTATTATTATAAAAGATGAAAAAGGCAAATTTCTTGGTTTGTTAACCCCAAAAAATTTCCTAAAGTTGTTTAATCCTGTCCATTCAGATTTGCGTGATCCCTTTTTTCAAGCACTGTATTTTGAAAATGCAACTGCAGATGAAATTGTAGATAAAAAATTACCTATAGTTTATGATGATCTAAAATTAGAAGATGTAGCTGAATTAATGCTAAAATACTCTACAAACGTCCTTCCAAGAGCTAAAGATAAAAAAAGTGAAGTTAAAGGTGTAATTCTTTTCATTGACATTCTAAACTTTGTTAAAGATAAATGGTTAGAATACAAGGAACAAAATGATGGAAGTTTGTCTTGTGAAGGTGATATTTTAAATGAATGAAGCCATATCTTTGCTTTTATATATTGGTGTAGCAATTCTTGCTGCAAGGATTTTCGGAGAAATTTTCGAGCGACTAAAACTCTCAGCTATACTTGGCGAGTTATTCGCTGGAATTATGTTTGGAGGTCCTTTATTTTCAATTTTAGGTTTATCCAATATCAATGATCTATTTATGGATAGGGCATCACTACGTTCTTTTAGTCAAATCGGTATAATTTTGTTGCTGTTTATTGTTGGGATGGAAATAAATGTAAAGTCATTATTAAAAACTGGAAAAAGAAGTATTACTATATCAATTACTGAAGTTTCTTTGGCTTTAATAGGTGGTTTTCTTACTGCATTTATCTTTCTAGAAAGAGATGTACGGTTTGCAATATTTTTTGGTACTTTATTCACTGCAACTTCAATAGGTGTTACAGTTAGATCTCTATCTGATTTGAAGAAACTTGGTTCTGAAGAGGGTCAGACATTACTTTCTATAGCAGTTTTAGATGATTTTCTAGCATTAATACTTGTATTAATTTTGGCAAGTGCTTTATTTAATACAGAAGAAGGAAATATTGCATTAATTATTCTAAAAGATTTAGGTTTTTTAGCAATATTCATTTTGGTAGTGGTAGTTCTTTTACCCAAGTTCTTAAACTGGATGGAATATCGTTTTAACATTTTCACCCGCTCTCGAACAAACAACTTTACACTAGGGATTGTATTTGGTCTGATTTCTTTATTAGCTTATTTTGCTGAACAACTTCACTTTTCAGGGGCAGTAATGGCCTTTCTTCTGGGAATAGCAATTCAGCAAGATAGGATAATAGTGGGTGAAGTTAAAGGAACAATTACAAAATTTGGAGAAGGAGTGTTTATTCCATTATTCTTCTTCTCAGTAGGTTCCAATTTCCAAATAGATCTCACTCAACTAGGAAGCGCTAATTATGTATTCCCTTGGGGAATATGGTTAGTAATTCCTTTTGCAATCTTATCGAAGGGAATAGGAGCTTTTCTAGGTTCAAAATTAACAGGATTTTCTTCAAAATCAGCACTACGTATTGCAACTGGGATAACTCCTCGAGCTGAAATACTATTGGTCATAGCTGGAATAGGACTAGAAAATGAGATCTTTGATGAAAACATATTTACAGTAGTTATATTGCTTGTATTTGTTACAGTTCTCCTGACACCGCTGATGTTACAACTAGTATTTAAAGAAAAAGAAAGTAAAGAAGAAGACGGTGAAGACACTAAATCAGATAAAGTTCAAGAAGACACTAAATCAGATAAAGTTCAAGAAGACACTAAATCAGATAAAGTTCAAGAAGACACTAAATCAGATAAAGTTCAAGAAGACACTAAATCAGATAAAGTTCAAGAAGACACTAAATCAGATAAAGTTCAAGAAGACACTAAATCAGATAAAGTTCAAGAAGACACTAAATCAGATAAAGTTCAAGAAGACACTAAATCAGATAAAACTTAGTTGATATCTATTTTGTTCCTTTCTTTTCCTCATTTTTCTTTCTTTTTATACTTTTTATACGATTTTTTTAGGGATCTAGTTTAAATTTTAAGGTTAAAAGTTAAAAAGAGAGCTATATAATTTCAAATAGGTGTGACTAATGAAGAAAGTAATTGTATTAGGCGCAGGATTAGTAGGAAATGTTATTGCGAGAGATTTAGTAAAAGATCCTGAAATTGAAGTTACTGTTTTAGATATTAATCAAGAAGCTTTAAATTTTCTTCAAAACAATTTCAATATTCAAGTAATTAGAGCTGATTTATCCAACACTGATAATTTGAGAAAAATAATTTCTGATTTTGACTTGGTTGTTGGAGCTGTTCCTGGTTTTATGGGTTATCAAACACTAAAAACTGTAATAGAAGAAGGAAAAGATATTGTCGATATATCGTTCTTTGATGAAGATCCATTTTCTTTATCAGAATTAGCAAAAGAGAAAGGAGTGACAGCTGTAGTTGACTGTGGAGTTGCTCCTGGGTTAAGTAACATAATTTTGGGTTATATTAATAGTATAATGGAAAATGTTAACTCTTTTCTTTGTTATGTTGGAGGACTTCCTGTAATTAGAACTTGGCCTTATGAATATAAAGCTCCTTTTTCACCTATAGATGTTATTGAGGAATACACTCGTCCAGCTAGGTTTGTTGAAAATGGAAAATTAGTTGTAAAACCTGCTTTATCAGATGCAGAATTGTTAGAATTTGAAGGAATGGGGACACTAGAAGCTTTTAACACTGATGGTTTACGAACTCTTCTAAAGACGATGAATCACATTCCGAACTTAAAAGAAAAAACTTTGAGATACCCTGGTCATATTGAGAAAATAAGGATTCTACGTGAAACTGGATTTTTCAGTAAGGAAAAAATAAATGTTGATGGAGTAGATATAAAACCTATAGATTTAACAAGTAAACTGCTTTTTAAGGAATGGAAACTAAGACCAGGAGAAGAAGATTACACTATCATGGAAATAGAAGTTGAAGGAAAAAATGAAAACAAGATAATCCAATATAGATATTATTTATTGGATAGATATGATAAAAAAGAAAAAATTATTTCTATGGCAAGAACTACTGGTTTTACTTGTTCCATTATTGCTAACTTAGTAGTTAAAGGAAAATATTCCCCAAAAACACTTGTTCCTCCAGAACTAATAGGCGAAAATCATGATATATTCAAGATTTTAATGACTGAACTAGAAAAGAGAAATGTTAGATTTAAGACTACAGTTAGAGAACTAAAAATATAGAACTAACCAATTAGTTCTCTAATTCATTTATTTTTGAAAATAGCTCTTCAAGTATCTGTGCTGTTACTCCCCAAATTGTATAATTTCCTGCTAAGTAGTAGGTTTTGCTAATATTTAATTCTGTTTCAACAATTTTGTTATTATCGTCAAGCAACTCTTCTATTTGTACAAAAAATACTTTTTCTACTTCATCAGGATTGATTTTTATTTTTACGTCACTTTCAACTAAACCAACAATTGGGTAAACAAAAAAATTACTACTTGTTTTGAGTGGGGGTAATCTACCCAAAAGTTTAATTTTTTTATTAATGATTCCTACTTCTTCATTTGTTTCTCTAAGACAAGCTTCTATAATTGTTTCTCCCTCTTCAACAGCTCCTCCAGGAAAAGATATCTGTCCAGGATGATTTTTCATTTTGTTTGATCTTTTTGTAAACATTATTTGGTTGCTGTTTGGGAAAATAGGAATAAGAACAGTACCAAGTTTAAGTCCTGGAATTTCTTCAATAGGTGCATCTAAAGGAATTAGTTCAGACTTGATTAGTTCATAATTAAGAGATTTTCTCATCAAAAAAAAGGATAAAGATGTACTTAAAAACATATTTTTTCTTAATTAAAACTATCTTCTAAAAAAAAAGAAAACTAGAAAGTAGCTCTTACGTCATCATCAAGTTTGTTAACTTTTTCTTCTATTCCTTCTAAGAGCTCTTCTAGCTCCTTGTACATCTTATCTGCATATTCTGCATCTTTTGTTTTTATGTAACCGAGATTAATTTCTACATTGTGTGCTGCAGAACGAAGACCAGTTAGTGCACAGAGAGCTCCTACAGCAATATCAGAAAGAGCATTTTTATTTCCTTTAGTACCCATCTCTACTAGTAAGTCGATGACTTCTCTACATTTTTTACAAGTTAACATTGGGACTTCAGCTGCTTTTTTATATTCTTCAAGAATTTTTGCAGAACGAGCAGCTTTTTGTTCTTCTGTTTCTTTTGGCATCTTGAAAGCTTCTATTACTCCAGTGAAAGCATTAGCATCTTTATCTACTAGATTAGTCAAGTCTTTTCTTAGTTCTTCTGTTTTTTTTAGTTTCTCTTTGAAAAAATCTTCTACTTCTTCATATCCCTTCTTACCAATGGTTAGTCTTGCAACCATTGATCCTAGGGACGCACCCATTGCTCCAGCAATACAAGCTGCTGAACCTCCTCCAGGAGCAGGGCTATCTGAAGCAAGTTCATCCAAAAAATCTACTATTTTTTTGTTAATTAGCAATTCTTCTACCATTCTTTTCACCTTTTATTCTATTCTTTTTTCTATTATTTGTTGTTTATCAAAGTTGTGCAGTTGAAGATAATATATTGCAGCATCAAGCAAAGCATCCAATGGAATCATACCATAAACCTCAGTTTCAGTAACACTTACTCCATATTGAGCTGCTTCTCTTCTAATCATATCCAAAACACAATGAATAGGCGTTCCTTTGTAATTTGTTATATTCATACTTACTTGGACACAATTTCTCTCTTTAATCTCCATGGGACCTGCTTGGATATACCTTAATCCTCCTCCACTAAAACGGATTGCTCTTGAAATCTTTGCTGCAATTTCTTTGTCATTAGTATCAAGATAAACATTATAAGCTATTAAAAACTCTCTTGCGCCTACATTAGTTGCTCCAGCCTTTGGAACTTCTTTAGGACCATAATCAGGTTCATACAGAGGATTTGTTGCTATTTCTTCTTTAAGTTGTTCATATTGAAATGATTTTGTTCTATACTTCTGAAGAACCTCACGTTCTGGTCTTTTTGCTGCTGCACCATAAAGATAAGTAGGAATATTTAATTCCTCTCCAATTTTCTTGGCAAGTTTATCAGCAAGTTCAGCACACTCTTCAATAGTAATGTCACTGATAGGGATAAAGGGAATCACATCTGTAGCACCAAAGCGGTTGTGTTCTCCTGCATGTTGGTCCATATCAATAAGCTCTGAAGCTTTTTTACAACCTGCAAAAGCCGCTTTGAAACATTCTTGAGGTTCTCCGATAAAAGTTACTACTGCACGATTATGGTCTGGATCCATTCTTGAATCAAGTAAAGTGATTTTTCCACTTTTTAGTATTTCTTCGACAATTTTGTCTACAACTTCCTTTCTTCTTCCTTCTGAAAAATTAGGAACACATTCTACTAATGGCATTTTTTTTACCTTTTTTTTTTGATAAGCTGTTTTCCTCTCACCCTTTTTAACAATACCGCAAAATACTTAGTAAAACAGTTGACCAATATAATACTTTTATTATATAACAAGAACCTATCTTACCAAAAAACATCAAAGAAACGTAATTAATACTATTTAAATGACTAATTTTAAGAAGTTAATTATTAATTAGACTAAGCATGTCCAAAAATTAATTTTTATTAATGTGGGGGTTTATGTCGGAAGTATGAATTTCTTTCAGATCATAGACCCCCACAAAGCAAGAGAATTCATAATCATTAATGAACCTTTCCTTAAGAAACTGGTGAAAGAGGAACCGAGAGAAAGCAAGAGAGGGAGAAAGAGAATAGCAGAAAGATGGGTGATACTGGCTTTAGCAATCATTGCTAGAATAGAAGGGATAGCTTGGAGGAAGTTAGAGGAAAAGTTGTCTTTATGCGATTTTTTGATAGAAGAGGGGTGGATGAAGAAGATTCCTTCTAAATCTACTTTTCATGCAGTGTGGAGAGCGACAGAAAGTAAAATCTTAGAGCAGTGGATAATAGATTTAGGTAGGGAAATAGTGAGGAAAAAAGGCTTGAAAGCTATGGCAGTGGATAGTTCAGGGTTTAAAATCCGTCAAGCTTCTGTTTGGCGTTTTCTCAAATGGTCAAGAGGGACACTAAAGAAAACCTCTAAACTTTTCTGGAAGATACACCTTATAGTTGGTTTACCCTCTCGAGCTATAGTCTCTCTCGCTCATTCTGCTAGTAACACTCATGATAGTAAAGTCTTCGGTTTACTCTGGCAGAAACTTCCTTCTGCACTCTTGAGACCTTTCTTGCGATTTTATGGAGACTGTGCCTACTGGACAGAAAATATCGTGGGACTTCTTAGCCAACATTCCTTTTTTCCTGTTATTCCCCCAAAAAGTAATGCTCGTTATCCCTCTCCTCCTCCCCTCGGACCAATAGTTCAAGCTCATCGTCTCTACCCTGGTCTGTATCGTCGTAATCATCATCCCGAGTATCGTAGTAGTATTGAACACGTCTTTGGTCTCCTTAAACTCTCTCTTCCCCCAATCCTTGATCGTTTACCCTCCACCATCCTCTCTACCTTGTACAGTTCTCTTCTCTGTTACAACTACCTTTTACTCCTTCGGACCGTTTAGTAGGTGAAAAAGAATTTTTGGACATGCTTTAGACTAAAAAAAATAGAAGAAATAATTAAATTTGTACTTCTTTTATTGATTCTTCTAGAATAGAAAATACTTCATCAATAATCTCTTGGTTAATGATAAGTGGGGGTCTGAAACGAATAGATTTAGATCCAGATGGAAGGATTATTAATTCTTTATCAAATGCAATGTTCTTAAGTTTGTCTCTAATTTCACTATTTGGTAAATCAAAAGCTATCATAAGACCTTTTCCTCTAACATTATTTATTTTATCAGGATATTTTTCTTGAATCTCTGTTAGTAATTTCAATATGTATTCTCCTTGTTTAGAAGCATTTTCAACAAGATTTTCTTCTTTTATCACTTCTAAGTACTTTGTTGCTCTAACAATATCTATTAAGTTTCCACCCCATGTGCTATTGATGCGGCTTGACTCTTCGAAAACATTATTTTCTACTTCTTTTATCCTGTCAGAAGCCATTATTCCGCAGACTTGCATTTTCTTACCAAAACTAATAATGTCAGGTTTTCCTTTTTCTCCAAAATGCTCAAAAGCCCAGAATTTTCCTGTTAATCCTACACCTGTTTGGACTTCATCATAAATCAAAATAATTTCTTCTTCATCTGCAATTTTTCGTAGTTCATGGAAAAATTCTGGTCTAAAATGATTATCTCCTCCTTCACCTTGTATAGGTTCAATTATAATTCCTGCAATATCATCCTTGTTTGAAGAAATCGCTTCTCTTATTTCACTAAGGCTCTGTTCTTCTGCATGTTTAACTTCATCAATGTTCTTTTCTAATGGAAAAGTGATTTTAGGATTTAAAACTCTAGGCCAATTGAATCTTGGAAAATAAATATATTTCCTAGGATCAAAAGTATTAGTCAATGATAGAGTATATCCTGTTCTTCCATGAAAAGCTTCTTTAAAATGAATAATTTGATGTCCTTTTTCTTCTTTAATACCTTTAGAGAAATTTTTCCTAACCTTCCAATCAAATGCTGCTTTAAGTGCATTTTCAACTGCGAGAGCTCCTCCACTAATTAAAAACAAATTTGGTAAAAAGTCTGGCATACCTATTTTCTCCAAAGTGTCTACAAACTCTGCAAGTTCATCTGTATAAAAATCGCTATTACTCGGTTTATTTACTGCTACATAAGCTAATTTATCTTTAAATTCCTTAGTAGTAAGTTTAGGATGATTCATTCCTAAAGGTGCAGATGCAAAGAAAGAAAAGAAATCAAGATATCTTTTTCCTGAAATTTTGTCATAAATGTGGCAACCTTCGCTTTTTTGTAAATCTAACACAATAGGATAACCATCTACAAGCATGTGCTTTTTTAAAATATCTAATGCTGTCAAACCTATTCCTCCTAATATTCTACCAAAGATATGGTCTTTTCTATATCAATTTTTTTGTATATACTCTGAAAACTTATATTCGACAAAAAAAATAGGTAATCAATAATAAATTAATTTCTGAAGAAGAAGATAAATAGGGGGAGAAAACCATAAACCCCCTATTTCCTAGTTTTTACTTGGGGTACTAGGGCAATTTACAATAAGTGTCCTTTTTTAAATCAATATTGGTAGTTTCATCCGCAATACAATGTAGAGGTTAATTAGAAAAAGTCTAGTAAAGGTTCATCGATTTTTCAAAAACCCTTTGACATAAAAATCTTCACAAAGGTATTTTAATAAAAAAGTCTAAATTACTATTGAAAATAATGGAAACAAAGAAAATTTATGTAGGATGTACAGGTTTTAACTACAATAGTTGGATGTCTAAGAAAGGTGGTTTTTATCCTCCTTCAATTTCCCAAGATAAACTTCTTTCATATTATGTTACACAATTTCCTACAGTAGAAATTAATTCAACTTATTATTCTATTCCTAGTAAAGAAACAGTACAAAGATGGGCTAAAAGTTTGCCTGAAGGATTTATTATTACTGCTAAATTACCGAAAACGATTTCCCAAGCAGAAAATGTTTCTCAAACTCAAGAAGAACTTAATCAATTTCTTGAAGCAATAAAACCTTTAGAGAAAAATTTAGGTCCTCTAGTTCTACAGTTCTCACCTAGTTTTAAGAAAGATAAAAAAACAGTAAAAAATTTGGAAACCTTTCTAGAGAACTTTCCATTGAAACAGTTTAAATTAACAATTGAATTTAGAGATGAAAATTGGTTTTCAAACGATATCTTTGAATTGTTGAATAGTTTTAAAGTAGGAATTGTAAGTTCTTTTCTTCCTTATATTAAGTTTAAAATAATTGATCAAGTTGAAGTAAATTACTTCTATTTGAGACTAATAGGTTCTTGGGACGTTAATATTGAGGAAGGTAAAGTGATCCTAGATAGATCTAACTTCCTTAAAGATATAGCAGAACTTGTTTCTTACTATTTTTCAAAAGATAAAGATAAGGATATATGTTTTATTTATGTAAATAATCACTTGACAGGATTTGCTCCACCAACAGCTAAAAAATTAACTAAAGAATTTGAAAAAAAAGGTTTTTCACCAATCAAACCTTTAAGAGATAAATATGAAGGACAAATAAGTCTTGATTCTTTCATTGAAAAATAGGAAATAAAAAAATAGATAAGGAAAGATGAAGCAATATAGAGAAAAAAAGGATAAAAGATGATGAAATTAGGGTGAAACTTTTATTTTCTTCCAGAACTTCTTTGCTGATTTGTTTCCTCCATAGCCAAGTAGTTTTCCCATTAATGGCCAAATAGGATTGAGAAAGGGAAGATTCATTACAATCCAATTAACAATTTTATGGGGAAGAGTATATACATGATTATATTCACAATCAGATATACATCTGCTGCAATCACATCCATTTTCTGTCCAAAACATATAGCAAGTTTCAACATTTACATACCACTTTTTAATTCCTGGATTGTTACTTACTTTACTTTGAATGTCAAAACTTGGTTCTTTATCAAAAGGAATTGAGTTACTTGGACATTTTTTAGCGCAAGTTTTACATGTTTTACAAAAACGTTCAACTGCTTTTACAAATTTATAATCTGGTTTGTCTGGAATTAAAGGCATATCAGTTAATACTTTTGCTATTCTTACTCTTGGACCAAATTTTTTTGTAATAAGTAATCCATGCCTTCCATATCCTCCAAGTCCAGCTTCTACAGCAAGTGGGACTGAAAGAGCAATATTATTCCCAGCAGGAATAGCTTTATAACCCATTCTTCTAATAAAAAATGTAAGTAAAGTGCGAATAAAAGCCATTTTAGAATAGCCTAGACCAGTGGCAATTCCGCTAGGATATTTCGGAGCTGTGTTAATTGCATCAATATCCATTTCTACAGCAAAAACAATTACATTTGTTAATCCTTCAGGAAGGTTCAAAGGATTTCCTTGTCTATCTTCAGTGTAAATCCATTTGAGATCGATTGGTGTGATTCCTACTAGATCTGCTCCATAAAACATGGCTACTTTTTTTACCCAAGAAGTTAACTCTGAAGGGTTATTTTCTAAAGTTCGTTTTGTTTTAGCACTTTGTTCAGGATTAAGTAAATCTTTCTTTTTTTCAACTCCTCTACTGTCACCAACGTTCTTTGGTTCTTCGTTCATTTTTGCTAATTGCTCTCTTTCAAACATTCCAATTATACCATCAACTGCCCATGCACCAGAAATAGCAGCATGTTCGATCTCAGAATATCCATCTAAATTTAGAGGTATTTTGTTTTTTGCACCTTCAAATATACCCTTCTGATAACCTTCAAAAGTATCATCCCACATAACTCTAGCAAAAATAGTTCTTTTTTCACTCATAGGTTGAAATATCTTTTCATCAATTTCGAAAAGAGAATATTTTGACTTCTCTTTGTTTTTTTTTCTTCTTTTATTTTTTACTTCTTTTTCTTTAGTTTTCTGAATTTCTATTGCTTTAAGAGGACAATATTGAATACATAACAGACATTCAATACAATTTTTGTGAATTATCCTAGCTTTATTCTGTTCAATCTTAATAGCTGTAATGTCTTTTTTGTTCTGAGGACAAACTTCTATACACTCAGTATTACATTTGGAAATTTCACATTTATCTGTGAGAACATTAACAGTCATATTTTTACGTTAAAAAAATATTTTAAAAACTTAATCCTTAAAATATATGAATAAAATTACTTATTTAAAAAATAGTCTTCTCCTCTTTTATTAACAATGTTTTTTTCTTCAAGATATTGAATATGTGCAAGAGTGAGTAATTTTCCAGCATGATCGAAATTATCAGAAAAAACATATTTTGTTATTTCAGCAATTGAGGAATAACCATTTCTCAAACCTTCTTTTATTTTCTCTTCTTGATTATCCAGGAGTAAAAGATTTTTTTTAGCCCATAATTTGTTAAACTTAAATATATCTCCATGTGCAGGATGAATAAAAGTGATATTCAGTTTAAGTAATTTTTTGATGTTTTTTCTTAAATCTTCTAAAGAACCATAGTAAGGATCTACTAGAGTTTGTCTATCCTCAAAAATAAAATCTCCACTAAATAAATATCTGCGATTGGTGTCTAAAAAGCCGATAGACCCTTTTGTATGCCCATTAAGATTGATAACTTTTAGTTTCCATTTTTTTTCTGAAAAAGGAAAATCTCCTAAATAGATAAGTTGATCATCTTCTAAATAACCATCAATTTTAAAGTTTGTATTCTCTGATAATTTAATGGCTGTTTTCATTGAACTAAAAACAGGAATGCTATATCTTTGGTTAATAAAGTCTATCTGGTTACAATGATCTATATGTGAATGTGTAAGTAATATACCATCTATTTCGTTAATGTTTTTTTCTAGAAAATCTAGAAAACCAGATTTAATCATTTCTTTTTTGCTATCTGCAGCAGGATCAATAATGTACTTATGTTGATTACCAATCACAAAAGTGTTAATATAGTTGCCTGGAGGAATGATGGGTGATTTATGCTTAAAAAGCCATAAATCTGAATTAATTTTTGCATTTTCTTCTTTATTTTCCAAACACTTGATAGTTTCAAATAAATTTTTTTTTCTGTTGAAGAAAGTTTCAAGAAAAAGGTTTGAAAGGGGGTTAAAACAAATTTTTGGATTTTCTATCTTTTTAGCTATTTTACTAAAATTAAACCATCTAGTGTTTCTTTTTCTTATTTTTACAGAATAAGGAGGAGTAAAGAAATATTGTTTAATTATTGTTCTTTTATTTCTTTTTTCAGAAAAAAATGAATATTCTCCACACTCATGCATTGAATGAAGAAATAAACATAATTGGAATTGATCTATTTTTTGTATCCTTTTATAAGTATCATCTATTTCTTCTTCTCCTTTCCTATGGATGCTAATGAGCCTTTTTTCAATCAGAATCCTTAATCCTACTAATCGATACAACATATCGATAGTAATTAACCCATATCTTTTCTTTACTTTTTCAAATAATTGCTTATCTTTGTCTGTAAAGTCAGCTAGAATTGTTGAGAAGCAATGTGGGCTATAAGGTAAAAGAGAATTATTCCTTTTTTCTAATAAAAAACGAATATTCTTTTTACAAATATCACCAATTACCAGACTTACCCCATCAACACTATTCATTAGTTAAGACTATCGTAAAATAAATCTTTATAAATATTTTTTTAAAAAAAATATTAAAACAGTGTTTAAAAAATTTCAATTTTATATTAATTCTACATCATGAGATGTTGATTCTTTTCTTCCTGCAGAAGTTATTTTTATGAATTCAGCTTTCTCTTGCATTTCCTGAATTGAGGTAGCTCCACAATAACTTACTCCACTTCTAAATCCACCAACTAATTGATTCAACACATCTACAGCTGAGCCACGATATGGGACCATTGCTTCTACTCCTTCAGGGACAACAGAACCTAAATCAAATTCATCAAAACTTCCTTTCTTCTCTTTTGCTTCTCTCCCTAAAGTAGCTCCAAGAGATGCCATACCCCTAACTACTTTGTATCGCCTACCTTGTCTTAGAATAGCAGCTCCTGGACTCTCTTCTGTTCCTGCAAGTAAGCTTCCAATCATAACTGTTTGTGCCCCTGCTGCTATAGCTTTAGTTATATCTCCTGAAGTTCTTATCCCCCCATCTGCAATAACAGGTACACCAAACTCTTTAGCAACTTTAGATGTTTCCATAATAGCAGTAAGTTGTGGGACACCAGCTCCAGCAACTACTCTTGTGATACAGATTGAACCAGGACCAACTCCAGTTTTAATTCCATCACTCCCTGCTTCAATTAGGTCCTTCGCTCCTTCTGCTGTAGCAACATTTCCCGCGATTAGTTCTATATCTCCAAGATTTTTCCTAATTTTTTTGATTGCATTTATTGCTAAATCAGAGTGACCATGTGCAATATCTAAAACCAGAACATCAGCTCCAGCATTGTAAAGAGCTTCTGCTCTTTCTAAGTAATCACCTACCACTCCTATAGCTGCACCTACTCTTAATCTTCCTTTAGAGTCTTTGCTTGCTTTTGGTAATATTTTAGCTTTAATGATATCTGTAGCTGTTATTAAACCTCTTACTACTCCTTTTTCATCAACAAGAGGAAGCTTTTCAATTCTATTCTTCTTTAGAATGTTTTTTGCTTCTTCTATTGAAATATCTGGTTTAGCTGTAATTAGATCTTTAGACATTAGTTCTTTAACTAAAACATTTTCATTTTCAGTAAATTTAATATCTCGAGAAGTAAGAATTCCCTGTAAAATGTTATTATTATCTGTAATAAGCAACCCTGAAATACCTTTTTCCTTCATGAACTCCTTTGCTTCTTGTAATGAGGTTTCAGGTTTTAAACAATAAGGATTGTCTATTCTTATCATTTCAGCTCGTTTGACTTTGTTAACTTCATTTACTTGTTCAACAATAGGCATGAACCTATGAATAATTCCTATTCCTCCTTGTTGTGCCATTACAATAGCCATTGCACTCTCTGTAACTGTATCCATATTTGCACTAACTATTGGGATATTCAACTTGATATTCCTAGACAATTGTGTTGATGTATCTATTTCTCGTCTAGAACGGACAGAAGAGCGTTTAGGAATAAGAAGAACATCATCAAAAGTTAATCCTTCTTTCATTATTTTCATTCCATTCCGTTCATTTGTTTTCTCCTTTTTAATTTTTCTTAAAGAAGAGATTTTTCAAGTAAATAGTTGGTGAAAAAAGTCCTAAACTATAAAAAATGGAAAAAAATTTAATGTGGAGTTTTACATGTTATTGCAAAAAATTAAATCATTTTAGAAATTTTTTCTAACATATCTTTTGTCATTGCAGGAATATCGTAGTCTGGTTTCCATCCCCACTCTTTTCTAGCTACACTATCATCAATTGAAGCTGGCCAAGATTCTGCAATTTGTTGTCTGAAATCAGGCTCATAAGCAATCTCAAACTCTGGAATAGCTTCTTTTATAGGCCCAACTAAATCTTTAGGCGCTAAACTAAATGCTGTAACATTAAATGAACGGTGTTCCAGTTTCGAATTATCTGCTTCTATAAGATCAATTGTTGATTTAATACAGTCTGGCATATACATCATTGGAAGAGATGTATCTTCTTTCAAGAAGCAAGTGTATTTCTTATTGCGTAAAGCCTCCCAGAAAATCCAAATTGCCCAATCTGTTGTTCCACCTCCAGGTTCTTCAGGAGAAATTACTCCAGGGTAACGAAGAGATCTAAAATCTAATCCATATTTTTGATGATAATACTCTCCCATTAGCTCAATATAGACTTTACTTATTCCATATATTGTTGTTGGTCGAGTGATAACATCATTGGGTGTGTTTTCTCTAGGTGTAGATGGACCAAATGCTGCAATAGAACTTGGAGCAAATAGTTGTTCTAAATTTAACATTCTTGTGGCTTCTAAAGCGTTATAAAAGCCTTCAAAATTAATTGAATGTGCAAGTTGAGGATTTTTTTCTCCAGTGGCAGAAAGAACAGATGCATTATGAATTAAAATATCGATATCATGTTCGACTAGAAGAGTTTGCATTTGTGTTAAGTCTCTGACGTCTAATCGATGATAATGAACGTCTTTTTCTTTAAAAACTGAAGGAATCTTTTTTCTTCCTGTAGCAATAATATTTTCTTTTCCATATCTGTCCATTAGAGCAGGGACAAGAACTTGACCTATTTGTCCATAACTACCCGTTACTAAAATCCTTTTTGTCAATTATTTCACCTACCTAGCTTCAAAATATTCTTTGAATATAAAAAAGATATGCTGTAATCATTAGTTTCTTGTAAACACAATCCTAAATTTTTTGTTATGTTCCGTCTTTTTGTTTAGAATTATCTTATATCATTATTAATATCAATATATTTATTAATTAATTCTAACATGTTTAAACGAAATTGAATAAGAAGAAAATATCTGAAAAACTACTTTCTTTTGAGAAAAAAGGCATTCCTCTAGTAATTTTAGGTTTACCTAATGCTGGAAAAACAACCTTCGTTAACAGAGTTCTCACTGGGAAATTTACAAGTCCTAAACCCACTATGGGAGTTCAATTAGAACAATACAAACTATTTGATCTAAAAGTAAATATTTTTGATTTAGGAGGGCAAGAAGTTTTTAGGAAAACTATCTGGGAAAATTATATTAAGTTGGCTTATGGGATAATTTTTATTATTGATTCATCAGATAGACAATCACTGCTTGAAGCAAAAAAAGAATTTTGGAAATCAATTAAGTTAAAAGATAAAGGAGATGAATTTTTAATTCTATTTTTGTGTAATAAGGCAGATTTAGAAAATAGTATGAATCTGGAGGAAATAATTAACATAGTAGAAATATACAACCTCGCTACAATTCCTAATGCATCTTTTCAATTTTTTAAAACTAGTATGCAAACAGGAGAAAATTTTGACTCTGTCCTATATTGGTTACAAAATCAGTTGTCTAAACTTGTCCAAAAAAGAAAAGTAACTCCTGAGTCTTTTCTACTTGCAGACAGGGATGGATTGCCTATTTTAAGTATCTCGAAGAAGAAACTTTCAGATAGGATATCTCTTTATTCAGGTTTTCTTTCAGCAATACAAAGTTTTGCCAAAAAAACTTTCAATGAAAGCAATACTATTCAATTTATAATGTCAAAAAAACATAAGTTTATTCTTCGTTCTTCAAGATCTCATATTTTAGGATTGGTTATAAAGGCTGACGAAAGTCATGAAGAAGCAAGAAGAGTATTGGATATTATTACTGATCTTACAGATAAAGATGATTCAAATTATGATGTAATTGAAAAATTTACTTTAAGTGTTTTAAACTTAGACCCTGAAAAATGCGTAATTGAGTATGGATATAGAAATAAATAGAAAATAGATAAGTACTGATTAAAAATAATACTTACTGATTATCTTTTTTGTTGATTAAGAAAAAATTAAAAGGACACAATTTCTAAAAAGAGCAATGACTAGGAAGTTCTTCTATCCAGATTCTATTGCAATTATTGGTGCGACAGATAATGAAAAAAAGTTTGGGCATGCTGTAACAGCTAACTTAATGGACAATAAAGATCTAGCTGCAAAATTATATCCTGTCCATCCTAAAGCTGAAACTATAGGTGGTTTAAAAGCTTATAAATCAGTGCTAGAAATACCTGATGAGATAGATCTAGCAATTTTACTAGTTCCTGCAAAGATTGTTCCTTCTGTTGTTGATGAATGTATAGAAAAGAAGGTTAAGCGGATAATAATAGTAACTGCTGGCTTTGCTGAAATTAATGAAGAAGGAAGAAAAGTGCAAGAGCAGTTGTCACAAAAATTGAAAGAGAAAGGAATAAGGTTAATTGGCCCTAACTGTGTTGGAATACAGAATGTTGATATCGGAATGAATGCTTCTTTCATTCAGACTCCTCCAAAAGGAAATGTAAGTATGATTACACAGTCTGGTTCAGTGGGAGCAATAGTTTTGTACGAAATGGTTTGGCAAGGACTAGGTTTTTCTAAATTTGCTAATTTAGGAAATATGGCTGATATAAATCTAACAGATGTATTAAGGTTCTATAAAGAAGATGAAAATACAAAAGTTGTTACTATATATCTTGAAAATGTTGTAGATGGGAGAGTATTTTATGAAGAATTACATGAGGTAGCAAAGGACAAACCTGTTGTAGTCCTTAAAGGAGGAAGAACTGCTACAGGAATGGGTGCTGCTTCAAGTCATACTGGTTCTATGGCAACAGACTATAGTTCTCTAAAAACAGCAGTTAAACAAGCAGGCGCAATAATGTGTGAAAGCATCTCAGATTATATCGCTGCAATTAAAGCTTTTTCATTTCTTCCCTTGCCTAAAGGAGAAAAAATAGGAGTACTTACAAATAGTGGAGGAAGTGCAGTGATGTTCAGTGACTTTGCTGATGATTTTGGCTTAAAACTTGCTCCATTTACTGAAGAATTTAAAGAGAAAATTAATCCTTTTTTGATTCCATTAGTTAAAAAAGTAAACCCTCTAGATATGATAGCAGGAGCATCAGGAAAAGAGTATTATGAGGTAACAAAAGCTATGCTTGAAGATCCAGATATTGACATTGTTGTTCCTATAGCAGTAATACCCACATTTTTGGGAATGACAACATCTGAACATTATGAAGGAGTTATTAAAGCGTGGAATGAAACAGGAAGAAAGAAACCTATAATCCCTATCTTCATGAGTGGTAATTTGCTAAATGAACCAAAGAAAATAGCTAAAAAAGAGAGTAGTCCTATATTTTTGAACCCTAGAGAAGCAGCTTATGCCATAAAAATGTTAATACAATATGCCAAAAGAAAGAAAATAATAAAATAGTGTAAATTATTTTATTATGTTGTTTTCAACAATTAACCTTTCTACTTTTTCAATATCCTTTAAGATTTGAGGTTCATATTTTGCTCTTCTTTTCAGATATTCATTAAGTTCAGACTGTTTTCTAATCAAACCTTTTTCTATTAGTCTTAAAGAAGAAAGAAGTAGTGAAATAGATATCTTTTCTTGTTTACAAAGAGAAATTAAAGGAATAATTCTTTCAGTCATCTTTTGAATGTATCTTTATTATGGTATATAAACGTGTGTCTTACACCAATCATTGTTCTGGAGTTATTGTCGGGAATTACTTAATTCTCCTTTTTTATTAGGCAAAGCTTTAGAAAATATCAGAATTAATAGAGGAAAAGTAAAAGATAATACTAAAAACAAACCTATCCAATATATGGTTTCGTAATTTCCTAAAAGAGGAACAATGAATTTTTGTGATATAAAAACAACAGGAAAGCAGATTATGATAAGAAAAATTGTAGCATAAACTCTTGAAAATTCTTTATTCGTCATGTTTTTGAATTTCTTTGTCTTCATTCTTTAACCCTCTTTTTGTAGGCTCTGATATAATTCCTTTTTTATCTTCTTGATTTTTTATCATATCTTCTCTTAAAGGAGCTGAAACGTAGAATGGTTTCATTTTACTGTAAATACTTTTTCCTCCAAAATAAAGTAGAACAATGACGATTAGTGTCTCAAAAATCCATAAGACAACTTTGTTAGCAATAGAAGCAATATAAAGTGACCCTCCAATTGTAATAAGTAAGGCTAAAATTTCAAAAATAACATGAGCAATTTTTGGTTTGATTTTTACTCTAATCAAGATTATCACTTTCTATTTCTTCTTTTAATTTTTGTTGTTTATTCCTTAAAACTGTGAAAGAAAGCAGTTTAATCGAAATATAGAAAATTATTATCAAAAAAAACCATCCAAATAGAATCCATATAGAATATTTTACGATCTTTCCTTGAAAATTATTGATGTAGTTAATTATGATTGCAAAACTAATTAGTAGAAATGAGATGATTATTATCAGTTTACCTCTAAAGCTAAACTTCCTTATATCTAAACTTGAGATCCATTTTTTTATTGTCTCTTTGGACTTTCTCTCCACAATCATCACAATTTAACGTTTAGTCTAAATTAAAAATGGTTATTAATAGTTTTTTCGTCAATCCTATTTTTAATGTAATCTCTTTAAAAGTTCAAACAAAATCAATTGTTTTTCTAACGGTAGTGATTTTTTGGAAAAAACATCTATTTTTAGCTCTTCAAATGCTTTGAAGATCCAATTTAGTTCACTTCTTATAAAATTAAAAGCTTCTATTGTATTAAGATTACAAATTTGGCATTCTATATCTTTAAAGTATTGTGTAGATTTTCCACCTAAAACTATTCCATCATTAACATTTATGTATAGTTGATAAAGAGAGGGTTTTAACAATCTAGCATCATTTGTACCAATAATGTCGTATCCTGAAACATATTTATCAGACCAATATTTTATTTTCAATATTCTTGTAGGGCAGAGCATTCTTAAGCTGTTTATTAGTTGCTCCACAATATCTTTATTACCTGAAATTACAATAGGAATACCTACAACTAAACCATAAAGAATTTTTTCCATTCCATCAGGAATCATCCTGCAAATTAGATCAATAGGTAAAAATTGGGAAGAATCTTTCAAAAAGTCTTTAGCTACAGCTTTTACCTTAATAATTGAATTATAGTCAGCTACATCTGTGTCATCCAGTAATTTAACCATTTTCTTTTGCATGTTTGCTAAATACATGGCTAAGCAATCTTTTACTGCATGTGCAATCTCTCTGTCATATCTCATTGCTTTGTGAGTTGGAAAACTATATTTTTCTTGAACTTCCTTAAATACACCTAGGATAATAGGTAGAATGCTTCCATTAAACGGAGATTCTATATCTGCAAGTAAAGCTGCAATAAATTCATTTTCTCTGTAAAAATAGAGGATTTTCCCTTCAAATTCGATTTCGCGGGGAAATGAACTAACTACTTCATTAGATAAAACTACAATAGCAGAAATTAATCCTGTAATTAGCACATTATCATACTTTCTATTTTCAGTAAAAGAATCGTATGAAAAAAGTAGTTCACCAGTTTCTGTTGTAATGATTATTTTCAAACGCATCACATATTATCCTTTTAAGTTTAGATCAACCTCTAATTTTGAAGGTTCAAATCCTAAATCAATTTATTTTCTTTGATAACTTAATCTATGATAATATGTGGGTAATATGTAGGAGTGACCTATTAAAAGCACTTTTAAATATCTAGAAATTTTTTCAAGTGAAAGTAAGAATGAACTGGTTTTTAGTCACTACAAATAGGTGTAATTTCTACTGTCAGTATTGTCAAAATGAACCTCACCCTGATTTACCTGTTAATGCTAATTGGGATCTCAAGCAGTTAAAGGAATTTCTTTCTCAAGATCCTAATCCTACAATTGCTTTTTATGGTGGGGAACCATTACTTAACTTAAAACTGATAAAAGAAGTAATGAATGAAATAGACGCAGAACATTACACTATACAAACCAATGGCTGGTTTTTAGATAAATTACCAACAGAATATTTAGTGAGATTTTCAACCATTTTAATATCAATAGATGGCGATAAAGATATTACCGATGCAAATAGAGGAAAGGGTGTTTTTGATAAGATAAAGGAAAATATAGGGATTATCAAAGAAAAAGGGTTTAAAGGCGATTTAATCGCTAGAATGGCTGTTTCTGAATCAGCAGATATTTTTCGTGATGTGTATTTCTTATTAAATGACAGAGAACTAGGGTTTGATCATGTCCATTGGCAACTTGATGTATTATGGGATGATATAGATCATACTCGGTGGCAAAATTTAGATGATTGGATAATAAATTACAATAATGGAATAACAAAGTTGGTTAACTATTGGTTAGAAGAGATGCAAAAAGGAAAAATACTAGGAATAGTTCCTTTTTTAGGTGTTTTTTGGAACATTTTAAACAATAAAAAAACTACTCTACCTTGTCAAGCTGGATTAACAAGTTTTGCCATAAGAACCGATGGAGTGATAACTGTTTGTCCCCTTCCTCCAGAATATGAATTTTCAGTTGTAGGGAATATAAAAGATAATAAACCAACTGATGTTTTCAACTCTGTATTAATTGAAGATCCATGTTTAACTTGTGAAGTTTATGATTTATGTGGAGGAAGGTGTCTTTTTGCAAACAAAACAAAATTATGGGGAGAGGAAGGTTTTGCTAAAGTCTGTGGAACAGTAAAGCATCTTATCTTTGAATTGAAAAAAATAAAACCAGATGTGGAAAAATTAATAGAAAATGGAATCATAAGAAAAGAGGATTTGAATTATCCTAAATACAATAATACGACTGAAATCATTCCTTAAAAAAAGAGAAAGATTAGTCTTCGATGAATCTAGGGTCAGCTTTTTCTCTCTTTTCTGCATCTTCAAGATTCTTTTTAGCTTGTTCTAAAGCTTCTTCTAAGGTTTTTTTTGGGTCTGAAATCCATCTTAGGTGAGTGGAAGCTTTTTGACCAGTAAAGGGGCAGAATAAGTCGTCTAAAAGCTCAAGAAGTTTCTGGTGGGCAACAACATTCTTTCTATGTCTTTGTCTTTCCTCTTTTATAGGAGAAAGTAAAACTTCTGCACTCTTCTTTACTTCAATTGTTTTCTTTACTTCCTCAATTTTTTCTTTTGGAACTTCAATTGAGAATCCTGTCTCTTTGTTTCCTATTATTTCAACTGGGACTCCCTTAGTTAAAACAGCTTCTTGTTCTTCTTTTGGAAGTTTTTTGATAGTAGAAACGAATTTAGAAGCTTCATCTTTATTCAAATTCAGGTCAATTATTTTAGAATAAGCTTTCTTTTGAAGTTCATCATCTTGAATAGTGCTTAATCTTGATAAAATTCTTTCTGGAATCCTCTCATCGTCAGGCTTCTTTAATTCTTCTTCTATGATTTCAGGATTGACAGAAGCAGCTTCTAACCACAATCTAATAGTATTAGGTTTCACATGTATCTTCTTGATAATGTTTTCTATCTGTTCTTCAGTGGGAATCAAGGCAATGTTTTTAGATTTCTTTCGCTCTATACTATTAATTAAGTTAGCAAGATTTTTTGGTGATAAGTGAAAACCATAAGCTCTAAAAATCTCTAAAACTCCTCTCCCTTTTTCAATCATTAATAAATCTCGACGGTGAACGTTTTCAATGAGTGATTCGATTTTTTGTCTATCCTCGTCTATATCTTTTATAATCGCAGAGATCTTTTTTAAACCCGCAAATTGAGCCGCTCTCCATCTACGTTCTCCTGCTATTATTTGATAAGAATCTTCTCCTGTTTTCCTAACTAAAATGGGATTTAACAAGTCAAATTCATTTATTGATTCTGCAAGTTCTTCTAAAGCCTCTTTATCAAAAGTTTCTCGAGGTTGGAATGGACTAGGAGTAATTTTCTTTATTTCTATTTCTGCAATTTCCAATTTTTGTCATCTCCTGTTGGAACACATGACAAAATATGCTATCTCTTTTATTTCTCTTCTTTAATTAGTTCAAAGGCTATTTCCTGCCAAGGAACCTGTGTGATTGCCCACTTATCATTTTGACAATCTATTGCTAATAACTTAGTTTCTTGCCCACCACCATTTTTTACTACTTCTTTTATTTTGGCGATAGCTTCCTTTCGCTTAGTAAAGATGTATTTATCTTCACCAGCATCCAATACAAAGAATAAACCATTTTCTAACTTCATTTTTAAATGTCACCTGTATTTTATTGACAGCATTTTTGTCGGCTAAAAATATATTCTAGAAATTAGTTTTTAAAGTAATTGTAATACGTCAATATTATTGTCGGAAAAAAATGTATGTTTATTATTAATCTTAAACTGTTGAAAAGAATCAACTTTGAAAAGATAAGTTTAAATTAAAAAAAAAAGCATTTGATTTGTTGCAATGATAAGTTATAATTCTGCTAAAAAAAGAAAAAGAGATAAATTAATTCTTTTAATACTTGCTCTTGTTGTTTCATTCACACTCTTTATAGCAGGAGGGAACACAATAAGAATTGTTTTAGTAGCAGTTATAGGAATAATTTCTTTTATGGTTCTTACTTATAAACTAATTAATTTCATAACTTCAACTGGAAAAGGATCAACTTTCGCTTATATTTGGAATGAACTTGTGTATTCAATTTTTGGAGTTCCTATTTTAGTAGTTTCAGTTTTTTATCTTCCAATTGCGATTTACATCTTATTCTTTACCGAATTGAGTGATCAATATAGAGATTTATTAAAATGGATAGTTGTAGGAGTAACTATTCTATTTCAATTAGCTTCAGTTTTTGTTTTCATAAAAAATGTAAAAGAAGATAAGAAGCCCTCGAAAGTTGGAAAAAAATATGTTGAAGAGTTAGAAGAGAAAAAGAAGAATAAAGAGGATTTTGAAACCCTTCTAGAAAAAGGTACTGTTAAATAAAATCTTGAATTTCTTTATATTCAAAGCATGTCCAAAAATTAATTTTTATTAATGTGGGGGTTTATGTCGGAAGTATGAATTTCTTTCAGATCATAGACCCCCACAAAGCAAGAGAATTCATAATCATTAATGAACCTTTCCTTAAGAAACTGGTGAAAGAGGAACCGAGAGAAAGCAAGAGAGGGAGAAAGAGAATAGCAGAAAGATGGGTGATACTGGCTTTAGCAATCATTGCTAGAATAGAAGGGATAGCTTGGAGGAAGTTAGAGGAAAAGTTGTCTTTATGCGATTTTTTGATAGAAGAGGGGTGGATGAAGAAGATTCCTTCTAAATCTACTTTTCATGCAGTGTGGAGAGCGACAGAAAGTAAAATCTTAGAGCAGTGGATAATAGATTTAGGTAGGGAAATAGTGAGGAAAAAAGGCTTGAAAGCTATGGCAGTGGATAGTTCAGGGTTTAAAATCCGTCAAGCTTCTGTTTGGCGTTTTCTCAAATGGTCAAGAGGGACACTAAAGAAAACCTCTAAACTTTTCTGGAAGATACACCTTATAGTTGGTTTACCCTCTCGAGCTATAGTCTCTCTCGCTCATTCTGCTAGTAACACTCACGATAGTAAAGTCTTCGGTTTACTCTGGCAGAAACTTCCTTCTGCACTCTTGAGACCTTTCTTGCGATTTTATGGAGACTGTGCCTACTGGACAGAAAATATCGTTGGACTTCTTAGCCAACATTCCTTTTTCCCTGTTATTCCCCCAAAAAGTAATGCTCGTTATCCCTCTCCTCCTCCCCTCGGACCAATAGTTCAAGCTCATCGTCTCTACCCTGGTCTGTATCGTCGTAATCATCATCCCGAGTATCGTAGTAGTATTGAACACGTCTTTGGTCTCCTTAAACTCTCTCTTCCCCCAATCCTTGATCGTTTACCCTCCACCATCCTCTCTACCTTGTACAGTTCTCTTCTCTGTTACAACTACCTTTTACTCCTTCGGACCGTTTAGTTGGTGAAAAAGAATTTTTGGACATGCTTTATTAAAGAAAAAAACAAGTATAGTATCTTTTAGAATAAATTAACAAAAAAAAACAGTTATATGTTTAATAGTGCCATTAAACTTATAATTAAGTCTGTTTCTTTTTCAATAATGGGTGACAAGTACAAATTTATTGTAAATCCTAATGCAGGTTTAGGAAAGTGCATTAATAAGTGGGAAATTGCTGAAAAAATAATTAATGAATACTCTATCGACTATGCTGTTGACTTTACTTCAGGACCTTTTCAAGCTGAAGATCTTGTAATCAAAGCTGTTAATGAGGGATTCAATAAAATTATCTCTGTTAGTGGAGACGGGGTTCTGAATGAAATAACAAATGGTTTAATGAAGGTTCCTGAAGAAAAAAGGAAAACAGTTTCATTAGGAGTATTGCCTTTTGGAACTGGTAATGATTACAACACTGTTCTTGGATTTCCATGGAACCCAAAAAATGCAATTGTGCATTTGATGGAGAAATCAGCAACTAGTCCTGTTTCTATTGGAAAGATGAAAGTAGTAGATACAGGATTGGAAAAGTATTTTATTAATGTTCTAGATGTGGGAATCTCTAGTATTGTTGGACATGCTGCAAATTTAGGAGAAGGATCTTTTGTTAAAGGTCCAAGAAAATATACCTATTTAGCTCTAAAGAAGTTATTAATGGTAAAGCAGATTAAAGCCAATATTAGACTAGATGAAAAAGAATTTTTGCCTATTAAGCTAATGATGGTAACTATTGGAACAGGGAAGTGTAATGGAGGTGGGATGTTCTGTTGTGTAGACGCTCATCCTCAACATGATAGATTTAATGTTTTTATAACTAAATCAGTTAACAAACTTCAAACATTAATTGGAATAGGAAGGATAAAAGATGGAAAGCATAAAACAATGAAAGGAACATTATTTACGTATGCTAAAAAAGTGGAAATAAAAACAGAGAAACCCATTGCCTTTCAATTTGATGGAGAAGTCTATATTCCACCAAAATATCCCCAATCTTCTGTGGGTACGCATATGATAACAGAGATTATTCCTCAGGCATTAAAAGTGATTTATAATACTGAACATAAATCTATGAATTGGTTAAATCAAGAGGAATTATTAAAAGGAAAACTACCTCCTTTAGAAGAGAAAAGAGATTGGACTCACAAAAAATACAGAAAATGGTTAGAGCTGAATTAGCTATTTTCTTACTCAAATTTTATTTTTTTATTATTCAATTTTTCAGTTTTTTTGATTTAAGAAGCTAGTATTACTCTTCTTGATTCTGGTTTGTATATTACGACACCAATCTCATGCATGAAACTTACTGCTCTTTTTACTTCGACTGCAGATGAATTCAAAATTGCTGTTAACTCGTCTAGAGTAAGACTATTTGATTTAGAGTCTTGTAAAGCTAGAAACACTCTTCCATGGTCTGTAGAATTTAATAATATCCTTAAAAGTGAAGATTGCTCCTCTCTTTTTGTTTCTTGGAACTCTTTCTCCTGTGCAATACTTTTTTCTTTCTCTTCTTTTAATTGTTCTTTTTCTTGTTTAATCTTTTCTAGTTCCTCTTTTTTATCTTTTAGTTGTCTTTCTAAATCTATTACTTTAGAAGATAAGTCAGTATTTTCAACGTTAAGTTGCTCAGTTTCTAATTTTAAGTTGTTAAATTCTCTCATCTTTGCTTCAAGATCTTTTTCAATCATTACTTGTTTTTCTTTTAATTGAGAAATTAGAGCTTCTTTTTCATCTAAAAGAGTGTTTAATCTTTTTATTTCCTCTTCTTTTTTTTCTATCATTTTATTCATTTCTTCTAAATGAGAACTAGAATTAGAAATTTCATTTTTTAATTCCTCAATTTTTTTATCTTGTAAATTTGATCTGGAAATAATTAATTCTGAAATATCCATTATTTTATTGTTAAAATTCTTTTCAGTATCGTTGATATATTGCTTTAAATCTTCTTTAAGATCTGTTATTTTTTTTGTGTTATCCTTCTTCTGTACATCCAATTGGACTTCAATACTTGATTTCAGTTCTGATAGGGTGTCTGCAATTTTAACCACTGATTCTAAAATTTGTTCAATGTCTTTGCCTTTAGCCATAGTAATAAAGATAATAAAAAAATATTAAAAGTTTTTTAAGACTTAATTACACTTTTTTCTTCTATAAATTTAGAAATTCTCTTATATGAAGTGCTACTGCAGTACCCTCTCCTGTAGCAGCAGTTACTTGTTGGATTGATCCTCCTCTACAATCTCCTGTAGCGAATAGACCTTTAACTGAAGTCATAAAGTGCTCATCTGTTTTAATGAAGCCATTTTTATCTAACTCTACAATATCTTTTACTGGTTCAATGTTTGGTTTTAGTCCAACATATTCAAAAACTGCATCAGGTTTAAGAATCACTTCTTTATTGTTCGCTCTATCAAAACAGACAACAGACTCGAGTGTTTTCCTCTCTCCTACAACAAATTCTTTGGTTTCATAACTAGTAAAAGCTTCTATTTTAGGATTTGACAAAGCTTTATCTTGAATTATTTTTGAAGCATTAAAATGATCCATAATCTCAATAATCGTAACCTTCTCTGCAAATTTTGCTAAAAACATAGATTCTTCAAAAGCACTGTTACCTCCGCCAATTACCAGAATATGTTTTCCTTTATAGAAAGGGCCATCACAAGTAGCACAAAAATGGATTTTATAACCTAAAAGTATCTCTTCTCCTGGAACACCTAAAGACCGATAAGTTGTTCCTGTTGCGATTACAACAGCTTTTGATTTAATCTTAAAACCTGTTGAAGTAGTTGTTTCAAAAAAACCATCTTCAAGTTTGGTAACATTTTGAACTTCAATAGCATTAACAAGTTCTGCACCAAATCTTTTAGCATGGAGAAAAAATTTCTCAGCCAGTTCTTTACCAGTTATCCCTTCAGGAAAACCGGGATAGTTGTCGATTTTATTTGTGAAACCCATTTGCCCTCCAAAAGAACCCTTTTCAAGAACAAGTGTTGACATTCCTTCACGTGAGGTATATATCGCACAAGTAAGAGCTGCAGGGCCACCACCAATTATTATTAAATCATATCCTTCTTTCTCTATTTTTGGAATTAAACCAAGCTTCTCTGCTAGTTCTGCATCTGAAGGTTCAACTAAAAATGAGCCATCATCAAAAGTTATAGTGGGGACTTTACGTTTACCTTTATTTAGTTTTTTCACTATTTCAGAAGATTCTTCATCATAATCTATATCTATGTAGTCATATTCTATTCTATGTTTAGCTAAAAATGCTTTTGCTTGTTTACAATCTTTGCACCAAGCAGTACCATAAAATTTCTCTATCTTAGTCATTAATAAACTAATCTAATGTAAGTTTTTATTGGTTTCTAATAAACTAAAATAAAAAATTAAAAATAGAGTATTCTACTTTGGAAACATATAATTGAATACAAAAATCAAAAGAATAGAATAAACTATTTCTCCTATTCCTAAAGCCCAATAACCCAGAAAAGAAAGACCAATGTAAAGTAAAAGAACTATTAAAACGAAAAGAAATGAAACAAAATGCTTAGCTAAACGATGCTCGGTTTTTATTTCTTCTACCACGTACTTGTATTTTAGCTTTCCAAAGAGGAATATCTTGAAGAAAAACCCACTTATTCCAGCTAAAGGTATTGCGGGAAGATAAATAAGGCTAAAGGTAATCATTTTGGGAAAAAGCTCGCTATTAATGAAAAACAAATTCCAGATTAGGTAAGCTAACAATATTGTACTAAAGAAATAAGGCAATTTACTTTTGATTTGATCTCTTGTTTTTATTGGTATTGATGACGTGATTGTTTCTCCTCCTGATTCAATATTTGTTATACCTGTAATAATCATATATGTTGTTAGAGCAACATAAAATATGATCGAGATAAAAGAAGCTGTAAGTCCATATTCGTTTAATAGAACATTGTCTTCTATATCAGTTATAATAGCGAAAATAGGAATTATTATTGGCATAACAAATACCATTATCAATTGCAAATCTCTTGAAATTATTGACAGATCACGCTTTATAAAAGCTTTAAGAGGAGAAGTAACATTTACTTGAACAGATGTTTCTTGTAAGTTTTCTTTTTCTTTTTCTTTTTTAAAGGATGATTTTGTTCTAGAAGTTTTCAAAAGTATGCTTACAGAGTATTTTAATAGAATATAAGTAAGGATTGTAAATAGAAACAATCCAATTATAGAACCCAAGATTGTAATAGGAGAAAAATATAATGAATGGTTTGTAGCTAAAATGGTTATTAAGTATCCTCCAGAGAAGGGAAAGGGAATAAAACTTAGAATATTGTTAAATAATAACGATTGTTCACTAGATAGAAGAACTTTAGTGAAAAAATTTGGAATCTTATCAATAGCAATTTGAATGAAATACATTAATGTCATTGAGGAAATCAAATAAAGAAGAGTGATTATAGCTTTTATTATTGAGGATCTTTTTGAATTATCTTCTTTTTCCTCCATCAAAATAGACATCTTTTTTGATATAAAAACAACAACACCTAAATTAAAAAAAGAAGTTATTATCGATATAATAAGAGAGACAAAAATTAGCAAGAAAGTTGTTTTTGGAGAATAAAGTGTAATGTTAATGAAAATACCAATAGCTATTCCTAAAGGTAATACAAGTATCATAAATAGTAATTGAACATTGATTCCTCTAATAAAAGTCAGAAGACTCAATTTTTCAATGTCCTTTTTCCTGAGTGGGAGTGTTTGTGGCCAAGAATATATCTGTGGAGAAAATAATCCCCATGTCATCATAATCGAAAAAATAATCAAAACAAAGAGTTCTAACAGTAAAAAAGAACTATTTAAAATGCTTCCAATAAGAACTATCCATTGTTGTGGTATTTGAGTGTGAGAAGGAAAATTGTTGTGCAGTATACTGTTGATTGATGTTATAGCTCTTACAGGAATTATAGTTAAAAAAATAATGTAAAAGGAAGTCAAAAATTTCATTACCTTTGGTTGAGAAGAAATTATTTTTGGATTTTTCCCTATTCTTTCCAATAACTTCGTATAGTTACTTCCCGATGATTCTAATTGTGAATATAAAATTGATTCACGATAAACGCTTTTAGATAACTTGTACAATGACAATAGATTAGACATCTTCATCCCTTTACTTTTTAACAATTTTACCATTTTTCATGGATTTTCTCAATTTTTCAACTATTTTATCTACTGATTCATCTTGATTTGTTAATCTAAGAAAGATATCTTCTAGATCTGCTCCTACTTTGTTGGCTAAATGTGACAATTCTTCTACTGTTCCTAAAGCTATTAATCTCCCATGATCAATTATTGCTATTCTATCACAAAGCTCTTCAGCAATTTCCAAAATATGAGTAGAAAGGATAACTGATCCTCCTTTTTCTTTATGCATTTCTAAGATTTCTTTTAACACTTTAGCAGATTTAGCATCTAATCCAGTAAGAGGTTCATCCATGATAAGTAAGTCTGGATCATGAATTAAAGAAGCAATAACTTGCATTTTTTGCTTATTTCCTCTTGAAAGAGTAGCAATTAGTTTATCATAATAAGGCAAAGCTTCAAAGCTTTCCAATAAAGAATAAAGTTTTTGGCTTGTTTCTTCTGGATCTAAATTTCTTAGAGAACCTACGAAATTAAATAATTGTCTAGCGGTCATTGAACGATAAATCAAAGGCTCTTCTGAAACATATCCTACTCTTTTTTTAACCTCAATTTCATCTTTTTCTGGATGAAGGTCAAACACTTTAATTTCTCCCTCATCTGGTTCTAACAATCCTAGAATCATTTTTACTGTAGTTGTTTTTCCTGCACCATTTGGACCTAAAAGACCAAAAATTTCTCCTTTTCTCACTTTAAAAGTAAGATTATTCACTGCAATTAAATTACCAAATCTTTTTACAAGATTAGTTGCTTTAACTGTGTACTTTTCATCTATAGAGTAATCTGAATAAGATATATTATCATCAGTTACCATTTTGACTTCCTCTTCTTGAAATTCATTGAAACAAGGCTTTAATAAAGCTATTCTTTTGAAAAGTCATATTAATTTCAATTAAAAAGAAAAAGTAATTCTAGTCATATTTTTATAGTTATTTTTACTTGAATTAGGTGTAGAGAGATAAATTATGAATAAAAAAGAAGCTGAAGTAAAACTAGGACTTGCTTTTGATTTAATTATTCAAACATCACAACCTTTAGAATTAAAAAAATGGTCAAAAATACTTAAACCAAGTAAGAAAGTTGAAAATGAATATCGAGCCCTTCCTTTTCTATATCCTAAAATAGTTGAAAAACTAAAAAGAGAAGGGTTTGCTGTTTATTCTACAATATTGGAAGATATTAATTTATCAGATGATTACAAACAAGCTCTTAAACTTAAAGTTCAGCTTAGAGATTATCAAAAAGAAGCTTTGACGAAATTTGTTCTAAATAAAAATAGAGGAGTGGTTATTTTACCCACAGCTGCAGGAAAAACAATTGTGGGACTTTCAGCTTTAGAAAGAATAAAACAAAAAACTTTGATTGTTGTTCCAGTTATTAATCTTTTAGAGCAGTGGATAAAAGCGATTTTAGAATACACTTCACTGACAAGAGATATGGTTGGTCAGTTTGGTGACAACATTAAGGAAATTAGAGACATTACAGTAACAACTTATGCAAGTGCAAGGCAAAATATTAATTCTTTAAGAAAACATTTCTCGTTTATTATTTTTGATGAAGTTCATCATCTTCCTGCAGAAAAAACAATTAAGATAGCAGAGGGATTCCCAGCCCCTTACAGATTAGGATTGACAGCTACACCTGATAGAGCTGATAGCGGCGAAAAAGAACTCTATTCCCTAATCGGCCCTCAAATAATTGTTTCTACTATTTCAGATTTAGTGGATGAAGGTTTTGTTTCAAAATTTGATTTAGAAACGATTGAAGTTGATTTACTTCAAGAAGAACAGATGCAGTATGAAAAGTATATGAATATCTACCGCTCGTATTTAAGAAAAAGGAAAATTCAGATAAGATCACCAAAGGATTACGAACGTTATTTAGTCTTTAGAGTAAATGTTGATCCTGAAGCAAAAAAGGCTTTAGAAGCCCATAGGAAAGCACGTTCAATTGTCTATTCTTCTCAGTCTAAATTAGATGTGATAGAAGAATTACTTAAAAGGCATAAAAATGATCGGGTAATCATTTTTAGCGAATTTAACGATATGGTTTATATGATAAGTAAAAATTTTGTTATCCCTTCAATTACTCATGAAACAAAGAGCTCAGAAAGAAATAATATTCTCGAGAAATTCAAGGAAGGAAAGTATTCAAAGCTTGTTACAGGTAAAGTTTTGGATGAAGGATTAGATGTAAAAGAAGCTAATGTTGGAATAATAGTTAGTGGTTCTGGACAGTCAAGACAGTTTATCCAGCGTTTAGGGAGACTTTTAAGGCCAAAAACGAAGAAAGTGAAATTATATGAGCTTGTAACTTCAGGTAGTCTAGAAATATCAACTGCAAAGAGGAGAAAGAAAAGTGAAATTATTTAGGAGAAGGGGTTAAAGTGAGATTAGCTTTATCGAAAATTGAGTATGAAACTAGAAAAACAAACAAGAAAATTCAGATAATCCCTTATTACCTCACATATACAAGTGAAAATAAAGTACAAGTTATAATAAATTTCTTAGAAAAAAATATAGGTAAAAAAAGAAGAGACATTAATTTTAAGGTTTTAAATGAAATCTTCCCTTCAGAAAAAATTTCTGATGCACTACTAATATCTTCAAGAAGATATTTTTCTTTTCAGAAACCTCCAATAAACATTGAAAATTTGAACATAGGAACTATAGAAAAATTCAGAGAAATAGTGTTTGATTTTGTAAATAGGTTCTACCAAGAGGGTTTTGTAAGTAAAGAGAAAAGAAAAAGCTTTTTGCAAAAAATAAAGAAAGAAAAAAATATCTCTGAACAAGATATAGTTAATTTGCTTTATGCTGACAAAGAACACGAGAAAATATTGACTAAAGTTGTAGAAAATGAAGTTGATTCAAAAAAACTGGTGGAAGAATATAATTATGACCTAATTGAAACCTTGCTTAATTTTTCTTTAAATGTTTCAATAAATCTTTCCTCCTTACCTGGAGGTTTTTCAAAAAGAATAATTTTTCTTTCTAAAGCTAATTATGTTTGGTCTGAAATATTGAAAAAAAATGACACTGACTTTCCCTATTCTGTGAAAATTGAACCTCCAACAGAATTTTTTGAAGGAGCTTCAACATGGGGTAAAAATATTACTTCAGTTGCTCTATTTATAATAAAATATTGCTTTTTAGAAAACATTCAATTTAAGCTAGAGAGTGTAGTAAGGCCAAGAAAAAGGAATTTAATTTTTCAATTAGACTCTTTCAATCCTCCTCCTCTCCCTTTTGGAAAATCAGACTCAATTATTGTAGAAGGAGAGCAAGAAAAGCAAATTGAAGTAGACTCTGAAATTGAAAAAATTTTCTTATCTCAATGGCAAAATAATAAAGGATGGACAGCTACAGCAGAACCAGAAACTATTTTTTTAGCTGATAAAATCTTTGTTCCAGATTTTACAATCAAAAGAGGAGGAAAAAAAGTTTATCTTGAGATTGTAGGTTTCTATACAGAAAAATACATTCATAAAAAGAGAACAAAAATACTAGAAATAGCAAAAACTGACCTTCCTATAGTCTATCTTGTAGATAAAAAACTAGAGTCTCATTTCAATGATCTGAAGGGAAAAGTAGATATTATTTACTATAAAAAGAACAAAATTCCAAGTTTAACGTTGCATAATCTGCTAGAATCTAAATATTCTGATATAAATGAAAGAATAGAAACAATAATAACAAAATTTTCTGAAATATGTAAATTAATCTCCTCTAAAAATGAAGTAATGGAAATTAATCAAATAGCTGATGAGCTTGGTCTTTATTCTGTTGATAATATCAAGAAAATCATGGAGTATGAACAAATCAAAGAAAAAATAGATGAAAATGATCTTGTTTTTGTTCCAAAATATGGAATAATTACACAAATAAAATATGAAAAATTAAAGGAGTTCATTAAAATACGAAAAAAGATTACATTAAATGAGCTTGGGAATAATTTTCCTGAACTTAAAAATGGGTTGATTTTAGTTTGTTCTTTTATGGGTTGTAAGGTTAATTATTCATCATTGGTTGATGTTGAAATAGTTTATCAAGATAGTTAACTTTAACTGCTATTTTTTATCATCTCTTCTACATAATCAACAATTAGGGGTAAGATTTCTCCTGCTTTAGCTTTTATTCTTTCATTTTTTAGTATGTTATCCAATCCTGTTGGTTTAAGGTTAATAATAAAAACTTCTGAACCATTTTTCTCTGCAATACGTGGAAGAGTGTTAGCAGGTGAAACTCTTAAACTAGTTCCAATAACAAGCATTAAGTCACATTTTTTGGAATGTTCTTTAGCTAACTTCATCTCTTTTTCAGGCATAGGTTCTCTAAAGTTAACAATTGAAGAAATTAATCTTCCACCACAAATTGGACATTTAGGTTGTTCAGGGCTAGGTTCTGCGCTTCTTGCTCCCCAACCATATTTTTTATTATCCCACTTCATTTCTTTTTTGGTAAACCTTGAATCACATTCTATACACTTAAGTATTGAGTAATTTCCGTGTATTTCTGCTATTATTGATTTCTTAATTCCAGATTTAATATGTAATCCATCTATATTTTGAGATATGATGAATTTTATCAAACCTAAATCTTGCAATCTAACTAGCGCATAGTGTGCAGGATTTGGCTTAAATTCCTCTAATGGTTTTACTTTCACTTCTTTACCTTGTGCTCTAATTTTGTATCTTCCATTATCACCCCTATAGTCTGGTATTCCTGACTCTGTACTAATTCCTGCACCCGTTAAAACAATAAAGTGCTTTGCTTGTAGAATTTTTTCTGCAATCAACCTTGCTTTGACTTCTAAGTAGCTTTTCTTCATTAAATTTACCTTTTGATAGAAATTTCAATCTTCTAATTGCTTTCTTTATTTAATTTGAGAAAAAATTTGATAAGTCTTTTGTTTTGACTTAATTTTTTAGCAATTTGCTTTTTTTGTTTTGAACAAGACTTTTATAGAAAAAAAACAAAAGTAGTTTTATGTTTGCTACAGAAGAAGGCACAAACTTGTATAAAGAGCAAGCTATATCCGGCAAAAATATTCATCCACAGCATTTTAGAGAAGTATTTAACCTCCACTTAAGTTCTATTGGTTTAGGAACTTATCTTGGACAACCAACAGAGGAGGATGACATTAAAGTAAGAAACGCTGTTAAAACTTGCATTAAGTCAGGAGCAATAAATGTTATAGATACAGCAATAAATTACAGAAACCAGAGAGCAGAAAGAGAGATAGGTAATGCTCTGCAAGAGTTAATTTCAGAGGAAGCAATAACCAGAGAACAAATTTTTATTTCTACAAAAAATGGATATATAGCTCCTTCTGAAGAAAAATATTATGGAAAATTAAATGAATATATATTTGAGGAGCTTATTCACCGCTATGTTTGCAGAAAAGAAGATATTGTTGGTGGAATACACTCAATGTCACCTTCTTTTCTTGAATTTCAGTTAGAACAGTCATTGAAAAACCTAAGAGTATCTACTATAGATCTATTATATCTTCATAATGCAGCAGAGTCACAACTAGATTATGTAACTCCAAGTGAATTTTATGATAAACTTGAAGCTGCTTTCTCTTTCTTTGAAAGAATGAGAGATATCAACAAAATTAGGTGGTACGGTTTAGCAACTTGGGACAGTTTAAGAGTTCAAGATAAACATCCTCATTATTTGCAATTAGAAAAAGTAGTTAATATTGCTAAAAAAGTTGGTGGCGACAATCACGGTTTTCGTTTTATTCAAGTCCCATTGAATTTCATATACCATCAAGCTGTAAGTTTAAAAAACCAGTACATTGAAAATACTAAATATTCTTTGGCTGAAGCTGCAAAACAGTTTGACCTGTATTTATTCTCTTCTGTTTCCTTACTTCAAGGACAAGTGTTCAAATCAACTGTTCAACCCAAATTTTCTCTTCTAATGACAAAAGCTCAACAAGCTATACAATATTCTCGTTCTGCTCACACACGTATTGTTTCAACTTTGGTTGGTATGAAAGAAGAAGAACATATTAAAGAGAATCTAAAAGTAGCGACAGTTCCTCCTGCAACACAAGAAGAACTAGAATCAGCCTTCAGTTAATTTATTTCTTTTAGTAAGAAGAAAAAATTTATTATTTATATGTTCCCATTTTTTTCAGTTAAACCTCTTGTTTTCTTATTTTATGAAAAAATGTATTGACGCCAATATACTAACCGATTTCGAGATGTTTAAAAATCAAAAAGAAAAAATAAAAAGCATAGAGAGAGGAATTCGTATGTCCAATCATCAAGATAAAATAGAAGTGCAAAAGGAGACTATTGAAGAGCAGAAAAAGAAGTTTGCAAACCTTCTTCCTTCAGTTGATCCTTCTGCTAAACCAATAAAAAGTGTATTAGTTCTTATTGATGGTTCCAAAAAATCTCGTACTGTTGTTTTACTTGCAGAAGAACTCAGATTGTTTTTCCAAGCAACAGTAGACGTTATCTGTTTTTATTCCAAAGAAGATACAAATAAAGAACAATACGATGAAGCTCTATCTTTCGCATATGAGCATCTATCAAGCAAACTCTTTAATATAAAAGGTCATGTAGTTGAAGATCTTGATGGTCTAAAAAACATCATCTCAGCAATTATATACGCTTCAACTTATGATTTAATTGTTGTTCCTTCTTCCTTTATTGGCATGAAAAAAAGTATCAAGGTGAAACAAGAAGAAGAGAAAGAAGAAGCAAAAATAGAAGTAATGGGTGATGTTTTTAATTATCTTTTAGAAGAAAACGATGTTCCTGTATTGATAGTTGAAAGTCAGGAGCTAAATACTGAATATTTGTGGAAACATATCGGTATTGTGACTGGGAGTTTAAGCAGATTATCGTATTTAATAGAGAAATCTATTCAATTTAGCATAAAAAATGCAAACATTCATTGTATGTTTTTGTTAAATAGATATTTGTACCAGGATTTAAATGATGAAGAATTTGTAGAACTTATAGCAAAACAAAAAGAAGAATTAAATAAATTTGAACGTGCAAATCAAGTAGTTTTTGAAGATTCACAACGATTTGTAGATTTCGAAATTCTTTCCCTTTCAGATCATGAAGAATTGAAAAATCAAATGATTAGTTTTGGTAAAGATTTAGGATTGCTAATCATTTATCTTCCATCTAAATTAGCTAATTTATATGGTCTTTTTATCGATTTGTTGAGTGATCCTGATGTTATTGTTCCTCTTTTAATTATTACAGAAGATATAAAGAAAAAAGAAGAAAAAGTTGTTTCTAGTGAAGTCGTTCCTAAAGAAGAAACTACATCCAAGAAAATAGATATAGGAGAAACAGTAAAAGAAGAGATTAAAAAGGAAGTAAAGCGAGAACTATTTGGTATAGAGGAAACAAAAGAGAAAAAAGATTTGGAAAAAAAAGAAGAAGAAAAAGAGACTAAAGAAGAAAAAAAACAAGTAAAAGAAGGAAAGAAGAAAAGTGAACTAAAGAAAGAAAAAGAAGAGGAAGAAGAGGAAGAAGAGGAAAAAGAGGAAGAAGAGGAAAAAGAGGAAAAAGAAGAGATTCAAGAGGAGTTAATTATGGATAAAGTAGATGAGAAAGAAGAGATTAAAGAAGAAATAAAAGCAGAGATTAAGGAAGAGATTAAGGAAGAGCTAAAGAAAGAAATTAAAGAAGCCCCCAAGAAAGAGCTAAAGAAAGAAATAATGAAAGACTTTTCTAAAGACGAATTATCTTTACTTAAGGAAGAGATTAAGGAAGAGATTAAGGAAGAGATTAAAGAAGAAATAAAATACGAGTTGAAAAGAGAACTTAAAGAGCCAAAAACAATAATCAAAGAAAAGATTATATCAGAACTTTCAGAAGAAGCAGAATTAAAAGAAGAAAAAGAAAAAGTTGAAACTTCAAAGTCATCAGAAAAAGAAAAGACAAAAGATTCTAAAGAAATAGAAGAAGAACAAGAAGAGGAAGTAAAAACTGATAATTTCGAATAAATCGCTGAGAAGGAATAGTTTATGGCTGTAGTGGAAATAATAGGAATAATATTAATATCTGTCACTGTACTTGCAACTATAATTGCTTTAATGATAGAAGGTGTTGACACTACAAAAATAACAGTAACTGGCGCATCGATAGTAATGGTTCTGTTTTTCTTTTTTACTGATTGGCATAAATTGTTACTAGAAAACACTAGCCATGAATATGTTCCTGAGAATTATTTAGAAGCTATTGCTGAAATGATAAATGTAGAAGCAATATTAATTATTTTTTCAGTAAGTGTGATTGTTTCTTTGACAAAAGAAGCAGGATTCTTCGATTTTGTCTCGCTCTCTATTGTGAAATTAACAAAAGGAGATCCAAAGAAACTTATTATTGCTCTAGGAGGATTAACTTTCTTCATAAGCATGTTTTTTGATAATCTTTCTGCAATAATTCTACTAGGTTCTTTAACAGTGGTTATTTGTGAGCAATTAGATTTAAATCCCATTCCATTTGTTTTATTTGTTGGTATTAATACTATAATTGGAGGATTACCTACTCCTGTTTCATCTCTACCAAATATAATATTTTACAGCTTGTATGAAGGAGATATGACATTTATAAAATTTACAGGCTTAATGTTTCCAATTGCTTTGCTATTTTTCCTCTTATCTTCTCTCTACTTCTTTCTCATATTTAAGAAAGATATATTCATTAAGATCCCAGAAGAAAAACAAAAACAAATCGCAAGAATTAATCCTTGGTCAGGAATTGACGAAAGAAGTCAAGTATATAAATCAATTGGACTTTTAGTTATTCTTTTCGCAGGATTCCTCCTTTCTTCAGTTATAGGTTTGGATGTAGCAACAATTGCTTTAATTGTAGCAGTTTTTGGATTATTCCTATTTAATAAGCAGTTAAAGAAATTTATTCATTCAGGAATAGAATGGGAAATGATAGTATTCTTTGTTGCTTTATTTGTTTTAATGGGTGTTCTTGCTGGTTCAGGAGCTTTACAACCTATAGCTAATCTATTCATTTCTATTTTTAATCTAAATATATCACCTAAATCAGCTCAGATACTAGTTGCACTAATTATAGGTTTAATTGGTCTTCCAATTACTGGGTTTCTTAACGGTTCTTCAGCAGCTTTAATTTTCTCATATATTTTCACAACTATGGTAGCTTCTGTTTCAACAACTATAGGTAAAGGGACATGGATAGCTTTTGTATTAGGTGGAAATATCGGAGGAGCTTTAACTCCATTAGGAAGTATTACTATATTGATGGCTCTCGAGATATTAAATAGAGAAGGATATAAAATCACTTTTATGGATTATGTTAAGAAAACCTTACCTTTGACTTTAACATTTGCATTGCTCAGTATTGGTTATTCAATAATTCTCATATTATCAGGTTCTTAATCTTAAAAAATTCTTTAGATCCTATAATAACACTCCTTTTTCTATATTTTTAAAGAAGCATTCTATAAAAAATTAACATATTGTATCTTTTTTGTGCTAATCAAAAAATAAAAAAAATATATAAAATAATACATTTTAGGGATTGGAAACTTAATTTAATGCATAAAATCAGTTTACTTTCAAGCGATAAAAATGTATGAAAATATTCAACACAATATTAACACTTTAGGTGATAATCGTGGCAGTACTATCGTTATTAGGCTCAATAATTATTACAATTATTGTTCTAGGAACAATTGCAGGACTAATGAACGAAAATTTTGATTCCTTGAAAGTAACAGCCTTAGGAACAATTTTGTCGATTATGGTGTTTTTTTTCTTAATGGATTGGGAAAATCTCCTTGAAGTAAATCTCGGATATAGTATTGAAGATGAACATCCTCATTTTATTGAAGCCATTTCAGATTTGGTGAATGTAGAAGCAATAATGATTATCTTTTCAGTAAGTATTATCGTTCAATTAATAAAAGATTCAGGTTTTTTTGACTTTATCTCACTCTACATAATAAAATTAACAAAAGGAAATCCCAAAATGCTTTTCTTTTCTATTGGAGGGTTAACATTTTTCATTAGCATGTTTTTTGATAATCTTTCTGCAATAATTTTGTTGGGATCTTTAACCATTGTTATTTGCAAGCAGCTCGATGTTAATCCCCTTCCATTCGTTTTATTTGTTGGTATTAATACAATTATTGGAGGTATGCCTACTCCTGTTTCATCTATTCCTAACATTATATTCTTTAGTCTTTATCCCTATAGAATAAGTTTTATAGGCTTCACTGCTTTAATGTTACCACTTTCATTAATTTTATTCTTTGTAGCTTATGGATACTTTTACTATATTTTCAAAAAAGAAATAAACAAAAAAATAGATAGAGATAAAAAAAGTCAAATTGCAAGAATTAACCCTTGGTCTAGTGTAGAAAGTAAGGTTAAAGTTTGGAAATCTTTTGGGTTGTTAATTCTTCTCTTTGGTGGATTTTTATTATCCTCTGTATTGGGATTGGATGTAGGAACAATAGCTTTTATTGTAGCTGTAGTTGGAGTTTTTATTTTTAATTCAACATTGAAAAAATATGTAGAACATGGAGTAGAATGGGAAATGATAACCTTTTTTGTAATGCTTTTCACACTTATGGGGATATTTGCTGCTTCAGGAGCTCTTGTTCCTTTGTCTAAATTAATTCTAATTTTCTTTAATCTGAATTTCTCACCAACAGTATCACAGATTTTAGTTGTAATATTTTTTATAATTATGGGAATCCCTTTAGCAGGATTTCTAAATAATACAAGTGCAGCTCTCATTTTCTCTTACATTTTTATTTCAATATCTAATACTGTTCCTGTTCCTATTCTCAGGGGTACATGGGTAAGTTTAATCTTGGCTGATAACATTGGAGGAGCACTTACCCCATTAGGAAGTGTAACTATTCTAATGTCTCTAGATATTTTAAAGAGGGAAGGAATAGAGTTCACATTCAAAGATTATTTCAAGAAAATTTTTCCCTTGATTATTATAATGGGAGTAATAAGTTTAGTATATTCAATAATTTTAGTAGTTTTGAATATTTGAGTTGTTTTCCAATTGTACTTTTAAAATTTTTTAAATTAAATTTTAAATGACTAGCACAAGCAAAAATTTTATTTTACATAGTTCTATTACCTAAATTGGATAATTTGAAAGGAACGATTTTAATTATTGATGATAATAAGCAAATATTGTATTTATTAGATAATATTTTATCGATGTATGACTATTTTCCAGTCTTAGCTCAGAATGCAGCTGAAGCATTAAGCTTGTTAGAAAATCTAACACATCCTCCTGATCTTATTCTTTGTGACATAATGATGCCAGGAATGGATGGCTATTCTTTATATGAAAAAATATCAAGAGATAAGAGATTTTTTGATATTCCATTTGTATTTCTCACTGCTAAAAGTGATCCTGAGTCAGTAAGATATGGTAAGTCTTTAGGAATAGATGACTATATTATTAAACCTTTCAAAGAAGAAGATTTGATTGCAATAGTTGAAGGAAAGTTAGCTAAAAGAAAGTTAAATCATCAGATCAGAGAAGAATTAAAGAAAAAAATAACTCTAGAGTTAAGCCAAAATTTGATGGCACATGATGCTATATCTAGTTATTCCAGGGATACAGTTTTTTTATTGCTAATTAAGTGGCACGATGTGTTAGGTCCTCAACCTGTAGATTATTTTCCAAAAAAAATAGAACAGCAAATTGAATTAGACAGTTTAGGAGTTCAAATCTTTCAAACAATTATTTCTGTATATGGAGAATTGAAAGTAACAAATCCTCAAGGAGTACCTTTATTTCTAGAAAATATTGGTATGGCTTGTTATATTTATATTGATGCTTATGAAGACTTTGAAAGTTTATCTCAGCAAATTCCATTTATGCTTGTAGTAATTGCCCCAAGAATTGATTACATAATAACTAAAAGAATGGAAGAAATTCTAGCTCCATATTCAGATAAAATTAAAAATGATGAAAAATGGGATATTAAAAAAGCATGGGAAGAAATATTGACTATCTTACCTATTCAAGGTGAATAATTTTGAGTAATCTTTTTCACAAAGATGAAATATCAAACAAGGACAAAAGGAAAACAGAACATAAGTTGAATAGAAACAATGAAATAAAGTTTAATGTCGATGTTATATTATCATGCTTTGATAATTTAGAGGAAGCAGTTTTTGTTTTTAATAATGATTTGACAATTCTTTATGTAAACCAAAAAGCAGAGGAAATTATTGGAAATAAACAATCCACAATTCTTGGAAAAAAGATGAATGAGTACTTTGTGGACATAAACAAAACAGAAAATATTGATTATTTCCTAAAAATAGCTGATTCAAAAAAGAGTGCTTTTTCTATTGAATCATCTATTTGTGTAAAAGAAGAAAAAATACCAGTAAAACTAAAACTCATCTTTAATACTTCTAGTAATTGTCACTTTGCTATTGCTACATCTGTTTCTTTGAACAAAGAGGAGATAAAGGAATTAGAATTTAACAAAAATATTCTAAGAGAAGTGATAGATCAAGTTCCACAGATGATTTTTGTAAAGAATAAAGAAGGAAGATTTTTATTAGCTAATAAAGCTTTAGCAGAAAGTTTTGATCTCTTAATTGATGAGATTGAAGGTTCTATTCAGCACGATATTCAGCCTGTAAAGAGTGATACTGACTATTTTCTAGAATCTGATAGGAAAGTTATAGATACGAAAAGTAGAATAAAAACAATAAGTTCTTTTACAGATGCTTTTGGTGAAAAAAGAACAATAGAAGTAAGAAAAATCCCTATTAAATTACCAAATGGAGAAACAGTTGCTTTAGGTGTTGCCACTGATATTACTAAGCATGTAAAACGAGAAAAAGAACTAAGAGAGACAAGTTCAGAATTATCTATGATTGTTGAACGAAAAAATGAAGAACTATTGGAAGAAAAACTTAAACTTGAAGCGATTTTTGAGACAGCATCAACAGGTTTGTTGTTAATTGATGATGAGGGAAATTTCAGTTTATTTAATAAGAAATTTGAAGAATTTTATAATATTCTTTATTCTGATGACAAAGAACCTTTACTAGCTTTAAACATCTTTTCTGAAAAGTTTAAAGATGATCCTTTATTCTCTTTTGTTAAAGAATTAATAGTAGCAAGAGAAAAAGTCTCTAATACGTTTGAGTTATCTGAAAATTTCTTTATTCAAGTTTCTGGAGTAAATATCACTTCTTCTGGGAGTATTATAGGGGCATTAGTAGAATTTCAAGATATTACTCCTTTTCTTACTATAGACAAGCTCAGAAAGAACTTTATCTCTTCTGTTAGCCATGAATTGAGAACTCCCATTACATCTTTATGTTTGAGTATTCAATTTCTAAAAAAACACTGGGAAAGATTGCCTAAAAGAAAAATTCATTCAACCTTGGAAGTAATGGAAGAAAGTGCAGAACTATTAACAACTTTAATTGAAGATTTGTTAGTAGTTTCTAAAATAGAAAATAACAGATTTAAGATAGAGAAAAAGAAATTTAATATTATTAAAAACATAAATTCTACAATAAAAAGTTTTGAAGAGCAACTAAAAAGTAAGAAAATTAAGCTAATAAAGAAATTTGAAACAAATGACATTCAATATTTCGGTGATCCAAAAAGGATTAAGCAAATAGTTTCTAATATACTGGATAATGCAATCAAATATTCTCCAAGCAGTTCAAAAATAGACTTTTCAGTAGTTAAGAACTATGAAGGCAAATATAATCCAGATAATAAGAAAGGACTACTTATTCAGATTCAAGATCAAGGAATAGGTATTCCAAGTCATGAGCTTCCATATGTTTTCAAACCCTTTTTTAGAACTGTTGAAGCTGAAAAAAATGAAGGAACTGGATTGGGGTTATATATTACTAAAAATCTTGTAGAACTACATGAAGGACAAATATTTATTGATAGTACTCATCATGTTGGAACTAAAGTTTCTATTTTTCTACCATTTCTTGAATTTTAATATTGTTCTCTTACTATTAGTTTAATAGTTTTTTTTATCTTCATAGCACAAATTTTTTTAGTTAAAAGTATCTCTCAAATTTAGTAAATTATTACTATTTAATAAAAACTAGGAGAGAATTTAAATGCACAGAAGATTGTATATTCCAGGACCGACAGAAGTAAGTGAAGATGTGCTTCAAGCACAAGTAAGACCAATGATAGGTCATCGTCATAAAGATTTTACTGCTTTATATGCTAGTGTTTTAACTCAACTTCACGAATATTTTAATACTGAACAACACATTGCTGTCTTTGCAGCTTCAGGAACAATTGGTATGGATATCACAGGTAGAAATCTAATTAGAGAAGGAAAAGCTGCTTTAAGTTGTGTTAATGGTGCTTTTTCTAAAAGAATGGCTGATACATTAAAAAATTGTGGGCACAATGTTGATGTTTTAGAAGTAGAATGGGGTAAAGCTATCAAGCCTGAAATGATTGAAGAAAAACTTAAAGAAAAAGAATATGATGTTGTCACAGTTTGTCAAAATGAAACAAGTACAGGAGTTAAAAGTGATCTTAAAGCAATAGGTGAAGTAATTAGCAAGTATCCTGAAACATTACTTGTTGTTGACACTGTTTCAAGTTTGGGAGGAGATTTAATCCTACCAGACGAAATGCATACTGATTTCATTTTTGCTTCAACACAAAAAGCTTTTGCTCTACCTCCAGGATTAGCTATTATGATTTACTCTGAAAAAGCTGTTAAACGAGCTGAAGAAGTAAAGAATAGAGGTACCTATACTGATTTACTAAAGGTACACAACTATTATTTAAAGAAGAAGCAAACTCCTTCTACTCCAGCAATCTCATTACTTTATGCTCTTGACTATCAACTTGGAAAAATGCTTAAAGAAACAGCAAAAGGTCGCTATGAGAGACACAAAGCAATGGCTGAATTAACAAGAAAATGGGCTTTAGAAAAAGGGTTTAAACTCTTTGCAGAAAAAGGGTATGAATCAGTAACTGTTACAACAATAGAAAACACATTAAATAAAGATGTAAGCGCACTAAATGCTGCATTAGCTGAAAAAGGAATGGAACTAGCTAATGGTTATGGTAATCTAAAAAATAAAACCTTTAGAATTGGACATATGGGAGATCATACATTAGAAACAATTCAAGAATTGCTTAACAACATTAATGAGATCTGGGAACTTAATTGAGGTGAATTAAATGTTTAAGGTACTAATTTCTGATAAATTAAATGATGTAGCTGTAGAATTGCTAGAAAAAGAAGGATTTGAAGTAAAAAAAGCTTGGGATATACCAAAAGAGGAATTAGAGCACATTATACCTGACTATGATGCGATAATTGTAAGGTCTGCTACTAAGGTCAAGGGGCATCTATTAGAAGTAGCCAAAAATCTGAAAGTTATAGGAAGAGCTGGTGTAGGATTAGATAACATTGATTTGCAATCTGCAAGAGAAAGAGGAATAAAAGTGATTAATACTCCAAATGCTACAACTAACTCTGTTGCAGAATTAGCATTAACAATGATTTTAGCCGCTACTAGAAGAGTAGTTACAGGAACAGAAAGGCTAAGAAAAAACCCTTCTGAATTTAAAAAATTGAAAAAAGCATTATTTTCAGTAGAAATAGAAGGTAAAACATTGGGTATTATAGGTACCGGAAGAATAGGCTCAAGTTTGGCAGTAAAAGCTAAGGCTCTTGGAATGAAAACTATAGGCTATGATGCCTACATTAAACAAAGTGGAGTTATTGAGCTCCAAAGTTCAATTGATAAGGTATTTGAGAAAGCAGACTATATTAGTCTTCATCTTCCATTAACAGATGAAACAAGGCATATGATATCTGATGAAGAATTTGAGAAAATGAAAACAAATGTAATTCTCATTAACTGCGCTAGAGGAGGAGTTGTTGATGAAGATGCAGCTTATAGAGCTTTAGAAAAAGGAAAGTTAGCTGTATATGCAACTGATGTTTTTGAAAAAGAACCTCCTAAAGAAGAAAATAAACTCCTAAAACACCCCAATGTAATTATGACACCTCATATAGGCGCTCAAACGCTTGAAGGCAATTATAGGGCAAGTGTTCACGTAGCTGAAAAAGTAATAGAGGCACTAAAAGAATTAAAATAAACTAATTCTTTTTTATTTTCTAACTTTTTTTTAATCGTGAAATTTTTTTTCTCCTGCTTCTACTGCTATTTCTAAGTTATTTTCGAAAGGTGTTAGAGGGCAAACCCAGTTATCGTTGTAAGCGCAATAGGGGTTATAAGCAAAGTTAAAATCTAACAGATATAGGTCATCACCTAGATTCTCAACTTCAATATATCTTCCTGCAGAATAGGTCTCCTTTCCAGTAGTTTTATCTTTAAAAGGAATAAAAAAGTAATCTTCTCCTTCTTGCTTAAATACGCTTAAAATATTTGTTTTTCCATCTCTTTCAAACTCAATATATCCCCATCTAATATATTCTTGAGCTGTCCCTTTAGATGTTCTAATAGAAACTTTCCTTTGATCTTCATACTTGTTGATTTTAACTTCGTATCTATAAGAAATATCTGGTTCAAAATAATTTAATCCTTTGAATTTCCTTTTTTGTTCAGTTGTTAGGGGCGAATAAGGGTGATTTCTAAAGAATTTATCTTTTTCTTCTCTAGATTTAAGAATCATTTCTTCGTAATTCATAATTGAAGAATTGTTTTCTTTTTTAATAATATTCCTATTTTTCAAAATTTTATAGTTAAAAGCTAAAATATATAAGTATTAAAAGAGAGTTAAGGTTAAAAAAAATATTTTAACAAGGTGATAAAATGACCAAAGAAATTACTGTAGAAAAGTTAGCTTCAATACCAAGCATGATGATGTTAAAAACAAATAAAGAAAAGAATTTGCTTGGTTTTTATTGGAATAAGACAAAAAGAAATGAATTTTATATTTTAGATTTAGAATCGTTAGATTATAAGCAAGTGACAGAAGGAGAACTTCCTCGAGCTATTCGTGCAGGATATGTATGGTTACAAGATAGTAAACATATCACTTATACAAGAGATAAAGATGGAAATGAAATGCACGACATTTTCCTATTTAATATTGAAACAAAAGAAAGCATTCAATTAACAAAAACCCCAGAAGCTCAAGAATATCCACATGAAATAAGTCCTGATGGAAAGAGTCTTCTTTTTGCTTCAACAAGGAATGGTCAACTTAACTTGTTTATCATGGATATAGAGTGTAAAGAAATTAAGCAGTTGACAGCTCATGATAAACCTACTTGGGGAAAAGCTAGTTGGAGTAAAAATGGGTGGGTTTACTATAATTTCAATGACACCTATAATATAAAAAATTCAGATGTTTGGGCAATTAAAGAAGATGGAAGCGAGACAGACTTAGTATTTAGAGTTTCTGATGCTTCTAATGATCAATTTTCTGATATTTCTGAAGATGGGCGCTATTTGGCTGTTACAAGTGACAATAGTGGAGTAAGCCAAGCGGGAATATTTGACACAGTAACAAAAGAAGTAAAATGGTTAAGTGATGGAAAATATGAAGAATTCGCAGTAGAGTTCTCAAAAGATGGAAAGAAACTAGTAGTCCTTCAAAATAAAGAAGCAGAAATGAGACCTATAATCTACGATTTAGAGACTGGAGAAAAAAAAGAACTAAACTTTGAAGGAATAGCTTACTATACTCAATTTGCTCTAAACGATAAATATCTGATTTATCTCAGAAGTGCACCCAAAATGCCTACAAGCCTAGCAATATATAATTTAGAAACTGATGAAGAAAAGATAATTATTCCTCCTCAAACTGATCTTACAGAAGAAGACTTCTATGATATGAAATATATCAAATATCCATCCTTTGATGGAATAGAAATTGCAGCTACTCTTACTACACCAAAGTTGGAAAAAGGAAAGAAATATCCTGCTTTGGTACATGTGCATGGAGGACCTACAGGGCAATATTATAGAATGTTTGATATTATGTCTCAAGTTTTTGCACATGAAGGATTTGTAATTCTGTGTCCAAATATTAGAGGAAGTACAGGTTATGGAAAGAAGTTTCAAGAAATGAATCTAATGGATTGGGGTGGAGGAGATGCACAAGATGTTGTTTACGCCAAAAAATATCTAGAAAAGCTAGAATACGTCGACCCTGAAAAAATAGGTGTTTTCGGTGGATCTTATGGAGGATATATGACTTTCTTGCAATTAACAAAATATGCAGACGCAGGATGGAAAGCAGGTTCAGCTTGGATAGGTATATCACATCTAAAAACAATGTATGATAAATCTCAACCACATTTCAAGTTTTTCCTTAATCAACACATGGGAACATATGAAGAAAATAAAGAATTATGGGAAGATAGATCAGCTTTAACACATATTGAAAAAATCAAAGCTCCTATACAGATGATACATGGTGTGAACGATCCTAGATGTCCTGTTGAAGAGAGCAGACAATTCAGAGACAAACTTATTGAACTAGGATGGAAGGAAGGAAAAGAAGGAGACAAAACCTTTGAATATGTAGAATTCGAAGAAGAAGGACATGGAGCTTACTCTGACATAAATATGAGAATTAGAACGCTAAAATTATTTTTAGACTTCTTTAAGAGGAGATTATAATTTCTTATTTTTCTTTTTTTTTCTTTTTTTTAAATTGTTAAATAAAAAAAATATTTTATAAACTGTTTTTCTCCTATTTCTCAACTCGGACTCATATATGTAGAGATTATTAGAAAAACATTTATAGTTTTTTTGAACTCCTAATTAGTGTTGATTCAAGCACTACGGCTTTGCAAATTACAAAATTTTTTCAATAAAGAATCTTTAAATAACCTTTTTTATTAAAATCCTTATGAAACTTAAAAAATTTAACACAATTTGGCCAAAGGTGGGAGGATTTTTTGCAATCGTTATTATTTTTATAGTTATTTTTCTTTGGAAAAATAGCAGTCTTACCAACAAGCTCTCTTTACTTTATTGGCTGAATTTAGCAGTTTTAATGCTTCACGAATTTGAAGAGTATGTTTTTCCTGGTGGTTTTAAACAATTTATTAATTATAAAACTGTTTTTGCTGTTGAAGATTCTTCTGGTTTTGAACCTATAAATGATGTTGTGGTGGTTGTGATAAATTTGGGTGTTTGGGCTATTTTTGTTTTTGCTGCATTGATTAGTTCTATTGCTCCTTGGCTTGGCTTTGCGATGATTATTTTTAACGTTGTAAATATAGTTGGGCACCTTTTAGTATTTCAGAAAAAGGTCAAAGGCTATAACCCTGGAGCAGTTACAGCTTTTTTAATGATACCATTTCTTGTGTTAAGTTCCATTTTCATAATTTCTAACCAGTTTTTAACAACCCTTGGTTATGTACTTGCTGTTCTCATTGGTGTGTTATGTGGTGCTTCTTTGCCAATAATAGGTGTGATAATTAAGAAAAAAGCAAAGCATTAAATTAAAGATTAAAAAGCATAAAAAATAAAAATGTAATTGTAGGTAGCTTGTTAAATTAATCAATAATGGTTATACTACAATTCTTTGATTATCGAAGGACAGGACTACGTGAGAACTCAAAAATTGATCTAAAAAAGAAAAAAGTTATCTAGACCTTTTAGAAAAAATTATTGTGATTCCAAGTAAAGAGAGAATAAATGCTACTGGGTAAGCTGTTTCTTCTGGTGTTGTTTGTTCAAAACTGTATCCTGCTTCTTCCATTAGCGATTTAGCTAATGTGATATTATAGGAGTAAGGAGATAGGCTAGTGTCGAAGCCTATACACAATTCTGGGTAAGGAACAACTCCCGGTTTTCCTATTCCGTCTAGTACTTCTTCAATTAGTTGCTCTCTATTTATAGAATGGCTTATTGCTCTTCTGATATTATTAGCTGCTTCTGCAGTTCCGAGAGGTGTAAGTTCTCCTGTTCCTAAAATTGGATGACGCATGTTGATCGTTAATTCTGTTTGTGTTCCTGTTCTAATTTCTGTACTTTCCCATTCTGTGTTGTTCTCTAGTATATCTAAAAATCTGAATAATGTATCTGCAATATCTATTTCTTTGTTTTCAATTTTATCTGTTGCATCGTTAGTGCCAATCTCACATAAAAAGATTATAGAATCAAGTTCAACTGTTTCAGTTAATTTCCAATATTCATTTTTATGGAAAGTTACTGTCTGATTTTCTAAATCATAATCTTCAGTAACATTTAGGGTGAATGGTCCTGCTCCAATAAACAATGATTGGTTATTAGTATCAAAGTTATAACCATTATCTTCAATATATTCTTCAAATAACTTCTTGTTTACAATATCAATACTTAGCAAGTCTTGCCAGAAAACATAGGGCTTTTTAAATTCTAATTGAACAGTATTATCGTCAATCGCTTTAATACTATCATTGTTCTCAAAGTAAGTTGTTAGTAAATCATAAGTATCGTAATATGAATAAGGGTCATCACGTACTCCAGGTGTCATAAATAATTCATAACTAAAATCTACATCATAAGCAGTTACAGGATCTCCATTACTAAAATAAGCATCAGGGTTTATGTCCACAATAATTGTTTTCTTATCTTCTGATATAGAATAATTCTGAGCAATAACTGGTTCGTATAAATGTGTATTTTGTGCTCTCTCAAAAAGTCCATAGAAAATAATGTTACCCATTATTTCTTCAATATAATTGTCTTTTAGAAACAAGTTAGGAGAATTAAAATCATAATATGTCATATATGTTATATTATTCTTTTCACTGTTTTTCCAATATTCAGTTCTAGGAATACTTTGGTATAGTAATTCAAAATCAACGTTAGAGACTCCAGGTAAATAGAAACTTTTTTCCCTCGGGTAAAAAACAGTAATCGCAGGTAAGTCATTGTATAATATAGATTGAAGTTCCTTTGCTTTTTCTATTCTTTTTGAGAGTTCAAACTCTGATAAATATTCTTCTAGAGTATTGTCAAATTCTGAACTGTTATACTGGTAAAGGTTATCTCCATTTGGGACAATTGAAGCTGAATCGAATAGTCCTGTTGGATCCCAATCAAAATCCCACCCCCATCCAATTGTAAGTATGTCATATCCTCCTTTTTCATAGGATGGTATATGATCTTCATATCCTTCTTCACCTACTGGATAATTCCATGTTCTTTCAGAGATAAAACCCCAATGTACATATTCATGAGTAACATTTATTCCTATTTGTGGTAAGATCTGATCTAATAGAGGTTCCCATTGGTTTCGTGCTGGACAAGTGTTGGGAGAAATGATTGTTATATCGAAAAAAATGGGCGCTGTATCTGCTGATATTAAACTTAAACTCAAAAATAAACTAAAAAATATTGTTAGTTCTTTTATATGGTTTTTTTTTATTTTCATACAGTAACTAAGTAAACGAAATTATTTAAATGTTATTTTTTCAAAAGCACAAAAAAAATAAAGTTTTAAGTCTTTAAAGTTTGTTTTGCAAGAAAAGAGAAAAATTATTTTTTAGTTTTTTTAGATATTGCAATTGTAACTCCAAGTAAAGAAAGAATAAAGGCTAAAGAATAAGCTGTTTCTTCTGGTGTTGTTTGTTCAAAACTGTATCCTGCTTCTTCCATTAGCGATTTAGCTAATGTGATATTGTAGGAGTAAGGAGTAAGAGTTGTATCAAAACCTATACACAATTCTGAGAAAGGTACAACTCCTGGTTTACCTAGCCCTTCTAACACTTCTTCTATAATTTGTTCTCTATTTATAGAATGGCTTATTGCTCTTCTGACATTATTAGCTGCTTCTGCAGTTCCAAGAGGTGTAAGTTCTCCTGTTCCTAAAATTGGATGAAACATGTTGATCGTTAATTCTGCGTATCCTGTTGTTCTAATTTCTGTACTTTCCCACTCTGTGTTGTTTACTAGTATATCTAAATATCTGTAAAGATCATCAATGATATCTATTTCTTTATTTTCAATTTTATCTGTTGCATCGTTACTATAGATTTTACATTGAAAGATAATAGAATCAAGATTGATTTTATCAGTTAATTTCCAGTATTCATTTTTATGAAAAGTTACTGTCTGATTTTCTAAATCATAGTCTTCAGTAACATTTAGGGTGAATGGACCTGCTCCAATAAACAATGTTTGATTATTAGTATCAAAGTTGTAACCATTATCTTCAATATATTCTTCAAATAACTTCTTGTTTACAATATCAATGCTTAATAAATATGGCCAGAAAATGTAAGGTTCTTTGAATTCGAATTGAACAGTATCCTCATCTATAGCTCGAATACTATCATTGTTTTCAAAGTATGTTGTTAGTAAATCATAAATATTGTAATATGAATAAAGGTAATCACGCACTCCAGGGGTCATAAACAATTCATAACTAAAATCTACATCATAAGCAGTTACAGGATCTCCATTACTAAAATAAGCATCAGGGTTTATGTCCACAATAATTGTTTTCTTATCTTCTGATATAGAATAATTTTGAGCAATAACTGGTTCATACAAATGTGTATTTTGTGCTCTCTCAAAAAGTCCATAAAAAATAATGTTACCCATCATTTCTTCAATATGAGTGTCTTTTAGAAACAAGTTAGGAGAATAAAAATCATAATATGTCATATATGTTATATTGTCTTTTTCACTGTTTTTCCAATATTCAGTTCGAGGAATACCTTGGTCTAGTAATTCAAAATCAACATTGGAGACTCCAGGTAAATTGAAACTTTTTTCCCTCGGGTAAAAAACAGTAATCGCAGGTAAGTCATTATATAATATTGATTGAAGCTCCTTTGCTTTTTCTATTCTTTTTGATATCTCAAACTCAGATAAGTATTCTTCTAGAATGTTGTCAAACTCTGAGCTGTTATACTGGTAAAAGTTATATCCATTTGGGACAATTGAAGTTGAATCTAATATTCCCGTTGGATCCCAATCAAAATCCCACCCCCATCCAATTGTAAGTATATCATACCCTCCTTCTTTATAGGATGGTATGTGATCTTCATATCCTTCTTCGTCAACTGGATAATTCCATGTTCTTTCAGAGATAAAATTCCAACCTTCATAGATATGAGTAACGTTTATTCCTATTTGGGGTAAGGTCTGATCTAATAATTTTGGCCATTGGCTTCTTGCTGAACCAGAGTTTGGAGAAATGATCGTTATGTCGAAGAGAATAGGTTGTGTATCAGCTGATATTGAACTTGAACATAAAAATAAGCTAAAAAACATAAATAATTCTATTATTTGTTTTTTTTTATATTCATATAATAACTAAGCAAATGAAATTATTTAAATGTTATTTTTTCAAATTATAAAGGAAATAACGTTTTAAGCCTTAATACTATGATTTAGAAAAAAGGCTGAAAGTAAATTGTTAAATATCCATTTTTCTATGTTTCAATATGAAATTTGGTTATTATATTAGAGGACCTCTTCTTTATCCTCAGATTAGAGATCTTGCAATTCGTGTAGAAGGGTTAGGGTATGACTCTATCCACGTTAATGATCATTTAATTGGTTTTGATGAAAAACAGGATAAAAAAGAACCTTATTTAGAAGCGATAATGCTTATGACTGCTTTAGCAGTAGAAACTAAAAAATTGAAATTAGGTCATACTGTTATTTGTAATTCTTTCAGAAATCCTGCTTATCTTGCTAAATGTATCTCTACTCTTGATCATATAAGTGAAGGAAGAGCTCTTCTTTGGTTAGGTGCAGGGTGGTATGAAGAAGAATACAAAGCTTATGGTTATCCCTTTCCCTCACCAAAAGAGAGAGTTGATCAGTTAGAAGAATCACTTACAATTTATAAAAAATTGTTTACTGAAGATGTTACTGATTTTAGCGGTAAATTCTGGAAACTAGAGCGTAATAGAAATTTTCCTAAGCCTATTCAAAAGCCTTATCCTCAAATTGTTCTTGGCTCTTCAGGAAAAAGAATGATTGATATTGCGTGTAGAGAAGCAGATGGAATAAATCTCCCCTATGTACCTCTTACTGAATTAGAAGAAAAAATACATTATATAAATAAGAGATTAGAACATTATAACAGAAATCTTGATGATTTTGAAATATCACTATTTAATACTGTCACCTTGGTAAATAGTCAAGAATCACTTGATAAATTAATAGAAAAAATAAATAAAAGAGTTCCTGAAGAAAAAAGAAAAAGTAAAGAGGAAATTTTAGATAATCAATTTATAGGCTTTCTAGATGATATAAAAGTTAAGATTGAAAAAGTAGAGGAGATGGGAATAAGAAAAATGGTTATTGTAGTTAGAAAATCTGAAGGAATCACTGATCCTTTAGGTGAGTTCAGTCGTGTCTTTCTATAGCATAATTCCAATAATTATCTCCTAAATTTCTAACCTTTTTTATCTTTATTTGAATATCTGATGTTTGTAGAGCTAATTGTTTAACTTGTACTTCATTGTTTTCGATTTGGACAATAGGCAAATTTTGTTGTATCCATTCAGGCAAATCTGGAGGAGAAGTTTCTAACATTTCTTGCCATTCCTCGTCAGTTAATCTGTTATTCATAGGTTGTTTGAACTCATAATAAGAAAAGGTTACTCCTCTGGTAAGGTAAAGCTTTCCTTTATGATCTTGAACAACAACATAAATTATGAAAGGGTTACCCACTCCTACTTCTAGAACTTGCTCACTGTTTGGTTCTGTAAAAACATCTGTAATAATTGCAGTTCGTTTATCTGTTTCTGAAGTTATTTCTTCGTTTTCTTTACCATAAATAATAGTTGTATATAGCAATCTTTTTCCTGTCATTTGAATAAATGATAGGTCTTCTGAGTTTAAGGGTTTATTTTCTAATTCTTTAATACTTATCTCTGTTAAGTTATTCATGATAGATATAAATTCATTAAACTTTGATTCAAAGTTATTATTTTCATCAGAATATAGCAACCCTCTTTTTTCTAAACCTTCTTTAAGCATAGATACAGTCGCCGCTATTCTTGAGTAAACCTCAGGATAGGGTTCTAAATAATGGTAGATACTTTTTGTGAGACCCATAACTGCGTATGCTTGTTTAGAGTAGAGAATAGTATCATGTTTTAATTCAGCCCATGAAGCTAAAGCTGTCATTAATGACTTATCTGTCCAAGCATCGCTTTGCATGTAACCAGGGTATCCTTCTCCTTTCTCTTTAAGTAAAGGAAGTAAGGTAAAAAGCCATTGCCAGTAGAAATTCTGCGTCCAGTCGCTAAAAGATAAATTACTGAATTCATCTCGTAATTCATTTATTTTTTCTGTATATCCTTCATACTCTTTTTCAGAAGCTAGGTGATATTCTGCTCTTTTACTTCCAAAAACAGAGAAGATGTCTAAACCCTTTGGAAACATTCGAGAAGGTAAATTGTCATAAACTAGTTCTTGGAAAATATATGCATCTGGAGTATAACTTTGACCAAATAAGCTCATTCCTTTTTCTGAGTTCTCTTCTCCTTCAAAAGTTGCTGTAAACCTCGAATTTATTTTTGGTTCTTTCAGTTCTTGTAGTTTATTAATAATATTCTTTACAAGTTCATCATCAGTTAGTGAAGATAGTTCAATGTGTTCCTCTGTCTGATTTAACCATACTTCAAAGTATTCTTTTGGAGTAAGGTCATCACTTACACCCACAAGAAAATTAGTTGTCCTAACTATTTTATCCCAGTAATCCCAGATTATTTGATCATCTATCTCTGCAGAAAAAGTGTAAACTAATAGTAAAGCCATCTTTGTTTGTTCAATTCCTAAGTTATTCTCTTCTGTTTTGTCATCCAAGATGAATTTCATTCTTCCTGCATACATCATCGCTTGGAAATAATTTGCTAATTTTTCACTTCTAGTATAATGTCCTCTGGGTTTGTATTGTGAAAAGTCTTCTAAATAACCGAAAATAGAAGAATAATCAGGTATTCCAGTGTTAATTTTTCCTAATTCACTTTCTACTATGTCTTTTACACAATTAGGAATAGATGTTTGGTTGTCAAGGAGCCTTAAGATCACAGTTAAATAAGCAATATTTTTCTCTAAAATAGGCTTGAGAGATTGATCTAATGAAGAGGATTTGTACATACTAATTTGATGTTCTCTTAAAGCACTTATCATCGTCGTAAAATTCTCATTAAAGTAATAATATTCCAATATTCGTAGATAGATATCAAATAACGAATGAAGAGTATGAAGACATAGATCAGTAGTAACATACATAGGAGTCTCAGTATTCATATCAAAGTCTACAGGTTTATAAATGTCCTCAATTCCTTTATCTACAAGAGCGAAACCATATTCTTCTAATTTTTCTATTATTTCAGGAGTTAACTCCTTATCTAATCCTTGTAGATTTACATTATTCAAACCCTTCTTGATATTTGTTGGTACAATTGAAGGAGTATAATTTAATCCTTGTAGATTAAATGTAGCAAAAGATGAGTTAATAGATAATGGTATCTGCTGTTGAATTACAGTGTTGTTATTTTGAGTGAGGTTTTTTATTAGAAAAAACCCTCCAATTATGCTAGAACTAACTACTATTCCGATAATTACATATGAGATGATTGGTTTTTTTATATTCATTTTCATCGTATAATATTACCCATTGACACTTATAAAACTAGAACGAGAACGATAATGTTCAAAGCCTAGTACAATGTTTCCAAAACTTTTATTTCAAACAAAAAAGTTAAAAAAAAATCAAAGAAAAACCAAAAAGAAAAAAGAAGAAATATCTATGTAGTTATTTTTTATTGTAAAGAATGATTATTTTTATTCTTTTTACATTACTTTGTTCTAAAGTTTTTGGAACACATTGCATTTGTATCATTTTCACATTGTTTCCGTTATCTTCGATTGTTGTTAAAGGCAGATTTTCTCTTATCCATTCTGGTAATTCAGGAGGAGAAGTTTCTAACATTTCTTGCCATTCTTCATCTGTTAATCTGTTGTTCATGGGTTGTTTGAACTCATAATAAGAAAAGGTTACTCCTCTGGTAAGGTAAAGTTTTCCTTTATGATCTTGAACAACAACATAAATTAAGTAAGGGTTACCCACTCCAACTTCTAGTACTTGTCCGCTGTTTGGTTCTGTAAAAACATCTGCAATGATCGCAGTTCGTTTGTCAGTTTCAGTAGTAAGTTCTTCTCCTGTTTCTCCGCTAATTATTGAAATATACAATAAATTTTTGCCAGTTGTTCTTATAAAATATTGTTCAAATTCTGTAATTGGCTGATTTTCAAGTTCTTTAATGCTAATTGTAGTAAGATTGTTCATAATTGTTATCAAGTCATCAAACTTTGACTCGAAATCATTATATGTGTCAGAATATAATAATCCTCTACTTTCTAAACCTTCTTTTAACATAGATATTGTTGCAGCTATTCTTGAGTATATCTCTGGATAGGGTTCAACATAATTATATGTTCCCTCTGGTAAAGCTAGTTTAGCAGCATAAGCTTGCTTTGCATAGAGGATAGTGTCATGTTTTAATTCAGCCCAAGAAGCTAAAGCTGTCATTAGCGATTTATCTGTCCAAGCATCATTTTGCATATAACCTGGGTAACCTTCTCCTTTTTCTTCAAGTAAAGGAAGTAAGGTAAAAAGCCACTGCCAATAGAAATTCTGCGTCCAGTCGCTAAAAGATAAATTGCCAAATTCATCACGTAATTCAGTTATCTTGTCTTCATATCCTTCATACTCTTTTTCAGAAGCTAGGTGATATTCTGCTCTTTTACTTCCAAAAACAGAGAAGATGTCTAAACCCTTTGGAAACATTCGAGTAGGTAGATTGTCATAAACTAGTTCTTGGAAAATATATGCATCTGGAGTATAACTTTGACCAAACAGACTCATTCCTTTTTCTGAGTTCTCTTCTCCTTCAAAAGTTGCTGTAAACCTCGAATTTATTTTTGGAGCGCGTAATTCTTGCAGTTTTGCTATTAGTTCTTTCACAAAGTTGTCATCTATTAATGGAGAGAGAGTAATATTTTCTTCTGTTTGGTTTAACCATACTTCAAAGTATTCTTTTGGAGTAAGATCGTCGCTCACACCTACAAGAAAACTTGTTGTTCTAACTATTTTATCCCAGTAATCCCAAATAACTTGGTTATCTATTTTTGCAGAGAGAGAATAAACTAATAGTAAAGCCATTTTTGTTTGTTCAATTCCTAAAGTGTTTTCTTCTGTTTTGTCATCTAAAATGAATTTCATTCTTCCTGCATACATCATCGCTTGGAAATACTGTTTTAGTTCTTCATTTCTTGTATAGTGTCCTCTAGGTTTATATTGTGAAAAGTCTTCTAAATAACCGAAAATAGAAGAGTAGGTAGGCATTCCTAAATTAATATTTTCTAATTCAGTGTTAACCAGGTTCTCTACGTAGTTGGGGATAATTGTTTCATTATTTAATAAACTTATTATCACTGTTAGGTAAGCTATATTTTTTTCTATTATTGGTTTAAGGGATTGTTCTACTTCAGTATCTTCATATAAAGCCATCTGATTATCTCTTAGAGTACTTATCATGCTGGCAAAATATTCGTTAAAGTAGTGATACTCCAGTATTCGTAAATAGTTGTCGAATAACGAATGAAGAGTGTGAAGGCATAGATCAGTGGTAATATACATTGGTGTTTCTGTATTCATGTCAAAATCCATTGGTTCATAGATGTCTTCAATCCTCTTGTCTACAAGAGCAAACCCATATTTTTCTAAATCTTTTTTTATTTCAGGAGTCAATTCGTCATTTAAACCTTGCAAATTTACATTCATTAAACCTGGTTTAATTTTTGTTGGGATAATGGACGGCGAATAATTTAATCCTTGAAGATTATAAGTTGAAAAGGTAGTATTAATCGATAAGGGGACTTGTTGTTGAATATTTCCCTCAAATCCATTGTTTCCTGAAAAATTGTATCTTACTAGGAAAAATCCTCCAATAGCAAAAGAACTAACAATTAGTGCCATTATTATTCCTGTTAAACTTGGATTCTTGAATTTCATTATAATCATATAAATATTGATTGTTAATACTTATAAAACTAGAACGAGAACACTATTGTTCAATAGCTAGTACACTTGTTTTCTTCTTTAATCTCTCTTTTTTTCTTTCCATTTATAAAAAGAAAGTTGTTTTTTAGTTGAGATATATTCTTCTAAATAAAAAATACAGTTAATTATTAATAAGAAAATACCATTTAATGCTGCAATTAAAGGATTAAAGAAGGCTACAATTATTGTCGCTAATGTTGCTGTAACCATAAAAGATAACAAAAAAACTTTTTTTGGGATTATTTCATCTCTAATTAGTTGCGCTGTTAATGTTACTGGAACTTCTAGTTCCTTTATCTTTAAACTAGTTTCAAGTAATTTATATCTGTTTGAGGGTAATTTTTCCACTAAACCTGCTTCTTCAAGTTTGTTTAAGTGCCAAGCAACATTACTTATACTATGAAATTCTAGTTTTCTTTTTGCTTCTCTTACTCCAAAATCTTTAGGATAACAGGATTTTGCATACAGAAATATTTTTAATGTAGATGGGTGAGATAAAGGACTTAAATCCATGTTATTGCTCATTTGAATAATAAAAGCCTTTGATGTATTTATATCTTAGTAATAAAAATAGAGAGAAAGAGAGAATTCTATGTTCTACTTCTTTAATCAGTCTTTTTCTTTCTTTTTTTGATCATATGTACTGTAATAGCAGAGAAAAAGATGAATAGTGTTGAAATTGTAGAAAATGGAGTTTTAGTGGTTTGAATTTCATTTGTATTTTCAATTTTAAATGTAGAAGTATTGAATGTTTCTTCTTTTACAGAAAAGATATTTTCACTTTCCATTGTAAATAAAGTAAAACTATCTGAATTCTTGAACATTGCATCTTGACAGTGATATAAAGTCCCTTGTGAATAGAAAAATCTTTCACGATGTTCGTGCCCCCATAAAGCTATTTCTATATGATACTTCTTTAGAATTTTAGTTGCTTGTTCTTTGAAATCATAGTGATAATACAAAACATCTGAACCATTACTTGTTCCTTTTAGATGTTCTCTTAATGAAGTTTCGAAATATTCTGATAATCCTTCAAAGGAAGCGCTATATCCAGTAAAATCCCAATCTAAGAAACTAAAGTTTTGAATGCGACTATACCCAAAATATTTGTTCCATACTTCTTCTGGATCGTCTGGAAGTAAATTACTTTTATCAAAATCGTGATTTCCAGCTATAATGAAGACAGGAGCATCAAGTTTATCTAAAGCCCATAAACCAAGTTTCAATTGAACTTCTGCTGCTAAGGTTTTTCCAGTTTTAGGGTCAACAAAAACAGTGTTAGGTCCATCAATAACATCTCCTGTATGAATTACAAAATCAGGATTTAAATCTTTGACTTTTTGTATAACTTCAAGATTAACTGCTGTAGTGTTAATATCTGGAGCATAACCAGGAAAGTGACTGTCACTAATTTGAACAAATGTAAACGGGTAGCTAAACTTTTTTACAAGTTTTACAGAATGAGTTTGATAATCATTACCAGCACTGCAAACAAGCTTTAAATCAAATAAACCTTGAATTTCTTTTTCTACAAATACTTCAATTACCCATTGATTCCTTTCAGAATCATATTTTGTCTTTAAAATACTTAAAGAAACATTAGTTGTATCTGAAACCAAACTTAGATTCCATCTTGTAGTATCCTCTGGTGCTGAAACTTTAATCGAAAATGGTTTGGAATACTCTGTAATTATAGGATAACCTTTATTTGGGTAGTAAAGAAGTGTTAAAGGTCTGTTAACTAAATAATACCTTGGATCTTTTGTTTCATTAAAATAGTTGTCAGAAGCTGTGGCATTGAAAGAATTGATTATCGAACTCCTAAAATTTAATTCACCTTCAATTTGGCCATTTATTATTAAGCTATTAGTAGAAAGAATTGCTGAAATTATAACAATTATTAATGTAATTACTGATATTTTTACTTTAAGCATTAGTATTCAACTAATTTGTTCTATGATGATAGACAATGAAAGATAAAGGAATTTAAACTTTGTTTAGTTTTTAAAATTAATAAAATACTTCAAACACTAAATCTAATTTTTTATTTCCAAGTCTATTTACAAATAAATCATAATAATAGAAAATGAACCAATTCATTTTTTAATGTTTAAAGAAATATTTTAATTATGGGAAAAAGATTAAGAGTCAAGAACCTAGACAGATGTATTGGTTGTTTAGAATGTGTTTATGCTTGCTCTAGGACAAATGAAAAATTATTATCCAACTATCGTAGCGCAATAGCAGTTAAAGCAAGCGGAGGAATAGAACGTAATTATGTTGTTGTAGTATGTAGAGGGTGTAGATCTCCTCCTTGCGCTCCTGCTTGCCCTATTCCTGGAGCAATAAAACCAAGAGAAGGTGGAGGGGTTATTGTTGACAGAGAAATTTGTGACGCTACTAAATGCAACCAAGAATGTATTGAAGCTTGTCCCATTCCTGGAGCAATACATATTGATGTTGATATCAATAAAGCAATAGTTTGTCGTCAATGTGGAGCTTGTGTGCAATATTGTTCCACTGGTGTTTTAGTGATGGAAGAAGCTACAGGAGAATGGTAGGTGAGTTGAAAATGTTATATCCAAATATTTTAGAAATTAATTTAAGTGATCTCTCATTCGAAATTTATGAATCAGAGAATCTTTTTGATAAGTATATGGGTGGAATAGGTGTAGGTATTGAATTACTCAATCAACATCTTCAAACAGGAGTAGATCCTCTTTCTCCAGAAAATGTTGTAATTTTTGCTATTGGACCTCTGAATACATATTTTCCAGTTGCTTCTAAAACTTGTGCAGTTTTCAAGAGTCCTTTAACTGGTAATTTAGGTGAATCTTATGCTGGAGGAAGATTATCAACAGCAATGCGCTTTAATAACTTAGGAGCTTTAATTTTAAAGGGTAAGTCTCCTGAACCTATTTACTTTGTTTCTTATGAAGATGGAGTTCAATTTTTTAATGCTAAACCTTTGATGTATATGTCTCCTAATACAACTGGTAGAATAATAAGAGAAAAGATAGGTCATCCAGGTAATCGTTCTGTTGTAACAATTGGTCCAGCTGGAGAAAGATTGATTCCTTATGCTTGTGCGACTGTAGACAGAACTAGACATTTTGGTAGAACAGGTTTAGGAGCTGTTTTAGGGAGCAAGAATGTTAAAGGTTTTGCTATTATTGGAGATCAACCCATTTCCTTAGAGTCCAATACTAAGTATAAACAATATAGAAGAGTATTTAGAGAAATATATAAGAAAACTACTGAAACAAATCTAATGGCTAAATACCATATACTTGGAACAGCTGCAGGAATATTACCTCTAAATGCTCTTAAATCCTTACCTACCAGGAACTTTGCAGAAAGTTACTTTGAAGAAGCTGAAAATATCTCTGGTGAATATTTCGCTTCAGAGTTATTAGGCAAGAGAGTGGCTTGTGGAGGTTGTCCAATAGGTTGTATTCATTTAGCAATCTTAAGAGAAAGATGGGAAAAAGGAACTGTAGCTGATATTCACTCTATTGCTGTATCTTACGATTATGAACTTATCTATGCTCTTGGTTCAAATCTTAAGATAGGTAATGCTAAAGATATCTTAAAACTAATTGAAGCAATTGAGAAAGAAGGAATGGACGCTATATCTATAGGGGTTGTTTTTGCTTGGTTAGCTGAAGCATATGAAAGAAACTTAATTAGTCCTAAAGATACAGAAGGAGAATTAATTAGATTTGGTAGGGTAGATGATTTCTTGTCTATTATCAAAAAAATATCTAAAGCTACAGAAGAAAGCGAACTTTATTATTCAGCTTCAAAGGGAGTAGAAGAACTTGTGGAGAAATATGGAGGAAATGATTTTGGTATAAGAGTAGCAAAACTAGAACCTGCAGGTTATAGAACTGGATATTATGCTATTATGGGTTTTCTCATTGGTGGAAGACACAGTCATCTAGACAACGCTGGTTATTCATTAGATCAAAAAATATTAAACAAACCAATTACTTTAGAAAAAGGAATTAATTCTTTAATAAATGAAGAAGAGTGGAGAAATGTTCTAAATAGCATGGTAATTTGCCTTTTTGCTAGAGGAGTATACGATATAAACACAACAATTCAGGCTTTAGATAGTTTAAAAATTAATAGAACTGAAGAAGAGCTACTGAAAATGGGGATGGAAATACAGAGAAAGAGATTGCAATTTAAGTACGCTGAAGGTTTTAGTCTCATAGAAGCGTATCAAAGATTCCCAAAAAGATTTACAGAAATGATGACAGCACATGGCTTCCTAGAAAAAGAGACATTCGATAAACTCTTAACAATCTACTCTGATGAAGCAGAAAAAAGATATACAATTAAAGTTGCCTAAATGAAATGAAGAAAAAAATGAGCTTGGTATTTTTTAATTTAATTTTTCTCCATCTTCTAAACTCATCATTGTAAGTCCACTAATCATTTTAGGATAGAAATCTGTAGATTTTTGTGGCATTCTTTCATGATTTTTAGCAACAGCTAAAACTTGTTCTGCTCTTGTGGGATTAAGAATGAAAGCTACTTTGTATTTTCCTTCATCAACTTTCTGAATAGCTTCATTCCACCATCTCTCATAGAAAATATCATCATCTATCTTTAGATCTGAAAGTCCCATTATCCCTTGAAAGATCATATCTCGAAGAATTACAACATCAAGTTTCTTATATTCATTACTCCTATCTTGAACAAATTCATTAATTGTAGAGGGGTCTTTTATAATCATAGATTTAGCTATTCCGTCTTGATAATAAATAAAAACATGTTTACCAATGTTTTTCTCCAAGAATTCAGGAATTTCTTCTTTTGAAATTTTATTTATATCAAAATATTTCTTGAATGTTTCTTCTTGTTCAGGAGTAACTTTTTCTTTAGCTAAACATCTGTGAGTGGCAAGTACTACTAATCCTTCATCTTCTACAGGAACTAAGTAAGTCATTCTGAAGTTAAAAGCATCATTTTCATCCCAATCTTTCTTTTCCTCTCTTCTCATATCTCTGTAAGTGCAAGCAGTTTCATATCTGTGATGTCCATCAGCAATAACTAGCTGTTGTCCATTGAAAATTTCTTGAACCTTTTTGATTTGTTCTGGGTCTGTTAGTTTCCATACTCTATTTCTAGCTCCTAAACTATCTCCTACATCAATTATTGGTTCTTCTTTTTGAGTTAATTCCTCAAAAATTCTAATTGTTTCTTTATCTTTATCAGAGTAAAGGATAAATCCAGGTTCTAGAGTGTGCTTTGTTGTTTTTAGCATGTTTAATCTGTCAATTTTTGGTCCTTTGTGAGTTTTTTCATGAGGAAGAACAATATTTTCTTCAAATGGGTGCAATCTTAGAGCTCCAATAAAGCCTTTACGGATATACATTTTCCCAAAAAGTTGAAATTCTTGGAAATAAACATAAAAAGCTGGTTTATCATCTTTTTGTAAAATCTCATTAGTTAACCATTCTTCCAATCTTTTCCTTGCTATGTTATACCTGTCTTCTTCTATAGGTAATGTTAGTCTACAGTAATTATATTCAGATTTTTCATAGTATTCTTTCTGCATTTCTTCATCTATTTTATCATATGGCTGCGCAATTAAATTTGCTATATTTCCTGCTTTTTTAGTATATCTTATCCCTCGAAAAGGTTTTACGTCTACCATATTTATCTACCGACTTATTTCCAATTCTACCTTTTTTAAATTTGTAGTTGTGTATTTTTTAAAAACACATTTTGAATTATAACTCAAAACATAATCTTTATATATTGGGGGTGTTTAATATATTTTGAATAATAATTCAATAATGATTGAGGTGAAAAAATGGTATATTACAGAAGATATGGATATGGATACGGACCAGGATATGGATATGGCAGAGGATTTGGTTATGGCCGGGGTTTCGGATTTAGAAGAGGATTTGGTGCAGGATTTGGTGGACGTAGGTGGGTAAGTCCAAATTGTGACTTTTTCCCAGACAGACCACGTGGTTGGTGGGCAATGCCTGAATATCAGGGAGTTGAAAATCCTCCAACAAATGCGCAATGGGATCCTTATGGAAAACCATCTAATGATGATGCAATAGATTATGAGATTTCATTAATCGAAAAGCAAATAGAGTACCTTCAAAAGGAAATATCTTTACTAGAAGAAGAAAAACAGAAATTGAATAAGTAAAAACACTTTTTTATTTGTTTTTTTCTTTTTTCAAAGAGTGAATATTATGAGTGATGATTCATCAAACGAAGGAAAAAAAGGAAAAGAAAAAGAAAAATCTAATTTTGATAATCAATTCTTTTCTCCAAGAAGAAGCATTGGAGGTGGGCCTAGACTTGGAATGCGAAGAGGTGGAATGCATGGGCAGCGTGGTATGGGTAGAAAGCATTTTAGAAGAGGACGTCCTCCTGTGGCTTATTCTATACCCATTAATCGTCGAATTAATCAAGCTCATAATATTTTAGTTATTTCTAGTTTTGAACTAGAGATTTTAAAAATGGCTGATGTTGAAGAGTTCACTCAAAAAGAGATAGCTGAAAAATTAGGTATCTCTCAAACAAGTGTTTGGCGTTATCTTAAAGGTCTTAGAAAAAGAATAGCCGATTCTATTATTAATCATAATCTACTAGAAATTGAAGTAGTTGAATGATTTCTTCTTTTCTTTTTTTCTCTCTAATTTTCTTATTTTTCTTACAAAAACAGAACCATGTGAATAATTATTCATAACTAAATGTTTATATAATCAATTAGAAAAATGTCTGATGTATGGTTCAGAGGAAGATAAAACGTTGTTGTATAGATGTGAATGAACATGTGTTCAAACCCGTGGCTATACCATTTAAAGAGCTGGAGACACAGTTACTGACAAAAGAAGAAGTAACAGTGTTGTACTATGCAGATTACTTTGGGTTAAAACAAGTTGAAGCAGCTAAAAAGATGGGTATATCACAGTCAAGTTGTAGTCGAGATTTAAGAATTGCAAGAAAAAAAATAGCAACAGCTTTATTTGAGAATCAAGCAATAAAATTCGACTCTGAACCAGAATTAGACAAAAAGAAAGAAGTGATTTTATGAAAATCGGAATACCAATAGATGAAAGATCTGAAGATGCTCCAATATCAAGTAGATTTGGAAGAGCGTTATATTATTTAATATACGATTTAGAAACTAAGAAATATGAATATCATGAAAATCCCTCTGCTATGGCAAGAGGAGGAGCAGGAGTGAAAGCTTCTGAATTTCTTGCATCACAAGGAGTAAAAGCAGTTATTGCTCCAAGAGTAGGACCTAATGCAGAGCAAGTGCTAAGGACTTCAAATATTACAATTTATAAAGGACAAATAGAACCTTGGAAGAACTTGATAGAAAAGTTAGAAAAAAACAAAATAAAAACTGTTTAGGAGGATAAAAGATGAAATACGCAATTCCAGTTGAAGAAGATAAAGGGTGGGACTCTCCTGTATCAGCACACTTTGGAAGAGCTCCTTTATATGCTATATGGGATGAAGAAACTAACGAACTGAAAGTAATTGATAATGCAAGCGATCATTTTGGCGGAGTAGGGATGCCTGCTGAATTTTTAGTTAAACATTGTAATGCTATTCTTTGTGGAGGTATAGGTGCAAGAGCTATTCAATTAGCAGAAGAACTCAATCTTGGTGTATATGTTGGAGCTGAAGGAACAGTGAAAAATGTAATTGAAAATCTTAAAGAAGGAAAATTGAGGTTAGCTTCAAAAACTGATGGATGTGGGCATCACGACCATTACCACTAACATTAATTCAAGTATAGATGAGTTCTTGATTATTTTTTTTTATTTTAATAAAATTCTAGGAAGGTAGAAAAAGTGATTTCAATAGCAGTAGTGTCAGGTAAAGGGGGAACAGGAAAAACAACTCTTGCCACAAGTTTGTTTTTATCTTTAGAAAACGCACAACTAATCGATGCAGATGTAGATGAACCTAATTGTTCTCTATTCTTGGACATAAAAACAGAGTATGTAAAAGATGCACAAGTTCCTATTCCTGTCATAGATAGCACTAAATGCATTTTATGTGGTGAGTGTGTGAAAAATTGTGAATACAACGCTTTAGCAAATTTACCTAATCAAATATTGGTTTTTGATAGGATTTGCCATGGCTGTGGTGTATGTTCTGTCGTTTGCCCCACAGAAGCAATAACTGAAAAAAACAGGAGTTTAGGTAAAATATTTTCAGGAACAAATGAGAAAAGAAGGTTTGACTATGGTGAACTTATTGTTGGAGAAGAACTGTCAACACCTATAATTTCAACTTTAAAAGAGCAAATTGATGAAGAGAAGGATTATGTTATATTTGATTCTCCTCCTGGTTCCGCTTGTCCAATGGTTGAAGCTGTAATTGATGTAGATTATGTGATAGTTGTTGCAGAACCCACTCCATTTGGACTCTCTGATATGAAAGTTGTAGTAGAAACTTTGTATCAATTAAATAAAAAATTTGGAGTGATAATAAATAAGAAAGGAATAGGTAATGAAGAATTAGAAAACTATTGTAGAGAAAAAGGTATTCCTATTCTTTTACGCATTCCTTTTGATCTGAAGATAGCCAAGTCTTATTCTGTTGGCAATAATTTGCTAAAAACATTTCCTGAATGGAAAGGAAAATTCCAGAAGATAATAAAAGAGATTACGGAGGAAGTAAAAAATGAATGACAAAACTGAAATAAGACAAGTAACTGTGATAAGTGGTAAAGGAGGAACAGGAAAGACATCATTAATCTCTTCTTTGGCTTTCTTACTTCAAGGTTATACTATACTTGCAGATGCTGATGTTGACGCAGCTGATTTGTATCTTATATTCCCCCCTGAAAAATCAGAAGAAACAGAGTATTATGGAACAAAAAAAGCTGTAATAGACTTTGATAAATGCACCAAATGTATGAAATGTTATGAATCTTGTCGTTATGGAGCAATTGATCAAGAAATAAATATAGAAATAGTACGATGTGAAGGGTGTGGGTTATGCAAGCATGTATGTCCTGTAGATGCAATAACGATGGTTGAAAGAGTTAGTGGTAATTACTTTGTTTCTGACACAAGAATAGGACGAATGGTGCATGCAAAACTTGTTCCTGGAGAAGAAAGTAGCGGGTTGTTAGTAGCTGAAGTAAGAAAGAAAGCTTTAGAAGTGGCAAAAGAAGACAACAAATCATTAGTCTTAATTGATGGCTCTCCAGGTATAGGCTGTCCAGTAATAAGTTCTTTATCAGGAAGCCACATGGCTATAGTTGTATGTGAGCCAACAGTTTCTGGAAAACACGACTTGGAAAGAGTGCTTGAATTGCTTAAACAATTCAATATTCCTGGTTTTATAGTTGTGAATAAAAGTGATATAAACATGGATATAACCAATGAAATTGAAGAAAAGTTTGGAAAAGAGTTTCCAATAATTGCTAAGATTCCGCATAACCACATCTTTACCCAAGCGATGATAGAGAAGAAAACAGTTGTTGAAATAGACTCTAAAGATAAATCTGTAACAGATATTCAAGAAATGATAGAAAACATTGCTAAATTAATCTTGGAAAAGCTAAAAATTATACACAAAAATTCTTTTTAAAAAAGTTTATTTTTATCTTTCTTCTTTCTTTTATTATGAGTTATAAAGAAGGTTCATTTAAAACAAAAGATAAATTAAATATTTTTTATCGAATTTGGGAAGTTGAAAACCCTAAAGGAATTGTTCAAATAATTCATGGGTTTGGGGAACATTCTGGAAGATATCAACATGTGGCAGAGAAACTTAATTATCGAGGTTTCGTTGTAGTTGCAAATGATCATAGAGGACATGGAAAAAGTGAAGGAATAAGAAATCATGCAAAAAGTTTCTTTGATTATGTAGAAGATGAAAAAATATTGACAGATTTAGTGACAAAAGAAAGTGGAAATTTACCCTTATTTATATTAGGACATTCAATGGGAAGTATAATAGCTTATTCTTATGCTATTAAGTATCAAGATAAAATAAAAGGGATGATACTTTCTGGAACAGGAACGAGAAACAGTACAAATCCAGTTATTTTAAATCCTATAGTTATATTTTTAGGTACTATTGCTCCAAAGTTGCAATTACCTTCAATGTTAGATCCTAATGGTTTATCCTATAACAAAGAAAATGTGGAGAAGTATATTAATGATCCCCTAGTTAATTTCAAGACAGCTACTTGTGCATTAGGAAAGAATTTTATTACGCACTATAAAAAAGTAAGAGAACAACTTAAGCAGATTAATATCCCAATTTTAATGCAATATGGAAAAGACGATCAAACTATGACTGGGCAAGAAGAATTGTTTAATTCCTTTGGTTCAAAAAATAAAAAGAAAATAATTTATGTGAATTGCAAACATGAGATATATAATGAAATATTTGAGGATAGTAAAGGCGCTATTGAAGATATGATTCAATGGATTGAGTCACTCTGCTAACTTATTTCCTTTTTACTCGTCTTCTGGACTAGAAAATTCCTTAACTATCAATCCATCTCCTTTTCTTATTATCACATCTCCTTCAGGTTCAAAGATCATTTTTCCTTTTCTTTTGAGTGCTAAAATCTGGAAATAGTCTCCTGTTTGTTCTGCTTCTCTAACAGTTTTATTAAGGTAAGGAGAGTCAGTGTTTATTGAAATAAAATAGAGCGCTTCTGAAGAATCATCTACTATAGCTTCTAAAATTCTGTAAGGTTTGTGTTTTGTAGCTATACCAAAAGCTATTTTCACTGCTGCATCAGCTATCTCTTCAAAAGAGTCTGCCATTCTTAAGTAGGCAATTAAAGTATTTTTTGATATTTTATCATTCTTATACAGAGATAGTACTTCTTCAATAATCTTGTATTGAAAATCATCTATTTCCTCTTCTGTTTGAATAATAAGATTCTTAATACTTGGGAGGTCTTCAAGAGCAAGGATATAAGAAAAGTCGACGAGTAGTTCTGCTTTTTCTTTCATATCTACTAGTAATTCTTGATGTTTTCTTAGTTTCTTTTCAGGTTCCTTCTCTTTTTGTTCAATTATTCTTACTCTTGCTTCATCAACAGAAGTTATCTCTCCATTAGCAAGCATTATAAAAGCATTTGCACATTCTAATGGAGCTCGAAAAATTACTAGATCTCCTTCTTTCATTATTTTGTTATATTCAGTAAAGAACCCCTCTTCTGGCCTAATTATCCCAACAATATCTACTCCAATGACATCATGTATATCAGAAGAAAGTTCAGATTCTCCTATAAGAATAGACTTTTCATTTATTCGCACTAAATCTACAACTTGCTCCATATGATTTTGTAATTCTTTTATTTCATCATCAACAACGATGTTTCTTTGAACTAACGAAGCAATATCTGCTGCAGAATCAGAGATAATATTAGTTGCCTCTCCGATGGTAAAGTAAATATGAAATTGTTGAGCCATAGATGTACTTTTTATTGATAATGAAAGGTGGGTAAGAAGTTTCTTGTAAAGATCATCAATTTCTTTTTCTATGAAAAAAACTTGCTTTGCTACTAACTCGTCTGAATACATTAAGGAAGCAAAAGCTAAGTCGATACATATCTCTGAAAGTGTCTTCATTTCTATAAGAATTTCTTTAACACTACTTGCGTTAGTCATTTATAATCAAACACTCAATCTCATATAAAAAAAACAAGAATATCAATTTTTCGCTACAACTTGAAAGTGATCAGTTATTTCTAAAAAAGTTAAAAAGTTTTAGACTTAATCAATATGTATTTTAATTGCGTTCAATTTTGCTTAGAAAAGTTAATATTAATCAGTTAATCTTGCCTTTATGGAATCGCTAACTTCTTCTTCTAGTGGTGAAGAGAAGAAAAAAGATTACCCTATTTACCACTTTGAGAGAAATGAGATTTTAATCTTGTTAGCGATATTCTTTACTTCTCTTTCGTTTGCTAACTTTTCACCTTATGCTCCTGTTTACTTAAAAGAGATATTTAGTGTTAACAGTTATTTAGCTTTAGGAGCTATTAGTATTATAACTAATGCAATGATCGTTGTTGGAACGCCAATATGGGGAAGATTAGCTGACATTTTTCAACCAAAAAAATTTGTTCTTTTAGGAATAGGGTCTTTGTCTTTAATGTATTTTTCTCTTGTTTTTTCTAACTCTTCTACCTTTTTTCTAATTGTAATTTTCATTGGCTTTTTGTTTGGTTCAGCACAAACTGGAAATATCTACGCATTAGCTACAAAAAGCACAAAAAAGACAAAGGAAGTAGTATTAAGTAAGATATCAATTGTAATGAGTTTATCATGGTTGATTATGAGTCCTATTGCAGGGAAGATTTTTGATACAATGGATAATTCTTACAAAATCCAAATGAGCATAGCTTCTATTTCTTGTTTAATTTCTCTACTGATTGTATTGTTTGTCAAAGAATATAAAGAACAAGAGCAAGAAAAAGAAAAAACAGATGTTAACTCCTTAAAAGACAAAGAAAAAATTACTGAATTTGTTACTCCTTTTGTTATCTTTATTGCCTTAAGTTTTGTTTTTCAAGCAGCTTCTGGAGGATTTTGGTCTTTTAATACACTATACTTTATAGACTTTCTAGAAATCAAAGCCAGGGTCTATTCAAACTTTCTTGTTGTTGTAACTATATTAGGTATTTTTGTCTCTTATCTTTTAGGAAAAGTGAAAACTGATTTTAAAAATGCTATTTTGATTATGATTTTTTCATTAATCCAAGTAGTAATTTTTGGAATTATGACTTTCAATCCCTATAATTCAGTATTGAACTTAATACTATACAGTGTACCGATGTATCCTATTTATAACATATCATTTTATTGGATAGTTACATCCTTATCTAATGAAAAAAGAAGAGCTACAGCTTATGGAATTTTTAACTCTATAGGAATATTAGGTATAATTGCAGGAGTGATACTTTTGGGAATAGTTGCTGATAAAAGTTTGATTATAATTTCTATGTTAAAAATAAGTTTCTATATTTCAATCGTTGCGTTCATTTTTTCTATAGCTCTTTTTGTTTTTATAAAAAAGCATGTTGGAACAAAACAAAAACAGATTTAAGGAAAGGTATTCTTTTTTTTACTGAACTGACCATTTTTTGTTCACTTCTTTTCAAAATGTAAAAAAACAGTGACCAATGATAATATTTTATTAGAACAAAAGGAGGTAATAATTATGGAAAACGAAAAAAAATTTGAAATGAAGAAAGGCAAAAGAAATACTGATGCAGAGGAAGTTAAAGAAATACTTTCTGTTGTCTCAACAGAAGTCCCAGCTTTAATTAAAAACATTTTCAGCTCTTTATATAGTGCAGATATAGCTCAAGAATATGGAAAAGGTGTAGGACAACTATACAAACAACTTAAGGAACAAGGATTACCTGAAGATATGATTAGAGAAATAGTAATGAGATATGCTAGTTCAATAAATATTATTGGAGATGCTATTAAATCAGAAACTGGAAAGAAAGTAAGAATTGAGAAACACATCGAAGAAGATGAAGAAGATTAAGTCTCTAAAGACATAAAAGAAAAACTGTGATTAGGATGCTAAAGCAGCGACTGAAAAAAGTAGGTCAAATTCTTGTTTCTATTTACTATATTCTTAAGATCCTACTCTTTTCTCTTCCTTTTCTTGTTTATATTTCGCTACGAAATTTCTTCATAAAAAGGATAGCTATATTTAGACTAAAAAGAACTTTGATATCTTATGATGTTCCAAGAAATATAAGAAAAGACTTGGTAAAGCAATATAAAGATATCACTGGTTCCTTTAAAATAAGAAATTTGAGAAACTTAGAAATTAATAAAAGCATTTGAATATAAGGTGAAACTGTTGACAGATGACAATCCAATTGAAGACAAGTTAAATGCAATGGAGAAAAAGATAAATGAACTTATGCAACAAGTCAACAGCTTAAAAGAGCAGGGGCAAGATATCGATAATATTTTGAATTTACTTCAAGTTGTAGTAAACACACTACAACTCTCTCAAGCTCCTTTCTCTGTTTATAGGAAAACAAAAAGTTTAACCCAAAAGATAGTTGAAAAGAATCCTTTCTTGAAGTATGATGAAATATCCAGAGTTATAATTAAAGCATTAGAAAGAAAAGGATCTATGAATTTATCTCAACTTACAGAAGCAGTTAGAAAAGAAAGAGGTACTGCTTCTCGAAGAATAATAAGAGAAAGAGTAGATAAACTTCTCTCTAAGGGACTGTTAATCGAAGATGACGAAGGGTTTGGTAGAAGAATAAAAATAAATAAAAAAGAGGAAAATAAGTAGAATTATTTCCACACTTTTTTTATGACTCTCTCGATGTTCTTATGTGTTATCTTTTCAATATCTTCTGAAGAAAAACCTTCTTCTTCTAAAATTCTTAACAAGTTGGGATAATAACTTACATCTTTTATGACTTCAGGAACACGGGCACCGTCAAAATCTGAACCTAATGTTAAATGATCGATTCCAGCTTTTTCCACAATATAGTTAATGTGCTTAATAATTTGTTTGAACCCAACTTTTTCAGGTTTTTCTGCTCCTTCTTTTAGAAAACTTATGCAAAGGTTTAACCCTATTGTTCCTCCAGACTCTTTAATTGCTTCGATCTGATCATCTTTTAAATTACGGTCATGATGACAAATTTTCCAAGCATTACTGTGTGAAGCTATAACTGGTTTATTGCTGACTTCAATAACATCCCAGAAGCTTTTTTCATTTAAATGGCTAACATCTACAATAATCCCTAATCTATTCATTTCTTGTACTAATTCTTTTCCTTCAGCAGTCAATCCTCTTTCTTTATTTTTTCCTACTCCTGTTCCGAATCTGTTGCTATTAGACCAAGTTATTCCCATACTCCTTAATCCTAGCCGATAAAAATTCTTCAAATTATTAAACTCTGAGTCTATTCCTCCTGCTCCTTCAAAATGAAATATTGCTCCAACTTTTTCACTATTTTGTATTTTTTTTAAATTCTCAACTTTCTTAATTTGATAAAAATATTCAGAATAATTTTCTAATATTTCAAACCATAAATTTGTACCCCAGTTTAATAGAAAATCACTGTATGCTGGATAGACTGCAAAAAAAACTGCAGCAACATTTCCTTCCCTGAGTCTATAATAGTCTACATGTCCTATATTGGTTTTTTTTCCAAAATCTCTTGGAGCATATTGATTACCACTTACAAATGAGTCCATATGTGTATCAATAATTTTGTACATGAGAATAATGGAACATTAAACTAAATAAAAATTTCTAAATATTTTGGGATTTAAGCAAAACCTTTTTTTTTGTATTAAAAATCCTGTTTTTATGGAAATATTTTCTTACCTCAAAGAAATTCTAAAACTTGATGAAAAAATACTTACTGAAGCTTTTTTACATCCTAGTTACTCCGATCAATCTCCTATTCCCAATTATGAAAGACTTGAATTTGTAGGAGATGCTGTCATTGATTTAGTTGTTGCTAAATGGTTATATCAAAATATTAGTGAAAAAGAAGGAATCTTAACAAAACTTCGTTCGATTGTTGTTAGAACGGAATCTCTTGCAGAAGTAGGAAAAAAATTACAACTATCAAAATACATCTTAACAGCTCAAGATTACCAAATACTAGATTCAGATATTGAAGATTGTGTTGAAGCAATATGTGGAGCAATATATATTAGTAAAGGAGCAGAAGAAGCAGAAAAATTTATATTTATGATCTTTGAGGAAAAGTTTGAAACTATTAAAGAACAAAGTAGAACTAAAGAAGGTTTAGAAAAATTACTTGAACAATCTGTATGTGAACAAAATCCAATAAATGAATTACAAGAATATTGTCAAAAAAATAAGATTGATATGCCTAAATTTGTTCTAATTGAAAAACGAGGAGAAGAACACAAACCTGAATTTGAAATTGAATGCCAGGTAAATTTAGGACGCGAAGTAATAAGTGAAAGAGCAGTTGGTGAAAAGAAAAAAATAGCAAGGAAAAAGGCTGCTGAAAAAGTTCTAAAGAAGATACTTATCAATAGTTCAGAATAGTTTTTCTAGATAAATTTTCTGTAAAATGAAAATTTTAAGTTAATATAAAGCATGTCCAAAAATTCTTTTTCACCTACTAAACGGTCCGAAGGAGTAAAAGGTAGTTGTAACAGAGAAGAGAACTGTACAAGGTAGAGAGGATGGTGGAGGGTAAACGATCAAGGATTGGGGGAAGAGAGAGTTTAAGGAGACCAAAGACGTGTTCAATACTACTACGATACTCGGGATGATGATTACGACGATACAGACCAGGGTAGAGACGATGAGCTTGAACTATTGGTCCGAGGGGAGGAGGAGAGGGATAACGAGCATTACTTTTTGGGGGAATAACAGGAAAAAAGGAATGTTGGCTAAGAAGTCCAACGATATTTTCTGTCCAGTAGGCACAGTCTCCATAAAATCGCAAGAAAGGTCTCAAGAGTGCAGAAGGAAGTTTCTGCCAGAGTAAACCGAAGACTTTACTATCGTGAGTGTTACTAGCAGAATGAGCGAGAGAGACTATAGCTCGAGAGGGTAAACCAACTATAAGGTGTATCTTCCAGAAAAGTTTAGAGGTTTTCTTTAGTGTCCCTCTTGACCATTTGAGAAAACGCCAAACAGAAGCTTGACGGATTTTAAACCCTGAACTATCCACTGCCATAGCTTTCAAGCCTTTTTTCCTCACTATTTCCCTACCTAAATCTATTATCCACTGCTCTAAGATTTTACTTTCTGTCGCTCTCCACACTGCATGAAAAGTAGATTTAGAAGGAATCTTCTTCATCCACCCCTCTTCTATCAAAAAATCGCATAAAGACAACTTTTCCTCTAACTTCCTCCAAGCTATCCCTTCTATTCTAGCAATGATTGCTAAAGCCAGTATCACCCATCTTTCTGCTATTCTCTTTCTCCCTCTCTTGCTTTCTCTCGGTTCCTCTTTCACCAGTTTCTTAAGGAAAGGTTCATTAATGATTATGAATTCTCTTGCTTTGTGGGGGTCTATGATCTGAAAGAAATTCATACTTCCGACATAAACCCCCACATTAATAAAAATTAATTTTTGGACATGCTTAATATAGCTCTCAAGGATTTTCTTAAGCAAAAAAATAGTGTTTTTATTAATTTGAATAATTATTGGGTTGATTTTGCTAGAATAATATTTGTAATTCACAAAGTAAGGTTTCAAAAAAAAGTAAGAAAAATATCTTTTTGTAAATGTTTACACTTTATTATTTGAGGTTTAAAACTTTATTTTTGTTTCTTAATAAGTAGAAGAGATATGTTTTTAAATTAATAGACAAGTAAAATTGATAATGAGTAAAATATGAAAAAAAGATAGTATATTCAAAGAGGTGTTTTATATTTCAGATATTCGTAAAGAAGAGTTTGATATCCTTCGAGATACCTTTGATGTAATATTTCAAAATAGCCCAGATTTAATCCTTTTGACTGATTTACAAGGTAGTATTGCTGATGCTAATATCAAAACTCTTAGATACTTTAGAACAACTTTAAACCAAATTAGGGGAAAAAACTTTTGCAATTGGTGTGTGGAATCAAGAAAACTTAAATCCTTAATTGAAATAGTAATGAAGGAAGGATATACAATCCAGCGATTATCTCTTGATACACCAAGTCAAGGAATAAGGTTATTTGATGTAACAATAACTAAAATAGGAGACGAAAAAGCAAGTTATCTTGTTTTCATATGTAAAGATGTCCATGAACTAGCACAATCTGATGCGCAAAGAAAATTTCTATATGAATTGTTTCAACACGATTTATTAAATAAACTACATGCTGAAATAGGTTTTATCGATTTCTTTAAACAAATAGCAGGAATAAACTCTGAACTTACTGAATCCTCCTTACAATTAATTGAAAAAGTAAGAGATTTAACTGTCCGTAACATTTACTTAGTCCAAAATATAAATATCATGTTAATGCTTCGAGACTTTGAAGAATTAACTAATCAAAATATTAGTGATGCTGTTAATCATGCAGTAAGATATTTGAAATCATTTTTTTATTCAATACTAAATATAGAAATAATTAGAATGGCTAATTTTTATATTCCTGGAGATGACTACTATTATAGAATTTTCGTAAATCTTATTTTGTCAGTTTATGAGTGGGTTTCTCATAAAATTGATGTGGAAATAACGGTTGAAGAGCCTGATTATAATAAAGAACAAGCAACAATTATTTTGCACTTTGAAGATGCAGTTTTAAGTGATGAACAAAAAAGAGATTTAATGAGTAAAACACTAGTCGAATTTCCTTCAATAAAGAAATTAGATCTTATTGTAATTCAAACTTTGTTAGAGCGATACATGATAAATATAAAAGTGGAAAATATTCGCCGTTCTGGGAAAACAGTAGGCACACGTATCGTTCTTTATGTTCCTGTTGTGAAGGTAGGTCAATCTTAGTTTAATTCTGTTTCTTAAACAATTTTTTTTCAGTATTTCTTTTTATATCTAAATTTTCTCTTATGCTTAAAATTAATCTTTTTGAATCTCTCATTAACTTGTTTAATGTCTATATTATGTTTTTTCTCAAATTTAATTAAATATTTATTAAAATTTTCGGGTAACCAAAATTTTATAAACCTTTGTAATAAATAAAGGAGTAATGACTAAAGCGTTAATTGATGTAAAAGCAGGAGAAAAAGTAGACATTTTCTCAATTAATGCTGGCTTTAAAGCACATAATTTTTTAGCAGATCTAGGAATTCATGAGGGAGAAAAGGTCCGTGTAGTAAAGAACGATTATGGGCCTATAATTTTAGAAGTTAAGAATACACGAGTAGCAATTGGTCGTGGTCTTGCACAAAAAATTTTAGTTAAATAGATAAATAAAAAAGATGTGTTAAACTATGCATTCTTCAGATGATCAAGGCAGATTTAGAAATATCAGGAAAAAAAAAAGATTGAAAAAAAGGAAAGGAAAGAAATATTATTCCTCAAAAAACCATTCAATTGAACATGTTATTGGTTTTTTGGGAAATCCCAATGTAGGAAAATCATCTCTTTTTAATGAATTAACTGGGAGTCATCAACATATAGGAAACTGGCCTGGAAAAACAGTTGAAAAGAAAGAAGGTCATTTTATTTTAGCTGATGAATATTTTTCAGTTATAGATTTGCCTGGCACATATTCACTTTCTGGGAGGTCAGATGAAGAAATAATAACTGAAGAATTTATTGTGCAAGAAAGACCTGATTTGGTATGTGTTATTGCTGACGCAATGAGACTAGAAAGAACACTATATCTGGCACTACAAGCTTTTGAGTTAACTGATAAAGTTGCAATTATTGTAAATATGATTGATGTTGCTGAGAAACATAATTTAGAAATTAGTAGAAAGAAATTGGCGAGTTTGCTTGGAGTACCTGTAATTTTAGTTAGTGCTTTAAGGGATTCCTCTCTTATTGAACTCAAGAAATTTATTTATGATGCTATTCATACTGATAAATATGACTTCCACCCTGCTAAAATACTTTATTCAAGTAAAATTGAAGCTATAATTAGAAAAATTTCGGAGCAAATAGCTGATAGAAAGGTTCTAAAGGAATATCCTGTACGCTGGATTGCTATAAAATTGTTAGAAGGAGATAACTGGACTAGAAGTGAGTTATCAAAAGAATTTGACTTAGAGACTCTGCTCAAAACTTTAGAAGAGATAAAAGAAAAAGAAAGTATTAATCCTAAAGTAGAAATTGCAAAGACAAAATATTCAGGTCTACATACTATTGTAACACAGTCAGTTAAAGGTGATCTTGAGTTTAAAGAAACAATAAGTGATAAAATTGATAAAATAGTCTTGCATCCGATATTTGGATATCCTATTTTGATATTGATTTATGCTTTATTTTTCTTCATTTCCTTTTCTATTTCTTCTCCAATAATAGAAGGAATGTCTTATTTACTCAATTTATTTGCAGAATATATTCGTTCTTTAATGATTCAATCTAGTTCACCAGAAATAATAACAAGTTTTGTAGTTGATGGAATTATTGCTGGAATTAGTGCTTTTCTTTTGTTTCTACCCTTGATAATAATTTTTTATACCCTTGTTGCTATCATGGAAGATTCAGGCTATTTAGCTCGTTCTGCTTATTTAATGGATAGATTTATGAACAAATTTGGTCTACAAGGAACAGCTTTTCTTTCAATAGTGATGGGTTTTGGTTGTAATGCTGCAGGTATCCTAGCAACAAGAATAATAAAAAATCCTAAAGATAGAATAAGAATGATAGTTTCTCTTTCTTTCATCCCTTGTGCTGCTACTTTAGGAGTTATTGCTTTTATAACAGGAATATTTTTTGAGCCTTGGAAAGCATCATTAATTATGTTGGGGCTGTATGCTTTCAGTATTTTCTTGACACTCATTTCTTCAAGTATTCTACGACTTTTCATGGAAAAAGAAGAACCATTGCCTTTAATCCTTGAAATGCCAGAATATAGGAAACCAATCTTAAAAAATATCTATTATTTAACATGGAGTAGAGCAGGAGTTTTTGTGAAAAAAGCAGGAACATTCATTTTTTCCGCTTCTATATTTATTTGGATACTAAGTAACTTGCCTTATGGTGTTTCTCCAGAATTCACAATTTTGGGGTATTTAGGAAAAGTTTTCTCTTTCATTACTTATCCTTTAATGGGGTTATCTTGGGAGATGATTGCTCCACTTGTTTTTGGCTTTGCAGCCAAAGAAACAATAATTGTTGCCTTAGGAGTAATATACGCTTCTGGAGATCTGAAAACAGTTTTACTGAACTTATGGTCTTTGCCACAAGTGATATCTTTTCTTCTTTTTCAGTTAACCTATGCTCCATGTTTTGCTACAATTGCTGCTGTGAAATCTGAAACTAATAGCTATAAATGGTCTTTATTTAGCATTTTATGGCCACTATTTTTAACTACTCTAATAACTACAATAGTTTATCAGATATTGAGATTAATTGTTTAAGTGATTTTATGAGCAAATTTTTTTCTTTTCTAAGAAAATTATATAACGATTATAGAAGGAAAACTAGAAAATGCAATTTTGATTGCTCTAACTGTACTGGTTGTTCAATTGATCTTAACCATTACGATTTTACAATAAAAAAAAAGATAGATGAATATATTTAAAAAAAACATTTCTTTATTTTCTAGTACAATGAAAGAAACAATAAAAAATTTAGCAAAGGCTTTTGTTGGAGAGAGTCAAGCTAGAAACAGATATACTTTTTATGCTAAAGTTGCAAAGAAAGAAGGTTATATGCAGATTGCACAATTATTCGAAATTACAGCTATGAACGAGAAAGAACATGCAAAGGTTTTGTTTGAATTATTAAATGAGTTATTAGATAAAGAAAAAATCGATCTAAAAGAACTAGAAATAGATGTTGCTGTTCCAACTGTTCTTGGTTCAACAGAGGAGAATTTACAGGCAGCTATTGATGGAGAGCATTATGAAAATACAATAATGTATCCTGAGTTTGCTAAAGTCGCAGAGGAGGAAGGATTACAGAAAATAGCCATTAAGTTAAGGGCAATTGGAAGAGCAGAAGTTCATCATGAAGAACGCTATACAAAGCTCTTGAAAGAAGTTAAAGCTAAAACTGTCTTTAAAAAAGAAAAGAAGTACTATTGGGTCTGTGAAAAATGTGGTTATGTTCATGAAGGAACAGAACCGCCTAAGAAATGTCCAGTTTGTGCACATCCATACAATTATTTTGAACTAAAATGTGAAGAATATTAATTTCTTCTTTTTTCTCTTTTTAGCTATTAGAAATTGACAACAACTTTAATAATTTATTTAAAATTAATCTACTTATGCCTCGACGCTTTCCTAAACGTCAATCTCTATTAACAGAATATAGTGCTTTAGTGATTTCTGCGTTTGGGGCTATTGTTTTTAATATTGGAGGAATCTTTGCAGGTAGAACAGCTGTACTGTTAAACAAGATTCAACCCTTTTTACCTTGGATCTTTCTAATATTTCCTCTCCTTTTAACTGTAAGAGGGGATATTAGTGGAATATTAACTGGAAATTTGGGTACCTCTCTTCATTTAGGTACAATTAAACCCTCATTTAGGCAAAATACAAAAAGATTTTACGAACTTTTATCATTAATTCTAATGTTGTCTTTTTATGATTCTGTTTTTGTCACAATAATTTCTACTCTTATTTGTTTGATAATGAAAATTTCAATGGAATTCTTATCAATTTTAGTAATCACGATTACAACTTTTTTTATTGGAACTGTTATTTCTTTATTTTTAACAGTTGTTTTTTCATTTTTTGTTTTTAATCATAATGGAGACCCTGATGTTTATACTTATCCAATTATGAGTACAGTTAATGATATTATAATCACTATAGTTTTCTTTTTAACATGTATCTTTTATAGACCATGGAAAACAAAATTATCTTTATATGCAGGTCTCCCTCTTGTATCTTTTATTTTTCTTTTAATTATGTTCCTACAAGTATATTGGATAAAAAATGGTTTCATAAAACTTGGGTTAAAACAAAGTTTACCTCCTCTTCTTGTTACAACAATTATTGCAGCAGGAACAGGTAGTATCCTTGTTACCTTTGAAAATCTATTGCAAGCAGTTCCTATTGTTTTAGTTGTTCTTCCTTCTGTACTCAGCACTGTAGGAGCACAAAATTCGATTATTGCAAATACAACTACAACGAAATTACATTTAGGTACACTGGAACCAAAAATAAGTTTTATCAAGTCAAAAGAACTTCTTCTCCCTTTTTGTGCTTTTGGTACTGTAGGTATCTTAATGTCTATAATTTACAGCCTTTTAGCTGTTGCAATATATCCCATAAACATATCATTAATACTTTATTTTTCGTTGTTGCTAGTACTGATTTCATCTAATTTAATCTCTTACTTAATTGTAAGTTCATTAGCTTTTTTGACTGCTGTTTTAACCTATAAATATGGTTTTAATCCTGATAATATTGTCATTCCAGTGCTAAGCACATTGGCAGATCTTATCTCTACAAGTTTTCTGGTTCTTTTTTCTATTCTAATAATCCTTTAGATAAATTATACTGGAGACTTATAATCAATTTTTATATTCAAATAGATAATGATATGTTATAATTCTTCGTTAACTTCTCAATCAGTGTTTGTTTTTATTATCCAAGATAAATAATTTTTTAAAATTTAAATGTGAAATATATTTATGTCTTTTAGAATCGTAACTGATTCAACTTCAGATATACCTTGGTCTTTTGCCAAAGAAAAGGGAATCAAAGTTGTTCCTCTGTCTATAATTATTCATGAAAAAGTGTATAAAGAAGATGAAAATTTCGATTATGATGCCTATTATAGGTTATTTGAAGAAGAAAAAGCTTATTTCCATATACCAAAGTTGAAATTATTCTCTTTTGTTCCAAAGACCTCACAACCTTCTCCTGGAGAATTTTACCAAGCTTACGAGTCTCTAATTAAAGAAGGTGCAAAGGAGATTATTTCAATTCATGTGACGAAAGGATTAAGTGGCACAATTAACAGTGCGAGATTAGGAGCTAAAAACATTTCAAGAAAATACAAAGATGTTAATATTCACATTATTGATAGTAAGTCTGCTTCTTTTCCAGAGATGCATTTAATCAGACTAGCTTTAAAGTTGATAGAAAAAAACAAAAATACAGGTGAAGAAATAGCATCAATATTAAGAGAACAAGCTCTAAATATCAAAACTCATATTCTTCTTCCGACTTTGAAATATTTATGGAAAGGAGGACGTTTATCTACAACTAAATTTTTAATCGGAAATATGTTAAGGAGAAAGCCTATCATAACAATGAATAAAGAAGGAGAAGTAGAAGCTTTAAAAGCAGTAAAAGAAGTTGACGAGGGACTAAGAGCTCTTTTAGATTTGAGTACAAACAATTTACAAAATAGACCAAAAGAATTTTCAATTGTTTATGGAACAAGACTTGATTACGCAGAAAAACTAGCTGATTATATAAAAGAATGGGATAGTTCTATCAAAATTGAAGTAGCAAGATCTTATGGTTCTGTTCTCTCACATTTAGGCCCAGAATCTATAGGACTAATTTCTAATTTCATCGAAATCGAAATATAGCTGAAACATATTTTGAAATAGTTATCTTAGAAATCGTTAGGAAAGGGCAATCTTATGCAATCTCAAATTCAAATGTCAGATTATTGGAATTTGCAAAAGAAATATTTACAACCTCATTTTATCAAAGTTATATTATTGGGTTTGTTACTACTTTCAATGACAATTATCCAAGTATTTTCTCCTTTTCTAATTCAGTGGTATATTGATTTAGCAACAGAAAATATTGGTAGAATACTATTTTCAAGTACTAAAAAAACACTTAACTTCTATGCTTTTTTATACATTATTCTCTCTCTGTTGCAATTTACTATTTATTTAGGAACAGTTTACATAGGTCAAGATCTAGCTTGGTCAACTACCAATAAACTCAGATATGATCTTACTTTTCATACAATTAACTTAGATATGTCTTTTCATAATAGATTTAAAGCTGGAGAAATGATAGAAAGAATAGACGGTGATATAAATACTTTAGCACAATTTTTCTCCCAATTTTCAGTTCAATTACTAACCTCATTTCTGTTAATTATTGGAATTATAACAGTTTTATTTATTAAAAATTGGATTATTGGTCTGGTGTTTTTTGGTTTTACAATTTTTGCATTTATTCTAATTTATTTTCTTAGAGATATTTCTGTCCAAAATTGGGAAAAAGAAAGGCAATCAAGTTCTGAACTTTTTGGTGTTATTGAAGAAAGTTTGAATGCAATTGAAGATATAAAAACAAATGATGCAATAGACTTCACGTTAAATAAATTCTTTGATAAATCGAGATACAATTATAAAACATTCATGAATGCACTATTTAAAGAATTGTACATACTATTTGGAAGTTGGATTTTACTTTCTTTAGCTGATATCTTAGTTTTTTCTCCTTCATTTCTGCTTTTTGAAAATGGAAAAATAACTTTAGGAACAATTTTTTTTGTTCAGATGATTGTTGGAATATTAATTCTTCCAATTTATCGTATTATTAGGCAAGTTCAACAGTTTCAAAAGGCAGCTGCTTCAATTAGAAGGATAACTTACTTATTCCATATTAAGTCTGAGATCAAAGCAAGTGGAACTAAGAAAATAGCTCCTGGAGCTATAGAATTAGAATTTGAAAATGTAAACTTCTCCTATATTGATACTGAACCTGTTCTAAAGGGTGTTTCATTTAAACTTAATAAAGGGAAAAAATTAGGTCTAGTAGGTCATACTGGTTCTGGTAAAACTACTCTTTCAAGATTAATTTTCAGACTCTATGATATTAATGAAGGAAATGGGAGAATAAAGATTAATAATATAGATATCAAAGAATATGATATCAAAAACCTTAGAAGTAATATCGCTTATGTTACTCAGGATATTGAATTATTTCAAGCTTCATTAAGAAACAATATAACATTTTTTGATAACAGGATTTCTGATAAAAAAATTATCCATATTATGTTTGATCTAGGTCTAAAAGAATGGTTTAAACGATTACCTGATGGTTTAGATACAATAATAAGTTCTGATGAACAAGGATTATCTGCAGGAGAAGCTCAGCTTTTGACATTAACTCGTGTTTTTTTGAAAAAACCAAATTTAGTTATCCTAGACGAAGCTTCTTCTCGCCTTGACCCTGTAACAGAGAATTTGGTCAAAGCTGCTATTGATAAATTGCTAGTTAATAGAACAGCAATAATTATTGCTCACAGATTAGAGACCTTAGATAATGTAGATGAAATTTTAGTACTTGATAAAGGAAAAGTGATTGAATATGGAGAAAGAAAGAAGCTTGTAAAAGATAAAAATTCTTATTTTTATCAACTGTTAAAAACTGGAAAAATTGAAGAGGTTCTTAAATGAAAGAAGAAAAAATCAGAGTTTTGAAATTAAGCTGGAAATTGCTAAAATTTAAACCTGTATTAGTGTTTTTTGGTTTCTTATCAGATATTTTATTCTTCTTAACTCCTTTAATGCTAAGTTTAATTATTCGTGAAATATTTAATAAAATAGAGCATGTCTCGAATTTTAATATTAGTATTTGGGTGTTAATTCTTCTCTTAATTCCTTTAGCAAGAGCATTTAATTTTCTAGCAGATGCTATATTTTTTGTTACAATGATGCCTTATGTTAAACAAGCACAAATATTGTTAAGAAAAAATATGCTTGTTCAAATTTTTAGCTTGCCTGGTGCAGAAGCTCTAACAGATACTGCAGGAGAGTCTGTTTCACGATTTAGGGGTGATGTGGAGGAAGCAATTTGGTTTACTTATGAAATTACACAGAAATTTTCTATTGCAGTTTTTGCAGGATTCTCATTTCTTGTAATGCAGAAAATAAATTGGCAAGTCACTGCCTATCTATCTATTCCTTTTACTATAATGATCTTTTTAGTTCTTTTTTCAAAGAAGAAGATTATTGAGTTAAGAAAAACAAGAAGAAAAGCTGCAGGCGCAGTAACAAGAGCAATAGGAGAGATTTATCATTCTATTCAAGCTATAAAAATTACTAATTCTGAAGAAAGAGTTTTGAGGTATTTTGACAGTATAAATGAAAAGAGAAGAAAAGCTGAAATCAAAGATGAATTATTTGTAGCCATATTAAATTCAATATACCGAATCACTGTTTCTGTAGGAATCGGAATAGTTCTTTACATCGTTGGAAATAGCTTAACCAATAACACATTTACTATTGGAGACTTGGCTTTATTTGTTGGGATCTTAAATTCTCTTGCCGATTTTATTTGGGACATTGGAGACTTCATTCCCCGTTATTTAAGAACAAAAGTGTCTTATTCAAGAATATTCAAATTGGTACGAGGAAGAAAAAGAGAGAGTTATCAGAAAATAGAAGAAAAACTTGTTAATTATGGACCTGTGTACATTAATAAGTCCTATACCAGCCAAAAATCTGATTTAAATGAAAATTACGGAACTTTACAAAAACTAATTGTTAGGAATTTAACTTATATTTTTCCTGATTCTAATAAAGGAATAGAAAATGTGTCTTTTGAAATAGAACGAGGAACACTTACAGTTTTAACAGGACGCGTTGGTTCTGGGAAAACAACCTTATTAAGGACTCTTTTAGGATTATACGATAAGCAATCAGGAGAAATAAGTTGGAATAACAAAAAAATAGAAGACTGTTCTTCATTTTTTATTCCTCCAAGAACAGCTTATACTCCTCAAGTTCCGCATTTGTTTAGTGATACTATAAAAGAGAATATACTCCTAGGCTTAGAAGAAAATAACATCGAGATAGAAAAAGCACTTAAACTAGCGGTATTAGAAGATGAAATAAAAAAGTTTGAGAAAAAGAGTGAAACTCTGATTGGACCAAAAGGAGTGAAACTTTCAGGAGGACAAAAACAAAGATTAGCCACAGCAAGAATGTTTGCAAGAAAATCTGATTTGTATATTTTTGATGATTTGTCAAGTGCACTTGATGTAAAAACTGAACAAGAATTATGGAGAAGAATTTTTAGTTATAAAGAAATGACTTGTTTTGCTGTTTCACATAGAAAAATGATGCTGAAAAAAGCAGATAAAATAATACTACTTAAAGATGGTAAAATAGAACAAATAGGAAAATTAGATGAATTGCTTACTAAATCTGAAGAAATGCAAAGAATTTGGAAGGGTGAGATTTAATCATACTTTTCTTAAGAAAACTAACTTTTCAGTTAATTAAAAACGAAAACTTAATTACTTATTTTTATTTTCTTATAGAAAATATTTATAAGAAACTGATAGAAGTAAAGAATTACTATGGTTAAAGAAAGAAATCCCATACTAGTTATTATCTTGATAATGATAACTTTTGGAATTTATGCACTATTTTGGTATTATTGGACTAAAAACGAGTTAAATGAACTAGGCGCTGATATCCCATCTTACATCTTTGTATTCATTCCTATTCTAAACATATATTGGATAATTAAATATATTGTTGGATATGGAAAAGCAACAGGAAAAAGTGCATTTGCTCTATTTTTAGCTCTTATAATCTTCAACCCAATTGGAGTTTACATGATCCAAAGTGCATTAAATGAACATGCAAAATAGGGTAGAAGAGTAATACTTTTATCCTTTTCTTAATTTTTTTCAATAAAAAAATTTGTTAGATTACTATGAATTTAAGAGGAAAATCATTTATAAAGAAAGTTAATTTTAATAAACATATATATTTATTAGGTTTATTTTTAGCAATTTTTCCATTGTTTTTCGTTTTCATTAAAAATGAAGAAACTTTTGAATTATTCCTTAAAATTATCGAAATTTCACTCTGTTTTTTGATAGTTTTTTTATTGCTTTTTTTTAAAAATCAATTTTCACACGAGATCAGAAGAATGCTTTACACTTTAATAGTGATTATAGTTATCATTGCAATTACTATTCTTTTCTACATAATTATTTCACCTTTTATCGAAAATGCTGATATAATCTTCTTTTCTATGATACTCTCTGGTTATTTTCCACTTTTTTTTCTCATTTTAACTCGTATATACAAAGATAGGGAATTTTTAACCTTCTATTCTTTATTGCCAGGGCTAATTCTTTTTTCTTTTCTTATTTTTTCAGTATTTAGTCTCAAACAAACTATTCTATCCTTTCTGCTATCTGAATATGATGTATTTTATTTCAATTATCTGTTTGTAAAAATTTCTTTAGATGTTGCTATTTTATCTCTTACTGTATCGCTTTTTAGTATCTATTATCAGCAAAAGAAGTTTAATATTTTTACAATGGGAATGATATCTGTAATATTCTTATATTTGTCTGACTTGTTTTCTATCCTTGAATATTTCAATATTGTTAAGACTTCAAAATTCAGTAGTATTTTCTTTATTTACATTTTCATTACCATTATCATTTTTTCTTTTATTTATCCGAAACCACAAGTAAAAACCCTTACTGAAATTGAAAGAGAAAAAGAGGAACTCAGTGTGTTGTATAAAGAAACGGAAGAACTTGTTCACTTTTTAGTTATTCTAAATAAATTCTTTAGACATGATTTAAATAATGATCTTGTTGTATTAAGTTCTTCACTTGAATTGTATAGAGAAACTGGAGATAAACAATTTTTAGATTTGTTGGATAGCAGGATAAAGGAAGTTGAAAGTAGAATAAATAAACAAATATCAACAAAAGATATACTATCAAATATAGAAATACAGAAAATCCCTATCTCATTTATTACAAATATTTCATATCTTTTTAATAATGTTTCAGTTAAATTGCCAAAAAAGAAGATTTTTGTGAGAGGAAATAAGTTATTAAATTTAATTATTTATAATATAATTTCAAATGCTTTTATTCATGGAGAAAAAACAACCAAAGTTGAAATTGAGTGTTTTGTAGAAAATAGTTTTGCTCATATAAAAATAAAAGATAATGGAAAAGGAATGACTGATGAAGAAAAAGAATCTGTTTTACAATCAGAACTCCCAAGAACAAATTCAGGAGGGGTAGGTTTATCCTTAGCTAGAAGAACAATAGAATCTTTAGGTGGAAAGTTGTATTTTTCTGATAACAAGCCTTCAGGATTGCTAGTTTCGTTGCTTATTCCTTTATGGGAGGAAAAGAAAGAGAAATGAATTAAAGATAACTCAAAATAAGTGAAATAAAGTTATTTTAATTTCTTTCTTTGAATTAATTTTTTTATTGAATTTAAGTAAACTTATAGTTTAAAGAGACCTAAATGGCTCTTTTCTAATAATGTCTCCTATCTAATAAGCTAACTTATTGGAATAAAGGACTGGCCTTATTAGAAGTAATGTGTGAATAAAAGAAAAAATAATTAAGCAATAAACTGATTTTTTAGCAACAAATTTATTAAATTGTTTTCAATTGTATCACATTGAACATTAACAATATAAAACTAAATTAAATTTTGAAATATATTCTTATTTTTGTCTTATTTCTTTCCATTTTAATTGGATTATTTTTATTAAGTAACTTGAATTTCCTTTTTTTTCATACTTTAATTGAATTTTCAATAATCGTAACACTTATCTTTGTTTTTGTTATTGCTTTGGCTAGTAAAAATTATCTTTCTTCTTATCTAGTTGTTCTTCTAGGGATATCAAAAATTTTTGTTGGTCTAGTGGAATTCCTTCATACACTAGCGTACAAGGGAATGAATATTTTTCCAAGTTATGATGCTAATTTACCTAGTTGTTTATGGATCTTGGCACGATATATTGATGCTTTAACTCTAATTTTGTTATTCATATTTTATAAACGAGATATTAACTCTACAGTTTTTGTTTCTCTTTATACAGTATTTACAGGAATAATGCTATATTTAGTTTTTGCAGGATATTTTCCTGTATGTTATATAGAAGGAGTAGGATTAACGGTTTTCAAAAAAATTAGTGAATATTTTGTTTCATCTATTTTTCTTATATCGGCTTACTTTGTCTATAAAGGGAGTTTTTTTGCAAAAAACATTCGTATTTTTTTCTTTTTTCACTTATTCTTTTTGGCACTAAGTGAACTATTCTTTACTTTCTACGTAAGTGTTTACGGAATATCCAATGTTTTCGGCCATTTTTTTGCTTTTTTGAGTGTATCAGTTCTCTTCTACATTTTGATTAAAGAAGGAATAATGAAACCATACAATCTAATCTTAAATGAATTAATAACAACAAAGAATAAGGTAGAACAGCTAAATAAAACTTCTCAAGCTATTTATTCAATAATTAAACATGATTTAACTAATAGGATAACTTCAATGATTGGTTTTTTAGAATTATACAAACTGGAAAGGGATGACAAATATTGTGATAATTTAGAAGAGAACTTAAATATTGCTTCCATTGAACTTGAAAATCTTACAGCATTGATTAATCAAGACTTTGTTGCTTCATCTTATTCTATCAATCTCAAAAAAGAAATACATAAATTGAAAAAACAATTTAAAACAGAATTTATTATTTAAGGAAACTGCTGTGCAAAAGCAAATAGAACCTTAATTTCTGTCGTTTATAATGTGATTTCTAATGCTATCAAGCATGAGATACTTTTTTACGTAAAAAACTAAATTTTTAATTTGTGGAGTTATTAGACCAATAACAACCTGAAACACATTTGCTTAAATAAAGAATACATACAAGATATTAGGGAGTGTCACAACTTTTCAGCTATCTTTATATATTTAATTCTCATTTATCTAGTGTCTTGAGCTAGATGCTTAAAGACGTAGGTTTCATTCCTACGACACCCGGGCTTCCCTTTGGGAGTTATGAGTGCCCGGGGTAAGGAGATGAACCCCTTGGAGAACTTAATTAAGACTGTGTCTTTCATGTTCTCTTAATCCAGTCTTCACAACTTTCGCTAAGTTTGTTGGTTGGTTGGGGAGAGTCCTGAAGAAATTACGTAAAATTTCAACTCATGGAAAAGCAACCAAAATTTTTATCCAAATTTTTTCAAGAAACAAAAATTGTGTTTTAAAAATATCTAACAATGGTTCAAAAATAGAAGACGAAATAGTGCAGTTATTATTTAAAGAGACTTTTCAGAAAGAGAATCATAATAGTGTGGGTTTATTGATCTCAAGAAAACTGCTTTATCAATTAAATGGAACTATCGATTTAGTAACAAACGAAGAAGGGAATGTGACTTTTGAAATAAAGGTTCCACAATGTAATGAAAACACCTAGTAGAAAATCCTTCTATCAACATATCTTCCTTTCTTATCGCTTTTTCACTATAAACCAAAGGTACATAAGACTTTATAAGAGTTATAATTAAAAAAAAAGCATGCTATCTAGCAAGAGTGGTTCGTTCTCAGACAAAAAATCAAATATAAAAAAATTATTACAGTATAAATGGATAAGTTTATCTATTTTAGTCATTTTCTCCTTTATCTTCGATTTGATACTATTAACTAAGTATAATCTTTCCTACGGACGTGATGGTCCCTACTATGATATTCAAGTAAAAAATATTTTACAAACAGGTTCTACTGCTTCTAATGACCCCCCCTTTGTTTATTATTATATGGTTCCTTTTGTTGTTACTTTTGGTTCATTTCTTGGTATAAAGATTGCAATGAGTTTAATCTCTTCTCTCATTGCTGTTCCTACATTTCTGATACTTAATCACATATTAGAAAAAAAGCACAGCCATTCCACAATATTTAGTTTGCTTGGGAGTTTTCTATCTGTTTTTAATTGGTACTATCTTAGAATGATCGAGGATTTTATGTAAAATCTAGCTGGAGTGTTCTTTTTATTATTTTTTCTTTATTTCTTTATTCTTACTCTTGAAGAAAGTTTTATGAAGAAAAAAAATGTATTTCTTGCATTTTTTTCTTTTATTTTAACCATTGCAACTCATCTTTATACAGCTGCTTTTGGAATAGTGCTTCTCTTTATTGGTCTTTTCTCTTTTGTAATAATTGAAAGAAAACAATTTCTAAAAAGACTTGTCTTATCCTTATCGTTTCTCTATTGACTACGGTGATTGTCTTAACAGTTCTATACTTTGTTTTTCCTACTACATTTTATACTTTCAATAAAGTTAGAAGTTTCATCAAGGATCTTTTTTCGTCATCAACAATTACAACTCAACAAACAAGAGCAAATTTTGTTATTTTTCTTACTTTTCCTTACATTTTTGGACTTATTTTTTTCATCAAAATGTTCACTAAATCTCTTAAAAACATAAACAAATCTCTTTTTGAAACATTTCGAAAATATTTCTTTTCTTCTCTTCTAGTCTTATCTATGGCTGTAATCCTATTTTTCCTTACCTTACCTTTTATTCCAAGTGAATGGGGAATGCGATTTGTTCTTCTCGCTTTTGTTCCTATTTCGCTTATAACTCCTGGTAGTTTAATTATTCTTGAAGATTTTGTGAAATTAGTTTTCTCTAACTTTAACATTTCATTAGATAAACAGAAAAGAAGGCTAGGAAAAAATCTTTTCATACTCTCTAGTGATTTTATTTGGTTTATCTGGTTTTCTTAGTGCTTTCTTCTTTTCAAGTGGTATGGGTCCTACAATAACAGAAGATGAATATCTCGAACTGTTAGAGATAAAGAAGCTCATTCCAGCTTTAATTAGCAAAGATGGAGTGATAATAAATGTTGATTCCGATTTGAGATACTGGGTAGAGTATGTTCTTGAATTGGAAATATATCTTAGTTCTAACTATACTGCAATTCTAGAAAAGTATTCAGGTCCGTTTTATGTAGTTAAGAGAATAAATATTAATTCAGAAGTTCCATTTAATCCATATAACCCAACAAAGTGGAACATCTTTTTACCTTATGCATTTGGTTTGACAACGAAAAACGAAGTTGGTCATATTTTTCCTCCTCCAAATTTTCTGACAACCCCGTCTTATGCTCCAATAATCGGTGGAAATTTTAGACCTAGAGAAATTTATACTGGAGTAAATATTCAATTATTGGAATTAATTCCTATAAAATAAACTTACTTTTTCTTCCTTGCTTTTCTTTAAATGTAAAAAAACTTAAACGTCTTTTATCTTTTGATTTAATGAAATGATCTCTTTTGATTTATCTTCTAAAGTTAAAGAAATTTTGACAACAAACTCCGTTAAAAAAATAATATCTACAGATAATAGAAAGTATGAAGTTGTATTTACTGCTCCTGGTCCCGGAGTATACAACCAACAATGGTTTTGGGATAGTTGTTTTCATTCTATTGTTTGGAGTAATATGGGATATAACAAAAGAGCAGTAGCTGAGTTGGAAAGTTTAGTTATTGGAAAAAAAGAGAAAGAATTTTTTCCTCATATGATCTTTTGGAAGCAGAAAAAGGATAAATGGTGGTTTTTTACAGATAGATTATTTCCCTCTAAACAATATTCTGAACTTATTCAACCCCCAATAATCGGTTATTCACTTTTTATTTTAAGTAAAAATGGTTGGGAGTTTAACAAGGAAGATAGGTTAATTACTAATACAAATCAGCATTATCAATATTTGTTAAAAACAAGAGACCCAGAAAAGACAGGATTAATTAGTATTGTTCATCCTTGGGAAAGCGGACTTGACAGCCTTCCAAGCTATGACTTAGAACTTAAAGATAAACCTTTTTTCGGACTCAAGGCACGATTACGATTTCGGAAATTATTAATGGACTTTAAAAAGCGATATTTTTGGGAACAAGAACAAATTTGCAAGTATTCTTCTTTCAGAATTAAAGACGTACTTACTAATTCTCTATTAGCTTTTTCTTTAAAAAATTATGCTGAAGTACTTAAAAAATTGGGTTTAGACGATTTGGCGCTTCAATACGATAAAAAATCAAGTGAAATAACACAAAGTCTAATTAAGTATTGTTGGAACAATGATAAGAAAATATTCTTTGATTTGGATGTACGAACAGACAAGTTTAAACAGATTGAAGTAAAAACTGTTGGTTCTCTTACTCCTCTATTATTAGATATTCCAGCAGTTGTTAAAAACTCGCTTATTAAACATCTAATCAATCCTCGTGAATATTGGCTTCCTTATCCTATTCCTTCTGTTGCAGCTGATGAATCAACTTTTTCTCCCACTGAAGACAAACTTCTTTGGAGAGGTCCAACGTGGGTAAATACAAATTTTTTAATTTGGTTAGGATTAAATAAACAAAAAGAGTTCGAACTTGCAGGCAAAGTTGCTGAAAGAACTATAGCAATAATTAAAAAAAGTGGTTTTAGAGAATTTTATAATCCATTTACAGGGAAAGGTATGGGAGCTAAATCTTTTGGTTGGTCAACTCTAGTATATTCAATGAATAAAAAGACTAAGGAAATATTTCTTTAAATAATTAAAAAAAACTTAAAAGAAAAGAAGATATAAGACTAACTGATAATGACAATACAGATAAGAGGAAAAAAAACTGATGGTACAACATTTGTTAAAGAAATAAATAAAGATGCAAAAGAGGTGATTTTAGCGTTCAATCAGTTGGTTGATATAGATTTAGCTCCTCTAGAGAAATGTACAAATTTAATATTTTTGTCTTTAGCAAATAATCAGTTGAAAGAAGTAAACTTAACTCCCTTGAAAAAATGTACATATCTAACATTTTTGTTTTTGAATAATAATCAGTTAAAAGAAATAGACTTAACTCCCTTGGAAAAAAGCACATACCTAACAATTTTGTTTTTGAATAATAATCAGTTGAAAAAAATAGACTTAACTCCATTAGAAAAATGTACAAATTTGATGAATTTTTCTTTAAACGATAATCAGTTGAAAAAAATAGATTTAAGCCCCATAGAGAAATGTACAAATCTAGCATGGTTAGGTTTGTTTTCCAATCAATTACAAGACATTAACTTAAACCCTCTACAAAAATGTAAAAATCTAACATGTTTATCTTTATCAGACAATCAGCTAAAGGAAATAGATTTAATCCCACTGGAAAAATTTATAAATTTAATAGAATTGTATTTAGACAATAATCAATTGAAAGACATTGATTTAACCCCGCTAAAAAAATGTAAATACCTAGACAAGTTGCATTTATGGTCAAATCAGTTGGAAAAAATAGATTTAACTCCGCTTGAGAAATGTACAAGTTTATCGGTATTGGATTTGTCTTTCAATTGTTTGCAAGAAATTGATCTTACACCATTGAAAGAATTTATAGATAAAGGTCTGTTGGACGTTTTAATCGACCCAGAGGTTAAGAGGGTAGTTAGAGAATAAACAGAAATAAACTGAAAAAAATAACAAGAAAGCGAAAAAACTAATTCAGTTATTAAGAACATAAACATTATATAAGAATTAAATTTAAATAAGAGAGGTTACAAACACTTCAACAAGTAATAAAACGTACAAAGAGTATAGCTATAGAGAAGTTATCTCGTTATTAGGGTTTACAAATGAAGACGCTTTTTTACATTGGCTATATCAGTTTCCTGAAGAGTATGCTATAACTGTAGACAGAGAATATATTTTGTTTAGTACAACGAGTAAGGAAAAAATAGAGGAAACTCTGGAAAAACTACAACAGTAATTTGGTACTTGGGAAAAAATAATTAAAAAACTAAAACAGGTAAAATATAAACACTTCAAGAATCAAAATGGTGAACACTTCATTTTTTCCTTTGTTCATATCCAAGAAAAGCAAAATATAGCCTTTTGAACTTTAAAAACACTTTTAACTTTCTTTACATAACTTTTTTTATGATTAATGTTTCCATTTTAGCGATCCCTATAGCTTTAGCTGGAAATGCTTCTGTAATGTTAGGTTACGTTTTACAGAAGAAAGCTATTGTAAAAATGGATCCCATAGAAAAAACAAAATTAAAAAAGAATATTAGAAATTTTCTTACTAATCCTATTTGGTTAACAGGCTTATTTTTAACTCTTCTTTCTACAGTCGCATCAATATTTGCTTATGCTTATGGAAATATTGTTTTAGTTGCTAGTATAAATGGTTCTGGCTTAATGTTTCTTTCTATTTTTTCATATTTTATTTTAAAAGAGAAATTGAATCTAAAAGAGGTAATTAGTTTCATTTTAATTATAATAGGAGTAGTTTTATCTGGTTTGTTTTCTTCAAAAACAAATACTCAATCTACTGTAGATGAATTTTGGTCTCTTTTTACTTTTAGAACTTCTGTATTATTCCAATTTTCTCTCCTATTTGTTGCTTTAATACTTCTTATTGTAGAGTTTTCGCTTAATTTAAACCCTGCTTATAGTGGTATTCCTAATACTTTAACTGCTGGAATATTTATGTCTCTTGCTGTAATAACAATGAAGGGTTGGAGTATATATTTTTCAACACCAATTCATATAGATCTCACTGATTATAAATTTTGGTTGCTTGGGGGGTTAAACACCTTTTTAGCGAATATTGCAACAATTTTGATGCAAATTTCTTATCAAAAAGCAAAAGCACTTGTCACTGTTCCGATTTACCACTCTTCAGTACTATTATTTCCCACAATTTATGCCGCTCTTTTCTTGAAAGAATGGGTTAACATTTCAACACAAAGTAAAATATATTTGAGTTTTTCTCTTTCATTAATTATTTTTGGTATACTCTTTTTAGTTGTATTAAAAAGAAAAAATGAAAAATCGGAAAATGAATGAGATTCAGAATAATCCTTTAATATTTTCAAAATATCAGAGTTTAAAACTCAAAATAATTTTATCGTAGAAAGCTAACTAAGTATGTGTTTTTCCTATTTGATTCTTGAAGTATTTCATATTTTACTTGTTTTAGTTTTTTAATTATTTTTTCCCAAGAATCAATTTGTTTTTGTAGGTTTTTCTGCTTCTCCATCTATTTTTTTAATAAATGTTGTCCCATAAATTGTTTTTCCAGTTATTTTTATCATTATTGATTAATAATATCACCTTTTTAAATATTTCAATGAGTAGTTTTCCTAATCCAGCGATAGAGGACGCAATTAGTAGTCAAGACAAAAGTTTGTTGTTAATAGATAAGTCAGACATTTGCGCAGTTCTTGATGATGAAGTAAGTTTAGATGAATTATTATGGGAAAAACTTTGGATGTTGCAAGAAAGGAAAATTTCCTTTTGGAAGGATAGAGAGATAACATTAGAACAATTAAAACCTCCTATAATTATGAATATGCCAATTTACTCTAACGGTAAAAAGTTAAAATATTTTATTCATAATCCACATCCAAAGAAAAGAGTTTCAAATACAGTAGTTTTTATTCCGATGTATCTTCTTAATGAAGATTATGAAACTATAACTTTATTCACTGAACATAAATATTGTCCAGAAAAGTTGAACAAATTACTATCAGTTTACAATTATATTTTTGGTTTTTCAGCTAAAGGAAGTTTCGGTATCAGTCAAGAATCAATAAACTGGAGTGATTTTGGAGTAGATACATTTATTAAGGCGTTCAGGGAACAAGAAAAAAGGTATAGTTCAATTGATAAAAATAAATGCCATTCAAGTGAAAATCTAGTATTTGTTGAACCTTTACTTTCAACTAATTCATTTTTTATTCTTGAGATTTATTCCAGATTAGTGGAAAAAAATCAAAATATTCAAAAATTTCACTTCAGGCAATTTGAACCAACATTCCTTATAAATAGAGATCATAATACCAGTTGGGTAAAAAAGCGAGTTGACACCTTATGTGAAATTTGTGGCTTGGATTCTTATGTTGATGATAGGGAAATTAAGAAATAGGGGATTGGTTTTGAAGAAGGAAAAATTATCATAGAACCAATTGACTTGATTTTAAACCAATTTGGACTAAATGAGAAAGAACACCATATGAAATCAATTATTGGTTTTATCTTTGAAAATCCTGTAAAGAAAAATCCAAGTTTGAAGAAAGAAATAAAAACAGTAGCACCTTATTTGTATTATGAAGATAAATGGTTTGGTTTTCTTAAAGATCATTTGATTTATCTTGATGACAAAAAGAAACAAATTTATTTAAGAAAAATAAAAATTTTACCCTTTAATGCTGGAGGAAGCACAGCTTACATTACAAAAATTGAATTAAATTGGTAATATCCAAAGTCCAAAGTTGATTCTTTTGTTTCTTCCCTCTAAATTAATTGAATAAGAAAAAAGGGATTTGGAGTTATCTAACACTATCAGTTTGATAGATAATCAAGAAGATAATAAGAGAATTAACATTGCTAAGAAAAATTATGAGAGAGAGAAGAGAGAAAAAATCCTTTTATTTGTATTTAAAGAATTATAACAATAATAATGAAGGGATTTTTCCGCAAATTAAAAATATAAAAATTCAAAATATCCGTTGTTGGTATGATGAACATTCTTTTGATTTTATAAAATATACAGTATTTATTGGTAAGAATAGTACAGGAAATTCTACTATTCAAGATACTATTTTTTATGGAATACTAAGTGATATTATGTAGAGAGTTTAATATCATGAAAGATCATATTTTCTTGTAAAATGTATGCATAAGTTAACCCACTAATACTGGTTAACATTGAACCATGAAAAATAGGCCACTTTACGTGAGATTCAACTTTTTTTCTTATTGGAAACAAGTCTAGAATGAAGAATACAACAGCAGCTAAAAATGGCATTGCAATGGAATAAATTTTTTTTTCATCAACTATTTTAAAATATTTTGTATAATCTTCTTGATTGCACATTTTACAGAAAAAATAGTTTTTTTTACACAGATACAATAAATGGCCAATAACTCACGAAAAATTTATTTTTACTAAAGAAGATTCTATTAGGAGTAGAAGAACAATGAAAAAAGAAAATATTGACTTACAACTAAATAGCCTTTTTTCAGATTTAGAAAATAGAATAAATGATTTTAATAATGAAAAAATGGGAAGTAAAGAGATTTTAACGATTTTTAGAAACTATTTTTTCCAATTTTATTCGTCTTTCTCTAAAAAATTTTCCAACAAAAAACTTAAAGCTAAGAGAGAAAAATTAAGATTAAACTACTCTTTTGCTAACGGTGAAAAAAAGTATCTTGATTCACTATCTCTGTTGAATCAATGTCTTATTAAGATAATTTCGAAGAATCAACAAAAAATAGTAACTTTGCAATACTTTGATCCAAAAATCGAATCAATAGAAAAATTAACTGAAGAACTAAATATTCAAAAAAATGAATCAAAAGAACTAATTTCTATTTTAAGAACTTTTACAGATTGGTTTCTTGAAAATAGAGAATATTTCACTCTGTTAAACTCAGAAAAGACAGAGTTAATAATTCGAAAACTACTCTCAACATCCAATATTCTTTCAAAAATAGATTCACAGATAGATCTTCAGTTAGAAAGGATTCAATTTCAAGAATCTCTTGAGAATCTTAAAAGAAGAAGAGAAGAAATACTGAAGAAGATAATTTACGAGAAGGAAAAAATTCTTCTTCATGATCTTGCTCCTCTTTTAGAATTTAATGATGTTTTAGAATTAGAAAGGTGGATATTGCATCTTCCGACAAAGTTGTTTAAGATAGATGATGAAATTGTTATTATTAACAAAGCAGAACAAGATTCAGATATTGTTTCTGCTATTTCCATACTACTTGACAAATTCCAAGAATATGAAGAGCTTGGTTTAGGAAAAAAGATTTAGGTGACAAATATGAAAATCAAACTTAATACTACAAAGGGTGAAAAAGAATTTTCAATTAAAAAAAGTCATCATGTAATTGACTTATCAAATATGAATCTTATGACTATAAATTTAGATTTCTTAAAAGATTTACCAAACGTGGAAGCAATAAACCTATCCAACAATAATTTATCAAGATTGGATTTAACTCCTTTAGAAAATTGTTCTAATTTAACCTCTCTCCGTCTGTCAAACAACAATTTAACAAAAATCAGGTTAGAACCTCTAAGAAATTGTCCAAATCTTGAAATACTGGATTTATCGAGTAATAAAATTACTGAAATTGACTTGTCTCCCCTTATATCTTGTACAATGATTAAATCTCTAAATCTATCTTTCAATAATTTAGAAACTATAGGTCTTTCTCCTCTTTCTCTCTTCCCAAATCTAAGAACACTTAATATTTCTAATAATAGTCTTACCTCTGTAAACTTAAAAAAGATAGTTTTCTGTGTTGCGCTCAAAGAACTAGATATTTCAAACAATAATTTCAGATCACTAGATTTAACTCCTATTTTTGGTTTTAGAAATTTGGTTCGCTTATACATATCTGAAAAAGAAAAAAAAGTAGCTGACTGGGATGTTTCCTACTTAAAATATCAACAATTGTCAAGTGGATTAAGATACTATTTCCAAGAAATTAAAAAACAAAACTTGAAAGTTCAAAGAAATGAAATTTTCAAAAAAATACTAGAAAAATACATATCGATCAAGCTTTCAAAACTAGCTATATTTCTTGGATTTGATGAATTAATGAATCTAGAAAAGTGGATTTTAGGTTTAAATTTGAAGAATGTCACCATAAAAGGTAATTATATGCTGATAGATCAATCAATTTATGTTGACATAGATAAAGAGATGGATAGATTAATGCAAAAATTTGATGGGTTAAATAGATAACAGATAAACTAATTTAGTGAATGAAAATTTTTATTTGAAGTTTGAAAGAAAAGTAAGATTTTCTTAATTTTCCTTCGAAGAGTAAATTAACTTTAACTTCGCCATAGCTTCTTGAATAGGTAAATCTCTGAGTTTTGAAGCTTGCTCTAAATGTTCATTACAAAACCATTCTGCATTTATTGGATGACCAACCCTTCCTTCTCTTTCCATTTTTTTATTCCATTCTTTAACTTCTTCAGTTTCTTTGAAATAGATAATATCTCCTGTTCCTGGTGAAAATCTCTTTCCACATATAACGCAAATTGGGGGCTTCATTAGAAATAAACAATTATCATTCTTTAAAAAATTATCTTATTTTTTAGATATTCAAAACAAATTTTTTTTCTTTTTCAACATATGAGAGCACTCTTGATAAATTATATCAAATAAACATCACCTAATACGGTTATATTTAAATAATTTAGATTAAATGATTTTTTTAGATAAAAATGGAAAATATTATAGAAGTAAAAAATCTCACAAAAACTTACAACAGAAAAACAATTCTAAGTAAACTTTCCTTCCAAGTCAAAAAAGGTGAATTGTTTACATTAATTGGACCTAACGGTGCTGGAAAGACAACTCTCTTTAAGATTCTTACAGGACAAATTAAACAAGATAGCGGAACAGCTAGAATTTTTGACATTAATGTTGAGTCGCTATTAGAGAGTAAATACAAATTACGTATCAGCTATGTTCCACAAGCAGATCTTCTTTGGGACAATCTAACAGTAAAAGAGAACATTTTTCTAATGGGAAAACTTTATGGATTAAAGAAAGCACAAATTGAAGAAAAAGCAAACAAATTTTTGACTGATTTTAATTTGATTGAACATCAAAATAAACTTGCTAGTAAACTATCTGGAGGTATGAAAAAGAAATTATCAATTGCTATGTCTTTGATGAATGATCCATTACTTCTATTCTTAGATGAACCAACTACAGGACTCGATATTGAAGCAAGAACTTTATTAACTGAAGATCTGAAAAAGTTGAAAGAAGAAGGAATAACTATTATTCTTACCACCCATTTAATGGAAGTAGCAGAATCACTAGCTTCAAAAGTTTTAATCATTGACAAAGGCAAAGTAGTTGCTTTCGGAAAAATAGAGAATATAATTAATAAATTTATCGGAGATAAAGTCCTACAAGTAGGATGTTTAAAAAGAAATGCTGAATTCGAAGATTTCATTAATAAAGAAGTCAAATCTCTCAAAAAAACCGATTATATTCGAATTAAACAAACATTTTTCTTCAAAGGAGAAAAGGTTCAAGAGCTTATGCAAGTAATTTCTTCGTCTAAATTTATCGAAGACATCTATGAAATTAACATCAAAAAAAGTTCTCTAAAAGAAGCTTTTCTCTTTATTACAAATAAAATTTACAAGAATGGGAACAACTCTAATTTTTTACTGGAGGTGCGAAAATGATATTATACCTTACCATTATTAGAGTAAAACAAATAATTAGAGAAAAAGAGTTTTACTTTTATGTAATAGGTTTTCCATTATTTTTCTTAATTTTATTTGGTTTTCTGAGTACAAGCTGGGTACAAAAAACGACAACTATTCCTATTGGATACATTTCTGAAGATCTAGGAATTAGCGATAATATCATTAACGAAACAATAATGTTTGATGAAGTATTCTATGATTTCTTGAATAAGCACTATTTAGAAAATAAAATTAAAACTTTCGAGATACATAACTATACAGAAGTTGATTCTTTGGAAAATGATATCAACAACAGAAAAATAGATGGAGGGATTGTAGTCCCTTTTGATTTTTCTGAACAAATGCTTAATATATCAAAGTTTTACAGTTCTCTTATTTTAGTTAATTTCCTTGGGAGACAATTTAATACTTATGAATCAGAATCAGCTAATATTTCTGCAGCTATCAACTCTCTTTCATCTTATCTTCAAGAAACAGCTAATTTATCTCTACTTTTCTACGGTAATATAGCAATCGACACAGCTATGACTTCTTACTCTGTTCTTTGGCAAGTAATTAACGACTATATTCAAAACACAACTCTTTCTTATACTGAGAAGATTTGGAAAGTTATCAAGAATGAATTCAGCTTATCATTTAATTTTTCTTCTTCAATTAATGATTCTTCTCAAAACTCTATAACCTATAGTATTATCGTTGTTGATTCTGGAACAGGAGACTTAGTTACAAACTTTAGAAAGGAATACCTTTCTAATATTGTCCCAGGGCAAATTATACAAAGCATACTAATGTCTTCAATCTCAATAATTTGGTTAACAGAAATAGAAGAGCGAAAAGAAATTTTAAAACGATTAAAACTGACTAATCTTACTGCTGGAGGATATATAGGAAGTATAATTCTCGCTTGGGGAGTTATTGCTTTACTTCAAGGTCTGTTTTTGATTACTGTTTCTGCTGTGCTCGGATTCTTCAGTTTTTCTGTTGGTCCATTAGCTTGGTTGATGACTATTTTGACCTTAGTTTTTCTTGGTTTCATCACTGCAACTGTTTCCTTACTTGTGACAAGTTTCATTAAACCTCGAACTGCAACTCCAATATTAGTCCTTTCTAGTTCTATTCTTGCTATGTTTGTAGGAGAATATTTCTTTCAAGTTAAACCTGCTTTTACTTTTTTGAAGAAAAACTTTACTTGGTTAGATATATTTCCTGTTAGACCAGCGTTCCTTGTTATGAAAAATGCTTTGTTATTAGGAAAAAATGGGGACATCACTATTTTACTTTTTGACTTTATTCTCGTTGTTTTGTGGGCAATTTTGATTTTTATCATAAGTAGTTTTGTTTTTAGGAAACTAAAACTAAAATACATTGAAAAAGAGTGACAAACTCTTTTCAATCATACCCATTCTTTTCTTTTTTTCTTTTAAAAATATCAATAATAGAATTCTGAGAACGTTAAGCATCAAGGAGAAGATAAAAATCATTTTATTGCAATTGATATCGTTTTACATTTTCTTTAAGAGAAAAACGTATAAATTCCAGAAAATATGAGAATTGATGAGTGAGAGATTAGAACTATAAAAATTGCTTTAATTTTTTGGAAGGAAAATTGTATTAAAATTGTAACAATATTTGAGGATATCATAATAAATCAGACTAAAAGCCAGAACTTGAAATCTGTTACATCAATTTAAATATACAAAGAAAAGTATATTCCACACCCTTTCATTATAAGTAAACACCAAATAAAGAAGAAAATAAGGAAAACAAAAGTTGTTTTAGTTTAAGAAAAAACTTTTATTTTATTAAAGAGAAAACTATTCGAATGAATTGAATGCATAAAAAGTGTTAAAGATGATTGTTTCTATAATATTATCCTTCTCTGGATCTTCTAGAACCATGCTTAACCTACAGTGAATTCACTATTTAAAGATAAAGAGAATTCTTCTATTACTCTTCTTCTTGATTATCTTTTAGATTGATTATTTCATGGATTTTGAAAAATATTGGTTCAAGAAGTTCTCCACAAGTGTCGAATCTGAAGTTACAGAAGAAAAAAAGAAAGATATTTTAGACAGAAGTGACGATTTATCCGAATATTCAAGTAGAGAAGAAGTGTTTAAATGGACTGAAAACGCTTTAATTAAACTTCACAAAACTGTTGATAAAGAAACTCAGAAACGTATAATGCTACGTTGTGCTTGTCATTATCCTGAAAGCGATCTTGATGATTTAAAGACATTATACTCTAAAACAAAAGATATTAAACTTGTACATAAAAAATTGCGAGAAAAATTTGATCAGTTTTTATTCAGTTTGAATATTAAAAAAAGATACAAGAAAGAAATATTACAAAGAAAAATGGGATTAGCTGGAAATTTGGAAGACAATAGTATAATAGCTACAAAAATACCAAAAAGCGCTTATATTACAAATTGGTTTGAAGAAGAAGACAAAAACAAACAAAGGCAAATTTATTGTCATTGTCCTAGAATAAGAGATGTTTTTATAAATCAAGAAAAAAATTACTTGAAATTTATTGTTATTGTGGTGCAGGATTTTACCAAAATATTTGGGAAACAATTCTTCAGCGTTCAGTTAAAGTAGAAGTAATAGAATCAGTAATGAATGGAGGAGACGTGTGCAAGATTCAAATTCATCTGTGAAAAAAAAGAAAAAATACTCATTTAAAATATTCTAAGGTTTTCTTCTTTGCATTTTGAATAATATCCTCTGGGATTTCATCAAATGAAAAATCAAGTACTTTTACGTACTCTGGATTAAGTTCTATTACTTGTTCTTTTTCTTCTTTATTTTTGAATTGTAAGTATGTTGTTTGTTTAAGAACTGAAAGGAAAACATCTTCTAAATATTCAAAGAAAGTAATTTCTTCAATAAAAGGATTATATTGTCTCTTATATGTTAGAGTAAATCCTAGAACGTTGGGATTTAGTTTATCTTCTCCATTGTCAAAAACATGAAGGGGGAAGTTGTTAGCTGCTCCCCCATCAATGAAATAATGAGCATAAGAAACATCATTTGTAATTGGAAGAATGAACTTGTCTTTCATGTTAATAACTACAGGTTTGAAGACTAGTGGAATAGAGATTGACATTCTTACTGCATCAGCTACACAGATGTTTCCCCATTTAGAACCTTTTCTCAAGTATTCAACTTGTTTTGCTTGTAAATCAAAAGAAGTAATAACAAGATCTATTCCTAAAAAGTTATAAAATTGATTAAAAGTACAGTTTCTTATTCCTGTTTTTTTTTCAATTAACCTATCTATAACTTCTCTTGCCCCATTACCAAGGAAAAAACCGAATTCATATTTAAGACTATTAAGTGCATCAGCTGGTTTATCCAAAATTTTATCGATAGCATTTTTTAGAGTTTTTGATTGTACAAAGTCGCGTAATGTGGGAATAAAAGTAGATTCTGGTTCGTTATATGATTTTTCATTCTTTATTTTTCTTGATTCATAATAAAGAAGAAATTTAATGAACATTGAGAGAATATAATAATTTGCCTGTTTAATCATCTTTAGAGGATAAGAAAACAAATCTTTGAATGATTTCTCTTGTTTTTGAAGAAAAGAAGTCCATTTATTCTCAACGAAATTTGTGGATAGTTCTAGTTGTGGGTCTTTAACAAAAGATTTTTCACTAAGCTGGCTATAAATAGATTGAATGAAACCAAATTCGATAGTATCTAGAAACTCATCCGTTAAATTGCTTTTTAACAACTCTCTTATTTCTTTTGAGTTGTAACCTAAAGATACAAGTAAAGCAAAAAGTGAACCTACTGAAGTTCCAGCTACTCCTTTCAAGCAATCTGGGGCAAGATGAGTAACAACCTTTTCTCCTATTTTATTTTCAGTGTATCTGAGGATATCTAATTCTTCAAGAGCTTCTAAAGCACCAATATAAGTAACACCTTTTCCTCCTCCACCTTCAAAAATAAGGTAGTTGACTTTGTCCTTGGATAACTTCATAAAACTAAATGGATTTCATTAATGATAACCTTTTCCATTTAATGTGATTTGAAGGTTATTCTTTTAGACAACATTCCATTCTTCACCCCATTCATTAACAGCGAATTTTTTTCTTAGTGAGTCAATAGATATCAATTCACCTGAACTATTCTTTAAGTACCAGAATTCCCAACCATTATTTGCTTTTTTTCTTAGAATAAAAGCACTAATAGAATGAATAGAACCCACTTTTCCTTCATATTCAATTGAAGCATTAGCCTTAACAATTGCTTTGTGTTTTAAATCTCTAGAATAAAGAAAATCCCCAGGATCGATGTATTTGTTCTCAATTAACATACCAAAGGATAGTTTAGGAGGTTTTTTTTCAATTTTGTAATCTAGAAGATCTTCGGATAAAGTTAAAACTTTAGCAATTCTTTTTTCTGCTTCACTAATGTAATAATCATCAATCTCAAAACCAATATACTTTCTTCTCAATTTTTTAGCAACAGCAGCAGTTGTTCCTGTACCCATAAAGGGGTCTAAAACTAGATCTCCAATATTTGAAGAAGATAAAATTATACGATAGAGTAGAGATTCAGGTTTTTGAGTAGAATGAACTTTTTTTCCATTATTTTTCAACCTTTCATTACCAATACAAATAGGTAAATACCAATCACTTCGCATTTGTTTATTATCATTCATAATCTTCATTGATTTGTAATGAAAAGTTGGTTTTGCATTTTTTTCTTTAGCAGCCCAAATAAGTGTCTCATGTGCGTTATTGAACCTTGTTCCTTTAAAATTGGGCATAGGATTCGTTTTTACCCAAATTATGTCGTTTAGTATCCAAAAACCTAAATCTTGCATAATTTTACCTATCCTGAAAATATTATGATAAGTCCCTATTACCCATATAGAGCCTGTGGGTTTCAACACACGTCTGCATTCTTTCAGCCATTTTAAAGAGAAATTGTCGTATTCTTCAAAAGAATAGAATTTATCCCATTTGTCATTAACCGCATCTACTTTGGATTGATCAGGGCGATAAAGTTCGTTACGCAATTGTAGATTATAAGGTGGATCTGCAAAAATAAGGTCGATTGAACAATCTTCTAATTGTTTTAGTCCTTTTATACAATCAATTTTATAAAGGCGGTTTATCTCCATTAGAAAAAAGAAACTAAATAAGATATATAAAGAATTTTAAAGCGAAAACAAGCGAAATACAAAGTATATAACTTAAGGGAGTAAAAATAGAGAGTAAATTGCAATTTTATGGCAAAAAAACTAGTAAAGTATAAATATCAAACTCTTTCACTATTCTTGAATTCTATGAATAGTGCTTATAGAGTCTCAAAATGCTTAGCTTGTGGTTCAACAAACTATCAGAAACTCGAAATAGGGCAACTATGTTCTAATTGTGGGGTTGTTCTCGCTAGTCCTGAAAGATTTTGTTCTTTATGTGGAGAAAAAATCGAAAGTTTTTCTACTAGTTGTTTAAATTGTAGCGCTAACTTTTCTGATAATTTTGAAATTAAAGAAGAAACAAATGAGCATCTAGATGCATATTTTTCAAAAATTGTTAGTGATATAATCCTAACTGCAAAGAAACTTGAAGTAAAAAAGTATCCTATTGACTTTACTTACTGGCACCTTTTTTTAGCTTCTACTGTGAAATGGTATCCTACTTTAGACTATCTCCTCTCAAAAAATGCATCAAAGACTGTTTTTTCCTATTTTGGGATTAAAAAAGTTAAATCCCTAGAAAAACTAGTTGATGAATTCTACAAGCTTATTCAAAAAATTGACATCGAAAATGGAGAAGAAGATATAACTTCTCTCATTAAAATAATTCCATTGGTTCCCATTCTTGCAGTAGCTGTTTGGAAAAAATTAGGGAGAGCTTCATCTGAAGAAATATTGCTTTACTCTGGCGATAAATCAAAATCACGTAATGTTAGGGATTTAGTTTGTGAATTCTTGGAATTTTATACAGTTAAAATTCTTGACACAGTAAGTTCTTTCATAGATAAGAAAATCGTAGGTTCTCGTGCAGCTCTATTAGAAACTGTTGTTAACAACTCCTTTAGTATGGTTTTAATTACTACTATATTAACTCAACTTCAGTACAAGGTTGAATTCATTCCTAAAGCTGTTCAACTTCATGCATCAGCATTGGTTTCATTCGCTTTTCATTTAGGAGAAGTAGCTGACAAAGAAACTAAACCCGTTTTTGTTTCGTTTGCAAAAAATGGACTTAAAACTGTCTTATCCTTTATTCAAAATTTCATAAAACGTAAGAATCTATTTATTGTTTCAGGTTCTCTACTTTTTTATTCAAAGTTTCTTGCAGATTTTGCGTCGAAACTAGACGAAGATTTTCTTTTTGAAATAAATGAAAGTTTATTAGAGAAAATTAATGAATTTGAATTTGAGGGGAGATTAATTGACTTTGCTCAAACTTTTGATATAGTTCATTTTATTTTAGCAGGTATTTGGAGCTTAGCAAATACTTCAGATAATTTCCAGTATAGAGAAAAAATTAAAGATTTAACACGAACTCTGATCAATCGAACTGTTTTAGCTAATCCTAGATTTTCAATTGATGAAACCTTTTTCCCACAAATAGTAGAATTAATTGCACTTACAAGTTATGACTATGAATACTTGGTAGTGTCTAGTTTTTATACCACCTCCTAGGTAAAAAGGAACTAAGGGGAGGATGTCCCAAGCTCTGATGAGGACGAACGAAATTATAATGGAGCATAAAGAGAGTAAGAAAACCAGAAAGATGAGTAGAACCATAGACGGCACGGATAGGACAAGTGCAGTGGAGAATAGAATGAAACCAACGATAACTCTTAAGAGTAGCATTAAAACGTTCAATATAGGAGCGTAAACCACCTTTGATAACGGAGATTTTGATACCTAGACGACGTAATACAGGATACCATACCCCTGCATCTGTAACGATAATACGGGGCTTAAAACCCCAACATTTGAACCAATAACGGAAAGTTAGTAAACATTCAAGATTACTCCGTCCTTTAGTAATACTAAAACCCAGTAAAGTCTTGTTGTAAGGATCTAACGCGAACCACAGATATATTGAGCCTTGAGAGGTCCTAATCTCTGTTTCATCAACTACTATAATCTCTGGTATTCCCCCTCTCTCTGCTACAACTCTATGTAAACTTTCCCTAAAGAGCCTGAACTTCTTTACCCAATACCATAATGTTTGATGCGTTAAACCATTCTTCCATGCTACTGTCCTCAACCCATTCTTTGAACCAATATATTCATAAATAGCTTTTATTATTATTTTCTTGGGGACTCTGCATCTCTTAAAAAGAGCAGATAGTTTTTGTGTTTTCATATCTTACTATTAGAGTCCCCACAAATATTTTTGTCGGAAGAAAACTAGACACTACCATGAATACTTAGAAGAAACAATTTTAAACCTTGCTTCATTCTTTGAACGTGACTATCAAAAGAAAGTTGTTATTTTAGCTATAAAAGGATTAGAAAGATACTATAACAGAACATATAGTTCAAAAATTTATGAAATTATTGAGAGTTTAAAATATAAATTTGCTCTATACATTCCAACAGAAAAACCTAAAGAAAAACTTTCTAGAAAAGTAATTATTTTTGAAAATGAGCAAGAACGACATGATTTTGCGCAATTTGTAAAAGGATTTATGCCTATCAAAGAAGAGGAACTAGAAAAAATAACACAAATTCTTACTCCTTATGGATTTAAAGTTGTCAACAAAACAACATTAGGCCCTAGATGTGAATTAGATGGTGAAATAGATCATATTCTCTTCCAGTTTGAGTATATTTTCGATAATGCTCCAATGCTTAATTATTTACAGTTCGATAAATTTCACTTAGGACCTGAACATACTATAACCGTCAAAGCAGAAAAACTAGCAGAATTGTGTAAGAATATACAATTTGAGTCATTAGTTACAAGTGTAGAAAATCTGCGTATTTCGTCAAATATCCCCATAGAAGCAGTTGTTCTATGCACTGAACATAATAAAAATGTTGAAGGTTTACTTCTGATTCCGAATGTTGTAAAACGTCAGTCCAGTATGTTAGAAGATGGAACAGTCGATTCTAAAAGAGATAGATTTATTATTTATGAATTTGAAGTCTATGGTCTCTTAAAGACAAAAGAGATCGTAAGAACAGAAATAGATTATCTAATTGAAATATTAGATAATTGGACGAAAAAAGAGAAAATAAAAGGAGCAATATTTACTATTCCACCCTATGAAAAAATACAGCATTTAATTGCTGAAGAGGAGAAAACAATCAAACAAGTATACTTAGAAGAAGAATAAGATTATTTCCCAGTGTTTGAAAAGCTGAAAAAACTTATTTTTTTTTAATTTTTTAAATAAAAATGAAATAAAAATAGAAAAAAACTAGTGTGATGTTTTACTTGTGAATCTAAAGTTTTTAGTTCTGATAGGTGCAACTATATTTGCAAACCTTCCTCCTGGTTGTTTAAGTTCTTTTCCTACATCAATTTCTTTGAGTATGTTTGGGATTGTGTCAGTAAAACGCATGTTTTTTGCAGAACCAACGATTTCTCCATTTTTAATTATGAATAATCCATCTTTACTCATTCCTGTTATACTTCCAACAGGTGGGTTTACAAAGTTTGTATAGTGCAAATTAGTTACTAATAAGCCATTTTTAATATCTGCAATCATTTCTTCTACTTTCATGTCTCCAGGTTGAATTGTTTCAGCAAATGGAAATCCTATTGCGTTACCCATAAATGAAAAACCAGTTCCTTGTGCTTTTGCTCCTAATCTTGCTGCGTCTAGTCTTGAATATGAGTAATTCTTAAGAATTCCTTCTTCTATCACTGGAAACTTAGTTGTAGGTAATCCCTCGTCGTCAATTGGCCTAGCTGATAGATGTTCAGGGTTATGCGGGTCATTAATGAGAGATAGATCTTCATCAAAAACTTGTTGTCCGATTCTATCATTTAGGAAACTTGCTCTGTTAATTATCAATCTTGAAGAAGTTGCATATCCTACAAAAAATAGTATTGTACTTACTGCTTGGTGGTCTAGTATTACTTCATAATTGCCCGGTTCAATAGATTGGGCGTTTAATCCTCTTAAAGCTCTTTCTGCTACTTCTTCTGCTTCTTTTTCTAGTGGCAATTTATCAAAGAATCTGTTCCCAAAAATACTGTTTGATCTACTTTCTTCTCCACCACTGAGAGCGTTAATATTGATTGTTGATTCAATTACTGTAGAAGGATAAAAAAGCTCGTTTCCTGCAGTAGACTTGTGATATTCAAAACCATCAGAGAAAAGTAAGTTTCCAGATACTCCTCCTATCCTCTTATCAATTGATTCACCAGCATTAATAGTTGCATCAATTCTATCTGCAATGTAATCAGGGTCAACTCGTGATGCTTTAGGGTCATTTAACTTTAAACTAGGATAATTATGTTTTTCTTTAACTATTCCTGGGTAAGCAGGGTCTGGTGAAACAGATTTAGCAACTTTAGCTAAAAACTCAACAAGATTGACTATATTTTCTTTTGTGAAAGTGTTTGTAGTTGAAGCAGCACGTTGTTTGTCTTTATAAACTACTGTTATCTCCATTATTCTTCTTAAATCTACATAGTTCTGTAATATTTCACTATTTGAGAAACGTGTAGCATACTCTTTTCCTACACTCACATTTATTGAAGCACCGCAATTAAGAGCTCTGGCTTTTTCAAGCGCTATTTCTGTTAGTTCCAAAACTTGATTTTTTTGTTCTTCTAGACTCATTTTATTCACCTTTTATCCTGAAAAGATATTCACTCCTTGGAAACGAGCATAAGGTCCTCCATGACTTACCCACATTGCTTGCGTGTGAGGAGCTCCTTTACCACAGCTTGGTCCAAGACCTTCGATTCTCCATTCTTTAGTCATTAAATCAAGACCTCCCCAGAATTCTGGAGTAACTGCTTGATAGATAGTGTTTTTTAGAGGTCTTCCTAACTCTCCATTCTTTATTTCATAAGCTAATTGAACACTAAACTGAAAATTAGTTCTTTTATCATCAATAGAATGACTTTTCCAATTAATTCCATAGATTCCTTCTTTAGTTTCAGCAATTAATTCATCAATATCCTTTGGTCCTTCAGAATCAGCTTCAAGATACAAGTTACTCATTCTAACAAGAGGTACTCGATTATATCTTGCAATTCTTGCATTTCCATTACTGTGTTCTTTTCCAATAATTTTAGCTGTTTGCCTATCTGTTTGGTAATCGTTGAAAATACCGTTTTTAACTACATAGAATCTTTTTGTTTCTACTCCTTCATGATCATATTTTTCATGTCCTAAAACATAAGGAATTGTGGGGTCGTTGACAAGATTAACCTTTTCAGAACCATATTGATAGTTTTTGCCAAGTTTTTCTAAAGTAAGAAAACTTGTTCCAGCAAAATCAGCTTCCCAACCTAATACTCTGTCTAGTTCTGTTGGGTGACCACAACTTTCATGAATAGTTAATCCTAGTTGAAAGGGTTCCAAGATAAAAGCAGTTTTTTGCTGTTTAGGAGCAACTGCTTCAGTAGCAAGAACTATTGCTTCTTGAGCAACTTTCTCTGCTTTCTCTTCAAAGTTATACATATCAATATATTCAAATCCTCTCATCTCATAAAGTTTAATCTCTCTTCTCTGGTTATCATTAGCAATTGCAGTTGCTGAGACACCTGCACCTGTAAAAAGTTCTTCTTGTTCTATTCTAGTTCCATCAGTGTTTCCATAATTTAGATATACTTTATAAAAACTCATATTTGTTTGCCTTACTTTAATTACATCACCTTTCTCTGCAATTATTTCATCAGCTTTTTTCAAGATCTCTAATTTTTCTTCAAAATCAACTTCAAAAGGGTCAATCTTGAAAGGAGTTTTATAGTGATCTTTTATTATTGGTTCCTCTGACAACTCTACTGGTCTTTTAATTACTTTACTTGTAGCTTCAGCTTCCTTAATTGCATTATTTACTACTTCATCTATTGTTTCTTTACTTATATCTGCAGAGCTAGCAAAACCCCAAGCACCATTTTTAATTACTCTTACACCATAACCTGTATTGTAAGCTCTTCCTATTTGGTCAATTTCACTATTTCTTAAGGCTATCACTTCACTGTCATAACCAAAGATTCTAACTTCAGCAAAATTAACATTCTTAGATTCTGCTTTCTTTAATGCAAAATTTATTATATCTTCCATTCTGTAAAAAAAGAGTTATGCACATTTAAAAGATTTCGGAAACGAAAAACAGTAGTGTTTTTTATTCTAAATCAGAAATATAAAAATCAAAGATTAATAGAATTAGAAAAGAGAATACTTATATTGTTTTTTTACTTATTTTTATTAAGTAAGGAGATTAGTATGAGAAAGAGAAAAATAGTTTTTTTCTCAATAGCTCTCTGTTTTACTTTTTTAACTAGTTCTATTCCTCAACAAGCAAATGAAGACCCTCTACCTTTATTTTATATTACTTTACTGTCACCGATAACTTGTACTCAAAGAAATCAATGGTCATTTCTAATGGAAGAAGAGTTACCAAAAATTGGAATTGGAATAGCTCGACATGAAGCCACAGGGTGGGGAAATATTATGCCTCGTGTGTGGTCATATCCTGTTGGTGAAGAAGGATATTATGATCATATCCCAACATACGAAGAAGGAGGTTATGATATACTCTTTATAGGTTGGAATTGGTTATTAGACTGGGATCCAACATGGTGTTTTGATTCAGCTAGTATTGTTCCTGCTGGAGACAATATGTATCAATACAACAATCCAGAATTTGATAAAAAACTTGAAGAATATATCACAGAACTTGATGAGAATGCACGTATTGCAAAAGGTGAGGAACTGCAAGCTATTCTTTATGATGATTTACCTGCTATAACAATATTGTATCCAAGAGAGATATATGCGTTGAATAAATCAACTAGTGGAATTGATACACTCTTGTTAAGTGATAGTGCTCATCGAGCTGAAAATTGGAGAAATTCATTAAGGAACAATATTTCTTATGCTCAACCAGCAGAATTAGATGAATATAACATCTTTGTTCAAGAATCGTATTATGATGCTCTATGGATGAGTTGTGTTTATTATGGACTTTTTGAACGTAGTCAAAATAAACATTTGATGGAGCCAGTTATAGCAAAGAATTATAGTGTTTCAGAGGATAAATTAACCATTACAGTGGATGTTAAGCCTAATGCTTACTTTAGTAATGGAGAACCTGTAACTGCTTATGATGTTGACTATACTTATAAGTTGTACATGACCCCTGCTGTTGATTCCATATTATATGAATACTTAACGACTTACTTTGAAAATAACGAATCTATCAAAGCTTTAGATGAAGATACTATTCAGTTTACTTTCAAAAAAAGATATGCTTTTAGCTTAAGTTTATTGAGTTATGGTATAATTAACAAGAATCTAGTCCAAAATTACATCGATTCAAATGGTTATAACTTGAATGTTTTAGATCAAGCTTTAGTAACAAGTTGTGGTCCATATATGCTCAATGTAAGCGATTATAATATCACTTCTAGTACAGTAATCCTTCACTCTAACCCTTATTGGACCTTAACAGATGATGATTTACTGGATAGTTTAATATTCACTTATATTCCATCTAAAAGCATGGCAATTGATGCTCTCAAAAGAGGGTCAGTTGACATTGTTGATGCTAAATATGCATTTCATCTATCAGATTTTGAGGGAATCGATGTTAATATGGTCATTACAAAACTAACATCTACACAAGAAATGGCAATCAATATGCGTCATCCTATAATTGGTACAGGAGAACTCACTCCTCTAGGCACTGCAGACGCAGCAAAGTTAATTAGAAAAGCTATCAGTCATGCTGTCCCTCGAGAAATTATAGTTGAAGAGATTTTAGAAGGGCTTGGAGCACAAGGTGTTTCACCTATGCCTGAAGGCTGTATTGGTTTTGATGCCAGTCTTGAGCCTTATATCTATGATATTTATCTTGCTAGACAATTTATGGAACTAGCAGGTTATAATTTAGAATATAATACAACAATGTCAAGTGAAAATACAGATAATATAAGTTCAACAGCCTATGATATAGGTTCTACTCTTTCTGTTCTTTTGATTTGTGTAATATCAGTCTCTATAATTAACAAAAGAAAAGAAAGAAAGGGCATCTAAAAACTTTAATTATAATTCTTTTAATTACAATTCTTCTAATTACAATTTTTCATTTTTTATCAGAATTTATATTGAGATTTCAGTTATGATTATACCTTAGAGATTATTGCATATACTTATTTATAGACTCTTTTTGCATTTCAGTTCTCATAATCTAATGAATTATAAATATCTTGATATGTTTTATCATTTATAATAATAAATTAAAAAATATTAATAACTAGTAAAAACATTAAAATAGTTATTTCAACTTAATTAAAAAAAAAGAGTTGATAACATGAAAATAAAGTTCATTATCTCTATTTTAATAATACTCTGTTTTAGTTTTGCTTCTACTTATATTCCTCAAAGTAATAGTGACGAAACTACTCCATATTTCTACATTAGTTTATTATCACCAAATACACTGCTAGAAAGAAATGAATGGGCTTCGTTGATCGAAGAACAACTATCAAAAATAGGTGTTGGAATAGCTTATCACGAATCTACTGGTTGGGGAAATATTATGCCTCGTGTATGGTCATATCCTGTTGGTGAAGAAGGTTATTATGATCATATCCCAACATATGAAGAAGGAGGTTATGACATACTTTTTGTAGGTTGGAGTTGGGGGTTAGACTGGGATCCAAGTAATCTTTTTGCTTCACCCAGTATTGTTCCTTACGGTGACAATATGTACCAATATTGCAATCATGTTTTTGATGAAAAACTTGGAGAATACATTACTGAACTTAATGATACAGTTCGTATCGCTAGAGCTAAAGAATTACAAGCTATCCTTTATGAAGATCTACCTTCAATTTCAATTGTTTATGGAAGACAGATTTATGGATTGTCTAAATCCATAAGTGGAGTTGATTCACTACTATTATCTAAAAATGAGCATCGTGCAGAAAAATGGAGAAATTCGGTGAAAGATAGTATAACTTATGTTCAACCTGCAGAGTTTACAGAATATAATACCTTTGTTCAAGAATCATACTATGATGGAAAATGGATGAGTTGTGTTTATTATGGTTTATTTGAACGAAATCCGGATACTCATTTAATGGAGCCTGTTATTGCAAAAAACTATTCTATTTCAGAAGATAAAATGGCCTTTACTGTTGACATTAATCATGATGCTTATTTCAGTAATGGAGACAAAGTTACCGCTTATGATGTTGACTACACTTATGAGTTACACATGACTCCTGCAGTTGCATCCAGTTCTTATGGTTATTTAACAACCTTCTTTGACAACAACGATTCTATTGTGGCTTTAGATGACGATACTATTCAATTTAATTTTAAAGAACCATATGCTTTTGCTTTAAATCTGTTGAGTTATGGGATAATTAACAAGAATTTGGTTCAAAATTATATAAGTACGTATGGTTATGATATGAATGCTCTAGATCAAGCATTAGTAACTAGTTGTGGTCCATTTATGTTAGATATAGATGATTTTGATACAACTTCTAGTACTGTTACTTTACATTCCAATCCTTATTGGACTATAACAGATGATGATTTACTAGATAGTTTGATATTCACATTTATTGCTGAAAAAGACTCAGCAATTGGTGCTCTCGCTGATGGAACAGTAGATATTGTTGATGCTCAATATTCTCCTGTTGAATCAGATTTCGAAGGTATTGATGCTCTTGTACTAAATACAAAATATTTATCACAACAAGAAATGGCAGTTAATATGCTTCATCCTATCATAGGAACAGGAGAACTCACTCCTTTAGGTACAGCAGATGCAGCAAAGTTAATTAGAAAAGCCATAAGCCATGCTGTTCCTAGAGAGACAATAGTAGATGAGATTTTGGAAGGGGTTGGAGCTCCTGGCGTCTCACCTATGCCTGATGGATGTGTAGGTTTTGATAACACTCTAAAACCTTATAATTATGATCTTGTTCTCGCTAAACAATTAATAGAACAAGCTGGTTATTCTTCAGAATATCTCAACACTACTGGATCATCCTCATCAGTTACATCTTATACATCTAATCCAACAGAAACAAATGCTAATCCAAACTTAACATTTAGTTTAGATTTTAAGTGGGTTATCCCTTTATTCTTGCTTAGTTTAGTATGTTCATCTATTGTCTATAATTCAAGAAAAAGATAATCCAATCTTTTATTTTTTTTATAATGCTTCTTATATGTTTGTGACTTCCTAGATTTAGGTATAATTTTTTTGTTAGCATGTTATTTTTTAGTATCTTTATTTAGCTACTTTATCATTACATTTGTTAATTCACCAATAAAAACTTGAAAGTTGTACTAATATTAAAATACTTCTTTTACTTTAATTTAAGCTGTATAAAAGAGTTGATTACATGAAAATTAAATTTTTAATCTCAATCTCAATTATACTCTGTTTCAGTTTTGTTTCTACTTATGTTCCTCAAAGTACAAGTGAAAATCCAATTCCTGTTTTTTATTTGAATTTATTATCACCAAACACCGTCCCAGAAAGAAATGAATGGGCTCTATTAATGGAAGAACAATTTCCAAAAATAGGTATAGGAATATCTTATCATGAATCCACTACTTGGTCAAATATTTTTCCTCGTACATTTTCTTATCCTGTGGGTGAAGAAGGATATTATGATCATATTCCAACATATGAAGAAGGTGGTTATGATATCTTTTTTGTTGGTTGGACATGGTTCTTTGACTGGGAACCCTTAGGTCTTTTTGATACAGGTGGTATTGTTCCTGCTGGAGTCAATATGTACCAATATAGTAATCTTACCTATGACTCAAAAGTAGCTAGATACAATACTGAAATTGATGAAATTGATCATATTGCTATAGGAAAAGAAATGCAAGCTATCCTTTATCAAGATTTACCTGCCATTTCTATTGTTTATCCTGGATGCCTTTTTGGATTAGATAGTTCAATTAGTGGAATAGACACTCAGTTAGTCCAAATGAATAATCATCGAGCAGAAAAATGGAGAAATTCAATGAAAAACAATATTACTTATGCTGAACCAGCTCTATTTTCAGAATATAATATCTTTGTTCAAGAATCGGATTATGATGGCTTATGGATGAATTGTGTTTATTATGGTTTATTTGAACGAAATCAAAGCGACCATTTACTGGAACCAGTTATTGCCCAAAGTTACAGTATCTCTGACGATAACTTAACCTTTACTGTTGACATTAATCCTAATGCTTATTTCAGTAATGGAGATCCTGTAACTGCTTATGATGTTGATTATACTTATGAGCTACACATGACACCTTCAGTTAAATCAAGACATTATGATTATTTAACAACCTACTTTGAGAATAATGATTCTATTGTGGCTTTAGATGATGACACTGTTCAATTTACTTTAAGTCAACCTTATTCCTTAGCTTTAAATCTCTTAAGTCTTGATATAATCAACAAGAACTTAGTCCAAAATTACATTGCCATAAATGGCTATGATATGGGAGTTTTAGATCAAGCTTTATTAACTAGTTGTGGTCCATTTATGTTAGATGTAAATGACTTTAATGATGATGCTGTTACATTGTACCCCAATCCTTATTGGGCTATAACAACTGATGATTTACTAGATGCTTTATTCTTCATTTATGTTAATGATAAAGAAACAGCTATTAATTCTCTTTCAGGTGGAGCAGTTGATATAGTAGATTCTAGATATGGTGCAGTTGAATCTGATTATACTGGAGTTAAGGCAAATCTGGTTTTTACAAAATCCTTAATAGAACAAGAAATGGCTATAAATATGCTTCATCCTATAATTGGTACAGGTGAACTCACTCCTCTAGGAACTGCAGAAGCAGCACGTTGTATCAGAAAAGCTATTAGTCATATTGTTCCTAGAGAATACATAGTTAATGAAATCTTAGATGGACTCGGATTGCAAGGAGTTTCTCCTATGCCAGATGGGTGTATAGGTTTTGACAAAACTCTTCAACCTTATAGTTATGATATTGAACTTGCTAGACAATTAATGGAACAAGCAGGATATAATCTAGAGTATGAAACTACAACAGAAACTTCTACTGAGACTACTTCTACTGAGACTACTCCTACTGAGACTACTCCTACTGAGACTACTTCTACTGAGACTACTCCTACTGAGACTACTCCTACTGAGACTACTCCTACTGAGACTACTCCTACTGAGACTACTCCTACTGAGACTACTCCTACTGAGACTACTCCTACTGAGACTACTCCTACTGAGACTACTCCTACAGAGACTACTCCTACAGAGACTAGCCCTAATACATCATCAACATTCCCATTGGGGTCAAGATGGGCTTTTTCTGTGTTATTGCTAAGTTTACTATCCCTCTCTATGGTTTACATTCAGAGAAAAAAATAGAATGATTTTTTTTTATAATTTAAAACTTCATTGAAAATAGAACATACTAGCATACCTTGAAATGTTAGTTTTGGTATTTTGAGAAAAAAGTAAACTAAATATAGTTTTTATAGAATTTTTTCAAAAAAGTGAAATATTTCAAATTATTTAATCCAATTTCCTTTTAGAACTTGTTCTGTTGTAATCGGTATCACTCCAACTACTTGCCATGCATGAACTAGTCTTTTTGTTTCTATTTCGTTTATTCCTTCTATTGCATCAATAACAAGATAGATTTCTGCGTTACCTCTCATTGCAAGACCATCTATTGCATATTTGACACACACATCTGCTGCAACACCGTAAACCACAATTTTTTTGGGGTTAATCTTATTCAAGATTGGTAATACGTTAGGGTTTGTGAAAACATCAAACTCTTTTTTTCTGAAATAAATCGGTGCGTTACTGTTTACTATTTCATTTATTCTTTCTTCATTATAAGGAATATAGTCTACAAAAATAGCTGTGTCTGATCGAGTTTCCATTATCTTTTCTGAGCCTGGATCACCCTTCAAACAATGAGGAGGATAATGTTTCTCATAATCTGCTTCTTCTGGATTTTCTACTATCTCTTCATCACCGATAACATGCCAGTCTACAGAGCCTAGTACTCTAATTCCTGCCATTCTTGAATATTGTGTTAACTTTTCTAAATTTGGCTTGATCAATTCTGCATTTTTTATATATAGTTTTCCATTTGGTTCTATAAAGTCTCTCTGTGTGTCAACATCCCAAAAAATAGTTGTTACTTTCTCTTTCTCACTTGATGTCATCTTAATTCAAGCTATATTATTATCTTTTTCATTTATAAATTCATTCTATAATAGAAGGTAATATCTCCTTTATTTTTTCTACACTTACACTTCCTTTACGAAGAATTTGAGGTTTTTTCGAAGATAAATCAATAATAGTCGAAGGTTGTTTTTCTATTGTTTTTCCTCCATCAATAAGTAGATAACTTTTTTCTCCTAGTTGTTCTAGTACTTCTTTTGCAGTTATTGGACTCGATAAACCTGAAATATTGGCACTAGTAGCTGCAAGAGGTTTTCCAAATTTTTCAAGTATCTGAAGAATAATTTCATTATTGGGTTTTCTAACACCAATTGTTTCTCTTCCTGCAGTGACAATATCTGGAACAATATCTTTTTTCTTTAAGATTATAGTTAGGCCACCTGGCCAGAATTCTTTTATCAATTTTATTGCTGAATCAGGAATATTTTCTACTATCATTTCTACTTGTTTCATTGAAGAAACTAATGCATTAATTGGTTTATCCAGTGGGCGTTTTTTGATTTCGAATAAGTTTTTTACAGCTTTTTCTTTGAAAAGATCTGCTCCTATACCATAAACTGTGTCAGTTGGAAAAACAACTGTTTTTTCTTGCTCTAAATATCTAATTGCTTGTATTAATTCATTATCTGCAAGTTTCTCCTTTACTTTAATGATTTCAACTTCCATATGCAAAAAGCTAACTTTTTTAGATATAATAACGTTTTTTAAGAATCTTTATAAACAGAGTATTAAAATTGATTTAATGATTTCTACAATATTATGGAGTTTCTTGTTTTTACTCATCATTGTAATAATTGGGTCTAGTGTCTATTTAATGTTTCAATTAGCTAATAAAGAAAAAGATGAAAAAGAAGAATTGTCTACTTGAACTTCTTTTTGTTACTCTAAAACCTTATTTAGAAGTGCTTCAAGTTCATTTTTATTTTCAGCAAAGATGTAGGCTATAGGTTCGTATCCCTTTCCCCCTTTATCTAGCAAAAATCTGAATTTAAAAATATCTGGGTTTTTTGAAAGATCACCTAATGTCTTTTTCCATTTTGTGTCTATTTCTTGAGTTTCAAGAACAGGTATTTCTAGATTTTTGAGTTTCTTTTGAAGTTTAGGTTTGTTTTTTAAACTTAAAATCCATTTAATATTAGATTGAAATTTTCTTATCCAGATAAGAAGATGAGCCATAGTTTTTGATTCACCAAATTCAGGGTCGCTTAATCTTCTTATCTCGTTCTTTACTTTTACTAATCTTCCTGGAAAGCTTGCAACATCATCTAGTTCTAAAGCTCTATCGTCACAATGGGCTATTTGGCAGCCTATTTCTGGTATCCAATTAATAAAATCCTTGTATGTGGAAAGAAGATTGAACATCTCTATCATTTCATCTTTAATGTGTTTACGTTCTTCAATCGTAGGCATTTTATCTGGAAAGCCCATACACAAATTACAGTTTTTTATATTGCTTAACTCAGGAATGAGTTTTTTATGTTGTGTACAAATGAAGCTGTCAACTCTTAGAGATTTACATCGTGTACAAACGGTACGAATCAAAAAAGATGTGGGTTTACCTTCTAAAATTGCTTCAGCTATTTCGTTAGCCAAATTGTCTAAATGAAAATTGTCCTCTTTTCCTTCAGTAATTCTCTTTTCATATGCTTTAAGGTAGCTTACAACAACTGGTTGTTTAACACTTAGTTTTTCTGCAATTTCATTTTGAGAGTATCCTGCTTCACGTAACAAATGGCTTACTCTAATTCTCAATCCAGGTAAAAACTCAGATGTAACATATTCACAAGGGAATCTCAACTTTATTCACCTAAAGAAGCTGAAGAGATTTACTCTTCAGTTACATGAATAATCTCTGCAGGACATTCAGAAGCTATTTCTCTGACATTTTCTATTTCTTCGTCATCAAATTCTCCTTCAGACAAGTCTTCTGTTGTTTCTCCTCCAACAACCTTTGAAATATCTGAGTCATCAGATTCAAAATGTTTTGGGTCTTCTGAATAGCATAATCCACAAGCTATACATTCTTCTCGATTAATAGTTATTTTATATTTAACCATGATTCTTTCCTCCTTTTTACTCTTCCCAATCTAAAAGTTTCTTATCACCTTCGATTTGTTTTATTTGAGCTATATCTTGACTGACTTCTAAAGTTCCTAAATACTCTCCTTCTCTGCTTCTAACGGCATAGTAACGAATATAAATGTATTTATCTCCTAATCTGAACCAAAATTCTGCTTTGTCTTTCTTACCTTCTCTAAAATCATTAATGATTTTATTTACTACATGAATGCTCTTATTTGGATGACAATTTTGTACAGTTCTTCCAATAATCGCTTTAGTTCTGACAAACAATCTTTCACTTGAGTTACTATAATAAGAAACTCTGTCATTTTTATCAACAAAAGTGATATCAAAAGGAAGTGTATCTAAAACTGCTTCCAAAGTTTTAACATCTATTCTTCCTGTTTCAAATTCTACAATTCCAGAATCAAGTGTAGCTTCTTGAGATTCACTTTTTACTGTTTCTACAGTTTCAGCAGTTTCAACTGTCTCAGCAGTTTCAACAGCTTCAGCAGGGGAGAAACAACAATAACCAATATCGTTGAATTCTTTGGTTATATCCTTCCATTCATCTTCAGAAATAACTTGCATAGCAGTAGGAAATAGAATTTTATTTTCTTTCTCAAAGTGACCACTTTGGTATTCAGCTAAAGCTAAACTAGCTTTTTCTAGTCTTTCAACAAACTCAGAATAGTTTGATACTTTTCTCCCTTCTACTAATTCAAAAATTTCCTTTTTTAACTCTCTAATACGATCATGATCCATCCACATAATTTTGGGTGGTTGAGTAACTCCATGTTTTTCTAAATATGGAAAAAGAATATTCTCTTCTCTCAAGTAATGCTTTTCCGCTTCTTTAAAATGGTTAACAATATCTTGAATAGCTCCTAAAATGTTTCCTGCAAAAGGGAAATCTTTCACTTTTCTTAAATCTCTGGTAGTTTGGAATAACTTTTCTCCAAATTCGACTAGTTTTACATGCTCATGCATTAACGTATGAATTGGATGTCCTGGTGGAGCTAAATCCAAATTTGTACTTAAGTTTTCTTTGAACACTTCTAAATGTATGTCACACATAGAAAAGATCTCTCTTGGGTCCATCCCCTCTTTAATTAATTCCTGTTCTACTTGTGTGATCTCTAAAGCATTCATATCTCTTAATACTTCTTTAAACTGGTTTCTCACTTCTTGTAGATTTTCTCCTTGGTGCAATTTTTTTATTAGCTCTTTCACTAATTTCTTTTTCTCTTCATCAATCTTTATCTCAATTGGACTCATTTTCACTCACTTTATATCGGGTAAATATATGCCCCCTATAAACTATTTAAACTTGTCGGTTTAACGTTTAAAATGATGAAGAGTAGAAGTTACTTATTGAAAAGAGAATATTTTGGAACTATGAGAGATGAACCAAAAAGCTTCCAATAACTCATTTTTTTCCTTTATATCTTCAAAAAAAGAAGAAAGAAGTTGTTTAAATTCTGAACCGTGATTTGGATATTGAAGATGAGCCACTTCGTGTGCAATTAGAAACATCAATAATTCATCATTTAGAATAGCTGCTCGAAAGTTGATGTTAATATTTCCTTTAGTAGAACAGCTACCCCAAATTCTTTTTTGCTTTTTTATTGAGATTTTTTTTACTTCTACGTTCATTTCTTTGGCGAAGAAATTAGTGAATGTTTCAACTTTTTTTGAAAATTCTGCATAAATTATTGATCTTAAGTAGTTTATAGCGTTGTTAGTATCTCTGACTGATACTGAAATGATTGAACCTTCAAAGAATACAGAATCATAATAGCTATGGGATATTTTTAGCTGATATCTTTTGCCAAAAACGATTTCATGTTCTCCTATCTTATTCCAACTAAAACCTATTTTTTTTAGTGAGTCATCAATTTTTTGAATTCTTTTTTTTAACCACTCTTTATGTTCATTTAAAATCTTCTTGTGGTCAATATTTTCATAATTTTTTGGAAAAATCAATCTTATTTTTTTAGTAGGTAAAATTTCTATTCTTGCGTATTTTACATCTCTAAGCTCAATAAAGTAAGGAATAGAATATTCTTTTAATTTTAATAAATTCTTAGAAATCCGCAAGGCAGTACAACTTTATTGCTGTTATTTATAAGAGTAAATATTATCCGTACATTAAGACTAGTTTATTTCAACAATATTCCTTGCTTTTTCTGGTTTTCTCATATCAAGAAGTTTGACTCCTACACCGTAAGTAGCGATTTTTCGTCCTGTAGTCACTTTTATCCAAATCGATTCTTCTGTAGTTCCAGTTTTTTCTTCAAATTCTATTATTTCTTTCAATACTTCTCTTGCTTTTTCATCTTGTTTAGATACAATTTGAGCTTTAGCTTTAAAGTGAATTTCTGCCGGAGGAGCAGGAATCAGTTTGTGAAATAAATTTCTGTAGAATGGAATCGTTATAGAAACATTATCATTAAATTGAATGTTTTTAGTTTTCAGAGTATTCTTTCCAGTGACAAAGTATATTTCTTTACCATCACTATTGTACATTACAACAGAACTCTGAGGAAGGTTATTTTTACTTATAGTTGATATAACTAACCAGTTATTTTTTTCAATATTTTTCTAATTTCACCTTGTAAGTCTTTCATAATTTAAGATAATATGAATTTCTGGAATTTAAACATTTACATTAAAAAATGTGTTTTTTTTTGATTTTTCTTGAATTGATAAATATTTAACAATCTTTTTATAATTATGTGAATATTTTTCTTATGTCTTGGCCAGTTATGTGTGTAAGATGCGGTAATGAGAATAAAAGTCAATTAGTTAAACAACAATATGTTTGGAATCAGCTATTAAGCCAAACACAATATCAAGGATACACTAAAACTCAATCTGCAAAACTCAATGTTACAACCTATATTTGTAAAAATTGTTACAATATTGGTAAACTGAGATTTATTTTTTCTGTAGCTATACTATCGTTATTATCACTTTTAAGTTTCCTTTGGACTTTTGGATTCTTTAGTGATGGTCCTGAACTACTAGGTTTAATTATACTCGCTCCTTCTATAGGATTTTTGACTTTTCACCTTTTATTAAGGCGTAAAGTTTCTAGATTCTATGCTCATTTTTATCATAGTAGTGGAAGGATTATGGGTTTTTTTAGATCTAAAAAATACAAAGAAGCTTTTTATTCTGTTTTTCCTAATGGCATTTACGTTAAGAAAAGATAGCTCCTACCATTTTTTTATAATTTACATCATTTTATTGATTTGTTTATTTGTTGTTTCAGAGTGATAGAAAAAGTTTATTTTTTTGGTTTTCAAATTTGATACTAAAATTTCAATTTTCTAAAATAATTTTATATATCTATTTTCTAAAAAAAAACTCAACATGAGTAATTATATTATAGAAGTTGAAGATCTTGTAAAAATCTACAAAACGGGGAATATAAAGGCTATAGATAACCTCAATTTACGAATTAAAAGAGGTGAGATTTACGCATTAATAGGTGCAAACGGTTCTGGAAAAACTACTACGATTAATGTTCTAACTGGAGCTCTTTATCCTACTTCAGGAAAAGTTAGACTTCTTGATTATATTGTTCCAAAAGATAGAAAAAAAACAGCCAATTTTATAGGTATTGCTCCCCAAGAATATTCTCTTTATAATGAACTCACATTAGAAGAAAATGTTCGTTTCTTTTCACTTCTTTATGGGCAGTCTAAGTCTTACTTTAAAGAAAGATTAGATCATTTACTAACTATACTCTCTTTACATGAAAAAAGAAAGACAGTTGTTAAAAATTTGTCTGGAGGGATGAAGCGAAGAGTAAGTATTGCTTGTGCTCTTATTCATGATCCTATTATATTGTTTTTTGATGAGGCTACTGTAGGTATAGATCCAGTTCAACGGAAGTTCTTCTGGAATTATTTTAGGTCATTGGTTAAAGAACTAGAAAAGACAATAATTCTAACCTCACATGTTATGGATGAAGCAGAGAGGGCTGACAGAATAGGGTTAATGAGAAAAGGAAAGTTAATTGAGGAAGGTATTCCTTCCGAACTGAAAGATAAGTATCATACAAGTACAATAGAGGAGATATTCATAAAATTAAGTGATGTGGAGGAAAGTAAATGAAGGACAAAGTTACAAATAAAAATATAAACAAAGAACAAAAGAAAGCAAAGAAAAACCAAGAAATAAAGACTTTTTCTTGGAAAAGAGTTATAGCTGTAACAATTAGGATTCTCAATTCATTTAAGAGAGATCCTAGGACTTTAGGTCTTCTTATTGTTGTACCCTCTATTATAATGGTTGTTTTTGGTTTAGCTTTTAGTGGAGAAGTTAAAGATGTTCCAATAATTTTAGATAATCAAGATGAAGGTTTTGATATTGGTCCTATTTCACTAGACATTGGAACAAATATTACTGATTTTCTAATAAATGATACAAGAGTAGATGTTAGTTTAGGTTCATATGAAGAGAATATTCAAAAAGTGGAAGAAGGAAAATATATAGCTGCAATATTAATTCCTTCAAATTTCTCAGAAAGTATGTACAGATTGTCAATGGGTTACAGTACTGTTATTGAGATAAAAGTGTATATAGATGCAACTGAACCAAATGTAAGAGCAAGTGTTCTAAACTCTATTTATGATGCTTTAGCAGAAATTAGGGGGAGCCAAGGAATACAAATTAACCAAATTATAGCCCATGGCGGGTCAGAATATACTGGTTTAGAGGTTGGGATGTCAGCTTCAATGGCTTATGTGCTATCTTTCCTGCTTCTTCTTATCTCTTTAGTTACATTGATCAGAGAAAAAATAAGTGGTACAGAATCGAGATTATACTCTACACCTTTAACTGCAACAGAGAGAATGCTAGGGTATGTTTTTGGATTAACTATAATTGGTTTGTTGATGATTTTTGCAATAATGATTTTTGGAATATTTGTTTTTGGTATTGAAGTAAGAGGGAGTATCTTACTCCTATTTACTAGTTTTATTTTATTTGGAATGGTTCATATCTTTTTATCTCTATTCCTTTCTAACTATGCAGAAAATGAGTTCCAAGCAATTCAATTTACACCAGTTATAATCATTCCTGGAATGGCAGTAAGTGGGATGCTTATACCTATTTATAGTCTTCCTGATTGGCTTGAACCACTATCATACGTGTTTCCTCTAACTTATGGGGTGAATATTATAAAAGGAATAATGCTGAAAGGTTGGGGATTTAAAGAACTATGGTTAGATTTTGTTATCCTTACAGGAATGATAGTAATTTTCTTTGTTCTAGCATTGTTAACAGTTAAAGATCGGATGAGTGATTAGAAAATAGTGAAATAAGTAAATTTATTCTTCCTTATCTTCTTCATTCTTTTTTTCATGTTTCATTCTCCATTTCTCTGCTTTTTTTTCTTGAATTAATCTGATTTGTTCATCAACTAGTTTATTTATTTTTTCTGCTTTAATTCTTGTATTTTCAAAAGGATCACAATACGGTTCAGAGTTGTGTAAAGGGCAAATATCACAATATTGAATATTTGCTTTTCCTCTCATAATACTATACAATGATCCACTTAAAATAAGGATTGATGCTAAAATAAGTTTTAACCACCATTTAGGTGTGATAAGTACTATTACCAGATAACTACCTATTCCCAGTCCTAAAATAAATCTGAATATAGCTTTTATCCATTTATTTTCTGGTTTAGTATAATACTGGATTACTGCAGAACTAAAACCAATAAGTCCAGCAATAGTAATATAAACAATATAATTTGATACAATATCTCTAAAAATAAAATAAAGAATCATTTCAATGAATAAAGCTGAATAAAGACTTGTACAACCTACACAGAGTTTTAGTCCTCCAATGTTAAAATAGTGGTTTTTGTATACACTACAAGTTGGATGATGAGCAAAGTTTTTCCATGCAGAAATTTTGATTAACTCCCAATATACATGAAGAGGAGAGAGCTTTTTAAGGTGAATCTCATCATCAAGGTAAGGGCTTTCAATTTCTTCTTTTTTTAACTCTTGCATAAACTACACTAAGACTAAGCGTTTTAAATGTTTAGAAAAAATAAAAAAGAAACTCATGGACATAAGGGTGGTGTATCATCTGTTGCGTTGGATAAATACATACTGAAGTGAGCTATCCAAAAAGCTAATTTAGCAACTACATTGTAATGAGTTTCCCATCTTGTTTTAGAGCACACAACAGTGAAACAGTTAATGAAAGAAGTAATTCCTATTATTATCCCATAAATGAATAAAACAAAAAATGCGATTATTCCGTACAAAATGTTCATTATTGGTCTAACTAAGCAAAATTGTGTGCAACTTGCTTCTTTTTTATATGGTGGAAGTTTTAATGACTTTGACATACTATTTTTTTTCTTTGATCAATATTTATACTTTTCCGCTTTTTGTCGAATAATAGGGTATATGGGGGGTATAGAGGGAGCATATATTTTTTAAATAGTCTTTGATAGTTTAAATCATGAAACTAAAAAATAAGAAATTGATGGTTAGTATGCTCTTTGTTTTTGTAGTACTTAATAGTTGTAATTCTGCCAATGGATATAACAAAATTAATGCAGAAGATTATGATTTGGTCATTTACACTTATGAATCCTTGCTTGCTGACCCTGGTTTTGATTATATTGGTGCTTTTGCAAATTACAGTGGCATTCCTAAAGATAAGATAAAGCTGGTATTATTTGAGGATGCAAACACGATTGTAACTCAAGCATCTCTTGAAAAGGAAAATCCTGTTGCAGATGTTTTAATAGGAATAGACAATGTTCTAATACATACAGCAAAAGACGAAGGAATTTTGCAAACTTATGATTCACCCTCTTTAGTTAATGTTTCTACTGAACTAGTACAAAATTTAGACCCAGAAAAATATGTTTTACCTTACGATTATGGAATTATTGCTTTATGGTATGATAGAAGCAGAATAAATACTAGTTCTACTCCAGCTTTAGAAGATTTAACGTTGGAAGGGATAATTGAAAATGATTTAGATAAAAAGATTGTAGTTGAAGATCCAACACTAAGTTCTCCTGGATTAGGTTTTCTTCTATGGACAATAGCTGTTTATGGAGATCCTGAAATAAATCTAACAGGTTTATTAGGCCAAGATTGGAGAGAATGGTGGAAACAGACTTCTGATGATCTTCGGATTTCTCCTAGCTGGGGGGCAGCTTTTGACATTTATTACTCTGAAAGTGAAGACAGGCCAATTATGATAAGTTATGGCACTAGTCCTGCTTATGATGTTTGCCATCCTCAATGGGGTGTAGGTCCAGGAGTAGAACAACCTTCCAAGTCTATTGTTACTCATGAGCAAGGAAAGAATAACGCATGGTTACAAATTGAAGGAATAGGTTTGGTAAATAATGCTCTCCATGAACAAACTGCTAAGAAGTTTATTGATTGGTTTTTAAGTACAGATTTACAAGATCATATACCTCTTAATCAATGGATGTATCCTGCAAATGACAATGCATATGTTTCTGATTGTTTCCTTAATGCAGCTATTAATCCTGATGATGTAGATATATTAAATGATTTAGTTTCTCCTACTGTTATGCATGATAACTTGGATAAGTGGAAAACTGATTGGGAAACAGTGATTATTGAAGGAACCAAGAAAACTGAATACTCTGCTTCAAGTTTTATTCTTCTTAGTTTGATTTTTGTCTCATTGGTGTCCTTTTCCACAAGGAAGAAAAATAGATAAGGTGGTTATTTTACTATCTTTTAGAAGAAGAATGGAAAGAAGCATAGATAAACATGTAGAAAAACTGGTAATGATAATAGCTTTAATAGCACTATTCTCTTTTCTTCTTTCCTTCTTTTATTTACCCTTGATTAAAATCCTTTCTTTTGCTTTTCAAAAAGGAGATTCAAGTGATGCAACTGTTTTTTCTGTTTTTTGGAGTACTATTACTCAATCAAGCAATATGAGATTTCTTGCTTTCAGTTTTAACCAAGCGTTTATATCAACAATTATATGCTTATCTTTTGGAATCCCAGTGAGCTATTTTTTTGCTAAATACAAATTTAGAGGGAAAGATCTAGTTCTTAACTTATTAACTGTTCCTTTTGTTTTACCTCCAATTGTTGTTCTTCTAGGTTTTGTAATAACTTATGGAGAAAATGGGTGGTTAAACATTATTTGGAAAGCAATTTTTCAAACAGATAGATCATTATTTAATATCTTTGGAACAGTGGAAGGAATTATTGCAGCTCATGTTTTCTATAACTTGTCTGTAATAATTAGACTAATGATTCCTGCTTGGATGAACCTAGATTATGAACAAGTTGAAGTTTCTAAAACTTTAGGCGTTAAGAATTTAACAATATTTAGGAAAATAGTTTTTCCACAACTTATTAATTTCATTGTTTCAGCTGCTTTACTTGTTTTCATCTACTGTTTCAACAGTTTTGCAATAGTATTATATTTAGGAGAAGTAAAGTATCAAACCCTTGAAGTAAGAATCTATAAATTAATAAAAAATTCTCTGAAATTTACAGAGGGTTCTTCACTTGCACTTATACAGATATTAATTAATACTCTGATAATTATAATCTATTTGTTTTTTGAAAATAGAACCAGACAAATGGCAAGAGGAAAGGAAAAAGGAATTAAACCAAAGCCTATCAAATTAAGAAATACTCCTTTAATGGAAAAACTAAGTTTTCTTTTCCTTAGTATGATTACGCTTTTTGTAATGTTTTTCAGTTTTTCTCCAATGATAGCAGTAATAATAGAATCTTTCATTCCTTTCACTAAAGGTATATCTCCTCTATGGGGGTACATCACTCTTCTTTCTTCGGAGTATATGGCAATTCTTGGAAATTCTCCATTTAGAATGCTTATTAACACTATCCTCTTTTCTTTTTCAGCAACAGTAATAACTCTATTTTTTTCATTATTGATAGTACTTATTTTGAGAATAAAATATAATAAGATAAGAAATTATAAACATTCAATTGTTGAAAATTTCATTTCCTACGTGATTATTCTACCTATGGCAACTTCTTCCATTACTTTAGCTTTAGGGTTATTTTTGAAGTATAGAACAACAGAAGTATATCTTAACTATGTTTGGGTTTTGATTATACTTTCTCATGTGTTAATTAGCATTCCATTTGCTACTCGCTCTATCCTTGCAGCATATAATAGAATAGATGTTGAAATGTTAAATGTAGCTTCTACATTAGGAGCTTCAAGGTTGTTTATTTTCAAAAAGATTGAATTCCCATTAATTGTTAAGAGTTTAATTGTTGGGGGAATATTCTCCTTTGCTATAAGTTTAGGCGAATTTGGGGCAACAAACTTTTTAGTCAGAGGAAATTTTGGTACATTATCTATTGCTATTTACAAACTAATCATCTCCCAAACAATTCAGTTACCTGCTACAATGGCAAGTATATTGATAATTCTTACAGTGATATCGTTTCTTGTAATTCAGAAACTTGGTGATATAGAGTTGAAGGTGTAAAAAGAAATGACAAAGTTAGAAATTAAAGATCTTTCCATGCGATATCAGCGAAAATACATTCTAGATAATCTAAACCTTGAAGTAGAATCTGGAGAACTGGTTGTAATATTAGGTGAATCTGGTTGTGGAAAAACATCGTTATTGAAGGTAATAGCGGGTATTTTAGAACATGAAACAGGACAAATTTTAGTTGATGGAAATGATATCTCACACCTTTCTCCTCAAAAAAGAAATATAGGATACGTTCCTCAAGGACAAATACTCTTTCCTCACATGAAAATAAAAGATAACGTCACTTTTGGTCTAAAAGCTAAAAAACTATCTAAAGATCTGATTAATGAAAAGTTAGATTGGATCGTTAAATTGACAGAAATTAAAGATTTACTAGAAAGATATCCCTACGAAATAAGTGGAGGGCAGAAACAAAGAGTAGCTTTAGCAAGAAGTATGGTCTCTAATCCTAAAATACTTTTGCTAGATGAACCTCTCTCAAGTATTGATGCTTCTGGAAGAGAGTCTCTTGCTTTAACTATAAGAAGAATTCAAAAAGAAACTGAAACAACAACTCTATATGTTACACATAATCAAGAAGAAGCTAGGTTAATTGGGGATAGAGTAGCAATAATGTACGATGGTAAAATACAGCAAATAGGGAAAATCATAGATGTAGACAGAAACCCGCTAAATTTTCTAACAGCAAAAATAATGGGTAGTCTAAATGTATTTCCTGTTTCCTTCTATTCTATAAATAAAGAAAATGATGGTTTGGTTATACTCGATACAACAATAGGTCAAATGAGAATACCACTATCAGGTTCTAAAATAAAGAAAAAGATTACAGGAATAAAGATTCCACCATCAGAAGTAAAAATTATAACGTTGCAGAAGAGCAAAAACAAAAAACAAGAAAATATTGTTCAAAAAGGATTAGTAAAATCAGTTATTGAAATAGGAAAAAATCTCTTTAGGATTGTAGTGGAAATACAAGGAGAGAATATTGAATATCTAAAAGTTGACACTGAAGACAAGGAACTAGTTAAATCTCTAAAAGCTAATCAAAATGTAACTCTTGAAATATCTTTAGAAAAAGTGATTTTGTTATGATTTTATCAGAGAAGCAAATTGAGCTAATAAATAAAAAAGTTAGAATCTTTTTTCATTTCAATTCTTCAGAAAAGCTGAAATGGATAAAAATGGAAAAAGGTTTTTCTAATACTAAATTCATAATAAAATCCAGAAATGATGAGCCACTTTCTGTTTGTAAAATATATAATAATGATCCTATAATATCAGCAAGAAAAAGACTGCAAAATGAAAAAAGAGCTCTAGAGCTTTTTGGAGGTAAAGTTGCTCCTGAGTTAATATGGACTGATAATTCCACTATTCTCTGTTATAAGTACATTAAAGGAAAAGAAATAATTAATTTGACAAATGAAGAAAGAAAAAATATAGAAGAAGAATTAGTAAAAACTATTGAATTTGTTCATAATTATAATAATTTAAGTTTAAAGGAAAATAAGGAACAGTATTCACAATTGAGTTCTTTTTATTCAACTATATTGGATAATTATGAAAAAATGAATTTATCTGTCCCTAAACATATTTCTAAACAATTTTCTCTAATAAGAAATAGTTTGAAGAATTTATATCTATCAATGGAATCTGAAAGAATAAAAATTAGTTACATTCATGGAGATCTTGTACCCTTGAATATAATTGTTGAAAAAAATCAGGTTTCTTTTATTGATTTTGAGTATTTTAGAATTGATATTCCAATATTTGATTATCTATACTTTAACTATTTTGCTGACAAGCATCAACTGAAAATTAAATTGCCAGTTATTCTAAAAAACAAGGAAATAAAGAATGTATATACAAATCTGATTAAGTTGCTGAATATCTACTGGTCATTAAGTAATGAGATTGAACTCTAGTTATCTTAAATGCTTTACTTAGTTTTTTAAGAAATTTAATTTTTAAGAACTATGAACTTATTAAACAAATCGTTCGATTGTGTTTTCCAGTAATTTCTTAATTCCAAGTAGTTCCATTCGCTCTTTAATTGTGTATTCTCTCCAATTTATGTCTTCTATTGCTTCTTGAATAATTTTCCAATACTCTTCCATTATTTTTTCAAAGTTTGTTAAATTCTTATTATCAAGCATCTTTCTTGTTTTATTGTAATAATTATTCATTGTTGATCTTTCATCTATTAAAGCTAGGAAATGGATGTACAATAGTATGATTTGTAACCCTAAAATAAAATCTTCATGTTCATTAATTTTTTCTAGAATCTGGTTGAAAAAGCTATTTAACTCGTCCAGTATTTCTTTTTTTTCAAATGCATATAATTCCTCAAAGAAGAAATTACAAAGTTGTATTCCAGTGTAAAAGTAAAATTCTTGAATATTTGTTTCGCTATTTAACAGGTCATCAAAGATTTTAATCGCTTTACATCTTTCAATTCTTTTCCCTGAACTTAATTTGAATAAAGCTAGTAGGATTTTATGAACATATTTTATTTCAGAAGAGTTGTTGATAGACTCTTGTTCTTTTATCTCTAAAATGAATTTATTCACATCTTTTGAGTCTGAAGAATTTATAATTATTCTACCTAAATAAAAGTAAGACATTGCTAAGAAACTAGTATTCCCTATTTCAACACATAATTTTACACTGTTTTCAAAAAATACTTTCGCTTTATCATATTCTTGAATGGTCATATAGGTTAAACCTAAATTAAAATAAGCCAAAAAACTGATGAAATTACTATTTTTGTTTGTTCCTATTTCTAAAGATTGTTTGTAATATTCAATTGCCTTTTTGTATTTTTGTTGAATTCTATAAACTTCTGCAATGTTGTTTAAACAGATTCCTATTCCTCTATGATCATTTACATCTTCATATATTTTTTTAGCTTTATTTAGGTAGTTAATTGCTTCTTCATACTTACCAATATTTTGATTTACTACACCTAAATTAGAAAGAATTTTTGCTTCTGCTTCTTTGTTTTTAACTTTTTTATATAATCTGCTACATTTTTTATAGAAGTCAAGAGCATTATTATATTCTCTATTACTAAATGAGATGTTACCCTTAATTTTACATAAATGAGCTTGAAGTTCAGTATAAAGCTTTTTTTTATCTTTGAAAGCTTCTTCTTGAAGGAGTATTTCAATTAGTTCAATATTTTGAGAAGCAATATTCAATTTTCCAAGGAAAAAGTAAGCTTCTGCAATTAATAAAAAAGATTGAATTTCCAAAAATAAGTCCTTCTCTTTCCTTGAGAGATCTAAAGCTCTTTTCGCAAATTCTAACGATTCAAGAAAATTACCTTGTGATATGTGAAAAAAGGAAATAGTTAAGAGAATGTTGATTCTGTCGATATCATCTTCAATTTTTGACAATTTAGACTTTAATCTATTAATCGTTTTTTTTGGTGATTCTCTAAATTGTTGTAAATATTCTTTAGTATATGACGAAAGCAATCTTACAATATTTTAAATATTTAATATTTAAATTTTTTTTATATAAAGCATGTCCAAAAATTAATTTTTATTAATGTGGGGGTTTATGTCGGAAGTATGAATTTCTTTCAGATCATAGACCCCCACAAAGCAAGAGAATTCATAATCATTAATGAACCTTTCCTTAAGAAACTGGTGAAAGAGGAACCGAGAGAAAGCAAGAGAGGGAGAAAGAGAATAGCAGAAAGATGGGTGATACTGGCTTTAGCAATCATTGCTAGAATAGAAGGGATAGCTTGGAGGAAGTTAGAGGAAAAGTTGTCTTTATGCGATTTTTTGATAGAAGAGGGGTGGATGAAGAAGATTCCTTCTAAATCTACTTTTCATGCAGTGTGGAGAGCGACAGAAAGTAAAATCTTAGAGCAGTGGATAATAGAGTTAGGTAGGGAAATAGTGAGGAAAAAAGGCTTGAAAGCTATGGCAGTGGATAGTTCAGGGTTTAAAATCCGTCAAGCTTCTGTTTGGCGTTTTCTCAAGTGGGTAAGAGGAGGACTAAAGAAAACCTCTAAACTTTTCTGGAAGATACACCTTATAGTTGGTTTACCCTCTCGAGCTATAGTCTCTCTCGCTCATTCTGCTAGTAACACTCACGATAGTAAAGTCTTCGGTTTACTCTGGCAGAAACTTCCTTCTGCACTCTTGAGACCTTTCTTGCGATTTTATGGAGACTGTGCCTACTGGACAGAAAATATCGTTGGACTTCTTAGCCAACATTCCTTTTTCCCTGTTATTCCCCCAAAAAGTAATGCTCGTTATCCCTCTCCTCCTCCCCTCGGACCAATAGTTCAAGCTCATCGTCTCTACCCTGGTCTGTATCGTCGTAATCATCATCCCGAGTATCGTAGTAGTATTGAACACGTCTTTGGTCTCCTTAAACTCTCTCTTCCCCCAATCCTTGATCGTTTACCCTCCACCATCCTCTCTACCTTGTACAGTTCTCTTCTCTGTTACAACTACCTTTTACTCCTTCGGACCGTTTAGTTGGTGAAAAAGAATTTTTGGACATGCTTTATATAATTTAATACTTCCAAATTATTGTAAAAGTTATGGGTTGAAAGCCTGACAATAATAATATAAAACTCTGTAACTTCAACCTCTTAAAATCTGTCAAAAGTTTTTTAGAAAAACGCTTTCAACTCACAAGAGAATATAGTAGACAAGTATAAAAGTTTGTCACTGGATAAGAAAGATGAGTATTCCTCTCAAAGGACAGAGGAAAATAGGAGAAACAAAAGAAGAGGTTAAAAAGACCGTTATGACTAACATATCTACGAGTATTGTCATAGATTGGGTATTGGAATTTCTTACCGTCTTCTTAAGAGAATCAGTATTTCTACAATTACCAATAGCCCCTCCGTCAGGTTCTTGTATCTTTGTTTTTCTCTTCTCGTTCTCACTTTATATGTTTGTTTTCCCTCTTCTGTTATCCCTTCTTTTTTCACTCCACCGTCTAACAAACCGCTCTTGAAACGCTCAAGACCTGTTACGCTCTATTTCACCTTACAGTATCTACGCTCAAATTTGTATGGAGGTGAGATAGTCTAAGTTATTGCGGAAGTACTAATAATTAAAAAAAAGAGGGAAAAATAATTAAAAACTAATCTTGTTGAACAGTATCAGTAAGAGGGTTGGGATTAACTCCTTCTGAAAAGTTATTTAAAAGTTTATCTACGTCTAAATGGTTCTTTGAAATTTCCTTTTCTTCTTTAATCAATGCTTTTGTCATACTTTTCTCTCTCTCATTAGCAATATAATCATAATTGCTAGTTTTGCTAATCATAAGTCCAGTTATACCTGCAACAATGATCAAACCTGAAATAATGATAAATATTATACTGATAGAAACATATCTTGCTAAAATAACAGCAAATACACTTGCTAGTAAAGAGGCAATAGTTAGAACAGTATCAATGATGCCACTTATTTTTCCTAAATGCTCATTTCGAACAATTTTTTGAAGTAAAGTGCTAAAGGGTACATTAAAGCCAACATTTATCATCCCTACAAGTGAAAAACCTGCAAAAAGCCAGACTACACTACCTGGTAAATAAGGAGCAATTCCAATAATCGATGTCATTAATCCAAGTACTACAATTGTTCCCAACATAAATAAGATCTTTCTCTTCATTTCTTTCTTGGCTGAAATGGCTAAAGCAGCAATGATACCACTTACAGCAGAGAAACTCATTAACATGCCAAAGTCTTTTTCTCCTAATCCAAATTCAAAGTCAATATAGGGAACGATTAAAGGATCAAGAAAACCAATGGCAAGAATCGTGAAGAAGAATATTATTATTATAAAACGAAGAATTTTGTCCGTCATAACCATTTTAAAACCGTCTTTAAGGTCTGTAAAGACATGATTCATGGTGATTCTTTCACCATTTTTCTTAGGTTTTAAATTAGTGCTAATAGTCATAATCATAAGACTCGAAATTAGATATGATACACCATCAACTAGAAAAGCTATTTTTAAACCAAAAGCAGCTACAGTAAAACCTGCAGCTAAAGGACCAATTATTCTTGAAAGCTGTTGGGTAGATTGAATAAAACCATTAGCACTGAGTAGTTGCTCTCTTTTAACAATCTTGGGTAATGATGCTTGTTTTGCAGGATAGAAAAATTGTCTGACTGAAGCGTTGATAATACTAAAAATATATAAATGCCAAATTCTATAAGAAAAAAACAAACTGAACGCAGCAAACCCTCCTATTAAATCTGTAATATATAATATCTTTTTCCTGTCAATTCTGTCTGCAATTGCTCCACCTATTGGACCCAATAAAAGCATAGGTATTAAAGTGAAAGTGGTTAAAAGAGCAACTTCTTGAGTAGCTACTTCTTTGGGTAAATCTTTCGTCAGTTCTAATGCAAAAAATATTATTCCTATAGTTGTAAAATATGATCCTACATTGTTTATGAATCCTCCAAAAAAAATGGCTGAAAAGTCCCAACTTTTCAGCAGTGAAATTGCTCTGTTTTTTTTAACTACTTCTTCCATCTCCTGACTCATCGCTGTTCCCTACTTATTTTATAATTGTTCATTCTTGAAGAACTTGCTGAACAAAAGTGACCATTAAATGTCCATATAGTGTTGTTTGTCTCTTTAATCCTGCTTCCTTTTTCTCTCCTTCCTTTCATTTTTTCACCACCTGTAATTTCCTCCATTTTGGAATTCTTTTAACTGTGATACTATTACCAAAGTGGTATATAAAACTATCGTTATTGTGGAAATAATTTCATAATGGAAAAAATTAAATATCTTTGCAATAATGTTTATTTGAAAAGGATGGACGACAAGAAGAACATCAATGAAAAAGAAGAGAAATACGAAAAAATGTGGGTGGATGATCCTAATAAATTTGCGATAATTACAGCATTAAGTTGGTATGGTTCTTTAAATCTAAAAAAGTTAAGTAGTTTAATAGGAAAACCTGAGACCACTACTTTAAGGTACTTGAAACAGTTGTTAGATGAAAATATGATTGAAGTAGATGCAGAAAAAACTGCTTCTTCATGGGGAAAATTCTACAAATTGGATGAATATATTGCTTCTTTGTATCGCAAGAACATAGAGGATTATGTTAAAGAAGAAAGTGATTTTGATAAAAAATTGAAGAAATATAGTGAATTATCTGAAAAAGAGATAGAACTTGAAGTTTTGGAAAAATTGTTGAAAAGTGAGGGCGATAAATCTTTTTCTCAATCATTTAAACAATATTTATTATTTATTCATAATATTGAAACATCGATTACCAATGAGCTTATTGATATAGAACAAAAAACAAAAGAAATACTCAAAAAGAAAGGTATGGATTACTTGAAAGAGCATTTTAACTATCCACGTTCAGAAACTTCTTTGATTGTTAGAACAATTAAGCTTTCTAAATTTTCTCATGCTATAAAGTTAGCAGAAACAGTTAGAGATTTTTATAGAAAAATTACAGATTTGCAGAAAGAGTTTTTGAAAGAGATGGATGAAGAGGGTGTTCCTGAAGAAGAAAGAAGTATACAATTTATTTCTACCTTTTTAGGTGGACTTTCAATTGCAGAAGAATAAGAGTATTATAATCTTTTGGCTTTTTGCAATACTTTTATTTACTTTGAAATAGAGTTAAATTTATGAAGAAACTAACTCTTCCGATTAAAGAAGTAACTATTTTAACTGATGGAGCTTTAATAACAAGACAGAAGAAGGTTAAATTAGTAAAAGGAGAACAAACAATAATTGTTACTGAATTATCAGAGTATTTAGATGAGGATTCTATAAAAGTAAGAGGTACTGGTAAAGTTAAACTTGTTGATATTTCTCCTATTTTACAGCATGTCTATCGAGATGAAGAAAATTTAATTGAAATTGAGAAAGAAATATTGAAAACAGAAAAAGAAATTGAGCAGAAGAACCTGAGTTTAGAATCTCTGAAGGTTTCAATTACTGCACTAACAACCACTATTAAGAGCATCGCTGAAGGATTTGGGCGTTATGGCATGATAAAAAATAAAACTGTTGATGACTTCAAAGAGTATTATTCTTTTTATCAAAGTCAAATAGAAGCAGAAAATGCTAAAAAAATACAAATAGAGCACGAAATAATTGAGCTAAATAAATTGCTTAATTCTCTTAAAGAAAAGAAGAATCAGATGCAATACCTTGAGAACGAGTTCTACGAAATAAATATTATTTTAGATTCTAAAGAAGATTGTGAAATAGAACTAGAGTTGAGCTATACTGTGTCAAAAGCTTCATGGGAGCCTGTTTACATGATTGAATTAACAAAGGGAGAAGCTTTAATTCAACGATTAGCTAAAGTTTACAATAGAACAAGGATTGACTGGAAAAAAACTAAAGTTACGATTTCTACTGCTAATCGAAGGCCTATTTCTATCGAAGAAGTAGATCCTTTATACCTTTATTTATATGAACATGTGTATCCAGTAAGCGCAAAAAAGTTATCGAGAAAGGAACTTGTAAAGCCTAAAAGAGCTATGAAACCTATGTCAATGGCTGCTGTAGAAAAAGAATTAATGCAACCTCCTTCTCCTGCTCCAGAAGCTAAATTGGATGATCTTTATGTTGAATCTGAAAAGAGTACAAGTGTTGTAGGTCATCAAAGGTTTGAACTTGGTGGAAAACATGATATTCCTTCAGGAAAAATACCCAAAACATTGTATCTAGACAGTTTTAAGGTTGAAGTAGAAAAGCAGTATTACTGGAGTTCACTTGATGAGAAACTTATTCTAACGCATAAACTAAAGAATAAAGATCAATTTTTACTAGAAGGTAATGCTAAAATTTTCATAGATGGTGAGTTTATTAGTCAAAGTTTGTTAGATCTTATCCATCCTAGAGATAAATTTACTGTAGGTTTAGTTGAAAGCTATGACCTGAAGATAGAAAGAAAATTACTAAAACGAGAAGTAGCTAAAGCAGGAATTACTAAAGGGAAAGAGCAAATAGACTTTCATTATCAAATAAAGATCAAAAATCAAATTGATGAAAAAGCAAAGCTGAAGCTAATAGAGAGAATTCCTTATCCTCAAAATCCAAATATTGAGGTAGTTACTAAAGAAATCTCTCCTGAACCTAAAAAACAGAATCAAGGAGTACTAGAGTGGAAACTAAACATAGAACCTGGAAAAGAAGAAAAAATCAATATTTCTTATATTGTTAAGTATCCAAAAGGTGAAGTATTAGAACCAAAAATATGAATTCTCTATCAATATTTTTCTATTTTTTCATTAATTTTTTTCCAATAATTCGCTATTTTGTTTTCTTTTAAAATTTTAAGAAAAAAATCAGTGTTAATAAGTCCTTGTTCAAGCAAAGAATAAAACTCCTCTTGAACTTCTGTTTCCTTAAAAAGCTCTTTTCTCATTGCTTCTAAAATTATTGGTTCTAAACCTATTATTTGACTGAAAGCAGGAAACTTGACACCTACTTCTTTTTCTAACTTTTCTTTCCAATTCTTTTTCCTTAAAAAATGATGATCAATGTAAATCTTCTTTATTGAATCCTTGATAATATTTAGGTTTTGGAATGCAATTTCCTTTTCTCTCTTAGAAACTCTTGGATGGTAATAAGTTGGTCCATCTAGAACAAGAATGTCTGGTTCTTCATTTAAGATGAAGTCTGTAGCTTTTTCTGATACAGGACCACTTACATCAGATGTGTAAAGATATTTTCTTTTTCCGTCATCAACAATAGTTTCAAAAACAAAACCTAATCTTTCATCTATGTTGTGTGAAACTGCTTCAGAGAATTTTATTTTTGTATTTCCAATTTGAAATATATTCCCTTCAGCTTTGAACAATTTTCTTTTTTTATTTCTCCAAAGATATTTTGCTCTTCGTTTTTGATTATAATTAATGTTGTTTTCAGGATCCTTAGCGTAAATAATCTTTTCTTCTGAATAAGTCTCTTCAAAAACGTTTTTGTTTGTAAATTCATAAATCCTAAACTCTGGTAAAGTAAAATGGTCAGCATGATAATGAGTTTGAATAACAATTTCACTTAATGACACTGCTTTTAAGATTGTTTTTCTTGAAATCCAAGAGGCAGCGATTTCTAACGGGTGAGGGTTAAGTCTGAATCTTCTAGGTGCAAGAGATACTGACGGGTCAAATAATATTTTAGTATCATCTGTTATGACTAAATGAGAAAAAGATCTTGTTCCTAAGGATTCACATGCTAAAGGAATGATTTCCATATGTTTCACATTACTTACTCATAAAAAAAGTTAGGGGAAAAAGAAAGAAAAATAGTTTGATTTATTTATTTCATTTTTTCTTGTTCTTGGAGTATCTTTTGTTCTTGTTCAAATTCCTTAGCGTTGATATAAGAAAGTGTTGAAACACTTGTTAATAGTATTACTGCTCCAATGATTTGTATAGTTTCTAATCCAAATCCAAGGAAATAATAATTTATAAAAATTGATAGAATTGGAAAAGCTAGTTCTGCTAATCCTGCAACTGAAGCTTTTGATCTTGTAAGTCCAAAATAATAGAGTGCTAACGGAAGCACTCCTCCTGTAAGAATAGCCGCATAGAGAATACAGAGGATTCCAATCCACTGCCAATCTAAAGGAACAAATGCTCCATCAACATAATGACCAAAGACATTTATTTTTTGTGTTAACAGTCCAAAATAGGTAGAATTGTAAGTAAAAGTAATAATATTAAAAACTAGTAAAAAGAAAAATCCTCCAATATATCTAAATAAAGTCAAGTTCCAGTAATCAACTTTCTTTGTTAGAATTCGCCCAAATACTGTACTACCCCCCCAAAAAACTGCTGCTAAAAGTGAGCACAAAATGGCTATTAGTCCTGTATACTCAAAAGTTTGAACACTATCTGAAATGTCAGGTAAAGCAATCAAACCAATACCTATTACAGCAAGTATTAATACGACATAGAACCGCAAACTTGGTTTCTCTTTAAGTATAAAAATAGCAAAAATTAGTGTAATTAATGGTTGAGACTTTTGAATTAATATAGCTACAGTAGGATTCCCTAAACCTAATGAAATAAGAAAGAAAAATAATCCTAATGCTGAGCCACCTGCTGAAATGAAAATCAATGAAATCCAATCTCTTTTATCAAACTCTTTGAAAACGCTAAAAACTTGTTTTGTACCTCTTTTTATTAGAAGAAATGGTAGCAATATTAATATCCCTAAGAAATGCTCTATTAAAGTGATGAATGATGAAGCTCTTGGCATAGCCAAAGGTTTCACAAATACATCTGGAGAGTTAAATAAAAGGGGATACCTTACTGGTGCGTCAAAAGATCTTGCTGCATTTGCTGCAGAAACAATTATAGGACCGTAGATTTTATCTCCTTTTCTCGAATCCATTTTAATTCCTCGTTATTTGAGCACAAAAGATAACAATATTTAAGTTTGGCTATCCAAATTCGAGTAGGTTAATTTAGGTTTAAATACCTTGATTTAATACAAATGGTATGCAATTAGAAGAATTACCTATTATAATTTCAAAAGATGAAGACAATTTGTTGTTTATAAGTTGCTCTTTTTTAGAAAAAAGGGATCAAGTGGTAGAAAACATTGATGATGCACTAGATACTATTAGAGAAGCCTTAGAAATATGGTTACAAAAGTAGAAGGATAATTAGAGCAAGCAAAAGTCATCATTATTATAAATTATAAGCTTTAATTAATTGGTTAATAAGTCAAACTTCATATATTAAAACACATTTTTATACCAATTAAAATTTTTATAGTAACGAAGAGTTGAATGTAATGATAAGAGAAAATTTCAGAACTCAAGTTAAATTATTAAAAAACTTAAATTTAAATTTGAAACTTTACTTCGGAGCATTTGCAATTTATTCATTAGTGCAAACCCCTTTCTACATTTCTACATTGTTTTTAGTTTATGTTTGGGGGGGAACAGATATTGATGTTGGCTTGATTTTTGGGACAACTAGTTTAGTAGGTATTCTTGGGTTAATTGTTTCTGGTATTCTTTCTGATAAATGGAGAAGAGATGCTTTTATTTGGATTTCAAACTTTCTTTTCATAATTGGTATGGTTATATACTTTTTTGCTAATTCTCTCATTTATCTTTACATTATTCAATTTCTTTTTGCCTTAGCAAATTCCTTATTGATGCCTGCAGGTTCAGCTTTGGTTGCTGATTGTACAACTAAAGGGACAAGAACAAAGATTTTTACAATTATGTCAATTATACAACAATTGTGTACGGCTATTGGTGGAGTTGCAGGTTTCTTTATTTACAGGTATTTAGGAGATTTATATTCTGAAGATGTTATTCTTCCTGTTATTAAGATATATGCTTCAGTAATAATTGTTGCTGCATTTTTAGGTTTCTTTATTCATGATAAAAGGTCAATTCACTCTAAAGATCAGATTGAAACTGAAGAAATCTTAGAAGAAAAAAGAAAAGATGCTCTAATTCTATCTAAATACAAAGAATGTAAAACTTTTAGAGAAAAATTATCTTTCTATAGAACTCCTTTAATAATTGTACTAGCCGACTTTCTAATTGCTTTTGGAGCTGGTATCTCTATTCCTTTTCTCCCACGCTTTTTTGAAGCAATTTATGGTCGATCAATTTCTGAACTTACACTAATATTTTCCTTAGCTCCTTTAATAACTGCCATTCTTTCAGCCATTGCTTTAAGGTTTGCTAAAAGGTTTGGACGTGCTAAAGCAGTTTTCTTTTTAGAATTTATTGCGGTCATACTTATTTTTGGATTTGCTTTTATTCCTCCCTTCTCAATTGTACTAGTTATCTATATCCTTAGACAGGCTTTTATGAATTCAGGATGGCCTTTAATTAATGCAATAGTAATGGATCTTTTACCTTCTAATCAAAGAGCAACTTTTAGTGCTATTGATTCTTTGGCTTTTACAGCTTTTAACAGTATTAGTCAACCCATTGGAGGAGTAATTTTGAATAAATATAACAAACCATTTAACTTCCAATTAGCTTTTTACCTTACTGGTTCCATTTACTTTATAGGTACATTCTTTCTACTTTTAATAAAAGAAGGAAACTATGAAACAGAAGAAGTTGAAAACATAAATTTAAATTAACTATTCTCTTTCCTTTGATAATCTAAAATATCTTATTTTTTTTCCAATTCAAATATAAATAATAAAAAGTTAATAGTATCTTTCTTAAAATTTAATAATGGTTTTATCCATATTATTGTTGTGAAAAAAAGTTTAATTTTATTAACAGTTCTGATTGTTTCTCTGTTACTAGTTACTGGATTGTATTTTTATTTCTTTTACGTTCCTAATATTGAACCTCAAACACCTCCACAATTTAGTGTTAATGGTTTTATTGTTAATGATTTTGCTTATCAGCTTCAAAATATTGATATTGATGAAATTTCTAACTCTAAATACGACCTCATTATTATTGATTATTCAGCGGATGGAAGTGAAGAACTAGAATATAATTTTAGCCAAGTTACGTATATGAGAGAAGGAAATGAAAGAAAAATACTTCTTAGTTATATGAGTATAGGAGAAGCTGAAACTTATCGTTTTTATTGGGATAATAATTGGGATGCAGATAATGATGGAGTTCCAGATGATAATGCTCCTGAGTGGCTAGATATTGAGAACCCTGACTGGGAGGGTAATTATAAAGTAAAATATTGGAATCTTGATTGGCAGAAAATCATTTTTGGTACAAATGAGAGTTATTTAGATAGAATAATTGCTGCAGGTTTTGATGGTTGTTATTTAGATATTATTGATGCTTTTGAATATTATGAAGAAGAAAGACCTACCGCTAAAGAAGAAATGATTGATTTTGTTATTTCACTCAGTGATTATGCAAAATCAAAGAAACAAGGATTTTTAGTTATTCCCCAAAACGGAGAACTACTGTTGGAAAATGATAGTTATAGAGAAGCGATTGATGGAATTGGAAGAGAAGATCTTTATTTTTTAAATAATATCAGACGTCCTGAAAAAGTTATTGGAGAAGTTATTTCGCTGCTAAAATTACTTACAAAAGAGAACAAAATTGTAATGATTATTGATTATCCTACTCTTTACTCTAAAGTGCAAGTCTTTTACCCTTTAGCTTATCAAGATGGCTTCATAGCTCATGCTCCTCCAAGAGATTTAGATGAACTTGTTTATTATCCTGATTTTCTCCCAGATTAAATTATGTGTAGTACAAGTTGCTTAAAACGATTTTTTCATAAAGTTCATCGTACATTGCAACCAAAGTTTTCGTAGCTAATTCTTTCTCAAATTTTCTCTTGCTTTTTTCTTCTTCTGTTCTTCTTCTCAACAATTTCTGGATACGTATGTAAATAGCTTTTAAAAAACTCCAAAAGAGGAGAGGAACTAGCAAAATAATTTTCACTATTACTTTTCCTAGTTTTTTGAAAAATTCTCCAAAATCGATGTCAAAAGCATCTTTTAGGCTAAATTTTTTATCTCCAATAGAATAATAGGAACTGGATAAAGTTTCCTTAATTTCTTTTACTTTGTTTCTAAATATTCTTTTCTTCTTCAAATCTTTAATACTAATTATATTTTTTATTGTTTGGGTTACTACGTGTTTAAAGTATCTAAAAATAACAATTAATAGCATTACATATGGTAAAAATAATGCTATAAAAAAGTCTGCAATCACTTTTAGTAATTTTTTGTAAAAAAGCTTTTCTGTAAATCTATCTAAGATGTATTGTTGAGCTCCCAAAGATAGAGATAATGCAGTAGAAGTGTATTCTATGTCACTCATAAATTGCTTATACTTTTCTTCTAGTTCTGCAATTCCTTTTAGAGCTCCAGATATCATTATACTAAAATAGAGATCTTTGGATGTATATCCTTCTAATGCTTTTTTTACGATAAGTTGAATAGTTTTCTTTGCTTCTTTTACAGACATATTATTTTTTTCTGCAAACTCTTCTAATGCTTCATTTCTTCTCCAAGGAAACATTGACCCTTCTTTATTCCAAATGAGGAGTGCAAATTGTCTTGCAGTAACTTCTTTTATTTCAGATATATCTATTGAACCTAAAGATTGTTGAGTTTCAATTAGCAGTTCTTGTAACATTTGTTTGGACCTTTCTGGGACTTGAGTAGCATCAAGAGAAAGAATATCTGCAATCCTACTTTTTATTTCTCCTACATCATCCATTATATCTAACTTAAATTCTTCCAAAGTTTCTGCAGATATTGGTGGCGCATCAAGAATACTAAAACTTGACCTTGCAGTGTAATAAGGTAAAGCAAAAAGATTTTCTAAATCTTGAAAAAACTCTGCCCATCTGTATGATCCTCTTTTGAGCATAAAAATACTGCATTCATGAAATAATGCATAAATAGGTCCAAATATAGTAGCAATCCAAGAAATACATAAAAGTCCTGTTCCAAATAATAAGATTCCTAATGAAACAGGAATTCCCCAACCTTCAAACAATTGATGAAGATTTTTTCCCCAAATCGCTGTAGGAATGGCAAAAATGATTACTGGATGCAAACCAAGATTAATTGCTTCTCCTATCCCTCTACGAATAGGATAGTTTTTCATCATTTTTTCTTCTCTCATCTTTATTTCTTCTAGTTCTGAAACAACTTTAGCTACTTCTTTACTTTTTTTACCTGAAAAAAGCTCTGCAGCAACTAGAATATACTTTCTAAACATATTTAGGATTGGTACTAGCTCTCTTAATGTTCTAGGAACAAAAATATCATAGATTAATAAGATAAAACTACCTATCAATGAGATAATAGCAAAAAAAACTGACAAAAAACTAAATAACCATCTAATGAACCATTTTTCTTTTTTTTGACTTTTCTCTTCAGTAGAACTTTTATCTTTATTATTTTGTTCTTGTTTTTGTTTAAAGTTTGTCTGTTGGGAGTTTTGGTTTTTTGACATTAATTACATTTTATTTTTTTATAATTTTAACCTTTTCTGATTAAAATAAGAAGAAAACTCTCTTAGAAATTTTAAGTAACCTCAGAAATTTTTCAGTAGTATTTTGGAATAAAAGAATGTTTTTAAAAGGGTTTTAGATTTTTTAACTGAGCTTGATGAGTTGGCTGTGAAGTATTTTTTTAAAGAAAAACATTTCAAAAAAAGCAAATATTATTCTTTTGGGGGCTTCAGTTGCAGGGAAAACTACTTTAGTTAGATATTTAGAAACAGGACAACCTGTGTTTGATAATCCTCGAACAACTCTAGGTATCGATATTAGGCAAAAACCAATGAAGATTGCTGATTGGGAACTATCTGCAATTGATGTAGATGGACAAGATCTTTATCGTGAAAGCTTATGGGCTTTGGGAGTTTCTCAATCAGATGTAATAATTTATGTTATTGATGGAACAGTTAAACCATCTTCTGATAGTGATACTTTTGAGATTTCTCGTTTTTCTTTTGATTATATGCTATCAATAGTAGATAGCAAAAACCTTTGTTAATCCTTATCAATAAACAAGATTTAACAGAAGAAAATCCACTTACTGTTCAATAAGCTGTAGAACAATATGATCTTAGCAATCTAATAGGAAGAATTTTTAACATTATTCCAAGTTCAGCAAAATATGGTTATGGCATTGAAGATGCAATGAGCTGGTTAATAAGTAAAATCGAAGAAGTAAAAGTAAGGAAGTGAAAAACATGTTAGATATACGAAACAAATTCTATTCTGTTATAAGTACTTTCACTGACCTTGGTATGTAAGTTTATCACGATCCTAAAATTCCAAATATTACATATCACGATTTACTAAACATTGCCAATTATTATTCTGTTATCCTAAATATATGTGAGAGTAAGGAGCTCTTTATGGTCATCTCCCAGTAGCGTATCATACAGAATACCTGCTTTTTTATATACTTTTTCTATTAAGAATTACTCTGTAAAAGATTCAAGAGTAGTTGGTCATGAAAACCTTGTTCATGCTTTCTTAATTATATTCTTTCCTACTTCTTTTGATGCTCTTATTGCAAAAGCAAGGGAAAAAGTTAGAGAAGATATCGACTCTTGGGTATCTCTATTTACAGATGTCGATCAGATTTCAAAGAAAGATTTAGCTAATCTAAGTAGAATTATTGAAGAATCTTTAATAAAATCACAAACTAGTTTTAAGTTGTCAGAATTAGAAGAAGCAAATGTTGTAATAGGTAAAAGTATAAAACTATTGTACAATGTAGCTAATTATTCAGAGAAAGAGACTGATATCTTAATTTATGAAACAGACAAGGTTATGACCAAAATAATTGGAAAAACTGTTCTTGAGTCTAATAGTGAAATAGTAACATTTTTTGAAAGAGAAAAAGATGTTACCAAGTTGAAATTATCAAATATCAAGGTCACAGCCGTACAAAGAGATAGCCTAAGTTTTAATATTAGTAAATACCTTAATGATAATTTAACAGGAATACTTTACTTTGTTAACTTTTCAAATAACAAAGAAAGAGAGATAAGAATCAATGACCTAGAAACCTTGATAAAGAAAACCAAGAATGATTGTATTATTTCTTTTGCTATGTCTCAAAGTAGGGAAAAAATTAACATATCAAAAACTAGAATACTTGAAATACTAAAAACTGCCTTAGGAAGAACAATCTCTTTACTTGATCTGTCTCAAAAAAAAATGACCTTAGGAATTGCACTATTAGAATTTTTGGATAAAATTACAGAGAAAGTTAAGAAAGAAATGGGCTAATATCCCTTTCTTAATTTATTTTTTTAATAAATAACTCTCTACTATCATTGTTTGTTTTATGTGAGTTGTGAGTTAAATAGTTATCAAAAGTAAATTCAATTTTTTTATTTAAAAATGAGAACAAATGTTTTGTATCTATCTGCAGTCAATTATTTCCTAATATCTTTTGTTTTTCTTAAAGTCATATGTGATGAAACAAATTTTTCTACTATTTCTATTTCATAATCTTCTAACCTAAAAGCATTGTAAACAATCTTATCTATTTGTTCATCTATTTTCATAAATTCGTTTTCAGTGATCTCTTTTTCCATTATTTTTTCTGAAAGTTCATGTAACTGTTTTTTTTCCTCTTCAGACAATTTGGGGAATGGAAGAGAGTGTAAATAGGTAGGTAAATAGTGTAAATATCTTCCAGAGACATGAGTGCTGGAAAAGATACGATCATATAAATAACTCATTATTTTACTATTAATTACAGATAAAATGACTTCATAAGAAATTTCTGAATTATGTGCTTTTTGTGTTGTATTACCTACAAAGAAAATATCTTTACATATAAAGCCTTCTTTGTCGAGAACAGCTCTTATTCTTTTACTATTCTGGCAAATGATTATTTTTTCATTATTAAATAATCTTAAAGGAGGAAAAGGATTATTCATCTCTTTTGCTTTTTCTCTATTATAGTCAATCCAATATCCATTCCACTGGATCATATATCTTTTAACTTCAGAATTTCCTCCAAATTTCTTTCCTCCCAGGATTTTTCTAAATGTACCATCTTCATTTCTTGTAAAAACAAATTGTTCTCTTAACCCTTTCTTGTGAAAAGAAACTGTCCATCTAATTTTTAGAAAGTTTCCTAGTTTTAAAGGGCTTTTTATGATTAAGCGTTTAACAAGTTCAGCTTCCTTTAACTCGTTGGGAAAAGAGAAAATAAAGTTGTTCACTGTTTTTGTAAAAAAAGATTGTTCAATTGATATTCCTCTTATTTCTTCAATATTCTTAATTTGGCCTTCAAGTTTACTAATCAAAATATTATTTGTTGTTATTTCCAACTTAAATTTCCTTTTCTTAATAGAAATAATTATTGGATATACACTTGCATCTTTAAAAATGTTAGAAGAAGAAAGATCTACCAAATGTAGAATATCAAACTCAGAAATAATTCTTTTTCTTAGTCCTTTAGAATAATTTGCAGAAAGAAACTTGTTTGGGATAATAAATCCTAATTTTCCATTCCAATTAAGTAAATCTAAACCTAACTGAATAAAGCATATATATATATCAAAAGCTCCTTTGCTAATTTCAGGAAAATTTTCTTTGCATTTTCTTTTTGTTTCAATATTCATCTTTTTTGATTCGATGTAAGGAGGATTTCCAACAACGAAGTCAAAACCAGAAATAAATTCATTTTTTCGATTTATTATCTTAAAAGGAATTGAGTCAGTGTTATAGCTTTTTTTGTTTAAAGAATCAAAACAATAAATATTCAAAGAAGGAAATTGGGTTAAAGTTCTTTTTTTGTAAAGTTCCAGAAATAATGGAAAAATTTGCAATAGGATATTAGTTTTAGAAAGGAAAATTGCGATAGGATCGATGTCCATTCCAAAAACAGCATCTATAATCTTAAATAATATTTTACATTCATCCAACTTTTCTCTTTTTAACGCTTTTAATAACCTATTCACAGTTTTAACCAAAAAGCTTCCAGATCCACAACTGGGATCAAGTATTTTTTTGTCTATAATATCTGAATTGGAGTTGTATTTTACTAAGTTTAAGATAAAGTTAACAATAGTTTCTGGAGTATAAAATAAACCTAACTGATTTTTTTCACTTTTGCTGAGAGCTCTTTCATATATTTGTGAAAATAGATCTTTTCCGGCAATATCTTGAACTATCAAGTCTTTATTTTCTATATATTGAGTTATTATTCTCTGGATTGATTTTTCTTTTATGATTTCTAAATCAGTTTTTGTAATATAACTATCAATAAATATTTCTCTAAAAATGTAATCTATTTCTTTGAATTTAAGGTATAAGTCTATATTTTTTCCTATATCCCCTTTTCCTTCTTTAAAAAACAATTCTCTAACAAGAAGTGTCTTTATTGAAATAATAAATGAATTGAGCAATACTTCTCTTTCGTTTAATCTTAGTTCTATAGTTATGTTGCTTTCTAGTATGTGTTTTTTGATTTTTAAAAAAAGTGTATTAAAAATCTCTATTTTTTCATCAGTATTACTCATTCTTTTACTAATATTTAGTATCTAAATAAAAATTTTTTATTATGTATTGAATTATAAAGCTGTGAGTAACAAACCTTTACTTTTAGTGGCTGGACTTGGAGCAATTGGAAGTGTTCTTTATGTTCGGATTGATTCTCTCGGTATTTTCAAATGTATAAGTTTAACTTCAGAAAGAGGTACTCAACTAGCATTAGAAAAAGGAATATCTGTGAAATTATCAGAACATATTGCTCCAAAACGTTATTATCCTAATGTTTATTCTAGATTACCTGAAAAGTTTAAAGGTAAAATATCAAAATGTATTGTGGCCACAAAAAGTTATAATAATAAAATTCTTGCTCCATATTTAGCTGAAATATTATCTGAGGAAGCTTCAATTCTTATTTTTCAGAATGGGTTGGAAAATGAAAAATTTTATTTTAAAGCTAATCCTAAATGGAAAATAACTAGGGCAGTTTCTTCTATAGGTTCAAATAGAAAAGATGGTAATATAATTGAAGAAACAGCAAAAGGTCAAACTTTTATTGGTCCTGTAAATCATTCTAATCAAACAAATATACTTCTTTGGAAAGAGATATTAAATAAATCGGGGTTAGATTGTGAAATATCTAAAAATATTCAAAAAGAGATTTGGATGAAAGCAATAGTCAATTCATGTATAAATCCTATTGGAGCAATTTTAGGAGTTAAAAATGGAAAAATCAAGGAAAATGAATTCTTACTAAAAGTTGTTAAAGGTATAATAAAGGAGATTCTTCCTGTTGCTCAAGAATTTGTTGAAATATCTTTTGAACAAGCATATGACAAAGTTCTTAATGTGATGAAAACAACCTCTGAAAACTATTGCAGTATGCTTCAAGATATTAATAAAGGAGTAAAAACAGAAATTGAAAATATCAATGGTGCAATAATTCACTTAGGAAAAAATCTCGGTTTAACTCTCCCACTTAATAACTATTTAGTAAACCTAATAATTGAGTTAGAGACGAAGAAAATAACGAGAGAACAAGGAATAATAGAACTAAAAGCCATTCCATCAGTTGTAAAACTTTAGAAAGTTAATGAAAAGATAATAATGAAAGGATTGATAGAATTTGGTAAAATACTGGGTAGCTGGGCATATTACAGGAATTTTTGAAATATGTGATAATCAAACTGACCCGTTATATATAGGTTCTAAAGGTGCAGGATTTTCGATCAATCGAGGAGTGATAACGGAAATTGAGGACTCTGAAAAAGGGAATCACATCTATTTTGATGGTGTTGAAAAAAAAGAAGCAAAAGTTAGTGAAAATGTCCTGAATCAGTATGAAAAGTTATTGAATGTTGAAGCTCAAACTTTAGGGGTGAACGTTTTACATTCTTTTGAAATTCCTCTTTCTTCAGGATTTGGAGCAAGTGCAGCTGGAGCATTAAGTTTGTCCTTTTGTTTAAATGAATTTTTCGATTTAGGATTGTCTAAAGAGAAAATCTTCCAAATAGCACATATTGCAGAGGTGATAGAAGGAGGAGGATTGGGTGATGTAATAGGTCTTTACCAAACAGGATGGGAGTTAAGAAGAAAAGAAGGAGCTCCTGGGATAGGAATATCAGAGCCTTTAATTGAAGATAGAAAATATATTGTTGCCACAAAAACCTTTGGACCTTTGAAGACCAAAAGTATAATAAGAAATGCAAAAAAAAAGAAAAATATAATTAATGCAGGACAAAAAGCTCTATCTAACTTATACAAAAATCCTTCTGTTTCTATTTTTGCTCATAACATACAATTTTTCACAGAAAGATGTGGTGTGGAGACAAATGAAGTGAAAAAAATAATTGAAAAATCTAAGGAACTATCTGAAGTATATGTAGGACAAATAATGTTAGGGAATGGTGTTTTTGTTTTAGTTCAAAAACGAAAAGATTTAGATAATTTACTTGTAGATTATTCTGAAGAAGAAGTCGCAAGAAAAACTGTTCGTAAAGAATAGTGTAAAAAAGTTGAGAAAGGGGTTTGATTCTCCAGTAAGATTTATAAAATCTTTTTGAAAGAATGATTTAATATATACTGGGGTTTGAATATATTTGACTATTCATAATAAAAAAGTAAAAATTGAATACGAGTGTAACCTTTGCAGAAAAACAAGAGTAATTTATGTTGATCCAACTCTTCATTCTGAAGTAGATTCAAAAGGGTATATAGAATATGTGGATTTACATAACTGTGAAGATTCAAAATTGAATGCAATAATTTTATATGTTGATAAAAGTCTAACAGTTAGATCACAAGTCCCTGTAAAACTAGGGACTGATGCAAGTGCTGAACAGATTTCTTCTTTTAATATACCGACTCCACAAAAAGTAGATTTTTCTACTAAAAAAATATCTAAACTGAAGAGCTTTAAAGCTAAAAATTTGAAAACATTATTAATAAATGACAGATTAAGACAAACAAAATTCATCTTGGATGGAAGTCAAGGAGTGGAAGTAGAATCAAAGTCTGAACTTGGTTATATTGATATTAAAGCTCAAGTAAATAAACAGATTGAACAAGGAAGAGCAAAAGAATGGTTATCTAAACTAGCTTCAATTTTAGAAGCGATAATTTTGTTAGATGAAGAAATGTTGTCATACTTGATATTATATTTAGACCCAAATTTAGAAAAGAATCCTTCAACTGATGAAATTCTTGAATTAGATTTGATATTGCATGCAAAAAGTGCTTATCCCCACTCAACTTTAAAGTTCTATTCAGTTTTTAGAAGACAGTGGAGCAATATTAAAGATTCTCTAACTATTGATAGCTTTTCTAGTTATGAAAAAGTTATTACTCACTGTATAGGAAACCAACATAAAACCTTACTTGATGTATACCAACAAAAAATAGCTAAAAATATAGCTTTTGAAGATTTTGTAACAATAGTTAATGAACTTTCTCAACTTGGCTTTCTAAATATTGAAAAGATAGAGTTTATTACAATCACTGATTAAACCTTTTTTTTATTATTACTTCGTGAGCTACCTTTTTTATCTTCTTGCCTTCCAAAGTTTTTTTAACCACAATCTTTCTTAGTCTTTCTAGGTTACGTTCGGGTTTATTCATAATTCATCATTTACCTTCGTAACCCACTTTCTATTTATTTGTTACCTACGTGGGTAGAGTATACACTCATTTTAAATTTTGGAAAATGTTTAAGTAACATAAAAAAAACAAATAATAACTAAAATTAGGAATAGGTCTTCTAATTGAAAGGGGTTAAAAGGAAAATAATCTTATTTAGCATGCTAGTTATTGTAATTTTACCCTTTTCAATGTTAAGAGAAGATTCTTTAAATTCAAATAAAGAAAATCTAATTAAAAATAATCATCCAACATTACCATCTTTAGGTACTGTAAAAAGTCTTTCTTCCAAAAAAAGTTTGGAAGTAAATTCAATTTCTGATGAAGGAAATAATTTGACTAGTTATGACAAAATAAATACTTTTCAGTATGAAAATATGTCTTTAAATTCTTCTAATTCCAGGACAAATAGTTTTGTTATTGAACAAATAGCTGATTTTCCCAATGAAGAATTATCGCTTCTAATAGAAAAAATAAAGGGTGTTAGAGACTATTATATTTTAGAGTCTGGGGATTTAAAAAGCAATGCGATACTTTCTTATGCTAATTACATAACTCTCGCCCAAGAGTTTGAAGTTTATTGGGATTACTCAATGTTTTATGGAGTAAACATGACTTTAGAAGTGAATTATGGAACAGGATTAGGAAATAATTCTCTTGAGTTATTTGTGGTTAAAGCTAATCAGACTGGTTATCCTGACATGAATTATATCCTTACAGAAGCTAAGTCAAGTCCTTTTAATGAATCTAATTACAATTTACTTGGAGGAAGTTTTTCTTATTATGAATTCAATCCTTCTTTATTAGAAAAAGGTCACTATTTTTAAGTAGCAAATTTATCAATAATTGATAATACTAGTGATAGTTCATTCATTTGGAAAGGTAAAAAAGCTACTGATAATGGAAAAGCATTATTTTCTGAAGAAAATGGACATTGGCAATCTTTTGCAGATGCTTTTGATTTATCTCTAATTTTGGATTTTTGTCCTACTGATGAAAATGGAAAAGAATTGTTATTTATTAACCCTTCTGAGTTAGATATGCAAGTTAATAGAGTTAAAGTTTCAACACTTAACTCACCAATCACAAACTCTGGTCTGCAAGTTATAACAGTAAACACATCAATAATTTTAGAACTTAATAACGGTTATTTCTTTTATAGAGAATTTGAAGCAATTTCACAATATAGTGTAACTAATAATAGCGAAAACAGAGAAATTAATTGGAAGGTATTTTGGAAACTACCTTCAGCTAATGCAAGCCCTTATTTACAATTTAGGAGAGTAGTAGAAGTTTTTGTACAAAAAGATTGGGTATCCAGTGACGCTTATACCATAATGAATAATTCATTGCACCTAACTAGTCAAAAAGTGAATAATAATTATAGAATTTGGCTTAACAACACTATGAGTGCAGCTAACTTTACTTTATTCACAGTTAGTCCAAACTACATTAATAATATTACAATTATCTCAAGCGATCAAAATGAAGTCAATCTTGGATATTGGGAAAAAGTGGACGAATTCTTTTATGGTTATGAGGGTTCTAAACTAAACATTTCAACCATTTTATTGAATAATGAAAGCACAGGAATTATTAATTTCACCTTATTTAATACTAAAGGAGAAATTAGCCCAATAAAAGAAAATCTCTCTTCTTTGATAAAATATTTAGATAATTCAAGTTATAGTAAATTTGGGGTTTTTAATGTTTTCAACAACCAATTCTATACAAATATTACGCTTGATCCCTCTTTCGAAAATTCTGATTGTCCTGGTGAGTGGACCTTATTTGTTTATTGGAAAAATGGAACAGAAGTTGGTTTTCTAACTAGAAGTATAATAGTTAAAGCTTATACAAAGATGGAATCTGTGTGGAAAGTGAAATCTTCTTCAGAAAATTGGACAAATGATTCAGTGGTAGAACAATTTAGTGGAGAAGTATTATCAATTAAATGTTGGATTTATTCCCTTTCTAATCTAAATTCAAGTTTTACTTTTCCTTATATTAAAAACGAAAAAGTAATCTTTAGTACTAGTTGGATGACAGAAGGAGCTTTCATTTACTCAAATGATTATTATTTTGCTAATGTTTCTTTGGAAGCTCCAGCTGGAATTCAGTCTATTGATGTTAATTTTAATAGCATGTATTTTCATAATCAATCAAAATCAATTTATTTAAGAATCTTTTATAAAATGAGTTTTTCTCTCATTTCTCCTCAAGAAAACCAAATAAATGTTAATCAAGACTTAGTAACTAATATTACTTTTAAAGTAACTAATGAAACAAATATTAATAAAAACACAATCCCAATTTTTAATGATGATGTAGTACTAAAAATGAATGAGATTACAGTTTTAACAGAATATTATACTATTGTGAATACTGGAGAAAATACAACAATTTCGTTAAACATCTCAAAATTAGGAATACAAGCTGGAAACTTTACTTTGAATCTAGAAATTAATAAAGAAAGCTTCAAATTTAACGACTCTTCTTTAGGTATCATTTTTAGTTTTAAATTAATTGTTAATTCTGTTTCTCCCACTACTCCTCATCTCCCAAAACCTGATGGAAGAAACCAATTTTTATTTTTAGAAAGAATGCTAATATTTGTTATTTTACCGATTTTAACAGCTTCTATTTCTTTTCTAGTTTTTTACTTTTTTGTTGTTAGAAGAAAAAAAGTAAGAGAATTTTATATTTCAACCTATAACGATTATTTAAAGATAAATTCAATAAAGAAAATAATATTTGTTCATCAGGAAACGTCGATTTCTATTTTTGAACTTAATTTAGGTTCAGATTTTCAAAGAGATTCTTCACTTATTTCTGGTTTCTTTCAAGCAATATCTACAATAGGAAATGAACTAACAGAAAAAGGATCAGGGGACATTAGAAAAATTCAATATCAGAATTTCGTTGTTACTAGTGCAAGAACAGATCACTATGTTATTTATGTGTTCTCTGAAAACGATATTACTTCAGATATTGACTTGAGTATTCAATCTATAATTCTCTGGTTTGAAGCAAACTTTCATAGTTATGCAGAAGGTTGGAATGGAGACCCTTCTGTGTTTAATGGAAAAAGAGAAGAAATTATGGAAAAATGCACTTCATTCCTTTACTTGTGGATGAAGCATCCTATTAAACTGAATGTTCCTAAAAGAACAAAGAAGAGTAAATATATTGAAAAACAATTAAGAAAATATCTTGAAACTGATAATTTCTTTTTTATAGAAGAACTAGTTAGCAAAATTGAGAATGATGTTGAAAAAGGTAAAATTTTATTCTATCTTAAATCATTTTATGACTTAGGTTATTTAGAAATAAAAAAAGAATATAATAACTAGTTTTAAAGAATTGAAGTTTTCCTACTTTTCCTAAATTATTTTTTCTTATCTTTTTTCTTAAATTTAGAAATCAACTTGTTCGTCTTATCTTCTAATTTTTCTTGAAAACTTAATTTATCGATGATTTCTTTTGTTTTCAAAAGTACCTTTTCTTTTTCTTCTTTTGTATTTGTAATAGTCTGGTTAATACCTTTCTTTGCTTGCTTAATTATTTTTTTGGTTTTTGGGTCGTTTGCTAGAGATTGAATAACCGGGGTGGCTAATTCTATATAAGCTGGATTTAAACCTGCAATGAGACCCAAACTCCATGTACCCAAAAAGACAATAAAATCATAATTATCTTTGTTTTCCATGGGTATTTTTTCAAATGGGAATTGAGCAAGTTTAAGAGCAAGTTTCCATGTTTTATTCATATCTTTTTTTGAATTTCTTTCAAGTATGTTTAAGAAACTTCTGGCTAAATCTAGATTAAAGGATCCTTCTTTTTTTCCATTATTAAGTAAATAGTTTACCAAATCTAAAGGGTTTTCATCTTCTACTTTGTTTATGAAATTATCAACTAGTTTTGACAATATATCATTTGTGTCTCTAGAACTCATTGATGATCAAAAGTAATTACTAAATAAAAACCTATTCTTTTAACTCTTTTATGTGAATGTAAAAAGAAAAATCTAATTAGTTTTTGGCTATTTACAGTATGCTTTTTCAAGTTTGTTGATATATTCTAAAGACATTTTAGAGAACAAAGGAAGAGGTTCTCTATCTCCTAATGCTGCTTGATTGTAAAGTTTAATAAATCTGAAAGGATTACCAACATCTTTGATTAGTTCATCATATAGCATCTCCTTGATAATAATCATCGTCATGTAAAAACCAATAGGATGTCCTCCTAGAGTTATCTTTTCAAGTAACTCTTTTAGTAGTTCTTTCTTTTTACTGTGTTCAACAGTTTGAGCTACTTTTTCTATATAGTTATTAATTATTGATATTTTTTCTCGAGCTGTATTAAAATCTTGAATAAATCTTATAATATATTCTGCAGGAAAAATAGTTTTTTCTTTTGAAAAAATAAAGTACTCCTTGTCTATTTGATCTGCTATTCCTTCTCCTTGAAGTTGATTCAGCAACCAGATAAGTTCCTTATCTTCCTCTTTTACTTTTGTTAAGTCAAAACAAAGCAGTTTGTTCCTATAAATATGATGTAATTCATGTGCTAATATTGCTGCAAAGCTTTCTGTATGAGAGCAAAAAATAGGGTCAACTACTATACAATTATCTTTTCTTCCTCTTGCATCAATATCAAAAACTGTTATGAAAACAGATACTTCTTGTTCTTCAACAAAAGGAAGAAGAGAAAAAGCCCTATTTGTGATATTGGACTGAAACTTACTAGCTTGTTTTTTTATAGTTTCTATCCCTTCTTCAATTTGATCTTGAAGCGAAATAATATTTTTAAAATGATTAATGTACCTTTCGTATCTTTTTAATTTCTCACTTTTTGTTGCTTCCACTAATTCAGGATACAAAACAAATTTAAAAATATTAGAGAAAAAATCCTTGTTATATTCTTGTTCAAATAATATTTCATATCCTTTCGTTGAAAATAATTCTTCTAGCTCTTCATTGATTTTTTCTTTTTTTACTTTTTTCTTAATTAACTCTTTGAACCCATAATAAGCAGAAAAATCAAATTTTATAGTCATAATAGGTAATTATATTTTAAAGTTAAATATTTAACTATTTTTTGGAAAGGAGAGAGAGGTGACTGAAAGTATTAATTCTACTCAAAAAAAAGAAAAGATGGTTAGATTATCTCTATGTCCAAGTTGTATAATGTAATAGCTTTATTACACTTAGGACACGTTCCTTTGTCTCCTAACCAAATCTCAAGTTCATCCTTATGAATCTTATCAAAGCATTCTGGACAAGTATAGATTTCATCAAAGAATTTGAATGTATTTCCACAAATAGGACAAGAGGGAAGTGGATGTTGACAGTTTGAACATGTTTTTGTATTTTCTGGAATCTGAATTCCACAAAAAATACAATGATTAACAGCATTTATTTTCTCTTTGATGTATTTAATTTCTTTTTTCTCAAGTTGGGTTACTAACTCATCTTTTTCTTTTAAAGTCGCAATAATTGAACTCGAAGCAGCAATGTTCAAAAGATCGTCCTTTGTTCTGAAAAGTGATTCTAGAGCATTTAATCTTCTGAGTAAAATCTTGAGATATTTCTTGAATTCTTCAATATAAGAGTGTAAATCTTTACCATCAGAATGAATTTGTAAGACATCTTTTGATGTAAGTTCCTTTTTCTTATCAATATCTTTCAAAGAAGGATACTGTTGTTGAATAATATCATGAATATTTAAATTGTCAAGCCCTGTTTTTATTACATTTAGTAGTTTTTTGAACGATGAAAAAGTTTTCTCTTTTACTTCTTCCCATTCTTGGAGATTACTTACTTCTTTATATTTATGAATTAGAGTATATTTGTCATCAAATTTAGCAAGAAAGTTGAAGTAAAGTTTAGTAATATCTATTAAAGAACGAAAAGTGTATTTATCAGCAAAGAGTAACTTTTTCTTTGATAAGATGTTAATTCTGTCATCTAAATTAAGATGCTCTGATTTGAGTAACATAATCTCTTTTTCTACGATTTCTTTTCGTTTTCTTTCTTTCAAATTTCTTGAAAAAATAACTGAAAAGTATGCTATAACACCTGCTCCAGTAATTCCTCCAACGATAGGTAAAATGAGTAGTAGCTTGGAGAGAGGAGTGTAATAGTTTTTGACAAGTGGATTTTTTCCTATTTCAATCTCATCACCATCGTTCATACCATCATTATCTGTATCAGGGTCAGTTGGGTCAGTGAAGAAAACAAATAGCTCAACATAGTCGTTAAGAGAATCTCCGTCTGTGTCCTCATTTGTTGGGCTTGTACCAAATTTTAGTACCTCATCTCCATCATCTATTCCATCTTTATCTGTATCTTTTATTGCAGGATTAGAGTGATAAATGAATATCTCTTCAGGGTCAGTTAAAAGATCACCATCTGTATCTGAACTTATAGGAGAAGAACCGTAGTTCATCTCATCAATATTAGAAATTCCGTCAGCATCAGGGTCTCCTGCTGAGTCATTTAAAATAGGATTAAGATTGTATTGAACTTCAAAACCATCAAACATTCCATCTCCATCTGTATCATTAGAAGTAGGATCGGTGTTGTATAAAAATTCATCAAGATTAGACAATCCATCCTCATCTTTATCTAATGAAGAATCATTGTCTGTTAGAATAAGTCCATATTGATATTCAAAAGCATCGCTCATACCATCTCCATCTGTGTCATTATTGTTAGGTGAAGTACCAAGCAAAAATTCTTCATAATTTGTTAAAGTGTCATTATCAAGATCACCTAAAGTATCATTTGCTAGTGGGTTTAAACCATTATTAACTTCATAATAATCATCCATTAAGTCACTGTCTGTATCATTTGAAGCAGGATTAGTTGAGTAAATTTTTACTTCTTCATAATCAGTGAGCAAATCATAATCACTATCCATATTCTTTGGATCTGTTCCATAAGTATGTACTTCTTCTCCATCAAGGAGTTTGTCAGAATCTGTATCAGTGTTGTTTGGTTCAGTTGAATAAAGGAATTCATCAGCATTAGAAAGTCCATCAGAATCTAAATCTTCCCCTCCATCGTTAATTAAGGGATTAAAACCATATTGAATTTCCCAACCATCCCACATAATATCTGAATCTGTATCTTTTTTTGTAGGATCTGTTTCATAAATATTAATTTCTTCATTGTCTTTGAGGTTATCTCCATCTGTGTCATCGCTCGTTGGTAATGTTCCATAAGTATGAACTTCTTCACCATCTAAAATTGTATCATTATCTGTATCTACATTTGAACTGTTGGAATTATATGTAAACTCTTCAATATTCAATAAACCATCAGAGTCAATATCTCCATAACTATCGTTAATAAGAGGATTTAAGTTGTATAATATCTCATATCCATCGTCCATTCCATCGTCTTCTGAATCTTTATCGACAGGAGATGTTCCATAAGTAAAAACTTCTTCACCATCTATAACTCCATCAGAGTCTGTATCATTGTTTGTTGGATCTGTTCCATAAGTATTAATTTCTTCATTATCTAGTAATATATCACTATCTGTGTCATTAGACAAAGGGTTTGTTGAATAAACAAAGACTTCATCATAGTTTTTCAAACCATCTCCATCATAATCTAAATTCAAGTCATCCAATCTCGTATTAAATCCTATTTCATATTCAACATCATCTGTTAGACCATCTCCGTCTGTATCTTTTATTAATGGAGAAGAACGAGCGCCTAAAACCTCCATTCCATCTATTAGTCCATCTCCATCACTATCTTGGTTATTTTTATCTGTACCGTAAAACTCTTCACTTAGATCATCTAATAAATCTCCATCTGAATCAGCTACCATTGAATTGCCTACATTTCCTCCATTTTTATACCAGATATTGTTTCCAGATGTAACATCCAGAATCTCATAGCAGTAAATTCCTGTATAGTCTAGTAATAGTATTTCTGTTCTCCCATTTCTATCTAAATCTACTACTGTTGGCGCTGTTATTATTCCTTCTGCAAAATCTGCTATCCTGGCACCATTTGCTGTATAAATCATTGTTGAAACAGTATAACCATATGAAAAAGCAAAAAAGATAAGATCTAATGTCCCATCTCCATTAAAATCTCCTACAGATGGAAATTCAGGAAAGAAATCATAATATGCATTACCAAAAAAATTGTAATCTGCAACCACTTGTTTTTCAGTTTCTCCTGTTTCTCCATTAATGTAATTAATGTAAGAAGTATAAGCATTTTTGTCAGTTGAAAGAGTAATTACTTCTACTTCTCCATCTTGATCAAGATCAACAGGTAAAGGATTTAAATTAACAGCAATATCATTGTTCCATAGTTCTGAACCATCTTTGCTGTTTAAAGAATAAATAGTATGATCAGATGATTTAGTGCCAATTATTTCATCTATACCGTCATTATTAAAGTCATAAGCCACAATTCCTTCAGAAGGAAGGTCTTTTGACCATATTTTCTCTCCATTTGTATCAAACAAGAAAATAGTTTGGTCAAAATATACAATTATCTCCTTTTCTAAATCAGAATCAGCGTTAACTACTAGATCATAAACATCTCCATAATAATCTTGATTATCAAACTGATAACTCCACAATTCTTCTAAATTGTAGTTAAAACAAAATATTTCGTTTATTGAATGATAAATTATCTCTTCTTTTCCATCATTGTTAATATCTGCAGCTACTATCCTTGCGTTTCTACCATAAAAACTCAGACTTTTCTTTATGCTTCCAGTAGCATTATAAATATCTATCCCATAATAATTAGGAACAAGAAATTCTATACTTCCATCTTTTTCTAAATCTGTAATAGTGGGAGTATTGTAAATGAAGCAAGGAATTCTTTTTATTAGTTCACCTTTATGGTTGTAAATTTCTATACCATCCACAGTTTTAAGAACAACATCTAGTTTTCCATCTTTGTCATAATCAAAGAAAGAAATATCTCCAAAATCATAAGTTTTAGTGTTTTTCCATTTAAGTTTTACAGATAGGTAGTTTGAAGCATTAGTCTCTATAAATAATGACGATGCTTGAAATATAAATAACACTAAAAAAATTAAAGTAACTACTTTTTTTTTCATCTAATCATCCCTTTAAAATTTATTTTTAATTGAACAAATTCCATTTTATTGATGCATTTATTTATTTTTTCCAATATATTGTAAAGTTAGTGACATAAAACTATTAAAATATTTCAATTCAAAAATAAATTATAAATTTCCAATTTTGGTGACTTGGATGATAAAATTTGTATTATTTTACAACAGTTTCACACTAATAGAAATATTCTTTAAGCTTAAGTAATCAAATTTGTTAAATTTCTTATTAAGGTAATAAATTTCATTGAAAAAGAAATAGCGCTAGAATCATCCAAATATTCTGAAATTATTTCCAACATAGATGATTATGAAAAAAAGAGTGAAAAATCTTCAAATGAAAAAAGACGTCTATTGATTTTGAAAGTTGAGACAGCTTATGAGTTTAGTAAAGTAAGTGATTGTCAACTATTTGGGAATCAACTTTTAGCACTTCTTGAAAAAGAGAAGATACTTGTGGCAGAAGATTTCTATGTTTATTATTATTTAATAGAAGTTTTCTCTCTTTTATTGTCCCAGAATAAAAAAAGTAAAGAAATACTGTTACACTTTCAAAAGAACAAATCAAAAGTAATAAAGAAAGATGAAGATGAAGTAAATGCTATTTATAATCTCTGCCAAGCTTTATTAATAATATACAAAGATTTACCCAAAGCTCTCACTTTAGTTAAAGATTCCTTGAATTTAGTTAAGGACAAGAAAGAAACTAAAATTTATGCTTTTTTAAAATATCGAGAAGGAAAACTGAATGCTCAGAAAGGGAATCTCAATCAAAGCCTAAGCTGTTTTGAAGAATGTCTTGTTTATGGAGAATTACTAAATTCAAAACAAATAGTTAATAACACTTTAATTTCTATAGGTGAGATTTATAGATTGAAAGGTAATCTAAATAAAGCAGTTGAACTTTATAATGATGCTTTAATCAACTATCAAGAAAAAGAAAATATGTTTGGGATTTCACAAGTTTTTAATAACATAGGCATTGTCTATTTCAGCAAAGGAGATTTCAATTTAGCTTTGGACTTTTTTGATAAAAGCATAAATTATGCTAAGCTGGTTAAATTTAATTACATTATAGCAGAATCAACATACTACCTAACCAAGCTTCACATTCTGCTTGGTAAAATATCGAAAGCAAATGAATATTTGAATGATTTTAAAAAGTTATCAAAAAAAGAAAGAAACAAGTTTCTGAATTTTTATGCCCAACTAACTGAAGCAAGCATATTGAAAGAGAAGAAGAGATTTGAATCACAAGCAAAAGCTATTTCCCTTCTAAGATCCATAATCGAGAAAAATGAAATTTATAATGAAATTAATATTCATGCAATGTTGAATTTAACAGAAATTCTGTTAGAAGAGCTTAGAATCTTCAATGAAAGTAAAATAATTGAGGAATTAAAAATTATTAATGCTAAACTGTTAAAAATTGCTGAAATGCAAATATCTAGGTCACTTTTAGCAGAAGCCTATTGGTTAAAAGGAAAAATAAACTTAATTCAGCTAAATTTTGATGAGGTTCAAGAGGATCTATTAAAAGCTCAAGAAATAGCTTTTTCTCAAGGATTAGATAATTTGGCTCAGAAAATAAGTTTAGAATATGATTCAATTATCAGAGAACATAAAAAATGGAAAGCTATTCTAAACTCTGATGTAAGTATAAAACAAAGAATAGAAGAGACTCAAGTAGACACTTTGGTATCTCAGATGATTCAAAGAGTTAGTTATGAACTTGAGACAATTGAAAAAGATACTCCTGTTATGTTACTTATTCTAAATGAATATGGAATACCTCTTTATAGTTATAATTTTAGTAAAGAAAAATATGACAGTATATTATTTTCAGGATTTCTATCTGCCTTGAATAGTATCCTAAAAGAGGTTTTAGCCACAGAAGGCTCAATAAAACAGATTGAGTATCATGATTACTTCTTAACTTTCAAAAATAAGGAAGGGATAATCTTTTGCTATGTTTTTAAAGGTTCTTCGTTTTCTGCAAATAAAAAAATGGATAATTTTGTAAATAATATAGTAAAATTTAAAGAATTGTGGAACAAATTAACCTCTATTCCAAAAACAGGTAAGTTTTTTGATAAAATAGAAGAAAAGAGGATAGCTGAGCTCATTCAAGATTCTTTTCTATTATGAAAAAAAGTTTAATGAGAAAAATAAATGACTTTTTTTGCTTTTTTTGTTTGCTTTTTAATTTTTCAATAGTTCACACTTTGTTATTTTTTTCAGTTTCACTAAAGTTTTTTAGAATTTGAATCGCTTGGATTAGAAAATAGACAGCTGCGGAAAAGATGCCAATTAAGCTAATTATAAACCCCGAAAGTTTACTTACCTGGAAATAGAAAATTAAGGAAAAAATTAAGATTGTAAATAAAGCTCCTGAAAAAAAACCAATGGATGGAATTATAACTCCTTTATAGATATAGATTTCAGTTAGCAGTCCTAGTTTTATGCTCCTAAGTTCAGAATATCTCTGAGTTAAATAGTATCTACTATTAGCCATTTTTTCTACAATACCTAGATGTTCAAATCTCTGTAAATGATACTGTACATGGCTAGCACTTTTTAGTCCTAATTTTCTTTGCGCATCACGTATTCCTATTTCATTATTCTTTAAAAGAAAAAGGAAAATACGTAAAGCTGTACCCTTAAGTTCAGCAATGATATCTTGTTCTTCTTTAGCCACGATATTCATTATTCACACCTTTTATTTTATATTTTCCTCAAATATCTCTTTTAGAGTTTGAACAGTATTGTCAAAAGCTGACTCTGGTCCAATAATTAATGCTCCAATCATATTTGTTGAAAACTCAGAAAAAGAAACCCAATATCCTTTAGCATAAACCACCAGACCATTTTCTAAAACAGTTAGTTCAATAATTGTAGTATTTTCTAAGAAAAATCTTAGACCCCACTTAATATTTACATCATAAGTATTTGCATCGTCATATGGCTTTTCACCATAATAACCCAAAATTTCAGTGTTATTAAGTGATTCAAAAAGATTTTGACCTATCTCTGTAATGACTGAACTGTTTAAATTAAAAGTGACTTCTTGAAGATAATCTCTCCCTTCATTATCAAACTTAAGGACATTAGCAGTAACTTTCCACGCTAAATCAGGATAGGGATTTATTCTCTCAATGAATGCGTTTATTAAATCTTCATGTATAGCAGAAGTAGCATTACCAATAATCTCTATATATACAGCTTCAGGAATAGACTGTTGAAGTGCTTGTGCATAATTTACGATAATATTAGAATTATTGTTATCAGGAGAAACAGAAATTTTGTATGCGAGAAAACCAGAACTGATGAGAAGAACAGAAAATGAACCCACTATAAACCATTTAGAAAAGCTCTTTGCTAAATGTTTTTTGATTTGCTTATTCAAAGTAGCAGTTGGAGAACTTAAGTGCTTATCTTTTTTTTCTTTTTTAGGATCATAAATCAATTTTTCCTCATTCTTTGATTCTTTCTTTTTGTCAGAAAGATAAGAATTGTTTCTTTTAATTATTCTACTTAAGAAATAAATTCCTCCTCCTATAAGGGCCACTGTAACTAAAAGAAAAATTGTTATACGTTTCCAACTAAATAAATTGGGGTAATCTATAATAAATAGGTCTATTGGATATTGATCTACACTTTCTGCAAAACCATCTATTATGTATTCTTTTTCATGATAAAGGTCTGACCAATAATTCCCTTTCTTTGTTTCAGGATTGTACCAAAGGTTGTCTATGCCATCATCTAAACATTGGCTTTCATTTTCGTTTTCATAGTTATTTGCTGTAAAATAGTTATAGTAAATATGGAATTCACTTGTACTATCCATTAAAATTATCGCATAGAGTGAATTAGACTCAAAATAATTTGAAACTATATAAACATCAGAAGAATAATAGGCATATAATCCAACTAAGTTCTTAAATATGACATTCTCGCTTATGTTTACCTTATTTACACTACTTAATGCTATTCCTTGTTCTAAATTCTCTTTGATTCTATTTTTAGTAATATTGGAACTTAGAAATCCATCGATGATAAAAAGTTCTATTCCTTTTCTATTTTTGATAATATCATTATTTATAATGTTAAATTTAGTACAATCATTAATTCCTAAACCATACAAAGAGTTATTTTCAAGTGAATTGCCTTCTATTGTAAAATTATATGTTTGAAATAGGAAAATACCCTTGTCATTAACCTTAAGATTATTGTTAGAAATGTATACATTAGTTGAATAATAAATAGAAATAGCTACATCTGTTTCTGAAATTTGTTGATTTGAAATACTAACATTATAACAATCTGTAATAATTATTTGGCCATAAACAGATTGATCTATATTCAAGTTGTTTTTTCTTAAAAAGTAACCTATTTCTTTATTATTAACAGTATTATTGAATAAATTTAATTCATTTCCTGAATTAGAAGGATCAATAGCCAGACCATCACTAACAAATGAGTTGTTTAATATAATTGAATCTTTAGAACTTTTGATTATCAAACCATTTCCTGTATAACCAACACCGTTTTTGTAGAAATTATTCGAGCTAATAGTAGAATTGGGAGAGTATTCAATAAATATTCCAAAATCTATATTTTCATTGAAAGTGTTGTTTATAATAGAAATACCAGGTACGTGAGAGATTTCAATAGCTACTGGATTTTTATAAAAGGTATTATTTCTAATAATTGTATGATTTCCTTTAATATGACCAATAAATATTCCATAATGTGCAGATCTAATAAAACAGTTTTCAATGATAAAATAAGAGCTTATGTTAGTAATAACAAAACCGTACATTTTCGAAGTGTTGAGAGTTAAATTGCTTATAATATATGGATTATCTACTGAACCATTACCAGGAAATCCATATTTTACAAAATCATCATCTGAATTTATTATGATTTCCGCAGTTTCATCAGAGAAGTGTATATTGCTTTCTGAGTAAATAGTAATTGATGCGCTAACTAAAATGTGTTCACTTGAAAAACTGAGTAAAAATATCATTACCAAAATCAAAATGAAATTTCTATTTTTTGTTTCAATTCTATTTTTCATATTTTGTCTTGGATTTTCATTGTATTTATATAAAGACTTTGTACAGAGAGAAAAAAGGACTGTACAAACAGCTGTACAATAAGAATTTTAATTTTTGAATAATTATAAAAAAACTAGTTATATATACTTGCATGTTTTATTCTAAATAGAAATTAGTGCTGGGTCTATATGATAAAAAAGATGTGTAATAGTTGTGGGTTGCTCAATAAACAAGAAGTTTCTTATTGTACTCATTGTGGACATAAGATTGACATTCCTTCTGAATATACACTTCTTAAACAATGTCCTATTTGTCAGAAATATGTTCGTAAAGAGGCTCTGTTTTGCTCTAAATGTGGTTTTAATTTTAAAAACGAAAGAAACACAAATAATATAGCTGTTTTACAAACAAAAGAGTGCCCTTCTTGTAGGTCAAAACAAAAAATCAACGCTGTTTTTTGTACACAATGTGGAGCAAAGATAGGTGAGAAAAAAACTGAACCAAACGTATTGATATGCTCGAACTGTGGGACTGTTAACCCTCCCAATGCTCGCTTTTGTAAATATTGTGGATTAAAATTTAGCATTCTAAAGATAAGTAATAGTAATGAACAAATGCAGAAAGAGCAACATTTTGAACAAAAAGAAAAACCAGCCTTTAAAGTTGTTAAATGTTTAAATTGTGGTTCTTCTAATCATCCAGACAGTAATTATTGTAATCAATGTGGAGTGCAATTAAGAAAAAAGACTGTTTTATGTTCAATCTGTGGACAAAAAATAACAATCGAAGATAAATGTCCTTCTTGTGGAAGAAAACTTATACGATTTGAGCATCTAGAAAATGATCTTTTAAGATTTTTACCTATAGAAAAAGCACAATTTCTTACCAATTTTTCACTTTCTATGAGTAAATCTGAATATTTTTTTGATATTAGGATGGTTAAGAAAGATCTACTTAGATATCTTACTTTTTATCCAACTATTATGTATGTTTTTTCTTCAAAATGCTCTAAGGATTACTTAAATAGTTTTAAAATAGGTTTAGAACAACAAGATAAACCTGAAGAAAAATTAGAAAAAATAATAAACAACTTTGAAGTTTTCCTGAATAGACTAGAAGAAAAAGTAGATTTATTTTCAATAAGTGTTTTTGCTTATTTTCATACTTTAGATAAGGAAAATCAAGTTAGTTCAAAAACAAAGGAAAACTTAAACTTATTGTTAGACAAATCATTAATTGCAGTAGATACAGAGTTGTCAGATTTATCATTAGAGGAGAAAGAGCTAGTAGTTTTACAAATTAAAAAGCTAATTGTTATGCTACTAAAGCTTCAAGTTTCAAAAGATGAAGAAAAGAAAAAAACAGAAAAAACTATTCAAGGATTGTTAGTAGCTATTTCAATGAATCTAAAAGATATGAACAAAAATCAAGATTCTAAATTGCTAGAGTTAAGCGAAAAATTTTATCAATATTCACTATTTTTTTCAGAAGAATCAATTAAGAGCAAAATAGCAAAAAACTTTGATGTAGAAGAAGTAATAGTAATACTACAGAATTTAAAAAGTGAATTAGTTTTTAACAAACAAAGAAATGAATTAATGTCGATTAGTTCAGAAACTTTAAGTTCAAACTTCCTGAATGCTGTTAACTCTGTTTTAAGTCAAAAAAAAGGATTCATTTCGAATTCATTACAAGATTTAACTATAGAAAGCATTCAATTATGCTTTGATCTAAAAACAGAGAAAACAAACCGTTTAGCTCTTAAAAAATCTTTTGAGGATATAATTTGTAAAAATATTTTTCAATTTGAAAAAAACGAAAATCTTTCAAATGTTATTAGAGATATTTTGTTTCTTTATGATGATGAAGAATATATTTATTCAGTTTTACTAAATGCATATAACAAGCTTGCAGGAAATAAAGAAATACAAAAAAAATTTGTTACAGAAATACTTCGTTCTCTCTCTAGTGTTTCAATTCAAAAGGCATTACCTTGGTCAACTAAACTCTATCAAAAAGTAAAAGAAAAAATGCATATTAGGGTAGTTGAAGAGGTAGAAAAAAAAGTTAAGAAAAAAGAAAAGAAAGAAATGGAGAAAGAAGTCTTAAAGGCTAAAGAAAAGAAAGAATTAATAAAAACAAAAGACCTTGAAAAAGAGAAAAAATCAGAAAAGCTTGTTCTTGATAAAAAAGAAACTAAAATAAAGAAAATACAGACAGAAGAAGAATGTAAAACAAAAAAAGAAGAAGTTTCCGTTGTTAAAGAAAAGGAAGAAACAGTAAAACCAGTCCTAAATAAAGAAAGAGAAGATTTGAAAGAAAAAAAAGATAATAAAGCAGAGAAAAAAACTATTGAAGTAAAAAAGGTTAAACAAAAATCAAAACCAAAAAAAGAACTTGTTCTAGGTTAAAATCGTTTAAATTAATCAAAACAACTTTGTAACAAAGCTTCAACCTCATCTTTTTTCAACAATAAAATTAATAGATGAAGTTCTTTGAGAATATGATTCAGATCTTCGAAATCACAACTTCCAATTATTTCATCGATTCTTTCTGGATTTTTAGTAAAAATCTCTAAAATAGATTCTTCAGCTATTTTATTCAATTTTATTAATAATTCTTGAGTATATTTGCACTCTTTATCATAATCTTCAAAAATAATATGCAATAAATCATTAATTTTCTCTGCAAATTTTAATCCTTCTTCTGTTTTCCAGAAATTTACTGTTTGTGTTTTAAAAACAAAAATTTTAGCTGTTCTCGACCATAGTTTTTGTGTAGCAGTTTGACCAAAAATAACTCTTTGACCTGCTACTGTTACTAATCCTGATTCTTCAAGATCACGAAGATATCTGTATATAGATTTCTCAGACCTTTTTAATTTCTCAAAATCACCATTATTTTCTGTATCGATTTGACAATTCAATAGAATAAGTTTGTTATATTCTTCTGTTATTTCTTGAACAGTTAATGGGCCAGAACGAAGAACTCTTGTTATTGGAGAATATTGGGGGTCTCGAATTAATTCTGTCTGTTTCTCGTTTAAAACCATTATTTGTTTCTGATTGAAATGTAAAACGTCTTCGTACTTTTTATTCATTATGTTCTCCTAACAAGTTTGTTATTGTAACTTTATCCAGTAATCATTATATTAAAGTTTCTTTTTTACAAATACTTGACGTTAAAAAAATAAGATGAAAATCTTAGTTTTTAAGAAAATCAATTAGCTGAAGAAGTCCTAAATGAAGAACAAAAATGAAAAAGAAGAGAAAAGAATAGATTTAATATATTATCAATTGAAGTTAGGGTTTATTTATATCTTCAAGAAAAGAAGCATCTTTCATTAAATTTCCCACCCTAGCAACAAATCTAGCTATTGGGGCTCCATCTATAAGATTATGATCAACAAGAAAGGTTACACACAGTAGTGTTTTTTCTTTTAATTCTCCTTCTACTAGTTCTACAGAATTCTTCATGCCTCCAACTGCTACATTTAAGGTCTTATCAGCAAAAGGAATCGCCCATCCTGCAAAATTTTGAACAAACATCCCTAAAGAAGTTATTCCTACAGTTCCTATTAGTTTTCTTAGTTTAAATGGGTTTTTCAATATTGATTTAATTACCATTTTTCTTATAAAGCGTGGAATCAACAAGTAGAGAGAAGAAAAATTACTTGAACTATCTCTTGTTAGTTGTTCAGTTTCTTCTATTTTTCTTTTTTGTACTGCACGAATTTCTTCTGTAATTTCTTTTACACTCTTATTTTCTACGTCTCTAATAACATAATTAAAAGGTACTTTTTTTCCTTCTTTAGTTGTAATCTCTACGATTATACTAATATCTACAGTTTTGAAAACGATTATCTTTCTACCTTTTCTATAGGAATTAAACCTTAAATCTTCCTTTACTGCTCTGCTAATACATTTTGCAATCCAAGCAGTGTAAGAAACATCATACTTATCTATTTTTTTTATTTCTTCTATTCTTCTTTTTGCGTTTGTTATGTCATATTCTAACTGCCCTCTAACTCTAGGAAAAGTAGCTGCAACATCATTATAATCAGCCAGAATTTGTCTGCTAAGAGAGAATTTTCTCACAAAATAGTCTTTTTTCTTCTTTTGTTTAATCATTTTCTGTTTGGCAAACTCTTGGGTAAATTTAAATTTATTGTAATATTGTGTACTTTATTTAATTCAAATAACAACCTTTATTATTCATTTTTCCTGAATAATTTTATGGAACTAAAAGAAAAAAAGCTAGAATCTTTCTCATTCTTACGCAGTATTTCTAAATGGGGACCAATTATTACAGTTTTACTTTTTGCTGGTATTGCTTATGGAGTACAAAGAACTTCACTATCTCTTTTTGGAGAATCATTTACAAATTTTCCTCTATTTGAATCACAAGAAAATTTTCAAAGAAGTTTCATTGTTTTCCTCCAAATTTCCTCAGCAGTTATAGCTTATGGGCTTTTTAAAGGAATAGCTGGTTTCTTTAGTGCTACAATAAGTAGTAAATATCAACGAAAGTGGACAATTAGGATTGGATTGATTTTAGTACTTTGTGGATCTTTTGCTTTAGCTTTTTCAAGAAACTTGTGGGCCTTACCCCTTGGAAATGCATTTATTGGAGGAGGATTAGGTTTACTCTTTACTTCTACAATGTCAGCTCTTACTGATATAGCAGGATATGAAGGAGCAGCTTTTTCTGTTGGTTCAATGGAATTCTCTGTTTATTTAGGTTCAAGTCTTGGTTCTTTCTTAGCAGGTGTAATAGCAAATAACCTGGGGTTTGCAGAGACTTTTATTTTTGCTTTAATAATTGCAGGAATTGCTCTAGCTTTTGGTTTCATATTTATTAAGAAAGTAGAAACAACTGATTTAGTTGCAGGAACAAAAGATTCAGTACTTTTAGACGCTACAAAAGTCGAAAGTCGATGGAGTACAAAAAATATTTTTAGAGTACCAACTTTAATATTGGCTAATTTAGGAGGTCACATATCTAGAATTACTGACAGTATTCTGGTTTTGATTTTTCCTCTACTATTATCAACTGTTTATGGTTTTTCTAATGTCCAGATAGGAATAGCTACTTCAGTTTTTACTTTAGCTTGGTCAACTACGATGCCTTTTACTGGAAAATTGAGTGATAGAATAGGAAGAAAAACACCAATGATTCTTGGTTTTTTATTAGCAGGAACAAGCATTATATTAATCGTTTTTACTGACCTTTTTGGAGTTGTAGTATTATTAACTTTACTTGCTGGACTAGGAACATCTCTTTATTATCCTTCACTTCCAAGTATTACAAAAGATGTTGTTCCTATAATAAAAAGAGAAAAAAGTATAGGTATTTATCGATCGTCTTTAGATTCTGGTTACTTTACTGGACCTTTAATTGTTCTTGGTTTGGCTGGTCTTGTTGTAAATATTGATGTTCTACAATTTTTAGGCGATAGTTTAGTCAGTAATGTTTTCAAATTTCCATTCTTGTTTGCAGGAACTCTATTAATCATTCTTGGTTTTTCTTTTTCTATCTTAGCTATAGAAACCAGACCTGGATGGGTACAAGCCTCTCATTCTATAAAGCATGCAGAGAAAGTTCAAAAAACAATACATTTGTTAGCTCAATCATTTAAGAGATATTTGGATGGCGATAAAGAACAAGCAATTAAACTCATGATGGCAGCAAAAAAAGAGGAAAGGCTTGCTGATGACCTTGTTTTTAAAGTCACCCAGGTAATGTATAGTAGTGTTAGACCTGCTCCTGATGATTACCATTTCTATAAACTTACTACTACACTCGATAAAGCTATAGGTTATATCTTGCGCTCTCTAAGAAAGATTCTATACATTCCCAGAAAGAAAATAGATGACTATTTTTCTCAATACTTGATAAAAGAGTGTGATTTACTTTGTGATTTAATTGACAAATCAGTAGAAGTTTTGGAAGTTGTGTGTATTCAACCTCTTGCTTCTCATCCAATATTTAACGATGTACATGCTATAGAACATGAGTTAGATATTAACAATCACAATGCTTTAGAAAGACTTCTCCCTGAAACAGAAAAAATGAGTACAGTAGAAATACTCTATATAGACCAAATTATTGAGGAACTAGAAATATCAGCAAACACAATTGAAGATGCTGTGGATATAATGAAAATTATAGGTCTAAAATACCAAATTAGACCACTAGTTTCATAATTTCATTTATTTTTTCTCAAAAACCTCTTCTATAATAGATATTATTTCACTATCGTTTTCTCTAACAATAGGTTGCTCAGAAACCAGTTTATCTAAAGCTCTCTGTAGAAATTGTCTAAGTTCAAGTCTCATCTCAAAATTTTCATCTTCAGCAACTAAAATACCCATCACATTTCCTCTTTTTTCGACAATAACTGCTTTTCCTTCATGATTAATAGATCTCAGTGTTTCTTCTCCTTTTCCTAAAACTTCAGAAGAAAAGTTAATTATAGCTGAAATTAGACCTGAAACTAATACCTTATCTATCATTTCCTCTTCAGTAAATGAGTGAGAAATAAGAGGAATACCTGCTTCATTTATTACTAAAAGTAAGTATAATTTAGTAGGTACAGTTTTATGTTTGCCAAAACTAAACATTCTGATTTTCCTAAAGAGAATTTGTGTTCCTTCTAAAGTTATTTTCGATAAATTCTTTTTATTAGTAAGTGATTCCTTTAATTCTTCTTCTTCCTCTTTTAACCTGCGAATTTTAGCAAATTCTATTCCATCAATAAATAAATCTTCAGCATTTTTAATTAAACCTTTATCCAAATAATAACCAGCTTTAGTCTTTATAGCTTCAACATATAGAGGATTGTTTAATTCCTTTAATATTTCAATAAGGTTGTCAATATAGTAAAGAAATTGAGAAGAATATTTGTCATCATGAAGGAGTTTGTAAATTTGAAGATAAGACTCTGCTAATGCACCATTAGTATAAACAATACCTTCAAAGTTCTTTTGGTGCTCAAAAGAGTTTAATGCTTTTTCAAGATATTCGATAGATAAGGTCAGATTGACCCTTTGTTGTTCATAAATACCCTTGTAAAAATAGTAGTAAGGGATTGAAGAAAAATCAAACTGTTCCTCTGCTATTTTCAGCCCTTTGTCTAAAGCTTCTCCTTCATCTTTCTCCAAAAGCAAATTTATGTAACCTATAACTATTTCAACAAGAGGATTGAAATAATTAAGTTTCTTATTAATCTTGTGAGCTTTAAGATAGTATTCTTCAGCCTTAATTATCTCATCTTTGTTAAGATAAATCTCACCTATTTTGCTATAAATATCCAATTGAAAAGTTTGAGGAAGATTCTTGACTTTGGCTATTTCTTCATACAGCTTTAAAGCTTCATTCAATTTACCTTCCATTTTCAATAGTAAAGCATTGCTTAATTCAATCTGAGCAGCTAAAATAGGTGAATTGATCTTCTTAGCGATCTCCAACCCTTCTTCAATCTTTTCTTTAGCTTTTTCTAGATGATACTCTTTAACTAAAATACTAGCAATAAGGCTGTTGACTTGAACTAACATACCATAGTTTTCCATTACTTCAGCTCTTCTTCTAGCAGATTCTACCCAGATTTCAGAAAAAACTTCATCAGCTAAAATGTTAGAATACTGAATAAGTTCAAGCTCTAAAGCTTCAAAAACAAAAGGATACTGATAAGAGATTTGCTCATTCTCCTCAAGAGAACGAATAAGCTGGTTCATTGAACGATAACCAACCTCGGGTCTCTGCTCAAGCTTAGAAGCAAATTGTTCAATAGCAGTGCTAAGAAATTCTTTTTCAGCAGTATTAGTTATATTTTCTATATGTTCCTCTATTTCCTCTCTCCAAAAGTTAAAATTGTCTAAATCAAAAGATTCTTGGAAAATTAGAAGAAAACAAATTTTTACACTGAGTGGTAAGTCTGTAGAATGAAACTTCTCATAAATTTTTAAAATAAAAGAATAATCTTTTTTCCAATAATTCAATAGTACAGAAGTAATTACAAGCATTTTGTCATATATTGTTAAATCACTGATATCCATTTCTAAAAGAAAAGAAGTAACATCTTTAGCAATTGAATCATAATCTGAAACATTACTAACAATATTTTCTATTTTCTCTTCTAAAATAGTCTTTTGAGAATCTTCTAAATATATATCAATTTCATTGAGAACAAATTTTGGTAAAAAACTTTTCATTTTAGCAATAAAATATAGTATGTTTTTATTTATAAATATAAGTAAAAATTAACATAGAAAATTAGGTAGGATTCAAATAAGATAAATGATTTTTCTAGAAGGGTTTAGTAATTAAAAAAAAGAAAATTATTGCGCTATTTCTTTTAGTTTCTCTTCTACTTTTTCTTTTTCTTGTATTATTGCTTGGTAGAAGTCTTCATATTTCTTGATGAATATCTTAATTGTTTTATTAAATGCTGATATTGCCTTTTCATAATATTCTTTTTTTTCTTTTACTGTTGCTAGAATTGTATAAGCTTTTCCTAAAATACTTGTTGTAATTGCATATTCAACAGGAAACTGTGCTTCATTTCTGATGGTCAAAGCATCATTTAAAACAATTAAAGCTTGTGAAATATTGTATTCTGTTTCCTGTACATCAGATAAAGTGCAATAAGATAGACCTATGTTGTTATATATCATCGCTGCTTCTGTTGGCATGACGTCTAGAGTGTTGGATCTCAAAGCATTGTTATAAGATTCTATACTTAATGTACAATTTAAAGAGGTTTCTTCGATTTCAGCTAATTTTTGGTAGACAATTCCTAGATTGACTTGTGTTATAGCATGTTTCAATGGATACATTCTTAACGTTCTTCCTTGCAGAGCAACGTTAAAGTTTAGAATAGCTTGTTTAATATTTTCTTCTTTTTCTTCTATTTTAGACAAAAATAAATGAGCCAGTCCTAAATTATAACAAATATCACTATGTTTTGTTTTAAAGAACTCTAAAGGTAATGCTTTTTTTGCATCAAGTAAATTTTTGATTGCTTCTATAGTGTGTTTTTTAGTTTGCTCTAATTCTGACAGAAATAAGTAAAATACTCCTAAATCGTTTATTAGCAAACCGTACTTTACTGGGTTAACTGATGGAATAATATTATCTAGAGCTTTTGAATATGCTTTTATTGCTATTTTTATAAAATCTTTTTTCCAATTTTTTTTGTTTCCTTTAACGAAGTTTTTTATTGTCCAAAACTGGCTAGAATAAATATTATCCATATAACCCATGAAAAAGGCTGTATCTCCTATTTTTACAAGATCGTCAGGAGCTTCTGCGAATATTTCAATTAGTTTTTTGAAATTGCTCTTGATGTCAGGTATTATTTCTCCTCCTAATCCTATAGCGTTTATCAAGTATTCTTCTTCATGAGTTAATTTTTTGTACAATTTTCTCCTACTACGTCAGTGGAAGAATACAAACGCTGAAACAGATGTTTGAGCATACTGACATCATCTAGGAATCGTGGGACGCATAAAGAAGAGTAGAACTCTTCACTCCACGAGTACTAAGTATTCTACCATTATGGTATAATAGTACATAGGTCTATTTCAACCACTGGTTGAGACCCCTGAAGGAAGTATAAAAGGTGAGACTAAAGTGTTGTCCAGTAAGATAATCAACTAGTGTAGATGCTCGGGGGCGAAAAAGAAAACGAAGAAACAATTTCCCGATGTTGATTGCACCGGTAAGGTCAGAGTGAAGAGTATAATGACAATGAGAACAATAAACAAGACCTCTAACAGGTCGAATAGTCTTTCGTCCACATTTTGAGCAAAGAGAAGAGGTAAGATATTCCTGTAAGGTGAGGATACGTTCGGGTTCTAACCCATTTAGAAGACACATTCGTCGAAGAAGAGTAACTATTTGGTAGTAATTCCACGGGTGAACCTTTTTACGAGTAAAACGAGTAGAAGAGTTCTGTGGTCTGTAGTCTTGATTCATTACTTTTTTTCTTAATTTCGAGTGTACTCCCTTGGGGTAACCAACAACAACGACTAAATTATAATCCTGTGTAAGTTCAACAATATCTTTCCACAACTCATTGATAAAAGCATATAAATAAGCATGAGAGAGCGTCTGATATCTTTTTCTTAATTTTTTTAATGTTTGATATCCTTTATTGCTTCTTTTGTCTTTACATGTATTCTTCTTTTTTGCAAGTTTTCGTTGCAATCTTCTTATTTTCTGTTGATAGATATACTTCCTTTTTTTCCATTCTTTCATTTTCCAGAAGAAAATATGATTGGGAGATATTTTACCTGTTGATGTTAATAACACTCCTGCTCCAGGTATTTTTTCTCCCAGATCTATTCCCAGCACAGCTGGAGGAAGAAGAGAAGAGTCAACTTTTTTTTTCTTGTAGAGATCTGCTTGAGGAATAATTGTTATCTGAAAATTTACCCACCAACTGTTTTTTTGTGAGTTATATTTTAATTCTAGACTTTTTACTTGTCCTTTTCTTATTTCTTTTTGGTGATATTCACTCATTTCTAGTGGTATCCATAGTCTTCGATGTGTTCGTTTTTTTCTTTTTTGTGTGTCTAATGAGTCTCTTATCCCTACCCACCAACGAGAAAGAGTGTTTTTCCCTTTAGGCAAATGTTTTATGATAAATCTATTTTTATTGATTAGTTGTTTTCTTGCTCGTTTTACTGGTGGTAAAATATATCCTTTTTTTCTTTTTTTGTTCTTTTTTTTGTTATATCCTTGTTCATAAAGTTGTACTGCTACATCTCTACACTCTTGAAATTCATCGTGAGAACAATTAGGAAACTTTTTTTTGAGATCATAGGGTACAACTGTCCTTTTTTTCTTATTTGTTTTCTTTGTTGTTGTTAGTGTTAGTTCATCTAACTTGCCTTTATGCACTTTTAGTCTTATCTCTCCTTGTTTGCTTATTTTTCTTATTACTTTTTCTTCTTCTTTTCTTATTATTTTTACATATTCTTCTATTATTCTAGTATCTCTTCCTGTTATCTTTCTCATTCTATCTTTTTTGAACTTCGTTAATTTTTCTGTTTTTACTCTTACTCTTAATGTTCTCACTATTTTCTCCATTTTCTAATCCTTTTTCTTCTTCACTTTCTTTTCTCTATTTATTAATTAAGCAATTTATTTAAAAACCTAAAGAATTTATACAAAAAATTTTTTCATGGGGTAAACTGTCGTTTTCTATCATCAGTAGAGAATCCTTGTTTAATGCTCCTAGAAACTCTTTCCATAGATAATAACCTCCTTCCAGAGTTTCTATTTTATAAGCTGTTTTTATAACCCACTCTCTTGGTATTTCTACTTTCTTTTCAAGTTCTTCAATTTAAGTTAATTCTTCTAGTTGTTGTTGTTCAATGAGATATTTTTCTGTAATTTTAGGCTCAATTATAGTATCTCCAATCTGTTGGATACGTACTCCTTTTCTTTTCATTGCATGTGCTGCTACTAATTGGTAATGCTCTTCATCTACAACAAAATCTAATATTTGATTTATTCTTTTTTCAGCTTCATTAAACAGGTTTCTAACGTTTCTAACTGTTTCATTCATTGCAAAAGCTATGTCCACGAAAGTTAATTCTATTTTTTCTCTTAAATACCAGACAATCCATTGTTTATCTGAAAAGAGTAAGGGATAGTTATTCTCTATTTTTATATACCCATGTTTAAACAAGAAACGGTAAGTTGAAGTGAATTCTAAAATATCTCCTCCTCCTGTAATGTTATACGGAGAATTAGGGTTATCTTTGTTCATTAACTCTATTTTACAAAACTTTGTTTTTGGATTAATTATTATTTTACGCAGTGGTTGTTGTTTTTGTTTTTCTAGTTTTGAAATGAATTTATTAAAATCCAACCTTTCTGCAGAAAAGAGTTTAATGTGCTCTATGTTCTGAATTTCGAAAGTTTTAGCATCTCCTGGAATAGGCAATAGTTTCCTTTTTATTTTTTCTCCTTCTTTTTTTATTGATCTACCAACTGAGATAGAACTTATACTCTTTAAATTCTCTGGAACAGGTTTTAATCTTACTTTTGCTTCTTTAATGGCAGTTCTAAGTTGTTTAATCGAAAGTTCTGGTACTTTTACTTGTTCTGGGACTGGTTTTAGTTTTCCTTTTAAGTCTCTCAGCTCGTGCTCTAGTTCTTTCTTTGTTAATGCATGTTTGAGTTCTTTTTCTGGTACTTTCTTTAATCTATTTTTAGCATCCTTAATTATAATTTTTAGTTCTTTCTTTGTTAAAGCATAATTTTTCTGTTCATCTGAAACTTCAATTAGCTTTGAAAAAGCATCTAAAATAGCTAATTCTAATTCTCCTTTTGAAGAAACTTGCTTTTTCCCTTTTTCAGTTAATGGTTTTAGATTTTTAATAGCTTCTTTAATAGCTAATTCCATATCGTTTTTTGTAACTCTCTTTTTTTCTTGTTTTACTTGCTTTAGTTCTGACTTTGCCTTTACTAGTTCATCTTTAAATGAACTGGTTTTTATTTTCTTCTTTATTAATTCTTCAGAAACAGGCTTTAAGCTTTTTAACGCTTCATTTATAGCATTCTCTAGCTCTGTTTTTCTTATATATTTACCTTCTTTTTTAGCAACTACATTTTGTAACTTTGCTTTTGCTTCTAAAATAGCTTTTTCTAGTTCTGAAGGTTTTTTAGAATCTTTTGGAGTCATTTTTACCTCTTTTTCCCAAATATACTAAAGCATGTCCAAAAATTCTTTTTCACCAACTAAACGGTCCGAAGGAGTAAAAGGTAGTTGTAACAGAGAAGAGAACTGTACAAGGTAGAGAGGATGGTGGAGGGTAAACGATCAAGGATTGGGGGAAGAGAGAGTTTAAGGAGACCAAAGACGTGTTCAATACTACTACGATACTCGGGATGATGATTACGACGATACAGACCAGGGTAGAGACGATGAGCTTGAACTATTGGTCCGAGGGGAGGAGGAGAGGGATAACGAGCATTACTTTTTGGGGGAATAACAGGGAAAAAGGAATGTTGGCTAAGAAGTCCAACGATATTTTCTGTCCAGTAGGCACAGTCTCCATAAAATCGCAAGAAAGGTCTCAAGAGTGCAGAAGGAAGTTTCTGCCAGAGTAAACCGAAGACTTTACTATCGTGAGTGTTACTAGCAGAATGAGCGAGAGAGACTATAGCTCGAGAGGGTAAACCAACTATAAGGTGTATCTTCCAGAAAAGTTTAGAGGTTTTCTTTAGTGTCCCTCTTGACCATTTGAGAAAACGCCAAACAGAAGCTTGACGGATTTTAAACCCTGAACTATCCACTGCCATAGCTTTCAAGCCTTTTTTCCTCACTATTTCCCTACCTAAATCTATTATCCACTGCTCTAAGATTTTACTTTCTGTCGCTCTCCACACTGCATGAAAAGTAGATTTAGAAGGAATCTTCTTCATCCACCCCTCTTCTATCAAAAAATCGCATAAAGACAACTTTTCCTCTAACTTCCTCCAAGCTATCCCTTCTATTCTAGCAATGATTGCTAAAGCCAGTATCACCCATCTTTCTGCTATTCTCTTTCTCCCTCTCTTGCTTTCTCTCGGTTCCTCTTTCACCAGTTTCTTAAGGAAAGGTTCATTAATGATTATGAATTCTCTTGCTTTGTGGGGGTCTATGATCTGAAAGAAATTCATACTTCCGACATAAACCCCCACATTAATAAAAATTAATTTTTGGACATGCTTATACTAGAATTACATTTGATATTTAATTGTTATTGTAAATGTATTGTTCATTAAAAAAAAAGGTAATATTTTAAAAAAAAATCTTACTATAATGCTACTTCTTAAATTTATTTAGGCAAAATATATAAAAGAAAAAAAGGAATGATTCTAGTTCAATAATTACAGTGATAAAAATGGGTGAAGAAATATCTGAAATAATAGAAGATCTTAAAGAATATATAAGGGAAAATCCATCAGACCCTTTTGGTTGGTTTAATCTAGGCGCGATTCTTGAGTCAAAAGGAGAAATAGATGAAGCCATTAATGCATATAAGACTGCGTTGGAGTATGACCCAAATTATGTTCAATGTTTAACCAACTTAGGTGTTTTAACAGAAAAAAAAGGTGATTTAGAAAAAGCATTAGAACTTTACAATAAGGCGTTAGCTATTAACAATTCTGACACTATAACTTGGTTTAATTTGGGCGTGTGTTACTTGAAACTTGATAATATTGAACAAGCAGAGAATGCTTTTACTAAAGCAATAGAAAGTGATAGTACTAATAGTTCTGCTCTTTTTGAATTAGCTAAACTAAAAGCTGAAAAAAACAAGTTGGAGGAAGCAGAAGATTTGTTAAAGAAAGCAATTGAAATAAATCCAAGTTCTAAGGAAATTTTATCATTACTTTCTAGAGTTTTATCACAAATGGGAAAAAAACAAGAAGCTAAAGAAATAGATGATAAAATCAAAATACTATTTGACAAATAAGATAAATGGGATTAATAGTGAGACAAAGTTTAATCAACTAAGTCTTTCTTTTTTACATTATTGAATAGCATTAAACCATTTATTAATAGAAAAATAACAAAATAAAATGAAAAAAAAATTAAGCAAACCCAATTTTGTGAGCAAATTTCTTCATTCTTTTAGTCATCATGAGTTCTCTGAAAAGTTCAATTAGAATATTAAATCCTACTGTGAAAAGTAAGATCCATCCCCAATCAACTATATCAGGAACGTAGTAGTAGTTGTTGAATGATGTAAATATTTGTTGAAGGACAGGAACAAAAATTACTAGTCCAAGTAATACAAATGAACTAAGAACTGCCCAGATAAGCATCATATTCTTGAAAGGATTAGTTTCATATACTTTAACATCATTATCATTTCTTGCAATGAATACAAAAACTAGCTCAAATGTAAGGGTTACAATGAAAGCCATAAATTGTGCATATGCTACTATTTGTTCTTTATTCTCTGGAATACTTATCGAACCGAATTTTTGTGGTCCCAAATGGTTATAAACCAGCAAGAACATTGAAACAGAAGCAAAGAAAGCAACTATACCTGATATCGCTGCAAAAGAATACATTTCTCGAAGGAATGAATCATGCTTTCCTCTTGGAGGTTTTTTCATTAACTTAGGATCATATGGCTCAAAAGATAAACTTAAAGCTGGTAATGCGTCTGTTAGCAAGTTAAGGAATAGAATCTGTAGGGGAGTAAAAGGTAAAACTCCTAACCATGAGGTAATAAGCAATACTGCAAATAGTTCGTCAAAATTACTACTTAGAGTATATCTGATAAATCTCTTCATATTAGCAAAGATATTACGTCCCTCTTCTACTGCATCGACTATCGTATTAAAAGCATCATCTGTAATAACCATATCTGCAACTTCTTTAGTAACATCTGTTCCAGTAATACCCATGGCTACACCTATATCTGCTTTCTTTAGTGCTGGTGCATCATTAACTCCATCTCCAGTTACAGCTACAAAGTTATCCAGTTTTTGTAAAGTTTCAACAACTCTGTACTTATCTTTGGGGCTCATTCTGCTGTAAACTTTTATTTTCTCTATTTTTTCTATTAACTCTTCTTCAGTCATTAAATCTAATTCTTCACCATTTACGACAAGATCTTCTTCAGATGTGAGAATTCCAATCTCTTTAGCTACAGCTACAGCTGTTTCTTTTTGATCTCCAGTAATCATTATTGTAGTTATTCCAGCATCTTTACATTCTTGAATTGCTTCTTTTACATTAGGTCTTGCAGGGTCTATCATTCCTGTTAATCCTACAAAAATCATATCTACTTCTATAGAGTCATAGTCATCTCTATCAAATTCTTCAGGAACTTCACGGTAAGCCATAGCAAGAACTCGAAGAGCTTTTGATGACATATTTATATTTGCTTCTTCTATAGTTTTTTGTTTCTCTGCAGTTAATGGTTCAACTTTTCCATTGACTAGTATGTATTTACACCTTTGTAAAACAATAGGAGGAGAACCTTTCATTAAAGCGATATTTTTATCTCCATCTCTGTGAATTGTGGTCATTCTTTTTCTATCGCTATCAAAGAACAATTCGTGGATTCTTTCCTTTTTGTCAGCTTCAGTTAATCCACCTTTCTCTGCTACAACCAAAAGAGCTGCTTCAGTGGGGTCTCCTCTAACTTGTATGGAATTACCATTTCTTATTAAAGAAGAGTTATTACAGTGATAAGATATTTCTAGCACTTTCATAAGTGCAGGAGATTTTGAGGGTTCAAACTCTTTTTCTCCTTGCATAAATCTACCCTCTTTTAGATACCCACTTCCCTCCACTTCAATATTTTTATCATCAGCTGTCCATATCTCTTTAACAGTCATCTCATTTCTTGTTAAGGTTCCAGTCTTATCAGAGCATATGTAATTGACACTTCCTAAAGTTTCAACGGCAGGTAATCTCGAAACAATTGTTCGTTTTTTTGCCATACGTGATACTCCTATAGCTAATGTGATTACTATCGCTGCTGCTAATCCCTCTGGAACAGCTGAAATAGCTAGTGCAATCGCTGTTTCAAAGCTTTCAAAAATGATCGCAAAAACAGTTTTTTCTGAACCGTAAAAATGAATCTCTGAAATAATTTCTACTATCATTATAACGGCAGATAAAGCCAGAATTACTGCTCCTAGACTTTTACCAAATCTGTCAAGAGATTTTTGTAAAGGTGTCATCTCTGTTTTAACTTGGGTTAACTTAGCGATTTCACCCATCTCTGTTTCCATTCCTATCTTAACTACTACAAGTTTAGCTCTTCCGTAAACACAAGTTGTTCCCATAAAGACCATATTTTTTCTATCATGTATCCTCGCATCTTTTTTAACAAGTTCCAAGTTTTTGGTTATAGATTTTGATTCTCCAGTGAGAGGAGCTTCATCTATCTTCAAATTGTTCAATTCCAATATTCTACAATCCGCTGGAACCTTATCTCCTGCTTCTATTACTATAATATCCCCAGGAGCAAGGTCTGAAGAAGGAACAATAAACTCCTTTCCATTTCTTATAGTAACAACATCTTGTTCAAAATACTCTTTGAGCTTTTCTAACGCTTGATTAGATTTATAGTCTTGAGCAAATCCTATTCCTGCATTTAGAAATACTATTGCAAAAATAGCTATTGCATCATAAATCTCAGTAGAAATGTTTCCAGGACTAGAATAAGAAATACCTACACCTAAACTTATAGTCCCAGCTACAACTAGTAACAGTACAAGGAAATCTTGAAATTGTTCAATAATCATTTTTAGAATTTTAAAACGTTCTTTGATTATTATCTTATTTAAACCGTATATTTCGTGTCTTTTTGTGACTTCTTCAGAGCTAAGACCATTCTCAGAAGTATTTAAGCGTTCAAAAATTTCTTCTTTTTTCAACGCATGCCAATAAACTTCTTCTTTTACTTCCTCAGGCTCTACAAGTTTCTTTTTTTTCAATTTAAATCACCCGTATTGGTCATATGTATTTGTATTAAGAGGATAAAAAGGTACTACTATATAAAATTTAGGCAGAGAAATAAGTGAGTGTTTACTCAATAGACTTGGGTTACACTTTTGGGTACTAGAGAAACATAGGGGTGATTCATAAATCTTTCTCCTGGGGTGAGGAAGTTAAGAGATTGGTGAGGACGACTAAAATTGTAGTAAGAGCGGTAGTAGGAGAGGTCGGGGTTGCAGTATTTTAGACCTAATCTTTCCATCTCACGGATGATTGTCCCATGTAGTCTTTCTACTTTTCCACATGTTTCGGGGTGAAAAACTCTAGCTCTGATGTGTTTTATTCCTTCTGTTTGACACCAACGGGAGAAGGTACTTGTTCCTCCTCTAACGGAAGAGAAGAGTGCTCCATTGTCCGTGAGGATAGACTCGGGGTAACCGTACTCTTTTATTGCTTCCTCTAGTAGATTTATTATCTGCTCTTTTTTTGGTGCAAAAGGGTGGAATTTAGCTCCCAGACAGAATCGTGAGTGGTCGTCTATCAAGGTTATGAGATGGAGATGTTGTCCCTGTTCTTCTACCCAGAATGGTCCTTTCACATCTATTTGCCAGAGTTCGTTAGGTTTTTGACGTTCAAAACTCTTGTATCGAGGTCTCTTCCTCTTTTTTCTATTGACCCATAAAGGAAGACCTAACTCTTTTATTACTTTCGTCACTGTCGTCTGAGAGAGTGCTTTTCCTTCTCTCTTCAACAAATAAGCTATCTTCTCCACATTCATTCCTTGTTTTATTCTTAACTCCCTTATCCTCTCTTTTAACTCCTCATCCACTTTCCTGTGTATAGTTTTTGGTCTGGAGGATCTATCTTTCCACCATTCTCCTTCAGGGTTCTCTCTGAACCTCTTCAACCACTTATACACAAACTTCCTACTCACCATATACTTGTGAGCTATCTCTTTTATCTTCTCTCCTTCCAAAGCTTTTTTAACTACAATTTTTCTTAGTTTCTCCAGGTTACGTTCGGTCTTATTCATATTTAATCACTTACCCACGTAACCCACTTCTATTTATTTGTTACCAATGTGAGTGGAGTATACACAGAGAAATAAGTGAGTTCAAAAAAAGTAAGATAGAGCGAATTTAAGTCTATTTTTTGATTGCCTTAAATAATTCTATAAATTTGTCTAAGTCTTCTTTGGTATTATAAAAATGAGGACTAATCCTGATTCCTCCATATCTTGAAGAAACAACTACTTTTTCTTCAGAAAGTTTTTTAGCTATCTCAATGTTGTTTTCAACTTTGAAATTAACAATTCCAGCTCTGTATTTATCTTCAATAGGACTTAAAAACTCATAATTGCCAAGTTCTTGAATTCTCTCGATAAGGTAAGAAGTTAAATCTAAAACTCTTTTTTCCACCTTTTTTATTCCATATTCAGTGATTATTTTCATACCTTCATATGCAATCTGATACATCATTGGTCCAATATTTGCAATTTGAAACTTGTCAATACCTTCTCTATATTCTATCTGTTTAACATTCCAATAAGGTGAGTCAATCGAGCCGTAATCAGCTCCTTGGTAACCAGGTAAAGGTGGATCGTATTCATCAATTAACTTTTTTTTCATGTAAAAGAAACCTGCTTGATTTGGTCCTAAAAGCCATTTAGCTACTCCTGAAGTAAGAAAATCAACATCCCAGTCTTTAACATCAATCTCGAGCACACCTGAACTCTGAATAACATCTACAAGAATCATGGCACCATTTTCATGAGCAATTTTAGTTATTTCTTTGATATCAGATTTAAACCCAGTAATCCATTGAACATGAGACAAAAGAACAATTTTAGTATTCTTATCTATTTTTTCAGCAAAGTCATCAGGATAAATGTAACCTTCACGATCTGGGACTGGACGATATTCTATTTTTTTCTTTTTATTTAAGAAAAGAGCACTATGTACTTGTCCTGCATAATCATTCCAATAACATACAATGTTACTTTTTTCATCATAATCTAACATATGAACGGCAAGATTGGTACCTTGAGTAACATCAGAAGTAAAAAGTATTTCTTCCTTTGAAGCACCAATTAGTTTAGCAAATTCCTCACGAGCTAGTTGACTCTTTTCTTTGGATTCAGCAAAATCATACTTAGACCACTGATTCAAATAATCATGAAACGCTTGCTGTGTTCTACCGTGTAAGGGTGCTGTACTTGCATGATTTAAAAAAGTTACTTGATTTAAAGTCGGAGAATTTGCTCTGATTTGATCGATGTATTTTTCGTTCATAGAAAAAAAATTATTTGTTCATTTTTTAATTTATTGTAAGTTAGAAAAGAAAAAACAAAAAAAAGAAGTAGTAGATTATACCTCTGCTTTTATGTCTCCAGTACTGGTGTGCAGAGAGAAATAGTATTTGTTAAGAGCTGTATCATAGTTTGTTGATTGACTAGGAATGCTTATTGTACCTGTAGCTGTATTTGCTTCAAAAAGGTAGCCTATATCTTCATCAACTTAATTTTTGTACAATATTTTTGTACGCCAATCTTGCTCTCGGAAAGATCTGTCTAGGAGGGAGATCTAAACACTCATTGAGCCAGAGGAGAAGGTTGAGCACTCCTCCACCGTGGAAACTGGATGAATAAATCCTCTCACACGGGAAAGTTAAGTCGTATTCAAATTTTCTTTGATTTCTTTCTTTATGCGCATGTTTTTTTTATCCTGACACGCCGTGCCAGCTTAGAGAGTAAGTATTTTTCTTAACATCTATCTTTTTTTTTCACTCTCTACATTAATAATGTCTTTTCACTATTTAAACACCAATTTTTTAATTTGACAAAAATGTACAAAAAAGCTCTTCATGAAAAGTAGTTAATACTTCTATTGAACCAGTATTTACTGTAATGAAAAACGAAACTTGTAATTGATTTTCAATAATAAAATCTTGAGTAATATTTGCATAAACAGAACCAGTAGTTGTAGAAATTAACCACGATACATTGACTAAGTAATTCATATTTGTACAATAAACAACTATTTTTCCTGTTGTTGTTGAAAGGTTAATTTCTGTTCCGTTGTAAGTGCAATTATTTCCAAAATCGAACTCTATCTTTCCTGTAGTAGTGGTTGAAAGAGCATTGCTTATATAATTTATTCCTTCATCACTTAAACTAAAATGAATAATACCTGTAGTTGAAATAAGCATAATGTTGTTAATTGTAACATTTTCAGTAGTGTGTGAATTAACACTAATATCACCTGTTTTTGTAATAACACTTAATTCATTAATTTCAGCTGTAGGACCTACTATGTCCATGAGATACTTTTTTACGTAATAAACTAAATTTTTAGTTTGTGGAGTTATCAGACCAATAACAACCTGAAACACATTTGCAAAAATAAAGAATACATACACGATATTAGGGAGTGTCACAACTTTTCAGCTATCTTTATATATTTAATTCTAATTTATCTAGTGTCTTGAGCTATATGCTTAAAGACGTAGGTTTCACTCCTACGACACCCGGTCTTCCCTTTGGGAGTTATGAGTGCCCGGGATAAGGAGATGAACCCCTTAGAGAACTTAATTAAGACTGTGTCTTTCATGTTCTCTTAAGCCAGTCTTCACAACTTTCGCTAAGTTTGTTGATTGGTTGGGGAGAGTCCTGAAGAAATTACGTAAAATTTCAACTCATGGACTATAGATACAAATGGTGGATAACCAGAATAACGAGCGTTAGTTTTAGGATAAATAATAGGGATAAGACCATGCTCATCGTCTTTATTCTGGTCTCAATAACTATAATCATCACCCTGAATATCGTAGTAGTGTTGAACATGTTTTCGGTTTCCTCAAAATCTCTCTTCCCCTATCCTTGATCGTTTACCTTCTTGTGTCCTTAATACTTTCTACAGTCCTCTAATCTGCTACAATTACCTTTTGCTCCTTCAGGCAGTGTAAGTCAAGAAATAGACTTTTTAGACATGATTTACTTTTTTACTACAATTTTAGTTGACCTCATTAGTCTCTTAACCTCCTTACTCCTGGAGAAAAATTTATGAATCACCCCTATGTTTCTCTAGTGCCCAAAAGTGTAATCCAAGTCTATTGAGTGAACAAAGAACCGAGAAAAAATTAAGTAAATTATTTATATTTGTTTTCACTTTATTATTTACAACTTATAAATAAGCAGTTCTTAACAGAGAATCTGTAATATATAAATGTAAAGGTTATAAATATGATTAATTCAAAAAAAAATGAAATATGGCGTCATATTTTTGATGAGCTATTCAATTTTATTATAAAAAAGAGAATAATTTTATCTACAACGCTTATTGTATTATTAGTGTTATCAAATTATCAAGATATTACAACAACAAATTCACAAGATAATTTGACCTCAGTTAAACAGTCCACAGATTCATTTTATTTACCAAGTTTTAGTTATTCCTTACCATTATCAGAACAGCAGATATCTCTCTCTAGTTCGGTAAATTCATTGACTTCTAATCGACTTTGGTACTACAAAACTAACAATTATATTGTTTCTTCATGTTCTGCAGCGGATATAGACAATGATGGAGTTACAGAAGTAATTGTAGGTAGCGTTGATAATACAATATATGTTATAGGAAAATTTGGTTTATTAGAATGGTCATACACAACAGGTGCTGCTATTCACTCTTCTCCTGCTATCGCAGATATAAATGGGGATGGAAAACTAGATGTAATAATAGGAAGTAGAGATGACAGGATTTATGTTCTTAATGGGGAAAATGGGACAGTAATATGGTCATACACAACAGGATATGATATCGACTCTTCTCCTGCTATCGCAGATATAAATGGGGATGGAAAACTAGATGTAATAATAGGAAGTAAAGATGACAGGATTTATGTTCTTAATGGGCAAAATGGGACAGTAATATGGTCATACACAACAGGTGGAGATATCGACTCTTCTCCTGCTATCGCAGATATAAATGGGGATGGAAAACTAGATGTAATAATAGGAAGTAGAGATGACAGGATTTATGTTCTTAATGGGGAAAATGGGACAGTAATATGGTCATATATAACAGGATATGATATCTGCGCTTCTCCTGCTATCGCAGATATAAATGGGGATGGAAAACTAGATGTAATAATAGGAAGTTATGATAGCTTAGTCTATGCTCTTAATGGGGAAAATGGGACAGTAATATGGTCATACACAACAGGTGGAGTTATTTACTCTTCACCTGCTATCGCAGATATAAATGGAGATAGAAAACTAGATGTAATAATAGGAAGTAGAGATGACAGGATTTATGTTCTTAATGGGCAAAATGGGACAGTAATATGGTCATACACAACAGGTGGAGATATCGACTCTTCTCCTGCTATCGCAGATATAAATGGGGATAGAAAACTAGATGTAATAATAGGAAGTAAAGATGACAGGATTTATGTTCTTAATGGGCAAAATGGGACAGTAATATGGTCATACACAACAGGTGGAGATATCGACTCTTCTCCTGCTATCGCAGATATAAATGGGGATGGAAAACTAGATTTATTAATAGGCAGTTTTGACTATAGTATTTATGCTTTAGAATTTGAACCTTCAGGTATTAATGTTTTTTGGCAGGGTTTAAGTGGAACAGGAAACTTTTCCAGAACAAATAATTTAGCAGATGTAGACCCTGACAATGATAGTTTATCCTCCTTTTTGGAAGATTACTTAGGTACAAATCCCAAAAAAGCTGATACTGATGAAGATGGAATGTCAGATGGATGGGAAGTACTTTACAATTTAGACCCATTAACAAGTAACGCAAACGAAGATGATGATAATGATGGGCTAACTAACATAGAAGAATATACTTATTATACTGACCCTACAGACACAGACACAGACAATGATGGAATGCCAGATGGATGGGAAGTACTTTACAATTTAGACCCATTAACAAGTAACGCAAACGAAGATGATGATAATGATGGGCTAACTAACATAGAAGAATATACTTATTATACTGACCCTACAGACACAGACACAGACAATGATGGAATGCCAGATGGATGGGAAGTACTTTATAATTTAGACCCATTAACAAGTAACGCAAACGAAGATGATGATAATGATGGGCTAACTAACATAGAAGAATATACTTATTATACTGACCCTACAGACACAGACACAGACAATGATGGAATGCCAGATGGATGGGAAGTACTTTATAATTTAGACCCATTAACAAGTAACGCAAACGAAGATGATGATAATGATGGGCTAACTAACATAGAAGAATATACTTATTATACTGACCCTACAGACACAGACACAGACAATGATGGAATGCCAGATGGGTGGGAAGTACTTTACAATTTAGACCCATTAACAAGTAACGCAAACGAAGATGATGATAATGATGGGCTAACTAACATAGAAGAATATACTTATTATACTGACCCTACAGACACAGACACAGACAACGATGGGTTAACTGATGAAGAAGAAGTAAATACTTATTATACTGACCCTACAGACACAGACACAGACAACGATGGATTTTCCGATAAAATAGAGTTAATATTTAATACAAATCCCTTAAAATCAAGTTCTAACCCTTTAAAATTTTACATTATTCCTATCGGATCATTATTTTTATTATTTATAGTTGGCTTGGTATTTTTCATTCGCTACCGTTTAAATAAAAGAAAAATGAATTTAGAAATTTTACAAACTAATGCTCCTAGTTATGATATTGCTAAAAAGATAAAAGATGGTGGTTTTTCTAATTATGAAGAATATGAAGAAGCTCAAAAACTAGGCGCTGAAAATAAAGAAAGATTTGAACTAACGAAGAAGTTAGGGGCTCCTAGTTATGATATTGCTAAAAAGATAAAAGATGGTGGTTTTTCTAATTATGAAGAATATGAAGAAGCTCAAAAACTAGGCGCTGAAAATAAAAATGGGTTAATTTTTGTTAAGAAAATGAAAGCTCCTGATTTTACTTCTGCAAGCAAAGCAAGTAAAAATGGTTTTCCAGATTATCCTACATATCAACAAGCGTTAAATGAAGGATTTGATTCTTTTGCTGAATGGCAAATGTCTATTAAAAGAAGAAATACTTTAGGAGGACTAGCAAAAAGAGCTAAAAAAGTGTCTATTCAAGATTTAGTGGATGCATTAGAATTCACTAATCGTGGGGCATTGTATAGATGGTTAGTTACCCTTCCTGAAGATCTCCTTGTGATAGATGGAGAAATGGTTATTTTCACTTTTGCATCAGGTAGTAAAGAAGAAATCACAGAAGCTATTGACCGCCTTCTTAATGAATTCTCATCTTTTGAGCGCTCAAATGAAGGAAAATTATAGTTAGCTTAATTTTTCTTCTTTTTTTACTAATATTCTTTTTTATTAGTCTTTTTTGTTTTATTCAACATAGAAATAAGACAGCTTGGTTGAATATTATTATTATAAAAAAAAATAAAAGTAATTCGAAATTCACATTATTTTTTCTTTTTTAGCTCTCGCGCAAATAATATAATTGTTAACATTGTTGCAACTAAGGCAATGAAGAACAGATAGATTAGTGTTATATCAAACGGTGAGTTATCCATAAAGTATCCAAATGACCAAGGAAATATAGCTGCAAGTGTATTAGGAATCGCAAACAAGAAACCGAGAGCTGTAGATCTACTTTTTTGATGTACTTCCTCTGTTACAAATTTTGTACTTGCAGCACTACTGAAGTGTAAGAAAGCTATAAATGAAAAATAAAGAATTATTATTCCCCAAGTTCCTGTATTTTTGCCTAATAGAAAAATAAGCAAAATCGATATTGTAGAACCAAATAAAGAAATAAACATAGTTAACGGAGTATTTTTCTTATCGCTCAATATTCCTCCAAAAATGGCAGTTAATCCACCTATTATCAGCATTACTGATGATAACCAACCAGCATTTAATATGTTATAATCATAGTAATCTACAAATATAATACTTAAAAACTGTGTCACTATTTTGTATAAGCCAGATCTAAGCGAAGAATAGGCCAAGCATGTTATTACAGCTAAAGTTAGAATAGCTAGAAATTCAAATTTTAGCCAATAGATTATTCTTTCTTTCATTGTCATTGAATTTCTTCTTTTTTCTATTTGTTCTAATTCTTCTTTTTCAAAGCTATAGTCTATTAGTCTATTAAATCCTATAAACATTAGAAAAGTTAAAACTATTGCGCCCAGACCAAAGTATAGAAAGAATTTTCTCCATCCAATCCACTCGCTAAATGAAGCAATTATTCCTGGTGTAAGAGCTGTTCCAATCATTCCTAAAGCAGCATTTAGAGCCATAGTCAATCCTTTTTTATCTTCATAGAGATCTGCTATTGCTGCATAGGCTACAGGATGATAAAAAGAAGCACCAAAACCTACAATCGCTGCTGCAATTGCAAGAACGATATATCTTTGAGCTATTGATGCAACTATCAGATGTAGTGCCATAAAGAAAATACCTACGGGTACAAACAGTTTTTTACTTGCTAACCATTTATCTCCCAACACTCCTACAATAAAAGTGCAAAGTGCAAAAACTACCATTTGAATAGTTGCTAATAATCCAATTTGTTTATTGTTCATAACTATATCATTTCTTATCACAAACATTGCTGCACCAAACACATAAGCATAGAAATGGTTGAGAAAATGACCAAAAATCAAAATACTTAATGAAGCAATAGGATTTTTACTATGTATCCTCGACATTCTTTCTCTTCTGCTCTTTTTGATGTTTATTTTTAAATGTTATTTTTAAACTTTTTTTTGAACGAAGTTTCCTAGATAAAAAAATTTAAACATGGAATAAGGAGAATATATTAGGAAAAAAAGATTAACAGAGATATTGGTTGAACTTCATGACAGAAAAACTGTTTATTTTCAAAATCGTTCTTATTGGTGATGGTGCAGTAGGAAAAACTTCTATTAGAATGCAATATATGGGATACGGATTTAATACCAGTCATCTTATGACACTTGGGGCAGATTTTTCAACAATAGACAAAGAAATCATTCCTAATGAGAAGTGGAAATTTCAAATTTGGGATCTTGCAGGACAACAGATGTTTGAGCAAGTTAGAGCACGTTTTTATAAAGGAGCACAAGGTGCCTTACTTGTCTTTGATATAACTCGTCCTTCTTCTTTTCAAAATCTACCAATGTGGTTAAATGAACTTTACAAATTCAACGGTTCAGGAGTGGTACCTGTTGTCGTTCTTGCAAATAAAAGTGATTTAAGAGATAGAAAGAGTGTTAAGTTCAAACAAGTTCAAAAGTATGTTACTGAACTAAATCTTCGTACACAGAGGTATGGTGTAATTAATTATTGTTTAGAAACAAGCGCAAAGACTGGATTAAATATCGATAGAGCCTTTGAAATTCTTGGAAGAAGTATCAGAGATAAATCAAATCAAAAGTAAGTAAAGTAGCTAATACATTAATTTTTTATACTTTAAGTGATTCTTTTAAGTATATACTAATAAATGAATGTTTCTGAGGAAAAACAATGCTCACATTTAAGATTCTTTTTATAGGTGATAACAGCGTAGGTAAAACTACTTTATTTAAGAAAATAGTTCAAAATGAAAAAAATAAAGAGAAGGTTCCTTCTCTAAAAGCGGAGATTGTAAAAGTTTTTCGCACAATACAAGGAGAAGAAGTAGCTTTTGACCTTTATGATTTACCTGCAAGAGAACTATTATCCTCTCCTCAAAGAACTAAATGGTATTTAGGAGCTGATGGAGCGTTTATAGTTTTTGATATTACAAAAGCAGAGACATTTAGAAGAGTAACATTCTGGTTAGAGCAATTGATCAATTACAATAGAAAAGGGAAGATTCCAATAGTTCTAGTAGGAAATAAAATTGATCTTCGAAATAACCCTAATGTAAGAAATAGAACATTAAATCCTATAGACGCACAAGCTTTTTGTCTTAGATTAAACCGTACATCAGCTAGAGAGAACATTAACAATGAATTCTTTGAAGTCTCAGCAATTTCAGGTAAAGGGTTAACTCAATTACTTGATGCATTAACTAAAAATATTTATAAACATCATAAAGCAAAAAAATAGAAACTATAACTCAACTCGGAGAAAAGATTTGAATGTTCTTAATTGCCCACATTGGATACACATTATTAACAGCAGAAATTATAGCTCATCTTTATTATTGGTTACTTCTAAAAAAGAAAAATTTAGAACCTACAGATAGTTGGGGGATAGTTCATTTTGCTTTTATTCCCCTAATAATTGGAGCTCTTGGACCAGATATTATTGATAAACTCATTTCAGAGCCTATAACAGGTTATGGAAGATACATTGGTCATTCAATTCCATTTGCTATACTGATGTTCATTTTATTCATAGTTGTTTTCAGGAAAAAACCCACTGTTTATTCTGCATTGATTCTGGGTTGGATAATGCATATCATTTTAGATACAGCAGGATTTATTCCTTGGTTTTTCCCCTTTGTAAACTATACTTTTCAACCAAAAACACAAACATACTTTCAGTTTCTTTTACAACCTTATGTCTATTATAATGAAATTGGAGGTTTCTTAAGTTTAGTATTTCTTTCAATTCTTTACTTTAGGAGAGGGTTCACCCCCAAATCCTTTATTCAACATGTGTTCACTTTCACTTCTAAAAGATTTGAATAGATTTATATAAGATAGTATTACTACTATGGTAGTAATATGGGTGAATGTTTATGAAATATTGTACAAAATGTGGATCAAAAACACCAGAAGATGCAGTATTTTGTCATGATTTACTTTTTTACGTAAAGTTTTTCGCACTCTGTCTTGCAAGAGAAAAAACAAGTAAAAGTTTAATCTCTTGAACTCAACCAAGTCATACAATGCTATGAAGAGTTGAGACAGACATCATACACGAATCGTGGGAATCATAAAGAAGAAAAGAAAGTTTTTCTTTCTATCTTTCTTCACTCCACGAGAGACAAAAAAGAAAGAACTAAACCTCAAATATAAGAGGATAGAATTAGTTAAGTCCTTTTTCATCTACTGGGACTGCAACCAATGGCTGAGCCCTCGGCAAACAGTGAAATGGGTAGAACTGAACCTTTGACCAGTGAGGTAATCAGTGATAGTTGTTCCTCGAGGACGGAAAAGAGCCCCAAGGAACTTACGAGCGATATTTATTGCCCCTGTGAGGTCAGAGTGGAAAGTGTAATTGCAAGAAGAACAATGAACTAAACCTCTTACTGGACGGATAACTTTCTTCCCGTAACGAGCACAGTGAGAAGATGTCCCTCTTTCTTCTATTGTTAATATTCGATGAGGGTCAAAACCTCTTAATATTAGTGTCCGACGGAGAAGAGCAAGGACAAGAGAAAAGTTCCACTGATGAAGTTTCCTGCGAAACTTACGAGTACTTTTTCCTTTTCCTTTACCTTCTCGAACATGTGGAATAATAATATTTTATTTTGCTTTCATAGCCTTTTTACACTTTAGTAGTGTAGCAAGTACAAGATATGTAAGAGAAGAAGTGCATCAGGAAATAGGTCAACAGCACTTGGTTTCTTGTTTGCAATACCCAACACATTAGCAGCTGTCTTTCCTTGGTCTTTTGGCTAATTTCTGGATAATTCTCCATTCGAAATAACTTTAATTTATTTGTTTTTACTTGCTTTGGGGGCTACAATCTTAACTGTATTTTTATTTGGAAGAGAGTTAAAAAAAATGAAATGAATTTTTTCTTTTTGTATGCCCTAAACTCATTTTTCTTCATCGTTGAACTATTTAACATAAATTATTTTATTAAAAAAATTGTTAAACTTATTAACTTTAATTTGCACAAATTTTAAATACGGGTGTATGATACGGAAAAGAAGAAAAAAATAGGAGTATAAAAAAATGGCTGTACCGTTAATTTTACTTGTATCGCTGATAGCAGGTGTAATTTCGATAGGAATGGCGGTTTTCTTCGCTTTCTTAGTTATGAAAGAAGACCCTGGAAATGAAAAAATGCAAGAAGTTTCAGGCTATATAGAAAAAGGGGCAGAAACTTACTTGAAGGTTCAATACACAGTGCTTAGCATCTTTGTATTTATACTATTCTTAGTAATCCTACTATTCTTACCTTCAGATATGACTAACCATAAAGTACCTGTAGTTTCTGGAGATCTGAATTGGGAACAAGCGATAGCTTACCTTATAGGTTCTGCAGCAAGCATGATCGCTGGTTGGTTAGGAATGATGGTTGGAGTCAAAGCAAATACAAGAGCTGCGCAAGGTTGTACTGTAGGAACAAAGAAAGGTTTTGACATTGCTTTCTTTGGTGGAGCTGTGATGGGATTGGCTGTAGTAGGAGCTGCGCTAATAGGTGTTTCAGGTTTGTACTGGATATTCCAATCACCTTATGTAGTACTGGGTTTCAGTTTTGGAGCTAGTACAATCGCTCTATTCATGAAATGTGGAGGAGGAATATATACTAAAACAGCTGATGTGGGAGCAGATTTAGTAGGAAAAAGTGAGTTTGATCTACCTGAAGATGATGTAAGAAATCCTGCTACAATTGCTGATAATGTAGGCGACAATGTAGGAGATTTAGCAGGAATGGGTTCTGATCTATTTGACTCTTATGTTGCTTCAATTGTTGCTGCAATGATTCTGGCAAATTCACTAATATTAACTGCTGCTAAAGAAACTTTTATTGTTTATCCTCTTGTTCTCTCTGGAATAGGTCTTATTGCTTCATTGATTGGAATATTTATAATTAAACTCATAAGTTCTGATAATCCTGGGCGTTCTTTAAATCTTGGAACTTATCTTGCGACTTTAATATTTGCAGCATTAGGTGCTTTAATTGTCTGGTTAATGACTTTGAATAAATCATTAACTGAAGGAGAGATCAGTCGTCTGTGGAGAAATTACTTTGCTGTTATCTTAGGTCTTGCTAGCGGAATTGTCATTGGTTGGACAAGTGACTACTTTACTAGGGATGATCTTCCACCAACAAGAAACATCGCTAAAGCAGCAGAAGAAGGAGATGCACTAGTAATCCTTTCTGGATTTTCCTATGGTCTTATAAGTGTTGTTCCTCCAGGAGTAGGCATAATTATAGCTATGTTTTTAGCTTACTTACTTGATGCTCAATTTGGAGTAGCAATGGCTGCAGTAGGAATGTTAGCTATTGTAGGAACTATTGTTTCAAATGATGCCTATGGCCCAATTGTAGACAATTCAAGAGCTATCGCTGAACAAGGTGGTTTAGGAGAAGAAACTATTCGCATTGCTGATAGATTAGACTCTGCAGGAAACACAGCCAAAGCAATTACCAAAGGTTTTGCAATTGGAGCTGCAAATCTAGCTGTTGTAGCACTAATGTTCTCATATGCTCAAGAAGCTGGAATAATAGAAAGTGGAATAAACTTGCTATCAGTAAATGTGTTAATAGGTGCATTCTTTGGAGTTATGGCTCCAGCATTGTTTAGTGCAGTACTGATTTTAGGAGTACAGAAAAACGCAGCAAAAATGGTTGATGAGATAAGAAGACAGTTTAAAGAAAATCCAAAGATTCTGACAGGAGAAGAACCAGCAGATTTCTCAAAAACGATCTCGATTGCAACAAAAGGATCATTAAAACAGTTAATACTACCAAGTTTAATATCAATTCTGTTACCACTACTTGTAGGAATATTCTTTGGAGTAGCTTCCTTAGGTGCATTTCTAGCAGGATCAATACTCTCTGGTTTTGTGTTTGCTATATTTATGAGTAATGCAGGAGGAGCTTGGGATAATGCAAAGAAATGGATAGAAGACGGAAACCTAGGAGGAAAAGGAACACATACACATAAATCTGCTATAACTGGAGATACAGTAGGTGATCCATTCAAAGATACAGCAGGACCATCAATAAACACTCTACTAGTAGTAATGAGTCTTACATCATCCATCTTCATGGGAATATTAATGCTCATCAATGGTGGAGCAGGATTAATTCCTATTTTGTAAGTTAAATTATTTTTTTCTTTTTCTATTTTAATGACCTCTTTCTATTAGATGGTTTAAAAGAGGAAATGAGTCTTGATTATTTTTTGAAGATGAAATGATCTGGAGTGAAATAAAAGAGAAAAAAGGAATATTACTTAACTAAATTTCATCTTTTTTATTTTAAATTCTTTAAAGACATTCTTAAGTCTAAATTTAAAAGAGTAGGGGGTAAATGCATTATTATAACGGAAAATTGAGGGAGGGAGGGCTGAAGCGGAAATACAAAAATATATTATTGCTTCAGCCATATAAATAAAAATTTTTAGCTTATTTTAAGTTTTTGATTATTTCTACTAGATTATTTTTAGTTATTGTTTAACTTTCTATTTTTTTTCTTTGAGTTTAGAAATGGGGTTTATCAAGTAAATTACGGCCAAGGAAGTACTACATATTGCTGAAACTAAACAGTATTCACAGAATTTTTGTATTACAATCGCTTCTATTAAAGTTAAATAAATTGAAAAGAATAATCCTAAAGTTGTAACAACAGGAAGTACAAAATCAAGCAAAATCTTATCCTTAATTTGTTTACTGATCATTATTGCTGCTATTATTATTGACAAATAGTAGATAACACCTATAAGACTTATTGGAACGCCAAGAATACTTGCATAAGAACTCTTATTAACTTTTGAACAGTCAAAAAAATGCTCTTCAACTATACAATAAAATGAATTTGTTATTTCAGAATACAAAAGGAAAAGAGAAATTAGAAAACCGATTAATGCTACAATTGTTGAAAGTTTAATTAACTTTGAATTAGTACTCATTATTTATCCTCTATTTTTGCTTGCTTTTTCATACTATAATTGAATTTACTAGCTTTTATGATAACCTTACAAGTTTGGTCTTTTTAAGACTTTTTTTGATATTAATAACCTTCTTTTTTTTGTAATTAAATAAAGTTTGAAAAATTTTATCTTCATTTTTATTGAAGTTCATTAAACAAAAAATTTGTTATCCACTTGAATGGTTTAAAAAAAAAGAAGTAATGTTGTTTGAAGGAACTTACTATTGTTTTACAAGCATAGACTTTTAATGCACTAGTTTTCTTGGTTCAAAACAAATGTAATTTTCAACAAGTTCCCCTATTTCATCATCACTCATATCCATCCTAAAGTTTTCAATAATATTGTTCATAGTTTGTCTTAAGTGAGCTGTTGGGTATTCAACACTAATTAGGATTATGGTATTCTCTTTTTTAGCTAGTAAGAGTGAGTAGTCATCTAAATCTATTTCTCTTGGAAAAACATCTTTTCCTACTAGCTCTTTTGCAAAGCTTATAATCGCAGAGGCTATTCCTGAGATCAGTTGTTCATCCACAATATATCCTGACTGAAATACACTAGCATAGTAGCTTATTCCCACATCATCAAAAATATGTAGTGAAAAAACTCTAGAAGAATAATAGATTGCTTCTTTTCCTCCTTTAATCATAGCGATTCCTATAATTAATGCCCCTATACTTGCACTTACTAGTTCTAAATGCAATAAAGGAACTATAAACCATATTGCATAAATTGTGTAAAGGATGGTACTTACGTAGAAAGCAATGATTACTCCCACGCTCATTAAAGTCAAAACTGGTAAATACTTGTTTTGTACTATTTTTCTTTGTCTAACAAGATAGTAGAGGAAAATGGAACCGGCAAAAATCACCATACCTCCGTCTAATATAACCCATAAGAGTTCTGCTTCTGTTTTATAAAACTCAACTTCCTTTGGTGGGTCAATTACTCTATAGCTTGAGCTTAAAGTTAGTGCAACAACAGCACTAAACATAACAAATGCAATAATTACAGTTGTAGAGTTTAATGTTTGTCTAGCAGTTAAGACTCTTGCAAATAAAACTGTACTAATCATAGCAATCATACTACTTATTGTTGCTAAACGAGAAAATATAAGCACTAATCCTCTATTTTCCAAACTACTAAAAACTATCTGTAACATATCTCCTAAAACCCATCCAATAATTGAAACAATAACGATTATTAGAAAATAAACAGCTGTACATCGAAGTTCAAGTTGTTTTATAATAATAACTGCAAGAAAAGCAATTAGGATTACCAAGGAGAGAATTGAATAAAATAAAGAAAGCCATATCATAGAAAATTGATTGTCACGCTACTAAATAAATTTTCTCTAAAAATCACAAAGGGTAGTAGAAAATGTTCAAATTTACTAAATGTTCAATTATAAGTAAGTAAAGCATATAAGAGAGATATTAAAAGAAGAAAAAAAACTAAAGATTATTTTTTTTCTTTTGCTTTTGTTTTTGCTTTTGCTTTTGTTTTTGTAAGAGTTTTATCAGCAATTTTCAGTTTGAATACTTCGTCAAAATGATAGAGCAAGCTCTCTTTTATTTGCTTTCTTTTCATTAAGATTAGCTCGTAGTTAAAGAGTATAAACTGTTTTCCTGATACTATATTCCGTTTTAATTTAACTGTATTAGGAGGTAGTAACAAAATGAAATCTCTTATAATATAGTCTTCTTTTATCTTAAAAATTCTTCTTAACTCGTCTACGTTCATCTTTTTTCTTTCTGCAATATCAAAGAATCTGTTAACATGCTTTTCTTTTTCCGACATTTCCACAGTTAGCATAAACAATTCGTATTTCTCTGATACTTTATTTGAGAACCATTTTGGATTTTTTATCTCATGTAAAATAAACCCATAACGGGTAAACTCTCCAGTTATTTGCTCTTTAAATACTAGCCTCTTTATTCTATAAATTGTTTCTTCCAATGATATAGCTAATTCTAGGGCAATTTTACTACAATTTACCTCTTGACCAAATTCCAAAAATTCAATGATTAGTTGATCCTTAGTTCTGTTAATTTTTACAGGCCTAATTACAAGATGGTAAATCAACCAGATAAATTGCAGCATGAATATTCCTAAAATTAAAGCTAGGTAACCTGAAATTTTGTTGTATTTTTTCCATTCTATTTCTGCTGGTGAAGCTGACTCTAGTTTGCTGAATAAAATGCTTTTAGATTGCTTCCTTGTAAATAATAAAAGTGTTCTTAAGTAAAAGTCCCCAAAAAGAGTATAGAAAGCAATAAAAACAGCAAGTGAATAATTATTGTCAAAATAAATTCCATTTGCATTTATGGCTAGTATTACTGCAAAAGCTATTGCATTTATGGCAGCTCGAATTATGTAAGCTTTTAACCTTTTTTCACTTTCTAGTACAAAAATGTACAGATAGTTGTTTAACAGAGGAAACATCAAACATACAGCTGTAAGTCCTAATGCCAATGGGGATAAATCACCAAAATACATATATGTGCTAATTACTGTTCCATACTCATCTCTATTTATTATCAAATCATGCTCAAAGAAAAGAGAAGGTTTAATTGAAACTAAAAATAGTATAACAATACCTGCAATCATAAGTATTATTTCAGTGCTAAAGTAATATAAATCTAATTTACTCCTTTTTTTCATTGTTTTGGGGGTTATAATTACTTTTTCCTTATCTGTTTCTTTATATATCTCTTCATTTGCTATCTTATTTTTTTCTATGTTCAGAAATTTATCACTTGGTATTGACTCCTCGGAAGTAGTCATATCAAAAAAAGGATGTTAATATTATTTAAAGGTAATTAAATAAAAAGACATTATTTTAGTAAATTTTGTTACTCTAAAGCTTTTCTCCATGATTCTAGTATATGAACAAAACCTTTTGCACCTGCATCTACTACTCCTGCATCTTTTAATACTTCAAGTTGATCTTGTGTTTCTTTTAGAGCCTTGTAAGCTGTTTCTATTAAAGCATCAAAAAACTCTATCCAACCAATTTCTTCATTTCTGTCAGCTATTTCAGCTGCTTTTTCAGATACTTTTCTAATCACTGTCAATATTGTTCCTTCAACAGGGTTCATAACTGCATCGTAAGCATATTCTACTCCTTGAGCAAATCCTTTAGAGAAAGAAGAGATAGTTATTTTTTGTTGTTCTTCAAGACTTTCAACTACACCTATTAAAAATTGAGAATAGATTACACCAGAGTTGCCTTTAGCACCTAAAAAAGCTCCTCTGTTGATAGCTGAAAGAATTTTTTCTTCATCAGTAACATTTTGAACTTCTTCAACAATTTTCTTTATAGTAAAATACATATTAGCTCCTGTATCTCCATCTGGAACAGGAAAAACATTAATAGCATTAATAGATTCTTTTTCGACTCTGATTTTTTTTTCGCTTTCTGCCATCATCTTCTTAATTAATTTAGGTTTGAGCATTGAAGTTCGCGGAATCATTGAATTCATTTTAAAAGAGACTTTTCAGTATAAAAAGATTTTTTCTGTAACAGAAATATTGTTTTTTATTTCAAGAAAACTTAATACATATTTAAAATACAAAAATGGTAATCAAATGCGTAATTACTCTTTGAAAAAAATGTGAGAAAAAAATGTGAGAAAAAAATGTGTCTATGAAAAATATAGACATTTTTTTTTTCTGTCGAAGAAAAAATAGACAAAAGAAAGATATCAAATTTAAAATATGGCTGCTATAAGTCTTAAGAAGCCATATTTTTGCAATAAACTAACTGGTTTTTTGTAAATAAGTAGATTTATAAACTTAATCTATATATGTTATATTTAGAGTCTGAAAAAGGGGGGCTCAATGGAAAAAGAGGTTATCATTTGTCCAAATTGCTCGAAAGAGTTTGAAATTCGAGCTTGCTCATCTATAAATTTGAACGAGGAACCATTTAGATTAAAGCAGATCTTGAATGGAAAAATAAATGTCTACAAGTGCCCAAAATGCAAAACTGAAGTAAAATACAAATCTCATATTCTAGTTACTAAGATAAAAGATGAAGTCACTGAGTGGTATTGGTTAGTTTCTAAGAAACATCAAGAGCCAACTTACAAAGAAACACTGCTGAAAACAATATTACCTAATGTCCAATCTACAGGACTTATCCAACAACATGTAGTCTTTGTTGATTTTGGTAAACCTCAAGAAGGTTTAAAATTCGTGTTAGGTGACCAAAAACCCCAATCTGAGAGCGATTGGATAAGCCTGGGTAAAGTTCTTGCTGGAGAAGAAGCTATTAGATGTTTTCAAAAAGCTTTAAGAATCAATTCAAAAAATCTAGAAGCTAAAACTTTGTTACATCAAGAGTTAGATAAGTTAAAAACTTATAGTTAACTAAAGCTACTATTACTTGTATTGTTCTTAATTTTAACAAAAGAAATTAGACAAAAAATGGAAAATTATTAAACAAGTTCATCAATGTTTATTCCTTTCTTTTGTCTTTCTCTTAGTTCTTCTAACGTAGATACTGCTCTTCGTAGTTCAGGTATAACTATTGAACCTCCAACGATCAAAGCTATTTCTAGTGTTTCTATTATCTCTTCGTCTGAACATCCAACTTGAACAGCACGAATAATATGATATGTAATACAATCTTCACATCTTAAAACAGTAGATGTAGCTAAACCTAAAAGTTCTTTCACTTTTTCAGTTAAAGCTCCTTCGCGATAAGATTGAGAGTCTAAAGAGAAAAATCTGTTTATTTGCTTGTTTCCATAGAAAAAGATTTTTTCATTCATTTTTTGTCTGAATTTTTTAAATTCATCAAGATCTTTCATAGAATTGTGCGAAAAAAGGTATTATTTAAAGTTGTTAGAATGAAAAAAGAAATGTTATTGATTTTTCTTTATTATAAATTGAACAAAAAAAGAGAACGTTTGCAAACTCAATTTACAACAGATATTTTCTTAACAACTCTATTAATCTGTCGAAATTTCCCATAATTGTCTCTATTCCTTCTTTCTTTAACGCATGTACAAAATTACTATTGACGTCGACATAACCTTTTCTTGTCATAGAAGCAATAGAAATGAATTTCGTTCCATTATCTTTGATATCTTTAATTGTATTAAACAGTTTTTCATATGCGTTTCCTCCTTCATAATAATCAGTGATCAATACTAGAGCTGTTTTTGATGGATTTTGTATTTTCTTTTGTGCTTCCTTTAAAGCATAAGTTATTGATGTTCCTCCTCCTAGATTAGTTTTTAATAAAGCTTCTAAGGGATCATTAACATATTTTGTTAGATCAATTACTTTTGTGTCAAAAGCTAGCAAATCTACATTTACTTTAGGTAACTGAGCAAATATTGATGCAAGAATGACAGTTTGTACCATTGCTTCTACCATTGAACCGCTTTGGTCAACTACTATCACTACTTTAGAGGGTAATTCTTTTTTTCCTGCACGATGATAATAGAGTCGGTCTACGTACAATTTTCTTTCTTGTATGTCATAATTTGGCAAATTCTTCCAGATTGTTCTTTGAAGATCTAGATTTCTAAAAACTTTCTTTGGCACAATATCAGGATTCGGTACTTTTTTGATCGATTTATCAAATCTGGTTTTAAATAGATCTGATACTTCTCGTACATATTTTTTTATAATCATTTTAGCATTTGTCATGGCAGAAGCAGGTAAACTCTTTTTTAAATGAAGAAGTTGTTCAACTATACCTATTGAAGGACTGACTTTTTTTGCCAATTCATCGTCTTGTAATAATTCAATGATTTTCATCTTTGAAATCATTTCATTCTCAATAAGATCAAAAACTTCTTCCAACTCTCTTCTATCGACAAAAAAACCTTGCCCTTTTTCTGTTCCTCCAATAGGTGATTTCTCTAAAGACTTTTGTTTTCCTTTTCCTTTTTTAGATGAAACTTTGGCTTTTTCTCCTTCAATTAGAGGAATAGGTGATTCATCAGTTAATTTTTCTTTTTCTTTTTCAGAAAGTGAAATATCATCAATCGTTGTTTCCAAATCTTTCTTTGAATGTTTTTGTTTTTCTAATTCTACTTCTATTTGAGTAATTTCTTCGAATGCTTCTTGACAAAGTTGTTTATTTTCTTTCCATTCTGAAAAATCATTTGCTGTTACTTTAGATTTTTGTACAGGTTGAAAAATTTCTTGAAATACTTTAGAAAAAACAAGACGTTGAAGATTCGTAAAGTTGGAAGAGGAAGAACTTGTTTTTTTATCCTCTGGATTTTGTTCTTCTCTCATCGTCATAATTTGCTTAATAATTTGATTTAGAGAAGAATTCTTGAAATCTATTCGTTTTTCTTCAAGAAGCTTTTGAAATTGTTGAATTTCTTCTGATTGTTTTTCTTCAGGAAGAGTAAGATCTTTAAAATCAAAGTTTTGTTCTAGAAAGTTTTGAGGAAGCCCGTTTTCTTTGCAAAGTTTAGGGATAATATTTTCTAATTTATTTTTGCTGTTAATCGAACTTAATAGTGTATTCCAATATGTTGCAGCTTTTATATTATGGCTCTTTAAAGACATTTATTCACTTCCTAAGTATTTTACTACTTTTTTCTTTCATAAGCTCATAAGTTTCTGTTTTAATTTTGATATTTTTTGTTTCAAAATACAAAATTTCTTCTGGAAACTTTGGTAAATAAAATTGAATTATATTCCAATAGAAATCGTTATCGTAACGAAGTTCAACAAATTTAGGTTTTTTAAAATGTTTTGAATTTTTTTTGAATTTATTGTTTCTAAATTTAATTTTAGTGTCCTCTGTGGTACTCAATTTTGGCAGTTTTTCTTCGATAAAAAATGGTAGAAAGTAATGTACATGATGTCTATCCAAAGAAGGTTTTTTTATTAAATAGATATCTTTGAAATTATTTGTATTCTCATAAACTTCTTTAATATTGAATGATTTATCAGAAACTGTAAATTTTTCTATGTGCATTACTCCTTGAGGACTTAGAGAAGCTTCTTCAATAATCACAACCTTGGATTGCTTAAGAGCAGTAAAAAGTTCTTCATTGTTTTTATAGATTAAGCTGTAAAACTCTTTTGATGGAATAAGAGGTGATACAAAACTAGGAAATTCTAAATTAACAAATAGACTGTTATCCTTTGTTTGTACAATTCCTCTAATTATTCCTACAAAGAATTGTTCGTGGATGAAGTGTTGATAGGCTATGGGATAGAATTTAGCATTTTCAATTCGTTTATTTTTAGTTTTTATTTCCATTAAAGTGAGAAAATAACTTTTTGTCCAAAGATCCAGAAATCGAATAGCATATTTTTTTAGTTCTTTTTTATTCTGTGTAAATTTAAAATCGCAGATTAATCCTCGCAACAAGACATTTAATCGGGTTAATTCAGGATATGAGGAAATTGTTTCAAGCACAGAGGAAAACGAATCTATATTATCTAGTTGTAAATCTTTAAATCCGCTAATGAGTAAGCTAATTAACCATTTTCTTATATTTTCCATAAGAACAGCTTTTTCTTGTGAAAAATCGTAATATTCTACTTTACCTATTTCTGTAAATGTTCTTTCTTCACCTACAGTAGTGAATAAAGCATCATATATTGCTCCTTGAAGAGATAAGATAGCATAAACAAGGGGAGTAATAACATCTTCAGAAAAATCAGAGTTTTTGAGTTTGGAAAAACTATTTGCAAGAACTTCAGAGAGAGGAGTATGCGAAAAACCTTCATTAACTTTATCGAAAATTTCTTTTTCTTTCTTGGTAAGTTTACCTAGCCCTATCATGAAGATCTCGCTAAGTTCTTGCAAAACAGATTGAACTTTTCTTATTTCATCAAGAGTCTTTTCTTCAATAATTATTTGGTTCATGATAAATCACCTACAAACCAATTCATTTCAGGAAAATTTTCTTTCTCATCCATTTTAATTTCTAGAAAATGTAATTGTTCTTGAAAGCGAGTAAAAACATCAGAATAGCGTCTACTTCCATCAGGGTCAAAAAAGTCAAAATCGTATTGCATAAACAGTAATTCAGTTTCCTGATTGCGTAGTGCTACATCAAGTAGAGCTTTGATGTGACTACACATTCTTTCTCTTAGTCCTCCACAAGGACGATTGTTGTTTGTGTGGCATGTAAATGTTTTGTCTTCTAGATTTATAACACAAACATATACTCGTTCAAAACTACTTCCGCTAGAAACTACTCCTTGAATTTTGTTATCTCTAAACTCCATAAAAGGGACTTTTTTGATTTTATAATTTCTTCTAGGAGGTGTATTTCTAGGGATAATAGAAAGATAAAAATTGTTTTTTTCTTCTTTTTCTTCTATTATTTTATTACCCATTATTTTTTCACCTTAATAATTCACTAGTTTTCTCAAGGGTTTGAGAATGAGATTTTAAAATAGAAAATGGAGAGTCACATGTCTTTAGATCTTCTTTTTCTTTGTCAATTTTATTAGATTTTTCCAAATCTTGTTTAGTGATAGTGAACTCTTTTTTTATCTCAAAAATTTTTTTAATATTGATTATTGTTGCAGGATTCTTAATTAGAATTCTTGTAATAAGTGGAATCTCTTTTTCTACTGTTTTTTCAATTGAACTAATTGAAGTAGTTGATTGACTAAATAGTGGAAATTGTTTTATTTGTTCAAAACCTAATAGTAAGCAAAGTTGGTTAAGTGTTTCTGGAAAAGCATAAATAAAATTATGAATAAAGTTAGTAGATATAATAATATTTTCAGTTTCAATTGCTATCTCTGTTTCTCTTTCTCTTCTGTCTGTTATCGTGGCATATAAACTTTCATCGTACCAAACATTCATTACTTCAATTTGTTTGAGATCTCGATTATAATACCTCTTGACTATTTGAGCGATTTGTATAACATAGTTTTGATCTAACTTTTTCATTTGTGAAGTCAATAGTGGTAACCACTGAGAGATAAGATTATCGCTCAATCTTCGAAAACATTGGTCTAAGAATTCTATAAAAAGAAATATTAGGTTGGGAGCAAAATTTGAAGAATATACTAAAGCTAAAACAATTTCTGAAGCTGATTGAATAATTTGTGGATTCCAGAAGACCTTTGATATAATTTGTCTTAGTTCTTTTTCATTTTCTTGCTTAAGCAAACTATTAGCAGCTAAAGCTATAATTTTCTTATTTTCAGGAATTTCATCCAAGTCAAGAGTTAGTTTGATTGCTATTTCTAATTCTTCTCTACTTGCTCCTTCTGTTAGGGCTATTCCTTCGATTTTGAAAATGAAAGAGAAAATCATGGAAAACTGTTCTGCAGAGATTGAGTTATCTGCTGCTGCTTTAACTAGCTCTTGACAATATTGTCTGTAAGAACTAACAATGTAATAGATAAACCATTTTGGGATACCTTCTTTGAGAGTTCTTAAGTAGTTTAAAAGCTCTAAAGTTAAAGAATATAGTTTTTTTTGATCTTCAAATATTATACCTTCAAGATTAGAAAATAGTAAATTAGAGAGAGTGAATAATAATATATCCTTATAATTCAAATAAGTAAGTACCGATTTTATAGCTTCTAAAATAGATAAAATTGAAGGATCTTTTTTCACTTTTTTCGTTATTCGGGAACGAAAAACTTCTTCTACTGATATTCCTTCTAATGAAAGCCAAATCAGAGGGTTTTTGTTTTTGTAGATGTATAAATCCCATGATTCTTGTTTAATATGTTTTCCAAGGGTTTTTTTTCCAGCAATTGGAACAACATTAATATTCATGTGTTTTAACATCCAGAGTAAATCAGAAACAGGTTTGAGTTCTGGTTGTTTATCTAAATCTAATAGCACTCTTTGAACTCTGTTTGAATCTCTTGAAATTTTTAAGATAGAAAGTCGATCAAAAACATCTTTTGCCAAGCTTGGCAAGGCTTTATACCCTACTTTTCCTAAAACATTAGGAAATATGTATTCATCAATTAGTTCCTCTACTGGTTGAAGATATAAATCGTTTTTTTGAATACTTGTAACTGCCGCATCAATAAATTCTCGTGGTGTGATTCGTGCTCTATTTCTAATTTCTTTAAGAGCGTATGTAAGCTCTACAATTGCAATACTGTCTGCAGGGCTAGTAATATAACCTGCTTTTCTCGCTTTTTTCACTGTTTCAGAAGCCCAAGTGAGTATTTTATCATGAACAGCTTGATTATACTTGTCTAGTTCTAAAGTTATTTCTTCTTTTTTATTTTTGTAAACAGATCTCTTTATTGCATCCCACTTCGCATGTATTTCAGAAGTGGAACCAGGAGTTTTATTAGCAATTTGATCTATTAAATTGTAGTCGACTTGATTTATTCCGTATTTCCATTCTGATTTTCTACTGCGTCTATTTTTTTTCTTTATTCCTTTCATTCCCCATTCTTCAACTGTTGCAATTGCATGTGCTGCTCCACAAATAAAAACACAGTCTTCTGGTTGAAGTTTTTTTGAATTTATCACACTTTTAATTTTATTCCACATGAATTTATCTCTTAGAGAACTAATTATTTCTAATTTATCATCAGAACCAGAGCGACGAAAAACACTCCCTAATAAAACCATTACATATCTATAATTATCATAAGAGAGATCTAAAAGTGCATTTTCAGCTACTTGTTCCCACCAAAGACTATAATCATCGAAATTTGTTTTTTCAAGAAGTGTGATTAGAAATTCCTTTTTTGTTGGAATCGTGTTTCCAATAATGAAATTGTAGTTATTAGCATTAATCTCTTCTTTTTTTGCTTTATATTTTTTAGTTGCAAGATATTTTTGCTCCCATTTTACACGATTAGTACAAGGAGCATCAACAAAAATTAGCTCTGTTCCTGGGTTTTCAAAAGCATATTTTATTGCTTGATATTCTGCAGAAGCTTCTGAAACGATTGTATAAGAGTTAATAGGCAAGAACACATGGTCAATTTCTTCTGTTTTGACTAATATTCCTTGAAAAGCTACAGGAGGGGTGCAATATTTTATATTTTCCAATTCTCTCTCAAAATCCTCTGGTGCTTCAAGAAATATAACCTTAGGTTTTTTTTCTGATAATCTCTGCCATACATGAACAGCAGAAGAAAGAGAGTAATGTGAAACAGGAATAATCTCTAATGTTTCATTTTCTACTCTTTTGATATCTTTGATTATTGTCTTTAAAAAAATTTCAACAGAATTTGATTGTTTTTCTTTCTCAATTTCCTTTGACACCTCTATCAGTTGCTTTAAGAGACTTTTATTTGTATCAAGTTGTTCCGAAATTGAAGAGGAGCCACTTGTTGCCATTAATACCTACCTCTGTTCATGTAAAAGTCTTTATTGTTTTCTTTCCTTCAGAGAAATACTTTTTCCAGTTTTCAGACTTTTGACTTTTTTCTTTGACAACAGAATGCCAAAACTTGTTCATGAGCGTAAGATCTTCAGGCAAACGTCTAGTTAAACCTCCAATTATTGAACGAGCTAGTGCTTGCTCTTGAGTGTACTCCGTGAAAAATATCGATTGTAAGAGCGCATCTTCTAAGATACCTATTTGTTCTGCTGTTGAGAGAGAAGATTCAAGTCTTTCATTTTCATTCTTTTTTGATTTATTTGTATCTCGAAGAGCGTTGAAAGTTTCTAATAAAATATCAATTAGTGGTTGTGGAACTGATGTACTTAGACCTTTCTTTTCCATTAGATCCTTGATTCGGAAGTTGATTATGTTTTTCTCAGTTTTTGTATCCGTTACTATCGGTATTGTTACAAAATTGAATCTCCGTTTTAATGCAGAGGAAAGATCATTTACTCCTTTATCTCTACTGTTAGCAGTTGCAATAACATTGAACCCTTCTTTTGCATGGACAATTTGCTCAGAAAGTTCAGGAATAGAAATATATTTTTCTGAAAGAATAGAAATAAGAGAATCCTGTACATCTGAAGTACAACGAGTAAGTTCCTCAAAACGTCCAATACATCCTTTTTCCATAGCTTGCATTATTGGAGATGGAATAAGAGTTTCAAGAGATTGGCCAGAAGCTATTACTGAAGCGATATTCCATGAGTATTTTATTTGGTCTTCTGTAGTAGCAGCAGTCCCTTGTACAACAAGAGTAGAATTTCTACTTATTCCTGCTGCAAGAAGTTCTGCTAACCAAGATTTTCCTGTACCAGGATCACCTATAAGTAATAATCCCCTATCACTCGCTAATGTAACTATTGCTCTTTCTACTAAACTCTGATCGCCGTAAAACTTTTTTTCTATTTTCATATTGTGTTCATTTGAACCCAAAATAAAAGTTCGTAACATCTGAGGAGAAAGGTACCAATTTGTTGGCTTCTTGCCTTTATCAATAGAATGAAGAAACTCTAACTCTTTTTCGTACTTCTTTTCTGCTGGTAAACGCAAAATGTTTGTATTCTCACTGGTTTGAGTGGATACAACTTGATTTTCATTACTTTTGGTTGACACCTTTTTCACCTTGTGATTTCTAGTAGGTAGAAGATTTTAATATATAAAGTTATTATTAAAATAAGATAGGGTTAATTAAAAGTAATAAGTCAAAGAAACAATTACTTTTTTTCTAATAACTTAAAATTATTTTTTTCTATTTTTTTATTTTTGAAAGTAAACAAAAAATTAGGTGAAGAAAATAAAGTAGACTATATCGAAAGAAAGACTGATATTATTGTAAGAATTTTCAATAAACTTTTTGTACATTATGTTTCTATTACTAAAGGTTTTTATGAATAGAATTTTTCAAGTTTTTCACAATCACAAGATAGATAATTGTGAGAACCAGAAATGTTAATCAGAAAAAGAAAGTGAAAAAACTCCTTATTATTATAAAATATTTTGATCCTTTTTCTTTTCCAGTCGAATATACTTTCTTTTCTCTAACTCATTCCTAAATTCAATTTTTTGTAGTAAATATTATAATAATTATTTTTAAATAGAGATATTCATTTTTGTCAAACAATTTTTATAATATTATAAATAATTAAAAATTGAGCTACAATATAAGTGCTCATAATTATAGTTTCTTTGTATTTTATCTGTTTAACAAATCTGCAATATCCATTCATTCCATCTGAAATAGCAAAAAATATAGTTCCAATATAGATTAGTAACTCACCTGTTAGATAACTTGAAGCCAAAAGTAAGGAAGAACCAATTCCTAGAATAACTGTTAGTAAAATGTAAATAACTACTGAAATCTTCTCTTTTTTCTTTTCAATATGTGATAATAGAATTTTAGCTATTGTTATTCCTGCTAAAAGAAATGGAAATGTAAGAAAAATAGAATAGCATCTAAAATCGTGGAAAGAAGATAAAATAATGAAGTTAGAAGTGTAGAAAATATGTCCAAGACCAAAAGAACCTAGTCCTAAATAGAAGAATCGTTCTTTTCTATATATTCTTTGTAAAAGTAAAAATAAATCTCCCAAGAACCCTGAAACTAAAGCAGAGACTATAAAGGGATATATTGAAATTACTGAAATGATGTAAAAAACTAATAACGATGGGATAATAAGAAGTTTGGTAATTGAGTTCAAAATAGTATTTCGTTTGTTCTTTAGATCAATTGTAAACTCTCCGATAATATGCAAAATCGACACTACAGCAAATAAAATTAAGAAGAATAGTGAAATATTATCCATTTAACTTCTAATTATATTTATTATTAAAAAATCCTTTGTAATCAAGTTGTAGTTAAATATGATTTGAAAAAAAAAGAATTTATGAAGAAGTGGTTTTTGGTTCTTGTACACATCTTACTTTTTTGCCTACCGCAGAAAATATAGGTAAGAAAATCATTCTCATGTTCTCTTCTATCGTTTTTACTTCTTTTTTCATTATCTCTTGGTACTCTTCATCAGTTATCTGTTCTGTTTCTAAAACAAGTTTCCACTCATTCTTGATTTGTTCTAATAACCTTTCCTTTTCCCACACATTTGCCACAACAGAGATATTTGTTTCTAATCCTGCAGATTCAAACAGAGAAAGAATTTTTCTTCCCACAAAAGGGTCCGCACCTTGTTTTTTAATTCCTTCAATGTGTTGCTTTCCTAAACCAAAATCAGGGTGTTCTATCCACCCTCCATAATCAGGTTCTGCAAGAGCGACTATGTATCCCCCTGTTTTACAAACCCTAACCATTTCCATAAGAGACTTGAAAGGTTTATCAAGCCACATAAAGAAATAGTTGCACAAAACAATATTAAAAGTTTCGTCTCGAAAAGACATCTTTTCAACGCTCATACGATAAAATTCTACATCTGTAATATTTTCTTGTGCAGTGGCAATAACTAAATGATCTCTATCTATTGCAGTTATTTGGGCAGAAGTTTTTTCACGTATTTCTTTGGTTATTGTTCCTGTTCCACAACCAACTTCAAGTACTCTTCTAGCTCCTTTAATCCCAATCTGACGATAGATCCTATTTCTATAATCTTTTGTCCATACAGATTGACGTTTGTACTGGGCATCTAGTTGATCAATATAATCTTTTTCAGCTTTTCCCATAAATTATGTATAAACGAAGTAAATTTAAGGTTTTTCTATTTTAAAATTATTAATGTGTGATTTTTTTGATAAAAATTATGTGATAAAGCTTATATCATTCAATTATAAAATGAATTGCTTAACAACATTCCAAAAAGTTATTTGATATAAACAATCTTCAGACCTACTTTTTTATTTGAATATTGAAATTAATTGAAACAGTATTAATTTGAGAAAAATTAAAAAATGGTTGAATTCTTGATTGTAACTGTGAATAAAATGATTAAGAAATATTTTGAAGAAGTTGAAAAAAAGAATGTTGATGATTATGGGTCAACTGGTACAACAATTAGATGGTTGATTAGTAAAGAAGATGGAGCTCCAAGATTTGCCATGCGAAGGTTCGAAATTGAATCAAAAGGACAAATAGGTTTACACCATCATCCTCAAGAACACGAAATCTACTTTCTTCAAGGCACTTGTGTGGTCTTTAATGAAGAAGAAGAGATAGAAGTTAAAGCTAATGATGTGTTGTACGTTCCACCTAATGAACCTCATGGGTATAAAAATATTGGAAGCGAGAAAGTTGTTTTTCTTTGTGTGATTCCATACTTAGAATAATGAAAATTAGAAATTTACTCCATCTATTCGTTTTTTGGTTATAAAAATTTGGTAACATTCCTGTTTCCTTAGTTTACTTTTTAATCTTCAAAATGTTTTCTTCTTTTTACTTTTGTCCATTTTCTTATTATCCAGCAAATCGGTATTCATAAAGATTTAAGTTGATGGTGGAATAAGAAATTGCAGAAATAGTTTCTAAACAATATTAAAATATTAAAACAAAATAATTGACTTAAGAGATTGAAAAAAAGTAGAAAAAATTTCTAATAAGTTTGCAACATAGTCTTTAGGAAAAAAAATATAATTGGTAGATTACAGGTTTATTCTTTAAAAATTAAAAATCTCTTCAAAATGTTTAGGAAAAGAAAAGCCAAAACACCAATTATAATTGTACCAATAACTATCCAAAAAGCTACTTGAGTAGCATTGGTGAAATTAACTAGGGCTATTATGCCAGAAATAAGGAATAAAACACTAAAGAAATAGAAATGAGTCTCATAGTACTTTGATACCTTCTTTTTATCAACTTTAAAGTTCTTCTTTCTAATAAGATGTTGAAAAGCAGAATAACGTTCAATTATTATGTTCAAATAACCAAAATGTGTTAATACCCCTAAAACAAGGAAAACAACAAATATTATTAGGTAAATATATCCGATTTCCATAAAAATTTGCGGCTATTTACATATTTAAATATTCATAAATAAAAAATAGTGTAATATTATTTATGAGAATTTGAATATGTTTTTTTATGATTTTTGGCTTTGTAAGTTTGATAAATATTTTCCAATAATCAGATATTTTCCTTCAAATTTATTTATTTGAAAATAAATGTTTTTGTTATTTTCCACACAAAAAATAAATAAATAGATTGAAATTTTATTTTTTTATGAAATCATTGAGTTTCTATATTTGTTCGGTTTTATTTGCTTTAAATCTTCTTAACATTATTACAGGAACAATTTATTTCATTTTTCCCTCAAATTTGTTTGTTTGGAACATTAATGGTTTACTGATTATTCTCACAATTTTCTTGAACAGTTTGTTTTTTGCATTAATAGGCAAAGTGAGAGAAAAAGAAGGAACTGAGCTCAAAAGGGTGAGGATATTAACTTATATATTTTATCTATATACAAATCTGAGTGTTCTTGTTCTCTTTTTCATTAATTTTGTAGGCTACACTCCCGATAAAGTAGTTAATGCTTTATTTAGTTCAGTCATTCTATTAACCTTTATTCTCCTCTTTTTTATTCCCTTAGTGATATTGCTGTTTTTCTTTTTAGATTCAAAAAAGAAAGAGGAAAACAGAAACAAAGTTGATGTAAGAGCAAATAAAAAGAAGATCCTTTACAAATTTTTGAAAATACTCTTGACAATAGAAGCTTTATTTGGTATGATTATGGGTTTATTTGCTATAATAATCTTCTTTGCTCCAAGAATTCAAAACACGCTCTTTTTCTTCATGAACGTTTTTTTTATTCCAGGAGCTTTAATACTGGGGATAGTTATCTACAATTCTACTTTCTTCCTTCTTTACACAATAAAGAAAAAAATAAGCGAAATGAAATTCACTGCTACAACTATTATTGTTTTAGGATTGGCATTTAGTTCCATATCTTTTATTCCTATGGGCTATATTCCCTCTACGATTAGTTCTACAGACAAAGAATTTAGTAACGCGTTCAATTCTTATTTCGACGGTGATTGGAGAAAAATCATAGAAGATTCAGGTTATGAAGATTATCTATTAGAAACACCTTTTCAGCTAACTGGTTATTTTCTAGGAACTGGTAATCCGGAATGCGAAACAATATCTAACGTTCTTTTCTTTGATGGGAGTGAAAGTAATTATTTGGTTGATAAAAACATTAAACTTTACTTCGATGCTTATTTACCAAAAAAACCTACAAATGATTTACCAGGAAGAAACGCTACAATTATCAGAATCCATGGTGGAGGATGGGTTATTGGAGATAAAGGAATGATGAATGTTCAAATGATGAATAGATATCTAGCCGCTCAGGGCTACATCGTTTTTGATATCCAGTATGGCTTAAATAATAATACACAAGTCTTTGGTTCTCTTCAATCAGGACCCGAATATGTCTATGGAGATTTTATAATCGATGATATGTTGAGACATATAGGAAATTTCACTTTATATTTAGAAAAGAATGCTGCTAAATATGGAGCTAACTTATCTTCTGTTTTTATTTCAGGAGGATCAGCGGGAGGTCAACTCGCTTGTGCAACAGCGTTATCTATAGTTTCAGAAAATTATACAAATATTTTTTCAGATAAACTAACAATAAAAGGGTTAATCCCTTATTATCCAGCAAATAATGTTCAGTATGAATTTGCAACAAGAAGTAAAGAAGAGTGGGTCAACCCAAGTTTATTAATTAACCAAAATTCTCCTCCATGTTTGATCTTTCAAGGTGAGAAAGATAGGTTAATAGAAGAATCAGAATTGATAAAAGAAACTTACTTAAATTACGGAAGAAAAGATTGTGCGTTGTTAACTTTCCCATATGGAAGCCATGCTGCAGATATCTATTTTCCAGGACATTTCAATCAAATTTTTCTTTACTACATGGAGCGTTTCCTAATACTTTATAATTCTTAAAATATTATTTTTTTATTCCTTTATTTTCTCTTTTTATTTTTTTAAATAATATTTCAACAAATAAATCTTTGATTTTAGCAAATCGATGAAAAAGCTTATGCAAAAGTTTTCTGTGTTAATATTTCGAATTTTGAGATAATTGAAAATATTAATAATATTGGTATAAAGAACGGAGATAAGAGAAAAAAGCCAATAACCTCACATATTTCAATTTACAAATATGTTTTTTTTAGTCAAAGATAGCTTTTTCTCCAATACAGTAGAATAAAATAGTTGTACTTTTAGCAAAGAGTCTTAAAAGCTATTTATATAAACAATATGACTTGTTTGTGATTAAATTGAATATTGAGAAAATTTACTCAAAAATAAGGGAAGATTTTGAAACAAAACATATTGAAGAAATTAGACGATTTATCCGCCAACCTTCCGTATCCGCTGATGGAAACGGAATAGAAAAAATGACGGAAATGTTAATGAAAAAAATTGTCCATTTAGGAGGAGAAAACGTTCATTTGGTTGATTTAACAAAAGGAGAATTTGGTCATCCAATAGTTTATGGGGAAATAATTCAAGATGAAACTAGACCTACTATTCTCTTTTACAGCATGTATGATGTTCAACCTGTATTTCCAGAAAAATGGGTTTATGAACCAGATTTGAAAAACAATATTGTTGACTTCAGAGATTGGAAAAAAGTAGAAAAATTTGCCAACGATTTCATTGAACTTATCAGAGATTAACTTAATAATGGATCTACTTCTTTTTTATTTCTTAAGTTTTAATTCTATTTTTCACTTTTAGACTTTGGAGTCAAAGCCTTGATTATTATATCTATTTGTCCATCAAGCAATTTGTCGTATTCTTCTTCAGTCATCTCTGGTTCTAAGAACTTGTATGGTCTTTTTATTATTGTTTGCCAGATTATTGTAATAAGCATCATTGAAGCAACTTTTGGGTCTATTGATTCTTTGAAGAATCCGTCTTTTTTACATCTGGAAAAATACTCTGCAATAACTTCTACTGCTTGTTTATTTAGAAAGTATTCTACAGAAAGAGTGGGGACTTTCTCTCCTTTCTCTTCCCAAATTTTTCTTCCTTCTTCTAAGTAAGTAAACAATTTTTCTTCTTCATTTATCAATAATAATAACCCATACTTGAATTCTTTTAGCAATTTTTTCAATATTTTAACTAAAATTGGTATTGATTGATAAAGATCAGTAATCATTATTTTTATTGTTTCAAAGATTTCTTCAATCCTATCATCAATTCTATCAAATTCATGCAGAAAAAAGTCATACAAAATCACATATTTACTGGGATAATAGCGATAAAGTAATGTGTCTGATATCTTTGCTTCTTCAGCTATTGATTTCATACTTACATTTTCTATACCCACTTCAATCATTTTTTGTATCGTTACTCGCTTAATCAACTCTTTTCTTTGATCTTTTCTCATCCTGAAACCATTATTCATTTCTCTTCTGAATGGTTTTAAGGTTATGTTTATATAAGGGTGTTGTTATGTTTAGAGTGCCGACAATAAAAATTGCCAATACAATAAACATATTTTGGGTGGTTGAAATGGGGATTGTTGATATATATAACAAATACATAAAGAAATTTAAAATACCAATACTAGTATTTTGGATAATTATACTTGTTTTGGGGATAACATTTGGGTTTAATTTTTTTGATAGGACAGAAAATGTGGTTGAACCTCCGCTATATACTGATGGATATAAGGCTCAACAGTTTTTAGAGCAAGAATTCCCTGAAAGAGCGAATAGTACAAGTTTGATTATTATTATTAAATCAGAGAGTAATAGGTCTATTCTCAATACAGAGGTTCAAAATTATACTTTTGCTCTAATGGATAAATTGGATAAATTTGAGGATAGTCAAATAATTAAGGGTGTTTACAGTTATTATGGTCTACAAGCTATTAATCAATCTGATATAGCACAATCATTTGTTTCAGAGAATTTAACTTCAACATTGATTATTGTTATTTATGAAGTAGAAGATAAGAAAGTGGAAGCTGATCTTATTGATTATGTAGAAGAGACTGTTTCTGAAATAAATTTGAATCATGAAGAATACACAATATTTCTTACAGGATTAGCTGTAATGGACAGAGATTTTAGTATTGCAATTATAGATAATTTAAAACGAATGGATTCATTTATTTTACCTATAGCTCTAATTGTTTTAGCGTTGGTTATTAGAAGACTTAAACTTATGATTCTTCCTTTAGTTAGCATTGCAATTAGTATTTTTACAACTTTTCTTATTCTTTACGGATTTACATACATATATACTATTCTTTCCTTTGCTCCGAGTATTGTGATGTCTTTAGTCATAGCAATATCTATTGACTATAGTTTGTTTTTACTTACGAGATATAGAGAAGAAGTAGAAAAGGGTAAAGATAATTATACTGCTGTTTCATTAATGAATGAGCATTCCGGTCATACAATACTTGTTTCTGGTTTAACTCTTGCAGTATGTTTTCTAGGATTGATGTTCTTTCCTGTTAATGCTATTGCTTCTTTGGGATTATCAGCTGGCGTTACTGTGGTTGTTACTTTGTTTACAAATCTGACTTTTACTCCTGCAGCATTGCTTACTTTTGGTAAATTCTTCTATAATGAAAAATATATCAAGAAAATAGAAAAGAAAATCGAGAAAATGCAGAATAATGGAAAAAATAAGAGAATTAAACAAAATATCAAAAAAATAAAAAAGAAAATAAATTGGGTCACTATTACAAAGTTTTCTCAAAAATATGCAATTGCAATAATTTTACTAGTTTTAGTTATTGCTATTCCAATATCTATAAATGTAATGAAAATGGATCTTAGTTTGGAGAACAAACATCTTTTACCTAGAAATACTCAAACATGGGATGCTTATGCTCTTTTAGAGGACGATTTTAAAGCTGGTCAGTTACTTCCCTATTATTTAATTTTTCAAACTAATGAAACTAATGGAGTAAGAACACCAGATTTTTTTACTAATAGTCAGAAGATCATTGCAAATCTATCTCAAGAAACGATGTTGACGAATGAATCTATTACTGGTATATCTTGGTTGAATGGTCAAGCAATTCCTTGGTTTTATGCCTCTATGCTTTTGAATCCATCAGTATCAGATGGTGATTCTGTTCTTTATAAACAAATGTGGATTAATTATGCTACATCAGACAATTCTTCTGCACTCTTTGAAATCATTACTCCTTTTGACCCTCAAGGAAAAGAAGCTCTGGATTGGGTGAAACACACAAGAGAATTAATGGAGGATTTTGAAGAAGAGTTTGGATATAAGATCTTTCTTGCCGGAGGAGCAATATTTTGGATTGATTCCCTAGAAACAACAATAAGCCTTTTTCCTTATATGATCTTAACAGTAGTTTTGATTGTATACGTTCTAATAGTAATTATGTTTCGTTCACTCTTTATTCCCTTGAGATTGCTAATAACAATAGGCTTAACCTTAAGTTGGATTTTTGGTTTAGCAGTTCTTGTTTTTGAGCAAAATGTGTTAGACTGGTTATTCCCAAATGTATTAAATGGGGTGAACTCTCTTTACTGGATTGTTCCTATAATTAGCTTTTCAATAGTTCTGGGTTTAGGACTTGATTATGATATATTCCTTCTAAGTAGGATAAGCGAATATAGGAAAAAAGGTTATTCTGATAGATCAGCAATAATAAAAGGAGTAGAAAAAACAGGAACAATAATTACAGCTGCAGGAATAATAATGGCAATAGCCTTCTCAGGGTTGTTAATTAGCTCAGAGATGATATTGAATCAAATAGGTTTTATCTTGTGTATTTCAGTATTAGTTGACACTTTCTTTATTAGAACAATATTGGTTCCAGCAATAATGTCATTAGCTCAGAAATGGAACTGGTGGCCAAAGAAAATGCCCAAAGTTACAAAAGAAGAAATAGAATAATAAAAGCTGATTCTTACCTTTTTTTTCCATTTTTCAACATTTTAAAATTGAATATTAGTGATTAATGAAAAAAAAGAGCATTTATTTGTTTCTTATTAACAAATTCACTAACAAGAACTGTTTTTACACTTTATTGGATAAGCTTTTAAAATAACAGTAGAAAGAGTATAATCTTACAAAAACAAAGTTGATGATAATAATTAGTAAATCCCAAAAAATCCTTTTTCTTGTTATAATGACTTTTTGATTCTAACTCCAAAATTTAATCTTTTCTTGGGAGTGATGGTTTTAATCTGATTTTTCATTTCTATGATACTATTTATTCACAACCTAAATTTCCAACAAATTTTTACTTTTTTATTGCAGTTAAACGCTTTTTCAGCATTAGGAAAAACTTTTAACAAAGATTTTTTTTTTTTTTGTTTAATGATTAAAAAACGATTTTTTACTATTGATTTCTTGAGAGGAATATCTATCTTTCTTATGATTGTGCTTCATATAATAAGTGATACCCTTGATATTGATTCCTTAGTTGCTAAATTAGATCAATTACCTTTATTTCAAGTTTTATTACTGGTTGTTCTTCCTTTTCTAGGCGGACTTGCAGGTCTTTTTCTAATTATTTCAGCTATAGGAAATATGATTTCTATGCAAAGACAATTAGCAAGAGGGGATAATTGGAAACAGATTATGCTTCGTCAAGTAATTACTGGTTCTTTTCTTCTCTTTTTTGCGATGTTATCTGAATCTATTTTAGGTTATCACGGAACAATTGGTGAAGTTTTTCTTCATTTAAACAACTTAAAAGCAGGAACATATGATCAAGCCTTATGGCGTTTCTTATTTTTTGAGACTGTTCATACAATTGCGTGGTGCATTATTATAAATGGTATCGTTCATGCGCTTCTTATACGAAACGAAAAATGGAGAAAGCCTTCTACTTTAATTATTTTCTATAGCTTATTTGCTGTGTTAGCTCTTGCTTTTACTCCTCTAATGTGGTTTATATCAGATAAATTAGTTCCTGGTTATCCCTATGCTATTGATCCTGCTACAGGAAAAAATGTAGAATTTGGTGTAATTGGTATAACTTCCTTCGGACAGTTTGTTTTACGCTTTTTCCTTGGTCCATTAGCTGCAATGTGGGAACCAGTCTTTCCTTATTTAACTGCAAGTTTCGCTGGGAGTATTTTTGGAATTTATATCTCTCAAAAAGAAGAGAAAATTAAACTTTCTTTTCTAAAAAAGTTCTTTTTCATAAGTATTGCAATGTTTGTTATTGGAATAATAGGTGTCTTTCTAAACGTATTCTTAGTTATCAATAATCAAGGAATGGATGCAGGGCTAAACTTGTATTTACATATAAGTGAACATAGATATTGGACAACAGAGAATGGTGTTCCAGTAGTTGGATGGCTTTTCCAATTTTTGAGTTTAAATGGTTTTTCCTTTTGTTTAATCTCTGTAATGTTTCGAATAGTTGAATTCAGAGGAAAAGGTGCTATTTTTGCTAACCACACTAAATTCATTAGACGATTAGGTTTTATTCCTTTTACTATTTACAACATGCAATACTTCTACAATTTGTTCTACTTTATTGTTAGCTTAGTAATGACTGACACATATGTAAGACTTCCTTGGAGTGGAACAATTATTGTGATAATATTGTCGCTTGCTTTTTACCACGTTTTGACTTATTTCTGGGAGAAAATAGGCTATTTTGGTAGCATGAAGTGGATAATTGTTTTTCTACGCAATCTTTTCATAAAGGAACCTAAACAAGAAACAGAAAAAAGGTGGTGGAAGAAAGATATATTGAATGTTCAAGGGAACTTTTACAATGTCGACTGGGTAGATCTTAATAGAAACAATAGAGAAAAACATACTGAATCGAGTTTTGCACTTAAACTTTCGAAAATAGGTTTATTTATCTTTCCATTTTCTCTTATTTCTTACTTTATTTCAAAAGAAGCTCAAAAAACAGAAATGAAAAATGGAATAAACAAAAAAGCTTTGATTCTCAGTATTATAGGATCTGTGTGGTCAATTGTATTCTTTGTTTTCTTGTTTAGTGTGAAATTATCCACATTCGGAATTAGATTATAATTTTTTTCTTTTTTTTACAATTTTCTTCAATTATTATATTTCACTAGATTTTAATATAACCAAGCATTGCTTTTTTTATGAATGATAAAAAAATTTTAATTGTCTTTGGCTCTAGATACGGTGCCAAAGAAGAGGTAACTAAAAGAATTAAAGAATTATTGGAAAAAAATAACTTTTATGTTGAAATTATTGACTTAGGTCAAATTCAAAAACAAGAACTTCCAAAAATAAACAATTATTCTGGTCTTATTATTGGAACTGGAATTAAGATGTCTATGTGGGTAAAAAGTGTGAAAAAATTCGTAAAAAACGAAAAGGAAGCATTAAAAAAATACATTGGAATTAAAGCTTTTTTTGTTTCTTCTGCCTTTGCAGCAGATCCTGAGAAATATGAGAGCATAAAGAATGAATATATATTCTCTAGACTACAAAAATACGGATTAAACTTTAATTTAGTTGAAGCATTTGGAGGAAAACTTGATTTGTCTCCTGAAAGCAAAATGACCTGGTTAGATAAAAAGATGGTCGAAATTATTTCCAAACAATATGATGATACAAAGAATAAAGTAATCGATTTACGAGATTGGGAAAAAGTCGAAAAATTTGTTTCTAATTTTATTGAGCTATTATCAAAATAGTTTTTACACTCTTTTTTTTTCTTCTTTCTTTTATTTAACAGTTTAAAAGATTTGATAAGAAAATTTATTTGCTTATTGGAGAACAGATTGTACGTTATTAACTTACCCATACGGGAACCACGTTACAAATGTTTATTTTCCTGAACACCTTAACCAAATTTTCCTTCACATTTATAACAATTTTTTTATTTATTTGAGTATTATAAGTTATAAATGTAGATGTCTCTTTATTTTCCTTTTTTTTTACTTTTTTATCTATTTCCTCAAATTCTTAGATTTAATAGTTTGATTAATTTCTATTCTTAAATGCAGATGTGCTTTTTCTTAAACACATATATTGTTAATTAATTCGCAGTTATTCACCATTTTGAACATGTGCGTAATTATTCACACGATTAGACAGGTGTTTATACTGATTAATGTTCGGTTATCCGAAAAGTCATTGACCTATTTTATCATTTTTGGGCTTGTAAGTATAGCAAAACGATTAAATCCTTACCCTAAAAGATATATGTAAGTAGATTTTTTTTTAAATAATTATAGCAAGAATTTGTGTATTGTGTTTCTAAACAAAAGAGAAGAAAGTGGAAAGGATGGTTAAGAAGAAAACTGTGATGAAATATTTTGTAAAAGCTATTTGGGTTTTTAATTGGTTTAACTCTTGTGGATTTACTGAACTTGTCCCAGTTGTAGGTTCAAGGTGGGATATGGAACGTTTTGGAATGATAACAGTTAATTCACCAAGAAAGGCTGATGTGTTGTTTATTGCTGGTTTTCAGACACCAAAATCAATGAAGAGAGCACAAAAGATTTATGAGCAAATGCCTGATCCAAAGTTTGTCTTAGCATTGGGTTCATGTCCAATAACAGGTGGGATGTATTGGGATTCATATAACACTGTTAAGAAGCTTGAAGATTATCTTCCTGTAACCATGTATATTCCTGGTTGTCCTCCCAGACCTGAAGCTGTTTTTGATGCTGTTTTCAAAATAGTTCAACATGTTCATGGAATGCCGGATGAGTGAGTAAAATGAGTGTAGTAGAGAAAGAGAAGAATAATTATAAAGAAGAAAAAATTGTAACGGCTTTAAGTAAGAAATTAAACAAGAAGGTTAATATCCAAAGAAAAAAAAGACTTTGGGTATCTATTGAACCTAAAGAAATAGTAGATGCTTGTTCGATTGCTTATGATATGGGTTTTGAACATCTTTCTACAATAAGTGTTACAGATTGGATTGAAAAGAATAATTTTGAAATTGCTTACCATTTATGGTCCTATAAAGAAAAAATGCTTTTAACGATAAAAGCAAGGATAAATAGAGAAAATCCTACAATATCTTCTGTTACTTCTCTATGGAGTAAAAATGCAGAATTATGTGAAAGAGAATGCCATGAGTTTTATGGCGTGATTTTTAAAGGAAACATTAATCTTACTCCACTAATGTTGGAAGACTGGGATGGCCCTCCTCCGTTTAGAAAGGACTTCGACTGGCGAAAATATGTACAACAAGAATATTATAATGAAAGTAATCCCAGAGAAGATAATTATTTTGAGGTGAAAAAATGACTGAAATAGAAGAAAAACAAGGAGATTTTGAAATGTACTTTGGACCAGCTCACCCTGGTTCAGGAAACTTTTCAGTGAGAGTTCAACTTCGTGGAGAAAGAGTGATGAAAGCTGTAGTAGATCCAGGATATTTACATAGAGGTTTTGAAAAGTTAATGGAATATAGAGAACCTATGCAAAACTCCGTATTATCAGATAGAATATGTGTTTTAGAACCTCTTCAGTGGAATCTTCTCCATGCAGAAGCTGTTGATACTTTAATGGGTTATGATATCCCAGAAAGAGCTAAATACATCAGAGTTATACTTGCAGAACTGTCAAGAATACAATCGCACTTTATATGGTACGCTGTGATGTCAATGGGAACAGGATTTACTACTGGATTTAATGTTGCAATGGGATACAGAGACTATATGCTAGATGTGTTCGATTATATTACTGGAGGAAGACTTTATCCAGCTGGATATATCTGCCCTGGAGGAGTAAGAAAAGATTTACCAGAGAAAGCAGAAAAAAAGATTCTTACTTTATTTGAAAAGATTGACTATATGCATAAATTCGCAAAAAAAGAAAATCCTGCATGGTTGGAAAGATTCAAAGAAGTAGGAGTGTTAACGAAAGAAGAAGCTATTAAACTAGGTGCAACAGGACCTATTTTAAGGGCTAGCGGGGTTGCTTCAGATGTTAGAAGAGATGATCCTTATGAAATTTATGATGAATTGGAGTTTGAAATTCCAGTTCTTGATGAAGGAGATGCTTATTCAAGATATTTGATAGCTATGCAAGAAATAGAAGAAAGCAAGAAGATAGTTAAGCAAGCAATTGACAGAATGCCAAAAGGGGAAGTAAAAACGCCTAATATGAAACCTATTGTTCACTTCCGCAAAGCTAAAGGAGAAACCTATACACGTAATGAACTATCAAGAGGAGAAGGCGCTATTTATATGATTGCTACAGGAAAAAAGACTCCTTATAGAGTTAAGATCAGAGGTCCTTCTTTTACTCATATGATACCTATTTTAAAGCATTTACTTACTGATTCTTATTATGCTGACGTCCCTGCTATTTATTGGAGTTTAAACCAATGTCCTGCTGATGTAGATAGATGAGGTGATAACAATGAAACTAAGTGTTATTTCAGAAATATTCAAGAATCTGTTCAAAAGACCAATGACTGTTCTTTTTCCAATGGAGAAAGTAGAGATACCAGAAAGAGAGAGAGCAAAACATAAGTTTGACATCGATAACTGCATCTCTTGTGGATCATGTGCCAAAATATGCTTAAATAAAGCAATAAAGATGGTAGAAGTAAAAAAAGAATATAAAGAAAAATACCCAAAAACTTATCCACAAATAGATTTAGGAAAGTGCTGCTTCTGTGCATTATGTCAAGATATTTGTCCAACTGGTTGTCTCATTTTAACAGAAGACTTTTACTTGGCAACTTTTGATAAAGATAGTATAATCATTGAACCACTAAAAATATAAAAAGAATTTTTTTCAACTATTTTTAATTTTTTTCTACATTTTCTAATAAACTATTGCTCCTTCAGGACAAGAAGAAATACATACTCCGCAACTTCTGCAGCGTGAAGAATCAATAATTGCATGACCATTTTCCATTCTAATAACATTAAAAGGACAACTATTTATGCATAAAGCACACCCCTTACATCTAGATTGATCTATATGTGGTTTTGCTGCTGTAGTAAATTTGTATTCTTTCTCTTCTTGTACGTTTTTACTATACTGTGGTTGGGGACCGGCATAAGCTTCTGCTCTAGTCATTGGTGCTCCACATTGTGGGCATCGAGATTGAAAACAAGGTACCCCTCTTGCATGAGCAGCTTTTGTACCACACACTGGACAAATACAGGCTCCTCCTGCTCCTAATCCAAATCCTCCTCCCCTTCCTCTCCCTCCACCACGCATTCTTCCTGAACCATATCCTATTTTTATCGCCTCTTTTTTCTCGTTTTAGACTTCTAGAGGATTATGGGTTATAACCCAATATAAAATTATTTGTTGAACAAAAGTAAAAACATATGTTTTTCTTTATTTGGTAACTATAGTCTTTAGCACCAATAAAATATCGGGAATTAAGTTTATTATATAGCGGTGAAAGTTACTTTTGCTGAATTACTATATCATTGTCAAACAAATAAATTTCAAAACTAAATCTGTATATAATTAGCAAAACATTATTACTTATAAAAATAAGTTTTATAAAAGTCATGTTTTTATGATTGCTAGTGATACTTAGATAATCTTTTTAAAGAAAAAAATTAGTTAAAAATTTGGTGTTTATTTGATTAGATTTAATAAGAATCTTGTTAGATCAATATTACTTCTAATGTTGGTTGTATTAATTATCAGAACAAGTAATCCAAATAAAAGGATTTCCTCAAATCAAGATGTTTTAGGATTCATTAATGATGATACATTTCCTTCCTATCAATTAACTGACTATGTTAATACGTCTATACTTCTTGATAATGATATTGTTATTCAAGATGGAGAAGAATGTTATATTTACAATTCTATTCTTTCTTTTAACTTGACAGATAATGGACAATATAGTATTCACGTTGAATCAGGTGGTCATTTGTATATTAATAATTCCACAATCAAATCAATTGATCCAACACTTAAATATGTTATTATCGCTGAAAAAGGCTCAGAAATTAGAATCGAAAATAGTTACTTAAGTGATTTGGGCTATAGAACATCTGACTTCACTAAGCTTACGCATGGACTAGTAATCCAAACAGATTCAGCTTTAATAAGAAATACTACTTTTACTAATTATTTCATAGCAATTCGTCTTTATTCAAGTGAAGTATTAAGTGGAATTACTATTACAAATAATAGTTTCATTAGTGATGGTAATAATAACGAATATTATGCTGCTATTCGTGTAGATTGCAGTGTTGATAGATTATTTATAACAAATAATGTTTTTACAGCTTATAGTTATTCATATTCTGGACTTAAACTAGGAAGTGGAACAAATTGTGTTATATCTTCTAATACTTTTAACAATTTTGGTGATGCAATTTCTCTCTTTGGTAATCTTCAAGATTCACAAGTGTCTTACAATTATATCTATGATGGTAGGTGGAGTATTGAAATTTGGGATGGAAATAATATTAGTATTTTTGGAAATAAATTATATAGAAACTCTTGTGGTTTTGAGATTTATGGGGGTTCGAATTTATATCTGCACGAAAATGAACTGTTTAATGAGACCATTCGAGTCTTTGGTGGAGATTTTACTAACTTTAATTCCATTAACAATAAAGTAAATGGAAAAGATATAAGATTTGTTTTATCACAAAAAGATGTTCTTATAGAATCAACAACTATTGAAGGAGAATTAGTACTAATTAATAGCGAAAATGTAATACTTAAAGATTTTACATGCCCGATCTCTGTATATCAAAGTAATAATATTACTTTGACTGACAGTATTATCAAAGATGGCGATGTTGGAGTTTCTGTTTCTGAAACATCGAAATTGAAAATAACTTCGTCTATAATAAGTGGAAACAGTTGGGGAATTATAGCATGGGGGAATAATTTATTTATAGAAAATTGTTCTTTTATGAAGAATGGGTATACTTTTAGGGGAGTACCTTTTGGTTATGGTTTTTCAAAACTAAAACAATTAAGAATCTCGAATTCTTCTTTTTCAGATGACAATTTGAACTTTCCATCTTCTCTTGAACATGCACTTATACTTGGTTGTAATTTTATTAACTCTAATATAGTAGTAAATTATCCTAACGCGACTTTTCTTCTAAACAATTTTTATAATACTAAATTCACATTTTATTCTTCTAATAGTTATTTTGATAATGGAATATATGGTAATTATTGGAATGAAACAACTGTTATTGACAGTAATGGAGATTTGATAAATGACTCTAGTTATTCTGTTTCAGATAATATAAATGATAATTTTCCCTTAACAATACCTACAACCTATTACAAAGATTATATTTATTACGCTTTTAGTAAGTCATTGGGTTTTCCATCATATTTTTCCGTAAAAGTATTGCTTTTGTATGATTTTTACCAAATTGATAGCGTTATAGTGAATTGTGTTGTAGACAGTTTCTATAATGAAAAATTAGTGTTAGATTATGATAATATCACTGATACTTATAAAGGGACTATTGATAATGGTGATATTCAAAATATTACTATATCAATTGAATATTCAATTTTACCTCTAGATTCTGATAGTGATGGTTTGACAGATGCAAATGAAATATTAATCTATGATACTGATCCGTATATATCTGATTCTGATGGTGATGGATATAATGATTTTGAAGAAGTAGTATCTAATACAGATCCGCTTGATTCAACTAGTAATCCTGAATCTCAACAATACACTCAAGACACTGATAGTGATGGTTTAACAGATGGTGACGAAGTCAACACTTACGGTACTGATCCTTTGGTTTCTGACACTGATAGTGATGGTTTAACAGATGGTGACGAAGTCAACACTTGCGGTACTGATCCTTTGGTTTCTGATTCTGATGGTGATGGTATGCTTGATGGTTGGGAAGTAGATAACAGTCTGGACCCCTTAACTGATGATTCTTCTTTAGACCCTGATATTGATGGTTTAACTAATTTAGAAGAGTATCAAGCTGGTACAGACCCTAATAACTCTGACACTGACAGTGATTGTTTAACTGATGGTGACGAAGTGAATACTTACGGTACTGATCCTTTGGTTTCTGACACTGATAGTGATTGTTTAACTGATGGTGACGAAGTGAATACTTACGGTACTGATCCTTTGGTTTCTGACACTGATAGTGATTGTTTAACTGATGGTGACGAAGTCAACACTTACGGTACTGATCCTTTGGTTTCTGACACTGATAGTGATTGTTTAACTGATGGTGACGAAGTCAACACTTACGGTACTGATCCTTTGGTTTCTGACACTGATAGTGATGGTTTAACTGATGGTGACGAAGTGAATACTTACGGTACCGACCCGACAAATTCTGATTCTGATAGTGATGGTATGCCTGACGGTTGGGAAATAGAATTCAGTTTAGACCCTCTTGTCGATGACTCTGCAGAAGACCCAGATAGTGACGGTTTAACCAACTTAGAAGAGTATCAGAATAATACTGACCCTTTGGTTTCTGACACTGATGGTGATGGATATTCAGATGGTGACGAAGTAAATAAAGGTACAGACCCTACTGATTCTAGCAATTATCCTACAACAGACACAACAGAAAACTTGACGTCGAACTCTAGTAGTTCTGCTCTCTTTTCATTGGATTTCTCTAGCTTTGTTGTCTTCTTGTCTGTTTTGATGATCCCTGTTTTCATCCGTTTAACTTCTTATTATAGAAGAAAACAAAATTAATTTCTTTTGTTATTTTCATTATTAATTTTTTAAGCGTGTCCAAAAATTAATATTATTAATGTGGGTTTTTTTGTCTGGTATATACACTTTCAGAAAATACATCCTTACAAGTTAAGAGAATTCATAGAGTAATAAATCAGAAAATTAAAACAATAAATTGAAATTATCAAAATAAAAATTAGAACCTATTAAAATTAGTAAATTTAACAGTAAAAGAAAATACAAGTTACTTTTAATTTATATTTAATACCAAATAATAATAAAGGAAAACTTGTTTTTTTCCTAAATGCTTTTTCATCCCCTCTTGTGTACGATTAAACCAAAAGGTTAAAATCTTGCTTTTTTCTAATTTTTGAGGTATCTTCTTGTTACAACCTCTTTATTGGTAGGTGACCTTGAAGCATAGTTAAAACCTATCTAAATCATAATTGTCTGAATGCATACTTGTTTCTTATGCCATAAGACAAAATAGCTGTAGAGAGAAAAGAAATAAGAATGATGAAAAAATCAATAGAAGTTTTTTCAGCAAATTGTTGAGGTTGTTTTTTTAGGGGAAATTTATCATACGATTTACTACTACCATCTATGTGATATTTTCCTATCCCTTTTTTATCAGACCAATAATTACCAGTTTTTGTCGATTGGTCATACCAAGTATTATTATGGCCATTGTCACAAGCTTGAGATGTTCCTTGCAAGTTGTTGTCAATAAACGTATTATGATGAATGAGATTAGAAGAAGATGAAGAATCCATAATTATTGCATATTGTTCATTCTCCTCAAATGAATTAAAAGTGATGATTGAATGATTCGAGAGATCAAAAGTTAGTCCAATAGTGTTTTTACTTATACTATTATTGTAGATATAAATTGTTGAAGAGTTGTAAAGATTTATACCTTGATCATTAGCGCTGCAGTTGTTTTCATTGATAGAAATGTTGTATCCATTTTTTATATAAACACCATATTTACTATTTTCTATACAAGTATTATTAGTATATACCCCGTGTGAAGATTCAGACACAAATAGTCCATACCCGCCATAGGAGATGGTATTGTTTTTTATAATAAAACCATTGGAATTGTAAAGATTAATACCATCTTGAACTTGAAAGTCGTCAACACAAAAATTGTTTATAATTGTCGCATTTAGGGAACTAGTCAGCACTATTCCACCCATACCATCGTTATCAAAACAATAATTCTCGGAGATGAGTGTTTTTACTGTATCTTGTACAATAATACCAGAGAGCATATTATCAATAACAATATTCTTCCTAATCACAGTCGAAGTTGAGTAATCTACAAAAATTCCGCACATTCCGTTTTTATTACAAGTATTCTGTTCCAATATAAGGTAATCTGTGAATCGGATATGGATGCCATACATATTAGTTTCACTACAAGTATTGTTACGTAATATCGCATAATTAGTGTTTTCAACGATTATACCTTGGTTTATTATATTTATACAAATATTATTTGTGATTAATGCTGTCTCATCCGATACATTTACAATATGAATTCCTTGACTAGTACCTTCAATAACACAGTCACGTATGATGAAATATTTCGTAGTATTCGCTATGTAGATCCCTGTAACATCCTGTCCTGTTATTTCATATCCCTCAATTATATATGGATCCTCTTCTGTTCCTGAACCATCATATGCATATTTAGTGAAATCTTCATCAGAGGTGATATTAATTGGAGTGATTAAACTAATATTGGTGTGTAATGTATGTGCGAATCTGTTTTTTTCTTGATGAACTGCTCTAGTTGTATTTGAAGTACCTACAAACAGTAAGATGATTGTGCATAATATTATAGTCAACACTTTTTTATTTAGTTTCATACTTTTTTTCTCTTCCTTATGGTGGTGAGACCATACTTAGTAATCGAAAATTGCTTCAATAGAGGTTCCACAATTGCAGATTCTGATCAGTTGAGTAATAATTATCTCCATTAGTTATATGAGCTCTAAAATAAATTACTGCATCGTTGAAAGCATCTATTACAGGATCTTCTAACCCATTCATATTGATCAATGATTCTACTAAAAAACTTTGTGTCTAACAGCTCTTTTCATGATTCATTATTTCCCCCTTAATTCACTTACTATATACAAACTGAATAAAATTTAAAAAAGTCGAATTTATTTCTTAAAGGGAAGAATGAAGCAATACATCGTAGGAAAATTAGTTAATGGAGAAAAGTTTGAAAAAAAATAGATTCAAATCTAAGATGGTTGTTTTTATGGGAAAATCAGTTACAGACAGTTGATTTAACCCCCTTGGAAAAATGTCCAGAACTAACAGAGTTGTATTTGGGGGGTAATCAATTACAGACAGTTGATTTAACCCCCTTGGAAAAATGTCCAGAACTAACAGAGTTGTATTTGTGGGATAATCAACTACAGACAGTAGATTTGACCCCTTTGGAAAAATGTCTAAAACTACGATGCTTGGGTTTGGGGGATAATCAATTACAGACAGTTGATTTGACCCCCTTGGAAAAATGTCTAAAACTACGATGGCTGTATTTAGGGGGTAATCAACTACAGACAGTTGATTTGACTCCTTTGGAAAAATGTCCAGAACTACGATGGTTGTATTTGTGGGATAATCAACTACAGACAGTTGATTTGACTCCTTTGGAAAAATGTCCAAAACTATGATGGTTGTATCTGTCCAACAATCAATTGCAGAGAGTAGATTTAACTCCATTAAAAGAACTCATGGAAAAGGGTCAATTGGATGTTGAAATTGATTCTCATGTTAAGAAACTAAATTTAGAACCTGAAACTGAAATAGAACAAGAACAAAAAATTGGAGACGCTGATTCACAAGTTAAGAAAGCATTTAGAGAACAAGAACAAATGACGGAGCAAAAAAGGTTGCAAAAACTGAAAAGAGTGATGAAACGAACAGAGAAAATAACGATAGACAATTTATCTCCATTACTAGGGTTCACAAAGAAAGTTGATTGTTTGGAGTGGATATATATTCTTCCTGACGAGTATGAAATTGTAGTTGATGGAGATTACATCATGTTTGGTCAAAAGAGTAGTGAAAAGATAGATGAAGCTTTAGAAAGATTAAGCCAAGAATTTGAATCATGGGAAACTAAAGACAAAACAGATAAAGTGTAAAGACATTTAACCATCAAGAAAATGTAAAAGTATTTTAACTAGTTTAGTTTCTGGGTTAGATCATTTTGACAATTGTAGTATTATGTTGATAGTACGGATATATCTAAAATGAAAGAAAAAAATAATAGTTGTCTTAAAATAGATTTTTTACAATTCTTCAACCTTTTTCTTCTCTTTCAATTATTTTATTTTATAAAGTAATTTTCTTTAATTATACAAATTTAAATTGAAACAATTAGGTATCAGTAATTTTTATATATTATGTTGATTATAAAATTAAGGTTAACAATTAAATGGTGATATCATGTTATTAAAAAGGATATTAAAAGTTTCATTTGCAGTAATCTCGATTTTTGTAATAACTTTAAATGTCGGAAATATAGCGAATGGTAACACTTTTGAAGGCATAGTTGCTGTTGAACAGGTTCAAACGTTAATTGAACACGAGCCTATAGTTATTAATTCCGATGCTGATTTTGATAAATATGATTTTAGTGGTTCTGGAACGATTGATGACCCTTACATAATTGAAAATTATAATATTACCACTGACCAATATTATGCAATCGTAGTTGCATATACTACGAAGTACGTTATAATTAGAAATTGTTATATTCGCTCTTCTTTTATTGGAATTCATGTGCTACGTTCTGCTGCCAACACTGTTCGAGTTATAGAAAACACTTGTGAAAAAAGTAGTGAGGCAGGAATAATGGTTGATAGTTGCGACCAAGTATGTGTTGAATATAACATATGTAACGACAATAAACGTTTTGGAATACTTATTCATTATTCATATCAATCAGAGGTCTTATCTAATACAGTAACTAATTGTGAGAATGAAGCTATCAGATTAGAATATGCAAGAGATATAAGAGTTATCAACAGCTCTGCAATAAATAGTGAATTCGGTATCCGAGTTTGGTTTACAAATAATAGTGTTTTCTTTTCTAATAATTTAGTTAACAATAATGTTAATGGTATGGAGATCCGAGAAGAATGTCATAACAATATCGTCCATCATAACATCTTCTATAATAACTGCAAATATGTTGCCCCAGGAGAGTCTTTCTCTCAAGCTGTAGATGAAGGTATTAATAATAGTTGGTACAATAGTATTTCAAATGAAGGAAATTACTGGTCAAATTGGGACGGTTCTGGGGAATATAGAATAGATGGGCTAAGCGGAAGTGTAGATAAATACCCTCTTACTTTGGATACAGACGAAGATGGATTGGACGATCCCTCTGAAATATATAACTATAATACTGATCCACATGATGCAGATACTGATGATGATGGAATGTCAGATGGTTGGGAGATTAATAACAATTTAGATCCACTTACAGATGATTCTTCTGAAGATCCTGATGACGATGGTTTAACTAATTTAGAAGAATATAACAGTAACACTGATCCACATGATGCAGATACAGATGATGATGGAATGCCAGATGATTGGGAAGTTAATAATAATCTTAACCCTCTAACCGATGATGCTGACGAAGATCCTGATGACGATGGTTTAACTAATTTAGAAGAATATAACTATAGCACTGATCCACAAGATGCAGATACGGATGATGACGAATATACAGATGGAGAAGAAGTAGAAAAAGGAACAGATCCTTTAGATGCAGAATCTCATCCTTCCTTGTTATCAATGAATTTTATTAGCATAGCATTTAGCTTAAGCATTCTCGGTTTTGGTCTATTTTACTTAAGAAAAAGAAAAACTTTCTAAATTCTTTTTTTTTTATAAAATTGATTAATTTAAAAGGAAAGCCAATTTAAATGGTAAATAAAGAAAAATGGAATTGTATGATTTAATTATTAATGGTTGTGATTTATTTTTTTTTTGAATAATTAGCTTTATATTCCACTTTTGCCAAAAAGAGTATTGTGTGTATTTATTCTCTAGTATTGAAGTCTAATATTTCTATAATCGTGATGTTTTATGCTAGAATTAAAGAAAGTTAGTAAAATATATTCTGGAGTTCAAGAAATTGAGATATTTAATGAAGCAGATTTGAAAGTTGATAAGGGAGAAATGGTTTCTATTGTTGCTCCTTCAGGCAATGGTAAAAGTACCTTAATTAATTTAGTTTCTGGGTTAGATCATTGTGATGATGGTAGTATTATTGTTGATAATACAGATATAACTAATATGAACGAAAAAGAGCTTACATTTTATCGTCGTCAGAAAATAGGTATTGTTTTTCAGTTCTTCAACCTTTTCTCTTCTCTTACAGCTCTTGAGAATGTTCTTCTTCCCGCTGAATTAGATGGTAAAAAAAGAGTAGAAATTATTCAAACTGCTAATGAATTATTTGATAAAATGGGTCTTTCTGACAAGAAAAACAAGTTCCCCTTTCAATTAAGTGGTGGAGAACAGCAGCGTATAGCCATAGCTAGAGCTTTGATTAACTCTCCTTCTTTATTGTTAGCTGATGAACCAACAGGTAATCTGGATCAAAAAAATGCCAGAAAGCTTTTTGAGTTGTTAAAAGAACTAAATGTTTCAGAAAACGTAACTATGCTCATTGTTACTCACGATTATGCTCTTGCTAAAGAATATTCATCGAGAGTTATTACAATCAAAGACAAAAAAGTAGTCCCTTATAGTCAATATTAGAGAGTTGTTGTCTATGACTGTTCTAAAGTTTACTTGGAAGGAGATTAAAAAACATAAAACTAGGACAATTTTAATCACTTCTATTGTGGCTCTTATGATAAGTGTCCCTACTGTTTACTATAATTTAGTGGCTACGATAAATATCACAGAGGAAAATAGCTATAAGCAGGAAAATGTAGCAGAAATAGAAATTTACACTATGGGTAGAAATTTTAATTCTACAACAGAAGAGATGTTGATTGAGCAAGTCCAAAATATAGAAATATTTGAAAGAAGGATTTTTATCGAAGGAATAGGGTTAAATGAGGAAAAAAATGCTAGAGTAACATTAGAAGGAGTACCTGACAATTTTTCTTTGAATAAATTCGTTTTACCCGACGAGAGCTTAACTTTGAACAGTAATCAGTGCTTTGTTGAGGAAACAGGGGCAAGTTATTTAGGATTAAAAGAAGATGAACAATTAAGTGTTTTCTCTGAAAATGGTTCTTTTGAATTAGAAATTGTTTCTTTAGTTAAAGCTACTTGGGCTGTTTCTCATTCTGTTCCTCGCAACATTTTTGTTTTTGTTCCATTAGAATATTTACAATCTAAACTTAATATGAGTGATGAATTCAATGGTATTCGAATTAAAGTAGATGACATTACACAAGTTTATGAAACTTTGAATGAAATAACAGATTTGTTAGAAAATAACGGTTGGGAAGTTGTAGGACAAGTTTCAATTTCTGGAGGAATAAGATCTCAGATAAGTATTATTGGAGCAATTTTTTTGATCATTGGCTATCCTATTTTATTAATTGGTGTGGCTATAATAACAACAATATTAATCCAACAATCAAGTCAAAAGTATAGAGAAACAGCAGTAATGAAAGCAATTGGTTTTTCTAAAAAACAAGTAATCCTCCACTATTTCTATCAAGTAATTATATGGAGTTTTTTCGGTGGTTTAGCAGGAATATTGATTGCTTTAGCTATTCATTTTATTGTTGTTAAGTTCTTCATTTATCCCATACTTGGTAAAGTTATATTTGCTATCGATTTCAAAGGAATGGCTATTAATTTTCTACTTACAGTATCATTATTAGGTTTGTTTTCTATGATCCCAGCGTTGAAAGCCTATAAATTGGCTACAATGGAAGCATTACAAATAGGTTTTGGAAATAAAGAAATGAAAGAAAAGAAAGGAAAGAGTAAAAAAAAGGTTTCCTCTTTATCCAGCCTTTTCCTGTACAGTATGCGATATTTAGTAAGAAAAAAGAAACAAGTTGTAGCGCTAGTTTTAGGAATAGGAATAGCCACCTCTGCAGCTGCTACAATAGTTTTTGTATCTAATCAGCTGGTAGGAACAATAAAAGACTCATTTCAAGAAGCTAATCAATATGATGGATTAATATTTACAAGCAAACTTGTAAATCAAGAAAATATTAGTTCTTTAGCTGATAAGCCATACATTCAAAAAATGGAAGGTTATCTCTGGACTTACGCTGTAAGAGGAGAAACAAATATAACTTTAGATAATAAAAAATTAGAACTTAATGATACAATACTTTTAGTTGGAACAACTAAAGAAAGAGAACTTTATGTTCCAAGAATAGTCAAAGGAAGATTACCAAACGAAGGAGAAAAAGCAATTGTAATCTCTCAGAAATTTGCTAAATTAGAGAATTTGAAAGTTAATGAAACTATAACTATATCTTCCAAACTTGACCTTAAATGGAAATTCGAAGAAGAACTATTGATCTGTGGAATAGCAAGCACAGTTATGCAGAATTCAATGACCTTTTTAGTAGACATCGATTTCCTAGCTGATAAAATAAACTCTACACAAAATCCCTACAACACCCTGGCAGTAACTTTTACACAAGAAGAAAGTAAAAGTGAATCACTAGAAAAACTACTTCTACAACTAGAAAATGAAGAAATAGGAGTAAAACAAGCTTTTCTGAAACAAGTGATTTATGAAGGATTAAGCCAAATTATGGACACTTTTAGCTTAATGTTAAACATATTCTCAATTCTAACAGTGGTAGCATTAGCAGTTGGAATATTTAATTTTGTACTACACAATATAAATGAGAGAAAAAGAGAATTTGCTTTGTTAAATGCTATAGGAGGAACAAAAACAGATGTAATGAAGATATTGTTGTACGAATTAATGTTTTTGATAACTATTGTATCTTTCATCAGTATCGTACTAACATTTCTAGGCGAAATATTATTGCAGAAAACCATTAACAACATATCAATACCCTTCTGGCTCGAAATAAACTTTGGTTTTAATGAGGTTCAATTCGTAATTTTCCTGCCCTTAGCAGTTTATCTTATTGCAATAGCAATAGCAAAAAGTAACATTTTGCAAATCAAAACTGTTGAAATATTAAAAGAAACTTATATCTTCTAAAGAAGAAACAAAGATAGTTTTACCAGAAGAAGTTGGTTCATTACTATTCTATTTTTTTAATTCACTTTTTATTTTTTGAATTATCTTTTCTCTGTTTTTGTCGAACCATTCCATCGCAGCTAGTTTTTCTTCGTAATGATTAAACTGTTCTCCTAGAATACGATGTTTACAGTCATTCCAAATCTTGCGATAAAAGTAAAAATATTCAGAGAGTTCTATTTTGTCTCCAAAAATAACAATATGATCATTAATTATACTCATTTGTATGTGAATAGGTAAGAGCTCAAAAATTTTAATATCGTAATTTGAAGGTACTTTTCCTAATATTTGATTATACATTTGAATATTTTTTTCTCTATTTTTTTCACGAGTAATAATTGCAATATCAACATCAGAACTAGGTCTAGTTCCACCTGTAACTTGAGAGCCGAAGACTACTACTTCATAATTAGACAAGGGTTGTAAATCGATTCTTAGTTTTTCAAGATTCATCATTAAACAACTCTACGAATAGTTTTTCAAATATTTCAAGCCATTTTGAAGTAACTCTAATAACTTCATCAACTGAATTCAAAACCATTTCCTCGTCAACACCATTATATCGATGAACTAAAATGTTACGCAACCCATTAGCTTTTTTTAATTCAATTTCAAGTTCAGGTTCTAAATTTAGTTTTTTGACTAATAGTGAAATGTTTTTTTGATCATCTTCTACTTGGTACCCCAAATCTTTGATAAACATTGCAACAAGATCAATTACACTTTCTATTATTGTATGGACAGAATATAAAACACCTTTTTTTTCTAGTTCAGTTCTTGGAGTTACAGTCAAACATTTCAGATTATCAGTAATATAATTGAATTTATCTCTATATCTTTTTTTCCTAAATTCATCTATTTTCATTGGATGCTTACCTTAGTGTACAATAAAGTTAAGCAAGAAATAATAAACATTACGAAAAAGTAGATTCAAAGGAAATTTAAAATTAGAAAATTCAATATTTTGTTGAAAATTTCCAAACTTTAAATCGTTGATATGCTCTTACCTAGAGAATAAATTCAATTAGCTGAACTTGATAATAGTGTTAATTTTATCTTACAATGCGTACTATAGAATACAAAGAGTAAATAAATATTCCATTTTGTGGGAGAAGAAGAGAGATTGAGGAGACTAAAACCAAAAACATTTTAACATTACTAAGCTACTCAAGCTGATGGTATATGATAGAATCAGATAACTTCGATGAGCAAAACTGTTTTTTCTATCAAAATTACACCAAAGTTCTTCAATATATTTAATTTTTAGTTCTCGTTCTTTTAAACATGATTTCTTATTACTCACTAGGATTATTTTTGTTTGAACAACTAACTTTTATTACCAGCAGTTTTATTTTATTTAAGACATACAGACAAACACACTTTCTTTCACATTTTCTTCTGGGAATGAGTTATGTTTTATTGGCATTTGATTTTATAGGTCGTTTCATTACATCCTTTTTTACTTAAAACTTGGTGATCTTTGATAATGTTTACTTAATTTCATCCATTTGGTTATTTTTTAACTGTCTATTAATTCTTGGTATGATTCTCGTTTTTTACTCCTTTATCTACTTCAAAACAAATCGTTTACATCCTGTTGTTAACATCGTTAGTTTCTTGGGTGGAGCATTATTTTTTGCTTTTATTTTACCTGATTTTACTGAATTGAGTTATTCTGAAACTCTTGGCGCTTGGACTGCGAAGTATAGTCTATGGATTCCTGCTATTACAGCTCCTATGTTACTTTTTTTCATTATTTCTTTTATTCTTCCTATTTCAACAAAACTTTTTAGAACAGGAGATCCAGACATTAAAAAACAGTTATTTGTGCAAGTGGTTGGATTTATCATTATAATCATATGGGTTATTTTTGCATTTTTTTTAGTAATTATATACTCAGAGCTATACGACCATTTTTAATGGCTGCAGGATGGTTTATTTGGTCTATAACCTTAATAATTGATCCTTTTAACATAATGATATCTAATGCCAAAATAAACCAATTATTGATTACAACTGATAGTGGATTACCTGTTTATTATAATGATTTTACTTCTGAAAAGAAAGAGGATGAAAAAGAAGATAAAAATAAGGCTGGAAAAGAAGGTAAAAAAGAAGTTTCTATAGATTTAACCTCTGGTTTAATATCTGGTGTAACCAAAGCTTTAGAAGAAATAATGGAAAGAAAATCTGAACTCAATACTGTCGTTTACAAAGACAAAGTTATAGGAACAACAGCCACAGGATTTCTCCAAGCATATATTTTTGGAGAAAGATTTGATAAAACTTTAGAAACGGTATTAAATGTGCTTTTAAGAGAATAACAAGAAAATCCTGCATAGTCTTCAAAAATTGACCCTGGATTTGTAAATTTCGATGAAACTTCAGAAAAATTACTCAAAAACATAGTTGAACAAAATCTTAAACGAGTATTGATAATTTAGTCTCTTTCTTCTATAAGCTTCTTTTTTCTTTATTCTTTGCTCTTGTTTATCTCTCCCAACAATAATGTTGATATTTAATTAAGAATGCATTTTATTCAACATTTTTCTTAATTCAGGTTCTGTTGTTAGAGGTTGGCTAACAAAATCTAAATCTTTTTTATCCATCTGTCCACTTTTAATCACTTGTTTACCTAAAGATTCTATCTTATCCAAAATTTCTTTGTTTTTCTGTGTATTTTCTTTTAATAACCAAGTATGGGGACGAAGGATAGCACCAATAAATTCAACGCTTGCAATATTTGCAAATTCCTTAAAAATAGTTTGTACAGTATCAAGGTTTTCTATTTCCCACCAACCACCTGTTATTAGACCTAATATCTTGGAGATTTTAACATTTTCACGAAAAGATACTCTAGTTCGACCTTTTATGAACTTTGTTTTAGGGTTTAGAAGAGCGCACAAACGGTTAATGAATATCTGCATCTTTGAAGGTAGGGGAATATAAACTGGTGAAGCTAATGCTAGAATATCTGTTTCTTTTAAGATTGAATACATCTCTTGCATTCCGTCGTTTATTATACATTCTTTATTTCCACTTTCCCAACAGTCTAAATTGCCAATACAAGGTTTGATTTTCATCTCTGAAGGATAATAAACATTTATTGTTCCTCCTGCCTTTTTCATCCCGTTAATAAAAGGTTTGAGAATAAAACCAGAATAACCCTTCTGTTTGCGAGGGCTACCGTTAATAACTGTTACTTTTACCAAATAAGTCACCGATAAGCTTAGTATTTCTGCTATAAATACTTATCAATCAGCTAGATTTTTACTAGAAATACTCAAATAGTTTCTTGGTTAATATTATTTAATTTAGGAGTGAAATGGATGTTTTCAAAAAAATTCTCTTTTTTCTTGAATTTTATTTTAATTATCAATTTGCTTCCATTTATTGGAGGTAATGGAAGTTTTGTTTCTGGCAGTACTAACACTGCACCAATAATAGCTGATCATTCTATAGCTAATCTGGTTAGATTGGACCAAATTCCAGATGAAGCAATTATTGAAGCAAAGAATAAATTGCATATAGCTTATCAGCATACCAGCCACGGTTCACAAATAATTACAGGTATGGCTGATTTACCTTCCTTTAAAGAAGCAAACGGAGGAACTCCTGGACTCTTTTCTTACAATTCTTCTTTTCTTGAAGATAATACTATAGCTAGTTATGCTCCTGATCCAGGTCAAGCTGCTGATGCAGGTTATTCTCAATGGTCTAATGCTACAAGAGCCTTTCTACAAGATATAAACAATAAAGATGTAAATGTTATAATGTGGAGCTGGTGTGGACAATTAAGTTGGATGTCAGAGGAAGAATTAGTTAACCACTATCTAACACCTATGAGCATTCTAGAGCAAGAATTTCCTGATGTAACTTTTGTTTATATGACTGGTCACACTGATGGAACAGGTTTAGAAGGAAACTTACACCAAAGGAACGAGCAAATAAGAGAATTCTGCAAAGAGAATAATAAAGTGTTATATGACTTTGCAGATATAGAATCTTATGATCCCGATGGAAACTATTATGGAGACAAAAATGTAAGTGATGATTGTAGTTGGAATAATGGAACACATTCTGGTAATTGGGCTATTGAATGGCAAAATACACATGAAGAAGGAGTAGATTGGTATAATTGTGGTTCAGCTCATTCTCAACCCCTAAATGCAAATTTAAAAGCCTACTCTGCTTGGTGGTTATGGGCAACATTGGCTGGATGGGAGAATGAAAGCAATTCTGGTACAGGCAATAATGGAGATGAAACAGCTAAAACATCTTTCTTAAGCATATACCTATTACTGATTTTCTTTGTTAGTATTTCAACAAATGTACTTAGTAATAAAAGAAAAGTTTGCTGAAAATAAATCCATTTTTTCTTTTTTAAAATTAATTTCAAGAATAAGTTCGAAATTGGATAAACATTAAAATAAAGCGCTATTCTCTCAAATATTAGCAAGAATTTTACTGATTTTTGTAAGTTAAATATCTTTAATAAAAAGAAAGTTGGATATTATATTAATGATGAAAACAATTTTTTTAGGAGGAGGGTGCTTTTGGTGTATAGAAGCTGTTTTCCAACAGATCAAAGGAGTTGTAAAAGTTACCTCTGGATATGCAGGTGGAACCTTTGACAATCCGACTTACGAAGAAATTTGTTTAGGCATAACTGGGCACGCTGAAGTGGTTAAAATAGAATACGTTAATAACTTAATCAGTCTTGAGAAATTGTTAGAAATATTCTTTGAAGCACACGATCCTACAACTTTAGATAGACAAGGAAATGATATAGGTTCTCAATATAGATCAATTATTCTATATGCAGAAGAGGAACAAAAGAAAGAAATAGAAGATTATATCCTCAAACTAACTCTAGATATGCATTACCCCAATCCTATAGTTACAGAAGTTAAAATAATAGATAAATTTTACAGAGCAGAAGAATATCATCAAAACTACTATCAAAAGAATAAAAACAAAGCTTATTGTAGAGCTGTTATCGCTCCAAAATTGGAAAAAATAAATAAAACCTTTATTCTCTGAGACGAAAGATGTAATTCTTGTACTTTCATAAAATCGATTTATTTTCTAAAACAACTTTAATTGACATCTTTGAAGAATTTTCAAAAAGGAATATATTCTTTGATTGATTAAATTAGTTATGAAGCAATAATCAAAGCTGACGACTGTTGATCATTCTTTATTGATAAATAATAATTAAATCGAGAAAAAAGTAGAAATCTATATATTACAATAGCGTTTAAGTTAACAAAAGAAAAATTGTGAACACTTATTACAAAAAAGGGTGTTAGACAAATGATAGAAAAAGATATAGAGAATAAAATGCGTGAACTTCCTGAATATTTAAAAAAAGAAGTTTTAGATTATATGGAATTTTTATTAGCTAAACATAAGTATAGAAAAAAAGAAGTGACTAAATTTAAATTTGACTGGGAAGGAGGATTATCTGATATAAAAGATAGATTTACTTCTGTTGAATTGCAACATAAGGCATCGGAGTGGAGATGATGTTCTTAGTTGATACAAATGTATTTTTAGAGATATTGCTAGAACAAAATAAAAAAGACATTTGTAAAAGTTTTTTAGATTCTAATATTAAAAACGGTTTAAATATTACTGATTTTTCACTTCATTCTATTGGAGTAATATTATTTAAGTATCACAAACAAGAGATTTATTCTAAATTTCTTGGTGATATTTTAGTTAATATAAATCTTATTTCACTACCACTTGATAGGTATAATGAAATTATAACTGCTAAAAACTATTTAAATTTGGATTTTGATGATTTATACCAATATACAGTAGCTAAATACTATCAGCTGAAAATAGTAACTATGGATAAAGGCTTTGAAAAAATTAAAGAATTGGAAATTGAATTTTTGTGATTATTATATAAGCACATAAAAAGAAAAAAGTCTTTTTGAGTAATATGATATGTGATCAAAGAATCTTTATTTTCAAGAATAAGTGTGATTTTATTTAATTAATTTTATATAATTGAATTTCATTTTTTTGAGTTAGAAGTCTTAAATACCCCTATCCAAAAAGTAGGTGAAGAAAAATTGAATTCTTATAGAATTAAAATAATCAAATTTCATTTACTTGTTGAACTAGCTTTGTTTTCGATTTTTTTCATTTCTCCTTTTCTTTCTAGTTCTGTTTCTATTGAACCAAAGGTAGAATGGGATAAAACATTTGGAGGCCCTGAAACTGAGTATGGTTGGTCTGTGGATCTAATATCTGATGATGGTTTTATTATAGCAGGTAGCACAGAATCTTTTGGTTCTGGTTCAAATGATGCTTGGGTTATTAAGACTGATTCCTTGGGAAATATAGAATGGAGCAAGACCTTTGGTGGGGAGAAATACGATATTTTATACTCGCTTAAGCAGAATCCTGACGGTAGCTATATTGGTGTTGGAAAAACATCGTCTTTTAACTCTAATTCTAGCGATTTGTGGGTCATCAAACTTGATTCTGGGGGAAATATTGCTTGGAATAAAACTTTTGGAGGAATAGATGGTGATTCAAGTCGATCGATTGCTGCAACCAATGATGGAGGATGTATAATATTAGGAAACACAGGCTACTATGGAAGGGGAGAATCAGATGGTATGCTTGTAAAACTTAACCCTGAAGGAGTTATCGAATGGAATAAAACTTTTGGAGGAGCAGATGATGATTTAGGTTTTGCTGTTGAACAAACAAATGACAACGGTTATATTATATCAGGAGGAACATGGACCAATAGTGTTGGATTATTAGACTTGTGGGTTGTGAAAACAGATTTCAAGGAAAATATTGAATGGACAAAAACCATTGGAGGAACTGATTATGATGGGGGGTATTCTATACGCCAAGTGAATGATAATGAGTATATTATTTGCGGAACAACAGCTTCTTATGGTGAAGGAAAAACTGATATATGGTTAGTTAAGCTAGGTTTAGAAGTTTTAGCAAGTAAAACTTCTTCTATGAGTTCAATTTTTTCCACAATTATATTATTATCAACAGCGCTTGTAATAAAATTAAAAAAGAAAAAATAAACTTGTAATTTCATTTTTTTCCATTCTATCTTTTTTATATTGAAGTTGAAATTCTCTCTGCAATAATATTTTTTGTACTAGTTTATTGATTTTTATTAGAAAGCACGAAAAACTTTAATTATCTATAAACAAAGCAGTTTAAGGTGATTTGATGGAAACCAGTGCAATAATTGAATTACTCTCGGTTACAATTTTGATGACTTTGTGGTTAAGTTTAGTAGCTGTTTCTATTGTACTATTGTTTAAGAAAATTAACCGTTCAGAAGAAAAAGAGAAAAAACCTTATGTTTACCTTTTTGTAGGTTTTATAATAATCTTCTTGGGTGATCTTCTCCATACCATAGGTTCGGACATAAATATAGCAAACCCTGAAAATTCAGGAATAGTAGGGTTATTAGGAGGAACATTTGAAATACACACTTTTACTCTTTTTTTTGATGGATTAGCCTTTATTATTTTCTATATAATGTGGCACTTTTTCATAATTTATAGATATCAAGAGGGAGAATTAAAAAGATATGATAAAGTGGTTCTAACACTATCTACACTTTCAATAATATTCATATTAGCAAGCCCATATATAGAAAGCAGTATTGTAGATTACGAAGTAGCTTGGTTTAGCCCACATATAATATTATTCACAATATTTGGAATAATGGTAGTAGGCAAACTAATGTACGAAACAAACAAAAGAAAAAGTGAAGAAGAAAAAGAAGAAAAATTCTTGTATTTAACTTCGTGGGGATTTGTCGTTTCTTTTCTGTTTTTTATTCTAACACTAGTGTTATTACCAATAAATTCAGCTTTCGGAATGATGATGATACCAAAAACATTTGCTTACGCTTTTGCTTTAATAACTCTAAACAAAGGACTAGTTTGGAAGAAAAATGATTGAAAAAATAGATTAATTTTATCTGTCTTCCTTTTTTTCTCTTTTAACATCAACAATTGATAAGTTCTTTTTTCTTGGGTGTAAATCTTTTCTAAATAAAAAAATATTAAACATTGAAAAATATGACTAAATCAAATCAGAACTGATTTAACCAAATCTAATCGAAAAAGTTATTTAGAGAATTGAGCATTAATAAGATATTATAAACAACAAATGTTTATCACTAGAATAAGTATGCTGTTTCAAGATAGTGTTTATAATGATCAAAAATTCGAAAAATACTAATTTGAAAACAAATTTAGTACTAGTATTACTAATAGTTTCAAGTGTTTTAATAACATATGATGTACAAAAAACTAAAGATATAGATATTAAATTCAATAAAATAGCCTTAGCAAGAATTTTAAGTATTAATTCTAATTCTAATTTTAATAATATAATAAAGAACAGTTATATTTCTCACTCACCAATAATAATTGACTCTGATGAAGATCTTACTGTTTTTCCAGGTTCTGGAACAGTGGATGATCCATATATTATAGAAAACTACAATATCACTAGCTCCAACAATGATGGAATAAAGATTACTAATACTACTAAATATATTCTAATTCGTGATTGTTATCTAAATGGCGTAAGTTCAGAATTTTATGGTATCTATATTTATTCTACTAAAAATGGAACAATAGCAGTGTCCAATAACAGTATAAATTCCTATCAAAGAGGAATTTTTCTTGATTCTAGTTCTGATAATAATCTTACTTCTAATGTAATAACAAACAGTACTTATGGAATAAGGATTGTTTCTAGTTCTGGTAATACTCTTATTTCAAATCTAATAACAAACATTATTTCTGGTTTAAGTATTTCTTTTAGTTCTGATAATATTTTTAATTTTAATCTAATAACGAACAGTTTTTCTGGTCTAGGTCTTTATAATAGTTCTGGCAATTCTCTTACTTCTAATGTAATAACAAACAGCAGTTCTTATAGTCTAAAGCTTGAATATAGTTTTAATAATACTATTACTTCCAATACTGTGAGCGATAGTCGAGGATTTTATGGTATAAAGCTTGAATATAGTTTTAATAATACTTTTACTTCCAATACTGTTAGCAATAGTCAGGGTTATTATGGAATATCTCTTGGTCATAGTTTTAATAATAGATTTATTTCCAATACTATTAGCAATAGTAGTGTTTATGGTATATATCTTAGTCATAGTTTTAATAATACTTTTATTTCCAATATTGTGAGTAATAGTAGTTCTTATAATGTATTTCTTTATTTTAGTGTTAATAACACTTTTATTTCTAATGTAATATCAAATACTAGTGTCTCTGGTCTAGGTATTGCTTTTAGTTCTAACAATTCTTTTACTTCTAATGTAATAATAAACTGTAGTTCTTATGGAATATCTTTTGATTTTAATTCTAATAATAATAGCTTTGTGAAAAACATTCTAATTACAAATAATCTAGGAGGTTCATCTCAAGCTTGTGATAATGGAGAAAATAATAAATTTTATTCTGGGACAACAGGTAACTATTGGTCTGATTGGAGTGAAATAGGAGTATATAATATAGATGGTTCTGCAAACAATTTTGATCCTTATCCAATGTATATTGACCTTGATCAAGACAATATGCCTGATAAATGGGAAGAAGAAAATGGTTTAAACATTATTATAGATGATTCTGCTAAGGATCCTGATAACGATGGTTTAACTAACTTAGAGGAATATCAAGCTGATACAGACCCTTTTGACAATGATACAGATAGAGATGGTCTAATAGATGGTGACGAAGTTAATATTTACAGTACTGATCCTTTGAACTCTGACACTGATGGAGATGGTATGTCTGATGGTTGGGAAGTAGAAAACAACTTGGATCCTTTAGCTGATGACGCTTCTTTAGACCCTGATAATGACAGTTTAACCAATTTGGAAGAATATACTAACGATACTGATCCTTTAGACCCTGATAATGATGGAGATGGCTTAATAGATGGTGACGAAGTTAATATTTACAGTACTGATCCTTTGAACTCTGACACTGATGGAGATGGTATGTCTGATGGTTGGGAAGTAGAAAACAACTTGGATCCTTTAGCTGATGACGCTTCTTTAGACCCTGATAATGACAGTTTAACCAATTTGGAAGAATATACTAACGATACTGATCCTTTAGACCCTGATAATGATGGAGATGGCTTAATAGATGGTGACGAAGTTAATATTTACAGTACTGATCCTTTAGACCCTGATACTGATGGAGATGGCTTAATAGATGGTGACGAAGTTAATATTTACAGTACTGATCCTTTAGACCCTGATACTGATGGAGATGGCTTAATAGATAGTGACGAAGTTAATATTTATCTTACTGATCCTTTGGATTCTGACACTGATAAAGATGGAAGATCTGATGGTTGGGAAATAGAAAATGGAAAAAATCCAGTAAAGAAGAATATATATCTTAATCTATTTGAAATTGTAACTTACTTCATTATATTACCTATTTCTATTATTCTTCTATTATTCTTCGTTTATGAATATAAAATGAGGTTAAAGATAAGAGAAAATTTTCCAAAGATAATAAACATGCAAACTAAATTAAATGAGGAGTTTGATAAGATTTTCACAAACTTTTCTTCCTTACTACTATTTATTAGTTCAATTGAGGAGATTACACAATATCTTGAAAAAATAAGATTATTTCTTAGAGAATATCTTTTTATCTGTTCTAATAAGAGAAGATTAAAAAACATTGAAAGAGAACAACTAAACAAAGCATATTATCAATTAGAATATTTTATAAATACTACTCTTCATTATAAAATAAAGTATTTAATTGATCTTATTAACCTTAGAAATTTACAAAGTTTCAAAATAGAAATGTTAAGTAATCTTATTCACAATTGGTTTAATCAAGAGTTTAAACCTCTAATAGTTAGTTACCAAAAATTGTTAACATTCCTAAATCATATTATCTCTTTTAAAGAAGATACTTCCATCATTAAGAAACTATTTCCATCTTTTAGAAGTAAATGGTCAAAAGTTTTTGATTTTGCAATAAAGAAAGTAAAAATAGTTAGAGCATTGTTAGAGGAAGATAATAAAACTTTGTCTGAATTATCAAAAATAATTAGAGATAAAAAGAATAATAATAGAAAACTTGAACGTCTTAAGAAAATTAGTTTGGTTTATGACAAAATAAGTCTAAATAAGCTTTCTCCTTTATTAGATTTTGATAGCATAGAAGTTATGAAATTATGGTTATATGTTTACTCTAAAGATGTACCAAATAAAATTGAAAGAGATGAGATCATATTTGGTTTCCAATTTGGAGAAACATTAGTTACTGAAGATATGACTACAGCTATTGACGATTTGCTTAAACAATTTAGTGAATGGGAGCGTACAGGAAAAGGAAAGAAGCAGTAATCTCAAAAATTTTATTTTCTAGAAAAAATTGAAATATTAAATCTTTTTATTCTCTTTCTTTATCTATTCTGGGGATTGTATGTTTTTTCATTGATTTTTTGTATTCTTTTTTTTTATTTTTTATGTAAATTGAACTTGATAAATGATTATTTTAAGTTTGAAATAAAGAAGAAAAACTTATATTTTTTTATATAAAGTACATACTTGTTTTAGAAATGAAAATATTAAATAATATATTGCCAAATTTTAATAGAATTGTTGATTTTTCTTTAATTATTATTCTTTTCCTTCTTCCTTCTTTTCCCTTAATAAATAATTATGAGTATGAAAACTATTCTAAATATAATAGGAACAAATCAGAAACTGAAAAAACATTTGTTAATTTTCTCTCGATTAATAAGCAAAAATCATTTCTAAACAAGAGAGATGCAAATCATAGCATTTCTTATCCAAAAACAATTTTTGAAAAAAATAATAGTCAAAAAATTGATTATATTGACCATCATCCTATAGCAATTACAAGTGAAGAAGACTTTGCAAAATTGGGTTGTCCTGGCTCAGGAACAGAAGAAGACCCATATATAATTGAAAATTATAAGATATCAACAGGTAGTACATACTATAGGAAAGGTTCTTATGGAATTCTTATTCGTTATGTCAGTTCTTCAGTAATTATCAGAAATTGCTTTATTCAAGGTTATGAACTTGGTATTTCTTCAGAAATGAGGAGTGGTGGTGTAATAGTTGAGAATTGTACTCTTCTTTATAATCAAGATGGGGTATTGGTACATCAATCTGGAGATAGCTTGATAAAAAATAATTATTCTGCTAATAACTCTCGTTTTGGTATTTTAATTTCTGAATCTTCAAATGTTACAATTACTGAAAATAAATGTATAACTAATGGAGCAGGAAGCATTGGAGTTAGAGATAATAAAAAAATAACAATCACTCACAATAATTTAGAAAAAACAACTACTGATGGGACTTCATGCATATGGTCTAGTGGGAATGACGAAATTGAAATCTCATATAACTTGATAATAGGAGCTACAGCAGATGGATTATATTTAGAAAAATGTAATAATGTTGATATTAGCAATAATAAAATATACAATTCTACAAACTTTGGTATTTCTTATGGTTTTGAAGTAAGCAACAGTTTGATTCATAACAATCTCTTTTGTGGAACAGGTTTAGGGGGCGTAAGAATAGGTGAAAGAGGAGATTACAACATTGTCTACAATAATACTTTTATGAAAATTAAGGATCTAAACGAAGATTATGGAACAAATAGTTTCTGGTATTCTCCTACTTTACTGATTGGTAATTTGTGGGAAGACTGGGATGGTACTACCAATTTTTATTCTATATATGGTGCTGAAATTGGTGATATTTTTCCAAGAAGAATAGTATCTGTTGAGAATGATGATGACAATGATGGAATGGACGATGGTTGGGAAATTGTCTATAATTTGGATGATCCCAAGGCAGATTCTGATGGAGATGGTTTAACTAATTTAGAAGAATATCAATGGTTTGCTTATCCTCTTAATCCTGACACTGATGGAGATGGCCTTAATGATGGAGACGAAGTTACTTTTGGGGGATGTATAAGAGAAGAAGATTTTGATGATGATAAATTAAGTGATTATGAAGAAGTTGAAAAATTTCATTCTCTTCCTTATAAAAAAGATTCAGATAGTGATGGTTTAACTGATTATCAAGAAGTCATTTCTTTCTTGACTAACCCCATGAATTCTGACACTGATGGAGATGGTTTAACTGATTATGAAGAAATATATGCCTACCAGACAGATCCAACAAAAAATGACACAGATGATGATAAATTTGATGATTATGATGAAATAATCATTTATGGAAGTGATCCATTAAATAAATTAAGCAATCCTCGAGCAAAAAAAATTAAAATTGTGCTTTCTTGTCTATTGAGTTTTTTAGTTATAGGAAGCATAATAACAATTATTTTACTAATTAAGAAAAAACAAAGAGAAAAAATCATCCAACTGAAGAACGAACATGATCAACAATTTTTGGAATTTAATAAATTTAAGGAAAAAATAGATGAATACCTTCTTCAATCATATTCACCTGAGAATTTTAAAGAATGGGTTAATAGTGCTAAACAATTAGATAATATTATTGGGTCCTATCGCTCAAAGTTTATTTTATTTAAGATAATAATTGGAAAGAAAAATATTATTAAATTTGAAAAAGTGAAAAGGGAGATTAATGATTTTATAGAAAAGTTATCACAAATTAAGACTGAATTAGAAAGAAAAATTACAGATGAATATATCTTATTGTTGAATAAAATATTAGAAAAGAAGCAACAACTTCTCTCTGATTTGCAACAGACCAATAGCTATGTGCAAAAGAACGATTATAAAAAAATAGATCTTGATAATTATAATAAAAGGATAGCTAAAATCTTTTTTGAATTCAAAGAATTAAGTAATGAGTACTTAATCTATGCCAAAGAGATAGAAAAAATAGATATACGAAATGCTTTGCTTTCTTCCAAGATCTATGAAATCAAAGATATTGATGAGTCAATTTCAAAAGAAGAATTAAATGCGTACATTAATCAAATTAAGATACACAAAAAACAAACCTTTGATGAAATTTTAGAAATAGAGAAAGAAATAATTAATCAACAAGACTTAAACATTAATATTAACTACGAGAAAGTAAAAAAGTTATCAGAGATAACAGATGCTTTTCGTGATTTTTTCCAATCTAAACTTAAAGTAATTTCTGACAGATTAACAAATGATGAAAGAAAAGACTTGTTAGAGGAATCACAAGAAATAGAAAATAAGAGACAAGAAGTTCTAGACCTTATTCATCTTTATCCTTTAATATTGTTGGATAAAAAAGGAGAAGAGCTAGTAAAAGAAATAGATAATCTGTTTGTGTATTCTCTAAAAGGAAAAATAACAGAAAGTGAGTTATATTTTAAAGAGTTTGAAGAAAAATTAGCTAACTGGAAAGAAAATTATAGTAGGGTTATGAACACAGAGACAGTAGGAGAGCTATCCAGCAATGGAATAGAACAATACTATGAATTAAAAGAAAAAGTAGAAGAAAAAATAAATTATTTTGATTCTCGAGAAGTTGAAATAAAGAGGGCTAAAGAATTCTTTAAGGTTCTATCTACTAGTTCTGAAATACCTTTAGTCACTTTGCAGGAAAAACTAGGTTTTGAAGAACTTAATGATCTTGAATTATGGTTGGTTGAACTTGGCTCTATTCTGTCTATTCGAATTGAAGGAGAAAAATTAGTTATTGTTGAAAAAATCACTGAAGAGATTACTCAGTCTATTGATGAACTAATAGATAAATTTAGTGAATGGGAACAAGCAAGGAAAGGTAAAAAAGAATGATCGTTTTTTACAATATTATTTAGTTATAATTTCAAATAATTATAGTTTCACTTCGATATTTTTAATTTACAAAAATGACTATTGGCTCTTTTATGATGTTTTTCTTATTTATTTATCAAAAATATCAAAAATAATTTCTTGACAAAAATATTTTAAGAATAAAAAAAATATATATAAAGAGAAAATTGTTAAAAAAGAGATTGTCAATATTATTGGTTCTTTTAATATTGATACTAGTAACATTTAATGGTTACAAATTAAAAAGTGTTAAGCCTATAAACTTTCAACTGTATACTCCACTCACATTGGTAACAAATAAATAGAAGTGGGTTACGTGGGTAAGTGATTAAATATGAATAAGACCGAACGTAACCTGGAGAAACTAAGAAAAATTGTAGTTAAAAAAGCTTTGGAAGGAGAGAAGATAAAAGAGATAGCTCACAAGTATATGGTGAGTAGGAAGTTTGTGTATAAGTGGTTGAAGAGGTTCAGAGAGAACCCTGAAGGAGAATGGTGGAAAGATAGATCCTCCAGACCAAAAACTATACACAGGAAAGTGGATGAGGAGTTAAAAGAGAGGATAAGGGAGTTAAGAATAAAACAAGGAATGAATGTGGAGAAGATAGCTTATTTGTTGAAGAGAGAAGGAAAAGCACTCTCTCAGACGACAGTGACGAAAGTAATAAAAGAGTTAGGTCTTCCTTTATGGGTCAATAGAAAAAAGAGGAAGAGACCTCGATACAAGAGTTTTGAACGTCAAAAACCTAACGAACTCTGGCAAATAGATGTGAAAGGACCATTCTGGGTAGAAGAACAGGGACAACATCTCCATCTCATAACCTTGATAGACGACCACTCACGATTCTGTCTGGGAGCTAAATTCCACCCTTTTGCACCAAAAAAAGAGCAGATAATAAATCTACTAGAGGAAGCAATAAAAGAGTACGGTTACCCCGAGTCTATCCTCACGGACAATGGAGCACTCTTCTCTTCCGTTAGAGGAGGAACAAGTACCTTCTCCCGTTGGTGTCAAACAGAAGGAATAAAACACATCAGAGCTAGAGTTTTTCACCCCGAAACATGTGGAAAAGTAGAAAGACTACATGGGACCCAACAATCATCCGTGAGATGGAAAGATTAGGTCTAAAATACTGCAACGTAGATCTCTCCTACTACCGCTCTTACTACAATTTTAGTCGTCCTCACCAATCTCTTAACTTCCTCACCCCAGGAGAAAGATTTATGAATCACCCCTATGTTTCTCTAGTACCCAAAAGTGTAACCCAAGTCTATTGAGTAAACACCTATAAACTTTCAACAAAAGAATATAAATAAAGTAAATAGGAATAGAAATTTTCCTATTCCAACATTAAAAGCTAGTGATTCTATTGAGATAACATCTGATGATGATTTCATTTCTTATGATTTTCCTGGTTCAGGAACAGAAGATGAACCATATATTATTGAAGATTATAGTATTATTACTTCTAGCTATTATGGTATTTATATTTGTAATATAACGAAAAATTTCATTATTCGCAATTGTTACATTGATGCAAGAAGTATAGGAATAAATATAGAAAATGTACAATCTGGAGTAATAACGATTGCTAATAATACTTGTATTAATAATAATTACAAAGGCATTAGTTTTAATTCTCTATCTTATACAATTGCAACTTTTTTTAATAACACTTGTGAAAATAGCGATTGTGGTATTTACTTGCATTCCTCTGATAATGCAAATCTTACTATGAATACATGTAATAACAACAACCATGGTATTTATCTCTATTCTTCTGATAATGTTTATCTTAATGGCAATAGTTTTCTTAACAATGGATTATTTATTCAAGGTGATCTTGAAAATTTTCTTTCTATTAAAGCCTTTAATAACTATGTTAATGGTAAACCTTTAGGTTACTTTACTAATCTTAATGGCATTGTTATTAGTGAATCTATCTATGGTCAGCTGTTTATCATCAATTGTACTGATATTATAATAAGAAATCAAGTTATTTTTAATACAACAACAGGAATAACAACAAATTTTTTGCAAAATGTTAGTTTTACTAATAATACATGTAACAATAACTTTTACAGTGGTATTTTTCTTTCTTCTTCCAGCAATGTTACCTTTGCTAATAATACATGTAACAGTAACTATAACAATGGTATTTTTCTTTCTTCTTCCAACAATGTTACCTTTACTAATAATACATGTAACAGTAACTATGACAATGGTATTTTTCTTTCTTCTTCCAGCAATGTTACCTTTACTAATAATACATGTGAAAATAATTACAATTTTGGAATTTGTATAAGTTATTCTGATTATTCAATGATTGTAAACAATACCTGTATCAATAATCATGATGGTAGCATTTTTCTTCTCTATTCTATAAATATTAATCTTATAAACAACACTTTTTGTGGTGGAGGATTGTATATTAGTGGTAATTTGGATAATTTTCTTTCAATTAAAGCCTTTAATAACTATGTCAATGGTAAACCTTTAGGTTACTTTACTAATCTTAATGGTATTGTTATTAGTGAATCCAACTATGGACAGCTGTTCATTATTAATAGTACTAATACTATAATAAGCAACCAAATTCTAACCAATGTTGTAGCAGGATTAACCGTACTGTATTCACAAAATACTACTCTTGCAAATAATACTTGTAATAACAATTGGTTCGGTATTTCTCTTTCTTATTCAACCAATATCACTTTTGTTAATAATACATGTAACTACAATCGTTTTGGCATAGTTCTCTCTTTTTCTGAAAAAAATATTCTTGCTAACAATACTTGTAACAATAATGAAGATAAAGGTATTTCTATTGTTTATTCTGATAATATAGTCTTTACTAATAATACATGTAATATGAATGAATATGGTGTGTTTATTTATCAATCTACTAATATCATCCTAACTAACAACTATTGCTTTTATGGGCATTTTGGCATAGAATTATCATTTAACGTAAATCTATCAATAATCTCAAATAATGTGTTATTTAAAAATCTTGGTTATGGTTTAGTCTTAAAATTTTCATTTAATAACACAATATTTGGAAATAATTTCATTCATAATAATTTAGGTAAAATCTCTCAAGCTTATGATGATACAGAAAATAATTGTTGGTATAATATTGATAAGTTACAAGGAAATTATTGGAGTGACTGGAATGATACTAGTGAAAATTACTTTATTGAACCTGGATTGACTTTTGATAAATATCCTCAAACTCCACTCGATAATGATTCTGATGAACTCTATGACATTTTAGAACTATTACTCTATTCTACTGACCCTTTGGATTCTGACACTGACTCTGATGGTATACCTGATGGTTGGGAAGTAGAGAATAATTTAGACCCTCTAACAGATGATGCCAAAGAGGATTTTGATTCTGATGGCCTAACTAATTTAGGAGAATTTCAATATTCTACTGACCCTTTAGATTCTGACACAGATGATGATGATTTAACAGATGGTCAAGAAGTTAACACTTATTTTACTGACCCTTTAGATTCTGACACTGATGATGATGATTTAACAGATGGTCAAGAAGTTAACACTTATCTTACAGACCCTTTGGATTCTGACACTGATGATGATTCTATGCCTGATGGATGGGAAGTGGAATATAAACTAAATCCTTTATATAGAGACTCATTTTTAGATCCAGATATTGATGACTTAAGTAATTTGGGTGAATATCAAAATTCTACTGACCCTTTGGATTCTGATACTGATGGAGATGGTAAGTTTGATGGTTGGGAAGTAGAAAAAGGTAAAAGTCCAGTAGAAGAGAATATTTACTTAACGATAGTAGAAAAGATAGGTTACTTTATCATACTTCCATTATTTATAGTTACTGTAGTATTTATCATTAATAAATTAAGAATGAAAATAAAGACAAAGAAAAAATTAGAAAGATTAATTTATTTGCAATCCGAGTTAGATGAAAAGTATAAAGAGTATTTGGCCAATATTTCGTTGTTAATTGTTCTTGTTTCTTCAGTACAAGAAGTAAGAAACTATCTTGAAAAGTTAGGAATTCTACTGGAAAACTTAAGTTTTGTTCGTTCTAATATTAAAAAATTGAAAACTAACGAACAAGCACAATTTAATGAGATATATGAAGAGATTTTTTCTTTTATCAGCACCACTCTTCATGATAAAATAGTTTCTTTAATTGAAGTTATTAACTCTACAAATCTAGAAGAATATACTAAAGAAGTGCTAGCTAAGTTGATTAGTGATTGGTCGGACAAAGAATTCAAACCTCTAATTATTAGTTATGAAGAGATATTATCAATCCTAAATTACATAGTAGCTTTTATTGAACATAAAACATTTACTAAATTTGCTTCTTCTGAACCTTTATGGTCAGATATTAAAGATTTAGCTACAGAAAAATTAAGTATTGTTCAAAAACTGATGGAAAAAAATGAACAATTATTAGCTGAGTTAACTAAAATAATTAACGATGCTGAAAATAATAATATGAAACTTGAAAGACTTAAGAAAGTTAGTTCTGTTTACAATAAAATAAGTTTGACCAAACTTTCTCCTTTATTAAATTTTGAAGACTTAGAAATCATGAAATTGTGGTTGTATGCTTACTCTAAAGATGTACCAAATAGGATCGAAGGAGAAGAAGTAATCTTTGACTTACAATTTGAAGGTGAATTCGTTGCAGAAGATATGACTACAGCTATTGATGATTTGCTTCAACAGTTTTCCGAGTGGGAACGTACAGGAAAGGGGAAGAAAAAATAACTTTTTTATTATATTTTATTTTTATTATATTTTATAGTACTTCCGAATTATCTCAAAAAGTATGAATTGAGAACACACCAATGATAGTATGAACGCCTATAATTTTAACCTATAGAAATCGGTCAACTTATTGCGGAAGTACTAATTTTAATAGAAAAAATAAAACTATGTTCTCTATATTTTCTTTCCTTCTCCTGTTTTTTCCCATTCAGAGAATCGTTTGATTAATTCATCTATTGATTGAGTTATCTCTCTTGTAGCTTTTTCAGGGATAATTAGTTTATTTCCTTCTATTCTTATAGAAAGAACAGAACTTAGATCTAATAACCACATCTCCAGCTCTTGTAATTCTGCAAAATCTAGTCTTTGCTGCAACTCAACTAGACTAATTTCGCTAAAGTTAGATAAAACTTCTACAAATTCTTTTATTCTTTTCACTTCTTTATATTTTATTTTGTTTTGCGTTATGATTTCCTTCAGTTCTTCCTTTTCTTTTTGAATTAAATCTTTTTCATTTTTTAACTCTTTTATTTCTATTTCTTCTGCTAAGATAATTTCACTTCTTTTCTTCCATTTTTTCCATTCTTTTTCATATTCTGTAAAACGGTATAAACTTTCTTTTGTTTGTTTCTTTAGTAATATTTTATACACTTTTTCTCCTTCTTCTAATAATTCTCTTCCTTTGTCTTTTATTAATTTCAGAGGTAGTATTACTAAATGTTCAATTTTTTCTTCTATTTCTTGATGTTTTTCTATTAATCTTTTTCTTTCTTCTTCACTTATTTTATTTTCAATACTTTTATATTCTAAATTAAATATTAGATTATAATCTGAGATTTTTTTGCTATTTTTGTTAATTTCTTTAATTAGGTTTAACAAATTAGTAGATAAAGTTTGTTCGATGATTTGTTTTTGTAACTTTTCCAATTCATGAGACATTTGTTCTTGCTTTCTTTCTATTAATAGTTTTGAAAGAGCAATAGCTTCATTATTATAATTATTAATCATCTCTCTTTCTTCTCCTGTTCTTTCTTCCATTTCTCTCTCTAAAGTATCCTTTATCCTTTTCTTCCACTCTTTCCATTCTTTCCATTCTTTTTCATAATCAGTGATTTGAGAGAAACTTTCTTTTGTTAGAACACTAATTAATTTCATGCATTGATTGAAGTAGATTTCCATTTCTTTCTCTAAAAGTTTATTTTTCACTTGATTAATGTTTTTAGGGATGAAATTGTTCATATCCTCTTCTATTTTCTTCAACAATGAAGAATTTTGTTTTCCAATTGTAAAGGGTATAGACTTTAATAATCCCTTATTCTTTTGAATATACTCTTTTATTTTAGCTCTAACTAAAGGTAATTCTTCCAAATACTCATTTTGGTCTAACTTTATTACTTCATCAGCTTCTTCTGCTATAGCTTCAAATCTTATTTTTTCTTCATTCCACTTCTCTGACAGTTCTGCAATTATCTTCTTCTGCCTTTCCTTAATAATTAATAAAGCAATTAAAGTAATTCCAGATAAAATTATAATTCCTACTATCACATATGTTGAAATTATCATTATTTTTTTTAATGGATTACTTTTCTTATTTGTTGGATTTGTACCATATTTTTTTAGTTCTTTATAATCGCTGAATCCATCTCCATCAGTGTCATTTTTTGTAGGATCAGTTCTTGCTTGATACTCTTCTAAATTAGTTAATCCATCTCCATCAAGATCTTCTGTAGAGTCATCAGTTAGGGGGTCTAAACCAAAACTTACTTCCCATCCATCAGGCATACCATCAGAGTCAGTATCAGAATCTATCGGAGAAGAAAATGAATAAAGTATTTCTTGGTAATCAGATAAACTATCATTGTCAGTATCGGAATCATTAATTTCTGTGTGAAATACATTTTCTATTTTATCAATTATCTTATCATTGTCGGTATCTTGACAAACAAGAGGAGAAGAATCTTGTACAGGTTCAGTTCCTCCAAAATTGCTGTATGCTCCTACACCACTCCAATCTGACCAATAATTGTTATTCCAATTATTATCAGTGCCTTCATTTTGGCCTTGCTTTTCAACATTTTCAAGAAAATAATTATAATTTACTGAGTTATTCTTACTCCCCCATATTAAAGCAATACCCCATCTGTTATTCTTTATTAAGGTATTATTGGTTAAAACATTATCATCAGAGGTATAAATTGAAATACCTTCTTCATTTCGATAAAGAATATTATCATTAAAAATTGAACCATTACTATTCTCAGTTCTTATTCCCGATAATTCACAATCTTCGCACCAATTATCTTTTATTATACTGCCATAAGTATTAAAAACATATATTCCCAATTCTCTGCAATTAATAATAGTATTGTTTTCTAATTTAGCAGTTCCTTCTTTACAATTAGATATTACGATTCCTCTTTCAAAGTTTTTTAATATACAATTTCTAATAATGAAATATTTAGTTGTTCCAAAAATATTAATACCTAATCCTTTTCTTTGTATTCCTTCAATAAAATAATTTTCAATAATATAAGGATCTTCTTCAGTCCCAGAACCAGGAAAACCTAAACTTATAAAATCACTATCGCTAGTAATACTTATCGGTGAATCCTTTAGATTTATGTTATTTGTTAAATAGATATCTGAAGAAACAGAGAGGTAAGAAGGAAATAATACTAAAATCAGAACAATGATACTGATTTTATATTTCATATATCTTAGAGAAATAAATGTTTTTTTATTAATTTTTTGTTCTTGTATACTCAACTCACATTGGTAACAAATAAATAGAAGTGGGTTACGTGGGTAAGTGATATATTATGAACAAACCCGAACGTAACCTGGAGAAACTAAGAAAGATTGTGGTTAAAAAAGCTTTGGAAGGAGAGAAGATAAAAGAGGTAGCTCACAAGTATATGGTGAGTAGGAAGTTTGTGTATAAGTGGTTGAAGAGGTTCAGAGAGAACCCTGAAGGAGTATGGTGGAAAGATAGATCTTCCAGACCAAAAACTATACACAGGAAAGTAGATGAGGAGTTAAAAGAGAGGATAAGGGAGTTAAGAATAAAACAAGGAATGAATGTGGAGAAGATAGCTTATTTGTTGAAGAGAGAAGGAAAAGCACTCTCTCAGACGACAGTGACGAAAGTAATAAAAGAGTTAGGTCTTCCTTTATGGGTTAATAGAAAAAAGAGGAAAAGACCTCGATACAAGAGTTTTGAACGTCAAAAACCTAACGAACTCTGGCAAATAGATGTGAAAGGACCATTCTGGGTAGAAGAACAGGGACAACATCTCCATCTCATAACCTTGATAGACGACCACTCACGATTCTGTCTGGGAGCTAAATTCCACCCTTTTGCACCAAAAAAAGAGCAGATAATAAGTTTGCTAGAGGAAGCAATAAAAGAGTACGGTTACCCCGAGTCTATACTTACTGACAATGGAGCACTCTTCTCTTCCGTTAGAGGAGGAACAAGTACCTTCTCCCGTTGGTGTCAAACAGAAGGAATAAAACACATCAGAGCTAGAGTTTTTCACCCCGAAACATGTGGAAAAGTAGAAAGACTACATGGGACAATCATCCGTGAGATGGAAAGATTAGGTCTAAAATACTGCAACGCAGATCTCTCCTACTACCGCTCTTACTACAATTTTAGTCGTCCTCACCAATCTCTTAACTTCCTCACCCCAGGAGAAAGATTTATGAATCACCCCTATGTTTCTCTAGTACCCAAAAGTGTAACCCAAGTCTATTGAGTAAACATAGAACAAAAAATTAATAAAAAAACATTTATTTCTCTAAGATATATGAAATATAAAATCAGTATCATTGTTCTGATTTTAGTATTATTTCCTTCTTACCTCTCTGTTTCTTCAGATATCTATTTAACAAATAACATAAATCTAAAGGATTCACCGATAAGTATTACTAGCGATAGTGATTTTATAAGTTTAGGTTTTCCTGGTTCAGGAACAGAAGAAGATCCATATATAATTGAGAACTATATTTTAGAGGGAAAATATGGAGATGGAAATGGTATTTATATTTATAGAACAACGAAGTATTTCATTATTAGAAATTGTACAATAAAAAATTTTTCATTCGGAATCTATATATGGGACTGTAAAGACGGAACATGCAGAATAGAAAATAACACTATATTAAATTGTGGTGCTGATGGTATTTCTGTTAGCTCAACAGATAACATTGTGATAAGATATAATTATTGTAAAAATTGTGGAGAGGATGGAATTTCAATTTACTCTTCTGGGATATTTCTTTATGGAAATGTTCTTTATGGAAATCATGCAGGTATATCAATTATATCTAATGATAATGTTTTAACCAATAATACTTTAATAAAAAATAATTTATGTGGTATTAGTATATTGGGGTATAACAATGAAATAAATTATAATTACTTCCTTAAAAGTGTTGAGAAACAAGCTGTAAGTTCAGGAGATGATAATAATTGGAATAACAATTATTGGTCTGATTGGAGTGGTGTAGGAGCATACAGCAATTTTGGAGGAACTGAATCTGCACAAGATTTTTCTCCTCTTGTTTGTTACGATAGTGATAAAGATGAGCTTGTTGATCCTATAGAAATTGTTTTGCATACTAATCCTAGTAACAACGATACAGACAATGATAAATTAGATGATGGAACTGAAATATTAATTTATTTTACTAACCCTTTAGATCCTGACACTGATAATGATGGATTAACAGATGAAGAAGAAGTATTAGAATATGGTACAGATCCAACAAATCATGACTCTGACGATGACGGGTTAATGGATGAAGAGGAAATAAACAAGTATAATACTGATCCAAATGAAGCAGATTCAGATGAAGATAAACTTAGTGATGGAGAAGAGGTAAACACTTACTCTACAGATCCATTAGATTCTGATACTGACTCTGATGGCATGCCTGATGGTTGGGAAGTAGAAAACAGTTTGGACCCTCTAACAGATGATGCAAATGAAGATCCAGATTCTGATGGGTTGACAAATTTGGAAGAGTATCAAGTAGGTACTGACGCTTTAGATCCTGACACTGATGGAGATGGTTTACTTGACTATGAAGAGGTTAAAACTTACGGTACTGACCCTTTAGATCCTGACACCGATGGTGACGGTTTAACTGATGGAGAAGAGTATCAAGCAGGTACTGATCCTTTAGATTCTGATACCGATGATGATGGGTTAAGTGACAATCTAGAAATATACACTTACTCTACAGATCCATTAGATTCTGATACTGACTCTGATGGTATGCCTGATGGATGGGAAGTAAGTTTTGGTTTAGACCCCCTAACTGATGACTCTACAGAAGACCCTGATAATGACGGTTTAACCAATTTAGAAGAGTACAAAGAGGGAACTATTCCTAATAACAGTGACACTGATGGAGATGGTTTGAACGACTATGAAGAGGTTAACACTTATGGAACAGACCCAATTGATTCTGACTCAGATAATGATAGCATGCCTGATGGATGGGAAGTAAGTTTTGGTTTAGACCCCCTAACTGATGACTCTACAGAAGACCCTGATAATGACAGTTTAACTAATTTAGAAGAGTATCAAGCAAGAACTGACCCCCTTAATTCTGATACTGATGGTGACGGTTTAACTGATGGTGAAGAGGTTAAAACTCACAATACTGACCCCCTTAATTCTGATACTGATGGTGATGGTTTAACTGATGGTGAAGAGATAAACAAGTATAATACTGATCCAAATGAAGCAGATTCTGATAAAGATGGACTTAGCGATTATGAGGAAATCTTTGAATACTTAACAGATCCACTAGATTATGACACTGATGGAGATGGATTTAGTGATTATGATGAATTAAATAAATTTGGTACGGACCCATTAAATAAGAGAAGCAATAAAAAAATCAAAATAATAATAATTTCTATATCATCAGCTACAATAGCAATAATTTTAATAATTTGTTTTATATTTATAATCCACATAATTAGTAAAAAACACAAAAAGATTATTTTAGAACAGTTTAAAAAATGGAACGAAGAAAAGTTAAATTTTGAACTAATAACATCAGATATAAATAAAATATTAATAGCTAATCAAAATAAATATTTAGAAGTATGTACTACAGTACTTATCAGATTAGAAACATTTATTCGAACAAGTGAAAAAATATCAAGAACATCAATTACAGCAATCAGAAAACAAAATATTAACCTTTTAAAAGAACTTAAACAAGAAATAAATCTTCTTATAAATAAAGCAGAAGAATACAAAATTAAAATACTAGAAAAAGAGATAGATACCTTACTTAGTTTATTAAAGAAGGATGATATCAATATTGAGGAAATTGAGTCAAGGTTTAAGAAAGAAATAGATGATCTAAATAAAAAAGAACAAGGAGATAATTTAGTAAAATCATCAATAGTAGAGAACGAGATACAAAATAAACAAAGCAAACTTGTAATCCTTTCAAAGTTCACATTAGAATTGAATCAAAAACAACTTGAACAAGAACTTATAACTTTACAAAAAAGAGTTATTGAACAAATTAGTTCTTCAGATATTTTTTCACAGTTTACTGAGTTTAAAAATTATTTTGAAAAAATATCAAAGAAATATTATCTAATATTTAATTTAGAATATAAAAGTATTGAAAATAAAATAAGTGAAGAAGAAAGAAAAAGATTAATAGAAAAACATCAAGAAATAGAAGAAAAAATTGAACATTTAGTAATACTACCTCTGAAATTAATAAAAGACAAAGGAAGAGAATTATTAGAAGAAGGAGAAAAAGTGTATAAAATATTACTAAAGAAACAAACAAAAGAAAGTTTATACCGTTTTACAGAATATGAAAAAGAATGGAAAAAATGGAAGAAAAGAAGTGAAATTATCTTAGCAGAAGAAATAGAAATAAAAGAGTTAAAAAATGAAAAAGATTTAATTCAAAAAGAAAAAGAGGAATTAAAAGAAATCATAACGCAAAACAAAATAAAATATAAAGAAGTGAAAAGAATAAAAGTACTTATAGATGTATTATCAATCTATAGTGAAATTACTTTAATTAAGTTACAGCAAATGCTAGATTTTTCAAAATTAGAAGATTTGGAGAAATGGTTAATAGAACTAAGTTCGTTTCTATCTATAAAAATAGAAGGAGATAAATTAATCATCTCTGAGAAAGCTACAAAAGAATTAACCCAATCAATAGACGAGTTAATCACGCGATTCTCTGAATGGGAAAAAACAGGAGAAGGAAAGAAAAACTAATCTCACAAGTTTAATTTTCTATAAAAATTGTTCAAATATCAATATTTTTCTATTTTGTCTTGTTTTTTCTATTCTGGTACTCGTTATGTTTAATTCATCTATTTTTCTTATTGTTTTTGTATTCTTTTATGCAAGTTGAACTTGATGCTTTATGCATAATTTATTTTAAATGGGAATTAATGGAGAAAAACTTTTAATTTTTTTATATAATGTATAACTTGTTTTAGAAATGAAAATATTAAACAATATATCGCTAAATTTCAGAAGAAATATTGTTTTTTCTTTAATTATTTTTCTTTTTGTCCTTCCATCTTTTTACTTAATAAATAGTCATGACTATGACAAGTTTTCTAATTTTAGTAGCAATAAATCTGAAATTGAAAAAGTATTTGTTAGTTCTCTCTCAATTGATGAACATAATTCATTTCTAAACAATAGGCAAATAAATCATAATAGTTCTTATCAAAAAATAATTTTTGAAAAAAATAATAGCCAAAAGACTAATTATATTATTCATTCACCAATAGATATCACTAGAGAAGAAGACTTTGCAAAACTTGGTTGTCCTGGTTCAGGAACAGAGGATGATCCATACATAATTGAAAACTATAAGATTTCAACAGAAGCAACTAACAAAGAAGGTTGTGGTATTATTATTAGTTATGTTAGTTCTTCAGTAGTTATTCGAAATTGTTTTGTTCAAGGTTTTGGATTTGGGATTGCTTCTGAATCAAGAGCAGGGAGTACAATAGTAGAGAATTGTACTCTTCTTTATAATTATGATGGAATATTAATTCACCAAACAGGAGATAGCTTGGTATATAATAATTATTCTGCTAATAACTCTCGTTTTGGTATTTTGGTTTCTGAATCATCTAATGTTACAGTTACTAAAAACACATGCATTTTTAATGGTGAAGGAAACATTGGACTTGATACAAATAATGAGATTACTATTACTTTTAACACATTAGAAAATGTAACTAGTGATTGGGCTCCAGGTATATGGTCTAGTGGCAATAATGAAATTGTATTCTCTAATAATTTGATAAAAGGAGCAACAACTGATGGAATAAATTTAGAAAGATGTAATAACGTTGTTATTAATGATAACAAAATATACAATTCAACTAACTTCGCTATTTGTTATGCTTTCGAAGTAAGTAACAGTTTGGTTTATAATAATCTCTTTTGTGGAACAGGTTTAGGGGGCGTAAGAATAGGTGAAAGAGGAGAATACAACATTGTCTACAATAATACTTTTATGAAAATTAAGGATCTAAACGAAGATTATGGAACTAATAGCTTCTGGTATTCTCCTACTTTACTGATTGGTAATTTGTGGGAAGACTGGGATGGTACTACCAATTTTTATTCTATATATGGTGCTGAAATTGGTGATATTTTTCCAAGAAGAATAGTATCTGTTGAGAATGATGATGACAATGATGGAATGGACGATGGTTGGGAAATTGTCTATAATTTGGATGATCCCAAGGCAGATTCTGATGGAGATGGTTTAACTAATTTAGAAGAATATCAATGGTTTGCTTATCCTCTTAATCCTGATACTGATGGAGATGGCCTTAATGATGGAGACGAAGTTACTTTTGGGGGATGTATAAGAGAAGAAGATTTTGATGATGACAAATTAGGTTATTATCAAGAAGTAAAAGTTTTCCATTCTCTTCCTTATAAAAAAGATTCAGATAATGATGGTTTAACAGATTATCAAGAAGTTATAACTTTTCTAACTAACCCCATGAATCCTGATACTGATGGAGATGGTTTAACAGATTATGAAGAAATATATGCCTACCACACAGATCCAACAAAAAATGACACAGATGATGATAAATTTAATGACTATGAAGAAATAATCATTTATGGAAGTGATCCATTAAACAAATTAAGCAATCCTCGAGCAAAAAAAATTAAAATTGTGCTTTCTTGTCTATTGAGTTTTTTAGTTATAGGAAGCATAATAACAATTATTTTACTAATTAAGAAAAAACAGAGTGAAAAACTTTTAAAATTAAAGAATAAATTACAAGATCAATTTTTGGAATTTGAAAAATTTAAGGAAAAAATAGATGAATATCTTCTTCAACCTTTATCAACTGTGGATTTTCAAGAAAGTGTTAAAAATATTAATTATATTAATAAAATAATTGCTTTTTATCAATCTGAATTTAAATTATTTAGGATTATTATAGGAAAGAAAAATTCTATTGAATTAGATAAAGTAAAAGAAGAAATTGACATTTTTATTAGCCAGTTGTTAGATTATAGAGGTTTATTAAAGAAAAAAATAGCTGATGAATATACTTTATTAATAGAAAAAGTGTTGAAAAGGAAAAAATTCTTACTTTCAGACTTACAAAAAATCAATAATTATGTACAAAAAAATAATTATCAAAAAATAGATTTAGATGAATATGTTAGTAAGATAAACAAAATCACCTTAGAATTCAAAAAAGTAAGTGATGAGTATTTTTCCTATATTGAAGAGATAGAAAAAATAGATATAAGAAATGATTTACTTTCTTCCAAAATCAATGAAACTAATGATGTAGACAAGTCATTTTCAAAAGAAGAATTGAATGCTCTTATTAATCAAATGAAGATTCATCAGAAAAAAACTTTTGAGAAAATTTTTGAAATAGAGAAAGAAATAATTAATCAACAAGACTTAAACATTAATTTTAACCTCGAGAAAGTAAAAAAGTTATCAGAGATAACAGATGCTTTTCGTGATTTTTTCCAATCTAAACTTAAAGTAATTTCTGACAGATTAACAAATGATGAAAAAAAAGATTTGTTAGAGGAATCACAAGAAATAGAAAATAAGAGACAAGAAGTTCTAGACCTTATTCATCTTTATCCTTTAATATTATTGGATAAAAAAGGAGAAGAGCTAGTAAAAGAAATAGATAATCTGTTTGTGTATTCTCTAAAAGGAAAAACAACAGAAAGTGAGTTATATTTTAGAGAGTTTGAAGAAAAATTAGCTAACTGGAAAGAAAATTATAGTAAGGTTATGAACACAGAGACAGTAGAAAAGTTGACTAGCAACCGAATAGAACAATACTATGGATTAAAAGAAAAAGTGGAAGAAAAAATGAATTATTTTGATTCTCGAGAGGTTGAAATAAAGAGGGCTAAAGAATTCTTCAAGGTTCTATCTACTAGTTCTGAAATACCTTTAGTTACTTTGCAGGAAAAACTAGGTTTTGAAGAACTTAATGATCTTGAATTATGGTTGGTTGAACTTGGCTCTATTTTATCTATTCGAATTGAAGGAGAAAAATTAATTATTGTTGAAAAAATCACTGAAGAGATTACTCAGTCTATTGATGAACTAATAGACAAGTTTAGTGAGTGGGAACGTACAGGAAAGGGGAAGAAAAAATAAGTAAAAAGTCAAAAAGATATCTTAAAGGTTATTTTTCTTTACAAAAAAATATTAGATTCTTCCTAACACTTCTTATAGTTTATTAATTATTTCATCTCTTTTGAACTCATAGTTACTTGATTTTTAATAAACAAGTGAAAAATCTTGCTAAAGATAAACGAAAAGTTAATTAGATAATTATTCTTTATTAAATATTATAAACAGCCAAGCTCTTTCCCTTTAAACAAGTTGTATTGTCACTATTAGTTCAGAGATGAATAAGATGGGAAAACTAAAAAATTTGAGTAAATGTTTATTGTTTATATTAATAATATGTTTAAACATTTCAATCTCTTATTCTATTCACAAAAAAAATGAAGTAAATGTACATACAAACACTAAGGTATTTTCATCACTGCAAATAATTAATAAAATTAAGAATAATAATATGAAGAATTCTTATATCATTCATGCTCCTATTTCTATTACTTCTGACAGTGATCTAACAGTTTTTCCTGGTTCAGGTACTAAAGATGACCCTTATATTATAAAAAACTACATTATTTCTAGCTCTAGTGCTGATGGTATTAAGATAACTAGTACAACTAAATATATTATAATTCGTGATTGTTATCTTAGTGGCAGGATTTCAACATTTTCTGGTATTTATATTGATTCTGTTGTAAGTGGAACCATAATAGTAACGAATAATACTATAAGTAATTATAATAGAGGAATATTTCTTTCTTCTAGTTTTAATAATACTTTTATTTCTAACACAATAACAAACAGTAGTTCCTATGGATTTTTTCTTTCTTCTAGTTCTTGGAATACTTTTGCTTCTAACACAATAATAAATAGCAGTATTGGTGGTATATCTCTTTCTTCTAGTTTTAGTAATACTTTTACTTCCAATAATGTAACCAATAGTATTTATGATGGTATACTGCTTTCTTTTAGTTCAAATAATATTTTTATTTATAATAATATTTCATTTAACGATCGATATGGAATATTTTGTCTTTCTTCAAATTCTAAAAATAATACGTTTACTTCAAATATTGTCACAAATAGTTGCTCCTATGGAGTTTATCTTCAGGATAGTTCTAATAATACTATTGTAAAAAATATCTTTATTAAAAATAATCAAGCTACTAATTCTCAGGCATATGATTGCGGAATAGACAATAGATTCTATTATGGTACAACAGGTAACTATTGGTATGATTGGAGTGGAACAGGAGTATATGCAATTGATGGTACAGCTGATAATTTTGATCCTTATCCTATGCATGTAGACCTAGACCAAGATAATATGTCTGATAAATGGGAAGAAGACAATGGTTTAGATCCTCTTACTGATGACTCTGCTTTAGACCCTGATAATGACAATTTGACTAATTTAGAAGAATATACCAACAATACCTCCCCTTTGGATTCTGATACTGACGATGATGGTTTAATAGATGGAGACGAAGTTATCATTTACCTTACTGACCCTTTAGACCCTGACACAGATAATGATGGTATGCTTGACGGTTGGGAAGTATGTAGTAATTTGAACCCTCTAGCGGATGATGCTTATGAAGATCTTGATGGTGATGGTTTATCAAATCTTAAAGAGTTTAATCTTGGCACTTTTGCTAATAACACCGATTCTGACGATGATGGTTTAATAGATGGAGATGAAGTTATCATTTACCTTACTGACCCTTTAGACCCTGATACTGATAATGATGGTTTATCAGATTATGAAGAAATAAATATTTATCTTACTAATCCAAGAAGTAAAGACACTGATAGAGATGGAAGGTCTGATAGTTGGGAAATAGAAAATGGAAAAGATCCTTTAAGAAAGAATGTATACCTTAATTCAATTGTAATAGGTTATATTATTGTATTTACTTTATTTATTATTCTTTTACTATTGTTAATTTATAAAATTAGAAAAAGAGTAAAGATAAGGAAGAAAATGAAAAAAGTAATTAATTTAAAACCTAAGTTAATTGAATTTTACGAGGAAACTTTTGCAGGTATTTCGTCATTAATAATATTTGTTTCTTCAGTAAACGAAATAAGAAGCTTTTTTGAAAAGTTAAAAATATTCCTTGAAGATTTACTTTTTATTCAGATTAATGCAAGAAGAATAGTAAAGAATAAAAAAGAACAATTTAACAAGCTCTATAATGAAATAATTACTTTCGTAAACACAGAACTTCAAACTGAAGTGATTTCTTTAGTTGATCTAATTAATCCTGCAAATTTAGAGGAATATACTAAAAAAGTATCAACAAAATTAATACATAATTGGTCAGAAAAAAAGTTTAAACATTTAATAATAAGTTATGAGAAATTAATTTCTTTCCTAGATCTCGTTATTGTTTTTAGAGAAGAAACTCTTGCACCTTTTGATAATCAAATTTCCTCTGAACCTTTATGGTCAAAAGTTAATGATTTAGCTTCTGAAAAGTTAGCTATATTCCAGGAAGTCTTAAAAAACTATAACAATATTTTTTCTGAATTAGCTGAAATAATCAAAGTTAATAAACATAATAATATGCTACTTGATAGGCTTAAGAAAATTAGTTCTGTTTACAACAAAATAAGTTTGAACAAACTTTCTCCCTTGTTGGGCTTCCAAGATAAAGAAGTTATGAAATTGTGGTTGTATGCTTATTCTAAAGATGTACCAAATAGGATTGAAGGAGAAGAAGTAATCTTCGATTTACAATTTGAAGGCGTATTGGTTTCTGAAGATATGACTACAGCTATTGACGATTTACTCAAACAATTTAGTGAGTGGGAACGTACAGGAAAAGGAAAGAAGAAGTAATCTCAAAAATTTTAACTTCTAAAGTTGATATTAATGCTATGTTTTTTTTCCTTCTCCTGTTTTTTCCCATTCAGTGAATCTCTTAATTAATTCATCTATTGATTGTGTTAATTCTTTTGTAGCTTTCTCTGAGATAATTAGTTTATCTCCTTCTATTTTTATTGATAGAAACGAACTTAGTTCTATTAACCATTTCTCCAAATCTTCTAATTTTGAAAAACCAAGTTTCCGTTGTAGCTTAATTAAAGGGATTTCACTATAAATTGATAATACATCTATAAGTACTTTTACTCTTTTCACTTCTTTATATTTGATTTCATTCTGAACTATTATCTCCTTGAGCATGTTTTTCTCTTCTTGAAACAAATCTTCCACTTCTTTTAGATCTTCCTCCAATAATTCTGATAAGACATTTTCACTTCTTTTCTTCCATTCTTTCAATTCATTCTCATAAATAGCAAAACGATGCAAAATTTCTTTTGAGAGTGATTTAATTATTTGTTTAGACAATTGTTCTTCTTTTTCTAACAATTTATTTCCTTTAATTATTGATAATTTCAGAGTTTTAATAAGTAAAGAATTTGCATTTTCAAACTTTTCTTCAATTTCTTCATTTATTTGTTTAAAAAATAACTTCTTGTTCTCATCCAAAAAACGAGGTAAAAATGAAAAAATAAACTTCATGTCAGTTATTAGATTTTTATATTGTTTTAACATTCTTCTTTCATTTATTATTTCTTTTAAGAGTGTATCAAATTTCTCATTTTCAACACTTATATCATTATTATTATCGATTATCTTGATTTCAGAAAAATTTAATTGTGTAACACTAAAATAAAAATCATTGTACATTTTTTCATATTTATTTATGTCTATTTTCTTTTTCCAAAGTTTATAGGCTTGCTTCGTATTATTTATCTTTTTTATTAAACTTAATTTAGGGTAACTTTTTACTTCTTCTTTAGTTTGGTTAATCACTGGTGTTAAATCCTTTATAAAATCAGAAAGAAAAACAATTTTTGTAGCTTTTTCATATTGAATTAATAATTTATTTAATTCTAAATAATGTTCTTCTTGCCATTGAAAAAATTGTATTAGAATTTTTTTTATTGTGAGAATATATAGCAAGAGTAGAAAGATTAGAATAGAATAAGAAATGTTAATATAAAATAGAATCATCAAGATACTCTTCTTTACAAAGAAAACATTTTTCATTAGCGGATTATATCCATTTTCTATTTCCCAACCATCAGACCTTCCATCTCTATCAGTGTCTTTACTTCTTGGATTAGTAAAATAAACTTTTATTTCTTCATAATCTGAAAGTCCGTCGAAGTCTGTATCGCTATTTTTTAGATTAGTATTATAAATTATTTCTTCATAATCTGATAAGCCATCAAGGTCTGTATCATTACTATTTGGATCTGAAAAGAAGATATATGCTTCTTGACCATCAAGCAAACCATCATTATCAGTGTCATTACAGTTTGGGTCAGTAAAAAACGAATATACTTCAGAATAATCATCTATTTTGTCATTATCAGTGTCAGAATCCAAAGGGTTAGTTAAAAACAAATTAACTTCTTGTCCATCAAACAAACCATCATTATCTGTGTCTATATCTGTGGGGTCACTATTATAACTATATATCTCGTTATAGTCTGATAAACCATCTCCATCAGTGTCATTATTAGTTGGGTTTGTTGAATAGTTATATTCTTCTAGATTTACTAAACTATCATCATCAGGATCATTGTAACTATCATTTTCTAGAGGATTTAAACAATTTTCTACTTCCCAACCATCAGGCATACCATCATCGTCAGTATCAGAGTCAAGAGGATCAGTAAGATAAATGTTAACTTCGTCTCCATCTCTTAAATCATCATCATCTGTATCTGGATCATGAGGGTCTGTATTATTTTGATACTCTGCCAAGTTAGATAAATTATCTCTATCTAGGTCAAGTGAGGAATCATTAATTAATGGATTAAAATTATTATCAATTTCCCAATAATCTATTATTCCATCACTGTCTGTATCATTGCTAAATATGTTTGTAAAGAAACAGTTTATTTCAATTACATCTTGTAAGCCATCATCATCTGTATCTGTAGAATTTTGTGGGTATAAGTCTGACGTAAGTCCTGGGTTGATTGAATAATTTTTTCCATAAGTGAATTCATTCCAATAGTTCCCTTTTTTAATTATGGGTTCATACCAATAATTTAATCCATTATTATCGTTAACTTGAACTGAATTTGATACTGCAACATTGTTAAATACTATATAATTTAACCAAATAGTATTATTTTTTGAATATAATAGATTTATTCCATAAAAAGAATTTTTTACTATAATATTAGTTTTAACATCATTGTTATTTGAAGATATTAAAAGAAGTCCATATTTCAAATTATTTATCAATCTATTGTGTTCTAGTAGATTGTAACTAGAATTATGAAGATAAATAGCGCTATTACAATTGTAACAACTATTGTTTGATATTAAATTATATTCTGAGTTAATTAGATAAATAGAATTGTTATCACAATAAAAACATGAATTGTTTATTATTGAATTATTTAATGAAGATTCCAAATTTATTGAATTAATTTCACTAAGTTGAAAGGAATTATTAAAGATAAAATTCTTATCAGAATAAATGAGATTAATTGCAACTTCATTATTAGTAAAATTATTACCTGTTAGAAAATTGTTAAATGAATAATAAATATAAATAGCTTTTTTTACTTTTGTAAAAGTGTTATTTATTATTGTATTATTACTAGAATAAAGTAGACGTATGGAAATTTGTGTGCTTTCAAAATAAGTATTGTTTTCTATTGTTATGTTATTGGAATATATAATGTTGATTCCTTTAAATAAAGAGTAAAATTCATTTTTGGCTATATAATTATTTGCTGAACTATGCATATATATTCCATATTTAGCTAAATAGATGTTATTAATAATTGAGAGATTATTTGAAGAGTCAACATATATTCCATAATTATCGCTGTTGAATTCATTGTCTAGTATTTTTCCTGTTCCATTTTTAATATGAGATATATAAAGACCACTAAGATATGAAGATTTTACTTTACAATTTTGTACAATAAAATATTTTGTGGTATTAAAAATATATATCCCATATTTGGAAGATGAATAAATAATATAGTCTTTTATAATATATGGGTCATCTTTAGTACCAGAACCAGGAAATGAAGAAAAATTGTCATCTGAAGTAATTTCAATAGAATGATGTATTGTGGTATAATGTTTCCTATTATTATCTTTTTTTTCTTCATCAAATTGATTATTGATTTTTATTTGCTCTACTTGGTAGATTTTAATTGTAATAAGAAGAAAAATTAAGATTATAATCTCTATTTTTTTGTTGGACAATTTACTCATTTATTATTCTTGATAATTATAAAAAACTTTTTTGCTTTCTTAATCTATTCTTTTCAGATAAATATAGTTTATATTATTAATAAGAAAGAAATAGAATGAAAAAATTAGAGATCTATAAATTAATTACTATTTTAATTTCTCAACTGTTTAAATTGTATCAGATCTCTTCCTTCTCAATTATTATTGAATAACATCTTTTCTTAAGATAGAGCATCTCTACAGACTGTTGATGGCGCTTCATAATTTAGAGGGCATCCTCCTCCACATATTTCTTTTTCTGGGCATTTTTTACATTCTTGGGGTAAGTATTTTCTTTTTCTTATTCTTTTTGCTGTTTTATGGTTCCATATTTTTTTCCATGGTGTGGTCAATATGTTTCCTAGTGTATCAAAGTAGCTTTGGCATGGTATTACTTGTCCATCTGGCTCTATTGCCATAGCTATGTTAGCTGCTGTACATTGTTTTACTCCTAGTCCTTTTTTTACTGGATTAAATTCACAATATCTTGTTGGTGAGTACCATAGGAATCTCATTTTCATTTCTTCTGCTTTCTTCATGATTGTATCTAGGGTTTTGTTTAGTTCTTCTACTGTTAAGTCTAGTGAGTCATTTTTTCCTCCTCCAGCTTTTATTATTCCGTTTGCTGCAAAGTGATCTATACCTAGAGAAGCTAGGAATTCTATTGTTTTATCTATTTCATTAATATTTTCTGGGACTAGAGTTGTGTTTGTCATGATAAATACTGGTGTGGGTACAACATTTTTTATTCCTTCTACTGTTTCTTCCCACGAGCCTTTTACTCCCGTTAATTTATCATGTACTTCTGGCAAGTGGCTTTCGATCGTTATTTGGAAATGGTCTATTCCTGCTGCTACAAGTTCATCTACCAGATTTTTGTCTTTCAGATTTCTTCCATTAGTTATTAATCCTGTTACTATACCTATATCTTCTGCATACTCTACTAATTTTACCAAATCTTTTCTTGTTGTAGGTTCTCCTCCTGTAAATGTTACATGTGGGACTCCAATATCCCACAATTTATCTAAGACTTTTTTCCATTCTTCTGTTTTTAATTCTTTTATTTCTCTTTTTTTTTCAACATAACATTTAACACATTTGTTATTACATTTGTAGGTTATAGCCAAGTCCATTCTTAATGGGGCAGAAAAAATCATTCTCTCTATTTCCATGTCTTCGTCAAATAATTCTTGAACAGGGTCGATATCTGGTTTATTAACAATATCTTCTATTGCTATTTTTAGATTCATCAGATCTGTCCTTATTTCTGATTCGTGGACATTGTATTTATTGACCATTTTTCTTATTATCTCTTCATCTTTCATCTCTTTTATTATATATTCAATGAATTCAGTAGCTGTTTTGTTTAGATGAAAAATTCTATTAGCATTAACAATCAATATTCCTTGTCCTTTCTTTTCTTTTCTTAAATGCATCCTAGTAAAGGTTTCTTCGTTTCTTAGATGAAACATCTTTTTCTGTTCTTCTTTTGACATTTTATCGTCCTCCTCCAGCGCAAGCACAAGCACAAGCGCAAGCGCAAGCACAACCTCCTCCGCCCCCTCCTCCACTTCTACCTGAACTCCTAGATATAGGTCTAGTTTTAGATTTTACAGAAGAGAGCAGTTTTTTGGGACTTCTTACTATATTTTTCTGTATTCGCTTGAAATCTAGTCCAGGAATTATTTTTCCTCTATCTTTAATTTTTGTTCTTTTGAATCCTGATTTACCCTCTACTTTTTCTAAACCTCCTCTATTTCTGCCATAATAGTGTGTGTGATAGTGATAAACATACCATGAAGGGTAGTAATAATCATCGTAATATTCCTTCATTCTATCATCATAGTCTTCATCAATCATTATCCATAGAAAAGCGTTTTCTAGTTCTGGGCGTTCTTCTTTCATATCTATCCAAGCTCTTTCAATTAATTCATTATAGTATTTCTTTGTTTTCTTCAGGTTGAATCCTTTCATTTTCTTGGTAGTTTCTTTTATTAAAGATAAGAGAGCTTTTCTGATATAATCTTGGTCAAAAGGATCATGAGGGCGAGCACCAGAAACACTTCCTCTTTCCCATTTTAGATCAGATTTTTCTCTCTTTTTTATTCCATTTATTATATGTTTCTGATAAGTAGGTAAGTTAGATTTCTCTTTGGAAGAAATTTCTACCTTAAATCTTAATGGATCCTTCTGCTTGACAGAGATCAATCCTTCAGACATCATTTCATAAATAACTAAAGAAGCAACAAGAGTAAGTGGTTTTTCTAGTATAATAGCTGCTTCAGAGGGTTTTAACCCCATTCTCACAGCTCCACCAGTGGATTTTATTGTAGGCGGAAGGTATCTCTTTTGTTCTTTTATTGGTAAAATACAAAAACCATAGCAGAAAAAAGCAAAGAAACCAAAGAACATTAAGAAGAATAATACTTGAGCAACAAGTTCACCAAAATGGTAAACCCAAAATTCGCTATACATTCTATCAACATATTTTGAAGGTATTCCTACACCCACATAAAAGTCATTATCAAAAGGAGTGCTTGATTTGGAAAACTCTACATAATTACTTGCTCTTGAGAAATCAACACTATAATCTGACACTCTTTTCTCTACTTCACTTATATTAGTTAAGTCTTCAGGAAAATAAAATCTTACTCTTCTTTCTGTTTCTCCAAAAGCAAATTGCGAACTAAACCAAGTTTGCCTAAAAACACAACTAGCAAAATTCTCTTTTGTATCATCTTTAAAGACCATTTTAGGATTATTTCCTTTAACTTCCAATATTGCGCTCTCACCAGGTAAAATAGAATGACTACCTAAATGTATCTCTACTCCTATACTAATGTACTCACTTTTTCTAATGTCAGTAATCTCATAACCATCTATCCAAGCTTGAACACTTCTAAGCTTGTAATGTTTATTAGGAAAGCCTATGTCAACAATGTCGATAGTGTCTCCAAAAATAAAATTTGTAAAATTAATGGTATAAGAAATATCTATTGAGCCATCTTTTTTAATAGTAACATCAGTATACATATAAGGAACAGCGAAACTATATGCCCTAAATTCACTAGAATTACTATTAATAGGCTCTTTCAAAGCATTAATGTTGTTTGTATTTGTTGTTAAAACAAAAAGTAAATTTGAGAAAATAATTAATAAGAAAAGTATTTTTGCTTTTTTTTTCATTTGTTATATCTCCTTAAATTATGAATCTGCTTTTTCATTTATCTGTTCAATTTCTTCCTCTGATTTAACTATATTTTCTTTTCCACAATGAGGGCATACAATGATTAGATTACTATCAATCACTGCAGGAGCTGAATCTTCTAATGATTTACCACAATAATCACAGAAGTCGAGTTGTGGAAAACTGGGAATAGTTTTAAGAAGTTCTTTTTCTTGTTTGTTTAGTTTGAATTTGGTATAGAAATAAAGACAATTCCAACAAACAAAGAAAAAAAGTACGACCAAAGCTACATAAAGCATCCATGAGCTTTTACTTAACAATCCAAAAATTAGTCCTGGAATTATAATAATCAGAAATGCGAAATTGATAAATAGCAAGTCAGTTCTTTCTAATTGGTCAAAATATCGAAAAAGTGCAGACTCTTGCATAAATACATTTTTCTTGAACTTATATTTTAATGCTTCCTTATTATTTGGAGAAAAGATAGACTGTTTTATCAATGTTATTCCTATATAAAAATAACTAAAACCAAAATGCAAAATTAGGGAACAATAACCTTTATTTAATTAGAAAAACAGATATTGTTATGTCATATTATGGAGTACAAATAGAACCACAATTTGGTTATTCTTTTGATCAAATAAAAGAAATAGTTCAAAATGCAGAAAAATTGGGTTTTACTCACGCTTGGTTTTCAGATCATTTTATGTTAAATGCAGATGCAACAAATTTGGAAAGTCAAGAGTGTATCATTGCAATGATGGCAGCGGCTTCATATACAACTAAATTAAGGATTGGTTCGTTAGTTTTATGTAATAATTATCGTTATCCTTCAGTTCTTGCTAAACAAATTGCTTCATTAGATAATTATTCTAATGGCCGAATTGACTTTGGTTTCGGCGCAGGATGGAAAGAGTTGGAGTATAAAGCTTATGGCATCCCTTTTCCCAGTGTAAAAGAAAGACTAGGTATGCTTGAAGAAGCTATTCAAATAATTAGAAAGTTATGGGCAGAAGACAAAGTTAATTTTGAAGGTAAGTATTATCATTTAAAGGAAGCCATCTCTTTTCCTAAACCTGTTCAGAAGCCAATGAAAATTTGGGTAGGAACAATGTATGCTAAAATTAAGATGCTCACTCTTGCTTCTAAATATGCAGATGGAATAAATTTGGCTTGGGCTTATCCTCTTGAAGTTTTTGAAGAGAAAATGAATTTGTTAGATGAACTTTGTGAGAAAAATGATAGAAAATCAGATTCACTTCTTAGAAGCTATGGTATATGGACTAGAATATATGAAAGCGAAGAAGAAAAAATAAAAATTTGGAAAGAGATTGCAGAAAAAAGAGGTTTTACTTTAGAAGAACTTGAAAAGAGATACGAAGGAGCAATGCATGGAACAATTGAAGAAATAACTTCAAAAATCAAGGAATACAGAAAATTAGGAGTAAGTCACTTCATATTTATGTTTCCTGGAAACCAAGAAATTGAACAAATGAAGCTTTTCTCAAAAGAAATATTACCAAAGTTATAATTTTCTTTTTTTTTAACTTTCAAAGGTATTCTCGATTATTCTTTTTGCTTTATCTTTTAATATTGTTATGAAAATTTCATCTTCTTCAGTAACAATAGATTGTAGATACTTTTGTAAGTTTTTTAATATTTCAATGATTTTGATTCTTGCATTAAAACTGTCTGAATCACATGCAAGTATAGCTGTTGTATTACTTATTTTTTCTATTATTAATGTTATTCCCTCAAAATTAATGCTTCTTATTCCTTCATATTCATTGAAATTAGACACTGCATGTATTAAATCTCTAATCAAGTGGATTTTCTCTTCAAACTCTTTATCAAAACTCTTTGTGATTAATTCTTTCCCTTTATAAGTAAGCATTAAAAAGTAGAAATTAGGTAATTGTTCTATATTTTTTGTAAAAGAAAATTTAGCTATATTATCTATCAGTTCAGTTATCTCATTAATCAAAATTTGATTCTTTATTCGTTCTTCAGAGTATAAAAGTTCTAAATATTGTTCAGCTTTTTCTTTTGTCCAACAGAGTTCAGCTTTCTCTGCTTCAAACATTGATTGCTCCAGAATGTGTTTTGCATCAATATATTCCTCTAAAATCATCAGAATTTGGCCTTGAAGTAATAGAATATTTGCTAAGATGGGTAAATTTTGTTCTTTACATATTGTGATCACATTTGCCACATAATGTTTTGATTGTGTGAGGTCAGCATCTTGTTGAGAAACTTTGAATCTGTGAAGATATGCTACAGCTAAATAGATTTGAGAAAGAAGGACATACTGAAATTCTGTATTTATTGCTGTGTTGTAACACATCTCAAAGTTTTTTATTGCAGAAGATAAATCATAGCTATCTAAATGAGCTCTTCCTCTATAATAGTAGTAAATAGTTAAAAACCTTCTATTTCCAGTTTTCTCGCTCAGAGCTCCCCCCTTTTCAAGTAACTTTATCCCACTGTTGTATAATTCTTTTTCATCTAATTTAGTTAGTGCATATCCATGCAAAATATTAATTATTGCTGTTTCTTGTGATTCATCATTTTCTAATTTCTTAAGATATTTAACTGCTTCTTCATATTTTTGTTGTTTTATGAGTATTTCTCCTAAATTTATATAAATAGACTTGTTTATTATTCCTTTTTCTTCAGTTTTTTGAATAACATCAAGACAGAGTTTTAAAGCAACATCAAAGTTTCCTCTAGTATGCTCAAAATCTGCGATCCTCGCTATTATTTCGACATATGCCTTTTCATTACCTATTTTTTCTGATAATTCCATAGCTCTGTTATAATATTCATCTGCATCTTCTAAATATCCTTTATACCGATATAATCCTCCTAAAATGGTATAACAGTCCAACCTCCTACTGTCCATATTAAAAGCTTCTACTAATTCTTTATAGATTTCAAGCCATCCAGCAAAAGCAGGATCTCCTGTTCTATATTCTCTATAAGCTAAATCTCCTGCAATTTCGACTGCTAAAAGAGGAAAAGTAGAAATGAGCGACTTATCGAAAAGGTCTTGTTTGAACTGTGCAGCATGTTTTAATATATTTTCCTTGTTAGATGAAATGAAACTTACTTCAAGAGAGATTATATTATTACATATTTCATAAATTTCTTTATTTTGTTTCTTTAATTCCATTAGAGAAGGAACAAGGTCAGCTAGAAACGATTGTGCCTTTTTGTGCCCTAATAGCCATGCAGACTTGTATTTAAAGTAGTTTGAAAGAAAGTTGTCACTTATAGTCTCTATTTTCAATACTTTTTCATATTCGTCTAACAAGAAATAACCAATTATTGCTATCTCCAAAAAAGTAGGTTTTAAAACGTCAGGAGTGGGTAATTCAGAACCTATCTCATCACAAGCATAGACTAAGGATTGGAAAAATGTTTTTCCTTTTTTCATCCATTCTTTTATTTTAGGTAAAATAATTTTCTTATTTTCTATTAAAAATTGGCTATAAGAAGAAAATTCTTCAGGAATGTCAAAGTCTGAGTTTTGTAAAGTCAATCTCTCTTCAAATTGTTATAGTCTATTCTCAATTAAAAACTTTTTTTTAATATAAGGATAAATAATTTCACAAGTTTTAACCAATAAAGAGATTTAAAAGTGTTTTATCAAGATTATTTGCAATGAGAAAAAAAATTCATTTCTTATCAGTATTTATTATTGCAATTTCAGTAATCTCAACCTTAAATCACGCTAGTAATGTAAGTATTTCATTTATAAATAAAGATAATGAATACGATGATGTCACTTATTATTCCGGAGTAAAGATTGTTTTTGTTTATCTTCCCACTTGTCCAAATTGCCATCAGGAAATAGATGAAATAAAAGAAGTAGAAAATGCTTATAACATAACAATTTTTGGGTTATCTGCTAAATTTAACGAGTCGAATGAACAAATATTAAACTATAAAGAAGAAAATAACCTTTCTGATAACTGGATAATGGGATATGTAACTAATAAGACAATATTAGATTATAAGATAAGAATAGTCCCTTTTCTAATAATTTTAGATGATTTTAACAATGTTGTGGCTATTTTTGAAGGATTCACTTATGCTACAACTATTGAAGAAAAGGTTAAAATAGCAATAAATCATGAAACTGATCTATATATATCGAATCCTCAACAAGATAACAGTGATTTGCTGAAGATACTCTTTATTATAATTGGAATAGGTGTCAGCATCATTGTTATAGCATTTGTGGTTAAACCTGGAATAGAAATATTATACTATAAAATTAAAGATAGAAAAGAGAAAAAAACTTAAACTTCTTTTTCTTTTTCATTTATCTCTTTAGTAAAGAAATAATGGTCTTGAGCTCTTCCTACTCTTATTATATCTCTTATAAGTACTACACCTAAAGCAATAGCAATAAAACCAACTAAATAAGCCATTGTTATTTCAGAATAAAGGATAAAAGCGTAAGGAGACATTGCCAAACTGACAAATATTAAAAGTATAATAGGTAAACCAAACTTGATAAATGGATAACTTGCAAAGAGAATATAAAAAATTGAATCTCCTACTCTTGTTTTGTAATGTTTTCCTAAATACTCTATAACTTGTTTAAAACTAATAAAAGACCACAAATGAAAACCTACTAAAGTGAAAAATGGAACAGTTATATCAGATTGGTCTCGAGGTTGAACAGGCATAGAAATTTGCAGATACTCAAAAATAACTACAAAAATAGCTGTTATTAGAAAGGCAAGAACTGTTCTTTTAGCAAGTTTTCTAAATTCAAACCTTTGAAAAGTTGCACTCCAACTTAAAACTTGTAGAGCCAGTATTATAATGGCTACAGCATAAGTAATTGCATTAATCATTCTCCAAGTAGGATAAGGAGCTGTAACTGCCGTTCCTATCTCTCGTTTATACTTTGTTAATCTGAATACAGCAAGTATCATCTCGTTTACAAAATAGGTTATAAAAACAGGTATTGAAAGAAAAATACCTATAAAAGAGAAATAATCTTCATTAGCGAGAGTTGAAGGATGTGTTCCTGTAATCATTGTTTCGACCAGTCTTTGTATATGATAAAGTTTTTCTATTTATTGTTTTTGAACAAATTTAATTGTTCATTTACATATTTAACTTTCTTACTCTTCAACAAATTTCTAATCTATTCTATAGTCTATTTGCTTATACTTCTATATTTGTTTTTTTGAATTTCATTGAACTTTTGGAGTCTATACTTTCACTGTCTGTAATTATTGGTTCTAGCTCTGTAGTAAAAGGTTTGTCTATTACATCAAAAGCTATAGAATCTGGCTCTATGAATGTTTCTGTTTTGATTACTTCAACAGGAAGTTTAAAACTGTCTTCTAACTCTATTGCACTACTAGGAACTGAATAAGAAGTTATACTATCTAATATCTGAATTTTAGAGTCAAAGCTTATAGATAGGTCTTCTTCAAAAGTAATTCCCTCATGCTCTTTCTTTTCTTCTTTCACTTTTGTTTTTGTCTCTTTTTGTTCAATTTTCTTGTTAGTAATTATCTCTTTAATTATTCTCTCTTCTTCTTCTTTTGTTCCTTCTTTAATGCTTATTTGGCTATTTAGAGCTTGATTCAAAGAGTAAATCACAGGTTTGAAGGAATGATCAGAGTTAGTTTTCCAAGCAAAATTTAATTCTTCTTCAATAAAGTAGAAGTATTCACTTTTTAGAGTAAATAATTTGAACCAGTCAATTTTTGTTGGAATATTATCTACTAAAGCTTTTCTTTTCAATTCAGTTAAACCCAATTCATTTATTTCACGGACGGTATGTCGGTCTAAATCAGTAAAAAAGGTTAGGAAAGAAAGTAAAGCTCCTGCTGAACTAACATAAAGAACTATTTCAGGCAAAGAACTAATAATGAAAGAAATACTAATTGTAGAAATACTTAAAAGAAAAACTATCCATTTTGTAAGATATATGAAAGTTGGTTCTTTAGAGTAATTTCTTGGCCCAAAAAGAGAGCAATAAATCCAATAGCCAATAGAAGAAGGATCAATATAAGGTTTTTGAGTTAAACCCAAGAAGTTTTTCCTTGCAATCTGTTTTATATTAACTAAAGGCATAATCTCTTTATAATCAATTATATCGTAAATTCTTCTTTTCTTTTTATTGACTTTATATTTGACTACAAGCTGGAAAAAGTTTTTACCTAATTTAATATCACTGGGAATAATTACATCTCTATACCATACTTCATTTGCATCTATAATCATTTTTCTGAATGCAACCTGACTTTTATTCAATTTTTCTTTTTCATTTAAGTAACCAAAATTACGCACATGAACTTTGACTTTTAGAGCTTTTTCTCCTTTGTTTGAAACAAATATCCTGAAAATCCCATTCTTCTTTGATGGAACAGTATCTATAATTGGAAGAATACATATTCCTATAGCTTCATCTCCTTTCCAAACTAAATTATTAATCAAAATACTATCAAAATCAGGATAATGAGTAAATTTTCTAATGTATTTACTAGCTAGCAAAGGATTTTGAATATTAACTGTTTCTTCACTCATCTTGTTATTAGTTGTTAAAGAACTATAAAAAGCTAATTAAAAGGTATAATATACTAATAGTTTTTCTATATAATAGCTTTCTTAAATAGTAGACTTTGCAAGTAAACAAATAATTTAATAATATGTTATGCATGAGTTCTTTAGAAATAAAGAGAGATGAAAAAAGTGCAGAGAATCTTTAAAGTTTCATTGCTTGGTGAAGGAGCAGTAGGTAAAACATCATTAAGACGTCGATATTTAGGAGAAACTTTTGAATCTGGCTATGCCATGACAGTGGGTGCAGACTTTGCAGTAAAGAAGATGCAACTAAATAATATAGAATACACTCTACAAATATGGGACTTAGCTGGACAACAGCGTTTTTCTGCAGTTAGAGAAGTTTATTATAGAGGAACTTCAGGTGCTTTATTAGTTTTTGACATTTCGAGACCAGAAACATATGAATTATTACCAAATTGGATACATGAGATAATAAAGAATAACAAAAACAAAATTGTTCCAATGTTATTGATAGGAAATAAATCAGACCTTAGATCTTCAACACCCAATTCAGTTCCTTATGAATATGCAGCAGATTATGCTAAAAGTTTGAGTAATTGGAGTGGATTCGAAGTTCCATATATAGAAACTTCAGCAAAAACTGGAGAAAATGTAGAAAAAGCTTTTATTACTCTAATTGAGAATATAGTCAAATTCTTTGAAGTTAATACAATTTGAAAGAATTTGACAAATCATAACAATTTTATCTCTCAAATTTATATTTATCTTATAAGAGGATAAAGAATGAGAATTGTTTTTCGCTTATTTGGTCAATTAAGATCAGCTTTGGAAAATAAGGCAGAAGTAGTAGTTGAATTAGATAGTGAAAAGACAACCATTCTAGAAGCAATAGAAAAATTGGTTATAAAGCATCCAGAATTAGATGATCTTCTATTTTCTGGAAAAAAAATACACTCTTTTTATAATATAATGATAAATAACAGAACAATTCATCATGAAGAACTGTCAACCTATTTTATAGAAAATAAGCAAACAGAAATATCTATTCTTCCCTTTGTTGCAGGAGGATAGTTTTACTTCAGAAATAACTAAGTAATACAAACTGATATTTTTTTATATGAAATTGTTGTTATTTGTTTTTTGAAATATTTGGAATTTACTACATAAATTTAATATAAGAGAAATCTTTTTTTATTTGATAAACGTTGGAAACTCTGAGTCAAGCTATATTCAAATTAATACAAATAATTATAATCCTGATAATGTTAAGTGTATTCATATATCGAAGTTCTATTAACAAAGTACAAGGATATAAAAATCTCATAGCTGCTTTAATTTTTGCTATTTTACAAAGTATAGTAGAGTTCTTTTTCTTTTTCTCTCGATTAGCAGGTTACCAATGGGGTTTTTTGGAAAATAGCTATTTACCTTCTTTAGAGATTATTCCTTATGCAATAGTTTTTCTTTTTATCTTGATTCACTTCAGTAATTTCAACGCTTGGGACCGCAGAATAGTTCAAGCAGGTTACATTATTATTTTTTCCCTATTTGTGACTTATTTAATAAATGTTATATTTGACTTACCTCCTGTTTCTACAAATTTGAAAATCCCAACAAAAAATGATTGTTTATATATCTGGTTTTTAGATTTTTTTCAATTATACGTTGTTTCAGTATGTTTAGTAGGAATAACATTTACATTTGTTAAAAGTGTGGGCAATAAAGCTCAATATCATACACTACTATTGTGGATAAGTTTCTTTATTGCATTTATTGTTGCTATTTTAGAATTCCTGGAGCATATAGTTCCTTTAGATACATATGGAGCAATAGGCTTTGGATTAGCTCTAGGAGTAACATTGATTATCTATTTAATTGACCCTAAATTTGTCTTATTTACTTCTGCTGAGATCTTTAACTTTTTAATAATAAATAAAAATGGGACAACTCTTTTCTCTGCTTCAAATTATTCAAAGAAGGAAACAGAAGGATTGTTAATTGGAGGAATGATTAATGCTTTTGCTCATTTTATATCAGAAGTAACAAATTCTGCCTATCAATTACTAAAATACGTAGAACTGAAAGATAGAGTTATGATAACAAAGGAAAAAGAAGATATCATTGGTGTGCTAATAGTAGATAAAAGAGTAAAAATCTTTGAGATTTCTTTAGAACACTTTGTAAACAGGTTTAATTCAACATTTAAAAATCAAATTATTGCTTTCAGTGGAGATGCTTCTGTATTTGATGATGCAATTAAATATATTCCATCCTACTTCCCATTTGTTGATGAAAGAAAATTAACTATTGGCTCTTAAAAAGAGCACTTTCTATAAAGAAATTTTTAAGAGAAGAATATGTAAACTAGTTTATGCTTCCTAAAATTATTTATCCAATAACCTTTTTAAAAACAAAAAATTTGGAAGAAAATAGAAATTTTTATTCAACATTGTTAAAATTCAATATAGCTCTAAAACAAGCAAACTGTGTGATTTACAATGTAGGTCCAAATGGTTACTGGGGATTTTGTGAAACAAGTGAAGAGTTCTTAACTCCAGAGAAAACATGCTTAACTTTAGTTGTTGAAACATGGTTTACCTTTTTCCAAATTCCGATTTTTAATCAAAATCGGAAGGAGGAGTAAGTTTAGTCGGTGGAAAAAAAGAAAGAACAGCGTAAGAGCTGAACTAACTTAACTAACTTATTTTCCAACAGACGGGGTGAACCACTGCACCCCAGACTATCCCGTAGTTAGACTCGACGGAGAATAACGTAGGGAATACTTTGCGACCGATATTACCTGCAGAGTTGATATCAGCATTAATTCTTAATCCTTGGGAACTGATGAACAGTCCACGGTGAGTTCTTTTGCCAACATAATGGAGGTGAAAATCTATCTCTTCATTATCCAAGAAACTGCAGACAGAGGTGTAGGACTCTTCGGTAGGAAGAACTTTTATTCCTTTTTCTTCTGCTTTGTAAGTGATTTTGTCAATGAGGGATTGGAAGGGGATAAAAACAAAAGTTTGATTATTTTTCTTTCCCATATTCACTTCCTGTTTCCATCGGGAGTTGTAACCTATAACTATTGTATCAATGTTTTTTTCTAAACAGTAGTCTACTATTTTTCTACTTGCTTTATGGAAGTAGTCAGCTATTTTAAACATTCGTTCTAACTGGAGGGCGAGCATTTTTCTTTCCCAGGTGTTTAATCCTTGTCGAGCGTAGTCTGACTGTAACTTTGCTCTACGTTTGTTAAACCACTGATTAACAGCTTTAATGGGTCTACCATTTATCAGAAAACCTTTTTCACCAGGAATACTGGTTAAACCTGCGACTAAGTTATTCACTCCCAGATCAAGAGCTAAAACTCTTTCTGCTGGTCGCTCTTCTTTTCGTTCTTCTATCTCTTTCTCGTAAACTATCTCTAATTTAAATTTCGTTCCCATAGGTATGAGCCGGGCAAACTTCACTTTTGTTGAAGGGTCAAGTCTTGTAACTATCTTTAGTCCTACACGTTTAGGAAAAGAGATAAAGAACTTACCTTCACCTTTTTCTTCTTTAATTTTCACTTGAGAGTTAGTAAAATAGATTATAGCAAGTCCATCTTTCTTCTTATATTTTGGAGGACGGGGTTTACCGTTAAACTTTTCTGGTTCCTTTTTCCATTCTTCTAAAGACCTAAAATACCCTTTCCACGCTAAACATAGAAACTTTATCGTCTGTTGTGCCGTATGACCCGGTAAAGCTGTGTAAGTCGGATGGTATCTCAAAATATTCATCAGTTCGAACTCTCTCGTGAAATATTTACTTTTTCTTAACTGATACTTAATAATGTAATTTGCTTGATTATACAAGTTTTTTACCTGGTGTGCCAACTGTTTTAGAGTGATCGATTCTTTCACCCATATTTCCTCAGTTCGCCACACTTTTCTACTCATTTTTTTTTCATTTCTTCTTACTTTTTTTCCCTATTTAAACCCCTCATCTTCCCTCCTCTGTCCTCCGTTTTTCTCTTCTCTCCTTCCTTCTTCTTTTTCTTTCATTTCTTCTCTTCTTTTTTCCCCTTTTCCTATAATCTCGTATTTCGGAAAAAGTAAACCATCAAATGAAGTTAATCTTTGGGCAGAATTCCTTAAAAAGAAGGGAGTCAATCTAACTAAAGAGCCTAGTATGTACGAAAAATATCACATTTACAACATTTTCTTCAAAGACCCTGATGGATATACTCTTGAGATTCAATCATTTGAAGTTGGATATGAACCTAAAAATGCTAAAAAATTTAGAAATGATGATTCTTTGTAAATAACCTTTTTTTATTTTAGAAGATATAAAAAGTAAGTTTTTCTTTAATAGTTGACGAGATAGAGTTAAAATTATATAGTTGATTTTTTTCGTATTTATAACGATATTCTCGGGTGTATTATTATGATTAAAGAGATAAATTATGAAGTTCCAGTAATTGAAAAAGGATACGCTAACAAAACATTGTATATTAATTTAGAAACTTTGGAAGCAAAAATAGAAGATGTTACAGAGGAGATGAAAGAAAAATTCATTGGTGGAAGAGGATTTGATCTTTGGCTGACTTGGAAATATATTCCTAAAGACAAAAAAGTAAAATGGGATGACCCAGAAAATGTTCTTTGTATAGCTTCTGGACCATTAGGTGGAACAACTAACTACCCTGGTTCAGGTAAAAGCATTGTAACAGCTATCTCTCCATTAACTAATATTTTAATTGATTCAAACGTTGGAGGATATTTTGGTCCTTTTCTCAAATTTGCAGGTTTTGATGCAATGGCTATTCAAGGTAAGTCAGATAAAGAGTTACTCATCTTTATTGATGGAGATAATGGCAAAATACTTATTGAAGAAGCAGAGGATTTACCTTCAGAAACTTTTCAGTTAGGAAGATTGCTTACTGAGAAATATGCTAAAGATGAAAACGATAAAAGAAATATTTCTGTCGTTTCTGCTGGGCCAGGAGCTGAAAATGCTTACATGGGTTGCTTGAATTTCAGCTGGTTTGACGGTAAAAGAGGATATGTACGTTATAAGCAAGCTGGAAGAGGAGGAACAGGGACAGTATTAAGAAATAAGAAAATAAAAGCTTTAGTTGTAAGAAAAAGTAATGTTAATGTCAAATCTAACAATCCTGCGAACCCTGAGGCAGAAAAAGAAGTAGCAAAAAGACACAGTAAGGAAATTACTGAACTCGATCCTAAACAAAATGACATGAGAAATATTGGAACTATACACTTAATTCCAATAATGAATGATTTTGACCTTTTGCCAACAAAGAACTTCAGATTTGGTTCAGACCCACAATCAGAGAAAATAGGTAAAGAAGCTTATTACAAGAGGTTTGAAAAAGGTCCAGACCCATGTTGGAAAGGATGTACTGTGGGTTGTACACATGGTGTTAGCAGCTTTGAGTGCAAGACTGGACCATATAAAGGTCAAAAAGTAACAGTTGATGGCCCAGAATATGAGACGGCTGCAGGAGTAGGTTCAAATTGGTATATGTGGGATCCAGATAATGTTATAGAAGTAAACTTTTACTGTGATAACTACGGTTTAGATACTATTAGCGTTGGAACAGGTATGGCTTTCTGTATGGAATGCTATGAATATGGAATATTAAACAAGGAAAGAACAGGAGGAATAGATCTTACTTGGGGTAATTTCGAAGGAGCAATGGAAGTAATTCATCAAATAGCAAAAGGTGAAGGATTCGGTAAGATATTTGGAAAGGGAATACGATACATGAAAGAATACTTCAAGAAAGAATTCAACTTAAGCGAAGAAGAAGCTAAACTTCTAGATGATATAGGAATGGAATCAAAAGGTTTAGAATTTAGTGAATACATGACTAAAGAGTCACTTGCTCAGCAAGGAGGATACGGATTAACATTAAAAGGACCACAACATGATGAAGCATGGTTAATCTTTTTAGATATGGTTCATAATTTCATGCCCACTTTCGAAAAAAAAGCTGAAGCTCTATGGTGGTTCCCAATGTGGAGAACTTCCTTTGGATTACTAGGTCTTTGCAAATTGCCTTGGAATGATATTGTTCCAGAAGATAACAAAGAATTCGCTGAAGGAAAAATAGAAAAATATGGAATGAGAGCTCCTGAAGATATAGCTGATCCCGCAAAAGTTCCAGAACATGTGCTAAACTATGTTCAATACTTCAATAGTGTAACAGGAAAAAACATTGATTCTAGAGAATACATAAAAATGAGTGAAAGAATGTACAATTTCCAAAGAGTGATGAACCTATTATTCGTTCCAGAGGGTGTAACATACAAAGAACTAGATAGTATACCCTTTAGAGCTATGGGACCAGTAACAAAAGAAGAATATCTATCTAGAGAAGATAAGTATTATCTTAAAGAACTGAAAGAAAAAGTGGGAGTAGACCCAACAAACATGACAATAGAAGAAAAGATGGCTGCAATAAGAAAGTACAGAGAAGAAAGATATGAACAACTGAAAAAAGCAGTATATGAAAGAAGAGGATGGACAGAAAACGGTGTTCCTACAGTGGAAAAATTAAAAGAATTGGAAATTGATTTTCCAGAATTAATAAAACTAGTAAAAAAGCATCAATAATTCTTCTTTAATTTTTCATTTTTTTTAATTATTATTGTTTACGAACTTAGACAATTTTTATTAAGGAGTAATTAGAATTAAGAAATAATATACAATGAGCTCAAAACTATCGTTTTCTTATTGGTTAAGGAAAAAACTTAAATCAGAAAAAAAGGCTAAAATCATCGTTTTAGGCTTAGATTCAGCGGGAAAAACAACATTAATGAAATATGTGAACACAGGTGTGTTCAAAGATACTGTACCAACAATAGGGCAAAATATAGATACAGTTAATTTTGCAGATTGGAATATAACAATAGTAGATGTAGCAGGACAAAAACAATTCCGTTTTCTATGGGAGGTACACTACCCAGGGAGTTCAGCAGTAATCTTTGTAATAGATTCAGCAGATATAGAACGATTGCCAGAAGCAAGAGACATATTAAAAATACATGTGTTTAACAACCCGTACCTAGAAAAAATACCTTGCCTAATAATAGCAAATAAACAAGATTTACCAGAATCCATTCAAGCACCAATGTTAATTCAACTTTTAGGACTTCATTTAGAAATGAAAGATAGAACTTTTGCAGTTTTTGATTGTAGCGCAATAAACGGAACTGGAGTAAATGAAGCGTTTACATGGTTGGTAAACCAATTAGAAATGAAAAAGGGATAGTCTATTTATCAGAAAAAAATCAAACTAGAATAAAAAATATATAAAAGGAATAGTAGTTTTAAATTTTTTAAAAATAAGAATAGAATTTTAAATTGGTTTTCTAATTTTTTGAATAGCTTTTTGAAGAATTAGCGAATAATGTGAAAAATAGTTTTAGACCTTAAGATACTGACATTATTCGTTTTTTGAATTATGCTTTTAATCATTTTGTCTCTTAGTTGCAAAAAATAGCGAAAATTAGCGAAAAATGGTAAAACTATGTTTAATTGTTTTAGATTTAATATTAATTGTTTCATATTCGATATTTTTTGAAAATTATATTTTACTTATTCTTAGAGTTATAGCTTTTTAATTTCTTGTTTTTATAATGTTTCAAAATTATAATTTATCTTTAGGTTAATATTTATATTCTTCTTTTTTTCAATACCCATAAGATGAGTAATACATATCAGAAATTTGTTTCAGTTGAATTATTAAATGACTTTATTAGAGATGTTTTTGTTTCTTTAGGTTATCCTGTTGAGGAAGCTAAAATTAGTGCTGCTGTTTTAATTGAGTCTGATCTTCGTGGGATAACAAGTCATGGAGTACAGCGTCTGAAGTATTATTATTATAGGATTATGAGAAAGCAACATCTTATTAGCAAATTTGAGGTTGTAAAGGATAAAGATGCTGTTGCTGTTATTGATGGACATCATGGGAATGGTCATTATACAGCTTTTAAGGCAATGGAGCTTGCTATTTCTAAAGCTAAAAAGTTTGGTATTGGTATGGTTGTCGTTAGGAATGGAACCCACTATGGTATTGCTGGATATTATGCTCTTATGGCTGTAAAAGAGAACTGTATAGGGATTACTGGTACAAATGCTCGTCCTGCTATTGCACCTACTTTTGGTGTTGAGCCTATGTTAGGCACTAATCCTTTGACTTTTGGTATACCTACTGATGAAGCTTTTCCTTTTGTTTTGGATTGTGCTACATCTATTATTCAAAGAGGAAAAGTTGAAGTTTATGCTAGAGAAAATAAAGATCTTCCTTTAGGTTGTGTAATAGACACTGAAACTGGAGAGTATAGAACTGATGCTGAGCAGCTCATCTCTGATTTTGTGGAAGGAAAGGCTGCACTTTTACCTCTTGGAGGAAAGGGAGAAGAATTATCAGGACATAAAGGGTATGGTTATTCTACTGTTGTAGAAATATTGTCTTCAGCTTTACAGAATGGAAAATTCCTAAAGGATTTAAGTGGGTTGAACGAAGATGGTTCTTTTAGACACTTTATGATTGGTCATTTCTTTATAGCGATAAACGTAGAACATTTTATTGATGTAAATATTTTCAAAAAGATTTCTGGTTCAATATGTAGAGAGCTCAGGAACTCTAAAAAAGCTCCTGGTGAATCAAGAATTTATACTGCTGGAGAGAAAGAATACGAAGCTGAAAAGAGAGTAAGAGAGAATGGTGTGCCTATTAATGATAGTATTGCTAGAGACTTAATCTTTTTACGCGATGATCTTAAACTAAATTATGTCTTTCCTTTTGAAAAAGAAGAAGAATAGAAAAAAAAGATTTTTTAATACAATTCTTTTTTTGGTATTCCTAAAAATGGAAATGAGTAAGAAATGAGTTTTGGTACTTCGTTAAAGAATGTAGAGTCTGTGTAATCGAGTTCTAGTTCTTTTGCATATTTCTTTTCTAGTTCTTTGATTACTTTTCTCATACTTTGTACCATGAAATAACTAGAAGAAGTAGAAATTATAGCTATAGAGCATTTTTCTCCTTGTTCTACAAGTAAAAGTTTATCTCCTGTTTTCACTCTTTTTAGGGGTTCTTCACTTCCTGTTGTTTCTTTCATAAAGGTTGAGAAAGCGTTTACTGCTGCAGTAATAAGATCCATTGAAGTGTCATCAGGATCTAATTTTTCTTTACTCTCTTCTGTAAAATATTGTGCAGAATAAATTAACATCCCAAGTCTATTAAATACAAGAACAGAGGTAATTTGGAAAGGTAATCTGAAGATGTAATCTGGTTTTACAATATAGAAGATAATAAAAGTAAAAATACCTATTAATTTTAACACTTCGCCTACAGGAATGTTTTGAATGTCAACATTTATACCTAAGTCTTTAATGAAACCAAGTAAAAAACCAATGCTAATCAAGATAAGTGCGCTACCTAGTAAATAACCTTCTTTTTCATGTGCCTTTATTCCAGTTTTAAAATGGATATAAGCACCGTAAGTAAAAGTCAATATTCCCATGAGAGCATAGGTTAAGTCCCAAAACCTGTTTATTATTTTCTGTGCTTGATCTGGAAAAGAATCAGAGTAAATCCAGAAAATTCCAAATGTAATGTGTAAAACATAGATGATAATAACTATTAGAAGAACATAGGATAGAATCTTTTCTCTCTCCAACTGAATGAAGAATATTAATGAAAGGAGATACATTAAGCACCAGAAAGACAAATGAGTCACAAGTAAGACACTTGAATTAAAATCTAAGTTAGGTAACATACTTGTTCTAAAAACTTCTATTAAAGAAGCAATCATTCCTATGAACATGGATGCTGTAAAGACATAAGCTGTTCTTTTCTTTATTACTGATTGCACAATGAAAATAATTCCTAGTATAAACATGAAAATACTAATAGTTAGTGAAACAATAAAATTCAAATCCATAATTGAAAAAAGTAACTAAGTTATTTAAAAACTTTGATACTTCTAGTGAACTATTATCTCTTTTTGTTAATTTGATCTGCTCTTTTTTTTAATTCGCTTTTATGTTCTTCTGTAGATTTTCTCTAAAAATAATTAAATTTGGTTTAAATTAAAGTTCTAAGAGTTGATAAAAGAATAAAAAATAATGTCAATTAAAAAAGAAAAAAATATTGATCTTTAACTTTATTTTCCCTTTTCTTCTACTTCTACAATCTCTTTGGGTGGAACAAAAGGGAAGATTCTTCTTACTAAATGTGTTGCAGTTCTAAATTTGCCAATAGACCCGTCAAACTTCTCTAGATGTTCCTTAAATTCTTTAGTAAAAGCATTGATGAATTGTTTGGCTGCTGTTTGTAACATAAATGAATCTCTATCACATATAATAATTGTAGAAATTGTTTTTTCTTCATTTTCTGCAACTATCATGTATTTATCTCTGAACTCTATTTTTTGGAGTTCTGTTTGTGTTCCTGTTGTTTCTTTAATTACTGACTTCATTGCTGATAGTGTTCCTGAAAGAAGAGTATCTTCAACGATATTTGGCTCTTCTTTTCCTACTCTTACTGCAAATAAAAGAACTCCTGATTCATCAATAACTACTACTTTGTTTATTCTTGAAGGTAATAAATATACAAAGAAAGGGTTGGCTATAAATTCTAGAGCTAAAACACCAAACAAAATACCATAAGGTATAGCTCCATAGAAAGAAAAGGGTATAACCCAATATTCCAATATTTTAAAGAAAGCAAAAATTGCTGATGTCCCAATTGCAATAGCTAGAACAAGTGAAATCCTTCTTAGTTTCTTATATTCTACTCTCTTAGCATCTATTGCAAACATAAGAGTAGCTTCCAATAAAACAAAAAATTGGAAAATATTGAAAATTAATCGATTTAATCGATATTTAGGAAGGATATCAGGATTCAAGTTAAAAACTAACTCGAGAGAAAAGGTTGCTAAATATGCTCCAAGTAGTAAAGTCATAAAACTCAATAATATCTCATTTGGTCTCTCTCTCATTATCAGTTCACAATAAAGAAACAAGATAAATAATCCAACAGCATAGGGAATAATATGTACTTCTTGTAATGTAGAATTTTCTGAAATAATTCCATTTTTTGTTAATCCATATAATATCATCTCAACTATACCTTGTGTTAAAGCAGAAATAAATAGGAAAATAAACCAGTTGAAACCAGTAATCTTATCTTTTATTCTTCTATAGATAAAGTATGCTAAAATGAAAGAGATAAGAGTTATTTGTGCAATTTTAACATACAATTCTAACTCACTCGACACCATAAATAATGATTAGCGTTTGAATACAAAAACTATTCTATTTCGGAAAGACTATATATTATTAAAATTTACTTAAGAGGTTAATTTCATACAAATAGTAAATAATAATTGAAATTTATTAAGTTCAACTTAGAAAAAAATTAATGGTGATTGTTATTTTCACCATATTTTCCGTTGTTTAATTTGCTTTCAATTCTTGAAAAAACATCTTCTACTATCCACTTTTTATCAGTTTTCCATTCATTCTTTCTTGGATCAAAGTTATTAACGTAAAAAGGATAAGCAACTCCATGTTCTCCAAAAAAATCCATGTTATAGAATTTGAAATCAGAGTAAGAACTGTAGATTAAATATGAGAATCTTGAAGCATAGAAAGGTGGAAGAGTAACAGTAATGAACAATCCTCTGTTTAAGATATCAACACCAGCTCTAAAAGGTGGCCTATATTTCTTGAAAAGATTCAATGTTTGGAAACTCTCTTCTGAACTTATGTCTTTAATAACATATGCCTGCATCGGATATATTTCAAAGTAGTTTCTGGAAAAGTTGATTCTGAAGTTAGTTACTAAATTCTCAAAAACAAAATTATATTTACGATTAAAGTCCATAATTATAGCTTCTTGACTTCTGTCTTCAAAAAACTCCTTGATAAATGTTTTATATGTTTCTGGAATGATTTTTGTCTCTTGTGAATTTACCTTTTCATTTTCTAAAGCTTTTTTATAAAGTTCTAGAAGATCTTTCTGTTTCTGTTTTGCATTTCTGTTAATATCTCTGAGAATCAAAAGCTGAATAGGGTGTAACTTTTTAATGTTTATTTTCTCAATTTTTTTCCCATTTGTTTCTTTCATTTCTTGTCTTTTTCCCCAAAATTCAACAAGGTTGAAATTTTTAGGATTCAATTTTGTGTTCGGTATGGGCTCTTGAATGTCTACCCAATGACCAGTAGATGCATATAAATTATAACTTTCACACATTTCTTTATTTATTAATTCTTTTAAAAATAATTCAAAATACTTTATTCCTCCTTCAGGAATGTCGAATTTTGCATAAAAGCCAAATTGGTTGCCGTAGAATCTATTATAATGATAAGTAAATGGATGCTCATGGAAAGCTAGTTGCATTAGTTGAAATTGTTCAAGTGAGTTGATCTTAAATTCGAAAGTATAGCGAGTTAAGCCTATCTTTTCTGCTATCTTAGAAGAAAGAGTTTTTCTAATAATTTGTTTTTCTTCTAGAGCCCTTATTTTCCTGTATAATGTACTTAAAGGAATTTTAACTTTTTTTGCTATCTCTTCATAAGAAGCTAAAGGATTCTCTTGTAATGCATGAATTATTTTTACTTGTAATAATGGTATTCTATAAATTTTTATTCACCTCCTATTTTTACCCCTTATTTCTTTCTGACTAAATAAGTACAAGAGAGCTATTGATAAATAGTTTAAAAGGCTAAGAATCAGAAAGAAATAAAAGATAAAACTCCTTAGGGGGAGAGCGACGGAATAAAATTCCTAAGGAGTTCTAGTTACCTTTTTTTTTTATTTTTTCATCTTGATTTAAGGAGATACTCCTCCACCTATTGGTTCATCTCCACTTCCACCAGGGGGATCAAATTCTAAGCTATCGTAAAGGATTGTAATTCCTCCACCATTTATAACATAGAGAGTTATTTCTAAAGTGTACCAACCAGATTCTGTGGCTGCATTAGTTAAGCTAAAAACAAATGTTGTTTCACTATCAAAAGTGTAGTAAGTATGTTCATCTGAATATACATTTCCTGATGGATAAATAAGGGAATATTCCATATAATAGAACTTGAAACCGTTATCAGCTTTGACTACTGCTTCAGCATAAATATCATCTTCAAATCCATCTCCATCTATGTCACAGTAATTTGCTGTTGTTATTGAAAGATTCATGCTACTATCTGCTCTCACTCCCCATGAAAGGGATATTGCTAAAACCAATAGAACCCCAAATATCAAACTTTTTTTCTTTGAAATTAAATTAATTTTCATTGTAATCAATATGTTATTTTTTTTCACATTTATTAATTTTATGAAAATTTCTAACATATATAGTTAATAGTTCTTTTTATTATATATATAAAATGCTAGATTATTATTGTTAATGTTTAAAAATTGAAAAAAGTATCTTAATACAATGAAAAAGCAGGAAATCGACTTTAAGTTATGCGTAGTCTGCAAAACTTCAAGAAATTTATGTGGTTTTTCACCTTGTCCACTATTAAAAAAGTGGATGGATGAGATGAGTGTTCAAGTAAAAAAAATCGATAGAATTGATGATGTCTATGCTCCTCCTGCTTTTTTTGTTGGAAGATATAATTATCCTGAAATAAATGCTGGTCCGGTTTTAACTCCATTAAAAGAGCCCTCTAGTATAGTTGATGATAGTGATTTGTGGGATAATAAAACCCAAGAAGAAATTATAATGATGAGATTGTCGATGATTAGGACAAAAGCACAAATTGATGCAAAAAAACCTCTTGAATCCAGAATAATGCAAAAAAGTCACGAGATGCTTTTGGGAATAAAACCAATTAATGTTGAAATTGAACTTGAAAGAAGTATTATTCCCAGAGTAACTATTGATCCTAGATTAGCTCCTCATGGTCCAGTTGCCCCTATTAGAAAATTGGATGTGACAGAAAATCAAACTCCTTTAAAACCAATAGAGAAAGCCTATTATGATACTGATTTAAAAGCTTCAGAAGCTATTACCATTTTAGGAAAAGAAAATATTTCTGTTTCTAATTTGATCAGAGTGTTGTCAGCTGGGATGTTGGGGTTAAGAAAAAAAAGAAAACTTGTTCCTACTCGTTGGAGCATTACTGCAGTAGATGATACTTTAAGTAAATCATATATTGAAGAAATAAAAAAATTTCAAACAATCAATGAATTTCAAGTTTTTACCAGTTACTTTTATGGTAACAAATTTTACATTGTTTTAATACCTGATTTTTGGAGCTTTGAAGCAATTGAGGTCTGGTACAAAGGTGCTTATTTAAATCCAAGTACAAAAGATGTAGGTATTTCAGATTATGAGTTATACAATGGAAGGAAAACATATGCTAATAATGTTGCTGGAGGATATTATGCAACAAGATTAGCTGTTACTGAACATCTCAGAAGAATAAGGAGACAAGCCCAAGTAATAGCAATTAGAGAAATTGACCAGAATTACAAGTTACCTTTGGGTGTATGGGTTGTAAGGCAAGGAGCAAGACAAGCGATGCAAAATCAGATATTGAAGGCTGATACTTTAGATTCTGCTTTTTCTTTTATCCCTAAGGTTTTAGCTTATTCAATTGAATATTATAAAAATAAATCTAAAATTTATGAATTGAAGAAGAAGCAGAAGAAATTAGAAGATTTTTTGTAAATTAGTCTTTTTCAAAAAGATAAAAAAATAATAAAAAAAGATAAAAAGAAGTAAATTTATTGTTTTCTTCTTCTTTTTAGATTTTTAATTATAGAGATAGGTAATATTGCTAAAATAGCCCAGAAGTATGTGTATCCATCAATTCCAAAAGTTTTCTTTTCTCCTATATTTCCATTATTTGTTGTAAAACCTATGACGATTTTTACTGTGTGTTGATTGGTATCAATATCTGAAATAGTTATTACAGCGTAGTGAGCCCCGTCTTTAACTTGTGTGCTATCCCATTCATATGTCCAAGTACTCCAAGTATCTGGTCCAGCATCTGCTCCTTCCATTGCTGTTAGGTTATCATCAATAGATATAGAAATTTGATTTAGACCATAATCGTCTTTTGCTTCTATTTCCCAAGTAAATACATCTACAACTGCTTTTGATTCATCTACTGCTGCTGTTATTTGTGTAGCTAATTCTTCTTCTGTTTGATTAACTGGTACATTTACCAGATTGTATTCTGGGGGATTGCCTTCTCCTGTTCCTGTACTTCCTGATACTTCTACTTCTACTGATACTGTAACAGTATGAACGTTTTCATCTTGATCTACTGCAGTAACATAGAATATATGCATTCCATTCGATAGCTGATTAGTATTATAGCTTACTTCATAGTATCCTGTTTCATCATTATAATACATAGCCATTGGTGTTCGATCATCTACACTAAAAGTAACTGATCTTAACCCTATATCATCTAAAACTTCAGCTTGTATCACGATTGTTCCTGTAACTGTTTCTCCATCAGTAGGATAAATGAAAGTAATCGATGGTGGGTCTCCAGAAGGTACATTGTCTATTGTAAAGGTTCTAGAAACAACTGTATGATGACCTTCCATGTCCCATACTTCAATAATTATTTCTAGTGGTCCATCAACATAGTAAGTTGTATCTATTGTCTTGGAGTATACTCCATCTTCATCAGGATCTTCAAATAACCATCCGCCAAAGTTTGCCCAGATTACAGCTAAGAATACTCCTACATCATCTGATATTTCTGCTTCAATAGTTATTTCTCCTGAAACTGTAGCCCCATCTTCTGGAGTTGTTGATGTCCAGACAACTGAAGCAGGATTTACATATTCTTCGTCATCATAGTTATCAACATTTATAGTTTCGTACATCCATGCATCATTTCCATAAGAGTCATTGGAATGTACTTCAAATCCCCATTCACCGTCTGCAAATTCTCCATTAGAAAAGTCAATGTAAGAAGTATAAAGGTTGGCTGTAGAATTCCAGGTGAAGGAAACATTTTGTGTTACTCCGCTAAATTCTGTTGGTAGAGCATTGTAGTATAATTTTCCATCTACATTTGCAATTCCACTTCCTGGAAACCTGGGAACCATATATCCTACACTTGTGTCATAATAGTATAACCATCCATTATCGTCAACATCTACTCCAAACAGACTAACTCCAGAATAAGAATAACTCCAAATGTCCCAATCCCACTCATCTGGATGTGGATAATATAATAGTCCATTAATATTAGGAGGTTCAATATCTACTGTATCTGGTTCGAATTGATTTTCGAAAGTAATACTTAATGCTGTAACAGGATCAATTTTGTTACCGTCATTGTCTGTAGTATAAGGAGTTTCTGTAAACCAGTTAAAGTTATAATAGATATATTGATAATTATTCCTCCAATCTATCCAGAACCAAGAATCATATCCCCAACCATTTCCTTTATCAGGGTCAAATACTATTGTGTCTAAATTAGTAACTGGTGACATAAATTCTATTTTCATTTCATTAGATTCAGAGGAATATGGAAATGTAGTCCAACCAAATTTGTTTAGTAAATCAATTGTATATGTATTTGGAACACTTGTTTCAGTATATGCTTTTGTTGGAGATTCGTCGTACTCATCTAGAGCATAGTCAAGGAAACTTATTTCTTGTCTATAGTCGTCAAAAGCTGATAAATAATCTATTTTCCAGTGGAATCTAGTTATATCTGGAAGAATGTTAGAACTATTAATCATAGAAGAATGTTTGTAGGCTATACTATTTGCTAATATGTTATCAAAATCTGTTTTAGGGAAGTTATCTATATGTGAGGTGTATCTAGTTATTTCTACATCTTGTTGTTGAAAATCGTCCCACGAATATTCTGTTATAACTCCATCAAAAGTAAAAGTATAACCAAGAATTGATTCAAAGTAATTAATTATTGTGTCATTGTTGTGAGGACCTGGACCAGTATATCTTAAATCAATAACTATATTTGCATATTCAGCAACAGAATAAGCATTCACATAGTACCACAAATCTATATTAAAGACATTTTCAAGTATGGATTTATCAAAAGTATCAATTGACAACGAAGCATAATCTCCTTGGTAACCAATATATCGATTATCATATCCTCTTGGATCTATGAAATATCCTGCTTCCTCGCGAATTCTTAAATCCCAAGGAACAAAAATATAGTCAAAGGAAATAATAAAATCGCTGATGTACTTTCCTGAACTTAAATTTATGATAATTGAATAAGTTGAATCTTTGTTCCAAGGTTCTTCTATATTTGGGTGATATTGTAAGTACATCATTAGTTGTGTATCGTTGTACCAAGGGCTTAATGCCACATTTTCTACATCTGGTAACTCAACATATATGTTCAATGGGTCTGTTGCTTCTGATGAAGCTTCAAACTTATCAATATGGAAGATTTCTTTCAAGCTTATTGAATGTCCACCGACTAAGGTTGTTTTTTGAAAACCAAATGAAAAACCTATTCTGCCTACTATTTCTTGTTCATAGCTATTATACCATCCTTCAAATCTTAATTCATTCGCCTCTGAAATATCTATTGTTGCTGCTATTCCTCCTTTTTCTGTTGGAATACTTCCTTCATATAATTCTTTTATATTTGACCAATCTGCATGCCCTGAATATCTGAATGACAGTATTTCTACCCATTCTCCTCTCCACTCATCATGGCTATATGAACCTTCAAATTCTAACTCTACTATTAAGAACTGTTGAATTATTTCTTTTACTAAATTTGCTGCATTTTGTGCATCTTCAAAACTTAGTCCTCTAAAATCAATATCAAGATTGGTATTTAAGTCGAATGGGTTTCCAGAATAATGAGTAGAAAGAGATACCCAATCTAAATTTTCTAGGTACATCTGTGGAATAGTTGAGAAATCCAAGTCTCCTACTACTAACCCTATTCCTTCAAATCCAATGTAACTATTTACCCAACCGTCTGTTCCTATCCATCCATAGCAGAATTCTTTATAACCTCCCGTAATGGCTTGTTTATCTTCTAAGTTAAATTCTTCAACGTTTGTTATTGTTATGTTGTTTCTTTTACTATTTGGCTTCACAAGAGCGAAGGTTGAAGAAGAAAACAATAGCATAATTACTAGAGTACTAACTATAAAAAATATTTTCTTTTTCATTTTGAACCCCAAAAAGATGTTCTAAGTAAAACTTTATTGCTTTGAATAATATAAATATTACTACTCATATTTTTTGTATATGTTTTAATAATAGTATAATAATTTGATTTTAGTGCTTATTTATCAAAGGTGATTACTTGGAAATAAGAGATTTATTAAATTATGTACTTGAATATGCTGAAAAAAAAGGAGCACAATATGTAGAAGCTAGGTTTCAAGACAAATATTCTGCAGATCTAGTATATAAGAATGGAGAAATTAACACAAATGTAGGATCTAGAAACGGAATAGGAATTAGGGTTCTAGTGAATGGAAGTTGGGCTTTTGTTAGTACGAATAAGTTAAGCAAAGAAAATGCTGAGAAAATAGTATCTAATGCTGTTTTGTTAGCTAGAAACTCAGCGAACTCAAAAAGTGAAAAAGTTCAATTAGCTGAAGTAGAAATAATTGATGAAAAAGCTATTTCACCGAGGAAAATTAGCTTATTAGATATCTCATTTGAAGAAAAAATAAAGATGATACAAGAAGCTTCTAAATTAAAAAATGACTATTCAGCAGTCAAGAGTCTTCAAATTAGCTACAATGAAGTAATTGATAAGAGAATTATTTTTACTAATGAAGGAACGAGAGTTGAATGGGAAGATATGAAACCAACAGTTATTAGTTATGCTGTTGCTTCAAAAGAAGGAAAAATAGCTGGTGGATATAAATCCTGGTCTCATACTTGTGGAGCAGAGTTTTTTGACTTACATCCTCTAGATGAACTAGTAAAATCTTCCTGTGAAAAATCTTCTCAATTAGCAGATGCAACTTTACCCCCTGCAGGAATACACAATTTGTTATTAGATCACCAAATAGTAGGTGTTCTTGCACACGAAGCTATAGGGCACACTGCAGAAGCAGATTTAGTTCTTGCAGGCTCTTTTACTCAAGGTAAGTTGGGGAAAAAAGTTTGTGATGAGCGGATAACTATAGTAGATGCCCCATTTAAAGAAAGCACTAACTGGATGGGTGTAGGATGGTTACCTTTCGATGATGAAGGAGTAAAAGGAAAAGAAGTGAAAATCATTACCAATGGAGTTATGACAGGATATATGACAAATAGGGAGCTAGCAACGAAATTAGGTGTTGAACCTACAGGAAATGCGAGAGCTTTTACATTTGCTGATGAACCAATAGTTAGAATGAGGAATACTTACATCGAATCTGGAGATATGAGCTTTGAAGAACTTTTAGAAGCAATAGGTGATGGTTACTACCTTAAATCCTTACAGAATGGACAAGCAGACTCAAGTGGAGAATTTATGTTTGGAGCATTAGAAGCTTTCAAAATTACTAAAGGAGAGATAACTGATGAAATTTTCCAAAGTCCAGTTTTAACTGGAAACGCTTTTGAAGTTTTATCTAACATTATTGGAGTTGGAAACGATTTTGTTATTTCTTTGGGTTCAGGTACTTGTGGGAAGATTCAACCAGCAAAGGTAGATGCTGGAGGTCCACATATAGCAGTTAAAGCAATGCTTGCAGGAGGAAACTAAAATGAGTGAATCAAATATTAATAGAGATGAAGCTTATTATCTTGCACAACATGCTATTGAGTATGCTGAAAAGAAAGGAGTTAGAGATGCTGAAGTATTTTTCTCTGATAACAAAAAACTAGAAGTTACTTGCTCTGGAAAAGAGATAGTTAATGAGAAAGAAGTGCAAGAATTAGGTTTTGGAATAAGAGTTTTACAGGATTCTGTAGAAGGATTTAGTTATACCAATAAGGCAGATAAAAAAGCAATAGAACAAACAGTAGAACAAGCAATTGTAATGTTAAAAGTCAAACCTAAAAAAGAAGGAATAGCTCTGGCTCCTCCCAGTTCCTACTCAACAATAGAAGGACTTTTTTCGAAACGATTATCTAGTTTTACAGTTGAAGAACTAATAGATGGTGCTAAACAGATACTATTACCTTTTGAAGAAGCACCTATAAGCGTTAGAACAGACCTTAGTCGAATCATCCTTTCTGAAGAATATGTGGGAATAGTAAACTCTCTTGGGGTTGAAGGAAATTATATCAGAAATAGTCTTGATAGTTCATTTCTTGCAATTGCGAGAGAAGGAGAGAAAGTAGGTTCTTTTGTATTAGATTCATTTAGTGTAAAAGATCAAAAAGAAGTTGATTTCTACAAATTTGGCAAAGAACTAGTAGAAAGAGCTATTAGAAATGTCAATGTTGAAAAATTAAAAAGCATAGATTCAGATATAGTTGTTTTCAAGCCTGATGCCGTCCTTAGTCCCTTATTTATTGTTATGGCAATGGCTATATCAGCAGAAAGAACACAACACAATCAATCACTTTGGAAAGATAGTATAGGTGAAAAAGTAGCGATAGACGACTTTTCATTTATAGATAATTCATTGGATGGAAAATCCTCTACAGCTAGACCTTTTGATGACGAAGGAACACCTGTCAAAGAACTAGAAATAATTAAAGAAGGAGTATTGATGACACATTTGTTTGATATAAAGACTGCAAATAAAGCAAACACTCAATCAACAGGAAATTCTTATCGTGGATTTATTAATAGTAGTTTTATGAATCCTCCAAATAATATTTTTCCAAATGTACCAGTAATTAAACCAGGAGATATAAAATATGATGAAATGATAGAAGATATAAAAGAAGGAATAATCTTTGAATATTTTGCTGGTTCTCAAAGATCAGAGAATGGTATATTCTCTGGAGTAGCTAAAGGTGCTCAACTCATAAAAAATGGTGAAATTACAACACCTTTAACCAATGTGACTATTGCAGGTAATGTTTTCGATGTACTGAAAAATATCCTATCTTTAAGCAAGGAAACAAAGAAAGTTAGTGGTTATTTAGAAACTCCTTATATCAAAACTAAAGGAATAAACATCTCATCTCAAAACTAATTTTTTTATTTTTTTCATTTATTCTTTTTTCTGAACAATATTTTTTTTACAATTTTTTTTTGGTATTTTCATATTTTAGATGCTAAATATAAATTCTAGTAAATTGAATCACAGTTTTTTTTTATAATATTTTTTACTCATAAAACAACAACTCATTTAAATAAAGGTGTAGTATATTCACTTTTCATGCTTAAGAAGATACTTATTGCAAATCGAGGAGAGATAGCTGTTAGAATCATTCGTGCTTGTAAACTTATGAATATTAAAACTGTAGCTATCTTTACTGTAGTCGATTCTCAATCATTACACGTTAAACTAGCAGATGAAGCTTATTGTATTGGTTCTGGTTCAGTTAATGAAACTTATCTTAACATTGATAAAATAATAAAAATTGCTAAAAAAGCTAAGTGTGATGCTATACACCCAGGTTATGGTTTTCTCTCTGAGAATTCAGAATTTGCAAGAAAAGTAAGAAAAAGCAAAATTGTTTTCATTGGTCCATCTCCCGAAGTTATTGATCTTTTAGGAGATAAAGTTAAAGCTAGAAGCATAGCAAGTAAAGTAGGTATTCCTACTGTTCCAGGTTCAAAAGGATATGTAGAAACATTAGAAGAGGCTAAAGCAGTAGCTGAAGAAATAGGTTATCCTATAATCATTAAAGCTGCTTTTGGAGGGGGAGGAAAAGGAATGGAAATTGTAACCTCTCCTGAAACTTTAGAAATTTCTCTTTTAGGAGCACAATCAGTTGCCGAGAACTTTTTCGGTAATAAGACTGTTTTTATTGAGAAATATATTGAGTCTCCAAGACACATAGAGATACAGTTTATTGGAGATAGGTATGGTAATGTAATCCATTTGGGAGATAGAGAATGTAGTATTCAGCGTTCTCATCAGAAATTAATTGAGGAAGCTCCTTCATTTTTGACAGAACAGGAAAGAAATGAACTTGGAGAAAAAGTCTGTAAGATGGCTAAAGAGCTTGGATATGTTAATGCTGGAACAGCTGAATTTCTTTACAAAGATGGACAAATTTATTTTAATGAAGTTAATCCTAGAATTCAAGTAGAACACCCTGTAACAGAAATGGTAACTGGAATAGATCTTGTAGTTGAACAAATCAGAGTAGCAGGGGGATTAAAATTAAGTTATGTTCAAGATGAAATAAAAATAAATGGAAGTGCAATTGAATTTAGAATAAATGCTGAAGATCCAAAAACCTTTTTGCCTAAATCGGGAAAAATTGAACAATTAATCGCTCCAAGTATTTATCATGTTAGATTCGACACTTTTGTCTTTTCATCATACAATGTATCAAACGAATATGACTCTCTACTAGGTAAACTTATTGTTTGGGGAAAAACCAGAAATGATGCAATAGAAAGAGCAAGGTTGGCTTTTAAAGAATTAACAATAAGTGGGATTACAACCAACATAGATTTCCATAAAACTATACTTGAAACAAAAGAATTTCAGAAAAGAATAGTTTCTACAGACTTTATAGAAAAAGCTTCGATCAAAGAAAAGATAGAAGAAAACGAAGAAATAAAAGTTGCTGCTCTTTACGCTTTTTATGAAAAAATAGGCTTAGGTTCAACAAAAAGAGTAAGAAACGGAACACGAGGAGAGAAGCAGCGAAGAATACTTAATCTGTGGAAACAAAGAAGTAAGTTAGAGCAAACAAGGAACCTTTAACATAAAAAAATTTACTGTTTTTCCATTTTATTTTTGTTTAATTTATTTTAAAATCTGATTATTCTTAATTTTCAATTGTTGCTAGTTTTTGATCTTGGACTACTGTTTCATTTTCACTTACAAATATTTTTTTTACTACTCCTTTGTCTATATTTACTAAAATCCTATTTCTCATTTTCATAGCTTCCAAAATGAATAATTCTTGATCTTTTTCAACTGTATCTCCCTCTTTTACTAGTATTTGAGTTATAGTTCCTGGAATAGGAGCTTTTACTACTTCTTTTTGCGAATTAATCATCTGTTTTTGTTTCTTTAATTGTGGAAAATAGGGGCTGACAGATAATTTTTCTATTTTTTCTCCGTCTAAATAGAACTCTCCATCTCTTACTTCTATTATAAACTTCTTTCCTTGTATTTCTATGTTGAAAAAATTCTTGTTTTTTTCTCTTAAGTTTACTTTGAAAGTCTTATTATTTACTACTATCTCGTCTTTTCCTTTGGCTTCTATTATGTATTCTCTATTGTTGTAGATTATTTTTTTCTTCATTTGTTACACTCCATATATTGTTCAGCTTAAAAGGCAACAAGTCAAAAAACTGGAAAGTTCACTTTTTAATTCAATAAACTGTTTTTGTTTAGTAAAGTTATGATCTGCTCCTTTGATAATATCAATTCCTTTTCTTGATTTTCGAGGTAAACATTTGTAAAGTTCTCTAAAACCCTTAACTTCTAACAACTCATCTTTATCTCCTGCTATTAATTTTACTGGGCAGTTAACCAGATTTGCTATTTTTTTAGGGTTGTAAAGATTTGTTTGTTTATAGTATAATTCACTTATGTCTCCTTTAGGAAAACGTATTTGATTGTTTCTGGACCATATTTTAACTAAAGTATTAAAAGACGGAATTTGAGGAATAACTTCAGTATCATATACAGGAGACCTTAAAACAATACATTTTATTCTTTGGTCTCTCACTCCTTGGCTTATTGCCATTGCTCCTCCAAAGCTTTCTCCAAGAAGAGCTATTTTTGCAGGATTAATTCGAGGGTGATGAGATAAATCAGTTATTACAGTATTTATGTTTTCTAGACTTGTATAATAATTAAAAGTCCCTGTACTTTTTCTTACTCCTACATAGTCAAAGGCATAAAAAGCCATATTATTCTGGGTGATAATATCTGCTAACCTTTGTTCTTCCTTTTCTGGAGAATTGCCTGGAAAACCGTTCAATCTTATGACTAGAGGAAATTGCCCCTCTTCCTCTGGCAAATAAAGAATTCCATGAATGAAATCCTTTCTAAATTTAATATCATAATTCAGTTGTAACATGTATTATCACCTTTTTTTTATTTTTAATTTCCATATTATTTTATTACACATTTAGAAACAACATATCCTGCTGCTTCAATAGATTCGATAGATGTATGTAATTGATCTTGTTTTAGAGAAGAAGGATATTTTTTTAGATCAAATTTGCCATCGTTATAACCAAACTCAATTTCTTTAAGTTTAACATGCAATCCTTCTCCTAATGCTTTAGTTAATGACTCTTTAGCCGTCCAATATTTTGTTCCTAAAGTATGGTCATTTGCAATTTTTGATAATTCATAATCTGAAAAAACTTCACCATAGAAACTTTTACTTCTTTCTTCTACCTTTTCTATATCTATTCCTACTGGTTGTCTCTCAATAGAGACCACGGCGAAATCATTTGAATGACTAATTGAAACATACCAATCTGTTTCTTTTTTTAATTGCCTGTTGAAAAAATAAGGTTGCCCCCTATTTTTCTTTTTTATTTCTATACTTCTGAAATCTGTAATGTTTTCATATTTTGAAAAAAGTTCTTTAGCAAGAATTACTCCTGCTAAATATTCCATTTTCCTTTTTTCGTTGGATATTTTAGTAAATCTTGTTTTTTCGTAAGCGACTAGTTTATTTTCTAGTTCTTGTCTATTTTTTCTGTATTCTTCTACTACTTTGTGAATAGGTAAAACAGCTACTTTTTCGTCATCTACTTTCGTTCTTATTTCATGATATCCTTTAATTATCTGGAAGAGTTTCTTTCCTTTTTCGTCCAAATTTATGGGCATAGTAGTATGTATCATTCCTAGTTCTTCTAAAACCATTATTACTTCTCCTTCAGCATCGTAAATCTTTACATTGAAGTAACTATGTCTTTCCTCTATTTTTAGGAATTCAGCTTCGGCAAAAACAGCTTCTGTTTCTTTGTATACTTCCAAGTTCTTTATTTTTGAGGGCAATGAAACAACATTGTTAATGAACATGTCATACAACCCTGCTGTCTGTAAAGCAGCTTCTATTGCTCGAGGAATGAGAATAGTTTTTAATTCTTCATCTTTGAATAAAGGCAGATTTGGAATCTTGACATTAGTGGAAATGATATTTCCTTTTATTTCATTCAAATTCTCCAAAACTTGAAAACTTGGGCCATGGAAGAAAAGCTGATAGATCACTTCTTTGGAAAGTAGTGGTATAACTCTTTTTTCTATATTCTTTTTCTTATAGCTTTTTTCTGTCGTATTTTTTACAGACTTACAGATGAAGTGTTTCTTTTCTTTTTGAACTCCTTTAATGTCTGTAAAGATTGTTTTAATTTTCATATCTCCTTTTTCTGTATCAAATGAACATTGAAGTTCAACATCTTTGTTCTTAAACTGTTTAATTGCTTCTCTAAACGATATTTCTGTTATTGCTCGAACATCTTTTTCTGTTGTAAGTTTGAACATCTCTGCGAAGAATTCTAATCCCATTACTGCAGGAAATATTGGCAATCCTTGGATTTGATGATCTCTCATATATAAGTCGTAATCATATTTTAACATCTTTAAAGCTATAAAACTGTTGTCAGTCTTTCTTATTTCATCGATCATTGGATATTTTTCTGAGTTCATACTAGTCTCTAGTTGTCCACTTGTTTTTTTATCTTCTGTTTCTTTTAGAAGAAGTCCAAGTTTTCCTGCAACTATTAATTCGCTTTGTTCGAAGGTGTAATTGGTTAGTTCAGTAAACATTCTTATTCCTTCTTTTAATGGTATGGGAGTTATTCCTGCTGCTTTCAGCACTTTAAGAATAGAACCTTGTGTTGCCATTCCTATATCTGCCCAAGCTGACCAATCTATAGCTAGAGCGTCAATTCCTTGTTGTTTAAGTCTCCAACATGTTCTAGCTAGATAACCATTTGCAAAAGCATAATCTACTTGTCCTCTATTACCGAATCTTCCTGCAATTGAGCTAAAGCAGATGATTTTCTTCAAATTAGATTGATCAATATTATTTAGAATATTGTACAATCCTGAAATCTTTACTTGTACTATTTTCTTTGCCATTTCTAGTTTCTTTTTCTTGAAAGCTTTAGATTCTTCTATTCCTGCTCCATGAATAACAAGAGTTACTGGTTTTTCGAAATCTTCTTCAATTTGAATCAAAACACTTTTCATTTGTTCTTCATCTGAAACATCTGCAGAATAATAGTTAGCATTCACTTCATTTTCAATTAAATAGAGAATATTCTTTGCAATTTCGACAGTGTTTAGGAAGCGTTTCCAAGCTTTTTCTATCATCACTGGAGTAACTTTTTCATTTTCTTGAGCAAGTTTTTCTTTTATCTCTTCTTTTTTATTTGCTATTTCTTTGTCAGTTAAGAAGAGCAATTCAGATACATCTTCTGGAAGTTTAGTTCTACCAACGATAGCAATTGAAGGTTTAGCATCTTTTGTAAGTTCTTTAATACATTCATAAGTTATACCTCTTGCTCCTCCAGTAACGAGTATAAGATCATCTTCAGTAAGTTCAATTCTTTCTTTTTGTAATTGTTCTAAAGGAATTTTTCTCATGTGACTGAAAATGTATCTTTTACCCTTTGAATAAATAACTTCAAGGTTTTTATCCCAATTTTCCAACTCTGTAACTAGTTCTTCAGGTTTTGTGGAATAAACATGTTTAATGTCTAGTTCAAATTCTTGACCAATAGTCTTAACAAAAGCGGATATACCTCCACTTAAAGGAATTATCTTCTTTTTAGAGTCTAAATAGTCTTCAACAGAGTAAGAAACAATCTTAGTATTATTGTTGTAATCTAGATGTTGTAGGGTAAGAAATAGTTGCTCAAAGTATTTAGTATCATTTGCAGAATTGTTATCATCTGGTAATAAGATTAGGATTAAGTCATATTCATTATTATTTGGTTTTTCTGAGTCTTCAGAATTAATCCTGACGAGCTCAATTTTAGCTTTTTTCTGTTCAAGTAGAGAATAGATATATTTAGCTTCTTTTGAATGAATATCTAGAAGTAAGAGATTTTTATCTTCTAGACTAAATTTATTTACTTCACCTTGTTCTAAAGGCTTTAGAACAGGTTCTACACTACGAATAACTATTTCTTCTTCTTGTTCAACTTTTATTTCTTGACTTACAGCTAATTGTTCTTCTGTTTTGGCCGTGGTTTGAGTTTGTTTAATAGATTGTTTAATTTTTATCACTGCTTCCACTATATCTTTTGTAGTTCTAATTCCTGAAAGATCAGACATCTCATCAAATTCAAGGTTGAACTTACTTCCCAAAGAGCTTAGAATTTCAGCAATCTTGATACTGTCAACACCCAAATCTTCTTCTAGATCCATCTCTATTTCTATATCTTCTGTATCGTATCCTGTAATTTCTGAAATAATTGAAAGCACTTCTTTTGTAACTTCTTCTCTGGAAATTGAACTTTCAGCTTCAGATATGATTGTTGGTTGTTGTTCCTTTCTAACCTCTCTACTTTCTTCAGTTTCCACTTGTTCTACCTTTTCCACTGGTTTCTCTGTAGATATTGCTTGGGCAATGTCAGCTATTGTTCGATAATCTGCTAAAGCATAAGTCTCATCTAAATCTAATCCGAATAAATCTCTTAAATCTCCAAAAATTTCTGCTTGTTTTACTGTATCTATTCCCAGATCTTCTTCTAGGTCATAGTTTTCATCTAGATCTTGAATGTCATAACCTGTGTGTTTTCCGATTATTTCTTTAATTTGCACTAAAGTGTCTCCTGTTGAAACACTTGAAGTTTCTGCTCTTTTTACTTCCTCCTTGGTTACAGTTGTTTCAACTGAATAACTTGTCTCTTCAAGAACACCTGTGTTTTCAGAAATGAACTTTGCAATTTTTCCTGGTGTATCGATATCAAATTGTTCGAAGAGTTTTTCTTGAGGTATTGACCATTTATCACTAATATCATTCATTATTTCTGCTGCTTTAATACTGTCAATACCCAGATCCTCTTCTAAATGCATATTTTCTTCAATGACTTCTGTTTCATAACCTGTTTTTTCAGAAATAATCTCTTTTACAACTTGAAGAATATCTGTAGGTGCTTTTGTAACAGTTTTGATTTTCTTTTCAACAGTTTTTTTTACTTCTGGTTTCTTAACTAAATCAGCTTGTTTTTTCTTATTTTCTGTTTTAAGTTTAAGCACTCTGCCTTCAACAAATAACTCTTCTTTGCTTCCACCAAGACTCTTGAGCCATTCATTGTATTGGGGAGTAAACCTATTGTTGTATGTATTTAACCTAAAGAGAGCAAAAGCTAATTGTGAACCAAATCCAGCTGCTAATCTCAAAGCGAAAGAAAATCTTCTCTTTTCTCCTCTTGAAAACTTAAATTTAGAAAAGGCTGGGTCAAGTTTGTCTATGTTGGCAATTGGTGGAATCTTTCCTTTTTCTATTGCTTTTATAGCAACAGCTTCTTCTATTCCAGCACCCATTGAATGACCAGTAAATCCTTTTGTGTTAATTATAGTCATAGAATAAGCGTCTTCTTTGAAAACATTAAGAAGAGATTGAATTTCTGCTTCTGCACTTCCTCCTCTTGCAGGAGTATAAGTTTCATGAGAGACAAAAATACCTTCATTAGCAAGGTTTTTCCTTTTAATATTGTACCTCCTTTCAACTTTTTCGATAAAAGTTTCAAGTTCTTTAGAGATATGTTTAACGTCTAATCGAGAACCATGATAAGCACTATTTGCCATAAATGTACCTAAAAGATCTACTATAGGTTTAACTCCTCTTTCTTCATAGGATTCTCTGCTTTCAATTACAAGACCTGCAGAAGCTGAACCTACAATTAATCCATGTCTTTCTTTTCCAAAAGGTAGAGCAGCTTCTTTAACGTCTGCTTTTGTGGTTACTCCCCCAGCAGCTAAGAATCCTCCACCTATCCAAGGTAATAGATTCTTGCTTGCAGCATTGTCTCCAGCTATTACTATTACTCTCTTACATCTTCCAGTTCTTATCCAATCTTCTGCTACCCCTATTGCTTGAGTTGTGGAAGCACAAGCAGCATTAACTTGTGTATTTGGTCCTTTAGCTTTAATAAATTGAGCAAATTGAGAATGTCCCATCGATAAAACTTTGTAAAGGAACTCCCTACTGAAAGTATATTTTTGTTCTTCTTTTTCTTCTAATAGAGATTGTTTTTCCAAGAACCAATTAGAGATCTCTTCTTTTGCTTCAGGATTTGATACAACATTTATTAATTGTTCAAATATCTCCTCAACCTCTTTATTTGTTTTGTTTTCAAATTTAGCCACAAGATGTCTTGTTACTTCATCTACTAAATTATCATATCCTGGAAATGCAGAAGCAAAAACTATTCCAGTATCATGTTGTAAGGGTTCTGGTAAAGTCCAGCTCCCCTTTAATGTTTTTCCAGTTGAAGTAACTATTTTGCTTTCAACGAGAGGGATGCCAGCGTCTTTCAAAGCTTCTAGCCCTGCGCCTATAGCCATAATAAAAGTGGAGTCTAAAGCTTTAGCCAGTTTATCTTCTATGCCTAATTCTTTAAAGTTTAATTCTCCTATTTGTGCTGCAAGTTGAATAACTTTATTTATATCGTCAATCGCTTCAAAGGTTGCGTTACCATCTGGGGATTTAACTAACCTAACAATGTTTTTGTCTAAAGTTTCTTGCTTTATTATATCATCAACAGATTCTATAAGATTTGTTCCATTAAGAATAAGATCAAAGTTATCATCTGAGAAAACAGTTCTATTCTTTCCTGGGAGACCAATTCCTACCCCAGTTACTCCAATGAGATCAAAGTTTATATCCCAATATTTAGCTTTTTCAGCAATAACCAATGATTCTCTGTACTTTGAAAACTGCTGGTAACCTTGTTTCATTATAGATGAAAGCAGATTACTATTCTCTTTCAGATACTCACTGAAATAGGGTTTAGAAACCAAATTGTTAATTTCTTTATTTTTAAGTAAAACATCTAGCGCTGTTTCTTTGTAAACAATTTTTTCCTTAGTTTGAACCGGGGTTTCGATTTCTCTTCTTTTGTTCATTTTTAATTTAGAGACAGTATCATTAAAAGATTTCAACTCTCCTACTTTAGGGTTTAAAGTAAGAAAAGTTTGAATATCTTCCTTTTCTGACAAAATATCTCTGACGAAATTGTATAATGCTTTTTTAGGTCCTACTTCTACAAAAATTCTTCCTCCATCTTTATACATCTCTTCAATTATCTTAACCCATTGAACAGAATTACAGAGCTGATTAATTAGAAGTTCTTTAATTTTAGAGGGCTCGTCAGGGTACAAACCTCCAGTTACATTTGAATAGACAGGAATTGAAGGCTTATTGTAATTTAGGCTGTTGAGCACTCTTTCCATTTCTATTTCTGCATCTTTAACAATAACAGAATGAAAAGCTGTCGAAACGTTTAGTTTTATTGCTTTTATTTTTCTTGCAGAGAAAAGTTCTATTGCTTTGTTTACAGCTTTTTCTTCTCCAGAAATCACAGTTTGGTTTAATGAGTTATAGTTGGCTACAGTAATATAACCTTCATTTACTTTTTCTATAATTTCCTTAACTTTTTCTTGAGATGTAAGAATAGCTGCCATTGCTCCAGGGATACTTTTAGAAGCTTTTGCCATTGCTTTTCCTCTTTCTATTACAGCTTTTAGTCCATCTTCAAAAGAGAACACTCCTGAAGCAACTAAAGCAGTATATTCTCCTAAACTATGCCCAGCTACTCTTGTAGGTTCAATTCCTTTTTCTTTCAATAGTCTAGTTAAAGCAACTTCAACTACAAAGAGAGAAGGTTGAGTGTATTCTGTTTGCTTTAATCTTTCTTCATTTTCACCTTTGGAAAGTTGAGATGAGCCAAAAATTATTTCACGTAAATCAGTATTTAAATCCTCTTTAGCAAGAACAGAGGCTTCATCTATTGTTTTTCTTACAGTTGGATAATTATCATAAAGTTCCTTTATCATACCTAAATATTGGCTTCCTTGCCCTGTATAAAGGAAGCAAACTTCATCTTTTTGTTCTTTTAACTCAACTATAGGCTGTTTTTCTTTTTCTATGTACTTCGCTTCTGGAATATATTCTTCCAAGATTGTATGATAATTTGTTCCTCCAAAACCAAAAGCAGAAACTCCTGCTCTTCTTATAGAGTTGTCAACCTTTTCCCATGGTTGAGCATCAAGATTGACAAAAAGATTAGAATTATTCCAATCAATAGTAGGATTAAGTTCTTGAACATTTATTGTTGGTGGAAGAACTTTTTTGTCAAGAGCTAAAGCAACTTTAATAACAGAAGCTATACCCGATGCGCTCTTTAAATGACCAATTTGGCTTTTAATTGAACCAAGAGCTATTTTCCTTTTTCTTTCTTTTTGTTTTTCTGTGAAAATTTCATTTAAAACTTGAACTTCTGTTTTATCTCCTACGATAGTGGAAGTTCCATGTGCTTCAATTAAATCTATCTCAGAAGGAGAAACTTTAGCTTGTTCAAGAGCTCTTTTAATAGCTTCTTTTTGTCCTAAAGGATTTGGAGCAGTAATTCCTTTTCCTTTACCATCAGAGGAAGAACCAACAGCATCAATTATGGCATAAATTTTGTCATTGTCTTTAATAGCTTTTTTCAATTTTTTTAAGACTATAAAACCACATCCTTCTCCCATTACAAAACCGTCTGCCTTGGAATCAAAAGGTCGAGAACCAGTTGCAGAAAGAGCACCGATCTTACTAAATTTAACATAAGAAGAAACATCCATTGATCTATCTGCTCCACCCACAAGAATTGTTTCAAAATCATTGTTCAACAAACTTTTTACAGCTATATCTAGAGCAGCTAGAGAAGATGCGCAAGCAGCATCTGTAGTCATTGATTTACCAGATAAATTGAAAATATTTGCTATTCTTCCTGCAACTATATTAGACAATTCTCCAGGCATAGTATCCTCTGTGATTTCTGCGTATTTACTGAGATATTCTTTTCTAAAAGAAGAAACAAGTTTTTCTACTTCTTCATCAGATAATTTCGAACTTAACAAAACTCTTAGTTGTTCTTCAATTTCAGGATAGTGTAACCTTCTGTTAGTTAATCTCTGATTCTCTCCACCTAAAGCATTTCCTACAATTACTCCTATAGGTAGACGCTTCTTTCCATCTGTTGGAATACCAGCATCTTCTAAAGCTTCTTTTGCAGCAACTAATGACCATTTCTGTACTTCATCCATCTTTTCAGCTACTTTAGGAGGAATCTTGAATTGAATTGGTTTAAATTTGAATTCTTTTACAAACGCTCCTATTTTAGTATAAGTTTTATCTGGAGCTGTTCGATCTTCATCATAATAATATTTAGGATCCCATCTTTCAATGGGAACTTCTGTTATAGAATAATGTTTGTTAATAATATTTTCCCAGAACTTTTCAGTGTTTGGAGCATCAGGAAAGAAACTGCCTATTCCTACAATAGCAATTTTATTACTACTATCTATAACAAGAGGACTTTGTTCCTTAGAATAAACTTCCAGTTTTTCATTTGGAACTAAATATTCAGCAATAGAAGTTGACTGTTTTTCTAGAATTTCCTTTCCAATTATTGAAATATCATAATGTAAATCTTCTATCTTGTATATACTTCGTTTTTTAGCTATTACTTCTCCTGCCATAAAACATCCAAAGTTTTTTTGTTCCTTTTCATCGATTTTTATAAATTGGGTAGTTCCTGTACCAGGAATATGATTGTTATTCCATTTTTCAGCTTTAGCTGCTATTCTTAAAGCACCTAGATTATCTTTCTCATAAAGTTCTTTCCTTTCCTTTATTGGTATTTTTTGTCTAATTCTCTCTCTTTCTCTTTTAATTGTTTGATCTACAAAAGGAGAAGGTGCAGCTCGTGCCCGAGTATTTACTGTTGAACCTATTATTCTGGTGTAATTTGCATTAAGAAGAAGCTCTTGATAAAATCCAGTTAAAGCTTTTGTTTCTAAAATTTCTTCTGTAAATAAATAGGATGTACCCATTTGTATTGCTGGTTCTATTATATCTAGATGTTTAGCGATCATGGTTGCTAACATCGCAGAACTAGTTCCATCAGATATCCCACCTGCAAAAACTATTTTCAAAGGTTTTTCTATCTGTTCTCTATTTTCATCTAAAAATTCCAATATGCTTTCCCATAAAATAAAGGATGAAAGGAGACCAATGTGACCTCCACATTCACTCCCTTCTAAAATCTGTAGATCTATCCCATTTTTGATAGAATCTTTGAACATTGATAGAGCAGGAGTATGTAATAAAGTCTTAAAACCCATCTCTTGTACTTGTTTTGCTAAATTAACTGTTCCTGCAGCAATTAAAGCAAAAGGGGGTTTAAGTTCTCTCATTAAAGATAGATGCTCTTCTCTCCTTTGTTTAACTGCTTCTAAACCTATAATTCCACAGCCGTAGGAATATTTCAAAAGTTCACTTTTTCTAACTTTATCAAACAGCTCCTCTGTTTCTTCTTTTAGTAGTCCACCTAAAGCTAAGAAAGGTAGAGCTCCACTTTTCGCTACATTAACAGCAAAATCTACATTATCAGAAACATTAGCCATAGGCCCCTGGATAATAGGATATTTTGTCCCAAGAAAATTGGATAAAGGAGATCCTTTTGCAAAAGGCCAATTTTTTAGAGCAATTTCTATTTGTTCATCAGCTATCTTAAGAGCTTGTTTCACAAAATTTGCTAAATTTCCAAATCTTTTTTTGAAGAATGTGGAGAAGAAAACATCATTACCTAGTGGTAAAAATGCGTGTTTTATGTTTTGACTCTTAAAACCAAATTGTTCATGTGGTTTTTCAAATTCAGTGATCCTATCAAGTATTTTTTCCTCACTTGATTCTTCTTCTAATTGCTTTATCTCTCTAATAGCCTTATTTGCTAATTTTCCAGAAATTCTATAACCTTCTTTACCACTTTCATTGATAATAAAAGAATCATTTTCACCTAAAGAAGCAAGATATTTTTTCACTTCTTCAGAAAGAGGACATTCAGGAAATTGGTATAATTGTCCCTCAAAAACTACTCCTATTGCTCCTCCTATTAGAGCAGAACTAATATTAAAAGCTCCAATTCCTCCTTGAATGATAAAAGGCCATCCAGTTTCATAAAACTCTTGAATCTGAATAAAAGAAGCTTTTGTACCTACTTTTCCTCCTGCTTCAATACCTTTAACTAAAAAGAAATCTGACCATTCAAGATGACTTTTTGCTTCTTCAACAAATAAAACTTCAGAGACAATAAATTTACTTATTTTACGCAGTTTATCCAGTTGTAATCTTGTAGGTTTCTCCGGTAGGATGACGATTGGAATACTTCGTTCATGATTTATCCATTTAATGTGAGAAAGATCGTTAATCCTTACGCCCCATAGTTGTGTGGGCAGATTAAGTTCGCATTGATCAAGAATCTTAGTTAGTTCTTCTTGTTCAAGTCCAATAGTGTTAAATAATCCCACTCCTCCAAGTCTGGAGATTTCAATAGCAAACGTGGGATCAGTAAGTCCAATAGGATTATATCCGAAAATTGGATATTTAATTTGTAGTTCATTTTTTAGTTCTTTTTGAGTTTTCATAAAATTCTCCTCTTAATAATTTTAAAGTGGAATATTCCCGTGTTTTCTTTTCGGGATATCTATTCTTTTATTTTGTAAAAATTTCAAGGCATTAGAAAGTTCAATCCTTGTTTCTTCAGGCAAAATAACTTTGTCAATATATCCTTTTTCAGCTGCTCGAATAGGATTGCTGAATTGTTTTTTGTATTTTGCAACAAAATCTTGCAAAGCTTGTTCTGGATTTTCAGCTTTTTTCAGTTCTTTTCTATAAATAATATTACAAGCTCCCTCTGCCCCCATGACAGCTATTTCTGCTGTAGGCCAAGCAAAATTAATATCAGCTCCTAAATGCTTTGAGCTCATAACAATATAAGCTCCTCCATAAGCTTTTCTTGTTATTACTGCAAGTTTTGGGACAGTAGCTTCTGAATAAGCAAAAAGCATTTTAGCTCCATGACGAATTATTCCTTCATGCTCTTGTTTTACCCCTGGCATAAATCCAGGTACATCAACGAAAGTAATTATGGGGATGTTAAATGAATCACAAAAACGAATAAATCTAGCTGCTTTATCTGCAGCATTATATTCTATAGCACCTCCAAGGAATAAAGGTTGGTTTGCAATAATACCAACAGTTAAACCATCTAACCTCCCAAAGCCAACAATAATATTTTTTGCCCAACTTTCTTGTAATTCAAAGAAACTGTCTTGGTCTAAAACTGTTTCAACTACTTTTTTCATATCATAAGGCTCGTTTTCCTGCTCTGGAATAATATCAGAAAGAATATCTTGACCATTTTCTTCTATATCATCTATTTCTTGTGGAGGGTCATCTAAATTGTTCGATGGGAGGTAAGATAAAAGTTTTTTAGCTAAATTTATTGTTTCCTCTTCATCTTCTCCTACTAAATGACTAACTCCACTAAGAGAACCATGTACCTCACTTCCACCTAAATCATAGAATGAAACATCTTCCCCTGTAACTGTCTTAACAACTTGAGGACCAGTAACAAACATAAATGAATTAATTTGATTCATAATAATAAAATCAGTTAGTGCAGGAGAATAGACAGCTCCTCCAGCACAGGGACCTAAAATAATTGAAACTTGGGGAACTACTCCTGAGCTCATTACATTCCTATAAAAAATTTCGCCATATCCTGCTAGAGAATCTATTCCTTCTTGAATTCTTGCTCCTCCTGAGTCAAGTATGCCTATTATAGGACACCCACTCTGTAGAGCATGATCCATAACTTTACATATTTTTTTTGCATGAGTTTTTCCTAAACTTCCTCCCAAAACTGTAAAATCTTGACTATAAATAAAGACTCGTCTACCATTAATAGTTGCATAACCTGTTACTACCCCGTCTCCTTCTATTTTCTCCATTTCTAATTCAGAATGCTGAGATTTTCTTATTTGATCTATTTCGCAAAAAGAATTTTCGTCAACTAATAACTCTATTCTCTCCCTTGCTGTAAGCTTTCCTTTTTTGTGTTGACTAGCTATTTTTTCTTCTCCACCACCTTTTAGCGAAATTTCTCTTAGTGAAAGTATTGTTTGTCTTTTTTCTTCCAAATTTCCTTTATCATGTCCAATATGAGTAATACGAGCCATTAAGTTTAAAGAAAAAAAGGTCTTTTAAAAACCCAATTTGTTTTTATGATTAAATAATTTTATCTTGATAAAACAAAAAAAAGTTTAAATAAAAGTGTTTTTCGACGAAAATAATGGTTCAAGAATCCTTTTCCTTGAAAATCATTCATTTTCAATCTGTTCCTTCCACTCAAAATGTAGCTTTGTCTTATTTAGAATTAGCAAAAAATGAAGATTTGTTAATAATAGCAGAGGAACAATCTGCAAGTATTGGAAGAAAACAGAATAAATGGTTTTCTCCAAAAGGAGGTTGGTGGGGAACGTTTGTTTTTTGTAAAAAAGAAGAAATAAATCAAAAGCAATATGCTTTTCTTCATTATTCTATTGCTTTAGGAGTAAGAAAAGCAATAGAAACAATTCTGTCTATACCTGTTAAAATTAAATGGCCAAATGATATAATTCTAGAAAAAAGAAAGTTAGGCGGAATTTTAATTGATACAGTGAAAGATACAAATTGTAATTTTCTACTCGTTGGAATAGGAATAAATACAAATAACAAAGTTCTTTCTTTAGACTCTCCAGTCAATTCTATAGCTATTTCAATAAATGAATCCTTGAAAATAAAAGCAGATAATGAGAAATTAACAAAAGAATTGTATAAGCAAATTAAAAACTATATTAACAAAGTTTTAAGAAATAATTTTGAAGAAATCTTAAAAGAATTTAATTCTTACGATATATTATGCAAAAATAATATTATCTACAAAAATCAAGACTATACAGTAGAAGGAATTGAGGATAATGGACTTTTAAGAATACAAAATGAAAAAGAGACTCTTTCGCTGGAAATAGAATCTTCAGAATTAATACAAATATAATAAAAAAATTGTTAAAAAGATAGAAAAAGAAAAAATGAATTTATTTCAGGGCTTCATCTGCCTTTCCTTGGAATATCTTCCACAGTTTCATTCTTTTTGCTTCGCCATTCTTAATTTTCATGAAATTAGATTTTTGACGAGAAAGAACAACAAGAGTTATACCAAAAAGCATTATCATTGAAATAAAACCAAGATTTGGGTCGTTTTTCAGTTCTGCTACCATCGGACTTACATACCAGGGCCAGAAGTATAGAATAACTCCCATAACTATAAAACTAGTAATGTAAACAATAGCTGAATACATCAGAGGAAAACTGAGTAAGAAAAACGTTGCTAGCCATATTAAAAAGAAAATAGGATTGAAAAACATTAAGTTACCAAGAGTTGTTGCTACTCCTCTTCCGCCATGACTTAATAACCATATTGGCCAATTATGTCCAAGAATAGCAAAAATACCTGCAAAACAAATACTCCAGGGATCTTTATTTCCAAAATTGTAAGATAGGTATTGTGATAACCACATAGCAAAGTATCCTTTTAATATATCAAAGATAGCTACAATTAACCCCATAGTATAAGCAACATTATTCGATTTTCCTTTATACTTGAAAGATCTAATAACATTTCTTCCACCGACATTTTTTGATCCAACCGTACGGATATCTAATCCATCAAGAAAAACTTTGACAATTATAAAGGATAAAGGTATTGAACCAAAAAAATATCCTAAAGCTGCAGACAATAACGAATCAATAGTTGGTGCAATCATATTTAATCCTAAAATTGGTTATTTAAAAGTTTATTTCACATTAATCAATTGTTTTATATCTATTTTAAATTACACCAACAAAACTAAATCATTTACCAAAAAAAGTAGAGTTATGAGCAAAAAAGGGAGAAAAAAATGGCAAATAAACTAAATAACTAATATTCGTTTTAGATTTCTTTCAATTATAAGTTTCAAGATTTTTCCTGAAGCCCCATCTAGATCTACAAAGTTAGGAGTTATTTTTAAAGCAAGAGCTGGATTATCTTGTATTTCTCTTAGAAGAACATTTAATACCGTTTTTAAAGCCTTATCAAATCTTTCTCCAAAAATATACGCTTGAAGATAACCTATTGTAGTAGTACCTATAACTTTGTCTTTATACACAACAGTGTTTAATTCCGATTTTCTTTCCATTATTTGCTCTAAAGCTTGGGTAACTCCTGAAATTAAACCTGAAGCTAGATCTGCAGAAATCTCATTTTTTACTTCTTTTTCATCAAAAGTAAAGTCGTCATAATAGATAGGTAAACCGCTAGTTGTTGTAATTAATAATTGACTAATTTTGGCATTAGAAATCATTATATTGAAAGGATCCATAATCAAAGTTAAAGACCAGATAAACCAACCTGCTGCCATAAGGAAAGGACGAACAGCTCGAAGTACAGCATTGTTAGTAAAACCAGCGAAAAATGCCCAGACAATTACAATAATAAGCCCGACTATCTGAACAAACAGTTGCTTACGAATATCTTTGTCTGTAGTTCTAATAAGTTTTGTATAAATGGGAAGAATAAAAGAAAAAATGAAGAATAGAAGCATCGGAACAACTAGAACAGATATCCAAATATTATATTTCGCTGACCAAGCTCCAAGTTGTTCAGAGTAAGCTATTTCAGTGAAATCAGGTATTATAAATGCAAGAAATAATGCTCCTCCTAAAAAACTAACTATGTTTATTATAGGATGTAATCTGTTAGTCTTGAAATAAATAAAAGAATAAAAAACGAAAATCATTCCAAGAATTAATAAACAATTAACAATGATCCAAATAAGTGAAATAAGTCGAGTATTGTTAAAGATTATTACATTTTCACTGAAAAAAGAAGTAATAAATCTTCCTATAGAATTGAAAATCCACAAAAGATAGCTAGTACCCAAAAGGAAGTGAGAAAGAAAACGAGTCTGCTTGTAAGTTCTAAATAGAATAATGCTACTAGTAATAAAAGTAAGTTGCTCAAATAAGAATAAGCCTATGGAATAGTAAGAAATCATATTTGCAAAAAAGTATTTTAAAATTTAAAGATATCGGATAAAATTGAAAATAGAAACATTTGAATAACTAATACGTAATTATTTGCATTCCCATCATAAATTTCCTAAAAAAGTGTCTATTATATATATAGATATGATAAATTGAAACAGACTTGTGAGAAGTAGCGAAGTGAAATTTTTTAAAAATTTAAACGTGTTCTTAGAGAATTATTATTAAAAAAAAATTTATTAAATATAGGTAATTCAAATAAATGATGAAACGAATGAAAAAAAGTTTTAGAGGGAAATCAAAATATTTAGGAATGGTAGTAGCATTACTAATTATAATTACAAGTTCAATGACTACAAATTCTCTAGTGATGAAAGATTTTAATAATATCATTTTAGATTCACAACAAAATAATGTAAGTCAAAATAATGTAAGTCAAAATAATGTAAGTCAAAATAATGATTATCACACAGATTTACAAAGAGTTGAAGAAGCGAACAACGACATAGAGATCAAAACAACTTCTTCCCGTTCTGAACTTTTAGATAACAATTTTTCAGGTAAAAAAATCTCTCAATCTCTTAATTCTTTTGGTAGTTGGCCAATATATGTAGGGGGACAGTTAAAAGGAGGGCCTGGAACAGGAGATATAGACGGAGATGGAAATTATGAAATTGTCGTGGGAACATTAAATGGTATAATAAGAGTTTACGAGACAGATGGTACAGAATCTTCAAATTGGGTAGGTGGAAAAAGCATAGGTGTTGCCTTAACATCCATACCAATGTTAGCTAATATAGATGGAAATAGTGCAACTGAAGAAATAATTATAGGGGCAGCTAATGGGTCGGTTTACGCATTTTACGGTAATGGTTCTATTATACCAGGTTGGCCAGTCAATTGTGAGGGGCCAGTAGAAGAAACATTAGCAGTCGGAGATATTAATGGAGACAATAAAAATGAGATAGTGGTTGGATCTAACAGTTCAAAAGTTTATGCATTTGATGGAAGTGGAAATCTTTTAGCTGGTTGGCCTAAAACAACAGGAGGAGAAGTAATAGTAGCACCAGTTTTAGCTGATGTAGACAATGATGGTTCCAATGAAGTTATTGTAGGTAGTACCGATGGAAAAGTTTACGCGTGGAAAGGAAATGGAGACATTATCTCAAATTTTCCCAAAGATTTAACTGATCCTATTACTCATCCTCTTGCTGTTGCAGATATCAACAAAGACAGTAAAATAGACATTGTTTGCCCTGCAGGAAGAAATCTTTATCTTTTATCAAATAATGGTACTACTATTCATTCTTGGCTTACTGATTCAACTAATTCCGAGTGGTTAGGTCCAATAATTGTTGATATTAATTGGGATAGAGAGTATGAAATAATCTCTTTATCAACACTCGGAGAACAAAAAAGTTTTTCTTTTACCGGAGAGATACTAAATGATTATAGTAGTTCTTTAGGGCTAAATATTCAGGAAGAACCTATAATTACAGATGTGGATAGTGATTATGATTGGGAATTACTATATTGTTCCTCTTCAAATGTTTATGCAAAGCACTTTTATTCCTCATCCACGAATGAACAATTATTATCGGGTTATTTGCATACAAATGGAATAATTACTATTCAAGGTCAATATTTATACTATATCGATTATTCTGGTTATATTTTAGCTGCTCAAATTAGCAGCACTAATGTTTTTAATTGGGTATCAATTAACTATGATACCACCAACACTCGTTATAACTTTTTTATTAATTATTATTCAATTTTATCTTCGTGGCCAAAAACAACAAGTGATTATGTTTATTCTTTAGCTGTTGCTGATGTTGATGACGATTCATCTTTAGAAATACTTGCAGGGTACGGTGATTACAACGATGGTGGAGTCACTATTTGGAATAGTGATGGTACTGTTGTTCCTGGTTGGCCAAAAACAACAAGTGGTTCTGTTAGATCTTTAGCTGTTGCTGATGTTGATGACGATTCATCCCTAGAAATACTTACAGGGTATAATAGTGAAGTAGTTATTTGGAATAGTGATGGTACTGTTGTTCCTGGTTGGCCAAAAACAACAAGTGGTTCTGTTTATTCTTTAGCTGTTGCTGATATTGATAATGATTCATCCTTAGAAGTAATTGCAGGGTATGAAGGTGGAGTCACTATTTGGAATAGTAATGGTGCTGTTATTCTTGGTTGGCCAAAAACAACAAGTGGATATACTTATTCTTTAGCTGTTGCTGATGTTGATGGCGATTCATCCCTAGAAATAATTGCCGGGGATGATAGTAGAGTCACTATTTGGAATAGTGACGGTACTGTTATTCCTGATTGGCCAAAAACAGCAAATGGTTCTGTTTATTCTTTAGCTGTTGCTGATATTGATAATGATTCATCCTTAGAAGTAATTGCAGGATATTTTGATGGAGAAACTTTAAATGGTGGAGTCACTATTTGGAATAGTGATGGTACTGTTGTTCCTGGTTGGCCAAAAACAACAAGTGGTTCTGTTTATTCTTTAGCTGTTGCTGATATTGATAATGATTCATCCTTAGAAGTAATTGCAGGGTATGAAGGTGGAGTTACTATTTGGAATAGTAATGGTGCTGTTATTCCTGATTGGCCAAAAACAGCGCTTGGTTCCGTTTCTTCTTTAGCAGTTGCTGATGTTGATGGCGATTCATCCTTAGAAGTAATTGCAGGGTATGGAGGGGGAGGAACGATTTGGAATATTGATGGTACTGTTATTCCTGGTTGGCCAAAAAAAACAATTAGTGATGTTTCTTTTTCTTCTTTAGCTGTTGCTGATATAGATAATGATTCAGAACTAGAAATAATTGCTGTATACAACAATGGTGTGTCTGTTTGGAATTCTTTTGGTCTTGGATATGCTCCTCTCTATACTGATTCAGTTACCAATCAAAGAACTGGAACATATTTAGATACAGACAGTGATGGGTTGTTTGATCATGAGGAGGAGATTTTAGGGACAGATATGAGTAAGGTTGATACTGACAGTGATGGATTGGATGATTTTAATGAAGTAGTAAATTATAAAACTGATCCTACTACTTCTGACACTGACAGTGATGGTTTAACTGATGGAGAAGAGGTTAACACTTATGGTACTGATCCTTTGGTTTCTGACACTGACAGTGATGGTTTAACTGATGGAGAAGAGGTTAACACTTATGGTACTGTTCCTTTGGTTTCAGACACTGACGAAGATGGTATGCCTGATGGTTATGAAGTTCATTCTGGATTAGACCCATTAACAGATGATTCCAACTCTGATTTAGACGGTGATGGTTTAACCAATCTTGAAGAATTTAATGTTGGTACGTTTGCTAATAATACTGATACAGATGGTGACTTGATGGATGATTTGTGGGAAGTTCAAACAGGCACAAACGCAATTGTTAATGATAATAATTCTGATTTCGATAACGATAACTTATCTAATTTTGAGGAATATACTCTTGGTACTTTCGCTAACAACTCAGACACTGACGAAGATGGTATGCCTGATGGTTATGAAGTTCATTCTGGATTAGACCCATTAACAGATGATTCCAACTCTGATTTAGACGGTGATGGTTTAACCAATCTTGAAGAATTTAATGTTGGTACGTTTGCTAATAGTACTGATACAGATGAAGATGGATTAACTGATTATGAAGAGATTAAAGAATATTTTACTAACCCCACAAGTAGTGATTCTGATAGTGATGGATTAACTGATTATGAAGAAGTAAAGATTTATGGAACAGACCCTAACAATTCTGACACTGATGGAGATGGAGATAAAGATGGTAAGGAAATAGAAAATGGTCTTAATCCCCTTAATCCTAAATCGAATTTAGAAAATAAATTGAAAGTTAAAAGAATGATCACAATTATTTCAATAGTTACAGGTGCTGTCATTGTTACTGGTGCTGTTGCTTTTTTGACTTTTATAGGAATTAGACTTTATCTTCGTAAAAGAGCTTCTTCTTTTGGTTTTTCTTCTATCAAAGAAATGTTTACAGCAATGAAGTTAGGATTTAAAACTAAGTCTGAGTGGGAGGAAATCTCTGCTCAAGGTTATAAAACTAAATCTGAGTACATGAAAGCATTGAAGAGAGAAGAAGAATATAAAACTCTCATTAATTTGCTTAACCAATTCAAACCTAACATTTCTGTTACTTTGCAACGAATTTCCGAACTTAGCGGTCTTTCTAAATCTGTTGTTGAAGAGTATCTCAAAGATATCCTACAAGCTAACCCTGATATTGGTGAATATTATGAACTTGAGCAATCTTTTGTAAGAAAAGAAACTATTGATATTGATAATGAGATTGACCGTTTACTTAGCCAATATCGTGATTGGGAAATTATAGGTGAAGGTAAGAAGAAAGAATAATGAAAATTTCTTTTTTTCTTTATTTTTAAATTTTAAAACACGATTTCATTTTTTGATAAAACTTTTTATAATGTTTAGTTCTGTTTTTTTTCAATTTTCTATAAATAAACAAAACTATTTACGCAAGGTAGAAAGTTGTTTATCAATAAAAATAAAAAAGGGTTTGTTAATTTACTAAATGCTTTTCTTTTACTTGATCTTTTGTTATTTCGTTTAGTTCAAAGGGGAAGTCTTTTTCTGTGTATAGGAAAACTATAGGTCTATCTGCTATTCCTTCTTTTATTGATTCTGAGTAGGTGCTACTGTATTTTAATAACGTTTTGTAAATACTTTCTTCTATTTTCTTTTTGGAAGCTTTTCTTTTTTCTTTTACTGCTACATAAACAGCTGGATAAATTACTCCTGTATCTGTTGTTTTTGATTCCAATCTGTAATCTATTACATTATCCATGAACTCCAACAGTCCTGATTTTATTTGATGAGGATAGAATATTGCACTTGCTATTGATATTGTATCATCCACTCTTCCATACACATAAAAGATTGGTAAAGGTAGTTTAAAATTGAAGTCCATGTTAAATACTTCTTTTATTATTTTCTTTACTTCCTTTTGTGTTAGTACTCCTCCCTCATCTTTTAAGTTGTATTTAATTACTGGAACTGCTCTTTTAGAAGCTGAGGTGAAAATCAGGGCATCTTTTCCGTTTTTATATTTTTTTGTGAATAAATGAACGTTTGTTGGATCATATTGAAAGATATTTGGTGGGAATTCTTTTCCAAACATTTTCTTGCAGAATTCTTTGTTTGATGCTGCCATTTGCTTAAGCATGTGTGTATCGACTGTTTCATTTCCTATTCTTATTCCTGTTTCAGTGCTACCAAAAGCTCCAAAAATTTCGCTACTTTTTTTTGTAAGTTCTTGTAATTTTTGTTTGAACTCCAGGTTATATCCTTCTCCTCCTACCAAAAACAAGAAGTTTTTACCTTTGAAATCATATCCTGCTTCTATTAACTTGTAAACAAGCATCATTGCAAAGGGAGGATAGGATAAAATAATTATTCTTTCATAGTATTTATCTAGATCGAATATTGTTTCTACTATTTCATCTAAACGAGGTCCTGTATTTATTGAAGTTCCTATCATTCTAGCAGAGTTACCTATTTTTAGTCCTGCTACCCATGATCCTAAAAAGAAGCAATTTATGAGTAAATCTTTGGTTGTGATATTGAATTGTGTTTTAAACCAATTTGCCATGACTAGTTCATCAAAAAGGTTTTCTTTTTTGGATATTGGAAAGTAAATGGATTTTCCCGAATATCCTGAACTTCTATCTATTACAGCTAGAGGTGAAAGATCTCCGTTTATACATAGTTCGTTCATTGGGTATTTGGCAATATAGTTGTTCTTATCTGTAGTGGGAACAATTTCAATAAATTTCTTAAAGCTATTAACTTTCTTTGCATTGACTCCATTACTTTCCAAGAACTTCTTGTAAGCGAGTGTATTCTTGGATACTTTTTTGAAATTGTTAAATGCTAATTTTTTTCCTATTTCGATTAAAGCTTCTTCATTAGATACTTTAAATAGGAATTTAATTCTGCTGGGTTTTTTTAATGAAAACGATTTAACTTTACGCAATATAGGAACTGGAGTTATTTTTACAATAGTCTTTAGTAAATTCATTTCAATTTTTTGTGCAATAGCTATTTTATAAATTTTTTCTAAAATTAAATAGAATATTAACTCATCATAAATTTGTTCTATTGGGTAATAAATTACTTATTTGTCTAATAACTATTTTTTTTTAGAAACTGAAAAAGTGGAAAAGTAAAAAACTTAAAAGAAAACGAAAATTTAGACCGAATAAAGAATATCAATAGCTTTTTCGAGGTCATCTCTTTTTATTGAACAAAAAGCTAATCTTATTCCATTTAGTCCTGATGTTTTATTATAGAATGGTACAGTTCCTAAACTTTTTTCTAATAACTTTTCTCCTAAATCAAATGATAGAAGATTATTTTTAATAATCCAATATCCGAAGAATCCACTGTTAAAATCAACAGGATGTATAGTTTTGTTTTCTCTATCTTTTATTAATCTTTTTATTTCTAGATACCTCTCTTTTAATAGATTTTTTAACTCTTCTTTTTCTTTCTTAAGTTGTTTTTTCTTCTTTTTGTCTTCTGAAATGTTAGCGAAAGCTTCTTGAGGACCTCTTGGAGAACTAGAAGTTAAGGTTCTTGCACCTTTAGCTATCAGTTCTCGGTAATCTTCTTTTTCTTCTTCATCAACCTCTTTTCCAAAACCAAGCATAATTGTACCTAATCTTACTCCATAAGCAGAATATCTTTTACTCATGCCATCTACTTTAATTGTTAAGACATTCTCATTTAGCCCGATTAGATAAGGATAAATTGAATGATCTAAAACTTCATCAGAATGGACATAACCTTCATAAGCATCGTCTAAAATAATAACTGTTGGAACTTTTACTTCTTTTAAAGTTTCTTGGATTGCTTTTATCTGTGAGAGAGTGGGACTTATACCACTGGGATTGTTAGGAAAGTTAAAGTATATACCTATCTTTTTATTTTCTTTTTCTAAAATTTTGATTTTTTCTATAAGGTCATCAAAAGATAGATTTCCTTCTTTATCAATCAGATTATAATTTAATTCTGTTATCTGTTGGTTTTTGAAGAAACAATTGTCTACATTACTCCATCTTGAATTAGGAACAAGTAAATTATCTGTTTTATCGAAAAAGAGTTGGCCTGCAATAGTTAATCCTCCTGTAATCCCTCCGCAAGTTGTTATAGGTTCTGTTGATAACAAACGAGATTTTTCTCTATGTTCACTTGGAAAGGTTTCCAACGTATCTTCCATCCAAGCTCTTGTAAATCTTTTTTGTCCCCTAACGTTTGCGTAGCCAAATATCTTATCTGCTGATAATCCTTTTAATTCTTCTTCAAAGGTTTTAAAAGCAAATAACTTTCCTTCATCGTTTTTTGCTGAGCCAATTGTTGCGTCTATAAAACCCTTAACTTCTTTAGCTCTTTGCCTTGCTTTACTTCCCCAAGCAAGAGTTCCTGCTGAAAGATTAACATTTTTCTCGATAAATATTCCTTTCTCTGAAAGATAATTTACTTTATTCATTTCTAGATTCTCTGTATAATCGATAAAATGAATAACTTATTTATTTTTTAAGATTTTTTAAAGGGACCTAATTTAAATTAATATTTAGAATTATTATTTGACGTTAAAATTGTATGTCATACAAGCAAACAAATAAAAACTTTACAAAATTTTCATTTATAGCGAGAAAAGGGGACAGAAATGGATATAAAAATTTTTGAAGGTAAATTGTTGGACAAGGAAATAATTTTTGGTTTGGATACAAAGAATAAACTACTTGTCTTTCAGAGTGAAGGAAAATTTCTTAGGCCACGAGATAGTAATAAAGAATTAGTTAAAATTCCAGATGACATTGATTTGAGTAAAATAAAAAAGAACAGTCCAGAAATTAATAAAATTATCAAGAGTTATGCTTCTAATGCAAAAATTATGGGAACAGCGTTTAACGCTTTTCTTAATGCCTATATCTTTCAAGAAGCATCAGAACTTATTGATCAATTAGATGAAAAAGGAAAAGAATTTTTTGATAAAATAATTAGTTACATTCATGAACCTATCTTCTTGAGAAATGGTAGCTGCTCTTTTGATTATTTTAAAGAAGCAAAAGTGATCTCACGATATGCAATAATGGATCTTGAACTAATAATAAACACTCTAATTAAAAACATAAAAGAAGTGCTGTTTAATAACAAAGAGCCTGTTTCAATCTTTCCATTGCGCTATTCAACAAAAGAATTAAGCGATTCAGATATTGAAAAGATGAGTGAAATCTATCTGAATAAGCTAAAACAATGGTTTAAATGGAGAAAAGTGCTTAAACAAAATGAGAATGTTTATGCTTACATTATTCATTGGATATACCACATTATAGAAGCTTTATATCCTGAAAACCAAGAATCAATTAAAGAAATACTTGATGACGCTAATCAAGCAGAATTATTTAACAATATAGAACTGATATCGGTATTAAACAGCAACGAGACCAAATACGAAGCAGATTCTCTTTCTTCAATCAGCTTAAACAAACATTTAATTTACTATTTAACTGAGGAATTTCTGATTTCAGGTAAAGAAATAAGAATTAAAGAATTTGATTCTTCGACCTTTGGTTGGCATAATGTTTTATTGTCAATAGGTAATATGTATACTTCTTTACCTATATTTTCTGCTCTTAACCCCCCTTCAAATTTCGTTGGAAGCTCTTTATACGAATGGGCATTATCAAACTTTAATTTCAGTGCATTGAGAGGAAATCAACAAATTGATCCTTATAATTTGATGCCTAATGTTTTGCACCTATATCTTTCAATAGCTGCTAAAGATGCTAATTCTAGTGTAGAAATTAAATACATAGTTGCAAAGCTGATCAATTCTTTATTAAACGATAAAAGTTTGAAAGATGCACTTAGTTGGCAAAAACAGACAAAAGCTGCAATGCAAGGAAAGACCATCACTAATGAAGAAGTTACAGAGAAAGAAGTAGAAGAAGCTAAAGAAACTCTTAAAGAGATTATTGAAAATTATACAAAAGACTTAGAAGGTTTAGAAGAAGAAAGGAAAAAACATCTTGATGAGATAATTGGAAATTACCAAATAAACAATAAAAGTTATGAAGAAATTAAAGAAAAAAAAGATGAATTGTTAAAAATAAAGAAAGAGCTTTTAGATACTCTCACAGATGTTCAAAAAGATTTTCTTATCTCAATAATGATGGTAAGTAAAGATGATAAAGAGTTAGAACAATTTGCCGATTTATTTTCTGTTTTTAACAAATACAATAGTTTAGGCGTCCCTAACGACATCTATGATTATCTTCTTTTAATCTGGGTAGGCAGTATAGCAGAAAAAGGTTCTATAAACTGGTTATTTGAAAAAGGAGAAGAACTAAACGAAGAAGAAGAAATTAAACTATTGACTTCTATTTGCCTGAAGAACAATACTGTTTTAGCAGGATATAAATCAAAACAATATCCATTAATTGAGAGTACTGCACCAACTTTTATTTTACAATCTGCACAGAATCTGAAAGAACTAATAATAGCAAAAGATCTAAAAGAAGAGTATGATATTTATACTCCTCTGCTTAAACAATTGAAAAAAATCTACTAATTTCCTTTCTTTTTTAATTTAGGTTCATTATACAATTTATTCATAACGTAAAAAATATTCTTGCAATTAAAATGAAGTTGTTGTAATTTTTTTTTCAGCTTTTCTAATTTACTTTTGTTTAATTGAGTAGAATATATATTTGGCAAATTCATCAAATATCGAAACAAAAGAATTATTTGAAGAAACTTCATAAAATTTATTTATTGATTCTTCTTTAGCGAACCTTTCTCCTTCTTTGAATGAAACTTCTCTTTCTTTTTCTTTATCTTTTTTGTTAGCTAAAAGAAAACAAGGAATGTTTTTTTCTTCTCTTTTTCTTTTTACTGAACTAAAATAAAGATTCTTCATAATTTCAAAAGATTGGCGATTAGTCAAATCGTAAATAAGTATAAAAGCATTGGCTCGTTTAAAATAAATTGTTCTTATATATTTATATCTTGATAAACTATTCATTTCGTAAAAAACTAAAGGGACATATTTATTTTCTATCTTGAAACTAATACTCATTGGAGTAAAACCAATTTCATCGTATTGTTGGACATGTTGATCGAAAATATTTGAATATTCTTTTTCTTCAGCAAGCTTAAAGAGAAGTGTTGACTTATCAATATTTTCTCCCCCAACAACAGAAATGTGAAGATTTGACATTATAAATAAAGTATTTAATAGATATTAATCAAATAATTTTCTCGTTAAAAATTAAAAAATGTTTGTTTCCTAATTGAATGAAAATGAAAAAAAGTGAAAGAAATTATAAGATAATTACTTCAGTTTTTTCATTATTAAATAAAACCCTTGTTTCCCCAACAGGAATGTAATTTGTAATTTTTTTTCTTAATTCATTTACTAATTTTTGATGTTTAGTTGTTAAATAGACCGTTGCCACAAAGAGATTTATTCCTGCGATTATTAAACTTATGAAAAGAAGTATTATTACTGCTAGTATGAATAAAACTAAAGTCGAATGGACATGAGCAAATGCTGGATGTTCTGGTAAACTTTCTAATAAGAAATTTATCCCTGCTACAAAACCAGAAAAACCCAGAAATTTGTTTAATGTACTATTTTTTATATTTTCTTCTGCTTTAAAGACATCGTTTTTCTCATTTATATATCTTATTCTTGAATCTTTTATCACCCAATAGAATGGGATTATGAAACCTGAGAGCAAAGGAGTAGTAACAAGAACTATATTTGCAATAATCATTGCTTGTGGAACAGTAGTTATCAAAGGTTTGACAAAAGTTATGATTAAGAAACCTAATCCTAGAGATGATGAAACTGGATCAAGAAGTCTATCATAAAATAATTCTTTTACACTATTGTAATCTCTTAAATAGCTTATTTTTTCTAAGAAATATTTATTATTTTTATCAAAATGCATTCCCAGAAATTTCATTGAATATTTGAGAAAGAATCCCATTTTTCCAACATGGATACGTTTAATGTTCTTAAGAACAAGTATCCTTACACTCCATTGTCCAGTTATAAACCAAAAGAATATTGAAAAAAATATTACTCCACTAACAACAACTAGCAATAGCGTAAGAGGAATTTCTGTTAGTGCAACCCAAAGCAAATTAGAGCCAAGAGTTATAAATACTACTATTATCCATTTAAAAACTGAAGGCTTTTTTATTGTAAACTGATCAAATTCATCTTCAAATTCTTTTTTCCCGTTAAAATTTTTCTCTTTTGAAATAAAGACCACCAAATGTAAATATGCACTATTATTCTTAAATTTTAAGCATTTTTGAGACATTAATATTCTCACAGAATTAAATTATATCCATTTAGCAAGATTTTTTATCTCTATAAATTATGTGCTCTTAGAAGCTTAGAAGAGCGAATAAGTGTATGAATCAAGATATTTCAGTAAGATTTGTTGGCAGTGCTGGAGATGGTTTAGTCTCTTTAGGTTGGCTTTTTGCTAAAATTATTAAAAAACACAATCTAAATCTTGTAGGATTTAGAAGTTACCAGTCTGTTATTCGAGGAGGATACAATGAATACCAGCTAAGATTCAGCGACGAGAAAGTCTATTCTGTCGGTGAAGAAGCAGATATTATAGTGTTATTAAATAAACAAGTTGCTTCATTACATCTTCCAAGAGTGAATGAGAACGCGAAAATAGTTTACGATCAAGACTATGTTGATTTAGATGAACTAGGATACCCTTCTGACATAATAGAAAAACTACCTATTCCTATGAAAGAATTAGCAAAACAAGTTTCTAAGCTTTCTGTAATTAAGAATATTGTCGTGTTTGGAGCTTTAGGACATATATTAGGATTAGATACTGAACTTATTAAGGAAGTATTGGAAGAACAGTTTGGTTATAAGGGAAAAGAACTAGTGGAAGTTAACTTTAAAGCTTTAGACCTAGGAATAGAATTTGCCAAAAACAATAACTGGGAAAAAGTTTCTAAAAAACTTAAATTCGAAAAAGGAAAACAGATGGTTATTACAGGAAATGAAGCATTAGCTTTAGGTCTTTTAACTGGAGGATTAAAGTATTATTCTGGTTATCCTATGACTCCTGCTACTTCAATTATTCACTTTCTCACAAGGTATTTACCTAAATTAGGGATTATTGTTAAACAAACTGAAGATGAGATTGCAGCAGCAGGAATGGCGGTAGGCGCTTCATACTGCGGTGCGCGAGCTGCTACAGGAACTTCTGGAGGAGGTTTTGCGCTCATGACCGAAATTGTAGGAATGGCTTCAATCCAAGAAGTCCCATTAGTTATAATTAATTCCATGCGTGCTGGCCCTTCAACTGGAATGGCGACAAAAACTGAACAAGCTGATTTGTTCCAGGCTTATGGAGCAAGTCAAGGAGACTTTCCTAAAATCATAATTGCCCCAAATGATATAGAAGATGCTTTTAATGTGGGTATAGAATCTTTAGAATTAGCTGAAAAATATCAGATGGTAGTAATAGTTTTAATGGATCTCTATTTATCAGAAGGAATAGCTACAGTTAGAAAACTTAATCTAAAGTACAAAACAAAAAGATATGGGATTTTAGATAAAGTAGATGACGATTATCTCAGATACAAAATAACTGAAAGTGGAATTTCACCTAGAACACTTCCAGGAACACCTAAAGGTATGCATTTTACTGGTTCTAGTGAAAGAAATGAAAAAGGTTTTTCAATTGCATCAACTTTAGCAGGTCTTCCTGAAACTTTACCTATTAGAAATGCAATGGTTGAAAAAAGAGCTAGAAAACTGAAACAAGTAGCAAAAGAGATACCAGAACCTATTTTTGAAGGAGACAAAGATGCAGATATTACACTCGTTTCTTGGGGTTCAACACTAAATATTGTTAGAGAAGCGAGAATTAATCTTGAAGAAGAAGGAATAAAAGCTAACCATCTTCACATTAAGTATATTCTTCCCTTCCAAAAAGAAAAAGTAAAAGAAATTTTAGAGAATGCAAAAGAAGTGTTGATAATAGAACAGAATTTTTCTGGTCAGATGCAGCGATATATCTGCATGCAAACTGCTTTTGATATTAAGCATCACTTACGAAGATATGATGGAGAATTAATTGTTCCTAGCCAAATAGTAGAAAAAGTAAAGGAGATTGTTAAAAATGACTGAAAGAAAATATAAAGCTGATGATTATAAAAGCGATTTTAGGCCCACATGGTGTCCTGGTTGTGGGAACTTTGCTCAATGGAGAGCTATACGAGCTGCTCTAGCTGAACTTGAAATTCCTCCTGAAAATGTTGTATTAGCTTCAGGAATTGGATGTTCTTCTCATATGCCCAATTTCTTAAATGTTTATGGGATGCAAACCGTACATGGTAGAGGAATTCCTGTTGCAACAGGTGTAAGACTTGCTAATCCTAAATTAACTGTTTTGGTTTATGGTGGGGATGGAGATATATATGGAATAGGAGGGAATCACTTCTTACACGCTTGTAGAAGAAATGTAGACATTATAACAATAGTTTCCAACAATTTCATTTACGGTTTAACAACAGGTCAAGCTTCTCCTACTTCTCCAGTTGGAACATTAACAAAAACTACCCCGAGAGGAAGTATTGAAAATCCTTTGAATCCAGTTTCTTTAGCAATTTCTGCTGGTGCAACTTTTGTGGCAAGAGGATTTAGCGGTGATGCAAAACACTTACAATATATCTTTAAAGAAGCAATACAACACAGAGGATTTGCATTTGTTGATGTTTTTAGTCCATGTATAACTTTCAACAAAAACCAGACTTTTGATTTCTTTAGAGCAAGAATATATAAAATTGAAGAAACAGAACACGACAAAGAAGATTTCCATGCGGCTCTAGATTTAGCTAATCAAAGATTTGTAAGGGATCATTTGCCAATAGGAATTTTTTACCAAATTGAAAACAAAACAACATACGAGGAAAGAGATTTTGCCTTAAACCAAGGATATATTCCTGCACATGAAGAATTAGGTTTAAGCGATGAACAAATAGAAATTATAACTAAAGAATTCTATTAACTTCTTTTCTTATCCTTTTTGTTGAAAAATAAAAAATAAAAAAATTTACTTCTTCCTAAAGAAAAGTAAACCTTTTTTCTTCATTATGAATAAAGAGGTAGCAATAATTACAACTGGAATACCAAGGGATAAACCAAGAATTAATCCCAAATTAAGAGGTTTATCTGTATTATCCGTAGGGTTAGAGCCTTTCTCTATTTCTTCAGAGTCTGAGTACCCATCTCCATCAGTATCTGGATTGTTGGGGTCTGTGTTATTCAAGTATTCTTGTATATTAGTTAATCCATCATTATCAGGGTCTTCATCAGTATCATCTGTAGTCGGGTCAAGACTATTGTCTACTTCCCATTTGTCAGGCATACCATCTTCGTCAGTATCAGAAGAGTTAGGATTAGTTCCATAATTTATTAATTCATCGAAATCATTGAGTAAGTCTCCATCAGAGTCAGCAAGAAATGGGTCTGTTTCATAATTAAATACTTCTAAACTATCATTTAATTGATCTCTATCTGTATCATTAATTGGAAATTCATCATAAATGAAACCATAATCTGTTTCAATAGGATATCTAGAAGAACCATTCCATTTTGAATAACAGTTTCCTATTTCTAATTCAGAATTATAAAAAATAACAATCACTAGAATCTTCAATATAAGGATCATCAACGTTAAGTAAGAAATCATTACCGTAAATTGAAAGATTAGTGCAATAAGACAAATATAATGTATATTCAGTGTTATTATTAAAGATATTATAGGTAAACAATGAGTCAGCTACTTCTTCTCCATAAATAGAACTATAGATACATTGGGTAAAGATTGAATGATTTAGAAAAATAGTTGAAACATTATAAGCATACAATCCATATACTTCTTTATTTTCTCCATCAATGTATAATTCTCGCATATCAATGTTTTTTGAATATTCTACCTTTATTCCATATTGTGTAAAGTTGTAGATAGAAGTGTTTTTTATTAGTATATTATCTCCATAAATAATGTTAATTCCAGTTTCAATTTGAGATAAAATAGCGTTTTCAATAGTAAAATCTGTACAATTTATTAAAATTAATTGAGAATAGGAAGAATCAATAGTTAAACCTGTTTCATTGTAAAATACCCCTAAAGGCTTTCCGTTTACTATATTATTTTCAAACTCATAGTTCCATTCAACACTATTATGAATAAGATTCACACCACAGTTGTTTAGAATGTTATTCTTAATTATTACATTGTCTGAAACATAGAGATAAATACCAGAATGATAACAATCTGAAAATATATTGCTTTCTAATTTGATTATTTCTGAATCTTTTAAAAATAGTCCATCTTTACAGTTAGAAAAGTTTGAATCAGTAATATTTATACTTGAAGTGTGCCATAAATAAATACCATAATTATTATTATCCATAAAGCTGACATTTTTGATTTCAAACTGATAGGAATTTCTAATATATTGTCCACTAATAGAGTTATTAACAAAAGAGTCTTCTATAATAACATCATGTGAATTATCGAAATAAGAGCCGAATTCGAGCATATTTTCAATTGTTACATTTCTTATTTTTATATTTGAAGAATGCAATGATTTAATTGATGAAATGCTTTTAGAAAAGAAACTATTTTCAATAGTTATATTTTCTGAATAGTAGATATAGACACCAAATGAATTTTTACTCGAAATATAATTTCTGATGGTTATATTTGTACTATCTGCTATTATTATCTGTCCATATTGATTTTTATCTAATACTTGGTCTGAGGCAGAATACAAAAATTTTAATTGTTTTCCATTAATAGTATTATTTTCAAAATCATAATTGGGATATAAAGACAAACTGTTTGTACTTAGACTTATTCCTGCACCTATTAAGGTATTATTATCCATTCTGAAATAATTTAAATTATAAGTTCTAAGACCATATTTTGTGGGATTAATAGCCTTATTATTTGTAAAATTAATGTTTGGTGTTGTCATTAGATAATAAGCAGATTCTCCTCCTGTTACAGTATTATTTTCAATCAGAATTCCTCCTCCTCCTGAACTAACATAAATTCCATTATATCCATTTACAATTGTATTATTTACTAATTGAACACTGTTAGCTGCACCAGAAAAAATGTATATACCATTTCCTGAATCTGAAGCCAGAATAAAGTTGTTTCGAATAACTACATATTTTGTTGTTGCTCTAATTAAAATAGCATATCCACTTGTAACTGTTATGTTATAATTTTCTATAATATACGGGTCAGCTTCAGTTCCTGAACCAGGAAATGAATGACTTTCTAAGTCTGAATCTGAATATATGTTAATAGGAGTTGATTGTGTATATCCTGCTTCAACCTCTTTGTATAATCCTTTTGGAACAGCAAATACAATTAAAGTTATGAAAATAGTAGAGAAAAAATATCTTTTTTATTTCATAGGGTTTTTCTTTGTTCCCCTTTTTAAATGTGTCCTATTTATCAAAAAAATCTTGAAAATGAATAAACAATCAATTGTTTATTTAATATTTCTTTTAATTATCTGGTTGTTTTATAGTAACAAATTCAAATTTTTCAAAGCAGATCAAGTCTAGTGAAATTAGCTCATTAATTGAAGCCAAAAAGTAAGGAAATGTATATTGTGAGCCTATTTGGAAATAAACATCGATAATAGATTTTTCAAGTTCATCTGCGCATTCTCTCAATATTGAATAGTACATTCTATATCCTGTACTTCCTATATCTGGGCAAATAGTTTTCCAATTTTCTTGAAAAAGACTTTTTTTGTTTTGTGATGTGTAAATTACACTTATAGGGGAATTAAAAAGTAATTCTAGTTCATTTATTTCTCTTTCTTTTGGTTCAAAAGTAATAAAATTATCAAGGTATGAAGGAAGAAAAGTAATAACTATTTCTTCTAAAATAGGAACACTTTCAATCAACTTGGCTGTTCTTTTTATCCAAAGTTCAGCTATTTTTTTATCTATTTCTGGAGCAATAGTAGCTTCAAATTCTATGAATTTTAAAGGTGATATAGCTTTAATTTTTTCTCCTTTTGAATTCTCATTAAGTAAAAAATAACATTGTCGTAGTTTATCTTTAATCTTAAATCCCTTTAAATTGAATGAACCAAAATCTGAAGTAGGCACAATCTGTATCTTTGGAAGATCAGCTTTTGGAGTAACTGGAATTGACATATCTACTCCTAACTTAGCATCAGAATAACCATTTTCTTCTGCTTCTATTATCCACTGAGATCGAACTTTGTGATGAGTGTCAACATAAAGTAGGGATGCTTTGATTTTGTTGTTTATACATTCGTGAACATCAACAAATTCTATAGTTCCGACATCGTGCATAAAACTTTTGAGTTCAATTGCATCTGAAATAAGTAGCATTCTTAATTTCTTACATTGATTACATTGATATTCTATTTGCCTATTCAATTTCCCATCTTGACTCTAAAGAGAGAATTTATAACACTATTCATTGTCACAGCAAAAACATATCAAATACAATTAATTAAAAATTAAATTCCATAAAAATGTAGATAAATCTTATTAACCACACAAATTGTCTCGAAATTAATGAATAATATTGTTGCCAGAGTGTTTAATTTCGATTTTATTTATTTCGATTTATTATTCTGTCTAATTTGGATTTTAGTTTTACTAAGGAAAAAATACTATAGAGAATTTTTCTTTGGACTATTCGGATTCATGGTAGTTTTCTTTACAGATGATGTTATTTGGCTTCATCTAAAGGGAACAAGGGTTATTGATGCCCCCTTACAGTCTGACTTATTCTTGTTATACTTTTCTTTTACTTATGGAGTAATAGAATTTTCTTATGCTGTAATTATGATTAGATCAAAAAATGTAAAGAAAGCTTTTTTCTGGACAGTTTTTCTATATTTAGGTTGGATAATTTCAGCTTTTATGTCTCAATATATCCCTTTTGATGATCGCACAATTTCTATTTACAGAGATATGACAAATGCAAGGTTAACACAGATTCTGATGGTTGGGATAGGCTATCTTATAATTCTTTTAGTTAAATGGTTCTATGAACCAATGAAAGACTTTTCTTATTTGAGAATAGGTTATCTCTTCTTAATAGGTATTTTAGTTCACTTTGGAATGGAATTTACATTACACATCTCAGGAATAAGACCAATTGAAGGAAGTTTGTCCATTATTCTTTTCGACAGTTTGTTAGAATTCAATTCTGGAATACCAGTATTGTTTTTGCTTAACTTCATTATTGACCATAGAAAAAACAATAAACTAACAGAAGTTCCTGTTGTTTCAAGTAACTGAAAAAATAAATGATTTTTTTTTCTTTTTACTATTTTTTGATATTTTCTAGTATTTTTCTTGCTACTTCTTTTTTACTTCCTTCAAACCATTGGACTTTTTCTGAGTTTTTTGATATCAAAGCTACCCTATTTTGGTCACTTGCAAATCCATACTTTTTTACAGAAACATCGTTAGCAACAATATAGTCTGCTTGAGCTTTTTCTAGTCTTTGTTTAGCTATTTTAACTAATTCTTCATCTGTCTTTGCATATTCTGCTTTAAATAAAACTAATGTTGTTTCTGGTAAAATCTCTTTTATTTTGTCTGCTAATTTGGCTACAGGCTTCAGTTTAAGAACCCATTCTGACTTTGACTTGATTTTTTCATCTGGTATCTCCTCTGCTGCAAAGTCGTTCATAGCTGCTGCAAGGATTACAAGATCAAATTTTTCTTTTTTTAATGATTCTAAAACCTCTGAATACATTTCTTCTGGTCTTTCAACATATACCTTTTCTTCTAAATTCTTTTCTGGAGAAAGTTCTGTAGCCCCATAAACAACCTTTACTTTAGCACCTTTTTTCCAAGCTTCAAATGCTAAAGCAAAACCCATTTTTCCACTTGAAGGATTGCTAATAAACCTTATTCCATCTATATATGCTCTAGTAGGTCCAGCAGTTACTAAAACAGAAGTGTTTTTGAACGATTGTTCAGTTAGTTCTTTTAGAATTTCATTAACTATATATTCTTCTGAAGGAATTTTAGCTTTTTCTTCTTCAATCAAGGGCATTAAGACTTTAACACCCATCTTCTCTAACTTTTTAATATTTTCTTTTACAGCAGGATTGTAAAGCATAACTTCATGCATAGTAGGAACAATTATCATAGGAATATTGTTTCCCAAAGCTGTTCCTGCTGTCAGAGTAACAGATGTGTCCATAATTCCATTTGCTATTTTAGAAAGTGAATTAGCAGTTATAGGAGCAATAAGTATCAAATCAGCTTTTTCTTTTGATAATCCTGCGTAATGGACATGTTCTACTTTTCCTTCTATTGTTACTATTGGTTCATTTCCTGTTGCCCACTCAAAAATCATAGGATGAACAAACTTTGCAGCTTCAGGAGAGAGAACTGGAATAACTTTTGCACCATGTCTCATTAGTAATCTACTTATCATTGGTGCAAGAAAGCAAGAAATAGAACTAGTTACACAGTGAACAATAGTCTTACCTTTTAATTCTAAACTTAAAGTTCCTAAAATGTCTTCTGAAATATGTTTCATTCCTTCTCAAAAATAAATAAATAGCTAATATTTAAATTTCCTCTTATAAAAAAAAAGAGAAAAATAAATAGATATTATTTTTTCTTTCTTGCAACAACTGCGAAAGAAAGGACTGCAAAAGCAACTAGAGCTCCATAAATAGAAAAGTCTATGTTTCCAATTAGTGAAGCTTTTATTTCTATTTCACTGGGTTCGAAAATGTAGAGTTCATCAGTATCATAATCTTTTTCTTTCCATTTAATTAAAAAACCTGTTTTTGTTTCATAGTATGCATCTACTTCGTTGAAATAGTTAGAGAAAATTCCGCTAGTAACTTTCTTTTTGCTTTGTTGTAGATGAACAGTTGAGTATTTCTTTCCTCCTACAGTAAAGGAACTAATATCTTCAACTGAGGCAGTTCCATTTCTATAATTTACAGTCTGCGTGTCTTCAGTATCAGGACTGATCGCTAACCATGTGTAAGTATAACCAATGATCAACATAGCATTTATTATTGCCCATGCAAAAGCCATTCCTATTACTTTAGAGTAATCAGGGTTAGAATTGTCAATTTCTCCTATTCTATAACTAGTTCCATCTTTTAAGACTACCTTCAAGTTATCTACATCCATCATAGATTCATAATCAGGATTATCTAAAATTGTAGCTTCAATAGTATCAGAACTATTTACGAGTTTTAATTTAGCTGCAGGATAGATAACAGTACGATTATGCTTCCAAACTAGTTCTGTCATAATGATAGTAGAATAAGTTGAACCAAAGAAAATATCTGTTGAACCAGAAGGGTATTCCATCTTTTGTTCTATTGCAATAACATCAAGAGAATTAGTTATATTCCATATTTTTGTAACAGATAAAGTAATTGTAGAAATAGTCTCATTATCTGCATCAGTATAATATCTACCTTTCACATAAGTTCCTTCTTTAAGTTCAAGCTCATCAGGAGCTGTTTCAGCTAATATTGAAACACTATTCAATATTGAAGCAATAAAAATTGCTATGATAAAAAAAGAAAAGTATTTTTTTTTCATAATATTAATGATTCGAACTTCATTTTTAATTTTTTTGTAAAACAGTCCTCTTTTTTATTTCGTTTTCTCTTTGAACAATTAGTTTTTCTAATCTTTCATAATCTTCTACTAAGTCAAGATCGTAACCAAATCCAATGTCATCGATAATCACTGCTTTTCCTCTTATTTCAAATACTTTTTCAAAAATAATTTTTGCATCTTCTAAACTTGCTCTTTTAAAAACTAATTTAAGAATCTTAAACCAAGTTGAAGGTTTCTTTAGCGCCTTTTTAACGATATAAGAAGCTGTTCCCCAAAAAGTTCTATTCCTTCGTCTGTTAGATAAAATTTCTATTTCTTTTGTTCCTACTTTTATTGCTCGTGGAGAAAGAGCATACATTTCTCCAGGAAATACTTCTGCATCAGTAAATTTACCCACAACTCTATTAGATTTACCATATAGTTCTACAACTCTTTCATTTGGAACAATAGACATTATAAAATCGCAATTCTCACAAGAGTCTACTTCTTTGATGAATTGATCAACTAGTTCAGGTCTTATTGCTGGACAGTCAGAAGAGCAAAAAATTATGTAGTTTAGTTTCTTATTTTCTCTCTCTAAATGATTTAAAATAGCATTATATTTAGTTTTAATATCAGAAATGTAATCTGCTTCAATATACTTAACCGGAAAGTTATCAAAGGGTAAAGTTTCATTATTTTGTCCTACAATATATACTTCTTCTACCATCTTTGATTGATAAAGAGCTTCTACGACAAAATCTATTACTCTTTTTCCCAAAAATGGAAGTTGAGCTTTTATTTGATATTTTTCATTAGGATCCATTTTTTTCATTATTTCTCTTCTTTCCTTGTCTCTTCCAGCGAGAATGAAGACAGGGTATTTGTTCATTACACACAAGTAAAAAAACTGCTTTTATCTTTTTCTAGTAAATTTTTTATAGGCTCAGAACAATTAAATTTTTTAGAGACTAAATGGCTGTAATTACATATCAATGCAACTATTGTAGTAAAAAGAGAACAATGGAAATACCTTCTGAACTAGTAGTAGAAATAGGGGTTGAAGGATTAACAACTTATGTCGATGTTCATGATTGCAAGGATTCTTTGGATGCAATAATTCTTTATGTTGATGAAGATTTCAATGTAAGGTCTCAAGTACAAGCTAAAAAGAAAGAAAAGAAGGAAAAAAAGGAAGAACAAGGATTAAATATTCCTATGCCAAAGAAATCAGACTTAAGGAAAGTCTATGTTGACTCTATTGGTTATTCTCCTTTTAACCTCCAAAGTTTGAAAATTAAAGATCATTTAAGACAAACGCACTATATTATTGAAGAAGAGGTTATTGCTAAGGTACAGAGCATTGAGTATAGATATGTTTCCCGTTTAGGCTTTATTGAGATAACTGTCCAAGTATCAAGTGCTATAAATAAGGAAATTGTAGATACATGGTTTACACAACTTGCTAATTCTTTTGAATCTTTAGTTGTTTTAGATGAAGAAATGTTGCATTATGTAGCTGCTTATTTAGAAACAAGATTAGTTAGTACTCCTCAAGTCCGTCAGTTATTGGAACTAGATTTACTACTTAATTCAACAATTTCTGTTATTTATTCTAATGAAACGACAATTGAAATTTATCAAAAGAATTGGAGAGAAATAATTCCTGAAATTGATTTAACAACTCATAGAATTTACAAAAAGTTGATCTCTCTTGCAAAAGATAACTCAAGTAAGAAACTCTTGGCTGTCTACTCTTCGCTTCTAGATGAAATAACTATAGACTTTGCTTTTCCTGCTTTTTTACAAGCTTGTGCTACTTTAATAATGAATGGGCTAATGATTATTAACAAAATGAAATTTGTAACTGTACCACTTTAAAAAAAAGAAAAGGAATTATTCTGTTTTAGTCTTTTTTATAAAACTAAATATTCCCAAACTTATTGCTAGTAGAATAGCATATTTACACATAACTGAAGGAACAACTTTGAGCCAACTCACATCAATTAAAGTCATTAAGTGCATGGGTACAAGAAAAGATAGATATCCAATTAGAATAAGGATAGCATATTTTTTGTTAGGATAGTTTTGTTCTTTGTATATTCCAAAGCCAATTGAATAAAACAATAACGCTATTCCAAACATTATGTATCCATAATAAAAAATACCATAAGCTAGAGAATATTTACTATCATAAGTTGCATAAAATGGGTTGCAATCTAAAAGTGTAACAGAAGCCGTATCTACTAGATAGTAAATGGCAAAACCTAAACCCAAAATAAATCCCAGTATGTAATCTTTACCTAAGATATTACTTTTATTTTTCCATCCTGATATTTGAGATGAAAGAAAATATCCTGTTGGTGGAAGAAAAGTAATAATTACATACCCAATTCGAATAAATATAGCTGGTGCAATTCCACTACAAATTAAGAATTCAGATAGCTGATATAGTTGAAGTAATGCTAATAGAGAAATTGTAGTCCAAAAGTATGGGTGATCTCTATTTAGAAGCACTACCATTATTAATATTGCAAATTCTATTGCAAAGAATATCAATGATAGAAGACCATCAATCATAATCAGTTCTTGAAGCACTTCTATTAAAAGTTTATTAAATTAAGAAATTTGACAAAACTAAAATAACAGTAATAGTAAATGATTTTGACAATAAATTTAGTCTTTGTAAGGTTTAGCTAATGTATCTAGAATACCCCAAAAAGAAAACAAAAGAAGAAATATTTCAATCAATTCCTCAAATAGAATTAAAAACAGTAAATAGAAGAAGTGATTCTAGTTCTAAACTCATTTTTGGGGAAAATTTAAGAGTCATGAAATATTTACTAGACTCTGGAAAATATAAAGAAAAAATAGATTTAGTGTATATTGATCCACCATTTTCTACTAATAAAGTTTTTAGAATCTCAAAAGATAGAGCAAATACAATCAGCAACAGTTTATCTTCAAACATTGCTTTTTCAGATATTCTAAAGGGTTATGAATTTATAGAATTTCTAAGAGAAAGATTGTTTTTAATTAAAGAATTAATGTCAGATCAAGCTTCTATTTATGTCCATACAGATTATAAAATAGGTCATTTTGTTAAAATTATAATGGACGAAATTTTTGGAGAAGAGAACTTTATTAATGATTTATCCAGAATAAAATGTAATCCAAAGAACTTCCATAGAAAAGCTTTTGGTAATATTAAAGACATGTTATTATTTTATTCAAAGACTAAAGATTATATTTGGAATGAGCAGAAAAAACCTTTTACTCAAGAAGATATCTCTCGCCTTTTCAAAAAAATAGATAGCGATGGAAGAAGATACACAACCATTCCACTTCATGCTCCTGGAGAAACAAAAAATGGATTGACAGGAAAGGAATGGAGAGGGATTTTACCACCTAAAGGGAGACATTGGAGAAGCTCTCCTGAAGAACTGGAGAAGCTTGACACGGAAGGATTAATAGAATGGTCAAAAACAGGTGTTCCTAGGAAAAAAATTTATGCAGATGAAAAAGATGGAATGAAATATCAAGACATTCTAGAATTTAAGGATCCTCAGTATCCAAACTATCCAACAGAAAAAAATATTGAGTTGTTGAAATTACTAATTGCTACCTCGTCTAATAAAAACAGTATTGTTTTAGATAGTTTTTGTGGTTCTGGTACAACTCTACTTGCAGCTCAAGAACTAGAGAGAAGATGGATAGGAATAGATAACTCAAAAAAAGCTATTGAAGTAGCAAAAAAAAGATTGAACAAAAAAATCCAAGATTCTGCAGCAAAAGAAAAGGATCAATTTTTTGACTATTTAAAAGAAGTAATATAAAATAACTCTATCTAAATAAAAGCTGCCAGATCCAGTCTACAAGAGTATGTGTTAACATTGCTGTTGCTAGATTACCATATCTCCAACATATACCATATAAAATTCCTGCAAAAGTAGCAAAACATATGTAGATCCAAGCGAATTCTGCACTTGTGTTATTGTAATGGCTTAGTCCAAAAATAAAGGACGCGACTACCAATATTACCCATTTATGATATTTGTAATATTTACTATTTTTAGAAACAGTTTTTTCTGATAATTGATACTGGATTATTGAACGGGCAATTAGTTCTTCTGGAAGAGCAATTGTAAACCATATTCCCACAAATGAGATAATGAATAATGCAAATCCTGGCCAATCAGGAGACCAAACTAGAAATTTACTGTATAATCCTAAAGGAACTATTACAGCAAATAAGATAACTAGTGAACCTAATGATAGTAAAAGTTTCCTTAAGTTTAGAGTCCATCTTAGCCTGATATCTGCTTTTTCTAGCTGAATAGAATATATAATAAGAATAATTGCACTTACCCACAATGAACTAAAACTATATTTTCCCTCATCAAAACCAGAAAGAACAGAGTACATAAGCCTTGAATCAAAACCATATGCTAAAATTAATATTCCTGCCACAAGTAATAATGATTTAAACTTGATTTTATCAATTACATATGCTTGCATAAAAGCAATAACTGGTAATGCTATCCATGCTAAATATGATAGAAAAGCAACTATAAATCCATTTAGGGAATTTATGAATATCCAATTTAACAAAGGATTGATAATTACTACAGATAAGAAAAGATAGTATATTTTTCTTCCTTTTAGATACTCTATAACTATTTTGTTAACATAAGGAAAAGTAAAGCTACAAATTGTTATTATGTTTGTAAAAGAGGAAAAACCGAAAATTACCATCTTAAAGATTGAATTTTGTTTTTCTATTATTGTAAGGACTATAGAGAGTGTTAAACTGATTACTAGAGTAAAAATAAAAAAAAATAGTTGTTTCTTTTTTTCCTTGTTGAACATCTTATTCTAATCTATGAATGACTAGGTTCTTTTATATTTTTCTTTCAAAAGACGCAGCAATCATTCCATAATAGGTAGGGCACTCATAAACACAAGATTTATTGACCAAATTAGCTTTTGCCGCTATTCCTGAAAGAATAAGTATTTGCCATAGACTATCTGGTTTTGAATGCTCAATTAACCCTTGTTCTATACCTAATAGATCATTTAACGAGTTTGAGGTAATCATTTTACAAATTAGATCATCAAAGCTTTTTGCTGCTGGATCAAAGCCATAAGGCCCTTTTTCATCATGTGCATGTGCTTGATCAGCACTTGCTATGAAAACTGTTTTCTTATTCTCCTCAATACTCAATAAGTATATTAATTCGCCTAATTTGACTAAATATTTCCAATCAATGTCTCTACTTGGCGTAATTAACACGACTTGGGGAACAGTTTTTTTACTTTTCTCGTAAGCTTTTTTAATAAAATATAGAGGAATAAATGTTCCCCAATCCAAAGGTATATTCGACAATGGTCCTTCGCTCGCCCCAAAATTTACAGCAACAACAGGGATACCTTCATTTTTTGCTCTGATATAAAGCTTAGAAGCATGTTTTCTGTCACACTTCCATTCCATTTCTGCACTTTTTTCCGTATCTTTTTCTTTATAAGACCCTTTTAGCCATTCTGTGGTAACAATTCCTATATTTTCACTAATTCTCAAATTATGAGGAGAAGCAATAATTATTACTTCGGGGTCTTTGTTAACTATTTGCTCAGCAATAGAAGAAATTGCTAAAGCAAGTTTAGCTGATTTTTCATCTTGTTCTGGATTAAGATCTGGTATTAGATTAAAACCATGTGGAAGTATACAACTGTATTCTAATGACATGAAACTAGAATATTTTTTCAAAATAAAAACATGTTGTATTACTGAGAAAAGCACAAAAAAGGGTGTTTTAGGCTATTTTAAGGGAATATTTTTTTTTCTTTCTGTTAATATCCCTGAAAAGCCTTTTTTACTTTTTTTCTATAAAATCCTGTATTCTGGAGGAATACCTAATGCACCGAGTGATATATCTTGACTGCTAAAACCTAATTTCTGTAATTCTTCTACAATTATAGGTTCAAAGAACATAAGCAATTCATCCTTACTTAGTTTTTGTAATTCTTCAATTGAATACTGGGGAAAAACTTCTCTTAACGCACTTTTAACAATATTATTTATTATTGGTCGGAGTTCTTTTCTTGAAAAACTTGTTTTACTTTTCAGAACGTTTAGAACAAATACTTCGGTTCCTGATAAAGTTAGAGAAACTGTTCCTGAAGCTCCTACTTTTATATTGTCACTTGTTAAAACTCCTTGCATTTGTGGGATTCCCCATTTAAGTGTAATGAGGTTTTTTTCTAAGAAAACTATCTTGTGATCTTCAAGTCCTTCTTTCCTATTTACTCTGTACAAACCACTTGAAAGCTCTTGTATGAAGTTTTCTTTATTATAAATGAGTGCTTTTTCATTAAGTTTAACCAATATTTGTTTTCTTTTCTTTAAGTTTATTTTTTCCCATTTTTCTAGTGCATGGGGAAAAACCCAGGCTACTAGTTCTTCTGAAAGTTCACTTTGAGCTACGTTATTTTCTTGTTTTTCATTTATTCCTAATTTTACAATATAAGACATTTTTTCACCTTAACTTTTTATTTCTGTTTCTAAACCAGGAAAATAAATTCTCTTTCCAGAAGCATAATCATCATCTTCGATAGCTAATCCTGCATCTTCAAGTTTCTTGATTGTTAATTGTATCTCTGATATACTTTTACCTAAAGAACTAATTAATTCTTCTTGAGTGATGTAACCTTTCCCTTTAGCTAATTTAAGAATTTCTTGTTGTAAAGCAATATCTTCACCAATAATTATTTTCTTTGATTGGTCTGTATTAGTAACTACAGAAATTATCCCTGTCTTTGAAAGCTTTGAAGCTATTTTGTCCAAATCTTCTACTGCAAACTCTACATTTGGGTATCTTTTCTGAAAAACATCTACAAATTCAAGAAAAGGAATACTCAACCTATTTTGTTTCTGTAGAGAATTACAAGTTGAGATAAATAATTGAGAAAGTTTATCATAATATGCTTTTCTTCCTAATAAAGAAGGCTTGCTTAATTCATCAAACTGGTGAATAACTCCAACTGATTCAAGATATGAAAGTTGAGCACTGAAATCTTCAGAAAACTGTAAGAACAATTGATCAGATGGTGTAAGTTGATGTGCAACTTTACGGAACTTAATCAAATTTTCTAGCTTTTGCAGAGATTTATGAAGCTGAAAAGATTGAGCTTGAATATAATCTTTATCCAAAGTATGTAGAACTATAGATTCTATGTTTCTTAAAGTACTATTAAAATCTAATAAGCGCTCAAAAATTAAAAAGTCTAAAATTAAAACAACTTCATGGTTGAAAGATAATTTTCCTTCAATTGTTTCAAAAGAAAATATTCTTGTTTTTAAAGAATTAAATTCACTAATCAATTTGTCTAGAAACTTTTTAATATTGAAAAAACGTTTTTTATCTTCAACATCCAAACTTTTCATTATTACAAGAAGCAATGAACGTGTATCATTGAATTGATTTTCAATTTCATTATGTATTTTACTTTCGTAATCTGTAAAGGAATCAACATTTGGAGGAAATCTCAGAAAATTTAATACTAAATTGTTACTCATCAAAAAATTATATAAACAATAAAATAGTTAAATTTTTTGTATAAATTAAACAACTTTTTAACATTTTATCTTATACACTTGTAAACCAGTTTTTTATTTATTCTTGACTTTGAGTTAAAACTATCTAATAAAGTAGACAAACTTTAGATTTTAAAAAGAAAAAAAGGTGAAATTCTTTAGTTATTTATTTTTTTCTCTATCATAGTGCTCAATTATTAAGTTCTGTTGTGCAGCCCACCAATAGAATACTTCTCTTATGAAAAAGTGTGCTATCGTTAACCTTGGGTCCCAAATGTTATCTATTTCACTCATGTGATCATGGCATATCATCAAAAAATTTTCTCCATTTGGTTCTTCCCATACATTCTTGGTATAGATCTTTCCAGCATATTCTACTACTCTTTCTTCAATAAAAGCTCTAGGACAAGATTTAGGATAGTTTCCTGGTAAAAGAATTACTATTTTAAATCTAATTTCAGGTCTTGTAGCTACTTGTAGATATCCTTCCCACTTCATAAAATTGTATTTTGGATCTTTACTAGGCGTTAAAAAGAACCAACTATGTCCTCCTTTTCTCTGTAAAAACTGAACATATTTTGCTAAGTTTAGAATCTCTATTTTTACTCTTTCTGTCCATTTAGGATGCTTTGGAGTAATATTTATTAGAGCTTCAGGAAACTTTACTAATTCTTTTTCTGCAGGAGTTTCTCTCCATCTTCCTTTTACTGTTGAAGTATCTCCGTCTCTAATCTTTAGAACCCCCGATTATCTGAACTATAAACCTACTACTCCTCTATTTATTACTTGAAAAGCTGTTCCATATTTTCTTATTATCTCATCTACAGTAGACTGAAAATCTGAAACTGTTAGAGTTTCACCCATTTCACTACTTATTGCTATTTGTTCAGTTGATATACCAAACTTTTTTGAAACTTCAACAATTAACTCGTGGAAAATTATACTTCCTGGAGTTTCAAATGGTATTTGTTTGTGTTCTGTTCCTACTATTGTTGTAAAATATAATCTCTTTAAAGGTTCCATTTTTTTATCCCCATTGTTCTTCTTATAACTTTTTTATTTTTAAATCTTTTTCGTTAGTTCTTCTAATAATAAATCAATTTTCTCAATAGCTGATTTGTCTTTTTCTAAAAGTTCTTTGATTTTAGTTATTTCTGAATGAATTTTGTTTCTTTTTCTCTCATTTTTAAATGACATAAACTGAATTCTAAATGCAAAAATATCAAAAAACTGAATAAGAGCCCATGTTTCTTTTTTAACATTAAATCTCCAAGGAATATTAGAAATTTCAAATTTAAATTCATATGGAAGTTTAAAGGTATTAGCGATTTTTATGTTTTTTATATAATAATACATCGAGTCTTTAATTCCATTAAATAATAGAGGTTTTAAATCTGCAATTATTCTTTTTGGTGGAGAAACCATATCAAAATTAAAATTGAATAAAACGCTCTTTCTCTCTTCAGCATAGTTGACGTCTGTATTGTTCAACTTTATCTCTATTAAAGATTTTGTTAGAGAATCTATCTTTTCCTTTTCTTTAATTTCTCTACCGTTAATCACCAGTTTCAAATTTGAAACTTCTTTTTCTAAGAATTCTCTTATCTCTGATGAAATGTAAGCTAGTGACAGTTCTTCTTCTGCATAATAATATTTTAAATGTAACTTAAAAGAAAGTTTCTTTAAGGTCTCTTCTTTTAACTCATCTGCAGTTATGGGTTCAACATCATTACCTATCAGTTGGAATGATTTAGTTTCTTTTCCATTTGTTACTATACTTAAAAAATGTGGATACATATTAGCATATTGTTTAACTGTCAAATCATCAGTAACACTGTGATAAACTTTGTTTGGATGACTATGATAAATACCTATAATTCCTATTCCTTTGGGAATATTTTTTACAATTTCAAAAGCTTCTTCTGTGGATGGTTCTGCTCTTACTTCATTTTGAATTTTATACATTTTGCAAGGAACACTTGCAATAACTTTCAAATTAATTCCATCATCATAACCCAATAACCATCCATAAATCTCTCTTCCTTTGAATTCAATAGCATGTTTTTCAATTGCCTTAAAAATATGTTTAGGAATTTGAACTTTAACCATTTTTACCACTTTTTAAACCACTTTTTTTGAGATATTCTATTTTTCCTGCGAAACCAAATTTTGAATTAACTCGTCAACAGTTTTTCCCTCTGTTAATTTATCTATCTTTTGTAATGATTTTTTCTGTTCTTTTAAACTTATTTTTCTTTCTCCGCATATATAACACAAAGGATCTCTGTTCATTTTTTGCAGGATATATTGGTCAGTTAAGGCGTTAAAACCGATATAGTCTGGAATTACACCAAAGTTTAATAAATATTTGAGTGTAATTTCTACTGTCAATGAAGCGATAATAGCAATTGTTGTAGGTAGAGAAGCAGAGCATGGCTCTCCGTGTTTTTTTTCACCTAAATCTATTGAACCTGTACATTGATAGCATGCTGTTTTATATGGAATAACTAGATGAACATATCCTCCTAATCCTGACCTACTAGCTCCAGAATCAATATATTCTTTTCTTAGTTGGACACACTTCTCATTAATGAATAATCTTGCAGGAACATTGTCCAAACTTGAAATTACTAAATCCGACTCTTTTATTAACTGTTCAAATTTTTCTTCAAAATCTATTGCACAAATGTCAGAATGATAAGTTTCAATTTCCACGTCTCTATTAATTTTGGTCAAAATCTCTTTTGCTACTTCTACTTTTGGTTTCCCTATATTCTCTTGGGTATAAAATAGTCTATTCAAATTCACTTCTTCTACAATGTCTAAATCTATTAAAATCATTTTACCTATTCCACATCGAGCTAGCATTTCAGCAGCTATACTTCCTACTCCTCCTACTCCAGCAAATAAAACTGTTTTAGAAAAAAGATTTTCCCAAGTTACATCTACGCCAAACTCTTTCAGATTTTTTAATCTTAAGTATCTTTTTTTTTCATTTTTTTTCTTATCATTCATTTTTGACACACTAAATCTCTTTTGAATTAACGCTAATTTTTTTTTTATCTTTATTATATTTTTTGGAAAAAGGCAATTTCAAATTAATCTGCTTTTTCTAACTCAATAATAAATTCAGCTCCTCCTTTTCTACCATTTCTTGCAATAATATGTCCTTCATATAAATTGATTATTTTCTTAGTAATATACAATCCTAAACCTGAACCTTTAGATTCAGTACCTTTTATTCCTTTTCTAAATAAATTAGGAATTATATTTTCCTCAATTCCTTTACCATCATCAGAAAAAACAAGAATGATTCTCTCTGGCGTTTCTTTACTTTTTATAACTATCTTTTTTGAGTTAGAGTGCTTAAGAGAATTACTTATTAAATTATTTATCACTTCAACCAACAAATTTCCAGCTATAACCTTGTGTGCTTTATTAACTTTATTTTCAATAATAACATTCTTCTCTTTAATTTTATCCTCATAGGATTGAACACTTTTATTTATAGTTTCATTAAGATTTATGCTTTCTTTTTTTGTATTATATAAAATTTCATGCAAAATTGAAAATTTATTTATTATGTTTATCAATTCTTCCAAATTTTCTTCTATCCTTTCAAGATAATGTGCTAGTTTTTCAGATATATCAAAATTTTTTCTTATTAATTCAATATAGGATGATGTTGTAAAAGCAAGGTTTCTAGTATCATGATCAATTATTTTTGAGAAAATCATTTCTACTTCTTCTCTAAACTTTTTTTCAGTTATTTCACGTACAATAGCTTGTAAATAGTCTTCTTCATCTACTACTACCTTGTTAAGCGATACTTCACAGTAAAATAATTCTCCCGATTTTCTCTTGTGTATCCACTCAAAACGTTGAGGTACTCCAGAAAAAGCTTTTTTGATATAATTTACTGCCTTTTTCTCGGATGGAACATCATCAAATTGTAGTTCAGGTGACCATTCAACTGGGGTAGTTCCTATAATATCTTCTTTTTCACAATTAAACATTTCACAAGTATAAGGATTGCAATCTATGAAAATATTGTTTTTAGTAAGCAGAAATATAGAATCTTGAGCTGTTTCAAATATTTTTTTGTATACATCTGAACTGTATGAATTATTGTTTTTTTGTTTATTCATTATTATCCCAATTGCTCAAAAAATAAATTAACTTATTCACTTTTAAAATTAATGGGTACTATTGCAAATGGTAGTGTCTAGTTTTTATACCACCTCCTAGGCAAAAAGGAACGAAGGGGAGGATGTCCCAAGCTCTGATGAGGACGAACGAAATTATAATAGAGTATAAAGAGTGTAAGGAAACCAGAAAGATGACTAGAGCCATAGACGGCACGGATAGAATATGTGCAGTGGAGAATAGAATGAAACCAACGATAGCTCTTAAGGGTAGCATTAAAACGTTCAATATAGGAGCGTAAACCACCATTGATAAAAGAGATTTTGATACCGAGACGAAGTAATACAGGATACCATACCCCTGCATCTGTAACGACAATACGAGGCTTAGAACCCCAACATTTGAACCAATAACGGAAAGTTAGTAAACATTCAAAATTACTCCGTCCTTTAGTAATACTAAAACCCAGTAAAGTCTTATTGTAAGGATCTAACGCGAACCACATATACATTGAGCCTTGAGAGGTCTTAATCTCTGTTTCATCAACTACTATAATCTCTGGTATTCCCCCTCTCTCTGCTACAATTCTATGTAAACTTTCCCTAAAGAGCCTGAACTTCTTTACCCAATACCATAGTGCCTGGTGTGTTAAACCATTCTTCCATGCTACTGTCCTCAAACCATTCTTTGAACCGATATATTCATAAATAGCTCTTATGATTATCTTTTTGGGGACTCTGCATCTCTTAAAAAGAGTAGATAGTTTTTGAATTTTCATATCTTACTATTAGAATCCCCAATAATATTTTTGTCGGGAGAAACTAGACACCACCACTATTGCAAAAGCTAAATAGGCTAATAAAACGCTATCAACAACGTTTAATCTAAATAATTCTGGTTTTTCAAGGGATTCAGATATATTTATTATAGGAAATATTTTATTTTCTTAGATATAAATGTTAATATCTTTTATTTTAGGATTAGTTTTTTTAGTAAGTAGCTTGTTTACTCTTATTATTGTTTTAACTGCAAGAAAGATAGATTTTCAGTCTGAAAAAATTTTTTCTTCTGATTTTATGACTTTAACAAGAGAAAATAGAAAAGAATCTAAAAAAGATAGTATTAAAGAAGAAAAAAAAGGAAAAAGAAAACGTTCTGTTGCAAAAAAGCCTCCTCTCCCTCAAAAAGTGGATATTGAATCAATAGTTTCATCACAACCTCTTTCTTCTTCTAAATCAAGGGAAAGCGAGCTAGTTAAAGCTTTTAAATTAGAAATGGAAGAAGACAAAGAAGAAACTATTTTATCACCAATTTCAGAAATTAAGGAAAAAACTTATTCTCGAAACTTAATAATAAAAGTGCCCCATAATTTATGTGTTAACGAAGTTTTCAAGCTTGTTATTTTTATTAAAAAATCAGGTTATGCTAGTGATGAGATTGAAATTAGTTATTTAAAAGTTGGTTCAGAGGAAGCAAAACTTTATAGCTTAACTGCAGAAAGATTAGGAAAAAGATTAACAAAGACAAAAGTTAAATTAAAAGGTCTTACTGAAGGACCAATAACAATAAGAGCTTATTTTACTAATGGAATTGGATATATAGTACCATCTGAAAGAAACGTATATTTTGAACCAAACAAAGAAGAGATAAGAGCAGAATTTTTTGTAACACCTACTACTTGGACATCAAAAGTAGCAAATGAGATTAGAGTTGATTTTGAACAAAAATACAAAGAACTTTTAGTTGTAAATATTCCAGTGAAAATCTACAAGAGGTCATTTGAAGCATTGTTAGGTCTAAATATCTCTGGGTTACAAAAGTATGTTTTACTTATTTATTCTATTCTTGGTTCTATTTTTGGTTTATATGGAACATTAGCTAATTTCTTGAGTTTTCTTCCACAACTACCTTTTTAGATTTAAAACTTACCTTTTTTTTTTATTTTCAAAATAGGAAAATATAAATGTGAAGATATTCTAAGAGCAGAATGTGAAAACTGTTACTTGTAAAATAAAATTAGTATTTAGAAATGGTATTGGATTAGTATTATCTGAAGATTCAGAATTAGAACTTTCAAATGAAGAGAAATATGCTCTTATCTTCTCTTCAGGAATAGGAAGAACTAGTTCAGTTTTTGCTGAAATAAATGAGATAGCAAAAAAAGGAAAAGAATCTTTGATATATTTAGACAAACGAATCGCAGGAGAAATAGGTGATGGAGAAGAAGTTACAGCTTTAATTTCTTCTGCTCCTCCTAGAGCAGATATCGTATTTTTAGCTGTTCCTGATACAGTTACAATTCCTGGAGGAGATTGGAGTTCAATAGTAAGAGAAGGAAATATAGGAAAAATAATAGATTATGGAACATCATTAAGTTTTATTGTTCCTTCGACTTTAAGAGAACCTTATATTGTCCAATCTCAAATAATAAGTAGTTTACCCTTTCCTCCTGTAAAAATACACGAAGGGACAAAGTTTACAATAGTAAAGAAAAAACAGATGGAATTCACAGAATTAATCTACGAAGCTTACAAAAAAAGAGAGGAAAGAGCTTTAGTACTTAAAGAAAGAATAGAGAACGGTTATTATGATGCTTTAATGGAATTGAAGAATAATAGATTTGATTCATTAGGAAGATCAATAGAATTTCATGCAAAGCCGAAAGTCGCTTTTAAAGTTTTGAAAACCTTGTTTGATTCTTATAAGACAGTAAATGAACAAATTGTAATGGATTCAATCGAAAATTTCATTGGTAACTTAATGTTTGTTTCCCAAATTGGAAAAAAAGATATTTCCATAGTTGAACTTATTGTCACAGGAAGAGAAAAAAGTGGAAACATAGCTATTTGGGTTTATGGATATGAAGTAGACCAAATACACGAAAAACTCTACAAAGAAGTTATTCCAAAGATTAATACAGCAATTGAAGGGGTGAAAGAAGGACCAGAATTAATTCCCATGTATTGTGCAGGTAATTGTGGAGAACTTTTGGATCTAAAAGATATGAATGAAAATGGAGTAATAGAGTGTCCTGCTTGCGGAGTTCTAAACCTTATTCCACCTAATCTAAGGATACATTAGAAAAATTTCATTTGCTTTTTTTTTCTTTCACTTCTTCTTTAACAATATTTTCTATTTTTAAGAAGGAATCTTTTGGATCATCGAGCTTTGTTTGTTTAATACTAATATCCTTTATTTTTTCTTCAAGAAAATTAATGTCAACTTCAAGTTTGTTAAACTTATCAAGTAATGAGTCTATAATTGAATTTATTGAACTTTCTAAAAGGTCTATTTCATAATCTTTTGTTTTTCTTATTTGATACGTGATTTCTTCTGCCAATTTAGCAACTTCTTCTTTCAATCTCTCTTCATAATCTAATGATTTGTAAAATTTGATGAACTTATTAAAAAGTGCATCTCCACTTATATCTTCAATAGTAGTTATTGTTTCTGATTTGCTCGTTGTACTATACAAATAAACAAACCTCATCCACAAGTAATCTTTTACAGCATTAAATATTGTATTTTTTGTTATTTGATTGAGAGCAGATAATGCTTGGTTAATCAATTTATTCTGTAGATTAATTACAATTTCAGCTTGTTTTTTATATTTTTGTAAGCTTAATTCAACATTAAACTTCATGTGATTGATAAGTAATTTTTTAGCTTGACTGATTATTTTCTTTACAATTTCAAGTTCGTCAATTTTTTTATTTTTAAGTTCCTTTACTTCAAAAATTATTTCTTCAACTTCTGATCTTTTAGTATTGTTTATTTGTTCAATTATTTTCTCCCATTCATTAAAGAATTCATTCCAAGTGTCAAAAATTACTTTAATTTTGTTTTTCTTTGAGTTAGAATAGTATCTAGTTGAAAAAGCTGCAAGAACAAGTATTCCTGAAAAGGTAGGAATAAATATTGTAATATATTTTTTAGTAATTGGATTACTGTAGCTCTTCCTAGGATTAGTTTTCTGCATTATTTCTTCATAATCTGAAAAGGTATCACCATCTGTATCTTTTTTATTCGGATCTGTATGATAAGTCAATATTTCCTCATAATCTGTTATTCCATCTTTATCTGAATCTATTGAATTGGGGTTCGTTAAATACATAAATATTTCCTCATAATCTGTTATTCCATCTCCATCACTATCTCGAGCATTAGGATTTGTTGCATAAACTAGCAATTCATCATAGTCAGAAATTTTATCTTCATCGTTATCAGTAGATTGTGGATTCATATTCATAACTAGTTCTACTACATCGATTATTTTGTCTCCATCAGAGTCTTCAAAACTTAAAGGATTTCTATCGAAGGTTGATTCATATTTATTCACAATTTTATACGAACCAAAACCATCCCAATCACTCCAATAATTAGATGTCCAATTGTTATAATATCCATAACCACAAGCTGTTGTAAAAGCAGGTTTGATAGCATTTAGGAAGAAGTTATGATGTATTTCTGTTCCATTTGTGGTATCCATTAAATAAATGCCTACATTCCTGCTGTAAATTATATAATTATCCATTATTTGAGTGTAATTAGTTTCACTTATGGTTATTCCTTCTTCGTTGTTATAAAGAGTATTGCTTATAATTTTGGATCCTATTTTAGAAAAATCATCTTTAATTGCAAAAGCAGAACAGTTAACTATTTTATTATTTACTATTGTACATTCAGGAGCTTCGTATAGGAATATTCCCACTTTTGCATTAACAATCGTATTGTTTTCTATTCTTACAGTTCCAGATTTGACAGACCACAATCTTATTGCTTCATATTTAATGTTAGAAAAAGAACAGTTAGTTATAATAACATATTTACTTGTTTGGGAAATAAAGATCCCAATTTCATAATATTCAAAATCATATCCTGAAATTATGTATGGGTTTTCTTTAGTTCCAACTCCCGCCTTGGCAAAATTAATAAAATCACTATTGGAGGTAATATTTATTCCCATTACCTTATATTCAATCTCATCTCCTTTAGTAAAAGAAAGGCTTAGAATAGTTAAAAGAAAGACTTGAATTAACATTATTGTAGTAATTAGTTTTAGTTTTGTTTTCTTCAAACCTCTTCAATTATATTTTTATATATTTAATAAAAATTTTTCTGAAAATAAAAATGAAAATAAAAATGAAAATAAAAATAAAAAAGAAAAGAGAAAATTACATTAATTTTACAAGTGCATTTTCTCTATCAAAAATGTTTTCTGCAAGTTTATAGAAGAAGATAGCTGCTAGAATAAGTATCAGAGTACCTCCTATTATTGCTAATAAACTTGAAAAGAAAAATGACACCATCTGAAGGAAAATGAATAAAAATACAGGCATTACAACCAGAGAACCAACTTGATAAGCATCCCTTACACTTGACATCTTGGTAGAAATCATAATCATCAATTCTACACAAATTATGGTCGTTATAGGGCTGATAACAAAAGTGAAAAGAATAATCAAAGGATCTGGAAAGAGAAGTCTTCCTATTATTGGATAAAGCATTATATCGATGCTTACTGCATAAACAATAGAGGCAACAATAGTTCCTATTATTGAAGGAAGAAAAGCAGAAACAATTTTTCCTACTACTATCTCTCCTTCGCTGAGTGGAGAAGCTATTATTCCTTCCATTGTTTTTCTTTCTTTTTCGCCCACTATTGTTTCAGAAGCAATTATTGAAGGAATTATTACAGGAATGAGAGCTACAAAGAATAACATTCCATAAGCAGTAATAATTAGCATTTTAGCTTTAGGAGAAAAATTCTCCCAACCTGTAACAACATTTGCTACAATATTATCGATAGAAGCAAAATCATTTTCATTAACTTCATCTTCAGGAATACTAACTAGTGGCAAAACGCCAGATATTGCCATTAAAAGAGAAAGAAATAATGGCATAAAAATAATTGTGAAAAATACATATTTTGATTTAGTATACTCTTTTATATCTTTTTTAGCTAGAGCCCAAACTCTATCCCATCTCATTTATCTCACTCCTCCATTTGTTTCTCTTTCTACTAATTCAAGATAGATCTTTTCTAAAGAAGGTCTTTCATGGAAGACTTCTACAATGTTGTAATTATTTTCAATTAATTTTTTAATTAAAGGGGGTGTTTCTTTCTCAATATCCTTTAGTTTAATTTGTATTTTTCTTTCTTCTTGAACAAGATTACTTATTTTGTAATTATTAATTTCAAGAAAATTTTCTACTTCATTATTCCATTCTTGGAATCTGATAATTGTATATGTTTCTCCCTTCATCATTTCTTTTAGTTCTTTAGGTTTTCCTACTGCTAGAATATTTCCTCTATTTATAATTGCTACTCTGTCACAAAGTATTTCAGCTTCATAGAGATTGTGAGTAGCAATAAAGAATGTTTTATTACTTTCTTTAGCTAAATTAAGAATTAAATCTCTAACAACTTTAGCTGATTCAGGAGCAAGAGAAGCTGTAGGTTCATCAAGGAAAATCAGTTCAGGGTCGTGAATAAGTGTTCTTGCTATAGCTACTTTTTGTTTCATACCTTTAGACAAAGTACCTGCTTTACTGTCGATTCTTTCTTCTAGATCAAAAATTTTTAATAATTTCTTAATGTTTTTCTGTATATCTTCAGATTTTACTCCATATATCCTCCCAAAGAAAGTAAGATTTTCTCTAACTGATAATCTATCATAAATCGAAGGAGTCTCTGTTAACAAACCTGTTTTTTCTCTAATTTGAAGAGATTTTTCGACAGAATCCATACCTAATACCTTAGCTTTCCCAAAAGTAGGAATTAACATTCCTGAAAGAAGCCTGATTGTAGTAGTTTTTCCTGCACCGTTAGGGCCAAGTAAACCAAAAATTTCAGACTTTTCAATTGTAAGATCAATCTCGTTTACTGCACGTAAAGAATCAAAATCTTTGGTTAATCTAATTGTTTCAACAGCAAATTCTGAAGAACTCATGAAAGTATATTTTTATTTGTAAATTTAAATATTTGCAAATTAATGTTGTTGTATTTTAAAGAATCTCGAGTAATTCTTGGATTTTATTATAGTTATAAGATTCGTTTGTCCAGCCAAAAACGAAACCATCAATAATTGAAGAACTTCTTTTTAAGCTAGAGATTTTTTCAGCAATATTACTTACTGTTCCAACCAAAGCAAAATCATTAATGATCTGCGTTACTTCATTTTTTGGAATTTCATGCATATACTCACTTGGCAGTTTTTTTATCCTTTCTATCATACTTTTTGAATAATTGTGTTCTTTCAAAATGTTTATTGAAGAATTCCGAGCTATTTCTCTTATTATATTCCATAATTTTAAACTAACTAGTTCTTTATTTTCTTGTAACTCCAACATGGAATAAAGAAACACTTGGCTTTTCTTTTTATCATCAAAATTGTTGAATATCTTATTTATTCGCTTGAGATCATATTTAGAAGCACTATTCACCAAAAATATGTCTGCATTGAGGATAGCAAATTTCGATATACAATTTCCTAAACCTCCTATTGCATAGGAAAAAGAATCTTGTAAATTGTTTTTCTTTAACCTGCGTCTAACTGTTTCTACTAATTCAAGAGTGTAAGATTGAAATTGTCTAAAATCTAATCTCTTATTACTGTCAAAAAAAGACTTCTTTCTTCCAAAACCCAACCCCAAAATGAATCTTTTACCATAATTTTTTATGAAATACTCCACTGTGCCTACTAAAGTCTTTTTAGAATAATAAAATGGTGAAGTAATACCTGTTCCTAAAGTTACATCATCTAATCTACTTAGAATATGCTCAATAGTGAGAAATGCATTGTTAACAGGAGGATTATCCCCTATCCAAAATTGTTCTATTCCTAAATTTTTTAGTTTTAGTATATGATCCAATTGCTTTTTATTATTTACTGTAATAGGAATAGAAAAACCAATTTTCATTATTAATTGTTTCTTTTAAAGAAAATATAAAAGATTATCTGAGAGATGAAGAAAAATATTTTCTTGAGGATTAAAATAGGGCAAAAAAGAAATTTGAGCAATTTATAATTACCTAGATTAAAGGTTTAAAAAAGCTTGAATGGTTAGTACTGCTGATTGAGTAAAGGATATGAGATTAAGATTAAAGTCTAAATATATGTTTTTTTTAGCATTTTTCGTTATTTCCAGATTAGATTGATTACTAGAAGATTTATTTTGTCTGAAAGGCACAACTAGAAAAGTTGAACCTTGAATAACATAAGTTTTTTCTACCCCTTCAGTGCTGTTAGTTACTAAAGTATTCTCATAATAGATTTTTATCGATGAATAGAATCCTATAGTGATGTTAAACGAAAATAAGAAAATCGTCCCTTCTTCTGCTTTTTTAAGGTCTAACTGAACATGATCATCAAATAAGTTAATTAACTTTGAGTCATTGCCAACAAGTTCAATTTTAGTAATGTTTATCCACACATTTTGTAAAGTTTCAGTTACATTTGGGGGGCCATAGCTATTCATACTTTTTGAAACTTGACTTTCAGAAACAGAGCTGAGGTAGAATAACTCCAATATTCCAGTTTTTAATTCATCATCTCCATTATATATTGGTTCTGTAGGAAAAATGTCGATGCTATTCAAATCCTCGACTATTTCATCATAATTTCTAAAAGTTAGAATCCCAGAAACAACTATAGAACTAGTTATAATTGAAAGTAGGAATAGAGTTATCAAATTTCTTTTATTCATTTTTCTCAGCTCTTTTTCTCTATTTATTTTCTCTCCTTCTTTTTTTTTATTCTTCTTATTTATTTTTCTAAAGTTCTTACATCAAATTGATAAAGTGATAAACATGTACATGTAATCAATAATGATCAAAGATATTACTGTAAGTATAGCTTGTGAAGTATGTATCTTGGCTACAATGCTTAACCCTTGAGCAATTATTAATGAGGACCACATTTTACAAATGATGAATATAATAATCATAACTACATTAACCCACCCAACAATTTCAATATTTAACAACTGTAGAATGCCTTTCGTAATTAAATAAATGAAATATGGAATAATTCCTGTGATGGTTGTAATAACTAACTCTATAAAGTTTACTTCTTTCTTAAAGACTTTCAAGATGAAATAGATAAGAATGCAATAAAAGTACCAATGAACGAGATTGATTACAAAATTTAATATAGCTCCACCTATAATTATTGTTTCTATAGGACTAAAGAAGCTATTAGTTACTCCAAAGAACCAACACAAAATTATTAATAATGAGTTAAGTTCAATCATACTTCTTACTTTCGTTCCAATAAAATAATAAACGATATCTTCAGGAAACAACTTGTTTAGTGATTTTGAAGAGACATCTTCTTCAAATTTTTTCTTTTCAACCATATGACTGAAAAATAAAGTGTCATAAGTTTTCTTACCTTCAGAAGTTAGTTTATAGTTATTCTGTGCATCTTTCTCTATATACCCCTCTAATTTCTTTAAATGAAAATATAATCTTCCATCTGTTAATCCTAATTCTTCTTTAATATTTGTAAAAGACAATCCTCCTGATTCTCCAAGAAGTTTAAGCAAATCCCTTCTTGTTTGATTTGAAAAAAGTTTCATTTCCTTTATTGAATCATTCAAATTGCCCATTATTTTTTAATTCATATTTTTACTTAAAAAAATTGTTGTTAGCTTTTTACTATTATCCTCATTCTAATATTTTTTTTAGCGTTCTAGACCTTTATTTCGATTTTGTATAAAAAAGCTGATAATTAGCCTAATATTATCTGTGTTATTACACATAATTTTTATTTATCTCCTTTAGAATAAAAACTTGCAAAAAAGAAATTGGCAAAAATTTTTCTTTTTGTTCTACAATCTATTTAAGCGTATTTTTAAATTTTAAATAAATAATTATACAAAATCATTTGATAATATTTATATAATGTTTTTTGATTTAAATTATTTGAAAAAATGAATGGAATTAAAAGCAGAGGAATTTTTTTATTTTTTGTTACTTTGTTTTTTATTTTTCTTGTAAGTGTAAGCCGTTTTTCTGGATTTTATGTCAAAAATAATACTTTGGTTGGCTCTTATAGTATAAAATATTCACAACAGCAAAATAAGGCAAAAAATAATTTTTACGGTATTTTTGACGAATATTTAGAGAATTATGCCCTTGATTACAATTCTAAATTCTTTTTTATGCAAAATAAAGGGCAAATATTTGACAAGACAGTTTTTTATTATGCTCAATCTCCTCTAACAAATGTTTACTTTGGAGAATCTAAGGTCCACTTTATTCAGAATCTTAAACCGAATAAAGAAGAAAATAATAAATTTTTCTTAATTACTATCTCTTTTCCCGATTCAAATATCGTTGTACCACAAGCAAAAGGAGTAGCAAATTACTTTTCCAACTTTTTTTACAAAGATAAAGTAATTACTCAAATAAGCTGTTATCAAGAAATAATATATGAAGATATATACCCAGGAATATCTTTAAGATACTATTTTACAGGTTCATTTCTGAAGTACGAATTTATTGTTGAACCAAATGTTGATCCTTCAGTTATTAAGGTTCAACTATCATCAGATTCAAAGTTTTACTTAAAACAAGAAGATAAAACTAATATAGTTGGAATCTCAAGAATCGGAAATACAGAATATAGAATTTTTAACGATAGAAACTTAAAAGTTTTTCAAGAGGGAAAAATTATCCCCGCTTATTTTAGTCTTGATGATAACTGTTATAATTTTAATATTGAACAATATGATACAGCAAAAAAATTGATTATTGATCCTTATTTAGTAGATTTTAGTTCTTATTTAAGCGGAGATGTTTTTGATTATGGACGCAAGATAGAAATAGGAAATGATGGAAATATATACATTTTTGGAGATACTATGAGCACTTCTTTATTCAACAACTTTGCTTTTGGAAATATCTCAGATGATGATTATGATGCTTTTGTTACTAAACTGGATGGAGAAACTCTTGAACCTATTTTCACTACAATAATAGGGGGAAGTGATGCTGAATACTTTGCAAATGGTAAAGTTTTCTCTAATGGTTCTGTTTTCATTACTGGGACTACAAGAAGTGATGATTTTCCAACTAAAAATGCTTTTAATTCTACTTATGGTGGTGGAAGCTTTTTTGATGTTTATTTATCCTATATTAACTCTACAGGAAATGGGTTAATCTATAGCACTTATTTAGGAGGAAAGTATAATGATTATGCCAGGGGAATAGCTATTGATAGTGATGGCTTTGTATATATTACTGGTGTTACAAATAGTACTGACTTTCCAACAAAAAATGCTTATGATAATTCTTCAAATGGAAATTATGATGTTTTTATTACTAAATTTAACTTTACAGGAAGAGACATTGTTTATTCTACTTTTATTGGTAGTTCAGATTTCGAAATGGGGCAGGATATTGTTGTTAACGATAATGGAGATGTTTACATAGCTGGAATAACAAACAGTACTGATTTTCCAATCAAGAATGCTTTAGCTTTTACAATAAGTGGTAACTTTGACATTTTTATTCTAAAATTATCTAACACAGGAACAGAATTAATTCATAGTACATTTTTGGGTGGAGAAGATTTAGAAAACGTTTATTCAATTACTTTAGATAGCCAAGATAACATTTATGTGGCAGGATACACTACCAGTGCTGACTTTCCAACTAAAAATGCTTATGATGACACACTAAATGGATATTCTGACATATTTTTAACAAAAATAAGTTCAACAGCGGATAATATAATATATAGTACATTTTTAGGTGGTTCATCAAATGATACTTGTTTGTCAATAACAGTAGATAATGATCAGAATGTCTATTTAACTGGTGGAACATGGAGCAATGATTTTCCAATTAAGAACGCAATTGAAGAAAGAAATCCTACTTATAATTCTGACATTTTTGTTTCAATGTTAAATAAAAGTGGAACAGATTTAATTTTTAGCACATATTTTGGTGGAAGAGAAGAAGATGTAGGTAGAGATATAGCAGTAGATAATGATGGTTCTATCTGTATAGTAGGGAGTACAGAGAGTAGTGATCTTCTTTTAAAAAATTCTTTAAATTCCACTTTAGAAGGATATATTGATGCTTTTATCATAAAATTAGTAAGAGATAGTGATAACGATAAAATGCCTGATTACTGGGAAGTTAGTGTAGGATTAGATCCTGATGATCCAAGCGATGCTGATGGAGATTTAGATAGCGATGGAATGACAAATTACTGGGAATATTACTATGGTTTAGATGTTACTAATCCAATTGATGCCTATGTTGACTTTGATAATGATGAATTATATAATATTCACGAATTTGAAAACAATACTGATCCAAGGAATAATGATACTGACTTTGATGGATTATTGGATGGTGATGAAATATACGCTTACGGAACAGATCCTACAAATGATGATACGGATAATGATGGAATAGATGATGGAGTAGAAGTACTTGTTTATGGAACAAATCCTACATTAAAAGATTCAGATTTGGATGGTTTATCCGATAATCTCGAAATTTTCATGTATTCTACTGACCCCTTGGATTGTGATTCTGATAACGATGGATTACTAGATGGAAGTGAAGTACATGATTATCATACTAATCCTCTAAATGAAGACACAGATGGTGATAATTTAAATGATTTCTTAGAAGTAATGGTTTATGGTACAAACCCGTTTGATACTGATTCGGATGATGATGGGTTAGATGACGCAGAAGAAGTAATCATTTATAGTACAAATCCTAAAGATCCTGACACAGATGGAGATGGAATGAGTGATTACGAAGAAGTAATGAACAATTTTGACCCATTGACTTATGATTCAAACTTTACTATTTTTGTAAGAAGTGATATTTTCCTTAAAATTACAGTTTGGATAGTTTTCATTTTTTCAATTGTTTTATTTGAAATTATCTTCAGAAAAATACAAAAAAAAAGAAGAGTTACTGAAACTCTTGAAGAAATTGATGTACTTGGAAAGAAATATTAGTTTAAGTGGTTAAACTAAAACTTTTTTTCTTTTTTTTTAATGTAATATAAAATTAAGTGTTAGAAACCTTTCAATTTCCTAATATTTTTGATAATTACTAAAAAAATGAAAAAAAGGAAAAATGAATATTTTATCTTTTCTTTCTCAAAATAGCTACTGCAGTAATAACAGATATTGAAAGTGCGCTGAGTGTTAATATTTCCAAGTTTCCTAATCCAGTTGTATCTTCTTCATTATTTCCTTCTTCTGTATCAGAAACCACACCTAATGAAGGATCATAAACAACTTCTTCATCGAAATGTTCAAAGCTCAAATATGTTTGAATAGTATCGTCTCCATTAGTTGAATAAGAGCAATTTACTGTTCCTTGTTGATATTCATTTTGATAAGAATAGTTAGCTTTGTTAGCGTAAGCAAAGAATCCTTTATCTGTAGCATTTCCCAATTCAAATGCGTTCTTCATTTGATTTTGATTATTGACTTTGTGTTCATAACCTGTTGAATTTGTCTTTGTGTCGACAGGTTTTCCTTCAACATCTTTTATTTCAGCATCTTTCAAAGGTGTTATGTCAAATCTTAAAGCAAGATAAGTATCATCTTTTTCCCATGGCCAATTGTTCATAATAATGTCAAACTTCAGTTCTCTTCCGCCAATAATTTCATATCCGTCAATAGTTTTATTATCTAAATAGAAATGAGCTTTTATCTCCATCGAAAAATCAGCATAAAATGGAATAAGTATATTTTCACTGACGAAAGCAAAGTGTATTGCAACTATGTTTTCTGTTCCTTCTTCATATTCTAAATCAAAACCACTAAATGACCAAATAACACTAGGAAGAGCTAAAATGTTTGTTCTTGCACTAGGACGGCCATGTTCATCTGTTTGAGCAATGTTTGTTTCATTGTATTGAAAAGCTCCATCTTCGTTTGCATCATAATACTCTACAAGCATCTTGAACATTACTTGGAATTCTAGTCCGTCTTCCTGAATAATATGAAATTTTGGTACTTGACCTCCAGCATTAACCATGAGGGTTAAATCCTCATAACTTATTGTAACAAGCTTATTCTGTTCAGAATATTGAATCCCTTGACTTTCAGCTGATACAGCAATAGAGCTTATCAACATTGAAAGAAGTATTCCCAAACCAATTATTTTTGTTTTTGTGAACATTTTTTTTCACCAAATGACAATTATTCCCCTTTTTTGAATAGTTTATTATTTAGAAGGGTAAAGTAAACAACTTTAGAAAATTAAAGTGCAAAAAAGATGAAAGAATTTTTAATCATTTAACAAATAAAATATAGTTCTAAAAGAAAAGGATAAAAGAATATTTTCTATTACTTTCCTATGACTAAAGAAAAAATTGAACCAGCTGAACATATAAACAAATTTGAAAAAACAACTGAAATTGTGTTAGATCTTTCCGAAGATTTTAGTTTATCAAATGGTTGGGGAAAGAAAGAACTTATTGCACACTTATTAGTCTGGGACATTGAAATTTTGAGAATTGTAAAAGATGTATTTGAGGGTAAAGAAGTTGTATGGTCTGAAGAATATTCTGGTTCAAAGCTTGACGAATGGAACGATAAACAACTAGAACAATATAAAGAAAAAAGTCTGAATGAAGTAGTAGACATGTTTAAAGAAAAAAGAGAAGAATTAATTAAAAACTATAAATTACTTATAGAAAAGAATCTTGAGGGAAAAGCTGCAGATTTATTTGGTCTATGGAAACACGATTTACACCATATTAAAAAAGTTAAAGGAGAATCCTTCAATATATAATTTTTCTTTCTTATCTTACATTACTTTACGATATATCATGCTATTTTTGTTTTTTCCTTCTTTATAATTTCTTTTTAAGTAACATAAAAAACAATTATTATTGTTATAATTATCTTGTTATGAGTTTGATTATAAAAAGTTTAATGGTATTTGCAATGGTGGTGTCTAGTTTCTCCCGACAAAAATATTATTGGAGATTCTAATGTGAAAATATGAACAAACTAAGAATATACTCCCTTTTTAAAGGGAGCAGAATCCCCAAGAAAATAATCATAAGAGCTATTTACGAATATATTGGTTCAAAGAATGGGTTGAGGACAGTAGGATGGAAGAATGGTTTAACACACCAGGCACTATGGTATTGGGTAAAGAAGTTCAGGCTCTTTAGGGAAAGTTTACATAGAATTGTAGCAGAGAGAGGGGGAATACCAGAGATTATAGTAGTTGATGAAACAGAGATTAAGACCTCTCAAGGCTCAATGTATATGTGGTTCGCGTTAGATCCTTACAATAAGACTTTACTGGGTTTTAGTATTACTAAAGGACGGAGTAATTTTGAATGTTTACTAACTTTCCGTTATTGGTTCAAATGTTGGGGTTCTAAGCCTCGTATTGTCGTTACAGATGCAGGGGTATGGTATCCTGTCTTACTTCGTCTCGGTATCAAAATCTCTTTTATCAATGGTGGTTTACGCTCCTATATTGAACGTTTTAATGCCACACTTAAGAGCTATCGTTGGTTTCATTCTATTCTCCACTGCACATGTTCTATTCGTGCCGTCTATGGCTCTACCCATCTTTCTGGTTTCCTTACACTCTTTATACTCTATTATAATTTCGTTCGTCCTCATCAGAGCTTGGGACATCCTCCCCTTAGTTCCTTTTTGCCTAGGAGGTGGTATAAAAACTAGACACTACCATTTGCAATATACATAAAAAACTATGGGATCTGTATTAACAAAAGGCAATGAAAAAATTTAAAATTTAATAATTACCTACAAACTATAAAAAAATATTTTATGTTTATAGTTTGCTAATAAAAAGTTGAATAGTTAAAATGGATTTGATTTAATAATTTCAATAAATCGTAACAAAAACTAGCAAGAGAGAATCACGAAAATATCAAGGTGAAAAAATGGTTGAAGTAAATTTTAGTGAAATTTTGAAAAAAGGTTCAATAATAGATAATAGAAGAAAATACAAAGGAGAAACCGTTACTCTTAAAGATGTTGTAAGGAGTATTGCAAATGGTACAGAGGGGTTAAAGTGTGCCACTGGTTATTTCTATATTGAAGGTCTTGCACTTATTATTGATAAATTAAAAGATTTAAAAGAAATAAAAATATTAATGGGTAGCGAAACTACTCGATTGACAAAAAATGAGCTAATTAAAGCATTTAAAGAAAAGTTTAATGAAATAGAGGAAAATAGTTCAACAATTCCATCAATTGTTTTATTTCATCAATTAGTTAAGGATTCTAAATCAATAAAAATACGTGTTTATTTTGGAGATGATAATAAAATAGAAAAACTGCATTCTAAAGCTTATCTTTTTATTAGAAATATTAAAACAAGAGATGTACTTGAAAGGTATAAAGCTGGGATAATTGGTTCTTCAAACTTAACTCCTAGTGGATTAATAGGAAATACTGAATTAAATGTGATTATTTCAGAACCTGAAAATCTTGAGTACCTTGAAAGTTGGTTTGATAGTTTATGGGAAAGAGGTTCAGAAGAATTTGACAAATTAAAAGTTGTTGAAATACTTTTAGAGGGAATAGAGAAATCAAAATTTGGTAAATATTTAAAAGAGGTGTATCATTATGTAAAGCCAGAACAATTTTTCAAGTTTTTGATTAAATATTTAAAAGCTGAATATCTTTTTGAAAAATGGGAGAAAAAAGGGTTGCTAAAATTCCAAATCATAGACACTTTAAGATGTGCAACCCTTCTTGCAGAGAAGAATTATCGTGGAGTTTTTCTTACTTCTTCTGTAGGATTAGGTAAGTCTTATGTTGCATGTGCTCTAGCAGAATATTTCCTCAAAAATGGAGGAAAAATACTTGTTATTGCTCCAGCTGGTTTGGTAAAATCAGCTTTAGAAAAAAAAGAACAAAAAGATAACTGGCCAAAATATTTAAGCGAATTTGGAATTTTTGATAAAGTTGATCTAGTTTCAATGGGAGACCTTCAAGAAGACCCCTTATTATTTGAGGATAAAAAGGTCAATAAATATTCACCACCATTTGGAAAGATAAGTCTTCTAGAAAAAAAATATAACCTAATAATCATTGATGAAGCTCATAATTATAGAAATGAAGATGCATTTAGAACAAGAAATTTAAAAAAAATTATTGATGAAAATGGAGATGCAAAAGTTTTATTTTTAACAGCCACTCCTATTAACACAAGCCTTTTTGACCTTCTTAATCTTATAAAACTTATCTATAGGAAAGGACAAAATCCATATCTTGACAAACTTGTTAGAAATCTGGTTGAAATACTAAATTTAGTAAGTGAAAAAGATTATGAAAACCTCTCTGATGAAGATAAAAAATTAATTTCAAAAAAACAAGAAGAAATAGAACGTGAGTTATTCATAAAATCAACACGTGAAACAATAAAAACTTCTGAAGAATATATAAAGGAAATTGAAGAATTATCAGGTATAGATATTCGGCAAATACCAGATCCTGAAGTTAGAGAAATTGCATATAAATTAGATAAAAAGTATAAAGAAATTGTTGAAGGTATCATAGATTTCATAAATAGCCTTACTGCAGCTCACTTAAAAATATTAGAACCAGAACTAGGTACAAGACTAGGCGGGTTCTTTAAATGGATTTTATACAAAAGATTTGAAAGCGATATTACATCATATTACCTTACATTGAAAAGATTATCAAAGAAAAATAAACTTATTCTTACATCAATAAAAAAAAGAGATATTTCAATATTAGAAAGAGAAAGAATCGATGAACAGGATGAAATAGAAGTTAACTTTGGGTATGATTTTAGACAAAAACTAGGAGAGATCATAGAAAAAATAAAATCTGGAGAAGGAAAAAGTCACTTAACAATTTTAGAAGATTTAGAAGAAGATACAAAAAAAATAGATGAACAGTTAAAACAACTAGAAAAATTTTTGATTCCAAATAGTAAAATCCTTTTCATTGATGACAAAAAATTAGAAGAATTTTTGTTATTGATAAATAAACATATAAAAAAGAAAATACTCATTTTTGTAGAATACAAAGATAGCTTAAAAGCTATAAAAGAATTCCTTAAAGATAAGATCGATTCAACAATTATAAAATTTGTTGATTCTCAAACAAAAAATAAAAATTCTATAATAGAAAAATTTAATGATTCAGATAATGAACTTAAAATTTTAGTAACAACTGACACTTTATCTGAAGGTTACAATATCAGTGGTGCTGATATAGTAGTAAATTTTGATATTCCATATAATCCTGTAAAATTGATACAGAGAATTGGCCGTGCAACAAGACTTGATACTCCCAAAAGAATTCGATGCTACAATTTTAGACCAGATGATAGTATAGATCAAGAATTAAATTTAGTAGAAACGCTAGAAATTAGAATAGAAGATATAATTAAGTGGGTTGGGATTGAATATAGAATATGGTTTGAAAGAGAAAAAGAACTTTTACAGCAAAGACGGAAAAAAGATAGAAGACTATATCTTAATGTTTTAAACAGCATAAGGAAAGATCAGTGGAGAGGAAAATTTGAAAAATTAGAAACAACAATTCCATACACAAAACCAATTCTTATTTTACTACAAAATGCTATAAAAAAGTATAATATTAAAAGAGAAGACATTTATAAAATTAACATTCCTTCATGCAATATGTATACCTTATTGAATGGCGATAAGAATTTAGTTGTTTTTTATGGTGATGGTAACTCTTTTAACGAAAATTCTATTAAAAATTTTACCATTAAAGAAGTAGATAAAAAAATACATTTCACTATCGAATTTAAAGATGAAGTAGAGAAATTTAAGCAACATCTAAAAAGAGAATTAGAGGAGAAAACACATGCTTATTACTTTACAGATTCATTAGATAGAATGATAAGAAATATTGAAGATAAGATTCAGACCGAGTTTTTGAATCAAAAATATTCAAATATAGAGAGTTTTATTGAAATCCTAAAGCAAGTAAAAGACAAAAGTGGAAGTAACACAGAAAAAGTCGTAAGAGAGATACATAAACAAATAAAAAGAAATATGATTACAGAAGAAAAAATTGTGTTATGGATAGATAGTATTAAAAAAAGCTTTACAAAAAAGCAATTCCAGCAAAAACTTGTTAAGTCTAAAAATCCTTATATGGCAATTGGTTTTACTAGGTGAAAAAATGGAAATAAGAGAGATTTTGGATAGTAAGAATAACCTTATTTTGTTTCTTAAATCAAAAGGTTTTGAAGAAGAAGTTTCTTATACTGACATGGAATATAAAGAAGTAGTTTTTCTTAAGCTTAGTAAAAGAAAGCTTTTAACAGTATGCGAAGCATTTAATGAAGAGAAAATAAAAGAAATAAAGAATCATTTTCTTATTGATAGAGGACTTACTCATGTAGCTATTTTTTTAAAAGAAAAAATAGTATTTTTCAGAAATTACGGAGAGAGAAGGTATTTTATCTATTCAAAAAGAACTGCAGAAAACATTTCAAAAATAAATAAACTGAAAAAAATTGGAGAAAACTTTGATATTATATTTCAAACGAAAGACATTTCTAGAACATTTTATGAACATTTTAAATTGAAGAGAGACTTACTTGTTCGATCAATTACAAATAAAATAGATCCAATTAAAAAATATCTAATTACTCAAAAAATATTTGATAGAATCTTCTTTATTTACTTCTTATGCCATAAGAAGATTATAAAATTCAGTGATGGAAATCAAATTAGCGGAAAAGTGTTTTTTGATATTTTGGTAGAAAGTAATGATTTTACAGAGAATCTTAAAAAAACATTTAATTTATTTAATACTCCACATAAACAAAATATTCTTACAGTTGGAAATTATAAGATTAGAATTCCATACTTGAATGGTGGATTATTTAGAGAGATAGATGAAGAAAAACGCTTACAAATATCTTTAAAAAAGAAAGATTGGCTCAAAATCTTTGAATTTTTAAATAGCTACTACTGGATTATTGAATCAGAAGTAGAAGAATTAACTGAAGAAATTGAAGAAGAAGAAGCTAAAATATTAACACCAGAGATTCTAGGTCATGTTTACGAAAGAAGTGTTGTTGAGTGGGAATTAAAAGGATTTGAAAAAGAAGTAGAAGATGTAACAAAAGGAGAGAGTGAAAGGAAGAAGAAAGGTGTTTATTATACTCCTGAAGAGATAACAGACTACATCAGTAAAAAAACTATTTATCCGTTTTTACTTAATAAATTAGGAGGTGACTTCAAAGATATTAGTGATTTTCTCAAAAAGGCTTCAGATTCACAAATTATTCGTGCTTTAAAAATTATTAGTGAAATTAAAGTGCTAGATCCCGCGTGTGGGTCTGGAGCTTTTCTATTAAAAGCAGGAGAAGTTTTATTTTATTTAAAAACCGCTCTTTTAAATAAACTGGGTAATAGGCCTAATTACTATGAAATAAAGCATGAAATTATCACTGAAAATCTTTACGGCGTTGACATTTTAGATGGGGCAATAGAAATAGCCAAATTGCGGTTATGGCTCTGGTTAGTTTCTAGCTATAAAGAAGAAAAAGAAATTCAAGCACTGCCTAATATTGAATACAATCTTGTAGTTGGTAATAGCTTAATTGGATGGCTAAATGATTCTTTAACACAGATTTCTCTAATTAATCCAATGACTCCTGAAATAAAGGGAATATTTAAAGGACTAATTGCTAATTCCATTAATGAAAAACAGGAACTTAAAAAAGCTAAGGAACTTTTAGAAAAAATAAATTTAGATGGTTATATAAAATCATATTATATTTTATACACAATATACAAAAGAGCTCATGGAGAGAGAGCAATACATTTAAAGGAAATTTTACAAACAATAAGAGCTGCAATATATAAAAGTATAAACCAAGCTCTTCTCAACCATTTTAATAAAAAAATTAATCCAAATCATAATCCTAAAAATCTACCAATTAGCATATCTGATTTTGAAAATCTTAATCCCCTACACTGGAGAATTGATTTTGGACATATTATAAAAAAGGGTGGATTTGATATTATAATAGGAAATCCTCCATATGGTAGTAATTTCTCCGAAATTGAATCTAAAATTCTAAAAATCAAATTTCCATTCCATACAAGTAGGATTAAAAATTCTGCAATGTTTTTTATATATAGAGGAAAACAATTATTAAATGATGAATCTTACTTTTCATATATAGTTCCAAAGTCACTTTGTTATTCTCTTGGTTGGAACTTAACAGCTGACTTCATAAATAGCAATTTAATAAGACTTATTGATGTTGGAAAAGCTTTTGAAGATGTTAAACTAGAGCAAGTAATTTTTGTTATTGATTTAAACAAGAAGTCAAATAAATACATAAGTGGTTTATATTACAATAACAAGATAAAAGAAGTTTCAAAAATAGGTAAATCAGTATTAAAGGATTACCAAGTACTTCTAGCAGGTTTATTTGAAGAAGAACTATCAATAATTTTATTCATAATGAATAAATTCAAAAAAAGATGGGGGGATTATTTAACCTTAAAAAGAGGATTAAACTGGCAAAAACTTGCCAAAAAGCTTAAGGGAACTACACCAATATTTAGAGGAAAACAATTAAATAAATATTGTCTAAAAGAACCCACAGATTTTATCGATCTAAAAAAATTTGATTTTAATGAATATAATTATCAACTAAATCCAAAAATATTGAATCAATTAGCAATTGCTCATGTTATGAATCCATATCCTCATTTCTATTTGCAATCAGTTTACGACCCTGAAGGTCTCTTAGTTTACGAGACTATATCTTGTACTTTTACAAAAAACACCAAACTTGATCTAAAATTCGTTCTAATAATCAACAATTCAAAATTATTTGCATGGTTGCTGTATAAATTTATCTATTCAAACGCTATTAGAAGCACGAGATATGATGAAATATATGTTAGAAGAGTACCAGTACCTGAACTTCTAAAAGTAGAGCAACATATCTTTATCAAGTTAGCAAATGTGTTAATTTTCCTAAACCAGTACTTTTATGACAAATTTGTATCTAAAAGCCAAATAAACAAAAAAATAGAAGAAAAAATTTCATTTTTTGATGAACTAGCAAATTGTTTAGTTTATGAGCTTTATCTTAAAGAAAAACTAAAAACAGATCTTACTAGTCTCATAGAAAATAAGTTTGAATATATTGAACTTGATAATTGGTTAAAATTAAGATATAATGATAATCTAAGTCTAGCTGAACTAAAAAAGAAAGAGGAAATTGAAGAGAGAAATTTAAATATAATTGATAAAGTTTTTACTAATTTCAAAAGCTCAAAGGAAATTAGCTATGAGATGAGAAAAATAAAAGATTCAAGAGAAGTTATGATAATAGAAGGGAGAATAAATTCATCATAATATTTACTTTTTAAATAAAGAGAAATAGAATAATCTTATCTTACTTCTGTTTTATAATTTCTTAGTCTATTCAACCGATAAATCTTTATTATTGTCCTCTAAAACGTAAAAAGAAACCAATGGAATCTCAAACAACCAAAAAAGGAAAAAATAAGCATAGCACTAAAAAAAGCTCTAAAAAATTTAAACCTACTTATGATTGGACAATTTCGGAAGCTAGAGCCCTTTATGAAAGTCCTAAATCGATTTTGCTATAGATATTATCCATTATGAAGATTGCATTGAAGGTATGCAAAAACTTCCTGATAATAGCATTGACATGCTTGGTCTATTAAATCAACATTATTCTAATACACTTTCTTAAATCCTTTTTTGAAATAATGTATTTAAAAAGAATTAATTAATATTCTTTTTTGGACCTGCTCGCTTAAAAAAGCAAGTAGTTTTTGTATTTTTCATATTTAATTTAGAGCTACCTAAATATATTATGGTGAAATAAAGAATAGATATATACCTTCTTGTAAGGGTATTGTTTCCATTTTTTTGTAAAAGTTTGTTCTTCTAGTAAGGATGTCCATACCAAAACATATATTCATATAATATAGTAATTCCTAATAATAAGGTAGGTCAATAATTGTATATTATTAAATAAAATATTACATCCAGTTATTTTCCTTTTTTTTCAAATAAACTCCTTCGATTCTGCTATTGCGTTTTTTTACATTTTAAAAACTGACTTCATCTCTATTTCGAGAGCTTTTGAAATTTCATTCATAATAAAAAATGGTTTTTTAAATTTAAAACTGTAACAAACTATAAATTATACGAAGAAGATATTTAATAATAAAATAGGATAGTAAGAGAAAATTAAGGAGGTTTATTAACTGAAAACTTTGGATGAAATAACTAGTGAACTCGAAAAAATCAAGGAAGAGATCAGTAATCAATTTAAGGCTGAGATTATAGGTCTATTTGGTTCGTATGTTCGTGGTGAACAAAAAGAAAGAAGTGACCTTGATATCCTCGTACGATTTAACGAAGGTGCATCACTTTTTGATTATATTGGATTAGCAGATTTCCTTGAAGAAAAATTGCAATTAAAAGTTGATGTTGTATCAGAAAGAGCAGTTAGACCAGAACTAAAAGACCAGATTCTGAAAAAAGTGATAATGCTATGAAAAGAGATTAAAGACTCTTTTTGTAAGATATTATTGAAGCAATTGAAAGTATTGAAGAATTTGTAAAAGAAATAAACTTCAATGAGTTTATTAATGATGACAAAACAGCAAGTGCTGTTATTAGAAAATTTGAAGCAATTGGAGAAGCTACAAAAAATATTCCAAACTCTATAAGAGAAAAAAATGCACACATTCCTTGGTCTCAAATGGCTGGAATTAGAGATAGGTTGATACATGGTTATTTTAGTATAGATTATATTTTAATCTGGTCTGCAATCCACAATGAAATACCTAAGATAAAAAATGAATAAAAACGCATTCTTAGTCATTTTGAAACTGAAAAATGAAAAACAAATTTGAGATTATTTCATTAATTGTTTCTCTTGAACATATCTAAATTTACAAAATTATGAACATTTTTTCAGAATGTAACTACACTTACAAAAGATTTAGTTTACTAATTTACTTTCCTTAGTTAATTTTATTTACCATTTGATTTTTTCTCTTTTATCCAACAGCGTTTTTGTTAATTCTCCTATATGCAACGTAGAATGTTCATCACTAGGTATACTTTTGTAATGTTGAAGTGAAACCTTTTTTTTAGAATCCATCTTTTTTGAAGTTCTTTTACATTTAATTTTCTTAGTGTTTCAAACTTTTTTCTTCTAATTTTTTTGAATATTCTTCGAAATACAGATAAAGACAATTTTGGAGATGGTTGGGTTGCTTAATATGCACTTAACTCCTTAAAATAGTCAAATAATGCTGAAGATAATGGAAATAGATTATCAAATATAGAAAACAGGAATAAATGTACAAGCTCTCTAAAAGTGAATTCGGACAGAATATAAAACTATTTAGACACAACTAATAGTTCTGATGTATTAGAAGATTGGGATGTAGATGGATTATTTAATTAGAAATAATATAAAAAGGATTCAGATACAAAATTGAAAAATAGGAACAATGATAGTTTTGAAAATAAAATAAACCTATTTCCAATGACACCTAGTTTTCAACTTGTAATTATAGTTCTTTTAGGAACAATAATAAGTGGTGTTTTAAAATTTATAATGATGAAAAAAAAAGAGACTAAAATTATTTAATTTACAAAAAAAATTCTTTTCTGACAAATGATTAATTTAATATTTCTTTTCTTTCTATTAACTTAATATGATAGATAACCCCTTTAGAAGTATCAATAGGAAAAAATTTATTAAGTTTTTTTGCTTCACTTTTAATTTGAATTAAATGAAAAGAGTAAATAGATTTTTTGGTAAACAATTTCATTCTAATACTTTTCTTTTGTTGTTTATAATCTTCTTACTATTTCTAATTATAAAACTCGATGGATATAATGAATGCTCAATTGGTGTAAAACCTAATTATTTTTTTAGTCTAAGCAATAGTAATTGTCACTCATCCAATTCTAGTCTACCACCAATAAAACTAGCTACGATTTCATCAAAATGGACATATTCAACAAGTGGACCAATTCTGTATTCACCCAAAATAGCTGACGTAGATAGTGATGGAAATCTCGAGATATTAGTTTCAAGTGGTGATAATTGCTTGTATTGTTTAAATGCTCAAACTGGGTCACTAAAGTGGAAATATACTGCTTCAGATGATACTATCGATCTTTCTGGTGTTCCTTTAGCAAATTTAGATGCTGATTCTTATTTGGAGATAATTTATAAAAGCAGGGGTGGAACTCTCTATTGTATAGATGGTTTAAATGGAGAAGAACAATGGTCTGTGAATATTGGTGGAGAAGCAGTTCCGGCAATAGGAAATGTTGATTCTGATAGCAATTTAGAAGTTGTTGACATCAGTAGTGGTGGTGATATTTATATTATTAGTGGGAGTAGTGGGTCTATAGAATGGACTATTGACATAAATATTAATTGTGACCGAAGTAGCCCTGCGATAGCTGATGTTAACAATGATGGGATAAATGATCTAATATTTCAACAATATAGTCCTGTGAGTGTATATTGTGTTAACAGTAATGACCATTCTGTATTTTGGAGTTTTACACCATCTCCATCTGTAGAATCACAATATATTTCTCCTCTTGTAGCTGATTTAGATGGAAATGGTAAAGCAGAAGTAGTTATTAACACATATTCTAAAATTTTTGTCTTAAATAGTTCTGATGGAACAGAACAATGGTCTCATGATTTTTCTAGTGCTAGTGGTGGGAAGCTTTCGTACAGCAATCCTGTCATTTTTGATCTAGATTTTGATCAAAATTTAGAAATTTGTAACGGAGTTGCTCTTTACCGCGGTAATAATGGTTCAGTAATTTGGGTAGATGGAATTGATTATGTTACTCGTCTTGTAACAGGAGACATTGATGGAGATAGACAACTTGAATTAATTGTATCGCGTGATACAGATTCTTTAGAATTCTATAATATTGAAGATCACAGCTATATTGATAGTTATGATACGGGGGGATATGTGGATGGAACTGCGTTAGTGTATGATGTCGACAACGATAATAATATAGAGGTAATTTTTGGTTCTCAAGATAATAATGTTTACTGTATAGAGTTCTCCTCTCCTAGTGCTGGATTACGTTCATATATAGGTATGTCTGGGGTAGATATTTACAATAGTAACAATAATTTAAGAAATGATGTAGATTTAGATGGACTTTCCATTTATACAGAAAAAGAAATAGGATCATCAGATGTTTCTTCAGATACTGATGGCGACGGAATTAATGATGGAGAAGAATATGTTATCTGGCAAACAGAACCGTTAAATCAAGATTCTGATGGAGATTCCATGCCCGATGGATGGGAAATAAACTATTCACTTGATCCACTGATAGATGATTCCTCAGGAGATCCAGACGTTGACAATTTATCTAACTTAGATGAATATATTTTTGGAACTAATCCAACAACTTCTGATTCTGATGGAGATTCCATGCCCGATGGATGGGAAGTTAACAATTCACTTGATCCTCTTACAGATGACTCTGCTTTAGACCCAGATAATGATGGATTAACGAATCTAGAGGAGTATACGAATAACTGTGATCCTCAAGATAGTGATTCAGATAATGACGGATTAACAGATGGAGAAGAAGTAAATACGTACTTTACTAATCCTACAAACACTGATTCTGATGGAGATTCCATGCCCGATGGATGGGAAGTTAACAATTCTTTAGACCCTCTAACAGATGACTCTGCTTTAGACCCAGATAATGATGGATTAACGAACCTAGAGGAGTATACGAATAACTGTGATCCTCAAGATAGTGATTCAGATAATGACGGATTAACAGATGGAGAAGAAGTAAATACGTACTTTACTAATCCTACAAACACTGATTCTGATGGAGATTCCATGCCCGATGGATGGGAAGTTAACAATTCTTTAGACCCTCTAACAGATGACTCTGCTTTAGACCCAGATAATGATGGATTAACGAACCTAGAGGAGTATACGAATAACTGTGATCCTCAAGATAGTGATTCAGATAATGACGGATTAACAGATGGAGAAGAAGTAAATACGTACTTTACTAATCCTACAAACACTGATTCTGATGGAGATTCCATGCCCGATGGATGGGAAGTTAACAATTCTTTAGACCCTCTAACAGATGACTCTGCTTTAGACCCAGATAATGATGGATTAACGAACCTAGAGGAGTATACGAATAACTGTGATCCTCAAGATAGTGATTCAGATAATGACGGATTAACAGATGGAGAAGAAGTAAATACGTACTCTACTAATCCATTGGATTCTGATTCTGATAGTGATTCCATGCCTGATGGATGGGAAATAAACTATTCACTTAATCCATTAGTGGACGATGCAAGTGAAGATACAGATAATGATGGTTTAACGAACCTAGAAGAATATTCACAAAGTACTGACCCTCAAGATAGTGATTCAGATAATGACGGATTAACAGATGGAGAAGAAGTAAATACGTACTCTACTAATCCTACAAACACTGATTCTGATGATGATTCCATGCCTGATGGATGGGAAGTTAACAATTCTTTAGACCCTCTAACAGATGACTCTGCTTTAGACCCAGATAATGATGGATTAACGAACCTAGAGGAGTATACGAATAACTGTGATCCTCAAGATAGTGATTCAGATAGTGATGGATTAACAGATGGAGAAGAAGTAAATACGTACTCTACCGATCCAAACGACAGTGACTCTGATGATGATTCCATGCCTGATGGATGGGAAGTTAACAATTCTTTAGACCCTCTAACAGATGACTCTGCTTTAGACCCAGATAATGATGGATTAACGAACCTAGAGGAGTATACGAATAACTGTGATCCTCAAGATAGTGATTCAGATAATGACGGATTAACAGATGGAGAAGAAGTAAATACGTACTCTACTAATCCTACAAACACTGATTCTGATGGAGATTCCATGCCCGATGGATGGGAAGTTAACAATTCTTTAGACCCTCTAACAGATGACTCTGCTTTAGACCCAGATAATGATGGATTAACGAACCTAGAGGAGTATACGAATAACTGTGATCCTCAAGATAGTGATTCAGATAGTGATGGATTAACAGATGGAGAAGAAGTAAATACGTACTCTACCGATCCAAACGACAGTGACTCTGATGATGATTCCATGCCTGATGGATGGGAAGTTAACAATTCTTTAGACCCTCTAACAGATGACTCTGCTTTAGACCCAGATAATGATGGATTAACGAATCTAGAGGAGTATACGAATAACTGTGATCCTCAAGATAGTGATTCAGATAATGACGGATTAACAGATGGAGAAGAAGTAAATACGTACTTTACTAATCCATTGGATTCTGATTCTGATAGTGATTCCATGCCTGATGGATGGGAAATAAACTATTCACTTAATCCATTAGTGGACGATGCAAGTGAAGATACAGATAATGATGGTTTAACGAACCTAGAAGAATATTCACAAAGTACTGACCCTCAAGATAGTGATTCAGATAGTGATGGATTAACAGATGGAGAAGAAGTAAATACGTACTCTACCGATCCAAACGACAGTGACTCTGATGATGATTCCATGCCTGATGGATGGGAAGTTAACAATTCTCTAGATCCACTAACAAATGATTCAGCATTAGATGCTGATTCAGATAATTTAACCAATTTAGAAGAATACATATATGATACTGATCCACAAGATTCCGACTCTGATAATGATACATTTTCTGATTATGAAGAAATACAAACAGGTACTGATCCTAATGATTCTAATGATTATCCCGATACTGAACCACCTGTTATAGGTAATATTCCTGTAATATCAAATACAGAAGAGCAAAATTTGACTTTTTCTATTGTTGTAACAGATAATGTTTTCGTAGATCTAGTCTTTTGTTATTATAATTACACGGGACATCCAGATTTCATACAAATTGAAATGACTAATGTTTCCAATGATAATTATACAGCTAATTTGGGCACTTTTACTGCTGGTACAAAAGTTTCTTTCTATGTTTGGGTAAATGATACTTCAGGAAATCATGCTTATACTGAATTAGTAACTATTACCGTAGAACCTTCTATAATTGACTCTGATGGAGATTCTATTCCTGACGCTTATGAGATAGCTAATGGATTAAATCCAAATTTTGATGACTCAAATGATGATTTGGACAATGATGGACTTTTGAATATTGATGAATATCAACTTGGTACGTATGCCAACAATAGTGATTCTGACTCTGATACTCTTTTAGATGGAGAAGAAGTACACACCTATTCTACTGATCCTTTAGATTCAGATACTGATAGCGATGGTATGCCTGATGGGTGGGAAGTATACCACACTTTAGATCCACTGAATAATGATACTGCTGAAGATCCCGATAGTGATAACTTAACTAACTTAGAAGAATATAAATATGGAACTAATCCGAGTAATAGTGATTCTGATGATGATGGAATACCTGATGGTTACGAAGTATTAAACAGTCTAAATCCGCTCCATAATGATGCTAATGAAGATTTGGATAATGATGATTTATCAAATATTGATGAATATCTACTTGGTACGTATGCCAATAATAATGATTCTGATGATGATGGTATGCCCGATGGATGGGAAGTTGAAAATTCTTTAAACCCTCTCGCAAACGATTCATCTGATGATATTGATAATGATGGATTAACCAATCTTGAAGAGAATACTAATTTCACAGATCCCAATAATTCAGATACAGATGATGATGGACTTTTAGATGGACAAGAAGTTAAAACCTATTTCACAGATCCCAATAACTCTGATTCTGATAATGATGGACTTTTAGACGGACAAGAAGTTAAAACCTATTTCACAGATCCCAATAACTCTGATTCTGACAATGATGGTGTAAGTGATTACGATGAAATCACTTATTATAACACAGATCCCAATAATTCAGATACAGATGATGATGGAATATTAGACGGTGAAGAAATAGCAAACGGAACAAATCCACTCAAAAAGGAATTATCTTATTTACATATATTTTTATTTATTACCTTACCTCTTTTATTTGTTATTTTTTTCATTTTTGTCATAGTCTTTTCAAGGAAGAAGAAGAAGAGAAACATATTACTAGGATTTGTTCAACAAGCTGATAAACTGGAAAGATTGTTTCGAGATTTAGTACACCATAAGAATTCTTTCTTTGATTCAGCTTTTGTGAACGATTATATACAGTTCAGTAATGATTTTCTTTCTTTTGTTCGTTCCTTTGCTACTCATTTTTTATCTCAACCAGAGTTACTTAAAGAGTCTGAGTGGATAGAAACAAAACGAAGGGTTACAACTCTTTTAGATGAATTCCGTGACTTTACCGCTAAAGAAATAGAAAAAATAGATCTGGAAATCGAGGTAAACAGAATAAAAAAAGTTTTAGAAAAAACTACTTTTAAAGATGCAACTCAACTAAATGCAGTGGTAGACATTTCTAATTTTGATATGCTGTTGAATACTTTTACAAGTATTCAAAATTTAATCTCTGATACGAAGAATTTTATTGACGAATTCACCTTCTCTAAACTTGCTTCATATTGGTCTAAACTTGAAAATCTAATTAAATCAAAAGAAATTGAAGTAAAACAAAAGAAAGATGAAATTGAAGAATTACTAAACGAAATAAAAGGACTTTATCTTGATTATCAACTTAATCAAGAAAGATTAGAGACTCTAAGACGAATCATAGCTGTTCATAGAAAGATTAATGTTGACAAACTTGTGTTCTTGTTAAAACTTCGTTCTAAAAGTTCTCTGTTTTCATGGCTAAAGAATCAAGAATTAGGATTTAAATATGTCATTCAAGATGATGTAATTATTTTTGAACAAGAATCTATAGCAACTGAGAGAGAAAAGGACGAAATTAGTCAAGTTATTGATTCTCTTCTCAAACAGTTTGAACAGTGGTCCGATTCCAAAGATGGAAAACGAGAGTAAAAAAGAATTTCTCTATTTCCTTTTTTTTTATAAATTTAGAGTTTCAAAAAAATGTTTTATTTTTTGAATATTTTTTCATGTTCGTCTTTTCTTTTTTTATGACTAATCAAGACATTTTCTTCCATTTCTAGTTCTGTCATTTTTACATAATTTTAGATTAACTATTTTTCAAACTCTATTTCTGTTTCAAATCCCAAGAATTTACTAAAGATTGTTCTTCTTCTTATGTAATGTTTAGTCATTCTTTTATTGTTGATCTAGTTTCCATAGAAAAAATTTTTTACGTAAAAAATACTTTTTGAAACAAAGGTGTATCAGGTAGATAGAAGGGCAGAAATGCGTTTCAAGAATAAGAAAACATGATTAACAATAGTTTGTTAATTAAATCATTTTTCACTAGTTTCTTATTTTTGTAATATACTAGTTCTTTTAAGTTATGTTAATTTAATTTTCTTAGATAAGGTTATTATATTATGTTATTAAATTTATCAAACAATCTTACAACTTTTTCCAACCCTACAAAGAAGATTCTTGTAGCAGATGACGAGGAGGATATAAGAAATATCTTTCAAGAATTCTTGAAAGATTCTTTTGAAATCAAAATGGCAAAGAACGGTAAAGAAGCTGTGGCTATTGCAAATGAATGGAAACCTGATCTTATATTGATGGATATTAAAATGCCAGAAATGAGCGGAATTGAGGCTTCTAGAATAATTCTCTCTAATTTTTATCTTCCAATTATAGCAATAACAGCATTTCAAGGTACTATTCAGCGTCAAATTGAAGAATTAGGTTTACATTATATTAGAAAACCCTTTAGACTAAAAACTATTTTAGAAAAAATTAATTGTTTAATTTCTAACGATCGCTAATTTCCTTTTTGTTTTATTTACAACTTGTTTTTTACACCTTTTTTCCTATCCCTTGTTTTATCCATTTTTCATAATCTTCTAGTAAAGAGTCTATTGCTTCAGCTATCTCATTTCTGCTTACTTTTTTATTAAAACTTAATATTTCACCATCAATCGTAAAATTGTTTGTTGGAATATTTTCTAACAGCCACTTTTCTAAATTTTCTCTATTTTCAAAGTATAGTTTTTCCATTAATTCTGTGATGGTTATATTTTCTAATTTAACAAATAAATCATTAAACACTTTAAGTCTGTTTATTTTTTCTGCTCTTTCTTCAATAGCTTCTTTTAATATTTCATATGTATCTATTTCTGTTTTCCATTTCAAAGTCTCATTTTCTATTTTTTCAATGGAATCATCGAAATTTTTTATTGCTTCATTTGAAATTAGTAAAGCATAAAAATTGAATATTGAAATCATTTTTTCAAGCAATGTATCAAAATTGTTGATCATTTGTTTTATTTCATCTAACTTGTCATATGCATAATCTACTTCCATTATGTCTTCTAATAGGTTATCTATTTCATCTTCAAAATTCTTGAAAATCGAACTATCTAATTTATCTAAAATAATTGTTATATTTACAAGGGTTTTTTCAATTTCTTTAGCATTACCTTTTTTTTTCCATAATAAGCGAGACCATCTTTTTTTCATAGTTTTTTTCAGGACTTTACTTTTAGGATGATTTTCAATAATTTGATTTATTTTACCTATTATGGGATTCAAAGTATTATTGAAGTCTATAATTGAAACTTTTTTTTGTTTTAATTCTTCTGTTTTTTCAAAAAACTCGTTCAGTTGTTGATTCTGCACATTGAAAAACTTCTTAAGTATAATTATTCGTTTTATTTTTTTGAAGAAAAGCATATTTATCCATTAAATGAATAGTATCAAAAATTATAAATTTTATTCAATTAGAAACGTTTGATTTTTTAATATTAAAATAGAAAATACAAATTCAAAGTTTTGATTATGGAAATTTTTCTTTAGAAAAGAGAACGAAATTATTTATTTCTAAATATTCTCTTTGTTTATTCTCATTCTAAGAATTCAAAAAGACTTATTTCTAGAATTGATTCTTTTTTCTTTTTTTATATGAGTAAGATTTATGCTAAAAAGTACAAGATTCTAGTTATCGATACAAGTTAATCTCACAATAATACTTTGATTCTTTCTTTATTTTTTATTTCTTGATTAATATACAAGTTTAAATATTGAAATCTAGGCATTTTTTACACTTACCAGTGGCTTCTAAGTGAATAATTATATGACAGTTAGTACGGACAGTATAAAAATTATTAAAGCTAGAGAAAATAACTTGAAAGATGTTAGTATTTCTATTCCTCATGATAAACTAGTTGTTATTAGTGGCGTTTCTGGAAGTGGTAAGAGTTCTTTAGCATTTAACACAATTTTTTCTGAAGCTCAGAGAAGATATATGGAAACTTTGTCTGCTTATGCTAGACAATTTATAGGTAATTTCGATCGCCCTGATGTAGAGCATATTGAAGGTTTGCGTCCTACAATTTCTATTGACCAAAAGACAATCTCAAGGAACCCTCGAAGTACTGTCGGTACTTTAACTGAAATATATGATTATATGCGTGTTCTTTTTGCTAGAGTTGGTGTTCCTCTCTGCCCTATTTGTAGAGTAAAAATAGATGCTCAACCATCAGATCAAATTATTGATCAAATATTTGCTTCTTTTGAAGGACAAAAGATCAAGATTATTGCACCTATGTTTAAGCAAAGGAAAGGTGAATACAGGAAAGAACTCGCTAAATGGAAAGGAGAAGGATTCACTCGTTTAATAATTGATGGAGAAGCGATAAATTTAGATGAAAGGACGCCAAAATTAGAGAGATATGTTGCTCATGATATTGAAATAATAATTGATAGAAATAAATGTTTAAGAAAAAATGAAGCTAGTATCCGTGATAGTGTAGATTTATGTTTAGATCTAGCTGATGGAAAAGTAAAGATTATTGGAGAAAAAGAAAAGAAAATTTTTTCTAATAAGCTTGTTTGCCCACAATGTGGTTTATCTGTAAATGAATTTCATCCTAGAGATTTTTCTTATAATTCTTCTGTTGGAGCTTGTCCAAGATGTAAAGGACTAGGTAAGCTCCCTCAAATCGTTCCTGAAAAACTAGTTATTAATCCTGATAGGCCTTTATTAGAACATGCAATAGCTTTACAGACGAAAAGTGGAGATCACTTCACTTATACAGGGTTAAGCAAAAATTCTATTGCTCAGATTGCTAAACATTTAGGTATTAATATTTCTATTCCTTGGAAAGATTTACCAGAAGAACATAAACATATTCTAATGTATGGTACTGGAAGTAAAGAGTATACCATTAATTGGAAATGGGGAGAAAAAGATAGTGTCTGGAAAGGTCGCGGGACATCTGATGTAAAATGGAAAGGTTTCATTCCAGCAACAATGGCAGGTTATTACAGAACGTCTTCTAAGAGCATGAAAGAACGTTTAGAACAATATATGGAACTTCAAACTTGCCCTGATTGTCGAGGACTAAGGTTGAAAAATGAAAGTCTTTCTGTACTTTTCCATGGAAAGAATATTGCTGAACTTAATCAAATGTCTATAGAAGAATGTTATAATTTCTTTAACAGTTTAAATCTTTCTCCTGAGGAAAAAAAAATAGCTAAACCTCTTCTTAGGGAAATCATAAGTAGATTATATTTTTTGATTGAGGTAGGTCTTCATTATCTTACTTTAGATCGTAGTGCTGTTGATTTAAGCGGTGGAGAAGCTCAAAGAACGAGATTAGCAACTCAAATAGGAGCTAAACTTCAAGGAGTAAGTTATGTTTTAGATGAACCTAGTATTGGTTTAGCAAATAGAGATAATGAAAAGCTTCTATCTTCTTTAAAGACGCTACGTGATGGTGGAAACACAGTTATTGTTGTTGAACATGATGAAGACACCTTGCAAAGTGCAGATGTTTTAATAGATTTAGGTCCTCGAGCAGGTAGTTTAGGTGGAGAGTTACTTTTTTCTAAAAAGCCTAGTGAAATAACTGAAAAAGACGCCAAACGCTCTTTTACAGCAAGATATTTACTAAATCTTGACACAATTCCAGTTCCTAAAAAGAGAAGAAAAAGTAATGTTTTTCTCGAGTTAAGAGGAGCTCAACACAACAACCTAAAGAAAATAGATGTAAAGATACCTTTAGGGACATTTGTATGTGTTACTGGAGTCTCTGGAAGCGGTAAAAGTAGTTTAGTTTCTGATACTCTTTATCCTGCTTTAGTAAATAAGTTACACCATGGAAAACAAAAAGCAGGAAAATTTAAGACTTTGAAAGGAGTCGAGAATATCGACAAAGTAGTTGTTATTGATCAATTACCTATAGGAAGAACTACACGCTCAAATCCTGCAACTTACACAAAGATGCTTGACCCTATTAGAGACTTATTTTCTTCTCTTCCAACAGCTAAATTAAGAGGATATACAAAAACTAGATTTAGTTTTAATAACAGCCCTGGTAGATGCGAAGCTTGTCAAGGAAAAGGTTTTAACACTATAGAAATGTCTCTTTTACCTGATGTTGAGGTAGAGTGTGAAATTTGTAAAGGAAAAAGATATGATGATGAAACACTTAAAATTAAGTACAAAGGATTTTCTATTGCAGATATACTTAACTTGACTGTCAGTGAAGCACTAAATGTTTTTGAGAACCAACCTAAAATTGTTAGAATACTCAAAACTCTTGAAGCTGTTGGTTTAGATTACATAAAATTAGGTCAGTCTTCTACAACACTCTCTGGAGGAGAAGCACAGAGAATAAAATTGAGTAGAGAATTATCCAAAAGAGCTACTGGTAACACTCTCTATATTTTAGATGAACCAACTACAGGTTTAAGTTTTGAAGATATAAAGAAATTAATTAAAGTTTTACAAGAATTAGTTGATAAAGGAAACACTGTACTTGTTATAGAACATCAGCTCGATGTAATAAAAACTGCAGATTATATCATTGATTTAGGTCCTGAAGGAGGAGAAAAAAAAGGAGGATACTTAGTTGCTTTTGGTACTCCTGAAGAAATTGTGCAAATTAAAGAGTCATATACAGGTCAAGCTTTAAAAAAGGTTTTAGAAGGAGAAAGGAAAGAATTAGAAAAAGAACAAACAGTAAGTAAAGATTCTATCTCGACATCAGATAAAGAATTAGACCCTAGTAGTTTTCTTTATGTAAAAGGAGCAAAAAAGAACAACTTGAAAAATCTTGATCTTACTATACCAAAAAATAACCTTGTAGTTGTTACAGGAGTTTCAGGTAGTGGAAAAAGTAGTTTAGTTATTGACACATTATTTGCTGAAGGGCAAAGAAGATTCATAGAAAGTTTGAGCAGTTATGCTAGACAGTTTTTAAATCGTGCAGAAAGGTCAGAAGTAGAAGAAATAGTAGGCTTAACTCCTTCAATTGCAATAGATCAACATTCTATATCACATAATCCTCGTTCCACTGTTGCTACAACTACAGAAATATATGATTATCTTCGTCTTCTTTTTGCAAAAGTGGGTATTCCTCATTGTCCTAAATGTTCTATTGAATTAAAACGAAGAACAGAAATAGAAATAGCAAAGTTGATTAGAAAAGAGTTCAATGATAAAAAAATATACCTTGCTGCTTCTGTATTAAATGGAGAGCGAGTAGATATAGCTAAAATAGTAAAAGAACTGAAGAAAGAAGGATATACAAGAATTTTACTAAATGAGAAACTGTTCCATTTAGATGAAGAGTTTAGTATTGATGATGTTAAAACACTTTCAGTTGTTATTGATAGAATAGATTTATCAAAAGTTGAAGATACGCGATTTGTTGATTCATTAGAGATAGCTAGAGAACTTGGAAAAGGGAGAATAGAAGTATATTCTACAGATAAAAAAGGAAAAAGGTATTCATTCAATGCTGAATGTTTAGAGCATGGAATTGAAGTCCCAGAAGAGATTCATCCAAGATTATTTAGTTTTAATCACTATTCAGGAGCTTGCCCAACTTGCACAGGATTGGGAATGATCAGAAAATTTGACATTAGAAAGATAGTTACAGATTGGAATAAATCAATAATTGAAGGAGCAATAGGTCCTTACACTGCACAAAGAATGAGCAATCCTAATTCTTGGAGAAGAAGTATGTTAGAATCAGTAGGAAAACACTTTGGATTCACTCTCTCTACTCCTCTAAAAGATTTTACTCCTCAACAACTACATGCTTTATTTTATGGTTCTGATGGCGAAATTGTAGAAATAGTTTATCGCCAAGAAAGTCGTAAATCTGTATCAGAATATATTAGAGAAAAACCATGGGAAGGGTTAATTCCTCGTTGGGATGAGTGGATGAAATCTGAAACTGATTCTACTTGGTCGCTAAAATATAAAGAAAAAATGAACCAATATTACTCAGAGTATCTTTGCCCTGACTGTAAGGGAGAAAAACTTAAACCAGAAGTTTTAGCTATTACGATTAATAACAAATCAATTACAGATTTGACAAAATATTCAGTTAAAGACTTTCTTATATTTCTGAATAATATAAAATTAAATAAAAGAAGGTCGAAAATAGCAGAGCGAATCCTTTCCGAATTAAAGAAAAGAGCACAATATTTAGTAGATGTAGGGTTAGAATATTTATCTCTTGATCGAAGAGCAAGTACATTATCCAATGGAGAAGCACAAAGAATACGCTTAGCTTCTCAAATAGGAAGTGGATTAATAGGGGTAACTTATTGCTTAGACGAACCCACTATTGGTTTACATCCAAGAGACATTAACAGGCTATTAGACACCATGAAGAAATTAAAAGAAAATGGCAATCACGTAATAGTAGTAGAACATGACGATACAATAATTAAAGAGTCTGATTATATAATTGAATTAGGACCAAGGGGAGGAGAAGAAGGAGGAGAAATAATTAACTTTGGTTCAACCAATGAGGTTCTTAAAAGCGAATCTTCTCTTACTGGTAGCTATATTTATGGCAAGAAGAAAATAAAAACGCCTACTAAAAGAAGAAAAACTTCAGAAAATATAACTTTAGTAGGAGCACAAGAAAATAATCTTAAAAATATTACAGCAAAGTTTGGAAAGGGAATTATTACTGCTGTTTCTGGAGTATCAGGTGCGGGTAAATCTTCTTTGGTTATAGATACTTTACAAAAAGCTTTAGAGAAAAAAATTTCTAAAAAGAAGATAGAAGCAGGAAAACATAAAGAAATTAAAGGTTTTGAAGATATCAAAAAAGTTATTGCTGTAGATCAATCTGCAATGAGTAAATCTGTTCGTTCAACTCCAGCAACTTATTTAGGGGTTTTTGATGAAATAAGAAAGTTTTATGCTGAACTACCTGAATCAAGAAATAGAGGTATGAGCTCTGCTCATTTTAGTTTTAATGTAAAAAAAGGACAATGCCCAGAATGTAAAGGATTAGGGCAAAAGAAGGTAGAATTACTTTTCTTATCTGATGTATGGCTAACTTGTCCTGTTTGCAAGGGTAAAAGATATAACAAAAAAGTTCTATCAGTAAGGTACAAACAAAAATCTATCTCTGATATTCTTGAGATGACAATTGAAGAAGCTTATGAGTTATTTAAAGATCTAGAAAAAATAAGTGCTCCATTAAAATTAGCTGTAGAAGCAGGTTTAGGTTATCTGAAAATGGGTCAACCAACAACAACAATAAGCGGTGGGGAAGCTGAAAGATTAAAAATTGTAAGAGAGCTATCGAAAAGAACCTATGGAAATAGTATTTATATTTTAGATGAACCGTCTCAAGGATTACACTTATTTGATTTAGAAAAACTAATTACAATTCTTCATAGATTGGTTAATAAGGGAAACAGCGTGGTTCTAATTGATCACGAAATGAATTTGATAAAACAAGCAGATTATGTAATAGATTTAGGTCTAGAAGGAGGAAAAATGGGAGGGTACATAATCTCGGAAGGAAAACCAGAAGAAATAGTAAAAGAAAAGAAAGGATATACTTGGAGTCATTTGGAAGAAAGCATGAGTTAGATTTCTAATGTATCATTTTTTGGAATGTCAATGTATTCAATTTACTTTATAGAGATTCACTATCTTCATAGAAATTATGTCAGTAATAGGAATTTCCTTGAGAAAAATATTTTTGAAAAATTCCTATTTATTCGTTTTTTATTGCTTCTCCTTTAACGAATTTTTTGCATTTGATGTCAAAAAAATGAAATAAAAAAAGAAAAAAGAGTAAAAATTTTTATTTCTTTTTTTTACGCCTTATTTTAATTAAAAAGGTTATTAAACCTAATGTTAAAGGAGCTAAAAGTAAAAATTGTGAAGTTATTCCTTGTGGAGCAATATAGACAATCACTAGTTGAATACTTCCTGTTACATTTGCTTCTTCCCCATCCCAGTCGATGATTTCAAATGTATATTCTATTTCCACATTTAATTCTTTGTTCATCTGTCCATAAAGCGAATAAAGTTCCTCTACATCACCTGAGAAAATATCGTTAAATCCAAAACCAAATAAATTATATGTCTCATTAAGGGACAATTTTTTCACTTTTTCTTCAAACTCTGCTTTCGATGAGACAGAAATACCTCCATAAACTTGAAATTCATTCCCAAATTCATCTTCTAGAATTTCTTTAGTAGTTTTATTTCTAATTGTAAATTCAACGTAAAAGTCCAGTGGATAATTTCCTTCTTGTCCGCTATATTCAAAAAACACGTCTCTTGGATAGTCTGCTGTAGGATAATCTTCTATAGGGTCAATTTCCTCTATTTGATCAAAATTTCCTTGAGTTACGTATCTGTAAATAGTTTTAGTATCGGGTACAAATGTAAATTGTGGTTGAGTATCTTCTAAAATAATAATTTGTCCCGTATCTGTAACTGTTTTTTCATTGTAAGTTGCAGAAACATATAAGTCAAATACCCCTGATGAATTGTAGGTATATACAAACATTGGCCAATTTAATGATCCTGTTTCGATTGTCTTAGTATTACCGTCACCAAATTCAAAATAGAATGTAGTGTTCAAGGTTACACCTTCTGGACCACCACTGAACGTTGTCAGGAGTATAAACACAATTTTTATTCCAGTTAAAGTAATGAGAGTACCATTATCACATACGATATTTGGAGCAGATAGTGATTTCACAGAATAAGAGATGCTAACGTTTTCGATTGCTAGATGGCTTGTATATATTATTGAGGAAGAAACATATTTCTTAGAAATTTTATTTTGAAAGGAGGAAGAATTAGTGTTTGTTTTAGTGTTTAAATTGTTAGAAACGTCTATTTCAGCAAATAATTTTTGGTAATTATTTGCCGAAAAAATCAAAAAGCATAAAATAAATATTACCGATATACTTTTGTTCTTTTTCAAACAATCACCTAATTATAGTTTATCAATAAATAATAAAAACAACTTCATATATAAGTTTTCGCGAAACTTGATTTTGGGAATTCATTATCTGCTTATTTTGATGGTGTTAGGATTATAGTTTAAGTATGAGGAAATTAAACTGTTACATAATCACTGTAGGAAAGAAAAATGCAATATCAATGCAAGATGATTTATTATTATACTTTTTAAAGATCTAAAATAAAGTATTAACTAACTATCCTTTGTTTAGATTATTAAATATGGTTATTTTTAAAGCATGTCCAAAAATTAATTTTTATTAAGATGGGGGTTTATGTCGGAATTATGACTTACTTTCAGATCATAGACCCCCATAAAGTAAGAGAATTCACAATCATTAATGAACCTTTCCTTAAGAAACTGGTAAAAGAGGAAACGAGAAAATGTAAGAGAGGGAGAAAGAGAATAGCAGAAAGATGGGTAGTAATAACAATAGCAATCATTGCAAGAATAGAAGGGATAGCTTGGAGGAAGTTAGAAGAAAAGTTGTCTCTATGCGTTTTTTTGATAGAAGAGGGGTGGATGAGAAAAACTCCTTTCAAATCTACTTTTCATGCTGTGCGGAGAGCGACAGAAAGTAAAATCTTAGAGCAGTGGATAATAGATTTAGGGGGAGAAATAGTGAGAAAAAAAGGGTTGAAAGCTATGGCAGTGGATAGTTCAGGGTTTAAAATTCGTCAAGCTTCTGTTTGGCGTTTTCTCAAATGGTCAAGAGGGACACTAAAGAAAACCTCCCAACTAAACTTTTCTGGAAGATACACCTTATAGTTGGTTTACCCTCTCGAGCTATAGTCTCTCTCGCTCATTCTGCTAGTAATACTCACGATAGTAAAGTCTTCGGTTTACTCTGGCAGAAACTTCCTTCTGCACTCTTTAGACCTTTCTTGCGATTCTATGGTTACTGTGCCTACTAGACAGAAAATATTGTCGATCTTCTTAGCCAACATTCTTTTTTTCCAGTTATTTTTTATTCCCCCAAAAAGTAATGCTCGTTATCCCTCTCCTCCTCCGCTCGGACCAATAATTCAAGCTCATCGTCTTTACTCTGGTCTCTATCGTCTATCATAATCATCATCCCGAGTATCGTAGTAGCATTGAACATGTCTTTGGTTTAGTCTTCTCAAACTCTCTCTTCCCCCAATCCTTGATCTCTTACCCTCTACCATTCTCTCTACGTTTTATAGTTCTCTTCTCTGTTACAACTACCTATTACTCCTTCGGACCGTTCAGTAGGTGAAAAAGAATTTTTGGACATACTTAATATCACTTAAAAAGAAAGCTATTATTATTTCAAAAATTGTTTATGCAATAGCTTTAATATCTTAAAAATAATAAAAACTCTTTGGGTAAAAGAAAATGAACAAAGTGAACAAAAATCATAATTATGATAATCAAAGTCACAAAAAGGATGATTCTTCAGAATCTCATATAGATCATAAAGATCATAAGGAACACGGTTCTACAGAAGCACACACTACGCATCAAGGTCACGAAGCTCACGAGGGTCATGAAAGTCATGGTTCTACAGGTACTAAAATAAAGCATGGAGATCACTAAGATCACAAATCATATGTTCACGAAAAGGTTTTTTTTTCTTTAATTTTAACTATTCCTTATTACTTCTATCTGAGACAACCCAGTTATGGTTAAACTTTGAAATCACGTTTAATCTTCAAAAAGAATTAGTTTTTAGTCTTTCTTCTCTAATTTACTTTTATGGAGGTTGGCCATTTCTAAAAGGACTATTTAGTGAAATCAAGAAAAAACTTCCAGGTATGATGACACTCATTGCTATGGCAATATCTGTAGCTTTCTTTTATTCTGCTACTACTGTGTTTTTCACTGAAGGAGTAGATTTCTTTTGGGAACTTGCTACATTGATCGATGTTATGCTACTAGGTCATTGGGTGGAAGCAAAAAGTATTATGGGGGCTTCCAGAGCTTTAGAAGAACTAGTAAAGATTATACCTACTACTGCTTATTTAATCAAGAATGGAGAAATTATTGATGTTTCTGTTTCCGAGCTTAAAATTAACGATGTTACACTTGTTAGACTTGGAGAAAAGATTCCTTCAAATGGTGTAGTTATTGAAGGTTCTTCCTATGTAAATGAAGCTTTTTTAACAGGAGAATCAAAGCCTATATCTAAAACTGTAGACGATATGGTCATTGGTGGAGCTATAAATTCAGAAGGAATTTTACATGTAAAAATAACTAAGACTGGTGAAGAAAATTATCTTGCTCAAGTAATAGACTTAGTAAGAAAAGCACAAATGAGTAGATCAAGAACACAAGATTTAGCTAATCGTGCAGCAGCATTATTACTTTATGAAGCACTTATCGCAGGAATCATAACTTATACTACATGTATGTTCTTATTCCTAAATATTTCAGCTTCTCAATAGCAATTCTTGAATCTTCTCTTATTTTATCTGCTAGAGCAAATGCGCCAGCAAGTTTGTCATCAATTATTGTAAAGATTACTGTTTTCCCTTGTTGTTGCACTTGTTTTATCTTCTCATCTCCTATTTTTATTTTTAACTCATCAAGTAAGTTTGGGCTACTAACATAGACTGATTTTCCATTTATTTTACCATTTACGCCTTCACCTGGCATTACAGAAAAATCAATAGTTGAAGGGATCTTTATTTTCTTCTCTTTTGCATAATCTACTATAGCTTTTGCAATTATATGCGCAGAGTTAATCTCTAACGCTGCAGTTAACTCCAAAAACTCTTCTTCAGGAATGTACGAGATAACATCAGTTACTCCAAAGTTTCCTTCAGTCAGAGTTCCTGTTTTATCAAAAACTATAGCGTCTATGTTTCGAACGTTTTCAAATCCAGTTCTGTCTCTTATAAGTACTCCACTTTTTGCAGTAATAGAAGTAGATAAAGCAACAACAAGAGGAATAGCTAGACCTAAAGCATGGGGACAAGCAATAACTAATACTGTTACAGCTCTCTCTAAAGCGAAATCAGGAAAACCGATAAGGAACCATGCTTACAGGCGATGCAGAAGAAGTAGCAAAATGGGTAGCAAAGGAATTACAAATGGATGACTATTTTGCAGAAGTTCTTTCCCACGAGAAAGCTGATAAAATTACGAAATTAAAAGAGGAAGGATACAAAGTCGCTATGGTCGGAGACGGAATTAATGATGCTCCTGCATTAGTTACTGCTGATGTGGGAATTGCAGTAGGAGCAGGAACTGATATTGCAATAGAAAGTGCAGATGTTATCCTTGTGAGAAATAATCCAAATGATGTTATCAGATTAATTGAATTATCGAAGCAAACATACAAGAAAATGATTCAAAATTTATGGTGGGCAGCAGGATATAATATAATCGCTATTCCTTTAGCTGCAGGAGTTCTAGCAAGTGTAGGTGTAATAATAAATCCAGCTATCGGTGCAATTTTGATGTCTTTGAGTACAGTAATCGTTGCTATCAATTCTCAAACTTTAAGAAAATATGATATATCTCCAAAAAACAACAAAAAATCTGCAAAGAAAGAACAAAAAGATAAATCGTAACTTTTTACTGTATTCTTTTTTTTAAAAAAAATAGGATTGTGAAGTCATTATAATTTGAATAAATGACTATATTATCGCTAAAAATTAAAATCACTACTATTTGAAAACTTCTAGCAATCATTAACGACATATGAAAGTGTGGCTCTGACAGCACACATTATTATGTCAATAATCAGTGCCCTTAACATCTCTAATTTTGTGAATAGAAATACTTATAATTAATTGTGATACAGACAAATATACAATTAATAAATAAAGTAGGTAGTACATATGATTAAAGAAAAGTATTATTTTATGACTATCTGTTTATTACTATTATCAGCTAATATTTTTAATATCTATATGTCTGGGGAAACTATTCCAAATAATATAGATACTGGTTATATTGAAAATGATAGAAGTAATCCAATAACAAGCACTAAAAACGAGTTTGATGTTTTTTCGAAGGTTGAATATGATACTTGTTCTAAAGTAGCTTGGTATATTGTAGAAATCCTCTCTAAAAGAGGTATTGAAACAAGTATATTATTTTCAAAAGCTATTGTTATATCCAGCGATTCTATTTTGATTGTAATAGGACATGGGTATTTAAAAGGTGAACAATATTATATTGGTGATTTTTCATCAAATATGATAACTAAATTATCTATAGGTAAAAAATACATTGCTCTTTTAGCTTGCTATTCATCTCTTATCAATCTAAAGAATGAATATATGTTAGTATACGATTCTATTACAACATTACAAGCATCAGTTAATGATTTAATATCTTTTCTTGGATTTAATTGCAATTATGAAGCTATTATTCCTTCCATAAAATTATTTTCTTTAGATTCAGGTGGTAGTGATGAAGGTGGTAGTGATGGTGAAAATTTCTTTGAATTTATGATTGCAAGTACATATTATGACGGTGTATTTCTTAGATATGATTTAAACAGTGAAAATAGTGCAAACCAATATGGAAATTTCATTAGAGCACACCCTGGAGTAATCTTTGAAATTAATTGTGGTGGAGATATTACTATAGCTGAGGAAAGAACATATTTCTTTGGTCTATTAAGAAGGGAAGTAGAAACAACAGAATATCACTATATATACTGCAAACAATATGGAGAATTTCGAAAAGTAATCATAGAAGATAATGGTTATATTATTGGTTTTGAGAATCATCTATTCATAGTAACATATAATTTTATCGCAGACAAAGGTACAGTAGATGAAATAAGAGATGTTAACAATATTAAGTTTGAAAAAGACGTAGATGAGGAACCAGATACAGATGGAATGTCTAATGAAGAAGCTATCATTGCTGCAGCTTTAATAGGAGCTACAGCAACCATTGCTAGTGCTTGTATTATTGGTGGAATTACAGCCTTGGTTGCAGGAGCTAAAGTAGCGTCTTACGTCACGATTCTAGGTTTATCAGCTTCAACAGTTTTAACAGTTGTTGGAATAGGGCTTATAGTACTTGGTGTCGTAGTATTAACCTACTTTTTTATTGAACTGATTCAATATCTTAGTGATGGATAAAAGGTGTTACATATGAATGAAACAAATACTAACTTTGATGTAAAAAATCTACAGATTCAATCTTTTCTTTCCATAATTGTGATTTTTGGATCTTTATTACTCGCGTCATTCATGGATAATATTCTTATAGAAATATCCTGGACTATTAAGTATGTAATATATGTACTTATTCTTGTAATAAGTATAATTATTATGGTTTCAGGAATGTTAATAGAAGCTTATCCATTAATAAAAGCGATATTTCAAAAAGATAAATCACGAAAATCAAAAATAGATAAAAAAAGAACTAATATAGCTTGGTCAATATTCTTTATTGGCTTTATTTTGAGTTTTGTAAACTTAATATTTTTTGGGATTCTTTTCTCAATTAATGTTTTACAAACTCTTTAATTTTTTTTTAAAAAATTGTGCTTAAAAATGGACTTAAGTTACAATAGAAAGCGAAAATGTTATCCTTGTGAGAAATAATCCAAATGATGTTATCAGATTAATTGAATTATCGAAGCAAACATACAAGAAAATGATCCAGAACTTGTGGTGGGCTGCTGGATATAACATAATCGCAATTCCTTTAGCTGCAGGAATTTTGGCAAGCGTAGGAGTAATAATAAACCTAGCTATAGGAGCAATTTTGATGTCTTTGATTACAGTAATCGTCGCTATTAATTCCCAAACTTTAAGAAAATATGATATACCTCCAAAAAACAAAAAAAGGTCTGCAAAGAAAGAACAAAAGGAAAAATCGTAATTTTCTTTATTGTTTTCTTTTTTTCTCAATAGTTCTTTATTTTTTTTACAATCAGAATTTTACCCATTGCATAGAATTATTCTGTTTAAAGTTTCTTTGATCATCTTAATTATTTTTCTTGTTAATTTGTTATTTTCTGAAGCAATTAAAACCAAACTTCCAAAAGACATTTCTTCAAATAAAATCGTGAAATCTTTATAATTTATTGAACATATTACTGTATCGTCGCTAAAAATTGATTTTCCTACTATTTGTAAAGCTCCTAACAATCCTGAAAGCAAAAGTTCGTTTACTTTAAAATCAGCGTTTACATTTGAATAGACAGGTAATCCAGCTCTTGAGATTAGAAGGATAGCATAAATTTGATCTTCTATAAAATCTAAATTTTTTTCATTTTCATCGATTATTTTAGTTAAAATCTTCCCAATTTCAACATCTATTTTCTCTAACTCTTCTACAGTGCGGTTAGGAATTACATTTATTGTTTCAAGTGTAGCCATTTTTCTCAGTTTAGTTAAGTTTGAAATATAATAAATAGCTATCTTGAAACATTTCTTTCAAAAATTGAAAATGACTATTTTTGTCGGTTTAAGCCATTTAATAGACAAAATACAAAATAGGAACAGAATTTACTGTTTGGGTCTTTCTTTTTTATTAGATAGCCAACCTACTTTTATTTTTTCTATATTCCTAAAATCAAACAAAGGAACAAGAGGTTTTATATCAATTAGAGGAGTTTGATCAAGTACATCAATATATTTAACGTAAATTATGTTATTTTCAATTTTATCAATTTCGCAAATAGATAAGCCTATCTTGTTTGGTCGTTTATTATAACGAGTAGCAAAAATGCCTTTTGGTTTATCAGGTTCCATAAATGGCCTGATAATTAACTGCTCTTCTTTTGCAAGATGAAAGTAATATAGTAAAATAATATGAGAAAAACCTTCAAGATCTTTTAATCCTTCTTTATATTCAGGAAAAACTTCTATTTTGCCAGGTTTATCTGAAAAACGAGGTTGAATAGGAGCTTCTTCCATTTTCTTAAAAGGAGAATAAATAGTTCCTATTTGTTTAATTTCAAAGTGCATATTTTCACCGTTCTTGGTTTAAACTTAGAATTATATATTTTAAATTTGTGAAATCAATATCAATTTAAAATTAGTTTCTTACATTATTCTATGAATAAATTGGAAAATGGAAATTCAACAGATGAATATTGGAAAAAAAAGTTATCAAAAGAACAATATTATATTTTAAGGTTAAAGGGAACAGAGAAGCCTTTTACAGGAGAATATTACAACCATTTTGAAAAGGGAGTTTACAGTTGTGCAGCTTGTGGACAAGAATTGTTTAAATCCACTGCTAAATTTTACTCTAGTTGCGGATGGCCTAGCTTTTTTGAACCAATAAATCAATATGTTGTAAAAGAACAATTAGATACTTCTCACGGAATGATTAGAACAGAAATAGTCTGTAGTAAATGCGGAGGACATTTAGGACACGTTTTTGAAGATGGACCTAAAGATAAAACAGGTTTACGCTATTGTATTAATTCAAAGTCCCTAAAATTTGAAAAAGGAGAAAGCAAACAATAAATTATTATCTATAAGGATTCAAAAGATTTTTCTAGTTTTGAGAGCATTTCGTCTAACTCACTTACTGCCTCTTTATTAATTACAAGATACTCACCTGTCATTTCAAAGGTTTTTATATCTCCATATTCATTTAGTAACCAATTCTCAAACTCAATTTCACTTTCAAAAGAAAGAAACTGCGCTATTCTAGATTTCTTTATTTTTTGGTATGTTTTTACTATTTGTTTAATTAGTGGTATTCTATTATTTTTTGTATATAGTTTTTTTAGTTCAACAAGTTGGGTTTTTATTGGTGATTTTGATTTTAAATAAGAAGTTAAAATTCCTTCTAGTTTCATTACTTTCTTTTCTTTCTCAGAGAGTAAAAGGTGGTTAAGAGAAGGTAAAGAAATAAGTGGAGTTAAATCAAGTTCTTCGAAATTATTTTCATGTAAATCTAATGTATTTAGAAAGTTGCACAGAAGAAGGTGATAAAGGTTAATTTTTCTTAATTTGTTTATTGATAAATCTAGAACTCTTAAGTCAGGCAAATAATAACAAAATGATAGATCTATTTCATCTAATTCATTATTTGACAAATTAACAATTTGTAAGCTTGGACAATATTTCAGGGGTTTTACATATATCTTTTCAATATTGTTGTTTGAAAGATCAATCCTTTTAAGAAAAGGAAGTCTCTCTACCCCTGCTAAATTGATGTCCTTAATGTTTCTATTAGAAAGATCTAATTCTTCAACTGAAGATTCTACAGTAATAATTTCATTTTTATCTTTTACCAAGAAATTTATTTCAACTAAATCCATTTTAATCCCTCATATTTTTTTTCCTAATCCTAATGTTTCATATTTCTTAAACTCGTTTAGCAAGGAATCTATAGATTTAGCTATTTCATCATCAGTAACTGACCTTGATATTTTGAGAATATTATCATCTATTACAAAGATATCATTAGAAATCTGCATTATCCATTGTTCAAGTTCAGCAGAGTTATCAAAATGCAGTATCTCAGCTAACTTATCAAGATTAATTGAAGTCGCAGAATGAAACAATTCTTGTAATTTAGTTTTTCTCCAACTAGTTAATTTGTTTAGTTCCTCATCATCAATTATATACTGCTTTAATGATTGAATTTGATTTAATAATCTTAAAAAAATAGTTCTAAATTTGGAGTAAATTTTGAAATTTATTTCTATTTTATTATTTTTTATAAAAGAATCTAATCCATTATATTTTTCCAAATAGAAGTCTCCGAAAGCATAATATATCTCTTTCACGATTGTTTCAAACGTATCTAGTTTTTTTACATCATTTTTGTAATCTTGTTTATTTTCAAAAATATACAGACAGTTATCTTGAATAAATCTATAAGTTTTTTTTATAGTTAAATCAAAGGCTTCAAAAGAATAAGAAACAAGTTTTTTGTCAATCGCAGAAAAATTACTTTTTTCTATTTCTTTGTTTAGTTCACTGAAGAACGAAAAGAAAAATTTAATGTTCTTCAGAATCTTAGAACTTTCTAAACTGAATTCTTTCAAAAAGTTGTTTAGATCGTTTAAAAAGTTATTTTCAACCATTTTACCCACACTATTAACATATTTGTTAATTTATTTACATTTAACTTTTTTCTTCGCTTTATAACACAATTCTTGTTTTATTAAATTTAAAATTGTTTTAATAACAATATATTTTGGTCTATTTTTATTATCATTTTTCTATTATTATTAGTCTTTAAAGTTATATAACGGTTTGTGTCTATAATGTATCATAAACAATTATACCAACCACTAATTAATTAACTTTTCAGCATTAATATTAGCAATACATTTAAAAGAAAGTACTGTTTTTTGGTTTTTTGTAAAATATTGAAAAGAAAAAATCAAGGTGAAAATAGTGGATTTAGCATATATAAGTATAATAGTTGGTTCTGTTGCCATTTTAATAGTCTTTCTTTTGATTTATCTAGTAATGAAAGAAGATGAAGGAACAGATAGAATGAAAGAAATTGCTGGTTTTATTCGTGAAGGAGCAAAAGCTTTTCTTAAAAGAGAATTTACCACTATAGGAGTTTTTATTGTAATTCTTGCTATAGTCTTGTGGTTACTTTTACAGTGGAGAGTTGCTCTAAGTTTTGTTATTGGTTCGATTTCTTCTCTTGTTGCAGCATATATAGGGATGAGTATTGCTGTTAGAGCTAATGTTCGAACTGCAAATAAAGCTCGGACTAACAGTCATAAAGCTGTTGTTGTAGCTTTTAGAGGAGGAGCAGTAACAGGAATATCTATTGTAGGTTTAAGTTTGTTGGGAATAGGTGTTCTGTTTATTGTATTTGGAAATGACCCTACAGTTCTTGTAGGTTATGGTTTTGGTGCCAGTTTATCTGCCCTATTTGCTCAGATTGGAGGAGGAATATATACTAAAGCTGCAGATGTTGGAGCTGATCTTGTTGGAAAAGTAGAGAATAAGATCCCTGAAGATGATCCTAGAAATCCTGCAGCTATAGCTGACCAAGTGGGAGATAATGTAGGTGATTGTGCTGGAAGAGGAGCTGATCTTTTTGAATCTTTTTCTGACAATATTATAGCTACAATGATACTAGGATTGGTTTTTATTCCTGTTTATGGTTATAATGCACTTATATTTCCTCTTCTAATTGAAGCTGTTGGAATAATAGGTTCAGTTATTGGTGTCTTTTTTGTTCGTGCAACTAAAGGAAAAACAAGTACTAATGTTTATATGTCATTTATGGTTGCAGGTCTTATTTCTTTAGCTGGGTTTTTTGCTATTTCTTTCTGGTTAATGAAAGACATCAGATTGTTCTACACTTTGGGTTTAGGATTAGTACTTACTCTTGTGGTTTCTATGCTTGTAAATTATTATACGATTACAGGAGGAAGAGTAACAAAAGAAATAGCTAAAAGTTCTCAAAGTGGTTCAGCTTTAAATATAATAATTGGTCTAGCTTATGGGCTTGAAAGTCCTGTTATTCCTTTAATAGTTGTAGCAGGAGTATCAGTTGCATCCTTTTTCATTATGGGAGGAGGAATGCTTGGTGTTTTCGGTGTAGCTGCTTCTACTATGGGAGTACTTGCTTCTACTGGAATAATAATGAGTTCAGATACTTTTGGACCTATTGCAGATAATGCAGAAGGTATAGCTACAATGTCAGGTATAAATGAAGAAGTAGGTTCTGCATTAGAAGAATTAGATGGAGTAGGCAATGTTACTAAAGCTATAACCAAAGGTTATGCTATGTCAACTTGTATATTGACTTCCATTGTAATTCTATTTGCTTTTCTTACACAAGCAGCTGAATTAAAAGGGATAGATGCATCTAATTTATCTAATCTTGTTGTTAATATTGCAAACCCTATCGGTATTGCTGCTATATTCATTGGAGCAACTATGCCCTTTCTTTTTTCTGCTCTAATCATTAAAGCAGTAGGAAGAGCTTCATTCAAAATGGCTGATGAAGTAAGAAGGCAATTTAAAGAAGATCCTGGAATATTGAAAGGAGAAACAAAAGCAGATTATTCTCGTTGTGTCGGAATAAGCACAACAAATGCCTTAAAGGAAATGATTGTTCCTACTTTAATAGGAATCTTTACTCCCATAATAATGGGTTTTCTCGTTGGAGTTTGGTATCTAGCAGCTTATCTTGTTGCAGTAAAGGTTGTTTCAGGAATATTAGCGATGTTCATGTTTAATGCTGGGGGAGCATGGGATAACGCAAAGAAATACATAGAACTTGGTAACTTTGGAGGAAAAGGAACTGATACTCATGATGCAGCAATAATAGGAGACACTGTAGGTGATCCTCTTAAAGATACAGCTGGTCCCTCTTTACATATTCTAATTAAACTTCAAAATATACTTTCGATCACTCTACTTCCTTTGTTTATAAAGTTTGCATTTTTCTAAATTTTTACTTCTTCTTTTTTTACTTACCATTCATTGCTTGATAAGATAAGTGCTCCAAGAAGTAAAAATCCTGCTCCCACATAGATACCATAAAGAGAAAATTTTTCCCAACTTGTCTTTGTGTAAATGATAGAAAATATGATTAACAATAAAATTCCAAAGCCTAAAGCTATTTGTCCTATGGCTACTAGCCATTTAGGCCAACTAAACCTCACCATACAATTACAATATGAATCTGAAGTCATTATAATGCACATTACATAATTATAATAAAATATTTATTTTTTTTGGCAAAAATTTTTTCAAAGAATCAGTAAATAAAATAATAAAAATACAAGTTTTTATTATTTCCACCTAATTTAAACAATAAATTTAGAAAAAAAATAGAAATAAAATTTTTAGATTATTTTTCTTACTTTTTTTCCTTTGGTTTTGGATTTTCTGTTTGTTTTTGTTTCTCTAATTGTTTCTGTTTTCTTTTTTCTTTCATTTGTTGTATCCATTGCTTAATTTTTTCTTTTAATTTTTGTAATAATATCTTAGTTTTTTCTACAATCTTCTTTGTTATTTCCACAGTTTTATTTTTAATCTTAACAGAAGTTTCATATATCCACTTACCAATTTTTGTAGCTCTAAAAGCATTAAACCAATCTTCGACTATATTTTTACTATCTAGATCTTCAAGAGTCAAGATTATTTCATCAATGAAAGTTGTTGTAAGTTCTTCTGTTTTTGGTATCTTTACTATACCGTTCTCTTGCAGATTCATGTGAGGAATAAGATTTTCTTTTAAATATAGTTTAAATGTACCCATTCTTTTTATTTTTAGTATTTCTCCTGTTTCTTTTATATCACTGGACATTGATTTAGCTAATTCTTTTAGTGCTTCAATTCTTTCAATATTTGTGGATAGAAGTCTATTTCTTGATTTTATATTAGTAATTAATTCATCAAGTGTGAACTTATTTTCATCAAATCTATTTCTTAGTTCTTGAAACTTTGTTTCAAAACTCTTTTTCATTGCTCTTTTAGGAATGTCAACCCTTAATTCTTTCATCTCTTTGAGAGTTGGTTTAGCTTTATCCAAATAAACCTGTGCTTCTTCAATAAGTTCTGTTGTTTGTTCAATTTCAAAACGTTCAAAAATTTTTACACCTTCTTCAAGTAAGGCATTTGATTCATTAGTTAGCATTTCCATTTTACAAGTAGCAAGAATAAGAACATATTCTTTCAGTTCATCTTCTAATTCATCTAGTTTTTCTTTTAGCTCTTTATATGCTTCTACTGCGCTTTCAAGAGCATTTTCGATTAATTTTTGATATTCGTCTTTTAATATATCTACACGATCTACTATGCTTGAAATAATAGCTGAATATTTTTCACTATCAGCTAGTAACTGCTCAAAATCTAGGTCTCTTAAGAAAGATAATTTGCTTTTTATTTCTGATTTTATAAGTGGAATTGTTTTATTTATGTATTCTTTTCTTTTTGACATTAAAATAGTATCAAGTCGTTGAACATCAGCATTCAATCTATATTCATATTTTTCCAACTTATCAAATAATTTGAAAACCATTTCTTTTAGAAGTGGATCTCTAGAGTATTTAACTAACAATTTATCTGCTTCTTTTACAAGTGGAACTATTCTTATATGATGATTCAAACAATTAATATATTGTCTTCTTATTTCTTCAAATTCAAAATTTTTACTAGACTTCAATATTTCTTTAATAGTCTCATAATCATAGTCCACTGCTCTAAAAAGCCTTTCAGCTTCTGTTTTTACTTTAGCTAATCTTTTCGGTAAAGGTCTAAGTGTTCCAGGTATCATTTCAAACCCTAGAGAACATTTCCATTTTTAGATATAAATATTATTCTCAAAAAAAGTAAATAAAAAGGAATAAAATTATTCTTCAGATTCTATTTCTATTTCACTTGGTGCAGGAAAATAGGTTGTAGAACTTCCCTTTTCTGTTCTACTTACCCTAATTGAAGGAGCTCGAAGTTCTTCTCTAATATTTGTATGCGTAATTAGGAAAATCTGGTTGAATTTTTTCTGTATAAGCAATCCTTCTAGAACTTTCTTTCTTCTTTCATTGTCAAGAGAACCTAGTGGTTCATCTAGAATCATTATGTCCATTCTTGGTGGATTATGTGGAGAATCTTTGAATGGTCTGATTTGTTTTAACAGTTCGCTTATACCTAATCTTAATCCTAGTCCTATCGCCGCTTTATCTCCTCCAGATAAAAACTCTTGATTTTTCACAAATTCTTCTTCTTGGTCTAATATACTTAGTCTCAAAGTTTTTTTGGTTGTTGCTTCTAGATATATCTCTGAATATTTTCCTCTTGTAAACAAGTTTATATTAGGATTAGTCGTTTGTTGTATTCCTGCAAGAAGACGGTTAGAAATAAGTTCTTCAGCAATAAAACTAGAAACTACTCCTTCCACATCTTTTAGAGCTGCCTTTTCTTGTAGAATACTCTCTTGTTTTTCTTCTTTTTTCCTATTTTTCTCTATTTCTTTTTCTAGTTGGCTTTTTCTTTTAATCAAGTTTTCAATAACTTTATTTAAATGTTTAACTGATGCTTCCAGACTAGCTTTACTAGAATTTAATTCATTAATAATTGAAAAGAATTCTTCGAATTTTTCAACAGCATATTTTTTTGAAAGTTCATCTACAGATTGAACATTGAATTTTATAAGTTGTGACTTTAATTTATTTTCTTTTGTTTCCAGTTCATTCTTATTACTTTCTAGAATTTCTAATTGTTCATTTACATTTTTGAGCGAAGAAATGAAATCTTTTAGTTGAATTATAGTTTTACTCTCTTTCTCTATCTGTTTTTCAATATCTTTTTTCTCTTCTTCTCTTCTTTTTATTCCTTTTTGAATATTAGAAATCGACTGTTTTTTACTTTCTACTAGTTCTTTATATTTTGAATATGGCATTGTTTGCTCGCACAATTCACAAGTAAATTCTTCTTCATGTCCAACTTCATGACTTTCCAATTTTTTGATTTTTTCTCTAATTTCATTCAAGTCTTTTTGGAGAATATGCAACTTTTTTTGTACTTTATCTCTCTTTTTTCTCAATTCTTCTATAGTATTATTTGTTTCTTGAATAATCTTCTCTTTTTCAATAATTTTATTTTTTATTTCTTCTTGTATTAATTCTTTGATTTCCAAAGATTCAATCTTTTGTTTTACGATCTTTTCTTGGTTCTTTATATTCTCTCTAATTTGCTGTATTTGAGTTAAAATATTGCTTATTGATTGTATTTCTGAAACTATAGGATATTTAGCTATTTTCTTTTCTAGTTCCTCTGACTCTTTTTTTGCTTTTTCCAATTCTTCCTCTTTCTTTACTTTTTCTGTTTCTAGTTCTTTAATCTCATCAAGAATATTTTCTGTAGTCCGTTCTATCTTGTATTTTTCCCATTCTTCATCCAAAAGTGCCATTTTTTTATTTATTACACGTTTCAATTTTTCTCTTATATCATCTAAGTGAAAAAGTTTGTAGATTATATCTCTAAGTTCTGCTCCTTTTGCTTCTGCTAGTTTTTGAACTTCTCCTTGATTTACTATTAGAGTACTCAATACACTTTCACTTGTGATGTTTAACAGTTCAAACAATTTTCTATTTACATCTTCTAGACCTTCTGCTATTTTTCTAGGATTTGCAAATTCTCCTTTTTCAGCTTTTTCTCCGTCTATTTGAAGCAAAAAAACTTTTAGAGGAGTAGACATTCCATGCTGCTTTTGCACTACAAAAGATTTATTCATTATTTCAAAAGCAACTTCTACAATAGTTTCTTTTTCTCCTCTTTTAACAAGCATATCTTTTGTACCTAAAATTGCTTTGTCTTTTGTAGGTTCGTAAAAAAGAGCATAATAAATAGCATCAAATAGAGAAGTCTTTCCTACTGAATTATCTCCTTCCACTAAAATTAACCCTTTTGGAAGAACACCAGTTTCAGGAATTCTTTCATTGCTATAGCATTTGAAATTCTCCATGTGTATCCAAAGAATTTTCATTATAACTCCTCCTTCGAAGAAATTATTCCTTCACTAAAAACTTCCTTAATTATTTCTGGCCCCAGTTTAGCATATTGTTCAAATTTTATGTCATCATCTATTTCTAGGTTTTTTAAATAATTAATAAAATCCTTAACTGGATCTTCTATTAGATATTGATCCATTTGAGGAGTTTTTGCTAAACTTTGAGGAATAGATTTTTTTAACTCGCTTTCATCCCACCTGAATTCAAGAATGTTATATTCTTCAGTTAAAACATTTTTCTGTATTTCTGCTAAACGATCTTCTATTGTCCACCAATAAGAGAGAGAAGTTTTTCCTTTTAACTTTACTTTTATTCTAGAAGCTGTATTACCATCAAAATTACGCCTATAATTAACCACAATTTCCCTTATTTTTTCTTCTACTGTTAATGCACTCATATCTGAACTCAATTCTACCTCAAATTGCTTCATTTCTCTTTGACTAACAATTTTTATTGGATTAACTTCTATTTCCTTTTCTTTTTTAATAATGACTTCCAGAATACCTTTTTCTTGCCCTCGTTCTGCAAAAGTATATTTTTCTGTACTCCCTGCTTGCCAAGCATTTGGAGCATATTTCCTTTGTTGGTGGTCATGTCCAAGAGCTACATAATCATAAGGAAAAGAAAATAATCTTTCATGTAAATCATAGTTTTTAAACATTCCATGAGCAACTGCAACATTCATTTTACCTTCTTCTGGTTCTTGGCATTGGCTAATCCATGTATCATAAAGTTCCTCATATTTGGGGATAGATTTAAATTCTAAATAGGGGAATAAATAGAAATTGATCTCTTCAAATTCCACTTTCAATGGTTCTTTCTTTACTATTGCACGCTTAAGATCATAGTTTGTAGCAATAAATATGTTTTCAGGAAAAGCAGACTTTATGAATTCTAATGTGCTATTGTTTCTGTATAGATAAGTACCGTGGTTCCCATCGATAATAATTATAGGAACTCTGAAATTTGTAGCTTCCAAAAATCTTCTAATTTCACTTATTGCTATTGCTCTAGCATATTCTGTAGGAGAAGTGGTATTCCTCTTTACTGGAACATCAAACAAATCTCCTGAATGAACTAGATAATCGCATTTTGTTTCAATTGCAGCATCTAAAGCTCTTTGAAAAGCCAATGAGAAATCATTTTCTATCCAACTCACTCTATATCGCTCTTTCCAACTATCTCTTACATTTCTTATTCTTCGATGTGATAAATGAGTGTCAGATATATGGGCTATTTTTACCACTAGTTGCACCTTCTTTAATATACATTATTCTTAATTCAATTCCTAAAGCAGAGGGATATCTTTTGATATCCTTTTTTCTTTCTTTATTTTCAAACAATCATAAGGATTTTCAAAGAAAGACAAGTTCTCTTTAATTATGACTGGGGCATTGTGTATTTTCACAGGCATAGGTATATTTCGTAAAGAGTTAGTAACTATAGCTTCCCCTCTATTTAGTACTCTAAACTCATGTTCATATCCTGTAATATTGTTACTGGCGTTGATAATTGCTTGTTTTATCTCTATTTCATTTCCAAGCATCATATTTATCTCAGTGTTTGTGTTAGCTAAAATTAAGGGTTCCATTGCTGAAATATTTTGAGTAATAAGTAACATACCTATTCCAAACTTTCTTCCTTGTCTACTAATATCAACAAACACATTTCCTTGTTTAGACATCTGTACTCCTAAAATACTTGGAGCTTCTTCAATTGTGAGAAGAATTACAGGAAGTTCATTCACTTTTTTAAGAATATAGTCGTTTCCTTCCTTATTTTTAATATAGAGATCCTTTATTGAAAAAGAAGAACTTGTTTTTCCTAGTAATTCGTTGCTTATTTGTCTTGGTAATCTTGACTCTACTTGCTTTTCAAACTGAGACCATCTTGTAGAAGACATTAAAGATTGTCTTAATGCAAAAATTGTTCTTGCTAGCATAGTTAAGACAATGAATTGTTCTGTCGAACTTAATAGTGCTGAACTAAAATTATAGAAATGTCCTTGTTCTAAATTATATACAATTTCTGCTAAATCACTAAAACTAACATTTGATTGTTCTTTGTCTTTATCATCAGAAGTTGTAATAGTTCTCGACTCTCTAAAAATTGGTGAGTTATATATACTTCTGAGTCTTCTTTTTACTGCATTTACTGTTCCTTTAGAAAATCCTCCTTGGTCATCTTCTTCTCCTAGTTGAACAATTGTTGATATCCAATCTTCATAGTGTGACTTGACCCAAAACATAAAAGAAGCCATTTGGTCAGTTACTTCCATTACTGAAATGATGTCACTTACCTCTATATCTTCAAGCCTAAAACGTAAGGCTTTAGCATACTTTTGCATATCTTTCTCTACACTTTCCATATCAGAAGTAAGATAGAAATTCTTTCCAAATAGAATGTTGTAAATATCTTTATCCTGCTTTAAGCTTGCTTCAGCTATATCTTTTATTCCATACCTTTCATTTGATTCAGGTTCTTTCATTCCTCTCATATATTCATCATGTACATCTACCATGAAGAAAGAAATTTTCTTGTTAATAGAACTTGCTTTTTGAGCTTTCAAAGCATTGATTATATTGTTTTTAAGACTAGAAGCAATCATTGTCAACATGAAAAATGATTTTCCTGCACCTGTTGTTCCTGCAACTTGAACATGCATTGGAAGAGCTTCTACATCTAGTCTAATTGGGATATCTAAAGTTGTAGCACCAACTTGTAGTTTTCCTATTTCTATATCATTACCAAATTCTGACCATAAAAGATCTTGTAGAGCAGCTTTACAATCTGACCCTCTATAAACATATGAAAAATGAGGAGGAAGAGAGCGAGGTTTATACAAAATCCATTGTTTCTTTTTTTCATCATAAAGGGAGTAACCCATTAAAATTCCAGATACTTTTACCATTTTTTCATTTTCTACCCTTGCAATATATGCTGTTCTATTCTTCAAAATATTTGAAGCAACATAACTCATATCAGAACTCGATCGGAGAATATTTTCATAATTCATCACCCTAAATAGATAAATTTCTGGAGTTTCAGGATGGGTGATAATAAGTATTTCTCCAACTTGGTATCTAATATCTTTTGATATCACTTTCAAAGAAGAGATATCTCCTTCTGCCAATATTCCTATAGGTTCATTTAATTTTAATTCTACCATTTTTTCACCTTTTACATCAATCCTAATCTTTTTCTTGGGTGTATATATCTCCTTGGGTCTTCACCTTTTTCAGTGAAGAAATCTATCAATCTATCTGCAATTAAGTCTCTCTCTTTAAAGGTTATTAAAGCATTAAAATGAGAGAATGCAAGATCAAAAAGGTAACCATGATATCTTACATCTCGAGACAACCAATCAATTTCTTTGAAAAGTTCTATTTCTCTCTCTTTCTCTTTTTCGTTATTTTCTGAATAAATATTCTTTTTCCACCACTCTAAATCAAAATCTATCCTTAAAACAGGTAAATCTGCTGAAAAATGGAAAAGATAAGTAATAGCGTTCTCTGGAGGAATACTTTTACCTTCTAACAATCGAAGAGGAGTTTCTCCTAATTCCTTAGAAGAAACACGGAAAAACCATTTTTTTTCTCCTTTAAGATGAATTCGTACATCTTGAGCTATTTTGTAAATAAAAGGAAAAGTAGTTGTCTTACTTACAGCTACTACACATGTTTTACGTTTTAGAGCTTCTGTACATAAATCACGTAAAAGATAGTTAGATATAAGTCTTGGTTGATTATGATTCCTTGAGATAAGCATGTTCATTGAACCATCAATAAATAGATATTTTATCTGCTTTTCAGTTTTTAAAATAGAATAAGCAAGAGAATATTCTAAAATTTCTCTAAACTGGTCATACCAACCTGTTTGAGGTCTTGGGCTTATCATCCATTCATGGAATTTATCTATTGGTTTATTATAAAGAGTAAAACCTGCAAGTTTAGCTTGCTGCAGTAGTTCAAAAGTATTTTTTATTTTTATTTTAGAAATATCTTTTCCTTCATTTTCCATTTTTCTTAAAACCATGTTCCTAAGGACATCAAAAACTATTTCTTTTGGCTCTTTTCCATAATTATCTCTAACAAAATTTATAATCTCCTCCCATACTTCAAGTTCTTCATCTTCTCTAATTAAAACTAGTTTAGTTACTCCATTAGGATAAGTAGATATCTCTGGTCTAATATCCAACTCAATCGTTGTTCCTTTTTTAAAGTCAGTCAGATCTGCAGAAAAACCTGCTGTGATGAGATGTACAGAAATATTATTTAACTTAATTAAATCGCTAGCTCCACTCCCATCTACTGCAGAAACGCTAAAATCCTCTCTTTTACACGTAGTATCAAGTGGTTCGAAAATCCTAAAATGATCAAGTAAGAAAGACAAGTCACTTTGATACTTATCATCATCTTTTCGTTCTAATTCTTTTAACTTTTTGTAGATTTTGTTAAATTCTGCTTCTAAAGCTGAGTCGAAGAAAGTTTGCATCTTTAATTTTTTAGAACTTATACTATTTAAAATCTTTTTTAGACACTTGTTTGAAAGTGAAAAAGTAACTTTTTTTTAAAAAAAACATTCATTCCGAAAAATCTTTAAAGAATTTAATAAAAATATTTTAGAAGTTTTCTTTGGGAATATAAAATTGAAAAGTGATAATGATATAGGTAAAATTCTCACCTTAACTGGAGGAGAAAATATCCTTCGCAGGTATTTTGTGATGAATGGTTTTGATGGAGCTTTAACTGCTTTAGGACTAATTATAGGTTCAATGATTGCTCATGGATTCAAGTCTGGAACTCCAGAACAAGATATTATTGCAGCTAAAACATTATTGATTCTAGGAATTAGTGCTTCAATGGCTATGGGAATATCAGGTTTTTGGATTGCCTATCTTACTGAACGAGCAGAAAGAACAAAAGAGATTAAAGATTTAGAAGCTGATATGATAACTGACCTTAACAATACTAGACTTGCAAAAGCTAATTTAAAGGTTTCATGGATTATTTCAGCGGTAGATGGTCTATCACCATTTCTCTTTGCTTCTATATCTATTTCACCATTCTTGTTAGTTTTAGTAAAAGCCTTTAATATGCAAATAGGATATATTATTTCAATAAGTTTAATTGTCATTGAAGTGATTGTTTTAGGTATGCTTTTAGGGGCAATTTCAAAAGAAAATAAAGTAATCTATGCTTTAAAAATTCTTCCTGCTATACTTATTCTAGCCCTTTTAACTTTCATGCTGGAATTAGTTACTGGAGGAACAGCTTAAAGCTCTAACATATTTTTTTTCTTAACTTTCTTAAGAGTTAAATTATTACGTCGATATTTTACAAAGATCAAATCGATAACAAATTAATAGAAAATGTTCAAATAATTTAATCTAAAAGTTTGATTAATGTCAAAAAAAGAAGAACAGTATGATGTAATAATTGTAGGTTCTGGTTTTACAGGTGCAACTTTAGCTTTTAATTTAGCTATAGCAGGAAAGAAAGTTATTGTTTTTGAAAAAAAGAAAAAAGAAGAAATAGGAAGAAATCAACAACAGTACGTAGATATAAATACATACAATTCTTCTAAATTCCTCCAAACCTATAAAAAAGCAAAAAAAGTTACTAGAAAAGTATTCTTTTCTTTTAGTGATTTAAGTCAAATTTTTCCTTTACCAAAAAGAGATTATGTGAAGTTTAATCTTCAAGAATATGTTAACTTTATGGTTGATAGTGCAGCTAAATCTGGAGCAAAATTCAGTTTTGATACAGAAATTACTGATCCTGTTGGAAGAGGACAATGGGTTATTGGGGTCAAAACGAAAGATGGCAAAATAATTAATGGAAGAATCATTGTAGATTGTTCTGGAGTAGAACGAATATTAACAAAAAATATAGAAATACTTGACCTAAACACCAAAATCTCATCAAAAAAATATGTTGAAACTTTTTATTCTCAAAATAAAATTGAACAAAAAGAGAAATTACTTAATGAAATCGAATTAGAAAACAATGCTTTCTACTATTTCTTTGATAGAGAATTTTACTCAAGAATCGAAAAAGAAAACAAAACTATTTCTTTTTTCACAGTTCTTAATAAAAAATTAACTAAAAGAAAAGCAAAAGCTGTAACTAACGAGATAATAAACAAATCAAAAGGAATCAACATTTCTCCGATCATTTCTTATTCAGATAAATCTGTTGCAAGAAGACCAATAACTCTAGCATGGTATGGTTTTCTATCTATTGGAGAAGCAGCATTTCAGATAAACCCTTTCAATATAGAGGGATCTGGTCCAGCACTTATCGCATTAAGCATTATTTCTAAAGTTTTGTTAGAAGCCTTACAAAGGAGAGAAGCTTCTATTTATCGATTATGGAATTATCATACTGAATTTTTCAAGTTAGTTGGAAAACACCTTGCAGCTTTAGAGGCTTTTAGAACGCATATTTTAAGCTTTGAAAAAGATAAATTACTCTTTTTATTCAAAAGAGGTTTAATTTCAAAAACAGAAATAAACAGAATTTTAGATAATAAATATCCCAAACCCACAGTTTTAGACTTTTTGATGAAATTTTTCAAGGGTTTGTCAGATATTAAAACTACATACATATTTCTAAATGGATTGAGAAAAATAAACTATATCTTTAATCATTATTCTAAAATTCCTGAAGAATATGCTCCTAAACCTTATCATGACTGGTACATCAAACAGCTATATCTATTCAAAGTTTTCGAAGAATTTTGTCAAAAGTAAGCAAAAGACAAAATTGATTTTCTTTTCATATTTTTCTTCTATCAAGTTAAGTTCATAGTAAGTTTTAATAATTTAAACATAATTCTTTTTTTTTCAAACTTCTTAGAACTAATAACCAATAGAATGTTCTATCTTTTCTTCTACATTATTCTATCTTCTTTTGGTTAACCTTTAAAAAGCTTGTACAGAAACGTTCATCTATGACTAATGTTTCTAAAGAAAATCTTCCTTTTATTCTTGAGAAGATTTTACTTCATAGAGACACAGACAGAGAGGTAACTGAAAGTAAAAAATTTTATATTAGCAAAGAGAAGAAAATTATTTTTTATTTTGAGGAAAGGAGAGAAGAAGGAGAAGAAGTAGATCTAACTCAACTGAGAAAAAATTATACTGGAACTATTAGAAAAAAAGATTACATAATATTTATTGAAAGTAAAAATAAAAAAGTTAAAGGGGCTTTTGAAATCAAATTATTAAGAAGAATATGGAAACTAACTAATAAAGAAAAATTAGAAAAAGCTTTTTTGTCTACCCACAATGAAAATTCAAGTGAAGCAAAGTCTTTAATTTTGATTTTTCAGACAGGAACTTTTGCTTTAAGTGCGGTGAAAATTCTATTTCCTACTGATAGATTCTTTGAGACAAGAATTGCAGAAAGTGAAAAATATGCTAATGCATTTAAAAGATTTAAAGAACTTGTACCTTTTAAGATAGATCAAATAATAGACCTTTTAGGAACAGAACAATTAGCCTATTCTATTGAAGAATGGGAGAAAAACCCTTTAGAGTTAGATATTCCAAATGTTGATACTGCTAACATTTTTCTTGCGAAAACGATAATTGATGAATTACCTGAAGAGGAACTCAAGTTATTTATAAGAACACTTAGAGAAAAAATCACCAAATTAGACTCTGATGATGAGTTACAAGTTGAAACTATAGAGAGATACAAAGAAGCCTTAGAATTCGCTAAAAAGATAAATAAAGAGAAAAAAAGTAAAATGAAGAACAAAGAATAATTACTTTCTTCTTCTATTTATTACTATTAGGCCTACAATTACCAATGGTAAGACAATTGATGCAGTTGTTGCCCAAGGAAGTCCGCTTGATGTTTCTACTACTCCAATTGTTGGGTCATGTACTAATTTCAAATTATCTCCATAATTGGGATAAGTAATAAATAAGAATAAATAATCAATTCCGAATTTTTTATTAGAAACTTTTTTTTCTTTGAAACCTCTTTCTGCAGTTGTAGCAGTAACATTGACTGTTTTCAAGTAATTATCGTCTGCATCAAAAACATCAGCTTCAGGTGTCCAAGCAAAATAACTTTGAAGATTGCCTTTATCGTCAGTAAATTCTACACCCCATTTTTCAGGGTCATTGTCTCTTTTTTCACGTGGAGTAGTTTTAGTGCTATTTCTTTCTTCTGTTTCACCTTGAGTATGTGTAGCATTTCCTGCTCTTACTCTATGTCTATAAGCAAGTTCATGTACTGTTGTAACGAAAGTCAATCCTACTGCTCCTTCTGTAAAGGTCCAATTTGAAACAACAATATCAAATTTTATTTCTGATAGAGCTTTTACTTCATAGGTTACTGTAGTATTATCATTTAACACTCTTGTTACAGTAGTATCTTTTGTAAAAACATGAAAGATAAAACTAATTGTAGCACCATTGGATAAAATTTCTGAAGATAAAGTAGAAATAACTTCATCTGTTTTATTTTCAGTTGTTAAGGTCCAATCAATAGTTGCTAAATTGTAAGATTTTCCTCCGAGTTCAGTTCTATTATCTACAACTAAGTCATCCCCGAATAATTCTACTACATATTTAAATCCAATGTGATAAGCAGGAACAGGCTTTCTTTTATTAGAATCAGTATCGTTTGCTATCCAGAACATAATATCTGGTTTATTATTCAAAAGTTTTACCTTTAACAAAGGAGTATCAATAATAAAAGATCCATTATCTTTACCAACATTCACATTATCTCCTTTGTCTGCCAAAGAAGTTAATGGTAAAGAACTCATAAGAACCAGGAATATTACTCCAGTTATAGTCAAATAGGTGTATAGTCTCTTGTTCATTTTTTTTCACCTAACACTGTCATAAAACGGTTATTTATTAAAAGTTGGATTTAGCAACGATAAAACTGTTAAGAAACGATTGTAAAACAAGTGAAACAATAGTGAAACGATTTGAAAAAAGAACTTTTTATTGTACTTACGACCTATAATTAAAAATTATATAAAAGAGAAATTTAAACATTCCTTTGCTTAATAAAAGCTGGAATACATCTAGTATTTGCTTTTTTTTATTCAATAACTGTTTTTCCTTCTTTAGTAAGATGAATTACGTAAGTTCTTCCCCATCTTTCTCTATAAATTAGCCCTCTTTTTTCTAAAGGTATAAGATTTCTGCTTATTTTAGATTTAGAAAAACCAGTCACTGAACACATTTCTTTCTGGCTTATCTTTCCATTATGTTCATAGATTATTTTTATTAACTCTTTTTGGTTATCATCTAGAAGACTTAATCCTAATTGTTTTTTAGCCCTTTTTTCTTTATATCTTGCAAACCATGAAAGAAAACTTATTCCCAAAAAAAAGCCAAGAAATAGTCCAGAAAGAAAAAGATTAAGAGCTTTTTCAAAAAAACCTCGATTTTCATCTTCAATTATTGGTTCATCAAATTTTACATAAAATAAAGGATTAGAAAAAGCACTAACATTGTTACTTCGCCATGAAACAGTGATTCTATTATAGTCTATTTGTTGCATAGCGTTGTTAGGATAAACAGATCCTTCACTTTGATAAACAAAACTGTTTTCAGGGAGAGAATACTCAACATCAAGTACAGAAGTAGAGTAGGTAATACTTGCATAAAACTCAAACAAGTAATAATTCTTTTCTGAAGTTATTAAAGGAATATCTTTCAATAATTCATACTCTACTGAGAAAGAAGCTATTTCATTAAAAGAAATATTTTTTCTCAAATTGACTTCTACATAGTTAGAACTAGTTTCAAAAACTTTCCAGTTATATAAAAGAGAACCGTTTATATCTGTTATTTTGAGTGAACTTATAGAATGATTAAACCACAAAGGAATTGTATCAAGACTATTATTATCTATATTCTCAATAATGAATGACTCTTTACAGAAAATATCATCTACAGAAATAATATCTACTCTTATTTCATGATATCGGACAATTAAAAAGTTTTGATAAGAAGAAAAATTTGTATTATAACTTTTTATGGTTTTTCCAGTAATAAAAGAAGAAAACATTAAAGAAAGAGTTATAATTATAAAAATAACTAGCATTTTGTTTTTTTTATTCTGTAGAATCTTCATTAAAACGACAATAGAAGTGTAATAAAAAAATCTTCTTATTCAGCTTTAATTCATTGTTTTTAATTATAAAAGATAAAAAAGAAAGAAAGGAAAACTCAAGATTTTTTATTTCGCTCTTTTTCTAATTCTGTTTGTGTTTTCATTCCATGGTTTATATAATCTTCTGCCCACTTCTTTCTTTCTTCATCTGAAGGTATCTTCACAAAAAACGTGATGACCATTCCTACCACTAATAGGAATAACAAGAATAGTAATCCTATAGAGTAAGTTCTATAGTCATAGCCTTTTGCATTGAAAATGGGATAGAATACTTTTATTATTCCTCCCCAGATAAAGATTGCTACTGAAGCATTTAATCTTCCAGCAATATAAGAGAAACCTACATATTCTCCCACTTTTTCTGGTGGGGCTAGTTTTAAGATCATCACTCTTTGAACAACCCATGTTGAACCCAATCCTATTCCTACACAAATCATCATTATAAAAGTAAGGATGAACATTAATGTCAAGCCAGGAGAGACAGATTTTTTACCATACCAGATTGCTAATATTCCAGAAACAAGACCAACTAGATATAATGCTCCTACAGTCCACACAGTTGCTTTAGCTCCAAATTTGTCTCCCATCCATCCAATTATTGGTATAACAAATATAGCTGTAAAAACTACAGGAAGCTGGAGGATTAGACTTTGACTCTCAGGAAAACCGATAGCATCTCTTAGAACATCTAAAAGAATAATATTAGCTGTATTTGCCATGTCAACAATGAAGAAGTAGCCTATTATAAATTTGAACATCTCTTTATGCTTTCTAATATCTCTGAAAGTACGGTAAAGTTCTCCGAAGGAATCATTTAGTAGTTCTTTAAATTTAGGAAATTCACCTGGTTTAGCTTTTTCTTTTGTGAACAAGAATGGTATCAAGAATAGAATGAACAATCCAACTGTCATGATATATGTCCAAGGATTGGCATAATAACCATAAACAACTGGTCCTTGATTGGGATCAGCGTTTGGTTGTCCCCAAAGAGAATTAGCAAGTATTGTTATTCCTATTGCAGGAATTATAGAAACCCAACCTAGACCCATTGCTATCCCTGAGGTTTTACCAATATCTTTCTCTGCAGCTAAAGAAGGTATCATCGCATCATAAGCAGCAAGAGCAGCCCAATAAGCGAGGTTTGCTAAAATAAAAAGCGTCATCACTACCGCTATACTCTTCTTTATCCAGAAAAGAGAAGTGCTAATTAAAGTAATCCCTGTGATAGTTAGTACAAAAGGTTTTTTTCTACCAGCTCTATCCATCATTGCTCCAAATAGAGGAATAAGAGCTACAACCAAAATCTGACTCAAAGCTTGAATTGTTGTAAAAACAAAATAAGCTTGATCTTTAGTCATCCCGTTCTCTACTTGGCCAATAATCTGAATATAACGCAAGATAATTGTACTTTGTATAACTTGAGAATAAACTGTATTAGCAATGTCGTAGAAACTAAATAGAAAAACATTCTTTTTATTTGTTTTTTTTACAATGCTCATGGTTTCTAAAAAAGCCAGTTATTTTTAAATTTTTTTAATCTTATTTACAAAATAAGGAAATTGAAAAAAAATTTAATTAAAATTTATCAGTTATTGACTATTTTCTTCCCAAGCTTTTCTCATTACTTCATTCTTCTTGAAATATTCTTCTTTCCATTCTTCAGGAACCCTATTTAGAATACAAGAGAAATTAGGACACTTTTTACAAGAGGAATTCATTGTATTAACAAAAAAGATTACTGTACTTAAGGCAACTAATCCTGCAAAAAGAAAGTTCTGAATAATCAAAAGAAAAGTCATTGGAATAAAAAATAATAACAAAGCTCCTATAATAAATTGTATCTGTTCTGATTTAGTTATAGGTGTAGGATTGTATTTAGCTGTTTTCAAGAAACCATAATTAGCATAGCATTTTAGAATCTTTGAATCATCAATAACATAGAAAGGACAGTGACTGCAAAGGATCTTACTTTCCCAGATGTTGAAGAAAAAAAACATGTACAAAAAATATACCCCAATGAAAGTAATTATTGCCCACCAAGGAGTATCAACTTTCATTCTTGTTATTATAATACCTGCTGTTAAAAGACCAATCATTGTTAAGAATGGCCAAATAAAAATAATCGAGTCTTTGTGATCTAACTTACACATTAAATTACCAAAAAGAGAACAACTATCACACGTTTCCTCATTATTATGACAAATAGTTAAAACTATTTTTTCAGAAGAATTATTCATACAAATAAATTTAGTATTTAGACATAAAAGCATTTTTGAGAAATTAATAAAGATACTTATAGAATGACTTCTAATTTAATAAGAAATTAAACTACAAAAAAAGAAAAATGAAAGAAAAAATGTTTTTAGCTATTCTTTCTTTTTACCTTCACCTACAGCTTCCCAATCTCGATATTTACTGAGTAATTTGTCTATCTCATTTTCAATTTCTATGGTTTCCTTTCTAATGAAAGACTGTTCAAGTTCATAATACTCACCAATATCAGGGTTAGAACGTAGAATATCATTGATATACTCTTCAACTTTTTTCTTAGAAAATCCTGAGAGTTCTGATAATCTTTGCAATGTAACAGGGATATTGGGTTTAAATTGATTAAGTAGGTTAATAAGAGTTTTATAATTTTCTTCTCTTTTAAGTGCTTTAAGATAGTCTGATTTAGTATTATAACCTAAAGAAGAGATTTGCTCCCACTCCAATTTATCCTTGAATCCTAGTTTTTTAGCAGAAAACATTTCTTTAACCGAAGAAAAGCCTAAAGTAGAAGCCTTTTTTCTGAGATAAAGTCTAATTCCAACAAAAGTCAAAAAAGTAATACTAATAGTTGCGACAACAGCTCCAGTGATTATAGAAACGAGAGTTATAATCCTTTTGACTTTTTCTTTGTGTTCTAAATTAGATTTAGGATTGAGAGGATCGAGACCATTTTCTATTTCTTTACCATCAGGATCTCCATCACCATCCGTGTCTTCATCATTTGGGTCAGTTCCATAAATTTTCACTTCTTCATAATCAGTTAATCCATCATTGTCAGAGTCGTTATCGATAGGATTGGTAAAGTATTCTTTCACTTCCTCATAATCAGTTAAACCATCATCATCTGTATCTGTGTTATTCGCAAAAGTACCCAAGTTAAATTCCTCTAGGTTAGTTAATCCGTCATTGTCTAAATCAGAATTTGCATCATCAACAAAAGGATCTAAACCTGAATAAACTTCATAACCGTCAAACATTCCATCATTATCAGTATCAGAATTGTTTGCAAAAGTACCAAGATTATACTCATCTACGTTAGACAAAGTGTCATTGTCTAAATCAGAATTAGCATCATTTATAATTGGATTTGTACCCGTTTGAACTTCCCACAAATCGTCCATAAAATCGCTATCTGTATCAGTGCTATTAGCAAAAGTACCCAAGTTAAATTCCTCTAGGTTAGTTAATCCGTCATTGTCTAAATCAGAATTTGCATCATCAACAAAAGGATCTAAACCTGAATAAACTTCATAACCGTCAAACATTCCATCATTATCAGTATCAGAGTTGTTTGCAAAAGTACCAAGATTATATTCGTCTAAATTAGATAAGGTATCATTATCTAAATCTACAGCAGAATCGTCTATTGTTGGATTTGTTCCCGTTTGAACTTCCCATAAATCATTCATTGCATCACTGTCTGTATCAGTGCTATTAGCAAAAGTACCCAAATTAAATTCTTCAAGATTGGTTAATCCATCATCATCTAAATCAGTACCAGAGTCATTAATTAAAGGATTCAATCCAGAATAAACTTCATAACCATCATACATTCCATCAGAGTCTGTATCTTTAATGTTGGGATTAGTAAAATAGATTTTTATTTCATCTCCATCTGGCAAACCATCATTGTCAGAATCTACCTTTGTAGGATCTGTAGAAAAAATATTGATTTCATCTCCATCTGGCAAACCATCATTATCAGAATCTACCTTTGTAGGATCTGTAGAAAAAATATTGATTTCATCTCCATCTGGCAAACCATCATTGTCAGAATCTACTTTTGAAGGATCTGTACGAAGAAGTTCTTCTTCGTGATCAAATAATCCATCGTTATCTGTATCTATGTATGTTCCTGTTCGTCGAATATTGACTGAATATGTGTAAAAAGGTGCATAACCTGTTCCCATAGAATTCCAAATATGTACTCCACCAACACTTGTTGAAATAATTTCTAGTTCTGTATCTCCATCAATATCAGCAATGGCTAAAGAGTAACCTCCACTCATTTTTGGCCAACTTGGAACCACTGTTCCATCACTATTCCAAGCATAAACCTTTTCCTCATATCCATCACTATATCCTGCAATTATTTCTAGTTCTGTATCTCCGTCAATATCAGCAACAGCTAAAGAACGACCACCGCTTGTTTTTGGCCAACCAGGAACAATTGTTCCATCACCATTCCAAATTATTATACCACCATTATATAAATCGCCATGTTCTGCAATTATTTCTAGTTCTGTATCTCCATCAATATCAACAACAATTAAAGAACAATAAAAATCATATATTGTTTTTGGCCAACCAGGAACAATTGTTCCATCACCATTCCAAATTATTATACCACCATTATATCCCGTAATTATTTCTATTTTTGTATCTCCATCAATATCAGCAATAGCTAAAGAGTAACAATAACCGCTTATCGTTTTTGGCCAACCAGGAACGACAGTGCCATCACTATTCCAGATGTATACTTGATCACTATATCCTGCAATTATTTCTAGTTCTGTATCTCCGTCAATATCAGCAACAGCTAAAGAACGACCACCGCTTGTTTTTGGCCAACCAGGAACAATTGTTCCATCACCATTCCATACGTAAACTCCACTATTGTTTCCAATAATTATTTCTAGTTCTGTATCTCCATCAATATCAGCAATGGCTAAAGAAGAACAATTAATCAGCTTAGGCCATTCAGTAACATATGTACCATCACTATTCCAAACATAAACTCCACCACTACTTCCTACAATTAGTTCTAGCTCTTTGTCTCCATCTATATCAGCAACAGCTAAAGAATGTGCATCACCGCTAACTGTCTTTGGCCAACCAAGAACGACAGTACCATCACCATTCCAAACATAAACTTTATTCTCATATCCATCAGTACATCCTACAATTATTTCTAGTTCTGTATCTCCGTCAATATCAGCAACAGCTAAAGAACGACTATTAATTATTTTAGGCCAACCAGAAACAACAGTATAATAGTATATATAAGAATTAAAGCGATTGTTGATTGAATTAAAGTTGATTTTTTCCCAATTATAGACTGTTTGATGTACATTTTCAGCTGATAAAAAATACCCAGAACTATCAGTGTAAAACAAATATTTACCCAAAATATTAATCATACCTGTTATTTGTACATAACCTGATAACAACATTTCATTTGTAGAAGAAGAATCAAAGTTTATTGAATAAATGTTTGAAGATGAACAGTATAACATTTCCCAATTAATGTCATTATCAATATCTGTTATTACAGGATCCATATTAATAGCTATATTAGTAATCAAATCGTAGTTGCTTAATGTATCACCAGTGAATGAATAGATTTTTAGCTCCCCTTCTCTTGATAAAGCGACTATTTCATATTCCCTATCCCAGTTAATGTCTGCAATTATAGGGCCTAACCACTCTGGTTTCACTCCATAAGATGCTTTCCAAGAATGAATAGTTGTTCCATTGTTTGCTAGAAGATAAAGGTTACTTCCTGCTGGACAAGCAATATCTATAGTTCCATCCTGGTTAATATCAGCCACAGCCAAAGGATGAGTAATAGACTCAGATAAATCTATAGGAAAATTAGTGAGAATAGCTCCATTGCCTTTCCAGACATAGAGTTTTCCATCAGTGCTACCTACAATAATATCACTAATGTTGTCATTATCAACATCATCTAGAACAGGGGCCACGATCACTGCTCCTTCAGTAGTTTTTGGCCAGCCACCAACTATAGTTCCATCAGCATCAAAAACATAAACTTTAGTACTGTTAGAACCTATAACGATCTCATTGTTTCCATCACCGTTTATATCTCCTACAGCTAAACTCTCTTCTACAGCTCCCTCGCAATCAACTGGCCAACCAGGAATAATTGAACCATTACCAAAAAAGGCGTATACTGAACCATTTGCTGTCCCTACAATTATTTCATCTGTAGCGGGATTATTGTCTATATTTGCTAACATTGGTGTTGATGTTATTGCTACACCTATATTCTTTCCACCAGACCAACTTAAAGATTCAGTTCCATCTATCTCATATACTCTTATTAGACCATTCAATGTTCCTACTACTATCTCATAGTTTCCATCTCCATCTATATCTCCTGCCCCAGGTCCTCCTTTTAATTCTCCTCCCACATATATTGGCCAATTACCAAAAGAAGTTAAAGCTTTTGAGACTTTATCAGTTGTATAATCATTTTTTGTTTCTTCACTTTTATATTTATTAATATCATCTAAATTAAAATCATCTATCTTTGCTTCTTTATAAAACCCTTCATTTCTATTATCTTCTAAACTATTTTGCTCAAAATTCAAAATACCTTTACCTGAATTCCCAGAGATAGCAAGACTAACAACAATCTGACTTATTATCAGAAAAAGAACTATTATTGTTAATCCTAAACCTTTGTTCTCTTTTCTACAATAAGCTTTAGCTTGTTTCATCGCTTTATATACTCAACTCATTCTTATAAGATTTTTTTTAAAAATTTCGTTTTAAATATTCTTTAAATTTTTTATAGGATTCTTTTAATTAAGTTGTAAATTCTTTTCTGATGACTTCTCTAAAATAAATTGCTTCAAATTTAGACTTTAGTAGACCATTTTCTTATTTTTACTTTTCATATTTCTTTAAACTAACTTAGTAAATGTTTTACTAGACAGAACATAGATTTCACAAGTATCTTATTATTCAGAAGTTTATTTATTTTTATTAATGAAATTACTAACTTTTCAAGCAAAAAAATAAATAGCTATTACTTTACTTGATTTTGGTTAATATGCACGAATTTCCTGAAGATTATATTCAAGATACATCTTTTTATGATGAAGCTAAAAAAGAATATGTACCAATGTCTGATGGTGCAGAGTTACTTCACTATTACACTAACAAGAATAAAGATTATACTATTTTTTTCGTTCCTGGATTTAATACTGGTCCTTTTTCTTGGAATGATCTTTGGAGTCATCTCTATAAGGACTATAATCTTTATGTACAAGAGAAAAGGGAGATGAAAAGTGCAAAAGTCAAGTGGAGACACAAAGCAAATATGGATCGTCTTGCTTTAGATATTAAGGAAGCTATTGATTATTTTAATTTAAATGAAAAAAAGACCTTTCTTATGGGTCCATGCATTGGTGCTTCTATTATTGCTCATACAGTAGCAACGAAAAAAGTCAATCCCCTAGGTATTATTCTAAATGGTCCTCCTAAGAAATTTTTCCTTCCTAAGGTTTTACTTCCTTTAGCTTATGTTCTTCCTGCATTTTTTATGGGTATCATTGGTAAACCTTTACTTGTTATCTGGTTAACTTTATCCATGCCTAAAGGAAAACAACGAGATATTTATATCAATAACATTAAGAACGCCACAGGAATGAGGTGGAAAAAGTTTTTAGCTGTTGCTTGGCACAACTCATTTGTTGATTATCCTAATGTAGAATGTCCAGCTCTAATTACAGGAGCGACTGAAGACAGAATGCACGAAGCATTTATTGCTAAACAAGTTGCAGAAATGATGCCCAAAGGAGAGTATGTTGACACCCCTTCTTACTACTTTGCTCATTATAATCCAGGTGCTCAAAAATATGCCCAGATTACCAAAGATTACATAGAAAAAATAATTTCTACAGCTAATTAGTTTACTTATTTTTCTTTAACTCCAACCTTCTTTTATTTTCAAATAATAAGGTTATAAGCCTAAATTCTTGTTTATTCTAATTTTAATGTGCATTTATAAAATAATGCAATTTTATTTTTGTACTACCAATAAAATTTTTAATCAACTGTTTTTTTTACAAACAGACTAAAATGAATGATATCATTGATGAAGAAGAGGAGGAAGACATATACAGCAGTTTTTCAAAAAAGTACACTCAAAGAGCACTCTTTTACAATGAAGCAAAGAAAGAATTTATTACAATGAGTGATGGAGCAGAACTTTATTCTTATTATACAAAAAAAGGTAAGCATTCATCCAAGTTTAGTTTATTTTTTGTTCCAGGTTGGTCAACAGCTCCTTTCAGTTGGAATGATACGTGGGATGAATTGTATAAATATTTTGATTTATATGTTTTAGAGACCAGAGAAAAGCGTTTTTCTAAAATGAACAAAAAGCATACTGGAACAATGGAAAGACATGCTCTTGATGTTAAAGAAGCTATAGAATATTATAATTTAGATCTTGAAAAGACTGTTATATTAGGTCCTTGTTTTGGGGCTGCAGTTAACGCTCACGCGATTGCAGAAGGATTCATTAAACCTAAAGGATCTATTTTTATAAGTCCAACATTACGTTTCCCAATACCTAGAAAACTTATCCCTCTTGCATATTTTCCAGCAGACTTTACATATAATTTTGTTGGAAAACCCTTACTTAAATTATGGATAGGTATGACTATTCCTAAAGGTATACAGAGAAAAACTTACTTCGAACTTTTTGATAATGGAAAAGGTTCAAACTGGAAAAAGAGCTTCCCAATAATCAATCATAATTGTTACGAAGATTACATTAGGGTTGATGTACGCTCATGGCTATACGGTACAATGAAAGACAGGATGCATAAAGGTGGTGATGCAGTTAAAATAGCTGAAAATATGAAAAACGGTACCTATGTAGAAGTTCCCAATTATTACTTTATGCATCACAATCCTGGCTCAAAAGAATTTACAAAGAAAATAATTGAAAATGTTAAAGAGTTAGCTGGAATGATAGAAGTAGAACAACCAATTTCTCATTCATGAGCCGAATAAAAATATCAGGTACAGTAATAGTGTTAGCGAATCCAGCAATAACAATTAAATTTCAATCTAATTCTCATATGTCTATTTCTCATATGTAACATGTAATTATAAACTCTGAAACATCATCTATCAACATATATATACAAGTACAAAGTCAGTTTACTTTCTTTCCTTTATTTCCCCACTTATCATATTCTTCCAGCAATTTATCAATATTTGATATTGCTTTCTTCTTTAAAATATTTTTTCTTACGATGTATCCCGTTAAAACTGTAATAGTAACACCTAACGGTATCAAAGTTGACATTATTATTTTACGATAGTTGACTCCACCTATTGTTTTTCCTTTATCTAGTTTATGTGGGTCTGTATGATTAATATATTCTTCTATGTTAAGATATCCATCATTATCTGGATCCTCATTTGCATCATCAATTAGGGGGTCAAGATCGTTTTGTACTTCCCATCCATCAGGCATACCATCTGAATCTGTATCACTTTTAATTGGTGATGTAGAATAGATGTAAACCTCTTCACCATCAAGCAATCTATCATCATCAGTATCATTTTTAACAGGATTTGTGTAATAAATAAATATTTCTTCACCATCAGTTAGTTTATCTATATCTGTATCATTTTTAATAGGATTTGTAGAGTATATCATTAATTCCTCATAATCTGTTAGTTCATCTGTATCAGTGTCATTTAAGGTAGGATTGGTATCGTATAGCATCAATTCCTCGTAATCTGATATTTTGTCGTCATCGGTATCACTATCGTTAGGTGATGTAAAGTAAGTTGAGACCTCCTCACCATCTAACAATCCATCAGAATCAGTATCATTATCTGTTGGCAATGTAGAATAAGTTGAGACCTCCTCACCATCTAACAATCCATCAGAATCAGTATCATTATTTGTTGGCAATGTAGAATAAGTTATAACCTCCTCACCATCTAACAATCCATCAGAATCAGTATCATTATTTGTTGGCAATGTAGAATAAGTTATAACCTCCTCACCATCTAACAATCCATCAGAATCAGTATCATTTAAGGTAGGATTGCAACTATAATTCAGGATTTCCTCTCCATCCAACAATCCATCTGTATCAGTGTCATTTAAGGTAGGATTGGTATCGTATAGCATCAATTCCTCGTAATCTGATATTTTGTCGTCATCGGTATCACTATCGTTAGGTGATGTAAAGTAAGTTGAGACCTCCTCACCATCTAACAATCCATCAGAATCAGTATCATTATTTGTTGGCAATGTAGAATAAGTTAAGACCTCCTCTCCATCCAACAATCCATCTGTATCAGTATCATTTAAGGTAGGATTGCAACTATAATTCAGGATTTCCTCTCCATCTAACAATCCATCTGTATCAGTATCATTTAAGGTAGGATTGCAACTATAATTCAGGATTTCCTCTCCATCTAACAATCCATCAGAATCAGTATCATTATCTGTTGGTGATGTAGAATAAGTTAAGACCTCCTCTCCATCCAACAATCCATCTGTATCAGTATCATTATTTGTTGGCAATGTAGAATAAGTTATAACCTCCTCTCCATCCAACAATCCATCTGTATCAGTATCATTATTTGTTGGCAATGTAGAATAAGTTAAGACCTCCTCACCATCTAACAATCCATCAGAATCAGTATCATTATTTGTTGGCAATGTAGAATAAGTTAAGACCTCCTCACCATCTAACAATCCATCAGAATCAGTATCATTTAAGGTAGGATTGCAACTATAATTCAGGATTTCCTCTCCATCCAACAATCCATCAGAATCAGTATCATTATCTGTTGGTGATGTAGAATAAGTTAAGACCTCCTCTCCATCCAACAATCCATCTGTATCAGTATCATTATTTGTTGGCAATGTAGAATAAGTTATAACCTCCTCTCCATCTAACAATCCATCTGTATCAGTATCATTATTTGTTGGCAATGTAGAATAAGTTAAGACCTCCTCTCCATCTAACAATCCATCTGTATCAGTATCATTATTTGTTGGCAATGTAGAATAAGTTAAGACCTCCTCACCATCTAACAATCCATCAGAATCAGTATCATTTAAGGTAGGATTGCAACTATAATTCAGGATTTCCTCTCCATCCAACAATCCATCAGAATCAGTATCATTATCTGTTGATGATGTAGAATAAGTTAAGACCTCCTCTCCATCCAACAATCCATCTGTATCAGTATCATTATTTGTTGGCAATGTAGAATAAGTTAAGACCTCCTCACCATCTAACAATCCATCTGTATCAGTATCATTATTTGTTGGCAATGTAGAATAAGTTAAGACCTCCTCTCCATCCAACAATCCATCAGAATCAGTATCATCGTTATTAGCTTGAGTGGAAGAGATATATTCCTGAAGATTAGTTAAACCATCAGAGTCTAGATCACCACTTGTGTCGTTAACTAAAGGGTCAAGTCCATTCTCTACTTCCCAACCATCAGGCATGTTATCGTCATCTGAATCAGAGTCATCAGGTGATGTAGAATAAGTTAAGACCTCCTCTCCATCCAACAATCCATCAGAATCAGTATCAGGGTCTACTGGACTTGTAACAGAATCTGGTGGTAGCTCTGTCATATCATTCAATCCATCTCCATCTGTGTCAGGATTTTTTGGATCTGTTCCATAGTCAATTATTTCACTGTAATCACCAATACCATCATAATCAGTGTCACTGTAAAATGGATTTGTATCATATATTTTTACTTCCTCATAATCTGTGAGAAAGTCGTTGTCACAATCAGGATCATCTGGCAATGTAGAGTAAATTAAGATCTCCTCACCATCTAACAATCCATCAGAATCAGTATCATTATCTGTTGGTGATGTAGAATAAGTTAAGACCTCCTCTCCATCTAACAATCCATCAGAATCAGTATCATTATCTGTTGGTGATGTAGAATAAGTTAAGACCTCCTCTCCATCCAACAATCCATCAGAATCAGTGTCATCGTTATTAGCTTGAGTAGAATATGTATATTCCTGAACATTAGTTAAACCATCAGAGTCTAGATCACCACTTGTATCGTTAACTAAAGGGTCAAGTCCATTCTCTACTTCCCAACCATCAGGAATATCGTCGTTATCAGTATCATTATTTGTTGGTAATGTAGAATAAGTTAAGACCTCCTCTCCATCCAACAATCCATCAGAATCAGTATCATTATTTGTTGGCAATGTAGAATAAGTTAAGACCTCCTCTCCATCCAACAATCCATCAGAATCAGTATCATTATTTGTTGGCAATGTAGAATAAGTTAAGACCTCCTCTCCATCCAACAATCCATCAGAATCAGTATCATTATTTGTTGGCAATGTAAAATAAGTTAAGACCTCCTCACCATCTAACAATCCATCAGAATCAGTATCATTATTTGTTGGCAATGTAGAATAAGTTAAGACCTCCTCTCCATCCAACAATCCATCAGAATCAGTATCATTATTTATCGGAGAGGTAAAAGAGATCATTACTTCGTAAGAATCTGACAATCCATCTAAATCGCTATCTGATTGAGACACATTTGTTTTATAAACTATTTCTTCAGTTGCTTTATCTAAATAATCTCCATCCACATCATCCCAACCTGTATGAAAATTTGATCCACTTAAACTGTACCATGTAGCATTGCCGCTTTTTTGCACATTATTTACTTCTAAGCAACAAAGCTGTAATTCTATTGAATAAAACAACACATCAAGAAGTCCATTATTATCAAGATCAGTTACATATTGAGTAGCATAATGATATCTTATTGGTTCTCCTGTTTTGGTATCTAATGTTAAAATTACATTTCCTTCACAATCATAACAAATAAATTTATAATCCCACGTATAAACTATTATTTCCATATAGTTGTCTCCATTAAAATCAGCAATTGATGGTTCTCCGCAGATTGATAAACCAGCAACTATTTTATTAAACAAGATATTACCTTCTGAGTCTAAGCAATAAAGATTGAGCTTATCAACAAAAAGAATTTCTGGAACAAAATCGTTATTAATATCTGTAACAACTGGAGATGAGAAAAGGGGATGAGCACAAACATAATACCACTCAATACCTCCTGTTACATTAATGCAATATACCTTATTGTTATCTAGACACAAAAATATCTTAATACTTCCATCATTATTTATATCTCCAAAAGAAGCCGAAAATATAGGTTTTCCATCAAGTTTAGACGACCAATGTAGTATTTTTGTGTGATAAAAACTGTAAACATTGTTATCTTCATCTCCAACTATAATTTCCATATAATTATCATTGTTAATGTCTGCAACCCGTGGAGACATAGTGAAGTTAAAAGAATTATGATATATCCAAATTACACTACCATTATGCGAGAGATTTACTAAGTCTGAATAATTATAGAATAGAATTTCAAAGAAGTTATCATTATTTATATCAGCGACACAAAAATCACTTGATATTGAATTATATACCCATTCTTTATATCCTGTTCTATTTAAACAATATATAGAATTTTCTACTCTATAAAGTATTTCAAGAGATGAATCGTTGTCAATATCTATTATTGTGGGTTGTGCATAACTAGGCACTCCTGGATAGCTCCAAAGTTCATTTCCATCACTATCTAAACAGATAATTTTATAAGAATCAGTTGCAATTATTTCCTTTTTTCCGTCTCCATCTAAATCTGCTGAAGCTGTAAGTGGAGCATCATGATAGAACAAGTCTCGAGCCCATTTTGTTTTAAAACCAAAAGATGGATATAATTTTTTATAATTGGTAAAATTTTGCTTTGATTCAGACAGGTTTTCACTAAAGAAATCTTGATTTTCAGTATTCTTATTTATATTTAAAGAATGTAATACCTTATTATGTTGGTATTTAAAATGAAATTCCAAAAAGGAAACATAGAGAAAACATGCACTAAAAACTATTATTCCAAAAGCAATAAATAATATTTTAATATTTTTTCTCATTCTTTTTCAAAACAAAGCTTCCTTTAAAAAATATATAAATTTTTTCCATTAATTAATATTTCTGCAATAAGGTGCACTGTTTCAGTCGTTTAAAATTTTACGTGTTTATACAATTAATGTCTGGTTTTCCTTCATAACTTTTGCCATAAAATTAGGAAGATGTATTTAATGAGATGCTTTCTATTTTTATTTTAATAACATTTAGTTGAGTAAATAAGCTAAGTGGTAGTCTTTCAAGATTTTGTTATAAAAACAATTTATAGGCCTTCACTTAAACTTTTCTAGAAAAAAAAAGAATTGTATACTCTACCTACGTTGGTAACAAATAAATAGAAAGTGGGTTACGAGGGTAAGTGATTAAACATGAACAAACCCGAACGTAACCTAGAGAGACTAAGAAAGATTGTGGTTAAAAAAGCTTTGGAAGGAGAAAAGAGAAGATAAAAAAGGTAGCTCACGACTATATGGTGAGTAGGAAGTTTGTGTATAAGTGGTTAAAGAGGTTCAGAAAGAACCCTGAAGGAGAATGGTGGAAGGATAGATCTTCCAGACCAAAAACTATACACAGGAAAGTAGATGAGGAGTTAAGAGAGAGGATAAGGGAGTTAAGAATAAAACAAGGAATGAATGTGGAGAAGATAGCTTATCTGTTGAAGAAAGAAGGAAGAGGATTATCGCGAAATACAGTAATTAAAGTAATAGGAGAGCTTGGTCTTCCTCTGTGGAGTAATAGGAAAAAGAGGAAGAGACCTCGATACAAGAGATTTGAGCGAGAAAAACCTAACGAACTCTGGCAGATAGATGTGAAAGGACCATTCTGGGTAGAAGAACAAGGACAACATCTCCACCTCATAACTCTAATAGATGATCACTCACGATTCTGTCTAGGAGCTAAACTTCACCCTTTTGCGCCAAAAAAAGAGCAAATAATAAGCTTGCTAGAAGAAGCAATAGAAAAATATGGTCACCCCGAGTCTATCCTCACAGACAATGGAGCACTCTTCTCTTCCGTTAGAGGAGGAACAAGTACCTTCTCCCGTTGGTGTCAAACAGAAGGAATAAAACACATCAGAGCTAGAGTTTTTCACCCCGAAACATGCGGAAAAGTAGAAAGACTACATGGAACCCAACCATCATCCGTGAGATGGAAAGATTAGGACTAAAATACTGCAACTCCGACCTCTCTTACTATCGCTCGTACTACAATTTTAGTCGTCCTCACCAGTCTCTTAACCTCCTTACTCCTGGAGAAAGATTTATGAATCACCCTTACGTTTCTCTAGTGCCCAAAAGTGTAACCCAGGTCTATTGAGTGAACAGGCTATCAAGCGTATATACAATGTCCACATTTTATAAGAAACTATATATCCAAAGAAAATCTACTATGGTTCTAGAAAAAAGATAAAAAAGATGTCACTTTCCTAACCCTATGAAAGCTCTTAATGTAGTTTTTATTTTAATACTCTTTATCATCCCTATTGGTATTCATCAAGTTGATAGTTCTAATACTTCATATATGATGACTCCCTTAGGAGCTGTATCTGTTCGTGATAATGAATTTGAAGTAGCTTTTTACAACTTCAACTGGTTTAGTGAAGACGGAAGATGGGATTATGCAAGTGACGCTTTATCTGATAGAACAAAGTTGTTTGCTATCCTTTATGTAAGTGATATAGAAATAAGTTTCTTAGATATTGATAATAATTTATCCACTGAAGGATTACTTACATTAATTATTCCTTATTTACTAATTGCTGCTTTACTTTTATTATTTATTCCTGGAGCCATAGGTGCATTTATTGCTGATATATTGATTTTAGGTACGACAATCATGGGTTTTGTTTCTTATTTAACTTTTATAGATAGATACGGGAGTAATTATGATACTAATTTTCCTATTTATGCTATTGTAGGTTTGATCTTTACTATTCTATCATTAATAATTGCTTTTAGAACTATAAAACAAAATAAAAAGAGAAAGAGAAAGAGAAGAAGGTAATTTTTTCTTTTTTTTTTAATGATAGATCATTACTTCCTCATAATTTTGAGCTTTAAACATTATTTTAGAAACTACTATAAATGGAAAAGCAAAGATGAGTGTAATTCCTATAATTCCAAAAAGGATGAAGAAATAGTTATACCCGTACCAATTTGTAATTGCCAAGAAATCAAGGACAGAGGAAACTGTTAAGCCTACAAAAGCAACTCCAATTAGTGAGAAGAAGATTGAAAGTGGAATTAAGGGAATTTGTTTATTCCATTTAGTTTTCCCTGGAATAATTTTATTTTTTCTAAATAGTCCTTTGATAACTGGAAAAACTAAAAAAGGTGCAGTCATTCCACCAAAAGCTAAAAAGAATGGAATATGCCACCATTTTAAAGGATAAGTTCCAGATTTAGCAGTATAAATAGTAGTTGCTGTCAGAGTACATATATAGATTACAAAAGTCAAAATTGGCATAATAATTAGAGAAAAGGCATCTAGTCCCAAAGCACGATAAATTGGTAGTTTAAAGCCATAAATCAAAGCATAAAAGATTCCTAAAAAGTAGAATGAAGTAGCTACTAGTACAACAGTAGAAGAAACTACAAAATCTATTGCTTGTTTGAAAGTCATTTTACTTCTAAACAATTTACCTATATGATCTGATAATGCTCCAGCTTGACCTGTCATCCATCTATCAAGTTGAGACATTTGATGACCAATATTTTCAGGAACTAAACTCATTGAGCTAATCTCGTCTAGCCAATATCCTCTGTAACCTTCAGAAGCAAGTCTGATTGTTAGATCATAATCTTCTGTTAAAGTTCCTTCTGGAAGGCCTTTTAGAATGTCTCTTCTAAAACAAGCAGTACTTCCACAGAAAAGAACATTACCTGTTTTTCGTCTAGCATTTTGACTTGCAAACATCTGTGTTAGAGACATAGCTTCCCAAACATGAAGATAGTTCTTTGCATTTCTAAACCCAAATTTTCCTTGAACAAATACAAATTCAGGATGTTGCTCTAATATTGCTACAAATTTTTTCAAAATATTTGGTTCGGGGATATGATCCACGTCAAAGAAAGCAACATATTTTGATTCTTTAACTTGTGGTTGTTCTAATATCATGTTGACCATATGTGCTTTGAATCGATCATTTTCTCTATAAAAATAAATAAAACCACTCTCTTCTGTAATTTTTTTACATTCTTCACGTAATTTAGCATCTGTACTGTCATCACCAACCCATAGTTCAAAATTTGGGTAATTTTGGTTTTTGAAGCCTAGTAATGTATCCTTCAAAACAACTGGATTAACATTATGAATAGGTACAATAACTGTAACTTTTGGAAATTCAGATAACTTATCAATGCTATAATTTATTTCTCCAACGTTTAAAATACCATCAATTAATTGAATCATAAAATAAACAGCATATAAAGGACCAAGTGTTTCAAAAAGTAAGGCAAGCAGATTTAGTATAAAACCATGAGCTTTTAAATCTGATAAGTGAATAAATAGAGAAACTAAGGAAGTTATAAAATAAACTAATATACCTAGGTATAGCAGCATTCCTACAAAATGATTTATCTTACTGCCTTTTTCATTACTCATGGGAAAGAACAAACGTTATGTTATATAAATTTTAAGAAATATAAATGAGAACAGTATTTCAATTTTCTATTTAATTAATATACCAATTATGAAATAATGAAAATCATTTTTTAAAATCATTTAATAAAAGCCTTGTATTTATATCATTCGAGAAAATTCGAAAAATAGATTTATATATTTTGTAACACATAAATATAAATATGAACAAACAGAAATTAACTTTTTTAATTCTATCTTTGGTTATTTTCTCTGTTGTTTCGCTCACTCCCCCTTCAGTAGGAGAAACTAATGAAATAAATGGTATTTATTATTCTCACGAAGTTAAAACTTTTAGTGAATCAGGTTCTTATAGTTACTTTGACTATATGATAGTAGATGAAGAATATAAAGAAACCACTATGTATACTGGCCCTTTAGATTTAGTAACTGGCTATGAATTAGTGAATGCTATTTACTTAATAGTTGACTATCGCTACTATAGTTGGGGAAATGGAAGTGAATCAGAATTTAAGATTTTAGTGAATAATGAAACAATGGTAGATTATGTCAACAACAAACTTATGCCACGAATTTGGGCTAGAAGTGCAAACTATAATGTCAGCTTAAACGTAACTTCAGATCTACCTAATGAAGTACTTTTCTTATCAACTGAAAAAGAATATCTCGGTCAATCATTTATGAACAGCACACTTATAGAGTTTATTGACAGTGTAGATGAATATGGATTATTCAAGTTTTACCACTTAATAGCAATTATACCTGTAGCGATGTTTATTCAAATTACCACAGAGACTTTTCAAGTTACAGTAAACTCCACTTTTTATGCTAGAAACTTAATAGGTGGGTATGTAGCTTATGGATTTGAGTATAATGCAACAATGACTGGTTATAATGTAATTATTACTGATGGAACTAATATTGGATTAAATTACTTTGGATGTATAAAATCTAACATTGAATATGCTGAAGTATTGAAAATGGAAGTAGGATTCTTTAGATTTTATCTAAATAATGTTACTATTACATCAGATGACCCTGAATTCAGCGACTATGGCGGGAATGTTCCCTATAACTACTATCCAAGAAATATGTTGCCTAAACTGATAGCAGATCAAGGACACCAAAGCTTTGAATTTACAGCTTATGGTCGAATACAAAGTAGATCTACAGCTCAAGCAGTTGTACAAGCTTTTGTTAGCAGATCAACTAATGCAACTATAGATCATTTTGCTGTATGGGGAACACTCAATCCTTCTAGAATGATAGCTTACTATGATGGAAACTACAATAATCAACTTGATGTATATTTAGACGATAGTGGAGATGTAAAACATGATCCTATTGATTGGGTTAAATATATTGGTTTTCCTGAAGCTCACAAGAATGAATATTTTGTAACATACAATATAACCAACAATTATACCAGTATTGTTTATGCTCCTGGAGCAGGAATATACAACAATATCAACATTAACAACACCGAAGTTGGAGAAAAGTATGTTGTGGAAGAAATAGGCGATGTAGATGCTGAAATAAACTATACACCCAGATGGACTGATCCTGTAGAAAATGATGATGGTAGTGTTACTTTTAGTTGGGGAATTGATTACAATGATTATCCAGTTTTATGGTATAACACTTCAGATACTACAGTAACAACAGATCCAATGGATATAAGTTATGATTATACTTATACAGTTAATTTAGATACTGGAGAAGCAAGTTTAGCTACTACGAGTATCTTTGGAGGAATAACAGATACAACATTAAAAAATAGCATGAATGATCTTTCACTAGCGACTTATCAAGTAAGTGAAATGCTTACAGTAGAAGATGTGACGGCTAAAACTGATGAAGAAGGAATAGGTTCTTCAGTTCCAGCAACCACAACAGAGGTATCAATTGAATACAGTGATGACACAGCGTTAATTGACATTAGTTTAGGTGGTTCGAAATTAGAATATTCGATAGATGGTTCAACATATAATACAAATACTACAGTGTTAAACTTGGTTTATTTAACAGGGCAGAAAACATTTTCTAATTCAACAGAAATAGGAGAATTTGAAAGTGAAAGTGATGATATAGGACAAGTAATGACAGATTCAGAAAAACAAGAAACAACTTTAAACTGGTTATATAGGAAAGATTTGATTATAATTAATTATCCTGTTTGGGATGGAAAAGAAATTACACACGATCCTGAATTCAAAACCTACTTTGAACCTAATCCTCAACCTACAGAGCAGACAGAGCCAACAGAGACAACAGTACCAACAGACACCCAACCTACTAATACTCCAGGATTTGGAGCTTTTATTGTTATAAGTACTGTATTTATGACAACTTTCTTATTCAGAAAAAGAAAAAATTAAATTCTTCTTTTCCATTTTCTTTTTTCATTTTATTATTTTATCTAAATCAATATAAATGCAAAAAAATTACGTATTTTAATGAAGATTCCTAAAGATCATCCAAGAGCAGATTCACTTAGAGTTAGAGAGTTAATTATTGAAGGAATGCATTCAAATATTGTTGCAGAAGCAGGATTAATAGCGCATGGAAGAGGAGAAGCATTTGATTACTTAATAGGAGAAAAAACTCCTTCTTTTGCTTTAGAACAAGAAGAAGCCGCAGTAGCTAGCCTTCTTTTAGCAGATAATCCAGTTATTAGCGTTAATGGAAATGTTGCAGCTTTATGCCCCAGAGAAATAATTGAACTAGCAGAAGAAACAAATTCAAAATTAGAGGTTAATTTATTCTATCGCAGTGAAAAAAGGATGAAAGCGTTAGAAAAAGTATTAAGAGATAACGGTGCAGAAAAAATATACGGTTTAGATCCTAATTATCAAACGGAAATAAAAGAACTTTCACATTTAAGAAGAATTATTGATAAAAGAGGTATCTTTTCCGCTGATGTTGTAATGGTACCACTAGAAGATGGAGATCGAACCATGGCTCTAAGAAAGTTAAACAAAACTGTAATAAGCATTGATCTCAATCCTCTCTCTCGCACTTCGTTATGGTCTAATATAACTATTGTAAACAATGTGATAAGAGCAATTCCTGAAATGATAAAAATAGCTCAAGAGATGAAAAAAGAAGATTCAAGAAAACTTCAAGAGATAATTAATAATTTTGAAAATTTTAATTCGTTACATACATCACTTACTTTTATGAGTAAAAGATTAAAGAATTTTGATGCTGAAAAATTAAAAAGATTCAAAGATTCAAAGTAAAAAAATTAAGAAACTATATATATTTAAAAAAGTAAATTTAAATAATGAATCTGGAAAGAAAAAGGTCTGGAATAAAAGTTCTCTTCACTGAACAACGTTATAAAATATGGATAGGCTTGCTTTACTTTATGTTTGTGAGTTTAATATTAATAACCATTGGTACAATTGTTCAATCAGTTTATGTGTTATCACACTTGGATACTGTTGACCAAGAAATAAAAGACCCAGCGATCTATTGGTTCCCTTATCTTATTTATGTGCCTTACACTCTTTTTATTCTCCCTCTAATTTTGTTTATAATTAATAATTTAAAAATGAATAACATAGAAAAATACAGTTTCTTTAAGGATAGTAACAAGATTATTCATAAACTTTCAAGAAAAGTCAATTGGAAAAATAAATTAAATACCTATCCTAGAATTATAAGAAAGTTTACTCTTATTCTTTTATTCTTCTTTAGTTCTCTTTTTTATTTAGTTGCTATCTTTGCTCCTAGTTTAGCCATTTCGCCAATAAATGGTTTTTTCCAACCATTTCTTCTCTCTTTTCTCATGCTTTGGATAGCAATGGGATTGAAGAAAGAAAATAGAAATGTTATTCTATTTTTTTTACTATTTTTGATTTTGGCAATGGCTCTTTTTACTACAGGAATAATCATTGCAGGCGACATTATTATTTTACCTTATATCCTTGGATATCAAGCTTTTGCTTTGTTTCTAATGATAATAAACTATCTTCTTCTTAGTAAAAAAGAATAGCAATAGTCATAAAAATTAATTTATATAGATAAATAGAGCTAATTTTGAAAAATATTTATAAGAAATTGAAAGAAAGATATACATTTTAGTTTTAAAATATTAAATAGAAATAAATGAATCTGCATTCCAAAGCAGAGTTCTAATAGATAAGAAATATTAATTTAAAACGATATTCTAATGATATTTAAAAATAAAATAAAATAAAATAAAATAAAATAAAATAAAATAAAATAAAATAAAATAAAATAATAAAATAATAAAATAAAAAATAGCAAAAATAACTTAAATAAGCCGATCAAACATTTCTCTAAATATTTTTTTTAAGTTCTTGATATGTATTCAATTAAAATAAAATATAACAAATATGTCAAAAAAATGAGAAAAATGGACAAGGAATGGAATATATTGATTATAGGATCTTTTAGCTAAAGCTAGAAATATTAAAATTTTGATTCTATTCTTTAGTTTCTTGTTTTATGAGTATAAATTAATTTGAACTGTTAGAATAAAATAAATCTGAATGGATAAATTAAAATCAAAATGTGTTGTTTTATACAAATATAATCTCAACACCTTATTTTTTTAATTTTAGTAGTTTATAATGTGAAAATCAAAATTCTCATTTTATTTTTATAATTTTATTGAATTATCTTTTTAAGTTATCATTCAAAAGTATTTCAAAAGACTTTTATCACTTTTTTTAAAATTTCATGTATGAGTTACAAAATTGAGGCAAAAAAGATATTTTTGTTTCTTGACAAACATATGGAAAAAACACTTGATGATAAGAAATGTATTCAAACATTAAAAAAAGCAAATTATCAATGGAGACAAATGGAATGGATTGGATGGTTTATAGAATATAAAATCAAAGAACTTTTGTTTGAATATTTAGGTGGAAGTGATGGACCTAGTATAGTAATACACAATTTGATTATTTAAATGAACATTCTTGGGATATAAAGGCACATATATCTAATTCAAGAAACAAATCGTGACTTATACTTAATGATTGTGAAGCTGTTGATAATTGTATCAGAGATTACGGAGAAATTGGATATGTTATTGTTGAAGGAGAAGCTATTTTTGGTAATACTGGAGAGTTTAAAGCTTGGCATGATAATCTAAAAGGTAAAATAAGCAAATATGAAATTGAAAGAAAAAAAAGAGGTGCTCCATCTAGAAGAAGAAAAACAAAGTTTTATATTAAAGAATTTAATTTTCTTTGGTTAAACGAAAACCTATTGTCTCAAGGTCAGTCAAACAGGATTACAACCCATGCGTAAGTTCTTTTTTATTTTAGCGTTAAACGAAAACCTATTGTCTCAAGGTCAGTCAAACGGTTGGATAAGATATTTCCAAAAAGGAATGAGAAATGCAGATGGTAGTCCAAGAAGACCTAAATATATGATTGATTGTTCTAAGGTCTCATTTATAAGAATCTTTGATTAACTCTTAAATTCATTCAGTGAAATAATCAATTAATTTTGGTTTTAATAACTTTTCTTTTTACTTTTTAATTTCTGTTTCCATGCCAAATTTTTTTCTAGCTTCAGAAACAATTTCATCAGGTCTTTCTGAATAAGGAATATAGTATTCTCCTAAAGTAATCTTACTTAAGTTCCATTCAATTATTTCTTTCAATTGTTTGTTTGCTTCAAAGCCTATGTAATGTCTATATGCCCCTTTACATGCTGTTGCTGTTGTTCCATTTCCCATAAAAGGATCTAATACCAAGTCTCCTGGTTTGCTTCCAAAATCAATACATCTTAAAACAACATTAATGGGAAGTTTTGTTGCATTTTTTTTGATTCCAGTATGGTATTTTCGTTTTATATACCAAACATCTTCTGGATAGTGTTCAATTTTATTAAAAAAATAGTTTCCTTTGTTTTTTACAGCAAAAAGAATGTGATAATGACTAGTAACAAATTTTTTTCTTGTAAATACTCCAAATTGATATTTCCAAATTATATGATTTATTATTGTCAATTTATGCTTTTCTAATGCAATTAATATATCTTTTAGATTTGTCCACCCACTAAATATCCATACTCCGCCATCATTTTTTAATACCCTTGGTATTTCTCCGATCCATTTATCTGTAAATTCAAAGTAATTTTCGATTTTTATTTCCTTATATCCCGCAACTACATTATCTTTATTTCTATTGTATATACTTTCTTTTCCATTAAAATCTAATCCAAATGGTGGGTCTGCTATAACCATATCAATACTATTATCTGGAAATGAGCGCATTCCTTTAATACAATCTATATAATGAATAATATCAATATTAAAGCTATACTTACGCTCTTCATAAAGTCTCTTTGCTTCTTGTACTGACCAATCATAGGTTGGTTTAAATTCAGCAGCTGCTTTATTAGGAATATACCTATTTTTCCTTTTTGAATTTAAATTGGAATTCATTTCTTAAGAATAATTAGTGAAAACAATATAAATACTCTATTCTCTAGTACATTTTTCACTAATATTTTATTGATATATTATTTTTATAATTATCAAATTTAAAAAATAACAACATTGTAACAAACAGCGAAAAAATTTATAGTACATTGCAAATCGTAGACTGATAATAATGCAAGATAAAGTTACAGTAAAAGATTTTCAGAGAATGAAAGAAGATAAAGAAAAGATAACTATGCTTACATCCTATACATATCCAATAGCTAAAATTGTTGATGATGCAGGAATTGATTCTATTCTTGTTGGAGATTCGCTAGGAATGACAATTTTAGGTCATAATAACACCTTGAAAGTAACTTTAGAAAATAGTATTATGCTCACTCAAGCTGTATCAAGAGCAGTAAATAGAGCTCTACTCATTGGAGATCTCCCTTTTGGAACATATGGTATCAACTCATTTGAAACAGTTAAAAACGCATATAGGTTGGTTAAAGAAGGAAATGCAGAAGCAGTAAAACTTGAGGGTGGAAGGGAGAGAATTAAAGAAATAGAAAAAATACTTAATATTGGTATTCCAGTACTTGGTCATATTGGGTTAACTCCAACATATGTTAACATTTTTGGCGGTTTTAAGGTTCAAGGAAGAGAAGAAAAACAAGCACAAATTCTTCTGGAAGATGCAAAAATGCTAGAGGAAGCAGGCGTTTTTGCTATAGTCTTAGAATCCATTCCTTGGAAACTAGCAAAAAAAATAACTGAAAACGTAACTATTCCTACTATAGGAATAGGAGCAGGAGAATATTGTGATGGGCAAGTTTTAGTTATTGACGATATTTTAGGGTTAAATTTTCAAGTTAAACCTAGGTTTATTAAGCAATATGCTAATATTAAGGATATAATTTCTGAAGCTGTCAAAAACTATTATAAAGAAGTGAAAAACGGATCCTTTCCTTCTGAAGAGCAGCGATATGACTAATTTAACGTATTAAAGGCATACCACAAATTTTTTATATCGAGTATACAAGTTCAATCTTGAATATTAAAGTTCATACTTGAATAGTGATGATAATGATAGAAAGATATTCAATAAAAAAAGATTTCGCAGATATAGCTAATTTAAGAGGATTAGCAATGACTGCATCTTTTACTACATTAGTTTTTCTTGCGACTTCAATTTTTTATTTAGCTTTGACTTCTGAAGGATTTTTTAATCTAGGAGAGGCATTTATCTATGTAGCAGCCTTAGTTGGTGGGCCTATCGTAGGAATGATTTCAGGAGGAGTAGGAGCTGCTCTTGCAGATATAGTCTTAGGTTATGCTATTTTTGCCCCAGCTACCTTTGTTTTGAAGTCGGCTGAAGGTTTTTTTGTTGGAATGCTATTTATGCTTCTACGTAAATTCTCAAAAAAGATTCAGTTAACATTTGTTTCAATAATTTCAATACTTATGATTACAGCTTCTGCTTTGCTATTTAACAATAAAATAGAAGGAGGATTATCTCTTTTTGGACTTGGAGGTCTAGAATTTACTTTCACTTTTCCTGGTTATATAATATTGATTATTTCTTTATTATTAATTGCTCTCATCTGGATATCAACTTTGGTTTGGGGAGAAAAAGGAAAAATGATTATCTCTTGTATTTCAGGAGGTTTGATCATTGTTGTTGGTTACTTCCTTTATGAGTGGTTGCTTTTTGGTATTGGAGCTGCTTTGGTAGAAATACCTTTTAACTTTGGACAAGTAGTTTTTGGCACAGCAATAGCTATTCCTATTGTTTCTTATCTGTACAAAATTGGCTTCCTCTCATATGAAGATGAAGAAGAAAAATAGCCTTATACAAACCTTTTTTTTTCTTTCTTTATTTATTGGGTTGGTGTAAGTGCTAGAGCTAGAAAACCTTTCAGTAAAATATAAAACTAGTAATAAATGGAATCTGAAGGATATAAATTTTCATTTAGAAAAAGGACAACTTGTACTTTTTGCTGGGAAAAGTGGTAGTGGTAAGAGTACTCTAGCACAAGCTATTTTAGGGTTAATTCCAAAATTTGTTCCTGCAGAAGTTAGAGGTAAAATACTGATTAACGGTGTATCAATAGAGCAATTATCAAGATTAGATCTTATTCGAACAATTGGTTATATTCCTCAATATCCTTCAGATTTTATAACCAATATGCTTGTAGAAGAAGAAATTGCCTTTCCTTTAGAAAACCTTTCTTTTCCTCGCACCGTTATTCAAGAGAGAATTTCTGAAACAGTAAAAGTTACAGAAGTTGAACACTTAAAAGATAGAATAATGACTGAACTTAGTTCAGGAGAGATTCAAAGAGTCGAACTTTGTTCATCTTTAGTTTCTTATCCATCAATATTGGTTTTAGATGAACCTATGGCAAGAATAGATCCAGCTTCAGAGATTAAGATCGCTGAAACATTAAAGAAACTATCAGAAAAGGGTCATCTTGTTATAGTTTTTGAGCACAGATTAGATTATTTGTTTTCTCTGGCAGATAACATCTATTTCATAGAGAATGGAACAATAATTAAATCTGGAAAGTCAAATGAGTTAATATCTGAATTAACGGGAGTTGACTTACCAGAAATTTATCTTCTTGCTAAAAAACTTGGTGTAAAAAAAAGTTTACAAGGTGAAGATGGTAAAAAGGAGCTAATTGAGAGTATTCTAAATTTAATAAAAAGAAATCATATTATTAAGACAGAAGAATCAAAAAAAGCCAATCATAAAATTGCTCTGAATGCTGAAAATGTCTCGTTTAGGTATAATAAAAGAGTTGTTTTAAAAAATATTGATTTCAATATCTATCCTGGAAACATTATAGGTTTACTAGGAATAAATGGGAGTGGTAAGTCTACTCTTCTTCGCTTGATTTCTGGTATTCTTAAACCAAATGAGGGTAAAATAAGCCTGTTTGGAAACAAGATCAAGAATTTAAGGCAGACAAGTAAATTTATGGCTTATGTTCCTGAAAATGCAAAACTTTTTTTGATGGGACCAACACCTTTAGACGATATAAAGAAAACAAAAGCAGATTTAGATTTTGTTAAAGAAGAACTATCTAAATTTGGTTTCTGGGAATTAGTCTCGAAAAAACTTTACCACATGAGTGAAGGAGAAAGAAGGATACTAGCTATATATACTGCTTTTCTATCTAATAAAAAATTCATTCTTTTAGACGAGCCTACAATTGGTTTAGATGAAGAAGGAAGGAATCTATTAAGCACTTGTATGCAAAGAGCAAAAAAAGAAGAAAAAGTTGTAATTATTGCTACAAATGATCAAAGAATTCTACCTTTTTTTGACAACTTAATTGTAATTGAAGAAAGCAATATCGTACTACAAGGAACTCCTCATGAAATCTTGTATAATTTAGAGAAAAAAACAAAACTAGTACCCAATCAGTTAGTAAGATTTATTTTAGAACTAGAAGAAACTTTCAAAGTTGAACTTCCACATATCGCTACTGTTGAAGAAATATCAATATTTACTAATAACAGAGAATTTTATCAGGAGGGAAATTAGATGTCTTATTTACTAAACAAGATCTACAGCGGATTAATTTTTCAATCTGAAGGAGTAATATTTAACCCAATAGTAAGTATAATTATCGTAGTAATTCAGTTTTCATTTGTTTTTTCTTCTAACATTGTTATCCAAGTTATAATGTTATCTGTAATAGTATTAGAAAACATAATTTTTGGCAATAGTATTGGAGCTTTCAACATTGTAATTGCTATATTCCCTTTACTGGTTTTATTAGGAGGGATGACTTACATTTTTTCAGGTTTTTATTCTTCTTTGCTTACTATAACTAGAATTCTTAATGGAGGATTAAGTTTTGTTTTCTTCTTTTCTAAAACTAATCCTTCCGAATTAACCAGAGCATTAGAAAATTTACATATTCCTTCTAAAATTGCTTTACTTCCTTCTTTAGTATTAACGCTATCACCAAGAATAATAAAAGATGCAGAAGAAACTTTTGAAACTTTAAGATTAAGAGAAACAAGAACTACTATACTAAAATGGTTACCAAAAATTCTTGCAATTTTTATAGCATCAGTCCTCTATCGCTCTGAATTTTTAGCTCAAGCTTTGTATTTCAAAGGTTTTGATATATCTAAAAGGTCACACTACAAAAAGGTTGAATTTAGAAAAGAAAATTGGATTAGAATAATTACATGGTTTGCAATTTCTATTGGATTAAGTTATATATGGATTACAAAACTTTTTTTTCTAAATTAATCAACTTGAAGAATGAATAAAGAGTATTACAAAAATATTACATAAGATTACAATTAGTAGAAAAATAACAAAATTTTTTTCCCGTACTTATTTTTTCTTTAGAATTTTGGGATTTTAATTAGTTTTTTAAATAAGCTAATTTTTTTAAAAAATAATGGTAGCTGAAATAGAAAAAAACTTTTTTGATTTACAACAAGCAGAATATGAAAAATTTGCTACAGAAGAATACCTAATGATGTCTGATGGAGCCCAATTAAGAGTTCTTTCCTCTAAAGTTGACAAAGAAACTGATAAAACTTATACTATAGTTCTTTTTGCAGGTTGGGGTTCTGTAGTTTTAGGCTGGGATGAAGTGTTAATGGAACTCAGTAAAGATTTTAATGTTCTCTATATAGAAAGCAGAGAAAAAGGGTCTAGCATTATTTCAAAGAAGTCCGAAACAGGAATGAATAGAATGAGTGACGACTTAAAAGAAATTATTAATCTTAAAAAGCTTGATCAACGCAAGACTATTCTTTTTGGTTCATGTTTTGGGGCAACAGTTATTGCCCATGGATTAGCAAATAACAAATATAATCCATTATTCTCTGTTTTAGTCGCTCCTCCTGCAAGATTTGATTTACCTCCTTTAACAAGATATATAGTTCCAATTGTTCCTTTCTGGAGTTTCAATATTTTAAAACCACTACTTAAAATTTGGATTAAAAAATCAAAATCAGAATCACCTGAACAAGCAGCAAAGTATATTAGAGTTTTAGATGAAGCTCAAGGGAGAAAATGGAAAAAATTTGGTAAACCTTTAGCTCTTCCTAAATGGTGGGATACCTATGCTAACGTTAAAAGTGAAGTTTTACTAATAGCTGCAGAAGCAGATAAAATGCATGATGCAAAGATTACAAAAAAAATAGCAAAACTAATGAAAAATTCAACTTACAAAAATTTAGGAGACAATAAGAGCACTCATTCTTTGCCTGTAGTTCAAGCTTTAAGAGAATATATTCTAGAAAGGCAAAAATAACTCACTGTTTTTTTTTGCATAAATTTTTATTAGATTTTTTCTTTTTCTAATTATGCAGATAAAGAGTAGAAAGTTGAAAAATGTAACCAGTGTTTTTTGGAATAGTCAAAATAGTTCTTTAGTCTTGTTGGATCAGAGAGTACTACCTTGGGATATCAAGTTTAATGAATATCATAGTGTGAAAGATGTAAGTGAAGCCATAAAAAACATGGTTGTTAGAGGAGCTCCTGCGATAGGTGTAACTGCTGCATATGCTATGGTATTGTCGACAATTCAAGCTTTAACTAAATTTAAACAACAAGAAAAAAGAATAGAATTTCTAAAAATGAGTTACCAAACACTAATTTCTTCTCGTCCTACTGCTGTTGATTTAGAAAATTTTGCTAAAATAGTTCTAGAAGAAGCAATAAACACCAATTTATCAGTTGAAAAAGTTTTGAATAGAGCCCATTCATTAAGAACACAAGTTATAGAAGAATGCAAAAAAATAGGAATAGAAGGAGAAAAAATAATAAAGAATGGAGAAACTATTTTAACTCATTGTAATGCTGGAGCTCCAGCAACTGTAGATTATGGGACAGCTTTAGCTCCTATCTATGTTGCTCACTCTAAACAGAAAAAAATAAGAGTAATAGTTGATGAAACTCGCCCTAGACTTCAAGGAGCAAGAATAACCGCTTGGGAACTGTATGAATCAGGAATTGAACATTTAATTATTACTGATAATTCTGCTTCTTTTCTAATGTCAAAAGGGGAAATTGATAAGATAATTGTAGGAGCAGATAGATGCTTACAAGATGGAACTATCGCTAACAAAATAGGAACACTTTCTTTAGCGATTTCAGCAAAATATTTTGGAATAGATTTTTATGTTGCTCTACCTTGGTCAACAATTGATCAATCTGGAACAAAAGCTAGTAAAATAGCTATTGAAAAGAGAGATGAAGAAGAAGTAAAGTTTGTGACTTCAAAAGAACAAAGAATTCTGATCTCAAATGAAAAATCTTCAGCTCTTAATTATGCTTTTGATGTAACTCCTGCTAAATTAATAAAAGGATACATTACTAGCAAAGGAGTTTTAACTCTTGAGCAACTAAAAAAAGTAATAAAAAAAATAAAAAAAGAATAAATTAGCGTTTTTTCTTTAAGAAAACTACTAAAGCACTAACAGAAAATAGGCTTATTCCAACAAATAATCCATTAGGAGCATCAAGATCAAATGTATTAGTCCCAGTATCATCTGTACTACCTGTAGATTCAGTGTCATTTTTGTCAGAACTAGAACTTGAAGAAACATGGACAGTAATATCCCAAACATTATGATTGTCGTAAGTATCCCATGCATCTATACTAAAGATGTAAGTTCCTACACTTAAAGTTGAGAGGTCTATATCTATGTAGTAGGGAGAACTTGTCATGTCCTCGTCTATAATAATTGTACTGTTCTTCTTAACCATAACATGGTCAGGATTTTTATCTGTAATCTTATAAGTTAGAGTTTTGTCTTCTCCTTCTTGAATGTAAATGTCTGGTCCTTCACCAGTAATAAGTGGAGCCTCAGTATCTTCATCAGGTGGTGGAGGAGTTGTGTCACTAACTACTTTTACTGTTACAGTCATATTAATATAATTACCACTAAAGTCCCAGAATACTATTTCGTATTGATATTCTCCTTCTGGTTCTTCTAGATGATGTAACCAAAATGATCCATTCTGATATCCTTCCCAGTGATCAAACAAGTCCATTGGATACATAGGATCATTTGTATAACTGTAAATATCAACAAACCAATAAGTATCAGAATAAACATTGTATTGTTGATCCCAAGACTGCCATTCTCCTACTTCAATGTAGTCTGGTCCTTCATACCAAGATGGCCAATCAGGTATAATATATCTATTGTCTTCTATTCCTATATGCCATGTTGAATTATGTGACACATTGTATCCGTCATATAGTGTTACTAAAACATCATAGTAATAGTATGGTCTCACATATTCAAATTCTGAAATTGGAATCCAATATTCCCAATATCCATTTGTTAGATTCTCTACTTTGTCATACAAAGTAACATTAGGTCCGTCCATTTCCAAATTAATAAAAGATATTTCTGCTGTCAAATTATTTGAGGATGTATAAAGTTCTAATGGCAATATAACATAGTCTGTACCATTTTCTATGGTTAATAACGAAACATCATAATAGTTCACTATATAAGGCAAATCTACTTCTGCTAATGGTGCATATTGACAATTTGCTCCTACTAATTTCCAATCAAAGTAGTTTTCATTGTACGATGTATCATTTAATAATACATGAGTTTGTAGTTCACTGCTATATTCATCTACCCATCTTTTATCTTCAAAAGTGTTAAACTCTTTATATTCGATCAAAAATCCTGTATCAGTGTCAATGTAATAATCAATTTGATTGGTTTTATTTTGCTCTACGTACATAGGAAGATCATAAAATCCTTCTTCCCAAGAAGAATTATATTCTTGATAAACACTGTAGTGAGTAATATTTATTTCAAATGGAACACCATTGATTATGTAAGTTTGATTGTAATTTTCGACATAAACTGCTTCATAAAACCAAGAACGTAAATCTAGGTTTAAGATATCAGGATATTTATCAAAACTGGCATCAAAAAACACATCACTCTTTGGAGGATCTTCAAAACTATATTCATCTACCCAATCTTTTACCCATTCATTTTGACTATAATCGTAATGCCAATATTCATGATAATTATAATTAGTCTTGGGATAGAATGACATTGTTTCATTTGCTGTAAGGTATGTAGGATCAGCAGCTCCAGTAACTACAAATGAATGAAGCTCAATCTGTTCAAAGTAGAAATCGTCATATGATTTGTCCGAACAAAGATCTTGAATTTCTTGATCCAAGTATAGTAAATGAGTGTATTCATCCTCAAACCAGTTATAAACTTTATATAACAAAGTATCTCCTGCTTGAAGTGCTTGATAAGAGCTCAAACTGATTTCAGATTGAACATTTACTCCGTAATTGTTTCCAAAAGCCATGGAAACAACTAAAAAGGTTATAATATATAATACATATAATTTTTTGTGATTCACCAGAAACACCCCAATATATTTTCTCATTTCTCATTTATAAATAATGCGGAAGAGGAAATAATTATCACAGTGAATAATACTTGTAGCATCTAATTTCAGTGCCTAGCCTAAAAATTTTCTTCTAAAACAGATATTAATTCGTTTATATTTTCTCTTCTTATAGTAGGCATTACAACAAATCTCCAAAGATCTCCATATTTGCCAATTCTCCAACCTTTCTTGAATAGTTCATTTCTTCTCTTTCTTATATTATCAGGGGGCTTAGCTGCAAGAACGTTTAGTTGAGCTTTTCCAAGAACTTCAAAACCCAACTCTTCTAGTCTTTGTTTTAAGTAATCTTTGTTTTCAAAAGCACTTTTCATTCGTTTTTTTAACCAATCAATCCCTTTAAAATTCAATATATAATAAGTTGCAATAATCGCAGCTCCTGATTTTGTTCCTATAATTGTTCGATTTTCAGTTTTTTTTCCAGAAAAATAAGGTAAATGATGAATAATATGTTTTGAATAGTCTAAGTCTCTGAATAATATACAACCATTTGGAATTGGGCTACCTAAATTTTTATGAGGGTCAGCCACCAATGATTTTACTCCTTCTAAAATAAAATCGAATTTTGGTGGATTTTTTAAGAAAGGTATTGCAAAACCTCCAAAAGCTGCATCTACATGTAACCAACAATTATTATTTAACGCTATAATTGACAGATCTTCGATATTATCTATTGATCCATAAACAGTGTTTCCTGCAATACCCACAATTGCAATAGTTTTTTCAGATATTTTCTCTTCCACAATTTTTGCTTCTACTTCAAAATCATTGTTTACAGGAACTTCTACTAATTTCAAATTTAATAGATCAGCTGCTTTTGCAATTGAAGTATGTCTAGTTTCAGGAACAATTATTTCATATTCTTCATTGAGAAATGGTAAGTTTTTCTTTTCTTTGAAAAAATTTCTTGCTGCCCACAACCCTACTACATTGGCTTCACTTCCTCCACTAACACAATTCCCTCCTGCTGTAGGATTATTAAAAAATGTTCCTAAAAGGTTAATTACTTTGTTTTCAATTTTAGCTGTACCAGCAAAGATATTTGCATCACCAGCATTTTTTTCTATAAATTCAGCGAAAACTCTCACTACATCATCGTCAGGATAACTACTCATGCTACCAAAGACTTTTCCAGAATAATAAGAACAATCCTCTGCAAGTTCACTTTTTAAGAACTCTATAATCTCATCTATTTTTTCTCTCACAAAAAGAGATTAAAATTTAATATTTTAACTTTTGTTGAATATACCAAAAAAAGAGAAAGAAAAGGAAAAAATTTTTATTTTCCTTGGAAGTATTTCGAATCTATAGCTAAAGCAGCAGCTAAAGCAAAAACAGGTTCTAAAGGAGGATAGGTTTCTACTTTATATGTATCTCTTATTGCAAATATTTTTCGATCTAATTTAAAACCTAAGTTACCATTAACATCAACAGCAGAGAATGAATAACCGAAAATATCAGATGCAGTGTATGTGTTATCAGCCATCATTACATCAAATTTAATTCCACAAAAACGTATTAGAGGAAACTTTACTTCACCAATTAGTGTTCCATTTGGAGCATAAATTTTCCAATTATTTCCAAAAAAGAAATTAGAAACAATTTTTGCCACTTCATTTTCTGCCATATCCTTGATTATAATGGTTGGTGTCCATGAAAACATCTTTCTTTTTGCTTTGAATATTTGTTGATCTGTAGCCAGGTCATAGATATTATATGTCGCCACTAAAGCAAGTATCTTTTGTTGTACTTTGAATCCCATTGGTTTAATTTCTTGAGACATAATATATAATAGGAATCAATGTATATATTTTTTTTGCACAAATTACTTAATTTTGCTTTCAAATAAGTAAATCTAAAGGCTTTATCCAATATCCTTCATTAGTAATAAAAAATAGGAGATCACCAAAAATGTTCAGAAAGATCATCCTTGTAAATGATGTAGAATAAGAAAGGAGTAATCCTCTTGTTTCCTCATAATAGACATGTTGATAAATAACATAAAATGGTTTTGTATTTACATCATTAAATAATTCTTCTAGTCTTAAAATTGGTTCATAAATTTCAAATTGACTTATTCCAACTTCAGAAATATTACATTTTGTTAGATAAGAACTAGAGTTTAGAACAACAAAATAAGTTGCATTATTTCCTCCTTCTTTATAAAAGGAGAGTATCTTTTTTGTATAGTTTGTAGAATTATTTACAACAAATGATATTGAACCATTATATGTCATTTTGATTTGTTTTGGTTGAGGAATATCTTCATTTGTGTTAAAATATATACCTTTCAAAGTGTCATAAGCTGCAGACTCATGCTTTTCTACTTGTTCAAGCATATAAGTAATATTTACAATAGAATGTTCAGGAATATTATAAATTATGCGGCTAAAGTTTATGTCCTCAAAATAAGAAGAAGAAATAGCTATATTTTCCATATCTAATAGCATTTTATATTGTGAATCATTAGCATAACCTCTGCTTACATCAAGTTGAAAACGAATTTCAGGTAAAACATAGATATTTAGCAATGAAATTGAAAATGCAATAATTAAGACTGAAGTAGTTGCTACTAGTACTTTATCTCTCATCTTTCTACATTGAATAAAAAGATTAATCCATTATAAAATTATTCATTTACTTAAATTTGACAAAATGATTTTTTAATATGAATGTCTAGAACACTTTGTGATAAAAATGGTAAAGGTCACATTCTTAAAAATAGGAAATATTACTTTAACAACTTTAGTTGATATCATGCTTGATGAACGAGCAAGTAGGGATGATATCCAAGGAACTGTTTTATCCTCTTCTACAAAACTTTCTCCTTCTGACGCAGTTAGAATCCTTTCTCTTTTAGAACATGTAGAATCAGATTTAGTTGTAGTTGTTTCGCCAAACGCTAACTTGGATGGTCCCAAAAAGCTTGTTAATGAATTAAAAGGAAAATATCCTCTAATCGTTGTTTCTGATGAAGCTGATAAAGAGTTGAGAGAATCATGGAGAAAAGAAGGCATTGGATATTTAATTGCTCCTTTTGATCCCATGATAGGTGCAAAAAAAGATTTTCTAGATCCTACAGAGATGGGAATTTTCAATGGTTATGTAATTAATGTTCTCAGTGCTGCAGGTGTTTTTGAACTAATAACTAAGGAAATCGACAATATAATTGAACAAATAAAGGAAGGAAAAGAACTGAAGTTACCTAAAAGGAATTTATCTAGTATGACAGTTGTCCAATCTTATCCATTCAAAAATGATTATTCTAAAGCTAAAGCTGTCGCTGCTCTAGAAATGTTGACAAAAGTAGCAAAACTCGATGTTAAAGGATTATACGTGGAAAAAGACAAATCTAAATCACTAATATACCTTTCAGCAGCCCATGAAATTGTAAGACAAGCAGGATTACTTGCTGATGAGATAAGAGAACTAGAAAAAAGTACTAACAGGCTTGTAAGGCAACCACATAACAAAGCTGACGGAAAAAGACTCTATAAAGAAAATTTCTTTGATGAAGCAAAGTGATATCCGGGGAAAAAATGAACGAAAAAAACACATATTCTAGCCTTTTTTTTACTTCTATTTCATATACTAAAGTCAACATTAATCACGGTTTCTGGAAAAAAATACAAAACTTGAACGAAGAGAAGGCTATCTTTCATCAATGGAGAATGCTTGAACAAAGTGGTTGCATTGACAATTTTCGAATAGTGGCAAAAAAGAAAGAAGGATACAGAAAAGGTTTATTTTACTGTGATTCTGATGTACATAAGTGGTCAGAAGCTGCGATTAGGATCTTTGCTAATAAAAAAAATAAAAAATTAAAAGAATTAATAGAGCAATACATTTCTATTTTAAAAGAAGCTCAAGATGAAGATGGATACATTTATACTTACAACCAATTTTTCTTTCCTGGAACAAAATGGAAGAATCTTTTAATTGAACATGAACTCTATACTGCAGGACATTTAATTGAAGCTGCGATTGAGCATTATCAAACTACAAAAGAAAGAAACTATCTTAAAATAGCTGAAAAAGTAGCTGATGCTATCTGTGTTAAATTTTCTAATTCTAAGTCTATTGAAGTTCCTGGGCATCAAGAAATAGAAATTGCTTTAATTAAGCTATTTAGAGTTAAGAAAGAAATTAGATATTTAGATTTAGCTAAAAAGTTCATTGAAGACAGAGGAAGAAAAAAACTTTTCTTTATCCAAATGATAAGAGAGCATTTTTCTGTAGAAAAAAGAACAAAAGAAGCTAACAAGCAAATAGAGAAATTCACGCACAGAAAAGAAGAAGAAAAGGTTATGAGTGACTTGAAAATAGATAAAATTCCTTTTCTTAAATTCAGATTTTATTACAGTGCACTCAATGGAAAATATATGCAACACAATAAACCTCTTTTAAAAATGAAACATCCTGAAGGTCACAGCGTGCGATTTACTTATTTTATGACTGCAGCAGCTTTATTACAACAAGAACTAAAAGAAAGACTCTACCTTCAACAACTTGAAAGAATATGGAAAGAAATGGTTACTAAATATATGTATGTCACAGGAGGTTTAGGCTCTCTACCAATGATTGAAGGCTTTGCCAAAGCTTATGAACTACCAAATAAATACGCCTATTGTGAGACTTGTGCTGCTATAGGAAGTGTTTTTTGGTCAAGTGAAATGCTAAGATTAACAGGAAAAGCTTTTTACTCAGATTTAGTAGAATGGCAGTTGTATAATGCAATTTTAGTTTCTGCTTCAATTGACGGAAAAAAGTATTTTTATTATAATCCAATGGTTTCAAATGGTAACTATGAGAGAAAAAGTTGGTATAAAACAGCTTGTTGTCCTTCTAACTATTCAAGAGTAATTGCAAAAATAGGGGAGTATATTTATTCAATAAAAGATCAAGAATTGTGGATTCATCAATATATAAGTAATTACTCAAAAATTGGTGAGAAAATAGAATTTTCTCTTATTTCTCAATTTCCTTGGGAAGGGAAAACTAAATTAATCTTAAATTTAGGTAATTCAAACAATAAATTTTCTAGAATTCATTTTCGTTTTCCATCTTGGACAAATAGAATGAAGATTAGTGTTAATGGTCATCAAAAGGAATATACTCACAAAAACAATATTAAAACAGAAATTACTGCTTCAGGATACAATCCTTTTCTTTCAGAATATATCACAATTAGTGATATTTTTTCTAACAATGCAGAAATAAATTTAGAATTTCAAATGGATATAAACAAGTTTCATTCACATAAAAAAATAAAAGAAAACAGAGGAAAAATTTCTTTAGGCCATGGTCCGTTAGTGTATTGTTTCGAAAAAATAGATAATCCTAATTCTAAAATTCCTTTTGAAGTGTTAGATCCTTCTTATTTAGAAGTTAAGAATTTTCATTTTCCAAATTATGGAGAAATAAAAGTAATAGAAACAATAAGTCAATCAGGAGAAAAACTAGTTGCCATACCTTACTTCTTATGGGGAAACAGAGGAAAAACCAACATGCAAGTTTGGATAAAGGAGAAAAAATAATTCTTTTTTGTGACAAAATTTAATTGCTAGAGTTTTTTTTTATTGGATATGAAAATTTCTGCTAAAACAACTATAGCTATAACTTTACTAAGTTTTGCTGGTGAGCTTGCTTGGGGCGTTGAAAATCAATATTTCAATGTATTTTTGTATAATGTTATCATTCCAGATCCAATATATATCTCAATAATGGTTGCTGCTAGTGCTCTTACTGCGACTCTTACATCTATTTTTTTTGGAGCTCTTTCTGATAAAATTGGTAAAAGAAAAGTCTTCTTTCTTATTGGTTTACCCTTTTGGGCTTTAACAACAGCTATTTTTCCTCTTGCTGGACTTGTTCGTCCAGTAATTTTAGCGGCTAGTTTAGCAATTGTTTTTGATTGTGTAATGACTTTTTTTGGCAGTATGTCAAACGATGCTGCACTAAAAGCTTATGCTACTGATGTAACCACTCTAAAAAATCGAGGAAGAATCAGTGCAGTAATGGAATTCACTGTTTTGCTTGCCACATTAGTTGTCTATGGAGCTTCTGGCTTTATTATTGAATCTTTAGGTTATTACTACTTCTTTTATATTATTGGAGCTTCTGTAGGTGTTTTGGGGATAATAGGAGCTATTATTGCTCCAGAAGTAAAGATAAAAAAAACAGATAAAAAATATTGGGAAACAATCAAAACCACATTTAGTATTTCAGAATTAAGAAATAATAGAGATGTTTTTCTTACTTTAAGTGCTGCAATGTTGTGGGGTATAGCTTTTAATGTTTTTTTCCCCTTCTTAATCATCTACATGCAAAAGCACCTTGAATTAAGCTTAGAAGAATCCTCACTCTTAATTTTTGTAGCCATTCTAATTGCAATACTTATATCTATTCCTGTTGGTTTTATTGTAGATAAAATAGGGAGAAAGAAGATAGCTATAATATCAGTTTTTATTGAATCTTTTTCATTAATTTTCTTTGGGCTATCAGAAAAGCTAATTTTTCTTGGACTTTCTGGTGTAGGAATGATGTTTGCTATGGCAATGTGGGACATTTCTTCAGTAACTTGGATAAGAGATCTCTATCCTGAAGATAAGAGAGGACAATTTTCTGGTTACTATATTGTTTTCACTGTACTTGCAGCAATGGGAATAGGTCCATTTATAGGAAGCGCTATAGCAAAAACTTCAGGAAAAACCTTTATTGATGAATTTGGTCAAATAGGATATATTCCTCCCCCTCTAATGTTTATTTTTGCTGGAGTTCTTGTCTTAACAGCTATTATTCCTTTACTATTTGCAAATGAAAAAAATAGAAGAAGACAAATGAAACAATAAAGAACAGACAATTTTCATTTTTTTCTCAATTTTTCTGGTTAACTTTTCGTGTCTCATAAGGATTTATTGTATATTTTATTGCTTATAAATCATATTCATATGAAATGGGACAAGAATTTCACTTTTTTCTTCAAAAATACAATTGTCGTTTTTTGAAGTAGTATAAACCACAATTTATTGAGTTTTTCTATTTTTTCTCTTTGTGAATTGGAATGAGAATACTCAGATAATAGTGCTTTTTGATCAATTTCCTTGTTGAATTGGATTGATGTTGTTATAAATGATTTTCCAGTTATTTGTAACAATAAAAGGAATTATTACAAAATAAAAATCTCTCTTTTTGATCTGCGCTAGAAAAAATTGAATCAATGACCTTCTGATAATAAAAAAAGCATGTCCAAAAATTCTTTTTCACATACTAAACGGTCCGAAGGAGTAAAAGGTAGTTGTAACAGAGGAGAGAACTGTACAAGGTAGAGAGGATGGTGGAGGGTAAGCGATCAAGGATGGGGGGAAGAGAGAGTTTGAGAAGACCAAAGACGTGTTCAATACTACTACGATACTCGGGGTGATGATTACGACGATAGAGACCAGGGTAGAGACGATGAGCTTGAACTATTGGTCCGAGGGGAGGAGGAGAGGGATAACGAACATTACTTTTTGGGGGAATAACAGGGAAAAAGGAATGTTGGCTAAGAAGACCGACGATATTTTCTGTCCAGTAAGCACAGTCACCATAGAATCGCAAGAAAGGTCTCAAGAGTGCAGAAGGAAGTTTCTGCCAGAGAAACCGAAGACTTTACTATCGTGAGTGATACTAGCAGAATGAGCGAGAGAGACTATAGCTCGAGAGGGTAAACCAACTATAAGGTGTATCTTCCAGAAAAGTTTAGTTTGGAGGTTTTCTTTAGTGTCCCTCTTGACCATTTGAGAAAACGCCAAACAGAAGCCTGACGAATTTTAAACCCTGAACTATCCACTGCCATAGCTTTCAACCCTTTTTTTCTCACTATTTCTCCCCCTAAATCTATTATCCACTGCTCTAAGATTTTACTTTCTGTCGCTCTCCACACTGCATGAAAAGTAGATTTAGAAGGAATCTTCCTCATCCACCCCTCTTCTATCAAAAAATCGCATAAAGACAACTTTTCCTCTAACTTCCTCCAAGCTATCCCTTCTATTCTAGCAATGATTCCTATTGCTAATATTACCCATCCTTCTGCTATTCTTTTTCTTCCTTTCTTGCTTTCTCTCGTTTTCTCATCCACCAGTTTCTTAAGGAAAGGTTCATTAATGATTATGAATTCTCTTACTTTGTGGGGGTCTATGATCTGGAAATGTGTTATAATTCCGACATAAACCCCCACATTAAAAAAAATTAATTTTTGGACATGCTTAAAAAATAAAAAAGGAAATTTTTTTCTAATTCTACTTCTTTCCAAAGCCAGAACGCTCATATTCTTGGAAACTTCGTAAAAGTAAATCTATTGCATCATCGATTTTTTCTCCAGATTCGCGAGATTCAAGGTTAATATAAATTTTATCTCCTCTAATTTTAATTATTGGTGATCCAAGAGATAGAATCCATTGTTCTAGTGCTAGTTCTTCTTCAAATTCCAGCAATTTTGTAAGTTTAGACAATGAAATTAGTTCATAAGTCTGTATAATAGCTTCTAGTTTCTTTAATCGTCTTAGTGAAAGAGATAACTGTTTTTTTTCATCATCTAATCTACTTAGCATAATATCTAATTTTGTTATTGTCGAAGGCGAAAATGGATTTTCAATTCCATGTCCTTTTTTATCAATTTGCGGAAATACATTTTTTAATTGTTCGTAATATTTGATTTTTTCTTTTAATTCAACGACTTTATTTTCCAATTCACTCATTTTTTCTATTTTTTCTTCGGTTTCTTGAATATTCAGCGTATTTTTTTTCATATCACTAAACAATGTATCTATTTTTTCTTTTAAAACATTAATAGTTTTAACCAACAAAGGAACAATATTTTGCAATTCTTGTTTTGTTTTTATATTATATTTTTGTGCTTCTTCCCATTCTTTCTTTGTATTAAATCCACTCGCTTTAAATGCGTCCCACTCATCTTTTGTATTAAATCCTTTAGCTTTAGCTTTTTCTAGTTCTGTTTTTGTACCAAATCCACGGGATTCGGCATCCAATAATTCTTGTTTAGTGGCAAATCCTCTCTTTTCAGCTAGTTTAAACTCTTCTTTTGTTGAAAAACCTCTAGAAATAGCTTCTTCCCATTCTTTTTTAGTATTAAATCCACTTTTTAAGAAATTAATCCATTCATTTTTTGTATCAAAACCTTTTGCCTTAGCTTCATCATAATCTTTTTTATCATGGAATCCTGCTATTTCAGCTAACAACCATTCATCCTTTTTATTAAAACCACTATTCAAGAATCTTCTAAGTTCGTCTTTTGTTTCAAAATCTAATTCTTTAGCTTCTTCATATTCTTTCTTTGTTGAAAAGCCTTTAGCTACAGCTTCATCATACTCTTTCTTTGTTGAAAAGCCTTTAGCTACAGCTTCATCATATTCTTTTTTGGTAGTGAAACCTAGAGAATTAGCCTTTTCCCATTCATATTTATCATTAAATCCGCTCTGTAAGAATTTCTTCCAGCGTTCCCCTTCAGTAAAACCTTTGGATTTTGCCTTGTCATATTCTTTTTTAGTAGGAAAACCACGAGCAAAAGCTTCGTCAAATTCTTTTTTAGAAGAGAAACCACTTTTTAGGAAAAAGTCCCATTTCTCTTTAGTATCGAAACCTTTCTTTAATGCTTTTGAATATTCTGATTCAGTTGTAAAACCAACATTCCTTGCAGCGATCCATTCTTGTTTGTTGCTAAAACCTGATTTTGAAAATTCACGCCATTTGTTACCATTTTCAAAGCCAAACTTTTTCGCTTTTTGATATTCTGATTTAGTTGTAAAACCAACATTCCTTGCAGCGATCCATTCTTGTTTGTTGCTAAAACCTGATTTTGAAAATTCACGCCATTCGTTACCATTTTCAAAGCCAAGTTTCGTTGCAGATTTCCATTCTTTTTTAGAAGAAAAACCTTGAGTTTTCCAAATTGTATTTTCACTTTTTCTTTTTTTCTTTTGTTTCTTTTTAGAAAATGAAAGTCTTTTTAGAGCTTTCTCTATATCATCCCAGAAAACCAAAGAAAAGAAAACTATTACAACAGAACCCCCGATAAGACTATTTCTTATTCTCTTCTTTCTCTTCAGGTTTGATTTAGGATTAATCGGATCAAAACCTTCTGCTATCTCTTCTCCATCTGACATACCATCCCCATCAGTATCGTTATTATTAGGATCTGTTCCATAGGTAAAAATTTCAGAATAATCACCTAAACCATCCCCATCAGTATCAGCGCTATTGGGATTTGTGCCATAAAGCTTTACTTCTTGACCGTCAGAAATAATATCGTCATCAGTATCAAAATCTTTAGGGTTTGTATCGTAGGTATGTACCTCATCTCCATCTAAAAGTTCATCGTCATCAGTGTCATTATTGTGAGGATCAGTACTATAGGAATATACCTCATCTCCATCTCGCAAATTATCCCCATCAGTATCGTTATTATTAGGATCTGTGTAATATGTTAAAACTTCTTTAATATCAGTTAACCCATCGCTATCAGTATCGGTCTTATTAGGGTCTGTTCCATAAGTTAAAATTTCTTCACCATCTGTTATACCATCATCATCAGTATCAGAATCGTTAGGGTTAGTGTTATTCTGGTATTCTTGTAAGTTTGACAAACCATCGGAATCAGTGTCATTATTGGCATCATCAATTATTGGATCAAGATTATAGGTTACTTCCCAACCATCAGGTATTCCATCATCGTCAGTATCAGAGTCTCTGGGGTTAGTATTATGTTGATACTCTTGAAGATTGGTTAAACCATCACTATCAATATCTTTATCGCTATTTGCAGTCAAAGGATCAAGATTATAGGTTACTTCCCAACCATCAGGCATACCATCATCGTCAGTATCAGGGTCTAAAGGATCAGTATTGTATGTATAAATCTCATCATAGTCAAGCAACCAATCACTGTCTGTATCATTATTAGTTGGATCAGTGGAATATAAAAATATTTCTTGTGGGTCAGTAAGACCATCATTATCTGTATCAGAGGAGTTAGGATCAGTACCATAGTTTTTTATTTCTTCACCATTTGTTAATCCATCTTCGTCGTTATCATCATCATAATCATTTAAACTGTCTTTATCAGTATCACTGTCATTAGGGTCTGTCTTTGACAGAAAAACTTCTTCACCGTCACTTAACCCATCATCATCTGAGTCAGGATCATTAGGGTCTGTACTATAAGTAAATATTTCATATTGATCTAGAAGTTTATCACTATCTGTATCATTACTGCTAGGATTAGTGTTATAGGTAAATACTTCATCTCCGTCTAATAAAGTATCGCTATCTGTATCATTACTGCTAGGATTAGTGTTGTAGGTAAATACTTCATCTCCGTCTAATAAAGTATCGCTATCTGTATCATTGTTATTTGGGTCACTAAAGTAAATATCAATTTCTTCACCATTTGTTAAATTATCAGCATCATTATCATCATCATAATCATTTATTCCATCATTATCAGTATCACTGTCATTAGGGTCTGTGTTTGATATGGTAACTTCTTCCCAGTCTGTTAATCCATCCCCATCTGTATCTTCTTTAAAAAGATTAGTGTTATAAGTTGAAGCTTCATCTCCATCAGTTAATCCATCTCCATCTGTATCATTGTTATTTGGGTCACTAAAGAAAATATTAATTTCTTCACCATTTGTTAATCCATCTTCGTCATTATCATCATCATTATCATTTATTCCATCATTATCAGTATCACTGTTAGTTGCATTTGTACCAACAATAAAAATTTCATCTAAGTCTGTTAATCCATCTCCATCAGTATCGTTAGAGTTGGGATTAGTTGACAAAAATTCTTCATAATCCTCTGATAAATAATCTAAATCCGCATCGGTATCAATCATGTTTTTTGTACGTGTAAAAGAGTTATCCGCACTTAGACCTGACCAATAAATTCTGTGACTCGTTACTTCTAGTTTTATGGCATACATGATGTTACTATAGCCTCCAAAAACTACTTCTATTTCACCATCGTTATTTATGTCTTCAACTAAAGGTGAACTATGGATCTCATTAAACACATAATCTGTCCACATTTTCGTTCCATTAGAACCGTATAATCCATATAGGAAACCGTCATAACTTCCAACAATTACATCTAGTTTATTATCTTCATTTATGTCTGCTAAGCTAGGAGATGAAAGTACGTCATTACCAGTTGTATAACTCCAGAGTAAAGAGCCATCCTCACCGTTAAAAGCATAAATTTTATCATCACGACTTCCTACTACTATCTCAATTCTTCCATCTACATCTATGTCTCCTAAAGCGGGAGAAGAATAAACAGAATAGCAGTAAAATGAATATAACAATGAACCATTATTTCTTATTACGTAAATGTAGTCATCATAACTTGCTGCAATAATCTCTAATTTTCCATCTCCATTTAGATCCCCTAAAGCGGGAGAAGATCTAACATTTCCCCCTGTTGAATAGCTCCAGTACAAAGAACCGTTTTCTCCAAATAGAGCATATACTTTGTCATCATCAGAACATGCTATTACTTCTAATTTTCCATCTCCATTTAGATCTCCCAAAGCAGGAGAAGAATGTCCTGCTTGACCTCCAGTTGTATAACTCCAGAGAAAAGAGCCATCCTCACCGTTAAAAGCATAAATTTTTCCATCAAGACTTCCTATCACTACTTCCAAATTGGAATCTCCATCAATATCACCTAAAGCGGGAGAAGAGTAAATGGTTCCTCCTGTAGTATAACTCCAGATTAATGAACCATTTTCACCATTAATAGCATAAACCACAAAATCTTCACTAGCTACAACAACATCTAATTTTCCATCTCCATTTAGATCTCCCAAAGCAGGAGAAGAATGGATCTTGAAACCAGTTGAAAATGACCACAAAAGCTGACCATATTCTGCATTTAGTGCATATAGTTTGTAATCATCACTACCAAAAACAACTTCAAGTTTTCCATCACCATCAATGTCACCTATAGCAGGAGAAGACCTCACTGCTCCACCAGTACTAAAATTCCAAAAGGTTGAAGGCTTTTGTACCGCAAATCTAAACAAAGTAGCTAAAGTATTATTTTCAGTTTCTTCTAGTACATACTCGTTTTCAGTATTTAAATTTAAATAGTTGAGAGAATTATTTGTCTGTAAATTTTGTTTAGTTTGATTATCACAATAATAGCTAAACTTTAAACCTAACAAAATAGATGAAAATAAAATACCAGCAATTATAATTAATAGAAGTAATGAATGAATAAAATTATTCTTTTTCATTTAACACCCTTTTTATAAACTTATATTTAATAATATTAATTTCTTTTACATACATAATTTCTAGTTGGATATAAAATTTTTGCTCGAAAAATGTGAGCACATAAAAAACCTTGTTCTTTTTTGCAGATTTTGAATTTTTGTGTTTTATTATTTTTTTCTTTACTTTTCAATGTAATCATAAGATGTTTTTTATTTAAAATCACTATCGTTTCGTTAATATTATTACTATTTGTGTAGTTTTTTGCAGAAAAGTAGAGAGAAAAAAAATAACCTTAATTTCAGTTTTTATTGAGTCTTTTTTATTAATTTTCTTTGTACTATCATAAAATTCAATGTTTTTAGGATTTTTTTGAGAGGAATAATGTTTGCTATGGTAATGTAATACATTTCTTAAGTTACAAGGAAAGAAATCTCTATTTGTAAATTTGGTTAACAGTTTATATGCTCTTCATTAATGATTTCTTTTCGCTAGCATACTTGACTTTAATAGCTGTTATTCCTTTACTATTTGCAAATGAAAAAATATAAAAGAAAACAGATGAATCAATAAAGATTGGAAAGTTTTTCATTAATTTTTCTCAATTTTTCTATCTCAAGTTTTGATAATCTATCGTAAGTAAGTAAACCATTTACTTCTTTCTCTACATCAGTGATTTGAGTATATATTGCGGTACTTAAACCTTTTTTTGCCAACTCGAATGTATTGTCAATGATTTCTTCATATTTTTTCAAGAAATCATCCTTGTCTTTCATAATTTTGTATGCCCATGGCTTAACGTTTTTCCAAATATGATCTTCAACAACGAGCCCTAAACCACCAAATTCACCAAGAGTTAAAACTCTCTCTTTGTCATTTTTAGGAATACTTGGACCTAAATATTTATGAACATCAGCAATATCTCCACACCCTTTGTCTACCCATCCACTAGCACTATCAATTAATCTTGTAAAATCTAAAGTTCGTACATAATCCGTCACTTTTCGTGTTTCAAATTGGCCCCAACCTTCGTTAAAGGGAACCCAAACAATTATTGATGGAAAATTATAGAGTGTCCTTACAATACTAGTTATTTCTTTATAAAACTGAGATTTAATCGATTCTTTTTTCCTACCAAATTTGAAGTTTATTTTTTTACCTATGAACATACTCAAAATCCCAGCCCATGTACTTCCTCCATTGGGAAAATCTTGCCAAACTAACATTCCCTCTCTATCACAGTGATAATACCATCTGAGAGGTTCAACTTTGATGTGTTTTCTTATAGTATTAAAACCTAATTCCTTTGCTTTTTTAATATCAAATAAAAGTGCTTCATCTGTTGGAGCAGTGTATAAACCGTCAGGCCAATAACCTTGATCTAAAACACCAAACAAGAATATTTTCTCATTATTGAGATAAAATCTAAAGTATCCATTTTCATCTTTTTTGTACTCTATTTTTCTTAGTCCAAAGTAACTAGTAACCTTATCAATAGTTTCATTTTCCTTAATTAATTCTATTTCTAAATCATAAATATTTGGCTCTTTAGGAGACCATAGGTAAGCATTTGATAATTTAATTATCTCTGAAGAATTGATCTTACTTTTTCTTTCTTCAATTTTCTTTCCTTTGTAGAATATAGAATAACAGATTTCAAAATCTTTTACATTAGCACTAGAACAGAAATTAGAAATAATTACTGAACTTGTATCTACTTTAGGAGTTATGGTAATACTTTCTACATGTACTTCAGGAACACATTCTAACCAAACAGTTTGCCAAATACCTGAAACAGCAGTATAGAATACTGCCCATGGTTTTAATACTTGTTTTCCTCTTTCTTGTCTCCCCTTATTTGTAGGATCAAAAACATGCACTTCTAGAGTGTTCGATTCATCGAAAAGAACATATTTTGATATATCAAAACTAAAAGGAGTATATCCTCCTTTATGGCTTCCAATATAGTTTGAATTAACAAATACCCTTGCTTGCCAATCAACCGCGCCAAAGTGTAATATTACTTTTCCATTTGTCCAAGATGAAGATATCTCAAAATCTCTAACATAGATTAAATTTTCATCAGGTTTTAATAAACGTCTTACTCCAGACAAAGCAGATTCTATAGGAAAAGGAACAAGGATTTCACCTTTTTCTATAAAATTACTGTAATCATTTCTTTTTGTTATTGCAAAATCCCATAACCCATTAAGGTTAATCCATTTTTTTCTTTGAAAATTGGGACGAGGATTCTCTGGTAGAGGTTTTTTCGGATTTACAATCTTACTCCACCTAGTTAATAGGTTATCACTAATAAATTTCCAGTTCATTTTTTATAATTGAAAGAATCACTAGAAGTTAAAAATTTATCTTAACATTTTTACAAAAAACTCATTGGTTTCTCCTGGGAGTAAAGTTGGCGTAAAAAAGTAAGCTGATAAAAAAACTAAATTAATGTTTTTGTAGATAGAAAAAGAAAAAAGGAACATTTATTTTAAATGCTTTGGGTTACCTAGTTATATTTCATCGCTTAAGCATATTTCCCAATATAACTTTTACTTAAAGTAAAACTCCATGACATTTTCTAATTACTCTTATACTCCTGTATCGTACAATTAGAAGCATAATAAACAGTTTTTTTAAAAATAAGAAATTAATTTAGTAAACCGTTAACTAAATATTCTATTGATTGTTTTTCACTGAGCCCTTTAGCCATTAAAGTATGCAATTGTTTTTGATCAATTCTTCCAATTGCAGCTTCATGAGTTAACTTTGCTGTTGAATCAAAAGCTTGAATTTCAGGTATAGCCGAAGCTTTTGCATTATCCATTACTATTTCACTACAATCAACATGAGCCTTTGAATATGCTCCTTTTCCTACTGTTATTCCCACAAATTCACTAGTTGAATAGTCTCTTAGCACAATTCGAGAAAGTATAAGTCCTCTAGATTCTTTTCCTTCCAAAATTATCTTTTCTTTCATTTTTATTTCATCATCTAATTTTGCTCCTATCTTCGTTGTAAGTTCTGCAACAGCTTTTTCTTTCAAAATAACTAAATAATCGATATTTATTTTTCCTGCTCTTCCGTTCTTCATTTTAAAATGGTTAAAATATTTAGCATTTTTTTCCACTACAACTTCTTGAACTGGTTTAACTTCTATTAATCCTTCCTCTGAATGATAATGCTCTTCCTCATAAACTAGTTCAGCTCCTTCTTCTAAAATTATTTTTCCTTCCATAATATGTTGAATATGAACTGCATTTGGAAAAATACAATGGCTTAAAATTTTCACTTTAGAATTCTTTTTTGCTATAATTTCAGATATTATAACTTGTTTTCCTTCCTTAGGTAAAATACCAAAACAAAGATGTACTGGTTTTGTTTCTTTATATCCTTCTTTTATTATTATAGAAGCTTTAACTCCATCAGGTATTTTAATAGCTTTTAATTTAATTCCCTCTGTTTCATTTACAGAAATAATTTCATTCTTGTTAAGAATCATATTTGCTCCAATGTTATTTTTTATTTCTTCAGCATTTCCTCCTCCTTTCTCTAATAGACCAAGGAGTGCTTCATATTCGTTTTTTCTATCGATTGACATTTAGAAGTTCCTCCAAATCAAAATCAGGGTTCTCATCTACACAATATGTACATTCATATCTGTAGAATTTACTAATCCCCTGAGGTTCTCCTGTTCTAAGGATAATACCATTACAGATTAAAGTAGCTTTATCAGTTATTTTCAAAAATTCATCTTGATGCGTGATTAGAAGAACACTTCCAGATTGAGCTATTTTTCTAATTGTATCTAATACTTTGTCTATTCCGATGAAATCTACTCCACTATCGATTTCATCTAGTATAGCTACTTTTGGCTTCATAAGTAAAATGGAAGCAAGTTCCACTCTTTTTCTTTCTCCACCAGAAAGAGTATCATCAACAAAACGATCAAGATATTTTTCAGGAATAAGACCAACAGATTCGAGAGCTTTTTTTATTGTATCAATGTTAACACTTTTTCCTGAAATAGATAAATAATCTTTAACAGAAAGTCCTTCGAATCTGACAGGTTCTTGCCAAGCTAGTGTCAATCCTTTTTGAGCTCGTTCAGTTATTGAAAGATCAACTATATTCTCTCCATCAAGAATAATTTTCCCTTTAGTAGGTTTTTTCAACCCCATAAGTACACTAGCTATGGAAGACTTACCACAACCATTTACTCCTATCAAAGCATGTATAGTTCCTTTTTCAACCTTCAAATTTATATTTCTGAAGATTAATTTATCTTCAATTTTAAGAGTTAAATTAACAGTTTCTAGAATAGGATTCGACATAAACACTTCAAAGAAAATTATATGCTTAAAAAATATTCAGATTAATGAATAAAAAATAATTTTCAGAATTGTAAAATTTTTGTTCATAAACTATCCTAAGAAAAAAAAGAAAAGGATAAAGATTAAAACCTATCTTCTGAAGAAAAATCTCTTTCGTAAAGCATAGATGACAAATACAAAACTTGACAAAGAAATAAATATAGACCAACTTGAAACTTCAACTGTTTGTTTGGTATCTGTTGAATCTGAATTTTGAGCGTTTGAGATTCTAAAAGTTTTAGATATAGCTACAGAAGTTAATCCATGATTATCATCTGCTATAACCTTAAGTTTATAGTTATCACCATCAGAAACACTAGTTGTATCCCAGTTATATGAGTTTTCTTTAATAGTATTTGCAATCATTATCCAGCTATTTCCATTATCTTTTGAATAATAAAGATCATAAAAAACTTCATAGTCCATTGAATCATAAGCTTTTTTCCATTTTATTTTTTCTACACCTGACAATGTTATTCCTGAAACTGGATAAATAATTGAAGGAATCGTCATAACATGTGTTGGTGATTGTTCAGATACAAGATCTACTAAAGGAAAGTTATCAGCATTTCCTGTATTTCCTCCTAAATAATAAGGTTCATCAGCTATTCCATCTCCATTAGCATCTGTGTTAGTGTGATCAGACCAATAATTTAAGATGAAAACATTATTTGAACCAAAATCTGAAGCTTGTTTCCCTCCTGGATTATTATTAATGAAATTATTGTGCATAACCTTTATTTCAGTTAGATTATCTTTATTTTCATCTATTATTATTCCTTCATTAGCATTGGAAATGAATGAATTCAGTGTAATCGAAGAATTACTACTTCCATAGATATAGATACCTATATTATTACTTTCAATGTGATTTTCAGTTATTTGTACATTGTAAGAAAAATCTAATTGTATAGCTCTTGTATCTCTTGCAGAATTGTCACAATAGTAAATGGAATTGTTTTCTACTATACCATTTTCATCTCCCCAAAGTTCAATTCCTGCCCAACCACAATTGTCAATAAAATTGTCATATATGTTAAATAATCCACTAAATTCGTGCAATTGTATTCCATTATCAGCATGATTACTAATTGTATTCCCAAAGATGAATAAATTAAGAATGTTAGAATAAATATTTTGGCCACACATACAAATTCCCACTCTAGAATAAGAAAGTTCATTATTGTTTATTATTATTTGATTTGTTTCAGAATTGAAATAGTTAATTTGATAATCACCAGTGAAAGATATGTAAATAGATACATCTAAAATATTTGTTATTGTATTTTTTTGAATTATTAGATCTAAAGAATCTGATAAACCAAGACCATATGACGAGTTTGAAATAAAATTATTAGCGATTTCAAGATTCAGGCAGCCCCAATAGCTAGATATTGCACTTCCTCCAATGTCTTTAATAGTATTGTTAATTATCTTACTAAATGAGAAAGAGGGTAATGTTATTCCACAATCTTTGCAATGCTTTATCGTATTATACTGAATAATATTATTTGTTCCCCCAATGTCAATAGCTCGATCAAGCATATTTTCAAAAGTATTGTTTTGAATGATAATATTATAATTTGGTGCAGGAAAATGTAAACCGTACAAACTTATATTGTAGAAAAAGTTGTTTTCTATAGTAGTAGAATTAGTTTTGTAACTGGCCATACCCATTCTTGTAGCATTAGAGATTTCATTATTGATAATTGAAAGATTAGAAGATAAATATAGGTTAATACCTTCTCTTGGATCACTTTCTGTTCCTATAAAACCAATTGAGTTGTCAATCATGTCTATTTCAAAGCTTTCTGAAACACTTATTCCATTTCCTTTGGTAATGTGATGTATCGTATTGTTTTTTACGGTTATATAACTTGAACCAAAAATACTTATTCCATCTTGATAAACTGCTAAAGAGCTGATAATATTATTTTCAATAAAAGTGTTGGTTAAGTTAGATATACTTATACTTGCTTCCATTATGTTTTCTTTTATCTCATTGAAATTTCCATCGTTAAGAGTTATTTGACCAAAAACTTCACCGTCGGAGATAAATAAGTTGTTAAATACTTTATTGTTATCTCCTCTAATAAACAATGTACCTCCATAAAAAGTGTTATTTGAGACAATATTGTTATATGAATATTCGTTAATTGCTATTCTAGATTTGTTAAAAAGTAAATTCCCAGAGATAGTGAAATTCCATGAACTTTCCCAATCAGAAAGAACAGCATCAGCATTTATCATTTCGTAAAATTGGTTTCCAGTTATTGTAATATTATAACACCTGTGCATTACTTGAAATCCAAAAAGAACATTTCGAAAAACATTATTTATTCCAGTTATGTATCTTGAATTTTCAGCTATTTGAACACCATTGTCATTAGTATCAAATATTTTACATGAATTTATTTCTATCTCTTCTGAGGACTGTATATTCATTCCTACATTAGATCCAGAGATTGAACAATTGTCAATCAGTATTTTTGAAGAAGTATAAAAACCAACACTATTTTCTGAAGAATTTGTAATAAAGGTGTTAATTACTTTTGCATTCGAAACAAGATGAAAATGTATTCCTTCTGTTCCTCCTGTAATTATACAATCCTCAATATTAAAGAATAGAGTTGTGTTATAAATTGAAATTCCTTGTTCTGTGTTAGATGTGATATTCAATCCAGAAATAATATAAGGATCAGCTTCTGTTCCGCTACCTATCCACCCTTCAGAGTTTGCTTGAGCGATAAAGTCATCATTACTATTTATTGAAATTGGGGAATGGGAAGTATAAGAGAGAGAAGTAGAAGGTTCAGGTTTGAATATTGATAAAAGAGGGGTATTCAATTTTTGACTATCAAGTATCTGATTAGCCTTTGCTATTATTCTTTCTGTGTTAATATTTAGAGATTGAGATAATTCCTCTATTTGTTTTTCTTCATTGTTTATTATATAGTCAATTTGTTTTTGATGTTGTAAATTAAATTTATTAACAATCCTTCTTTCAATTCGGTTTTCTTGTTTTAGATCATTGATAGAATATGTATTGATTGAACTAGAATAAACGAATAAATATTGAGATAAAAGAATTATTAATAAAATATTGAAAACAAGAGTCATCTTTATCCTTTGAATTATGTTTTTTTTTCTTAAAATGTTTGAGATAGATCCTTTGACATTTTGATTCATCACAACCCCCTATTTTTGAAATTGAATCAATAATGATTTGAAATTTAAGATATATATGTATTTCTGATTAGGTAATCAAAACCAGCAAAAAAAACACTGTTTATAAATAAAGATAAAGATGCAAAAAACAATTAAATGACATTCTAAAAGTAAGTTGACTGAAAAAAAAATATAATTAACTCCAATTTTTTTTATTTTTATGGGGAATACAAAACAAAGAAGAGAAAATTCAATTTTTTATACAATAACAAAATGGTTTTATCTGAGTATTGATGCTTTCTTTTCCATAACTGCGATTTACAGTATATTGAAAGCAGAATTTGGTCTATCTAATGAGAGTTGTGGGGCTGCAACTCTTATTCATTATTACTTTTCCTGTTGCTGTTGTTTTAAACTTAATTCTACTAATAGTAGTATTATACAAAAATAAGAAGGAAAAAGAAAGCAAAACAAGTATTAAAGCTTTTTGACCCTTATAAAATTGAAGAAGAATATTAGTTCAAGACAAATTAATCATTTTCTTTTTTAAGTTTCTTACAAATTATTTTTACCATTTTTAAGAATTTTTTCTTTGTTGATGAATAAATGTAAATGAAGAAGCTTTTTACATCAATAACTAAAATTCTGTAATTTTTCTTTATAAAGAGTTTTTTATAATTATCTAATTTAAAACTAAAAGAGAATATTATTGTCATCAATAGTAATATTAGTGGATGTCTTTCCCTTTGAATTTTCATAATTAGTAAATTTTCTCCCCAAAGAAGGATTGTGAATAGAATAGAACACAAGAATATAATAAATGAAAGAGTAATTTTTTCTTTAGCACTGAACCCTTTTTCTTTCTTAAACATGTATTTTATTATTCTATAAGAAACAACAATGATTGAAAGAATAAAAAATACATTGATGTAACTATTATAATATTTGTAAATTCCTCTTGAAATAAATGTATGAAGAATGAGAACTGACAATGTTGTATATAAAATAATATTTTCCTCACTTTCCATTATTTCTTTAGCATTGAAATGTGCAAACAATAGACAACCTCCATAAAACACAAGAAAAGGTATCATTACAAAATTTAGGTACCAATATATTTGAGCACACAATTCGCATCCTAAACTTGATATTGAATTAGCTAAAGATTGAGCAATACTTAATTCTTCATTAAGATAAAACTGAGGATGCCCTGCTGCAAATATTCTCCCTATGTAAAGTATGGGCGTAATAAATATCCAAGGAATACTAAGAAGAAAACTTGTTATTATAAATGGGTTCAGAAATTTAGTAAAAGCTGTTTTTAGATCTTTACTTTTCCATATTAGAATAAAAAATTGAATTACAAGGAATAAAGAAAGTTGTTTACTTAGAAATGATAAAGAGAGAAATATACCAGACAATGTATATTTTTCTTTCAAGAAGTAGTTTAATCCTATTAAAGCAAAAAAGGTCATTAGAGGGCCATTTAGGTATAATGTGTCTGAATAATATAAATTAATAGGAGCTAGCATTAATAATATTGAACCTAAAAAGCCAATAATATGTTTAAGAACAAGTTTTTCTTTGAGAAATTTCAGATTTATTATTACAATATAGAGCATCATCACAGAGAGAGAATCAATTGTAATTGCTGACCATTTTATAGAAGCTTTAACAAGTTCAATTTGGGATAAATTGGGGTGTAGAAATCCTATTATCAATAAAGTAATATATTTGCTGTAAATGAAAATTGGTCCATACATATAATAGTCCAATTCTGAACCTAAATACCTTTTATAGGGGTTCCAACCTTCAAAGCTAAAAGCTTGTAAAAAAGGTTCATAATAATAACTTGCATCTGTATAGCTTTCAAGATACCAAGTAATATTTTCACCTTTTTGATTTGTAAAAGAATAGAAAAATGTCTTACTAAGAAACTTAACTTTTTCACTGATTAAGTTTTTCACATAACAAGATAAAACCAAAATTAGAACTGATACAATTACAGTTATAATAATATCTAGGTAACGAGATTTATCGAGTATTTTCTTATTAATCGTAGCTTCTACATTTCTCAAAGAAAGCATGATAAAAAAGAAACTAAATTGGATTTAAGTTTATCTGAATAAATTATTATAGAATTTTATAAACAAGAGATACTTATTATAAAATCAGTTTTTTCTTTTTCGCACTCTTTTTGCTATTTTTGCAGCAAAAGCTCCAGCACTTACCCCAGCGTCGATATTTACAACAGCTAACCCTAATGCGCAAGTTTGTAACATACTCATTAGAGCTGTTTGTCCTTTTCCTCCAAACCCATAACCAGTGGAGATAGGCAATCCAATCACTGGAATATCTACTAATCCAGCAACAACAGTAGGTAAAGCTCCTTCCATTCCTGCTGCAACTATTAAAACATCTACTTCTTCTTTCAAAAGAGAATTCAAAGGTTCAAACAATCTATGTATGCCAGCTACTCCTACATCATTAATCAGTATTGTTTCACAACCCATCATTTCAGCGACTATTTTAGCTTCTGTTGCTACTGGTATATCTGATGTCCCTGCAGTGATGATTCCTACTTTTCCATTTTCTTTTTTTAGATTGTATCCTCTCTTTTTAACTAAACAAAATCTTTCTTCTGGGCCATATTCAAAAGAGAACTCTTTTAGTGACTCCTCTATTTCTTTTAATTTTTTAACATGTTTCTCTGTAGTTCGAGAGATCAACAAGATTTCCTTTTTTAAAACAACTTTTTTTACTATTTCAGCTACATTTTTAGGACTTTTTGTTTCTGCATAAACTATTTCAGGAATACCAGTTCTTTGCTCTCTAAAAATGTCAAATCTTAGAAATTCGTCTACAACTTCAATATTGTTTTTTGAAAGCAAAATTTCAGCTTCTTCCACTGTAATCTCATTTTTGTATATCTTCTCAAGTATCTCTCTTCTTTTCATTTTATTCACTATAATACTGTTTTATTAGTTGTTTCTCCAAATCAATTAAGGGTATTTCAGTTTCTTGTGAAATTCTCTTTATATCTTCATATTCAGGTTTAGCACCAACAATTTCTCCTTTAATCATTCTTTCTTTGAATCTACATTCAAAGGTTTTACCCTTTATTTCAACCTTTTTTACTGTAATTTGTCTTTCTAATTCATATCTTGTCACGATTGTTTCTCTTACTCCTAATGTTCCTAACTCAAGCATTACAAAGTGTGCAAGTTCTGAAGCTTTTTCTTTCTCACAAATAATTCTCAAATTCCAAGCTGGTCGATTCTTTTTCATGACTAAAGGATAATAAGAAACATCAAGTGCTCCTTTTTCAAGTAATAAAGAAACGATTGAACCTAGTATCTCACCAGATACATCATCTACATGAGTTTCCAGAACAGATAAACAATGTTTACTTTCATCTTCAGGAATATCAGAATAAAACAATGTAAGCACATTTGCTTTATTTTTTAGATTCTTTGTTCCTGCTCCTCTTGCTATCTTTTTAATGATTATTGGAGGAAGTACTTCTATTTGTTTTGTGATTACTGAGGCAATAATTGCTATTCCTGTTGGTGTTAGCAACTCTCCTTCAGTTTGATCTGAGAAAACCAATAGCCTTTTCGCCCTTGCTATTTCACTTACTGCAGGAGCTGGCACAGAAACTTTTCCATGCGAAAATTCAACAAAACCAGAGCCTGTATTTATTGGAAGACATAGAAATGGTACGTGAAGTAAATTATTTTTTTCAAGCAAATAATAGAATCCTACTATATCTAAAAAAGTATCAATACTTGCTGTTTCATGAAGATGTAAGGTCTCTAATGGTTCATTATGTACGATAGATTCAGCTTTAAATATCAGTTGAAAAGTTTCTTTTATTTTTGATTTTGCAACAGAAGATATAGGTAAATATTCCAAAAAACCATTCAATTCTCTTTTTAGGTCTACAACATGATTATAAGGTATGTCTCTATTAATGGCCAGTTCAAGATATATAGAATTCAAACCTTTCTTTTTTATTCTATTTATGTTTATACTTATCCCAGTCTTAAAATATTCATTTAATTGCTCAATAAACTCTAAAAGATGTTTTTCTCCTACAAGATCAACAATTGAAGCAAGGAGCATATCTCCTGAAGCCCCTGCTAACCTTGGATCAATAATAATTACTTCCATTTTATCACTCTTACTTAATTTCTCTATTCATACTTCCTTGAATATATCCTTCTAAGTCAAGTGTAATGTATTTAAAACCCTTTTTGTTAAAAGTTTCTATGATTTTTTTTCTTATTTCAGGTTCGACTAGTTTTGAAAGAACAGAGGGATTAACTTCTATTCTTGCTAAATCACCATGATCCCTTACACGAAGAGAATTGATTTCCACAAGTTTTCTAATAAAAATTTCAGTTTCCTCTATTCTTTCTAACCTTTCTTTAGTTAATTTAATATTATAAGCAATTCTTGTAGCTAAACATGTAGTAGCTTCTTTTCGTAAAATTGGAAATGAGTAAAGTTGAACTATTTTTTTTATTTGGTCTTTATTCACACCAAATTCAATAAAAGGGCTAATTATTCCTAATTCTTTTATCGCTTTCAACCCTGGACGATAATCAGAGAGATCAGTGAAATTTGTTCCTTCTACAATAATATCAAAATTTTCTTTATCAATTTCTTCTTTTACTTTCAAAAATAACTTTTTTTTACAGTAATAACATCTTAGTGAATCATTTTTTACAACATTCTTATTATCTAGTAAATTTAACCTAAAAATCTTTAATTCTACATTTCTTTTCTTTGCATATTCTTTTACTATCATCTCATCTTCGTTTTGCACTAAATTTGTTTTGATAAATACTGCTAAAACCTTTTTAGCTTTTACTAAAGCAGCTTCAAGTAAAACTGTACTGTCTAACCCTCCTGAAAAAGCCACAACAACAGATTTTCCTTCAAAGAAAGCAATTAATTTTTCCCAGATTTTTTCTTCTTTTCTCATACTTATCATTTGCCTTTAGTATTTCTTTCTTTACATATTTTTAAAGCTCTTTATTTTTACAGAAACATAAAATGCCGACATAATCCATAAAACGAGAGTATTACATAAGTTTTTTAACATTTACCTACCTTCTTATAACTATGCATATTAATGTCATTTGTTACTTAAGAGTAAGTACAGCAGATCAAGAATCAGGATTAGGTACCCAAGAAGAAGTAATTAGGCAAAAAATAAAATCAGTTGGGTATAGGCATATCATTGAAACCTTTATTGATGAAGAAGTGAGTGGAGATAGTCATGTTGAGGAGAGACCAGGTTTTAAAAAGATGTTAGAATTTATTAGAACATATAACAAAAACAATGCTGGTGACCCAATAAGAGAAGTATGGGTTCAAACAAGAGATAGAATTTCAAGACAAGTTGATATGCTAGGTTATGCTACTGTTATTTTAAGAAGTTTTGGTGTTGAAATTAGAGCAACAGAAGAGTCTCAAGAACAGCTTGTTACTAGGATCTATGATATTTTAGGTGAAGAGGAACTCAAAAAATATAGAGAAAAGAGGAAATATGGAATTAAAAGAAGAATTGGAGAACAGAAGATAATGTCAAGACCTCCTTTAGGTTATAAAAATGAAAATGGAAAACTTGTTGTTGATGAGGAAATGCGACCAAAATTGATTGAGATCTTTCAAATGTTCGAGGATAATGCTACTATGAGTACAATTTCAAACAAGTTTGGTATCCCTAGAAGTACATTAGCCTATATGAGAAAAAATCCCATCTATCGGACTGGAGAATATTTTTGGAAAGGAAAAGTTGTTTACAAAGTTGAGCCAGTAATCAAACCAGGAGACATTCAAGAAAGAGATGATGATGAATTTTTCAGTTAATTTCCAAAGATATTTTTTTCAATTTTGTAAAATAGGATAAATTAAAATAAATAATTAGTATTGTAAACAGAGATTATGACAAAAAAAAAGAAAAAAGATTTATTTTCAAGAATTGCTAGTTACTATGATAAATTAATTGGTGATTTTGATTATGATTCATTAAATGGTTATTTAGATCTTTATAAAGAAGACATCCTACTTGATATAGGTGGAGGAACTGGAAGAGCTTCAAAAGTTCTAGAAAAGGAAGTAAATCAGTGTATTATACTTGAACGTTCATTTGAAATGTTAAATCAAGCAAAAAAATCCTCAAAGTCTATTTTTCTAATTCAGGGTTTATCAAACAACATTCCTTTAAGAAATGGTTGTATAGACAAAATCTTTGTAAATGATACTTTACACCACATAAAAAAGCAAGAAAAAACGATAGAACAATGTAACCATGTGCTTGATGAAAAAGGAAAACTCATTATTCGTGATTATGATAGGTCTTATTTTTGGAACTTTTTACTTATTCTTTTTGAAAAAATATTAATGTTTAAGAGTAAATTTCTCACTCCTTCAGAACTTGAAAATATTGTAAAAAAATATGGCTTTTCAAATATATCAATTAAACGTCCTAGTAAGGCAACTTACATTTTTGAAGCTACAAAATAAGAAAATATTCAATTAGTCGAGTAAACACCTGTAAAACGATTATATATTCCAGGTAATTTGCCTTCTTTTTCTAAAAAGACAAACCATCGATGAACTTCTACTTCAATCATAACTTTGGTATCTGATTTATCGCCATCATTTGATGAACCACCATAACCATAAGGTGGAAGATCCATCATTAAAAACGATTCAGCTAAAATCAAAGTTGCTATATCAGATAATTTTAAAGAAATATTTGAATTTACGAGTACTCTTACAAATGCTCTACAAAGCCAAGTCACAAAATCAGTAACATATTGCTGTGCATGATCTAATGTTTTTCCAAGCATAGATCTGAAAATAGGGTTAGAAGTAATATTTCTTACTGCAGGATTATTTTGAAAATTAAACCTTTCTAGAGCATAAGGAATAAGTGTCTCTTCCAATTCAACAATAAGCTTATCAGACATAAAATAAGTAAATTTTATGTTCTATAAATAGGTTTTCTTTTAAAGAAAGAAAAAGGAAAAAATTAGTTATCCTGTTTTTTCATTTATTGATGAATCTTTTTCGTTGAACAACCAATTTTTAGACCACTTAGCAAAATAAACTAGAGACAATAAAACAGGAACTTCAATTAAAGGTCCAACAGTGGTTGCCAAAGCTTGTTTAGAAGAGATAGTAAACAAACCTACTGCAACAGCAATAGCTAATTCAAAATTATTACTTGCAGCAGTAAAAGAAATCGTTACACTATCTTTATATTTGAAACCTAAGAGTTTAGAGGAAAATATACTCGCTAAAAACATAATTAGAAAGTATAGAGTTAAAGCAATAGCTATAATTAGAATGTCTAAAGGATTATCAACTATAGTTTCTCCTTGCATAGCAAACATAACAACAATTGTAAACAATAGTCCAATCATAGCTGTTGGAGACAATTTAGAGATAAACTTATTCTCATACCACTCTTGATCTTTTACTCGAATGAGAATAAATCTAGTTAAGAAACCTGCTAATAGTGGAATTCCTAAATAAATTAAAACATTTTTAGCTATATTCTACATTGTTATATTTATATGCGTTCCAATAAGAAAATAAGCATATACTGAATATAAGAAAATCTGCATAACAGAATTTATTGCAACTAGTATTGCTGCTTTTTCGTTATCTCCTTCTGCAAGTAAGTTCCATATAAGAACCATTGCAATACAACGAGCAATTCCAATAATAACTAGACCAATTTGATATTCCGGATAATTAGACAATAATAATTTTGCTAGTCCATACATTAGAAAAGGTCCTATTGCCCAATTAAGAATTATTGAATAAGTAAATACTTTCCAATCTCTTGTCATTTGAGGGATTTTTTCATAATTTACTTTAGCTAACACAGGATACATCATCCACAATAGTCCTATAGCAATTGGTACAGATATTGTATCTATTTTAACACTGTCTATTATTTCTGCAACTTTAGTGAAAAATTTACCTAATAATACTCCAAAAATCATAGTTAAACCTATCCAAATAGGTAAATATTTATCTAATATCGTTAGTTTTTTTTCATTCATAAGAAAACATATATTGATATATTTAAATATATTTTAACGTAATCTATAAATAAAATAGACAACAGCAGAAGTAGAGCATAACTATAAAATTAGAGTAAGCAATTAAAAAAATATATATTTAAGAATACAGAGATATTTATAGTAGAAATAAAAGGGAAAATAATGGAAAACAATTTTAAAACAGTAGATTCTGAACTTAAGAGCAAATTAAGTGAATTATTGGAGATTGGCATCATATCAGAAACAGAAGATGATAGAATAAAAAAATTGAAACAATTAAAAGATATGATATGTACATTTGTCAATGAAAGAATTGTCTTAGAATATGAGAAAGTATTCAAGGCTTTAGGAAGCAAAACTAGGCTAGCAATACTTCAACTTATTTTATCAGGTATCAGATGTTCTTGTGAAATAGAATATATTTTAGAACTTTCACAATCAACTGTATCACATCATCTTAAAATCCTTTCAGAATCAAGGATAATTAGATTGGAAAAATCAGGAAAATGGGTTTTTGCTTTTTCAACAGTTAACAAAAAATTCTCAAAGGAACTCTTTTTAGATATTCTAAACTTAATTTTATAAAAAGTAATTTTTCTATACTCTGTGTATTTTATTTAATCAAAAATTGAGAAAAATAATAAAAAAAAGAAAAGAAAAGTCTAACCTTTTGAAATAAATCTTTTAAAAATAAAGAAGGTTAAAACTTGTTAAAACTAAGACTCCAAGACCTATTGACAAACCAATTATTGCCCCTGTTGACATTCGAGTACCAGGATAAGATTCTGAATCAAGTGGATCTGGACCGCTAGTTACTTCAACATAATCAGAATAGCCGTCTACACCAGTATCAGCAATATTGGGGTCAGTACCGACTTGATACTCTTCTAAATTAGTGAATCTTTCTCCATTTGCATCTTCAACAGCATCATTTGTTAGGAGGTTAAGACTATTATCTACTTCTCAACCATTAGGCATACCATCAGAATCAGTATCATCATCATTAGAGTCAGTCTCGTTAGTATACTCTTCTAAATTGGTTAAACCAGAGCTTGATAATTTACAAGTATTGTTGTTAAGAGTAATAAAGTTACTATAAATTAACATCCCAACAGAACTGTTATCTATACATGTATTATCTTCTATACTAGTACTAGGAAAATGCTACTAGGAAAATGCTTTACATAAATACCGAATGTAATACAATTACATATGTTTCTTTTAATAATACCGAAGTCAGAATAAGATAGACTAATTCTATAGTTCTCTGTTGTGGTAATGTTATAATTTTCTATGATATATGATCACTTTTTGTTCCAGAGCTTGAAAAGGAACTAAAGTCACTATCAGAGTGAATGATTATAGGATTATGGTTAGTAAATAGGAATAAAGGATTTTTTGGTTTTTGTTATTTATCTTAAAACTATTCCTTTCTATTTGCTTTGGGATAATGTCTATTACTATTAAAAAATTAGTTATAATAATAGATAAAAAATTAAACTTAATATTCTATTTTTCAAATTTTCACTTCCAAAAGGGGAATTGTATAATAACAGGAAAATTTTTTTAAAAAAATTTTTCTCGCACTTTTATAAAAAAAGTACATTAATATTATACTGTTTTCACTTGTTGTCTTATTTTTAAATTTTTAAATAATTCTAATCTAATTGTACGACAAAGTTTGCTGGATGTTTTTTTTCAGTTTTATTTTCTCCATACCACTCTTTGTTTGAAAAGATGAATGAAACATTTAATTTTGTTGTTCTCTTTTTAAGGAAGAATTTTTGTAACTTTATTATCATCCATTCAAAGCTTCCTAAAAAGTTGTACCTAGACCATAATTTTAATGTAAAATGGAACCATAATACATTAAATACTGCAACAGAAATAGCGTAATAAAAACCAGTTATTCCTGTAAATATATTATCATTCAACAGATCTATTTTAAAAGGTATTAATATCAATGTTAAAAATGCTCTAGGAACAAATTCATAGAGGTCTAGCACAAAAAGTGTTAATGAAACCATTGACCATAGTCTAAATTTTTTTATAATCCAGTTATTCCCAAATTTTACCATTTTACCCTTATATTCTACTAAACGCAACAACAGCATAGTTAATCCTATTTGACCTGAAAGAAGAAACAAATATATGGGGACTTCAGGAGGTTTTCTAAATATAGTATTTGGAAAATTAACTGCTATACCAAATAATATCATGATTATAGAGACAATAGCTAAGAAAAATGCAAATAAACTTCCGATTAAAGGAAGTCTCTTGGGAGGTTCTTTTTGTGCAAGAAACATTCCAATTGAGTTACCTACAAAAACTGTTCCTAAATAGGGTAACAAGGGATCTGTATCTCCTCCAACAGTTCCACTGATAAAACTGGCCAAAATATAACCAAAATTAATCTTTTCAGTAGATGCTACTTTAACACCCCAGTTATAAATAGATGGAGTAATAGAGATAGCAATAATAAACAACAATAAATAAAAAATTAAATTTCGATATCTCTTTTTATATCCGTCATTCATTAATAAAATGGCATGAATTAAACTTCCAATAATAATTGACCACCCAATAGCACTCAAAGGTTTCATAACGTAGAGAGCATTAACCAGAATGGAAAAACTAGCTACTTTTCCGTTTCTAATAATATGGCCAAAAATACCATAATAACCTATACATGCTTCTCTTAAATAAGAAACAAATAGTATAGTAAAACCAGCAAAAAGCTGATTTTTTAACTGTTTCCAAGGTTTTTTAGTTTTAGTGGTTTTTATTGTCATATTGTAGGAATTAACTATACTGGATAAAAAGATAAAGAATGAGATCCACATTCCTAAATAGCCCACAATTGCAATTATTACAATCAACCATAAAGGTAAAGAACTTATTACTACTGGATTCTTTGAAATCCAAGTATAATCATAGATACACATTAGAGAATGAACAAGAATCATTCCTACAACTGCTCCTCCTCGTAAAGCATCTATTGAGATTATTCGTTTTACTTTAAGTTTTACAGCATCTGAATCATCTTCATTTTTTTGAGAAGTGTCAAATTCTAATTTTTCTAAATCTGTTTTATCAAAGTTATTTTCTTGTTCATTTTCTATTTTTTCTTCAGAAAGCATCAATTTTGCAATATTATGCTATTTATTAAACTTTATCAAAAAAAAAGAAAAAAAGAAAATCAAATTTAAGGAAATTTGTTTTCTAAACACCATTAGGACTCGTACCAATTGGAGATGCGCTTATACAAAATTCTATACAATAACGAGCATCACCTAAATCAACGTAATTCCACCACCACCAACCAGTGTTAGCAAAGTCTAGCATGTAGTCAGACCACCAGTTGAAAACAGGGTATTGGTCATCAGAGTCAGGCCAACCATCATCTTCCCAAGCTTCTACACGTATCTTTAGTGGATGACTTTTTGGTATAAGTACATTTGCAAGGTTTATCTTCCAATAAATATACCCACTTCCATCTCTTTTTACAGTCCCATAGAAGTTATTAACAACATAACCACTTCCTCCCCATCCATCTCCTACAAACCATTTAACATATTCTTCTCCTGCACCTTTTGGCCATGGATCATAATCGTCTTCGTAATAAATTCCAACTAAGTTTATTTTAACGTAATAACAATCATCAGGAGACCAATCATCAGTTTCAACTACTTGAGTGTCACTATCTTCATATAAGTCACTTGGGCTAACTCCGTAGGCTGTAGTCCAACTCCAAGAATCACCATCAGGATCAAGATCTATTCCAAAAAGGTCTTTATAAGCTGCCCAAGCAAGTTCAGAACAGTACCATCCATTTATTCCTGATAAACTGTTTGTTCCATATATCTGCTTAGAAGTCCAACCCCAATCATAAGGATAAGCTTCAGGATTAGTTCCATCTCCTGCAAAACTTTTCATCCAATTAACAGCTTGTTGTCTTTGATTATCAGTTAATCCGTTTACTCTAATAGCTACTGCATTCTCAGCATGCTCGTTTACTCCTTCAGACCAAGTAGAGTATCCTAAACCATTTCCTGCGTTATCACTTTTAGTTGAATGAATAACATAAGGAGTTCCTGGAGCCATCCATTTATGATTATCTCTGTCCCAAATATACTCTCCAGGTTGAACAAACCCACAAAATATTTCTGTGTGACTGAACTCTCCTGGAATCAAATAATCAAAGAATGTACCTTCAGTTCCAAGCAAAATGATATCTCCAGGAACTAATCCGTTATAGTTAAGGTTATTTGTTCCATCTTCAGAGAAAGTTATTTCTATCTGGTTATTATTTGTTTCTTGGATTGAATCCAGTACTACATCCTCTTTCACATCTTCTATCTGTGCAACAGAATCTATTGATGCTAAAGTTGATGACAGTATAATTAGCAACATTATATTAAAAACAAGTGTTTTTTTATTCATATTATTCACCGCAAAGTGAAATAAATGCTTTTATTACTCTTTTATAAAATTTATCTTCAAAAAAATGAAAATATACAAAACTTTAAGAAAAAGGGACTATAAATTCAATTCTTAACATTTGTTAAAGTAAGGCAATTTGAAATCTCAAGCAATCAAGCCTGTAAGCAGTGTCTCTACTAGTTCTAATTTTTTTGAATAATAAATTTTCTAGCTAGGACTAAAATAATCCTTAAAACATAAGGAAGTTAAAGTTCTTAGATAATTTTGGAGGATCTATAAAAAATGAAAAAATCAACAACATTTTTTTGGTAGTTTTACCAATAATGTTTTTAGTTTTGAGCAGTTCAACAACTCAAGCTCTTGTATATTCCTCTTCAGCAATTGGAAGTACAGGAGAAGAAGGTGAGCTATTTGTTGAAGAAATGAAAATAATAGCTGGTATCGAAAGTTCTGCTCTTGTTAAGTTGAATCTTTTTGGAGGTTCAAGTCCATTAAAAGTTCTAGCTAGCGAATTTGATGATGTTCTCAGCTGGGCTTTTATTGTAAGCGACCAAGCAGCTTATGCTGATTACCTATTACGAAGACCTTTCAAAGCTCCTGATAATGCTACACTTTTACTTGAAATCGATGGTTCTTTAGGAACAGATGGAAGTCTTAATCAATCTTTGAGAATTGCACAACTTTTTGATGATCACTATAATTTAGAATTACATTGGGCAGGTGCAGCTTCAACAGAAAAGAGTAACTATCTGTATGTTTTTTCAAGCGGTTCAACTAATGAACAAATTGAATTACTTACAGATGAGATTAAGGGGGACATTACAAGTGGTTTTGCTGCAGCTATTGAGACAACTGCTGTTTCTGAATCTCCAGTTAAAGCAGTTTTTATAGGAGAAGATTTTCGTTCTTCAACTTACTTCAGGGGTATTTACTATGTTGACCCTGACGCTATTGTTGAAGTAGATGGTGAATATACACTTTCAACTAATAACTTATTCGGTTCAGATTTAGAAGTCTATAACAAGTTAGGTGTTGTAAAATATAGTATTCTTAAATTCAGATTTCCATATTTGATTAACGCTTTATCTATTGAGCCAACACCTAATAACGTTGCTCCACAGATTTCAGGAAAAATGGACTGGATAATGCAAGTACCTTGGAAAGTTCGTGATTTAACTGGTAATTTTGAAGTAGTTTACACTATGAACCAAGCTGAACTTGCTTCTTCACCAAGAGTAAGCGTAAATATGGATTATGATCAACAATTATTAAATGAAAATGGAATTCTCCAGATGGATTATGAAGTAACTAATTCAGGAACTGAAACAGCAGAAAATATAACAATAAGTTATCCATTAGGACCTGACTTTATTGATATGATTGAGAACAGTCCTGTAATCTACAAATTAAGAGATGATGTAACAATTGACGAAGAATTTTACAGTGAAACCAATGCAACATTATTAATTAACTTTGGTGGTTCTTTAGAAGGTTTTGTAGAAGACTTTTATGTTAATGTAACTGTTTTGGTTTTTGATGGATGGTACAGAAATATTACTGATAGTCAATTATCTTTCTGGAACGAAAGTGCAACAGAACAAATAGTTAATTATGATTATAAAGAATTTGATACAACTGGTTTAGAAATTCCTGGAAATGGTTCAATAACTGTAAATGCTACTCTAAAATCTGAAACTGGTCTAAATACGATATTAACCTTTCTTGTAGGATATTACTTGAGTCAGATCGATTTAACAACATACATTATGAATGGAGATATGGATGGACTAATAACAGATTATGGAGAAGCGCTATGGAATGGTATTGCTTATTCTGTAGCAGCAATACAAGCTACACTTTATGAGGAACAAACACTTTTCGATCCTAATTTACAAGATTTCGAATATATCGAAAGAACAGTAGGATCTTTAGGTCATGAAGAGCTTTTTTGTACATTTTTGTCAAATTAAAAAATTGGTGTTTAAATAGTGAAAAGACATTATTAATGTAAAGAGTGAAAAAAAAAGATAGATGTTAAGAAAAATACTTACTCTCTAAGCTGGCACGGCGTGTCAAGATAAAAAAAAACATGCGCATAAAGAAAGAAATCAAAGAAAAGTTGAATACGACTTAACTTTCCCGTGTGAGAGGATTTATTCATCCAGTTTCCACGGTGGAGGAGTGCTCAACCTTCTCCTCTGGCTCAATGAGTGTTTAGATCTCCCTCCTAGACAGATCTTTCCGAGAGCAAGATTGGCGTACAAAAATATTGTACAAAAATTAAGTTGATGAACATACTGAGTATTTCCTTGAAGCAGTTATTCCAAGTTTAGCTCCTGATGAAACTGCTCACTTAAGTTGGGCTCTTGAAAATGTCACCTCTCAAAGTATGGAATTTGGAGTTATGAGAGGAGAAGAAATAGAAGGTTCTGATGCAGTAAAACTAATTACAAGAAAGCATAATTATTTAGAGATGATGCAAATGATACTTGGTTTTGCTGATGATGCAGGACAACTTGCCTATGGTCGCCCTATCAGTTACTATGATGAAGAAGCTGATGCTTGGTTATCAGTAGGAGCTAGGTTCAGATACAAGGATCCTGAAGGATTTGAGTATTACGGTTTTAGTAACGGAATAAACTTCCAGCTTGCAGATGATGAAGCTGTTCTTAATACTCACGTAGAATTGAATCAAACAAGTTACAAAGTTGGAGACCCAGTGACTATAACTGGTTATATTAAGAATACTGGAAATATTAATGCTGAAAATGTTAAACTTTATCTATTTCATGGTAGAATGGGTAATGATTGGCAAATAGAGGACCAAGATTTGTTCTATTATGAAGAAATAGGAACAATTGAAAATGGAACACAGTACAATTTTGAAGTACAAGTAGATGCAAACACTTTCTTAGGCATACATCCTGTTTATGCTGTTGTAGAATTTGACAGTGATTATGGACAAGAAGCTCTTCCAGTTTATAATTTCTGGGAGCCTAATATAACAGAAGAATTTGAAGGAGCTGCACAAACACATGAATGGGTTTTATCTAACATGGATTGGGCTCTATTAGTTCCAAGGACCAATGAGAGAAGACCTGCCTTCCCACAACCAGTTTTAGATATTGAAACAAATGTAGATATCATTATTCCAGAAGATGGACCTTGGGAAATAGAAATAACTCTTTCAATCACGAATGTAGGAGATGCTGAAACACATATAACTATCACACAATTTTATAACCAAACAGAGCTTTCATTACAATCTAAAGCCACAACAAAAGGAAGTATTTCTAATGGAACTTACTTGGGTATGGGTTATATTAGAGTTGAAGGAATAACACTTTATCCTGGTGATTCTGTAACAATAACAATGCATTGGCAATTCCTAACCTCTGATGGTTGTTACATTCCTGCAGCTGAAATCATTTATGATAGCAGATTTGAAAACGAACTAGAAGGAGAAGGAGAAGGAGGAATAGATTCAATACAAGTTTTCCAAGCCTTAGATGGTTCTTCTCAAGAAGCAGAATCAAGTAATTGGCAAGACTATGGATCTTCTACTGCTACAGGATCAAGTGCTGGTGCTGATATTTATACAGGCGGTCAAGATAAAACTAGAAGAATAGGTTCTATGGACTTGTTGTACATTTCAGCTCTTACATTGCTTATTCCAATTGTATTGTTAAGGAAAAGAAAAAGAAACTAATTTTTCTTTATCTATTTTTTTAAAAAAAGAAATTACTATTTTTTGTTTTTATGTTTTTCAAACCATACAATTATTCTGTTCAACCTATCCTCAACATGTTTTGGTAACCCTGAACGAGAAAGTTCATGCCCTTCTTTTGGATAGCGAATTAAATCTGTTTCTACTCCTAATTTAACTAAGGAAGCAAAAAGTTCCTCTCCTTGAGAAATAGGTACTCTAAAATCTTTCTCAGAATGGATTATTCTTGTTGGAGTCTTTATTCTATCTACATATGCAATAGGAGATTGTTTCCAAAGCAGATCTAGATTTTCCCATGGATAATAACCCATTTGTTCTTTTGTGAATTGTGTAATATCTGTTGTGCTCCAGAAGCTTACTAGGTTATAAACTCCTCTCTGAGGAACAGCTGCTTTAAATCTTTCATCATGTCCTATTATCCAAATAGTCATATATCCACCATAGCTTCCTCCTGTAATAAATGCATTATCTTTATCTACATAGCTTTTTTCTAAAACTAAATTGAACCCGTTAAGAATATCTGTTGAAGGTTCTTCGCCCCAATTACCTTTTACGTTTCTATATTCTAAACCTCTTCCACTACTCCCCCTAGGATTACAATAAAAAATCACATAACCCATTGCTGCAAAGGACTGAAATTCGTGCCACATAGTTCTTTCGAATGGTGACCATGTAGCTGAAGGTCCCCCGTGTATTTCTAAAATTATAGGATATTTCTTGCTTTCATCAAAATTGGGAGGTTTAATTATCCATCCTTGAACCTCTTTATCGTTATATCCTTTATATCTAAGCTCCTCATGTTTAGCAATTTTTTTATCTTTTAACCAATCTTCATTGGAGTTATAAATCGTTTCCTGCTCTTTTTTACATATATCATAAACTATTAATGAAGAGATCTCTTCTTTTTTTGATACATTTACTACTATTCTCTCGTTTTCTTGATCTACATCATAATCATAAATCATGAATTTGTCTGTTAGAACTTTCTCTATTTTCTTAGTTTCTAAATCGTATTTCCAAAGTTCATTAATTTCCCAAGAATCAGAAATAAAGTAAACATAACTTCCTATAAGCTTGAAATTAAAAGCATGATTATCTATTTTCTCTGTTATCCAAATTTCTTCATTAGTTTGTAAATTTATTGCTTTTAAATCTATATTTTGTCTAGAAATACCTTCTCTTTCAAGAGAGCAATTATAAACTAACCATTTCAAATCTTCACTTAGAGCTAGATTTACAGACCACCCATAAATTTCTTTAATTTCTACTTCTTTTTTGCTTTCTAAGTCTATTTTAACAATAGAAAAAGTTGTAGAATCATTAAGATTATTTTGTGTTTTATATTTTACTGCATAAATAACATTATTTACTAATACTGGAGAAAAGTAGTCAAAATCTCCAGAAGTTATACGTTTTATTTTTTTTGTATCTAAATCTAAAATATAAATGTGTGAGTATCTATCATCTAAATAATTTGTTCCTTTTCTATAAACGATCTTTTTAATAATGCGTGGATCAACTTTATTTTTTTCTTTTTCCTCTTTTATTAACTTGATTACTTTCTCCTCGATTTCATCACTTTCTTCTTTTTTCGCTTCTTTCTTATTTTCCTCTTCTTCCTCTTCTTTGTTAATCCTGTGAAGATAAACGATTTTTTTATTATCTAGTGACCAGTTAAAATGTTGTACACCATTTGGAGCTGATGTAAGTTTTACAGCTTCTCCTCCATCCATACGAATAAGAAAAATTTGAGGTTTTACCTTTTTTTCTCCTCTAATAGATAGAAAGGCCATTTCACTCTTAGAGGAGTTAAATTTCATAGAGTAATCTTTATCCAAGCCTAGAGAGAATTGCTGAACTTTATTTTTGTCATTTATAAGAAAAAAGGCACTAGAATAATCATTTTTTTCTTTTAAAACCTTTTGTTCTTCAAAAATAATTCTATTACTAGAAGTAAAAAGAACTTTGTTAATCTTTTTTATTTTGTAAAAATCTTTAATCTGTATTAATCTACTATCCATGATTTATTTTATTTTCCTACCTTTTTTAATCTTTTTTTGTTTCAAAAAATATTTGAACCATAAAAACCCTATTCGTTGAAAATTTAAGCAAAATACTGTATTTAAAAATACAAGAAATAAAAAATAAAATATTACGAAAATAATAAATAATTTACGCTAAATATTGTATTACATGAAGTTTGTTCAGCTGTATCACAAATTCTTGCAAAAATACAAATATGTGGTCTTAATTCTCTGGTTAATTATTTTATCCTTTGGAATATGGTTAGGCCCTCGGACATTGTCTAATACAAAACTAGTTTTTGACTCTCCAAAAGGTTCTCCTTCAGCTATTGCAGAAGAAATATTTGTCTCCGAATTTCCAGATAGAGAAAGCGAATCAAATATAATAATTTTAATAAAAAACAATGAACAACAATCTGTAATTAATCAAGAAGTCAATGAGACAGTTAAAGAGATAATCTCTTCATTAGATGATTTTGAATATAATGAGATAATTGAATCAACTCAAGATTACTTTACTCTTATAAAGCTAGGATTTTTAGATTTAGCTAATGAACTTGTTTCAAATGATGGATATTCTCTTATTACTGTTATCGAGTATCTAAATGCTTCTAAAACACAGATTCAAGCTTTACAAAAATTTCTAGAAAATGAAATTGAGAAATCGGAAATCAACAAAGAAAAATATTACATTGGTTTAACAGGTTCTGATATTTTAATTTTAGACATCGAAAAAGGTACAAAACATGATCTTGCAAGAATGGATACAGTTGTTCTTCCTATAGCCCTTATTGTTTTAGCTTTAGTTCTAAGAAGTTTCAGGTTAATGATAATACCTATATTTTCGATGATATTAAGCACTTTTACTTCCTTTTTAATAATGTTGCCTATTTCTCTTTCAATAAATGTTATTTCTTTTGCTCCTAGTGTCATGATGTCTTGTGTTATTGCAATGTCAATTGATTATAGCCTTTTTCTATTGACAAGATATAGGGAAGAAATATTGAAAGGAAAAGATGTTTCCACTGCTGTAGCTTTAATGAGTGAACATGCTGGACACACAATTATAGTTTCGGGATTAACTCTTGCTATTTGTTTCATGGGATTAATATTCTTCCCAATGGATTTACTCCAGTCAATAGGAATAGGAGCTTCAATTGCTGTTATTATAACTATTATTGCAAATTTATCTATTACTCCTTCCTTACTTCTAATATTCCAAAAATTCTTTAGTGACTTTTTCCTTGCTAAAAAAATAGCTGAAAAAAGAAACAAAAAAAAAGATATTACTGTTAAAGATAAAGAAAGCATCGAATTAGAAAAACAATTAAAATCTATATGGTACAAGATTTCTAAATTTTCTACCAAATACTCCGTATTTATCATTTTAGTTGTTTTAATTGCAGCCATTCCAATAAGCATACAAGTAGTTAAACTTAAACACACAGTAGATACAAATCAAGTTTTTCCACGAGATATGCCTTCAGTACAAACATATAACATGCTTCTAGAGGAATTTGATCCTGGAGTAATTTTTCCCTACTACATAATTATTCAAGGTCCAGAAGAAAATTCAGTTTTTAATCAAACGTTCTTTAATGTAGCACAACAACTAATAGAAAGCATAAATGCTTCTTTGCATCTACCTTATGAAAATATTCTATCTATCTTTACTCAACCCAATGGAATACCTATACCCTATATTTATGCTTTACAATTTCTTGATTCTAATTCTTCTCTTTATTATTCAAATGAAGCAGAGTTATACAGAATTGCTTTTCAAAGATATGTTAATCCATCTAATTCTTCAGCTATTATCCAAATAAACACACCCTTTGATCCCTTCGCTTCTGAAGAATTTGTAAAGCAAGTGAGAACATTTTTAAATGATTTTAGTTCAAATTTGACTTCTTCAGACTACAAATTCTACCTTGCAGGAGGAATTTCTACAATTGTGGATTCTATTGATAAAGTCTATGAATTATTCCCGATAATGATAGTGGTAACAATTATTATTGTCTATGTTCTTATTGCACTAATGTTTGGTTCAGTTTTTGTTCCTTTGCGACTTTTATTTACTATAGCTTTAACTTTGAGTTGGATTTATGGATTTGCAGTCTTAATTTTTGAGTTAAACATTGTAGATTGGCTTTTTGAACCCCTTAGAACTGTAGATGCAATGTACTGGATCACACCTATAATGGCTTTTTCAATTTTAGTAGGTTTAGGCTTGGATTACGATATATTCTTGTTAAGTAGAATAAGCGAATATAGAAAGAAAGGTTATACAGAAACAGCTTCTATTCATAAAGGTGTATACAGAACAGGTCCTATAATATCTGCTGCTGGAGTCATTATGGCTATTGCTTTTTCAGGATTGATGCTTAGTAAGGAAATGGTTCTAAATCAATTTGGTTTCATGCTTTGCTTTGCTGTAATAGTTGACACTTTTGTTATTCGTACTATTCTTGTTCCTGCAATAATGTCTCTTGCACAAAAGTGGAATTGGTGGCCAACTAAACTTCCTAAAGAAGAAAAAGACGATCTATTTTTTGGGGATGAGTTCTAAGAAAAAAGAAAGAAGGAAAAAAAAAGAATATATAGTTCTTTTCCCTTTTTTAATTGATGAAATTAGATGACTTGAAACTAGTAGAATTTCTAGAAGATTCACAAGTATATTCATTAGTTGTAAATATTGAAAGCAAACATATTGTATTTATTCACAATTTACTTGCAAAAGAACTAGACTTTCATCGAGATGAAATAATTAACCAAAACTTGAATAAAATTATGCCTGAAACTGTTTGTAATTTAATATTTGAAAGAATTGAGAAAGAGATTTTTTTTCTTGAAGAAGGAAGATTAATCAATAAACATGGAGATTCAATTCCATTTAAGTTGTTTTTTAACCAAACAGAGAATGAGAACTATTTACTAATACATGCAATTAAATCAAAATCAATAAGAGATATACCTTTTAAAAAAAAAGAATTTGACATTTTTAACTCAATAGTTAATATTTCAAGAAACTTACTAGTAATTATAAACAATAATGGAAAAATAATAAAATCTAACAGTGAACTTGAAAAAGTATTAGGATTTACAAGTAAAGAAATTGAAGGAAAATACTGCTGGGATTTCTTTGTTGAAAATGACAAGAAAAGAATAAAAGATATCTTTTTTAAACAAATCGAGTGCCAGAGTAAACCTTTCAATTTTGTAAGTGAAATTCAAACAAAATCAGGTAAAGTTGTAGAAATTTCTTGGTATTATTCTCTAATCTGTGATAACAAGAATGTAGAATACATAATTGCAACAGGAATAAATGTTTCAGCTCAAGAAAAAGCGATAGCTGAAGCTGATAAATATAACGAGGTACTTGAAACATTGTTAAGTGTTTTAAGGCATGATTTACAAAATGATTTAGTAGTAATAGAAGGAATGATAGATATTTATTTAGAAACAGGAAACAAAAGATTACTTCACAGAGCTTTAAACGCTGTTAACAGAGGTTTTCTATTAATACAAAGGATAAATATTCTCCACGAGACATTATCCTCAACTTTTTACTTCGAAACAGTTAGTCTTAAGAAAATTATAGAAAAAATAGTTAGCACATATTTGGCAGAACCTATAGAGTTTTCTATTCATGGTGACGCAGAAGTAAATTGTGACAATTTACTTCTTTTTGCATTAGAAAATATTGTTACTAATGCTATTAAACATGGAAAAGCTAATAAAATAGATTTCTATATAAAGAAAAATACAAAAAGTATTATTTTAGAAATCCAAAACAATGGTTCTAAAATTGATCATTCTATTAAAGATAATATATTTAAAAAAGGGTTCTCTTCTGGTGAACAGAGTGGATCTGGTTTAGGATTATTTTTAGTTAAGAGAATATTGGAGAGATATGACGCTACAATAAATGTATCTTCAAACAATGATGGAGAAGTAGTCTTTCGGGTTGTTTTTCCACTAAAAAAAGAGAAAGTTTAAGACTAAATCTTTTTTTTAAAAACATGTGAAATACGACTCTATATTTGATGTAATAGGGCATATAATGGTAGGTCCAAGTTCCAGTCATACAGCAGGAGCTTGTAGAATAGCTTATGTCACTTACCAATTACTAGGTGATATTCCAACACAAGCAGAAATTATTTTACTTGGTTCTTTTTCTGAAACATATAAAGGACATGGAACAGATAAAGCCATAGTTGCAGGACTTTTAGGTTTTAAACCTGATGATGAAAGAATTAGAAAAGCCTTCTTTTTTGCTGAAGAAAAAGGGATGAAATTCAAAATAAAAAAAGGAGACTTAGGAGGAGATTTTCATCCTAACTCTGTATTACTTCATGTAAAAAAAGGTAGTAAAAAAATTGAAGTAATAGGAAGTTCAATTGGAGGAGGAAATATAATAATTATAGAAATTGACGGTTATGAAGCAGGGTTTAACACAGACTTGCCTACTTTAGTAGTTGTACATAAAGATTTACCAGGAATAATATCAAAAATAACCTCTGTCATTGCAAAACATAAAATAAATATTGATTCTATGAAACTTACAAAAAATATTAGAAAAAGAGAAGCTCTAACTTGGATTGAAATAAATTCTACAATTTCTGAAGAACTTTCTTCAGAGATAGAAAAATTAGAAAATGTAAAATTAGTGAGGGTTTTAAATGTTTGAATCTTTTATTCATTTTTATGATGAATTTACAAAAAGTAAAATTGATGATGTTGCTGAATTCATTATACTTGAGGAGATACATACAACAGAAAAAACAAAGAAAGAGATTCTAGATAGAGTTGATACAATCTACAATACAATGAAGAAGTCTCTAGAAAATGCTCTATCTGAGAAAACTATATTACCTATAGAGGAAGCAATAGGACAAAGTGATAAATTAACTTCTGAACCTTTCTTTTTGGATAAAAATATGAAAGAAGCTGTTTATTGGACTATGAGCATTGCTGAATACAATAGTGGTATGGGAGTGATTGTTGCTTGTCCAACTGCAGGTTCTTCTGGTGTTTTTCCTGCTGTATTATTTAAAGCTGAAGAAAAATTAAAAAAAAGTAAAGAAGATTCTCTTAAAGCTCTAATTGTAGGAGGAATTGTTGGAGCTATTATCGGTAATAAAGCTACTCTTTCTGGGAGTGAAGGGGGATGTCAAGCAGAAGTAGGTGTAGCTTCTGCAATGAGTGCTGCTGCAATAACTTATTTAGCTGGAGGCTCTTTGAACCAGATTTTTGAAGCAATATCTCTATGTTTAATTAATTTAATGGGTTTAGTTTGTGATCCAGTTGCTGGATTGGTAATATCTCCTTGTATTAAGAGAAATACTATTGGAGTAATGAACGCTTTTCTTGCTTCAGAGTTAGCTTTAAGTGGCGTATCTTCCATAATTCCAGTTGATGAAGTAGTTGCAGCAATGAATAATGTTGGAAAAAAACTTGCTTATGAATTAAAAGAAACAGGTTTAGGAGGTATTGCTAACACACCAACAGCAAGGGAAATTAGAAAAAGAATTTTTGAAGAATAGACAAACAAAAAATAAGAAAAAAGATAGTTTAGAAATATACTACTCCTATCAGCTTCCAGAAGAATGGAAAAACAAAAGCTAGAAGAACTGTTCCCAATAAAACAATAAGAAAACCTATTTTCACCATTTCTTTTACAGTATACTTTCCTGTACTATAAGCTATCATTGTTGGAGGAGTTCCTTGAGGAAGCATAAAGTCAATACTTGATCCTATCGCTGCAATTACTGCAAGTAACACTGGATCAATATCAAAAATAAGACCTAAAGGTATAACCAATGGAACAATTATTGCTGCTGCACCAGTGTTTGAAGCTACAAATGTCAACACAACGCTTAGTAATGTAATTATAAACAAGAATAGTAATTTACTTGTAATTTGGAAATTAGCAATTGAAAAAGCTATCATGTCACCTGTTCCTGATTCTGTCATTACTACTCCTAAAACTAGACCTCCTCCAAATATGAGAAGAGCATTCCAATTCAAATCATTAATATCCTTATCTTGTAAAACATTTGGAACAAATATCATTATTGCTGCAATAACAGCGACTACACTACTTGAAAAAGTAGGCATAATTTTCTTCAATGGCCTTTCTAAGAACCAGAGAGTTAAAGCAGTTAGAAAAACAAACAAAACATAAATTTGTTTTTTATTTAATGGTCCCATATTATCTATTTCTTTCTTTACGGCCATTTTTGCACTTTCTATTCTTTCAGATGGAACTTGAGGTTTATAGACTGCCCAAATATATAACCACATTATAGGTAGCATAACAAAAACAATAGGAAGACCAAAAACAAACCACTTGATAAAACTTATTTCTACTCCTGCATAGTCTCTTAAGAGAGCTATTGCAATTGGGTTAGCAGGAGTACCAATTGCAGACCCTATTCCTCCAAGAGAAGCACTATAAGCTATTCCTAAAATAAGAGCTTTTCCGTATCTTTCAATATGAACATCTTCTTCCTTTTTTCCTGTCTTTAATTTATCAGAAACTGCTGTTGCTATTGGAATCATAGTTGCAGCAGTTGCAGTATTAGACATAAACATTGACAGAATAGCACTAAAAGTCATCATTAATAACATGAGGATTTTAGGTTTATTAGGACTAATTCTTACAATATTAAGGCTTATCCATTTATCTAAACCTGTTCTGTTCATTGCCTTAGAAATTACAAAACCACCTAGAAACAGGAAGATAACTGGTTCTGCAAAAGGAGCTAGTAAACCTTTTACACTTAAATTAAGAGCTGTTACTCCAATAACAGGAATAAGGAAACTTGTAGCCACTAAAGGAATGGTTTCAGTTACCCATAAAATACCTACTACAAATAGTAATGACAAAACAACATTTGTTTCATAAGGTAATCTTATCTTAAAGTCTATCCATTTTTGTCCTCTATAATCTTCTTCTAACCCAGAAGCAGGAAGAACTAAATCTAGTCCTTTTCCAGAAAGACTCTTTATTTCTAAGGAAAAATTACCAATTACAGGAACTGGTTTAACATTATCTTCAACTAAATCAGTAATTGAGACTTTAATAAACATCTGTTCATCATAACCAACATGGATTTTAGGAACATATTGTATCCAAAGTTTGTAGATATCGCCAAGAGGAATTATCTCAGTAGTCAAAGGATAACTTGAACCTTTAATCAGTTCAAAACTGAATGTGTAAGTATAATTGAACTGTTCTTTACCATTGTCGTAATAACAATCGAGTGTAGCTATATGTTCTCCAGTTTGAACTGTACCTTTAGTAAAAACCATTGTAAGAACAACTGTGACAACAATTAATGTAAAAGTTAAACCATATTTAACTAATTCTTTCTTTGAAAAGCTCATATCATGCCCTCTTGTTTAAATTTAATAGTGTATATTAAAAAATTAAGATATGAAGATAGTGATTTAAAAAAATTCTATTAATGAATTATATTACAAGATTTATTATTATATTGCAAACTTCTTCGATTTTTTTTATTAAAATAGGTGTTAAATCTGTTCCTAATTCTACTTTTTTAACAACCATACCTACCAAAATAATTTCTGCTTCAGCGATTTTGGAGTTAGCTAAACGAAGAAGTTCAATTCCTTCTTTTATATTTAAAAAATGACTTCCTCTAATTTTTCCATTGATCTCTTTTTCAAAATCAAGATAAGAGATAACATGAATAGTTCCAGGTGATTCACTACTTTGAATAGCATCAACAATAATTATTCTCTTATGGTTGTTAAAAAATAAATTTAGTTTAAAAATGTCTGTATCTAATTGGATTATATCAGCTTTTACTTTCTTTTTTATGAGATTTTGAGTAATAACATGTCCAATAGCATCATCAGACATTATAGAGCTACCAAGAGAAAGAATAAGTGTTTTATACATACAAATCATTATCTACCTAGTTTAGTTACATGAACACTACAGGACACACAAGGGTCATAAGATCTTACTATTGTTTCCAATTTCTGGCTAATTTCAGAAGGATTGTCAATTCCCTTTTTGACCAGTGACTCTGTCATTATTTTCAAGTCTACTTCTTTTTGAGCTAAAAACATTGCAGTAGGTGTAATAATATCAGCTTTTCTTACTTTACCCTCTTTATTTACACTTATCATATAGGCTAGCAATCCTCTTGGAGCTTCTGTTACAGCATAACCTGTTCCTTCTTTGAAAGTTGGTTTTATGCGTGATTCTTCTTTATAATTGTCCAGAATTTCGAGGGTTATCTCTTCTGCACGGTCAATAAAGTAGCTTAGTTCAATCGCTTGTGCAATATTATTAGAAAGAGGATTATTCGGATTAATAAAATTGTTATAGTTCTGATATAACTCTTTTCCTTTATCGTTTAACAAAGAACTGAATAAAGTTATCCTTGAAAGAGCACCAGTTGTGAATCTTTTTCCTCTATAACTAGAATGTTTTGCAAATGAATGAGGAACAACTCTTTCTTCAATATTTTCTCTATATTCATTCGCATTAAAACTCGTCCCATCAGTTGCTTTAATTTTCTCTCCTATTATACCATAGATATTATTTTTGGGTTCTAAAGCTAGATGTATCCTTTCAGAACTTACTTCTTCCCATAACTCGTATTTAACAAACTGTTCAAGTGCTACTGTGGAAATGTCTTTAGAATTGCGCAAGAGATTTACAACTTCGTTAAGTTTAGTTTTTGTAGGTATTTTTCCGAAACCACCCATCAAAGCATTCTCTTGATGTATATACCTAGAACCAGTAATAGTTTGAATAATAGCACCTAAATCTTTTAATTGAAGAGCAGTTTTGATTATAGATGGATGATCTTTACCCATACTTATCCCATCTGGATAACCAAGAAAATCTGGCAAAGCTAGCAAAAACAGATGTAAAGCATGACTTTCTATCATGTCCCCAATATACATTAATTCCCTTATTTTTGCTGTTTGTTCTGAAACTTGTAATCCAATAGCATTTTCTGCAGCTAACAATCCAGTAATTTTATGAGCAGCAGCACAAAAAGAGCATACTCGTGGAAAAACAGCAGTTGCTTCTTCTACACTTTTTCCAATTACAATACTTTCAAAAAGACGAGGACCTTCAAAGATATTTACTTTAACTTCTACTTCTTTTTTATCTTTAATTTGCACTTCTATTCCTGCCTTTCCTTCTATCCTCGCAATATGATCAACTGTAATAGGTTGTGTAAATTTTATTGTTGTCATTTCTTTTCCCCTCCAAAAACTTTAGTTAACAATTCTTCCAATTTAGGATGGTGAGAACCGAAAATTTTCATTCTTTCTCTAATATACTCTTCTGTAAATCCTTTCTCTACAAAGACTTTTGCGAGAGAATCAAACCACGCCACATCGTTAGGCACAGGTCCTCGACATCCAATACAAGGAACATTATAAGATATACAACGTGCATTACATCCTGCAGTTGTTATAGAACCTAAACAAGGCTCATTCTTTTCAATAAGTAAACAAATATTTCCTGCAAATCTGCATTCTTGACAAACTGGGTAATCCTTTTCTTCTGGCCATGAACCGAATAAGAAAGTAGAGATGAAATAAATTATTTCTTCTTCTTCAGGAGGACAACCAGGTAATCTAAAATCAACTTTCACATATTCTTCTATAGGTTTTGCCTCAATAGCCTCTGATATTTCAATTTTACTTTTTCCATAAACATTTTCAAAAAGATCTTTATAGTTTTTATCTCCATGATTCCAACTTTGGACTCCACCTTGTAAAGCACAAGCTCCTACACCCACCAGAGTTTTACTGTTTTTTCTTATTTCTAGCAATTCTTCCAAATCTTTTTTTGTAGAAACTGAACCTTCAACAAAAGCGATATCAACTTTTTTATGCATACTGCTGGCTGAAGACAACATGTAAAAACTCTCTATATCTACACTATCAGCAATCTCAATAATTTTTGATACAGTTGCAATTTTTAATTGACACCCATAACAAGAAGTTAAGGCATAAACACCTATAGTAGGTTTTCTTTTTATTTCTTCCTTTATTTCTATTTTTTGATCTTCAGGAATTATAGTGGTTTTCATAGTCATTTTTTCCTCCTCCTATTCTAACATTCCAGGAGTACTGATAATGTCATAGTAGTCGAAAACAGGTCCATCAATACAAGCATATTTCCAAGAAGTTGAGTTTCCTAGATTGCAATGTCCACATTTCCCAATACCACATTTCATTCTTCGTTCTAAAGTCACAAATATTCTCCTTGGATCATAATTCATTTCAACTAGTTTTTCAAACATACTCTTATACATCCTAGGAGGCCCACATAACGCAACAGTACTATTTTTTGGATCAATCATTACTTTATCTAAATGCTCTGAAGCTCTTCCTTTCAATCTATTAGGACTATCTTCTCTTGTTACTGTCTGAATTATTTGTATATTTTCTGCTTCTGCAATGTCTCTCATTGCTTCTAATTCTCTTGCAAATAAAAGTTCATTTTCATATTTTGCAGAATTAATAATAGTTATATCACCAAATCTCCATCTATTATCGATTGCATAAAGGAAAACAGAACGTAAGGGAGCCATTCCTAATCCTGCTGCAACAAGCAACAGATTTCTTCCAAAAAACTTCTCCATTGGAAAACCATTACCGTATGGTCCTCTTATTCCCACAATATCTCCAGGTTTTAATTCATGTATTTTTGTTGTAACTCTACCTGCTTTCCTGATACATAACTGAAAGAAACCAATTCTCATTGCAGAAGAGCATATTGATATTGGTACCTCTCCTATTCCAGGCAATGATACTTCCACAAATTGACCTGGTTTAAACTTCCAATTTTTACCGACTTCTTGATCTATGAATCTGAATAAAAATACTTTATCCATTTCAGTTTGCTTATAAACCCGAAGTACTCTACATTTATGTGTATCGTACAGGTTATCTTGACCATCAGGAATATATCTTCTATGTAACTCTTCAGTCATTAAATTCCACCTCTAATCTCAATTAAATTCTGTTTGTAATTTATACCAGCAGGACAGAAATACGTACATCTCCCACAACCGACACAATATGCTGTTGTAACTTCTTTACAATAAGCATTTTTGCACATGTATCTGTTCTTGAATCTACTTTCTTTTGTTGGTCGAAAATTATGCCCTCCTGCAACTAAACCGTGTTCTCTGAATTGACATGAATCCCATATTCTTACTCTTACACCAGTTTCTCCGTCTAAATTAGGATAATCTTTTACGTCATAACATCTACAAGTAGGACAAGTAATGGTACAATTCCCACAACCCAAACACTTTTCACTTTCTCTCATCCAAATAACGGGATGTTCATCATTTAGTTCAAGAGTATATCTTAAAGAATCCCAGTTTCCAGAAACTGTAAACATTTTACTTTTTTTAACATCAAAAGCTGTTAAATCATCGCTGTCTTTTTTTGTTACTTCAACATAGAGGTTTTCTGTAGCATCAATAATTTTATGCCCTTTCACACTCCCTACACGTATAACATATCCATCTTCTACCTCACTCAAAAAAAGATCAAATCCACTATCTACAAATTCTGCCCTTCGAACATTACAAAAACAATATTCATCAGGTAGACAACTAATTCCAATTATTATTCCTTTTTCTCTTCTAGCACGGTAATAAGGATCTGGTTGGTCATCAATAAACCTTGAATCCATTATTCGTAAACCAACAATATCACAAGCATGCACCCCAAATAAAACTACAGGTTCAGAAGTAAAAGCTTCTTTATTCTCATACATTTCTACTTTTTTACTGTTAAAAGTGAATAATACTTCCTTTTCTGGAAAGAAAAACCTTCTAGGAGGGCGAAGAGTGCGATTATAATCTAAAACCACTTCATCTACTTGCTCATTTGTTATCTTTCTAAAATCAAAATATTTCTCTGAAACTTTTATTGGCGCATAAAGTTCACCGTAATCCTGAAGAGCAAGTAAAAACTCTTTTATTTTTTCTTTTTTTAACTTTACATATCTCAAGTTTTAGACTCTCCTTTGATACCCATATATACATTTAGAAATAGCTTTCTTAAGTGCCAATACTCATATTTTTTAAAGGACTTGTTGTGTGGCACATGTGCACAACACTTGTTAAAAAACAAAAAAACAAATAAGTTATTAGTGATAAAATAAATAGAAATTCAGATGAAAAAGAGAGTAATAATATACTTTTTCGTAATAATTTTAATTATCACAAATGTAAAATGCATAATCAGAGCTCAAAAACCAAAAGAAGTAATTAGGACAAAAATAGAAATTTTATGTGATGAAGATTTTTCTAAATACAATTTTAAAGGTAATGGAAGCAAAAACAATCCATTCTTAATCGAAGATTTATCTATCAGTTATTTTTCAGACCTTATTCATATAAAAAACACAACTAAGTATTTCATCATTCAGAATAACTTTTTATCAAGTGGAAAAAAAGCTATATCTATTGAAAAAGTAGCCAACAATACAGGAAAAATCCTTAACAATTCTATTCAAGAATGTGAAGATATAGCTATAAATATAGAAAATTCAAACTGTATTCAAATTGAAAATAATTATATCTATTATTGTCTTTTAGGAATAAAATTATTTGGAGCAGAAAACTGTATAATCAAAAATAATAAAGTTTTTTCCAGCTTTTCTGGATTTTATGAAGGAGGAACAGGAATATATCTGTACAATTGTGAAAATGTGTTGATAAGTAATAATGAGCTCAAAGATAACTCTGACTTTGGTTTGGTTATTTCAACAAGTAGTTCAATAGAAAGTGTTTCTAACGAAATCTCAAATAATTTACAAGGGATTTTCGTTTCTTCTAGTTCATTTTTAGTATTTGAAGAAAATAATTGTTCTCATACTAATTATGGTATTTTTGCAGATAAGTCATTTGAAATCATTCTAAAAAAGAATTTTTTTCTAAACAATGAAAACTTTGCTATTTTTTTACTAAATGCTTACAAAATCCAAGTTAAAAAAAATTACATTCAAAAAGGTCAAATTGGATTATACAATAAAGAGTCCTCAGAAGTCAATTTAACAAGAAATACTATTTATAAAACAAAAAAATTTGGAATCCAGTTAATCAGTTCTGAAGCTTTTATAGTAACTGAAAACCTAATTAATGAAAATAATGTTGGTATAACTTCTAACAACACAAAAAACACTATAATAAGTAAAAACAGTTTCATTTTCAACCAAAATTATGCTATTTTCCTAGATGAAGATAGTTCTAATATTATTATTTACCTGAATGATTTTATCAATAATAATCTAAATGGAACATCACAAGCTTATGATGATGGATCTAATAACAAATGGTATAATGAAAATGAAAAAGTGGGTAATTATTGGTATCCCTCAAACTCTATAGGTAAGAACTATAAAATTGATGGAAAAGCTAACTCAAAAGACATTTATGTTCTAAATGAAGTAGTTTATTCAGAAAATACAGATTTACTCTTAACCAAAACGTCAAAAATTTTTTCATTTATAGAACCTACTATTTTAGCATTACTTTGTTTGATTTTAGAAAGAAAAAGAAAAAAGAAAATAGTATAACTAGCTATAAACGAAGCTACAAAGTACAAAATGTGTAATCTATACTTTTTATATCAAATCAAATATTAAGTCGAGATACAACGAAATATTTTAAAATGCTTCTTCTTTTTTGAAATTGGTGTGAAATAATGGCAATCGTGTTAAATCCAATAATATCAATGCTCATAACAATGTCTGTATTTGGCTTCTTGTTCTTACTAATATTCATAGGATTAAGAAAAATTAATACTACAATTAAAGATATTAGATTAAGAAGAAAACTAGCTGCTGCTAAATTAATTAAAGAGGCTAAAATGAGAGAAGCTGAACAATAATTGTTTTTTAAAAAAGTTAATATATTTTTTTCATTTTTGTTTTCCATGGAAACAAGACAAAAGATTATTTTTCTATCTTTAGTATTTTTATTGAGCTCTTCTACAACACTTCCTTTAATGTCTCTTTCATCTGCAGATAGTATTCCAGATACATTCGCACGTAATATTCATCTTTCTTGGAAGGATAACACTTCTTCTACAATGGTTATTAGTTGGAGAACAAATGTTATAGCTCCTTCTGTTGTAGAATACGGAAAAACAAGTGATTATGGTAACAAAGTTAATGGTACAGAAGGTATCTATCACCATGTAGAACTAACCAATCTTGAACCTGATACAGTCTACCATTACAGAATTTATAATGGAATAAAGGAACATGAATGGACAAAAGATTTCACTTTTAAGACAGGAAATAACGGTGAATACGCTAGATTTGTTGCTTGGGGAGATTCACGTTCTCTACGAGAAGACAGGAGAAAAGTTATAGAAACAGTTTATTACATACAACCAGATTTTAGCGTTTTTACTGGAGATTTGGTCGAGAGTGGTAAAGAGAAGAGTCAATGGTATGATTGGTTTGCAGATTTCTATCCTCTTATTTCAAATAACCCTTTCATGCCTATTTTAGGTAACCATGAGAAAAATCATTCAAATTATTATAATATGTTTGAATTACCAGGAAAAGAAGAGTACTACTCTTTTGATTATGGTCCAGTTCATTTTTCTGCTTTACATACATGTGCTCCATATTATGGTGGAACTTTTGATGAACAAGTAACATGGTTAGAAAATGATCTTTCTCAAGTTGAAGAAGGTAAATGGAAAGTAGTACTAATGCATCGCCCTCCTTTTTCTTCTGGTAGTAGATACCACAATGGTGATTATCAAGATGTTAACGAGACTTTTGTACCTATTTTTGAAAAATATAATGTAGATTTAGTTTTTACTGGACACGAACATTATTACGAAAGGTTAGAAAAAAATAATATCACTTATATAATAACAGGTGGAGCAGGAGCACCTGTATACAAAGTTGTTGATGATTATATAATTCCTGAGTCTATCTATTCTGAAGCTGTAAATCATGCAACAATTATTAGGGCAACCCCTAACCAAATTGATTTTCAAGCAGTTAGAACAGATTATTCAGTAATGGATAGTTTTACAATAAATAAAATAAATGGGGTTGATCTTCGAATTGATAATGTTCAAACTCTAAAACAAGTTTTAGTTAATGAAACTGTTTCCTTCGACATTTCAATTAGCAACATAGGTACCGAGAATTTAAATGAGAGTATAATAGTTGATTTTACTAACCCTTTTGGAGAAAAAACAACTGAAACAATAGATAAACTAGATGTTGGAAAAACCAAAAAATTCACATTAAGTTTCACTCCAACAGAACTAAAAACATACGATTGGACAATAAAAGTTGAAAATAGTACTTCTGAAATTTCATCAAAAAACAATGAACTAACTTTAACATTCTTAAGTGTAGAAGAAATAAAATCTCTAGGAATAGAACCTAATTACAAAGTTCCACAAACTGAAGTTGAAAAAACAAATTGGGGATTGTATATTGGTATCATCATTGGAGGTTTAATTGTAGTTACAAGTATAACCTTTCTAATTATTAAAAAAGTAAAAAAAGCATAAAAAAACTAAAAGAAAGGATCAGTTGTAATTATAACATTTCTTTCTTTTTCTTTACCTTTTATACCATGATAATGATATAACGGTACAACAATTATAAATCCTAAAATGATCAATGATATCCAAAAAGGAAGATCAGGATAAAATTTGTTAATTAACAATAAAGTAGCTCCAATGGCAACTATTTTGAACAAAAATTTTACACTTGACTGGAAATTAGCATCAAAAACTATTCTTACTTCACTTGAGTCTGGGATACTAAAACTAACCATTATAAAACCTATTGAATAAAGAATTCCTCCTAACCAATAATATTTTTGTTCGAATAATTCGCTTCCATAGGATAAGAAGAAACTTGAAAATGAACTTAAGAAAATAAATGGTGCAATAATATTTGTCGTAAATAAACAATCAAAATCCTCAACCTTGCTTGACTCAATCTCTACTTTCTCCCAGTCGATTCTATAAACTTCTACTCCATAAATAAAATAAAACAATCTTTTAACAGGATATCTAAATATCATTCCAACTACTTTAAAAAAGTAATATCCTTTTTCAGGTAAAAGAAAGAATATTCCTCTTACAAGTATTGATAGTAAGACTATTTTTACATATAAATTTATAAATTCTAAATATTGTGGCCCTAGCAAAGTTCCAACCCCAAGTAATCCCAATAAATAATAAAGAAATTTATATATAAACTAGAAAGAAAAATATTCAGAAAAAGAGCAATTGATGAAGGAAAGAAGACCAAAGATTATTTTTCCGTTAATTGTTATTATTAAAAAAGATTAAAAAAAAAGACTAATCTATTTCTTTTCCACAATTTATGCAAAATTTAGTGCCAGGAGAATTTTCTGTTCCACAGTAAGGACAATATTGTGGAGGAATCATTGATTTATCTATAGGACCTGAATAAGAAGAAGGAGCATTCTGTGGTATTTCGTTTAGTGAAGAAATTTTTGCATTATTTGCTACAAAAAACATGCTAATAGCAAATATTATTTCAACAGCCAGATTCAAATAATGAAAGATCGAATAGATTATACTAGAGTAAATAACTAAAGAAGAGCCACCTATTAGATTGAAAACTTGTATTACAATTTTTATTATTACTTCAATAGACTTACTAATTGCATATATTACAATTGGCCAGATAATTACTCCAATTTCCATTGTACCATTCATTTTATTTATTGAGAGTGCAAAGAAAATATATACAAAAAAGCAACTTATCAACAAAATTATGTAAAAAATGACATAAATAATAGATAGAATACTGGAAATTTGCATATTGGAAAAACTAAACAAAAATTGACCTAAATATAATCCAATATCAAAGAATATTAGAACAAATGCAATTATCGTGAATGTACTAAATATGACATTTTCCTTATTCCGTTCTATTTTACTTATCTTACTTCTTAAGTTCAGAAAAACAAAATAAATCAGAGCTAATAACAATAAATAAAGAATATTTCCTGCTAAAGATACTAAATAAAGATTAATTCCATGTGTTATTTTACTAATATAGTTAAATTGTATAATTGAAAAAGCAAGATAAATAGATAGACTTATAATAGAAATAATTCCTACTTTTCTGAAACCTAGTTTCAAATCATTTATTAAAGATTCTTCATTTTTCATAAAAAGATACTGACAAAGTTAAATATATAAAGGTTTACAATTGCTGTAGTCTAATTTCTTCAAAAAAACAAATAAAAACTAAATAATAATAATACTTTTTACTTTTAAATAAATAATTTGTTTCAAGGTTGCATCATTTTGATTATTAAGTACTATTATTCCTTCATCATTGAGAATCCTACCTAAAATAAGTCTAAGAATTGAACCACTATTGAAAAACATTTGTACATTACTAAATTCTAATCTTCTTTTTTCAATTTCTACTAGATTTGCTTGTAAACTCCAAATAAAATACTCATTTGTTAAATTATTTTGTCTTGAAGTAAATAAACTATAAGCATGTCTTAAAATTCCTTTTCACCTGCTAAACGGTACGAAGGAGTAAAAGGTAGTTGTAACAGAGGAGAAAACTGTAAAGAGTAGAAAGAATAGTAGAAGGTAAAAGATCAAGGATGGGGGAAGAGAGAGTTTGAGGAGACTAAACCAAAGACATGTTCAACACTACTACGATACTCGGGTGGTGATTATGGTGATAGAGATCAGGGTAGAGACGATGAGCTTGAACTATTGATCCAAGAGGAGGAGAGGGATAACGAGCATTACTTTTTTGGGGAATAACAGGAAAAAAGGAATGTTGGCTAAGAAGACCGACGATATTTTCTGTCAAGTAGGGGTAGTCACCATAAAATCTCAAAAAAGGTCTCAAGAGTGCAGGAGGAAGTTTCTGCCATAGCAAACCGAAGACTTTACTATCGTAAGTGTTACTATTAGAATGAGCTAGGGAGACTATTGCTCTGGAGGGTAAACCAATAATAAGGTGTATGTTCCAGAAAATTTTGGCGGTTTTCTTTAGTGACCCTCTTAACCACTTGAGAAAACGCCAAACAGAAGCTTAACGAATTTTAAACCCTGAACTGTCCACCGATATTGCTTTCAACCCTTTTTTTCTCACTATTTCGCCCCTTAAATCTATTATCCTCTGCTCTAAGATTTTACTTTCTGTTGCTCTCCACACTGCATGAAAAGTAGATTTAGAAGGAATATTCCTCATCCACCCCTCTTCTATCAAAAAAGCGCATAGAGACAACTTTTCCTCTAACTTCCTCCAAGCTATCCCTTCTATTCTTGCAATGATTGTTATTGCTAATATTACCCATCTTTCTTTCTGCTATTCTCTTTCTCCCTCTCTTACTTTCTCTCGTTTCCTCTTTCACCAGTTTCTTAAGGAAAGGTTCATTAATGATTATGAATTCTATTACTTTGTGGGGGTCTAAAATCTGGAAATGTGTCATACTTCCGACATAAACCCCCACATTAATAAAAATTAATTTTTGGACATGCTTTCTAAAACTTGATAATAAATCTATAATAAGTTTAATTTTTTTTCTTTTAAATAAGCATTATTTTAATTTTTATAGCTAAAAATTGATTTGAGTGTATATTAATAGAAGTGATGTGAAATTCTATCCAAATGATATAGAGTATGTTGAATGAGCAAAGATTATATAATACTTCTTTGACAAGTACTCAATTAATTTAAAGAAGTGAAAAGAATGGTAAAAAGAAATCCAACACAATTTTTAGTTGATGAATACAAGAAAATTCAGGCAGAAGGAAGAGAATGGGTTCATAGAAAACTAGAAACTCCATCTGTTCCTGAAGTAGTTGTAGATGGAAAGAAACTGCTTATGTTGTGTTCAAATAATTATTTAAACTTAAGTAATCACCCTCATTTGAAAAAAAGAGCTCTTGAAGCAGTAGAACAGCTAGGTGTAGGTTCTGGTTCTGTAAGGGCTATTGCTGGAAATATGGCAATTCATGAAGAATGGGAGCAAAAACATGCAGAGTTCAAAGAACAAGAAGCTGCAGTTGTATTTATGAGTGGGTTTATTGCTAATGAAGGTGCTATCCCTCCTCTAGTTAGAAAAGATGATTTTATCATCAGTGATGAATTAAACCATGGATCAATTATTGATGGAGTAAGATTAACAAAGACTCAAAAATTAATTTACAAGCACTGTGATATGGGCGAACTCGAAAAAAGATTACAAGAAGTAGATAAAGCAGACCCCAATGGTGAAAAAAGAATACTAGTTATCACAGATGGAGTTTTTTCCATGGATGGTGATATGGCTCCTCTAGACGAAATACAGAAACTTTGTGAAGAATATGGAGCAATGATCTATGTAGATGATGCTCATGGAGACGGAGTTTTAGGAAAAGATAAGAAAGGAAAGGGAATAGTCGATCACTTTGGATTGCAAGGAAAAGTACATGTTGAATTAAATACCTATTCTAAGGCTATGGGTGTAATTGGAGGAGCAATTACTGGATCTAAGGATTTAGCAATGTATTTAAAGAATACTGCTCGTTCATACCTACTAAGTGGTTCTCATCCTCCATCTGTAGCAGGAGCAGCTATCGGTGCTCTTGAGGTTTTGAATCCAAAATCAAAACATTTTGAGCCTGTTGTTGCCAAATTATTAGATAACTGTGGCTACTTCAAAAAAGAAATCGTAAATATTGGTTTCAATCATGAAATAACAGCTGCAGCAGCAAAATGTCCAACTGCTATCGTTCCTGTTATTTGTGGAGAAAATGATGTTGCAAGAAAAATGAGTGACAGATTAATGGAAGAAGGAATATTTGCTCTTCCAATTGTGTTTCCAATGGTTCCTCGAGGAACAGCAAGAATACGTGTTATGATGAACGCAGGACTATCAAAAGAACAGTTGGATATGGCTCTAGGCAAGTTCGAGAATATTGGTCGTGAATTAAAAATATTTTAATTCTTTTCTTTTTTACTCATTCTTTTTTTCTATTATTCTCTGTTTTTGCAGAAGATAAAAAAATAAAGAATAAAGTATTTTTCTAAAAATATTTATCTTTTCTTCAGTTTAATATTTGAGTATATTTCTTCTGCACTTTGCAATCTTAAGCTCTTAAATTGCTCTAATCCTTCTTCTCTTGCTTTCAAAGCAGATGCAGATTTTCTGTAAGTATGCTTTCTTTTTAACTTATTGAGATATAATGTTAACATAGCTATAAATGCTGCAGCTGTCAAAAGGAAGATAGTTCCATTATCCTTCTTTAAATTAGTAAGAATAAGAGTTAATGTTACTTGATACTCTTTTTCATCTTCTGATTTTATAATTATCCAGTATTTTGAATCTCTATCAATTGTAAATTTTCTGAGAAAAGCTTGTGTATTAACTTCATATTCGTCAGAATAAAGTAGCCATTCTTCAACAACTTCAGGATTAGTTTGAGTAATATAAACTTTAATGTTTCCTATTCCTCCCATTATGTCAACATATGCATCATACTCTCCATATTTTAAATCCTTTAATGAAATAATGTTATATTTGTTGTTTGCTAAAATTTGCCAACAAACTGAATCATTATCTGTAGTGTATCTTTCTGAGTTTTCTTGATTTAGATTTTTAGTTTCAACACTTAAATTTATTTTAAGTGTATATTCGCCTAGATTTCTTATTTGGATTGTATAGTTTCCTTTTCCAATAAAGTGAAAAAGGATACTCTGAACATACCTTCTACTTACAACTTCAGAACCTGTTTGATGCTTAAGAGTAAAATTAAACGTTAAATTATCTGAAGATATAATCTTAATTGTTCCTAAGAAAGCATTGTTTTTTCCTATAATATAATCAAATTGATCACCAGGCTCAATCGAAATTTCACATTTATCTCCTAAAGTAATAAGAGCTGGAAAAAGAAAACTAAATACAAAAACTGAAACGAAAATAATTTGAGCTCTATTATTACTCAATTTGATCCCCTTTAGTTATTTTTTTATCTATAGTGAATAGGATTATAGTAATTCAAACTTATAAAACTATTCTTTTTTAAAGAAAAAGTAAACTTATTGAAAAGTTCTATTTTTTATATATTTAATTATTAGAAAATATTAATATAGAGGGTGAAAATAAACAAGAATATGATTAATAAACCAAAAAAAACCATCTCAAAGAAAAAATTAACTACTTTGACAACAGTTTTATTAGTTTGTTTTATTTTTGGGGGTGGTTTAAATTCTAACTTACTTCCTGTTATAGCTTCCGGAAGCGGAGATTTTCCCCCTCCTAGTAGCGGGGTGTGGACAATTTCTCAAGAAACAATTATTAATTCTGAAGTAATTTACATTAATGATTCAGTTTCAATAGAAAGTGGAGGGACTTTAGTATTAGAAAATTGTGTAATAGAGATGAATGGTAATGAAGATGACAAAGCTAATTTTATAGTTAAAAATAATGGTAATCTTACAATAATTAATTCTAAAATAGAAGCTTTTTCTGATTATTCATGGTACATCGAAGCAGAAGAAGGAGCTTCACTTAAGATAACTGACTCAACCCTAATAAACTTTAAAGGAAGCAAATATACGTCAGTAATTACACTCTATAACAATTATTCAGTAATAACAAACAATACGATCTCAAATTTCAATTATAAAGCTATTTTTGCTAGATTTACTAGTCATTATAATAATATTACAAAAAACAAAATAAGTGGAGGGTTTGTTGGTTTTGAAGTAGTAGATGGATGGTACAACGAGATAAACGATAATGAATTTCACTCACTATCGCAATTTGCTATTTCTGTTAATAATGGTAGTTTTTCAAATATTCTTCGAAATAAAATATTTAATGTTTCTTCTATCGCAATCAATTTCCAAAGATCAATGAATGTTTTATGCAATACCAACAATATTTCTACTTCTAAAACTGCAATTGAGTGCTAATCAATCTATAACAGTAGTATTTCTAATAATACGTTCTCTAATATTCATGATTATTCAATTAGAGTATATACAGGGAATAATGTCACAATATCAAACAATTCAATTGATAATAGCGATTTAGAAAAAGGCATTATTAATTCAGCAATTAGCCTAAGTGCGTGTAATAATTTTTCTATTAATGACAATTCAATAATAAATACCACAAGAACAGCTCTAGAAGTTTTAAGTCAACAAATTGTAAAATTTTTAACAATGTTTTTTCCATTAATAATTACTCTATCTTTATTTCTAGTTCTGATTATCTTGAAATTAAAAACAATTTACTATCTTATTCGAAAGATTATTCTATGTGGTTTATTAAATCAGATTTTTCATTGTTTGAAAACAACATAGTTAATTTTGGTCAATCTTATGGAATTAGACTAAGTAGCTGTAATAATAATTCTATAATTAGGAACGTCATATTCAATAATAGTAAATATGGTATCTCTGTTTCTTTAAGTAATAATAATACGATACTGGAAAATGTTTTTGTTTTAAACAATAATGGGTCTATTCAAGCTTATGATGATGGATTAAATAATAGCTGGTATAGTAATTTAGAATCTGTCGGTAATTTTTGGAGTGATAATAATGGATCAGCTTTCCATTTAATTGATGGTGAGTCAGGTTCTATTGATATTTTTGCGAATTATTCTGATTACGATAAAGATTCTATTCCTGATTATTACGAACTTGAAGTTGGTTTAGATATAACAATAAATGATGCTAATGACGATTTAGATGGAGATGGTTTGTCAAACTTCGAAGAATTTACTCTTGGTACTTTTCCTAATAATCCTGATAGCGATGATGATGGTTTAATTGATTCAGTAGAAGTAGACTTGACAACTGATCCTATGTTTAATGATACAGACAATGACGACCTTATTGATGGATTAGAAATTCAATATGGATGTGACCCCTTTTCAAATGATACAGACATGATTTACTTTTTGCGAAGTTTGTCGAACTTAGTCTTTCAAGAAAAAAACAAAGATAGAGAATTATTAGTTTCTTGAGAACTTAATCCTAACATACAATGAAAGAAGAAGGATTAAGGCAGACGTCATACACGAATCGGGGGAATCATAAAGAAGAGAAGATGTTCTCTTCACTCCACGAGAGACAAAAAAGAAAGAATTATCCCTAAAATAGAGAAATTATCTTTCTTTTTGTCTACTGGGACTGCAACCAATGGCTGAGTCCTCGGCAAACAGTATAATGCGTAAGACTAAACTTTTGACCAGTAAAATAATCAGTAATAGTTGTAGTACGGGGACGAAAAAGATGACTAAGGAATTTACGAGCAATATTTCTAGCTCCTGTTAAATCAGAGTGGTAAGTATAGTTACAAAAGGGACAGTGTATTAATCCTCTGACGGGACGAGAAACTTCTTTTCCACAACGGGAACAATGAGAAGATGTTCCTCTTTCGTCTAAAGTGAGAATGCGGTGAGATTCAAAACCTCTTAATATCAATGCTCGACGGAGAAGACTAAGAATATGAGCATAATTCCACTGGTAAAGTTTTCTACGATAATAACGAGTACTTTTACCTTTTCCTTTTTTTTTCTAACATTTTTGGGGTAACCTACGACGACGAAAAGGTCATACACTTTTGCATAGGTCTCTATCGTCCGCACAACGTCGCTTATAAATTGGTGAATATAGGACCGTTTAACGTTTCTATATCTTCTTCTGAGAAGACTAAGGAAACGATAAATTTGGTGTTTTTTACCCGACTGGTCATTTAAAGCTGCTTTCCTCTGAAGACGGGAAAACTTGAGTTTATATCTGTGATTAATTCTATTCCACTGTTTGGTATGCCAAAATTTTATTTCTTTAATAGTTAATTTCTTTTTGGGAGTTAGTAACACTCCTGCAGCAGGAATGTTTATCCCTAGATCTATCCCCAGCACAGCTGGAGGAAGAGAAGAAGAAGAGGAATTATCGCTTAGAAAAGAAGAAGGAGGAAGAACTTCTAATTGAAAATACACCCACCACTCACGTGTAGAACGTTTATATCTTAATTCCAGGCTTTTCACTTGTCCTTTTTTCAATTCTTTTTGATGAAAAGTGCTCATCTCTAAAGGTAACCACAACTTCTGATGGTAGGGGGTCTTTCTTTTCCACGTGTCTAATGAGTCTCTTATTCCTACCCACCAACGAGAAATAGAGTTATTTTTCTCTTTTGGTAAATTAGTAAGAATAAATCTTTTTTTATTGATTAGTTGTCTTCGGGGTCTCTTTTTTGGAGGACGAGTGGCTTCAGGTCTATATCCTTGCTCGTACAGTTGTACTGCTATATCTCTGCACTCTTGAAACTCATCGTGAGAACAATAGGGAAACATCTTTTTAAGGTCATGAGGAACAGTCTCTCTTCGCTCTTCTACTTTTTTTATCCTTGATGTTGTTAATGTTAGTTCATCTAACTTCCCTTTATGTACTCTTATTTCTCCTTTCTTTGTTTTCATACACAGTCTTCTTCTGTTGTGATGAATAATTTTTACATATTTTTCTATTATCCTTGTGTCTCTCCCTGTTATTCTCCTTAATCTTTCCTTTTTTCTCCTCGTCAAAACTTCATTCTTTATTCTAACTTTCAAAGTTTTGACTATCTTCTCCATCTTTTTTCCTCTTATTTTTCTTTTTCTTCTTCTTCTCTTCATTTATTTCTACTATTTTTTCTTATAAAAAGTCTCTTTTTTTCTTTTTCATCCATACTCTCTATCCTAATGTTCGCAAAATTTCGCAAAAAGTAAAGCATGGATGGGTTGGATGACTGGTCAGAGATATTCTACTAGTTCACTGACCCTTTAGATTATGACACTGATGATGATGGGTTATCTGACGCTGATGAAGTTTATGCTTATAATACAGACCCATTGGACGCTGACACTGATGATGATGGGTTAAATGATGTAACTGAAGTACTAGGTTATGGAACTGATCCCAATGACCCAGATACAGATGGAAATGGATTAACAGATTACGAAGAAGTGATTGAATATTTTACTGAATCTACAGATGTTGATACTGATGGTGATGGTTTAATAGATTATGAAGAGGTCAAATATTATGGAACTAATCCTAGAAAAGCTGATACTGATGGTGATGGAATTTCAGACAATGATGAATTAATTCAAGGAAGAGATCCATTAGTCAATGAGAAACAAAGAAAAGTAAAAATAATAATTATTGTATTTTCTGCTTTAGGTTCTGGAATACTATTTATAGGATTAACTGTGCTATTGGTACTTTTCCTGATAGAAAAGAACAAAAATAAAGAACAAGCATTGTTATCCCTTTTCAAGAAGAAAATTAGAGAAATAGAAAAGAAAATTAATATTATTGAAACAATAAAAATTGAAGAACTTATATCTAAGAAAGAAGAAAGAGCGAAAATTGATACTTTTTTCAATGAATTCCTTGAGGTTTTAGTGGACTTCGCAACATATTATCTAGAAAATGAGGAGTTAATTGAGAATAAAAAATGGTTAAAAGCTAAAAAGAAGCTAAATGAAGAATTAGATAAAGTGAGAAATTGGATTGATAGTAATCTACGAGCTCTAAAGGAATATGATATTTATGACAAACTAGTAAACCAAATAGATGGATTAGAAAATATAGAGGAAATTAAGATTAGAAAGTTAGAAGCCTATAAGGAGATTGAACTTGCAAAAGGTGTTTTAGGAAAATTCAGAAAAGTAGTAGAAAAAACTTCTCCTTTTATCAACAAATTTTCCTATTCTACTTTAACTAAATATTGGGAAATTACAACTGAACTTATATTTGCTAATATGACACAGCTAGAAAAAATTGAGGAAAAAATAAAAGATCTACTTGAAGAGGAGAAAGTTCAAGAATCTTAATGTTGTTTTTTTTTATTTTTTCTTCTTTTCTTATCTCTTTTTCACTTCAATATTAATTATAAACTTTTAAACTTTGCAACTAGTTTTTTTTGAAAAAGGACTCTTCTCCAGTGAAAAAAACCATCTTATTGGAATATGGTCATAATAAAAACATACTACCTTTTCGGCAATGGAAATTACCTTTTTTTCATCTGAAAAGTGGATTGTATACTCAACTCACATTGGTAACAAATAAATAGAAGTGGGTTACGTGGGTAAGTGATATATTATGAACAAAAACGAACGTAACCTGGAGAAACTAAGAAAGATTGTGGTTAAAAAAGCTTTGGAAGGAGAGAAGATAAAAGAGGTAGCTCACAAGTATATGGTGAGTAGGAAGTTTGTGTATAAGTGGTTGAAGAGGTTCAGAGAGAACCCTGAAGGAGTATGGTGGAAAGATAGATCTTCCAGACCAAAAACTATACACAGGAAAGTAGATGAGGAGTTAAAAGAGAGGATAAGGGAGTTAAGAATAAAACAAGGAATGAATGTGGAGAAGATAGCTTATTTGTTGAAGAGAGAAGGAAAAGCACTCTCTCAGACGACAGTGACGAAAGTAATAAAAGAGTTAGGTCTTCCTTTATGGGTTAATAGAAAAAAGAGGAAAAGACCTCGATACAAGAGTTTTGAACGTCAAAAACCTAACGAACTCTGGCAAATAGATGTGAAAGGACCATTCTGGGTAGAAGAACAGGGACAACATCTCCACCTCATAACCTTGATAGACGACCACTCACGATTCTGTCTGGGAGCTGAATTCCACCCTTTTGCACCAAAAAAAGAGCAGATAATAAGTTTGCTAGAGGAAGCAATAAAAGAGTACGGTTACCCCGAGTCTATACTTACTGACAATGGAGCACTCTTCTCTTCCGTTAGAGGAGGAACAAGTACCTTCTCCCGTTGGTGTCAAACAGAAGGAATAAAGCACATCAGAGCTAGAGTTTTTCACCCTGAAACATGTGGAAAAGTAGAAAGACTACATGGGACAATCATCCGTGAGATGGAAAGATTAGGTCTAAAATACTGCAACCCCGACCTCTCCTACTATCGCTCTTACTACAATTTTAGTCGTCCTCACCAATCTCTTAACTTCCTCACCCCAGGAGAAAGATTTATGAATCACCCCTATGTTTCTCTAGTACCCAAAAGTGTAACCCAAGTCTATTGAGTAAACACATCTGAAAAGTGGATGAAAATTTATTTATGTGAAGTACTCATTAACTGTCCTAAACGTTTTCAATGTTCTACCTATGTTTACAAAATATCAGAAATATGTAAAAAGAATATTAAGAGCAAAATAAAAGTAAAAAGAACAAGAAAAAAAGATAGAAAAAGATATTATTTTCTTGATTTATTTGTTTTTATTGCAAGAATGGTTAAGCCTAAGAGTCCTAGAACGAAATAGAGGAAACTGAATGGATTTTTGGTTGTAGTCTCTTCTGGATGACTGTTTGCGTCAATAGGGTTAAAACCATTAGTCGCTTCGTATCCATCAGTCCAACCATCTCCATCAGTGTCATTATTATGAGGATCAGTAGTCCAATAGAATTCATCTATATTAGTTAAACCATCTTCATCAGGATCTTCATTAGCATCATCTACTGTAGGATCTAAGTTGTTATCTACTTCCCAACCATCAGGCATTGCATCATCGTCGGTATCACTGTCAGTAGGGTCAGTGTTATTTGTGTATTCTCCTAGATTTGATAAACCATCACTGTCTTTATCATCAGACCCATCGTCCGTTAATGGGTTTAATCCATATTTTAGTTCCCATCTATCGTCCATTCCATCTCCATCAGTATCTGCGTCAGTGCTTTGAGTGCCTAAAACTACATCTTCAAGGATATCATCTAAACCGTCTCCATCAATATCAGTTCCACTTATTGGATAAAGATCGACTGAAGAAGCCGTTCCTTGAATATTGGTATAAGTTCCTGTTGTTCCATTGTAGTCTGACCAATAGTTACCTACTTTTATTTCATCATTATACCATAGATTATTTGACCCATCATCTATAGCTAAAGTAATTTGGTCAAAGAATAAATAAGAAGCTGAAACGAAATAATTTTGGTAGATTAGAGCATTAGAAATCGTAGAAGATAGTGAGATTAAGCAATAAATTCGCCTAATTTCTCCGTTAATATCAATTATGTCGAATATTTTATTGTACGTAATAATTGCTCCATCAATATCTCCCTCTAAACGAATTCCTGCATTAGATACCGTGTTTTCTATAATATTTATAACATTTCTAGTAATCTCGAGATTTTCCCATTGTCCACGAATGTATATTCCGATAGTTCCTCCAGAATTTATTTCATTATTGTCTATAACAAAATTATTTCCTCCATCATTGGCGAAATAAATACCACTGTAAGATGATCCTACATTTGTTGTTATTTGGTTATATGAGATGGTTATATTGTTGAAAATGTTACCACTAGCAACATAAATTCCTTTATTACAGTTGCTTATTTGGCTATTAGTTATTATTACATTATCTACTTTTTTAGCATAATCAGCATAAAGTTCAATTCCTGAATCTACATTGGAGATGATGGTGTTATTTATTATTAAGCCGTCTGCGGCATAGACATCAATAGCGATTTTTTCATAATTTGATATTATTACATTTTTTATTGTCAGATTTTCACTATCAAAAATATGTATTGCTTTTGTTGATGTACCATCATGTAAATTAAGGTCTTCAAGAAAAACATTTCTTGAAGTATCAAGATTTATACTTCCATGATCAATTTCTGCATTTACAAAAGTAATATTGGTAACTTCGTTAAAATTTGAGTTACCTGAAAGGGCGTTACTTGTTATTTCGAAATTACTAGAATAAGAAATGTAAAACGAGGTATTGGATGACAATATTGCATTATTTGTTATTTCTGTGAACTTTTCTGGCAGATTTGCGATAGTAAAAGCTCTATCTACATTTTCAATATTGTTGTTGGTAATGTATGTATTTCCTTCCAAAGCTTCACCATAAGAGGAGCTTATTGTGAAAACTTTTTCTGAATCTGAAATATCGTTGTTATCAAAAGTAACATTACCCACGTAAATTAGATCAAAAGCAGTATTATTAGCATCTACTATCTCATTATTCACTATTGTAATATTATCATTTATTACATAATTTGTGTTATATTTTTTATTTATATCAAGACCGTAAGATACACTTTCTATTATGTTATCTTTAAAAGTCAAAGTAATATTTGCAGTAGTAGAATAATCTAAACACATTCCTTTATTTGCTTCATTAATTGTATTTCCTGTCACATTTAATGATTTCGTGTTATATACCATAATTCCATTGTAGGAGTTGGTAAATTCGTTAGAAGTTATAATTATTTCTTCATCAGCATATTGGTCAACAGGATTCATAATATAAATTGCATTATCGTAAATATTTTCGAAACTGTTACCAGAAACAGTAATACTTTTTGAATCTTTAATTAAAATTCCTAAATCTGTATTTGATATAGTGAGTGATTTAATGTTAATATTAGTACAATCAATTAGAAATATTTGACCATAAATGTTAGTGTCAATATTTTTCGTATCGTTGTTTACAAAATAACCTACTTCTTTATTATTTACTTTGTTTCCCTTTACTATTATTGTATTAGCTTTTTCTTTAAGTGGTGCTAAAAACATCCCATCATTTACTAAAGTATTATTAACAATCTCAATAGTATCTGTTGTTTCCTTAGCAAGATAGATTCCATATCCTTTATTTGACTCTATTGAATTATTTGCTATTATTTCATCATTAGATCCATTATCCATTAACAATCCAATATCATCGTTATTATTTATTGAATTATTTGCAATAGTGAAAAAATCTCCTCTGATATCTATTCCTTTATTATTGAATGAACAGTTGTTTCCAGTTATAATTACGTTGTCTGAACCAGTTGAATAAATTCCAGCGTCACTGTTAGCTAAACAAGTGTTATTTGCTATTATTGCACTATTAGCTCCGTAAATATTTATTCCTTTATTACTTCCTGTTATAGTATTATTTATAATACTCGGATTGTTAGATCCATAAATATAAATTCCTTCTTCATTTCCATTTAAAATAGTATTTGATTCAATTCTTACGGTTCCATCAGCTACAGAGTCAATATATATTCCCTTTTTAATTGCTTCAATGGAACAGTTAACTATTATAAAATAAGCTGTTACACTTGAACTATGAATATAAATCCCATAGTCTGATGCTGTTTGTATTTTCAAGTTACTTATGATGTAAGGGTCATTTATAGTACCAGTTCCACCAACAACACCGTTAGCTGAAGTAAAATCACTATCTGAGGCAATTTCTATTGAATCATGTGTTGTATACATTTTCAGTTTGGACTGAACATTGGTTATACTTACTATCAATCCACTGCTAATCACTAGTATTATTAAAAATAATGATTTATAGTTTTTCATTAATACTCATAAAATATTTTAATTTCTTATTTTATAAACGTATTTGAAAAAAATAAGTATAATTAAAATATTATATTTTTTATCATACATCTATGAACTTATAACAACAAAAAAAGGCATAATTAAAATTTGTACTCTTCTTTTTTATGTTAAAGCGTGCTTATGTTAAATGGTGTAAAAATCGTAAATCATTTTAATTTTTATTGAAATCTGAAATTTTTATCTCTGGACTGAATTTGAACAAATGAAAAAGACTAAATTTCATAAAAAGTAACCTTTTGTACTAAAATTTTTATAGTAATACTAACATTTTTTTAATGATAAAAATGAATATTGAGGGAATAGATTTTCACTGGTTAGGTCATGATAGTTTTCTTATCCAAGCTAAAGGTAAGAATATTTATATTGACCCTTATAAAATTACAAAGAAAGACCTTCCTTCAGCAGATATAATAATTACAACACATGAGCACTTTGATCATTGTAATGCTGAAGCTATAGAACGAATAAGTGACGAAAAAACTATTTTAATTGGCCCTAAAATAACTTTAAATATACTTAATGGAATATCTAAAAAGAAGGGAGTGATTGAGCTCAATCCTTATGATGAAAAGGAAATTGATGGAATAAAAATTAGTGCGATTCCTGCTTATAACACTCACCGTTTCCGTGATCCAAAAACAAAAACTCCTTTTCATCCTAAAGAATCGGGACATATAGGACCTATTCTTGATATTGATGGCGTAAAAATTTATCATGCAGGCGATACAGATAAAATCTCTGAAATGGAAAATTTAAAGCCCCATATTGCTTTAATTCCAGTGAGTGGTACATACGTAATGGATGTTTCAGAAGCGGTTGAAGCTGCAAAAGTAATTAGTGCTAAAATAACTATCCCGATGCATGTTGGAAGGGGAATTGGAGCATTATCTTATAGAAACGAATTTAAAGAAAAACTTGAAGGTATGGAAGTAATTCTCTTAGATTTAGAAGAAGATTAGATTCTTTTTGTTTCTATTTTCGTTTTCAATAATTGTTTTTAAATAAGCTATTTTTTTTAATTTTGAAGTCTTATGGATAATTATGTGACAGTAGTTGATAAAAATGTTGAACCTACTAAAATTGAGGCGAAAAGAACGCATTTTGGTAATGTTTTTCTATGGTCTTCCTACGATGCTGCTGATACTCTTTTTTCTCAAGGGATAATAAGTATCGTTTTTCAACCATTTGTTCTATTATTGGCTTATGAACAAGGCATTACTAATTACTGGACTGCTTTTGCTCTAATGTCCGCATTTATGGCTTTTTCAAACTTACTCGTAGCTATTTTTGGTCCAATAATTGGATCCATTAGTGATACGATAGGAAAACGAAAATCTGCCGTTCTTATTTCAGCGTCTCTAATGGTTATTTCAACATTAGCCTTCCTCATTTGGAGGAACTTTTGGTGGCTTTCAATAATGTTCGTTTTTGCTAACTTTGGCTATCAAGCAGGACGAATGTTTTACGATTCAATGATACCTTTTATTTCAAAAACAGATCAAAGAGGGGTAACTTCTGGTATTTCAGGTTCTCTTAGTTTTATAGGAACTTTTGCTGCCATTGGATTGGCTCAAGTAGCTTATTCAATATGGGGTAAGTTTTCAGAACCTGGAAAGGTATTTGAAGAAGGTGCATCAATAACATATACAAGTTTAGAATGGTTGACTGTTATAGTAATTGGCGCGATATTAGTTTTCACGATACCCTTTCTATTTTCGAAAGAAAAAGAGAATACAAATTCTTTCTCCCTCAAACAGAATTTAAAACAAGCAGGAATTGAATTTAAGGACACTTTAAGAGAGATTTTCCAATACAAAAACGCTTTATTGTTTATTTTAGGTTGGTTTTTTGTAACAGATGCAAGCAATACTACAATTCTATATATGCAACTTGTAATGATTGACGGTGTAGGAGCTGATCCTGGACAAGCATTAATGATTATTGCAATGGGAGGACTTTTATCAATGATCGGAGCAATTATTGTAGGAGTTCTTTTAGATAAACTTGGACCAAAGAAAAATTTCATTATTAATATATTCTCTTGGTTTATTGCAGTAAGTATAGCTATCCTTGCTTGTATTGAGGTAGATGGAAAGCATATTGTTCCTTGGCAAATAATGTTCTTAGTAGGATTCTTTATAGGAATAGGATTTGGTGGAATATGGCTAATCGGAAGACAATTTGTTTTTGAAGTTGCTCCTCCAAAGAAAGTTACTCAATATCAAGGATTTAAACAAATTGCAGGAAGAGTAAGTGCTATCATAAGTCCAATAATGTTCTTGTTGATGCTTGGTTTAGGTGTTAAACTTGGTTTGAGTATTTCCAATCAATATGCAATTGCTCTCGCTCCTCTATTAGTATTCTTTATGATAGGATTAATAATTGTTCTAAAATATGTTGATGTCCATAAGGAATATCTAGCTGGAGAAAGAGCTCCATATAAGAAATTATTAAAATAATCTTAACACTTCTTTTTTTTTTATTTTTGCCACCTTTTTTCTATGTTAAAAATATTAAATGAGAAAAAAATGATAGAGTATTTATTGCTTAAAAAATTAAACTACTTTTTATAATTATTTATATTCACGAATAACTGGTAAAGTAACTACACTTTCTATCCATGGTAATTTAGCTATAGATTTCCTTATCAAGTTGTAAGCTTTTCCAATATTTCTTAATCTTATTGAAATTATTAAATCATAAACTCCTGAAGTATAGGCTACAGATTCTATTCCCCTTATTTGTGATAATTTTGTTAAATCTATTTTTTCTCCGATTTTTATTTTAGCAAAGATTAAACCTCTAGTTTCAGACATAGATAAGGTAACTACACCTATTAAAATAAGTATCGAACCAGATATTTTTAGGATTATACCTACAATATCATTTCCTCCTGAACGGAATATCGCTGGAAACCAAATAGCAAAAATAGCTGCCAAAGGATAAGTGGAGATGACGCTTATACTGTTTAAAGCTCTTACAATAGACATTTTCCCCATCGTAAGTGCCCTGGTGTAAGCAATTACACCAAGATAAACTAATAACATTGAGCCAATTACAGGAGCTAAAGAATGTTTCCAATTTTCTTTTATCTCATTAAAACCTACTCTGTAGATACTAGGAAGTGATGCTATTACTTGCCCTGCTGTCATAATAAAAAGTGTCCATATTCTTAGACTTAGTGTATCTATCTTTCTTCCTTTATCATTTTTTGTTACTAAAGCTTTCTTTTGAAAAACAGTATATAAAGCTGAAAATAAAGCAAATGGACCAAAGATAAGTGAAATGCCTATAGCATCTAATTTTCCACCAGAAATTGTAGAAATCATTACTCCTACAGCTATCATTGTAATTGATTGGATTTCAATTGCAACAGGTTTTTCTCTTTCTGAAATAGAATCAGCAATAAGCAAGTAAACGAGAACAAATTGGCTAAATGGCATTATTAGAGATGCATCATACTTTTCTAAAAGAACAAAATAGAGTATAGTGTTTCCTGTAGCAAAAAGACCAGCAAGAAGGGTATATAGTAAAACTTTTCCTTTAGGAAACATTATTCCTTGAAAATTAGGGTCAAAATAGTAACCCAGAGTTTTCTTAAATTCCTTATCTTTGTTTGGTAGAGGAATAGAAAGAATAAGTACAAGAATTATTGACACTATTAAACCTACAACCATCTCAAATGCTCCAAAAAGATAAGGATCAGTAATGAAATTGTTACCAATTGCATCTAAAACTACCCACAGACTAGTGATTAAACCAGATCCCAAGGCTAGTAGATAAAACGTGCTCTTTCTTCTAATTTTACTGAATTCTCTATGGGCTGCAATTGACATGTTGAACTCTCCTTATTCTTCTCCAATTATTTCTTTCTCTACAATACAAGTTTGTGTACTTTCAAGACCTGGAATGAGATGTATGCACTCTGAAGTAATGTTGTAAAGTTCTTCTAAGTTTTTAACTTTAATAGTAGCAACAATGTCCCACTCACCAGTAACAACAGAACAACTTGTTATAGAATGAATTTTTCTTAATTCGTTGACCACTTCTTGAGTCTTCCCTAATTTTACTGTCATAAGAATATATGCTGTGATTATCATTAAATTTTCAAAAGACTTTTTACCCTAAAAATCTTACTTTTATTTACGAAGATAAAAGTATGTTAGTTTTTAATTTTTAAAAAAAGAGTCTTTGTTCGACCAATAATTACAAATATATCTAATTCTGGAGTATTTTATATGAGTAACAAGAGAAAAAAAATATTGATGCTTGTTTTGAGTACAGTTAACCCTGATGTCAGAGTAGAAAAAGAAGCAAGATATTTGGCATCAAAAAATTTTGATGTTTCTGTTATTGGAATAACAAGACCAAGTTTAGATTTACCAAAAAAAGAAGAAAGAGACGGTTATTTAATCTATAGAGTTGAAATCAAGAAAAAATTATTTTTCAAGTATTTTGAATTTTATCGTAAAGTAAAAAAACTTGTTGGTTCTGAACTATATGATTATATCCATTTCCATGACTTAAATGCTTTACCTGCAATCTTTAGATTAAAGAAAAATGGAAAAATATTTGTTTATGATTCTCATGAAAACTTTCCAGAACAGATGTCAGAAACTTTTGGTTGGCCAGCTCAAATAGTTTATACTTGGGTAGAACGATATTTCATTAAAAAAGTAAATTATGTCTTAACACCTGGAAAAACTTATTCAAATTTGATTGAGAAAAAATATAAGGTTAAAGCCTCTGTTATTTCAAACTACCCTTCAATAGAAGATGTAGATAAAGGTCATGACATTGAAATTCCTAAAGAATTTCAAAAGAAAGCAAAATTTCGAGTAGTTTATTTTGGTGTAATGTATGCAAATTTGGGTTATGATGTTACTGTAAAAGTAGCTAAATATCTGCGAGATCAATATAATTTATCTCCTTCAGATATAGATTTTCTCATAATTGGTGATGGAGCAGCATATCAACCTATGAAAAAGATGATTGAAGAAGAAAAGCTAAATGAATACTTTATTCTAACAGGATGGATGAATTATCATTTAGCGCTATCTGTTTTAAGAACAAGTGATGTGGGGTTAATTCTTTTCCAACCAGGAAAGAATAACTTTAGAAGAATTCCTAATAGACTTTATGAGTACTATTCTGCTGGTGTCCCATTTATAGGTTCAGATTTTGAAGGATTAAGAGAAGGAGCAAGTTATTATAAGCAGTTGGGCTTTTTTGTTAACCCACAATCACCCGAAGAAATTTCAGAAAAAATAGTGAAATTGATCAATGATGAAGAAACTTTGGAACAATTAAAGAAAAATACTGAAGAAGCTTATAAAAATAAGTTCAATTGGGAAACTGAAATAAAGAAAATACATGAAGTCTATAAATAACATTTATTCAAGAATGACTTTAGTTTAAAACCAACTTATAACATTATATATTTGTTCTTCTACATCTTTTACTTTTTCACTTATTTCTGAAACATCATTAATCGATTCAAAGAATTTATTAAGAATATTTCTTATTTTTTCTATTCCTTGAGCAATGTCTTGGTATTCAAATGGATAAGCTAAGGCTACAATGCAATAATCCTTTCCTTCTAATCTTTTGTCCATTTGGTTTTTATCTTCAACAATATAGAGTAGACTTGTTGCATAATAATCTTTCATTTTAGGAATTCTTACTGGTCCGGAGATAATAGAAGAACTTTCTAATTTATCTATCTCACCCATTCCAAACAAAGTGTAAAGCATAACTCCTAAAGACAAAATAACAGTTTCCTTTATCTCTTCATATTCTTCAGGAATTCTGTTTACATATATTGGTTCAGTTCCTGATGTTCCAAACCTATAAAAAGCAAGAAAAATCTTATTTTTATCATAACGAGATTTTTTTGTTTTTATGTTTTCGATTATTTCAGGTATTTTACTGAAAAATCGTCCTCTTTTTACTATGTAATCTTGTGCTCCCATTTTCATTGCTTTTACTGCAACTTCTTCAGAACCTTGTCCAGTGATTATAAGAACAGGAATATCAGTTATTTTTCTAATTTCTTCTAGAATATCTAAACCTGTAATATCACCTAACAAATAATCTAGTAATATAATATCAAAGTCATATTTATATTTTTGAAGAATGTTTAATGCATCTTCCTTTGTTTGAGTAATATGTACTTCCACTTCAGGAAAGGCCTTGATTATGTTGATTTTGATAAGGAAGGCTATGTCACTGTCATCCTCCACAAGTAGAACACGAAGATCATTAGACATTGTTAGTTCCTCAAAGTATAGGAAATGCACTTCCTTTCCTTTATAATAAAATAGAGATTATAAGTTTTAACATTTGTGGAATTTTTTATAAACAAGGAGTCATTATTGAAAAACACACTAGATCTAATGCAAAAGTGAAAGTTTTAATACTTTCTTCATAAATAAAAGATGATGGGTTGAGGATTGTCATGCACTACGTAGATAAGTGATAGAAACTAAAAGATGAAACCCATCTTTTTTATTACGAAAATTAAAAATTGTATTATTTAGTATTTTAAACAACATTGTAGTTATACAAAAAAATCGGAATATTTAATATTTTAATGGTCTAATGTTTAGCTAAGTTATCTATACTTATTACTTTACATGTTAGTGTTTTAGATGCAAAGGGAATAAAACTTTTTTCCAATTCCTTTTTCACTTTTTGAAACACTAGATAACGCGTTTCCTCATTCAATAAATCTGTAGAAATGAATTCAGTTAACTTTTCAATTAGAGAGAGTAAAGGTCCTTTTTCAATAAGGGTATGTTCTGTAGTTACTAATATCGCAATGTTTTGATAGCTGATAAACAGTAACTTATACTCTTCAAAATTAATTTCTTCCATTGAACTAAGTTGCTTCTGGTTTGATGATTCTAACCACTTTTTCTCGTAGGCATTAATCACATTCTTTACTTTTTCTCTTGTTCTTGTGTTATCATGGATGTGTAGATTAATATCCCCTTTTTTAACGAAAATATCTACTGAAAGAATGTTAGGCATGAAGTTTGTCTTTTTGCTAACCAATTTATTTATGAGCCAATTCATTGCATCGCTTATATATTCCCCAGTCTTGACAGATATGAAAAAGAATCGAAAACTCATTTTACTTTCTATTGAAGTTAATTTATCTAGCTCAAAACCTTCAACTATTTTTTCCATAACTTTTTCTTTTTCAACTACTAAGTCCATTTTATTGCCTAAAAAGAGTACAGGAATGTTTTTATTTTCTATCCATTCTAAAGTAGTGTAAAACCATTCTTTACTTTCAGGTAAACTTTCTAAATTTGAGGCATCGAAAATGAAGATTAAAGCTGATGATAGATTTATGTAATTTTTCCAGATATGTTTTCTAAATGCTTGGTGTCCACCCATGTCCCATATTTGAAGAGGAAACCCTTGATATTCTGTGAATTCAACATCAACTCCCAAAGTTGGGGGAGAAGAAACAAAAGTACCAGATAGTAATCTTTGGGTGAAACTTGATTTTCCTGCTTGTGGAAGTCCTGTTATAGCAATAGAAAATCTTGTCATTTTTGAGCACACTTCAAATAGCACTAAAAACTATCTCTTATTTGATATAAAAGTTTAGTTATTTCTAATTTTAAAAAATAGTTTTTTTAAAATTATCAATTATTCTGCTAAATTGATTTAAAATAAAAAAATAAAAATTAATATTTAGTTTTTTGGTTCTACTGTTATATCAATAGGTATTCCTTCCTCAATACTTGTTGAAGCAATACAATAATTTCTAAAAATTTTTAAACATTGATCTAACTTTTGTTTGTCTTCTTCTGGAATATTTAAAACAGGATTAAGTTTTACTTCTATCTTTTTAATCCTCCAAAAACCTTCTTCGTTTCGTTGTCTTATAAGCTTTACTTTGGTTTTTAGATCTTTTATTTCTGCTCTTTTTTTCATCATACAGAAAGTTAAAGATGCAGATAAACAGTTTCCAACTGCTGCAGCAATTAACATTGAAGCTGTTGGTCCAAGTTCTTCTCCACCAGGAACAGCTTTGTCTTCATCCATAAGTAGGTTAGGAATAGTTTCTTTACCAAAATCTACAATGAACTTGAAATTATTAATTCGAGTTAAACTTAGTTCATATTCAAAACTTTCTTGCTTTTTTTCAGTCATAAGTTTGATTTTTGGCATAGCTTTTTATGCATTTTGAAATTTCAAGTAATACTTACAGATATTTTTTGCTCAAAATAAATATTAAAAAGGGAGTATTTTATCAAAAGCATGAAAAGAAAATGTCATTAGCTCATCCTTTCGCTCAATCAATAATTCAAAATTGCCAAAAAGACAGTAGTTGGTTACTTGTGCTTAAATGGTCTAAAATAGATGAAGTTAAGAAGATACTTGAGGAAAAATGTGATTTTGAAACCAGTGTTGGCAGTTTTATATTGAAATATAAATATAAAGGGATAGACATTTCTTTTTATAAAAATGGTAAACTTATCCTTACTAACGTTGATAATATTGAAAATATTATAAAAGAACTATTAGGTTAAAAAAATGAAGAAAGTAGATGGATTATTAGAGGAACATGGACGTTCAAAAATAGAAGTATATGTTGATTGGGAAAATGGCAATTATGTTCCTAAAGAAGTATTTGAAGCAATGAAACCCTTTTACCTTGAGAAAGGGTTCGCGAATCCTGCCATAACACATCGTTTAGGTTGGGAAACTTACGAACTATATGTTGAAACAAAAGAGAAACTAGTTCAACCTTTAAATATCTCTCCTCAAGACTTTTATATTACACATGGTTTAACAGAATCTAATAATATTGCTATTCGAGGGGTAGCAAAAGCAAATAAAAAAAGAAAGAAAATAATCACTTCCTCCGTGGAACATCTAAGTATTATTCATTCTAGCAGATACATGAAAAGTCAAGGTTACAAGATAGAAGAAATACCTGTATATAGTAATGGAACAATTGATTTGGATAGTTTACAAAATATGATCGATGAAGAGACTCTTTTGGTTAGTGTGCAACTTGCTAATCATGAAATTGGTTCAATACAACCCTTGCGCGAAGTTATTGAAATTGTTAAAGATAAAAATAAAGAAACTCTTGTTCATTCAGATATGTCTGCTGCTTTTGGGAGAATGAAAATTAATTTAAATGAATTAGAAATAGATCTGGCTACTTTTGATAGTTCTAGAGTTTTGGGTCCTAAAGGAATAGGAGGTTTATATGTAAAAGAAGGAGTACATGTTAAACCACTACTTGAAGGACAGTTAAGTGTTGAAACTCTCTCTCCTGGTGTCGAAATAATGCCTTTAATCGCAGGCTTCGCAAAAACAATTGAATTAGAGTTTGAGAATTTTGACGAAAAAATCAAAAATTTAATTAATTTAAGAAACAAACTTCTATATGGCCTTTATACTACTATTCCAAAGACTTTGATCAATGGAGCAGAAGGAGAAAAAAGAATAGCTGATAATGTCAATTTGAGTTTCTTAGGTTGCGAAGGTGAAGCTTTGACAGTAGAGTGCAGCATGAATGGTATTTATACCTCAAGTGGAAGTGCATGTTCAAGTAGGATACTAATGCCAAGTCATATTTTAACAGCGATAGGAAGGCGACCAGAAGAAGCTCATGGTAGTCTTTTAATGAAATTAAGTCGCTTAAATACAGAAGAGCAAATAAAATATATCTTAGAAACAATGCCTAAAGTTGTTTCAAGACTTAGGAAAATAACTGGAAGTATTGAGCTATAGAAAATAATAAAAAAAGACTAAAAGAGAAAAGGTGAAAAAGATGTCAAGTAGAATTCCTCTTCCATATTCACAAAGAGTAATTGAACTCTTTAAGAATCCAGTAAACTTAGGAAAAATGGAAGATGCAACTGTATTTGCACAAGCAGGTTCTCCTGCATGTGGAGATATGATTGCTTTTTATTTAAAAATTGATGAAAAAAATGAAAAGATAGTGAAATCTTCCTTTGAAAGTTTTGGATGTGCTTCAAATATTGCAACAGCTAGTGAAGTAACTATAATGATTCAAAACAAAACTTTGCAAGAAGTTTGGAATATAAGCTGGAAAGATGTTTCTAAGGCCCTTGGGGGTTTGCCTAAAATAAAAAATCATTGTGGGACACTTGCAGTTGGAGCATTGCAAAGAGCTATAAGGAGATATTATACTACCATTAAGAAAGAAATACCTGAATGGCTACCTAACGAATATACAAAAGACGAAAAGCATGCTATGGAAGAAGAAGAGTTAGCAAAAAAGTTAGCAAAAAAATATAATCTTTCAGTTTAATTTATAAATTTAAAAAGTTACAAACTTTGATTTCTTTACCAAATTTTTTATTTCACTTTTTTTGAAAATCAAATAGAAAGTAAAATTGAACCACAGACTATGCTAATTACACCTAATAATTGAAGTTTGGATATCTTTTCTTTTAAGAAAATAGAGCCTAAAAGTAAAACAAAGAAAGGAGAAATAGAGGAAATTGGTGTACTTCTAGCTGCTCCAATAAGTGTAACTGCTGTAAAAAAGGATATTCCTCCAGCCCCCCAAGTTACTATTCCTCCAATTGTTAGGAATAATAAATCCTTTTTGTTAGTGATTTTTTTATCAATTTTTTGTATTTTCCTTTTTAATAATGAAATAATAATCCCAATTCCTGCTATTATAATCATAATTCCATTTCTTATTCCCAACATTGGAATAACATTAATTCCATCAAAGCTGAGTAATATTTTGGTGAAAACAATGGTGAAACCCCATGCTAGAGCAGCTAATATAGCAAAAATCATTCCTTGTAAGTTTGATCTTTTTTCTTCTAATGATTTTTCTATACCATTTTTATCCTTTCTATTTGTTTGGAATGAAATAATTCCTGCACCAATTACATTTAATAAAGTACCAAGTATAATTTGTAAAGTTACTTTTTCTATTCCCCCAATAAGAAGAATTAAGTTTGTGAATAGTGGATAAATGGCAGAAATAGGTTGAGCAATTGAAGCATCTAACTTTTTCATTGAGAAAAGAGAAAAAAAGTCTCCTAACGTGATTGTAATTGCTGAAAGAGCTAACCACAACCTAGCTTCTCCTTTAAAAAAAATTGTTAGTGATTCAACCCCATAAATCAAAATGGATACTAATATGATTAAAGGAATAGCTACAATCCCTCTCAGGAATGTTGCTGTTAAAGGGTCTGTACTTTTTACACCTATTTTATATGTGATGAACCCTGTTCCCCAACCAAAGGCAGCAACAAAAGATAAACCTATTCCTAAAGCGAAGGCTGTCATTTTTCAGAAAAAGAAAAAATAATTCGTTAAAAAATGTTTTGAAATAGCAATTCTTAAATCTGTGAAATAGAGATTATTTTTTGAATAATATCATCCAAATTGTTTCCCACAGCTAGAATACCATGATCACGAAGAATGACAAAATCGTTGCTTCCTAAAGCTTTTGTAGCTTCTCTCGCTAATTCCCATGTCCCATAAGGATAAGCTTCTTTTGTAATTGGAAATCTATTAAGTAATTGTAGTTTCTCCAGATTTGGTAAGTGTAAATGTAAACAGAATCTTACATCTGGACGATTTTGATAAACTTGTAAATGCATAGGGGTTTCACTACTAGGAATCTTTGAACCATAATATCTGATAATATCTCCTCCTAATGTGTTTTCTACAACTTTAGAAAGATCTTGAGGAACCATAAGATTCTTCAATTTTGAGCGAGTAGCAGATATTAAAATACCATCACTTAACCTTGCAGAAATATTTCCAGTCACTCCTTCAAGTGTCTCTGGAGGTAATTCTGAAAGAGCTTTTTGAAGTTGTAAAGCTATTTCATTTAATGAACTGTCAAACTCCAGTTCTCCCTCCTTCACATGCCTAAATTTGACACCTACATATTCTTCAGTATAACTCATTTTTTGTTCACCTATTTCCTTAATACGTGTTATTAATACATATTAGTTTCGGTTTACATAATAATGATTTATATAATAATTGTTATTACATTTTAATTATATGGGTGCTTTATTAATTAGATACATCTGTAAAAAATAACTGCATACTATATGTAAAAGAGTTTTTAAAGAGAGATAAAAAGTTTAGTTTGATATAAATGAGTAGAAAAATACCAATGAAAGTAGAAAGAAAAGAAGAAACACCACAATATTATGCAGAAAGTGTTCAGGTAGTTTATAATATTAGTGGGTTTAAGATGATTATTTTTAATGACATTGCTGAGTATTCTTCAGATTCTAGTGTGGGACCTGAAGCATTAGTCCCTAAAACTGTGATAAAGAGGATACAAGCAGAAATAGCTCTTTCTCCACAACAGATGAAGATTCTTTCCTCAGTAATAAACAACCAATTACAAGCTTATGAAAAGCAGTTTGGTGAGATAAAAATACCTAATATTCAGGCAAAGCATGATAGTTCAAGCGCTTCATATGTTTAGTTCATTCTAAAAATTTAGTTGATTTCTTATTTCTCACTTTTTCGTTTTTCTATAATTTGGTTATAAACTCTTAGTAATTCGTCTAACGAAAAAGGTTTTCGTAGGAAATATTTTATTCCTAGTTCTCTTACATCTTGCCTTGTTAAAGCTTCATCTGCAGTTGCAATGATTATTTGATCTTTGAGATCTGGATTTAACTCTAATATTCTCTTTGCGACTTCAATCCCTGAGGTTTCAGGTATTCTGTTATCAATTAAAAATACTTTTTCTGAGAGTTCATCTTTTGATTCTTCTATTTTCTCCATGGCTGTTTGACCGTTATATAGAATAGTGTCTACTTTTACCCCCTCTCTTTCAAAAAGCAATTTATAAAGGTTAGTTATATCTCCTTCGTCTTCGATTATTACTAAATCTAGTTTTTTCAATAAATCACCAGCCTCACTAATTGCTACTATTATAATTAATAATATAAGATTTTCCTTTATTTTTTCATTGTTTAATTTTGATAGTATTTTTCAGATATCTACTGGGGAAAAATTAAATACTAGTTCATTTATTCTTCTTTGAAGTCAAAAAACTAAAAACGGGTTTTGCATTGAAACAAAGAAAGTTTCCTAGTTTTGTAATTATTCTCCTTCTTCTTTCCTCTCTCATTGTTCTTGATGTCTTGCGTCAAGGAAAATTTAGATCAGAGAAAGATGAAATCATTATATGTATGTTATATACTAGTGAAAAAAAAGCTTGGATAAATACTGTTGCTGTAGATTTTCCAGAGTGGTTTTCTTCAAGGAACCCTGGCTTATCTGTTCATTTAGAGTTTGAAGTTCTTGGTACTAGATCGTCTATGATTTCCATTTTATCTGGTGAAAGTAAACCTGTTATTTGGAGTCCTGCGTCTAGTGTTTGGGTTCCCCTTTTTGATTGGTCATGGAAAAAGAAATTTGGTTTTTCTATAATAAATGAAGAAAATGTAAGGTCTCTAGTTTCTTCTCCTATAATAATTGGTGTTTGGAAAAGTTACGCTGAAAAGCACAACTTAACTTCATGGTTTGACTTATATAATTTATCTTTTGAAGATCTTAAACTTGCCCATACTTCTGCTCAAGAATCAAATTCTGGGTATATGGCTGTATTACTGGAAATAGCAGCTGCTAGCGGGAAGCCACCAAGTGAAATAACAATAGATGATTTGAAAAATTCAACTATTCAAAACTGGTTAGAACAAGTCGAATCTTCTGCAGTATTATATGGTTCTTCTACTGGTTTCTTAGCAAAGCAAGCTGTTCAGTTGGGCCCTTCAGGGTTAAATGTTATGATATTATATGAGAATCTCATAATTGAAACTGCAAAAGATGGAGAAGCTTTTGCAAAGTGGAACGATAGCATTATTGCTGTTTATCCTTCAGAAGGAACATTATGGAGTGATCATCCAATTGTATTATTAAATGCTAGTTGGGTTTCACCTGAAGAATATTTTGCTGCGACTGAATTTGAGAGATTTTTATTAAGCAAAGAGATTCAGAAAAAAGCTATTCCCTTTGGATTTAGACCAGGGAATCAGTCAATCATCAATGATTCTGATGTTAGGGAAGAGATCAATTCTGTTTTTAAAGAAGAGAATGGTGTAAAACCTACTCTATCCATTCCTCTTTTTGAAACTCCTACTGATGGAGAAGTTCTTGATAGAATTCCTGATTTGTGGTTAAAAACGAGGGCAACATCACTAGAAAGTCCTGAAAATAATACTGATGCACAACTAGGTTTATCTTCTTACTCAACCTACTTAGTTTTTCTTATTGCCTTTCTGCTATTAATACCAATTAAAAATCAGAGAAGTAAGAAGGTGATGAAGCAGTGATTAGAACAGATAAAGAGGACATTGAGATATTCTTCAGGAAGACAAGATTAAAGATCGAAACTCTTCTTTCGAGAAAGTCTGTGGTATTGGCTGGAAAGGTCATAACTATTTCAATTTTTATTTTAATAATTATAGGACCTATTTTTTACTTATTATTACAAATATTTTTATATTGGGGAGAAATTTATTCTAAGGTATTCAATGATCCTATTCTGGGGAACGAAGCTTTTCTTATGATGCTTCGCTCAATAGGTTTATCGTTAAAGGTTGCAGGAATTGTGACCTTTTTTGATCTAATTGTTGGAATATCAATAGCTTGGGTATTAGCTAGGTACGATTTTAAAGGAAGAAAAGTTTTGGATACTCTTGTAGATATGCCTATGGCTGTTCCAACAAGTGCACTTGGTTTTTCGATTTACCTTTTTTGGGGAACAAATAATGGTATTTCACGTTTGTTTAATTCAAATGTAGGGTTAGTTTCTCAAGGGACACTATTAATAATACTTACACATATAGCATTCACCTTTCCTTATGTTACAAGATCTATCAAGGGAATAATTGCAGATTTAGACTTAAATATTGAAAAAGCTGCAAAAACATTAGGTGCTCCTCCTTTTACTATTGCAAGAATGATTTCTCTTCCAATGGTAAAAGAATCTCTGTTAGCAGGAACTGTTTTAGCTTTTACTCGTTCTTTAGGAGAAACAGGGGCTACATTAATTGTAAGTGGAGTTTATCAAACAGCTCCTGTTGTAATTGTTAGTTGGATGAAAGGGTTAAAGATTCCAACTACTGCTTTTCTTTCTCTTATTTTAATAGTTATCAGTTTATTATTACTTACTGCAGTTAGGTTATTTGCCAGAAGAGTAGGTCTTCCTTGGAACAAAGTTTTTCCTAGATTTGAAAGAAAACTTAGTTCAAAAAAGGTTTCAAGAACTAGAGATAGTTTATCTATTACTCTTTTCTTTGTTTTCGTTTTTATTCCTGCTCTTTTTGTTATTATTTATCTTTTTCAATGGTGGAACAAATCTCCTTTTTCTGGTGACAATGAAGCTGGAATGATCTATCAAGTATTTCAAGCTCCTGATAAAAAAATTGATTCAATTATCCATGCTTTTATTACTTCAATTGAAGTAGCATTAATAGTAACAATTGTTAACTTGATTATTGCTACACCTATGGCTCTACTTATCTCAAAAACAAAGGATGACAAACTTAAAGGTTTACTTGACACCTTGATTGATATTCCATTAATTATACCAAGTTCTGCACTTGGTTTTAGCATATTTTTCCTTTGGGGGTCAAATGGTTTACATCTCCTATCACCAGGTTTTCTGATGATTATTGTTTCTCACATTTCCTTTACTTATGCTTATTGTGTAAGACCTCTTGTTGGAGCTTTTGATGCAATCCCAACAATGTATGACGAGGCAGCCTTTGCTTTTGGTTCCTCGAAATTAACAGCTTTTAGAACCGTTACTATACCTTTTCTAAAAAGTGGATTAATAGCTGCTTCTATTATGACATTTACTCGTTCTATGAGTGAAACTGGTGCAACTATAATTGTTCAAGGAGTAGAAAGAACAATTCCTGTTTTATTAGTTGATTTCTTTGAAGCTTCTACTTTTCCTGCTGCAGCTTTTGCTGCTTCTTTGTTAATTTTAATTTCATTCCTTTCACTGCTTTTGCTTCGATATGTTTCAAAGGAGAGATAATAAATGACAGAAATACAATTTAAACATGTAACTAAAATTTTTGGAAAGAAAGTAGAAGCAGTTAAAGATTTATCATTTATTATAGAAGATGGAGAGTATGTTTCACTCATCGGCCCTTCTGGTTGTGGAAAAACCACTACTCTTAGGCTTCTCGCAGGAACTGTTTTACCAACTAGAGGAAAAATTTTCTTTGACAATGAAGAAGTAGAAAAGCTTCCAATTCAAAAAAGGAACTTGGGCTTTGTTTTCCAACATTTTGCTATTTTTCCACATATGAATGTGTGGGAAAATATTGCTTATGGGCCAACTGTAAAAGGAAAAAGAAAAAGCGAGATAGAAGAACTAGTAGAGCATTCTCTTTCTTCTGTTCAAATGAAAAAAAGAGCTGAATCTTTTCCTTCTGAATTATCTGCTCCTGAATTACAAAAAGTTTCGTTAGCGAGAGTAATAGCTGCTGAAGCAAAAATACTTCTCTTAGATGAACCTTTAGGAGCTTTAGACCAGAAAATAAGAGAAGAATTTCAATTTTTCTTACGTGATTTTGTTAAAAAACAAGGTCTTACAGCAATACATGTCACACATGATCAAGCAGAAGCTCTTTCAATTAGCGACAAAGTAATTGTGCTAAATAAAGGTCAATTAATTCAGATGGGAACTCCTGAAGATTTAATATTTTCACCAACAAATTTATTTACTTCATTTTTTGTGGGTGAAAGTGATTTCATTGAAGGATATATTCTTGATGATTCTACTCGTTTTTCAAAAGTGAGAGTGGGTTTAGAAAGCGTTTATGTTCAGAATGCTGGAATAAGTAAGGGAGAACGAGTGGTTATAGCTATAAGAAGAGAGTTCTTTGATGTTAAAAAACCAAATAAAAATAATGAGAACTTCTTAACTGGAAAAATAATTAGTGACAAATTTTTAGGATTGTTTAGAAGAGTCAAAGTATTGTTGAAAAATCAACAGATAATTGAAGCAAAGATTCATGCTAAAAGCCCTATAAAGTTCAAAGAAAACGAAACAGTTCATGTAATTATTGACCCTAGTAGAACTAGATGCTTTGAGTTTCCAAAAGAGGGAATTCAAAAATCGTTGGAGATGTAAAATATGGTTTCAGTGCGAATGGAGAAAGTCTCTAAAAATTACGGAAAAGTTGTTGGAATAAAAGATCTATCTTTATCTATAAAGGATGGAGAATATGTTGCTATTTTAGGACCAACTGGAGCTGGGAAAACTACAACTATGTACATTCTCGCTGGTTTAATCTCTCCCTCTTCTGGAAAAGTTTTTTTTGATGATGTCGATGTTACAAATATTCCTGCTGAAGATAGACAAATAGGTTTTGTATTTGAAGAATATAACCTGTTTCCAAGAATGAGTGTAGAGAAAAATATCCTATTTGGACCAATTGTAAAAAATTTAGATCTTTCAGTCTCAAGAAAGGTAGCATATGAACTGCTGAACCTATTAAATATTAAAGGGAAAGAGAAAAATTATCCTGATGAAATTAGTGGGGGACAAAAACAACGTGTAGCGCTAGCTCGTGCAATTGTTTCAAATGCAAAATTGTTGATAATGGATGATCCTTTAAGAGCTCTAGATGCAAAAATAAGAGATATTCTTCAAGTAGAACTCAGAAAGTTAGTTAAAGATCTTGGTTTAACATGTATTCATGCAACACACGATACTCATGAAGCAATGAGAGTTGCAGACCGTATTCTCATTTTTAAAGATGGACAAATAGTTCAAGAAGGAACACCAGAAGAAATATATAATAATCCTTATTCTATTTACGTTGCAGATTTTCTTGGAGAAAATGTTTCATTTAAAGGAAAAATAGTAGTTGAAAATGAAGAAAAATATCTTTTAACAGAGAACAACCTAAAATTAAGAGTCCAAACAGATTTTTCTTCTGGAACAAATGTTGTAGCTTTAGTCCCTTTAGAGCTTATAGATGTATATAACAAAGAAGAATCAAGTAATTTAAATTATGATAATATCATTCCTGGTAAATTAATTCAAGCTAAATTAATAGGTGAATTTTTTGAATTAATTCTTGATATTTCTGGAATGAAGCTAAAAGCCTATGAATTGATTGGAAAGAAAAATGTTCCAACTTCTCCAAATTCTGAGATTGTGGTTGGTATGGATAAAGATGATTTCAGAATTTTTGAATTAAAAAATGAAAAACTAATAAATAGTGAAAAAAGTATAGAGGATGAATAAGATGAATCAAAAAGAACTAAAAAGCTGGTTAAGTAGAAGAAGAGAATCAAGGATTTTAGATAGAATTCGAGAACACTTAGTACACGTAAATAACACAATTCTAAAAGCTATGGATTTCTTCCAATTTTGGTTAAAAAAGGATGAGTCTGCAGCTTCTCACATTTTTGATTTAATACATCAAGAAGAAAAAACAGCAGATTCTATCGAAGCTGAAATTGTTCAAATGCTTTCAGAAGGAGAAACACCAGAATATGTAAGAACAGATTTGCTAAATTTTATTCGTTTAGCTGATAAAGCTGCTGGAGGAATAAAAAGAGGATGTGACAATTTACTTCTCATAATTAAGCATACTTACCCTGAAACTATTAATAAAGTTATCAAAGAAATATTTGACAAGTTAACTAAAGAATCAGTTAGCTTTTTTGAAGCATTTGATAACATGTTCAAACTTTCTAAAGAAGAACTGAAAAATAAAATAACTGAAGTAGACTTGATGGAATCTGAAATAGATAAACTGTATAAGCGAATGAAATATGAAATAGCCTACTCTACAGAAAGTGTTCCTGCAGGTGCTCTGATAATTCTAGACCATGCTATTAGAGATATTGAAGAAGTGTCCGACCTTTTAGAAGATTGTGCAGATTTAATAAGAAGCATAGCCGTTCTTTAGAAATTATTCTTTTCTTTTGTTCTAGTTCTTCTATTTTCCAATAAACAATATTTAAATCTGATTATTTATTTTTGAATATGAGTAGGTGAAATTTATGTTTGACGATGAACATGAAGCTGTGAATTTCAGATATGATGTGCAATGTATGATAAAAGGGGAAAATCTCTCAAGAAAAGATAAAAATGTGATAAGAGACAGAATAATGAATGAATGTGTTGGTGATTGCCTTTTAGTAATTGGGATGCCTGGACATATTAAAGTTCATTTTCATACAGATCAACCTGAAGATCTCTTTAAAATACTTGAGGAATATGGGACTTTTGAAATGAAAGCAATAGAAGATATGAAAGAACAATATGAAGCCTTTAAAGCAAAGAAAAAGCAGGAAAAAGAAGAAAATAACTGAACTCTTTTATTGTTTTTCTTTTTTATATATGAAGATTTTTAATTTATTAATAACAATTGTTTTTTTTTAATCTATTCTCAATTATCAATATCTTATTCATTTAATTTTACAATAACTGTCTACAATTAAATATAAAAATAAAAAATGAATAATGTTATTAAGAGGTTATTGGAGGATAGTTTGTGAGAAAAGTTAAGTTGGCGAGACAATGGGTACTGTCAACAATCTTGACTGTGTCATTTTCTCTTTTCATTATAATGGGTTCAAATACTTTAATTTTAGAAACAAGAATACAAGATTTGACCCAATCTACTTTTGATAAATATCTGGAAACAAAAATTGAAAGTATGGAACTTTCCAGTTATCAATTTGCATCATCAATTGATTCACTCTTTGAGGGATATATTGTTTCGCTTAATAACACTGCAAACTTTATTTCGCATCAGTTGTACTCTAATGAAACTACTGGTCTTTATGAAAAAAACCATCTAGAGCTTACGAATAGTGATGAGACGTTATACTTTGATGGGACAGTCAATGCTACTGTAAGGCGGGAAGAGAAAATAGGTTACTTTGATTTTTTTAATGATGGTACAAACATTCTGGATACTCCTGGTTTAGTTGTTTTTGGTGATATTAAAGATGAAATTTTTTTACAAGGAATTATTACTGCACAAATAAATGCTTCATTGACTGGAGAACTTGCTACAGACTCCTCCCTCTTTCTTTATTATTACAATAATAATTCTGAAATGTTCTCTATTAATATTTCTGATGTTTATCAAAGTTATTTTCACAAATTTTTTAACGTTACTCTTCTTGAATCATGGAATGACGACCCAAACATAATTCCTCAAGTAATAAAATCTAAGATGAACTTCTCTGAATTTAGTTTTTTCAAACAATATTATGTTTTAAATTCATATCAAGAATCTAATATTACATTAATACGAGAATCAGAGCTTTCAAGGATTGAAGGTTGTGTTAGTGGAAATTTTATTGGTCAGTATAAAGGTTTACTAAAAGGAAATATTAATGGTACTTTAAATGGTTTTATAGATTTACGTCCCAAATATATCTATCAACATTTTCCCTCTTTACGTCAATCTTTCTTACAGTGGGTATATTATGCAACACCAAACTATTTTATTGTTTATCCTTTTTATCCCAATTTCTTTGATTCTGAACATATTTTAGCTCTTTCAATTGAGTATAATTGGTTAAAAAGACCATGGTATAATGAGATATTAGCTCAAGAGAATAATGAAACAGTTAAGGGTATAAAAGCACATTTTTCTAGTTTGGGTGTTGATTATGTACTAAAAAATTTGTTCATTAGTTTAGGGCAAGCAATTTATAATTCTACTGATTATCAAGGTCTCTTAGTTCAAGATTTTAATTTAGATTTTCTTAAAAATGCTTTAGAACTTAGAATTACTCAAGAAGATTTTAATTGGTTAGTTGATAATTCAGGAAATATTCTATATTCACCAGAATACTTTGAAAAAGAAGATGTATCTATTTTAAAACCCTATCCAATCTCAAACATTTTTAAATTAAATAATAGTGCTATTTCTAATTCTTTTATTGAAGCTAAAGAAGGTAAAATATCTCATATAGAATTAACTTTCAACGATACTTCTTATTTAGTTTTTTATAGAAAACTTGTTTCTCCAAATTGGTGGATGATTCATTTTTCTCCTGTTGATTTGATTTTAGAGGAAATACAACCTTTAACTAATGAAATGGAAAAGAATTTCAAAAATGTTGAAGTAATGCTTTTAGTTACTTCTTTTGTTATTTTATCTATTGTTGGAGGTGTTGAGATATTTTTAACTAGAAACTATACTAAAAATCTAACTAAACTTAGAAAAGCGATTTATCGCGTTTCTAGTGGAGATTATAGTGTTTCTTTTGATTTTAATAGAGAAAAATTGAATGAAATTACAGAAGTATTTTTCTTATTTGAAGAGATGGCTATCAAATTGAATGATTCTATGGAGAAAGAAAAACAATCAACAATTTTAGCAAACCTTGCTCTTGACTTGTTTATTCATGATATAGGAAATTATCTACATGCTTTAAATGGTTATTTAGAACTGGTTTCAGTAAACTCTGAAGTAGAAGAGATGTCATCAGTTCTTGAAAAAATAGGAAGAGTATTGGAAAAAACTGAGCGATTAAGAGATCGAATTATTGTTCTCCGCTCTTTAAGTACTAAAAAGTTAAGTTATTCAAAGGTTAACTTAAAACAGCAAATCAAAAAAGCTCTAGAAAACATGAAAATCTTTTATCCTCAATTTACAATCGATTTTATTCAACTTTTTGAAGATGATTTTTCTATATATGCCTGTAATTATTTTGTTGACTTACTAGAAAATGTATTTGAGTTTTTTATAAAGCAATCCCAAACCAAGAAAGTAGTTATTCGAATATGTGCTGTTATGAAAGATAATTATGTGGAAATAGACATCGAAGGAAAAGGAAAGGGACTAAGCCATAGCAGAAAAACACAGATACAAGAAGAGTTGTCTACTGGGCGAAGACTCTCTGATTTCAACTTGATTACTGCATATATGATAGTTAAAAGATCAGGTGGAAGTATAGTAATTACAGATAGAGTTGAAGGTAAACTAGGAGAGGGTTCAAAGCTAATTCTTAAAATACCTAAAAAGATATTGAATCTATGAAGAAGCTAGCAATAATAGGTCTTGGTTTTATTGGACAAACTGTAATTGATGCAATAAACAGTCAAAAAATAGGCTATCAAATCCAAGCAATTTACGATATTGATGAAAAAGCGATAGAAAAAGTTCAAACTCGATTAAAAAATGTAAGGGTAATGAGGAATCTAAGTGATTTTTATGACTGTGATGTTGTAATCGAATGCGCAGTTCAATCTGTTGTTGAAAAGATATTTGATAAAGTACTAGAAAATAATATCTATTTTATTCCCATGAGTATTGGAGCATTTGTTACAAATGAATCTCTTTACTTAAAATATCAAAATTTGAATGCAGAAAAGAAAAAATTTATTTTGCTTCCTTCTGGAGCAATAGGAGGATTTGATAGTATCAGTGCTATTGCTTTGGAAGGGTTAAACACAGTTGTATTAGAAACAAGAAAACCGTATCATGTTTTTGAAAAAAATGCCTATGTTTTAAAAAATAACATACATTTAAATGAAAATAAAGAAACAATAATTTTTGAGGGAAATGCAAAAGAAGCTGCAAAACAATTTCCACGAAGTATTAACGTGGCAGCTAGGCTCTCATTAGCCACACTAGGAAGAGAAGAAACAAGAGTAAGAATACTTTCAGATCCTACAATTAAACAGAATATTCATAGAATTTTAATAGAATCAAAAGTTGGTTCATATGAGTTTGTATTTAAAAATAAGCCTTCACCAACAAACCCAAAAACATCATGGTTGGCTGCTCTTTCCCTTATCTCATTTTTAAGAAAAATACAAGATTAAAAATTGTTAATTCTATTTTACTTCTTCTTTTTCTCTTTTTAGTTGTTCAATATCTTTTTTTATATTCCTTCTTAATGGAATGATTACTGTCAATATTAATAGAATCGTAATTAGTAAAGTGAGATAAGTCCAAGGTGATTGAAAATATCCTATTCCATTTTTTAAATCAATAATGTTGAAAATAGCTGATACAGCCCATATTGTAAGAATACTTGTTGAGAAAAGGATTTTTCTAATCAAAGTTATTTTTATGTATTTTTTGCTTTGTCTTATGTCCTCAACCTTTTCTTTTTCATTTATACCCTCTGCCATCCTAAGCCTTCTGATTTTTTCATTATTAAATAGTTTTCTTTTTCTATTTGATTCTTATATACTTTCTATTAATTTCAATATTGAAAGAAATTATAATCTTTGATTCTTTTTTTTAATTGTCTATAGCAAAACGTTAAAAATAAAATTGAAAAGAATATTTTTAGGTAGATAAAAAATGGTTAACGAGGAATTTTTGAAAAAACTTGTTACAACACCAAGAGCTACAGGATATGAGTTTGGAGCTCAGCAGATAATAAAAGAATATCTTGAAAAAGATGTAGACGAAATTTATGCAGATAGAGTAGGGAATCTTTATGCTGTTATCAATCCAGAAAGTTCGTTCAAAGTTATGTTAGCAGGGCATATAGATCAAATCGGTTTCCAAATTAGCTACATCGATGATGATGGCTATTTGTGGTTTAAACCTTTAGGTGGTTTTGATACTTCAACTTTGCCTGGAAAGAGAGTTAAAGTTATAGGAAAAGGAGGAACATTTTTAGGAGTAATAGGTAAGAAAGCTATTCACTTGATGAAACCTGATGAAAGGAAAAAAGCTCCTGAAATGGAGAAACTCTTTATTGATATTGGTTGTAAAGATAAAGAAGAAGCTTCATCTAAAATTCAAGTGGGTGATTTTGCTGTTTTTGACTATGGATATGATAGATTGGGCGAACACAATTATGCTGTTTCTTCTGGATTTGATGACTCAATAGGTGCATTTATTGTTGCAGAGATTATGAAAGAACTAGCAAAAGATAAAAACTTCTATGCAGGAGTATATGGAGTTTCAACTGTCCAAGAAGAAATTGGTTTGCGAGGAGCCACTGTAGCAGCAAAGCGAATCTCTCCTGAAGTAGGAATAGCCTTTGATGTAGGTTTTGCTTCTGATGCACCTGAAATTAGTAAAAAAGATGTAGGAGAAGTTAAGCTTGGTGATGGACCTATTATCTCTATTGGACCAAATCTTAATCCTGTATTAGTTAAAAGAATAATAGAAATAGCCGAGAAAAATGAGATTCCAATTCAACCTCATGCTGCTAATAGAGGAACAGGAACAGATGCAAACGCTATTCAACTATCTGGTGCTGCAACAGCACTAGTAGGCATTCCAAACAGATATATGCACACAGCTTCTGAAGTAATTTCACTTGATGATGTAAAAAATATCATAAAATTAGTTGTTAAATTAATCAAATCTATAACTGAAGAAGATACTTTTATCCCATTCTAATTTTTTCTTTTTTATTCTATAAGCATTGAAAGATCAAAGTTTTTTACTGAATGTGTTAAAGAGCCAGAAGAAATATGGTTCACGTTCTCTAATTCATAATCTTCAATATTTTCAATTTTTATATTCCCGCTCAATTCAATAAGTACATTCTGGTTTATTTCTCTAATCTTTTTTACAACATGTTTTGCTTGTATAGGTTTGAAGTTATCTAGCATAATTATATCAGCTCCAGCTTTTGCTGCTTCAATAGCTTCTTCTTCATTCTTCACTTCTACTTCTATTTTTTTACTAAAACTTACAGTTTCTTTTGCTTTGGTGATAGCTTCTGATATTGAACTAAAGAGGGATAAATGATTCTCTTTTAATAAAACCATATCTGACAGATTAAATCGATGAGTATCTCCTCCTCCTACTGTCACTGCATATTTATCGTATTTTGCTAAACCAGGAACAGTTTTTCTGGTTGCACATATCTTGAGATTAGGATTAACTTTTCTTGTTTTTTCTATCATTTGTGCAGTAGTTGTAGCTATACCAGACATCCTTCCAAGTATATTTAAAGCGATTCTTTCTCCTTGAAGAAGACTTTTAATGTCACCTTTAATCTCCGCAATAATTTGTTTTTTACTAACTTTTTCTCCATCTTTCACGTTCGCACTCCATTCTGCTCCAAGAAGAGTAAAGATTTTTTCTGAAACAATCAATCCTGCAATAATACCTTCTTGTTTGGCAAAAATTTTAGCTTTCACTTTTTTGTTTGGAAGAAGATTAGTTGTAATATCCCAGTAAGGGATATCTTCCTTCAACCACTCTTTTATATCTTCTTCAATTAGAGTCTCTGGTATCATTGAGAAAACCTGTTTTTTCTAGTATTTTAGCATATTGTTTACTGCGTTGAAAGCTCTTTTTCTTATTTCTTCTTCAATTTCTATAATATTTTCTCTCTTTGGATTTTCTAAACAATCTAAAATATTTATAAGATTGCTTTGTTTCATCATAGGACATATCATATTACTGTCCAAGAATTTCAGATGTGGATATTCTACTTTCATTCGATCAATAAAACCTTGTTCAGTAACAAAGAGCACCTCTTTTGATGTCTTACTTGATTTAGAAAACCTGTGCATATCTCCAGTTCCCCCAACTAAATCAGAAAGTTCTATTATTTCTGGTTTACACTCAAAGTGAGAAAAAACCAGTGTTTCTTTATTTTTTTTCAATAGTTTTAGTTTTTCTTTTGTAATTCTATCATGTGTTCTACAATGACCATTATAAGTAATTATCCTTTTTCCAGTAATTTTAGCTAAATTTACCCCCATATTGTAATCAGGAACAAAAATGATTGTGTCACTATCTAGTTTTTCAACAATCTTTCTCGCATTAGCTGAAGTACAACAAACATCAGCTTCAGCTTTTACTTCAGCAGTGGTGTTAACATAACAAACAACAGGAGCACCAGGATATTTTTCTTTTAATTTTCTTACATCCTCTCTAGTAATTGAATCAGCTAAAGTGCATCCTATACCTCTTTTTGGAACTAAAACAGTTTTTTCAGGATTAAGAATTTTTGCTGTTTCTGCCATGAATTCTACTCCGCAAAAAAGAATAGTGTTTTCCTTTACTTCTGTTGCTTTCTTAGAAAGACCTAAACTATCTCCAACATTATCGGCAACACCAAAAATAATATCTGGAGTCTGGTAAGAATGTGCTAGTATATGCACTCCTCTCTTTTTCTTAAGTTTATTAATTCTTAATGTTAAAGGAGCAATATCTAAACAATCATTTAATGTCCATCCTAAATGACCTATTTTTGAATAAAGTCTTTGAGCTTCTTTTTCAATTTCCTCTTGCGTAAAGCCAAATGTAACATGTTCAATCTGTTTTTCAATAATTACCATTTTTTAGACCAAGTAACGCTTCAATAAAGGTATATAAAGGAAGTTTGTTTTAGGACAAAATTACAAGCTTTTTTGAGAAAAAGTAATGTAACAAATAAAATTAAAGCATTTTTAGAAAAATATGAGCAAAAATTGCCTAAATTATATAAGATTTAAGTTTTTTACTGTTTAGGAAGAAAGTACTTTATTTTTGTTAATCATATAAATAAATCACCTAAATTTAAAATTATTGCTTGAAGGTAGGACATTAATGTTTTCTACATTTTTTTTTGAACTTGATGAGATATTAATAAAAAAACACAAGATAAATAAATAAAATAGTAGATGAACAAATGAATAATGAGAATTTCAAGCATTGTTGTTTGGTGTAGAAATGAAAATATTAATGGTTATTGCAGAAGAAGAAGCGTTTAAGAACTTTGCAGACACAATTAGAGAACAATTATCAAAAAATTCAGATAATATTTCTTTTTCAAAAATTTCAGAGAGTGAACTGGATATAGCCCTTCAAAAATCTAAACATCTAAGATATATTACAGCAATAGATATTATAATCTCTGTTGGGGATACAGGAACATTCTTGAAGTCTATTTTTTTGTCAAACGGAGAAAAACCAGTTATTGCTGCCTCTTCAGAGCAAATTAGTTTCTTTACAGAAATAACACCAAACAATCTTGAGGAAGCTGTAACTTCTATTTTATCAAAAAGTTATACAATAGATAAGTATAACCGAGTAGCTTTACAAGATTCGCTATCAAATGAATACTTGCCAGCACTCAACGAAATAGCTATTTTTCCCAAGAGATCAGCACAATTAATGAGTTATACTTTAACTTTAGATAACAATCACATTTATAGAGGTCGAGCTGATGGATTAATAGTTTCTACTCCACTAGGTTCAACTGGTTATGCACTTTCTGCCAATGGTCCAATTGCTTATGGAAATCCTGATATTACATTAATTGTTCCTGTGAACCCCTTAAATAAAGATCACCATCCTGTTGTAGCTCCTGCAGAATCAATAATATCGATATCTAATTTAAAGGCTAAAACCCAAATCGAAGTAATAATAGATGGTCAAATTAGAAAAAAACTAGATGGTCAAACAATCAAGATACTAAAAGCTAGAAAGAAAGCAAAGGTAATTCGAATAAGTAAGAATGTAAATATATTATCAAGGTTAAGAAATAGGCTAGTAGAACTAGACTTACAGTCTTTAGAAGGTGTTCCTCCTTCTGCGAAGTATATCTTTAAGTTGCTGCACACAGAAGGAGAAATGACACAAAGTGAAATAATACAAAGTACAGGGTTACCTTCCAGAACTGTAAGAAACGCACTTAAAATACTTAGTGAAAAAGGACTAGTTGGAAAACGTCGTTATCTTCATGACGCCAGACAATCAATTTATTTTTTGATTTGACACTTGTGTCTATTATTAACACATTCGTTATATAACACATTATATATTATATTTATTTAGTTACCATTTGCATTACATATAGGGTGAATTTTGTAATTTGTTTTTATATTAAAAATAGTACTTGAAGGAAGGCAAGAGACTTTCTGCCTTACATGGTTTTTAAACTTTAAATTAGACTGCTGAAAACATTGTTTTTCAAGGAGTTGTAGTACATTTTATATATAGATTTTCGTATAGTACTCTTTAGAGTTCTGGGAGTATGATTGGGGCTATTGTTTCCCAGATAAGTAATGGAAGATTGAAAAGAAGTGTAAAAATGAAAAAAAGTAAAGTTAAAGTTATTTCAATTATAGCTATTTTTCTTCTTATCTTGAATGTTTCAACGATATTCGTTCAAGGTCAGATGGTTGGGAATGAGACGAAGTTAATGATGACTGGAAATCCAGCTGATGTTTATGAAGATCAAATAGCGATTTTGTATGATCCATTCGATGACATGACTAAAGAACTAGCTAATTCGATTTATGATACTATACATATGTTTTACTCAAACGTTAGAATGGTCAAAGTTTTCAATTTAGATTCATTCGATAGAGCTTTCTATAATGATGATTGGATAAAGATCTACGTTTTTGACTCTGACTTGAAAGGCATCAAGTTCGCAGGATGGACAATGCCATGGAGAGATTTGACTGCTTATTATAACATTTTCAAAGATACAAGGCACATAGGTGTTTATGGTAACTCATATAAAATGGGTCCATATCTTAGAACTGAAAATTGTTATATAGAAAATACAGAGATTTTAGATTATCGTATTGCATATATTCATGTATTATGGTCTTTATACGAGATTTTTGTTGAAAAAGATGATGAAATTCTTCAGCAAATAGGTGAAAACTTCAAACTAATAGCAATCAAATATTTTGGTGATTCATTTGAAGAGATAATGTCTGCAGAATTCGATCCAAAAGGTCTTGGAGTTGTTGACCCCAAGAAAGCTGAAGAAAGATTGCAAGACTCTATGGATCAATATCCAAAGAGGTTAAACAAAGTCAATCCTTACACTGGGGAACTAGTTGATCCGACAGCAGAGATTGAAGGTTTTAATCCTGTGATGGATATCAAACCTAAGGCAACAATTGATGAAGATGACATTGTGTTAGGCGAATTTCCATTCTTATCTTCTATTCCTGGTGCTGCTGGAGATGTTATTAAAATTATTTTAGAGTTTATAGGAGTAGAAATTCCTGAAGGTTTATTGACTGTAGGTAAGGAGTATGGAGGACAAATTGTAGCAATAATTAAGGAAATACCTAAGATTATAGGTTTCTTTAAAGATCCAAGCGCTAGTAGCGCAATAGAGCTATTTTTTGATGTAGCAAAGGAAATGTTTCCAAGTATAGAGGAATACAAACCTTACTTTGATATAGTTGTTAAGGCATTATTCTCTATCAAAGATATAGCTTCGGGTGATCTTACTCCTTTAATTGATATATCAATGGAGCTTTTAAGATTTATAATTCCAGATAGCGTGGGAGATTTTGTTAATGATGTTTTTGATGCATTAAATATCTCTAGTGCTCTTTCTGATATGATTAGTGGTGTTACAAATATAGGTGATTATCTCAAGAGTTTTCTCAACAGGCAATTAATTACTAATCTAATGAAAAAATTCATGGAACAGACTTTAGATCTAGGAAGTGAAGCACAAAAATGGATCGATACAATCTCTGAAATTATTATGATGGCATTTGAGATTGTTAGTACAAAAGACATGGAACATGTTGTAACTGATGTCTTTCCACGATTAGGAAAACTAGTTTATAAGAACATTTTAGATTTAACATATGATGATGATGTAGAGACCACCTTCAAAGCTATAGGTGTTGCACTTAAAATGGGTTTGGGTGCAGCTGGCGTTATTGATGTAAATCTTAAGGATTCATTTATGGATTTAATAGGCTTCTTCTTCCCTGATCTTGTTGAAACAATTAATGATGTTCAATTCTTTGTTTCAAGCGTTAGAACACAAATTGATACATTTATGGATCTTATTAAAGATGTTTCAGAAGGAAAGAACCTTGACGTAAATAATGTTCATGACCAAATAATATCCTTAATTACTGAACTTAGTTCTTTATCTGGACATTCTCTTGATGCAAATAAAATCAATGTTATTTCTCAAGCTGTTTTGATGGCTTTAGCTCTGATAAATGGTGACTTTGAATCTTTAAGTGATACAAGTTGTTTAATAAGTCTTGTTGACGGCTTTTTAGAGCATTTTGCAGGTTTAGCAGAAGGCCCTCGTGAAATTGTTCAAAAAGCAATAGAGGCTGGAGCAGCCATATTACCTTTCATTACAGGGAAAAAGAGCTTAAAGAAATATATTATGGGAAGATTGGAAGATTTTGCTGACAAATTTAAAAATCCAGGAGAAATTATAGAAAAAGTTCTTTATTTCTTCCTCAGCGATAAGAATTCTAGTACAGAAATTTATCAATTAATAGGAAAAGTAGTTGGAATCTTAATTGACATCTTTTCTGGAGGATATGACTTTTCTGTCCAAAATGTTATCCAGACAATAATTTCAATGGCTGTTGTAGTTTTGAACATGTTAGATGTTAATATTCCTTTAGAAGCAATGTATAAGAGTTTTCAACTTCTATGGGAAGAAGGACCCGAGTTTTCAAACGTTGTTAAAGTAGTTCAGGATATTATGGGATTACTTGGTGGAAGTATTGATCCTACAATCAAAACAACTGTTGAAACAGTTCTCACTTTTCTAGGAGGAGCAAAGAATATTTTCAAAGATGGAATTAAGTGGATAATGAATCAGCTTGTAGGTTGGGCTGCAGGGCAGATAGCTGATCTTCTTAATATGCTCACAGATAAGCTAAATGAACTGTTTCAATCTTTGGGCGATTTAGTTAGTTATGATTCAGAATTCCCGATTGGATTCGGAAGTTTCACTGCTTTCCAGATGCGTGTATTCTTTTCACTAAGCCCTGGTTTCGAGATTAACCCAGAACCAATTCAAGAGTTAATAATGAGTATGATCTTTGATGGGTCAAAGGTTTTTGATCTCGATAATATTGGAGAATTGTTTAAACTTATCTCAAAATCAATTTCAATAATTCCTATTTTCAAAGCTGGGCTTGAAATTAAAGCAGGAACTTCTGGAAAGAACGATTTAATGAAAATGCTACTTGACTCTCTTGGTCTAGAGCTTTCATTTTCTGGTTCAGCAGGACTTATACTGCAATTGATGAAAATTGCTAATGGAAAAATAAGTACAAGTGATTTCTTCAAAGTAATAGAGTTCTTCTTTAAGTTCCAGATATCAATAGCTAAAACATTCCCATTAGCAGAATTTTTAGGTCCTGGAGGAGCAGCTTTAGCTAAAGTGGCAAAATATATAGGTTTAGGCGGAATATATCTGAAAATAGAATTCTTTTTAGGAATAGAGATTGTTAAACGATGTGAAACACCTACTCAGAAAGCTGCAGATATTTTGACTATAGTAATAGGAATAGGTGTTTCTGTAATTATCGATATCGATTTGGTAATAGTTGGTATAAAAATAACGATAGGATTTGTAGTGACGCTGACGTTTATACAGGACTTCTTGGCGGACGCACCGCTGCAGGTGATACTCGAGATAGAGTTCACTGTGGCGGTGAAACTGACGTTCTTGTTCGTCGACTGGACAAGATCAGTGTCATGGGGTCCAGATCCTATTTATCTGGCAGGTGGACCTGATGATGAAAGTACGAAAGACGAAATGAGCGGCTTGGATGCGGATGGGGATGGGTTGCCTGATTCATATGAGTTAGGAGTTCCAGGAATGAAAGTAGACAGCGATGATAGTGATGGAGATGGTTTATCAGACCAATTCGAAGTGAAAACAAGTAAAACTGATCCTATCATTGCAGATTCAGACGATGATGGTCTAGATGACTATATGGAATATGAAGTCTTGAAAACCAATCCCTTACAAATAGATAGCGACTATGATGGATTAACTGATTATGAAGAAGTTGTTATCTATGGAACTGATCCAAATGCCCAAGACACAGATGGTGATCAATTAGATGACTATTACGAAGTAAATACTGCATGGAATATTAGTGGAATAACTCCAAGTGTAAAATTCGTTACAATTGGAGGAGTAGAGTATAAAGATCATACTGATCCTCTTAATCCTGATACTGATGGAGATGGTCTACTAGATGGACAAGAAGGAGAATTTGGAGCTTATTATGGACCAGAGTTGTATAATACTTCAGACCCAAGTTGGGATCCCTATCCAATATTCTATAATCAAGGCTATACTCATCCATTGGATAATGATACCGATGACGATTCTTATAAACAATTAGCAAATGGAACCATAGCTCCAGATCGTCAGTTCTTAATCTATATGTCTGATAAAGTTGAGATCGAAGGTCAATGGGTTATATTTATCGAAGACGATGAATTAATGGGAAGAGTAGTTAGAACGAACCCAATAAACCCAGATACTGATGGTGATTCAGCAGTAATGGATAAATCGTGGAGAGGTGATGGGGCTCCGCTTGACTTTTTCCTAAAGTCTGATGGTTATGAACTTTGGTTAGATCCACCGACAGATCCAAATGATGCTGATATGGATGATGATGGATTAATTGATGGTTTAGAGGGTTGGGGTAACAAGATTAGTAACCATACAGATCCTCGAAATCCTGATACTGATGGAGATGGGTTAGGCGATCTTCAAGACATTCTACTAGGTTCAGATCCATTAAATCCTGATAGTGATATGGATGGTATCTTAGATGGTGAAGAATTCTTCAAGTTTGGAACCAATCCTGCTTATGAAGATACAGATCATGATGGACTTTTGGATGGAGAAGAAGTATATTTATTCCATACTAATCCTCTTGCTGTAGATAGTGATGGTGATGGGATAGATGATGGAATGGAGGTATTAGTTTACGGTTCAGACCCGATGGATGAAGATATGGATAACGACGGTCTAACAGACTGGGAAGAGATATTTTACTACTTTACCAATCCTAGAGATTACGATACAGATGATGATGGTTTGAGTGATGCTATGGAAGTTTTAGATGAATATGGTATATACACTGACCCATTGAATTGGGACTCAGACAATGATTCAATTACCTATCCTAACGAAGATGGAAATTATACCTTCCCACTTTCTGACGGAGATGAAGTGTTAATTTATGGAACTGACCCATTGACAAGTGATACTGATGGAGATGGAATACATGATTCTTTTGAATTATATCTTGGTTCTGGTTTAATTTACAACTTTACTCCAGTGCCATTGGATCCATTATGTAATGATACTGATGGAGATGGAATATATGATGCAAATGAATATCATATTGCAAACGTTTCTAACATCATTTATCCTTATGTCAGTTTCATTATCACACAACCTTACAATACTTCACCTGTAGATCCAGACTCTGATAATGATGGACTTTTGGATGGAGAAGAAGTTTATGAATATGGAACTAAACCAGATATGATGGATACAGACGGAGATGGGTTAGACGATTGGTCAGAGCTAAATGTAATGTTTACGAACCCTCTGAGTTCAGATACTGATAACGATTATCTGACAGATTGGGAAGAATGGTACGCTGGTTTTGAACATCCTGGTTATCTGCTTGATCCTAATGACCCTGATTGTGATGATGATTTGCTGCCTGATGGCCCAGAGTTACTACTTTACGGTTCTAATCCTAATAACGCCTACGAGATTGATGCAAATTCAGGAAAAGTGGATGGTTTACTGATGGATTGGGATCATGATGGCCTAGAAGATGGTTTGGAGTTCTTTATTTACAACACCAGTTATGTTGCAGGAGGAGGTGTTACTCAACCAGATAGCGACAGAGACGGTTTGATGGATGGGGCTGAAGTATATGTTCATGGTACTGATCCTACAAATTGGGATACAGATAATGATACTTATAGCGATGGGTTAGAAGTCATGTTAGGACTTGACCCTCTCACATATACTACAGAAGAAGAATTCATAGCAGCTCTCTCTGCAAATCAAGATATGCTTGAAGCCGGAGTACTAGTTATCTCGCCGATAGAAGGTGGAATTTACTCTCCTTCAAACTATACTTTTATTCTCTATAATGTGACAGAGTTGATAGGTGTCCAATATCAAATTAAGAAAAATAAACATGATTTTGGAGATAATATGACGATGTCCTATGACGGTATCTCTAGAACATGGATAACGCAAGGAGATTATATAGGGCCAGGAGACTATATTGTGAGATTTTATGTGACAAAACCTGATGGAAATGTTTCGTTAATAGAACGAACATTTTACGTTGAAGGGAGTCCAGTAGTCTCCTTACCTTGGGTCTTTGCAGGAATAGGAGGGGGAGTAGCTGTAGGCGTTGCTTCAACTTTGACTGTTTACGCAGGAAGAGCAGGAAAACTGCGATTCTTGAAGAATATTTTTAAAAGAGGAGGTGCTTCATAATGCACAAAAAAAGTAATATAATTTGGAAGAAAGGATTACTCCTTTCTTTATTAGCTATAATGATTAGTTCTCTACTAGTAGGGATACCAAATTCATCGTTTACTAACGCTGAAAACAATTCTACCCATTCTTTACCAGATACTATAAGTTTAGAAGATGCTAAACAACTGATGCAACAAGTTTATGGAGAAAATAATGGTGCTAACCTTGCTTCAGTTGATCAGCAAATAATTGATCCTGATTTGGATTTAAGCAGATTATTGGCTGATAATCCCAATGAATATCAACAAACATATCAACCATGGAAATCTCAGGCTGCTGTTAGATGTATAACTATTTCTGATGATTATGAATTTATGGCAGTAGGAGGAGGTTATCTCTTTGACAATGAAGTTCAAGTTTATCGATGGAATCCAGATATTAACCAATATGCAAAAGTTTGGGTGAGTGGAGATACAGAAATTAAAGGAGATGTAATAGATGTTGATTTTGGAGATACTGATAATAACGATTTCTTAGAAATTATTGCAAGTTCTTCTGATGGGTATTTCTACGTATTTGAACAAGAACACATTTATGATCCAGTAACAAATACAGAAAATAGATTTGATCTTGTATATACTAGTCCTTATTTAGGTCAAGTGTGGGGTGTAGAAGTTAATGATACAGATTTAGATCATCTAGACGATATAATTGTCGTAAGTTGGGATCACAAAGTACATGTTTATGAATATTGGTTACACTCTGGATATCCATTCAATTCAGAACATTGGATTACATATAGAGAAAAATGGCAAAGTCATGATACAGGTTATCATTTGTCTTCTTTAGTTGTTGGAGATACAAACTATAATGGTCTTCCAGACTTTGTTGTGGGAACGAGAGAAGGAGCTATTCTAGTTTTCGAAAATAATGGAACTATTTTAGATATCCAAGGACAACCTTATCCTCTTGCCCAAGATAATAGTTACAAATTAATTTATGCTGATAATGAGTCAATTTGGAGACCAATTTACTCTATGGATATAGGTAATCTAGATAACTCTCCAGGAGATGAAGTAGTAATAGCTTCCTTTGCTTTTAATGGATACATTCTAAGGTATGATGATTATAAAGGCTATTATTTACAGAAACTGATAAAAGATTTTGAATCTTGGACTTTGAAAGACTTTTATCCTGCTGATCATTTTGTAGACAATGGAACTGAAGGACAAAATGTTTACTTCCAAGATATAATAAATTATCTAGGAACAACTGTTGAAGAACCCATTTTGCAAAGTAATCCTGCTTTTATTAAAGGCAACTATCCTTATAATACTGGTGCTGCGCAAGATAACGATACTTGTTACACTCATTTTGAATCTAATATTACTCACTCTGCGTGGGAAGTGTACGATTTTGGAGCAGATGAAGAAGGAACAGGGAATGGAAATGATGCTGCAGATATATTACTAAAATTCAATACATCACTATTTGATTATATAACTAAAGATGATTTTATCATTTCTATCTCTCCAGACTATGAACATTGGGTAACTGTTGATCCATCACTTATTAACTCATTTAATGTTGCTTCAGAAACAAAATATCTCAGAATTAATGTTGACCCAATTTTAATAGAAAATAAATGGAATTATTTCAGATATATTAATGTAACAGTAATATCTAATTCTACTAAAGATTATAACTTGCAATCTATTGAGTTACCTTACGTTTACCAAACAGTTTCAACAGCTTTAAGCGCAGAAGTAGGAACTTTAATGACTAGCAGAGACACCAATGAAGAAGTCATTCATGCAATTCTAGGAACAGTAGATGGTCGTCTTGTAGCTTTCAAGTATGATGTAAGTTCAGACTCATTTGTTTTATCTTGGGATAGTTGGGTTGATGACAGATTTACTGTTGGAATAAATATCTGGGATATCGAGCAAGTTAAGAATCTAGGCTCTATGCCCATGATTTATGGATATACTGATTTAGGTACTGATTACAAAATGAGATATAATCCATCACCTGGAAGCCAAATTTCTCAAGTGGTATTTGATTATACTCTGCTCAATATTGATGGAGATTCACCTGTTACTGGTGAATTTGCGATAACAGCAGGTGATGGTGATGTTTATTATTTTGACAATGACTTTAACTATGATGCTGCGCAAACAACTCAATATTTCTCTTCCATTAATGGATATGCAACTTATACAGGAAATATATCGATAGGAGCAGTAGAAATAGATACAAACTATCCTCAAGAAGAACTACTCATTGGTCATTTCGACCCAACTCTTTCTAATCAGTACGATGACTTTGAAGATGATACTACAAGTGTTCTTCCCGCAGATATTATTATTTGGAGGCAAGAATCTTCAACATATGAGAAATATGATTCTCTTTATAGATTGGAAGCGACAGGCCAACTTCGTGAGATACTAAAAAGCGCACAATCAGTTCCTTCAGCAGAAGGTGAAGATATTGATGGAGATGGAGATGTTGACATTGTTGTGTGCATCGAGAATCTTTATCTCCTTTGGAATACTGGAACTCCAGAAGACCCTGAATATGTTCTAGATTCTGATTACTTTAAAGATATTAACGAAGTTAAAAGGAGAAGGCAATTCCTTCATCCCCAGTTCGTAGAGTTTGAAATGGACGGAATTTATGACTTATCGATAGGCTATTCAAATAGAGTAGGAGCAACTTATTTTGATAATTACGGAACAGCTCTTGCTCCTAAATGGGAAGAAAGGAAAGAATTAGTTAACAATTTTGATGAAGAAGCAACTATAAATGTCTATAACTTTACTAGACCTTTGTGGATAAAGTATTCCGAATATGATGAGTACACTACTCTATTATTGGAGCACTATACAGGAAAGAACTACTATAACAAGTACTATGGATATATAATGATTGATGATAGAAATGGAGATTTTGTCTATTTCTACATATCAAATCAAATTCAAACTAGTTTCATGGTAGCTTCTAATCCTACAGTTTCTAGAATCGAAGTAAACACCTTCAAATCTGAAGATTATGGAACTTTGTTTAAGTGGAGGAATTTTGGTTTTAGAGCTATAGTAAGCTGGACAACAGCAATAGATCTCTATAACTGGACTTTGACTGTAGATTCTGGAGATTTAGACCAAGATGGAAAAGGAGAAATTATAGTAGGTGACTATGACAGTAATGTATACATCTTTGAACATATGACCAATAATACTTACAAACGTGCATTCAGGTCTCCCGATATGCTTCAGTATGTTCCAACTGATGAAACACCTTATAGCTGGGATAAATTTGGAGGATATGAAGGAGAGTTTAATCAAACAATTTGGAACCATGTGAGTTACTTACTTGTGAATGCAGATAGCGATGGAGACGGTTATCTTGAGTTAGCTGCTCTTGCAGGAACAGTTCTGTATGTTTTTGAAGATACAGGAATAGATGATACATACTCTTACATGTATAGATTGGATGTTCTACGAAGTCCAGCAGGAGAATACCTAAAAGAAAATGGATTACTTACACCTTCTGGTTTAACATGGGCAAAAGATTTAGATTTAGATGGTTATGGAGAGTTTATTATAGCTTTTGAAAGACAAGTGTTTGTTTATGAACCTTACTCTGGAACACTCTATGAACTGTTTGGTAATGTAGCATCTGATGACCCTGAAACAGGACACTATAACATTTTAGGGAATGCTAGAGTGTTTGATAACATTACAATAAATGGAATGTTATGTTCTGACATTAATGAAAATGGAAAAGAAGAACTTTTCATTTACGGTTCTGTAGACGTTGACCTTCTTGATTATGAGGAAGGATTTATAGTGATGATTGAAAGTGTTGATCTAGGGTATAAAATAATCTGGCAGGGACCCACTGAGTTAGTAAGTAAAAACATAATCACAGACTTACAAATAACTGATCAAGACTATGATGGACTAAAAGAATTAATCATCGGCGGAAGTAAAGGTGTAAGTATTTACGAATTTGATGGAGGAGCAACAACTAGTTTCACTCAAGAGGGTCTAATTACAGGTCACATGAATTATCCACAAATGGAAGCTCATTCACTATTTGGAAAAAATAGCTACAACGGAGACTATGATTATAGAAAACAGAGATCTCACGATGTTAGACAGATAGTTTATAGCGGTGGTTCAAATAACCATTCATTCATTTCTGTTTTTAGTGAGTATAATGATACCATGAGTGCATATGCAATATACCAAAAAGTAAGCCATGATGGAGAAAATTGGTTATCGAGCAAACTTATTGCTTATTGGTATTCTGGAGGATACATAAGTTTATTCTTCCCCTCTCTTACACAGACAAGTAACTTCTCTCTTTGGTTAGCGGTCTCTTGTAAGCTTTATAGCGTAGGTTTAGGCTCAATGTTTGGTGTTGTTTTGTATAGGTCTGATGACTACGGAGCTAATTGGGTACCTGCAAAAGTACTAGTATCAGAATATATCGAAGAAGGTTCAAAAAATCCTATTTACTCTCCTGCAATATTCCCAACAGGACCTAATTCAATAGGTTTGGTGTATATTTTTAGACCAAATAACACTTATTCAGAATTATACTACGGAGGACTATTTGACAATGGAACAGTAATACCTCAAACAAAAATCGAAGGTTTTGATGACTTCATGTTTAATGGAGTTGATGTTGATTCGAAACCTGATAATAGTGGAGTATATGCGGCTGCTTTTAGTGCAAAGAAGTATGTTGAAGATAAAGATGATTATGATATATGGTACTGTGAATTCAATTCAACTTATGGGTTGATCCTTGAACCAAGAAAGCTATTTACATCATTTTCTGTAGAACATACCCCAAGTATAACTTTTGTTCACAATGATGCTTTTTCTAGACTTCTAACATTTGATTCATCTGGACTACAAAAAGCAATGACTTTATCCTATGGAATGGCTTCTGATGATGGAATACATTGGTCTGACCCAGATATCCTTGCAGAGTATCCAGAGTACATTATTCCACCAACTAAATCAAACCCATATCCAAGAATAGAAGGATTTACTACTGGTTGGGGCGTATATGATCTAGGTTTTAGAGCTCCAAAAGTTGCTCCAACTTATGATGGTAGATTTATTTTACTAACAAAATTTGATGCAACTATCGTACACTATATTTTCCCATTCTTCTATATATATTATTATAACGACTATATAAGTCAAGTATATCCTTTAAACTTTACAAGTTTTGTAGGATTAAATACTGTAACAGATCTTGCTGTTGGAGACTCTGACGGAGATGGTAGACAAGAGGTTATGGTTGCTGATGGTAATAGAGCAGAAATGTTTGAGTTGTTAAACACAAGGAATCAAAAACGATTGTACACAAGTAAATGGTATAGTCCAGAACATGATAATCCAGTATCTGATGTTACAATGTTTGATACAAATGGTAACGGTTTTCAAGAGTTAATTTACAGTGTTCAAGGAGAGGATATTTATGTTTATGATGTTGTAAATATACATCTGCCTAAAGCAGATATACACAAACTTCAGACAACTACTGTAAGTTTAACTGGAGCAGGTGATGTTCTAACAAGAATAAAAACTGATCTAAATGATGATGGAACAAATGATATAATTGCTTACTATGATAGTGGAAAAATGTATGCTGTTTTAAATAACCTTACAACACTTTGGACTTTAGAAGATAGTTCAGCTTCTCCCAATTGGTACGTTGAAGAATCAATCTATCAGGGCAGTAGTGCAATAATTTTCGTAAATAGTAATGGTACAACCTTGTGGATTGATAAGAAAACTGGAAATGTAATATCTTCTATCGTTTTAGGTGAGGGAAGTTATGTATTAGTTCCAACAGCAACAATGCTTAACTATACCAAAGACAATACAATGGATATTGCTATTTTAGGAGACACAAAAGGACACATTTATCTCTTTGATGGCTATAATGGTTCTCTTCTAGAGGATATAACTTACGACACTGAAAGATATGTTCAAGAAATAGAAGTAGCTCATGAACAAGGTGAAGATTATCTCATAGTTTCTTATCATTGGATAGAGTATATGGGCTTCATTTGGATATTACACGGAAAAATAACTGCTTATAATCTCTCTTCATCTACATCAGATCAATTGTGGGAAGTTAACTCTTACTATGCTGGAGGAGCATGGGGCGCAAGACTAATAGTGGATGATATTAACGGAGATGGAGATTCAGAAATATATGCCTATGGTCAAGGAGTAAAATTGCTCGATGCTAATGGAACAGAATATTGGAAAGCTTACAATTATGCTTATTCTTGGGATGCAGTAGTATTTGACATAAATGATGATGGAATAAAGGACTTAATTACTTCTTCAGGACAAAATTATAAAGTTACAGCTCTTGATGGAAAAGATGGAAATGTGACTTGGAGTAATATACCTAGCCAGAATATCTATGACTTGGAAGTTAGTGAAACAGAAGGAGAAGTTCCAATTCTCTATTTAGCTAACTCTAGAACAGATTATCAGGGAATAATTTTCTTAAATGTAAAGAATGGTGGATTTTTAGGTTACTACTACGACACAAATAGTGGATTCTTATACGATAATGCATTAGTACCAACAACAGTTGATTCAAAACCTGCAGTCTTAGCTGCAGACAATGATGCCGAAAAAATTTATCTTGTTCAAATAAACGAAACAGAACAAATTTATGAGCATGATGTTATAACTAAATTACCTTTTGACCAAATGCTTAAAGCAGGAAAGAATATTAACCCTGATACCATTATTTATGATAATCTAAACGATGATGAGTATGTAGAAATATTCTATATACAAAATGGAAATGAATCGTTCATCTATAATCCAATCAAAGGTGAATATATTGAAGAATATACTATTCCTACTAATGGGAGTGTTCTTTATGCTTTCAAAGCTAATTTATCTGATTCAGCTAATTATGATACAATCTATATAGTTACTTCTGAATATAAAGTTGGAAGGCTAGACCTGAGAGATATGGCTTATACAGAAATACTAGATATGTCAAGCTACGTAGGTGATATCGCTTCCTATGCTTACTTGGATATCGATGACGATGTGTTCTTCTTAGGTTTCTATGACTTTACAAAGAAAGCATGGTATGTAGGAGCATGGACTTACAAAGGAGAAGAGTTATTCTCACCCATTTACCAAGGTTCTCATAGACCAGATCAAATAAATGCTGGTAAATTACTTGATACATCAACCTATGAAGATGGATTACTTTTTGTAGTTACAAGCTTTGATGCGTACATCTATGCTTATGATCTAAAAGGACTATTGTTTGATAAAATTGTAGAAGATGGCCCTGCAGGTTTCACTGCTTTAGGAGAACTGAAGAAAGGATTGGGTTTCAAATTTGTTTATTATCAGTTTGGTGAAGCGTTCTTCTGTTATGACCTTAATATTGCTTTTGAAAAATGGCATTATACTTTAGTAAATGACAATGACATTTTATCTATCGCTGTAGGATATTTTGAAAGCTCAACTAACCCTGAGCATGCAAAGGTATTTGTTTCACAAAAAGGAACAGGTATTTATGCTTTTGATGATGTTGGTAGCTATAAATTATGGTATCACAGACATAATTCTTTTGTTGCTAAATATCTTCATGTAGTAAACGATGAAGCTTTAGGAAGCTTCTTACAAGTTACAGATTACCATAGAACATTCTATATCAACGGAACAACTGCTGAAGTCTTATATGCTACAAGTACTTTTATGAAACAAGTTCTTTGGGTAGGAACTTGGTCTTCTTCTGACTCTGCATATGACTCAATTGCATTCTTCGATGGAACTTCATTTTATAGCAGAGGAATAGAAATATCCTCTTCTGGTGCTTCTTCAGTAGAAGAGCATATTGGCATATCAGCAGAGAGACTAACAAGATTAAGCGCACCAATTATAATAATGATGAGTGTGATGGTGACTATAATCACTGTAGTCTTTAGAAAAAATAAAATTTAACCAATTTTTTCTTTTTTTTATTTTTTAAAATTAAAAATTTAAATTTTTATAAATTCGTTTTTCTTTGTTTTTGTCGGCTAATTATTCATTTTCTTCATTTTTGCTGATAGAATTACCAATTATCTTATAAAAAGCCATACGATAGTTAGAGTGATAGACCACTAAAAGGTCTCTAACTTGGGGGTTTAAGAATGTTGATGGTACCTACTCAGATGAAAAAAATAACAATACTAGGGACAACAGGTAGTGGAAAAACAACTTTCTTAGAAGCTTTATTTGGTGATTTTAAGAAAAATGATGTTAAAAGGGATTTAAGCAAAGAAAAAAGTTCTAATTGTGATTTCATTCCTTTGAAAAATAATGCTTTCAAGGAAAGTACAACTACTATAAGTTTGAATGTCATTAATTCATTACTTTATTTAACTACATTTAATCAATTAGGGTTAGAAAAGTTTGAAAATAGAGATAATATAGATTTTGAAAATGTTGAGGAAATTTATCAAGTAGTTTTTAATGATCCTGCAGGACAAGAAAGATTTGATTTTATGCAAGAGATAGCTGTTAGAGGAGCGAATCTAGTTATTATAATGGCAGATGGAACAAATATTTCGAGTTTAGAAAAAGTTGTTCACTATATTTCTCTTGTTAAAATTGAAGAAAATCTCTCAAAGAAGAAAATACCAATTATTATATTCATCAATAAATCTGATTTAAAGGAAAAGGGTGTGTATTTAGGAAAAAGTATAGCTGAACAAATTGTTTATTCAAGTATTCTTGATGAAAAATTGCTTATTTATGAAACTTCAAACCTTAAGAAAGAAACATATACTGAACCTTTGAGGATTATTTTTAACTACCTTGCATACTAAGCTTTCTTGTTAATGAAAAAACCTTTTATTTTATAAATCCAATTCTAAGCTATGAGCGTAAAAATAACCTCAGAATATATAGAACTGCTGAATAAAGCAGTAGCAAGAGAATTACAAGTGTCTGTTCAATATTTTCTACAGCACGCTAAAATTGAAAAAATAATGAGAAAAGTTAAAGCTGAAAATATTTTACTAGATCCTACAACATATGACCAGATAGGTCAGATTTTAAAGAAGCTAGCAATAGAAGAAATGAAACATGCAGGAGCAATTGTTGAAAGAATTTATTATTTAGGAGGAGAAGCAACAACAAAAGCTTTTAAGCCTAAAATAGGCGAAAATATGCAAGAATTTATGCAATATGGTTTTGAAGCTGAAGAAGAAGCTCTAGAATTATATCGTGAAATAATCCGCGAAGCAGGTAAGTTTGGCGATTATGACACTAAAGAACTTTTTAGAAAAATATATAGAGAAGAAGAAGAACATCTTTATACATTTCAAGAATATTTAACGATAAATATTAGTGAACCTGAAGAAACAGCACCTAAATCTGAATGGAGAGAAGTTTTTGACAATGATTACTTTGCTCTTCTAAATAAAGCTTTAGCCTCTGAATTATCTGCTATCATTCAGTACATTACACAACATGAAAAAGCAAGTGCGATCAATTTTAGAAAAAAAGAAACGCCTTTAGAAGTAATTACTAATTCAAACAAAGCACAAGTTATTAGCGACATGTTAAAGAAAATCTTTATGCAAGAGATGGACCATTATGAGAAAATCGCTGAAAGAATATACATGTTGGATGGAGAATGTACATTAGACCCTGATCCTTTACCCAAAGTTGGTGAAAGTGTAGAAGAGATCTTGAAACTTGGCCACCAAGCTGAAGATGAAGCAATTGTTCTTTATCGTAAAATTATTACTGAAGCAACTAAAAAAGGAGACATTACTACAAAGAAGATGTTTGAAGAAATATTGATGGAAGAAGAAGAACATTACTGGATGTTTGATGACTACTTGTAAGGAAAAAGATATTTTTTTCTTTCTCTTTTTTGGAAAATGATTATAAGCTTGAAGTTTGAATTATTTTAAGGATGAACAATATTAAAAAACTCACTTTTTCTGTGAATCAAAGTAGAAGAGTGATTCGCGCAGCAGAAAACAAGAAAATTGAACCTAAAGAGTTGCTTAAAGGTTATGAGCTTATGGTAAATATCCTCTTTAAGCATTGGAAAGAAGAATATGCTGAAACTATGGAAATTGACTTTCAAACATTTTTTTATGAGATTATGAAATTTGCTGAAGTCAAATATAGATTAGAAAAAACCAAGTCTGATCTAGAAAAAATAAAAGAAATGTCAAAGCTGTTAAACGAAGCTATTGAAGAATATAAAGAGGATTATACAATGCTAAAGGCTATAGAGGATAGCTTGCGAAATATGGGTGTTGAGTGGGTTTAAATGAAATTGAATATTACCCAATTTAAGATTAGGTTTAAAGAAAAAATTGAAATTGAAAATGAAGAAAAATTTGCAGATAATATAATCTATTATTACCCTTTTTTCCAATCTCTGGAAGAAAATGAGTTAAAGAAGTCTCTTCAGTCAATAAGAGAAGAAAAAAAAGTGTTAGAAAAAGAATTCAAAAAAATAAAAGAAGAGTTTTCAGATATACTAGGAGAAATAGCAAAAATACGTTTCACAGCTAATGAACTATATAATCAGAATAGGGTAATAGCTCTGACAACAGGATTGTTAAGACATAAGCTGATAGATCTACACAATAATAATGTTGAACTTCCTTTTGACTATGAAGAAACATTAAAGTTCGTTGAACATTTTATTTATAGATATTTAACCAAAAAAGAAGATAAAAGACTTGTTGACCAACTTCCTTTCAAAGAAGTTTGAAGAAATACATTTTTTCCTTTATTTAGGAAGTAATACTAAGTTTTATATTAAAAATGGAGAACCTTATTGCAAGGTCAAAATGATTCGTTGTGTAATTTATGCTCGTACATCTACAGCTGATCAAACAAGTGGGCTACAGACACAGATAGAAGATGTTACAGCTCAAATATATCAAGCTGGAGATAGAGAAATTGTAAAAATAATTAAAGATGAGGATATTGCAGGTGATAGTGACCCAGAATATAGACCTGGATTTAAAGAGATTCTAGATCTGGCAAAGAATAATCAGTTTGATGAGTTGTGGTTTCAATCTAGGAATAGATTATCGCGAGATGTAGATATTTTAGGTTATATTCGTATTATCCTGAAAAAGAATAATGTTTCTATAGTATGTTTAGATGATGAAGAGAACAAAGTTATTGCTAGAGTTAAAGACCTTTTTGGAGAAATGGAACTTCAAAAATATAGAGAAAAAAGATACAAAGGAATGATGAGACGACTAAAAGAACAAAAGGTTATGTCCAGACCTCCTTTTGGTTATAAGGTTAATGAAGAAGGAAAATTGGTTGTAGATGAAGAAAAAGCTGCAATAATTAGACGACTCTTTTCTGAATTTGACAATCCTCTAGCTTCTCTAAAAAGTTTAAGCTTAAAATATAATCTATCTGTTTCTACATTGCGAAATATCCGTTCAAATCCAATTTATAGAACTGGAGAAGTCCGTTGGGCAGGAAAAATAGCTTATTACGTTGATCCTATAGTTCCAGAAAATAAAAATCAAAAACTTAGGTTGGACGACTAATTTTAATAATTCGATTAACTATACACCTTTTTTATAACATTTTCAGAGAGAGAATATTTTTCTCCTATAGGTTTTTTGCTAAAACCTTTCTCACTTATGAATCCATTTAATAGTGCTCGAGGTATTTTCTCAAAATGAACATCAACTACTTCCAAATTTGGAACATAGTCTTTATTCCACAATTCTGAGCTTTCTGAAGATGTTATTTTACCTAGAACATTTATTTCTTTGAGCATAACTTTTTTCATTGTTGCCCCAACAATAAATGGAATGTCGTATTCTTTGGCTAACTTTGCCAAAATATAACTTCCAGTTTTGTTTACTACTTCTCCTTGAGGAAAGATACTGTCAGCTCCAATGATTGCTAAAGTAGGTTTATATTTTTCAAACATAATTTTCATCGCTGCGTCAAAACTATAACGAACTCTATGCCCAATTTTTAGTAGTTCTTCTGCTAATGTTTTACCTTCTTTTTTTGGACTAGATTCAAATATGATAACTTCTAGTGGATGTTCATAGAGTTTTTTTCCAACTCTTAACGATTCAAGTAGAGTACTTGCTCTGGAAAAGGTAATTATTGTCTTCTCTTCGAAGATACGTTTAGAAATGTTTTGAGCTAGTATTTTCTTACTATTATTTAACTTTTCAAGTTGCATAGACGGTATTTTCTCTAATTCTACTCCATTTTCCAGTAGTGACAAGAATTCTAGAACTAAATTTCGGAGGATAATCATATTTTTGTTAATGTTAATAATTGGTAATAACTGTTCAATTTTCTCATTTATGGAATAATTATCCCAAAAAGTAAAATTTTTTTTAATTTCTTCTTTTAAAATAAGTAAAACTTTTTCTGCTATTTCCATCGCTCCGCTTGTTTTGTCATTCTCTAATCTTTTAATTTCTTTGAAAAAGAGTTCACTCATATTAAATTTAGATTAAGATAAAATAAAAAAGGTTACTAATTTTTTTTCTTATTTTTTAAATTGTCCAGATTTTTTGAGGTGAACGTTTTAAATAAAAATTTAAAAGTAAGCGTTAATGAACGAACTCTAGAAAAATGAAACAAGAAAACTCTGTTCCTTTCTTCACTGTTGCTGCAGGATTTAGCAATTATACTCGAGAATATCCTGCATATGTTGAAAAATTTGGAAAAGAAAATGTAGAATGGGCTTGTTATGCTGATAAATATACAACTGAAGAGCATATTGAGGAAATAAAGACACATTTTCCAAATGGTCGCCCATTTATTTTAATTGGTCATTCTTTAGGTGGATCATTAATTATTGAGATGTTGGCTAGAGAAAAGATGCCATCTGAGTGTAAAGGTATTGTTTTAGTAGGTGCAAGTAGAAGATTGTATCCTCACCCTGCTTTGAATTTTGCCTTTAGATTGCCTGTTCCTCTCATTTATGCTTTCTCAGCTTTTCTTATGTTGATTTTTCCAATATTTTTATTTGCTTACAAGTTCAACTTGCATAAAGCTTTTCATGCATCTTTTGAGGGATTTTGGAGATTAGTTGAAAATGGAGCAAAAAGGATGAAGAAAGAGTTTAACTATTGTTTGAGAGATATAGGAAAAAATGTTAGTGATATTCTTGAAGAAAATAAACACATTCCTGTACTTTTCATCAGATTAAAAAAAGACATAATGATAAGAGAAGAGGATGTTGAAGAAACAAAGAGCTTTTTCCACAAGCACAAAGAAAGGATTATTTCAATTGATACTATACATCTAAACCACGAGTTTGATAGTATTGTAGCTGATATAATCAATGAAGAGTTACCTTTTTTTGGCTTTGAAAGCTTTTAAAAAAAGAACTAAATTATAATTAGGTCAATAAAAAACTACTCCCTTAAAATAAAAGCAATAATACAATTGATAAAATCCACTTTTTTGAGCTGGAAGTAATTTTTTAGTTACTGTTTTACTCGGTAGTGTCTAGTTTGTTACCACCTCCAAGGTAAACAGGAACTAAGGGGAGGAAGGTCTAAGCTCTGATGTGGACGAACGAATTTATAATAGAACTTAAAGAGCATAAGAAAATCAGAAAGAAGAATATAGCCATAAATCCCAAAGGGAAGACCGGGTGTCGTAGGAATGAAACCTAAGTCTTTAAAATCTAGCTTAAGACAAATAATCAATGAGATTTAAGTATATAAATACAGCAGAAAAGCTGTGAAACTCCCCAATACCGTGCATTCTTTATTAACCCAAATGTTCTTCTAGTTTTTATTGGTCTGATAACTCCTTTAACTAAAATTTAGCTTTTTACGTAAAAAAGAATTTCATGTTTTATCACTTATCCACATAACCCACTTTCTATTCATTTCTTACCAACGTGAGCAGAGTATACAAACGTACGTAGATTATATAATTCTTTAAATAAATAGTACTTCCGCAATAAGTTGACCGATTTCTATAGGTTAAAATTATAGGCGTTCATACTATCATTGGCGTGTTCTCAATTCATACTTTTTGAGATAATTCGGAAGTACTAAATAAAGTAAAAATATTTAAAATAAAAAAGTAGTAAAACTACTAATAATGAAAATACAGATAAGAGGAAAAAAAGATAATGGTAAAACATTTATTAAAGAAATAGATACAGAAGAAAAAGAATTGGATTTGTCTTACAATGATTTACGATCTATTGATTTATCTCCCTTAGTAAACTGTATAAATCTAACAGAATTGGATTTGACTGAAAATGATTTAGAATCTATTGATTTATCTCCCTTATCACATTGTATAAATCTAACAGAATTGTCTTTGGCTTTCAATCATTTAGAGTCTATTGATTTATCTCCCTTAGTAAACTGTACAAAACTAACAGGATTGTTTTTGTCTAGCAATGATTTACGATCTATTGATTTATCTCCCTTAGCAAAATGTGTAAATCTAACAGAATTGTTTTTAGCTGGAAATGATTTACGATCTATTGATTTATCTCCCTTATCACATTGTGCAAATCTAACAGAATTGTCTTTGTCTGGCAATCATTTAGAGTCTATTAATTTATCTCCCTTATCACATTGTGCAAATCTAACTAAATTGGATATGTCTGGCAATCATTTAGAGTCTATTGATTTATCTCCCTTATTACATTGTACAAATCTTGAAGGGTTGTCTTTGTCTAGCAATCATTTAGAGTCTATTGATTTATCTCCCTTGTCAAACTGTACAAATCTAATAGAATTGTATTTGTCTAGCAATCATTTAGAGTCTATTGATTTATCTCCCTTGTCAAACTGTATAAATCTAGAAGGGTTGGATTTGTCTGGCAATGATTTAGAGTCTATTGATTTATCTCCCTTGTCAAACTGTATAAATCTAGAATGGTTGGATTTAAGGGACAACTATTTAGAAGAAATAAATTTATTTCCTTTAAAAGAACTTATTGAAAGTCAGTTAGACGTTTTAACTGATGATAAAGTTAAGATATTATTTATTGAGGAAAATAAAACAGAGCTGAAACTAGGGCAAGAGAGATCAATACTGATAATAGGAAAAACGGATAACGGTAATACATTTATTAAAGAAATAGATACAAAAGAAAAAAAATTGTCTTTGTCTTACAATTATTTAGAGTCTATTGATTTATCACCCTTAGCAAAATGTGTAAATCTAACAGAATTGTCTTTGTCTTACAATCATTTAGAGTCTATTGATTTATCACCCTTAGCAAAATGTGCAAATCTAACAGAATTGTCTTTGTCTGGCAATCATTTACGATCTATTGATTTATCACCCTTAGCAAAATGTGCAAATCTAACAGGATTGTCTTTGATTATCAATCATTTAGAGTCTATTGATTTATCTCCCTTATCACATTGTACAAAACTAACAAAATTGTCATTGTCTCTCAATCAGCTACAATCGATCGATTTATCCCCTTTAGCAAAATGTGTAAATCTAACAGAATTGGATTTAAAGAACAATCAGTTACGATCAATAGATCTAACCCCATTAGCAAAATGTGTAAATCTAGTAAAATTAGATTTAAGGAATAATCAGTTAGAAGAGATAAATTTATCTCCATTAAAAGAACTTATTGAAAAAAGTCAGTTGGAAGTTTTCACTGATGATGAAGTTAAGAGATTATTTGTTGAGGAAAAAGAAACAGGGCTGAAACAAGAGCAAGAGAGGTTACAAACACTTCAAAAAATAATAAAACGTACAAAGAGTATAGCTATAGAGAAGTTATCTTCGTTATTAGGTTTTCCAGATGAAGACGCTTTTTTAAACTGGTTATATCAGCTTCCTGAAGAGTATGCTATAACTGTAGATAGAGAATATATTGTGTTTAGTACAACGAGTCATGAAAAAATAGATGAAACTCTGGAAAAACTCCAAAAGCAATTTGATACATGGGATAAAACAGGTAAAATATGAACACTTCAAGAATCAAAGAAGAACAACTCTTACTTTTTTTTTGTTATTCTCCAAGAAAAGCAACATATGTTTGAAAAATTGAATCTAGTTCCTCTAACGGTGGAGAAGAGTGCTCCATTGTTTGTGAGGATAGACTCAAGCTGTATATATTTCTCTATTGTTTCTTCTAGAAAACTTATTATCTGTTCTTTTTTCGGTGTAAAGGGGTGGATTTAGCTCCTAGACAGAATCGTGAGTGATCACTAACACCATTAATATTTGTGCCAATATTAAAATACAGATTAAGGTGGATTTAGCTCCTAGACAGAATCGTGAGTGATCATCTAAGAGAGTTATGAGGAGTCGATATAATCTATCCTTTTTCTTCTACCCAGAATTATCCTTTCCCATCTAACTACCAGAGTTCGTTAGGAGATAAGCGCTCAAATCTCTTGTATCGAGTCCTGTTTCTCTTTTTCTTATTACTTAACAGAAGAAAACCTAATTCGTCTATTACTTTAGTTATTGCATTTCAGGATAATGTTTTTTCCTTCTTTCTTCAATAGTTAAGCTATTTTCTTCTCCACGTTCATTTCTTGTTTTACCCTTAGCTCCCTTATCCTCCTTTTAACACTTCATCTACTTTTTTTGTATATTTTAGTCTGGAAGATCTACCTTTCCTTATTCTTATTCAAGTTTTTAATTTAACTTTTTCCATCCATTTATATCTAAGCTTCCTATACACCATAAACCTGTGAGCTACTTCTTTTATCTTCTCCTTTTTCCTTCCAAAGCTTTTTTAACCACAATCTTTCTTAGTCTCTAGGTTACGTTCGGGTTTATTCATGTTTTATTACTTATCCACATAACCCACTTCCTATTTATTTCTTACCAACGTGCGTGGAGTATACAAACGTGCGTAGATTATACAATTCTTTAAATAAAATAAAAATATTTAAAATAAAAAAGTAATAAAACTACTAACAATGAAAATAAAAATAAGAGGAAAAAATGTTAACGGTAAAACATTTATTAAAGAAATAGATACAGAAGAAAAAGAATTGTATTTGTCTGGCACTGGTTTACGATCTATTGATTTATCTCCCTTAGTAAACTGTACAAAACTAACTAAATTGTCTTTGTCTGGTAATTATTTAGAATCTATTGATTTATCTTCCTTATCACACTGTGTAAATCTAGAATGGTTTTCTTTGGATGGAAATAAATTACAAGAGATAGATCTATCCCCGTTATCACACTGTCCAAATCTAACAGCATTGGATTTGTCTAACAATTATTTACAATTTATTGATTTATCTTCCTTATCACACTGTCCAAAACTAACTAAATTGTCTTTGTCTGGTAATCATTTAGAATCTATTGATTTATCTTCCTTATCACACTGTCCAAATCTAACAGCATTGGATTTGTCTAACAATTATTTACAATTTGTTGATTTATCTCCCTTATCACACTGTGCAAATCTAAGAAAAATGTATTTGTCTGACAATCATTTAGAGTCTATTGATTTATCTTCCTTATCACACTGTACAAAACTAAAAGGGTTAGTTTTAAGGGACAATCATTTAGAGTCTATTGATTTATCTTCCTTATCACACTGTATAAATCTAACAGAATTGCAATTGTCTAGCAATGATTTACGATCTATTGATTTATCTCCCTTATCACACTGTGCAAATCTAGAAGGGTTGGATTTGTCTGACAATGATTTACGATCTATTGATTTATCTCCCTTATCACACTGTATAAATCTAGAATGGTTTCTTTTATCTAGCAATTATTTAGAAAGCAATTATTTAGAGTCTATTGATTTATCTCCTTTATCACACTGTACAAAACTAAAAGGGTTGGATTTGTCTAGCAATGATTTACGATCTATTGATTTATCTCCCTTATCACACTGTACAAAACTAAAAGGATTGATTTTAAGGGACAATCATTTACAATCAATAGATCTAACCCCATTAGCAAACTGTACAAATCTAACAGAATTGCAATTGTCTAGTAATGATTTACGATCTATTGATTTATCTTCCTTATCACGCTGTCCAAATCTAACAGCATTGGATTTGTCTGAAAATAAATTACAAGAGATAGATTTAAAGCCATTGGGAAACTGTACAAATCTAACTATATTGGATTTGTCTAAAAATCATTTAAAAGAGATAAATTTATCTCCATTAAAAGAACTTATTGAAAAAAGTCAGTTGGACGTTTTAACTGAAGATAAAGTTAAGAAATTATTTATTGAGGAAAAAGAAACAGAGCTAAAATAAGAGCAAGAGAGGTTACAAACTGATTTAAATAAGTATTTTGACACTGTTCTAGCTAATATTCAGACTATAAAAAGGCTGGAACGAAAGCAAGAAATGCTTGAACTAAAGTGAGAGAGGTTACGATTACAAGGACTTCAAAAAGTAATAAAACGTACAAAGAGTATAGCTATAGAGAAGTTATCTTCGTTATTAGGTTTTCCAGATGAAGACGCTTTTTTAAACTGGTTATATCAGCTTCCTGAAGAGTATGCTATAACTGTAGATAGAGAATATATTGTGTTTAGTACAACGAGTCATGAAAAAATAGATGAAACTCTGGAAAAACTCCAAAAGCAATTTGATACATGGGATAAAACAGGTAAAATATGAACACTTCAAGAATCAAAGAAGAACAACTCTTACTTTTTTTTTGTTATTCTCCAAGAAAAGCAACATATATTTGAAAAATTGAATCTAGTTCCTCTAACGGTGGAGAAGAGTGTTTTATTGTCCGTGAGGATAGACTCAGGCTGTCCATTTTTTTTTATTGCTTCTTCTAGCAAACTTATTATCTGTTCTTTTTTCGGTGCAAAGGGGTTGTGTTTAGCACCTAAGCAGAATCGTGAGTGATCATCTAAGAGAGTTATGAGGTGACAATGTAATCTATCCTTTTTCTTCTACCCAGAATTGTCCTTTCCCATCTAACTACCAGAGTTCGTTAGGTTTTTCTCTCTCAAATCTCTTGTATCGAGTCCTGTTTCTCTTTTTCCTATTACTTAACAGAGGAAAACCTAACTCTCCTATTACTTTAGTTATTGTATTTCGCGATAATCCTCTTCCTTCTTTCTTCAACAGATAAGCTATTTTTTTCTCCACATTCATTCCTTGTTTTACCTTTAACTCCCTTAACCTCTCTCTTAACTCCTCATTCACTTTCCTGTGTATAGTCTAGGTCTGTAGGGTCTATTTTTCCACTAACCATTCTCTTTCATAGTTCTCCTTAAATCTTTTTCAACCACTTACTTCTACACAAACTTCCTACTCCCCCTATAGTCGTGAACTAACTCTTTTTCTTCTCTTTTCTCCTTCCAAAGCTTTTTTTAACCACAGTCTTTCTTAATTTTTCAAGTTAGGTTCGGGTTTATTCATGTTTTATCACTTACTCACATAACTACTTCTATTTATTTGTTACCAACGTGGGTAGAGTATACAGGACTCTGCATCTCTTAAAAAAAATAGATAGTTTTTGAATGATCATATCTTACTATTAGCGTTTCCTCAAACATTTTTATCAGAAGAAACTAGACTCTATTGCTTTACTCTTTAGAAAAAGTAAAAAAGCCTATCGAAATTTGAATTTAATGGTTTCTATAACTTTTATACTTGCAATAATTTTCGGATTGATCTCTTATGCAGCTTATAACTTGGGTTTTGCTTTAGAAAAAGAGGTTGTTGATAAAATAAATGAAAGAGATAAGAAACCATTTTTAAAATACTTGAAGCGTTTAATTAAAGAAAAAAGATGGTTAGCTGGGCTTTTTTTGACTTTTTTAAGCGTTCCATTTTATTATATTGCTTTGATCTGGGTTCCTTTAGTAGCTATCTCACCATTATCTGGTTTTGGACTAGTTGTGTTAGCTATATATGCACATGTTAGAGTTAAAGAAAAAATTAGTGCAGTTGAATTATGTGCAATTGTTTCTGCTATAATAGGTATAAGTTTATCTTCAATTATTACAAGTAGATATTCAATTACAATTACCCACAATGAATGGATAAATTCCGTTATATCGCTTAAAGGTCTATTTTTGGGAATAAGTATTTTAATATTATTTCTGCTTTGTGCTCTTGTTTCAATATCTTCTAAAAAAGATAACTTGAAATTAATTTCCTTAGCTTTGATTTCTGGATTAGCTGCTGGAGTTCAAGCAATTATAGTTAAAGGCATAGGTTCTTTAATTTATGATTATGGTTTAACAAATCTTTTTTTGTTATTTGTTTATTTAGTTTTATTAATTATTACTGCAGTTATTTCTACATTAGTCCTTCAAATAGCTTTTAAATATGGAAAGGTTTCAACTTCTATGGCAATATATAATGGGCTAGTAACCATTTTACCTATCTGTTTTGCTGGTATTTTATTAAACGAATGGCAACCAATTCCTTTGCTTTCTAAATTTATTCTGGCTATTGCAATTTGTTTAACAGTTTTTGCTATCGTTTTATTAAGTTTAAGCCACTTAAAAAAAATAATAAAGAAAAAGAATTAAAAATTGATTAATAAAAAACCAACTAGTCTATTCTTCTTTTTTTAGTAGTTTTAATGTTTTTTTCTCTACTTCTTCTAGCACTTTTTCAATAATAATAGAATCAAAATCATAATTTTTAATAACCAATTTTCCATTAACAATTACGTTTTTTATTTCTGAACCATTCATTGAATAAGCAAAATGACTCAACAATGAATCAGAAGAGATAGTGGGAGTTAAATGTGGTTTTTTAAGATCAATTGTAACGATATCTGCAAGTGAATCTTGCTCTAAACTTCCTATGCCCTTCCATCTTAAAGCTTTTGCTCCTCCAATCGTAGCTAACCAAAATGTTTCCTTTGCTTTTATTATTTCAGGATCAGAAAGTAACCCCTTATAAAATAAAGCTATATATCTAACAGTATCAAAAACATTTAAAGTATTGTTACTTGCTGGTCCATCAGTTCCTAATCCCAAATTTTCTATTTTTCTTATCATCTTATCCAGTGGGGGCATATGATTTCCAAGTTTTGAGTTAGATAGAGGATTTACAATAACTCTAACTTTGTTTTTTTGAAGTTTAATGATATCTTCTCTTGAAATATGAATGCAGTGGGCTGTTAATAGGTATTCATGTAATAATCCTATTTTTTCCATTAAATCTATTGAAGAATTGACATCTGGGAAATCTTCATTTTTATTGAGGTTAAATTTTTTGGCTTGAGCTAATTCATCTTCTGGTTCTGCTAAATGTGTATGTATGAGTAATTTGTCTTCATCTTCGCATTCTTGATTTCTGTTTAGAATATATTCATTTGCTTCAACAAAGTCAGAAATTGTAACTGTATAAGGAGAATGCAATGATAAAGTAGCTCGAATTCTTCCTTTCTCTGAATTATGAAGATTAGTCGCAATAGAAAGAGATTTTTTTAGATTATTCATTCCTGAAATAACAGGAGGACCAACCATTCCTCTCATTAAAGTATCTTTAATTGCCTTTGCTTCTTCTTCAGGATACCAATACATTGAATTGATTGTAGTTACTCCTGCAAGTAAAGATTCTATAGCTCCTAATTTGGCACCATAATAAACATCTTCTGCATTCAAATTTCTTTCCATTGGCCATATATGATCTTGAAGCCAGATATTAAGAGGTAAATCATCAGCTATTCCTCTAAACAAAGTCATCGCCAAATGTGTATGACCATTAATTAATCCAGGAATAAGTAATTGATTTTTATCTCCCACTTTATCATGTCCAACGATATCTTTTTTTACTTCTGAATATTTTCCAATATTTACAATTTTGTCTTGTTCTATTATTATTCCAGGATCTTCAATAAAATGGAGTTTTGAATCTGATGAGAAATAGAGAGCATATTTCCCTCTTATTACTAGTTCCATAAATTTTATTGTGTCCCATTTTTCAAAAATTTTTGGGTAAATTATCTTTTTTATGTGAATTACTTTTGCCTTTGAACAAATAATTAAATATGTTTTTGATATACCATTATATAGAAATTTCAGAGATGATTTTATGAATAAAGGAAATATTATATTAATCTATTTAGTGGTTTCTAGTTTTCTCATCTTCTCTGGATCTGTTTACGCGGCTGATGTTTCAGGTTCAATAATTCAAGCTTCACCGTCTGATATTTACGAATTTCAAATAACAACTATTAAAGTAACTTCAAAGAATGGAGCAGGTACAGCTCTTGGAGGAGTAAAGGTAAATATCTCAGCAGAAGAAGGCTCTTTTGTCGAAAATGAAATGAAGTACATAATCTTAACTACAGATACCAATGGTGTTGCTTCTGCGGACTGGAAAGCTCCTGAAGCTAAAAGTGCAATAGAAGAAAAAGAAGTTACAATAACTGCCGTATTCACTTCTGGAAGTGATACATCTACAAAAGAACTAAATGTGACAGTTTATCCACTTTCTTTTGATGAAAGCACAATAACAGTTGACCCAGATCCAGTGTATGAAACACAAAATTCTACTATTAAAATAACTGCAAAAGGTACATATGGAACTATAGCAGAAGCCTCTGTTCATCTAACTTGTGATGACGGTATTTTTCCTGACTCTGATACTTTTGAAATAGATGTTCAAACAGGGTCTGATGGAAAAGTTCAAGTTATTTGGAACGCTGATTTAACAACTTTAGTCTCCGAACTTAACTACGTTAACTTTACAGCATCAATTACATATAGTGGCTCTACTGCTACTAAAGATTTGACAGGAACTATTCATGTTAATGAACTTGATTTAAGTAGTTCAACCATGACAGCTTCAAGTACAGACGTTGGAGGAGGAGCGCATGTTTCTATTGTCGTTACTGCAGAGGGAGGTTTGGGTGTTATTTCTAATGCCAAAGTGGAGTTAGACGCTCTTGATGGGCATTTTGCTAATGATGGCAAAGATATTACAGGATATACTAACTCTTCTGGTAAATTTGAAACAGAATGGATAGCTCCTGATGTTTCAAATGCTATTGATATTATACTCTCAGGAACAGTTTCTGTTGATAATACTCTAGCAACAGAGGATCTTAATGAAATAACAATAACTGTTAATCCAGTAGTTCATAACTTTACGATAGATTTAGTTACCAATGCTTCAGAGATAATTGCTGGGGAACCAGTAGAACTAACAGTAACTCTGACTAATGAATTAGGTGATGCTGTAGAAGAAGCTGAAATTACTTTTAATGCTATGGAAGGAGAATTTGTGGGTTTTGACGCTATAACTGCAAAAATTAACACCTCATCTGAGGGAATAGCTTCTGTAATATGGAATACAACTGATTTATCTCCCCCAATACCAAATGGACAAGATTATCCTATAACAATAAGTATTGTTAAAGAATATTATAACTCTGAAGAAGATTCAATAGATATTCATGTAAACCCTGTTATCCTTAAACTTAGTTCAATCACAACTCCTGATAAAACAACTATAACTCAAGGAGAAAATGTAACCTTTATTGTTTATGTAAGCGCAGGAGATAAAGGAGTAGAAGGAGCTACAGTAACTATAACAGCTTTAGCTGGCTCTTTTGCTAGTAGTGGAAACCAGATCGCTTCTTTAGAAACAAATTCCACCGGATATGTTATTTTTGTATGGATAACAGAAGATATGACAGTAACAACAGCTAAGAATTATACTTTTACCATTAACGCTGCTCTTCCAGGATATGATTCTTCAGAACAAGAAACAGTTACTATATTAGTTAATCCAGTTAGTACTGGAGGAACAGAACCTATACAAACTAATACTCCTACAGGAGGATTGTCTACAATGACTAAACTAGGTATCCTTCTTGGAGCACTTGGAGGAGTGGTTCTATTAGGAGGTTTAGGTTACTTCTTAATTAGTAGACGAGGTGTATAATATGTTTAGGAAGAAGAGAGGAGTTTCTCCTGTAATTGCAGTTGTTCTGATACTTGGTCTTACCTTAGCTGCAACTGCAATTGTTTTTCTAGTTGTACTTCCAATGGTAAATCAAAGAAATGCTCCTGAGTTATACATTGATGAGACTTCAGCACCTTTGTTTATGGATTACGATAATGATGGAAAATGTGACTATATAACTGTCCAAGTTGGAAATATAGGCGGAAGCATGTTTAATGTTACAAATATAACTATTGCAGCTTCCAAAGATAGTTCCTCTAATTTCTATACTTGGGTGCTAATGGATAATGTAAATGGAACAATAGATGTAAATGAACGTGTTCTGTTAAGAATGAGAGCAGCTGTAGATGATGTTGATGAAATAGATGATGGTTCAAGTCTAATTTTAACACTAATAAATGATCAATATATTGTAGGTTTGGAAATTGGGACAATTACAGTTGAACAAGGAGAACCATTATCTATTGAATTCACTGATTCTTCTGGTGATCCAGTAGTAGGTTCAAATATCTATTTCTACTATTCTACAGGAGAATTTGCTTATACGGGAGAACCAACTTCTGTGAGTGGTGTTTCTAATACTTATCTATTCCCAGGGACTTATTATGCTAAAGCACAATCAGGACTGCAATTCTATACCACTGACGTTTTTATTCATCCAGGAACTCCACAATTGCATTTAGAAATTTCAGGAGGAACTTTGACTGTTAAAGTTAAGTCAGGTACAACACCTTTAAGTGGAGTAAGAACTTATTTGTATGATACTTATGGTCATTATTTAAATGAATACTCTGATACTAATAGCGATGGGTTAGCTACTTATTCTCTTGATGATGGATTATATAAAATTAGAGCAGATGTTTCTGGAATAATATACTATTCAGAAAATATAAACTTCCCCAATACTACTTATGTTGAAATTGATACTGGAGGAGGTACAGTGTATGCTCATGTAATTGATGGAGGAAATAATCCTATATCCAATACAAGAGTTTATCTCTTCAGAGAAAGCGGGAGTTATACTGGAAAATATGCTAACACCAACTCTACTGGTTATGCTGAATTTTCTGCAGTTCCAGGGGGAACAAACTACAAATTTAGAGTAGATTACTTGGCTTATAGAATATGGAGTCAAACCTTTGGAGCTTCAGACGGAGCAGTTATTGATGTTAATGTCGGAGGAGGAACAATATATGTTAATGTAACTGATGCTGATGGTAACCCGATTAGAAACACTCGTACATACTTATTTACTTCAAGCGGAAGTTATACTGGTAAGTATGCAAATACAAACACAAGTGGAATAGCTACTTACGGCTCTGTAGCTGCTGGAGATTATAAAATAAGAATTGATTATCTTGCTCAAAGATTCTGGAGCCCTGTATTTACTGCTTCAAATGGATTAATAGTAAATGCATCTATAGGTGGAGGAACACTCTACGGAAATATCACTGTGGCAGGAAATGCTTTAGTTAACGCTCGTGTTTATCTTTTCACTGCCAGCGGTAGTTATACTGGTAAGTATGGTAATACCAATAGTGAAGGAATAGTAACATTCACTGGAATAGGTACTTCCAATTACAAATTAAGAGTAGATTATCAAGCAGATAGACACTGGTCTGATGCCTTTTACTTTAATGAAACAATGGTTTACCACTTCGAACTTGGAGGAGGAACAATTTATGCTAATGTTACTGCAGGAGGAGTACCTGTAGCAAATACAAGAGTATATGTTTTCACTGCCAGTGGAAGTTATACTGGAACATATAATAATACTAATTCTTCAGGAATAGCTACATTTACAACATTAAGCAGTGGAAACTACAAGTTCAGAGTAGACTACCTTGCAAAAAGATTCTGGAGCGATGTATTTACAGCCAGTGATGGTTTAGTTGTGGATGTTGATCTAGGTGGAGGAACGATATATGTCCATCTGAATAATACTTACGGTGTAGATATTGCTAATGTACGTCTCTATCTCTTCACTTCAAGCGGAAGTTACACAGGTAAGTATACAAATACTAATGCCACTGGTTGGGGAGTTTTTGAAGGTATAGGAGAATCTGACTACAAAGTACGTGCAGACTATCTAGCAAAAAGATACTGGTCAAACGTATTTACTGCAACAGATGGAAAGATTGTAGATTTCAATATTGGTGGAGGAATAGTTTGGCTACATGTATTTGACGGAAGTGGAACAGATATAAGTGGACCAAGAGCTTATCTCTTTACTTCAAGCGGAAGTTATACTGGAATATACAGAAACTTAAATGGTACTGGTTACTTGAACTTTACAGGTATTGGCGACGGAGACTTCAAATGGAGAGTAGATTATCTAGCAAAAAGATTCTGGTCTGATGTTTTCTCTGCAACAAACGGTTATATTGAAGAGTTCAACATTGGAGGAGGAACAATATACGTTCATCTAACAGTTAATGGTGCTGATGTTAATAACGGAAGAATATACCTATACACTAATACTGGAAGTTATACAGGAAAATCTGTTGTTACTAACTCTAGCGGTTGGGCAGTGTTCTATGGAATTGGAGCAGGAGATTATAAGTTAAGATATGATTATGATGGAACACGTTACTGGGAGAATTTCACCGCTAAAGCTGATTGGGAAGTAGAATTTGCTATAGTGACAACAATGACTTTTTCTGTATTAACTGTTCAACCATCTAAATCGAAAGAAAATTACTAATTTTCTCTTTTTCTTTTTTCATTTTAGTTATTCTCTTCAGATGTAATTGTTTTGTTAAAAAAATCTGTTAAAATTAATCCTTGTTTTTGATTTCGTTTACTCTTCTATAAGGGTAAATAGGTATTTCTTCCAAACAGTTAGGGCATTTTAAATCTACTGTCATATTAGTATAAGTCACTGACATAAGATCTCTCTCTACTAAAAGTTCAGCGCAATTAGGACAGAAAGTATTCTGTAGAGGGTGACCAGGGACATTTCCAAGATAAACATACTTTAATCCTTCATTTTTTGCAATAGAATGAACTTTTTGAAGAGTGTCTATTGGCGTTGCGGGTATTTCAAACAAGTAATGTGGGAAGTATCTAATAAAATGAACAGGGGTATAAATTGAAAGATTGTTTTTTATTTTTTTTACGAATTCTATAATTTGTTCTTCTTCATCATTAAATTCTGGAATAACTAAATAAACGATCTCTATATGAACATCAGATTGATAAGCTGATTTAACATTTTTCCAAATTTTTTCAAGCTTAACATCAAGTATATGTTCTATTTTCTCACTTTGTCCTTTAAAAGAGACTGTCATTCCGTTCATTCCTGCATCGATGAGTAAATCTAAAGCATAAGGTGACATATATCCATTTGTTACATAATGTTTGTAATAGGTAGGGTCTATATTCTTGAAAACATCAACAGTATATTCTAATGATAGTGTAGGTTCATTGAAAGAAAAAGAAATACCTTGAATTCCAGGATTCGTTCTAATAGTTTCAATTACTCTTTCTACTGAAAGTAAACTAGAATTAAGAAAATCTTGAGGAGGAGGACGTTTTGAAATTTCAAAATTCTGGCAAAATTCGCAAGGAAAATTACATCCCCAAGAACCAAGTGTAAGAGCTGTAGAAGTTGGATAGTAATGATAAGCAGGCTTTTTTTCTATTGGATTTAAGTTATAGCTTGAAATATCTGAATATTCAATATTATACAGCTTCCCTTCATAATTCGCTCTTACCTTGCAGTAACCTAGTTCTCCTTTTTCTAAAATGCAAAATCTGTTACAAGTTAGACATTGTACTTTAGAATCATCGAGTTTTTTGTATAAGTAAGCTTCTTTAACTCTTGGGTCAGTTTTTGTGTTCATTCAAATATACAGTAAAGAGAAATGATATTTAAATCAATTGTTCAACTTGGTTTGTTAAAAACAATCAATTGATTTTTTCTTTATAGAACGAAGTAAAAACAGCAAGCTCTATCGTTGGCGATTAAAGTAAAATAAGAATTAATTAATAAAATTATTTAGGTTTTCTAATCATTCCCCATACCTGAACATTTGAATTTGGAATCTTTTCAGAAATAGCTACTTCGAAACCAAAGTGCTCGTAAAGTGAAATATTTTTCTCGTTTTCTGTTTCTAAATAACAAATTTCTTTTTGTGTATCAAAGAAATCTAAAACAGGTCTTAGCAACTTTGAAGCAAAACCTTTGTTCTGGTGCGGAGGATCTACTGCGATTGAATTTAAATACCAGTGCTGAACATTTATTGCTTTTGCATGTATTTCATCAATATACTTTTGCATTTCCATCGGTTTTCTCCAATTCATTATAAAAGGGATGATAAATCCTTTACTCTTTAATAAAGCAAATATGTTATCTTTCTTTTTTCTTGGGGGAATTAGAACCAACAAACCTTCAATTTTTTTTGATGTAGCAACAATGTATCCATAATTCATTGCATAGTTTAAGCTTACATAGAACATGTAGTAAATTTTTTTTCTTTTTTTGGTGTTAGGAAATAGGTACCTGAACAAAGGGTCTTCAAAAAAAGCTCTTGTTAGAACAGTACAAGCTTTTTTAATATCTTTTTTTTTGACTGTGTATAGACCATTAAAAGATAATGAATTATTTTTCATTAACTTAATTTCTCTTTTTAAAATAATAAACAGTTCCTTGAAATGAAATAATTTAAATCAAAAATAAAAAAGAAAAAGAGTTATTAGTTCAGATAGAAGTAAGCTCCTGTGTTTCCGTCAAATTGTTGAGGAGTATCTCCACCACTGTGAGGATAAGCGTTGAGGGCATAGCTGAATATTGTTTCTAATGCGGTAGAGGAAGATCCTCCATAGTAGTTAATCCAAGAGTATTCCAAGAAGTAATATGTCCATGCACCATTGTTATGAGTAGGATCATCATATCCATAACCGTTTTCTGTGCAAGTTGTTGTTAAGTAAACGTTGCTTTTATTGGGCATGTTCATTAAGTTATCTCCGAATCCGCCACTGAAACAATGATCCAAGAAAACGAATATTTTCTCAGCTACTGCATCATCTAGTATTGCAGCTAGTTCGGTATCATAAAGGCTACCATCTTCACCGTTTTCTCCAGAGTTGCAGTCCCACATGCATAAGTAAGAGCTTCCAGAACCATCTCCAGAACCATGTCCTGAGCTTATGTAAGCAATAACATCATCTGCATCAGCGGTGCCAACTAGCCAGTTTAGAGCTTGTTTGACATTGAATTCTGTAGCTAAACCTGTGTAAATTGGGTAGTTACCAGAATTTGTGTCTCCATAAACTCTTATGTTAGTTGATGACCAACCTAATGTTCCTGTAAGGAAGTTATACCAATCTGTTGCATCTTCGTCACAGTAGGAGAGGTCACTAATCACCTCATAATCGCTTATTCCAACGATAACAGCGTAGTAATTAGTAACGCCATCACCAGTGCTTCCTCCACTACTGTATTCTACAGTAACGGTGAGATCGTAAGCACCTGATCCACTATATGAATGAACCATTATATACCATCTTCCCTCTCCTGGATTATCATAGGTTACATCTTCTCCTCCATAAGTATATCCTCTCCAGTTATAAGTACTTGTAGTAGGTTCAGCACCTAATCTACCATATAAATCAAAATCAGCTGAACCACAAGTTAAAACAGAATGCATACTGATTGCATTAGCATCGACGTCAATGTACCACATTTCGCTATCTCCAGTTGCGCTTAAGCTACTTGTAACAGTTTGTCCATTATTTAGAGCTCCTCCGCCAGTACTTCCTCCGCTACCACCTTCATATTCAATAAGGTCAATCTTGAAACCCCATTTTGTAACAGAGTAATCTGTAACTAGCCTGATTTTAATTGTGTCCCCATTAGAAACTGCACTCCACCCTCCACTTGAATATGTTCCTGTTAATTTGTGTAATGTATTTCCTGCATAGTCATAGACATATAAGTAGTCGTAATTAGTTTCAACTTCAATATATGTAAAATGAACTTTAATGCTAGTTGCACCAGGTTTAGTAATAGTCCAAGTATGATCATAGTTATTACTATATGGGTGGCTACTCTCAAGAATGTAAGTTTCTTGAGTTGCTCGTGCATTATTATCCAATAATTGGTTTTCTGCATTTGTCACAGTAGGTACTGCAATTACCAATAGCGACACAATTATAGCTCCAATAAATAATTTTTTATTTTTCATTTTAATCCATTTTCTCGCTTTCTATCAGTTGAGTATTCACTCAACATCAATTGCATTTTTTTTAACATATTTAAACTTATTTTGAAAAAATATGCACTGCACTTTTTTTAGTTCAATTTTGACGTTTTAGGGCTTGAAAAAGTTTTATTAGAATCAAGTCTTTTTGCATTACATAAAAAACAAAGAAAAATGCTAAGAAAAAAATATAAACTAGCTACTTTTTCATGAGATTGAAAAAATGAACATTAAAAATAAAGTTGTATTGATAACAGGAGGAACAAAAGGAATAGGTAAAGTAACTGCTGATTTACTTACTTCTAAAGGAATGAAAGTTTATGTTACTACTAGAAAAGAGGAAAAAGTGAAAGATAATGTTCTTTTACTAGATGTTACAAATGAAGAGTTAGTAAAGAACTGTATTGATGATGTTATTAAAAAAGAAGGAAAAATTGATGTATTAATTAACAATGCAGCATATGGATTATGTGGACCAATTATTGATTCTACAACAGAAGAAATAATAGAACTGTTTGAAACAAATTTTTTTGGTCCTCATCGTGTGATAAAAGCTGTTTATCCAATTATGAGAAAACAAGGGTATGGTAAGATAGTTAATATTAGTTCGTATGCAGGGAGATTGGCTGTTCCTTACCAAGGTATCTATAGTGCAGCTAAAGCTGCTTTATCTATATATTCTGATTCTTTACGTATGGAGATTGTAAATGAAGGAATAGATGTTTGTACAATAGAACCAGGAGATACCAAAACGGATTTTCATTCAAGCAGAACTTATACTCAAGGTTTTGAAAATAATGAAAAAGCAAAGCGAGCGATAGAAAAAATGCATAGAGATGAACAATCAGGCTCAGACCCCAAGGCTGTTGCTAAAAAGATATTAAGAGCTATTAAATCAAAGAGATCAAAACCAAGATATATTGTAGGACTACAAGTAATATTGGTTACAGTAGTTAGACACATATTTCCCAGAAAATTCCAACAATTCCTCCTTCGCAAATATTATGGATTAAATTAAAAAAAGGATAATAAGAATTATCTTCTTATTTTTTTATTCTTTTGACAAATAATGGCAATATTTGAGTTATTTTCACCTTTTGTTCTTCAATTTTGATAATTTGATTCACAGAAGGTATTTTATTAGAATAGCTTTTGTAGTTGATGTTATAATTAGATTCTATTAGAGAGAAATAGTTATTCACTTTTGTTACAAGTATTTCTTTAGATTCTTTATTACTATTTAAATTTGAAAGATTTGGGTTGAAAGGAATTAATTTATCGTAATCATAGGTAGGTAAAATAACTTTACTGTTTGCCATGAACATAGTGTTATTTGCAACATAAGTTGTTGAATTCTGCCATAAAGGTTCTCCTGTATTTGGATTAGTTTCAAATCGAGGATAATTGGAACTTGAAATATCGAGTCTTATTTTGTGTCCTGGTGTAAAAACATAGGCAGTTGAATCCAATGTAATGTTTAATATGTATCTTTTTTCTGATTCGAGAAAATCCCATGTTGAGTATGAATTTCTATTTCTTGCTCTAATTATAGTATCGGTGATGAGCATTGAAGTGTTGTCAGGAAAAACATCTGTTAGTTTGACTGTAAAGTCTGTATCTGTACAATTTGTTGATATTTCTAACATTACTTTAATTTGGCCAATAACAGTAACTGGTTCTTTGAGTGTTTCAGAAGTAAATGTAAGTACATCTCCTCTTTTTTCTAGGTCTCTTTGATCATAAGTACCTGCTTTTAAAGCTAGATTTCCTCCTCCTTCTGTTGGAACAGGGTTTAATGGATCGTATAAATAAGAAATCGCGCTATTTTCATTTTCTTCTTGTGTTGTACTTAAACTCATATCATTATTGAAAAATAGTGTCTGTTCTTCCGTTTCTAAAGGCCAATGGTTAGAAGAGTACCAATTATTACCAAGTTTGTTGTTATTGTAAGGTAAAGAACTCATAAGATAGAAAATAACATCAGGAAGGTTTTCCCATCTAGTGCTGTTGTTCTTTAGCCACTTTTCAAAAACTATATCTCCTAGGTCAATTATCATTCCTGCTTTTTGGTTGGGATAAATGTAAGGTAATCCTTTATATTCTCCTGAAGCTAGAGCGCCAAAACCACCTACATGAGTCCAAGGCCCCATGACTAGTTTCGAGTTTCCAGCTGCTCCTTCTCCTCCTTGAGTTTGATAGCCTATAAAAGCATCAATAGTATTTTGAGTGAATATATCATACCAACCTCCAATATGCATTGCTGGAACGTGAATATCTTTATAGTTGTTTACTATTCTTACAGGATCCCATCTATTATCCAACTTTTCCATGTCTACAAAATTGTTAATTTCCTCAATAGTATATCCTTGAGCTACCATCCAAGGAACCATTAACTCTGATCTTAATGCTCCTCCTCGGAAAGCAGCTTCATACACATCTGGTGTTCCTACAATTGGAACTTGGCATTTCAATTCCTCTGAAGCGTTTGGAGCTAATAGATATTGTGCTATAGCTAAAGCTGAAGGCCCCCATGTACCAATTTTTCCGTTGCACCAAGGTTGAGAACTGATCCATTCTAAACTTTTTTTTCCATCTTCACTCTCTGGGAAGAAAGGCATGGTTTTTTCTCCTTCAGAAGCAAAATATCCTCTAAAATCTTGAATGACTATTGCATAATCTTCATCAACATATAAACTAAATATTTCAAGTTCGTTTTTGTTATATGGTGTTCTAATAAAAATTACAGGTAATGAAGAATTAATGTCTTTTGGAACATATAAGTCAGTAGCAAGTTTTACTCCATCATTCATTTTTACATAATAAGTTATCTTGTAACTATTTCCATGTATACTTGCGTTTAAAGGAATAGTCCAGTTAAACTCTTGTGATGTTTTATTGTTATTTATGATAATAACTGTATAAATCCCAGTTAGTAATGAAATACTCACGATGCCTATTAATATTATAGACTGGATATATCTTTTCATTTTTTCCACTTTTTCTTAATTATAATAGATAAATAAACTTCAAACTTAATTAGTTTTGTTGTTTGAATTTGCAGTTTTGTGAAAATTTTAAATGAATAAAAAAAAACTGAAACTATGCTTATTTTTATTGTCTATCTTATTCTGTGATTTTCGTTACAAAAAAAATATAAATGTATGAAGTTTGCCAATTCTGATAAGGTTGAAAATAAGAAGTTCTTTTATATTAATAATTATACTTGTAAGTATTTCTCTTAATTCATATATTCTAGCTGAAAATGAAAAAGAATATACTCTTTTATATACCGAAAATATAAAAGACGGAGGAATTCTTGAAACTTTTCCAGTAATGGATATGGAACAAAATATTCATGTTTTCGTCCATTTACGAACTTCAGTTGATGATAAATTAGTTGTCCTATATAGCGATGGTTCAAAGTTGATTCAAGCCAATTTGCTTGAGGACGTTTCTCTAATTACATTTTACGATAGTTTCATTTATAATGATAATTTGTTTGTAATCTTTAGCGCTGTGAATCCTTTGGGTACTATAAGTTTTTATGAATACTCCTGGTCTCCTTCTTCAAATAGAACTATTCCTATTGTTTCTATTGCTTCAAGTATTTTACCTTATATAAATTACTTCAAAGTAGTGATAGATAATGGTACAACTCATCTATTCTTTAATAGATACTATGGTGATGATAATAGATTTATGAATATAACTCATTATTATGGTAGAGAAGGTTCATTTAAAAAAGAATACTTTTCCATTTCTAATCCATATTATAGAGTAGGTTTAGATTTTGTAGTAAATAACGGAACAATTTATTATTTCTATCAAAAATGGGAAGATAGTTATAATAAGGGAGAATTTAAAGGAGACTTTGGTTTTGGAATTTTAGATAATAAAACTTTCTACCCTCTGATTGTGAAGAAATTCTCGAATGATGTAGTTGGTGAAGTAGGTAAATTTGATGCAGAAAAAGGTAGCAATGATAAAATATTCACATTTGCCTTTTTTGAAAAGAAGAGAATGTTTTATGGGTGGTTTAATGGGACACATGTTACCAATACTACACAAAGTATTTTAACACAGGATAATTATTATGATTTCTCTCTTAATACTGAAAATAATACAGAACAAATGATTCTAATAACAAAATCAGAAGGTATGGATTATGTTTCTATATTTAGAGGAAAATATAACAATTTAACACTTCTTTGGGAATTTCAACCAGTAACAACATCTGAAAAGATTTCTCCTTACAGTTATTCTTTCACACTCTTTGATTCTAGCTACTTGCTTCTTTATAATTCAACAATATGTACAAAACAGATTCCCCATCCAATTGGTCTACAATATAAAAATGAAACTGCAATTTCCTTAATCTTAGTAACCAATATACAAATTGCTTCTATAGAACCAATTATCGATAATGGTTTACAATTATATAATCCTTTCACCTATTTTGTTAAAAATAACATTCCAATAGTAATTGCAATATGTGTGCTAATCGTAATCATATTTGCTCTTCTTGCAATATTATGGATAAGAAAAGCAAAAGCAATTAAATCATTCTTTTACGATACTTCAGAAGTTGGAGAACATAAAAAATTCATACTTTTTTTCTTAAATATAAACAGATACTTATATAATTTCTTTAGTACAGTTAAAACGATAGGTTTTTCCAATAAAAAGCGAACTTTAATAACTCTTGCTGGTTTTATAATCACAGGTTATTTGCTTGGTTCTGCAATAATCATTTCTCAAAGTGAGCAATCTTCTTTAGTTAAGTCTTATTATTCTGCTAATAACATTATTTCAGATGGAAAAGCAAGTGTAAGTTTGGTAACAAACATAGTTAAGATCAATGAGGGCTCTGTTACAGTTGCTGAAAATTATGATAGCTTAGCCAAATCTCAAATTCGTTCAATAATTAGTGACCTTACAATTTCTAAATATATCACTTCTATTGAATCAGCTTATTATAGTTTTGTCAGAGCACAACATCCTACAGTAGATTACAATAAAGAAGTTAAGATTTCTTCTCTTCCTGATGATTCTGAAGCTTATTTATCTTCTGTTATAACTGAAGGGCGTATTCCACAATCTGATAATGAGATCTTGATTAAAGGTTCACTTTTCAGAGATTTTGAATTGTCTCTCAACAGTAATATAAGTGTGATCTTGTCTCAAAAATCTGTCTTGTCAGATGAAGTTAAAGATTATACTGTCAATTTAACAATTGTAGGAATCTTTGAACAAGTAACCACATCTGAACTTTATAAAACAAGTTTGTTCCTAGGTGAATCAAATGACATTTTCGGCTTACTAGAAACTTCTCAAATAGTCTTGTATAATAGTAATCTGTTTAAGTTACTTTCAAACAGCAAAAAGTTAAATATGCAACTTCGAGGAATTTATCAATTTAATCTAAAATTTTCAAACTTTAAGATAGAAGAAAGAACAATTATATCAAAGGAATATGAAAAGCATGTAGGAATTACTTATTCATTAAGTCATGATGCTTCTTCAGCAATAGTTTTCACACAAGAAATAATTGATTTCTTCACTGACTTTAACCGTTATTATTTAAATAACATGACACGTCTGTTTATCTTTGCTTTTCCTGCTATATTGTTATCAATTTTTATGATATTTGAATCTTCAGAACTCTTCTCTTCAAGTTATCAACAAGAAGTAGCTATACTAAAAAATCGAGGAGTAAGGAGAAGAACAATGGTCTCTATTTATGTCTGGATAAGATTTTTTGAAGTAATTATAGCTACAATTATAAGCTACGGAATTGCGATACTTACTTCAATACCATTAATCAGGATAAATGGATTTCTGTCATTTAACAATATGGATACAGAATTGAGAATAGGAAATCTTCCAGTTGAAATGCTTTTAACTGCCTTAATTTTGTTCACTATTTCGATTCCTAGAATACTTTTAATTGTCAGAAGAGAAAGGAGAATAGAAAAAACTCCAAGTAAGCTTTCAAAGTTGTTTAAAAGTATTAGCTGGAGAGAACTAAGTTTTCTACTCATAGGCATGCTGATATTTGGAGTTTTCTACTACTTAACCTTTGTAGCTTATATTGAAGCTAGTACGAAAAACTTCCCACTGTTTCTTAATCTTACAATTATTGGTGCACTATTTACTTTAATAGGAGCTTTGCCACTATTAATGAAGTTTTTATCTATTATTTGGAAAGGAATTGGAACTGTTATTTGGAATTCAGAGAAGAAAAACAAGTTCAGGTTTGTTTTTGCTGAAATATCCAAAGATATAAAATATTTCGAAAATATAACCTTGATATTCTTGTTACTTATTGGAATTATCATTCCTTCTATAATTGTTCCATTTTCAAAAGAAAAAACACTAACCAATCAAGCCTACTTTATGAACGGTGCTGAATTAATGGTTCCTAATTGGCATAAGTATTCAAGTGGAATTTCGATAGAAAACATTACAGCAATAGAAGGAGTAGATTCTGCTTCTTATGTAAGACTGTATACAATGTATAGTGATTATAATTTAGGCTATCATGGAACGAAGATTATGGTTATAAATACTACTAGCTTTTTGCAAACAGTACGTCAACCTCCTACAACAGTAGTAAAGTTCAATTGGCAACAACTAGCTTCTCTCACAAAAGACACTGTAATAATTAGCAGGACATTATCAGAAAAGTACAAGAAAGAAGTGGGAGATGAGATTTTTCTTATACATCCTGATGCAACTTTTGATACAAAATATGACAAATTTGTACATAAATATAACCATACAATGACAGTAATATCAACTTTTGATCTATTTCCTATTTTCTTCCTTGAAAAAGATAAGCAAGATGAAGAGCTAATGATGATTGTAACAGCAGAATGTTTTGATACAATATTGAAAAACGTTGTTACAAGAAGATTATTAACTTCTTCTGCTTTGTTGATTAAGCCAACGAGTCAAAGTCAAATAGGTCCTGTTGCTCAACAAGTTTTTGAGATTTCAGGAGGAGCATATGTCCAAAGTTTCAATAGTTTGAAAGATAACCTGAAAACACCTCTCTATAATATCTTTATTATCGAAATGATACTTTCGTTATTTATAGCAGTGGTAGTGTTAGTATTTTCAAGCTTTACTACGGCCACAAAAATATTAGAAAAGAGAGTTATTAAACACGATATTATGAAGAAAATGGGAATCAATGTAACGACAATAATTAATTTATCTGCAGTAGAAAGTTTCATTGCTGCGATTATACCTTCCATGTTGCTAGGGTCGATATTTGGATTTTCAGTAATAAAACCAATGTTGGGTCTTTTAAGCTATGGGGCAGAACCCTATCCATTATCAATGCAATATCCGTTAATTCCGTTGCTGTTAAGTTTCTTGGCTTTACCTATTATACTGTATATTAGTTTGACATTTAATTTGCGTAGAGAATTCGCTAAATATTCTCCCACACAATTGGAGTGATGTAAATGAGTGGAATATATGTTAAAGATCTAATAAAAGTATATCATGACCCAGAAACAGATGTAAGGGTTTCTGCTTTACGTGGGTTAGATTTATTTGTGAAAGAAGGAGAAGTAGCTTCAATAATAGGCCCATCAGGAGCAGGAAAAAGTACATTAATTAAAATCCTGTGTGGATTGGAAACAGCTTCTGGAGGTTCAGTATATATCGGTGATACAAATATTGTTGATCTTTCAGAAAAAGAAATGCAAATATTTAGATTCAAGAATATAGGAATAATTAATCAATTTGTTGCGCAAAACTTGATTCCTAATTTAACTGTGGAACAGAATATACTTTTACCACTAAAAATGAGATATGCAAGTAGACAAAGAGCGAGAAAAGAACTTGATGAACTATTGTCGACATTAAATATTGAAAGAATTCGTTATAATCCAGTAACTAAAATATCTGGAGGAGAAGCAGTACGAACTAGTATCGGTGTTACCTTAGCTAAAAAACCAAAAATCATTCTCGCTGATGAACCTACTGGACAATTGGACACTGCTAATACTAACAACATCATTGAAACATTTAAAGATCTTAATAGAGCTTTTAACACCACGATTCTAGTAGTTACACATGATCTGAGATTTAGAAATGCATTCAATAAGAGTTACATTATTCGTGATGGAAGATTAGTTGGTGTCAACGTTGAAATGGATCGTTCTGAACTTGATTTTCTTGTAAAGCCTCAAGAGTCTACTCTTCAATCAGTGATTGATAGCAGTCAATTTGTAAGATTGCCAGATGAAGTTTATCAAACTGGTGAATTTAAGCATATTGTTGAGTTTGATATACATCCTTCAAAGAAGTTTTCAATCTTATTTAATCCTAATAATGTTACAAAGAAAGAAATTTATGAATTATTACCTAAAACCCATGAATATTCCGATATAGAAGAAAAGATTGAGGAAGAGGAAGAAGAACATAAAGTTTCTTTTGATGAAGTTAGACCTATAATGGAGCAAGAGTTTTTAGCTGATTTATCAGATAGAAATATTATAGAAGTAAGAAATCTTGTTAAGTCTTTCCCATTAGGAAAACGTACTCATGAAGTTCTAAAAGGAATAAGTTTCAATATCCAAAAGGGAGATTTTGTAGTCATTGCAGGAAAAAGTGGAGCAGGAAAAACTACTCTTATGAATGTGGTTTCAGGTGTAGAAAAGCCAACTTCTGGAGAAATAATAATTGATGGAATAAACATATCTGAAGAAAGTGGCTCAACGATATCTAATATGCGTTTCAAAGATATAGCAATGATTAGTCAAGTAAATAATCTTTTCAGTCAATATACAGTAAAAGAAAATATGGAGATACCAGAAATATTCAATGGAATTAAAGACTTTTACTCACAAATTGATTTTCTAGAAATCGCAGAGGAATGTAAAATTGATCATAGGCTAAATCAATATCCTCCAGAACTTTCAGCAGGAGAAAAACAGCGTGCAGCTCTAGCAGTAGCTCTTTCTAGACATACTCCAGTAATCTTTGCTGATGAACCTACAGCTAATTTAGATTCGAGATTGGCTAGAAATATTATTTCCATGCTTATGGAGACAGCTAGGGTTTACAACACAACAATAATGATGAGTACTCATGATTTATCCCTTGTACGGCCAGGATTCAGACTAATAAGATTACAAGATGGAAAAATAATAGAAGATGTAAGGGTAACAAAGAACAAACTTAAAGGAATTTTAGAGAACTATCTTGATATCAAGATTGAGGAAAACGGTTCTATTAGTTATTAATTCTTTCTTTTTTTTTGTTGTTAAATATTTTTTTTCACATTTTTCTGAGATAAGTAATTAATTTCAATTTGATAACTATTTTATTTAATCCTTTCTAGATAGGTAAAAACCTTGAGTATCTCAGAGTTCTAACTTGAATGAATTAATATTGTCCTATTTGAGAAAGTTTTTTATTGAAATAAAAAAAATAATTCACATGGTAACTTTTCAAATTGAAAATAATAAACTGAAAGGAATTGAACTAGTTTGTATAGACAAAGATGGTACAGTCCTAACTTATGATATGTATTTTCCTGTAATGAAAAAACGTGCAGAAGAATTAGTAAAAAGATATAATCTGGAAAAAGAAACAAAAAAAGAGATTTTAGAAATAATGGGTCTAGATTCAAATGAACAAATAATAATGGGGGGAAGAATACATATGCCTCGTTTGGAAAATATAAGGGCAACAATTGAATTCTTGAGAAAAAATTCAGTTAATGCAAGTTTTAAAGAAATTTCTGAACTCTTCAATGAAATTGATGAAAGTGTTGACTTATCAAAACACACTAAAGTTTATCCTGGTATTGAACTGTTTCTTAAAACATTAAAAGAAAAAGGTATTAAAATTGTTATGACCACTTTTGATAGTACTGATGCAGCTAAAAGGCATCTTAAAAATAGTAAATTACTAGATTATTTCGATCTTGTTTTAGGTATAGATGAAGATTCACCATATAATCCTAAACCAGCACCTGATATGTTGCAATATTCTTGTAAATTGCTTGAAGTAGATCCTCATAAAAGTATAGTAATTGGTGATGATAATAACGATATGTTATTAGCAAAAAATGCTGGAGCTTTAGCTGCTATTGGCGTTTTAACAGGAAGATCAAGTAAAGAAGATTTGAAAAACGCTGATTTTATTATAAATTCAATAGATGCAATCAAAATTAAATAGAAAAAGTAAAACAAATTATGTGATTTTATGAAAAAGCCTAAAGTAGCAATAGTTAGAATAAAAAATGGTGACTTTCTTTCTGCAGTGAAAGAAGCTATTGAACTAGCTGGTGGTCTTCCTGATAAAATAGAGAAAGATATTTTAATTAAACCCAATATACTTACTTTTAAAAAGACAGAAGAAGAAACTATACCTATAATTACAAACCCTGAAGTTGTAAGATCAATAATTAAAATAGTAAAAGAAAAAGATTATAAAAGCAAGATTTATGTTGCTGATTCATCTGGTAGTGGACTTGATACTTCTAAAGTAATTGAAAAAACAGGTTTTTCTAAACTAGAAGAAGAGGGAGTAACTGTTTGTCAAATTTCATCAAACGGGTCCACAGAGGTAGAACCAAAGAATCCTTTAAAACTTAAAAAAACAACTTTCTCTAACCTGTCTCTAAATTCAGTAATTATAAACGTTCCAAAGATGAAAACTCACACTTTAACAAGAGTGACTTTAGCTATAAAAAATCTTTTTGGGACAATACCTGGAATGGAGAAATCAAGAATACATGCAGTAGGAAATACTGCTAAAGGCTTCAGTAAGTGTTTAGTAGATATTTATTCTATATTAAAAGATAAAATTGTAATGAATGTGATGGATGCTTCTATAGCAATGGAAGGGCATGGACCTTCTCATGGTTCTCCTGTTAAAATGGATCTTATCTTAGCAAGTAAGGATGCTGTAGCTTTAGATGCTGTAGCAACAAGTATTATGGATGAAAAGCCTTCTCGCGTTTTTACTACAAGGATTGCCAGTGAAAACAGTTATGGAGTAAGTAATTTGGATGACATAGAAATAGTTGGTGAAAAGATAGATGATGTTAAACATAAATTTAAAATGCCAGAAAAGTTTATTTCTTTCCTTCCAATTGGTATATTCTTTGAATTAAACAAAAAACAGCCTGAATACAAAGGTTCTGGTTGTATTGCATGTTTACGTTGTCAAAAAATCTGTCCTGTACAAGCAATAGTAGTTGATAAAAAGGAAAAAAGACCTTATTTTGATTATACAAAGTGTATTTCATGTTTTAGTTGTAATGAAATCTGTCCAGAAGGAGTAATTACAATAACTAGACGTAAGTACAAAAAGCAACTACTATTTGGAGGTTTTATTGGTCTTGCTTTTATTGCACTTATACTCGTAGTATCTATTCTTTTAGCTTAGAATCTTTTTAAGTTCAATTTTATTTTTTCTTATTTCTTAATTGTCAATAAGTATACTTTTAAAATAAAGTTCGTTCCTTTGTTTCTCTAGCGACGGTAGATAACATGTCAGAAGTCTTCGATAAAATTCTTTTGTTGCTAGATGAGATCTTTGAAATTGCGACGAACAAGCGTTGGGCATATTATTCTGAACGAAGAACTGAAATATTGTTATCTCAAAAAATTTATGAATTGAAGGATATCCTCTCGGAGATTCCAATGGATTTTAACATTAACAGTAAGGCTTCTTCTGATTATTTTGAAAAAATTTTAGGCAAAATCACAGAAATAATGAATAATATGACCCCTTCAGATCTTTTATTCCCTTGGTACGAAATTGAAATTTTCAGATTAAATTTTGCAACTTTTTATGCTAATATGTGGGGGCAAGCAGGAGAATTAAGCATTGCAGGAACAGCAAATGCACTAGCTAATGCTTTACTAGGAATACAAACATTAAATGTTGATGATCTTTATGTTCCTTGGGGACACCATCAATTTCATAAAAGGCGTGTAATTATTTTAAACTATCTTGATTCAGCCATGGGTTTCTTCTTTACTTTAGTTAATACATTGGATGTAGTTTACAAACATGATGTTGAACATTGGTTAACAGAAGCTTTGAAGGCTTGTGAGCAATATTTATACTACAGTGATTTATTCTGGGATATTCCTAAAAACGTTGCTTTGGAAAAGAAAAGAAGGTTGAATGCCTCAAAACCAAATTATTCAATGTATTATGCTCTATTTTTTGGAATCGATGAAATAATAAACAATTTTCTTATAAGCCAAAAGTTCTTTTTTGACCGAGAGATAAATGTAGAAAATGAAACATTTGCTGTTAAAACTCCTGAAGATTTCTGGAAAACAGTCTATAAAATTCTTGATAAGTTGGATTTTTATATTTCTGATTTAAAAGAGCATGCAGAAAAAAAGACATTCGGCTACAACGAATCTCCTCTAGAAGATGAAACTGTTTTAGAATCTCTCTATCAATTAGATCTTACAAAAGTTTATGTTAAAGGTTTTTATTCCCTTTATAAGTTCTTTAAAGAGGGTGATGTTAATATCCTAAACTCTCTTAGAGAAACTGTGTTCATCAATTTTTTTAATTTTCTGCAAAGATATAAAGAAATGATGGATCAACCTGATTTTATAAATAGCCAATTAGCAGACGGAGTATCTTTTCTATTAGAAGAATTGATACCTTGGAGTGGATTAATAGCTTTAAAGTTAAATGACTATTCCCTACTAGAAGAAGTAGAAAAAAAGTTTGCTTATGTCTTTTCAGAAACAGGAAAAGATCGTTATCCTACTATGAATGGTTTAAGAATACTGGTAAGGCTTACACTTGATATTTCAAAAGATAAAACTGATAGATTAAAAGAATATGCAAAAGATTTAATTTATGTCTCTAAGAAAGCTTCTTTTGAACCTAGAAATTCTTTTGCTTTTGCTTTACTAGGTTATTTGTTAAGTTTAGTTATAGGTACAATCTCTATAAAACAATTTAAACAGACAATTTCAGAGGTTTTTGAAGACTTATATGCTTCACTAGGTCATCAACATTCAGATGAAATAGAGATTTATCTTTATAACTTATTTTTGGCTTTTGACAATGAAAAACCTTCATACAATATGAGTAGATTACTGGCTCCTAAATATTATGATCCTTACACCTATTTTGTTCCAGATTTGAATAAAATTGCGAAATATATTGAGAAAGATATAATTTATCTACCATTTAACTTAGAAAGCGATTCAATCATTCATGCTGAACATTCAATGATAGAAGAACCAGAAACTTATGTAAAAACAACAGAGTTGTTGGAGAAAAAAGAAGAATTGCAAGATACAGAGGTATTGATAGAACCTAAATTAGATAAAGAAGAAAAGTAATTTAACTTCTATCCTCTTTCTTACGAAGTAGATACTTTATTTGCAATTCATTCATTCTCTGAATAATAAGACTTTGGAACTCCTCAGGAATGTAGAAAACTCCTTTTTTTATCATCTCACTAAGTTCAATAGCTCTTAAATCAGCAGAGATATCTTGAATCATCTTTTTAATATCTCTTCTCCAAACTTTAGGATGAAATCCTCCTACAATAAAATACGTTTTTGAATCATTAAAATAAAATTTAAACTGTTCCATTTGGATATTATATAATTTTGTTCCCAGTTCTCTGGAAAAACCACTATCGCTGCACTAAATCCCGAGAAAAGAACTTCATCTACATTCGTGTTAACATATGATTTGTGAAAAAGGACCATTCCACTTTGTTCTATAATAGAAAGCTGTGTTATCGGATTTTTAATATATGGTCTTCCTCTTCTTTGGTAATTTTTAGCTTTCTGATTATCAGTCATAAAAAATCACAAGTTTTATTTAACAATTCTGAAAAAACAATCTGTTTCTAACCTTTTATTTTTTGTGTTTAAAAATTACTTGATTTTCATTTCTTTATTTGAATTTGTTTAGTTGTTTTAGTTTTGAAAAGAAACAAATAAATAATAGAAAATTGTTCTTTCTTCAGTTAAGAGGTGATTGTTTAGAATGGCGGAGAAGATTTTTTGTAAATTAGAAGAACATAAACAATCCCTCACAAAGAATTAATTTCTTTCAAGGTTGTTTCTCTTCGAAATACAAATCTTTTAAGAACAATCATTTACGAAAAGAGATGAAAAAAATGAATATTAATAAAAAAAAGGTTATCTTTCCAGAACCAGTCTCCAATATCGAAATCAGACCATTACAAAAAACAGAAAAAGATTACAAGGAGATAGCTCGTTGCTTTAATTCTTTTAATGATTCTGATTCTTGGCCTGATGGATTTGGAGGATCATTTGTTTTTACTAAAGAGTGGGCTGAGAATGAATATTCGTTAAAAGATCTTTCTTCTCAATTTGTTGCATTGACAAAAGATGAAGATCAAAAAATTGTTGGAGTATGTTATTGTAATAGAAGCTCTCATTTAAAAGATGCTTGGTATGTGGCTCTTTTAGGAGTAGATCCTGCCTTTCAAGGTAAAAAAATTGGCAAATCATTATTACTCAAAGCTACTAATTTTGCTTTGGAAAAACAAGCAAGGTTAATTTCACTTCATACTTGGGGAGGAAATTTGAAAGCTATGCCTCTTTATAAACGACAAGGATACAAGTGGAGACCAGATACAGTAGTTTATATGGAAAATTATATCCCCCAAATTCTTAATTTTCCTCTCTTTAAACCAATTTTTAAGCAAATATCTTGGTATGACAGTTTTAAACCACATATTTCTCAAGAGCAAGATAAAGAATTTATTGAAAAAATGAAAATATATGAATACAAATTCAAAAATGAAAAAGAAGATTTCGAATTAACTACTTGGATTGACAGAACAATTGGATATATTAGTGGTTTCCATTTAAAACATGAGAAAGAAGAAATATCTATAAAGGCTTATACTCCTAAATCTGAAGCTTTTATAGGAGTAGAAAAATTTCCTGTTTTCTTAGAAGTTTCTAACAACACAAATGAAGAAAAAACTCTTGATATTTCCATAATTAGCTCTTCATCAATTATATTAAATGAAACAAAGACAGATGAACAAATTAAACTTAAACCAAATACAAAGATAAAACTGTCTTTTGAAGGTTCATTTCTTTCATCTACTCCTGAATTTGATGATAAAAAATTCAAACAATCTCTAGTAGAACATTATGTTTCTTTTAAAATTCAGTATAGTGAAAATGAATTTAATCTATATGTTGGTAAGATTCCTAAATCACCAGTAAAAGTTGAGATTTTTCCATATTACTTAAATGTTTTACCTGTTTCAAAGACCTCTATTCCCTTTAGTATCAGTAATTTTACTGGAGAAAAGCAAAATTGGACACTAAAAATTAAAAATGGGAAATATGTCTCTTTTCTCTCTAATACTATAGAAACAGAAATTTCGATATATGACAACTTGGTTGAAATAAATGCAGAAGTAGAAAAAACATATACTACAGTAGACTATATACAAGCTAAAATCTATTCCAGTGAGTTAAACAAGGAGATTGGCTCATTTGATTTACCTTTATTAATAGTTGATAAAGATAAAGCTATTCACTATAAGATAAACCAATTCCACTATGTTGAAAATAAGTATGTCAGAGTAAAATTCGATGAAAGTCCTTTAAGTAGTAATATGATTTATATCGATGATAAAAAGAGAAAACTCAAAATAATAGGAAATTCGATCGTCTTAGGATTACCATTTGACAATGAAGGTTCAGAGTTTTACACTAAAAAACTTGACCATGAGATAAAAGAGTTAGAGCATGGACTTTTACTCATAAGTACAGGTCTTTCTGAAAATAAGACGGGTATAAAAGTTGTAAGAAAACTCTTTATTCCTCATGATGCATCTCCATTGAAGATTAATTATGAACTAGAAAATACTACAGATAGTAAAATAGAGAACATGGGTGTTCATTATGGATATTGGTGGTGGTCTGAACATCAAATACAAAAATATAAGATAATTCCATTAAAAGAAGGAATTTACTACTCTAATCTATTCGAACTATCGCTTGAATTAGGAAAAGATCCTTCAAAACTAAAAGAAGGTTGGGTTGCTTGTAAATATGATAATGGTTTTGCTGGTTTTCTCTTTAATTTAGAAAAAACAGATAAAGTATACTTAGATAGCACATTTCCGCATGTAGATTATATTCTCCCATTTATTGAGCCAAAAACTAAAATTGAGCTTCCAGCTGCATATTTCTTTTTTGCTGATGATTGGAAGAGTATAAGAGAAAAATGGTCTGAACTATATTTGAGTAAATATTTAGTTGATGAAGAAGACGAACTACCTTCACCTATGAGAATTTATGGTATTTCATTAGGAAAAGAAACATCAATTGTTGATGGGTTATTTATTGATAAAAATAGCTCTAAATTCTACTTTAATTTTGACGCCTTTCTACCTACGGCGTTTAAAGGAGAAATTCTATTCAAAGAAGGTAAAATTTATCCTAATTCAATAAAACTAGTAGGTAAGAAAATTGCTAGGTTTTCACAAAGTCTAAAAATTGATGTTCCTGATTCCCTTGAAACATTAAAAGAAAAATTGATGTTAGATACAGGTTCATATATTGATAAAAAAGATATTAGTTTATGTTTCTACAGTAAAGATAAACCAATCAAAAAAGAGATTAAAGAAGAAAAAAACAAATATATTCAAGTTTCTAATGGATTACTTACATTTCGTGCAAGTCATAACTTTAATGGAGTGGCTTACTTTTTATCCTATAAAGACCAAAAAAATATATTCAAAACTTTTTGGCCAGAGAGTCCACCCTTTCTCTGGGATAACCGCTTTTTTGGAGGAATTGCTCCACACATTACACAATATAATAGTTGGGATTTCCAAGATTATTTAGATCTAAAATTTGAACTATTACCTGATGTTCGAAAAGGAAGACTTGAAGGAGTAGGAATGAAAAGCGAAATAATAACTTACTCTCCTTATCTTAAAGGATTACAAGTTACTAATTTCTATTTGACACTACCTGATTCACCTTTTCTTTTAGTGCAACAGCAAATTTGCAACCATTCTGGAGTTTCTAGATACTTTAATCCAGTAATAAATATTAACCTTGAACCATCAGGGACAACAGAAGATAAATACTATATTGATAATGGTGAGACTTATTTAACCTTTAGAACTCAAGATTTTGAAAGTGAAGCTTGGAAACATAAGAAAAGAGAAACAAGATGGGTAGCTTACAAAAATAAAGATGCCCCCTATTATTTAGGTGTTGTAATCAACTCTAAGCGATTTGGATATTATGTAAAACCATATATACCCAATTTAACTCTTTCAAACATAATCGCGCAATCTCCTCTAGCAAAAATAAAACCTGAAGAAAAGCTTACTTTTGAAACAATGATAGTATTTACTGATGAACTTGAAAAAATCAAACCTTTCGCAAATAGTAATATTAGAGAATTAATGGAAGATTAGTCTCGTTTTAAAAGAGCCTAAAACTTCCTCTTTATCTACTAAATCCAGTATATTCAAGAATTTCTCTTATGTTTTTTTCATAAAATTGAGGTTTTACTGGAGCTTTTGGTATCTCTTTTATTCTTTCAGCTAGGGAAAGTGTCCAAATTCTTATTTCTGAACTCATTTCTGAAGCTATTACTGCAATAATACCGTTTTTTATTGCTTGTAAACTAATTGTAAAATCTTCGTAAAAAACATCTTTCAGTCTACGTATTTGCTTATCACCTGTAATGCTTTCAGCTAATTGATTTATGGCCATTAGTAAACCTGAAAGTAAGATATCATCAGCTTTGAGTTTCTCTTTAAGATTTGAATAAACAGGAACACCACTTTCGCTAATAACAAGTAGACCTAAAATCTCTGTTTCATGGTTTTTTGAACTCTCTACTTTAAGAGATAACAAAGACTTGAATTGAGGAAGAATAAAATCGATCACATTTTGTTTTTTTATTTCTAATGTACCTGTTTTTTCAGCAAGACGAACATTCTTCTCCACTTCATCTATATCCTTTTTGAGAGTGTCTAATTCTATTTCCTCACTTATTTTTCGAGCTTCTAATAACAAATTAAAAGCAGTGTCAGAATCTCCATCTATTGCTACTAAAACCGCGTTAACCAGAAAACTTACTGCCAGAAGTTGATTGTGTTTATATTCTATAGCTAGTTGTTTAACAGTTTCGCAGTAGTTTAATGCTAAATTGAGGTTTTCTTGAGTTTCAAGTAGTCGATAATAAATTAAGTAAGCAACTGCTAACTGAATGTTTGAATAAAGAATTAATTCTGTATCACTAATAAGAGAAGCGTTTTCAAGTGAAGAGTGAAGGAAAGAAATAGCACTAGTTAGATTATGTTGAAGCATTTCCAAGAAACCTCGTAAATAGTCAACTCTAATGTTAATTGAAGGAACTTCAAGTTCTCGAGCTAGACTTTTTAATTCTTTTAAATAGTTCTTCACTTTTTCTATTTTTTCTACTCTCAAAAAGTAATGTATTAGTTCAAACAAAATAAACGCTTTGTGCATTGATTTTTCATTTTTTTGTATTTCATAAGCTGATAAAAATGATTTTTCTGCTCTCTCATCTCCTAAAAGGAAGTATAAGTTACCAATTTCAGTCAGGTATAAATAGGGCCATTTTCCTGTACTTTCCTTATAAAGACTTATAGCTGTTTCCATCATATCTTTCGCTTTTTTTATTTTCCCTTCGACTGCTAAAACTTCTGCTAAATTCCCTGTTGCAATGGATAAACGATAATTATCATTAAATTGACTATGTATTTTAATGAGCTTTTGAAAACAGTTTATAGCTTCTTTGTTTTTACCAAAATAACTGTTAATACTCCCCTTTACGTTTAAGAAAGTTGTTTTACTTTTATATGAACCATATTTCTCGATGTAAGGTTCGATGAATTCAAATTCCTTTTCATAATTAACATCTACACCTGAATGGAGTAACCACCACATTATATTATGAAAAGCTTCATGTAGATGATGATGTTCTATAATCTCTTTTGACTCTTTTATTCTTTCTTTAACTGTTACTAAAATAGGTTTAATCTTATCTATCTCTCCTTGTTGTCCATGAACCCAGGATTGAATATTATAAATTGCTGCTTGAATCTCGTTTGTTATCTTTTTCTTTTTCTTAATTTCTTGTTCTTGAGCATCAATCTCTCTTACTATTTTTGTATAATTCTGGGGATTCTCTTGAAAATAGAGATTAAATAAAGAAACAAAAGGGTCATCAACTTTCTTAAGAGTGTCAATAAGCTCTGTTGTAGCTCTCATTTTTTGAGTTAAATAACAAGTAAGAGTAGCTAAAGTAACTATTTGTTGATTGTTTGAAGGGATAGTTTTCTCTTCATGTAAAAGAATTTTCAATGCAGAAAAAGCTCCTTGTTGAAGCATCTCGTTAGGGTTAGAAGAATTTTGTTTAGTTACTTCATTCATTACAATTTTTTTACTTGTTTCGTTTAATCTTTTTAACATTTCTTCAAATATTAATTGCATTGTGTCAATCCCTATATATTTACAGATTAAAATCTAGAATTTAAGTTTTTACACTAAATATGTTTGAATTTATCCTAGTATATTGAAGGAAGTAAGAATAAGATGGAATACTAATATTTTTATTTATAATGTGAAAAAAGTATTATGAAAGCTCTAATTGTTTTAACTCAACCAGAATGCAAAAGAATAATGGCAAAAGGGATTCTTGAACATCCTAGTTTTAAAAATTCATTTGAAAAAGGAAAAATTTTTCTTGCAAGAGGATCAACAAACGCTTATATTCTGGAAGAAATTAAGAAAAAAACAATTCAAAAACAGTTTTATGTTGCTGGGCAAATTACAGGAGATAAGGAGTTTGAAAAAAGGTATGGTGGAGTTTCTGCAGATAAAAGAATGAAAGAAATCGTAATAGAAAAAAAAGAAATAAGAGAGATAGATGAGACAAAGCAAGAGATAGAGAAGTTTAGTACTGAAGATTTAATAGTAAAGGGAGGTAATGTTTTAGATGATAATTATATAGCTGGAGTTTACATAGCTCATCCGAATGGGGGAACAATTGGAAATATCCTACCAATTGCTGTAGCAAGAGGGATTCCCATACTTGTCCCAATTAGTTTAATTAAAAGAAGCTCTGAAGACGTTTATCTTCTAGCGCAATTGTTGGGTAATGAAACTTTTAAACCAGAACTTGTAATGGGACATCCTATTGGGTTAATGCCTATAGTTGGAGAAGTTTTTACTGAATTAGATGCCTTTGAATATCTCTTTCCAGAAGTTGAATTTGTTCATATAGGATCAGGTGGAGTAGGAAAAGCTGAGGGGTCATTGCATTTTCTAATTATAGGTGAAGAAGATAAAGTGCAACAAGCATTCACTGAAATAAAGAATATAGTAGCGAATGAAGAAGATTACTTGCCTTTTATTGAATAAACAAATTATTTTCTAACGTTTCTACCATATTTTTTTAAGCAAGTATATTATTTTTAAATATCAATGTCTTATAAATGGAAATTTATTATTAATCCAAACAGTGGATCTCAACAATGTGAAAAAAGGTGGAAAGAAGCAGAAGAAGTCGTTAAAAAGCAAGAAATAGATTATGATGTTTCTTTTACTAGTGGACCAAGGCAAGCAAACATTTTAGCTGAAGAAGCAGTAAAAAACGGTTTTAACAGAATTGTTGTTGCAAGCGGAGATGGGACTTTAAATGAAGTAGTAAATGGCCTAATGAACTTGCCTACAGAACAGAGGAAAAAAGTAGCTTTAGGAGTTTTACCCTTTGGAACAGGAAATGATTACGCTACTACTCTCGGGTTTCCTTGGAATCCGAAAAACGCAATTGATGTACTTTTCAATAAGTCAGCAGTTTCTCCAGCTTCAATAGGTAAAATTCATTTGGTTGATACAGGATACGAAAGATACTTTATTAATTTGCTAGATGCAGGTATCTCTTCTGAAGTTGGTTTAGGAAACAAAAAAGGAGAATTAAAGTTTATCAAAAGTGCTAGTAGATATACTTTGCTAGCTCTGAAAAAATTAGTCACTATGAAACAAAGAAAAGCTGTAGTAACAATTGATGACGAAAAAAAATACAATGTTAAACTTATGCTATTAATTTTTGGTAATGGAATTTCATTAGGAGGAGGAATGATAGGTTGCCCAGATGCACATCCACAAAAAGAATTATTTGATTTCTTTTTAACAGAAAATTTTACTAAACTTAAAACTTTGAAAGGATTGATGACAATCTTTAATGGTGAGCATCTTAAAATCAAAGGAGGAATTTATTCTACAGCAAAAAAAATTGAAGTAGAATTAGAAGATGCTATTCCTTTTGTCTGTGACGGAGAGTTAGACATTCCTGAATCAATTTCTACTCACTTAATTGGAGAAATCATTCCACATGCAATAAACGTACTTTATTACAAGGATCATAAATCAATAAAATGGTTAAGTAGAGAAGAACTAGACAAAGGATTAAGACCCCTAAAAAATCAATACTTAATTTCTCATTCAGAATTCCGTAAATGGCAAGAAAAGAATTAGTAAAATTCTCAAACTTAATAACATCTTATCTTTTCTTTCCCTAAATAAGTTTCACAACCTTCAGTTGTTCTAGCTAGAGCAAGAAGTTTAGGTATTTCTTCAGGAATGAAAACTTGTCTACATTTAATTATTTTACCTATGCTTTTTTCAAAATTTTGAACTGAAACTTCCTTTTCGAAAGTAATTTTTTTGATTCTGTAAAAAAGAACTTTCTTAGGAGAAATTTGCTCTAAATCCTTATTAGAAACTGTTAATTCTTCTATATCTCTTACAATTAAAGGGTAAGTTCTAGTTTCTCTCTCAATAATTCGTACATATTCAAATATTTCAAAAGTAGGAAGATAGAAAGCCAAAGTTTCAGAGAATAATTCTCCTGTAGTTTTTTCTTCCTCTTTACTTTTAGCTAAAAAAGCATCATAAACTTCTTTTGAAACTTTTCTGATGGTTATATCTTTAAGTTTTTCAGAATCAGATGGGTAGATGTAACTTCCTTTTTTAATTACAAGTCCTAGTTCAACAAGTTTAGGAACATCTCCTTTGAATTGAACATTGTCACATTTTCCAATAGCATGAATGGTTTCTGACAATAGTTTTCCATCTACATCCTCATTAAAAACTAGATTGTTAATTCTAATAAAGAAAAACGTTTTCTTCCCCTTAAGTACTTCTAAATCTTTTCTTGATATTGTAAGCTCATCCATATCAGAAATAACTTCTGGCCTTTCATGACTTTTTATTCTATGTGTCCTTCTACGCACTAATCTCAATGGAGATATGTTTTGATCAATAAATCCAGAGAAAAGAATATTGAATAGTTCTCCAGTTGTTAATCCTTCTTTTTTTGCATAAGTTGAAAATTGATCATATAATTCTGTGTCTACATTCCTTATCGTAACATCTTTCGATTCTTTTTCAACAGTTTCCATATTATCATATGAGCAGTATGATTTGTATGATATAAATGTTTCTATCTTTTTTAACTGCTTGTATGGCTTTATTGAAGGAATAAGATTTGTATAAAGAAATATTTTTAAAGTATAACATGTATGACGTGTATGATAAGGCTTAAAGGTATTTATTATGTTTGTGAAGAAGACAAGTTCAGTTTATTCAAAATCAGAATACATAGATAAACAAGCTCTAATAATAAAAAAATATAAAAATGCTAATAAATGGTTTTGGTCAGCACTTTTACGTTATCCTTTTCATTATTTGGCAGGTTTTCTTTTACTTATTGTTAGTACATATTTATCAGTAAACACAACTGCTCTTATAGGGACAGCTTTTGACTATTTGCATGAAGAAGGTTTTTCAGTAAACTTTAATAAAACTATTTTCTTAATGCTTATTTTTGTTCTTTTAAGCTGGATCTCTCAATCTCTGAGTGTTTATGTTTGGGCAATTGCTTCATTTAGAATTCAAAGAGATATGCGTCAAGAATTTTATGAAGTTATTCAACAGCATTCAATGGCTTTTTTTGATATTAATGATAGTGGAGTTATTCTTAGTATGGGTATGAATGAAATAAATAGCATTAGAATGGCTTTTAATCCTGCTTTGAGAATGTTGTTGAGTTCTGTTGTAGGAATAATTATTTCTATTTTTTTCTTATGGAGGGCAGATTTCTATATTGGAATATCAATTTCTATTGCTTTTATTATTTATTTTGTAATAGCTTGGATTTATGCAGGTAAAGTAGGTCCAATAAGGAAAAAATTAGCAACTGATCTGAGTGAACTGTCTTCGTTAAGTCAAGAGATGTTTAAAGGTATAGACACTGTTCGTTCTTTTGATAATGAAGAGAACGAGATAGCAAAGTTTGAGCATGTAAGTTATCGATATGCAGAAGATATGAAGAAAGAAGGATATTTAAGTGCCTTTTATTGGCCTGCACTAATTACTGTTGTATTTACTGCTGGAGCTTTCGCTTATGGTTCATGGATGGTGGTTAATAAGTATTTTACAATTGGGACATTGGTTACAATTCTGGCTTTGCTGATGTCTCTAAATAGACAAAATTTCATGATACCTGCGAGATTAATAATGCTTCAGGGGGGAATACAAAATGCAAAAAGATTGTGGGATAAGATTTCTTTTCAAGACCCTTTGATAGAACCTTCAGACCCACTTACTGGAAATTGGAATAAAGGAATTGAATTTAGAAATGTTAACTTTGCCTATCCTGGTACGAAAAAATATTCTCTAATTGGTGTTTCATTTAATATTCCAGCAGGGGCACGTGTAGCTTTAATTGGCGGTCCTGGTTCTGGTAAATCTACTATCCTCAAACTTCTTTTACGTTTGTATGACCCAAACGAAGGGACAATATTTGTAAATGGTACTCCATTAAATCAAATGCATACTAAATATATTAGGCAGCATGTAACATTAGTTGAACAAGAGATTTTTCTCTTTTCTGATACAATTAAAGCTAATATCTCTTTTTCTAAACAAAATGCTACAGAAGAAGAAATAAAAATTGCAGCAGAACGAGCTCAAATTGCGCAGTTTATTGAATCTTTACCTCAGAAGTATGATACTGTTATAGGTGAAAGAGGAGTGACTTTAAGTGGAGGACAAAGACAAAGAATAGCTATTGCTAGAGCATTACTCTCTGACCCTAAACTTTTGCTTTTAGATGATAGTACAAGCGCTGTAGATATAAAAACAGAGTTGAGATTGCGTTACGCAATGGAAGAACTAATGAAAGGAAGAACAAGTATTGTGGTTACCCAAAGATTAACGACTTTAGTAGAAGCTGATATGATTATCTTGATGAAAAAAGGAAAAGTAGTAGATATAGGAACTCATGAAGAGCTTTTATCACGTTGCGAGGAGTATCAATTTATGTGTAAGCACTTACCTATTAATGAAGGTTTAGAACCTTCAGTTGCTGAAAGCGTGGGAGGTGGAAAATAATGGGACATGGACATAGAGGGCCTGGAAGAGCTCTTGGATTAGAAAAACATAAGCGAGCACGTTCTACTAGAGTTCTATTAGGCAGTTTATGGAAATATCTGAAAAACTATATTTGGTCTATTATTTTCGCAGCTTCTTTGATTATTGTTTATTCTTTATTCTCATTAGTTACTCCTTTGATTCTAAAAACAGGTATAGATAGAGCTACAGAAGAAAATGCTACTATGAAGATATTAATGCCTGTGATCATCTCTTTCTTTGTGTTAGTTATTTTAGGTTGGATAATTAACAGTATATCCACAATTATTCTTACTAAAATAAATTCAAAGATGCTTCATGAAGTAAGAACAGATCTTTATAGAAAACTAAGTTACTCTGACATGTCTTATATCAAAAATGAACAATCAGGAAATATAACAGCAAGAGTAACCTCAGATACTGGGGAATTGGCAACAGGAATACAAATATCTACTTCAATAGTTGCACAGTTATTATTGATTATAGGTTCCTTTGTTTTATTATTGGTTACAAATTGGGTTATTGCTTTGATTTCTATAGCTGCAGTTCCTATAGCTTTTGGAATAAGTTCAGTTCTAAGTTTTTTTGGTAGAAAAATAGTTTTACGTGTAAGAAGAGCTTTTGGTTATGTTTCAGGAAAGATGGCAGAGGGATTAAGTGGAATAGCAGTAGCCAAGTCATTTAATAGAGAAGAAGAACTAGCTACAGAATTGAGAGAGTTAAATCAACAACACTATAATTACTCAAAGCAATTCGGATTTCTTATGATGTTTGTTATGCCATCGATTAATGCTTTGAGTTATGCTTTATTTACATTAATAATCTATACTAGTGGGTGGTTGAACAAAACGACAGATGTAATAAGTTTAGGAGATATCTATTTGTCAATCAATTTATCACAACAGTTTCTCTTTCCGATAGTAATGTTAGCAATGTCCTTCCCACAGTTAGAATCAGCTTTTGGTGCTATGGATAGAATAATAGATATTTTTGATGCTAAGCCAGCTATTTCTGACGCTCTTGATGCAAAACCTCTCCAAGAAGAAGATGATAGTGTTCATTTTAAGAATGTTAGTTTTGCATATAAAGAAAGAAATTATGTGTTAAAAAATATAAATTTTTCAGCTAAACCAGGAGAATTAATAGCTGTAGTGGGACATACTGGAGCAGGAAAAACTACTCTATTTTCCTATTTACTTCCTCGTTTCTATGATGTAACAGAAGGTGAGATATGTATAGGTGATCAAAACATTAAGGAAGTAACACAATCCTCTTTACGACAGGCAATAGGGCTTGTTAGTCAAGAACCTTTTCTATTCTCTGGTACAGTATATGAAAATATCGTTTATGGAAAACCTGATGCTACAGAAGAAGAAGTACGTAGTATCTGTGAAAGAATAAATGCTGATGAATTTATAGAAGCTTTACAACATGGTTATAATACAAAAATAGTAGAAGGGGGAAAAAGACTATCTTCTGGTCAAAAACAAATAATCACAATTGCAAGAACAATGTTGGCTAATCCTAGAATACTTGTTTTAGATGAAGCAACAAGTAGACTAGATGCTTATACAGAATCTTTAGTTCAAGCTGCACAAATGGAACTATTTAAGGGGAGAACAACTTTTGTGATTGCTCATCGGTTATCGACAATTAAAGATGCTGACAGAATAATTGTACTTGATCATGGAAAGCTTGTGGAAGTAGGAACCCATGAAGAATTGATGGAAAAGAAGGGAATATATCAAGACCTCTATACAACTTATTATGCCTATCAAGGGCTAGAAAAAGTGGATATTAATATTGAAGAATTGGAACCTGAAATAGTAGAAAATCCAATAAAGCAAAAGAAAAAACCAGCTCGTTTCAGTTTAAATTCAAAGAAAAAGAACTCTTGATCTTCTTTTCTTTTTTTTAAATAAATATTAAGAAAAAGTGTTTATCAACTTGATTTTTAACATTTTTTCATACATTAAGGTTGCCAATGAGAAATAATAATATAAATATCTTAACAATTATCAAATTATGACTTTAGAACCACGTTCCAACCAAGAAAAAATAGAAGACTATATTTTATTCGCACTACTGTCAATAATATTTCTAATTTTATATATTATTGGAGGAACTTTAGTTAGGTTTGCCCTTTTACTTTTTATTGGAACTATAGTCTTTGGTTATGTAATCTCAAAAATAATCAAGATATTTACTGAATCTAAAGTTGGTTTATCTATTTCTTATTGGGGAAACGAGATTCTCTATACACTGTTTGGAATTCCTATTTTAGTTATTGCTATTTTCTATTTACCTATAGCTGTTTTCTTAATGTTTTTCGGAAAAGTGAATTTTCCTGTTACTGATTTAATTAAATGGGGAACTCTTGCAATAACTGTTATTCTTCAGATAAGTTCACTAACTGTATTTCTGATAAGAGTGAGAAAAGACAAAAAATCGAAAGAAGAACAATTTTAGTTATTTTTATTGTTTCCAGAAAGAATATCTTCTACTGTTAAAACTCTGCTCACTCTTTTTTGATAATTTGCTTTTAATTTTTCTAAATTCTCATAAAGATAGTTAATTCTTTGACTATTTTGTAATAATGTTCTTTCTTTGTATTCTTTCTTATTTTTGCTAAATAAATACCTTATATATTCAAACAATGACAGGTTATGCTCTTTAGCGATTATGTTTATTGTGTTTAATAAGTGAATTGTAGGATACAATACCATTACTGTATAGAAAATAATGTATGTTGCTATTGTTGCATGTCCTGTCATTAATGAAATTATTGAAATCGGTAAGTAAACTAGTAAAAAAGCTCCTCCAACACTAAGGGTAATGTACAAACTTTCAAATATTACAGTAATAACTTTAGCACTACCTTTAGTTAGCTTAATTCCAACTACTGAAAAAACTATGGATGTGACTAGAAAAATTCCTCCTAACATAAGGATTAAATCAGAAAATCCTGTATTACACTTTTGCATATATATTACGAAAGCTCCTATTAGAAAAATATAGACTGAAATATCCAAAAACTTTCTGTAAAAAGAGTTTGAACGTAACATGAATAATATTATGTGTTTAAACATTTATATATTTAACTAGAAATAGGCTTCCTTTGTTTTTGAATGTAAATATTTTTCAGGAAAGAACATATTTTGATAAGTAGAAAAATAAAGAAAAAGAAGATTTTATGAAGGAACAGTAACTTTTTGATCTTTGACTTTTTTCCTAGTTTTAAGTTGTTTAAGCGTTTTGTCTTTATTATAATAAGGAGATTTACTTAGTAATACTGCTCTCGTTATTGGCCTAAATAGGATAATAATTGTTCTTATAAGCATCCTTTTTCTCTTAAATTCTCTCAGGAAATCTTCAAAATTAAATCTCTGAAACTTTAGAACTCTTTGTGCTTCTTCAGTATCCATCCAATCACAATGATAATAATCTTCTTCAGAATTGATAGGTTTGAAGGCTTCTTCAGGAAGCATTCCTATTCCCATAGCACCAAGCATTCCTCTAATGTATTCACACTGAAGCATCCTATTCCCATCTCCGCCTCCAATGAAGAAAATTTTACCTATTGCTTCTTTGTTTCTTACTGCATTAGCACATGCTAATCCAACATCTCTAGTGTCTACGACTTCAATTCTTTGTGATAAAGGAATTTCAAACATTATTGGTGGAATCTTATAGGAAATCTCAAAAGGCGTTACTACACCAAAACGTAATATTGTCCAATTCAACTTGCTTTCTCGTAAAATATTTTCAACTGTTATTTTATGGGCTGCATAGTTATCATAATTTAATGGTTTTAAAGGGTCTGTAACTTTTGTAGGTGGAGAGTATTTCATTCTATTTCCATGTACAGCAATAGAAGAAGCATAAATGAATTGTATCTCTTTATTGTTCTTTTTTTGTTCTTTTTCTGCGCATTCAATTAATGATTTTGATCCTAAAACATTTACAGAAAAAGCAAAATCAGGTTTCTCATAAGCTAGTGGAGGAATAATGGCTGCAAGATGAACAATAACGTCAACCCCTTGAACTATTCTTTCTACGATTTTTTTATCTCTGATGTCACCCCATATTACTTCAAAACCTTTTTCTTCTTTTTTAAGCTGTCTAAACACTCTTCTTTCAACTTCAACATTTCTCTGAGTTTTTATATCAAAAGCTCTAACTTTATACCCTTTTTCTACGAGTTCTAGTAAAGCATTTTTCCCAACATTACCAAATGACCCTGTTAGTAATACTTTCATTTTTCCCAATAAACAATTGTTTTTGGTAGTAATAATCAGTTAGATTAAACAGTTCTTTTCTGAGCAAGTAAACTGTTCTTAGAAAATGTTTATATACTAGACAAAAAAGAGCGAATTTTCAGAAACACTAATGATAGGGTCTATAACAAGCAAAAAATTAGTAAAAAGAGAAAAAAAAGATTTTTATTTTCTTCTAAAGAGTTTTCTCCAAAATGAAATTTTGGTTTTGAAATTTATATTTCCAATTGGTTCTTTTTCGATAATTTTTAATTCAAGGAGATCTTTATCAAAAAATTCAAAAATTTCAGGGTCAGAATAACCTCTTCCAATTTCTCCTTCATATTTCTTAATAAATTGTTCATAAGTAATATCTAATTGTTGTGAAAGTTTGTTTCTATCTTCTTCTAATGGAGCTGTAAAAACTATGATTAATCCTCTTTCCTCATCTGTCTTAAAAAATAATTTTAAGTCAGTGAAAATTACTTCTCTTATTTCCTGTTGTCCAAAACTTTCTTTGGAATAAGCATATAGAGCAGCTAAAAAGCCAGTTTGAAGAGTATGATCAGGTCTCATTTTGCAAGTCTTTCCACCAAAACATTTGCTGTAGTAAGGAATCCCACTTTTGTCTAAAATAAAAATATCATCTGGTATAATTTTCCATTTTCTCTTCTCACGACTGCTTAATAATATTGTCTTTAGTCAAAAGTTCACAGGCTTCAAGAGGGCAATTTAAACATATTTTAGCATTGTAATCAAATCTTTTTGAAGTAAATATTTTTTTAATAGTAAAGAATGCGAATATTACAGCTATTGGAATAACCACTCTATACCATAATAAACTATCAACAATTGAATTATAGATAGCTGAAAAAATGATATAGATAGAAGAAGCAGTAGAAAAACCTAAAGAAAAACGTGCTATGTCTTTAATTATTCTATTTAATTTTAAATAAACTGAGAATGTTGTTGGAATGAATGTAAAAATTATAATTAAGAGAGAAAGAGGAACATCTATAATTTTGTAAAATGAAAAAATTATGTAGAAAACTACCCCTAAAACCAATCCTGAATAAAAGTTTGTACATCCTCTACAGATTCTGTAACCTTTAATTGTGTAAACATGATCAGCAAAAAGAGAACAATTAGGATGATGTGACCATGCGTCTTTATCTTTAGGAAGAAGTTTCATTAACTAACTTATTTTATAGTAAAAATAAAATTGTTTGTTTGTTCGATATATTTTTATTATTCACCTTATTTTCAATTTTAATGAACTCCAACTTAAAGAAAAGTGATGAAAACACTGAAAATAAGGAAAGCAAAACAAAAAACAAAGAAATAGAAAAAGACAAAAAGAGTAAAAGTAAGATTGCCGAAAAACAATCTCATGAAGAAAAAGAGGAATTATTAATTAGTGAACTAAAATCAGTTAACAAATCATGGGTAAAAAATCCCTATCTATTTTGGATAGGTTTGATTGCAGGTCCTGCATGGTTTGTTGGAGCATTATATGTCCCATTAGAAAGTACATTACTGAGTTGGATACAAGCTATTTTCTTTTTCTTAAGTGTTGGCTTTTCAATTTTGCCTCTAAGTTATTTGTTTAATCTTCTTTGGATACAACTACTTAAAAAACAGGAAGAGAAAAGAACAAATCAGAAGGTAGAAGAATAAGTCAATTCTATTTATTTTTCAATATTCAAAACCTATTCCCAAATTTTCTATTTGAATAAATAAAAAATAATTTGCATATATTTATAAATGTCTTTTAGAAAATCAATTTTATGAGTATAAGAGGAAAAAAACTGTTCCTACTTTTAATCATAATGTCTTTTTTATTTTTGACAATAAGCAATGTAAAAGCTGATGAACAAGCTGCTCCTATTTTGTATACAAAGTATTCTACTTACACAAACATAGTTGAAACAGTATTTGATGAAAATAATCAGATGCATGTATTTCTTGGACGTTCTGATAATTATTATTATAAAATTATACATATATTTAATGGTAAAGCCATTCTCATTGATGCTAACGCTAACAATCTTGAAACTTTTTTTAAAGCTAAGAGTTTTCCTGGTGGTGTTGCACTATTTTATTTAGATCATGATATTACTAAAGGAGATACTTTATACTATTATTACTATTTCATAAACAATGGTTCTCATGGCGTTAAAGTAATAACGAAAAGAGGATTAGTTTCCAATTATAAGGTTAATATATTTAAAGATGAATCGAAATTTACAGTAGTTACAGCATATAGCGTTTCCTACTATTCCAGTGAAGTAAGTAGTTTTAATTGTAGTTTTAATGGGAATGTTTTGTCCTCTGAAAGTTATGATGTTGAAGTTTCTATGTATAAAATTGAGGGTTTTATCTATCAGAATGAAAAAATATTCTATTATTACTATGACGATATCTACAACGAAAGTTCATATTTATCTTTTCTTTTGTTTCAAGGAATAAATAAAGATGGAGTTATTTTCAATTCAAGTGTAGTTGAATATCCTAATAGTTATTCAGAAACAATTATTACTCAAGGACTAGACCATGATTTTTATATACAAACTATCCAAGAAGGTAAAGTTTTTTACTACTCTTTTGATGAAAATGAGACCTTTGGTTTTAGTGACTACTCTTCCGTAGATTTTTATATTTATTATGTGAATGAATATTCTATTGAACAATCAAGCAAATGGATAAATACAACTTTTATTGATTATGAATATGCTTACTACAGTGGATACTCTGAAGGATCAATAATTACTATTTTAGTTCTTGTTTCATCTTATAATTCTGAACATGTATTATTTACAAGATTCGAGAAGACTTTAATATTTGAAAATGACTTTTATCCATATTCTCTAGATATTTCTTTCCTTGGTTCTTCTTATTATCTTGTTTATGCTTCAAAAAGCATCGAGAAGGGTCATTATAATGAAACTAATATTTTAGGAGTATATATTAGAACTAATGATTCTAATTTTGATCTTCCTGAAGAACCCATATATTACGAGATAAAACATATCTCAGATTTTGCTTATTTCATGAGAAATTATTGGTGGACGCTTTTAGTTATATTTAGTATAATAGGGGGACTTTATGGTATTTTCCACAAAAGGATTAATAAATCTATACACAAAGTGAAAAAATTCTTATTAAGGCCTGTAGTAGAAAATGTCTCTACTGTAAGATTAATTTTTATTAATATTTGGTTATTTTTCTATAATACATATAGTTTAGTTCTTTCATTGTGGAAAGTTAATAAGAAAAGACTAATAATAAACATTTTTGGTCTTTCAATTCTTGCATTTGTTCTAATAAACACTTCGGTATTGTATAATTCAGAACAAGCTACTGTTTTACAGAAGTATTTCCACAATTATGATTTTGGATCAAATTATGACACTTCTATTGATTTTACTAAATCATTTATAGAACAGTCAGAATCTGCAAGAAATATTTCTTTAATTAATGAAAATTATACTTTTCTAGCTGCAGAGGATATTATGAAAACTTTGAAACAGAAAGCTCCTACTTATGCAAACTTAATAGTAGATTACCAAATTACAGATAGTATTTCTATTTATACTTCAAATACTACTACAGGAGAGAGTACTGTCCAATATTTTTCAATTAACTCTAGTTATAACTTTGTTTTACGATCACTATTAGTTGAAGGGACTTTACCGAAAGAAAAAGGAGAAGTAATTGTCTCTAGTGAAGCTGCAGAAAACTTAGACCTTCAAGTAGGAGAAATAATTCAGTTTAATTCAATAAGCGACAAAGGTGTTTTTCTAAATTATGATAAAATAAACTTGACTGTTTCAGGAATTTATTCTAGTATTGGATATAACACCTTAAGTCAACTTTGCAAAGATAATAAATTGCCTTTTGATCCTGTTCGAATGCTTTCTTATGATATGTATTCTGTTATTAGTTATAACCAATTTTTCTTAAAAAATCTAGAGAACTTTTCTTTAGGTCAGCTTACTTTGCAAGGATCAATAGAATTTATTTATGATTTTTCTTCTCTTGATCTAGAAACTTTCGATCAGCTTGCAGAGGAATATGATTCTTTAACTGAAGCACGTACTCACTACTTTAAATTTGACCCTACTGGAACTTGGTCAATAAGTTATGAATTAGGATATATTATTTATTCTTTCAAATACGATTTGATAACTATGCGATTTTTGATCTATTTAATTACAATTCCAATTGTTTTCATAGCTTTGTTTCTACTAAGTGAGGTAAATTCTATTTTTGCTTCTAGTTTTAAACAAGAAATAGAGATTTTACAATCACAAGGTTTATCTGTTGGAAGAATAACCTTTATCTATTCTTCTATGAAGTTTGGAGAGTCAATTGTAGGGACTCTATTTGGATTGCTAGGAACTTTTATCTTTACTCCGATTCTTCTAAAAGTAGATAAATTTCTCCAATTCACTAATCCAATTTATCTTTTTACATTAAAAGGAAGTTTTGTTACTATTATTGTAACATTTTTTGCTTTAATTATTGCTTCTCTACCAAGAATAATCAAGTTAGCTAAACAATCAGAGAAGAAACAAAAAGAACCAAAGAGATTTGTAACTCTTATAAAAAGGTTAAGACTACATTACTTTTTAGTAATTATTTTTGGGATAGCTATTGCTCTTGGAGGATATTATTTAGTAGTCCTCTTCTCTTGGATTTTTGAAGAAGAATTATCTTCTCTTATCGTTATTTTTGTTAGTTTAATGGGTATAGGAGCTATGATAGCTATTTTTGGTGTCGGACTATTGATTAGAGAGTTACATAATCTTCTTCTTATTGTTCTCAGTAAACTATCGTGGAAAATTAAGAAGTCTATTCGATCCTTTTCATTAATTGAGGTTCGTTCTGATGCAAAATTGTTTACAAACACGTTTTTCTCTTTTCTGTTGATTATTGCTTTTGTTGTTCCTTCAATTATTGTACCTTTAGCAATACAAGATAATTTCAATGACATAGCTTACTTTTCTTCAGGAGCTGATATCTATGTTTCTAACTGGTCATTATATAATAGCACTCTTAAGTCAAATCTTACTTCTTATGATGAAGTAATTAGTGTTGCAAATATAAGTGTTATAGAGTCAACTTATGGAGAACTCAATTTTAGATTTTTAGTAATAGATAATATTACAGAATTCCGTTCTACTATCTATGATGTGCCAAAATACATAATTCCAAATTTCAATGAGCTCTTAGCTCAATTAGAAGAAAATGATACTATGTTAGTGAGTAAACTCTTTAACAAGGTTTTTCTTTCTCCTGATAAATTTACTTTTACCTCTGCTAATGAAACAATGAATAAAGAAGTCAAAATTGGAGGGGAATTCACTTATTTTCCAATCTTTTTCTACGGAGATCGTTGGTTAGATGACGATGTAAATATTTATTATTTTGATTATTTCTGGTATGATTTTCATATTGTTCTAACAAATCAAACATTTACAGAAATTAAGGATTCCCTAAAAACACCAGCTCTTTCACTTGATAGGCTTTTAATTAAACTTAAACCAAATGTTAATCCAATAGAGTTCAGTGAAAAAATAAAAAGAGAATTGAATATTGATTCACAGAATGCAAAAGAACAAGCAGATTTAGTTTTGTTTCAAGCTTATCCTTTTTATAACGTTTTAACTTCAATGTTCGTTTTTATGATATTGATGAGTATATTTGCTGTTGCTTTTATTAGCTTAAGCAATCCTCTGAAACTATTAATACAAAAAGCTTCTAAAAATGACATTCTTAGAAAACTAGGTGTGAGAGTAAATAGGATTATCAATATATCTGCTTTTGAAATCTTTGTTTCAAGTTTTATACCTGGAATAATTATTGGAGGATTTGGAGCCTATGGTCTATATAGATTCTTAAAGTACATCTTTATTGATTTTGGATGGTATAGTCTTCCCTATAAGAGTTATCTTTTCTTCCCAGTTATAGGTGTTGTTGTGGGAATATTTGGAGCATTATACTATATCATCTTCTACTTCTCAATGAAGGTGAATTTCTATAAGTATAGACCTAGAAATTTGGAGTGATAAAAATGATACAAGCTGATGATTTATTAAAAGTATATTATGACCCTGTAACAGAATATAAAGTTGCAGCTTTGAGGGGTTTAACTCTCAACATAAAAAAAGGCCAATTAGTTAGTATTATTGGCCCTTCTGGTTCTGGAAAAACAACATTAATTAACATTTTAGCTGGACTTGATGTCCCCACTGGTGGAAGAGTTGTTGTTAAGGGTCAACAATTAGATAAAATGACAGAAAGAGAAAGAAGAGAGTTTAGGTATTATAACATAGGATTAATTAATCAATTTATAAGCCAGAACTTGTTTCCAAGGCTTACAGTAATGGACAACTTAATGATACCAAAACGCATGTTCTGTCTCCCTCACGAAACAGCCAAAAAAGAAGTAGAAGAGCTGCTTGAGCTTCTGAGATTAAAACATATAGCAAAGAATAATGTTGAAAAAATTTCTGGAGGAGAAGCTATTCGTTTATCTCTTGGCGTAGCTTTAGCAAAGAATCCTGACATTCTATTGTGTGATGAACCTACAGGACAATTGGATAATATGCATACAAAAGAAGTAGTTGAAACTATTAAAGATGTAAATATTACTATGGGAAAAACTATTCTTGTAGTAACTCACGATATCCGTTTTAGAACTGTCTTTGAGAGAAGTTTTATTATTCGTGACGGGCGTCTGGCAGGAATAAGTATAGACATTAATAGGAACCAGTTAGAATTTCTTATGCAATCTTCAGAAATGAAAAGGTCATATGTAGATCCCTCTAATTTTGCCAGGATTCCAGACGAAATAAAACGAAGTTTAGGAATCAAAGATACAGTTGAGTATGATCTTCATCCTTCAAGAAAAATAGGACTAATTTGGAATCCTGATCTGATTACTAGAGAGGATATTTATCATATATTAAACAATCCTGAAGAAGAATATGAAGAAACAGTAGATCAAGTAAAATATGAAGATGTAGAACCAATTATTTCTAGAAGTTTTGTTCCTCCTGAAAAAGAAGAACCTATTATTAAGATAAAAAATTTGAAGAAAGGTTACCCTTCTCCAGCTGGATATAATTTAGTACTAAAAGGGATAAGCTTATCAATTAATAAAGGAGATTTTGTTTTCATTTCTGGTCCTAGTGGAGTAGGAAAAACTACTCTCTTTAATTGTATCTCAGGGTTAGATAAAATAGATGAAGGACATGTTGAAATAATGGGTTTTGATATTAAAAACCAACCAGAACCCCTTATTTCTGATTTCAGATTGAAACATATTTCATATATTACCCAGCATAACAATCTCTTTGAACCATTGTTGGTAGAAGATAATCTCCTCTTACCCTATTTATTCTTGGGAAAGAAAATGGATACAGATTATGCCAAAAAAATAATGAAAGAATGCTTTATAGATCATAAAATCAAGTCATATCCTGATGAGCTTTCTGCAGGAGAAAAACAACGTGCTGCACTAGCTACCAGTTTAGCTAGAAAAACTTCAATACTTATTGCTGATGAACCTACAGCCAATCTTAACTCTGAACTTGCTCGTTCAATAATTAATCTTTTTATGGATATAGCTAAATTAGAACATAAAACAGTTATTGTTTGTTCTCATGATTTAAGTTTATTACGTCCAGGGTTTCGACATATTCGCCTTTCAGATGGCCAAATAGAAGAAGATTACCGTGTAAGCAAAGAGCAATTACAAGAGATTATTGTAGAATATCTAAGTATTCAAAAGAATAAAAAAAATGAGTCAATTGCATAACTGTCCTTTTTTTAGAAATTTTTTTATCTCTCCTTTTTTAACTTAACTTACAATGAAAAAAAATGTACGAACACAAGCTAGAGATACTTTAGATTTTTTAGGAAGAATGAGGGTTTATTTCTTAAGAGGACACAATAGCTGGTTTTATCTAATCTTTTATTTCATAAACTTCACATTAATTTTCTACAATTTACTAATAGAAAAATTGTATTTTATCCCAGAATGGGTTTCATTCTGGAAATTTGCTTTGCTTTTTATTATCCTTTATCCTCCTGTTGCAATAATTATAGGTAGATTTGATTATAGAAAAGGAACATATAAGGGTGAACAAGAAGTACAATTAGCTGTAAATCCTCTTTGGAAAAAAAATTTTCAACGTTTAGATGATTTAGAAAGAGAAATTAAGGAATTGAAGGACTTATTACTCCAAAAATAGATTTTCCTCTCTCAAAAAATATATAATCAATGTTTATCAATATATGTTATGAAAAAATCTACACTCTTTTTTCTTCTATCATTTTTAATTCTAAATTTATCGAGTTTAGTGTATGGTTTAGCTAATTCAAATACAAATACGTATGTACTTTCTCTGACTAGTAAGAATTTTGATGCTATTCATACAACTGACTCATATCAAGCAGAAACAAAAATCAATACTCTGCCAGTTAAAAAAGATACTACAAATTACTATAACTGGATAGAAAGTAAAAGTCTATCAAGTGCAAAAGATTTAGCATTCTTTATGTTGGAGCAATTTGATTTTGATTCAATTGAAGTAACCAATGTTCATGATCTTGCTTTGGTTCACTTTGCTCTATCATATATTGACCTTTTCTTCGCAACTTACAACCCTGATTATCTTTATACTGCTAGTTGGATTGTTAATAATAGTTTGTTTTTGGATATAAATAATAAGATGATTGCTTTAGATACTAAGACAACTGATTTCAAGGTTTTTGCCTATGACAATCTTTACTTGGTTTTAATGTACGAAAGATTTGCTAAAGCTTTTGAAGCAATATTTGAAAATACAACTGCTAATGCTTATTGGACTTTAGCGAATAATTTGATGGGCAATATTACTGATTTTTTCTATGATTCATCTAACCACATAATAAAAGAATATGCTTTTGTTTCTAGTACTGATTGGTCTATTGTAAATTCATCTAGTTACACAACAGCTGAAATTGCAGGACTATACTCTATGGCTTCTCATGGACTTAAAGACCCTACAACTTATCATTCTCAAAGTTATGACGTTATTAAGTTCTATTTTAATAATCATAGTCAAAATGTCGATCTAGGGGAAGGTTTCTTTCGTAAGGCTCCAATTAGAGGAACAGATCCTGCAATAAATGACACTCTCGCTTTTACAGGAAGCATTTTCTTGTCTTCTGCTTATTTCTATGAGAGTAAATACCTAAAAATCCAAGGGAATATGTCTTATGAAGATTTATTTTTTGTTTATGGTCAATTGTTGCTAGAAGATGCTTTAGCAATCTTTTACAACCCTGAATATAATTTACCTGTATCAATTTATAATATAACTTCAAGTTTAAAGGGAAATATAATTTCAACATTTGACTGCACATTAGCTGCATTAGCTTTGCGTGAGTTTAATAGGTACCATCTGGAAAAATACGGTTTTTCCCCAGGAGAACTAGCTATTTCAATTATAACCTCAACTCAACAAACTTTCAAAACAGCTAATTTCTATGACCCTGGATTATCCACAGATCAAGGTGTTTTTTCCTACAAAATTGATGAATATAAGAAAAATCCCTTTGTAGCTAATTCAATGGCAATATCAATGGAATTAAAGAAATATGCTCTTGCTGCTGATTTGACTATCCCTGAAAATATTTATACAAATGAGACTGTTGATATTTTCTGGAATATCTTTTGGAGTGAAAGTACAAACGTTTTTAGTTACTCTAATGCATCCTTTGCTACAAGTTTTGATTTTGTAATAGATAGCGAACTTAATTTCACATCAAATGATACCTTAATAATAAATACTTTTTCTATTGATGGTGCTCAAGTCACAGAACCAACTCATTTCTTTGTAAACACTACAGTTAGTGAAGGGGGAGATTATTATCCTAGATTCATAATTTCTATAGGTGAAACAACTGTTGTTGACTATGAGAGTAGCATCTATGTTTTAAGAGAATTGAGAGTATATACTGACCCATCTCAACTTATAGCAACACAAGGAGTAGATGAATACTTAGAATTTTCCATTTTATGTGAAGATGAAAAAGGTGTTTCAGTACCAAAAGTTTCTCTATCTTTAACTTGGTTAGGAAACTCTACTAATGTTATATCAAGCAATGCTGGCTCGTATGATTTCAAATTGTCAATAAAAGATATTTTAGCTTTGCCTGAGTTTGCTAACAATCCTGACGAGAATCCAAGGTTTGATATTGAGATTTTTGCAACTAAAGATGGTTATGTAGAATTTTGGTTATATAAGACTATAACAATAAGGAGAAATGCACTTATTCTGGAATTATCCCAAGATTTAACTGTAAAAAGAGGAAATGATCTAACCTTGACTATAGGAGTGCAACCCCAAATACAAACATTAGTCCTCAATCCAAAAGCAACAATAAAATTGAATGATGAAGATATAACAAATGCAGTAACCCAAAGTGTAGATCCGAAGTTTGCACCAAAATTTGCTTCTATTCCTATACCTCTTCCTGCTCAAATAAGTCTTCCAACAAAGGATTTGAAAGAAAATGCGAATCTAGTGATTGAAGTTACAAGTAATAATTTTCCAACGACAAGTTTTGAGTATGAAATTGAAATAATTCCTTTAAACACCTTTGAAGCTATTTATCAGTGGCTGTCTGACATTTTTTCGTCAACGCTTGGAAAAATACTAGGTTCTCTCAGTGTTATTTGGGCAGTATTATGGAAGCAATTCTCACTCTATGTTCTACATATAATCAAACGATGTCCTTATTGTGGAGAAACTGTGAAAAGAAAATACTCAACTTGCAGATACTGTGGAAATATAATTGATAGGTCAAAGTATGCTCAAACACAAATGAAATTCTCTACAATAGAAATAGACCACAATCATGATCCTAAAAACAATTTTGACTCCAAAGAAAACATTGACACAAAGGATAATGTTCAAACGAAAGATGAATCCGCTTTAATATCTAACATTCCTTCTGAAGACTCTTATATTGATACTGAACCTACTTCTGAAGACTCTTATGTCGATACTGAATCAGAAAAAGATGATCAAAATAATTGGTTCCAGTAAAAATATGAAATTTATTCAAAAATTTCAATTATTTCTTTTTTTATTATTTCATTTTTACATTCTTCAGGACAGATAAGTAAGCTATTATGTTTTGGTTTAGATAAACTTTGAACGACTTCAGATACTTCTGAAAGCTGTTTGACTGATCCATTTTTCATTTTTACTAGAATCGCATTTCTATTTTTTTCTTCATATGGTGTATAATATCTTGAATAGAAACTATCTATTCCCCAAAATTCTTTAGGATAATTAAATTTCTCAATTATCTTATCTATAACTTCTCTGTTTTTGAGTAACTTATTAGCTGTTTCTTCAGTTATTGGAATACTCTTAAACAATTTTCTTCTTAACAATCTTTTCGCAAGATCCTCTAGGACCTTATTTTTTTCTTCTTTTAGGGCTGATAACTGTATTTGTGTATAAATAGTATCATCAGTTAAAGGTAACATGGTTTTCCAGTATGGATTATCAATAAAGTTTTCAAGAAAAGGTAATAAGGCAATATCTGTCCCTTTTTCTTTACTTCTTATTAATTCATAAATGAATGTTTTAACCATGAATTCCCAACATCTAACAGTTTTATGAAAATAAACCCTTGTGAATTGCATATATCGAGCAACAACGATTTGTTCTACAGATTGTAATCCCTTTTCCTTAACAATAATATTTCCATCTTTGGAAATATTTAGCATGGCAATAAGCCTATCAATGTTGTATAAACCATAAGAAACTCCTGTTTCTAATGAATCTCTCATCAAATAATCGATGCTATCTCCGTCAAGTTGAGAAGCAATAATCTGGTTTAGAAAAGGTTTTCCTTCTATTTCTTTTCCAATAATCAAGTGAGCTATTTTTCTTTTATTAAATCCTTTATCGTTTAATATCTTTCCAACTTCAGATTCGTCAGAAAGAACAATCTGTTCAGTAATATTTTCATGTTTTTGAAACGGCTTAAATTTTTTCATATTTTTTTCGTTTTTACAGAATTTAGTGAATATGTCCTCAAACATATGACTAAAAGGTCCATGTCCAATGTCGTGAATTAACGAAGCGATTCTTACGTAATCAACATCTTCTTCTGAAACTATATCCGAATGCTTATTTTTTAGCGATGTTATCATTCTATTAGCTATATGAAAAGCTCCTAAACTATGTGCAAATCTACTATGTGTTGCAGAAGGATATGAAATTGGCACTCCCCCTAGCTGTCCCAGTCTTCTCAACCTCTGAAATTCAGTAGTGTCAATTAACTTTAAATAAAACTTATCTGGGATAGATATGTACTTATGGACTGAATCAGCAATTTGTACAATTTTTTTGTTAGTGTTAAGACTCATTATATCACAATTTAAAGAGCACTAAAAAACATTTGTTTTTTTACTAATTTCAATTGAAAAATTTAATATATCTTTAAACAATGCTCTCTTTAAGATGAATATCGCGGTAATAGGAACAGGTTATGTAGGACTAGTAACTGGAACTTGTTTTGCATTAAAGGGACATAAAGTCACTTGTGTTGATGTTATTCCAGAGAAAGTGGAAAAAATCAATAAAGGGATACCACCTATTTATGAAAAAGATTTGGCTAGAATGCTAAAAGAAGTTGTAGAAAAAGGAAACCTAAAAGCCACTCTAAATATATCTGAAGCTGTAGCAAAATCTGAGATAATTTACATATGTGTCGGTACACCTTCTCTTCCTGATGGTTCTATGGATTATACTTATGTAAAAGAAGCAGCAAAAGGCATAGCTCGAGAATTAAAAGAAGCTAACGAATTCAAGGTAATTGTGATTAAAAGTACTTGTGTTCCTGGAACGACAGATGAAATAGGAAAAACAATTATTGAAAAAGAAAGTGGAAAGAAACTTAATGTTGACTTTGGTCTAGGAATGAATCCTGAATTTTTGAGAGAAGGAGTTGCAATAAATGATTTTCTATATCCAGACAGGGTCGTTATTGGTGGGTCAAATAGAGAAACACAAAACGTTATTGCTAAATGTTATAATGAATTTGATGCTCCTATTTTGTTTACTGATAATACAGCTGCAGAAATGATAAAATATGCTTCAAACTCATTTTTAGCAATGAAAATATCTTTTATTAACGAAATGGCTAATTTAGCAGAAAAATTTGGTATTGATATTAAAGATGTGGCTAAAGGAGTTGGAATGGACCATAGAATATCAGATAAATTCTTACGTGCAGGAGCAGGGTTCGGAGGAAGTTGTTTCCCAAAAGATGTCAGTGCTTTATATGTTAGGTCTAAAGAATTAGATCAACCATCAAAGTTATTAGAAGCAACTCTAGCAGTAAATAAAAAACAACCCCTTAGACTTATTGAATTACTCAAAAAAGGTTTAGAAAATGAAGATATAAAGGGTAAGACGATTGGCCTTTTGGGTTTAGCTTTTAAACCAGATACAGATGATATGAGAGAAGCACCCTCTTTAATTCTAATAAATAAATTACTAGAAGAAGGGGTAACTATAAAAGCAACAGACCCTGTAGCTTTAGAAAACGCGAAAAAAGAGATTGCACATGAGAAATTAATTTATTGTGAGAACATGGAAGATGCTGTTAAAGAAACTGATGCAGTAATTTTAATCACAGAATGGAAAGAGTTCAGAGATTTATCTGCTGAGTTCTTTATTCAAAAAATGAAAAATCCTGTAGTTATCGATGGAAGAAGAGCATTTGACTATAAGGAATTTAGAGAAAAAGGAGTAAAAATCCTAGCAATTGGTCTGGGAAAATAATCTTCTTTTTTTCATTATGTTTCATCTTCTGTAACTGTATCTTTAACTATTGCAGCCTCTAAATCTTCTTCAAATGCATGTAAGTATTTTTCTTTTTCAAAGAAGAATTTGTCTCCGAATAAGGGTTCAAGCTGATCTATCCAAGTTGCTTGTTTATTGAACTTGGCAAAGAAAGGTTTTCCTACCCAATTAGGGTTACGAGCTTGAATGAATCTTAAAACAAATACGTCTTCATTATTGTTTAGTTTATTTACTCCTAGGACATGGATTTTTCCATATAAAGAACTCATAACTGGTCCTCTTACTGTCCTTGAAAGACCTGAAACTGAACTGTAAGCTTTTATATAAATTTTCCATGCATCAAATAAAGGAAGCTCAAAAAAATGTCTTGCCCCTGTATCTCTGGCAATAAACATATAGTAAGGGATCATTCCTAGGTTTACTTGTTTGATCCACATTTCTGACCATACTTCAGGAGAGTCATTTATGTGTTTCAAAATTGGTGATTGCGTTCTTATCACAGCTCCAGTCTTCAAAATTCTTTTTATTGCTTCCTTTACAGCTTCTGTCTTTAACTCATTAGGGTGATTAAAATGAGCCATAAAAGCTAAATGTTTTTTGTTTTCAACAATTTCAGAAAAAAGATCTAAAATATCTTCATGGTCTTTGTCGCTTAAATATCTATAAGGCCAGTAACTTAGCGTCTTTGAACCTATTCTTATTCGTTTAAGATGTTTTATATCAGCTTCAATGATGGGGTCAATATATCTCCTTAGAACATTGGCTTGCATAATCATAGGGTCTCCACCAGTGATGAGGAGATCTTGAACCTCTTGATGCATTTGTAAATAATCTACAAGCTTATCTGGATTTCGTAAACACATCTTCCACTCTTTTTCTTTAATAAATTGGGGCCATCTGAAACAAAAAGTACAGTATGCGTGACATGTTTGACCTTGAATAGGAAAGACTAATGCTGTTTCTCTATATTTATGTTGAATTCCTTCTATTATTTCTCCTTGGAATTGGGGAATATTATATTGAAGTTGTCCTGCTGGATGAGGATTAAGTTCGAAGTGTATCTGGTGAATATAGCGAAAAAGCTCTTCCTTGTTTCCTTTTAAATAAATATCTTTTAATCTATTATAGACATTTGGAGGAAGCATCTCTTTCTGAGGAAAATTTATTAGAAAAGTAGGGTCTGATTTATAATATTCCCAATCAATTAATTCGTCCATAACATAATTGTTTGTTTTAAAAGGAAAAACAAGAGATAGAAGTTTAATCTCTTCTATAACTTCTTGAGGAAAATTCCTCTCTTCTGCTATTTTTTCAATATCTTTTCTTAAATATGCTTTATACCTCTTTCGAAACTCCATTAAATTCACCCATAAACAACAATCTGTGGAATTAAACAAACAGAAGTCAAACTAAAAGCAATAAGTGAACCTCTTATATTCGTTTACCTTTTATTATTTAAATAATTTATCATAAAAATCTTTAGAAATAATTAAATATATTTTTAAAAATATAACTTCAAATAAAAAAATACTGTTATTTGCTAAAAAGTTTATAAAGAAAATGTAACTTTTAAACGTTTAATGCCAAAGTTTCACTAAATTTAGGGACAACTATATCTTTGTGTTTAACTATAATATTTTCTGGAGTATGAACCATTATTTTTTTTCCACTAAGTTCTGAAATAAACACATCCAAATTTTTGGGTGTGGTATGTCCACTTATTTGGAGGTTATAAATTTGTTGAGAATATTGATTCAAAGCGACAGGATGATTTGTTTTTAGTGAATAACCTAAAGTTTCTGGTGCTTGATAACCACAAATAATTACTCCAACATTGTCATCATTTCTTGTTTCTTCCAATAGTAGTCTGGAAGTTCCTCCTTGAAGCATACCATTTCCTGCTATTACAATATCACCATCTTCAAATTCGTCAGCATTCATGCTTTTTAACAATGTATGATCTCCTGGGATACCCATTAATTTAGTTATTTCGCTAGCTAATCCAACAATTTTTATATTATGCTCTTTAGTTAGACGAAGTTTTTCCAGTAAGGAATACATTTCTTGTGCTCTACCAACAGAAAAAGCAGGAATAATGACCTTACTGTTTTGTTTAACTGCATTTAAAACAGTTGTTTCATTATCAACCTTCGATAGCTTTCGATTATAATAGGTTCCATCAAAAATAGTTACATCTGCATCTGTAGGAAGTTTGGCTCCACTAAAGAGATTGCTTTTTTCTAATTTAAAATCTCCAGTAAACAAAATTCTTTTTCCAAAAATTTCAATCAAGTAGCCATAACTTCCAAAAACATGTGAAGAAGAAATAGGTGTAATTAGAAACTCTGGAGAAATTTCTATAGGTTTTTTAGGTTTTAATGGGTTAAACCTGTTAAAGAAATCAATAAGTGTTGATTCACTTTTTATTGCTTTCAAATAAGGTGAGAATAGTTTTTCGTCAGGTATTCCTTTTAGCATTGCAGAAGTGTTGAAAAGTAACTTTTCTCCTATAATCTTTGTATTTACACTTCCATACCATCTTTTTTCTTCATCAGTATTCATTAGGTAAGGTAGAGCACCAATGTGGTCTAAATGAGCATGAGTTACAAGTATTGCTTTTACTGTTCTTAAAGTTGGATGCCATCGAGGAATAGAATAGTTACTAACACTCATTCCATAGTCTAGCAAAATAGCATCGTTATTATGTTGAATAAGGATAGCCATATTTCCTATTCCTCCACCACCCAAAAAAGTAATTCTTACTTTTTGAGCTAGTTTATGACAAGAATAAGCTTTTTTTGAAGCAAACTCCTTAACTAATTTAGGAGGAGTATTTGCCAGTTCTTCTAATTTCACTGTTCTAGGTTCAATTTTTTCTCTTATCTTTTCAAAAAATGGCTTGTAAGTAATGGGGACTATAGGATATTTGCTCTTATTAAGAAGATTTTCAATCTTTTTTTGCACTTCAGGAATAGTTACTTTTTTATCTAAAGAAAGTTTAGAAACAACAAAATCACAGTATTTTAAATCTAGTTCAGATAATAATTTGTAATCTATAAAGAAATCTAGATATTCAAGCACTTCTGTCTGAAAATTGGGTATAAACTCTTCTAAATAGTTGGATTTCTCCTGTAAAAATTTAACCACTTTTTCTAATTTTTCTGCCAAATTTTGATCTTTTTGACTAATAGAAAAAGGTAGTTCAAGTTTTTCTAGAATTGTTTTAAATTCTGAGAAATATCTAGGTCTTATGCCAATTTCTCTACAAAAGTTTAGATATTGAATATAGTCTATTTCTTTACTCTTGTTATTCTTGATTGAATAAATTAAGAAAGACATAATTACATATTCATGTTTTAAATCATTTGTGAGCTGAAAATGTTGAAAATTTTCTTTTAGAATTTTAATATCAATTAAATCTTTTGCATACAATATAAATAGTAAAGACAAGAATTGTTCCTTATGTTCAATATCTATTGATGAGTTCCATGAAAGATTGAAGATATTACTTATACTTTTGGGAATTTCCTCGATTTCTCCAGTTTCAATTGTTTTACTAAACTGCTGAACTTGTTCTAGTAACTCTTCTTCTATTTTTAGGTCTTTTCCACCATTTAACAAAAATTCAATTATATTTTTAGTTTTTTGAATATACATTTTCTACCACATAAATAATAAATTAATTATAATCAAAGACAAGATGGGCTCATATTTTTAATAAAAGGGACTGAAGAATAAGAATTTGTTCATTTTTCTTCTTCATCATCATTTAATAAACTACTGAAAGCTGCTCTTAATTCATTTTGAAGCGATTCTTTCATTTGTTTTGTTGATTTCTTTGGAGTAGCTGGAGTAGGTTCTGATACTACACTAGCTTCTTCTGATTCTTCCATTCGTTGAGATCTCTTTTGTTGAGCTGCTTTAACCTCAGAGAGTAATGCTTGTTGTGGAGAAAGAGGTCTTGATACTTGTGCTGCTTCTTCTCTCTCCTTCTTATGAGCATCAGGATCAACTTTCTTTAACTTTGCTTTAGCTTCCAAAATCGCTGATGCTGATGGTCCACCTAATGGTCCTACTCCTCCACCTCCCATAGGTCCTGGTCCGCCGGGGGTTGATGATTGTTGTACAGGAGCTTTTTGTAATTTTGCTTTAGCTTCCAAAATCGCTGATGCTGTTGGTCCACCTAATGGTCCTACTCCTCCACCTCCCATAGGTCCTGGTCCGCCGGGGGCTGGTGATTGTTGTACAGGAGCTTTTTGTAAAGATTTTGCAGCATTAGCTATTTCACTTGCAAATCCAGGCGAACCTGGTCCTGCTCCTAGATTTGGTGCTGGTGCAGGAGCTCCACTTAGATTGGGAGCTGGGGTACCTCCCCCTCCTAAATTTGGTCCTGAAGTTGGTCCAGAACTCAAGTTAGGTGCAGAAGGTATTGAAGGACTTGGTGTACCTCCTCCTATACTTGGAGCACTAGGCATCCTCATTCCTCCTCCTGGTGCTCCTCCTAATTTATTTTCTAAAGCTGTTATTCTTGCATCTAATTCATTAATAGCATCTTCAATTCTTTCTGTAGATTTAATCATAATACTTCCAAAATTTTCAAGTAGTCTAGTTAATTTTGCGATTGCAGTTTTTGTAGGGGAAGATCCTTCAGATAATAAACTGTCTAGGTACTCATCAATTGACATCAAATATCAAAATATACTAGACTGAAAACTATAAAAAGACTTTGTTAATGCATAATGAAAAATAAAAAATGTTGCTTTTATAGTTAAAAAACCTCTGAGATAGTTTTTATAACATTTTCAATATCTTCTCTATTTATATTAAAGTGAGTTACAAAACGAATTAATTTGGTTCCCATTTGTGTAACCAAAATTCCTTGTTTTTCTAGTTCTTTACTTAAAGTTTCTGCACTCCATTCTGACTTTGAGAGGTCAATAATTACGATATTTGTATCCACAGGTTTGACAATTATATCCTCCTTTTCTTTAAGAACTTTTTCTATCATCTTAGCATGTTTATGATCCTCTTTTAATCTATCTATCATATGAGTAAGAGCATATATTCCTGGAGCAGCAATAACCCCTGCTTGTCTCATTCCTCCACCTACCCTTTTTCTATTTTTTCTAGCTTTTTCTATGAACTCTTCTGTTCCTACAATTATTGAACCAATTGGGCATGCAAGTCCTTTACTTAGACAAATCTGAATTGAATCTGCATGTTCTACTAGTTTTGCAGGAGAAATATTTAATGCCACAGAAGCATTAAATAATCTAGCTCCATCAATATGTACAGGAACATCATATTCATGAGCCATTTTTGCTATTTCGTCCATGTTTGATTTAGGAATAACTCTTCCTCCCCCTCTATTGTGAGTATTTTCAATGCAAACTAATTTAGGGTCAGCAAAATGAACATTATACGGTCTAGAAAGAATCGCTTCAATGTCTTTAACATCCATTAAACCGTTTTCTCCTTTGATCAAATAAGGTAAAGCTCCGACTATTGATGCTATACCACCAGCTTCGTACAAGTAGATGTGGCTTTCTTCCTCTAAAATTATTCCTTCTCCTTTGTTTAAATGAGTCATCTCTGAAACTAAATTTCCTTGGGTTCCACTAGTAACCAATAACCCTGCTTGTTTACCTAATTTTTTAGCTGCTAAAGCTTCCAATTCTTGAACAGTAGGATCTTCTCTCCAAACATCATCGCCTAATTTAGCTGTTAAAATTGTTTCTAACATCTCTTTAGGCGGTAAAGTTAAGGTGTCAGAACGCAAATCAATTACTTTTTTCATTTCAAATATTATTTGAACAAGCAATATAAATTATTTTTGATAAAAAAAGAAAAAAATGAATGTTAAAGGAATTTGGGAGGTTCGGGGATATTATCTAAATATTTAAGGAAGGGTTCAGGCCATTCATCAATTTTTATTCCTTTTTGAGAAACAAAGGCAGTGATAAATCGCTCAAAGCTTCCTCCGCCACAACCTGACCAAAGATCTTTTCCTCCTTCAGTTTTTACACTAAAACCTCTTGGATATTTGTCTCCTATAATTGATATATTCTGGATTTCTAGCCATTCACTTTCATCTCTTGAACCCCTATAAGGCATATAAGCTTCAAAATCGATAGTACCAACAAGCATATCTTCTTCTTCATCTTCATCTTTTGCAGATTGTTCTAACCACCAAGGCATCACTTTTGCTTCTCTTACTTCTAAATCAAAGATTTTATCAAAAACTTCTCTCAATTTCTTTCTTGTTTCAGTTGCCACTTCTTTTACTTGCTTAGGAGTGCCAATAAACAGAGTTTCAATTCTGTGCAATTCGTCTACTCTTTCAAAACCATAAGCAGAACCAGATTCGTATCTATATGTTGGTCCACTCCAATCATAAACTAGGATTGGTAAGCTATCTTTTGCAATTGTTTTTCCTTGAAGCCAAGCCCAAAAAGGTGGACATTGAGCATATGATAATCCTCCAATTGGGGGCGTAATTTTTTCGTATAGTTTATCTTCAGGAATTGTTTTTGTTATTGTTATATAGTCAGCTATTTCCTCAAAATATTCTGGGCTGGCGCTTTTTGGTTGAACAACAAAGTAAGGTTCAAAACCCCCTTGAAACATACCTTCTGCATGTCCAGAGCGAAGCCATATAGACCAGTCAACCAGTTTAGGTATCATCATTTTCTGATAATTAAGTGGAGTATATATGTGGTCAACCATTATTTTCTTTATCGCTTCAACGACTGCAGTGATAGAGGGAGTTAAAATCCATTGATTTCTATAATTTGTTCTTTTAATCCATCCTTCTTTTTCGAGAATTTTTGTAGGATTCTTAGAAGTTAGCAAATTTTTTTCTCCAGAGTACCAAGCAACAGTATGGTGTTCTTTTTTGGCTCCATGATAATCTTTTGATATTTTATCATTTATTCTTCTTAATATTCGTTCTATTGCTCCTTTTTCAACAAAATCCTCTTCAATTTCAGGGTCTATTTCTATTCTTACCCAAGGTTCATCTTCTTTCTTGAAAAAATCCAGTTTTGAGGTTAAAGGCAAAGTAAATTCTCTCTTTGGTTCAAGTTTAAGTTTTTTCTCTATTTGATATTTAGTAAATTTAAATCCTCTTAGACCAATTTTGTATTTCTTACCTATCTCTTGAGCTAACTGTTTTCTCATTCGTAAAACAATAGTGTGTGGAGCATATGATTCTGTTGAATTGAGTAACAGAAATATTTTCTTATCTTTTATCTCGGAAAGTTCAATGTTGAATTTTCCTTTAGGGCGCTTAGAATTAAGATCTTGCTCATATTTCAAAATAAACTGTTTTAAATCTTCTATACTCTCTTTAGGTAATTCTCCGCTTGTAACAAAATATAGTTCTAAAGTTTGTTTCATTTCGTTCGATAGAAAGAATCAGTTGTCTATTTTAAACTATTTCTTCTATCGATAAAAAAGTAAAAAGATGATTATTTATCATTTATTTTTACTTGTAAGAAGTACTCTATTATTTCTTTCAAATCCTTCTTTGTTATACGCTTATCTGACTGAATTCCGCCCTTTTCTAAGACTATATGTCTCATTCCTGGTCTTAGCAAACTGAGATCATGGGAACAAATAATAACGGTTGTTTTTAGTTTTTCAGCTACATCCATCAAAACATCAATTATTGCTCTAGCTAAATCACTATCTAAATTAGCCGTTGGTTCATCTCCTATTAGAATAGGTGTCTTTCTTGTTAATGCAAGTGATAAGGAAGCTCGCTGCTTTTCTCCTGCAGAAAGCTCATCAGGATAGGCTTCTAGTTTATGTTTTATTTGGCATTCCTCAACCATATTTAGTGAGTATTCTTCATCATACTTTAATTTAGAAAACAAATAGGGAACAAGAAGGTTATCTTTAACTGTAACAGGCTCAAAGAGATTGTTATGCTGGGTAATATAGGCAATATTTTTTAATCTGAACATTGAGGTTTCATACTCATCTTTATCATGAAGTGAGACATTATTAATGATTATCTCTCCTTCATCTGCTTTTACTAACCCTGTTATACAATTAAAGAGAGTAGTTTTTCCTACTCCACTGGGACCTGTTATCATCACGAGATCTCCCTTCTCAATTTCTAAATTAATGTTTTTTATTACTTGATTGTAACCTGCTGGAGAGTGATATCCCTTTGATACTCCCTTTAGTTGCAAAATGCTTTCTCCGCTCTCTGTGAAGTTAAATTTCCTACTGATGATTCCTTCAATCTCTTCATATGAAATTTCTCGAGATTCTTTAATAGCTTCATCAACTGGCTTATTCAGAATTTTATAAATCTCTTCTCTATTTACAATGTCTGGATTCCAAAATAAACCGAGAGAACCAGCAGGATGAGCATCAAATTCAACTACATCATAAAGTTTAGTTTTCATTTTTATTTGATCTGGTATTCTGAGAAGGTTATTTTTGTCTAAATAAGCCCTATTGTTTGTTGAAGAACTAGTCATAAATTCAAGTTTATCTTTTTCCATATCTTGGCTTACTCCTACTAACCTTCCATCTCTAATAATAAAGCTGTGTTTGAATATGTTTCTAAAGCGTATATCATGTGTCACAACTACAATAGTTTTTCCAGTGTTTTCGTTAATATCTTTAATAGTATTAATAACCTCTTTAGTATGTTTTGTATCCAATTGACCTGTAGGTTCATCAAGGAGTAAAAACTTAGGGTTTTTAGCTAAAGCTGCACCTAGGGACAAGCGCATAGCTTCTCCTCCAGAAATACGAGAGACGAGGTTGTTACGCACGTGATATAAATTTAATAGTTTTAGAATTTCTCTGATTTCTTTTCTTGCTTGTTCTCTTGGAATGTAAAATAACTTTTTGTGGATTATTAGATTCTTTTCAACAGAAAGATTAGAAAATAGGTTGTCACTAATGTTTTGATTAATCAAACCAATGTATCTAAATCTGAACTCTCTAAGTTGTTTTTGAGACATTTTTTCTAGGTGGTGTTCATCAATAATAACAGATCCTCCTGTAATATCCTCTAATCCTGACAAAATCTTGATTAATGTAGTTTTTCCTGCTCCTGAAGGACCGACTATACTTACAAGATCACCTTTTTCTACAAATAGATCCAATCCTCTTAATGCAGCGACCTTGTAATCTGAATGAGGATCGAAATAAATTTTAAATAAATCAATACATTGTATCATTCTTATCACTCCAAATTCATAGGTTGATATCTTGCAAATTGCATTTTCATTGTTATATAGAATATTGAGAAAAACATAGCAGGAATAACTAGAAAGATCATTAAAGCAATAACAGGTGGGAATTGAACAGGATTGGGTAACATCTCCTCTCTGAGACTTCTTAACACCCTGCGAATTATTTCAGTGATTGTAAAACCTACCGCTGTACCACCAATTAGACCTGGAAGTATTCCAATCATAAATAATTCAAAAGAACTCATCTGAATTATAAGTTTGTTAGGAATACCCATCTTTTTAAGAATATCATGTTTGCCCATTCTTCTCTGTAATATCTTAAGAGGATTGCTCATACTTGTAAATATTATTGAAATGGTACAAATTAATAATGAAAAAACAAATATTGAGACTATAGAAGAATAAAAAGGAAGGTTGGATTGGTAAATTTCATGTTCTTTTTCTACTACATTGATGATCTCTAGATTGTATTTCTCTTCCAAACTTGAAGAAAATTGGACAATATCAGTTTTGTCTGCAACATTTATTAACAATCTATAACCAAATATCCCAAAAATGGTTAAACTTTCTTCTATTTTTTCATAGTTGCTTTCTGTAAGAACAATCATAGGTGTACCACCTGATTCTCGTGGTCCATAAGGATAAATTATAGGGAAATAGTCAAACTCATCTATTATCTTCATTTCAATATCGTTGAATAGGTATTTCATTTCACTAATATCAAAGAAAAACTTGAAATTACTAGAAACAATTATCTCTTTTTCATTATCCAATTGAGGAATTATGTCATCCCAATTTTTGAAAAACCTTTCTGAAGGTTTATATGCTGTATTATAGAAGTCTGAAGCATTTTGAATTACTAGTAAATTTAACTGTCTTCCTCCAAACATTGCATCAACTTGAGAAACATTGCAAATATCTACTACTTCTGGGAGAGCTTCAATTTCGTTGCTTATACTAGAATTAACCTTATTGTAATTGTTTATGTACATATCAGATCCTGACATAAAGTAAGAATCTTCCAATATGCCATTTTGCATAGTTAATGGTGCTGCTATTGCAGGAACAGCAATTCCCACTAAAAGTAAGTAAGTTAAGAAAATATCATTAAATAATGAGATATCTGTTTTTACTTCAACTAGTGAGAATGTAAACATATTCTTTTTAATTTTCCACAATGTTTTGCTTAAAACTGCCATAATAAAAGAGTGAAAATCTTTTAAAATCAATCCTAAACCAAATAAAGTTATCATTACTCCTATTCCAATAATATAAACAAAGATGTTAATCAGTTGGTTCTCAGACGAAGAGAGATTTTCACTAAAAGTTTGGTAGAGTTTAAATCCTCCATAAATTATTCCTCCTCCAACAGCAATAATGAAGTAGTTACCTATTTTTACCTTCTTAAGGAAAGAGACAAATTTGTTATAATCTCTTATTTGCTCTTTCTTTATTTTAGCCATGCGTATTGTTAAAGGTAAGGTAATAACTATCAATCCAAAGAATGAAACTATGAAAATTAAAGGTAAATTCTTAAAAGAAGGCATTATACTATCTAAATTGAAAGAAACAAATTTGTCTAATTTAAGAAGAAGAGGAATAATAAGGATTGCTTCTCCTAGACCTAAAAAGGTTGCAATGAGCGATTCTACAAATTTCATAACAGTATTAAGATAAACTATTTTTGCAGTAGATAGTCCTTTAGAACGAAGAATCTTTATTTCTTCATCAAAACTTGTTGCAAATAAGGCATTGGTTTCAAAAATTAAGAACAGAGCTAAATAGAGAACAGGAATTGACAATAATACAAGTAGAAACTGGGTAGATGAATAAGAAGGAACCAAGCTCAATAAAACTAATTTTAATTCAGTTGAGATGACCCAAGAACCCCCTAAGTCAAAATTAACAGGGTGATCATAGCCTGGTTGTAAGGTGTTAAAATCCTCTATTAGTTGTCCCATATTCTTAGAATTAACCAAAGAGAAGTCATAGAAAAATTGAATAGTTCCATCAAATTTGAGATGTTGAACAGGCATAGTTTTCAAACTTGATAAATAAAAATCATTAAAGGTTATTGCTCCAATATATTGTGATATCATTTTTACAAGATCATAAGATAAACCAAAATCTCTACTCATTTTAAAAAGCGCGGGTTCTGTAGGTTTTTCATATATACCTACAATAGTCATGTTTACTCTTTCTTTTAGTCCTCCCACAGAAACATCTGCGCCAACAAAGATTATAGTATCATTGACTGTTTTGTTAAAAGCTATTGCAGTAGTTTCATCGATTATAATTTCATTTATTTTATCTGGTAATCTGCCTGAAATCAAGATTTCTTCTAGAATTTTTTTGTAGTTGCTAGAAAGAGAATAATATGATTCTACGCTCTGAATTGAACTTTCAGCATCCTTTTTGAATAAAATTCTCATTTGCATTGAAAAATCTGAATCAATAATTATATCTTTCAGAACTTTAGTCTGCAAAGCAATAGATGAAAGAATCTCGTTCATAACAGCTGAAGAAAAATTCTCATAGAAGGGAGAGTATTCGTTTACTCTACCCCATCTTGCTGAAAGAACGTTATGCATTCTTGAAAAGGTAGCTGAGGCTTTTTCATCTTCTTCTAAATGAGCGTCTTCTAAGTATCTTTGTATCATCATATTTTGTTTATGTGAAAATAATGATGAAGAGGAAAAAACTATCATCGCTAAAATTGATAAACCTAATATTGTTATTATTGCTCTCTTTTTATTTGAACGCCATAAATCAAAGGGTAGGCTTAGAGAACTAACAATAAAGACCCATAAATTTAGTAATATTAAAATAAATTTATTTTTTCCTGTTTTTATTGGCCTTAATAAGTACTTAAAGAGTTTTTTTGCTTGATTTAACATTTTTTTATAGAAAATAGCTATTACTATTATAATAACGATAAATGTAACAGTAAGTTCAATCCAATGCATTTTAAAGACATATTCAAAGAAGTTAACTAATGTTAAATCGTAAATTACTGGTTTTGTATTCCAATTAGTAGATATATTAGTGTTTGAAAAAATTAACAAAGAAAAAATGTTTTGTTCTATTACTATTTTATTTATCAAACGAGAACCAGTAAATCTTTGAGTCCTACTTACTAAAAATGTGGAAGGAGTTTGAAAATTAATGTAGGTAGAGTCAAAAATTGTGATGTTGGAAGTAAAAGGAATGTCAATAAACTGCTGAGAAATATTTTTCCCATTATATTTTAAAATCGTAAAATCTGTAATTAAGCCTCCTCTTGTATTATTTGAGTCGAGTGGTAAATGGGGATTTGGATTGATTAGAAATGTAATTGAAGAATCAAAAGAATAATGATAAAAATCATAGTAGGAATACATTCCTAATTGAAATTCGCTGAAGTTTTTAAATGATAAACTTTCATTTAATTTAAAATTGTGAGTATAGAAAGTTGATCCTTTAATTAGTGCAAAATTAAGCGTAGTACGATTAAATAGCGATAAATAAACATCATAGTCAGTATTGAAGGTAATATAATTACTTAAGTATGGTTCATCATTTATTATATAAACACCAATTAATCTTGTTGGAAAGAACATATACTTGTATAATGCAACCAACTCTCCATCAACTATCAAAAACGATTGAATTCCATTATATTCTAAATTAGTAAACCAGTTTTTAGTTGTTGAAGTTCCATTTAGAAAAACAGTTAATTTTTTGAATTTTGTTGTTGGATGCTCGTCCATTGCTGATTCAAACATCGGTTCTGCAAATAGTAGATAGAAAACATTGTCTACTAGTTGAACATTATATATGAAATAATTTCCAAAAAAACTTGAGTGATAAACTAGAGAATTGCTTTCTTTTTGGTTTGATTCCCAAACATACATGTCAATATTGAATTGTCCAAAATTACCATGATACGAATAGAATAAGACAATTTTATCATCAATGTTAAAAGCATTAAAAATAGTTCCTGAACTCAAATCAGTTTTAACTTTTGATAAATTTCCCTCAAATAAATGAAAAATAGTGAAAGATTGATTTTCTAAGTCCATTTTAATAAAAATATGTAATTTTCCTTGACTATCTAATAATGCTCTTGTTTCTAAATCAACAAGAGATTCATAAGCTTGAAAATAACCTAGTATCTCTTCCTGAACTTTTGAATTATCATCTATTTCTCCATTCACTAAAAAATAATTACTACTTATACTGATCATTACTATTAGAATAAACACAAGGTATTTTCTTTTTAATTTCATATTTACGTCAGTTATGCATTTTTATGCACGCTTTAAAATTTTCTCCTATAAAAATATTTTTTGAAAGAATTGCTACTCTAAGAAAAGAGTTTATATATTATAAGTTCTTGTTAAGCCAAATGTCCTCTAAAACGTCTGAAAACAAAGAAAAACTAGGAACTAAACTGAAAGACTTATTATCAATACCTAGTTCTCTTCTAATAGTTTTTATTACTACTCTTTTAATGAGAGCAAGTTTTTATTTGGCAATAGCAATCTTGAATTATCCTCACTATTTAACTCATCTTTCTTCAGTTCAAAAAACATGGATATTTATTGTTTATCCATTAAGTGAATTACTTACAGTATTAATTTTTGGGGTGTTATCAGATAAAATAGGAAGAAAAATTATTTATTATATTGGTCTAAGTACAACTGCAATAGCGATTTTACTATTTTCTTTTGTTTCAGAGTTTATGTTATTGTTAATTGTTTCTTCTATTTTGGGAATTGGTGCAGCAGCTCAAGTAGCTTCTACACTCTCCATTGTAGCTGATGAAGCTCCTGAAAACAAAAGAGGGCGTTTTATGGGTTTTTATGACGCGATGACACTTATAGGACTAGGGTTGGGATTTGGAGGAGGTTTTCTTATTATGGAAATCTTGTTTGGTAAAGAAGATATTTCTATAATGACTAATTCTCAAAAAACTGAATTTTATGAAAGAGTTGCAATGGTAAGTGAAATGTTATTTATAGTTGCAGCAGTATTACTGTTTGTTTCACTAGCTGCAGCAATATTATTATTAAAACAAAAACAATTTGTAAAGTTTGGTAAAGAACAAACAATAAGAGAAAAAGTTGCTTTTATAATTAAAGATAAAAATTTACGTTATTTGATGCCTGTTTGGGTACCAATAATTTGCCTTTATGCTATTGTGTTGACAAATGCTGAAGAATTAGCTCATACTTTAAATCTACATGATATCAAGCTATTGATTGTTCTTGCAATTATTTTTGGTTCGATACTAATAGGCTTTCCTCTAAATGGGATTTTAAGCGATAAAATAGGAAGAAAACCCTTTTTGTATATAGGCATGTTTTCCTTTGCAGGTTTTGTTACAGTTCTTATTATTGGAGCAGAACAAGCTAAAGAAAATAATCCAAACCTTCTTCTATATTTATCTCCTTTAATGTTTATTTTGGGAATAGGTTGTGGAGCTTTTCCTCCAGCAGCTCTAGCGTTGTTAACTGATCTATCTCCAAAAGAGAATTATGGATCAAGTATGGGTGCTTATTCAGTTGTTTATGGTACAGGAATGATTATTGGACCTCTTTCAGCAGAGTTTTCACAATCGGTTGGAGGTTTGTTTGGATTAATTGTTTTAATCTGGATTCTTTGTGCTATTAGCGTTTTTGGAACACTACTAGTTCCTAAACATCTTTTGAGTAAAGGAACACATTAGCTTTTCTTTTTTTTCTAATAATACTTCAACAATTCACTCTATTTATTAAAATAAGCAGACTCTTCGTTATTTATCTCTAATAGTATTTTAGCCATTTTAGGAAATTCTGGAGGAGATATCAAACTTGAGTTTTGACATTCAGTGTTTACTAATATATAAACAAACAATTCAGAATAGTAAGCAATGACTTCGATGCTTCCATTAGTAAAAGCTATCTTATTCAAGTTCTCTTTTATAAAGATGGAAAATTTAATTTCATTAAGAATTTTTAAAAGATAGGTGTGGTCAGAGTAAAAAATATTTGAAGTTGTTTTATGAAATAATAACTCATTTGTATATCTGTCTAAAATGAAAAGATTGTATGGTGTATTTTCAATATATTTTTCTACTTTATTGAAGAAATCTAGTTTTTTCGTTGAGTCAATATTTAGATTGTGAATTCTTTCTTCTTCTCTTATTGCATAATCTTTTAACACATCAAGAACTTGCATGAATGGCTCTTCAAAGAGGTTTAAAAAGAAGGTACCATCTCCAAACTCACGATCGATTATTTCTTCTGTCTCATAGTCAGTAAAAGTACTTGTTACTAGAAATCTGAAATTTTCAACTTCCTTTAAAAATGCTCTTTCTCCTTTCTCAAATTCTATTCTTGCAACTAGAAAGAAACGATTATTAAAAAAAGGAATGTAAATCAGCCTTTCATCTCCTGCAATATCTATATAGTTAATAGTTTTTCCTGTTAATTCTACTGAAAAGGATTGTAGAGCACTCATTAAAGCACCAATCAGATCTGGGTCAATAGGAACTGATTTTTTTATAATTGAATGCTTTATTAGAATACCATCGTTTGAAACTAACCATATCTCTTTGATCATTTTTTTCACTTATAATGCTTTTATGTGTTTCTTTAATAATTGAAAATTATTATTTGTTAAAGAAGAATAAGTAATCAAATTTTTCTGTGAAAAAGAAATATCTTCTATCTTTTTTGTTATTCTCTCAAAGTTTTTAGAAGTGATTTTCACGTCATTTTTTGTCAAAATGAATGTTATTTTAAGCTTATATTCCTCTTCAATTTTTTTCAAAATTGCAAAAATTCGCTCGTATAATGATTCCTTATAGATAAAACTGTAGTCAAGAACAAAGAAGATTATATCAAAGTTGTTATTTACTTCCTTATTTAGATAATATGTAATTAGATCCATATTTCCGCCAACTTCTGTAATCTTTAGTGTTTTCCCAAGAAAATAAAATTGGGATGTGGAAATTCCAATGTTATGAAGTTTTGTTCCTAAAAAGGAATTATAGTTTAATCTATGAATAATACTTGATTTTCCACTTTTACTAAATCCTATTAGTAAAATATTAATTTGTTTATTTTCTTTTCTTGAGATAGAATATTCAACCTTGAATTGATTTTTTTGCCCAAAAGTAATTATGGTAGAATATTGACCTATAATTGATCCTGATGATTCAATTATTTTTCCAAAACTATCAAATATGTTTATACCAAGAATAAATTCTGAAGGAATCTTTTCTAAGAGTCGTAAAAGAAGTGATTTGATAGATATTTGATTTTGTAAATAGAATGACAATTTTTTGTGGAATTCTCCATTTTGAACTATTTGTCTTAGCAACTGCGTGGAAATAGTATCTTCTTTCACGTTTATTAAGTTTATTTAACCTTAATTAACTTTTTTAATATCCTGTGTCCAAATTTACTTTGTTAAGTGGTTCTTCATTCCTAACAAACCTATTAATATTTTCTACAAGTTTAATTACTCTATCATCAACTCGATTTTTGTACATTTTTTGCACAAATCTTACTCTCCTGTTAGTTCATTCGAGAGAAAGAACTAAACACTCATTGAGCCAGAGGAGAAGGTTGAGAACTCCTCCACCGTGGAAACTGGATGAAAAAATCATCCGCTCACACGGGAAAGTTAAATTATATTCAACTATTCGTTGATTCTGCCTTCATGCGCATGTTTTTTTACCCCGACACGCCGTGCCGGCTAATAGAGAGTTGGTATTCCTCTTTTCCTTTCCTCTCTAATTTATTAATGTCTTTTCACTATTTAAACACCTAGTTTTTAGTATAACAAAAATGTACAAAAGAGCACTTCATGGCTATTACAGAGAATAATGTTTTTCTGTTTGTAGATTTTTAAATTATGTCTATCTACACCAGTTCCAAAAGTCTGATGAAATTTTAACTTTTTTACACTATTTAATTCTTCATCTGATAACCTCCCTCCTAGGATGATCTCTACTTCTTTCAAAACATTTTTTCTTTCTTCTTCTGTAAGTTCATCTCCAAAAATAGCTTCTACTTCTTCCCTTAGCTTTTCTTTTATTTCTTCTTTTTCTTGTTTACTAGCATTAATTAGAAAAAGGGCTTTCATACTTTAAAAGAAAGTTCTCTCGTTAAAAATTTTTTCAAAATACAATATTTGATTTTAGATTTACCTTAAGGTTAAATATAAATAGTTTAAATCACACTTTAAAATTAGATGACAGGTTATTCGTCTAAAGATGAGAAATTAGCATTATTAAAACAACTTCGTTTGAGTTCTCTCCCTGTACAAAGAGAAAAAGCTGCGATATTACTGTCAAACTTTCCTGATTCAGAGGTGTTAGATGCTCTTTTAAATGCACAACTTCGTGACCCTAATCCAAAAGTACGTGATGCTGCAGCTGCTTCTTTAGCTAGACTAATTTCTTATTCTGAGGACGATGAACAAGAAAATTTACCTAATAATAGAAATAAGAAATATAATCAAATATTCAATTTAACAAAAGAAATAGAAATTATAAGAAAAGGAACAACAAGATTTAAAATTAATAAGAAAGATACACTTGAAATTACTCAACTTTTTAATCAGATAAAATCAGATAGATATTTACCTAAACAGACTAATGTTAGAAGTTTAATCAATTCCATTTTATTGCTTCCTATTGACAATATTGATTTAGGACGAGATATAGCAATTACATTAACAGAAATTCTAAAAAGAAGTTTTGATGAAGAAGAAAGATTAATTGCAATAGGTAGTTTAAGTAATATTGTTACAACAATTGAGTCATATAACCCTCTATTTGGAATTGCAGAAGCGTTTTTAGTGATTTATAAAACATCTGATGATTCAGAGATGAGAATGATTTCATTTAGATGTCTTGAGTTAATAATTTCAAAAACAAAATCAATGAATAAACTAAATTATCATGTAGATAATTTGGCTAAACTTCTAACTTTCTCTTATGATAAAAGAATTAGAGAAATAGCTATTTCAGCTTATCCTGAGTTGGTATTTCTTTACAATGAAAAATCCACTTTTTTAGTTAATAATATTATTAAGATTGTAAGAGCTACTTATGAAGATAGACTCAGAGAATTAGGTCTAAAAGCCCTTGAAGCATTGATTTTAAGAAAAAGAGTAACAGAAGAAAATTTTGAAAGTATTATTAAAATGCTAAAGTCTCATCACTCAAAAAATATTAGAATTAGAGCAATTGAACTATTTTTATCTATTATCTTACAAACTCAAGAAGAAATGATAGATGATGCTTTAGCAAGTTTGTATATTATTATGCAAAAAACAAAAGATGAAGATATATGTTATACAGCAATTCAAAATATTGAGCACTATTCATTGATAGATGTTCCTAAAGAAAATGTGCAAAATGTTTTTCGATTAATTGAAATAATCGCTACTAACTCACCTCATCCTCTAATAGCTCTAAGAGCATATAATCTTGTTTCAAAGATAATCTCAAATAAACCAAATCTTATAACAACTGATTTCATAGTAGAAATAGCCCATAACATGTTGTCAAGTAAAGATTTAGGCGTAACAGAACAGATTCTTGTTTCTTTCTGTGAACTCATTTATAACAGGGAGCTAAATCCATTGGATCTTACGCAAAATATTAGTAATATACTATTTTTATCTGATGATTCAGATATCTTAGAAGGTTTAGTAACTATTTTTCAAGAATTGCTTGTTTCTGATAAAAGTATTAATCCTAAAGATGTACTTGATAAATTGATTGTCATAATCTCAGAATCTAATGGAAAACATGATGTATTTAGAAGGCTAGCTAATTTAGATGTAGATATTTTCAAAAAAAGTCCAAACAAGGAAAAATCAGAGAAGAAAAAGACTAAATAGTAATTGAGAAAAAATAAACAATGCTACTATTATAACAATTATAAAATTATCAAATTTGAACTCCTTAATTACCTCCTTGAAAATCAGAGGAGAGAAAATGGAGAAAAGCAAAAAGAATGTTCCTGGATAATATAAGTAGACTAAGAAATCATTATAAGATAACGGAATGAAAAATGCTACAAAAATGAATATAATAGTAAAAAGTAAGTCTATAATTATATATGGTATAAGGAGTTTCCTAAAATATTTACATTTATCTTGCTTAAAAGAAATAATAGTTAAAGGTAGTATAAAGAAAAATATATCTGTCATGAAATCTGTAGTTTGAAGTATTTTTAGAGCAAGTACTGAAAGTTGAAGATCTGTAACTAGTGGCCAACCAATAAAAGTAAAGCTAAAAGGCCAAAAAATGGCTACTTTTACCAAATAAAACAAGTCTAAAATTACATGTGTAAGCATTCCTATACCTATTCCTATACTTATACTTCTAAAATCCATTTTGCTTATTTTTTTATCTGGAAAATATTTCTTTATTGTTAATCCTAAAATGTAGATAAGCAAAGAGAGAATACTAATAGAAAACATACTGTGTGTAAATGATCTGTGTAAAATTACAGCCTTTTCTCCAATAAAAAGATATGCTAAAGCAGCAATGAATATATCGATATCTGGAATAATTGCTCCAAAAGTAACTGATACTTTGAAATCTTTTTTCTTTCCAAGACTTGCTAAAACTAGGCCTGAAAGAAGATGAACTCCTCCTTGCATAATATTTGATTTTAGTTTTGTAATATAAATTTTCTTAATTTCAAATTATACAGTCTTGTTAATTAGAAGAGACATTTTTTTTACAACTTCTTGTGCTTCCTCTTCTTCTACTCTATAAATTAATATCTTTCCAGATGGAAAAAAAGAAACTTTTTTACCTTTTTTAGTTTCTAAAATAAAGACAACTTTCGTTTCTCTTAAAATTTTGAAATACTCGTCTTCAACAAGTATTTTCTTTAATTTCTCTAAGTCTACCTTAATTTGCTCATCTGGTAAAGCTTCATATCCTGTTTGTTTTTTACATTTTTGAATGACAGAGTACTTCATTTAGCTGTTGTTTTTGCCTATATTTTTATTCTTTTCTTTTTATTTCACATCAATACTTTTGTTTTTGAGGTTTGGTAAAAGTTATTAATTTATAAAAATAAAGACTGTTATGCAACAAGTTTTACTTCGAATTAATCTTACTGATAGAACACATACTATTGAAAATATCCCTCAGGAAATAAGTAGAAAATTTCTTGGAGGTACAGGTTTTATCACTTACTATCTTTATAAAGAGGTTAAACCAAGAATTGAACCTTTGTCTGAAGAAAATAAAATAGTTATTGCTTCAGGACCTCTGCAAGGAACAGTTGTACCTATTACTGGTAGATATAGTATTGGTACTAAATCTCCATTAACAGGACTGTTTTTAGATACAAATGTTGGTGGTTTTGTTGGTCCTGAACTAAGGTTTGCAGGGTATGATGTTATAATAATTGAAGGGAAAGCAGAAAAGCCTGTCTATATTTCAATAATTGACGATATTATTTCAATTAAAGATGCATCTTTACTATGGGGTAAAACAACTCACCAAACAGAAGATAAACTCAGAGAACTTGAAAATGAAAAAAGTATGCGTGTTATATCCATTGGTCCAGCTGGAGAAAATAAAGTAAAAATTGCCTGCGTTACCTCTGATAGGTTTAGAAACGCTGGAAGAGGAGGTTTAGGCGCAGTTTTTGGTAACAAAAATTTGAAAGCCATTGGTATTAAAGGGAGTTCTAAACCAATAAATGGCAATAAGGTAGAATTTGACAAAATAAGAAGAGAAATAATCAAAAGAGCTAAGACTGCAAAAGAGCATAAACATCTACTGTATCAACATGGAACTAGTTGGCTAGTTGACCTTGCAAATCAATATTCTCAGTTTCCTACAAAGAATTTCCAGAGCGGGGTATTTGATAAACATGACAAAATAAACCATAAAGCACTTGAAAAGTATAAAAGAAAAAGAAGACCATGCTATAAATGTGTTATTTCTTGCTCTGAAGTTATTGATGCTTCTTCTTTTAATTGGACAGATGAAGAATTTATTGCCAAACCTGAATATGAAACTTTAGGATTAATTGGAGGTAATTGTGCTATTGATGAACCAGAAACAATAATCAAAGCAAATTATAGATGTAATGAATATGGTTTAGATACGATTTCAACAGGAAGCATAATTGCAATGATCATGGAAGGAGTAGAAAAAGGAAGAATTAAAGAAAAAGAATATCGAGATATTAGATTTGGAAATAAAGAAAAACTAATGGAACTAATTGACAATATTGCTTATCGCAAAGGAATTGGGGATATTCTGGCTGAAGGACTTGTTGATGCTGCTAAAAATTTTAACACAGAGGATTTAGCTGTGCATACAAAGAAGCTTCCTTATGCAGCTTGGGATCCAAGGGGAAAATTGGGTTTAGGTTTAAGTTATGCCACTGCTGCTGTTGGAGCTAGTCATTTAAGAGGTTGGCCTTCAACTAGTGACATTCCCGATAAGAGTGCACTATCTGTTATTGATTCGTTAATAGAGCAACAAGATTTGAAAACTTTAAAAGATAGTTTGATCATCTGTCATTTTACACATAGTATAAGCCCAGCACTAAATATTGATGATTGCCACGAAATGGTAGAAGCTGCTTTTGATGAAAAATTTGAGAGAGAAGAGATTATTAATATTGCAAAAAGGGTTTGGATACTCAAAAGAATGTTTAATATTAGAGAGTTTAAACCTAGAAAAGCGAGAGAATTTGATAAACTCCCTCCACGATTTTGGGAACCGATGCCTGAAGGAAGAGCAAAAGGAATGAAAGCTTTTATCTCTGAAGATGATTTCAATAAATCTCTTTTAAAATTATACGAAAAACGCGGTTTAGATGAGTTTGGAGAACCTTTACCATCTACAATTTCAAAATTAAATCTTGAAGAGATATAGTTTAAAGTGAAAAAAATGGAGAATAAAATAAAAAAAGAAATTGAAGAATTTCTGCGTTTAGAACCAAAAGAACAATTAAATATTGTTCAAAAACAATGTGACGTAGTAATATTACAAATAAATAAAAAAAATGTAGGTTTAGAATATTTCATACATCAAGTAACAAAATTCAAAACTTTTTTTTCTCTTTTGAACAAAGTAAGAAGGATATACAGAAAAGAATATTTTGATCTTGTAGTTAATACTTTAGCTAAACTTTGGTATGCTGTTGAAAAGTGTCATTCTCAAAAATTACTTTATCCTACTCTATCTGCTTTTACAGAAGTATTTTCTAAACTTAAAGGGCTGAATCCGTACTTTACTTTAGAAGCTTGCATAAATAAAACCATTTCATACAGTTTACTCCCCTCAATTGCAGAGTTGGAGATACTTCTATCAAAAGAAAAACAGCATCTTCAATTTCTCCTTGACTATTTTCAGCTAGAATCAGTTTTAAAGCTAGTAGAAAGAGAAAAAGACAAAATAACAATAATACAATCAGCTACGAATTATATTCAAACACTAGTTCTAACATTGTACAACTTTCTTTTTACTATTCCTAATCTGAAAAAAAAAGATTTTGAATCTTGGTATAAATTGTTTGAAGAAGCTTTAAACAAAGCAATCTCAACACATGACTTACTACTAAAACAAGAACTTTCAGAGATAAATAAATTTAGAACACTTCTATCTAAATCTTCACTTCATTCAATAAAAGCACAGCTATTACTGCTTTGGATAAAGTTTCTAAACGAGAAAAATGAAGAGAAGTTGAATTTAGCTTTAATGGAAAACACACAAGCTATGCAAACGATCGAACACTTACTTGATAATTCAGTTTATAAAGAAAATGTTAAACCTTATTATTTCCAGTATAAAGCATTGTTTTTGGAAACACGATTTTATCAGTTACTACAAAATTTTGTAAAAAGTCAGTTTAGAAATGATTTACGTGTAGGGGATATAAAAGATAACAAAAAATCTTTATCTCTCAAAAATCTTAAATTCCAGATAGATGAAATATTGAATGAAATATGGGAATATATAAGTGAAATACAAACGAAGGGAGATGACAGTATTATTGGTGTTTCTTCAAATATGATAAACACTTATGCAAAAGTATCTTATGGAGCTTACATTTACGAAATAAGAGAGAATATAGAGCAGATGGAACAAATAATAAAAACAAGAAGATTAGATATTAGCGACCCTGAATTATCTCTATTATTAGGACATTATTGGTTAATGAAGTGGGGAGAAAATAGCAAAAATAACAGAAAATATCTAGAATTAGCTGAATCTTATTTTACAAGAGCAGCTGAAATTTATCAAATATTGTTTAACAACAAGAAACTTCCAATATATGCATTTTGTATTTCAGGATTAATTTCGTTAAGGCAAAATAATCCTCCAAAAGCAGAAGTTTTTTTCATGAAGGCAGATGATGTATTTAATGATGCTAAATATGCAGAAATATTAAATGAATCAGAAATATTCTACTATACGAAATTTAGAGAGCAAATCGATAAAATATTGAGCAATGAAAAAATAAAACAACCATTAAGATTTAACAAACCTTTTAATCCACTGGATTTCAACACATGGACTTTAGAAAAAAAAGATTGGAGAAAAAAGTTTTCCTATATCCCAGAACCATTTCCATTTCATTTATCACAATTAAAAATACATGAATTCGAATTTTTAAGCCAAAAACAAGAGGAAAAAGAATGAATAAGGAACAAAAACAAGAAAAATCTCAATTATTAAAAGAAAATTTTTTGCTTTTACTTGTTTCCATACTTACTATCGTTTTGGGATTATTTTTATGGTTTAAGTATGATGAAGTATATTATTTGATCTTTACCTTTGTTACAGTCTCACTATTTATTTATTTTTTATACAAAAGAAAGTAAAATTCAGTAAATATCTCTTTCAAGTTTTTTTTGTTATATCCTTGTTCATAAAGTTGTACTGCTACATCTCTACACTCTTGAAATTCATGAACATAAATTGCGTATTTTTTAGTCGTTGTAATATTATATCCTTCGATGATTTAAGGGTCATTTTTTGTTCCTGAACCAGAAAAAGAACTAAAATCGCTGTTTGAGGTTATTTCTATTGGTGAATGATCAGTAAGTAAGGAAGAAAGTTTTATTTTTTCTTCTGTTTTAGTTAAAATTGATTTTTTGATTTCTATAGTGTCATTTTTTATAATAAGAAAACTACTTGTACTTATTATAAATATAAAAAAAATAAAATTTTTAGTTTATTTTTCAAAATATTCACTTCCAGAAAATAAACTAGTTAATTATGCGTTTATAACTATAAAAGTATTTTTTAAAAGAAATGGCTAAAAAATGAATTATCTTCTAGTTAAAGATGTCTAAAACAATATATTCAAATCTTTCTCATATTTTTATTTTTTACATTAAAAGTCCATATTTCATTAAAAATGTAGTTATTTATTACTGATAGTATGAATGCAATACTTGTAGATACATATTCATTAATATTCATTATTGTTGCCAATAAATAAACTACACCTAAGTTTACTAGAGTTCCTGAAGCTCCTACTATACTAAATTTGATAAATTGAGTAAAAACATTTACTTCAATTCCTTCTTCTTTTTCTTTAAAAGTCCATATTTTATTTAGAACAAAATTGTAAATTGTTACTATTATTATTGCAAGAAAAGTTGAAATGATAATTTTTTCTATTTTTATTTTTCCTATTGTGAATAATAAATCTTCTTCTGCGATTTGATTAAGTATTTTAAGCATAATAAAAATAATAAGTTCATTAATAGCTAAACCACCTAGACTAACTATAGAGAATCTTATGAATCTTCTTTTTATTTGAGGATTTAAACTTTTTTTCTCCTTTTTATAATCGTTTTCCATTTCATTCATTTTGTTAATCATGTTCTAATCAAATGCTTTTTAAATGCTTTTGTGGATTTTCTTCTAAACAGTTATTGTTGAGAGGTTTACATATGACTATTCATGTACAATATCTATCTCAAGTTATAGTTAGAATGAAGTTTGAAGGCGAATTTAATGACAAGATGGTTGATGAATTAGATAGATGTCTGGATGAACAGATAGGGAATACTCAAAAACGATTATTCTACTTAATTGATTTATCAAGTTATGATAAAAATACAGCTAATAATGTTTCTGCAGTTATTGCTGATAAACTTGCAGAGAGAGGGGAAATAATTACTAACATTGCTTTTCTTGGAAAAAAGAAATTTAAGATAAAGAATAAAGACATTAAAACTAAATGCGAAGTATTCACTAGTGATTTTGCTGCCCAAAACTGGATTAGCGATAAGTCTCGTCATGGTTTCTTAGATCAAATATCTGTGAAATCACTTTTGGATAGGTAAAGAATTACCTATTTTCCTAAATTTTTTCTCCAGCTATAATCTTTTTTTGCTATTAATGTTACTGCTGAATCTTCTTTTGTATCAATAATAGATAGTTCTGTATTTTCTATAATTTTCTTTGCAAATTCATATATTTTTGGAAATCTAGGCATGATTTCGTAAGGAAGTCTTTTTCTAGCGTCTCCCACACTCATAAAACCCTTTACTTCTAGAAAATGTGCTTCTGATTTCAAAAATAAGTCTGCAAAAGCTTTTGGTTCTACCATGTTATAGTTTTCATCTACTAGAGTTAATCTAACAACTTTTCTAGTATCAAGTGAAGGAAGAAGTTCGATTGTTTCCATTACTTTATTCCATAACTTTGAAAAAGAAGGACGAGCTGTTTTTTTAAAACTATCTTCGGTTGGGGCTATTAGAGTAACATAAAGTTGAGTTGGAAGAGGGTCGAGTTTTTTTAACATTTCAGGATTAGTACCATTAGTTACCAGAAAAGTCGTCATATCACGGTCATGGAACTCTTGGATTAATTCAGGTAATAAGGGGTAAAAAGTTGGTTCTCCACTTAAAGAAATTGCTGCATGTTTTGGGTTGTAAGCTTCTTCGTATAGTTTAGGATCAACTTTTGGATGATTCTTGAAACCTGAAATTAATCTTCTTTGGTGTTCTATCATTTGATTAATAATGTATTCTGGTTTGTCAACTTTTCCTCTCATTAACTCTTTATTGTACCATGATGCGCTTCTCCAACAAAATATACATTTTAGATTACACCAAATTGTTGCAGGAGTACACTGCAAACAACGATGAGAAGCTATACCATAAAATTGCTGTTTATAGCAAAAACCTTCTCCCTTTAATGCATGCTTTAACCATGTACATATTTTTACTGCAGAGTGATTTCCAGCTATTCTATATTGCTGTTTTTCTAGTTTCTCTTTTAATTTAGGAGGAATAATGTTAGTATTTGCACTCATTAGATTTACTTATTTTTTCATATTTTTAGACTTTCCCTTTATTGAAAAATCTTTTTACATTTTATTTTGCTGTAAAGTAACAAAGGAAAACAATAGATTAAAATATTTAAAAAATTAAAACATAATGATATGGTTAATATTAAAAAAGTTCTCAAGCAAATAGAAGATTCTGATCAAATAGTTAGAAGAGATGCGATACTTACTCTTGGAGAACTAAAGGATGAAAGAGGAGTTGAACCTCTAATTAAATGTGTTCAACAAGAAATAAAAGAAAATAGAATCACTGCTATTGTTGCTCTTTCAGATATTGGAGACCATAGAGCAATCGAGATACTAATCTATTGTTTGATGGACGACGATGAAGATATAAGACTTGCTGCTGCTAGAGCTTTAGGTAGGTTTACTTCTCCTCAAGCAATCACAACTTTACTTGTTTCCTTAAAAAAAGACCCAAGTGTAAGAGTAAAGAGTAGAGCAGCTTTATCCTTAGGAAATATAGGTTCAGAACTACCTGTTGAAGAATTACTCAAAGAATCAAAATTAGAACACCCAACTACCCTTCTTTATTCTATAAATTCTGCATTAGCAATGATAGCAAAGAAAAATGGTTATAGTTCTGTAGATGAATTAGTTCAAAAAATAAGAACAAAAAAAGCTGAAGTGGATGAAAAGACTCCAGAACATAAGCAAATTCAAGAAAAAGAAGAACTTGAATCTTTTCCCCGTTTATATGATTACATTAGAAAATATGTGGTAAGAGAATTGGAAGGAGTACAAACTGTGTTAAGCATTAACTATGATGAGAAAACTGCATCAAAAAAAATAGCTGATATTTTAGCAGAGAAATTCTGGAAATTTGCTGACTGGATAGGAAAAAGAATGGGCCACAAATTAACTGAATACCAATCTGATTTGCTTTGGCAGATGATTTGGGATACTTCTAGACCAATAAGGAATGAGATATATCAAATGATAAGAGATCATCGCTCAGAGCTAGAAGAACTAAATCGTTTCCAAAAATGGCTTAATAAAATTGAAGAACAGAAAGAAGAGGAAATAGTTAAAGAAATAGAAAAAAGCAAATCCAGACCAATTATTCAAACTTCTAATAATGATAAAAAAGATGAAGCAGAAAGAATTAAAGCGGCAGATTTGGCAAGAAGTATTTCTTCAAATCTTGAAGAAATAATGAGCAAATACTCTAGTTGGAAAACAAGAGCGTTAAAAGATGAAGAAGATTATTAAGATATTTTAATATCTTAAAAAATCGCAAAAAAAAATATTCTTTTGTATAATTTTTTTATTTATTAATTTTCGTAATACCGCGCTAATACTATTTCCTTCACGACAAAAACATATTTATTTCTATTCACAATTGTGATATAGTAGATATCTAAGATTGAATATGGGGTTAAGATGAAAAAAAAGCTGATTACATTTAAAGTGACAGAAGCTATGATGAAATGGATAGCAGAAATGATGGAGAAGGGGAATTATAAAAATCGAACAGAGCTAATAGTAGACGCTCTTAGTGAATTTCTCATTCAAGAAAGAATGGTAGAAGATCAAGAAGAATTGGAAACCATTTTTGAAAGAATCGATGATTAAATTATTAATATTCCTCTATTGTTTCTGTTGTTTAACCCTATTATTCAATCCAATAAAGAGAAGTTTTTTCAAAGCATTTTTTTGTTAATTTTTGTGATAATCTAAAATAATCAAAAACTTCTTTATCAATACTATTTCTAAAAATCTTAGCTTGAATAAAATCTTTATTTGATTTAACCCATTTTTCTGTAATAATTTTCATTTTTACCCAGATATCAGAAGAAGGATAAGGAATAGGTAACTCTCTAAAAAGATTTGAAGTTATATCTCTTACAATAAAGTTTTCTACTAGAAATTGAACAAATGAAGAAGAAAGATAACCAAATAAGCCATAAAGATCTATATATTCATCAGGAATTATGATATCAAAAATGTCATTTACATAGTAACCTTTTAAGTCCAAACCAATAAAATGCTTTTTTCCTCTATTCCTACGAACTATTTTTGGTTTTTCAAATATTTGAAAATCTCCTGGTGCGCCTAGTACTTTCTTGTCATAAACTATTTTTTCTTTTCCTGGAAAAACTTCAAAATTTATAACTCCTTCTTTGTAATTCTTTGAAAAGATATTGTGTCTTACTATTTCTACAGATTTAATTTCATTTGAATATTTGTTTTCTTTATTATATGTTTCATTATATTTCTTTGTTATCGTTAATCCTCTTCTTATGAATGCATACTCTCTTAACTTAGGAAAAATTTCTAAGAGAGATCTGATTTCACATTGATTTTCAGGACAAAAATTAGAAAGTAAGAAAAGTGGTGGGAAAATGAAATTATGATTTATTCTGAGTTCATGTTTTTCTTTTTCTTTACAAAATTTGATATAATCGCATTTATTCTTAAAATGCATTATTAACATGAAGAATTCATTTGAAACATTATCAAAAGAATGGTCTAAATCAGCGTAAATTTCAACATTGTATCTACAATCTCTAAGGTGTTTTCTCCACTTTTTACCATAAGAATCAGTTAAGATTCCAAAAGGTAATACTAACCCCACTTTGTCTTTGGATAGATTCTCTGCAATTATCAAAAAAGGTAAGGCAAAATTATATTTTCCAAAGATTTTACTTTTGTAAGGTTCTCTTCTCATGAATTCTTTATATTTATAATTGATTCTCTTGTGTTCTATCCATGGAGGATTTCCAATAACAAAGTCAAAAGAATTTTTCTGAAGTTTAAGAGATTCATTAAAAAAAATCTCTGGGAAGTAAATATAAAAATTAAAATTAGATAAGGAAGGATACCTTTTTGAGAGTTCAATTCTTTTTTCTAAACATTCTTTAATAATTTGAAAAGAAAGTTCTTTCTTACTAAAAATCGCTTCTTGTCTTTTTTCTCTTAATTCAGATAAAAGTTTCAAAAAACTTGTATCTTTTTTTTCTAACATTTGCTTTATCAAAATTTCATTGTAACCAAAAATACTGTCTCCATTTATTGTGATTAAAGGTAGTAATTTTCTTTTTCTATAATCCTGTAATGTAAAAAATAGTTTAAAAACTTGAAACTCAAAAATAATTGGATCGAGTTCTACTGAAAAAGGAATAGTAGATGGGTCTTCAAAAGCTGGATAGAGAAAATCACCTATTCCTGAGGAAATATCAATAACTGTCCTAGTTTTTGTAGAGGATTTGTTAAAAAAGTCCAATAATTTATAGACCCTTTTCACTAAATGCTTGTTGGTAAAATATTGTCCTGTTAATCTTGCTTTTTCTTGGATTAGTTGTAATATTTCAATTTCACTCTGTGTTTTTACTATATTTTCTATCTGTTCAAAAACACTAAATGGAAACTCTTTTTTTAGAACAGCAAATTTCTCTAGTGAAATAAGTATAAGCTTATCATCTTGACTTAAATTGATTAGTTCTATTAACGATGTTTCTTTATTAATTTGTTTTGAAGAATATAAAGAGGAATGAAAAATAAAGTAAAATTTCAATAGAATCGATTTTAATTCATTAATTGTAATTTTGTGGTTATTAATTTTTCTTAAAATATTAATAAATATATTTTCTCCTCTAATCTCCATTATTTTTCTTTTAAATTTATAAGATAAAAAAATTCTCTTAAATACTAAAAACTACAGATATCTTTTTATTTTTTATTTATGTTTGTCTCATATATTGAATCAAGATGTAAAGATACCCAAAGAAATACTCCCATTCTATAAGTTATTTAATGATAATGAGAAAGAGCAATTTCAAAAACTATCTTCTTTGAACCAAATGTCTAGTCTAAACGATATAAGAGCATTATTGCTTAATATCTTTAGTAAAGAAAATAACCACACTTCTTATTTTATGCTTGCGCTAGGTAGGCTATTATACCACACATCAGATATACAAAATCTAGAAACGATCTATAAACAGACTGATTCAGCTGAAATAGGTTTATGGTATGCTTTTCTAAAACTTGCTAGCACTGATGACATTAGAAAAGATAAAAATTTATTGAATCAATTAAGAGAAAAAACAAACTATCCTTTATTGAAACTACTGTTAACTAGTGTTGAACTTATTTATTATATTTATTCAGGAAAAGAATTCAATATTCGAGAAACTAAAGATGTTATAGTTAATAGTTTCCTTGTTGAAGATATTGAAAATAGAGAAAAACATAAAGTTCTATTCAAACTTTTTTATTCTTATATTTTAATTATTGAAATCAGTTTAAATTTTCTACAAAATCATATCTCTTATGCTAAAGATCTTCTTATTCACACTTCTGAAATTATAGGAACACTAGAAGATAGAATTTTAGAATCAATGGAACTTAGACTGTCTGCATTAATTGCATTAAGAAAAAACAATTTTTCAACAGCTCAACATCTGTTTTTGCGTTCTCTTGCACTTGCAGATATGTTAAAAGAAGTAAGGTTTGCTATTCAAGTTAATTCTGAAATTGGAGATCTTTATCTTCAAATGGGACATGTTAAAGATGCAAAGTTGTTTTATGATAAATCATTAAACCTTTTAAGAAAATATGCTTCTTATAGTTCTTCGTTGCAAGGTATCTTGCTTTCAAAGCTTGCTGATTACTATTTTGTTAATGAAAAGTTTCAAAAATCCCTTGATTTGCTTGATGAATCACTTTCCTTTTTTAAAGTAGAAAATAGTTTTTCTTTTCAAATAAAACTCAAGTATATTGAATATCTCTTAAATCTAAAAAAGGTAAATAAAGCAGAATCTTTACTTGTTTCAAGTTTTCAAAATAAAGATAATAATCTATATTCGCAAAATAAGAGTTTTTATTTGTATTTAAAAGGTTTCATTGAATTTTTGAAAAAAAACTTTGGTAAAGCACAGTCTTTTCTTTATGAAGCAATTGGAATTGCAGATAGAACAGGTGATGAATGGACAAGTTCAAAATCATTAGTATTGCTATTAATTTTGCTTCTTTTGAAGTATAATCTAGCTTCAAAAGTGGAAGATGTAATAGAAGCAGACAAGTGTATAGAAGATATAATCACATTTTTAGAAGAAAAGGCGAAATTCAAAGAACTTGCTCAGATATATTTAATTCGAGCTAAAATAAGAAAAATACTTTTAGACTTTGAAACTTCTTTATTTTTATTGAAAACTGGAGAGAATATAGCTAGACAGTATTTTCCAGAACTTATTAATAAATATGAAGAAAATATAACAGAGATTAGTAAATGTTTAAATTCAGAGACTATTGCTGAAACAGAAACTGCTTATATTGATTTTAAGGAAGATATCGATACAATTTTTCAAATTCTTATTAGACAAACTAAAAAACTAGGTTCTCCTATTGAAAGTATAACAATAGCTGTATTAATCTTTCATTCAAGCGGTATCCCTATTCGAACCTATCGCTCTGAAGAGTTATATATAAGTGACGATATGATTTTTGGTGGTTTTGTTTCAGCAATAAGACATTTACTTGATGAATTATTCTATTCACAAGAATCAAAGTCTTTAAGTGTTGATCATGGGCAGTATAAACTTTTGATTGAGTTTTACAAAAATTTGTTTTCAATTGTAATTCTTACAGTTAGAGATAGTTTCTTATTACGTAGGAAGATGCATCAATTAGTTAATTTTGTAGCTTCAAAAAGCTTGTTTAAAGAAAAATATTTCGGTAAAATTGATGAACTTGCTTTAAGAGATATTGATTCATTTGTTGAGAAACTGTTTAAAGTCAAAAAAAATTAATTACTAATACTCTTGAACACTTTTTCTTGTAGACGCAACAAGATAATATTTTTAAGATTAGTTAATATAATGTAAATAAGAATGTCAGTAGCATACAGTTTTCCTAGGGAATATAGTCATTATATTCCTCTTTTCACCAGAGAAGAACAGGATATGATAAATAATTATTCATCAAAAGTAAATAAAAAAACTTCAATGGATGTATTGAAAGATATTCTTTTGGAAGTTTTAGATAATCTCTCTTCTCCTTCACTTTATTTCTTATATTCACTAGGCAAAGTTCTATTCATTTCTAGTAATTATAATCTTCTTGAAGAACTTCTTGATAAGTATCAGAGCGAAAGTATTGAGTTATGGTGGGGGAACGCTCTAATAAGAAGAACAGAAAATGATAAAGTAATTAATATTGCTTTGAAAATACTAAACAAGAATCCTGAAGAAAAAATAGTTAGGTTGCATTGCTATTCTCTATTAGCTAATGCATATGCAAATATGGAAAGTGAAAATCAATATAGGCATTATATGCAAGAACTTTATCATGAATCAATCATTTTTCATAAGGATTTAGATAAAGAAAAGTTCGTTATAAATGACCTCCTTCTTTTTGCTCATGCTATTGACATTTGGAAAGAGAGAATATCTGCACCTCTTTTAAAACTTGAAAACAAAATTGATGTAGCTTTTCAGATTGCAAAGGAACTAGGAGATCGTTATCATCTTGGAAGGTTGTATAATATACGAGGAGTAATTTACAGATATGTAGGACGAATCTCTGATTCATTTGAGTTTATAAGTGAAGCAATAAAATACTATAAAGCTGTAGGAGCTAAAAGAGGTATAGCTGCAGCAAAAGCAAATCTGGCAACAATTTGCACAATTAGATATGAGCTAGATAAAGCTGAGAAGTTGCTAAAAGAATCACTCTCGATTTTTTTGGAAGTAGGTGATTATAAGAATCAATCTTTAATACATTTTTCTCTAGGAGAAATTGCTATAGCTAAAGGAGATTTTCAATCAGCCTTAGAATTATATGAAGAATCTGTTAGTATATTAGAACAAATTAACGCACATGAACTACAGGTTTATTGCTCTTTAGGTGAACTCTATTATTTTCTGGGCAACAAAGAAAAAATGAAAATAATAATGAATTTTCTTCAAGAAACTAATAAAAAGAAAGAAGGATTCATTCACGGTTATTACAATCTCTTTAGTGCTCTTTTAGAAATTGATAATATGAATTATGGAAAAGCAAGTGAATACCTGGAGAAAGCATTGTCTATAAGTGATACAAGAGGAACAGGATTTTTCTCTGCAAAAATACTTCTTCAACTATCTTTGGTAAATTTAAAGCAATATGATTCTTTTCAAGAAGAAGAATACTTAGAAAAAGCAAAACAATACATAACTGATTTAGAACCATTCTATGAAGAGTTAAATAAGACAATAGAACATGTAATAATCCTCTTGGTTCTTTCAAAAATATACGCATTAAAAGGAAAATATACTAATTCTTTTAATATTCTACAAAAAGCAAAAGATCGCTTAAATTTAACTAAAAAAGAAAGAAAGAAGGATAAATATTACCATTTAATAGAAAATAGAATAAATGAACTTGAAGAACTTTTTTCAAGAGATAAAACAGAAACATCATTTCAAAAGGAAACTTTCCAATTTGAAATAAAAGAAATGGAAAGTATTAGCATTAGACAATTATCAGAGTATGAAAAAGAATTAAGAACTTCGATATTAGCACTTTTAATAGTTCATCCTTCAGGAATCCCTCTACTGAACTATACAATCAAAAGATCCAGCCAATTTAGAGATGAATTGATGTTTGGAGGTTTTATCGTTGCAGTAAAAGATATGATAGAAGAGTTATTCTCTAATCCAATGCAAAGTAAAGTAATGATCATTAGTTATGGAAACAATAAGATAATAATGGAGCATAGTCCTAAAAGAAACTTTAGTGTAATTATTTTATCTTCAAAAGATAGTTTTATTTTAAGAAGAAAAATTCATCGACTAACTCAAAATCTACAAGATATCGAACTTCCTCAACAATATATTGGAGAATTAAACCCTAAAATAGCATTAAAAATTAATGAAGAAGTTAAAAATGTTTTTGGAGAAAACTTGATGTTATACGAAGGAGCTGTTCATATTTAGAAAAGGTTTTTGAGAAATAAATCATAGAAATTTAGATTATTCACTTTTTTCCTAACAATCTTTGAGAAAAACGTGGATATTATGAATAAAAATTAAGATGATGGTGAAGTTGTTAAAAGGAATATTGTTTTTTATTTAGTATAAGCATGTCCAAAAATTCTTTTTCACCAACTAAACGGTCCGAAGGAGTAAAAGGTAGTTGTAACAGAGAAGAGAACTGTACAAGGTAGAGAGGATGGTGGAGGGTAAACGATCAAGGATTGGGGGAAGAGAGAGTTTAAGGAGACCAAAGACGTGTTCAATACTACTACGATACTCGGGATGATGATTACGACGATACAGACCAGGGTAGAGACGATGAGCTTGAACTATTGGTCCGAGGGGAGGAGGAGAGGGATAACGAGCATTACTTTTTGGGGGAATAACAGGGAAAAAGGAATGTTGGCTAAGAAGTCCAACGATATTTTCTGTCCAGTAGGCACAGTCTCCATAAAATCGCAAGAAAGGTCTCAAGAGTGCAGAAGGAAGTTTCTGCCAGAGTAAACCGAAGACTTTACTATCGTGAGTGTTACTAGCAGAATGAGCGAGAGAGACTATAGCTCGAGAGGGTAAACCAACTATAAGGTGTATCTTCCAGAAAAGTTTAGAGGTTTTCTTTAGTGTCCCTCTTGACCATTTGAGAAAACGCCAAACAGAAGCTTGACGGATTTTAAACCCTGAACTATCCACTGCCATAGCTTTCAAGCCTTTTTTCCTCACTATTTCCCTACCTAAATCTATTATCCACTGCTCTAAGATTTTACTTTCTGTCGCTCTCCACACTGCATGAAAAGTAGATTTAGAAGGAATCTTCTTCATCCACCCCTCTTCTATCAAAAAATCGCATAAAGACAACTTTTCCTCTAACTTCCTCCAAGCTATCCCTTCTATTCTAGCAATGATTGCTAAAGCCAGTATCACCCATCTTTCTGCTATTCTCTTTCTCCCTCTCTTGCTTTCTCTCGGTTCCTCTTTCACCAGTTTCTTAAGGAAAGGTTCATTAATGATTATGAATTCTCTTGCTTTGTGGGGGTCTATGATCTGAAAGAAATTCATACTTCCGACATAAACCCCCACATTAATAAAAATTAATTTTTGGACATGCTTTAGTATGTTAAAAAGAATATTTTTCTTTTTATCAGTAATTCAATAAGATATATCATTTTAATGAATTAAAATATTTATTTGAAAGGTAAATTTAAGTGAAATTTATTTTTATCCTAGAAAAATTAAAAAACAAGCAAAAATCAAAGCATTACATGAGTAAAATATTTACTCCCTTTAAACTAGGAAAACTTGAACTAAAAAATAGATTAGTAAGGTCAGCAACTACTTCATATTGGTCAACAAACGATGGCTTACTTACAGAACCTATTTTTGACTACTATGAGAAACTTGCAAAAGGGGGAGTAGGATTAATTATCAAAGGTCATTCATATATTAATGAAAAAGCAAAAGCTCACCAAAGGCAATCTGGATTATGTAACAATGAGCATGTTAAAAAAATGAAAATGTTAACTGAAATTGTTCATACTTATGATACTCCAATTATTGCTCAATTGAACCATGGAGGATACTATTGTAGAGATGACAGAATTAGTGCATCAAAGTACAGATCTGAAAAATGGCAATCTAGACAAGCTTCTATGGCTGAAATAAAAAAAATAATCAATGATTTTGCTGATTCAGCAGAATTTGCTTTAGAAGCAGGTTTTGATGGAGTACAAATTCATGCAGCTCATGGATACCTAATAAGCCAATTTTTATCTGATATTGTTAATAAAAGAAAAGATGAATATGGTGGAAGTTTAGAAAATAGAGCTCGTTTACTACTAGATGTCTATTTAGCAATTAGAGATAGAATAGGAAAAGATGAAGTGGTAGGTGTAAAAATCAACAGTGATGATTTTGCTACAGAAGGGGGATTGACAATAGAACAATCAATTCAAGTAATGAAATGGTTGTCAAAAAATTCAATCAGCTTTATTGAAATATCAGGAGGAGGACCTGAAGAAAATAGAGAAATTAGAAAGAAAAGAGCGCGATATGTAGATTCAAGTAAAGGAAAGTCGCCTTTGGAACAACCAACATTTGGCGGTCATGCAATGAGAATAAAAAAAGAGATTAAAAACACTCCACTTGCTCTTGTTGATGGAATACGGACAAAAGAAACAATGGATGCTTTACTCGATAACAAAATTGTTGACTTAATTTCAATGAGTAAACCATTTATTATAGAACCTGATTTTCCTGCAAAATTAAAAAACGGACAAAGCCGTTCAGCTTGCATTGATTGTTTAAGATGTTTACAACCTAACAATTTTGGTAAGAAAATGCTGAGATGTTTCTTTTTAAATGAAATCTAAAAAAGTTTTACATTTTTATTCTTAATCATTAAACTAAAAAGATTTAATATTAACTTATTTTTTTGTTTTGAACAATGATGTCTAATTATAAGTATTATAATGTATTAAAACCTATTTTAGTCACTGGAGGAATGATATTAAACCTCATGAGAGGTAAAGTAACTAATCAACCAAAAGAAAGTGATCTTCCTCCAGAATTGGTTAAAGAAAGTTCTACTGCGCATACAGACATTGATGATTTTGTACAAGATATTGCTCTTGAAATTCTTTATTCTTCTCTACCTGATGTTGGAATAAATGCAGAAGAAGTTACAGATAGAGTAAAATGGTTTAAACAAGACAAAACAGGACTTTGTTTTCATCTTGATCCTTTAGATGGAACACTTGCATATACAAAAAATAGATCAGATTTTGCTATTGGTGTAGCTTTATCTGATAAATTAACATTTATAGCTAGTGGAATATATTTTCCTGCAGTTGACAGACTTTTTTATGCAGAAAAAGGAAAAGGTGTTCTAGTTACTAATAGTTTAGGAGAAAAAATTTCATTTAAGAGACCTTCTTCACCAGAAAAAAAATATGCACAAAAAAGATGTGACGAGTACGTAAACATTCTAGAAAAATTAGGCTTTACAAAGTTAGATTCAATGAGTGCTCATCACAGCATGATTTCTATTTTAGAGGGAAAAGCAGCTATTCAGATGTATCATATGGCAAGTCCTCATGATTTTGGCATTCCTCAACTAATTCTTGAAGAAGCAGGAGGAGTATGTACTAACCTTGAAGGGGAACCAATAAAATATGACCCAGACTTTAATAGAGTGCCTTATTTCCTCGCTTTTTTTGATACTAAAATCAAAGATCTGTTTTTTGAAGAAATAAAGTGAAGTAAAACATCATAGATTAAAAAGAGTTAAAATCTTCTTTGTTTTTTTTTTGATATGAAATGGATTTATAAATTTCTAATTAGATTTTTTATTTTTACTCTTCTTTTTGGAACATTTATTGCAATTTCTGTAAAATTTGCTTATGTTGAGCCATCAGAATATATATATTCAGATAATGATTGGGATAATTTCTCTTACACTCCTGAATATAATCATTCTCAGTGGAATATATTATTAGATGCTCATTCTCATACTTATTATTCTGACGGTTATCTTTCTCCTAGACAGAATATCCTTTGGCATATCTCCATGGGCTTTAATGCTATGGTTCTTACTGATCATAATACATTTGATGGCGTTGAAGAAATATTAGAATTAGCGAGAAAAGAATTTAATGACACCATTAAAGTGTTGAGGGGAATGGAATGGACTACAGATAGAAGTCATCTTAATATTATTCTCCCTCCTGAAGTTTCAGCTGAAGATTATGAAAAATTAAAGACACATAGTAGCTATTCTTATACTCCTTCTGATGAAGAATTTAAAAAAATAATAGAATCAGCACATTCTATTGGAGGGCTGGTAGTAGTAAACCACATTCCTTGGTCAGAAGAGTTTTGCCATGATCAGCCTTCAAGAGAACAGTTTCTTGAGTGGGGTGTAGATTATATTGAAATAGTTAACCAAGAAACATATGATAAAATTTCTGAAGACTTCTGTTTAGAAAATAATCTAGGTATAATTACGGGGACAGATATGCACAAACCAGAACCTGTTTATTCATGGACAACACTTAATGTTTCTGAGTTTTCAGAAAATGCAATTTTTAATGAATTAAAAGCAAAGAAAACAGGATACATTTATACTGGTGCAGCTTCTCCTTACCCTGTTGAACATAAACATAATCCTGCTTATTCTATTCTCTACCCATTCATTAAAATGGGTGAAATATTCAGAGATGTTTATTCAAGTCCGTATTTTACAGAATACCTAACACCCATATTTCTATATCCTTACTTAGTTTTCTTTTCTGTAGAATTATCTAAATTCGTAATATACAGGAAGAAAAGAAAATAATTTCTTTTTTTAATAATTTTAACTAATTTAAATAGGTCTTTTATAATTCCATCTTTCAATAGTTTCTTTCCAGTTTTCATAAATCTCTTTTTCAACTATAGGGTCAATTTTGTAATTATCTGGTTTGTATTCACGAAGAGTATCTAAGTATGATTGAATATCTGGTTTAACCTTACTGAAATCCCCTAATTGAAGATGAGAATAGATTTTTTCTAATTGTTCAATAGGTTTTTGGCAAAAATCTTCATATTTAATTTCTATAATATTTTCTTTAGGAATAGAATCAAAGTCTTTGTAAAACTTCTTGTACATTTCTTTGTACATATCAAAAATAAAATCTCTTATATTAAAATCTGGTTTTTGCAAAAAGAATAGTCTTGTATTTGTATTGTATAACTTTACTGTAGAGAAAAATACTTTGTAAGGGTCTCTATAAATGTGAATGAATTTTGCATTAGGATATAAATCGAGAATAAGTTTAACTCTAAAAGTATCTAAGGGATTTTTGAGTAATAGTTGTTTTCCTTTTCCTCTAATTGTGAGTTTGTTAATTAAATATCTAAAGGATTCTTTCCACTTTCTTAATTCTTTTTCACTAGATTGCTCAAAAGAGCAATACTTCAAATATTTTTCTTTATTTTTCGGGAAGAAAAGAGCTGTAAGAGGAGAAAGTAAACAATAATTAGTAAGAGCAAACTCATGCTCCTGAGGAGTTTTTGCACTCATTCTCATATTATCCATTGGACGTTTTTTTGGAATAAGTGGAGACATTATTGCTTTTGTAAACCAATAACTAGTTAGAAATTGATGTGGAAAAGTTGCTTCAACCATATTGAGATAATAGTACCTTTTATCCTTTAACATCAATTCCTGCAGAAAAGTTGTTCCTCCTCTCCAATGTCCTATAATAAATATTGGGTCATTTTCTATTTTAAGTTTCTTAATTTTTCTGTTCCATATAATTTGCTCAAATATTACAAAAGGTGAAAAAAGAAAAGTTACTAATGTAATTGCTAAAGCTTTTGGCCAATATTTGATGTGTATCTTAAATTTGTTCTCCCATAGAAGTTTTATCCATTTTACAAAACTTGCTCCCATTAAGAACATTGGAACATCAACAGATTGAACAGAAAAGAAGGTAGTTATAAAAATTTGCTTGAAACGGGAGAAATATTACAGTACATTTAAAAAAATTCTTTTTTATCTCTGAATAGTTTGAAAAACACATTACATTATTTGAAGGTTGGAGTCATAGTTTTTGGATGGGCTCTTGCTCCTGTAATTGGAGAGTATATAATAGATCAAACTAAACAATTGTCTCCTTTTCAACTTTCTTTCTTTAGATATTTTCTAGCTGCTCTCACTTTAGTGGTAATTTTTTTCTTTAAAAGTAGAGAAAAGAGACCTTCAAAACAAGATGTAGAAAAAATAATTAAAGAGAAATGGCATTTTCTTCTTATTACAAGCGTTTTTGTTTCTTTGATGCCAATTTGTTTGTTTTTTGCAGTAAAAAAAACTACAGCTTCTTCATCTTCATTCTTGTTAAATATTAATGTAGCTTTTATTCCGTTAATAGCATTTGTTTTAGTTAAAGAGAAGATTAAAAGAAATCAAATAATAGGCGTTTCTGTGACTATAATAGGAAGTTTTCTAGTTATTTTTGACAATGAGATAAAATCACTTGATTTTTCACTATCTTCTTTTTCTTCTTCTACTGTAGTTGGAAATTTACTTGCCTTAATTTCTGGTTTAAGTTGGGCAATATATACAGTTTTGCTTAAAAAATTCTATACTGAAGATGATCCACTATTTATTACCTTTCTAAATTTATTATTAAGTAGTATTTTGTTATTTCCTATAGCCTTTTTTATTTTTCCTTATTCAATTTCTATTAACTTTTTAGGACTAGTTCTAGTATTTTTGTTAGCAATAGTATCTACTGCTTTAGCTTATACTTTCTGGTTAGATATTCTTGCTTATATGCACACAACTGAAGTAGGAGTTATTCAAGTATTAGTTCCAGTTATTTCTGCACTATTAGCTGTTTTTTTCCTTGGAGAAACAATCACTTTTGTTTTTGCTATTGGTGCTATTCTAATAATAGTTGGTTTGTTTATAGTTGAAAAGGAGACAGAAATAGTACAAGAATAAATAAATTAAGAAATCAGAAAAATTTATCTGTTTAAAGAAAAACTATTATGTAGTGATAAAGTTGAAAATGATAAATGAAGATATTTGTATAAGTAAAGATGAGTTTTTGATTGTTCAAGAAAAGGATATCGAATTCAAGAACCCCGTAGTTTTCCTTACATATCCTACTTCAGGAGTAATAGGGCCTATTATTTCAAATCAAATGATCTCTTCTTTAAAGTTAAAAGAAATAGGTTTTTTCAAATCTAAGTTCCTTTCTCCAGTTGTAATCTTTACTGACAACGTACTTAAACATCCTTACCTTATTTATTCAAATGATGACGGGTCAATTGTGTTAATATCGATTAACTACCCTGTCCCTCAAAGTTCTTATCTCGCAGTTGCTGAAGGATTGATTAATTGGGTTGATAGAGAATTAAATGCAAAATATATAGTATGTTTAGACGCTATTCCTGTTCAAGTACGACCTGATAAAAAAATAGTTATTACAGCAGCAGAAAAAGAAATTGCCGATGAATTGAAGAAATATGCAGTTGAAATATATGAAGATGGGGTTGTTTTGGGTTTATCAGGAGCTATAATGAGTGAAGCATTGCTGAGAAAAATAGTAGGAATAGCTTTGCTAACCCCAGCTACAATTAACTTTCCTGACCCAGAAGCAGCTCTACACATAGTTGAGGTTATAAATGACTTTTTCAAATTGGGTATAGATACTCAACCTTTAATAAAAGAATCTGAAAATATTAAGAAACAACTAACTTTAATGTCTCAAAAACAACAACAAATAGAAAAAGAAAAAATTCTTCCTCCCAGATCTTCTTTGAGAGAAAGCTTCGTCTAAACACTACTTTTTTATTATTTTTCATTTTTTCTAATTTGAAATGAAAATTTTTGTTACTCGCAAAATACCAAGAGAAGGAATAGAACTATTGTTAAAGAATGGCTTTGAAGTTGAAGTTTTCGAAAAAAATGAACCTATTTCAAGAGAAGAACTTCTAAGTAGAGCAAAAGGTGCAGATGGATTAATTTGCTTGTTAACTGATAAAATCGACAAAGAGATTATAGAAAAAACAGGGATTAAAGCTATATCAAACTATGCAGTAGGATATGACAATATAGATATCCAGGCAGCTACTGAACTAAAAATTCCTGTAACAAACACTCCTGGAGTTCTTACTGATGCAACAGCAGATTTGACATGGGCTTTAATTCTCGCAGTAAGTAGAAGGATTGTAGAAGCAGATAAATTTGTAAGAGAACAAAGATTCAAAGGGTGGGGGCCAATGCTTTTTCTTGGTGGAGATTTCAAAAATAAAACTATTGGTATCATAGGAATGGGAAGAATAGGAGAAGCAGTAGCAAGAAGAGCAATAGGATTCGGGATGAAAATAATTTATTTTAATAGAACAAGAAAAAAAGATTTAGAGAAAGAATTAAATGCTAAATTTGTTTCACTTGATACTTTGTTAAAAGAAAGTGATTATATAAGCATCCATTGCCCTTATACATCAGAAACACACCATTTAATTGATTGGGAGGAGTTTGAATTAATGAAACACTCAACTTACTTGATAAACACAGCAAGAGGAAAAGTAGTTAATGAGAAGGCATTGATCAAAGTTTTACAAGATAAAAGAATAATGGGCGCAGGATTAGATGTGTTTTACAATGAACCAGAAGTTCCAAAAGCATTTTATTCACTTCCTAATGTAGTTATTCTCCCACATATTGGTTCAGCAAGTATAGAAACAAGGAATAAGATGGCTGTAATGGCTGCAGAAAATATGATTGAATGCCTAAAGGGTAATATTCCTCCAAATATAATAAATAAAGAGATATATGGAAAATAAAAAAATTAAGGATAAACTCTATTTCTAGTTCTGGGGAAAGGTAAAGTTTCTTGAATAGAGTCTAAACCGCATAACCACCAAGTGATCCTTTCTGCTCCAAGACCAAACCCAGAGTGAGGAACAGAACCATATTTCCTTAAATCAATATACCATTTATAATCCTCAGTGCTCCATCCTTCTTCTTCAATTCGTCGAACAAGTGTTTCTAAATCGTCTTCTCTTTGTCCACCAGTAATAATCTCTCCAAAACCTTCAGGCGCAATCAGATCTGCAGAAAAACACCATTTAGGGTCATTTTGATCGATTTTAACATAGAATGGTTTATGGTGAGCAGGATACATTGTAATAAAGAAAGGTTCTCCAATAATTTTAGATAAAGTTCTTTCTTCTTCTGTTTTTATGTCATCATCCCATTTTAAGTTAAATCCGTTATCATTCAAAATATCAATTGCTTCTTTGTAAGTTATTCTTTTAAATGGAGTTTTGATTTTTTCAAGTTCTGTTGTATCTCTATTAAGAGCTTTCAATTCTTTTTTATTGTTTTCAAGAACATAGTGAACTATGTAAGTTACAAGCTCCTCTTGTATATTCATATTTCCTTCAAAGTCTACAAAAGCTTCTTCTCCTTCAATATGCCAGAACTCGTTGACATGTCTTTTTGTTCGCATTTTTTCTGCTCTAAAACTAGGTGTGACAGAATAAACTTTTTCTAAACCATATATTAGCGCTTCTAAATATAATTGAGCACTTTGACTAAGATAAGCAGTTTTATCAAAGTATTTAAGACTGAAAAGTGTTGCTCCACCTTCACAAGCAGAACCAGTTAGTATAGGAGGAGTCGTTTCATAAAAACTGTTGTTGTAAAACCATTCTCTAGCTGCTCTAAGAACAGAAGCTTTTACTTTCATAATGTTAACAGCTTTTTGACTTCTTAGGAATAAGTGAGCATTATCACGGATGAATTCTTGACTTTGATCTTTAGAAATAGGAAAGACTTCGCCTTTGTGAATAAATTTAAAGTCAGTTATATGAACTTCAACATTATTTATTGCCCGATTGTCTTCTACAGGTTTTCCTTCTATGATAATTGAGTTTTCAACAGCAGCATTTTCTAAATTATTCCAAACCTTTTCTGGTAATTCTTCTTTACTTGCAACACACTGTATAAGTCCTGATGCATCTCTTAAAACAATGAATATTTTCTTTTTCATTGTTCTTATTCTATAAATCCAACCTCTTAACCTAACAAGTGAATCTGTAGGTTTGACTTCATCTGCAAATTTATAATTTTCGGGCATGATATGGTCTAATAATAGACCAATAAAAAATTTTGGGAAGAATATATTTTAAGTAAGTGAATTAGTTATTTTATAAAAAGAACGAGAAAAGATGATTATTATTCTTTTTCTCCCCCAAATAAAAAAGATGAGATCTAGTATATTTTGCGTTATCGATTATTAAGTGATCTACAGGAAAGAAAAAGTGATTTTCCTCAAATTTAACAGGATTAATAGATACATGTGCCATTCCTTGTATTTTATCAGCAACAATAAGAGAGAGAGGGTTTTTAGCATTAGGGTTTGTTCCTATACCAAACTGATCAACATAGAGAGTAGTTTTTTCTATAAGCTTTGACATCATTTTTCCTTTTTTTCCTCCTCCCTTTACTTCTGTAATAAAATTGTCTTTTATCCACAAAGTTATCTGCTCAGAAAGATCTTCAGTCCAACCTGGAAAAATATTCAGTTTTCCATTAATAAGTACGCTATCCTTCTCTGGTTCAATAATATCTATTCCTACTTCTCCAGAAGGAATATTCATTATTTGTCCTTTTTCCTTGAAAATTCCTGTGTCACAGTAAATATCTGTTCGTTTATTGATTTTAATTTCAAGAAAACTCCCAGAAGGGTCAAAAACTCTAAATTCATTAGATTTATTCATTATTTTATAAAGTGTGGTTGTTAGTTTTTCTAAATAGGGCACATCAACATCTATTGGCCCATTTGGGAGAAAATCATCTATAGAAATTTGGGGAGATGAACATTGTTTAATTTTCTTTTTTTTGAGTAAATCATTAAAAATTTTGACTCCTGTAAGAGAAAAATAAGTTAATGTGAATACAAGATCACTTTCATTCACTTTTTTGTTTAATATAGGGTCGTTAGGATCAGTATGATGTCGATATGTGGGTTCAATAAAATAGATTTTAGTTGGATTAGGAAAATTTGTTTCAATAATTCTTTTTATACTTCTTGCTAGTAAATTTCTTTCTATCATATTAGAAAGCAAATGAATCTGCTTGTTAACAAAGTCAGTTGATGTAGGATAATCACTTATAATCAAAATTTTATCAGTTTCTTCTAATAACCAATATTCTTCTACTAATTTTTTAACTGTTGGAGTAATTTTTTTCTCAAGAGTTTTAATAGACATCCTTTAAGAAATATTGTATTTAACACTTAAAAATTCATTGCTGATAATTATTTAAAATAAGCATAATATCAAAAAAAGAAAAAACAGTTGCTAGTTAGAAAGTTAAAGATTACTTACTGATAAAAATGATTCCAGAGAATGATTCTTTATATGTTCTATTATAGATTTTTTTGTTTCAAAGGTTTCTTTGCAGATCTTGCATACAAATATTTTCTTCTCTTGGATATAATCTCCAAAATTTATGACAACAAAATCAGATTTAAAACTTGATTCCTTTTCCTGATTTTTCATAAAATTGCTCCTCTTGTCAGTAACTTTTTGGGGATCTAGCAAGTCAGGAGGAAAATCTAATGTTTCTAGATTTTCTTTAAGATATTCTTCAACTTTTTTTGAGAAATCCTTTGGAAAATACCACTTTCCACCTTTTCTTTCTACGAATTTTTTAAGAAAATAGTTTATTCTGTTATACAAGTTGACCCATGATGGATGTTGTGATGCTCCTAAAAATGATTCAAATTGTCCATATGCTATATATCTAGCAATAGTTGAAGTGTCAATAGCTACCGGTTGCCAATCTACCTTGTGTTCAAAGTCTCTAAATGATTCAACTGCATCAACAATTGCTTTTAGCAATTCTTCTTTATTTAAATCAAACCTTGGTTCTCTTTGTGATGCGTCTTTTTCACTAATCATAATTATAGGTTAAATATCCCCTCTATTTTTAAGCATTATTTTTATCTCAGAAAGTTATAAAAAATTGAGAAATTTTTACAACTTTTTTCCTCTTTTTATTTATTATAGTAATAAAAACTTCTAATAGTAGAAAAAAGAGATATATAATAAAACCCCGTCTTTCTTTAATAAAGAGAACTATTAAATATAAAAATATTTAAAACAATTTTAATAGTAATTTGCTATTCTTAAATTATAGTCGTTCTCAAATGTTTTTTTTTAAAAGCATGTCCAAAAATTCTTTTTCACCAACTAAACGGTCCGAAGGAGTAAAAGGTAGTTGTAACAGAAGAGAGAACTGTACAAGGTAGAGAGGATGGTGGAGGGTAAACGATCAAGGATTGGGGGAAGAGAGAGTTTGAGGAGACCAAAGACGTGTTCAATACTACTACGATACTCGGGATGATGATTATGGCGATACAGACCAGGGTAGAGACGATGAGCTTGAATTATTGGTCCGAGGGGAGGAGGAGAGGGATAACGAGCATTACTTTTTGGAGGAATGACGGGGAAGAAAGAATGTTGTTTTAGAAGTCCCACGATATTTTCTGTCCAGTAGGCACAGTCTCCATAAAATCGCAAGAAAGGTCTCAAGAGTGCAGAAGGAAGTTTCTGCCAGAGCAAACCGAAGACTTTACTATCGTGAGTGTTACTAGCAGAATGAGCTAAAGAGACTATAGCTCGAGAGGGTAAACCAACTATAAGGTGTATCTTCCAGAAAAGTTTAGAGGTTTTCTTTAGTCCTCCTCTTGCCCACTTGAGAAAACGCCAAACAGAAGCCTGACGAATTTTAAAACCTGAACTGTCCACTGCCATAGATTTCAAGCCTTTTTTCCTCACTATTTCCCTACCTAAATCTATTATCCACCGCTCCAGCAACTTACTTTCTGTCGCTCTCCACACTGCATGAAAAGTAGATTTGGAAGGAATCTTCTTCATCCACCCCTCTTCTATCAAAAAAGCGCATAAAGACAACTTTTCCTCTAACTTCCTCCAAGCTATTCCTTCTATTCTCGCAATAATTGCTAAAGCCAGTATCACCCACCTTTCTGCTATTCTTTTTCTCCCTCTCTTACTTTCTCTCGGTTCCTCTTTCACCAGTTTCTTAAGGAAAGGTTCATTAATGATTATGAATTCTCTTACTTTGTGGGGGTCTATGATCTGAAAGTAAGTCATAATTCCGACATAAACCCCCACATTAATAAAAATTAATTTTTGGACATGCTTTTTTAACTAATTAGGAAAAAATATGCTAGAACAAACACAATCTTTTTATTTTTTAAAACTCTCTATAAATTAAAGAATTCTTGAGTGGTTAAAATGTCAGAAGAAGAAGATAGAAAAATGGATCCAGAATTGAAAAAAGAATTACTTGAAAAAACTGGGGAATCAAGTTCAGATGTAGATGAAATAGCTAAAAAGTTGGAAGGTAAAATCCCGACAAAACCTAAAGAAGAAGAGTAGTTTTTTGTATTATCTTTCAAAATTTTATTTGTTTTGTTTCTATTTTTGTTATTGTTTTTATTTATTGTTTTGAATATTGTTATCTTGAATGATATTATTTCTAATTATAAGGATGAAGATTGTGTAAGTTTTTTTTTGACTAGAATTACTTATATAAAAATAGAGTTGTATAGTGAACTTTAATAAATAATTGTCTTTTTTTTGTTTAGCATGCTCAAAAAAGAGACCTATAAAGATATGATTACAGCAAATCAAGCAGTAGCTTTAGCAGCTGTTCGTGCAAAACCAAAAGTTATTGCTGCTTATCCTATATCTCCTCAAACAACGATCGTTGAATACCTTGCTGATTACTGTGCTTCAGGTGATCTTGATGCTGAATATGTTAGAGTAGAGTCTGAACATAGTGCAATGACTGTTGTAGCAGCAGCACAAGGTACAGGAGTTCGAACTTTTACTGCAACTGCTTCTCAAGGTTTAGCTTATATGCATGAAGTAGTAGCTGCTACTGGTGGAATGCGTTTACCTGTTGTGATGTTTGTAGCTAACCGTACACTCATGAGTCCTGGGGGTATCTGGCCTGAATATTCAGACACTATGCCTGAACGAGATACTGCTTGGCTTCAAGTTTATGTTGAGGATAATCAGGAAGTTTTTGATATGATTATTCAAGCTTACAAAATTGCTGAAAATAAGGATGTATTACTCCCAATAATGGTCTGTGGTGATGGATATATTCTTACCCACACTTCTGATACTGTTGAAATTTTGGGAGAAAAAGAAGTTGATGAGTTTCTTCCTCCTTATAAACCTGAGCATGCTTATTTGGATATAGAAAGACCTTTAGCTCAAGGAATAATTGTTCCTCCAGCTTATCACATGGAAGCCAAATATCAAATGCATATGGCAATGAGAAAAGCAAAAAGCGTCATTCAAGAAGTAAATGAAGAATTCGCAAAAAGATTCGGACGAAATTATGGAGGATTAGTAGATGTTTACAAGTTAGAAGACGCTGAAATAGCCTTAACAGTTGTGGGGTCAACAACAGGAACAGCAAGGACAGTAGTTGATGAATTAAGAGAAAAAGGAATAAAGATAGGTCTTCTTAAAATCAGGTTCTTCAGACCTTTCCCCTTTGAAGAAATAAGAGAAGCCTTGAAAGATAAGAAAGCAATTGGAGTTTTTGATAGAAGTTTGTCTTATGGATCAACAGGACAGTTTTTTGCTGAAGTCAGAAACGCACTATATGGTCTTAATATTCCTATAATAAACTTTATTGCAGGGTTGGGTGGAAGAGATATTAGAGAAGAAGATATAAGAACAATGATTACTAAAATCGAAGAATTAAAGGATAAAGAGCAGCCTGAAGACCCAATTGTTTTTGTAAATACTCGATTTTAGAAAAATCTTTTTTATAATCTCTTTTCTAGAAATACTATTAAAAGTCACGTTCAAAACCTTATATTTCGATATTTTCCATCTAGACGCGCTATTACTTTCTTTATTAATTACAAGCGGTTAGATTACTATTTAGATTCAGACAAGTTATAGGATTAACTTAGAGGTTTTTTTCTTTAATTTTAGACTAAAGTTTAAATACTAGTTCTTTTATAACTAGTACTTGAACCTTTTAGGAGGTTAGAACTATGGCGAAAAAGAAGACTGCATCAAAAGCTGATATCCTTATCGTCAAATCAAAAGTTCGAGAATATGTTAAGAGCCTTGGAGAATTCCAAATGAGTTCAGACTTTATTGAGGCACTCAATACTGAAGTAGCTGGATTGATTCAATCTGCTGCTGAAAGAACAAAGGCTAACAACAGAAAGACACTCTCTGCTAGAGATGTATAAAATTCTCGACAAGATTTGATAGGGAAAAAGAAGACTCAACTAAGTTGAATCTTCCTTAAGTATAAAAATAATTATCTCTTTTTATTTCTTTCTATTTTTTTGTCGGACAAATATTAAGGTTTTAGGTTTTTTTACCAAAAACATTAATAGTTTTTAAATAACTCTCTCCTCAATAATGATAATAGAAGGAGAATATACTTATGCTAGATTTCTAGATAGGCCTAACAGATTTTTAGCTAAAATAGAACTCTACTCTAATGAAAAAGTTGAGTATTGCCACGTTCCAGATCCTGGACGATTAAAAGAATTGCTTTTACCTGGTGTTGAAGTCTTTGTAAGAAAAGAGACTAGGATGAATAGAAAAACAAAATATTCTCTAATTGGTGTTAAAGCAGAAAACAGCACTTGGGTAAACATTGATTCACAGGTTAGTAACAAACTCTTTCAATCTGACATGAGTAAAATCAAAGATTTCCAAAACTATAAGATTCTTAAGAGTGAATTTAGTTTTGGTGATAGTAGAATTGATTTTTTACTAGAAAATTTAAAAGAAAATAAGCAAGCTTTAGTTGAAGTAAAAAGCGTAACATTAGTGGAAAAAAACATTGCTTTTTTTCCTGATGCCCCGACAAGGAGAGGAGTAAAACACTTAAAAGAACTTGAAAAAGCAGTTCAAGAAAAAAAATATGAAGCTTTTATTGTTTTTATAGTAAAAAGATCAGATGCTAAGAGTTTTAGTCCTAATTGGAAACGTGATAGAAATTTTGCTAATGAACTAGTTGAAAGTTCAAAAGGAGGAGTAAAAATAATAGCTGTAAGGTGCGCTTTTTCTCCAGAAAAAAAGGAATTAAGAATAATGAATAAAATACCTTATGTTCTTAACTCAAGCTAGATACCTTATTTTTTAACTTAATGACTTTTTTTCTAATACCTTCTAATCGTTCTTTTTTATATCCAAATAGTATAAACTTTCGAGAATTTTCAAAAGTAATCTCTAAAGACATTTCTTGATTTTTGTTAAGAAAAATTTCAGGCATGACTAAGTCTGATTTTATGCTTTTTATTTTTATTATCGGTGTTGATTTTAGAACCTTGTTTTTCGTTGTTAGTATGAATAAATGATTATCTATGATTTTCCATTTAACTACATATTCTTTTTTTAGTACATCATTTATTGAGCTCATGTAAAGATCGTCAAAAAAGACTTGTTCTGTTTTTATCATTGCTTCTATTATAAAACTGAACAACAGATAGAGAACTATGAGCTTATAGGTGTAATTTTCTTCCCAAAAGTAAATAACAAAAAAGACTACAGAAACAATTAGGACAATTAGACTACCTAAAATCAGGGCAAAATACTTGTAATCTTTTTTCAAATCTTCTTTGATTTTTGTTCTTTGTTTATAAGAAGTGAAATACTTGAAGTTTAGAAATTTTTCATAGTTGTTTTCGTAATCTTTAAAGTAAAAAGGTTGTAAAAGTTTTTTCCATTTAACTTCTCTGCGAGGGACTTTGTAAAACATTTCTTTTTTATTACCAAAAGAAACTTGAGATAAATTCCATTCTTCAGGTAGTTCCTCTTTTTCTTTTAATTTTGAGAATATTGCTTTTATATTTTTCTTGTTTTTTGAAGTTTCTACTAGTCTTGTTACAATAAAATATGAAAAAATGAGGATGATAGGGAAAAAAGAACTAGCTAAAATAAGTATGAAAGTAGCGTAATATGCAGTTGTTAGATTTATATTCTTATTGAAAGAGACATAAAGCAGAACGGGTGAAAGAACCATCAATATTAAAATACCTATTGCTTGAGCACTGTTTTCGATTCTAAAATTCTGATGCCTAGTTCTATCAACAGATTTTTTTAATAAATAAAATAGTAATTTAAAGGCTTCATAACCAATTAGAAAAGAGAATATAGGGTAAAATGCGAACATAAATATATATAACCATGTTGAAACTAAAGATGATTGAGTGCTACTTTCAGCTCTAGAAAATGAGCAGAGAATAAGAAAATTAAGTAGAGATGAGAAACCTAAAAGGAAGATATTAGGAAAAATAAAACTCCATATTGTAAATGTCTCTTCTAATATTTTCTTTGTGTCAGTTGTTCTATTAAGAGGATACAAATCAGAAAGTGTTTCTTGATTACTATCATCATTTTTTGTGTTTCTGGAGTAGTAGCCATCAAAAATAATCTCCCTTTGATTTTTTATCTTCCAATTAAGAAAATCTATTAATAATTCTCTTTGATTATATGAAATATTTTTGGAATAAAAGTTGTAATCTTCAACTCCTCCTTTTTTTATGAAATTGTTAGTTTTTACTCTAACTTCTTTCCTCTTTTTAGAGATAAGTTGATTTCTTTTTTTACTTTCCATTTCTCTACATCCATATTATTTTTTTATTTACCTTGAAGATCCTTTTATGTCTTTCTTTCTCTTGAACAATTTCTTCTTTTATTATTTCTCCAAGTGCAACTACTCTATTCCAAATAACCAGAAGTTGATTAATTTCTTCAGTTTTTAAGAATGAAAATCCAAAAACAATTAACTGTTTAAGCATTGTTTCTTCAATCTTGTTGCTATTCTTGATTATTGTTCCATTTTCAGTTAACTCTTTAATTGAAATTCCAATATTCGCATTTTGAAGCATAAGCATGGTATCTAGTACAGACTCGACTTTTGGATTAATACTTGGAAGCAATAAACGATAATAATTTCCCATTCTTTGACTAAAAGTTGCATTTTTTATTTCATCACTTATTAAGGATAAGGTTTCATTTTTCTTTTCTTGAGATATTTTATATTCATTTAATAGAATAAGACTCTGAAAAGCATTAGATAGTAAGTCTGTGATTAGTTTCTCTTCAAAATCTATATACCCCTTGCGTGAAAACCTTTTTCCATAATTTTTATATCGTATAACTCCATAAGCATCATTCACAACAGGAATGATAAAGTTTCTATCTTCAAATTTTAAGTCATAAGATAATAATTCTACATTATCATATTTTTCTCCAATTTTCCACTGGTTATAAGTTTTTTCTCTTTGTAATGCCTTGTTTATCATAATTTTGTTAAATTTACTGATGTCTTTTGCTATCTCACTTATATCTTCATAAATTGAGGGATAAATATGACCTATCCCTTTTTCTATTATACCATCTTCTGATAATCCATAAAAGTGTTCATGTTTTCTTTGTATATTATAAAAAGTGCTAAGTCCAAAAGGTAAACTAGGATCAATTACTGCTATATCCCAAATATTACTTATTTTTAGGTAATCTGTTTCGTCTACTCTATATGCTCTTCCTTTAGTTTGGATAACAGTTTGGTAGGCTGATACTGAAGTTAGATCTACAAGTGTATTTAATTTAACAGAATCCCAACCCTCTCCTAATATGTTTCTTGGACCAATCAAACATTTTGTTATCCCCTTCTCAAGCAAATAAGTAAAAAGAAGAGTATATATTCCTGTTCTCCAATCTAGTCCATTTCCTTCGATTTGAACGATTTTATTATTTTCTGTTTCTTTGATTGATAGTTTGATGTCAAATTTAAAATTCTCTTTCCATCTTTCACTTTCTTTTAGTATTTGATTGGCTATATCTTTATCTGTAAATATTGACGATGATGAGATAGAAACTGGATCTAATTGATTAGTTGTTGAATTTGAAATGAGTTTTTCTAGAATATTCAACGATAAATTTTCTGCAGAAAAATCATAAATTACGACTGAACGCAGTTTCTCTTTTAAATGTAAAAATTCGTGCTCCAAAATATCAACAACTGCATTTAGTCTTGATTTACTAGAATTAAGAAATCTAAATGTTTTTTCTTTTTCTTTTATTAAATCTTCTACATTCACAAATTTCTCGAAAAATCTCTCTAATTTATTATAATAGTCCAAGGTTTTTTTAGAATTGAAGTTCTCTTGTTTTTTAACATAATTCCAGTAGTAAGAATGGAGAATTATAAATAATTCATTTAATGTAAAAATTTCTTGATCAATTTCTTCTTGTTCTTCAAAAAGTTGATTTATTTTATTCAGTAGATCATCGTTTTTATATTTTTTTAATGTGTTTAACTGATTATTTTTATATTCTTCTTTAAGAAATTCAAGAGGTCCTTTAAGATCTCTATATTTAAATGAAGAAAAAAGTTTTCTTAAAGGTTTGAATTCTTCTTCTATTTCTCTTATTTCATCCTCTTGGGGATAGGTGAGATATAACAAATCTTGATAAGGTGCAATGTTTTTTTGTTTCACAGCCGCAGGAGTAGGAATTTCAATATCAACCGTTCCAAAAAGTAGTTCATATATTCCTACTTCTTCACTTTCGGTATTCATATCAATTGGAGGGGTTGCAGTTAATCCTAAAATGAAAGGGCTGTTAAATTCCTTAATAAGGTAATTTACAATATATGCCCATATTGATGTAAGATGATGGCATTCATCTAAAATTATTAGTCCAATTCCTTTGTTTTTTAGTGTATCAATTATTTCTAGAGTGTTTTTATGTAGAATATCTCTAATTTTTATATCAGAAAATGTAAAATCTCCTTTTATTATTTTATGTCTTATTTTATTGATATATTCATTTAATCTTATGCTATATTCTTCGTAATTGTTTTTTTTCAAGGATTCAATAAATTCTTTATCATCTTCATTTATATCTTTTAACCACATCTGTTCTGCAAAATGAATTAACATTTCTTCATCTTGAGAATAAACTGAAAAACGTTGATAGGTCATTACTGTTATCGGAGCACTTGATTTCGGGTCATTTGCACCTATCATTGTGTTAATAATATTAGATTCTTTATTAAGAAACAATTTTATTTTATCTATCCATTGTTCTTGAGTAGAAAAATTAGGTGTCAAGACTAGAGTGTTCTTTGCTATCCTTTTTGCAATTTCAAGACCCACAATCGTTTTTCCTGAACCTGGAGGAGACGCTACGTAAAACTTCTTTTCAACAGAACTAATCTTTTGTTCAAATTTTTCAAGAATTAACTTCTGAGATTGCCAAAAACCTCCTTGAAAATTCATCTGTGTAAGTAAAGAAGGGTCAATTTTTCCATCTTTGTCTAAATCAAATCTATATTCACGAAATGAACTAAGTGAGATTTTAATAAAATCGCTTATTTTTTCCACTTTTTTACAATGTGGACAATATTCGTTTATTTTATACCATTGCTCTAAATGATCAGTGTGAAATAGACTTCTGCAAAAAGGACATTGATAAGCTAAATCTTCTTTGTTAAAGGGTGTAAAACATATTTTACATTTAATAATTTCAGCTCTGCAATTTTCACAGAAATCCCATTCTATCTCAATTTTTGAGTTACAGTTTGTACAACTGTAATAGTTCATCAGAATCTTTTTTAATTTGCATCTATATAATATCTTTCTTTTAAAATGTGTAAAAATAGAAAAAGTTGAGAATCATAATATGCAATTATCATCATAGTTCAGACAGGGGTAACTTAATCATTTTCTCAACAAATAAAAGATTTCACTGGGTTTTTTAATTTTCTCTTTTGGAAAACTTCTTGTATAAAAGATATAGAATAAATAATGAAATTTTATTATCCATGCCCTAACAAGTCGTTGGCTACCATATTAATTACTTCTTGTGCTTCTTTAGATAGTAGATGTCTTTTAGGAGTAATAGCAGCTTTATAAATGTCGTTCAGTATTTTAGCTCTATTTTTGTTTACTACATCGAGTAAAGTCATATCCTCAATATTATCAGCTTGCTCTTTATATAAAGCAATTATATCATCTTCAAGATCTTTTGTTGCTTCTTTCATTGCTTTAATAATTCTTTTTTCTGAAGCTGTTATTTTTCCAGATTTTGAACAGAAGTCAATTACTGATTGAACCATATTTTTCAAGATCAATTTTACTTCTTCAATCTCTTTTTCAGTGTCTACTGATTCTGCCAACAATAAGCACCTATATTTTTGTATATAGTCTCATATTTATTCTTTTCCGATATTAAAAAAATAATATTAGGAACTTAATTTTTATCTTAGGTTTCTTTAGGATTCGTCGCTTTTTCTAATCCTCTATATATTTTCCATCTTCTATCAATATATTCCTTGAGTTTTTCAACTTGTTCTGGAGTTATATTCTTGAATCTTCCTTGTTTTGCCAAAAATCCTTCTAATCCTTTAAATTTAGGTTTTCTGTTAATTTTTACTATACCATTTTCATATTCAATCAGTAACCAATAACCTGATTCAACAGCTTCTTTTGCTAATTGTGGGCCCAAATGGGTTGGTACTTTCCATCCTGGTGTGCAGACAGATAAGACTTCTAAATATCTGAACCCCTTCATCTTCTTTGCTTTTTCTACTTTGTTTATAAAGTCTTGAATGAAAGCAGTTGATGCAGTTGCAACATATGTAGCTTCATGTGCAATAAGTATTCTTGGGATATCTTTTGGGAACCATTCATTTCCTCTAGATTTGCCCCTTACAGGGGTTGTAGACGACCAAGAACCATAAGGAGTTAATCCTGATGCTTGTATTCCTGTATTTTCATAAGCTTGATTATTATAACAAATATATAGTATATTTTCATCTCTTTGAGCAGCTCCTGATAAAGCTTGTAATCCTATATCTGCTGTACCTCCATCTCCTGCCATTCCTAATACTACTATATCATCCTTATTCTGAGCTTTTAATGCTCTTGAAATTCCAGTGACTGTTGATGCAGTATTTGCAAATTGTAGATGAAAATAGGGAACATCCCAGTTAAGATTAGGAAAAGTTCCTCCAAAAACACTTAGACAACAAGGAGGAACACTTACAATTGTTTTCTTCCCTAAAATGCGCATAACATTTATTGCAATATTTGAAGCCATACAACCTGAACATGCACTGTCTCCACTTACAAACTGTGCTCTATCTGGAAGTTCTTTTAATTTCATAGCTTTCACTCTAATAGTTATTTTCTCAAATTAATGTTTGATTTTTAAATGATTAGGTATATTCGCATTAATATAGTATTATTTTCCTACTTTTTGATTTCCTATTATTTTATATTATTTAATTTAATTTTTTAATTCTTTACTGTCCAAAAATTGAATTAATAACTATCTTGTTACTGTTTTATCAAATAATTTATAAGTAACTAGTTTTTTGCTTTTCTGAATAGTTACGTTGTTTACGTAAATTATAGGTGAAGTAAATGAGTGACAATAAAGAATTAGAAAAAAACCTTCAAAAGCTTGTTCCTCCCCATGGAGGAAAACTTATAGACAAACATATAATAAGCGAAGAAGAAAGATATAATTATGTTGAAAAAGCAAAAACATTACCTGTCTTAGAATTAAATGAAAGAACACTAGCTGATCTTGAATGCATAGCTACAGGGGTTTATTCACCTCTAACTGGATTTATGACTGAAGAAGACTATATTAGCGTTGTTGAAACAATGCGATTAAAAAATGGAGTTGTTTGGCCAATTCCAGTAACTCTTCCAGTTGATGATTCTTTTGCTGGAAGTTTAAGTAAAGGAGATGAAATTACACTAAAGTGGAATGGCGTATATATGGGTTTAATGACAGTTTCTGACATTTATAATCCAAATAAAAAGAAAGAAGCACTTAATGTTTATAAAACAGAGGATAGTGCTCATCCAGGAGTAGCTGCTCTTTATCAAACAGAAAGCTATTACCTAGGAGGAGAAATTCTGTTAATCGATGATCTTCCTCATAAAGATTTTGTTGAATATCGTTTCACCCCAAAACAAACTAGGGCTGAATTTACCAAAAGAGGGTGGAAAACAGTTGTGGCTTTCCAAACAAGAAATCCAATACACAGAGCTCATGAATATCTACAAAAAGTAGCTTTAGAGTCTGTAGATGGTTTATTTATTAATCCTCTTGTTGGTTCAACAAAAAGTGATGATGTTCCAGTTCAAACTAGAATGGAAACTTACAAAGTGATTCTAAATGCATATTATCCAAAAGACAGATTCTTTTTAGGTGTATTTCCAGCAAACATGCGTTATGCAGGTCCAAGAGAGGCTATCATGCATGCTATAGCTAGGCAAAACTATGGTTGTTCTCATATTATTATAGGTCGTGACCATGCTGGTGTTGGTAATTATTATGGTACTTATGAAGCCCAAGAGATTTTTGATCAATTCAGTGATAATGATCTAAAGATTAAACCATTTAAATTTGAGCATGCTTTTTATTGTAAAATATGTGAGCAAATGGCTACTCAAAAGACTTGTCCTCATGGAAAAGAGAGTCATGTCTATCTTTCAGGAACAAAGGTTAGACAAATGTTAAAAGAAGGACAAATGCTTCCTAGAGAGTTTACTCGTCCTGAAGTAGCTATGATTTTAACTGATGCTTATAATGGTAAAGTAAAAGTAGAACAGAAAGGTGTTACTCTACTATTCACTGGACTTAGCGGGTCTGGAAAAACAACAATAACTAAAGCTCTTGCTCAAGAATTAAAGAAAAGAGGATATCATGTAGAACGTCTTGATGGGGATGTTGTAAGACAATATCTAACCAAAGATTTAGGTTTCAGTAAACATGATAGAGATGAAAATATCAGAAGAGTTGGTTTTGTTGCTCATATGCTAACTCGTAATAACGTTATTGTTTTGATGGCTAATATCGCCCCTTATCAAGCAGTAAGAGATGAGATAAGACAACTGATAGGAGACTTTATGGAAGTATATGTGAAAGCTCCCATAGAAGTATGTGAATCTAGAGATGTAAAAGGATTATACAAGAAAGCAAAAGCAGGTGAAATACTAAATTTCACTGGAGTCAATGATCCTTATGAACCTCCAACTAATCCTGAAATTGTTTGCGAAACTGATAAAGAAACAATAGAAGAATCTGTTCATAAAGTATTAGCTAAATTGGTTGAGTATGGATATGTAGATTCTAGTGTTTTAGAAAAATAGTTGAATTCTATTTTTTCTTTCTTTTTTTAAAATCTCCCAAAAACATTATTAAATATAGAGAAAATAAAATAAAATATGGAAAAAAGTACTGAATCTATTCCTTTATGGAAGAAAATAGGAGAGAAACTTACACCTTATTTAACAAGAGATGACTTTATTTCTATGGATAAAGATCGATATATCAGTCTTATTAAAAGGTTAAAAGCTATTAATGAATTATCAGAAAAGGAATATACATACGCTAATATAAATCGAGATTTAATTTTAATAAGGATGGGTCTTATTCATAATCTTCCTGAAATAACTGATGATTCATTAGAAACAATATTGAAGCAATTAGCAGTACATTTAGCAGTTTTATATTACAATGACAATGATGTGAGTAGTTGGAGTGAAGCAAAAGAAGAAGTTCTGGAAGTTATTTCTTCAGGATTTGAAACAAGAGTAACTATGGGGTTAAGCCCAACAGAGCATTTAGAAACTTTAAGATCAAAAATAAAAGAAATAGGAAAGATAACTAAAGAAACAATTACTCAAGTTATAAGTGAAATTGAAGATACAAAAGATAAACTTATGCAATCAGGTATTTCTGGAGTTACTTTGCATAAATTTACTCAATATGCACAAAAACTTAAAAGAGCTAATGATGAGTTACCAACAAAATATGATATATTAGAAGAAATTGCAAGTTGGCAAGAACTTATCTCTAAATAAAAAAATTAGGGGAATAAAAGTGAGCAAAAATAAAAGAGAAGACAAAGATAGAAATATAAATGTTGGAAATAATGCAGAAAATGAAACTATTCCTGATCTACCAGAGATTTTTAGACATGAAAAGAAAGAAGAGACAGAGGAAATCGCTAGTATTCCAAAAGTAAAAGCTGAGAAAAAGGAAAAAAAAGAAGATAAGGAAGTAAAGAAAAGTAGTGTTTTTAGTCAGAAAATGCATGGTTTAAAAGAAAAAGTTGAACAAGTTGTAAATATTAACAAATTACGCCCTCAAATAGAAAAAGATATCGAAGTTCTACTTAAGGATGGAAAAACTTTGCTTATTGGAAAGAATGTAGGAGCTTTTGCAGAAAGAATGACAGAGAAAGGAATAGGTGTAATTGCTCGTGATACTTCAATTACTTTCATCAGTCCCAAGGCAGAGGTTAATAATGTAAAAATATTGGAGAAAATGGAATTGAAGCCCTTTTCTCTTGAAAAAATGAATAACCTTGATGGCCCTTTTATGAACATCATTCTCCTTTTTGCGCTTAAAGGAAGAAAAAAAGAAGAGAACTACACTATTGTAAAGAAATGTAAACAACTATTATACTCCTCTGGTCTTCTCTTTATTACAGAAGAAACTGTTTCTGTTTTTAATATTATTCTTAACTTCTTCAAGAATTTATCTTATGTTATTAAGTTCATCAAAAGTAAAATAAAGAAAGAAGAATATGTATGGCCTGTAGTTAAAACTAAAAAAATAATTAAGCAACTAGAATTACGGACATTTAAAACATTCACTTATGGAGGAAGAAATGTTCAAACTTTTGTTTTAGCTAAAAGATTAAGTGCTTTTCTTTCTAAATAATCTTTTTTATTATGAACTTACTACAAAATGACTATGTAAGTTTTGAAAGTAATTTCTTCTTTTATTGATTTTTCATCTTTAATATAAAATATGTAATACTCCAAACTATGTTTTTGTAATATTTACATGACATAAAAAACACTTACTGAGCTCAACTAAAAAATTTAATCGACTTAATTTGTTTAACAATAATATTCACTTTCAATGCACCCTCTCTGTCGCTTTAAATAGTACAATTAGAAAAGTTTCATGAAGAGAAATGATGAGAACAGAGCAAGAGAAAAAGGTTAAAATTGTGTGTCCTGAGTGTGGGGGAAGTAATTTTATTGAAACAGTTTCAGATGTTGTTTGTAGAAAATGTGGTCTTGTTATTGACCAAAGGTATAGTTCAGATCATTTTATTGATAGTGATTCAACTGATTGGAGAAAAAATCGTTTTGGCAGCCCAGAAAGTAGAAGAAGTAAAAATACTTATTTTTCATCTTTTGAAGTATCTCCAGGAGAAAGTAGAGCACAATTTCAGAGAATGTGGTTTGCTGAAAAAAAATTGGAATATGATGCAATAGAAGAGAATAAATCAAGATTATTAAACATTTTAACAAAATTAGGTTTTTCATCAAATCAAAAAAACCAAATAATGTATGAATTAAGAAAGAGATACGAAGCAGAAAAAAGAGCAGGAAATAAGGTTTCAAACATTTTTTTGCTAGCATCGGCTTTAGCAATAATATTTTCAAAAAATCTAAATATTCCAGTAAGTATTCGTACTGTAGTTGATATTTTTAAAAGCTATGGCTGTAAGATTAGCTCCAAAGCAGTTCGAGATTATATTATCACAAATAATTTAACTTATACTAAGTCATCTACAAGTGTTTGGGTAACAAAACATATGGCAACCTTAAGATCTGATTTATCAATTAGGGGGCAAATTAGGCAAGAGTTACAAAATGTCGGAAACACTCTAGAGATTACTGAACTAGATATTGATAAAATTTTAACATCAATAGAGCTATTTGCAGTTAAACTTTCTAAAATAGATGCTAAAAGCAGACGACCTAGTGTCCTAAGTGTAGCATGTATTTTTTTAGCATCAGAAATGATTGCTGAAAAAATCAATATTAGTTTATTTAATCAAGCTTTTCTAGCGCGAACATGTAAAGTCAGCCCTGCAACGTTAAGAAGCCATTTACTTTATTTAAGAAATAACATAAAAAAATAAAAATTTAATTTCTAACTTCTTTTAGGTTTTTAATTCGAAAAAGTTTTATAAATATGTTTTTATCATCAAGAGTTATGCTATTGTCTCCCACTATACTATTCTTGATTTCGATAATTGCACTTGTTGTTGGCATATTAAGCGTAATAGCTGGACTTGGTGGGGGAGTATTCATTGTTCCTATCTTAGCAGTATTATTTGAATATGAAATGCCTACTGTTGTAGGAACAACTTTATCTTCTACAGTTTTTATTTCTCTGGTTGGTGTGCTTGGAGCAAGAAAAAGGAAGGAAATTGATTTTAAATTTGCCTTTGCTTTTTTAATTCCTGCTATGATTTCTACTTTTTTGGGAGCTTTAATTACAGATATGATACCTGAAGTAGTTTTACTTTCAATATTGTTCTCATTAGCTCTATTACTAAGCGTTAAAATGTTATTTGAATCAAGAAAAAAGAAGAAACTAGGTATCGAAACATATAGAAGAGATAAAATTCACGAATTGAAACAAGTAAGAAAAGAACAAGAAGAGCATAGACATAAGATAGCTTTTTTTGCAAGGTTTCATTATCCATGAGATACTTTTTTACATAATAAACTAAATTTTTAGTTTGTGGAGTTATCATACCAATAACAACCTGAAACACATTTGCAAAAATAAAGAATACATACAAGATATTAGGGAGTGTCACAACTTTTCAGCTATCTTTATATATTTAATTCTCATTTATCTAGTGTCTTGAGCTATATGCTTAAAGACGTAGGTTTCATTCCTACGACACCCGGTCTTCCCTTTGGGAGTTATGAGTGCCCGGGATAAGGAGATGAACCCCTTAGAGAACTTAATTAAGACTGTGTCTTTCATGTTCTCTTAATCCAGTCTTCACAACTTTCGCTAAGTTTGTTGATTGGTTGGGTAGAGTCCTGAAGAAATTACGTAAAATTTCAACTCATGGTTGAAACCTTTTATAACTATAAAAAGGGATGACTATGAGTTTAGAATAAGTATTCCCGTTATTGTAGTTTTTGGATTATTAATTGGTTTTATTACTGGCCTTCTTGGTTCTTCTGGAGGATGGCTTATTTCTCCATTGATGATATTAGGTTTTGGATATACTCCTATTGTAGCTTCTGGTACTTCTCTTTTTATTATTTTAGTTAAAGCTGTTGTAGGAGGTACAACTCACGTAGTACAAGGTCATTTTGATTTGTATTTGTTTATTGTGTTATCAATTTTTTTACCTATTGGAGGGTTCATTGGGGATTTAATAAAAAGGCACTTAAAGAATAGAATAGTAGGTTTAATATTAGGTTTTTGCTTGTTAGGTGTTTCTGCAGTCATTCTCATATTTTATTTTATTCTATGAGAAGGAATATGGGTTTTAAAGGAGTTTGAAAAGAATTCAAAGTTTTTTGATTAATATTAATCGTTTTTTATAAAGATACCTTTATATTTTTCCATATAACTCGGAGCTTAATGAGTAACAATAGTGCAGAAAATATTATAATAACTAGAAGTCTGATAAAGAACTTTAAACTAGATAAGGATACAATAGTTAAAGTTCTTACAGGAGTTAACATGAAAATAAAAAAGGGAGAATTTGTAGCCATAATGGGGCCAAGTGGTTCAGGAAAAAGCACTTTAGTAAATATTTTATCAACTTTAGAGACAATAACGGATGGCGATGTATATATTGTAGGCTCAAATCTAAAAAAGTTAACAAACAAAGAATACTTGGAAATTAGAAGAAAAACCTCTTCAATTGTTTTTCAGAATTTCAGTTTAATTCCTTACCTTACAGCTTTAGAAAATGTAAAACTTCCAATGATTTTAAGAGGAGAAGAAGATAAAACAGCTACAGCAAAAGCTGTTTCTTTTCTAGAAAGTGTAGGTCTTTATGGAAGAATGAATCATTTACCAGAGCAACTTTCAGGGGGAGAACAACAACGAGTGGCAATAGCACGTGCTTTGGCTCATGAACCAAAAATTATCTATTGTGATGAACCTAGTGGTAATCTTGATACTGTAACTGGACGTGAAATAATTAGTTTGTTCAAGCAATTGAGTAAAGAGAAGAATATAACTGTCGTTATGGTTACGCATGATCATGAAGCTGCAAAACAGACAGATCGTTTATATATTTTACGTAATGGAAAACTTGCTGAAGAACAAGTTTCTATTTTAAACAAACGTAGGAGTGAAAGAAAATGAATATTTCAAACAAACTTACTTCAATGATGAAGAGTATTTCAGGAAAATATACAGCTATGATGAATTATATACAACTTGCACTTAAATCAATTATTTCATATAAGCGAAGATCTCTTTCAATTGTTGCTGGGCTTATTCTTGGTGCAGCTATTTTTTCAAGTATTTTCTTCTATGGATCAATAGTAAAAACCATAGCTGTTATGGATGTAGTTAACAATATTGAAGCTGAAGTTGTTTTCTATCCTAATGATCTAGGTTTTAATGATCCTACATCTCTTTCTAATGAAATCGCAAATGAACAAGAAGCAAAAGAGACAACAATTATTTATACTGAAAGTTTCGGTTATATTACTGGAAACGAATTATTTCAATTTGATTTTGAACTTACAGAAAACGTTAGTGATACTAAAAATCAACCTGAATCTTTGAATCCTATTGTTATAGATGAACATGATGTAAATAATGATTTTGTTCACTCAATTGATTTAGTTAATGGTAACTTATCTTTAAATGAAGGAGAATGTATAGTTCCTGAAACTCTGTCTTTATTATATGGTTTAGAAGTAGGAGATGTGTTATCTGTTAATATTAGTGCAGTGACACTTGTATATAACGAGCTTACGCAGAATTTTACTGTTACTGATTCAATCATTATTGTTTCTAATCTTACTATTTCAGGTTTCTTTAATATTGAAAGAATTAGAACTGGAATAAGTTTCTTCAATTCTGACGATGTAATTTTTTCGTCATCAAATTTAAATGACAAAATGGTTGAGACACTTGTAAAACATGGATATTATTTAATAGGAGTGAAATTAGACTATAGCAACTTGTCAACTGATGATATCAAAAAAATGAGTGAAGAAATTGATATCTTTATTGATAGAATAGTCAGACGTCACCCGAATCAAGTAGAAGGATTAAATCTTGTTGGGATAGTGTTGCAATCTAACTCTATTTTAACATTAATAATGCAAGTAATTGACTTTGTTCTCTATATTCCAGCCTTAATTCTTTCTATAATATTAATTAACTTTGGAGCTGATCTCGCTTTACAAGAGCGAAAATACGAAGTAGGCGTACTGAAAGCACAAGGTGCAAGCCCTAAACAGATTAAAAGGATGATATTTACTGAGATTATTATTATTGGTATTATAGGAGAAACCATTGGAATAGGTTTAGGAACAATTGGGGCATCAGTTGTAGTTTCATCTTATAGCTTTATGAATGTGAACATCTCACAATTTAATGAAGCTTTTAGTTTTCTAAGTATTGGGGCTGGGGAAATAATTAGTACAGTAATTGTCACTCTTGGTATTTTACTTATTACAACAAACAAAAAAACAAAAACATTCTTACAACAAGAAGTAGCAATAGTGAAAACTATTGATAAACCTAAAATAGGTTTCCTTAAACGTATATATGCTGATGTTTTTGCTTTTTCTGCAGGAATAATAGGCGTGTTTTTATCATTCTTGAGAGAAATAAATGAAAATGTTAAGTTCCAAGGTTGGGCAATCTTTCTTCAGGTTACTTCCCCTATTCTCCTCTGGTATGCTTCTGGATTGGTAGCTTCAAGAATAGCTCCTAAAATCCCTCAAGTTTTGGATAAATACATTGTTAAGGTATTTAAGAAGATTGGACTTTTAATAAAAGGAAGTTTAGGTCGAAGACACCAGTATTTCCCAAGAATAACTTTACTTCTCTGCTTATCTGTTTCTCTTTCTGTTTTCACAGCTATTCAAGGAGCCACAGGAAATGAATTTATAATTCAACAAGCAGAAACCAATGTGGGGGGAGATATGAGAATAGAATTAGTTGGAGATATCAACTCTTTAAGTGTATCCAATTTCACTGGTTTTGAAGACAAAATAGAGAGTATTGTTCCTATTTACTACAAATCTACAGAACTGTATTGGGGTGGTAAGATATTTATCTTCGGGGTAGACCTCGAACTATACTCTGATAAATGCTTCTGGCATAAAAATGCAATAGAAGATTATACAAATCCAAAAGATGGTTTAGCAGTTCTACTTGCAGATCCACTTACTAATATTGCTGTAGACAAATTGACTGCAAATTATCTTGAAATAGATACAAATTCAACTATTTCATTAACTACAAACAACAAAACAATTAACGCAGAAGCTAAAATCGTCTATGAACATGCGCCGGCATTGTTGGATGTAGAAAATGGGTGGGGATTTCATGCACTAGTTGATAAAAGATTCCTTATTGCTCATTTTCCAGATACAACAAGAATTGTAAGAGTAATCGTGAACTTCAAATCTGGGGTAAATGTAGAAAAAGAAAAATTGGCTTTTGAGTTCAAGAAGAATTTTGATTGGATAAGTGATATTTATACGTACAATGAGGTGCTAGATGATTTACAGAAAGCAGAAGGCCGTAGCTTTGGAATACCAGGTCTCCTTTCAATTAACTATATTATTGCTATTACAATTTCAATTATTGGAGTATTTATTTTTATGATGTTAATTATTAACAAAAGAAGAAAAGAATTTGCAATTTTGATTGCTGAAGGTGCCTCGAAGAAACAATTAATTCTTTTAGTAATAAGTGAAATATTTTCAATAGCTATATTTGCTACTCTGTTTGGTTCGTTGATAGGTTATTTATTTGCTTATCAATTCAACATTTTTATTTCATTCTTTGATTCAGTGTTAGGATTTGCTCAAGTAACCTTTAAACGGACATTGTACATACCGATAGTTTCATTGACGATTACAATATTGGTATCCTTTGCTTCAATAATAATAGCTACGTTAATTCCTGCTATTAGTGCGTCAGAAGTGAACGTAGTAGAGGAAATGAGAGTAGTCTAGGTGATTAAAAAATGTATACAGGAATTACAGAAAAAAAAGAACTACCTGAGGATCTTGCTTTACAGTGTTTAGACCTTTATCATGTATATGGGACTGAACTAGAAAATAAAGTAGTGGCTCTAAGAGGAGTAAGTTTTGACATTAAAAAAGGAGAGATACTTTCGATCATTGGACCTTCAGGAGCAGGAAAATCAACATTGCTTCTAAGCTTAGGTGGAATGTTAAAACCATCAGCAGGTCAAATAATATTTAGCGATGGAACAGATATAACTAAATTACCAGAAAAGTTTCTTTTTGAGTTTAGAAGAAAGAAGATAGGTTATGTTTTTCAAGAACAAAACCTTTTACCACATCTAAGTGCAGAGAAAAATATTGAAATGCCAATGAAACTCTTAAATACTCCTTATTTAGAAATAAAAAGAAAATCAAAAGAACTTATGCAAAGATTGGGTATTTATCATAGAAGACATCATATTCCTACAAAACTTTCTGGAGGAGAAAGGCAAAGAGTAGCTATTGCTAGAGCTTTAGCTAACAACCCAGAGATAATACTTGCAGATGAACCAACAGGCGCTGTAGATGCTGAAACCTCAGTACAAATTTTAGAATTGTTTACAGAACTCTCTAATGAATTTGGAACAAGTTATCTTATCTGCTCTCATGACCCTATTGTAGCTGATTTCTCAAATAGGTCACTAGAAATTAGGGATGGGATAATTATTGGAGAACATGGAATGGGATTCGATTTAGAAAATCTAGACCAAACTAGATTACTTGTTCCTGATAATCAAGGAAGATTAAGTATTCCTGAAGAAGCAATGAGACAGTTAGGTGGGGTCTTTCTTTTTTCTTGGCAAGTTACAGAACAAGGTCTTTTACTTAAACCTATTAAATCCCCAGAAAGAAGAGAGGGGCCAAAAATAAAGTTCTGTCCAAGTTGTGGATTGGAAATACCTCCAAACACCTATTCTTGTCCTCGTTGTGGAACTAAACTTACAAGAGTTGTTCATTAACATCCTTTATTTTTTTTAATTTGAGTTTTTAATTGACAAAATTTTTAATTAATGAATGTTCTCTAAGACTGAAAATGGTTAAGCAAGAAATTATTCCTCCTGAAGATAAGATTGACTCGTGGGTCTATCGTCAAAAAATAACAGAATATTCTAGTTTAAAAGAATCAGCAAGAAGAATTACACAAGAAGAAAATATTCCCTTATTGGATCTCTCTCTTTTTCCAGCTGTTTCTTATGAAGAAATGGAAGGAGAACCAATAAGTGAAAAAGATATTCCTTATTTGTTAAACAAAGTAATGATCCAAAAACCAACTCTTGAGCCAACTGACCATTTGTTTGTTTTAGCAGTTGATTATGGATATCTAGGAAAAAATCTTGCTAAAAAAGTAGTTTTAATAAACAAAAAATATCCTTCACAGAGTAAGCCTAAAGGAAAAGTAATTTTTTCTCTTTATAATGAAAAAAAAGTAAAGATCGCAGAAGTACCTTTTTTACATTCTTCAAGCTTTCAAGGGCATCCTGTTTCTTTAGCTCCTCAAATTTTTTTGTGTTTCCTTCCAAAATTAAAAGAAAATCAAGTATATTTTTATCAAATAGTCTGTTATTCTGATATTAATAGGATTATCTGTGGAACAGATTTATTGTCGTTTAAAACCTATAAAAATAGTCCCTATGAACCTTTTTTCTTTGTTGCAGCATCAGATTTACATGCAGGTGCAGGAGCTAAATTTAAAAGAGGAAGAGTATGGGGCTTATTTCCACGAAACAATAAACATCTGAAAGAATTAATGAATGATATTACAGAAAATGAGAATATATATAGTTTTAATCATGGTTACAACGCTTTTTTGACTTCTGGAGACAATATAGATAATGGTTCTTATCATGAATATTGGGAAGATTTCTTTGATTGTAGCTCAAAAGTTCTATCTAGAATTCCTATTTATCCCACTATAGGAAACCATGATTATCTATTTGGAGGGATATTTAGAGGAACTTATCTTTCTTGTTGGAAAAAAACTCAAAAAAGCTTCCATTCACTCTTTCACATTCCAAGAACTAATCCTCATGGAGCCTTTTATACCCATATGAATGGGAATGTAAAAATTATTCACCTAGACTCAATGGGATTGAATTGGGGAAATGAATCAATATATTGTGGAAGTAGACAATATGAATGGATAAAATATCAACTTAGAGAGTGGAGAAAAAATCAGAAGAAAAATGATGAAGAACCAGAATTTTGTATGGTTTTTCTACATTCAGCAATTCTAACAATAGGTTACTTTGGGAGAACACAAGGAAAATCCTCTGATGCTCTAGCAAATAGAAGCTTAATTCCTCTATTTAGCTCATATGATATTAATCTAGCAGTATTTGGGCATGATCACATGTATCAAAGATCAGAAGTGGACAAAACTCATTATTGTTGTATAGGACTATCTGGAAAGACTCCAATAAACTATTTTGATTTCTTAAGAAACATTGTAGATTATAAAATAGATAGAGATGAAGAAGGAGAAAAGGCAAGAGGATATGCAGTTATTTATATTCCACCAAAAGAAAATAAGAAAAATGAAGAACAGAGAAGAGAGTTTGATATGTTAATTGAGGAGGTTCGAAAAAGAGCAGTAAAAAATATCAAACTTTATTATTATTTTACTAAAAAAGAAAAAAGAAAAAATAAAGAAATATTTACAGATCAAGATAAATTAAGATCTTTTGTTAATGAAAAAATTATTTCTAAATTAAAAGATCATATGTGGTGGAGATTTTATAACTTAAAAGGAGAACTAGTAGATAGTTGTTTTATTCAAAAAACTATAGGAAACTATGATGAAATTGATAAAGTAGAATGCCCAGGAGAACATATAAGATAACTAGATTCCTTCTAAAGAAGAAGAAAGATAAAAAAAGAAAAAAAGAGGAAAAAGAGGAAAGATTGTAAATATTATTTAGCAGGTTTTAGTGAAGCACCACATTTTATACAAAATGAACTGTCTCCAGGGTTTTTTGCCTCACAGAAGGGGCAAATTATTTCTTTATCATCAACAGAGGAAGATACAGAAAGAATTTTGTCAAATTCAGTTGATTGCTTGCTGGTTGATAAAGGTTGATGTGTTGGAAAAGTCGCTCTTCTTGTAGAGTATTCATGCTTTGCTTTTTTAGCTTGCTCTGAATTTTGTATTCCAGGAATAAAAATAATATCGTTTTTTATATCATATGCTATATTTGCAAGTCCCAAGTTGATAATCTTCCAGACATCACGTTGAACTATCTTATATGGGGCATTAACCATTTTTGCAAGATCTCGAACATATATTGCTCCATAAGCTTGTACTAGTTGAACTATTTTTTCTCTTCTGTTTCTTGAATTATAAAATACAATTGCTGTAATTATACCTATTATAATGGGCATAGCAAAGATATTCCAAAAAGTACCTGTGAAACAACCAATCAAGAAGAAGAAAGTTGCAAATAGTATAAGAACTCGTTCGTTTATGTCTGTTTGATCATAATAATAACGAAAAGTGTTTACAAATCTGTGTTTGTTATTATAAGTTTTAGGTGATCTTGCTACAACAAAATTCTCTGAGATATTTGCTATTGCAGGAATGTATCTTCTTTTAGTTTCAACTGAAGCAGTTACAGTAGTTCCTGTTGAAGTTTTTATTCTGTCGTTATCATAATTGCTTTCAGTCATAGAAATTGATGTGCTAGATGGTTTTCCTTTCTCTTTTGGGCTTTGCTTACTCGCCTTTGGATAATAATAACTTTCATATCTAACTTTTTTATCATAGCTCTTTCGTTCATCATATTTTGAATATCCTCCAGTAATAGGGACTATTAATAAATTTTTAATAATATATCCAAGTGTATGAAGAGTTAGCAACAATAAGAAAAATCCATCTATTACACCAAAAACAAAAGCTGAAATAACAAAAGCTCTTGGTATGCTCACGATTATATAGTAAACAGAGATTGAGAAATTATTGTTATTTATTAAATATATAGCTGCATTATTTTCATCATTACCAAAAATTATTTCGTTATGTTTATCATTTTTAGACATATTATACAAATCTATTTCGTTGTATACGTCTTCTACATAATTTTCTATATGATACGTTGTTACCTTTACATCTTCGCCAGCATTTACATAGTATTGAATAAAATGGTAATATGACCTATCTAACTTAAGAATAGTGTAATTTCCAGGATCAAGAGTTATTGTACTTTCATTATAATTTGAATTTAATCCTCCTACTGTAGCTACAATTCCTAGAGGAATTGTTGCAATTGCAATGAACACAATTGATGTTACTGCTAGTCCGTTCAAATATTTCGCATGATTTCCCATTTCTATCACTTCTTTTACTACTATAGTAGTAGTATTGGCCTATTTATAAACTTATCCATTTAATTACGATTTTTTACTACTCAAGTAGTAATATTTATATACAATCAAGTGTGAAAAGACATGTAAGTGAGACAATTGTCAAAGAGAGAGCAGTTGGAAAAAAATATAAGAAGATTACAACAACTAGGATTTTCACAGTATAGCGCTAAAGCTTACTTAGCTCTGGTAAGACTAGGAAAAGGAACTGCCTCAGAAATAGCTAAAAAAGCAGAGATACCTCAAGCCAAAATATATGGTGTTTTAGATGACCTTTATGAACGAGGTTTTATAACTAAAATAGAGGATGTTACACCTGCATCTTTTATAGTAGAAAAACCAAAGGAGCAGTTTTTAAAGTTTCTAGAAAATTTTGCTGAATTAGCAGATTACTTGAATGAGATTTATAACAGTGCAGGAGCAGAGAGTAAGTACGGTTTTGTAACTAAAGGTAACTTTTCAGGAAAACTACAAGCAACAGATTATTTGTACATTTTTGATATGAGTGACAATTTATTCAAAAAGTTTTTCGAGAGAAAAATACATAATTACTTCAAGGTAGGGGGTCCTTCAAATTCGTTAATAGCAGTAGGCGATAAATATACAATTTTATTAATAGAAAAGGATCATGGAGTACAATACATTAAAATTGAAGACCAAATTTTTTCTAGAATGATTGACACGTTACTAGCTTTATCTCCCTCAAATCGGCATATAACAGAAGAGATGTATGAAATTAGTATGGGTGAACCTATTTTATATATTGATTCTGTTTTGACTTCTTCTGGCTATGTTTTTGGACAATATGGCACAATATGGCTCTCTCCTGAAAGATTTTTTATCAAAATTCCAGGAAAAGACGTTTATGCACGCCCTCTCACTTCTCTAGCCAGTTATGTTCTTACAGAAGATGACTCTATAGAACTTAATGTAGCAAGGTTAGATGGTGAAAGAGAACTAAGTGAGATATTTACACTATCAGACCCTACGATCATTCTAAATCTGATAGATTTTATAAAAAATAGAAAAAAATAACTATACTTTTGTATATTTGCTCTATTTCATTTTTTTCTTTTTCCTTTTTTTATGTTAATATAATCTCTTTCTGAGTCTTTTATCATATCTTCTAATGACATCATCGGTTTATAACCAATTTTCATTATTTTTTCATTTGAAAGTGTCCAGCATTTTCCTATCATTTGAGCGTATTCTCTATTAAAGAGAGGTTCTCTATGGGGGTTAATTATTCTAGAAATTTTCTCAAAAATTATTGCACTGAATAATAGTATAGTATAAGGTAATCTCAGTTTAAATCTTTGTTTATTAAAAGCTATTAGTTCTATTTTTCTAATAAGTTCCTCAAATTCAGCATCATAACTTGAAACATTATATATTTCTATTTTATTATTACTATTTTCAGTAGCGACAAGTATTGCTCTGGCAACGTCGTAAGCATGAATTGTTCCAATTTTATGATTTCTCTTTCCCATAATTGGAAAAAGATTTCTTTTGATTAATTTGCGAGCAAAGGTATAAAAATGCCTACTGCCTTTGCCAAGAACTAAAGGAATTCTAATAATTGCTCCTTTGATCTTTGCTTCTTCACATAATTGCTTAATATATTCTTCAGCTTTTGCTTTCGATTTAGCATAGTATCCAATGGGATTAACAGGATGTTTCTCTGTAACAGGACACTCCTTAAATATTCCATAAACTGCAGCACTGCTAGTATAGAAGAATCTTTTTACATTATTTTTTTTGGCAGCTTCAATCAAATTTATTGTTCCTTGAACATTTACCTTTTCATAGAGTTCTTTATGTTCATTATTAACTGCAGCAGCAAAGTGATAAATATCTGTAATTCCTGTTTCTTTAATTAAAACATCTAAACTTTCATAGTCTGTTAAATCACAGATTAGATATGTAACTCCTTTAATCAAATTCTTTATTGGTCTTCTAACCAGTCCAAATAGTTCATAGTCTGTATTTTTGCTAAGATATCCTAATACTCCTTGTCCTATACACCCTGAGGCTCCAGTAACTAATACTTTAATCATTCAATCTTTTGTTTATTAACATATTTTTATAACTATTGCTCAGTATAAAAAAAATAAATTCATTTTCTTTTTTTCACTGTATTAAGATTAAATAATTAGAATGATCTTATAGGCCGATTTATTGCAAAAAGCTAAAAATTTTTCTTTTAAAATTATTTACTAATTTGAATGATAATTCAAAACTATATGTGTAATATTCTTGCACTACAAAACCTAGGGCGAAAGTTTTTATATGTGTTGAATCTCACACATTAAAATGAAGACCTATAAATTAATGAAAGAAGATTTTCCTCAATTTCTAAGTCTTCTGCAGGAGAAGGGGAATCTATATGGTCCAGTAAAGTCAAAAAATCATTATTCTTTTGAAAAGATTGATGATTTGTCTAAGTTGACTTTCAACTACACAAGGACCTTGATGGGGTTAAAGAAATTTGTTACTCCTCCCAGATATAAAGTAAAGCATTTTGACAAATCTGGTTCAGAGGATATAATCCCAGAAAATGAGACAAATATTGTAATTGGTGCTCATCCTTGTGATATTCATGCAATGAAAATTCTTGATAAATTATTCCTAGGACAGATCAAGGATCCATACTATAAAAAACGTAGAGAAAACTTAGTAATTGTAGGACACTCCTGTATGCCAGATGAGAATTGTCTATGTACTTCAACAGGAACTGATATGGTATCAGATGGATTTGACTTGTTTTTGACAGAATTACAAGATTTCTACTTAGTATGGGTAGGATCTAGTAAAGGATTATTTATTATTATGTCTTCAGAAGATTTGTTTAGTGAAAAAATAGATATGTGTGATATAGCAGAATACACAACTTGGCAAGAAAACAGACAAAATTCTTTCAAAACAACTATACCTTTCCATCTAATGCCTGATATAATTCACTTAATTTATGAAAAAGATGAACTTTGGAATCAATTTGGAGAAAAATGTCTAAGTTGCGGAACTTGCAGTCTTGTATGCCCAACATGTAACTGTTTTAATGTTGAAGATAAGATACTTATTAATGCTGATGAAGTAGTAAGAGAAAGAATGTTAGATAGTTGTACTCTACCTTACTATTCAGTAGTAGCAGGGGATCATGATTTTAGGCCTGATAGGACAAAGAGACTAAAGCTCTATTACACTCATAAATTAAAAGAGTATATTGGAAAATGGGGTCAACCAGCTTGTGTTGGTTGCGGAAGATGTGTAACTTATTGTCCAGTTGGAATAAATGTTAAAACAGTATCAAATGCTTTTTACGAAGCGATTCAATGTGTTCGGGAGGTTAAGAAAATATGATATCAGATAGATCAAAATTAGAAAATCCATATGAGGATCATTTAGCTACAATAATTGATTATCGCGATTTGACAAGCGATACAAGGTATTATAAGTTGAAATTTGTTGATCCTGAGATACAAAAGCATACTGGTGATTACAGACCAGGACAGTTTGCTATGTTCTCTATTCCAGGGGTTGGAGAAGCTCCATTCTCTATATCATCGACTCCAACAAGACCAGCTTTTCTAGAATTTGGAATTAGAAAAGTAGGTTCATTTACTGATGCTCTTTTTAAGAAAAAAGAAGGAGATACTGTCTACATTAGAGGACCTTATGGAAACGGTTTTGACATGGAACGTATGGAAGGAAAAGACATTGTTATAGTGAGTGGAGGACTAGGAGCTGTACCTTTAAGATCTGTTTTACTTTATCTTGAAGATAAAAGAGAATTATATAATAATGTATTCTTCCTAAATGGAGCTAGAACGCCAGATGATATGCTTTTTAAAGAAGACTTTTTAGCAATGCACGCAAGAGAGATAATCGAAACTCATTTGACAGTTGATAAAGATCCTACTGGAGAATGGAACCATAATGTTGGAGTAGTAACGACATTATTTGAGAAAATAAATGGAAGAGTGGATAACGACAATGCTTACGCTTTAATCTGTGGACCTCCAGTTATGTATAAATTCGTTATTAAAGAATTACTAGAAATGGATTTTTCAAAGAAAAATATACTGATGACGCTAGAAAGAAGAATGAAATGTGGTCAAGGACATTGTGGACATTGTGCAATCCATGGTGTTTATACTTGCTTGGACGGACCAGTTTTTAACTTCTGGGATTATGAACGAATGGTAGAGTTGATTTAAGATGTGGACAAGTGAACATAAACCTGTTGTTGGTGTTTTTGGTTTCAGTGGTTGTGCTGGTGATCAGTTGCGTTTAGTTCATATGGAAGATGAATTAGTTACATTGTTTACTACTGCAGAGATCAAATTCTTCCATATGGCCCAATCTCATCAAGAAGTTGACCATGTAGATATTGCACTAGTTGAAGGTAGTATAAATACTAAGAAACAGCTCGAAGAGTTAAAAGAAATACGTGAAAAATCTACTTTTCTCGTTGCATTAGGAACTTGTGCATGTTTTGGAGGGATTCAATATTTGAATGAAAAAGATAAAGCTTTTGAGGAGAGATTTAAACATGTATATGGCTCAAATATCAAGAAGGAAGATTTCACTGTTGGAGAAGCCATTCCTCCTCAACCTTTGTGCAACTTTGTAAAAGTCGATGCCATGGTTCCAGGATGTCCTATAGAAAAAGATAATCTTTTGCCAATTTACACTAAATTAATAAAAGGAATTAAGCCTCAAAAATATCCTGCACCTGTTTGTGTTGAGTGTAAACTAGAAGGTAATGATTGTCTTTTACTACATGGAATTCCTTGTATAGGACCTGTAGTATCAGCTGGTTGCGGAGCCATTTGTCCTAGTCACAATCTTCCTTGTGTTGGCTGTTGGGGTCCTTATGAAGCAGCGAACTATAAATCTATGCTTGATAAACTAGAAGAAATAGGAGTAGATAAAGAAACAGCGTTACGAAAGCTCAAATTATTTGGCGGAAGTAAAGCAGAAGAGGAATTGGAGAAGGTGATAAAATGAGTAAAGGTATTAATGTAAAAGTTCTCTCTCGTGTTGAGGGTGACGGAGGAATAAAGGTATATGTGAAAAATAATAAAGTAGAGCAAGTATTAGTAGATATTTTTGAAGGACCAAGAATGATCGAAGCTTTAGTAAGAGGAAAGACTTTTCAAGAGAATGTTTCTCTTGTGTCAAGGATTTGTGCTATTTGTACAGTTTCTCACCGCTATGCTTCAATCAAAGCAATAGAGAAAGCTCTAAAAGTTGAAGTTCCTGAAAAAATACAATTACTGAGAAAGCTCCTGCACTTGGCAGAATATATAGAATCACATATTTTACACGTTTATTTCTTAGCTCTTCCTGATTTCTTCAGAAAACCTAGTGCTATTGCTTTACTTCCTACACACAAAGAGACTGTAGTAGAAGCAATAACTTTGAAGAAGTATGGAACAGAATTGATGAAACTATTAATGGGGAGAAAGATTCATGGAGAAAATCCTCAAGTAGGAGGGTTTGGAAGACTTCCCACTAATAAAGAACTAGACGAATTTGCAGAAAAAGCAAAAGAATATATTCCACAACTGGCAGCATTTATTGATGTTCTAGCTTCGCTTGAAATACCAGACTATTGTGAGAGAGAAACAACATTTATGTGTTGCAATCCTCCAAATAATGAGTTTGGATTTGAAGGAGATTCTATTCTTATTTCCACAGGAGAGGAATATCCAGTTGAAGAATATAAGAAGCTAACAAACGAGAGAGTTGTTCCTCATTCTTATGCAAAAAGATCAAGGTACAATGATAAACCATTTACTGTAGGTGCACTTGCAAGACTCATTTTAATCGGTGATAGACTGACAGGACTAGCTAAAGAAAAATTTGAAAAATATTATACTGAAAAATGGAAAGTTAACCCCTTGTACAATAATTTAGCTCAAGCAATTGAAGCTCTCTGGTCTTTTGAACAAATTCCAGAACTAGTAGAGAAAATAAAAGCTCTTCCTGATTCTGAAATAGTGGAAGTGAAAAACTTAAATGGAAAAGCTACTGCAGCTGTTGAAGCTCCTAGAGGAATACTCTATCACTCTTATGAAATTAAAGATGGAAAAATGGTCAACGTAGATATTATTACACCCACTGCTCAATTCCTTGATGATGTTGAAGAGTATATTAGAGTAGCAGCAGAAAAACTTATCGCAGAGAAAAATGAAGAAACAGAATTACACCTTGAAATGATTGCTAGAGCCTATGACCCTTGTATTTCTTGCAGTTGTCATATGGTAAAACTCATTGAAAAATAAAGTGGGGGAATTGACTGAAGAAAATTCGAACTTTTTTTCTTTTTCTTGTTTTCTAAAACCAGGACACACTGCTTTTCTTTGTTTTGGAAATCTAGATAGAAGTGATGATGCTATAGGTCTTCTTATAGCTAGAGAATTAAAAAGATTTTTTTCACATGTTTATAGTGAAGAATTCGAAGATCCTATTAATGAACTTCTAACAATTCTAGAAGATGAAAAAATTGAATGCGTAACTATAATTGATGCATGTGATATTAAAACTAAAATAGGAAGTTTAATTGTATCTTCTAGTATTAATGTTGCAGAAACACGTTTGAGCACCCATACTATTCCAATAAAACAATTAGTGGAATTAATCCAAAACGAAGGTAAAGAATTTGTTTTTATTGGCATTCAAGTTTCCAATGTGGAATTCATGGGAAAAATAAGTGATGAGGTAATGAACGCCAAAAAGAAAATTCTATCCTGGTTTACTAAAGAAAATCAATAAGTTCTCTCATTTTTGAGTAAGCATCTATTCCTTTTCTTGTGATTGAATAGTATTTCTTGTTTTTTCCTCTGACTTTTGAAGATACTAAATTTTTCTCTTCAAGTTCATTTAAATGCTGGTAGATTGATTGAAGAGACTTTCTTTTTCCTAGAGCTTTCCAAATGGCATAACCATGATTTGCTTTCTTTTGAGAAATAAGATCCAATATTTCAAACTTTGTTGTTGATTTCTCAGAAAGACCCCATACTGCTTTTCTAATTCCTCTTAATTTTGATGCAAATATGTTTAAAGCATTTAGTCCAGAGCCAGAAAGAAGAGCAATTGTAGAATCGATATTAATTCCTTCTTTTTCTAGTAATTGTTTAGCAGCAACAACTACAGAGGCTGAAGCAGGTTCAATAAACAGTCCTTCTTTTTTTGCTAAAAGAAGAGCTTGGTCAATCATTTTTTCTCCTTCAATTTCAATTTCCTTTCCTTTACTTTCTAAAAGAATTTCATTTATTTTTTGAGAAAGAGTAAGAGGTGTAGGAATCTTTAGCGATTCCACATAAAAGTCTAAATCTTCGTGTTTTAATGATACAGCAAAAAAAGATGGAATTTGTTCAATCCAACCTGAAGCTAATGCATCTTTAAAGCCTCTATATATGGAATAGAAAAGAGATCCAGAACCTTTTGGGATGATAATATTTTCTATTGTTTCAAATGAATGAGCAATTTCTAAACCTATTGTTTTTTGTCCTTCTACAGTTAAAATGTTGTCAGAAGAAGCAAAAAAAACTCCTCTCTCTTGCAGTTTTCTTCCTCTCTCTATTGCCTCTTCAACTGTAGAACCATGTTCTACTACTTTGCTTCCATATACTTTCATCTGTTCAATCTTTGATAACTCTAGATTTGAAGGAACAATATTGGTTAGTTCCAAACCTGCTAATGCAGAGTAAGCTGATAAACTTATGCTTAGAGAACCAGAACTAGAACAAACTAATTTAAGAATAGAAGAGGAGTAAAGATAAGAAGCAATAAGAGACGATGCACGGTCTCTGAATGATCCAGTTGGGTTTCTAAATTCAAGTTTAAGTTTTAATCCTTTTAAAGATGAAAGATTATTAACATGTAGAACTGGTGTGTTTCCTTCAGAAAGAGAATAAACTTTCTTTAAAGAAGGTAAAAAAGAATTAAATGACCACATATTTGTTATCTTTATCTCATTTTTTGAAGGTCCTTCTATAGGGTCTATATTTTGAATTGAACCACAATAAGGACAAAAAAGATCAAAGTTAATAGATAATGTGTCTTTGTTGCATTTAGTACAATAAGGTTTTTTCTTCCACATTTTTTAGCTCCTTATTCTATTATGACTGGCTCTTCTTTTGGATCGATTCGGATATCACAGTCACAAAGAGAGTCGAAAATTTCTTCAATATTAAAAGATTCAGGGTCCTTAAAATAGAGAAAGAGCTCTAAATCCTTCTTATTCAAGAAATCAAGAAGTTTAACTAGTAATTCTTTTTCTTTTTTAGAATTGACAATAATTTGCATAAAATAAACATAGTTTCTTTGTTATTATATTTTTTGAATAGAAATAAGGTTATTTTGAGACTAAAAAAAATAGACTTAGACTTCATAAAAGTAAATATTTGTAATGTGTCTTTATTTGAGAAATAATTGTTTTTAAGATAATTTTATAAATAACCTCTATCTTTTGATAAAATAAGGAGTTAAAAATGCCTCAGAAATTATGGAAATATATACCTTCAATTCCTGATGAAATTGAATTACCTGATAAAAGTATTATTGAATTATTTAGAGAAACAGCAAGTAAATTTCAAGATTTACCACTAACTTATTTTGAAGGCAAATACAAGACTTACAAAGAAGTAACTGAGGATATTAATCGATTAGCAAATGGTTTAAGAGATTTAGGTATAAAAAAGGGTGATAGAGTAGCAGCTTTTCTACCCAATAGTCCTCAATTCATTGTAACCTTTTTAGCTGTAGATTCATTAGGAGCTATTTTTACTGGTATAAGTTCACTCTGTTCTCAAAAAGAACTTCAATATCAACTAGAAGATAGTGGAGCAAAAGCGATTATAACATTTGATGTATTCTTAGACAAAGTTAGAAAAGTGAAAAAAGAAACCTCACTTGAACATATTATAGTTACATCTGCAGCAGATGAGTTATCTTCAATTAAAGCATTTTTATATAAATTAATAATAGGAAGAAAGAATCCAAAAGTTAAAAATGAAATTAAATACAAAGAGCTAATAAAACAAAGTTCAAATGAACCTATTATTACTAAAGTGAACCCAAAAGAAGATATTGCTATTTTGCAATATACAGGAGGTACAACGGGTGTAATGAAAGGTGCAATGCTTACTCATAGAAACTTAGTTGCTCAAGCTATTACTTTAGATTATTGGAAAAACTGGGTAGCTAATGTTCCTGAAAAACCATATAGAATAGTTGGAGCTTTACCTTTTTCACATATTTTTGGTTTATCAACATCGTTTTTATGGCCAGCAATTTCTGGAGCAACAATATTCTTATTTCCAGATCCAAGAAAGTTGGAAGTGATAATAAAATCAATTGATAAATTCAAAATTCAATTTTTCATGGGTATTCCAGTTATGTTTTTGAAAATATCAGAGCATCCTAATGTAGATAAATATGATCTATCTTCTTTATTGATGTGTATCTCTGGAGGAGAATCTTTACCAAAAGTAACAATAGAAAAATTTGAGTCAAAAACAGGGAATGTGTTAGTTGAAGGATATGGGTTAACTGAATCGTCACCTGTTACTCATGTCAACCCAGCTAATAGGAAATATAGAAAGATTGGAACAATTGGTATTCCAATTCCAAATGTTACAGCTATGATAGTAGATACTGATACTTTGGAAGAAATAACTGAATTTGGAAAACCAGGAGAACTGTGGATTCGTGGACCTTCAGTCATGAAAGGCTATTGGAATAATAAAGAAGCAACTGATAATTCTCTAGTAAACGGTTGGTTAAGAACTGGGGATGTTGCAGTTATGGATGAAAAAGGATTCTTTACAATAGTCGATAGAATAAAGGATATGATTATTGTTTCAGGATATAAGGTGTGGCCTAATGAAGTTGAAGATGTTCTTTATAGTCATCCAGCAATAAATATGGCTGCAGTAATAGGAGAAAAAGAAGAAACAAAAGAAATAGTAAAAGCCTATTTAGTAAAAGAACCAGGACATGATGAATTAACACTTGAAGAAGTTAGAGAATATTGTAAGAAACATTTAGCCCCTTACAAGGTTCCAAGAAAAATAGAATACTTAGAAGAACTTCCACGCACTGCACTTGGTAAAGTTCTAAGAAAAGAACTAAGAGCTTTATCAACTATAACATCTGCTCAATCGTTACCAAAAGAAACTATTGAAAAAGTTGTAAAATAATCCTTTTTTCTTAATATTTTTCATTTTACTTTTTTTAAAAAAGAAAATAGAAGATTCTTTTTTTATTTTGTCAAAAACTCTAATTTCTCTATTGTTATAAATCCAAAGCTTACTAATTTGGAGAACAGAGAAAGAAAATAAGGAAAAGAAATAATTAACTCTTCTTTCTTAAATATCTCATAAATGTCATAGATTGTATTCTTTATATTTCCACAGCATTCTCTTAACATTTTTGTAAAAATTTTGTAAATCTTAATAGGTGTCATAGGAAATATTTCATCAAAGTTTTTTTCAAAAATATCAATGTTTGTTTTGTAACTGTGTGGAATAGCAATTCTAGACTGAAATAAAAGATCCAATTCTAACATCGTTAAATCTTCTGGAGGATTTTCGATTATTCTATCAAAGTAAGCAGGAATAAAAGATAGTGAGAAGTCATCTAAATAAACAAGATTTTCTATTAAATCATTAATTTTTTTAATCCACAATTGTGTTATTTTTGTGTTTATTGATAAGTTTATGTTAGCTTTTGTTTCAATGAAGTTAAGAGTAGAATATTCATCAATTTCGTTAAATTTTTTTCCTTTAGAATTGGGATAAGTATTAAGAACATATATCTCTTCTCTAAGTTTATCAATTATTCTTAAAGAGTATAGATATACCCCTCCATAATCGATAGTAGGAGTAAGAGTTCGCTGGTTGTATTTTGAAATTGAAGGAATAGGAATCCCGAATTCTAAATCTTGTTCTCCAATAATGGACGGTGTTTTGTCAATCTCTGTTCTCAAAAGAACATGCGATCTGACAACATTATTTGCATCAATAAAAAGTTTTGTAGCTCTTAAAGAGTTATTCTTGCATTCATGTATATCAACAAGTTCAAAAATATCTGCACCTTTTTTTAAAAAGGGTAGTATCGTCTTTGGGATAAAGATTATTCTTTGTTTATGACATGATGCACATAAATATTCAACTGAAACTCGAGAATCAGCTCTTATTGTCAATTTCTTCAATTAAATATTTACTTAATTATTTATATATTTTACATCTGGTTATTCCTTTTCTATGTGAAACAAATATAAAGTTGAAATTTTAAAGATGTTTTAAATCCTATTTATGAATACAAGGCAAATAAAGAAAAGATTTACGAGAAAATTAGTTTTTATAAAATAGAGACAATAATATGAATTTTTGATTATTTTTTGCTCTGTGAAATATCTGATAATTTATACAAATTCTATTACAAAAAAATAGTTTTTTACTTTTCTAATTTAAATTTCTCTTTAAAAATTTATTTTCAAAGGAAAACTATTTATTCTTTTAATTTACTTTTGCACGAGTAGATAAGTTTTAATAGAATAGATGTGAATTATATTAAGTAAACCAGTGGTACAAATGAACTCATTAAATCAAAAAATCTTTAAAATTGTTCTCCTAGGAGAAGGAGCTGTAGGAAAAACATCTTTAAAAAGAACTTATATGGGTGAAGAATTCGTTGAAGGATATAAGATGACAGTAGGTGCTGATTTTGCAGTAAAAAAGCTAGAAGTAGATTACTATAAAATAACCTTACAGATATGGGATCTAGCTGGACAATTAAGATTTGATGCTGTAAGAGAAGCATATTATAGAGGAGCAAAAGGTGCTTTACTAGTCTTTGATGTCTCCAGGCCTGAAACATATGAAATTTTACCTAAATGGTCAAACGAATTAATTAAAAATAATGGCGGGAAAAAAGTGCCAATAATTTTAATTGGTAATAAGTCTGATTTGAGAGATAAAAATTCTCAAACAGTTCCTATTAATTATGCTGAAGATTATGCTGAAAAGCTAACCTTATGGTCTGGATACCATGTATCTTATATAGAAACAAGTGCAAAAACTGGTGATAATGTAGAAAAAGCTTTTAGTGAGCTTGCACTTCAACTTGTACGCAATTTAGAAAAACTGAAAGTAGAACTAGGAATGTAAAAAAAACTACTTTCTCAAGTTTGGCAACCTTATGAAGGGTAATTTGATTACAAATTGTTCTTTTGAATAAACAATTAATCCACCCAATCCTTTAACACTGTGTTCAATAAAGTCTTGTTCAATTGATTTGACTTTTTCTTTTTTTCCCATCGTTTCAACCAGTTTAAATTTATTATAAAGATCAATATTGAATATAAAATCTAACATATTTTGTTCTCGACTGTATTTAATTATTATCTCTGAATTTTTTTGTTGTTGTAGAAGGGATTGAAACATAAGATATTCAAAAAGGATATCTAAATTTTCATCTTTAACAATACATAAATTAGAAAAACCTTCAGGAAAAATAATGTCTGGAGATTGTTTAGTATAATGGGTGATAAGGTATTGGGAAGTTAGTTCTTTTATAAATTCATGTAAATTAGTAAATGTTTTCTTGAACAATCTTTTTGATAATTGCGTGATTAATTGTCTTGTGAACTTTATTTTGAATATACTTTCTTCAAGAAGGACTAATGATTCATTATTTTCAAAACTCCCTTCTTTCATTGCTGATAAAATACTTAAGTTATATACTGTGTGAAGAAGGTTTCCCATGTCATGAGTTAGTATTTTAATGATTTTTGTTGTTCTTTGATGTTGAGTCTCAATTTCTCTAGTTTTAATTCTAAGATTTTTACTTAATTGATTGTTCCATAAAAATAGGGCTATTATTAGAATAAGGACTAATGAGAATATAGAAACTACAGCAATAAAGAAAACTATATAGCTATTCAATAATCTTCACTATTGTCTACTTTTTATTATTTATATCTATTTTTATTAGTTTGATTAAAAAAAATAAAGAAAAAAAAAAGAATCTTTATCCAGAAATAGTAAGATCTTCTAATGAAATAGAAGGAGCATTTAAGGGCCAAGGAGATTGAATTAAGTCGTTACCTATTGAAATGAAGCTTTCAAAAACTTTGAAATAGTTTCCGGCAATGCTCACTGATCTCAAAGGAAATGCAAGTTCTCCTTTCTCAATTAGGAAAGCGTTATTTGAAGTTATACTAAAGTCTCCAGTAATTACATTTGCAGTAAATAGTCCAATAGGTGTTTCTTCAATATAGATACCCTTATCTATTTCTGCAATCTGTTCTTCTAGGTTTTTCTGAACAGGTTCAACAATGAGTTTTCTAGGTGAAACACTAGGGATACTTTCGAAAGGAATTCCTCCCATCATTCCCCCTCTGCTTGCATTTGCTGTAGTCTCAGTATTAGCAGCTTTAGCATACATTCGATCGTAGAGAAACGTTTTCAATATTCCTTTTTCAATTATTTGAGTTTCTCCTACTGGGCTTCCTTCTCCATCAATAGCGACTGTACTTTGACTCTCTGGAATTTGTCCACTGTCTATCAAATTAAACCTCTCATCTGCTATTTTTTTATCTAGCTTGTTTCCTAAAGGATTTCTCTTTTCTACATATGCAGCTCCAGAAAGTGATTGTATAAAAGGTACAGAGAGAAAAGCAGAAGAAGTATAGGGATGAAGTATAATTGGAAGTTCTTCAGTAGCATTAAATGGCTTTGAACCTAAATGTTGAAATCCTTTTGCTACTGCTTTTTTACCAAGTTCGCTAATATCTTCATTTTTTCTGCTAATAACAAATTCTGAAGCAGTTTTTCTATCTCCTTCTTTCATTACAACTGCATATGCAGAACCTCCAAAAACAGTTGTTAAAGTAGAAACTAGACATCCTTCTGTTGTTCCTATAGCATATCCTCTTACAACCTTATCTGCATTTACAGCTAGACCTGTGATTCTTTGATCATTCTTGTCAACCTGATAAAGTAGTTCTGACACTTTGTCAGCTAGTTTTTCAGGAGTTAGATAAAGAATTTCAGAGTCAAGAATACCGTCTTTGGATTGTTTACTTTCACTTACAAAACTTTCAAAAAGCGGATTTTCAGGACTAGCTTTAGCAATTGCATGCGCTTTTTCTAAAGCTTCTTTAATTGATTTTTCAGAAAAGCCAGTACAAGAAGAAAAACCTACTCTTTTTCCTACTGCTACTCTAATACCCACACCTTGAACTATACCATCTCTACTGTCAACTTTACCTTTATTCTCTTCTAAACTAGTTTCAAATGAATTGTATACAAAAGCTTCTGCTGTAGGGATGTTTAGATCTCTGGCATATTTAATTGCCGTATCAGCAATGTTCAATATTTTTTCTCTAATATCTTCTAATTCCATTATTTTGCACCTCCGACTAAAACTTCATCTACAAGTAATTCTGCTCCTCCTAGACCAACTGGTAATGGAAATTGTCCACTTTTTCCGCATCCACCAAAATAGCCTGTCATAATGTTGAAATCTTTAGTTACTCCTTGAACATGTTTGATTAATTCCAAGATATTTCCAGATAGAGAAGAATCTCTTACTGCATATTTTATTTCCCCATTTTCAACCCAATAACCTCTGTTACAATTAAACAAGAAGTTTCCATCTAAACCTACTTGCCCACCTGAAGAAGAAACAGCATAAAAACCATCTTTAAGCTGTTCTAGTGCTTCTTCAAGACTCAAATCACCAGGAGCAAAATAGGTGTTTTTCATTCTAGGAATAGGTGGATACATAAAAGTAATAGCTCGTGAATTTCCAGTTGGTTCTGCATTCATCTTTTTAGCTGTACCCCTGTTGTGTAGATACCCTTTTAGTATTCCTTTTTCTAATAGAACAGTTTTATCAGTCTTGATTCCTTGATCATCATAAGGAAGCCATAAACCATTTGTTTCTCTAGGTATTGTTCCTTCATCAATTATTGTTGTCATTTCTGTTCCCAAAACCTCCCCTATTTTATCTGATAATGGAGACATTCCAGTTACAACAAAATCGCTTTCAGATAAATGACCAAAGGATTCATGGGCTAATACTCCACCTAATCTCCATCCAATGAGAGCTTTTTGTTTTCCTGCTTTAATTGCTTTTGCTTCTGATTGTTCTTTACAATATTTTCCAGCATTGCTTCCTATAGTTTCTGGAAGATATTCTTCTTTATCGAATAATTCTAAACCAAGAGATGAACCAACACCATCAATACCATTAGCTCTTTTACCTTCTGCCATAGATATAGCTTGTATTCGAAGATCAACTATCAAAGGTTGCCAAAAAATTTCACTTTCTTCTGAATTAACAAAATATTTATCTCCAAATAGTTCTCCATAAAGGCCTGTTGTGCTGCTAGGTTGAATTTTTTCTTCTATAGCTTTTACTCCTCTTTTTAGCATTGATAATTTTTCATTAAACTCCATATTTTTGGGGTGTTTCTTTACTTCTGTAAATTGTTTATCAACTATTGGTTTTTGACGCTCAAATTCCATTTTTACTTTGTTTCTTGGAGCTGTTGCTTTGGCTATTTTAACAGCATTTTCAACTGTTGTATGGATACTTTCCCAGTTTCTTTCTGGAGTGAATGAAAAACCTGGAGAGCCATCAAAATAAGCCATTATACCAAAACCTTTTCTAAGTTTAGTGGAAGCCTCTCTTATTCTCTCATTAAGAAGATTAACTGTCATTAAACTCATGTCATCATATCTAGCTTCAACAAAATTAGCTCCTAATTCTAATCCTTTATTAACTGCTTTATGCAGTAAATCAAAAATATCCTCGTCAATAGTCTTCATCTCGAAACAGCAACGATCGAATATTAATAAATATTTACTATTATTTTGAGCTAAACTATTTCACCTTTTGGTTAAAAATCTTTTTTTAACTGTTTTTTATCCATTTTTGTGAAGGTACTAGAGATTAATTAAAGTAAATTTCCTTTATCATAATATCGATATATTCTTTTAATTCTTCAAATTCTAAGATATTTTCGTAAGGGTATTCTAATAGTTTTTTTTCAATTAATACAGCTATTTCTTCAGTTTTTTTCTTTAATGCATATGAAAAACGATCAACAAACAGTGCTATCGTGAATTCATTTTTCCCTAGTAAGATCATAACATATTCAGAATGTTCTAAAATTCTTAGTTCGCCTTTCTTCAATCTTAGTGTTTTACTTATATTTTTTATTGCATTGATCATTCCAACAATTAATAGCTCATCAGAGTGAAAAATATCTCCGTAAGAGTAGCTGTAGAAGGGAACGTTTTCAATAATCATCAAAAAGTGAAAAAGACGAAAGTTGTTACTACTACTTCTAATTTCAGAAGTAAGTAAGCCTTTTGTTGTATATTGCTTTATTAAATTGTCAATTTCAAAAGAAAAATCCATAGAAAAGGGAGTTTGTTCAAATCTTGAACTTGTTTTCGTCTTTTTAAGTAATTGATTGATCTGTTTAATATTTTCCTCTTTATAATTCAGGTCATGTTTTTTACATATTGTTTCTACTCTTTTAATTAAATCTTCTGCAAGATAAAGTTTGTTTGTATAAATGAAAACTGTAGCCAGTAGCAACATATAATTAACTAGTTGATAAAAAGCATTCAGTTCCTTTAACAAAATAATTATTTCTTGTGAATATAGTTCTATTTCTTCTAAAATCCTTTGTCTGTTTGCTTTGTTTGTCTCAATTTTAAACATGACAAGATATAATTCAATTAAATAAAGTAAAGCATTTAGTGCTTGAGGAAAAAGGTTCAATTCTCTGGAATAATTTATTCCTTTTAATAGATAATCTCTTGATGAGTAATAATTCATTTTATAAAACTCAAAAATACCTTTAGTTGTAATATATGTAGTATAATAGGCATTAAGTTTGGGTTCGTTTAATTGAAATATCTTTGAATATTTTTCTAAATACATTTCAGCTTTATCAAACTTATTTACTATTGAGTAAGTTTCTGATGCTAGAGGATAAATATAGTCGAGAGCTATATTATACTTTTCACTGATTTTAATAGCTTTTTCGAGAAACTTTAATGATTCAGGAATATTATTTAACAATCTATAAGCATAGATGATTTCAGCATTGATCATCGCAATATTTCTCAATTCTTTCTTTTTTTCCATAAAAATAAGAATGTTAAATAAGTGCTTTAAACCCTCTTTGAAGAATCCTTGTTTTAACAAAACTACAGCATAATTTGCTTTTGCTACGATTTTTCCTCTTTCAATGTTTTCAGAGTTAAATAATTTAATTGACTCTGCATAAGCAACTTTACTTTCTATTATTGAACCTGAGTATAGAAGACAATTTCCTTGCATATTTAATAAATAAGCATGCAAATAAACATCTGTGATGTCATGTTTTAGTATTTTTTGAACTGCTTTTTCTGAGATGTAAATTCCTTTAATATAAAGGTGCTTCATATAGTTAAGCAGAGATTCTGTATAAAGGTACATTACTTCATATAATTTGCGAAGTTTCTTTTCTTCTTCTATTTCAAAAATTTGGGTTAAAGTTATAGATGCTTTATTCAAATACTCTTCTGCTCTTTCAAGGTTATTAACAACTGAATAATATTCTACTACATGAAGATAAAAATCAAATAGATAAAATATTCGAGTGTCTATTTCACCTTTATTTTCTTTTTCAATTATATTTTCGATTTTTGAATATTCTCCTTGTATTGCAATAATTCTTGAAAAAGAAGCAAAAATTTCAAATGATTTAAACCTCGAATAAAATTCAGATAATTTTTCTCTATCATCATAAATTAGTAGAATTTTCGCAATTAAAGCTTGATAATCTAAAGGAATAGAAGAAGATAAAATTCTCTTCCAATATTTCAAGATTGTATTGTAGTAATCAAAGTAAGTAATAAATAACTTTGGATGCAATTTTCCTTGTAAAAAGTCTTCATCTAAAAACCTCTCATAGCGCTTTAATTGCATCATTTTAGTTCATTCTTACTTTATCATAGTATATCTCGTGAGTCGTTAAAAGTTTATCTGATTTTCAAATATTGAATTCTTATATTTACTAACAAATGAAGAAGTTTTTTTAGATATATAACCTAAAAAAACTACTTTTCAAAAATTTCAATACGTAAGTTATCAATTTCTTTTTTTATTGGAGTTAAAATCTTATTAGTAAAATAATCAATGTTAAGGACTTCAGTTTGCTGAAATAATAATTCTACTTTATTAGCGAATAGAATTAATCTCTCTTTTATAGAGTAATAGAATTCATCAATAAATAGAACCACAGAATATTTTTTCCTTTTTTCTATCATTACAATAAAGTCTGTAAACTCAATAAGTTTAAAGATTCCATGCCTTTTAGTAAGTGAATCGCTAAATGATTCAATTGCTTTAAATAATCCTGAAAGAAGAAGTTGTTTTTCTTCAATTTTTTCTCCTTTAAATTGGTGCGAATATAGAGGTAAACCATTGAAATGAATAATTATAAGATTTATTAGGTGATCTTTATTATATTGATTTAGATTAACTTCAATATTTCTAATCTCTGTAGATGGTTTTTGCAATGTTTTTGTTATACTATTCAAACTAAAAATTTGAAGAGCTTTATTATCTACTTTTTCAGGATTTTTTTCCATTTTTTCTAGTGTTTGAAATTCTCTTAAGATTTCTTTTAGTTGAGAATCCATATTATAATTTTTGCATAATTCTATAGTTAAAGAATAAATGTGTTTAGCAAGATCAAATTTTTCTCTAATAGCATAAATTCTCGCTAGAAGTAACTGAAAATCTGTTTTTAAGAAAATATTACTATGTTTTCGTAATATTAGCGATATCTCTTCACAAATCTCTTCTAGCTCATTTATAACATCATCTGAATATTGAATCTGCAGTTTTTTAATTAAGTATATTGAGTAATATTTCAGTGCTGTTAAATATAAGGTGTAATTCTTGATAGTTTTCGCAATTTCGATTCCTTTATGTAAGAAGTTAAATGCGTTATATAAATTTCCTTTTGCTAATTCATAATAACCTTTTAGAGCCCAATATGCTCCGTTATGGAAGCTAATATTCTCTTTATCTTTTAGTATAATATTTTCAAATCTTTTTAATAACTTCTCAACAATATCAAATTTTTGAATTTGAATTGCAAACTCTATTGATGCAATCAGAACTTCATCATCATAGACTAATTTTGTTTCTAGAAGATCTATATTATCTTGTAAATATTTTACTGCTTCTTCTGTCTTTCCAATTTCTATTTGACATTGCATAATCTCTCTATTAATTAAAGCTACATTTCTTAATTCCTTGCTCTCTATGAAATATTCTTTGATATTTAGTAGTTTAGGTAATGCTTCTTTATGTTTTCCAATTTTAAGATCTAATGAAGCAATATTTCCCTTTGTAACAATTTTTCCTCTTTTATTATTCATTTCATCAAATAGCTTAAATGCTTTGAAGTAATTTGATTTTGACTGCTTTATTATTCCTTTAAACATATAAGCATTTCCAAGACTATTATAGATGACAGCTAAAAGAAACTTATCTGTTTTTTCAATGCTTTCTAAAATATCCTTTGCTTCAGTAAAGTAATAAATTGCTTTATCTACTTCCCTGTATCGAAAGAAAGAATATCCAAGAGTTTGAAACAAATTTGCTTGAAGTAAGAGAAACAATTGGCCATCACTTTTGTTCAATAGTAATTTACATTGTGAAATTAATTGTGAAGATAATTCGTTATTAAAAGTTGTAGAAAGCACTTTTACTTCAGAAGTGTAAAAGTAAAATCTAGGACAAATAGAAGATTTAAAAACAGAAGAGAGATCAGTATTTGCAATATATGTTTGAGCTTCAATCAATCCTCTTTTTAACCTCAAAATGTTAAGTAATGGTCCTAAGCATTCAATTGATTTATGTTTTTCATAAAGAAGTTTCAACTTTTCATATTCTACATACATGTTAAGAACATAACAGATAAGAAATTGAATATCAAGGGGAATAGAAGACTCTTTTATTTTTTTCCAATTATTTAAGATATTTTTGTAAAAATCGTACTCTTTCACTTCTTTCATGGATTTTAGCTGTAAATACTTTTTTAACCAATTTTTATCATTAGAATTTAATAATTGCAAGTACCAATCTAAAACCATTTTTTTCCCCTAAGTATATTTTTCTTTAGGTCTCCTATCTGGTATCATTTCAATTTCTTCGTTTTTAGTGAAATCGTAATCACAATCAAAAAACAGTGCACAATAGCATCTTCCATATTCAATGATATCTTTTTCAGCGTAATCACAAGGACAACAAATGTCTTTGTCAAGTTGAATATTTTCATTAGTATCTCTGCAAGGACAATTGAAATATCCTATTCTGTTGTAATTATCTCTTAAACCTTGAATTAACATATCTAAAGTGCCATCATGATTTGAATGTAATTTCCAATTCTTTTTTTTGGCTATTTTCTGGACATAGTTTTTTACTTCTTCAAAAGTTTTGGATTTTATACCTTTTTCAGTATTCTTAAAGAGTTTTTCCCATTTCTTTTTATTAAAACCTATTTCATGTTTTTCTCCATCAATAACTATAAATGGAAAAGCTATAAAATCTAGATTAAAAGATTGCCTTATCTCTTTTTTTATTTCCTTTTTTAAATTATAGTCAATAAGATCTATATCAATATAATAATATGATATTTTCTTCTCTTTTAGCCATTCTTTTCCTTTTTTGCACCATTGGCATGTAGAAATAGCAAAGAGAAAAACTTCAAAATCACTTGTAGATTCTTTGAAAAGTTCTAAATTGTAATTTGAGAGACTCTTAACTTTCTCAGCTATCTTTAAATCTAGTTTCCCCATAATATCACTTATTTGCCAATAATATACTAATTGTGTTGATAAATAATAAATGTTCTTCTACTACTAAAGTATTCTTTAGAAAGTGTTTAGAAAAGCCACTTCTCTGAAATTCTTTCTTGAAGGCCTAGTTTTTTCAGAAATCGCAGCTTTTTCTGTTAATACATCAGCATAGTTTTCATTATGTTTTCCTGTTATAATCAACGTAATAATTCTGTATTCTTGAGGGATATTCAAAACTTTTTTTGCTTTTTCTTCATTGAATCCAGCAATTGGGTGGGCAACCAATCCCATTTCAGTAAGTCGTAGAATAATATTTGCTGTAGCCATTCCTGTGTCAAAAAGGTAATACTCTTTTCCTTTCACTATACAATCTAAGTCTGGTTTAGAAAAAACAGCAATTACCATTGAAGCATTTTTTGCCCAAGCATTTGCATCTGATAAAGTAGAAAAGATTTTTTCAAGATTCTCTTTCTCATAAATAAAAATAAATCTCCAAGGTTGTTTATTAAAACAAGAAGGAGCTAAACTTGCTAGTTCAGCTAGTTCTCTTATCATCTCTTCCTTTACTTCAAAAGGGAGTAAGGATCTATATGCTCTCCTTTTTTTAACTATTTCAGAAAAATTCATTTAATCACCATTCTTACTTAAAATTGTAGATAAAACATCTATTGAATGTTCTTTTACTTTTACTTTTTCCCATATTTCTGCTATTTTTCCCTCTGGAGAAATGAGGAAGGTTTTTCTAGCTGTTCCAAAATACTCCTTTGGACCAATCCTTTTCTTTATCCAGCAACCATAAGCGTTAATTATTTTGTGTGTTTCGTCACTCAGTAGAATTACTTTGAGATTTTTTTTCTCCTCAAATTTCTTAAGTTTGCTTATAGGATCATCACTAATACCAAAGATTATCGCTTCTTTTTTCTTGAATTCTTCAATATTTTCAGAGAAAGTTTTTGCTTCAATTGTACAACCTGGAGTATTAGCTCTAGGATAGAAATAAACTACTACCCATTTTCCTAAATAGTCTTTAAGGCAGTGTTCTTTTCCATTTTGGTCTTTTAAGCAAAAATCAATTGCTTTATCTCCAATCTTTAAATTTGTCATAATATCAAAGGTTATTTGAATTTCTAATTATTTAAGAATGATGTTTTAACAAAAAAAGAGTTTAAAGTCTAAGTCAAGAGAAAATAGAAAAAAAGTGTAAATGTTTTTCTTTATCTGTGGTATCCAACTCCGATATCCTCTTTTTCCTTTAAATCGACAAAAATGCATTCTTTCTTTCGTGGAATAGGATCCAGAGAATCTGCAATCCAAAATTGGTAATCTCTAAAATTTGCTGCTGAAGCTACATTTCCCTCCTTATCCATTACCAAAATAGATAGAGTCCCAGCTTTAGGTTCTAAGTCTTTAATCATCTTTATAGCACAAATTGCAGCCTCTTCTACACTTTTTCCTTTAGATAATTCGTAAACCGCAATTCTAGCAAGAGATAACCTTATAGCAATTTCACCTACACCAACACAAGTAGCAGCTCCATACCTGCTATCAGCATAATTACCAGCACCAATTAAAGGCGAATCACCAGCTCTTCCAGGAAACTTGAATGATAAACCACTTGTTGAAACTCCTGAACAAATATTTCCTCTAATATCTCGTCCAATAACATTGACTGTTCCATGTTTCTCTTTGGCATATTTTTCATACCAGGACATTAAATCATTATTTTCGACCATTTTCTTGAAAGATTTAAAATATCTCTCTTTAAGTTTCATAGTTTTCTCGTTGTCGTAAGGATAAGTCTCGATTTTTTTCTTTTTTAAGAAATCATTGTATATAGCTTTGGCATTTTCTGTAAGCAATTCTGATTGGGGGAATCCAATAACATCTGCAAACAAATCAGCAAATTCCCCAACTAGAAGAACATGTGGGGTTAATTCTAATACTTTTCTTGCAATTGAAATAGGATTTTTGTGTTTTCTAACTCCTGCAACTGCTCCAGCTTTTAAAGTAGTTCCATCCATCATAGAAGCATCTAATTCTACTTCACCAAGTAAATTAGCCAAACCTCCAGTTCCTACTGTCCAATCATCCAAATTATCTTCAACAATCTTTATTGTTTCTTCTACCGCATCTATTGCTTTATTTCCTTGTAATAGAAGTTCAATCCCTTTAGGTAAACCAACATCAGAACGAATCGTTCCTGCAATTACAACCCTTTTCAATTTAATCAATTGAGAGTTAAGCTATAGTTAAAAAGATTTACTATTTGGAATCAAGAAGCATATCCAAAAATTAATTTTTATTAATGTAGAGGGTTATGTTAATTGGAAGTATGTCTTCTTTCCTAATATTAAAAACCCCATAGGGTAAGAGAGTTCTTAAAGGTTAATGAATCTTTCCTTAGAGCACTGGTTGTAATGTCTAGTTTTTAGTTTTTTTTTAAAGTGATATTCCCGTTGATTAAATTTTCTTCCGACAAAATATCTGGCCCTGTTATTGTTTGCTTCATGTTTATTATAATTTCCTTCTCTCACATCAGAGTCTTGACTGTCCTCCGCTTAGTACCTTTTTATCTAGGGGGTGGTATGAAAACTATTCACTATTTTCTTAATACTGGAAAAACTTTATTAAACATCCTTTAATTTAATTCAAATAAGCAAAAAGTGTAATTCATCTATGTGGAGTTAGCACTAGTTATTTGAGAAGAAGGTTTTTTTATGATTAAAATAAGAAATAAAAAAATTCTGTTGGGCTTGATAGTGGTAATATTATTATTAAATACCAATGAAACTAAAATGGATAAAAACGAAGAATTCCTTTTTCAATCTAAAGTGAACTCTTCGATTAGCAACATTAGAGATGTCAGCTTATCCCTTAGTGAACACGAAACAATAGAAATATCGTCAGATAGTGATTTCAGTGCTTTCCCAGGTTCAGGAACAGAAACAGATCCCTATATTATTGAAGGATACAACATTACAACTGATGCATCTTATGGTATTTATATCCACCTCACTACAAAATATTTTATTATACGCAATTGTTACATAGATGCTAGTGACTATGGCGTTTTTATTTCACATGTTGCCCACAATACAGCAAAAATCATCAACAATACTATAACAAATAACCGTAATGGAATATATTTGTATTATTCTGATTCTGCTACTCTTACTGATAATACTATAACAAACAATACGGAATATGGAATATACTTGCGGTCTTCTTCTTCTGCTACTCTTACTGGTAATATTATAACAGACAATAACTGGTCTGGAATAAAATTGTTGGATTCTGATTCTGCTACTCTTACTGGTAATACAATAACAAGCAATAAAGATGATGGAATAAACTTGCACTATTCTGATTCTGCTACTCTTACTGGTAATACAATAACAAGCAATAAAGATGATGGAATAAACTTGCACTATTCTGATTCTGCTACTCTTACTGGTAATACAATAACAAGCAATAACGGGGATGGAATAATCATGGGGTCTTCTTCTAATGCTACTCTTACTGGTAATGTTTTTATTAATGATGGACTGTACATTAGTACTAGTGAACTTAGTGTTTATTCCTCTTTAACTGTAGAGGACAACCTGGTAAATGGAAAACCTTTAGGCTATTTTGTTAATGCTTCTAATATGGTTATTGACCAATCGGATTACTATGGTCAGCTTATTCTAATTAACTGTTCTCATCTTACCATTGCTAACCAGAACTTGAGTTATACTGATATTGGTCTATATGGATGGTATTGTAGCTATCTAAATATTACTGGTAATACTATAACAAGCAATGAAGATTATGGAATATATTTGGTTTATTCTGATTCTGCTACTATTACTGATAATACTATAACAAACAATAAAGATTATGGAATATACTTGGTTGATTCTTCTTCTGTTACTCTTACTGGTAATACTATAACAAATAACGTGTTTGGAATATTCTTGGAATATTCTGATTCTGCTACTATTACTGGTAATACTATAACAAACAATAAATATTATGGAATATACTTGCGGTCTTCTTCTAATGCTACTATTACTGGTAATAATATAACAAATAATAACGATTATGGACTATATTTGTATTCTTCTTCTAATGCTACTATTACTGGTAATAATATAACAAATAATAACGATGATGGAATATACTTATTGTATTCTTCTAATGCTACTATTACTGGTAATATTATAACAGACAATAACTACGGGGGGGGAATATACTTGGTTGATTCTTCTAATATTACTATTTCTGGTAATACAATAACAAGCAATAACGACTATGGAATAAAATTGTATTCTTCTTCTAATGCTACTCTTACTGGTAATATTATAATAGACAATAACGGGGATGGAATAATCATGGGGTCTTCTTCTAATGCTACTCTTACTGGTAATGTTTTTATTAATGATGGACTGTACATTAGTACTAGTGAACTTAGTGTTTATTCCTCTTTAACTGTAGAGGACAACCTGGTAAATGGAAAACCTTTAGGCTATTTTGTTAATGCTTCTAATATGGTTATTGACCAATCGGATTACTATGGTCAGCTTATTCTAATTAACTGTTCTCATCTTACCATTGCTAACCAGAACTTGAGTTATACTGATATTGGTCTATATGGATGGTATTGTAGCTATCTAAATATTACTGGTAATACTATAACAAGCAATAACGATGATGGAATATACTTATTGTATTCTTCTAATGCTACTATTACTGGTAATAATATAACAAACAATAAAGATTATGGAATAAACTTGTATCATTCTGATTCTGCTACTATAACTAATAATTCTATAACAAGCAATAAAAATGATGGAATATATTTGTATTATTCTTCTAATGTTACTATTACTGGTAATAGTATAACAAATAACGACTATGGAATAAAATTGTATTATTCTGATTCTGCTACTATAACTAATAATTCTATAACAAGCAATAAAAATGATGGAATATACTTGGATCATTCTGATTCTGTTACTCTTACTGGTAATAATATAACAAATAACGATGATGGAATATACTTATTGTATTCTTCTAATGCTACTATTACTGGTAATATCTTTATGAATAATGGGCTGCACATTTATAGTTATTACATTAGTGATTATTTCTCTTTAACTGTAGAGGACAACTTGGTAAATGGAAAACCTTTAGGCTATTTTGTTAATGCTTCTAATATGGTTATTGACCAATCGGATTACTATGGTCAGCTTATTCTAATTAACTGTTCTCATCTTACCATTGCTAACCAGAACTTGAGTTATACTGATACTGGTCTATATGGACGGTATTGTAACTACCTAAATATTACTGGTAATACTATAACAAATAACCGTAATGGAATATATTTGTGTTATTCTGATTCTGCTACTATTGTAATGAACTTAATTATGAACAATACGGAATATGGAATATACTTGTCTTCTTCTGATTATGCTACTATTTACTCTAATATTTTTATAGATAACAATTTTCAAGTATCCTCTCAAGCTTATGATTCTGGTCAAGAAAACATATGGTATAACAATACAATACAAATAGGTAACTATTGGTCTGATTGGAATGGAATAGGTTCCTATAATATTGATGGTTCTAGCAGCTCTGTTGACCTTTATCCTGTTAATGATACTGATGGTGACGGATTAACTGACAGCCAAGAGGTTAACACTTACGGTACTGACCCCCTAAAAAACGATACTGATGATGACGGATTAACTGACAGCCAAGAGGTTAACACTTACAATACAGATCCTTTAGATTCTGACACTGACAGTGATAGTATGCCTGATGGTTGGGAAGTAGAGAACAGTTTAGATCCCTTAACTGATGATTCTTCTGAAGACCCGGATAGTGATGGTTTAACTAATTTAGAGGAGTATCAAGCTGGTACAGATCCTTTAGATTCTGACACTGACTCTGATGGTCTTACTGATGAAGAAGAGGTTAATACTTACGGTACTGACCCTTTAGATTCTGACACTGACAGTGATAGTATGCCTGATGGTTGGGAAGTAGATAACAGTTTGGACCCCTTAACTGATGATTCTTCTGAAGACCCGGATAGTGATGGTTTAACTAATTTAGAGGAGTATCAAGCTGGTACTGACCCTTTAGATTCTGACACTGACTCTGATGGTCTTACTGATGAAGAAGAGGTTAATACTTACGGTACTGACCCTTTAGATTCTGACACTGACTCTGATGGTCTTACTGATGAAGAAGAGGTTAATACTTACGGTACTGACCCTTTAGATTCTGACACTGACTCTGATGGTCTTACTGATGAAGAAGAGGTTAACACTTACGGTACTGACCCTTTAGATTCTGACACTGACTCTGATGGTCTTACTGATGAAGAAGAGGTTAATACTTACGGTACTGACCCTTTAGATTCTGACACTGACTCTGATGGTCTAACTGATGAAGAAGAGGTTAATACTTACGGTACTGACCCTTTAGATTCTGACACTGACTCTGATGGTATGTCGGATGGTTGGGAAGTAGATAACAGTTTGGACCCCTTAACTGATGATTCTTCTGAAGACCCGGATGGTGATGGTTTAATTAATTTAGAAGAATATCAAGCTGTTACAGATCCTAATAACTCTGACACTGACTCTGATGGTCTAACTGATGGAGACGAGATTAACACTTACAGTACTGACCCTCTTAAACCTGATACTGATGGTGACGGAATTGATGATGAAGAAGAGGTTAATACTTACGGTACTGACCCTTTAGATTCTGACACTGATAGTGACGGTATGCCTGATGGTTGGGAAGTGAACTATGGTCTTAATGCCACTGTTAATGATGCCGACGACGATCTTGACATTGATGAATTAACTAATTTAGAAGAATATCAAGCTGGTACTGATCCTTTAGATTCTGACACTGACTCTGATGGTATGCCTGATGGTTGGGAAGTAGAAAACAGTTTAGATCCTTTAACTGATGACAATGTTGAAGACCCGGATGGTGATGGTTTAAATAATTTAGAAGAATATCAAGCTGGTACTGATCCTTTAGATTCTGACACTGACAGTGATGGTCTAACTGATGGAGAAGAAGTTAACACTTACGATACTGATCCTTTAGATTCTGACACTGACAGTGATGGTCTAACAGATGGAGAAGAAGTTAACTCATACTCCACTGACCCTTTGGATAGTGATTCTGACAACGATGGATTAACAGATGATTGGGAAGTGAATAATTCCCTTGACCCATTAACAGACGATGTTAGTTTAGATCCTGATTCAGATGAACTGACTAATCTTCAAGAATATAATAGTGGTACTGACCCACAAAATGATGATTCTGATTCTGATGGTATTCCTGATGGTTGGGAAGTGAACAATTATCTCGACCCATTAACAGATGATAGTTCTTCAGATGCTGATGAAGATGAATTGACTAATCTTCAAGAGTATAATAGTAATACTGACCCAAATGATGCAGATACAGATAATGATGGTCTAACAGATGGAGAAGAAGTTAACACTTACTATACAGACCCTAATAACTCTGATTCTGATTCTGATGGTATGCCTGATGGTTGGGAAGTGAACAATTCTCTTGACCCATTAACAGATGACGCTAGTTTAGACCCTGACACTGACGGGTTAACTAACTTAGAAGAATATCAAGCTGCTGATACAGACCCTAATGATTCTGACACCGACAGTGATGGTTTAAATGATGGTGATGAGGTTAACATTTACTCTACAGACCCTAATAACTCTGATTCTGATTCTGATGGTATGCCTGATGGTTGGGAAGTGAACAATTCTCTTGACCCATCAATAGATGACGCTAGTTTAGACTCTGACACTGATGGATTAACAAATCTTCAGGAATACAATAGCAATACTGACCCCAATGATTCAGATACTGATAATGATGGATTAACAGATGGAGACGAAATTAACTTATACTCTACTGACCCCTTGGATAATGATTCTGATTCTGATGGTATGCCTGATGGTTGGGAAGTGAATAATTCTCTCGACCCATTAACAGATGATGCTAGTTTAGACCCTGACACTGATGAATTAACTAATCTTCAAGAATATAATAGTAAAACAGATCCAAATGATTCAGATACTGATAATGATGGATTAACAGATGGAGACGAAATAAAACAATATAAAACAGATCCAAATGATTCAGATACTGATAATGATGGATTAACAGATGGAGACGAAATAAAACAATATAAAACAGATCCAAATGATTCAGATACTGATAATGATGGATTAACAGATGGAGACGAAATAAAACAATATAAAACAGATCCAAATGATTCAGATACTGATAATGATGGATTTACGGATTATGAGGAAGTTGAAGAAGGATTTAATCCATTGGATTCAAGATCAAATGAGCACATTAAGCAAATTATTACTCTAACTAAAAAGATACTTATAATGGTTTCTGTTACTCTTACATTTATAATTTTCATCCTTATTATTAGAAGAAGTTTATCAAATAGGAAAAAGAATAAACTAGGATTCCAATCAATAAAAGAAATGAAGAATCTTATCAAACAAGGTTTTTCTTCAAAACAAGATTATACGCAGTTCTTAAATTCTGGAGCACAAAGTGTCAATGAATGGTCTGAACTTAAACGTGTAGGGTTCTTAACACTTGATGAACAACGAAAAGCTAAAAGTTTAGGATTTAACACATTTGAAGAGCAGAAGAAAGCAAATGAACTAGGTTTTACAACAAAGGATGAGATGAAACAAGCAATTTCTCTTGGTTTTGCTGATAAAAAAGAATGGGAAAAAGCTAAAGAACTTGGCTTTGAAACAAAGAATCAATGGTTAAAAGCAGAGAGTTTAGGATTTAGTTCAAAAATAGAATGGGAACAAGCTATTTCACTAGGTTTTAAAGATGCAAAGACGAAATCTTTTATTGAAAAACTTGGTTTCCAAGACTTTTCATCCTTTAAACAATCAATTACAAATAACATAACTAAAATAAAAGCTATTATAGAAGAACTAAAAGAGAAACTAATTTCACTCGAAAATGTTAACGAATATGAAATTTCAGAAATAGACAAAGCAACTAATCTCCTAAATCAAATTCAAAACAAACTAGAAAACGCTAAATCAAACATAGAGAAAATTCCAATTGATCTTTATCAAGAAATCGGAATAAATAATACACAAGATATTATACAAGAGATAAATGAATTACTAAAAGAAACAGAGAGAATAAAAATATCTCTTAACGATAAATATAATCGTTTAATGAAATTTGCTAAAATAATCAATTCTTACACTAGAATTTCACTAGAAAAACTTGCTAGTTTTCTCTCTTTTACAGATACAACAAAGCTAGAAGAATGGTTAATAGGTCTAAATTCTAAACACATTCTTATTGATAAAGATGATGTTATAATTCAAAGAGATCAACTTTTAAACAAAGACAACAGTGATGTTGAACAAGCAATTTCTGAACTTTTACGACAGTTTGAAGAATTTGAAAAGGAAGGAAAGGGTAAAATTTAAAACAATCTTCTTCCTCTTTTTTGTTTTCCTTAACTTTTCTTTTCTATTTCAAATAGCGAGAAACTTAATCAAACAGAATTATCACTGATGGAAAAATTTAGAATACTCTTTATATCGTATTTGTTTTTTTATAATTGATTTTTTGTGGTTATATCTTTTTCTTTGAATTTTTATTGTCACTCGAAAAACCTATACATAGCTCTATTCAATCTTTTGTTGCAATTGCTCAATCAGAGTATTTTTTGTTCTGAACATCTGTTGGTTTTCCTTATTCCTTTTATATTCCACATTAATTCATTTTAATGCTTCAGAGTTAGCATCTTCCTCCTTTCTGTTTCTTTTAAATTGAAGGTGGTTAAAAACTAAACTCTAATACATTAAAAATTGAGCAAAATTTTTAAATGTAAACAAATATTAATTTCCTTGATAACAACAGTTAGAAATTCGTTATTGTTATTTTTAGTTATTTTTCCAACAGTAGTAATGATAAACAATAATGAAAATAAGATGTTTTTTAACCTACAAAATGATGAAAATAGTAAGAATGAGATTTATTCTTTAAACAACATTATTGGGGATATAGTTGACATTTCAAATAAAAAAGATAATGGTAATAGTCTAAAAAACGATACAGGATCTAGTGTGAAAGATAGAATTCTTTTATCATCTTTACTATAAAGCTCTAAATGGGTTGAAAAAAATGAATCTTTTACTGGAAGAGTTTTATATCATGTATGTGATTTGGACAAAGATAAAATCCCAGAAATTATTACACTTTCAGATGTTAATGGACAAGTTCAAGATAGAGATGAACCAGGTTATACCAAATTTTTAGAATATAATAAAACTACAAGGACTTTTTCTAATGATCTTTTGAGTATTAGCACAACAGGACCAACTCTTTACTATCCTGTTGAAGCATATACAGATAATGAAGCTTATCTGCTAGAAAAAACATATTCTGATAATTATCTTGATAACATTTTTATCTGGAAAAAGTGGAATGGGACTGGACTTGTCAATGTTTCTTCAGATACTTACATTAAGAATGATGGATTATATGATTGTGATAGTTATGATTTTGACTTAGATGGAAATGTAGATTTAGTTTGTAATTGGGGTTATTATTCAGGTGTATGGACTAGATTAGAGTTAGAGAATGGGTTTTTTTCTTCCACAGATTATTCTTTTTATAATGGAGGTAGATCTATTTTTGTAAGTGATTTAGATAATGATGGTAATCCGAATGTAGCAGTATTATATGTATTTGGTAGAATAAAAATTTATAATTACAACCCAAGTATAGACGATTTCCAATTTCAACAAGAAATATCAAGAATTAACGATCTAAAAGTAATTTATCCTTGGAATTATGATAAGAATGAATATTCAAACATTATAGTTGTTTCTACACCGTCCGAAGCTATTATTTATTCTTATTGCTCTTGCTTCAGTTTTTGGTCTTGTTACTATGGGGGGACTAGTTTTTCTATTTATTCGACGGAGATAGTTCCATTTTCCTATTTTTGTAATTTTTTTCTTTTCACATTTTATTATCTGAGACTGTTTCCTACTTTTTTTGTAAACTTTTTCTTTTTTTAATTTTTTTACTTTTTTAAAATATAATGTACAAAGAAATGAAAAATATACAAATAATAAAAGAACTATTGCATCAGTGAATCGTCTAAAAAAATTGTATTTTTATTCTTTTAGCTGTTGCTCTTTCTTTAGTTGGAACTAGTGCTTCATCTTGTACTGAGGGTTACTCTTCCAAAAATAACATTCATTAAACCTACATATTAACTGCTTATTATGCTTATTTAGAAATTAAGGAATTGAAAAACAATATTTTTCTCCATTTAGATTTCTTTTGACTCTCTATTATTCTAACTGTTTGTATTGTTATGTTGAACTTACACTTCCTTCAGGATATTACTATGCTTATCTACTTCTATTGAGTTTTATAAAGTAAATGAGATTAAAGAATTATCTAAGCGAGAAATTCAAGTAAGTAAAAAAATACATTTTTGTAATTAGCTTTGATCTATTCCTAATTTTTGTAACAATCTCTTTGGACCTATTTTAAGAGAAATAAGGAATTAAATTATTTACAGTTATTTTCTCCAGACTATTTATTTGTGAGAAATTAATTATTTAGCTTAATAACTTAGCTTCTTCTTTAGAAGACACTGAAAGAAACCGAATAAGAGACAAATCAGCTTCTTCACTTTCAAGGATATGATCTTTTAACTCTCTTTTTTTTAAATCTATTTTTTGATTCTTGCTTTTTTCAAAAAATCTATTTAATGTCATAAGAGCTTTGGTTCTTTGACTAATCATTTGCATCATCTTTTTATTAAAAAACTGTTGTTGATTGAACAAAGTGCTTCTTTTACTTGTTTATCAGAAAGCATTTCTCCAATTATTTGTCCTTTTTTCTCTTATTCCATTTATAGATTATTTTTCTTCACTAGACCTACGGGTGATAATACCTTTACTGTTAGTTCTTTGAATCAATACACGAAACAACATTTTCTGCTTTTGGAGAGATTACATGAAATTTTATTGAAGAATAAGGAGTGAATTATTATTCTCTTTAAAACATTCAGACAGTAAAACCTAGAAGAAAATAGGAAATTTTGCTTTATTATTTCTATTATAGTCAGTAATAAAACGATTATCTATTACGTATAAAATTAATAATAAAATAAATAGTTTATAAAACAAGAAAAGATATCCAAAAATTTTTTTCTCTTTTTAGGAGTTTTATAGGAACATCGATACTTATAACAGATGAAAGGGTTGTAAAGGGTATTGAGGATAGTAAAGGGTAAAAGATCAAGTATTGGTGGAAGAGAGAGTTCAAGGAGACCGAAAACGTGTTCAACGCTACTAAGATACTCAAGATGGAAGTTATGTCTATAGAGACTAAGATAGAAAGATGGATAAGGATTATAAGTCCGAGCAGAGGGGAATCGAGAAGAGAATTACTTTTAGGAGGGATGACATGAATAAGAATAGGCTATTTTCTCTCCCAACTTCCTCCATCAAAGCTATCCTCTCTATTCTTGCAATCCCACCAGAGCTACTATTATCCATCTCTCTGCTATATTTTTTCTACCCCTCTTGCCAGTTCTTGGAGGTTTTTTACCACAGCTTTAAGGAAAGATTCATAACTTTAAGAATTCTCTTTCATTGTGAGGTTTTTAATATTAGGAAAGAAGACAAACTTCCAATATAAATCCCTCCATTGATAAAAATTGATTTTAGGACATGCTTATCAAGATGAAGTATAAAGTTATTTATTAAGAGATATACATATGAATAGAGAAAAGAAAAATTATTTTTTATCTACAAACATTAGGGTAAATATCTTAATTATTTCTTTCTCTACTAAATTGGCCAAAATAGAAATATATTCACTAAAAGAAAAATTATTCTTTAATTCATTATATACTTGTAGAATATTGTTTTTTTCATTGTTTTTGCATTTTTCAAGAATAGAATCTAGATTTCGACTTTCAACAGTATCAATGCCATTAAAGATCTCTTCAAATTCAATGTCTTCTTTAATAGTTTGAGGAATTGAACAAATGCTATTTAATATTAATTCCAAAGCAATTTGATCGTTCAAGCTCATTTCGTTAATAATCTTATTATCTAAAAATTTTAGTAAAAGTTCTAAAGCTTTAATATCAATATAGATCGCTTTAGAGTAAGCTTCTTTAATTTCATTTAACCATTTTTTAATTTGATTTTCCTGAACTTCTTTTTCTGTTAATATTTGAATTTCAAGGAATTGGTCATCAATAATTATTTTATCTAAATCATTTTTATTAGTTTGATCAAAAACAAAGATCTTATTTCTAATTTTATCGTTTATTTGAAAGAAATCAATGTTTCTGATTCTAATAAGATGATCAGTAATAATTTCAATTTTCGATCTTTCTACTTTTTGAGGAGAAGGAAGAGGAAGTTCAGGAATACTAGATACATCATTTTCCTTTTTTACTGGAATCTGTGTCCTTACATTTAAATCAGAATCAACATGAAGAAGAATAGCATTTTCCTTATTACCTTTGCATTTGTGAACATCGATAATATCCATTAAACCCCTAGTATCTACATTAAAATCTATATTTTCAGGAAGAGCCATTATTCTTTGTTTTAAGCAGACATTACATTGATATTCTATCTTCTTCATTCAAACTCTACCATTAAATTATATGTTTATTTTATTCATGAAGGAATTAATTAATATTTTGGTTTTTCTTTTTAAAGGAAAATATGTTAGTAGGCAAAGTTTTTATATTTTAAAAAGGGGTTTTTTTGTGTATATATGCTTAAAGCTGATTTAAATGACAAAAGCAGAGAGATTAAAATTAATCAACGACATTGAAAGTGAGAGAGATTCTAAGCTTTTAGTTTATATTACAGGTGATAGAAGAGGATTGGAAACAAAAATTGCCACAGACATTTTCCCTATATTTCATAAACATTTAATGGAAATTGGACATCAAAATAAAATAGACTTATTTCTTTACAGCACAGGAGGAATTACAATCGCAGGTTATGCATTGGTAAATTTAATAAGAGAATTTTGCGATGAGTTTAATGTAATTGTTCCTTTTAAGGCTTTAAGTTGTGCGACATTGATAGCTTTAGGTGCAAATGAAATTGTTATGACCCCTATGGGTCAACTAAGTCCTGTTGATCCTTCTATTCAACATCCATTAGGTCCCACATTTCATCCTCCTGGTTCACCAATTCAGCAGATTACACCAGTAAATGTAGAGGATGTTAATTCGTTTATTGATTTAGCAAAAAGTGAATTTGGGTTAAAAAAAGAAGATTCATTAAAAACTGTTTTTGAAAAACTTGTGGAAAAGATACACCCTTTAACATTAGGCGCAGTTCAAAGGTCTAGAATGGAGATATCTTTTTTAGCAGAAAAACTTTTAAAATATCATTGGAGTCACCAAGAAAAAGTCGATAAAGTAGTTCAAACTTTGGTTCGAGAAAGATTTTCTCATAACTATATAATTAGTAGAAGAGAAGCAGAAGAAGAACTGGGGTTAAACATTATTAAGCCAGAAAAAGAATTTACAGATAAAATTATTAATCTTTTCAATCAATATAGTAATATACTGAAGTTAGATACAGTATATAACCCTGAAGCCCTACTTGGAAATAGTGATAAGAATATATTTACTTTTTATAGAGGAATCATTGAGACGAATTCCTTACTTCACGTGTATAAAACAAAAAAAGAAGTGAGAAGAGTTATTAGTAATCACCCCAATACTTTTATCCCAATAATTGGTTACCAAGAAAAAATTGTTGAAGAAGGATGGTTTGAAGAAACAGAAATTTAAAGGTGAGACTTTTATGGATGAACCCAATAATAATAACAATACTAATGGTGAAGAAATAAACACAACTAGTGGTTTAACAGCAATTACGCAATTAGTTGATATTACAGCTAATGAACTTTTTACTCACAACGAAACAACTTCAAGAACACATAAAGTATTTATTTATTCAGCTCCAAATCTCAAAGAACAGCAATATCAAATATATGAAGAAGATGATGATATAAAATGTTTAGAAGAAGCTCAAAAAGATAAAATGAGAGAACTTTGGGACAATGAATATGATGAAGAATGGGAAACTCTTGCTTAAAAAATATACAAGGTAACACATGTTAGGAGGAACAGAAGTGTGTTAGAGTTTGGAGATATTATTTTAGCAGAAATTCAATTTACAGATAGAAGTGAGACAAAAAAAAGGCCTGCAGTGGTTCTTTTTCAAGAATCATTAAATGTTGTTGTGGTTGGAATGACTAGCAATCTTAAACGAGAAGGGATTTTAGTCACAAGAGAGGAAGGTGCGATTAAAGATAGCATAATAAAAACATCTTATATCTTTACTTTAGGGTTAAATAAAATTATAAAAAAATTATTTTCACTCAATGAAACAAAAAAACAAGTCTTATGTAAAGAAATAAGAAAAAAGGTTTGTGGTAATTATAAACTACATTAATTTCATTCTAAAATAAGTGTTTAAAATCAAATAGAGAATTCATCTACAATTTTTTTCATTGTTTGTGTAAATTCGTATACACTAGGTTTGATATGAAAGTAATCATATGTTGGAACAGTTAATGTTTTACAGTTTGGAATAATCTCTTCTAATTTCTTGGAATTTTGATAATTGTGATATTTATCATGTTTCTTTTTCAGAACCAAAACCTTGAATGAAAATAAAAGTGGCTTTGTTTGGGTTGTTATGCTTTTTAGAATATATACTGTAAATATCTTGATTATCAGAAACAGTAATATATTCTTTCTTTGCTTCTTTAATGAACTTCCATTCAAACTTGTATTTTGATTCAAAGTCTTTTTTTGGCATAAAATAGTTTTTGAGTTACTTGTATAAAAACTAACTTATTAAAACAGCACTTAGAAGCTTTTAAACATACAAATTTGTTTTTTTTTCAAAATATTATTACACTATTTTATAATTGTTTTTTTTGTTTTGTGAATAAAATCAATAAAGAAAAGAATGGATATAAAATGATGATCTATTATCCATTGATAAATGCTACAAGACTTCTAAAAGATTTATTAAATAACAAAAAAAACTTTTCAACGACATGTTAAGACTTACTTTTTCTATTACAATTTACCATCTTTCATCTAATAAGATATCTTTTTGTAACAACCTCTTTCTTATTTATTACCCCCTTTGTTTCGAGTGGAAAGACCTTCACTTCAAGTGGAAAAATGAAAATTAAAAGATTGAATAATTAAAGTAGGACGTTGTAATATTTTGAAATTTAATTTCTTTACTTCCTAGCGATGAGTATTAAAGAAGAAAAAGTAGAAATTAAATTCCGCTAGCTATTAAGATATAATGCAAAGCTGCTCCTATTATAATGAAAATATGGAAAAATTCATGTCCTTCAATTACTCCAGGAATGAGAATAGGTTTTTTGTAATAGCTCATTATCGCACCGACAGTGTAAGCAATTCCTCCGAAAAACAAAAGCATATTTCTAGCAAATCCTAGATTATTTAACAGGTAGGGTAGAGCAAGGACTGCTAACCAACCCATTATTATGTACATAGTTGTATCCCATATACTTTTTTTCTTTATTTTTTTAGACAACTTGAGATAAATGCCTACTATAGCTACAATCCATTCAATAACAATTAATGGGATATAGTATAACATAGGAAGGAAAAGATAAGAAATAATGGTATAAGAACCTGCAATCATTAGGTAAATAGCAGCATGATCTATTTTTCTTGCCAACAATTTCTCGTAATTATCACCCTTTTGGGAGTGATATATGGCACTAGCACTAAACATAGCTAACATACAAATAGAATAAAGAAGAGCAATAAAGAATACTCTTAAATCATTAAAACTATATATAAGAAGAAAAACTGAGCCGATTATAGCTAAAACAGCTCCTAATGCATGACTAATAGCGTTAAAGGCCTCTTGTTTATTGTAGAACATAAGTAATGGTTTTCTATCTTGTATTTAATTATTTTCAAACAAAAAAATGAATTATGTTTTAGTTTGTTCCTTTTCTCTAATAAACTGTTTTATCTCTTCAATAAACAGTTTACTATCGGTTAAAATTGAATAAGCATGATCTTTCAGTAATTCCGCATCTATTTTAGTATAGTCGTGAACAAGAATATTACGAAGCCCACTTATTTTCTCGAGCTGATTCCCAAGTTTAATAGACATAATTTTTTTTTCTACAAGTAAAGGAATTATATCTGAATAAGACTTTGGACTAATGTCTGTTGTTCTTGAGATAATATGTGCTCCAATATCTAATATTGTTTGGATAATGAGTTGGACAGCACGTTCAATAATTAGCTGACTTCTTAATGAATTAGAAATTTTTTCTTGTTGTAATTCCTCAAATAGTTCATTTCTTAATTGTTCAATAAATTTTAACTTGTCGATAGTTTCCTCTATATCAACGTTCAACTTCTTCACTCTGCCAGATAATCTTTTATTATTTGCTGTTCTACATATTGAAAATCGAAATACTCAAGCATTGCTTTTTCTTTCAAGTTGTAAAACAATTCCATATCCTCACAATAAATAATTTTACCCTCTGTCATTATCTTAAACTTTAGTCTAGATGGTGCATCGTTTATTGCGACTATATCTATTTCATTTTTCTTCAATATTCGTTGTATTTTACTAGAGATAATTAGAATATTGTCAAAACGTTCTTTTTTGGTTGTATTAGGAGAAAAAAATAAACCTATATCAATGTCACTTATAGTACTATTGTCTCCTCTAGCCACTGAACCAAATACTAAAGCTAAGAGAACTTGTTTTTCTTTAAAGATTTTTTCCATTTCTAGTCTTTCTAAATCATCAATTAGTATCATTCAAAGAATCCCTAGTAAGTTTTTGTAACTAAATTCTCGTTTATATATAAAACGATACCGTTTCTATTCAAACATTGTTCAAACTTTTTTAATACACAAAAATAGTATAAGGTACTAACTAGTTTTGTCCATACTAATCTTTTTTTAATATTCGAATTAGTCTTTCTGCTTCTGTTTCTGGATACATTTCTCTTATTACTTTTCAATAGTTTTTCCTTTTCTAGAGCTTTGAAAGTTATCTTTGAATACTTCTCATGTACAGAAATACAAGAAGTTTCTCCTACAGCCCACAAACCAAGTAAAGGTGTTTCACAAAAGTCAGCATCTTGTTTAGAAGCTATTCCTCCCATACTATAATGCTGACTTGGTTGAACTGGGATAGGATCATTACCTGTTCTATCTCCAGTATAACAAGTACGAGGAAAACCTGCTCCGCCTAAAGGTCTTTGAGCTATTAATCCAGAATCCAATCTAGAACAAGGTGCTCCCATACTTTCGAATTCTAAAACTATCATAGGAGCTTCTTCACACATAAATAAGACAGCATCTTAATCTGCAAGATAATCTGAACCTTTAACTGTATCGTAAGCATGTCTCTCAGGAGTATCATCTTTTCCTTCCAGAGTATTCTTCAAAGCAGCATTAATTCCTCCTTGCGCTGCATCAGAGTGGCTACGAACAGGAAAAACTTTGCTAATAAGAGCAACATTCCATTGAGAAGAAAGCTCTAAAGCTGCTCGCAATCCACTTATTCCTCCCCCAACAATAACTGCATTAAATTCTTTTATTTTCATTTTACACATCTTTAGTGTTATTAATTTAATTGAGTGACTAACTTGAAAAGGGAATGTTGTTTGAAAATTGAATAATAAAGTAAAGGAGAATAAAGAAAACAATTAGTCACTTTCACAAAAAAAAATTACTGAATAATCGTATATAAGTGTAAGTTTCAAACAAAAATTTGTTAAACTAATTTTGGAAAAAAGAAAAACTAATTAATATTATGCGTTTTCTCAAATTTGAATAATATGGTAAGACGGCCAAAAAGCGAGTACTGGCTTGAAGAAGAAGCAGAAAAAATGACTTTAGAACTAGAAAATGGAGCAAAGTTAAGAATTCTTTATTTTAAAGCAAAAAAGAAAGATAAAGATACATTAAACTTAGTGTTCTATTCTGGTTTTATTTCTTATGTATATATCTGGGAAAAAGCTATAGAAAAACTCAGGGAAAAGCATGATATATATTTTATAGAAACAAGAGAAAAAGAGTTTTCACGCTTTCCTAAAGATGAAGTAATATATAACACAGAAACTTTAGCTGAAGATTTTGTTTTAGCTCTAGAAGAATGTAAAATAATAGGACATGACATGGAAAATACAGTTTTCATAGGCTCTTCTATTGCTTCTGTGGCAATGCTTGAAGCAATGGGAAAACATAACATTAATCCTCTGATATCTTTTCATGCTTCTCCTCAAATGAAATATACAGCAGCTGACAGAAGAAAAAATATGCATATAATAGGAAGAATACCCTATTTTATTGTACTTCTTATTAAACCACTGATTTTCTTCTTTTATGGTTTGAAATTTAGAAAAGATAGAGATTCTGCAAGAAGAAGAAAGCATACATTAGCAAGATTGCTACAACCTTCTCAACAAAGATGGATGAGAAAAACTAAAACATTTGCAGCTCCATATGAAGTAGATAAAGAAGCTCTAAAAAAGATTAATTCCCCAGTGATAATAATTGGTGCAAAAGAAGATCCTGAACACGATGAAGAAGAAGTACAAAAACTAATAAATCTTATTCCTGGGAGCAAGTTCATAAAAGTTGAAGAAAAAGCTGATACACACAATGAAGTCTTCGCTGAGATAGTTTTTGAGGAATTAAACAAATTAAGGAAAAAGTGAAAAAAGAAATTTGCACTAAATAATCATAATAGTGTTTAGGAAATGATTCACTTTATTTTTAGACAAATCTCGTAAATATTTTTATAATAGTCAATTTTTTTTAAGCTATAACTCTTAAAGGCAAATTTTTTTGAATATGAGAGAAAATGAAGGAATAGAAAATAAAGGAAAAAGTAAAATTAGAAGAATAGCTTCTCTTGATTTTCAAAGAGGACTTGCAATTTGGATGATGGTTTTTTTACATGTCTGGAATCATATTTATGACTTTAGTTGGATAGATTTGGAACAATATTTCAAGAAGCAAACTTTCTTTTTGGAATTTGGGCTATTTTCTGCGGATTTTTTGGAGGTTGGGCTGGATATTTCCTCTTAGTTTCCTCAATAGTTAATTCTTTAGCTTCTGTAAAAAAAGTTAGAAAAAGTGGTAATGCTGAAAAAGTTTTAGCAAAGCAAGTTCTTACAGGTATAGGCGTTCTTATTGCTGGAAGATTGACAGAAGCTTTTGGATATTATGGATATTTCGGAAGAGTTTTTAGGTCAGGAAAATCTCTTTTTTCAATAGACACTTGGACAGAACCACAATCCTACTCTTTTATCTGGCGCAGATTCTTCATGGTAGAAGCTCTTCAAATTATTGGATGGAGTATGATTATTAATGCAATTATTCAATTTTTCTTGATCAAGAATGGAGGAGCAGAAAAAACGGTAAGAAACTTGATGATTTATGCTTCTTTAGTTGTTCTTGTTGCTACTCCTTTCATATCAAGACTAAACTTCAAAGAGATGCTAAAATAATGTGGAATGGTTAAATTATAAAGAACTTTCCAGATCCTAATTCTTTTTTTCTTTTAAAAAAATGAGAAAAAGATTACTCTTTAACTGCTTTTAAGGCAAATAAAAGAGGAAAATCAATTTTTTTATCTTTGAAGTGCCAATATCCATCTTCATACTGTTCTAAAAAAGGAAATTGTTTAAATTCACTAAATGGATATTCATTAAAAAGTTTAATTTTTAACCCTTCAGCTATTAAAGAGTTAAGGATTTCACTAATTGTGTGCATCCATTCATATGTTTTTAAATGTTCTATTTTTTTATCAGAATCAGTATAAGTATATTCAGAATCAAATTCCATAGCTTCTTTTGAAAAGTAACTATATCTAATTTTTAGTTCTTTTTCATTTTCATCATCAAAGACATGAGACAGAGGATGTGATTCTACAATTAGGAATTGTCCACCTTTTCTTAGGAATTTGGAAATTACTTCAGCCCATTTTTTTATGTCTGGTAACCAAGGTAGAACTCCATAAGTAGTGAAAACAAAATCAAACTTTTCATTTAGAAGTTTGTCAGGATCATAAATATTCGCACACACAAATTTAGCACGAACATTTATTTGTTCGCTTAACTTTTTAGCAAAATCAATAGCTTTTTCAGAAAAATCCACTCCTGTCACTTCTGCTCCCATTCTAGCTAAAGAAAGAGTGTCCATTCCAAAATGACATTGTAAATGAAGAATCTTTTTTCCTTTAATGTCCCCCAGTAATTCATGCTCAACAGAGTGTAAAGAGTTTTTTCCTTTTAGAAAACCCTCCAAATCATAGCTTTTTGATTTTGAATGTATCTCAACAAGTTCATTCCATCGCTTTTTATTTGTTTCCATAAATTCTTTGTTGCTATTCATCATTGAAAACTGAAAAGTTAGCTAATAAGAATTTCTGTATATTATCTTTGTAGTGTCTAGTTTTGATACCACCTCCTAGGTAAAAAGGAGCTAAGTGGATGATGGAAGAATGGTTTAACGAACCAAACATTATGGTATTGGGTAAAGAAGTTCAGGCTCTTTAGGAAAAGTTTACATAGAGTTGTAACAGAGAGAGAGAGAATACCAGAAATTATAGTAGTAGATGAAACAGAGATTAAAACCTCTCAGGGCTCAATGTATTTGTGGTTAGCGTTAGATTCATCCTTACAACAAGACTTTACTGGGTTTTAGTATTACTAAAGGACAAAGTAATCTTGAATGTTTACTAAGTTTCCGTTATTGGTTCAAGTGCTGGTATGGGATTCTAAGCCTCGTATTGTCGTTACAGATGCAGGGGTATGGTATCCTGTCTTACTTCGTCTAGGTAAAAAAATCTTAGTTGTCAAAAGTGGTTTAAGCTCCAATATTGAACGTTTTAATGCTACCCTTAAGAGTTATCGTTGGTTTCATTATATTCTGCGCTGTACTTATCCTATCAGTGCGGTATATGGTTCTACTCATCTTTCTGGTTTCCTTACGCTCTTTAAGCTCCATTATAATTTCGTTCGTTCTCATCAGAGCTTGGGATATGCTACTGTCCTCAAACCATTCTTTGAATCAATATATTCCAAAATAGCTTTTATTGTTATCTTTTTGGGAACACTGGATCTCTTAAAAAGAGCAGATAGTTTTTGAATATTTATCTCTTACTAGTAGAGTCTTACTAGTAGATTCCCCACAAATATTTTTGTCGGAAGAAAACTAGACACTACTGAAAAAAATTATTTATAAATCTAACAGGGTGGAAATATAATCAATAAATTTGGTTAATTTTTATCTTTATTGAGAAAAAGCTATTGAAGCAATAAGAGAGGATAATCTTGAAGAAGAATACAATATAGTTACATCTGTTAAACTACCAAAAGGAAAGCTTCATCAGATATAGGAGAAAAGAATATAAAAAAGTCTTTCAGATGTCAAATATCTTCGTTATTCATAATAGATTGAACTGAAGAAAGAACAATATGTGCTTTTTGATAAGATTACACAGCTAAAATGTGCCAAAACCTACAACATTAATACTAAAAGATGAGGATGGAAAAATAATTAAAAATCTAGCAGAAGATACATTATATTATAATCCTTTAATGAAAAGAAGATTCTAAATAATTACTTTACTAAATAAAAATTATAATAAGCCAAATATTTGCATTTTTTGATAATTTCAACGAGAAAATATATAAGATATAAAAAGAGAAATAAACGAAATGGTAACTCTGAAATGGAAAAACAGTAATGAAGAAACAAAAACAGCAGAGTATAATAGGCAACAAAAGATAATCAACTTATCAAATAAAGATATCACATCAATAAAATTTACACAAATGGCAGAATTCACTGAGTTAGAACAGATCGATTTATCTCATAATAATTTGTCACAAATCAAATTTAGAGAACTAAGTGGTTGTACTAACCTAAAAGTACTAGATTTATCTTATAATAAAATGAGTGAGGTCAATTTTGTAGGAATACAATATTTAAAAAATTTAGAAGAGATAGATCTTTCCTACAACAAGATTAAGAAAATTGATTTAAGTTTACTAACAGAACTGAAAAATCTGTCAAAAATTAACATTGAATCAAATAAAATTGTTGAATTAAAAATAGATGATGTTTTCCAAAATTTATCCTCTTTCAATATTTCTGATAATCTATTGAAGGAAATTAACCTAAAGCCTTTAGCTACTCTAACCTTAAAAAATCTAATTTTAAGCAGAAATAAATTTTTGTCTATTGATTTAAGCGATTTAAGAAAATGTAAAAAACTAGAAGATCTAAAACTAGATGATTTTAAAGGAAAAATTTTATGGAAGTGCAACTACCTTAAATTAGAAGAGTTACCAATACCGCTAAAAGATTACAGTGAAGAAATAAGCAGATCTTACGAATACTTCAAAAAATATCAAGAAAAGGTTATGGAAAAAGAAAGAATAGAAAAAATCCTTCAAATTGGAGATATTGAAACTAAATATTCTAAAAAAGAAGGAATATCAGCAACAATTTCATTAAAGAACTTAAGTGATGATACACTTCCAATAATAATTAACATAAAAACTGATATTGGTATTCAAAGAGATGAAAACACAATTTATTCTATTCCTCCTAACGGACAAATTTTTAAAAAAGAGTTTAAGTTAGGGCACCCTAATAGTGATAAGCACTATATGATTTTAGAACTAAAAACAGCTGATGGATTATTTATAGGAGATAAAGAGTTGAGCATAAAAGTTAACAGTAAAGGTAAGAAAATAAAGAAGATAAGTGTTATTGTTATCAGAACAACTTTGAATTTAGCAAAATTTATTCCTCTTATATAATAACTTCTGTGTTTGAGTTTTTTTATTAAACTATTTCATAGGTTTTTAGGTATGTTGAAGGTTCTTTTTTTTCATTATCAATTAGAATCTCAAAATTGTTTTTAGCAATTATCAATTCATAATTTCTTCCTAGAGTGTTTATTTTATCAGTTACAATGAAATTGATAGATAAATCTTCTTGAAATTCTGAAATATCAAACAGATCAAGAAAACGATTCGCTTTACCTTTAAATGCAAGTTCTGGATTCAGATCTGGAATATTTGGATTATCAAAAATAAAATTGATTGTAAGACAGTTATCAGAGAAAAAAATTGATGAACTACAAAATTCGTTTACATATTGCCTAAATTGATTAGCACGAGATATTCTTGAAAATTCTTCTATTTCATCGATTAGTATAAGTAAGGATGAAAAGTCGTTAAAGTTTTGAATACGATAACTACTAGTGTGATTGGCTACTGTTTTTAATATCTCTAACTTTGCAAAAATAGAAGGCAAATTCATAGTTATTATAGGAATATCAACACGGTCTGAGTAGCGAATATATGTGTTTGCAAAGGTGCTTAATAATTTAACAAGCAAAAATGAACTCCTCAAAATTGACAAAAGCATCAAAGTAAGAGAAAAGATCATCATAACCTCTCTTATTTTCATCAATAAAACTCATTACGTTTTCAAAAAGCAGTTTACATAGACTTTTTGCAGCTAGTATTTTATCGTGAAGATTATCACACCTGGTCAAATAAATTATTTCTTTACGGATTTTTTCTTTTTGCTCTAGACGATCAACTAAAAAGGTATTTATTTTGAAACATCTGTTCAAGAAAAAAATTCATTACAACATGTTCATTAACAATCATTTGACATCAAGTCGTCAAGTATAAGGCAATAAATAATTTTTCCATGCTTTTTTATATGCTTTTATTAACGAGTTGTGGAAAGATATTGTTGAACTTACACAGGATTATAATTTAGTCGTTGTTATTGGTTACCCCAAAGGAGTACACTCGAAATTAAGAAAAAAAGCAAAAAATAAAGATCGTGAACCACAGAACTCCTCTATCCGTTTTATTCGTAAAAAGATTCATGGAAGAATGGTATCCTGTCTTACTTCGTCCAGGTATCAAATTCTCCACTATCAAAAGTGGTTTACGTGCCTATATTGAAAGTTTTAATGCCACCCTTAAGGTTATCGTTGGTTTCATTATATTCTGCACTGTACTTGTCCTATCAGTGCCGTCTATGGTTCTACTCATCTTTCTGGTTTCCTTACTCTCTTTATGATCCATTATACTTTCGTTCGTTCTCATCAGAGCTTAGAACATCCTCCCCTTAGCTCCTTTTTACTTAGGAGGATATGAAAACTAGACACTACCTATTAGCTTTTACAATATTTTAAATAGAAGTTATTTCTAAATAAGCAAAAGACAAATACCTACGAAGAGTAGATGATCTTGAATATTAGAAAAATTTCTATTAAAGAAAATTTATTGAAAATGATTATTCCTTTAGTACTATTCATCATTTCAATTACTATTCGTCTACTCCTCAGAAAATGGTTTTATGCAAATTATGACGTGACACACTATATTTCTGAAGAAGGATATTACTGGGAAACATATTTGGATGCTGAAACTTATTATCAATACTACCTTTATGCTTTTAAGCATGAGAATTGGTTATTATATAATCCTTCTAGTCCATACCCGCTCTCAGGATATGTTTATGGACCATTGTTTATATACTTTTTGACTATCCTATCTTACTTTGTAGGTATATTTTTTCCCAACTCAACAAAACTAGAAATAGCTTGGAAAACAGTAGTTTTTGCTCCTCAGTTGTTTGATTCTTTGTCAACTGTCGTTATTTACTATATTATTAGAACAATATCAAAAGAGAAATTAGAAGATAGAATAATTAGTAAAATGAAAATTGAAATAGTAGCTATTTCTAATTCTATTATTTTCATTTTTATGCCAGTAGTTTTATTTTATAATAATTTTCTTTATCTAAATTCTTACATGTATACTTTTTATGCATTACTTGCTTTCTTATTTTTGATAAAGGAAAAGTTTGATCTCTCTGCATTTTGGTTAGCTATTTCGATTATGACAAAACAACTTTCTCTTTTTCTTCTTCCACTGTGGTTTTTGTACATTTTTAGAATAAACAAGAAAAAGGCAATAAAGTATGGTATGTTTACTTTTTTAATTGGAGCAATCCTGTCTCTTCCTTGGATAGTTCTTTTCCCTGAAAGCTTCTTAGTAAGAATGTTTCTTCAAGGTACTCCAGAACTCACTTCTTTTTCTATAGAATATAGATGGATTCTGTGGTCAACAACTCCTTTCCATGCATTTCTTTACTGGGGATGGGATAAAGCTGCTTTGTTTTATTTTAAACTAAATCAGAAATATATTCCTTTTATGTTGTTCAATATTTTAAGCTATTTCTGGATAATTTTAACAGGAAAAAAACTTAACGAAAATAAAAGTAATTTATTAACATCTCAAGCTCTTTTTGCTTTAGGAATGCACATTTTCCTGTCCAGAGGATGTTACAAGTATTATGACTCATTTTTTATTCCTTTTGTAATTTTAGCTTTAGGAGGAAAAGCATTATCAATAAATAGAGATTGGTTGAAAATCATTTATCTAAGTTCTTTTAGTACTTGGATTTTCTTCCTAAATCTGTGGATAGTAATTAAAATTAAGTGGTTACATCAATTCTATGTTTTCTTAGTGTTTCTGACAGTATTGTTGTTAATTGACGAAGAGCTGTTTCTGTATATATTTAGAAAAGAAGCTTACACTTCAATAATTAAAGAAATAGACTTTAGAAAAAAATAGGATTTAACAATTATTAATTATTTCTTTTATAGTTTATATTCTTGAATCTTTTTTGATTAATTATTGATTAGTTGGTGTTAAAACAAAAAAGAAATAAAATGATAGTTTGTGCTCTTACAATGACTTCTTTACGAGAAATTATTAAACCAAACAAAAAGTTCAATCTGATCGATTTAGATGAGAAAAAAGCTGTTGAATTGTGGATTATTTGCTTAGTTGTTGTAGTGGATTTGATTTTTTCAGTAATCATAAATTTGGTTATTTATCGCTTCGGATTGTTTAGTTGGATATACAACATAACAGGCTTTATAACACCTACAATGCTTGCTTACACAATATTATATTTAGTTATTATAGGTTTATTAATGATTTATTTAGGAAAGCTAAAACCTAAAGATTTAGGATTTTCAACTAGCAAACTTTGGCAAGGTGTTTTAATTGTAATTGTCGGTTGGTTTATTATTCAAATTGCAGGTGTAATTTACTCACTAATTATGAGTGGGACATTAAAATTTGATAGTTATATGGTTCAATCATCTGCAAAGTTAATAATTATCAAAAACGTATCTCAATGGGTTTTTAATGCACCTTTTGAAGAATTTTTATTTAGAGAATTTTTAATTACACAATTATATTTACAGTTCAAAAATAAATTAACTAATGATCCTAAATCAGTTAAGAAGTCTCTAACTCGTTCTTTGATAATATCACAACTAATATTCTCGTTTATGCATATTCCAAATCGCATTCTATGGGTAGTGAGTTCAGAAAGTTATACTGTAAAAGAAATAATCTGGGCAGCGGTTAATCCTCTTCAATACGGAGTATTGATCATTTTAGGATTAACATTTGCCTTGTTGTATCACAGGACTGATAATATTTTTATTGTTATTGGGATACATTCACTTTTTAATGAACCTAACTCTTTGTTCTTCCCAAGATGGATAGGTTCGATCTTAATTTATGTTCTTGCAATAATTTTAATCCTTTTCTATCCATTTTTTATTAGTAAGCTCTCTAAAGAAAAGGAAATAGTTACAAAGGAAGATATAATCCTTTAATCTTTTTTCCATATTAGTATATTTTAGTTGTTTGATAAACAATTGTTTCGTTTCGCTTTATATTTGAACGTAAAAGTTTTTTAATACGAAATGAAAAACAAATTATGAAAAATCTTTCCTCGATTGAAGACATTGAAGATGAGTATGTAAGAGCGCGCCTTCAAGAATTAATAAAAAAAGACTATTTACTGGGAATTCAAATAAATGGTAGTAGAGCAACAGGTTTTGCTCAACCAAAAGCTGATTGGGACGGATTTTTATATGTTACAGAAGAATACTATAGTTTTTTGTCTAGTAGAGATATTCATATTTTAGAATTTGATGAAAAAGTAGAACCAAAAAGATTGATTTTTGATTTTCTCCTGATTACAGACAAATGGATGAAAGAAAGGTTAAACTCTCCTCAAGATGTAGAACATTATGCCTTTGTTGAAGGTAAAATAATTTATGATCCTACAGGGAAACTTGAAGAATGGACAAAAAAAATAGCTCAATATCCTGAAGGAGAGCATGAAATTAGACTAAAAGCAAAATATATGCTGTGGAGAGAATCATTAGGTTTTGGACTAATAAATGAAAAAAGGGGATTTGAAACAAATAAAAATGTTAATTTGCATAGAGCAGTTCTAGCTGCTATTCATTTATGGTTTACAATTAAAAAAAGTTGGACTCCTCCTTTGAAATGGTGGAGTTTTCATACAAAGAAAATGGGTATGGAAAATAATACTTACAAACTTTTTGAAAAAATAATTAATAAACCAGACTTAGAAGATATGAAAAAGCTAGATGCTCTGTTTAAGACAATGATTAAGGAAAGTGGATTTGATTTTATAGATAATATGTATGACGTTTATATGGAATATTATAGAGCAAATCGCAGTGAAGCTTTTCATAGACACATGTATTTGTGATTTTTTGTAAAAAAAAATGAAAAGTGAATATCTTCTATCTAAAACATTTTTTTCATTTGCTGAGAACTTTGTAATGATTTTTCTGATTTCTTTTAAAAAAATTCAAAAAAAAATAAATATAAAGAAGAAGAAAAAAGAACCATGCTTTACTTTTTGCGTAATTTTGCGAACATTAGGATAGAGAGTATGGATGAAAAAGAAAAAAAAGAGACTTTTTATAAGAAAAAATAGTAGAAATAAATGAAGAGAAGAAAAAGAAAAAAAGGAAAAGAAGAGGAAAAAAGATGGAGAAGATAGTCAAAACTTTGAAAGTAAAAATAAAAAATGAAGTTTTGACGAGGAGAAAAAAGGAAAGATTAAGGAGAATAACAGGGAGAGACACAAGGATAATAGAAAAATATGTAAAAATTATACATCACAACAGAAGAAGACTGTGTATGAAAACAAAGAAAGGAGAAATAAGAGTACATAGAGGAAAACTAGATGAACTAACATTAACAACATCAAGGCTAAAAAAAGTAGAAGAGAGAAGAACAACTGTTCCTCATGACCTTAAAAAGATGTTTCCATATTGTTCTCACGATGAGTTTCAAGAGTGTAGAGATATAGCAGTACAACTGTACGAGCAAGGATATAGACCCTGAAGCCACTCGTCCTCCAAAAAAGAGACCCAGAAGACAACTAATCAATAAAAAAAGATTTATTCTTACTAATTTACCTAAAGAGAAAAATAACTCCATTTCTCGTTGGTGGGTAGGAATAAGAGACTCATTAGACACGTGGAAAAGAAAGACAAGGTATCATCAACGATTATGGTTACCTTTAGAGATGAGCACTTTCCATCAAAAAGAATTGAAGAAAGGACAAATAAAAAGTTTAGAACTGAGATATAAACGTTCTACAAGTGAGTGGTGGGTGTATTTTCAATTAGAAGTTCTTCCTCCTTCTTCTTTTTATCCTCCTGAAAAAGAAAGTTTTTCTTCTCTTCCCCCAGCTGTGCTGGGGATAGATCTAGGGATAAACATTCCTGCTACAGGAGTGTTACTAACTCCCAAAAAGAAGTTAACAAGCAAAGAAATAAAATTCTGGCATACCAAACAGTGGAATAGAATCAATCACAGATATAAACTCAAGTTTTCCCGTCTTCAGAGGAAAGCAGCTCTAAATGACCAGTCGGGTAAAAAACACTAAATTTACCGTTTTCTCGGTCTTCTCAGAAGAAGGTATAGAAACGTTAAACGGTCCTATATTCACCAATTTATAAACGACGTTGTGCGGACGATAGTGACCTATGCTCAAATGTATGACCTTTTCGTCGTCGTAGGTTACCCCAAAAATGTTAGAAAAGGAAAAGAAAAAGGGAAAGGTAAAAGTACTCGTTATTTTCGCAGAAAACTTCACCAGTGGAATTTTTCTTTAGTTCTTTCTCTTCTCCGTCGAGCATTGATATTAAGAGGTTTTGAATCTCACCGCATTCTTATAATAGACGAAAGAGGAACATCTTCTCATTGTTCCCGTTGTGGAAAAGAAGTTTCTCGTCCCGTCAGAGGATTAATACACTGTCCCTTTTGTAACTATACTTACCACTCTGATTTAACAGGGGCTAGAAATATTGCTCGTAAGTTCCTTAGTCATCTTTTTCGTCCCCGTGTTACAACTATTACTGATTACTTTACTGGTCAAAAGTTTAGTCTTACGCATTATACTGTTTGCCGAGGACTCAGCCATTGGTTGCAGTCCCAGTAGACAAAAAGAAAGATAATTTCTCTATTTTAGGGATAATTCTTTCTTTTTTGTCTCTCGTGGAGTGAAGAGAACATCTTCTCTTCTTTATGATTCCCCCGATTCGTGTATGACGTCTGCCTTAATCCTTCTTCTTTCATTGTATGTTAGGATTAAGTTCTCAAGAAACTAACAATTCTCTTTCTTTGTTTTTTTCTTGAAAGACTAAGTTCGACAAACTTCGCAAAAAGTAAATCATGAGTGAAGAAAAATCAAAAGTTAAGTCATTCTTTAATCCAATTTCTTTTGTAGCCATTTTGCTAATTTGGAATTGGTTAGGTGGTTTTCTACTTGATCTTTTTTCGGTCCCTTCTACTTGGATTGGGTCTTATTATCTAGCAGGGACACTAATTTGGAGTTTAGTTTTTGCTAGAGTAGTCAATAAGAAACTAGAAAATATAGGTGTTACAGTTGATGTCAAATTTGATTTGAAATCTTTGCTACTAATTATTTTAGCAGCTTTAATAGGTTCTGTATATTTACTTTTGTTTGCGATCTTCAAGTATTCTTTACCTTTAGTAGAAATAAACTTAGAAATCATAATCACACTTATTGTATTACCTGTCTCAATTCTAATACAAGCTTTTTTTGAAGAAATAGCTTGGGCAGGATGGCTTTATTCAAACTTAAAAATGAGAGAAGAAGTAAAGAACTTGATTATAGGTTTAGTATGGGCTGTCTGGCATGTTCCTTTTTATCTTTGGGGAGTTAAATATTTTACATATACACCGTTGATGTTCACTCTTAGTATCATAGGGATAATCTTATCACGTTTTGTAATTAACTGGTTCAGAAAAGAGATGAACAATGTGTGGTGGCCAACCTTTTACCACGGAGGAATAAATTTAGGTGGATTTATAATCATAGTATTGTATCCTGGTATCGAAAAAATAGGTGAAGTTATAGAATATTCAGGAATGATACGAACAGTCATAATATTGATATTACAGATTATAATAACTTTTGTTGGAAAGAAAAGAGAAAAAGTTTAATTTTTCTCCTTTTCAATCCAATTTTATCATTTTTATTTCTATTGGATCGAAACTTAGTTTTATTTTGTTTTCTGATGTTTCTAATTCTTTGACAACTGTTCCATCGATCATTATTTGATTTACTTTAGAAATAGTACCAGGTACTTGAATCGTTGTTTCTTGTCCTTTTTCAGATAAATTGTACAATGTAACTATAATTGCTCCATCTTTCTTTCTTAATGAAGATATTCTGATAAAAGGATTAGAATTGGTTATTATTGGTTCAATCTTTTTATTTTCACTGTTATTACTTACAACAATAGATATAGGTTGTAAACAAGCATTTTCAGAAAAATTATCTGAATAAACAATGCTCTCATTTTTGGAGTGCGCTACGATTGAATACTCAAACTCGAAAGACTTGTTTTCTTCTTGTGCTCCTGGAGTGTATAAAAAGGGGCCAGCATGCATAGGTCTTTCTGGAAAATCAGAGCGAGAAAGCCAACCCACAGACCTGAGTAGTGTAAGACATAACTTTGAACCCTCTACTAGCTCAACCTCTGGTAAACCTTTGTTTATTAAAGTAAAAGCTTCTTCACCTTTCTCGTTTTCTACTCTTATCCACCTTTTCTGTGCTTGTATTCCTGAAGGTTTTTCTACATAATTTTCTGTTTCTTTAGGATAAGAATTTCTTTTAATATAACCAAAATGAGTAGAAGTGTAAGTTTTTTTACTTGAGAAAGGTAATGAGAAAGTAATTCTTAAACGATGGTCTTTTGCAGTATTGAATATTTTTGTTTTTATATCAATTCGTGGAGAATCCTTGTAAAACGTAAAATGAGTAACTACATCAATAATTGTCTTTCCTATTCGCTTTTCTCTTTTCTCATCTAACTGCTTAAATGTTTTAAAAGTAGCTTTTTCTTCAACTACTGCAAAAACTTCACCTTTTGTAATAATTCTTCTTTTAATTTTTGACAATTTAGTCTTTACAGGACCTATAAAACTGTAAGTGTATTCGTCTCCTCTATCTCCAGTGTCTTCAAATTGATGAAGTAGAGAATATTCAGTTTTTGTTTTCTTATCATAGAGTGTAAATGAACCATCTCTCTTAAATTTGACAGTATAATAATTGTTTGAAATAGCATTTTTGGTTACATTAAATTCTTTTTGAGTTGTAGTGTCAATTTCATTTGTTTTTATTGAAGAATTAATGCTAAAACGAGTAAAAGACCAAGGTTTGAGTGGAGCAAAAGAAGCATATTTTTGCTTAACTCCCCTAGTAGCAACAATATGAAAAAGCTTAAACTTACCACTATTGATCATCTCTTTCAATTCTTTTTTCATTTTATCGATATCTAGTTCGCCAATAGGTTTCTTTCCACAAATAATTTTAATTTCACAAATAGCGTTTTCTTCGTCTTTGTTAACAATTACCTCATTGATATAATCGTCAATTATTTTTCTACCAGGAAGAAGTTTTAATCCCGATTTTAACATAAATGGTTTCATCTTCTCATCTAATATTTTTTCTTGAGAACTATAAAGTGGTTGAATTGTGTATTTTTGACCTTCTTCGCTTGTAATTGTTTTTATAGGAAAGTTTAATGGCAAATCAAATTCAAAATAAGTAGGTTCACTACTATTTGTAGGGTTAAAAATTATTATTTCTTTAGGTTTTGCAGATTCATCTAAAGCCATTTTTTCCAAAAAATTTTCTAATATGACGTTGGCAATACTTTCAGACCAGTAAAACCTTGATTTCATTTCTTCATGAGTTTGATCAATTGAACACCCACAAATTGAGTCATGAGGATGGTTTTTTAGTAACCATTTCCAAGCTAAATTTAAATAAGTTTTAGGATATTTAAAAGAATAATAATAAGATAAATAAGTTGAAAGTGGTTCTGCATAATGAACAAGAAGATCTTCTATTTTTTGGTTCCACTGTTTAATCCAAATCCTACTTGAATATGTGTCTTGTAAAAGAGGAGCTCTTTCTGAAGAACGAAATTCTCCTGCATAATGAGCAGGTACATAGTTTTCTTTTTTCATTCTTTCATTCAGTTTTTCTATGAACTCACTAAGAGAACCTAATTTTACTTCAAGATTTTCATTTTTTATCTCTTTTAGCATTTCAGAGATTTTTTCTTTTGGGAATTGGTGATCTGTTCCATTCATAAGTAAGTATAAAGGAAAAGGAGAAAAATTTTCTAGATCTTTTACACAAGTTTCTATCTGAGATTTAAGTTCTTCAACATTTTCATCAGTTAAATGAGCTGCATTTCCATATCCAAAAGGCATGTAAATGCCTAAAATTGATTTAATAGAGTTTTTATTACCTTTCCAAATGAAAGGAACAGTCTTTATTTCCTCTCCTACCCCTCTCCAGATTATAGAACCAGAAAAGTCTGTTAAATCAGCAACAAGTTGAGGAATAGCTCTTGAATGACCAAACTGGTCTGGAAGATAAGCAAGCTTCATTAGTGGAATGTTGTATCTCTTCGATAGATTATAGCTAATTTCAAGGTTTCTTATCAAACTTTCTTGCCCAACTAACCACTCATCTGGAAGTACATACCAAGGGCCAACTTCTATTTTTCTTTTCTTAATTAATTCTAGCAATTCTTTTTCATTTTCTTTTCTTATCTCAAAATAATCTTCTAAAACTATTGTTTGTCCATCTAACATAAAATAGTAATCTTGTTTTCTATTTATCGTGATTAGTCTATCAATTAACTTTATTAAATTGGCTCTGAAGTATTGAAAAGGTTTATACCACTCTCTATCCCAATGAGTATGGGGAACAATAATAGCTTCTTTTTGACTACTCTTGCTTTTCATAATATTTTTTTGTATACTGTATAAATAAAAGTTGTTCTTCTAAAAGTAAGAATATGGTAGAAACAAGAATTACAGTTTCTATTTATTTTGTTGCTATTACAAAATAGAATTCTTTGAAATCATTAATTTGAACATTTTCTTTTCCAAAGACTTTAAAGAATAACTCTTCCAGTTCTTCTTTTTTAAACTTCTTTAATTTCCCTTCTTTTATGTTTCTTGCAAAAAAGAAGCTAAAACCTTTTGTTTCTGTTTCTATTGCATCCATTAAGTAACTTTCAAAATACCTAAATTCAAAGAATCCTGCTTTTCCTCCTTCCTTTAAAATTCTCTTTGTTTCACATAAAAACTCTAAACTATCATTATCATCAAGAAGACCTAAATTTATTGTTGAGAGAAACCTGTCTAAAAGTTTATCCTTTAAAGGAATTTCATTGTATTTTGCTCTAATATTTTGATAACTTTCAATAGGGGTTTCATGAGCTTCTGGCATAAGAATATTATAACGGTTGAATTTTTCCTTTGGTCCTGCATTAACACATTTTGTACATAAATTTGGAATAAGTAACTGCTGATTTCCAGAAGAGATAGTGCCAAAAGTTAGTTCTTTAGAGCACTCCATATATTTTCTACAATCGTTATTTAGTTCTATTGCAATTTTTTTGCTTACTCCATCCATCAGCGCACCTAAAGACCAGTTTAACATAAATCCAATTTGTTTTTTTCCATATTCAGTTATAGACAAATATGAGCGATAACCCTGCCCCTTTATTTGCTCATCTTTAATTAATTTCTCTTGTTTTAATTTTTCAAAAATAGCATAGAAGGAACTGTCAGGTTTACTTCCTAGTGAAGGGTATTTACTTCTGATTATGTGAATAATTTCACTTTTGTATAAAGGTTCGTTAGAATTTTTGAGAATAGTTAATATTTCCAAACCTAACCAGTTAATTGAGATCAAAGCATCCATATCTGTCGAATAAAAATGCAATTATTAAAAATTTTTCTTTTAAAAAAGTGTTTGTGTTCTTAACTTATGGTTTTTAATTATTATATAACTATTTTTAATAAACTAGTATAATTTCAACGAATAAAAATTGTCTCGGACAAATTGTTTAAATATTAATAAATATAAATGAATCTTGATAAAAATGGATTTAGTAATTAAGGATCCTGAAAAAATAGTAGAGATTGCAAAAGTCCTCTCTAGTACAACAAGATTCAAAATAATTCATTTATTGAAAGATAAAGAAATGACAATTAGTGATCTTGCAGATGAAATTCGCCAAACACAAGCCAATACATCGGCTCAAATTAAAATGATAGAAAATGTTGGTTTAATGGCAAATAAATATGAACCTGGAGATCATGGAGTTAAAAAACTTTGTAAAACAAAAGTTTCCAGAATTATAATCGAAATTTAAGAAAAATTATCTAACAAAAATATCTATTTTGAAATCTTCTTAAATTATTTTTTTTCTAGATAAATAACCTTTTCAAACATATTTGTGAGTGGTAGTAAAAGAAAAAGGACTTTTTCCTCTGGTAAACTGTTAATAGATGTATAAAGCTTAAATGGAGATTCTTTAGAATCTCTTATCATAATTTTGAAAAATGGGTTTAAGGAAACAATTTTCCTAATATCTTCAATAGAAATAGTCATATTAAAAGTTAAGCTTTTTAAAGATTCAAAAGGTATTGCAGAAAGATTATTGAGAATTGTATACTCTAAATTCATCTTCTTTAATTTCTGATTAAAAACAAATATCCTCTTTCTAGCATTAGATAAATGATCTCTTATGGTAGAGGGACTATTATGGGTAAAATTTGCTATCTCTTCTGATTTGAAACCTAAAATATCGTGAAGGTAGAAACAAAGAAATTGTTTATCAGATAAAATAGTAGAAACAGGATTAATATCTGAAAAATAACCAAGATTTACTAATTTAGAAATAGTTTTTTGAAAATCTAATTCTTGAATGGTTTTTGCTACTTCTTTTTTTTTAGTTGAAGAAAGAATAACTAAGGTAGCTTTTCTACTTTCTGTATTAATAAGTAGTTTCAATTGTTCAATCTTATCTTGTTTTTTTAATAAAAATTCTTCATAATTTTCAGTTTTTACTAGAATTGAAAATTTCATTCAATAATTCAATATCTATAATTGTTTATAAATTAGGGAAAAATGATTTCTCTTATTTATAAAGAAATTCTGTTATTAGTCATTGAATGAGAGAATATCATGATTCTGAGAAAGAAGAATTATACAAGTTAATGAAAGCTGTTCAAATGAGTTTAAATTATATCCTACAAAAAAAGGATATATACGAAAGCTCATATATTGAAGAACTAGAAAAAAGAAATTCTGCGTTTATTTCTTTATTAACCTATATACAAAAAACAATAACTGAAGTAGTATTAAGAAATTCTGAATTTGAAAAAGATTTACAGGTAATTAATCAAGAATATGATCTCTCTCAAATTAGCAAATTGGATATTATAAAAGAAACAAATCTAATCGCACAATCAATTACTCGGTTATTAGAATACTTAATTCAAATTTATCTTGATAACAGACTAAAAAATAGAGTAAATATCACTCAGGAAAATGAAGCTCTTTCCTCTTTTCCCTTATTTTTTGAAAATGAAATGCAAATACAGAGTTTAACAGAGGTTGTTCTAAAGATCGATACTCAACTAAGTAGATTAATTGAAGAAGGTTTTATAACAAAATCTAGAAAGAGAAATATTAATTTAGATTTAGCAAATTCAATTTCATTTACAGATAAAGAAAATTTTAAACCTCAAAAAAGACCTAGTTTAGAAGATGTTCTTGATGAAATACTAATTGAAGGGTAGTTATTTGCACTATTATTTTTTCTTTCTTTATAAAGTAATATTAAGATAAGATTTTGAGTAAAATGATATCAAGTAAAGTTGAATCAACCTTACAGTATGAACAACCAGATGAAGTTTATCCTGTTTTATCGCGAAATCACCATATTTTCATTGAAAATCTTATCAAATTTCTTTCACAATCAATAAACTATCCTCTATTGTGTGAGACTAGAAGAACTTTTTTTTCTAATCTTCCAGTAATTACTGCTTTAAATAGAGAAAATAAATATTTGACAAAGAATTTTCTAACTTCAGCTTTTCTAGCATTATTACGTAATTTATCAGGACATATAGATGCTAAGTCTCTACAAGATATAATAAATCAAATATCAAAAAAATTTCTTGGAATATCAAAAGGGAAAGCTTTTTCGTTATCAACGGTAAATAAAGTGACGAATGATTTAATTAATTTAGGAATAATCAATAGGACTAATGTAGATTTCTTTTCTAAAGTTGAAAAAGAAGCGCTAAAGTTAGTTAATATAACCTGTGCTCATTTTAAAGAAATTAATAGTTTGTACAGTCCTGTTTCACTTAAAATCTCCAATCTTGTTAAAAATAGGGTTGTTCCAAGGATGAAAATAAAGCAATCTTCAACAGTCTTAGCTTTATCTATTTTATTTGATTATTTACCAAGGAAAGGATACTATAGAGACAATGTTTTCAAATTTGTTAGTGATAATCAGAAAATCGATTTCCAATTATTAAAAAAAAGGGTTTATAGATTTAGATCAAAATTTAATATTTCTTAGGATTTATATCTTAACTTCTTGTATTTTTTCTTATTTCTTTTCTAAGATTAAATACTCAAAACTCTTTTATTTCTTAACTCTGCAAAAAGAGGAGAGTGTGAGTATAGTGTAAATGTTTTTTGCAGATATGGGTTTACACTACACTCTCCATACTAGTAGATTTTTTTTCATATTAAAATATTTTTTGTTTATCTCACGACCTTTAAAATATTTAAAAAAAAATCTAATTAATCTATCAATGTAAACATTCTAGTTTATATATCACTTGTTAATTATATATCCCTTCTTTTATGTCGGCAAATCTCTATTTTTTACTGTTTCTCTTCTTTATAAATGAATTTCTATAATATTATATTGATGATAGTGTCTAGTCAAAACCAACTAATAAATACAAATTTAGAACAAGTACATAATAACAATTTTTTTGAAATATTTGGGGAACTAAGTGGTTTTATTAATAAAGAGAATTCTGTTTCAAAGGAAGATCTTGATAATCTATTTTGTAAAGTAATGAGTATCTCTCAAACAACATCTTTGAATTTAATGCCTACTTTCTATTCTGCTTTATTATTTGTATCCTCTATCTTGATACATGAATTAAAAGAAGAAAAAGCAGAAAAACTACTTGATTTTATTATCAACAAGTATAACTTGGATATAGACAAATTTAGTAATGATATATTATTTCTTCGTGAATTAACAGGATTAAAAGCAAAAATACAGTTGTTTGAGTAAGATAACTTACTTTCTTTTTTCTCTGTTTATAAACAGATTATTTTATTACTAATTTGATAAATGAAAGATACAAAGTATATTATTGAAGATGAAAACAAGAAGGAAGAAGAATACCCTATTTTCTTCCAAATATTACTATCTGAAAGTTTTAAAGAAAATAACAATTCCCTCTTAATTCTTCCTGAAAACTTTAAGTTAGATAGATTTATTTCTTACTTGTTATTATTTTTAAGATCAAAGGGAATTAAAAAGGTTGCATTCATTTTATCTGAGCAAGGTGAAAAAATTAAGCTTAACACTTTAATAGAAAAAGAGAAACTCTCTTTTATTACTAGCACACTAAATTTAGAAAAAAGAAGAAAGCTTTATCTAAATAGTGATTATTTCTTTGTAACTGCTCAAATATTGAGAAATGACCTTTTAAGAGAATTAGTAGAATCAGGAGAGATTGAAATAGCTGTTTTTTTACAAGCAGAAAAATCTAAAGAAGAAATTGTTTATTCTAAATTAGCAAAGATTTTAAGTTCAAATTCCAAAATCAAGTTCATTGGTATATCTAAACCAAATTACAGAAAAAAACAAGAACTAATTTCTGTAATTGAAGCTCTAATGATAACGAATATATTCTATAAACAATCCTACAGTTCCATTATTCAAGACTGTTTAGATAAAAAATCTAAAAGAAAAATAGTTGTTCCTTTTACTCAAGAATTAAATCAAATAAAAGTAAACCTAAGAACTTTAGAAAAAAAAGTGAATTTGCTTTTAAGGAAGATGGGTTTAGAGAATCCTTACTATTTGAGGAAAAGTTTTAACAAGGAAATCGAAACTTTAAGAAAAAAAAATGTTAGTGAATCAACTATTAAGCAAATTATTAACCTTGGAAAAGAAAGTATTTTTTTACAATCTTTAATTGAGACATTAGAATCCTCAAGTGTTCTTTTATGTTTAGATTTAATTGAAAAAAATTTAGAAAGGATATCTTATTATTCTTTCTCTTCTTCACTGTTTGAAATATATACAGAACTAAAAGAATTGAAAGGAGAAAAACATCCAAAGATAGGAGTTCTGCTTGAAGAAATCTTAAAAACATTAAACAATCCTGTATATACTAAAAAGGGAAAGCCTACGATACTAGTATATTCGAGTCGTAGAGCTATTTTACAAGAATTAGCTGAAGTTTTATCAAAGAAAGAAATAGGGAGTTTTACTATTTTACCAACACAGATGAAAAAGCAGTTAGAAGAGTTAGAAAGATTCGATAAGAAGGAGTTTCAAATTGTTTTAGCATCAAAAAATATTCCTCTAACTACTGATTACACTTTCCTTTATTCTCTCCCAAAACAAAAGACTCTGTTTAGCGAGTTAATTCAAAGGCCAAATAGTAAGTGTATTATTACTCACAGGTCAATTGAAGAAAAAATTTTCTATAAATGGAATGATGATAAAAGCAGTCAATTGATCGGAGAAATAATCTCTGATAAGCAAGTAAAAGAAGCTATATTGTTTAACCAGCAACAATTTTTTAATAAGAAAATGATGCAGATGATTAATCCAAGAACCAAAGCTCTTATGTCAATAAATAGTTTATTTAATAATACCAAGAAAAAAAAAGGAGAAGAAGAAAAAAGTGAATTAAAAGATGATTCTAAAAGAAGAATGCTTGATCTCTCTTTTATTCGCTTTCTTACAGGGTGCTCTGAAGAAGAAGCATCATTAATAGCTAAAATATTAGACTTTCCACATATAAACGATTTTGAGAATTTATCTGTTAATGATTTGATGCCTTCTTTCTCTAAAAATCGTGCTATTGAAATTTTAACTAAGATAAAGAATAGATCAAAGCTTATTTCAAAAAATTGACTTTTCTTTATTGGAATTTTTTGTTTAGATATTTCTTTAGATTGGTAAATGTTTTACTTTCTTTATTTTCATTGTTCCACTTTTGTATAATATGGTATCGCAAGTCTTTAGGTAACCAATTAAATCTATTGTAGACTAAACAGTATCCCATTAATCTCTTATATTCATCTGTTTCTTCAAGTAGTTTTAGTGCTCTTAGTACGTATCCTTTTGGTTGGTTTTCAAGAGAATAAACTACTTTTTTTTCTGCTGTTACCATCTGAAAGACTAATCAAGAATTTTGTTTATAAACTTAGGAATATTTGACAAAAATTTCCCCCTTTTTAAATAAATGAGTTAATTACTTTTTTAGATTGATATGACAACAGTTGAAGAGAAAGCAAAAATGGAAACAAATACTAATCAATTAATGGAGTTTTTAGAGGAAGTTTCTGGTCTTTCTGCAGCTCAAAAGAAAAGAGTTTACAAAACACTTGTTGATTTTGGGATTACTCATCCTTTAGCATTTAAAAATCGAACAGTAAAAGAACTTACAAGAATAGATGGAATAAGCGAAAATGTAGCTGAAAAGATAGTAGAACACGCTAATCCGTCAAAAAAGGGGGAATTACTATTCAAATCGTTAGCTGAAGTAAAGAAAGAAGAAGATTCTAATATTATGATTAGTACAGGGTCAAAGAGATTGGATGAATTGTTGGGTGGAGGAATAAGTTTAGGGACACTTGTAGAATTTTACGGTTCTCCTCAGAGTGGAAAAACACAATTGTGTTACACAATTGCAGCAAATACCTTATTGGAAATAGGAGGAGTTTTATGGTTAGACACAGAAGGTAGTTTTAGATCTTCAAGGTTAGAACAAATATTATTTTATCTTGAAGAAAAAAAGAAGGATAAAATTGATGAAAAGCAGAAAGAGAAAATAAATAGTCAATTTAATGTAGCTACTGTAAGAACTCTAGCACAACTAGAATTAGCTCTACAACAAGCAGAAAAAGTGATTACTGCTTATGATGTGAAATTGTTAGTAGTAGACAGTTTAATGGATATTTTTAGAGCAGAGTACGGAGGACTAGGTGAACTAGCTGAAAGGCAAAAGCACCTCAATGTAGTAGTTCACAAGATGATGAAACTAGCTGATGCATATAACATTGCAGTAGTATATACAAATCAAGTAATGGCAAATCCAGATCCTTTTGCTACAGCTTTGGACAAGGTTCAACCTGTAGGAGGTTTTGTTTTAGGTCACGCTAGTGATATAAGGATCTGGTTAAGAAGAGCTACTTCAGCAACAAAGAAGAAATATGATGCTCCAAATGCACGAAGAGCAATGATTACAGATTGTGGGTGGTTACCCATGGAAGAAACAATCTTCTCTATTGGTGCTTTTGGAATATGTGATGTTGAAGAAGAGAGTGAGATGAAAGAAGAAATAAGTGAAGAAAAGTAAGGAAAGATAAACTAACTTCATCTAAAGTGTTTTAGGCTCGATAGCCTAATAAACTTTAAATATTTCAAGAAAAGAATAAATTGAGAATTGTGACTGAGGCAAGTTTAAGCAGTTTGATATTGTTAATTTTGTTATTCATCTTTAGTCTTATTCTTACTTATCAAACAATATTTAAAAAGAGAAAAACCTGGTTCTTTAGTTTAGCAGTTTATTTAAGCTTTCTCTTAACTCTTTCTGAGATAATTAGAAGTGTAGTTACAGGAACAGATTTGTCTTTAGTTTTAATTACAATAGCTCTTATAATCTGGTCGTTAATATATATCTTATTGTTTCTATTTTTCCAACAGTTGGTTTCAAATACTATAAACCCCATTTTAACACTGTTTATCTTTTTTTTCTATTTTATTGAAGTAGAGTTTGGGATTTTACAGTTCTATGAGTATAATGGAATAATAAAAGAGGTTTTCATCTTTCTATGGGATTTAGGATATGATTCTCTTGGTTTTGTGATTTTTATATATGGAGCAGTAGTTCACTTACATATATTAAAAAAAACAAATGATATAGAAGCAGGAATAATAACATCTGCCTTAATTGTAATAGGTTTAGGTTTTGTTTGGGGTTTTACAGAAGATTTATTGATTTTTCTAAAAGATATTGAAATCATAAAAGATAGTCAATTTTTAACTATTTCAAAAAAAAGCATGCTCTCTGGAGATATGATAAAAGCTTTAGGGATACTTGTTTTTTTAGGTGTATATGTATTTCGACCAAACTACATTTTTAAGCATCCATTTAAGATTGATAGCTTGATAATCTACAATAGAATAGGTCTCCCAATTTACGGAGCAAAATATACCAAATCTAATGAAGAAGAAGAAAAAGAAATTACAGAAAAACAGTTCTATCATTTCGAACTCATAGGAGGAGCAATCAATGCTTTAAGTGAGTTTATAATCACAACTGCAGGGTCAAAGAAAAAACTAAATGAGATAAACACTGAAGATAAGATAATTAAGATAATTTCAAATGATCTTTGCTCAGTTGTTGTTATGAGTGATAAAATATCTTTCTTTCTTATTCAAAGCATGAAAAGAGTTGCTAACTCGATTAGTAAGAAATACCCTAAAGAGTTAGAAGAAAAGCATTTGGAAGACGATATTTTTCCAGAAATAAAAGAGATGATAAAGGACAGTTTTCCATATTTACCAGAACCTGTATTTGAATACAGTTAAGCAAATTTGTTTTTCTATAGATTGATTGCAAAAATAGAAAAAATTTTTTCTCATATTTTGCTATAACGAAAAAATGCAAGAAAATTTTCTGCTTAAATTGTCTGTTAATAATCCCAACAGAAAAATCCAGACAAGTTTTTTTCTTAAAAAAAACTTAAACTTGAAAATATGCCACATTTAGCCCCCAAAAATGTGATATTTAAAAAACATTTTCAAATTTTAAACTTAGACTGCCTTATCTCGTCAATCCTTAGTCTATATATAAATAACAGTAACACCATGATGTAATATATTTCACAGAATTGTGAGTATTTTACTTTAAAACTGCTATATTCTATTACTTTACGTCAAAAATGTTAATTGCAATATTACTGCAATGTGTATAGTTATTTTTAATACAAATTACTCTTTAGTTTACTTGCAGATATGGGTGAAATGTAAATGAGTATAAGTGTAAGTGAAGCCTTTGGCAAAGTAATCCAACCCGAGTGGCTCACTAAAAAAGAAGAAGATTTTGAAACGGTGAGCCACTATTTCCACTCACAAGAACATTGTCCTTCTTCAGTTTTGTTGAGTGAACCTTTAGGATCATACATTAGTTCGTATGATGCCCAAAAAATATTGTCAAAAGGTTTGAGGAAAAAATCATGGATAAAGGCTTATTATACCAATAAGGAATTGTTGAGAGAAAAATATATTTTAGATTTTGTTGATTTAATAGTAGCATCGATCGATGAGAATTTTAACTCTTCGATAATTGAAGATGCTGTTTATTTGTTTAAGCTTAACCTTCCAAACTTTCTAGCTTCTTTCAAAGAGAACTATTTTACTAGTAATTTAGTTGCAATGTATTTCTTTGCTTTATTAGATCATAGATTGCAACAAGTAGGAGGAAAATTAACAGCAAAAGACATTGAAATAATTTATTCATTACCTAAAATTACTCCGAATGCCTTTTCTTTTTATAATATTAAAAAGATACAAAATGACCTTTATTCAAGAGGAATATTAAAAAGAAAAAGGAGAACAGATTTTTATGAGCCATTACGAGCGAGAATCAAGGATATTTTAGGTATTCTTGTTAAAAATTTTCCAGAATTAGGCAAAAAGTTTGATGATTTAGAGCAAATAGTCTTTGATTTAATTAATATGCGAAAAGTACCAGGAACCAATTACAAAGATGCAGCAGTAATAATGATAATGAGTGTTGCAACTAATCTTTTTGAACTAAAATATAGACATGACTTCTGGTTAATTTTAAGTAAGGAATATACTTTTGAAAAAGAAAAAATGATAAAATCTGTCTATAGGTTTAGAAGCAGGTTAAAAGGTGTTGAACTAAACAAACTAATTTTGAAATCTTATGTTCCTAAAGCTATAGAAAAAAAAGAAGAAAGAGAAAAAAAAGCTACTTCCTATTTTGAAATAAAGAAAGCTATTTATTTGTTTAGCGATAAAATAATGGATAAATTTCCAAGATTAGAGAAGGATCTATTATTAGTTGAACAGCAAGCCTACAGACTAATTGACAAAAACATTCATGAAAATTTGGATGTAAATAAATATAATTTGCCTGTTCTTCTATTTCAAAGTCTAATTCCCAAATTGGACATCGCTGAATATGAGAAAAAGAGATTACAAGACTTTCTTAAACAATTCATGAAAACAGATGAACAAATATTAAATCGTCTAAAAAAAAGGATAGAATTAAAAGAATATTCTAATAGAAAGAAAAAAATGATTAAGGTGGGGGAGTTTGAGTAATTTTTTTTCTTATATTTGGGAAACAATAGTTGCTATATTCACAGGAACTGCTTCGTTAAGTTTCTTTGTCATTTTACTTCTCTTGTTTCTACGCTTTCTTCTGGATGCTTTCATTCCTAGTAAGTTACAAATGCTATTGAACATTTTATTCTTTCCAGGTTCATTTATGCATCAAGTTATACAAACAATTGCAGTAAGGGCTTGTGGTTATGATGTTAAAGTTAATTTTCATATGGCTTTTGATAGAGATTATGCAAGTCAAAGCATAAAAGGAGATTTGACTCATGTTTCTCATGCAGCTTTTATTGGTTTAAGTCCTTTCCTAAACATGGGATTAGTTGTAGCAATATTGAAATTTAGCAATGATATTTCAGGAATATTTTTGAAGTTTGGTATGCCTTTAATGGGTACTTTCTTGAAAATTTATTTGTTATTATGTTTTGCCTTCTTCTCTATTCCTGACGTGCAAGATCTAATGTTGCCATTCTATACTTTAACAGTAGCATATTCAGAATTTATTGCTCTTCTAATGGTTAGCCTACTTTTCTTTGTTTTTGCTGTAGGAATTTGGGGATGGCTTATTCCTTCAATTAACTTTCTTTTCTTTATGATTTTTGTATTATATTTAGTAAAAAGAAGGCAAGATTCTAACTACAAAGTTAGCAACTTACAACCTATTAAAAGAAATCAAAGTCGAAATGAAGGGGACGAAATATTGTTATTGGAGGTATGAAAATGAAAATAAAGTTAAAATTTATGTTTATTTTATTATTAATTCTACCATTAACAGTCAATCAGATTTTAGCTGAAAATATAATAGACAGATTAGATTTTAATTCAAATTATTCTGTTGACTTTAATAGAAAAGATGGAATTGATACAAAAAAATTAGTTGTTGGAACAAATGAAGGAAAAAATTTTAGAAAAAAAGAAAATACAGCTATTATTTCATTAAATGAAGATAAGACTAATCCTTATCCTAAATTTAGTTATGGATTGTATAATACCTTTTCCCAGATTTCTTCTGTACCTGAATTTATAAATAAAGGAGAAAATATTAGTGTAACCTCCTCAACAAAGTTCGATTTAGGAACACTTTATCCAGTGGATAAAGGAACAATTTATTGGTATGATCTGAACTGTATAGAAGAAGACCTAGGAATAGGAACAAGTTTTGTTGAATCAAGTAAGTTGGCTGTAAGTTTCACTTTAGATTCTCCAGCAAATTACATGGCTGTTTATTTTGATATCTCAAATTTAGCAGATTTATCAGGAGATATAATAAATGTTTATCTTACTTCTGATTTAAATAACTATTCTACAGATTATATGGCTAAAAGTGAGTTGTCTTTTAGATATTATAATTCTCAATCTGGTTTTTCTGGATTTTATGCTTTCTATGACAACCCAACTACTACTAAAATAGACAATTCTTTGTTAGTAGGTACAACTTATTTTATAGTCTTGGAAGGAGATAACTCATTAAGAATAGAAACATCACTTGATTCTGAAGAATATGATGACAATCAAGTATATGTTTTTTCAGGGGGTTCATGGGGTTTAGAACAAGGAATAGATGCAAAAATAAGATTGTTTTCTGGGCTAAAGTTAACAGAAAAAACTATTTCTTCATCCAGTAATGGAGAAACTACAATCACTTATCAATCATCTCAATCTAATTTTAAGTATCATACTTTAGCAGCTTTTTACTATGATGATTCAGGAATGTATGATCTTTCTTGTGATTCTTCAGATTTTAGAATAATTGATGAAAATATTCCAGAATATTTATCATTAGAAAGTCCTACTAACGCAGAATATAGTGATTATATAGAGTTAAAAGCTTATGTTAAAAACTACTATAATCAAGAACTGGAAAATCAAACTATATATTTCTACTACTCGGAAGATAATTCTTCATGGATAGAAATTGGTTCTTCTATTTCAGATAGTACAGGAATAGCAAAGATAAATTTCTTAATCTCAAAAGCTTCAGGATATTATTACTTTAAAGCAGTAACACAAGAGCTAGAAGCTTTTAATTATACTGAAACTGAAAAAGAACAAGTTATTATTGAAACTCCATTAGTTCAAACAATTTATGGAAATCAGAGTGATTCAGACAAACTTGAGACTTTTAGTTTAAAAATTCAAGTGCATGATAACGATAATACTCCAATATCTGGAGTAATGGTATTCTTTTATGTAGAGGGAAAAATTTTTGTCTATGACATAACTGATGAAAATGGTTATGCAAAAACTCATAGTTATTCAGTTAATTGGGATGTAGGATATTATAATAATAAATATTGGATAAACATTGATTTAGATTCAGATTTGTATTTATATCCTGATACCCAATATGGAGATATAGAAGTACTGAAATCTAGTTTGCAAATATATAGTACAGATAATAATACAGTTAATAATTGGATAAATGATACCTACTTCTCTTTTGAAGTTAAGGATCCAGAAAATGATTCTGTAACAAACATAGAATTTGAATCACTTTTGTATGATCCTTTCTTTGATGAATATATCTCTCTAGGTTATGCATTTACAAATGATACTGGATATGGTCAAGTAACTATTCCTGCTTATTTTAAAGAACCAGGAAAATATACTCTAATAATTCGAATTTCTGATTCAAATTATTATTTTATTGAAGAAAATCTTCAATTTGAATTGTATGCTTCCTCTAGTATACTAGACTGTAATTTGCCTTCTTCTATTGAATATGTATATAATTCTTCGTTGATTTTAGAAGGAAATGTGTCAGATACAAATGGAAATCCAATAGTAAATGCAAATATTACTGTACTAATTACAGATCCAAGTGTGTCCGATAATTGGATTATTTACCTTTATACTACAGAAACGAATTCTCAAGGACATTTTTCATTGAATTTAACTTTAGATGTAGAAGTTGATCAAGAACTTGTTATCACCATTCATGTAGAAAATTATTATGGTTCTAACAATGAAATCTCCTATTATGAAACTTATTCACAAGAGAGTAATCTTCTATGTATAAGGAGAGATGCAGAAATTTTACATGTTCAAGATTTAACAACACAGAATCAAGAAACAATTACGATATCAGGTTTGCTAATAGATTCTGGAGTATATTTAGCTGAAAAAGAGATAAAAATAACTATTCTGGAAGAAAACTACTTTGTCTTTACTAATGCAGAAGGATGGTTTTACTTTGACTACCAAGTAAATTTTGGAACAAATGTCACTTTTACAGTAGCTTTTGAAAGCGATAATCATTACAACAATATTAATTTAACGAGAACAATAATTTCATCACCAATAAGTTTGAATGTTGAAATTGAAGATTTCACTTGTAACGCAAATTCTCTAATTTATTTATCAAGCTATGTTTATTCTGATTTAGGAACAAATCCTGCAAATGTAAGAGTAGAATTTTATCTATATGATGAACAATGGATACTTTTAGGAATAGGTTTTACTAACGAAACAGGAATAGCTACACTGAATATTACAAGTCCAGATAAAGTGGGAGAATTTAACTGGAAAGTAATAGTTGCTCAAACCGACGATTGGATAGAGTCATCCTCAAATGTAAAATTATTCCAAATAGGTTATCATACTTCTGTAAGTATGGAAGCACCAACACAAGAACAATATGGGCATGAAATTAGGATTAATTTTACAGTTGTTGATCAATTTGGACAACCAATAGAAGTAGAATTAAACTTTTACATTGATGGGTTATTGTTAAGTCAAATATCAACAGATGCAAACGGTTTTGGAAGTTTTTATTGGACTATAGACTTAAATTCAGGAAATTATTACTTTAAAGCAGTTGTTTTAAATCAAACTAATTATATTTCCTCTTCTTGCACACAAGAATTTGAAATAATTAAAGCTGATCTATACATCCAAAGTTCAGATTTAGTTATGACTTGTAATGAAACAAGAACAATGGAATTTTATGTTTATTCAATTAATGGCGGGGTTCCAAATCTCCAATTAAACATTTCATTATCTAATGGGTATTCATCGTTTTTATTTACTAATAGTTCAGGTTATGCTATTTGGACTATTCCAATTTTACCATCTGAAGTATATACAGTAAATGTTACTTTCAATGAAGATAGTAGATATAAGGGCGTGTCTGTCAGCTATTCTCTTGTTGTTAATAAAATAGAGACTAATGTTATTCTACTAGCTGATGATAGTTTTTATTCAGAAACCTATGAGATTAGTGGATATATCGAAAATTCAAAAGGTCAAGGAATTGAAAGTATAACTGTAAATTTGTTTATTAATGAAACATTTACCCTTTCAACTACAACTTTATCTGATGGAGCTTATTCATTTGTTATTCTTCTACTTCCAAACTATTATAATATTGAAGTTCAAATAGAAGGAAATAATTACATTAATCCAAGTTCAAGAAGTACAAGTGTTTATATCTATAAGCTTTCTTCTACTTTAACTGGAAATATTGAGTTTATAAATGATACAATGGTAATAACAGCCAATTTATCTAGCTCTTCAGAACCAGTGGAAGGACAAATAATCTATTTTTACGTAAATAATTCACTGGTTGGAACTAATTTTACTAATGAATATGGTCAAGCAAGAATTGAAATATTGAATGTTACTCCAAGTTTGTATTCTGTAAACATTGGATATAAAGGAAATGAGATTTATCAAGAATCATCTTTAAATATTCAAGCAGAGAAAGATAAAGAGCAAACAGAGATTAAAGTTTATGTAGAAGAAGGAGTTTATTCTCAATCTTCAACTAATATATTTGTTTCATTAACTTCTAATGGAGAATCTCTATCTAATCAATATATCAAACTAAACTTTGATAACAATAGTTACTTAGCTTTAACTAACTTTACAGGAGTAGCAGTAATTGTAATAGATATCAACTATCTACCTGGAAATTATATTGGAGAGATAATTTATGAGGGAAATGAAATATATTCAACAAATGCTGTTTCTGTGAATATTAATATTTACAAATCAAATTGTGTCTTTAGTTCTCTAAATATTGAATATGATGATACTCTTGCTTTCCTAAAAGGAAAAATTGAAGGAACCTATCCTTTAGAAGATGAAATTATATATATTAAAATAAATGGAAGTGGTTATGATATTCTTCAAACAGATGAAAATGGTGCTTTTTCTACAATCTTAACTTTAGATCCAGGAGAATACCTTTTGAGTGCCATATTTAATGGAAATGAATATTTCTTACCTGCTAATCAGTCAATTTACTTTTCTATCTCTAAAATTACTTCAGAGTTAGAAATTTCTAACTTTTCTACTACAATAGAATATGGAAAAGGAGAGCTTATAGAATTCAAACTTTACTCGTATAATAATGATTCAGGAATCGAAGGACAAGTTTCTATAACACTTAATGGTTCATTAATAACTATTGCAGAAACAAATATTGAAGGCGTAGGGTCATTTGTTATCCCTGATGATTTAGAGGTAGGAAATTACATTTTACAAGTTTCTTATGCAGGAGATAACCTATATTACTCAACCTTTGAATCAATTGAAATTAAAGTGAAATACAAACCTGAAATCTTGATTACTGATTCTGACCTGATGAACTATGGTATAGGGGCCTCTATTTGTGGTACTCTTACTCTACCTCTGGAAGGAATAAGTATAGAACTAAGAATTGACAATTTAAACTATTCTGATAAAGTGTTGACCAATGATAAAGGAGAATTTGTTTTCGATATTCCAAGTGATTTTCCATCTGGAAATATGACAATTGAGTTTCTTATAGAAAACACTGAAACAATTCTAGAAACTATTTATTCATTTGAGTCATCAAGAGGTTATGGAGAATATTCAATTATAGTTTCTAACCTTGAATTTAATACAAATAGTACAGAAAATATTATTGGAAAAATTTCTTTTAAAGGTGATTATAATTCTTCAGGAAAGGTGTATATCAAGATCAATAATACTATATTCTCTATTTTAGAATTTGGAGAACTAGGTGAATTTGATATATCTCATTCAGTATTTGATTTCCTTCCAGGAGAATATGAAATCGCATTTTATTTTGAGTTTGACAATGAAAACTTTAAGAGTCAAGAAATTGTAAAAACAATAAAGATATTGAAACTTGAATTAAACCTTGAAATTACAACTAGTAATTCCGAAATTTATGTTTTTGAAACATTTACATTAAATATAAGTACAGATTATCCAATAGAAAAAGATAGAATTAAACTATTCGTTAACAATACAGAATACTTGTCTGATGATTTTGAGATTGTAGAAGAGGATAACTATTTTTCTATAAGTTTTGTAATGGAATCAACAGGTAATTTGAATATAACTGTAATTGTAGAAGAAAATGATTTCTTCTATAGTAGCGAACAAAGCTTATTTATTCAAGTTCTCAAGAGAAACATAACTTTTCAGTATAATCAAGATACTTTTTACTATAATTCAAGTATTCCGTTGATCGTAGAAATTATCCCATTTAAGAATGAAACAGATTTAGAATTTAGTGTTCTTGTTGGAGAAAAAAATCAAACAGGAGTAAAAATAATTAACTTTATGCTTACAAATTTCTATGTAGGAGAATATCAAGTAAATGTACAATTTGAAGGAAATGAATATTACAATACTTTTAATGCTTCATTTACTATTCTTATAATTCCTCAACCAACAAAAATAGTTTATAAAGAAAATAAAACTGAATACCTTTTAACTTTACTTTTACTAGATTCAGAAAATAGAAGCATATCTAATGCAGAAACGACAATATTCTTCTTGGATGTTATGCATCACATATTAGAAAATCGTACTCTTCTGACAGATGATAAAGGTTATCTGCATTTAGATGTTAGCACTTTTCCTGAAGGAACAACTATGATTAGAGTTGCTTTTGATGGGGATGTAATCTACGAAGACACTATGATAGATATCGAAGTTGAGGATATTGTTAGAACTTATACAGAAAATGTGAAAATTCCAAAGATGAATATGATACATATGTTAATTTCAATTCCTGTAAGTGTTATAGGGTTGATAATTTATTCTAAGAAAGACATTTTCAAGTATCTTAGAAAAAATTAAACCATTTTTTCTTTCTTTATAAATAAATTACGAAATAATCCTAGTAAGGTTGAATCAATGAACAATAAAGAGAAAAAAAGAAAACTACCCTTATTAAAAAAAATGTACAATAGACTACTAGATAAAATATCAAATTCAATTGTTGTCAAGGTCAGAGAACAGGGAAAGCTTCCACTATTTTTAGTTGCATTAATCTGGATTGTCTTTTGGGGGAGTTCATTTTACTTCATCACAGTATTTATGCCTGTACATTTACTATGGTTAAGGGTATTTCTACCTGTATTCATTTCTCTTATAGTAGTTAATGCTTCAACAGAATTAGGAAAAAAATTAGTAGGTTATCGTAATCAAAGAGAAGAGATAGTAGAGAAAGAAGTTTCTTCTGCTCTCTTAAGTGAGGAAGATAGTAGTCCAACTAAAGAAAGTTATTCTTTAAAATCAGTATTTATCCTTCGAGAAAAAAATGGAAAAAAAAATTTTCTTGTTAATAAAAGCAAAATCATTCCAGTATTTTTAGTAAGCATATTAAGTACAGGAAACAAAGAAGAAGGATATACATTTTCTTCGTTATTGAATTATCCTTTGAGAAATGAAATGAAGGAAATAGATTTTTCAGTATTAGATACAGATAAGGGAGAATACTTGCTTTTCCTTGGTAAAGAGTATAAAACAAAAAACAAAAACTTTTCTCAATTATTAAAGGAAAATGAGCAGTTTTTCTCAAAAATAGAAGTTATAGTTGCAGAATTAAAAAGAGACAATAATTTAGAATTGGAAGCAGTTGATGATACAATACTTAGTGAACTTTTTCCTCTTTATTCTGAAGTGTTGTATAACACAAATGAAGAAACAAAAAAAGAGGAGCAAGAGGTTATAGAAGAAAATCCAGTAATCAATAATGAAAATAATAACCCAAAATTATCTAGAAAAGAAGTAGAACAAAAATTAGAAAATAGAAATTGTAACAGTTTCCAACCCTTTTCAATCAACAAAAGACTTACAAAAGAACAACTGTTAAAGGTCGCTGAAAAAAAAGACATATTATTATCTGAACTTACTTATTCTTTTGATAATTTTATTGAAATGTCAAAAGTCTTTTATAAAAAAGCTCTTGAACATCAATTAAATGCAAAGTTTCCTGTCTCAGAAGATGATTTTCTAAAACTTATTCAGCTCTTTGTAGAAAAGAAAAACTATTCCTTCTTTTATCCAAGTTTCTTTAAACTAGAGAAGTTTGAATCGTTTAAAACTTTTGAAACTCCAAGTTCAGAAGAAATAGAAGAATTTTCAGAACAACTTGTAAAAGAATGTATGTTTACTGATCTAAATCCTAAAGTAAAAAGAGAGTTGTTAGCTTTTCTTTCTCAAAAAATTAATAACAAAAAGAAAAAAAATGAGGTGAAACCAGTTGGTATCAAAGTTTCTTCTTCAATTCCTAGACCTTCAGTCAAATCATTATCAGAATCTTGAGGGGTTTTAATGATAGAAGTAGTATTTTTGAATTTTTTGAATCTCTTTGTTGAAATATGGTTATCAGCTCTTTTAATTAATATTCTACTTTCTACTCTTTTAAAACCTGTTTATAAACATCTTTTAGCTATAGGGTTACTTTTTAGTTTACCTATTAAGCGTCTGTTTTATTGGGTTTATAGAGTACCTGTTGAGAATATTAATTGGGAAAATGGTATAATTAAAACAAAAAAAGTAATCAATATGGACTGTCTAGCAACAACAATTGTAATTATGCCATTATTTATCCTGAGTTATCTATCAAGTTGGTTATTTTATTTTGCAGGGAAAATCTATCCTTCAGGTTACAAATTCTTTGGAATATTGCTTTATATTATTGCTTCGTTAAGCTTGGCTTTTAGTATACCGAACTTTGAAGAATTAAAATTATTTAGTGATATTAGCCTTCACTCTTCATTATTTTATTTCCTAAAATGGGTTTTTGTGATAATAGTAGTTTTTTCAATCGTAGAGTTTACTTCAGTTTCGCTTGATATCTTAACTACAGTGATACTTGTTCTTTTAGCTACTCCCTTTTACAGGTATAGTGAAGAAGATGAAGAGAATATAGAAGATATGAAAAAAGTTATCGGTGATCCATTTGTATAAATGGGCTTTAGCTAAAAATGAAAAAATGATACATCTCTATGGTCCCCCAGCATGTGGAAAGACTACTTTAGCAATTCAATTGTCTAAAAGTGTTTTTCCTCGTTCTACAATATATTTCTTTACTTCGCATGAAAAAGCAATTACAAAAAGAGCAAAGCAGATTCTAGACAAGAAAAGTCTTGAAGAATTTTATTTAACTAAAACAACAAACTTAAATGATCTTTTTGAAAAGATTCAAACTATTTCAAGTTTTGAAAAAAAAATAGGGCTAGTTGCAATAGATTTTATTTCTGATTTTGTAAGAGGAATGCTATACAAAGAAGAAGTGAAAAATCAAGTAAGAAAGATACTTGAACAACTATTTATTTTCTCCTCGCAAACCAATTGTACTGTCGTTATCATTAATAGTTTTTCAATAAAAAACCCAGCTCCTTTGTATTCCTTAATTGAAAGTTTTTGTGATTTATCTGTTTTTTTGTCAATTAAAAATTGTAGAAACCATTTAGATGCTAATGGAAATAATATCAAAAGATCTCTAATTGTTAATGAAAATACTGTTTCTAGTTTCACAATTGACAAAGAAGGAATTAAAGATTTGATGATAGTGTCTGAATAAATTTTTTCCCTTTAAATAGTATTCTTTGGATTAACTAATAAAAAGGATGTCTATGATTGATGTATTCTGAACAAGAAGTAATAAAAAGAATAACAGAGACTTGGAGATTTGATAATAAAGTATGTGTAAAAGAGTTACAAATACCTTTGGTGGGAAAGAACATTAATTATCCTTTTTTAGAAAATAGAAAAAGCATTCGCATTGATCTTGCTTGTTATGATATCGTTGCAGATAAAATTATTTTTGTTGAAGCAGAAAACGGTTTGTGGCTTCCTCATCCTCAAATTTATAGACCTTTTTGTGATATGTTATATGTAGCTACTCCTTATGATGATAGCTATTATAGAGAAAAACAACTTGAATGGGCTAAAAACGAAGGAATTGGGGTAATTGAAATTTTATATGATGGTTACATCATAGAAACACTAAAACCTGTAGTTTTTCCTGATTCTATGGATATTTCTTTAAGAGATGAGGTACTAGAACACTTTGTTAAGAAATTGAAAAAGAATGAAAAAATAGCTGATTGAACTAAGCATATCCAAATTTTCTCTCTTTTAAAAACAATTTTGTTTATAATTTAGCTGATGAAGGGAACAGTTATTGCTACAACTAAATTCCAGGGTAAAAATCAAGCAATATATTCTATAAAAAAAGATGATAAAATTACATTATATTGCGCCTTTATAATTAGACCAAAAAAGAAGGAAATTGAAAAAAAAGGTGATTATGGGAAAAAAAAGACTGTTTTTGTAACTGATACTAAAAGCCTTTTTTTACCTCTAAATATTGATTCAAGCTTAAAGATAATGCTTCAAAGGTTTATTTTGCCAGCAAAACTTCGAAAAATAACAAAAGAAAAAAATGGTGGAAGACAAAGTTTAGATAATAAGGAACAAGAAGAAATAAATGTTTTTTTGACATATTATATTTTTAAAATTTCAAAAACTTATGACCTAACAGTGAATCTTCTCTCAATGAAAACACTATTAGAGGATTTTGCAGAAAATGTTAGATCCAATTTAAAAGAGTTATTTTTATCTTTGGGAGCAGTAGGAAGAATAACCGGAGAATTATTGGAAAAAATTGTTTGTTATAATGTCACAGATAAATCATCGATAGTCGATAGTAAATCTAAAGACTTTCTAACAGAACTTGCTAAAGAATTTGTAGTAATAGAGAAAAATTCAGAATTCCAATCTATTTTTCTTCCTGGGCCTTCTGTTGATTTGAGAACTTCTAGTGTGTTTTTTACCCCTTCAAGAATAGAATCTGCTTTTTCTTTGGGTAAAACAGAAGAAGGGTTACAAATTGGTTTTCCTCCCTCTTTCTCTTATCCTGTTCTTTTGTGTGGAGATAAGAGAATAAGAAACATTTTGCTCTCCAAAATTTTGGAAAACTTAAACAATAAATTCATAGTTTTGGGGGATATAAAAGAAGAAATAAGAAAAAAGCATGTTAAGTTAAGTTTAGGAGAGAATTTCACTTTTAACATTTTATCTCCCATGTTTATGAGAAAAGTACTCACAGAAAGAGATTATTGGCGTTATTTGAGTGATTTTTTACTTATAGTTAAAGAAGTAACAGAAGTAAGAAATGAAAATCTTTTACAAATTCCTGAAATAGTTAAATTTTACATTCAAGAATATGAACAAAGTGAAGATAACCTCTTTACTCCTTTTAATTATAGTTCAGTAACTATTGATGATATTTACACAATGCTTACTTCTGAACCTGGTGGATTAATAATTTCTGATTATCAGTTAGCTGCTTTGCGCTCAGTTTTTACAGATATCAGTGATAATTCTGTTAGTACTGTAACTAATATTAATGGAAAACATGGAATTGAAGCTTTATTAGACCAGAACCATGTAGTTGACTTCAGTAAACATTCAATAAAAGTAAAAAAAATATTCGTTTATTCTTTATTACTTCAACTTTATTTATTTTTTCAAACAGATTTAGTTTCTAAACCTGTAACAGTTGTAATTAATAACGCTGAATTGTTTTTTTCAAATGAGATTGAAAGAACTTTTATTTCAAAAATACTTACACTATTTGATTCGCTACCTGTAAATATTATACTTACTACAAGTTTTCCTTCTCATTTAGCTCTTACAGCTTTTGATTTGGCAAATAATAGAATTATTGCTAATCTTCGATCTGCTAAGTGCGCAAAACTAATTTCTGATTCACATAATTTGATAAAAGAACAAAGAGAAATGCTTCTTCGTCTTCCACAAAATTCTTTTCTTATTTTAAGAGAGGACTTTTTTGAAAAACCCTTTCTTGCTTATTTACAGAAGGAAGATCTAGCATTATCTGAACAAAAAGAATCCAATTCTAGAGCATATTCATCTTTTATCCAAACAAAAGATGATAGTTCAAATAAATCAAAAGAAAAAAAAGAAATTAAACCAATCTTTGATGAGGAAAATCTTCTTCCAATTATGATAGATATTCTAAAAAAGCTTGATTCAAAAGCTCAAAGGGGAATTAACTCTGAATCATTGGTTAATCTTTTTCCAATATATTCTACAACTGAAGTGAAAAACGCTGTAAAATTGTTAGAATTAAGAGGATTAATCTTTAATGAAACAGTAGATAAAGAAGGAAGAAAAGGAGAATTTTGGACAAAAATAACTCCTTTAGGAAAGAAAATGTTGTCTAAGTTTGAAATTCAATCAATAACAGAAAGTGAAAAAAGCAATATTCAAGAAATAGAAGAGAGAAAACCTATTTTTGAAGAAAAAAAAATTAGTAAAACTGAAGAAGAATCTTACCAAAAAAAGCATAATGAAAGAAAGGAATCTTCAAATCAATCAGAGGTTATTAAACACATAGAAACAGTTAGAAACAATTTAAAAAATAAACAAGATCCTGTTGAAGCTTTTTTAAGTTTAATAATGGAAGTTGAACAAAAAGCTATTCAAATTTTCTCAAGAAAAAGTAAAAAAGTAGGTAAAATTATTGACTTTTACCTTTTATTACAAGATTTCTTCTTAAAAGCAAAAAAAGTAGACTTTGATATTAATTCAGAGTTAAATGAATTTGAACAATATCTAAATTCACTATATGATGTATTAGAAGATGGTGAATCTATTGAACAAATGTCTGATGAGATAGCAGAAAGGGTAATGAAAAAAGGATTAAATTTATTGGACCAGATACATGTTAAATGTTCGTTTTATAAAATAGAAAGAAGCTCAAGTAATCTTCCTGAACTTCTTGAAGAAGAACTAAATTCAGGTAAGTGGGAAAATATCGAAACTAAATTTGATGATGAAGTTGTAAGTGATATCAAGCATAATATAAAGAATGATCTAGAATCGATGTTTTTAACTGATTCTGAGGAACAAGTTTTTCTTGCTCTCAATCATGCACTTGAGGCTTCTAATAGCGATTTTATTGATTATACAAGAAAAGCTATAGCAAGATTAATGAAAATAAAAATGCAATTTTATCCCAATCTGGATGATAAAGAGTTTATTCTTATTTTTGTTAGGTTTTTTGAGAAGAATCAATTACCAATTCCATTCAATGATTCTATTCTAATGATTGATGAACTAGCTTTTCTTGGAAATGTCTCTAAAAAGAAAAGAAAGGAATTAATTACTAAGATAGAGGAAGAAAATAATTCGTTTGTATTTGATTTAGATGATCAAAGCAAAGATAGTTTAGTTATTCAGTTGAAGGATGTTGTTTCTAAAAGTCTACGGATGAAAAAAGAAGATTAAAAAAGGGAAAAGAATGAATAAAATAGAATTAAGTCATAGACAGCTAGAATCTTTTCAACAGAAGTGTATGTCCACTTTCAGAAAAAGAGAAAATTGCCTTATTTCTTCACCCTCTTCAACAGGAAAAACCTTTCTTGTAAAAGAATATATTAAACAATATATTTCAGAAAACTATTCAACCATTTTACAATCTCCTAAAAAATTGAAGATAGTACTCCTTTTTCCTTATAAAGCGATTGCAATACAAGAATTCAACTCTTTAGCAGATTTTACAGAAAAAAAAATGATTAAAATATTTTTAGCTGTTGGTGGAGTAAAATTAAATAAAGAAACAGTTATGGAAGCAAATATTATAGTTGGTACATTTGAAAAATTTTATTTCATCTTAAATCTCTTTCCAGAGATAAAAAAGAACATAAAAGTGTTAGTGATAGACGAATTTCACTTTTTAGGCTATAACAGAGGAAAAATAATTGAAAGTATATTATTGAAAATTAAGAAAAATAAAAAAACACAGATTATTCTTTTATCTTCATCTATTGGAAATCCTGAAGAGATAGCAAATTGGTTAGATTTTAAGCTCTTACAATTTGATAAGCGTTTAGTCCCTTTAGAATTAAAAATTGAGAAAATTAAAAAATCATTAATAGAAGAAATATTTTCTCAAAGTAAATCCAATTTACCTGTAATTATATTTCAAAGCTCAAGATCAAAAGTTGAAAATCTAGCTGTTGAATTAGCAAAAAGAAGAAAAGATGTTATACTCAAGAAAAATTTGGAAGATTTATTCATAGACTCTAATAGCCTTAATTCTATAATGGAAAATGTTTATTTTCCTGATAAATTAAAGAAAGCTATTTCAAAGAGAGTGGCTTATCATCATGCAGGACTAAGCGATATAGTTAGAGTATTTATAGAGCAATTATTTCTCTCAGGAGAGATAGATTATCTAATTTCAACTTCTACTCTATCTGCAGGAATAAATTTACCTGCAAAAATGTCTATTCTTGTTATAGAAAGAAAACAAATAGAAGTTGATAATAATTTGATTTTTCAGATACTTGGAAGAGCAGGAAGATTTGAGTTCCAAAAAAAGGGAATTGGATTGCTTTTAATAAGACCAGCTTATTTAAAAGAATATAAAAACAAACTTTTTGATCAGAATGGCAAACCAACCTATAGTTGTCTAAAAAGTCAATTTTTTGATTATGATTTTCTGATTAAGTATTTTCTTATTGAAATCGCTTTTTCTAAAGAGCCAGTTTCAATAATAATTGATGATCTATTGAACAAAATTGAGAATTCATTATGGTTTTATAGTAACAAAGAAGCTTTTTTGATTTTCAATTCAAAAGATGTTCATTACGCTCTTTTCTCTCAAGCATACTCAGGTTTAGATTATGAAGAAGTTGTCTCGTATTATGAGAAATTAGACGAAGCTTTTGGTATAAAACCTTCAAATTTAAAGCTCTTATCAAAACAAGAAAAAGGTATAGGTAATTTTTCTTTTATAATTTTAGAGAATGAAAAAAAATTCAAAGTAAATATGAGTTTAGAGAAAAGACAATGTTCCTGCCAGTCTCAATATAGCAATTATCTTTGTAGGCATCAACGTTTTCTAATAAAGATGTTTCCTTTTATGAAAGAATTCTGGTTAAATAAATATGGAATAATTGACTGGTTAATCGATAATGGTTTTTTGGTTAGGAGTAAAGGAATGAAAGTTAATCCTACCACAATAGGAAGATTATCTGCTAAATTCTTTATTCATCCTTATTCTTTTCTTTATTTCCTGCATTTGTTTTCTACAAATCCTAACATAAATTTTAGATACTTTTTTACTAAAGTAGTGCTTTTTGATAAACAAATAAAGAGAGATATTAAAGCAAATGAATTGACAAATGTACAAGCTTTACAAATTTTTCAACAACTAGAAACACAAGATCCATTAACTATATGCTCAAAATATAATATTTCAGATAGTTTGCTGGAAAATTGGAGCGAAATATACGATAAATACAGTAGTTTATTTCTTGAATTAAAGAAACTTTTTGGAAAAAACATATCCAAAAAGAATTTTGCAGATACTTCGGTTAAAACTAGCGAAATTGAAGAGAATCTATAGCAAATATTTCTCGGTTTATAAATGATTTTTTTTATTATCATTTGAAGCTTATGAAAAGAGATAATCTACTATTTACTTCTTTAGTTGTAGTTATAATAGTAACTTTTTGCTTATCCCCACTATATTTTGTAAAAGCATATGATATAGTTGATAAAGAAAATAATCAGGTTAAAAATGAACTTCAATCAACTATAGTTATACCTCATGATATAGTCTTTAATTTTACAGATAAGCTTTCTAAATATACTTATTCTTTCATTCAGAATCTTTCAATAAATGGCTTATATGGTTTTGAAATTAAATTTAAAACAAGTGGAAGTTTAGCTTTGGATGATAGCTTAAAATTGTGTATAACTTTTAATGATCTGATAAATATCAGTTTTAGAATTGACAAACTTTTACAAGATAATAATATTCATTCTCTTACAAAAAGCCTTTATTGCGAGAATATTGAAGAAGAAACCAAGATTAGTATATATTTTGAAGGACAATGCTTCATAGGAAAAGAAGGAAATTTAACTCTTTTCAAGACAATAAGTCTTCATTCATATGATATTCCTTCATTGGAAACAGAAGAAAAAATCAATCCAGATGTTATTCCTTATTCTATTTCTTTTTCTGGCAATTCTTTTTCTAAAAAATCTTTTTCTGCAAAATCATTTTTCTATGTAAAAACTTCAAACATTTCAAAAATTAAGTTAAATTTTACATTTAATACAAACGAGTTTACTTCACTAGAAAGAAAAATAACTTTTCAAATAGGTTCAAACCTTACAGAAAAGGATTTTAGCTCTGGATTTAATACAATATTATTCTCATTAGATTGTGGAAATGACCTAAATATTTTGAATATCTCTTTTACTGTAGGATATAGCTCTGACATCATACATTTAGATGGCTTTAGTTTAAGTATTGAAGTTGAGAAAGAAGAAACAATTAAAGAAAAAGACATTCTTGATTCTCAAGAGTGGGAAGGAGATAAAATAGATTTAACTTTTGATATATCTATTTTAAAAAATGAGCAGAGTTCTAAGGAGTTAATAATAAACTTAAATCTTAGTTGTGGTTTTGAAGGTGCAACTGTAACTCCTTATATTGAATTTAAAATTATTTCTGGGATATATACCATTTATACAGGAAAAGTAATGAGTTATGAACAAGGAGAAGAAGAGATAATAGAAATAAATACCTATACTTACACCTACAATAAACAATTGTTGGTTAATTTTTATAGTAAATTAGAACATAGTGGGAAAGGAAAAATCTTAATTTACAATTCTTCTAATCTCACTGTTTCAGAAATCCCAAAAATGTCTTCTAAAGGTATATTTAGGGAAGTAGAATCAGAGAAAAGTGTTTATACTCCCCAACTAGGTGCAGTCATTCTAAATTACTATGATGTATTTTTCAACGATTATTCATTAATAATTGATTATGTTTTTAATTTGTCTTTTACTCTTCTTACAGATTATGATGAAGTTTTTGATAGAATAAATGTTGGAATAACAATAGGAGTAAATAGTTCAATAAGTAAAATTTTTAATGAAACTGGTAGGATATCTGTTGCTGAAAATATTAAAATTTATCAAGGATATAATGAGGTAAAAATTAAACTAACAATTTATGGCTCAGGAACCTATGTTTCTCTCAAAAATATAACTTATAGACTTAATCCAATAGAAGATTTTTCTTTCCAAAATGAAAATCAAACAAATAGTTCTGTAAATATTCCTTTGATAAAACCTCCTTATACAATAAGTTTGGGGATAAGTTCAATTTTAGGTCAATGGGTTATTGGAGGAATATTTGCTAAAGTGTTTAACAATAACAAAAAGAAAAATAAAAAACTAAAAGATACAAAATACAAACTAGAATTGTAATTTAAGAATTTATGAACAACTAAAAATAATCTTTTTTGATTAATTTGATTTTAGTATCTTTATACTAATTTTGAACCTAAAAAGCTAAAATATGTGAAGATAGCGACTTAAAATTAAGCATAAGGACTTTGTTAAGAGTAAGATTTGCTTATAATCACTTTTCACAAAAAGCATGAAAACAATAGATTAACTATCTTATAGTTATTAATTTTTTTAAATCCTCAATAAACTTATCAAACATCTTTACTTTCTCACTTTCTTCTACTTCTTTTTCACTCATTATATAACTTCCATCTGTATCTATTTCTACAATAGCTCTACCTTTTTTTACTGGTGTTTTAGATTTCAATGTTCCATCTTCATCAGGAGTAATGAAAAATACTTTAACATGTTTAGTTACTTCATCTTGCAATAGTTTTAATTTCCAATATCCAGTTTGTGCAATTCGTTCTCTTAATGTTGTTTTACTTGAAATTACAGCTATTACTTTTGAATCTTTAGGATTGTAAATTACAATATCAAAATCTGGGAAATGAGAACCAAATTCACCATAATCAATAAGAAGATTCCTTTTTACTTGGCTAAGTTCTTTTGACAAATTCTTACTACTTGTTCTTTCTAATATATTTCCATTTATTACTTTTAAACCCAAACTTTCTATTTCATCTTTGATTATATAGATGATTAATTTTTCGTAATTTTTTCCTTTAAAAGCTCTCCAAGATTGCTCGTGATCCTTATTAGGTGTAGGATTTTCTAACCACTTTTTCTTATGTATTTCCTTAGCTTCTTTTAATAATTCTGAAATATGTTTATAGGTATATTTTTTATATTTCTTCTTTTTTTCTTCATATAATTCAATAAGGTTTTCAAAAATCATTAAATTCCCTCAAGGTTTTTCCATTACTAAAATATATTCATAAGGATATGACACTCTATCTGATTTTAGATTTGATGTAAATCTTCCTGTTTTTGAATCTCTTGTTGAAGGCAGTATTTTTGATGGAATTCGCCTTTTTATTATTTTATGAACTGTATAACCAAGATTTAGCATAATCTCTACAAAAACCTCAGCATTTAGGATTTTTACCTTTTTTAATTCTGTATTTCCAATTACAATACATGTTTTTCCTCCTTCTTTTAATACTCTAAACATTTCTTTGAAACATTGTTGCATTTCTAGAAAATATTTGTTAACTGCTAAGCTTAATCTTTTTGATTTTTTCTCTAATTGAATAATAATGTCTTCAGCTATATCACTTTTTATTTTATCTTGCAAAAAATCTCTCTTATATATAGAACCAATAAATCCTTCTCTAAAATCTGTAATGTCATCTGTATATTGTAACCAAAGAGCAGTTAGTTGATGTAAATCAGCATATTCATAAGATGTTACATAAGGTGGAGAGGTAACAATTAAGCTAACTGTGTTAGAATCAATTGGAAGTTTTCTAGCATCACCTTTTTCAATAATTAAAAATTGTTTTAGGTTTTCTTTTACTTTTTTAGGCATTATTCTATATAGTTCTTCATTACCTTTCATCATATAATTTATGTGTTTTCTGAAAGATTGAAAAGGAGAAACAATTTTTTTCTTAAGGTCTCTTGTTGGTTTAATGCTTTTCATTAACCATACTGAACAATTTTTTAGAATTTGTGAAAAGGCACACAGAAAGAAATTTTTAATATTTTCATCTTCAATTTTATTAATTCTTCCAAGAATTAAACCTAAATCTTTTCTAATATCCTCCTGAGGAAACCAATACTTTATTCTCTCATTTTCAAGAGTTACTGGTTTAATATCTATTTGTATTAATGGTTTAGTTTTGTTATATTTAAGTGATTTATAGGAATAAATGTCTGATAGGAAACTATTTACTTCTCTTTTTAATCTTATAGGTTCTATTGGTGTTGTTTTAGCCATTGTAATTAACCATGCTACAGGATTGATATCAACACCAATAGCTTTTCTTTCTGAAACTAATGCTTCTACTAATGAAGTTCCGCAACCCATAAAAGGATCACATACAATTTCATTTTCTTTAGAATAAGATAGAATGCATCTTTTTGCTAATTGAGGAATAAATTTTGCAGGATATCTATGGTATCCATGTGATACATAAGATGTTTCTTTTCTTGAAAGATTTTCAAAAGACCAAGAAGAATCTTCTGCGAGAGTGTTAAAAATTTCAAGGATCTCTTCCTTCAGATTTATATCCTTAAACGTTTGATAATTTTTTATTTTACTATTTGATAAACATGAATATTTCTTTTTAACTATATCATCAAATAACATAGACATAATAATCCTCTTTTGAACATTTTTTTAGATTTGTTAAACACTTGCTTTCTAATTTTTGTCTGATTTTGTTCTTTTCACATTTTTTTGGATATTGCGAATTTTAATTTGTATGTTTAAAAATCAATGTATTCAAACATAAAGTTTGTTATAATATTTGATTTTATTCATCAACTAGATTTTTGTACATTTTTACACAAATCTTTCTCGTGATATTTCATTTGAGAGAAAGTACCAAAAAAATATTAAGCTAGACGAGGAAGTTGCTCGCTCTACTGTGAAAACTGGATGAAATATCATCAGCTCACACAGGAAAGTTATGCAGTATTCAATTATTCGTTGATTCTTTCTTTATACATATGTTTTTTTCTATCTGTCAAGTTCAGTCAGCAAATAGAGAGTAATATTTTTTCTTTGTTTTTCTCCTTATTTTTACTAATTTCTTTTCATTATTTAAACAGCTAGTTTTAAATTAATAATAAAGGATGTCCAAAAATTAATTTTTATTAATGTGGAGGTTTATGTCGGAATTATAACTTACTTTCAGATTTTAGACCCCCAAAAAGTAAGAGAATTCATAATCATTAATGAACCTTTCCTTAAGAAACTGGTGAAGAGGAAACGAGAAAAAGTAAGAGAGGGAGAAAGGGAATAGCAGAGAGATGGGTGATATTAGCAATAGCAATCATTGCGAGAATAGAAGGAATAGCCTAGAGGAAATTAGAAGAAAAAATGTCTTTATGCGCTTTTTTGATAGAAGAGGAGTGGATGAAGAAGATTCCTTTTAAATCTATTTTTCATGCAGTATGGAGAGCGACAGAAAATAAAATCCTAGAGCAGTGGATAATAGATTTAGGGGAGAAATAGTGAAAAAAAAGGGTTGAAAGCTATGGCTGTAGATAGTTCAGGTTTTAAAATTCGTCAAGTTTCTGTTTGGCGTTTTCTCAAATGTCCAAGAGGGACACTAAAGAAAACCTCCCAACTAAACTTTTCTGGAACATACACCTTATAGTTGGTTTACCCTCCAGAGCTATAGTCTCTCTAGCTCATTCTGCTAGTAACACTCACGATGGTAAAGTCTTCGGTTTGCTATGGCAGAAACTTCCTTCTGTACTCTTGAGACCTTTCTTGAGATTCTATGGAGACTGTGCCTACTAGACAGAAAATATCGTCGATCTTCTTAGCCAACATTCCTTTTTCCTTGTTATTTATTATTCCCCCAAAAAGTAATGCTCGTTATCCCTCTCCTCCTCCCCTCGGGCCAATAGTTCAAGCTCATCGTTTCTACCCTTGTCTCTATCGCCATAATCATCACCCCGAGTATCGTAGTAGTATTGAACATGTCTTTGGTTTAGTCTTCTCAAACTCTCTCTTCCCCTGATCCTTGATCTCTTACCCTCCACCTTTCTTTCTACTCTTTATAGTTCTCTCCTCTGTTACAACTACCTTTTACTCCTTCGTACCGTTTAGTAGTTGAAAAAGAATTTTTGGACATGCTTTTATCGAAATAACACTTTTAGTTTTTTTAATAAAATTTGTATTTTGTATTACAAAAGAAATTTTGTTATTGCTTTTTGTATTTGTTCAATGGTTTTGTAACGTTCAAAGCGAAATTCTTTATTGAATCTAGTTCCTCTTGGGTCTAATAGTATATGAACTGCCTTATCAGTTTCATTTCTTATTGCTCTTCCAAAAGATTGTATCATCCTTTGAACAGTTGGTATTATTATGGTAAAATCTATTGCAAATTTTTTTCCATATCTTTTAGTGAGTTCTTCTCTCAAAATTTGGTTTCTAGGGTCAGGAGGAGGAAAAGGGAGGGTTGTGATAATAACACCTTTGATAATACTTTTACCATTTTTAGTGAATTCAATTCCCTCTGAGATTTTTCCTCCAACAACACAGGCAACAACTTTTTTTTCATCTGCATTTGACAATATAGCTTGAACAGTGGAGATGTCCATTTTTGGTGTTTCTATAATATCTACATTTAGAAAATAATTTTTGGTTAGCTCATTTAGATATTTGTAGGATGGACAGAAAACAAGAACATGACCAGGTATTGCCTTGTTAATTCTATCAATGGCTTTAGCAATGTTTAAGAAATATTTTTCATTTCTGTATTGATACTTACCATTAAAATCTTTATTTGATAAGATCAAATATTTCGAATTTTTTGAATTGGATGAGTAAAGTTGTAACTTTTCTGATTTAGGTAAACCAAAAAGCCTTTGAAATGAGTGAATAGGTTCAAAACTTCCACTCATCATTACTATTTTTTTTGCACCAACGATTTTCCTTAAAATAGTAGAGGGTAGAGGATTAATAGTTGATAATCTCTTTGTATCTGATATTACTCTTTTCCCTTGACTTTCTTTTATAAAATGATAAGCAATATAGGCGTTGATAGATTTAATCTCCTCTTTCCTGTATTGAATGTTAAGTTTCTTTAAAATCTCTTTTTCAAAATTTTTTAGTTCTTCGTCATCTAATTTGTAATTAAAAACTTGTGTTTCAGTTATTTTTTCAAGAAGATTTTGAATAAAAGGATGATTGTTCTCCTCTACTGCTTTTTCTAAAATACTCTTTGTAATTTCCAAGTTTAGCACTTGAAATAAATTATGAGCTTCATCAACTGCAATTATAGCTTTCGAAATATCTATTTTTAACCTGTTAAAGAGGTAGTTAAATAGAAAATAATCTTCAAGAAAAGGATAACTTGTTATTACTACATCTGCATTTTGAGCAAGTATAAAATTGACATAATATGGGCAATAATTAGTACTCTCATAAACCGATACTAGATCTTCTTTAGAATTCATTTCTGGGTAAACTGAAAAAAGGCCTTTAGCTATTTTCTTTATTTGAGTATTAGTTAGAAGCTTTGTTTTCTGTTTTAATGTACATTTTGTTAAAGAACAGATGTGAGTATACATTTCTCCAGGATATTTTTTGTTTCTTTTTACACAAAGTTCATTTTTTCCTAAAATTGTTAAAACTAAAGGCAAGTTATAATTAAAATGTTCCTTCAATTTATCCCAATTAGCAATTATTTTTTTGTAGATAAGCCCAAATTCTTTAAGAAAGACATTTATTTGTGCTTTAGTTCTAACGAAAATAATTACTTTTTCACCAGGTTTTTTTATAGCAAGCAAACTAACTAATAATGCAGCAGTTTTTCCAACTCCAGTAGTAGCAGAGACAAGTAAAGGGTTTTTTGTAGTTAGTACTCTGTTAATAAAGCTAAGTTGATCTTTTTTTATTTCTGGAAAAGGAAAAAGATCTTTTACTCTATTCCATTCTTCTTTCTGAATTTGTGTTGTTTCTTTATTTACTTGCTGATTTATAACCATCTCATCCAATAAAATAATTTTTCAAATGATATAAAAAGTAGAGAAAAATAGTTAAGTAAGTTTATAATGTAAAAAATCTCTAAGTAATTAGAATGACCAAACCAACTCCAGCAAATAATGAAAGTGAAGAGACAAAAATATTACCAATTACTCTAAAATTATCAGTTATTAGTTTTAATCGAGTTTCTATTCCCTCTCACTTGAGTTTCATTGAAACTGGTGATACAATAATAGGTACAGTTGAACATGATCTTTTACCCGGTCCTCAATATCTAAAAAAGCAATTAAGTTCTAATAGAACTATAACTCTTGGGTTTTTGAAAAAACAATTTCCAACAAAAACACTTCCTGAAGAAATTACAATAACAATCAGAGACGTAATAAAAAATAAAGAAGCTTTACCTACAGTAAACGTTCTAGGATATATTAGAAATCAAGATAAACTAATATTATTCGATAAATCAGACTTTTCTTCTTCCTCACTAAAAAAACTTAAAGATAAAGCGATGAAAAGTGTTGAAAAATTATATACAAAAAAAGAAAACATGCCTTATATAGTTCTTAAAAGTGATTATTTTAGAGAATTAGACTTTTGGATTGTACCTATTATTTTCTATCTTCAAGGAGATTTTGGTTTAGTTCCAACTTGCCTATTATTGCTTTTTGACAAGGTAAATTATACAAAATTTTCTACAGTACAAGACAAAGCTAGTCTTTTAATTGAACGATATGTTACATGGTTAAGTTTTGAAGAGGACTTGAATGAAGAAACAATCAAACTTTTTTCCTTACAACTAACACATATAATTGAAACAAATACTTTACCTGCCTTCTATGGTTTACAAGAAATACTAACGATGGACGATGAGCTAAAAAAGAAGATACTAATAATTTGTATAAAAAATAGGAAAAAGAACGGAATTACTCTAGAAGAGCTATTTGATCATTTAGAGAGCTACAGTGAAGATGTGATTAAAGATAAAGTAGAACAACTAAAACAAGAGAATCTTCTTTTATTATTAGACAAAAAAACAGAATCGTATGATATTTCTTGGTTATTATAGATCAAATGAATTGACTTGTAAAAAACCTGTCTGTTGAAAATATTAGTAAACATATATAAAACTACAATATTATCTTTAACTATGGTGCTTTATTTAGCTAAATTAATTAATTTTTACTCAAGGTTTATAGGTTATATTTTGTCTTTTATAGTAACCATTTTTCTTATAGGAATAATCTCGCTGGAAGGAGTATCAGTAGCAGCAATAACCTCTTCTTCTTTTTTGTTAGCAATCAATATCGGTTGGGGAGTGCTTTTAGGAAATAGTTTATTGCTCTCAATAAATGCTATTTTTGTCTCACTATCATTCGACAATGAAGTGAAAAAACTAAAAGAAGAAGGAAAACCAATAGAGTCAGCTGAAGGTTTCAGGAATCTGGAGAGACGTTATAAAATGAGTAATTTTTTCATTTTTGTTATCCTTTTTCTTGCTATTTTATCTTGGCTGTTTTTTTATTTTGCTATTAAAATCAAAGAAGAGTTTGCGAGATTTTTTAATTATATTATTAGTGAAGAAAAACTAGCATCTCTTAATCTTTATCTAACCTTGAGCTTTCTGTTTTTTACAATTGCAGCAGCATTGATTTTTCGTATTCCTTCAATTGCTGATTTAAGAATTGGAACTTTGTTAAAATACTATAAACCTTCAAGACATAAATATGTTTTAAATTCATACTTTCATGATGCAGTATTCACTTTGCTTGATCCTATAACACGAATCTATTTCTTGAAATGGAGTGAAAAGTCAGTTAAGGAATTAAACGAGGATTTTGCTCCTAAAATTGATTTTCTAATAGAAAGAAAAAATTTAGCAGTTCAAAATATTCTAATTCTTTTTTATTTGCACCATCGATTTCCAAGTTTAATTAATTTTGACATCTTAAGGAGTGAAATAAAAAGGATTATTCCTGAAGAAAGGATTGATAATCTATTTTACAAATATGAGTTTAATTTAGAAACTTGGAAAAAAATATTCTCAATTTTACTCAAGAAAAATAGGGATTTATTTTTGATTATTGACAGAATTATTTTTACTCTTAAAGAAACTCCTTATGTAATGAATGCGAAAAAATACTGGTTTACTAGTGCAGTTCCACCTACTCAAAAGAAAGAAGAAAGCCAAGATATTATCTTCTTCGTATGGAATAGAAACAAAAATCCTGACTACTCTCCCTTTATTTCTTTAAGTTTTGTTGGAGCTGATGATCTCTCTCCCCATGATTTTGAGATGTCATTTAAAATACGTAAGTACGATGATTTTATCCTAATTCCTGAAGATTATGATTTTGATGAAAAACCAGATTTACGCTTTCTTGTTAAACTTGTTACTGGGATTATTTATCAAGGAACAAGTATATGGTTTTCAGTACATAGCGAAAATATAGGCAGTAACATGATTGCTATTGAGTTTAGAGAAAAAGAAGAACCTCTAGAAACACAAATGTTCAATATGCGAGTAGTAATTGATTTCAAAACTATTTTACAAGTATGGGGACCTAGATTACTTGCCTCCTTTGGTGTGCTTCTACCTTTAGTTAAAGCTATATTAGGGTTATAAAGCTCTAACTCTTTCTCTTTTTTTAGAGATTTTGAGAATATAAGTAAAAAAATAAGAAAAATTTGTTATAAATTAGTTGCTTTCTTTTGATAAAGAAAGTCACTCATAAACCCTTCATGAGGAGCAGCTAAATCCATCAAAAAAGAACTCTCATTTACAAACACTTTGTGAATCGATGGTTCTAATAGATATTCTTTTACTTTTTCTTTTTTATCTGTAATAACACTTAAAGCAAGCGTATCTCTAACTAGCTCATGAGGTAAGTATTCCTCAACTTTTGTTATTGTTCCAAATGGGAAAGGATATTCATCTGTTCGCATCTTATGATTCTCATCAATTTCTAAAAGCATTGGAAGTAAATAACCAAATTCTCCATTTAGATAGAGGAAATCATCGTATCCCCTATATTCAGCTGTTAGATCTTTCGTATTTTTCATTCTTTGATTAATATAACTTGCTAAATTTATTGCTGCTTCTTTTGTCATAGCAGGAAGTTGGGATTCTTCTTCAAGAGGATGATAAGGCTCTATCTTAGCTAGTTTTCTAGCGAGTTTGTGTTTAAATTCATCATATCCTTCTTCTGAATTATAAATTATTCCTGATGCATTAATACATCCTCTTCCTCCATCATAAGTTATGCTTCTATAAGCGATATCAAGAGCTTGACGCATTCTATATGTACTCATCTTATCAGCATCTACTAGTATTTTTGATCTACCTGGCCCGTAAGCTTTAATTTTATTGTTTTTCCCATACATTTGAATTGTCCAATCTGAACCAAATACTATTCCTAAATCGCTTTTTGTCACCAAAGTATCAACTTCTGCATGAGTAGTCACAAAGTGAAAAAGAGCTTCTGAAGGTATTCCTGCTTCCCATAAAGATTTACAAATTCTATAACTTGTAAAAGGTTCACTGCTTGATGAGCGTATTATTGCAGGAATCTTGAATAATGGAATTAGTGCTCCAAATAAAGCTACTGCAGGATGATTGCCAGGAAGAGCTACACCAACGTTTTTTCCTCTTGGAGCGAAACCAAACTTTGTTTTTCCTCTAACTCCCATTAACTTATCATATACTTCCAATTCACCTGTAGGACTGTTAGCAGTGAGAAAACGTTCTAATTGTTCCTTCTTGAAAAAAGAAGGTATCATTCCTACAGCGTTTCTAACCACAGAAATAGGCATTCCTGTTGATAAAGTGATTAGTTTGTTCCAATCTTCAAGCGTAGTGCTTTGACCACCTATTACCATTTCTTTTGAGAAAATCTTTCCAGCTTCAACATAGATATCAATGAGATCATCTATTGGTATTTTTGATAGTTTTCGAAAACCTATTCCTCTGTTTATTGGAATTGCCATTTGTATATGAAGTTCAGGAGAAAAACTTATGTTAGTAAGAAATTTTCCGTTTATTCCTTTCAAAGGTACCTTTGTTGAACTTAAATATTCTGTACCATTTCTTAATGTTGGTAAATCACTTAGTAAAGAACTCATTTTATTTTCAATTATTAATTACAAGAATCATTTATAAAGAAGGAAATTTTTTTGTCTACTTTTTTCTTTTGAATTTATAAGATAAATAGTTATAGAATAAATACCCACAAATTAGCACGAGATAACCTCTTGCTCCCATATCTGCAGGAGAAGAATATTCTTCTCCTTTATTCTAATCTAATTTTTTATTTTTGGACTAAGACTAACAAAGATTTTTTAAATTGCCAAAAAAAGCAGAAGTTAATTTGCAATTAGGAGAATTATTTAGATTTAACTATTATTTTGAGGATGATAGAGAAAATGTATTTTTTGATCATGAATCTCCTAATCTTGTAGATGTTGTTAGTCTTATTGTGAATAATTGGTCAGAAATAATCGAATCTAGACTTTCCCCTATTTATCAAAGTAAAATAGCGTATATACTAAAAATGTACAATTTTAAAGAAAAATTAGAGCAATTATATTCTCAATACATGAATATATGGGTTGGAACATATTATTTGGGTTTATTAAATACTGAAATGGGTTGCAATGATGCAAAGGAATTAATTTATTTTTTAGATGAATCTTTTATTAACAATTCTGAAGTTTCTCCTTTTCTCTATTTCGATTATATCATTGAAAAAATACAATTCCATCTTAATTGTAATCAAATAGAACCAATTGATTCTCTACTAAATAAAGCAGGAACAATTATTAAAGGTTTGAAAGATAAATACCCAGAAAGAATAATCGCTTATTATAATTCAATATTAATGTATGTGAAAGGTAAAATTAATAATAAGAAAGGCAAGATTATAGAAGCAAAAAACTTTTTTTCTCAAGCGATTACTATCTTGAAAAATGAAGAACTAGAAGATCAGTATATTTTAGGTTGTATTTTTTCAGAACTAGCATCAATTATATTTTATTTTGATTTAGATAACGCTGAAATTTTATATAGAAAAAGTTTCAATATTTTTGAATTATTAAAAATTGAAATTAGAAAGAATATCGAAAAGGCAAATTTAGCTTATATACGTTTTCAAAAAGGGTATGTTGATGAAAGTTTGGATATCTTGATTGAAACTATGTATTTTTTTGAGAAAAAGTACATTTCTCAAAATTTAATTAGGATTTATTTATACTTAAGTAAAATTTTTTTGATATTGAACCATTTTGAAAATTCAGAGTCTTATTTGAAGAAATCGTTTAAACTAGCTAATAAATTCAATTTTGAAGTGGTTCAACTTTATACTGTTGCCTTTGATTATTATTTAACTATCAAAAATACTGAAGAAGCTAATAAATATCTCATTTTATTCAAGAATTTTATAGAAAAAATCTTAAATCTTGAAGAAAACTCAGGATATGTTTTTGAATATAAGATAAGAACGGCTCAAATTGAATTATTAAAAGAAAATATCTGGAATGCAGAAAAAATACTATTAGAAAACTATATTGAAATTTCTACATTAAAAAGTAGTTATTGTCTTCTTAAAAGAAATTCTATTCTAATTAGAGTATATCTCCTAAAATTTAGGATTTATGATGAAAAAAATACTATTGTAAACAATATAATTCATATTTTTAAGGAAAGCAATAATGTATTAAAAAGATATTTCAGTCTTTTTCAGTGGATTAATTATACTACTCAAATTTCTCAATTTTTCATTATTTTAGATTTCCCTGATAAAGCTAACTCTTTTTTCTACAATATCAAAGAGTCTTTAGCCAAATTTAATATCTCTGATTCTATTTTACTACAAATTATTAACAACATTGAAGTTGAACTTTTTGCAAATTGTAATAAAAAGACTAGCCAAATAACAAAATTAGTTAATAGTTATCATTATGATTTAAACCACTTAGTTCTTACAGAAATAGATTTTTTTGAGATTATCAGAACTTTTACTCCATTAAAGGAGAATTTACTTGTTTTACAAATAATTGACTCGACTGAAGAAAAAGTATTACTGTCTTACAATTTTGTTGAGGATAATTTATTTCTTTCAAATGAGTTGTTGGGAGGAATGGTTTCTCTTATTTTCAAGATATCAAAAGAGATTCATGTGGAAAAAGTAAACAATAACAATAATGATTGTCGTTTTGTTTTCAATTCTGGATTTATTGCAACAATTTTTCCTTTAGGAAATTTTTCTTTTTCTCTAATATCCAATTTTTACACCCATGATAGTAAATCACGATTGATCAATTATGCTATAGATGTATACCCCATTCTAAAAGAAGAGGGGGTAACTGAAACTATTTTTAAAAAGATTCAAGAACATTTTTAATTTTATTCGTTTTTTAAAGGATATGAGTTTAGTAATTGACATTTTGTTAATACTACTACCTTTTCTAATAGCTTCCGTTTTGTTAATAAAATTTAAATGGAAAGCAGATACTACTGGAACCTTAATATTTGTACTTTTCTTAGTTCTATCGATTTTTTATTTTAAAACAAATTGGAAAATAGCTTTTCTCACTTCTATAGGCGGTCTTGCTAAGAGTTTTCCAATTAGTTTGATGGTTTTAACAAGCATTTTAATGATGACTTATATGGAAAAGACTGGAGCTCTTGCTAAGATAGTAGTTTCGTTCAAAAAAATAGGTGGAGGAAATAAAGCTTTTCAAATAATGTTAATTAATCTCTCATTTGGAACTTTTCTTGTTTCAATTGGTGCAACACCTGTTACAATGCTACCTCCTGTTCTAGCAGCTATGGGTTATAGCGCTTTTGCAGCAGTTGCTCTTCCATCAATAGGTTATGACCCTCTATGTACTTATGCTTTACTTGCTGTTCCTGCTGTATTTTTTGCAGAGTTTATGAACATTCCTTTGAAAGAATCAGGAATAGCTTTTAGTTATTATATGCCGCTAGTTTCTTTAGGAATAGCTTTAGGTATGCTCTATCTTGCAGGAGGGAAAGATTTACTTTTTAGTAAAGATGGGTTTACTTTTGGAATTGTGGGCGGATTAACAGCTGGAGTGTCAGCTATTATCTCAAATTATTTAGGTATAGTCAAGCTTACTGGAGTTGTATCTGGAATAATTACTGCTACAGTTTTAGTAATTTTAGCATTAATTAAAAAGGTAAAAATAATAGACAAAAGCGTAGTTACAGAAGAAGAAAAGAAAATAGATCAATCAATGTCATTAGTAAGAGCTATGTTTCCATGGATATTACTCATACTTTTCGTGTCTTTAGTAAACTTTATACCTTTTCTTTCTAATTTATTTCATAATCAACTACCTTTTGCATTTACAATAGGAGAAATTGTTATCACTACAAGATTTCTAGAGCAAGCTTACTTCTGGGTTCTTGTAGCAACGATACTTTCAATTCCTGTTTTAGGCTGGAAAAAAGAACATCTTGTGCAAACTGCTAAAAAATGGATAAAGAGAAGCTATCGTCCTGTTTATGCAGCAGCAATCTATTTTGCTGTCGCTTTTCTATTAATTTATTCAGGATACATCTTTCAAAATAATTCTTGGTTCAAAATTACTGAAAATAACATTATCTATATTTTAGCTACAGCGTCAGCAAACGCTTTTGGCAAATATTATCCTTTAATTGTACCATTTATTGGTTTACTAGGCGGTTTTGTAAGTGGTTCAGAAACATCATCTATTGCAATGTTCACTCTTTTGCATAAAACAGCTTCAGAACAAATAGGTTTAATAGCTGTCGCTGTTGGAACAGCTAATGGTGTAGGGGGAGGATTAGCTTCTGTTCTATCACCAGCAAAGATACAAAATGCAGCTGCTGTAATAGATGAAGTAGGAATTGAAGGAGAAGTGATTAAGAAAAGTGCTCCAATAGCACTGTTAATGACCCTTTCTGTAGCAACATTAAGTTTGTGTTGGGCTAATAACTATATCTGGTGGAAATGGATAGTAGCCTTCAGTATTTATTTTTTAGTTATTATAATTTCCTTCTTATTTGTTTTTTATAAAGAAAGGATAAAGTCTATTTTTATTTCTAAAAAAAGCAAATTATAGTTGGTGATTTCACTTTTACCTTTTCTTTTTCGCTTTTTTGTATAACATTTGTGGATAACTAAAAATATATATAAATAAGAAAAGACTTCTTATTATAAAGCAATTCTACTTTGTGAACATGATGACCTTAGAACAGTGTAATATAAGCGACGTGATAAATTATTTACTTCAACAACAATTTTTCAAAGAACCTTTCTTTCTTATAGATAGAACATCAAAAAAGCAAATGAAAATAAGTAGCAGTTCAGAAATAATAAAAAAAATGTATGATAAGATATTTTCTATTACAAAATTATGGGAAGAAAAAAGTGAATTAGAATTTATTCAATCTCTAACAAGTATTTTAGGAATTGATTTTGAGGAAGTTTATTCTATTTATAAAATAAAATCTGAAGCTTTAGCTGAAGGTGAAGAATCAGAGTGCCTAAGGTTCATGTTCGCATTATCAGAATCTATACATCTATTTCAAAAAAAAGCAATAGAAGAAGCTCATTTACAAATTTTAAGAAAATTTGATTTTGATAAAAACATCTTAAACCAACTTTTAGGTCTATTAAGCCAAAACGCAGATCAAGATTTATCGCTTTACCAAAATTTCTACATTTTGAAAAAGTATTCAGAAATAGTAGGAATAAAACTAGAACAAGTTATTATTTCAAAGGTTTTCAATAAAATAATTAAAAAAGTTGAAAAATCTTATAAAAAGATGAGTTGTTTTAATTCTTCCTCTTTCTGAAGTATTATAGAAAGTTTGTTTTGATAATTGTAATCAATGAACTTTTATAAAAAGGCTTCATTTGAAATTATAAAGTTCATTAAATCATATTTGGAGAAAACTTTTTTAACATACAAATTATAGCAAAGCGGTAAATTTGAATTCTTCGTTTGATGTTATTATTATTGGAGCAGGTCCTGCAGGATTGAGTCTTGCTTATTGTTTAGGAAAAAACAAGCTAAGTACATTATTAATTGAAAAAAAATCTATAAAATTAATAGGAGAAAAAACTTGTGGGGATGCTTTAGGATTCGAAAGAACAGAAGAGCTAAAAACTCTTTGTCAGATAGAAGAACCAAATTCTGAATCTGTTTGTGAGAAACTAGAAACAGTTCATCTCTCTTCTGCAAACAAGTTTGAAATAAGTATCGCTTTTCAATGTAGAACTATTGATAGATTAAAGTATGGCCAACAATTATTAAAAATGTGCAAAATTTCCCAACAATTTCTATATTAACAGAAACAAAAGCCGTGGAACCTATCATTACAGAAGGAAAAATTGTTGGTGTAGTTACTAAAGATAAGACAGGAAAAAAGAAGCATTATTATTCCAAAATAGTAACAGATTGTTCTGGATATACTGCAATAATAAGAAAACAGCTTCCTAGTGATATATTTCCTAAAATTAACCAAGTTAGTAGAGAGGAAACTATAGTTTCATGTAGAGAAATTATTCAAACAAAAGAAGAACATTCTTTTCAGAAACAAATGAGGATAGAACTTCATCCTGAACTTCCTCCTCCTGGTTACTTTTGGATTTTTTCAAAAGGTAAAACAAAGTTGAACGTAGGAGTAGGTTGGTTAATAAATGAACAGAATAAGAAGATCAACCCAAGTGATGTTCTAGAAAAAATTAGAGAAAAGATTTTTCCTTAGTGTAAAGTTATTAGACATGATACTGATTTACTTCCTGGTCGTTTACCTCTGTATTCAATGGTGGGAGAAAATTTGATTGTTTGTGGTGATGCTGCTGCATTAGCAAATCCAATAAATGGAGAAGGGCATGGTCTAGCTCTATTATCTGGATATTATGCTGCAAGAACAATTATCTCCGCATTTGCAAGAAGAGATTTTTCTGAAGAAAGTTTGTGGCAATATAATATAGATATCTGGCAAAAATTTGGTTATTTAGGAAGTATGGGGATAGCTATCCACAAATTCATGAAAAAATATCCTATTTTAGACTTTGAATATTTATTTGCTAGTGGTATTATAACTCAAGAAGATGTTAATAGTGTTTTAGGTGATTTAGGCTATAAACCACCCATTTTTAGTAAATTCATTAAAGCGTTAAAAAAACCTAAACTCATGCTTAGACTAATAAGAATGATTCTAATTGCTAAAAAGATTGAAAAACTCTCTCTCTCTTATCCAACAGAAGTAACAGAGTTCAATAAATGGAAAAGAAAAATAGTCAAATTGGAACTAAAAGAATTGTAACTTTATTTTATAGAAAGTTGTTATCGATTTCTTTCAATTATTTTTTTTCTAATTTATCTGTTATTTGCTGAATAGATAAGTGAAGTTCAGAACCTTCAGGAGCAAAATAATTACCATTGATTGTGCGATTGTTAATTTCATCAGAATATCGTATTTCTTTTAGAAATTCTATTTTCTTAGGTTTATATGCTTCAACAATTTCCTTTTTCCATTTTTCTAATATTTCTTCAACCTCTGACTCTTTATCAAAAGGAGTTTGGTTATAAATGAAGTAAGTAGAAGGTTTTTTTGTTTTTGCAGATGATAAAACATCAATTTCCCTATACATCTTATTTAGCATGTACTTTGCTCCCTTGAAGCTGAAAGTACTTGGTCTGAGGATAAAAAGATTAATATCGCTTACACATAATGCATATAAACTTTCAATTTTCCATCCTGGTGTGCAATCAAAAACTATACAGTCATAACCATTCTTTTTTACAGTATTAACAAATTCTATTAATCTGAAAAATGCATTATCCTGAATCTCTTTCATTAGATTTAATAGGCCTGAACCAAATTCTACATCCTCTTTTGAAACTATTACATCTAAGTTTTCTATTTCAGTATGATTAACGTTATTCTTGTTAAAATTCTTGTTTCCAAGTAGTATGTCATTAATAGTTAACTTAATTTCTTCTTTAGAAATGTTAAACACATGTTGAGCTGTTCCTCCACCTATATCTAAATCTACAAAAAGAGTTTTTTTATTCCTCTTTGCAAATTCTAAAGCTAAATTGACAGAAATAGTAGTTTTTCCAGGACCACCTTTTTGACTATGAACAGCAATAACACTAATACGTGATCTGGGTTGATTCTCAACATCCCACTTAAATTCGCTATGTTCCATCGTCGCTCAAGAAATAATAAAGATTTTACTTTTTAAAGTTATTTAGAACTTTTAGGGATTTAGTAATGTTAGAAAGAAAAAAGTTACTTTTATTTTGTTTTATTATGATAAAATGAGAACAGTAATATTTATCTGTATAAAAGCTCTATTTCATTTAGATGTTTGACCCTTCTAAAGTTAAAAAGATAAAAGAAAATTTAGAAAATCTTGTTTTCTCTTCACTTCATGACCTTAAAAGCAAAGAAATTGAAGATATTTATGAAAAGTTATTTTTTCTTAACTATAATGAACGAAGTGTTGATTTATTTAAACTATACAAAGAATTTCATACTTTTATCAAAAAAAACAATACTTGTCAAAAAAAGCCTTACATTTTAAAATATTTTCTTTTATTAAATCATTTATATTCACAAGCAATGTTTTTTGAACCTTCGTTACTAAAATCACTATCTGAAGAAATTGAACAGATTTCATCTAAATATGGAAATATCCCAGAAATTCAAGCATTAAAAACACGAATTGATGCAGTACTTTTTAAGATGGAAAAAAAATTTGAACTTTCTACCAAAAAAATCAAAGAAGCATTCCAAATAGCAAAAAAATTTAAAGAACAAAACAGAGAAATTTTTTACGATATTGCTTTTTCATATCTCTCTTTTTATCCCGAGTTAATGAAAAAATTGTCAAAAAGCAATCTCTCTTTCTGGAATGAAGTCATTAATTACTTTTATAACACCGAAAAAATCAGGTCATATTTAGTAATAAAGTCTATTTTTATTCTTTTTTTAATAAGGCAAGCACAAAATGAGAAAGCAAAAGAACTTATGCAAGAAATTGAAAATGAAAATATTTTGGAAAAAGTACATTCTGAAATAAAAATTATGATTACTTTCAGATTGGGTAAAAGTTATTATTTGTTAAAGCAATACTCTCTTGCTGAAAAACACTTTAAACTTTCATTTGATTTTCAGAAACAAGCAAACCTTATTTACCCTTACTATTTCTTTGCTTTAGAAAGTTTGAAGTTTTTAGCCCGTTCTTCTGTTTTTAAAGGAAATATAGAAAAATCTATGGAATATTTGAAAGAATTGTATCAAATACTTGCAAAATTAGAGAATAAAATAGATAAAAAAACCCATGACTACTATTTATACAAACTTTATTTGACTTTAAGATTTATTTACTATGTAATGGATAAAGATTTTTCAGAAGAGGTGTTTCCTAATCTAAAAGAACAATTATCAAAATTAGTAAAAAAAGAAGAATTTCTATTTTTAAAGGATCAAAACTTATTAATTGAATATTTTATAGAAAAAAAAGATGGAACACAACATGACTACATTGAACTAGTAGCAAATCTGCTTTTTGTTGATGATATCCCAAAAGAAGAAATTGAAAAAAGATTATCCGAGTTACATGCAGAATTAAAAGAGAGAACCTTTACTCAAGAATACTCTATTATTAATAAACTTGAATCATGCAAAATACTATTATCAAGAGGGTTATTTGGATATTTTCATTCTCTTATTGAAGAGCTTACAAACGAAATACAAAATACAGAAGTAATAATTTATAAAATACAATTTAAAATTTATAAGCTAATTGACTTGTATCTACAAGATAAAGTGAAAAATAAAAAAAGAGTGTTAAAAGGTTTATCTGAACTTGAAAATGAAAGTAAAAAATTAAAGTTTATCAAACTTAATGAAGAAATAAAGATGTACAAACTTCTTATTAATTCAGAGTGTTTAGCAGAAAAGCTAAAAGAAGATTTCATGAAAATCGCTTTACAAGAAGAATACGAAGAACAATCAAAACAAGTAATTCAAGAGTTTATGAATAATAAGAATTAGAACTTTTTTAAATTATTTTCTTTAGGTTTATATATATTTGTTCAATACAACTATAGAGAATAATAGAGGATAAGAAAAGAAAAAAAGGAATAAAACTCAAAGATGTTTGACCCAATAAAAAGTTTTATTCCCCTTTTTGCAAACATACATCGTTTTATTTAATTAATTATATTCCGTTAATAATTGCAGAAAAATTGCAGTTTTTTTTGAAAATTTCCTCATTTATAAATAAATTATAGAATAAATAATTGGTGAAAAAATGATTACTGAAACCAAAAGTGAAACAACAAGTAAAAATCAAATAAGTGATTTTATTGAAGAATGCGTAAATATCGCAATAGATGAAGAATATGGGTCTCCAATGATGATTAATTTAGCAAAAAATAAAAATGTAAAGAAAGGAGACGTAAGAAACTGGGTAGAACTTACAGAGTTTTTTGGCGATGTTAAGCCTGATGAGTTTAGAAAGTCTATTTATCACACAACTACTAAATGGGCTTTTAAATGGGCAAAGAAAAGTAGACATAGAGCTACTCCTCTAGTTGAAACAGGAGGAACAACAGGGAAACCAAAAAAAACTGTGTTTCTTGAAGATATGACTCTTCTTCCAGGAGAATTGGACCCATATGATATTGAACTGCCTACATTTCCAGTTGCAAGTCAAGCAGCTTTAAGAATGATCGATGCTCATAAAATCCCAAGAGGCTTAAATGTCCTATCGATGCTTCCTACTGGTCCCCATATGGCTGGGAAGTGGGTAGTAAAATACTGGGATAGAGATATGGAATCTATGATTTATCACATAGATCTTGACCCTCGATTCATAAAAGTCTCAATGATGAAAGATCCTAATGCAGCAAAGTTATATCTAGAAAACATGAATTTTCAGGTACAGAATTTAATAGAGCAAGAATTCAGTAACATTGGAATTGTTATTACAACTGGTGTGATTGTAGAGAAAATGTATCCAATAATCAAAAAAATGAAAGAACATGGAAATCTCAAAGCTATAATACATGGAGGTGTTCCTATGTCTCAAGAAACACACAGACTAGTAAAAGAAGAATTAAAACTACCTCTTGCAGGTTACTATGGACAATCGCTTTTTGGACCAACAATGCAAACAGAATTGCCAAATGAAAACTATGACCTAGATTATTATCCTTGGGAGAGAATGAACATGTTTGTAACTAAAGATGAAAATGATATTAGTCAACGTGGAAGCTATGGTGAAGAAGGAACTGTTGTAAGCCAAAGAGTAAGCCCAGAATGCGTAATTCCTGCATTAATTCAACATGGAGACTACGGTGAATTAATTAAAGGAAAAGGGATATACGGCAATAGAGATGGAATAAGAAACCCTCGAAGAATCTTAAAGAAAGATGAACAATTAGGTGTATATTAAAATTCTTTTTTTTTTTAGTTTAAGAATGAGTATTAAATTCAAAAAAGAAAAAGAAGAAAAAATCAAAATTTTACCATACAAGAATATTATCAAATTCAGCTCCATTCATTGCAGCAGATGCAAGACCAATATATCCCCCAGAAATTAGAGTACTTGTTGTATCAATGTATAGAACATCATTGATGTATACTTTTATTGATGAACCATCAGTAACTAACCTGTAATTATACCAACTGTTGTCATTTCTACTGAATGAAGCGCTGTCAATAACAGTAATTACATTGTTCTCAACATATGATAAGGTTACTTCCCCATCTGTAGGATTATCTCCGCCAAAATGATCTGATAAACCATGATCTCTAGTATAGCTTACTAGATAATATTTTTCTTTTCCTCCATCATTTTGCCATCTAAAGATGATTCCAAGTTCATCATCGTCGTTTGCTTTAAGATCAAAGCTCATATTAACATTAGTATAGTAATAACCTGTACTTGAATTAAGAATGATATAAGAACAATCATTAGCCATCACTTTAAGAGAACCACTTTGAACTTGCCAATCATTAATAGTGTGAGTTCCAGTAGGATTATGTTGTGCTACAAAGAAATATGTCCATTCTGCTGGAGAATAACCATCTGAATAAGAGTTAAAATCTTCTGAGTAGATTAGAGTTACTGGTGAGAAGTCAGAGTCGATAGTAATATCTGTTCTTAAAAGAATTCCATCACCGTAATTGGTTTCAAGGTATGCAATGTCAGGATATTTTAACTGTTCAGTAGGATCTGAAGTTGTTAGAATAATAACATCTTGTTTATTTGGTTTTATAGAATGAGGAAGCGTTTTATCTATATCCCATGTGATTGAAGTATTATATTTATATAATGTAATGCTTGAAATGATAGCTTCTCCCGCACCAATATTTTGGTAGTCAATAATTAGTTTATCAACTCTGTTATCAGAATTAGTGTCTCCTGGAGTAATTTTTAAAACAACAAGTTGGGGATCACCTTGAACCATTGGTAAAACTACAAAAAATACTATAGCTACTGCTGCTGTAACTAAAGCAATTAGCAGAACAACTGCAATAACTGGCGAAACTGCTTTTTTATTTAATTTATTAAGTTTCATAAGATAACTAGTTTCTTTTAATAAATATATTTTTTGATTGTAACGGTATCATTTATAAATTACACAAATATTCTTCTAAATATTAACAGCCTAAAATTTATATTATTATAAGAAAAAGGAGTAAATGTAGAAATTTATTTAATTCAGTAAAGTTAGTTATGAATAATAATAGGTGTTCAAGACTAGTTTGTCATAGATTTCTTGATACATTGATGCAAGTGCAAAAGTTGCTAATTCTTTTTCAAAAGCTCTAGTTGTGATTTCTTTTTCAGTTTTCTTTTTTAACCAATTGAATTTAAAAATGGAAACTAGTGCTCTTCCTATATAATACAAACTTAATGGTAAAGCTAAAACGATTTGAATTATTAATTTTAGAATGTTAAATAAAGCAATTATTCCTTTTTTCTCATTTTTTATTTTTATTTTTTCATTCTTTTTTGAACTTTTTTTGGTCAACTTTTTAATAAATTCCTTTTTCATTTCATTAAATCGAGTTTTTACATAAATTCTCAGAAAATTCTTTTCTTTTTTACTTAAGAAAAATTCTGTTTCTGATTTAATGTGTTTTAAATAATCTATGAAAATTTCAATTATAGCTAATACTGGCCCTAACAAGAAAACAAGTAAATTACGGAAGAATATTAAAACTCTGATATACCAATGATATTCTGTAAAAAAATCCAAAATGTATCTTTGTCCTCCAAGAGCTAAAGAAAAAGCTATTTGACTGAAAGTACTATCTTGTAAATCTATGTTAAATTTTTTTTCTAATTCATAAATACCTCTTAAACTTCCTGTGAGAAGGATTGAGTTATAAAATTCATCAGAAACAAATTTATCTCTTAATTTGCTAGCAATGAAACTTAAAGCTTTTTTTGCTTCTTTATAACTTAGGTTGTTTTTTTTGGCAAATTGCTTGATTGCTGGATTTTTTTTCCAAGGAAAGAAACTTGACTGCCTTTTCCAAATAAGCAAAGCAAAAGCTCGAGCAATAGAATCCTCTATTTTATGCATATCAAGTCTCTCTTGATCAATTTTAGATAAATATTGATTAAATAATTCTTGAGTTTCTTTACTCATATTCGCTCCATATATATTCAAAAAATCCATAACCCTTCTTTTAATTGCATCTACATCTTGATGTAAATCAATTTTAAAATCTTCATAAGTCTCTTTAGAAATAGGAGGAGCATCAATAAAACGATATGAACTCCTTGATGCAAGGAAGGGTAAAGCAAAAAGATCTTCTAGTTTTTGATAGTAATAAGCTGCTCTATAGGCCTTGTATTTGAGCATTATCATACTCATCTTGTGAAATAATTTGAAAAATGGTCCAAAAGAAGCAGTAATCGCACTTAGCATTCCTTGAACCGTACTAAAAACTAAAACTAAAATAATTGGATTGATATAGCTGAATTTCTCTAAAAAGGGTTGTTTCCAGACAAATAAGGGTAGAAGAACAAAAAGTGAGAAAGTAGAGAATTTATCAAAAAGCTCTCCAACACTTCTTTGAATTGGATAGGCATCTCTTATTTTTTCTTGTTTTAGGAGAATATTATCTATTGTTTCTTGAACATTGGCTAGTTCTTTTTCTTCTTTACTTGCAAGAATCGTTGAAAGATAAAGAAGATATTTTCGCTGAATGTTTAAGGCTGGGACTAGTTCAGTAATACTTCTTGGGATAAAGATATAAGAGAGAATAAGTAAAATCTTTGAAAGAACAACTATTGGAAATAGAAGAGAAACGACAATTATTGCTAAAATATCTAACCACTTAGAATGATGCTTTATCTCTTCTACTTCCGTCATATTGAAATAATTGAACTAATAGTTATTAAATTTGACTATTAAGGGACAAAATGATTTTTTACAATTCATGTACTATAATAATATTAAGTAAAATATCTTTTTACATAAAATAAAGAGAAATTCTTTAAAAATGTCAAATAATGGCAGAAGAGTGCTCAATATTCTTTTCTGTTAACTTGTTTTTTGTTTTTTCTCCAAAGAGTTTTCTAGAGAGCAAAACTTGCATACAAAAATTGTACTAAAAACTAAGTTGATAAATGTTTCAAAAATTTGTGAGTTGAAAAGTGAGCTGATAATGAGTTTAAAAGGTTACATTTTACGGAGAATTTTGTACATAGTTCCTGTTATGATTGCCATAACTTTGATGAATTTTACCTTGATCAACATTGCTCCTGGAGATCCTGTTCTTGTTCGAGTAGGCTTAATCAAGTGTGAAACTCCTGAATGTTATAATAATGCTTACAATAAAGCAGCAATTGAAATGGGATTAATGTCCCCAAATTATTATACTGTTCCATGGTTTGAAAGATACGTTTCTTTTATGACTGATTTATTACATTTTGATTTTGGTAGAAGTTGGTCAAACACTCAAGGAGGGGAAGGAATACCTGTTGCAGACATCATAAAAAGACATGCTGTATATACTGTAACGCTAAATGCTTTATCTTTTGTTCTTTCCTTACTGCTTTCAACTGCAATTGGTGTAGTGTCAGCAACTAGATCAAGGTCTTTCTGGGATAAGTCTTTAACTGTTGCAATGTTATTAGGCTATTCAATGCCTTTATTCTGGTTGGCAAAGTTATTAATGTATGTAAGTTTTGTTTTGTTTGGATTTACAGGAGTTTCAAATAAACAAGCGTTTGATAAACCATTATTGCTTAATCCGCATTTCTATAAATTTATGCTTCTGCCACTTCTGTCCCTAACACTAGGGGGACTTGTATTTATGGCTAGACTAATAAGGTCACAATTGTTAGAAATATTGCGGCAAGATTATATAAAAACAGCAATGGCAAAAGGTGTAGAACAACGAGCTGTAATATATAAGCATGCATTTAGAAATGGATTACTACCAATTGTAACAATTATTGGAAATTCACTACCAGGATTGTTATCAGGCTCAGTGATGATTGAAACAGTTTTTAGTTGGCCAGGGTTAGGAACATACTTCTTGGAAGCAGCATTCATGAGAGATTTTCCAATGATGATGGCTACTAACACCATATTTCCATTCTTGTTCCTAATAGCAAGATTGCTAACAGATATAACTTATGTGTTTATTGACCCTAGAATAAAATACTAAATCTCTTTCTTTTTTTACTTTTTATAATCTTAAATATCCAAACATTTAAAAAAAATTTTTAACGGATTATTTCATGGACAAATATAAGCGAACACTATTTGGGTTAATGCTTTCTAGTTTCATAGTAAACTTGGGTTTTGGTGCAATAATGCCTTTTCTCTCGATTTATTCTTCATTGTTTTTCTATCCCATAGACTTAGGTTTTATTATTATTCGTGAAGTTACACAGATAGGTTTGCTTACTTCTGCAATGATGATTTCAAGAGCTTTTCTTGCACCTTTTTATGGGCGAATGAGTGACAAAGAGGGGAGAAAAGCGATAATTGTTGTTGGTCTTGGTTTATATGTTATCCTAACTTTTGGATTTGGTTTGGCTACAAGTTTTTACGCTCTTTTTGCTGTTAGATTTGTACAGGGTATTGCTTCAGCTCTTGTTTGGCCTGTTGCTGAATCTGCAGTTGTAGATGTTTCAAAAGAGGAAAAGAGAGGAAGGAACTTAGGTTGGTTTATGATGAGCATGACTTTAGGATGGTCAATAGGCCCTTTTCTAAGTTCTGTCCTTATTTGGTTTGCTAAACTGTTTGTATCGAGTCAAATTAAGGCTTTTCAATTCACTTTTTTTATGATGGGTGGATTATCTTTTATTGGTTTTGTAATTTTTAATATACTAGTAATTGATCCTAAAACAGATAAAGCACGAATGTCAATTAGAGAAATTTGGCATGCAGTAGTTTTAGTAATAAAGACTACCTTTAATTTATCTAATTTAGGAATTCCAAGTTTCTTAAGACCTTCATTCTGGAAAGAAAGAACTGTAAGTTTAAGAGCTATTTTTATTATGGCTTTTTCTAATGGTTTTGGTTTCGCAATGGTCTTTCCTATTTTTTCTTTATTTTTCTACCAATTTTACAATTTATCAGAAGAATTTATTGGTACAATTTTTGGTATTGTTGGTTTAATTGGAGTTATTTTTAATCCAATAGGAGGTTGGGTTAGTGATAGAACAAACAAAAAAGTAGTTGTACTATTTACTGGGTTATTTTCAGGTATTCTTATGGGTTTTGCTGGTTTTAAATTCTCGATATTCGTAATTATAGGTCTATTTACCGCCAGACAAATAGTTCAACAAATGAATATGCCTTCATTTAGAGCTTTGCAAGCTGATCTTGTAGAACCTGAAAAAAGAGGATTAGAATTTGGTAATGTTCAAATGTTCTTTAATACTGGTTCAATTCTTGGACCTATTTTAGGTGGTATTCTCTACGATAAATTTAGTGAGCAAGATTTTTCTTTCATAGGATTACAAGCTTTTGGTGTTGAGTATCTATTTTTAATTACTTCATTGTTAGCAATTATTGCTACTATAGTGTTGATTATTTTTGTCAAAAAAAGAGATTTTGTAGTAAGTAAATTAAAAGAAACTAAGGAAGAATATGGCTTTATTGTTAGTGAATGATGTAGAATTTATTTTTGAAATATCTGTATTTCTCTAATATCTATTTCAATTAATGAATTATTTTTTAATAATTTAGCTTCACCAAGTGAGGGAAGATAGCATGAACTAACTATAATGGTTGAATCAGAATTATATAGTTTCATTGTGTAGTACAAAGGATATTTTTTGAAGAAAACACCAACCCAAACTTTTTCATTATTAGCTAAAATGAAATTTGCACCGCTATAATCCCACTCTTTTATTAAATTATAAACTGCTTTACTTGACAATGAACCATTTTTTTCTATAAGTTCAAGTAATTTAAAAAAATATTTTTCAGAGTCTGTTGTTCCTTTAGGATTAAACTTATTTTTATCAAAAATTATTTCTGTTTTTATTGTTCCATTGTGCATAAAAACCCACTCTTTTCCCTGAAATTTCTGCTCAAATGGATGATTATTTTTGATATCGATTTCAATACCTGGAGAAGCTTTTCTTGCATGTATTAGAGCAATTTCACCTTTCTCTACCTCTGAGTAAATATCTATAGAAGTGGAAAAAATAGGTTCAAGAAAGTGAAAAGTTGAAAAACTATTGTTCTTGAGAACAGAATAACCAAAACCATCAGGATGAGGAAATGTTTGATCCTTATTTCGCTCGTGAATATCTAGTTTAGGTCCTTTTAGATAATCTTCACAAGAAAGAATAAACTCTGAAATAGCATTCTTTTCTAAATTTTTTCCTATTTTTAAGAATAATCTACACATAACCTTGAAACAAATTATCTATTAAAAAGTATTATTATTAGCTTTTAACTGGTTTTCTGATGAAATTAAAAGATAAAAATTGTAAATCTTTATATATTTAGCTTTGGAGAGATTAATTATGGAAAATGAAGAAACTCTAATAAATGAACTGAAACGTGGTTTCGGAACTATAGGGGTTACTTCTCTTTTAGCTTTTATTACTAATCTTGCTTTTCTAATTTTTCAGCTAAGCTATTTAAGTAATTATTTACATAATAATTTATCACATAGTAACTATTATTTAATATATATTGGCAGTAGTAATATTTCTTCATTGTTGTTTACTCTGATTTACTTTAGTTTTTTGTACTTAAGCAAAAAAATAGATGAAATAGAAAAAAGCAAAGAAAACACTATATTTAGAATATCAACAACAATTGCAGTAATGTTAATATTCTTTAATATTGGATTATTTTTAGCTCAATTCTTAGTAGAAAATGCTGATAAATATTATAACATTTATAATATATCTTACATTATTTTGCAGATATGCTTCATTTTCGTTTATATCTTCTTTGCTCTTTCAATAAGTAAAATGAATAGTAAAATGGAAGTTGGAGTAATTATTTGGCCAATTGTAATATATGCAACTATTAACTCAATCGGAGCAATATTTAGGCTAATAATTCAAGTTTTTATTATACTAAAACTCTCTTCTTATGCTTTATTCACCAGCATGTTATATTCTTTCTTTAAAACTATAGATCTAGTTGTTGAATTAATATTTATTATAAGCATGTTTTTCGTAGCTAATAATGCTCAAACTTCTTCATTATATCATGAGACACAATATACTCCTTATGCGTATTCAGGATATGCTGGCAAATCCAAAAAATCAATAAATTTATGTCCTTTTTGTGGAACAGAAAATTCTCCTGATTCAAAGTTTTGTATAAATTGTGGAAAAAAGATGAATTAGCATTAAAATAAGAGAATTCTTAGTATTCGTTTCTTTCTTGAATAGTAAATTTCTTTCCATTTGAATGATCTTCATAAGAGAAAATGAATTCTGAAATCTCTCTTTGTTAAAATCGAGAAACTACTCTTACGAATAGTTTACTCTTTATTTTGAAAAAACTTTTACTATTCAAAAATATTGTGATCATTCTATACTTCGTCTAATACTTTGAAAAAAAGAAGATATTCCTCAATTTTTATTGAAAACGTTTATATATGGAGAAAGTTAGTTCAGCAGTTATGGAAAATGAAAAAAATGTTGTAAGAGAAATAAAACTTGGTTTTAGATATATTGGAATCTCTTTTCTTGTAATTCTAATTGTTAGTTATGTTTTCTTTTTTATTGAATTGAGCTATATAAGAAATAGTACAAATTATGAATATTTATGGATTAATGCATTAGGAGCCATTTTATCTTCCTTGTTAACACTTCCACTTTATTTCTCTTTTCTTTATCTAAATAGATCTATAGAAAAAATAGAAAAAAGTAAAGAAAGTTTTATGTTTGGTTTATTCACTATTTTAGCAATAATACTAACATTATTTAACATTGGACTATTTTTAAGCCAATTCCTAATAATGTATTCAGAATTCTTAATAATATTCTATTTGATATTTTACATTTTATTACTGATATGTATAATTTTTCTTAATATTTTCTTTGTCCTTTCAATAAATAAGATGAATCAAGGAATGGAGTATAGAGTAGTTATATGGCCAATTTTCATTTATGTAATTATCAAAATTATGTCGTTGATAATTGATATTGTAATATCAATCTTAAACATATTACATATTTCTCCAGTGACTATTTATACAAACATATTTTATTCTATTTTTCAGTTTCTAGCTTTAATAATTAAATTATTGTTTATTATAAGCATGTTTTTTGTAGCAAATAATGCTCAAATTTCATCTCTTCACAAAGTGCCACAATATACGTCTTATTCCTATTCAAGACCATTATATGAAACTAAAACTACTTCAAAACTTAAAGATAAATCAGAATTTTGTCCTTATTGTGGAACAAAAAATTCTCCTGATTCAAAGTTTTGTATAAATTGTGGGAAAAAGATTGATTAGTTTTTCTACTTTTTTCTTTCTGTAGTACTCTAGATAATAGTAATTTTAAAAATTTTAACTAGTTTATTTATAGTTTAAAGCATGTCCAAAAATTAATTTTTATTAATGTGGGGGTTTATGTCGGAAGTATGACACATTTCCAGATTTTAGACCCCCACAAAGTAATAGAATTCATAATCATTAATGAACCTTTCCTTAAGAAACTGGTGAAAGAGGAAACGAGAGAAAGTAAGAGAGGGAGAAAGAGAATAGCAGAAAGAAAGATGGGTAATATTAGCAATAACAATCATTGCAAGAATAGAAGGGATAGCTTGGAGGAAGTTAGAGGAAAAGTTGTCTCTATGCGCTTTTTTGATAGAAGAGGGGTGGATGAGGAATATTCCTTCTAAATCTACTTTTCATGCAGTGTGGAGAGCAACAGAAAGTAAAATCTTAGAGCAGAGGATAATAGATTTAAGGGGCGAAATAGTGAGAAAAAAAGGGTTGAAAGCAATATCGGTGGACAGTTCAGGGTTTAAAATTCGTTAAGCTTCTGTTTGGCGTTTTCTCAAGTGGTTAAGAGGGTCACTAAAGAAAACCGCCAAAATTTTCTGGAACATACACCTTATTATTGGTTTACCCTCCAGAGCAATAGTCTCCCTAGCTCATTCTAATAGTAACACTTACGATAGTAAAGTCTTCGGTTTGCTATGGCAGAAACTTCCTCCTGCACTCTTGAGACCTTTTTTGAGATTTTATGGTGACTACCCCTACTTGACAGAAAATATCGTCGGTCTTCTTAGCCAACATTCCTTTTTTCCTGTTATTCCCCAAAAAAGTAATGCTCGTTATCCCTCTCCTCCTCTTGGATCAATAGTTCAAGCTCATCGTCTCTACCCTGATCTCTATCACCATAATCACCACCCGAGTATCGTAGTAGTGTTGAACATGTCTTTGGTTTAGTCTCCTCAAACTCTCTCTTCCCCCATCCTTGATCTTTTACCTTCTACTATTCTTTCTACTCTTTACAGTTTTCTCCTCTGTTACAACTACCTTTTACTCCTTCGTACCGTTTAGCAGGTGAAAAGGAATTTTAAGACATGCTTCTTAGAAAGCATATCCGAAAATTAATTCTTATTAATGTAGGGGATTGTGTTGGTTGGAAGAATATCTTCTTTCCTAATATTAGAAAACCCACAAGGGAAGAGAGTTATTAAAGGTTAATGAACCCCCCTTAGAGCACTTGTAAAAAAACCTTCGAGAACTGGTAAGAGAGATAGGAAGAGGATAGCAGAGAGGTGGGTAATAGTAACTCTGGTAGCGATTGCAAGGATAGAGGGAATAGCTTGGATTGAGGAAGTTGAGAGAGATAAAAACCTGCTCTCATTCTTGTCATTCCTCCTAAAAGAAATGCTCTTCTTGATTCTCCACAATAAAAAATCAGTAAAGAAAAAGTTGATAATAAAAAGTAAGAAATAGTCTCAGATAATGAAAAAGAGAAAAGAAAAAAATTACAAAAATAGAAAAATGGGCTATCTTCGTCGAATAAATAGAAAAACTAATCCTCCAATACTAACAGCACCAAAAACTGAAGCAATAACAATAATAGCAGTTGTATTTATTTTTTTACCCTGAGTATTAGGTATTTGGGGGTCTGTACTTGCTTGATACTCTTCTAAATTAGTTAAACCATCACCATCAGGATCCTCTGCAGAATCATCAGTTAAGGGGTCTAAATCATTCTCTACTTCCCAACCATCAGGCATACCATCACCATCAGTGTCAGACAATGTAGGGTCAGTACCATAAGTATTAACTTCGTCGCCATCATCAATTCCGTCACCATCAGTGTCAGAATCATTAGGGTCGGTATTTGATAGATATTCTTCTAAATTAGTTAAACCATCAAAATCAGGGTCAGAAGAAGAGTCATCAGTTAGAGGATCCAAACTGTTCTCTACTTCCCAACCATCAGGTATACCATCACCGTCAGTGTCAGAATCATTAGGGTCAGTATTGTAAGTGGTAACTTCGTCACTATCAGATAAACCATCTGCATCAGTATCAGAATCTAAAGGATCAGTACCAGCTTGATATTCTTCTAAATTAGTTAAACCATCAGAATCAGGGTCAGAAGAAGAGTCATCAGTTAGAGGATCCAAACTGTTCTCTACTTCCCAACCATCAGGTATACCATCACCGTCAGTGTCAGAATCATTAGGGTCAGTATTGTAAGTGGTAACTTCGTCACTATCAGATAAACCATCTGCATCAGTATCAGAATCTAAAGGATCAGTACCAGCTTGATATTCTTCTAAGTTAGTTAAACCATCAAAATCAGGGTCAGAAGAAGAGTCATCAGTTAGAGGATCCAAACTGTTCTCTACTTCCCAACCATCAGGTATACTATCACTATCAGTATCAGAATCATTAGGGTCAGTATTGTAAGTGGTAACTTCGTCACTATCAGATAAACCATCTGCATCAGTGTCAGAATCATTAGGGTCGGTATTTGATAGATATTCTTCTAAATTAGTTAAACCATCAGAATCAGGATCCTCTGCAGAATCATCAGTTAAGGGGTCTAAATCATTCTCTACTTCCCAACCATCAGGTATACCATCGCTGTCAGTATCAGACAATGTAGGGTCAGTACCATAAGTATTAACTTCGTCGCCATCATCAATTCCGTCACCATCAGTGTCAGAATCATTAGGGTCGGTATTTGATAGATATTCTTCTAAATTAGTTAAACCATCAAAATCAGGGTCAGAAGAAGAGTCATCAGTTAGAGGATCCAAACTGTTCTCTACTTCCCAACCATCAGGTATACCATCACCGTCAGTGTCAGAATCATTAGGGTCGGTATTGTAAGTGGTAACTTCGTCACTATCAGATAAACCATCTGCATCAGTATCAGAATCTAAAGGATCAGTACCAGCTTGATATTCTTCTAAATTAGTTAAACCATCAGAATCAGGGTCAGAAGAAGAGTCATCAGTTAGAGGATCCAAACTGTTCTCTACTTCCCAACCATCAGGCATACCATCACCGTCAGTGTCAGAATCATTAGGGTCAGTATTGTAAGTGGTAACTTCGTCACTATCAGATAAACCATCTGCATCAGTATCAGAATCTAAAGGATCAGTACCAGCTTGATATTCTTCTAAATTAGTTAAACCATCAGAATCAGGGTCAGAAGAAGAGTCATCAGTTAGAGGATCCAAACTGTTCTCTACTTCCCAACCATCAGGCATACCATCGCTGTCAGTATCAGAATCTAAAGGATCGGTAATATAAGTGTAAACCTCTTCTCCATCATCAATTCCATCATCATCAGTATCAGTTTTGAGAGGGTTAGTAACATAAGTATTAACTTCTTCTCCATCATCAATTCCGTCACTATCAGTATCAGAATCTAAAGGATCAGTACTATAAGCATTAACTTCTTCTCCATCATCAATTCCGTCACTATCAGTATCAGAATCATTAGGGTTGGTGGAGTTTGAATATTCTTCTAAATTAGTTAAACCATCAGAATCAGGGTCAGAAGAAGAGTCATCAGCTAGAGGATCCAAACTGTTCTCTACTTCCCAACCATCAGGCATACCATCGCTGTCAGTATCAGAATCTAAAGGATCGGTAATATAAGTGTAAACCTCTTCTCCATCATCAATTCCATCATCATCAGTATCAGTTTTGAGAGGGTTAGTAACATAAGTATTAACTTCTTCTCCATCATCAATTCCGTCACTATCAGTATCAGAATCTAAAGGATCAGTACTATAAGCATTAACTTCTTCTCCATCATCAATTCCGTCACCATCAGTATCAGAATCTAAAGGATCAGTACCGTAAGTATTAACTTCTTCTCCATCATCAATTCCGTCACTATCAGTATCATTAATAGGATAAAGGTCAACAGAGTTGCTATAACCATCAATAGGATAAGAACCTATGCCATTCCAATCAGACCAATAATTACCTATTTGTGTTGTATTGTTATACCATATGTTTTCTTGACCAGAATCATAAGCTTGAGAGGATCCTTGAAAATTGTTATCTATAAAAAAATTAGAGTAAATATTAGCATTAGCAGAAGAATACAAGTATATTCCATATTCCGTATTGTTCATAATTAAATTCATTACAATAGTAGCATTAGCAGAACCCTCCAAGTGTATTCCATCGTAGTTATTGTTTGTTATAGTATTACAAGTAATAGTAGCATTAGCAGAACCCTCCAAGTATATTCCATCGTAGTTATTGTTTGTTATAGTATTGTTGGTAATAGAAGCATAATCAGAAGAACGCAAGAATATTCCCTCCCAGTCATTGTTTGTTATAGTATTACAAGTAATAGTAGCAAAATCAGAAGAGTAATACAAGTATATTCCATATTCCGTATTGTTCAAAATTAAATTCATTACAATAGTAGCATTAGCAGAAGAATGCAACTTTATTCCATCGTAGTTATTGTTTGTTATAGTATTACAAGTAATAGTAGCGTTAGCAGAACCCGCCAAGTGTATTCCATCGTAGTCATTATTTGTTATAGTATTACAAGTAATAGTAGCATTAGCAGAACCCTCCAAGTATATTCCATCGTAGTTATTGTTTGTTATAGTATTATTAGTAATAGTAGCATTAGCAGAAGAATACAAACCTATTCCCTCGTCTTTATTGTCTGTTATAGTATTACAAGTAATAATAGCAGAAGAAGAAGAATATTCCAAGTGTATTCCCTCCCAGTTATTGTCTGTTATAGTATTACAAGTAATAGTAGCAGAAGAAGAATACCACAAACCTATTCCCTCCCAGTCATTGTTTGTTATAGTATTACAAGTAATAGTAGCAGAAGAAGAATACCACAAATCTATTCCATACCTGTTATTTGTTATAATATTATAGGTAATATTTAGATAGTTGCAATACAATCCAAATAGACCAATATCAGTATAACTCAAGTTTTGGTTAGCAATGGTAAGATGAGAACAGTTAATTAGAATAAGCTGACCATAGTAATCCGATTGATCAATAACCATATTAGAAGCATTGAAAAAATAGCCTAAAGGTTTTCCATTTACCAAGTTGTCCTCTACAGTTAAAGAGGAATAAAAACTAATTTCATCGCTATAAATAAGCAGTCCATCATTAATAAAGATATTATCAGTAATAGTAGCATTAGCAGAATAATACAAACCTATTCCAACCCCGTCATTGTCCGTTATAGTATTGTTTGTTATAGTATTACAAGTAATAGTAGCATTAGCAGAATCCTCCAAGTGTATTCCATCGTAGTTATTGTTTGTTATAGTATTACAAGTAATAGTAGCATTAGCAGAACCCTCCAAGTATATTCCATCGTCGTTATTGTCTATTATAGTATTGTCGGTAATAGAAGCATAATCAGAAGAACGCAAGAATATTCCCTTCCCGTTATTTGTTATAGTATTACAAGTAATAGTAGCATAATCAGAAGAATACAAGTATATTCCATCGTCGTTATTGTCTATTATAGTATTGTCGGTAATAGAAGCATAATCAGAAGAACGCAAGAATATTCCCTTCCCGTTATTTGTTATAGTATTACAAGTAATAGTAGCAAAATCAGAAGAATAATACAAGTATATTCCATTCCCGTTATTTGTTATAGTATTACAAGTAATATTAGCATTAGCAGAAGAATATTCCAAGTATATTCCATCGTAGTCATTATTTGTTATAGTATTACAAGTAATAGTAGCATTAGAAGAACCCGCCAAGTGTATTCCAACCCAGTTATTGTTTGTTATAGTATTACAAGTAATAGTAGCAAAATCAGACCAACCTATGTTTATTCCTCCATACAAGTATATTCCTCCATACTCGTTATTGTTTGTTATAGTATTACAAGTAATAGTAGCAAAATCAGAAGAATATAAATATATTCCATCCCCGGTATTGTTTGTTATAGTATTACAAGTAATAGTAGCAAAATCAGAAGAATATTCCAAGTATATTCCATCCCCGGTATTGTTTGTTAGAGTATTACAAGTAATAGTAGCAAAATTAGAAGACCAAGCCACTTGTATTCCATTCCCGTTATTGTTTATTAGAGTGTTACCAGTAATAGTAGCATTAACAGAATCCCCCAAGTATATTCCTTGCCCATTATTTGTTATAGTATTATTAGTAATAGTAGCAAAATCAGAATAACGCAAGTATATTCCATCGTAGTTATTGTTTGTTATAGTATTGTTAATGATTTTTGCTGTATTGTTGGCAACATTTGAAATATAAACTCCTCGTTTATAAGCATCTATATAACAATTGCGTATAATAAAGTATTTTGTAGTGTCTTGGATATGAATACCATTATCTGCATCAGTTGTAATGTTGTATCCTTCAATAATATAGGGATCTTCCTCTGTTCCTGAACCAGGAAAAGCACTGAAATCACTATCTGAAGATATTTGTATTGTTTCGTGTTCACTAAGGGATAAGGTGACATCTCTAATGTTGTTAATCGAAGAGTTCACATTAGGTTGAAAAAGTAATTCTTCGTGTTTATCCATTTTAGTTGCAATGGAATTTAATAATAATGTCAGCATCAATACAAATAGAATTTTTTTATTCTTTTTTTTTATCATAAAAACTCCTTCTTTTCAATTAACTAATGATAACTCCACATAGAGGGGTTACACTTTTTTTTAATTAAACTAAAGGGTGGATGATTAATAAACTTTCTCCACGAAATACACTATGAAAGGTCATAATATTTTTGTTTGAAGAAATTTTAATCGACGAGAACATCTTTTTAAAAAAACTAAAAACTAGACACTACGACCAGTGCTCTAAGGAAGGTTTATTAACCTTTAAGAACTCTCTTACCTTTTGGCGGTTTTAATATTAGGAAAGAAGACTTATTTCCAACCAACACAACCTCCCACATTGATTAAATTAATGTTTGGACATGCTTTCTTAGAGAATCAATAGATTTTAAAGGAAAGTCTTTTTTTGTAAAGTTAGACAATGAGTTACTTTATTACTGATGAACTTAAAGAAAACATCATTGAAAATGGAGATGACGCTTTTGGGTTAGTAGTAACCTATCTTATTCGTACTTATGGGCTAAGTAGAAACAAAGCACAAGAACCAGCAAGAGAAATTATTAAGCAAGTTTTATCAAGTAAGGGAGGAAAAAAAGAAGAGAAGGAAGAAACTTCAGAAAAAGATAAACGATTGAAAAAATTCAATACTAATGAGATTTTCAGTCATCTTTTTAACATTCCTAAATTCAGTTTTTATGGTGAAGAATTTCTTAATACCTTTCTATCTGTTCTTGAGAAAAATATTGAAGAATTTGAAGATTGGCAAAATTTAGCTGCTGTAATGTATAGAAAATGTTTGTTTAATCCTACATTAAGATCAATTGAAGATGATGGAACAAAATTACGTGAACTTATAAACAGTATGATGAATGAAATAGAATCTTTCCTTAAATCTTCATTGCATATTGGTGTATCAGTAGATACAAGAGAAATTGATTCTCGAACGTTAATCATTCTAAAAATGCTCAACTCTTTTGTTTCTGAGACAGAAGTGCTACTTTCAATTATTAACTCAAAGAAAGAAGAACCATTTTTTCCAACTCTATCACTTTTTATGGGTAGCTTTTCTTCTCAAATAAAGGACAATTATGATAGATTCAGAAAAATAAAGGAGGAAAATGAATCACTACAAATATTAGACAATTTCATGGTTCCATCAATTTTTCCTTTAAGTCAAGCAAAACAAGAAAAAAATAATGAATTTTTTAACATTAGACTATTGAACAGTTTTTCTAATGAACTTATTCGAATTTTAAATGAAAATCCTGAAGAATCACTTTTTTCAAAAAGAAAACGAGCTTTTGGTATAACTGTGATGGCTTATTTTGCTCATGTCTTATATAAAGCAAATAAACAACATTCAATAGACACAGAACAACTTGAAAATAAAACAATCTTAGAACTTAGTCAAGATAAATTTCTTAATCTTTTTTCATTTGCTAGTGATCTAGAAACAGGAAATTGGATCAAAGAAATTCGTAATATAGGATTTAAAGTAAAAAAAGTATCAGAGATTCTCAGATATTCTTACAATCCTAGATCCTCAATTCAACACACTTTTGGTGAGAAAAAAAGCAAAGAATTAACTTCTCATGAAATCCTTTCTGAAATGGAAAAAAGGAGTTCTAACTCTCCAGAACTTAAGATTTTACTTGATATTGTAGAACAAGCATCAATGAAAGATACCAGAATGAAAGCTTTCTTTATTTCGATAATAAAGAATCTAACCAAACATTCTGTAAACAATATCGATATAGATTATGCCTTTTTTGAAGATGAGTTACAGTTTTTTAAAGAGATGATAGCTTATATAGAATTAAATAGAAAAATAATGGCAAAAAACTTCTCAAAAATCAGGGATTCAGTTGATCAAGAAAATGAAAAATTCTCATTTAGCGTTTCAAATGTAAAATATTCAATAAACTATAAAATCTTAGAAGAGTTTGCAGAAAAAAACAAGGATATAGACTTCATCAATAAGTTTGTAATTGCTGTAAGTCTAAAAAAACAGGAAAAAACGCTAAAAGAAGAAGAAATTTCAATAGACAAGTTTCTTTCAGTTATTGATGAAATTGAGAACAATAATTTGGAAAACGGAATTCTCTTTTCTTATAAAAATAAGAAGTATTTCATTAACAATTGTGAATTTTTAGATTTTCTCATAAGAACATTAAATGAAGAACGTTTCCAAGAACTTGATGTAGAAATAAAATATAAGAAGCTTCTACAGCTTGTTGAAACTCCTTTAATAATAACAATCGATAATATTGTTAGATTTCTTCCTCCTCTCAATAAATATCAAGACTTTTTTGAAATAGGATACTTTTTCATGGTAGGAAACACCATAGAATTAACACATCCAATGACATTATCCTTAATTACAAATAATGATCTTCGTGAAATTGTAAGAAATTATTCTATCTACCCAGGATATGGTTTTATCAGAATTGCAGTAGTTGGAAAAAGTGAAGCTACATATATTCCACTAACTAATTTAATTCTTAGTTATGGAATGGAAGCATTATTTTCAGAAACAACTACTGCAGGAAGAATAGCTGTTGAATATGGCTCCTCAGACAAATGGGTTCCTTCTTTGGATAAAAATAAAGTTGTTTTTAATAAAATTGAGATACCATCTTTATTAGAAATTTTAAAACAACAGTTAGGTTTAAGGAAAAAAGCTTTTGTGGGAAGTGAAAGCTTAAAACGACAATTATCAAAGTTTTCTCTTTATTTTAGAGAGTTTCTACTAGATGACTCATTACATAACAATGATACTGAAGAAGAGTTCTATATAGCTCTTCCAGAGTTGCCTTTTGATATTCTTAAAATCAAACTTCTTGAAAATGAAGAAGTTGATGTTATCCAAGATTCTCTTGTTCATTTATCTTCTACTATCAATTTAGCTCTGAAAAATAAAGAACCAAATAAATCATTAGACACTATTACAAAGGAAATAAGAGAACAACTAGAAAATCTTTATACCGTTTCTTATTTTAGAGAATACAACGAACTTACTGAACCTTTTAGACAGTTAATCGATGCTAACATTATAGGACAATTTACAATCCAAGAATTGAAAGGACAATTAATCAGTTTTCCAGAACTTAAATATACTCTTTCACTATTACAAAAAGTTCAAAATTTAACACCTAACACAATAAATCTAAACATTTCAGAACTAGGAATCCTTTTCTCATCAATTTTTTCAATGGAAGATGCCATTAAAAGGATGAAAGAAAATATTTTAATTGTAAATCAAGAGTTGAACACTTGGCAATTAAGTTCTGAAATGAAACTCCATTTTTATCGTGATATTAATCAAAAATTAAAAGAACTATTAAAAGAAAAAGTAGGAGATAATAATTTGTACGATATCCTTGTTCCTCTTTGATTTTTCTTATAAAGAAATTAGAGTCTTATTCATCTTTTGCTCTATGTTTAAACCCTTTGTTTTATTTATTTCATTCAGATAGGCAAAAATCAAATATTTACGTAAATAATAAACATTAATTTTCCATCTACTTTCAGGAAAGACTCCAATTATTAGACTCCTTAAAGTTTTAGGACTTGTTTCTAGGAGTTCTATTAACTTATTATAAACACAATTCGTTTCTTGAATTCGTTTTTCAATTAGGTCTTGTATTATTTTCTTTCCTTCTACTATTTCTCCATGTCCAGGTATTAATTTTTCTACATCAAGTTTTTTTATTTTCTCTAAAGAACGCAATCCTGCCTTTACACTTGAATGGGGGTTGTTTAAATCTAGTCCTACACCTAGTTCTAAGTCTATTAAATCTCCAGAAAACAATATTTTTTCTGAAGGAATATAGAAACTTAATGAACCTAAAGTATGGCTAGGAGTCTCAATTACTTTTATTTGCGGATTATCAAAAAAACTATCCCCTTCTTTTAGAGTGTTTGAAACTTTCATAGGCTTATACGGTCCCCACATCCAGGTTATGGCTTTTTTTATAATTTTCTTAGATATTGTAGATATTCTCATTTCTTTTTCTAAAATAGAGTAATCGTCAAACATATGAGTAAAAAGAATTTCTTCATTTTCAACTGCATCTTTTTCTAGTTTATGGCACAAAATTGTAAAACCAAGTTTTTCTTGATAGAAACTACTAGATAATATATGATCCCAATGCTCATGGGTCAAAAATATCTTTTTTACTGAATAATTATCTTTAATTTTATCTATATCTCTATACTTCAAAAATAACTTTAAATTGTGTGTCCAAGTTGCAGGATCTATTATCGCTATTTCATCATCTTCTTCAACAATTAGGCTATTTGGAGAACCAATTCCTCTTTCAAATTTGTTTTGGAATTTATATTTTAAGAGAGTAAGATTGTTTGATAGTTCAGTAATGTTTTTACTCATTTGCAATTCCATTTTTACCCCAAGCTTGAATTATGTTAAAACTTTAATTTAGTTAACAATAATATGAATTGAATCTATTATTAATTTTTATCTTTTTAGTTAAAATTACTATAAATGTATGATTAGTAATATTTATACGAATCTAAAGTATTCTAAGGATAAATTTTCTAAATATCTCTTCTTCATATTATTTCTTTTATTTGTCTATCTAACGGAAAGGTTATTCTAAAAAAACTTTTAAACTTAACTTCAAAATTAAAATAAAAGCGGTCAAGGTAGAAAAAGTTGGTTTCTGTAAAATACAAAAATATTGGAATTGCTTATGATGATTTTATTGCAGTAAGAAATATTGATTTAGAAATACCTGATGGAGAGATAACCACTTTACTTGGTCCTAGTGGTTGTGGAAAAACCACTTTACTTCGTTCGTTAGCTGGATTCGTTGAACCTTTTGAAGGTCAGATATTTTTAGGGGATAAAGATGTTACTTTACTTCCTCCACAAAAAAGAAACACTGCAATGATCTTTCAAAACTATGCTTTATGGCCTCATATGACTATTTTTGGTAATGTCGAGTATGGACTGAAATTAAGATTAAAGGAAAAAATTGTTTTCTTCATTAAAGAAAAGAAAGAAATAATTACTGAAATTTCATTCTCAAGTTATGGTGCAACAAAACAGTTAGAACAGATTGCTGAATACATTGTTAGCTTTTGTAAAGGAAAAGAAACAGCCACTTGTTGGGAATTATCTGCTGAAGAAGTTGAACAAACTCTTAATGACCCAAAAATCAAATTTAAAAACATCAAATATGTTCTTAAAACTTTAAAGAAAGCAATTAGAGATCACTATACCTATGTTGTCAGACAACTCCCTAATTGGTTACCAGAATCAAAAACAAAAGAAGAGAAAATAAAATACAGGAAACCAATTTATATTCTACTGTTTCCTTTTACTCGACCTTTCTTTATTTTCCATCCTTTAACCTATGAATATGTCTCTGAAACAATAGAAAAAGAACAGAAAGAATACTTTGAAAAACATTCATCATCAATTGCAAAGGTTACTTGGTTTTTAATTAAATTATGGAAATACATCAAGCTTCCTTTTTCAGAAAGTAATAAAGCATATTTAGACGCAAAAGAAAAAATAGATCCTGATTGGGCTTTTAGAAGAAAGAAAGTTTTTGATGCTCTTAGAATGGTTCATCTTGAAGACCAAGCATATAAAAATCCTCCAGAGTTAAGTGGAGGTCAACAACAAAGGATTGCTCTTGCCAGAGCTATAGTTGTTGAACCTGATGTTCTACTTTGTGATGAACCTTTAAGTAATCTAGATGCTAAACTAAGAAAAGAACTCAGAACAGAAATTCGTTCTATAATTAAAAAAATAGGAATGACTGCAGTATATGTAACCCATGACCAAACTGAAGCATTAGCAATTAGTGACCGCATAGCTGTTATGAACGTTGGATATATTGAACAATATGGTAAGCCTAGAGAAGTATGGGACGATCCAAAAACACTCTTTGTAGCTCAATTTATTGGTGAATCAACAACCTTAGTAGGTAATTACGAAGGAAATGGAGTTGCTAAATTAAAGGGAGGAGAAAAAATCAATATAGAAATCAAAGAGGAGATTGATAAAGGATCAGAATTACAGATCGTTGTAAGGCCAGAAGACGTCTATCTGAGGAATATTGATGGTTGTTTTGAATTAGAAATCGAGATACATACGATAGAATATTTAGGTAAAGAAGCCAAATTAACAGGATTACTTAAAGACGAAACTATTCTCCTTATTGATGTTGTAGAAGGACTAGATAAAATAATCTCAAAAATAGTCGGTGATACGATAAAAGTCTATATAGACCCAAAAAAACTATTTGTTTTCAAAGATAAAAAAAGAGTTTATTGAGAAGTTAAATAATTAAAAAATTATATTTCCTTCTCTTTTCTATTTAAGAAAGTCCTACTACTTTTTTTTGGTTTAATTATATTAAAACTACAAAAGATATCAATACTTTTCGAAAAATCATAAGCCTTTCCTGATAGCAAAATTAACTCACACAAAAATTATACAAAAGTTATGTTAGTAAAAGAGAAAAAGATTGGGGAGGAAATATTTTTTTTACTCTGTTTCTTCAAAAACCTCTCCAATAATTTCGTTTCTTAGAGTTTCTATTAATCCCATTGATAAACTAATTATTTCCAAAGATAACTTTTCTAACACTTTTCTTGTTTCTCTTGTTACAATTCTTGAAAGTTTTTCTCCTAGTATCATCTTTCTTACAGCATTCATCTCTTCAGAATAGTTTTCATTTATTATTTCTGTAACTTCTACTTTAGTATTTTCTTGTATTGTTTCTATTAGACTTGTAAGTTTATCTTCAGAAAGCAGATTACTGAAGGTTTCTTCAAGTTCTTCTTCTATTTCCTCCATTAGTTCATCAAAAATTATTTTTGCTATTCCTGTAAATTCATTCATCTTGATTCATCTTTATTTGTAAAACATTTTATATAAAAGTTTACTTATTGTTTAAACAGAGAACAGTTTTAAATTAAAAAAACTAATAAAGAAAAAGAAAAAAAGATGCTTATTGTTTTCCTATATTCAAAATCCACAAAGGTTTTCTTTCTACAAAAAGATAAAATTGTTCTGCAAATTCAATGTCAGTATTATACAGGTCTTTCAAGGTTGTTTCAACAGAATGAATCTTTAGTTTATTTTTTATTTCCAGTTTTAGAAATGAATCAACTTCCAAGATAAAAGTATTAGAGTGAACTAATGATTGTAGAAAAAGTATAACATCTTGCCCTCTATTTGCAAAATAGATCACCCATTTTTGGTTTTCTATATAAGGACCAGAAACGACATCCACATGAGTACTAAAGGTTTTTAGAAAGTTTGCAGAAGCTTTTCCATCAAAAATTGATGGGCCTTCTCTCCTAACAGTCACTTGAGGTTTAGATTTGAATAGAGAAATAAATATACCATAATATTCATCAGTTATAAATGGTTGAATTCTTTCTATCAGATATCTGTTTCTCTCAAGTTCTTTAGTAAAAGCTTTTTTCATGTTCAATGCTTGTTGCCAACAAATTTCTGATTCCTGATGTCTTCTATAAAAACTTAAAACTAGGATTGTTTTACCTGACATCTTTATTTTCTGAACTAGAGTCTCAAAAGAAGGAAGAGTTACAGGTTGATATAAAAAGAATGACAAACTAGGTGCATACAAATAGACATTTGCAGCTGAAATGACTGAATTAAATTGATTAATCGAAACATCAGCAGCTACATTATTTCTTGGAGCGAGAGGGTCAGACACGTAAAGTGGATAATATCCGCCTAGAAGCTCAATTGTTTGAGCATCAACATCTTCAATTACTTGTTTATTTTTCTTCATATCTATTAAGACACGAGGTTTCCATTTAGCAATAGCTTTTATTGTGTTTCGAAACGAACCATAAAAGAGAATCAATAATTCACACAAATATCCATTAAAACCTATAGCACCAATTTCATTTCTGTAAACACCAATACTTTTCATAAATTTCTTTAAAAGTAATACATCTTTCTTTTCATTAGAACTCATATGTGTGATTATATAACTTGTATGTAGAGGAATCAAGTCAAAGATTGACATTTTAGATTGCTCAGGAGAAATATCAAATCCTACAAATAAATTAACCAATATTCCATTAGCAATTATTCTTAAATAGGGTAACTTACCTACAATTTTTGTAATTTGTATTGGTTGTTTTTGTATCCTATCATTCTTCAGTCTTTCAACTAATAAATCTAATATTCTAGGGACATTTGGTTTTTCATCTTTTTTCAGAATTAAAACCAAGTCATAAGTGTCATCTTCATTTAAGTAAGTTCTTCTCACAAAAGAACCCTGCTTTTCTACTCTACCTATTACACCTATTGAAGATAGATCAGAATTTATTTTTTCAATCAGAATATTTAATATCTCTTCTACTTCCATATGAAATTCTTCATCAATAATAAGCTGCTCAACTACAGCATTCTCTATTTCATCCATTTTTTTTTCTATTTCTTCATTAACACTTTTAGACATTAGATTCTACCTTTTTTTTGAATAAAGTAATATATTTGGGACCTTTAGGAGTGAGAATAGATTCTTTCAAATTAATTGAATCTACTTTTATTGTTCCAAAGTTTTTTTCTTTGTTTGAATGTAGAAGTTTAAGTATTTTTTCTTTGTTTTTACTAGACTTCACTCTTGCTATAGTCAAATGGGGAGTATAGGCTCTTTTATCAACTTTAAATCGCCCCTTCTTTAGTTTTGTTCTCAATTCACTTTGAAGGTTTTTAAGAATATCAACTTGTCCTCCAACCTCTGTAGCAATTACTCTAATATAATTCTCATTAGGTAAACTCACTAGACAGTGAAAAGAAAGGCTAAATTCAGCAAAAGATAAGCTTGAAATAATATCCATTACGTACTCTACTTCTTTCTCATTAATTTCACCAAGAAACTCTAAAGTAAGATGTAAGTTAAAGAGTTCAACAAGCTTGATAGATGACCCTGTCTCTAAAAGTTCTTTTTGAACTTGCTTAATATTTTGAATTACTTTTTCGTTTTCTACATCAATTGATATAAATACTCTTTTCACAGAATTAAAAAAAAAGGTGTCTATATATTTTTTTTTGTAATTTATATTATGTCTCTACAAATAATCTAAATCTTTTTATTCGCTTTAGTTTTAAAGAAACTGAAGCGAATGAGTAATATTTTCAGAGTTATAGGAATTACTGGTATGCCTGGTTCAGGAAAATCAGAATTAGCAAAGATAGGGAAAGATTTTGGTTATACTATTGTAATTATGGGAGATGTTATTAGACAAAAAGTTAGAGAGGAGGGAAAAGAACCAACTCCTGAAAATTGTAACTTGATGATGCAGGAACTAAGAAAAAGGCATGGACCTAATGCTGTAGCTCTTGCAACTGTTGATGAAATAGAAAAAATTTCCAAAGAAGGAAAAAGTAAATTTATTATTGATGGTATTCGCAGTCAAGCTGAAGTAGTAACTTTTCGACAAAAGTTTGAAAATCTGTTCTCTGTTTTAGCAGTTCATGCTGATTCTAAGTTGAGATTAAACCGCTTACAGAAAAGAAAACGCTCTGATGCTCCTTCAACTATTGAAGAGTTTAATAGAAGAGATCAAATAGAATTAAGCGTAGGACTTGGAGAAGCTATAGCTTATGCCAATTATATGATCGAAAATAACAGCAATTTTGATGATTTCAAAAAGAAAGTTTATGATTTTTTCAATCACTTTGAGCAGGTATAAAAAAATGACTTTAACAATCTCTGTTAAAACTCCTATCTATCCAACTGAAGAAAAAGAAAAAATCGAGAAATGTTTTGAAAATCTTTTTGATAAAAAAATTAAATTAAAATTAATAAAAGAAGGAGAAAACAATTTCTTATACTCTTCAAATATTGGCATTGGACTGCTTAAGAGAATCTTTTCTGATATCAGGCAAAAGAAATTCTTAGATACTGTAAGAGCTTGCGCAGTTATTGAAGATGAATATACATTACTTTTATATTTACATAAACAAGCTCTCTATTCTAAAAGAATTGCAGTAGTAACAGAAGATACTTCATCACCTTTTGGTCATGTTGAAATTCGCTTACAAACAGAGAAAAACACTGCAGAAGAGATCCTAGATTGGCTGGCTCCAAAAACTGAAAAAGGAAAAGAATTAAGTCCTAGAAGTTTTAGGGAGATTTATAGTTTTTCTTAAGAATTGTAGGAAAAATCTAAGATTATTCTTTTTCCTTCTTCAGCTAATGAAGAGTTCTGAAAAATAGTTCTTGCTCTATTTAAACTCGATTCAAAATCAGTATAAAACTCTGAAAAGTGTGTGAAAACTACCTGTTTACAGTTTGCTTTCATTGCAACTACTGCAGCTTCTTCAATTGTTGAATGCAAAAATTCTTCTGCTCTTTCACCACATTCTTCAGGATAAGTAGCATCACAAACCAACAAATCCACTTCTTTTGCATTATTAATTAAACTATCACAAGGGCGAGTATCACCAGAAAAAGTGATTCTTACTTCTTTTGACTGTCTTGGTTCTAAGACTTCAGATGGTAGAATCTTCTTTCCATCAACCTCTACAGAGAAACCCTCTTGCAGTTTTTTCCAAAGTAATCCTTTTGGAATACCTTTTTTTTCTGCTTTTTCAGGATTAAATTTAGCGAAGGAAGTAGGGTAAAAAGTTATTTTATATCCTAGATTTACAGGAGAAGAATGTCTAACTTTAAAAGATTTAATTGAGAAATCCTGGATATTAAGGACAATTTCTCCTTCTGTTTCTATGATTTCTAGTTCAAATTTGGGAAGAAAGTTGAAAGACAAGAACATAAAATAAAAAAAACGTCTTGTCCCTGGAGGCCCAATTACAGTGATTTTTTTTTCTATTTTTAACAAGTTTCTACTAGACAAGAAACCTACTAAACCAATTGTATGATCTGCATGTAAATGAGTTAGAAGAATGTAAACTTTATTTGAAGTTTTAATCTTGTATTCTCTAATTTGATTTTGAGCACCTTCTCCCATATCTACTATTAAGGTATAATCTCTAAACCTAATAGCAGTGCAACTTTGCATTCTATTCTTCTGAGGTAATGAAGCTGCCGTACCTAAGAAAACTACTTCAACTTTCTCAGTCACTATTTTTCACCAATACAATTATGCGTCGAGTTAATGACCCATGTATTCTAGTATCAATCATTGTTTTTAAATGAAAGCTAGGAAAATAATCTATTATTTTTTCTGGTTGATTCTTTTTAGGAGAACAAAAAACACAATAAGAACCTTTCTTCAAGATATTTTGAGCTTCTTTTAAGAATTTAGAAAGCAAAGAAAGAATTTCTTCTCCATGCGTTGAGGATTGTATAGAATAAGGAGGATCTGTTGCAATAGCATCAGCGTAAATAATTGGCAATTTTCTAGAATCAGCTACTATTAACGCGTATTTTTTTTGAACATAAGCTTTTAGGTTAATTTTTGAACATTCTATTGCTCTGTAATCCAAATCTGAACCAATAGAATAGGCTCCTAAAAGAGTAGATTCAAGCAATAACCCTCCCCCTCCACAAAAAGGATCATAAAAAATCGAATCTCTTTTAACTCTGCAGAGATTAACAAGAGAACGAGAAAATTTAACTTTCATTGCTCCTGGTCTGAACACTGGTCTTTTTCCTGGTTCTCTTTTAACAATTTCTTTTTTATCTTGAATATATAGTTCAAAACCAACGAATAACTTGTTTTCTACACATATTCCTCTAAAAGTATAATCTGAATTTATAAGATCAACTTCAAAATCGTGGTTTTGATAATGTTCATAGATTTCTTTTGCAATAGTTTTTTCCATTTTAGAAGTACTAAAACTCGTCTTTTTCTTTCCTACCTTATTGATTCTTACTCTTATCGATTTTTTTTCTTCTAGCTCTGGAAGAGTAAGAACTTGAATGTTTAGCCTATTATTTTCGATCTCTCCTATAAAACAAAGTTCAGCTAAGAAATGTGAATAAGCACAACGTTTTACAGCAATTAAAGGAGAGTTTTGGCTTTCAAAAACAGCAACTTGGGAGTTTAGTTCTATATTAAAATAATCTATTTTTTCTGCTTCTAAACTAGCTTTTAACTCTTCAAAAGCTAAATCGAGATAGTCTCCAGAAAGATAAACAAGATATTTTTTCATATTAATCACGAGGTTATAAAGATCGAATAAAGAGTAAATTATTATTAAAGAAACTTTTCTTTGATATATTTAGCAATGTAAGGAGCGATATCCAACTGTTTTATTTGTTTATTAGGAATTGTGTTTGTACTTATTATTTTTTCTACTCCCATATTTTTCAATTCTAAATAAACTTCATCTTTGGATAAAGCGTGAATACACAAAAACTGAAGTATTCGTGGTTTTTTTTCCAAAATAAGCTTGGAAGCAAGTTTTGCTGTTCCTCCTGAAGTAATTATATCATCAACCAATAAAACATCTTTATTCTCAAAATTATAATCTGGCGTTTTCATTTTTACTTCATTTGTTAAAGCATCTCTTTCTTTTTCAAAAAGGAGATAATCTGTTTCCAGCAGTTTAGCTAATGTTCTTACATCTTCTTCTGCTCCTTTATCTGGTCCAACAACAACGAAGTTTTTGTACTTATTCTTTAATTCAGCTCCAATATGGTGAAAGAGATTAATATTTATCTTTTCAATTCCTTTAGAAGAAGAATAGAAAGCTTCAGGATTGTGAACATTCATTGTTATAACGCAATCACAACCACTCTTCTCTAAAAGTTCAATTAAAATTTGGTGAGAAAGTGCTTCACCCTCTATTTTTCTTTTATCAGCTCTTGCATAGGATAGATAAGGAATTATGCTTATTACTTCAGAAGCCCCTAAATCTTTAAGTGTAGAACAAAGTATAAACAGCTCTAACCAATGTTTCTCTTGAGGAAAATGTGTAGACTGTATTATTAATATTGCTTCGTCTTTAACTGTTTCATCAACTCTTAAATACGTTTCATTATCATAAAAATGTTTGTAACTATATTTCACTATTGAAAGACCAAGATCTTTTGCTATTCTTTCTGCGAGTTCAATTGAAGCTGGACCAGGAATAATTTTCATTTTAATCTCCTAAACTATCTTATGGTACTGTTTTTTGAAGAAGATAAAACACTTTTGTTAAATCATTGAGTTTACTATTTCTTAAAGCGAAAAAAGAATAAGTTTTTTATTACTTTTAAAAAAAAAGTATTAAGGAAATGAATTTAGATTAAGCTTCAATTAATAACTTCTTATATATCTCTTAACAAAAATTTATATTAGGTTTTGTTCCTCAACCTTAGAAATAACCTTCTGGTGAAAGAAAATGGAATATTTAGATACACCTATATCATGGGGGGACAAATTTCTTAATCACTTTATTCCAAGTGAGTATAAAGAAAAAACAAAGTTTTTGCATCCTCCTGAATTTAGTAGAAAAAAACAGTATGAAGGAACTTTAGAGGAAGCTATCGATCACGTACTTGAAAATCCTATAGGATACGATATAACTTTTACAGAACTTGTAAAAAAGAAATATGAACCTGGGAAGCTTATTGTTATAGCAGTTGACGATAATACACGACCCAATGTTCATACTAAAAAAGTACTACCTTATTTCATGAAAAAATTACTTGATTTAGGGGTTGCAAAAGAGGATATCCGCCTTTTAGTAGCTGCTGGAACACATAGAAAGCCAAGAGAAGATGAATTACCAAAGATTTTCGGAGAAGAAATACTCAAAGATTATAGAGAACTAGTTGTAATTCATGATTGTGATAAAGATGTAGAAATGATTGGAACTAGTCCAGCAGGAACACCTATGGGTTTCAACAGACTGGCTTTTGAAAGTTCAATTCTTATCCCAATTACAGATACTGAATTGCATTATTTTGCTGGAGTCGCAGGTACAGTTAAAGAAATCTGCCCTGGTATTGCTGCAAGAGATACAGTAAGAATCAATCATCCACGTATGTTTGATCGTGAACTAGGTTTTGTTCCGGGTTGTAGATTAGGAAATGCAGATGACACAAATCCTGTAATCTCTGATATTAAAGAGATGGTAAAAATACTCAAAGAAAAAGTAACTATTTTCGGTATAGATACTATAGTAACTGAAGGAGAAATAGTCTATATCAACGCAGGAGATTTAATAGCTTTACATGAAGAAGGAGTAAAAAATATTGTTCCAATGAGAACTGTAGAGGTAGAAAAACCTAGTGATCTTGTTATCATAGGAAATCAATCATGGGGAATAAATCTTTATCAAACAGGAAAAGGAATTCACGCTGCTTGGAATGCTTGTAGAAAAGATGGAAAGGGAGAAATCATCGCAGTAGCTCCATGTCCCGATGGAATAGGAAACGCTAATTATGAAAAAGTTATGCAAGAAAGCAAAGACATGGAACTTCAGCAAGCTTTAGAATATGTGCTTGACAACTATTGCAGTGAAGAGACCTTCAAAATTGGTAACCAAAAGCCGGTAGATTTACTCAGAATTGTCAAAACGATTGGAGAAGGAAATCTAAAACTTCTTTCAACAATGGATCCAGAAATGGTAAAAGATTATAGAATTGTTCCAATTAATCAACCAGATGATGATCCATTGGAAGCTTTAAGAAAAGAAGTAAAAGCATATTTAGATAAAAATCCAGATGCAACAATCTATGTCATGGATGACCCAGGTCTCTATGTTATACATTAAACTTAATTTCTCTTTTTTTATTTTTATTCAATATTCTCGCTATCATCGGGCCACATTCTTTCTTCAACTTCAGTTCTACAGATCATACATAGATTTTGCTTTTTAATCATTCCATTTTTATCTGTAGTAAAGTTCTGAATCAACCCTCTATCACAAAGAATGTCATATTTGCACTCTGGGCAGTAAAAATATCTAGCTCTTTGTTTTGGAGAAAAAAGATATTTGCTACATGATGCACATTTTTTTCTTAAATCACATTTAAGATGTTGAGCAATAATCGTCATTCTAATCCTCGTCCTCCCTTTTCATCAACCAACGATAATAAGAACGCTTTTTCTCCCTGTCTTCTCTTTGCTTTTCTTCTTCACTTAAACCAACTGCAGTTTTTAATTCCTGCTTTATTTTTTTCTCCATTTTTTCAAATTCATCTCGTCTAAACGAAAGACCACAATCCATACAAACCATAAAAGGAGCCTTGTACTTAACTTCTCCTCCACAATCAGGACATCGTGCCAATACTTTCACCTCTTTCTAATTTAATACTTTTATTAACATATAAAAAATTAACTTATCAAGCAAAAATCAAAAAAGAACAAAATTTTTTTCTATACTATCTTAATTTTTAAAAAAAGTTTATTCTAATCTAGTGAAAAATCTAATATTGAAATTGCATCTAAAGCAATTTCTGAAGGTTTAATTTCTATTCCAATCCTTTGAATAGAGCGTAAAGCTTGTTCAATGTAATAGTCTCGATCTATTTCATTTATTGATTTAATAAGAGAAGGATGCCTAGCTCTTTTGTGGATATTTTTATCATCTGGTCCTTTAACAATAACATATGGAAAACGCTGATATTCTTTTTGCAACTCTTCTATAGAAATGTGTTTAACTTTGGAATATTCTAACAAAGCAGCAATTGCAGGAGTTTTGCTTTTATATTCTGAAGGATGCTTTCTAACAGGACCATATATTGTTACAAGTTGGAAAAGTTCTTTTCCTTTCTTTTTTTGGAATTCCTTACAGAAATTAATAACAGCCCTTTTTGCTTTTTCATAACTTCCTTCTCGTAATAATTTCTCTAAAGCAAGTGTTTGAACTTTCTTTGCAAAAGAACTAAAATCTGAACGTATAGCTTCAAAACCTATAATTTCCAATTTTCCTGTCACAACACTAACATAACTATATCTTTTCTTCGTTTCTTTAGCAAAAACAATCCTCAAGGCCAAATCAACGAATTCAAGTGTCATATCTTCAGGAAGTTTCGAATTGATGTAATAGAGCAAATCTTTAGCTTCAGGAACATAATCAAGGCTAAATTGCTCTCCCCTTCTTACCTTCTCATAAGCTGAAAAAACACTTTCTTCATCATGAAGTTTGAGAAAAGCACTATCTGTGTCTCCATAAACAATTTCAACTTTTCCCCCACTGAAGTCTTGAGCAAGTTTAGCTACTTTCTCAATATAGACTTTAGAAAAGTGAGTAATAGCATTTGAAATATCAGTATTATAAAATCTGCTACCTATATAGTTGTGACTTCCATATAATGAGTTTGCTATTACTTTTAAGGCGCTAGATTTTATTTTCATTTTTCTAAGTTTATTATTAATCTCATCTTTCTTTTCAGGAAAAGAACGAATGAATAATTCTAACTCTTTTATCTCTTTTTTCAATTCTTTTCGTTCAGATAACAACTTCTTTTCCATCACTCTTAACGCTGTTTCAGGTTTATGATAAAAACGCTCATAGTAACTGTAAGTTAGACCTTTGAAACTTTCCCCTCCTATATTATGTGTGACTATTACACTAGGATACATACTTGTAAAATCAGCTATTAAAACTGCCCTATGTAATGTTCCTTTTGGTTCCATAACAAATCCTCCTTCAGCCAAAGGTCTATTTATTTTTCTTCTTTCTTTTTCTTTAGGGGAAGGAAGACTAGGAATAATCGTGTTATTTTTGTGTATAACTCTCATTAATTCAAATTCTCCAAGATGACGAGCAGTAGAATAGATACCTTTTGAAGGTTGAATACCCACAATTTTCATCACCTCTAACCACTCATCAAAACCTAAAACAACAAAGAGTTTATAGATAAAAGCGCTATCTGAATCAATTGTTTTCTCAAGTTTCAGATTAGCTTGAGAATCGTGTTTAACTTTTGCATCAATCCACAAATTGTTTATTTCACTTGAAGTAACTTTCCTCTTCTCATCTAAATATGCAGCAACAAGATCAGTTAATCTAGATTGACCAGTTTTTAATCTCATCCATCTAGATCTTGAAACTAGATCATAGACCATGTAACCTGAAATTCGGTAACCATAGAAAGTGGTAGGCTCTTTTACTTTCCCATTAGAATAAGGGCTACAAATACTTAATGGGAGCTCAAAATGGTTCATTCGCTTTATAATATATGCAAGGTCTATTGAGTTTCCTTTAAAACTGACTAATACATCAGGAGATAAAGAATGAATAAAATTCCAGAAGTCAAGAATAAGTTTTACTTCCTCTTCATCAGAGTCATTTTCTAAAATAAAGTGTTTCTTACCTTTTATTTCTCCTTTTTTTCCCCAAGTAATACTAGCTCCTATTATCCGTCTAGTCCCTTCTTCTAAGTAAGTAGCTCGTGTTTTCTTTTCTCCTTTATCTGATAACTCAATGAATATTTTAAAAGCTACAACTAATGGAAAATACTCTGTTTCTTCCTCTGAAGGAGAAATATTTGAATAATAAGTTGTATAATAGTCAATTTCATTCTCTCTTTTCAAGAATTCATACTCTGAAACTATCACAGTATTTAATGCACGTAGATCAGTGTCAATTAAGAATCTGGAAACAAAAGGGACATCATTCTCATAACATTTTATCCCTTTATTCATAAGAAACCTGCTAAAACCTCTAATTTTCCAAGGATTATTACCTAAAATCTTGTATAAATATATAGGTCTTAATTGATAATAAGTCCTTTTTAAAACATGTTCAGTTCTTATGATCCAATCTCCAAATTCAGGTTTAACTTGTAGTAAATTTTGTATCGTGCTTTGTGTTTGAGGTAAATCTTTAACATAAAAATAGGGGAAAAACCCTTTAACATGGAAAACAACAACTTCTCCTTTCTTGTTACGCCCTTTAATTCGAATAACAGGCTCATTTCTCTCTTCTGTTGACTCTTGAATAAAAAAGTCTACATCTGTAATTATGATAGAGAGAGGTTTTTCCATATTCTTGCGCTCTTTTCTTATTTTAATTATATAAGGAGATATTCATTTATAAATCCTTTTTAAATCTGATTCTGATAATGCATTTTGAAACTCCATTCAAAAAATTTTTAATAAGGTAACTTTATGTATCATAATATCTTTTGTTTCATATTAGGTGAACAAAACTATGTCAATTCGTAAATTACCTCCAGAAGTTTATCGTAACTTAAAGAAATTGGAATTGTCTGCAGAAACAAAAAGTGCACAGATGGAAGAAACAATTATTCTTGAAAAGCCTTCTGATGATGAAGATGTAAGACCACATTATTGGTTTATTCTAATGCTCTCTTTTGGGGAAAGATCAGGATATGTATACGATAGGTCAGGTTTACACATTCCAGATCCAGAGAAATTTATGTATAGTGTAGAGTTGTGGAAGTTTCGAGGTGCAGGACTAAAGTCAGTAGAAACAAAAGTATCAAAAACAGACTTTAATGAAGCATTAAAAGCTTTTAAAGAACTTCAAGATTCTATTTTGAGACAAGGATTTAAAATTCTCTCTTATTAGTGCTTAACTACTGTTTTTATCTCTTTATTTTTTAAGAAACAAAAATGAGAAAAACTAGAGATGAAACAATTATTAGTACTGAAATAAGCAATAATAGCCATTTTTTGGGTTGATAGAAGGATTGTAAAAGGTGAAACATTCTAGATTCTTCTCTTTGTAATAAATGAATATTAAAGATCATAAATACAGAAAATGTAAGGCAAGAAAAAACAATTACTGCAAAAAAGACCCAGAGAGGAACACCTTTCACTCCATAGGCAAAAAAGAACCCATATACAGGAGTAAAACCTATGTAAAATAAAATAGATTCAACAATTAAACTCTTTTTTAGGTCATAGGTTTTTTCTAATTGTCTGAAAAACTCTATCTTCTTTGTTGTTAATGAAACAGAAATTGAGTAGGACAGTATTGAAAAAAGGACTAAAACAGTTCCTAGGAGACTGTACCAAGCATTTATTGATTTATTTACTAAAGAATTAAATATTAATACAAAGCCTTCAGCTATAAAGAATCCTGTAAGAACTGCTCCAAGTGGATTAAATGTTTTTGGTTTTTTAATTGGAGTCTTTGCTACTAAATCTGCCTCAGTTAGTACCATTTTTTCACCTTTAGAAACTTCTTATAGTACATTTTTTCTTTATAAATTAATCATCATAGAAATCTACAGCTAGATCGTTTTCTCTCAGATATTCTTCTGCTGCCCTAATTACTCTTCTTGTATTTTCAAAAGTTAGCATCTCTAAAGCTTTTTCATAACTAGCCCAGTAGTATCCAGTATGTTCAGCTGAAATATGAACTTTGGTTGTTTCTGTTAAACCGATTAAATATACAACTGTTTTCTTAATTCTCTTATCTCCTCGATTAAAGTAATAAGTAACTTTGTTCTTAAATCCCTTACAGATTTTTATCTGTTTTATTCCAGTTTCTTCGTAAGCTTCTCTTAAAGCAGCTTGTTCTATTGTTTCTCCTTTTTCAATGTGACCCTTGGTTAAACCCCAACGATCAGGAGAATTCCAACTACGACCATAATTTAATAATAAATATCTGCCAGAGTTATAAATAACTATACCAGCACTATGTTCTATATCCAATTCACTCACAATTTGGAGATTTCATGTACTCTAATAAGTATTATCATTAAATTAAAATTCTTTGTATACTCCACTCACATTTGTATACTCAACCACATTGGTAACAAATAAATAGAAGTGGGTTACGTGGGTAAGTGATATATTATGAACAAAAACGAACGTAACCTGGAGAAACTAAGAAAGATTGTGGTTAAAAAAGCTTTGGAAGGAGAGAAGATAAAAAAGGTAGCTCACAAGAATATGGTGAGTAGGAAGTTTGTGTATAAGTGGTTGAAGAGGTTCAAAGAGAACCCTGAAGGAGAATGGTGGAAAGATAGATCTTCCAGACCAAAAACTATACACAGGAAAGTAGATGAGGAGTTAAAAGAGAGGATAAGGGAGTTAAGAATAAAACAAGGAATGAATGTAGAGAAGATAGCTTATTTGTTGAAGAGAGAAGGAAAAGCACTCTCCCAGACGACAGTGACGAAAGTAATAAAAGAGTTAGGTCTTCCTTTATGGGTTAATAGAAAAAAGAGGAAGAGACCTCGATACAAGAGTTTTGAACGTCAAAAACCTAACGAATTCTGACAAATAGATGTGAAAGGACCATTCTGGGTAGAAGAACAAGGATAGACGACATCAAATAACCTTGATAGACGACCACTCACGATTTAGCCTAGGAGCTAAACTCCACCCTTTTGCACCAAGAAAAGAGCAGATAATAAGTTTGCTAGAGGATGCAATAAAAGATACGGTTACCCCGAGTCTATCCTCACGGACAATGGAGCACTCTTCTCTTCCGTTAGAGGAGAAACAAGTACCTTCTCCCGTTTGTGCCAAACTAAACAGATGGAATAAAGTACATCAGAGCTAGAGTTTTTCACCCCAAAACATGTGGAAAAGTAGAAAGACTACATGTGACCCAACCATCATCCGTGAGATAGAAAGATTAGGTCTAAAATACTGCAACGCAGATCTCTTCACCTACCGCTCTTACTACAATTTTAGTCGTCTTCACCAGTCTCTTAACTTCCTCACCCCAGGAGAAAGATTCATGAAACACCCCTATGTATCTCTAGTGCTCAAAAGTGTAACCCAAGTCTATTGAGTAAACACTGTTTATATTTTTTGAATAAACTTTATTTGTAAAATTGAAAGCATGTCCAAAAATTCTTTTTCACCTACTAAACGGTCCGAAGGAGTAAAAGGTAGTTGTAACAGAGGAGAGAACTGTACAAGGTAGAGAGGATGGTGGAGGGTAAACGATCAAGGATTGGGGGATGAGAGAGTTTGAGGAGACCAAAGACGTGTTCAATACTACTACGATACTCGGGGTGATGATTACGACGATACAGACCAGGGTAGAGACGATGAGCTTGAACTATTGGTCCGAGGGGAGGAGGAGAGGGATAACGAGCATTACTTTTTGGGGGAATAACAGGGAAAAAGGAATGTTGGCTAAGAAGTCCAACGATATTTTCTGTCCAGTAGGCACAGTCTCCATAAAATCGCAAGAAAGGTCTCAAGAGTGCAGAAGGAAGTTTCTGCCAGAGCAAACCGAAGACTTTACTATCGTGAGTGTTACTAGCAGAATGAGCGAGAGAGACTATAGCTCGAGAGGGTAAACCAACTATAAGGTGTATCTTCCAGAAAAGTTTAGAGGTTTTCTTTAGTCCTCCTCTTGCCCACTTGAGAAAACGCCAAACAGAAGCCTGACGAATTTTAAACCCTGAACTATCCACCGCCATAGCTTTCAAGCCTTTTTTCCTCACTATTTCCCTACCTAAATCTATTATCCACCGCTCCAGCAACTTACTTTCTGTCGCTCTCCACACTGCATGAAAAGTAGATTTGGAAGGAATCTTCTTCATCCACCCCTCTTCTATCAAAAAATCGCATAAAGCCAACTTTTCCTCTAACTTCCTCCAAGCTATTCCTTCTATTCTCGCAATAATTGCTAAAGCCAGTATCACCCACCTTTCTGCTATTCTTTTTCTCCCTCTCTTACTTTCTCTCGGTTCCTCTTTCACCAGTTTCTTAAGGAAAGGTTCATTAATGATTATGAATTCTCTTACTTTGTGGGGGTCTATGATCTGAAAGTAAGTCATAATTCCGACATAAACCCCCACATTAATAAAAATTAATTTTTGGACATGCTTAATTGAATTAAAAAAAAGAGTTTTATTTAAATACAATTCTTCATATGTTTTGTAAGATAATATAAGGAGTTGCAATATGCAAGAAAAACTTGATTTTGATAAAATGCCTGTAGTTGATAGTATTCAACATAAAACCTTTGGAATAACTTATAAAAATCAAACAATTACAGGAATTGGTTTATACGAACAAGGACTAACAAAGTTTCCTCATGACATAATTTCATTACAAAATCTGCAAACGTTACAAATTAACAATAATCAACTAGAATCTCTCCCAGAGTCCATTGGTGAACTAACAAATTTAGTAGAATTATATGTAAGGCAAAACAATTTGAAGTCTCTTCCAGAATCAATTGGTGATTTATCTAAACTCCAAGTTTTAGAATTGACTTCTAATGAACTCAAATATTTACCTGAAAATATCACTAATTTGAAAAATTTGAAAGAATTAACAATTTGTGGAAATAATTTAACAACTCTCCCAGAATCAATTGGTGATTTATCAGAACTAGAAGTCTTGAACTTATATAACAATAAATTAACTTCTTTACCTGAAAGTATTGATAACTTAAAAAAGTTAAAGGAACTAAGTGTAAACAAAAACTGTTTAACCTTTCTACCTGATACTATAGGAAATTTAAGATATTTAGAAATGTTGGAGTTAACTTTTAACAATATCGAATTTTTACCAGAAAGTATTGGAGAATTAAGCAGGCTTCAAAAGCTTTTTTTGAACAATAATTCTCTTCATAATTTACCTGACAACTTTAAAAAATTAAGAAGCATGTATCTTCTTCATCTTGCGTATAATAACCTAACTACTTTTCCAGAATCAATCTGCAAATTAAAAACTTTAAAACTATTGAACATAGCAGGAAATAAATTATCATCATTACCAGAGTGTATTAGTGATTTAACCAAATTAAATATATTAGACCTCAAAAGTAATCAGTTAAGCGAATTACCAAATAATATAGATAAGCTAACAAGTCTTCAAATACTTGATCTAGGTAATAATAAACTCAAGTACTTACCAGAGAAAATATGTTATATTAAAACTCTACAGACTTTGAAACTTTATGGTAATGAATTAAAAGATCTTCCAAAAAACATATCAAAATTGAAAAACCTTTATTATTTAGATATTAGTGATAGTGATTTGCAGTCTTTTTCTCATGAAGTGAAAGAATGGTTAGAAGAATTTGATGAAAAAGCTACATTATACATTTACTCAAGAGGAAAAAGTGTTTAGATTTTAAATAAGAAATTATAAAAGACATCTATTAAATATTCAATTAATTAAATTGATAACATATGTTCAGAGATTCTAGCTTAAAAATATAATGATAAAGCATTTAATTTTTTGTTTTTTTAACTGATTATTTTAATAAATTTAAAATGAAGGTAAAAATGTTCACATATACTTCAAACACGTGTAAAATACTGTATTTCTTATCAGAACACAGTTCTTTTTTAAATTAAATTTTGCCCTTACAACAAGATATAAAATTTGTGACGTTAATAATTTAATGATTCTTGTTTTACAAGAACAAAACCTTCATTAGAGGTTTAACTAGACATTTAAGGCTCTTTTGAATTGGTGGTGTATTATGTTGGGCAAATTCAGTAAAGAGGAAATCAGAAAATACCTGAAAGAGGGTATTCCATTAATGAAATTGTAATGGCAGTAATGAAATTGGGTAAAGAAATTGTAGATGAAGTCGGCAATAAAAACTATTCTTCAGAAGAGGAATTTTACAACAATATTCATGGCAACGAGTCACCTTTAGCTTATGTAGATGATTACTCTACGACGGATGTTGAAGGTGCAGGAGCAAATATCATTACTGTGAAAAACTGTAAAATTGGCGAAACAATGGCAGATATGCTAGCCAATGATGACAGCGATCTTAAAGTTGATGAAGTGTAAAAAATTTTCAAACAGGAGACAATTTAGGAAACTGCTTTTTAGACATAGGTTGCTTCATATCACAGCAGATAAGACAGATGATAATCTCTTCAATGACTGTAAATGAAAAGTATGTTTTCAACTATATCCATCTTGGCTGTAAAAGAGGAGGAAATATGAGACTATGCAAAAGAGAAATAGAAGCATTGGGACTATCAGAAGAACAGATCGAGCATATGTTGGAAAATTGTGAATGTATATATGCTATTTCGCATAAAGAATCAGAAAATTAGGTGAAAAAAATGAGTGAAAGTGAAGCATTAAAATTGAAAAAACAGATATTTTATAGAGTGGTTGAAGCCTTAGAAGCAAAAGTTTCAATGTCAGCTTACTATACTGTTGAGTTGGCATGTCAACAGATTAATAAGAAACCTGAAGAACTAACCAAAGAAAATCTTCCTATGTTAGTTAATCAAATTTTAGAGATCTATAAAGAATACTATTCTCATCGTGTAGCGGATGTGGGAAATCATTTGTCAATGGAATTATTACAGAAATTTGATATCAAACAGCAAAAACGTCGTCGTAGATTCAGCTTATTCAGAAGATAAACAATATTTTTAGAGAGGTTAAAATTATGATAACTATGGAAAATGGTCGAACTGCTCCATGGCATCCTTATCCTCGACCAATTTTTTCTTTCTTGTTGATTGAAAGCGGTGGAATCCCTATCCTCAACTACCCATATGATGAAGATAAACTTAAACTTGAAAAAGAACAAGGAAAAAAATCTCTGTCAGATAGCATTTTAGTATCAGGACTGTTAACAGCAATTAACAGTTTTGCCAAAGAGATCATAGGAGACAATATAAACAAGATGTTTTTTGAAACTTATATAATCACTATTTCAAAGATACCTGACAATGGGTTGTTTGTCTTACTTTGCGACACAGAGTATATTGAAAATTCCGATATTGCAAATACTATTCACATTGAAGTTAAAACTTTATTATTCTCTAGTTTTCCACAACTAACTGCTTTTTCCAATCGTGGAGCTCTCTTGAAAAAGGAGATTAACTTTGTTTTAGAGCCATATTATCGTGCTTTAGTAAAAAAATTTCTAAGCCAAGGAGAAACGGATTAACAATCTTTTTTTCTTTTTTATTCTTTAGAAAGTGCATTTATTTGTTTGTTTATTATTTAAAGCATGTCCAAAAATTCTTTTTCACCTACTAAACGGTCCGAAGAAGTAAAAGGTAGTTGCAACAGAGGAGAGAACTGTAAAGCATAAAGAAAATCTTGAAGGGTAAACGATAAAGGAACAGGGGAAGAGAGAGTTTGAGGAAACCAAAGACATGTTCAATACTACTACGATACTCCGGGTGATATGAATAATGTCGGTATTTTGCCTTTATAAAAAAAAATAAATTAGAAAACTTACTTTAATTATTTTAGTTCTTGCTCGAGATATACTTGTCAGCAGAGTAAGAATACTACAATTCTACTCATAAACTGGTGATGTGTAATGTTGGGCAAATTTAGTAAGGAGGAAATCAGAAAATACCTGAAAGAGGGTATGTCCATTAATGAAATTGTAATGGCAGTAATGAAATTGGGTAAAGAAATTGTAGATGAAGTCGGCAATAAAAACTATTCTTCAGAAGTGGAATTTTATGATGATATACACAACAATAATTCTCCTTTAACCTATGTAGACGATTATTCTACAACAGATGTGGAGGGAATAGGTGCAAACATTATTGCTGTGAAAACTTGCAAAATTGGCGAAACAATGGCAGATATGCTAGCCAATGATGACAGCGATCTTAAAGTTGATGAAGTGTTAAAAAATTTTCAAACAGGAGACAATTTAGGAAACTGCTTTTTAGATATAGGTTGCTTCATATCACAGCAGATAAGACAGATGATAATCTCTTCAATGACTGTAAATGGGGAATATGTTTTCAACTATATCCATCTTGGTTGTAAAAGAGGAGGAAAAATGAGACTATGCAAAAGAGAAATAGAAGCATTGGGACTATCAGAAGAACAGATCGAGCATATGTTGGAAAATTGTGAATGTATATATGCTATTTCGCATAAAGAATCAGAAAATTAGGTGAAAAAAATGAGTGAAAGTGAAGCATTAAGATTGAAAAAACAGATATTTTATAGAGTGGTTGAAGCCTTAGAAGCAAAAGTTTCAATGTCAGCTTACTATACTGTTGAGTTGGCATGTCAACAGATTAATAAGAAACCTGAAGAACTAACTAAAGAAGATCTTCCTATGCTAGTTAATCAAATTTTAGAGATCTATAAAGAATACTATCCTCATCGTGTAGCGGATGTGGGAAATCATTTGTCAATGGAATTATTACAGAAATTTGATATCAAACAGCAAAAACGTCGTCGTAGATTCAGATTATTCAGAAGATAGTAAAAATTTCTTTATTTTTTTCAATTTATTACAACTGAAGGAGGTAAAAATGGGAGGTTAAAATTATGATAACTATGGAAAATGGTCGAACTGCTCCATGGCATCCTTATCCTAGGCCAATTTTTTCTTTCTTGTTAATAGATAGCAGTGGAATCCCTATCCTTAACTACCCATATGATGAAGATAAACTTAAACTTGAAAAAGAACAAGGAAAAAAATCTCTGTCAGATAGCATTTTAGTATCAGGACTGTTAACAGCAATTAACAGTTTTGCCAAAGAGATCATAGGAGACAATATAAACAAGATGTTTTTTGAAACTTATATAATCACTATTTCAAAGGCACCTGACAATGGGTTGTTTGTCTTACTTTGCGACACAGAGTATGTTGAAAATTCTGATATCGCCAGTAAAATCCACATTGAAGTTAAAACTTTGCTATTTTCTAGTTTTCCACAATTGACCAGTTTTTATAATCGTGGTGAGCTGTTAAAGAGGGAAATTAACTTTGTTTTAGAGCCATACTATCGTGCTTTAGTAAAAAAATTTCTGAAACAAGGAGAAAATGATTAACTATTTTCTGTTTTTTTTTTCATTTTGATGAAAAGTAACAAAATTACAGTCCACTGTAAATAACAAACACAACTATTATAGCAAATAATAAAATCATAACAGTTTCACAATCTTTTTTGGCTTTTGTTTATATTCTTTATTTTTAATTTTACTTGCACGGAATTACGGCATATTTGTCCCGAGTGCACTCTCAATTAAGCCATCTACTTGAAATACATTAAGTGAATAAATTTACATTAATCTTGTTCGAATTTTTTCAATAATACATGTAGCAGATGCTTTAGGAGCAGCAGGTTTAGCAACTACACTTAGAGTAGCTGCATCAATCCTTTTAGTTGCTTCGTGGGTTACTGGTTTTACTTTTGATATAGCAGATGATGACGTTGTAATTGGTTAACTCCATTTTTTTCATTTTATTGTATTAAGTAAGATTTTAAAGATAAGAATTTAAAACGATTTGACATTTATGAATAATTTAGCATCACCCAAAAGAACTATGAACTTCATAAGAAGTAATGAAGGATTGCGTAATAGATTTAATTCTATGCAATTTAGTGTAGGTGTTACGTTCTTTATCTACTTATTCTTTTTTAGCATATTAAACTGTAGTTTTAACTTTTACTACTTTTTTCTCGATAGTTTAAAGGCCTTTATCTTTATCGTAGTGTGCTATACTTTAGTTTATGTTCTTTTTGATCACGAATCTATAGTGTTAAAATGGAAAAATAAGGATGACAGGATAAAGATTTTTTTAGGTAAATGGTCTCTTTCTCTAATTCAAGTTAGCAAAATTTTTATCTTAAGCATTATACTACTCCTTATCATTCACCATAGTGGTTCTGTAAAAAAACTTGAAAATAGATTCTTTGAGAATTATCCTGATAAACCCTCACCCTTTTCTTATTCTCCCAATATAATAGAAGGACTACTTATAGGCTTAATTATAGTTCTTGCTTTATTTACCATGTTCACAGCAGCTTATTGGTCTGTTGCTAGATTTATTACAATTACAGGTTATCTTAATGAAAAAAAGCTGGTCAAAGCTAAAGCCAAGCCTTTTATATTAGGTTTATTCTTACAACTTCCTCTCTTACTCATCTTTACAATAATTTTAGATGGAATGTTTATGGAGATTAAGAACGGAGATATTCACAATAATTGGAATAGACTTTATCCTCTATTAGAAGGAAGAGAATATTTTATACTTATAATCCAAGCAGTTTTATTATTTATTCTAAATTTATTATACTTAATTGATGGATGGCAAAAAATGATGAAAAGAGAGGATTTTGTCAAAGTAGAATTAAAAGTATAAACATGCTAATTGTTTTTCTGCTTTCTAGGAGTAATAGGTTCATTAGCACTTTTAATTATTGAGATTCTGGTGAAAAAATATAAATATTTAACATTAATTAAAGTGAAATACAATGAATAACTCGGAATCTGATACTGAATCTAAATTATACGATAGTAAACAGTTTTCTGAATATAGATTATATGATGGTAAAAAGTTAACTCCTATACTATTAAAACTAGGAATAGAAGTTTTAATTGCAACTTTTTTTACTTTGTTATTTGCTTTAATTTCCCTTCTTGCATTTCAGAAATTACGTGATAATGAGATTTTAATTAATGATCTAATAATAGTTATTTCTGGAATAATTTTATGTTTTATTTCTATAGCTATAATTTTCATCTCGTTACTACTAGTTTTTCTTAAAATGAAGAAAATAAATCAGACAAAGGCTCAAGAAATGCTTAACTCTTTAACAATAAAAACATTAGATCTGTATCTGTTTATCATTTGATTAATTGTAATGCTTATAGGATTTATACTCTTTTTTGTTCATTTCTTTTAGTTTTTTTATGAGAGAATAGGCAATATCTGCACAATTACTTTTTTTTATTCTTCTCCTCACGAAATAAATCAGTATATTTCTTTTCTTGAATAAGTTTTACAGTTATTTTATATACTTCCTTTTGAAAAACAAAATGGTTAACTTTAACGAAGAATCATCCCACTTTCTAATATTTAATAAAAAGACATCTTTAGAAAAATTTAGAAGAGAGAAGTAAAATGATTTTATTGTACGTACATTTGTACGTACAAAATATATGGGGATGATCGTAAGGCATTTGGTGAAGCGTGAGCAATGCCATGAAGAAGCTAAGGTGACCCTTTAAAATTATCAATATTAAAAAGGATAACATCAATTAACAAAGTAACTTCATTATAATTTTTTGATAAAAACTCTACATAAAATAAAAATGTGAAAAATTAAAATTGTTATAATACAAAATTGAACAATAATTCATAAGTAACATATCTTTTCTTACTTTTGTGTTTCACCTGAAAGATAGAATGTAGATTAAAAGAGTAACTTTTATTTAAAAAAAGGTAAGTAACATTTAAAATTATTCCTAAAAAAAAATTAATATTAGTCTAAAACTATTTAAGTTTAGAGGAATCAAATAATCTAAGGAAAGAACAAATTATGGAAAACCAAAACTTAAATGATATCATTGAAGCAAAAAATAAAAGAATACAAAAAGATGAAGAAATAATTAAAAAGTTTGATATCAATCAAACTAAACAATTAAGCAAAATAATTCAAAATGCAATAAAAGAGAATACGATAAGAATTGACACAATGGAAGATGGTTTTGGTATTAAAATCGCTCGATATTTTGAACCTGAAGAAGAAATTGGTTTATCTGGTAAAGAAATTGGCATATTACTAACTAATATCATCGCTGCAATATATGATGAATTTAAGAATGGAGAAATTAAGATAACAAAATATTCTAGTGAAACAATTGAAAAGCTTAAAAAAATCATCAATTTACTAAACAAAGAGTTGAAAATTTATCTAATTTCAGCCACAAACAGAGTTTCAAATGTTCTAGCAAAAATTGATTATGATATCTCAAAAAAAATTTACATTGGTAAAAATAGCGATATAGAAGAAATTCAAGCAAATCTTTATCTTTATTACATTGCTAACCAGCTTGAACCAAGGATAGTAACACTATCACTTTCTAAAATTGAATTAGAAAAATTGATTAGCAAATTAAACGAAATAAAGATTAAAATTGAAGAACGGTGAGAGAAATGAGTAGAACAAGCCTTTATGAAAGTGAATATGATGAACAATACGAAAATGTATCATTTAATGGTCTTGAGATTAATGAACAATATACCAATTTTTATGAAATTAAGGAAAGCAGAGAGTTAAAAATCACAAGAAAGTTAAATGAGCCTATAAAACATTTACCAATTAGAATAGAAAAAGAAGCAATATTGCAACCAGGTAATATTGTAAAAATACCTAAAGAAATAATTAGAGAATTAAATTGGAAGGTTGGAACTAAATTATGGTTTCAAATTGTTGATGAAAAAATACAAACAATAGAAATGGGGAAAATTGCATCAAGTGCAGAAGAAATTAAGAAAGCAATGAAATCATTAGTAGAAGATTAAAATGTATTATCCTGAACATTATTATCCCATTGATGCAACAGTTATTATTGATATGTTCAGAGATTTAACTTCAGAGCAACTAGCTTACAATTCAGTTTCAAAATTTTTATATGAAATGGTCGAACACAATAAAAGAATGTATATTACAATGACAGTTTTTTTTGAAATAATAAAGAATCTACGATGTACAATCTTTAAGGATCTAACGTGGAATGATTTTAATAATAAAATAAAAAGAATAATGCGTTTTTTCAATCAAAATCGAATAGATATTCTCTATTTAAGCAATAATGATGTTAGAAAATTTTTAAGAAATTTTAGTATTATTGACTTTAATTTATGTAATTGTGACGTTGATGAAATATCTTTATTAACCAAAGACATTGATAACATTGTCATGTTATCAAGCGATAAAAAGTGTTTCAAGCATTTGGGAATAAGATATAAAGATCCAAGAGAGTATAATGGAGAAAATATTAACAAATGGTTAAGTACCTAGAAAAATTGAGAAATAACTAATTTGGACAAAAATTTAAACTATTTTAAACTTAGAAGTTTTTTTTTACTTTATTTCTTTGTTTATAGTTGTTTTTTTTTACATTGTCTAAATAAACTAACATTTTAAAACATTAAATGCAAAAAAATAAAGAAAAATAGAAGGTGATAATGATGTAAAAGATTAATTATTCATTTAGCATCTTTAATGTTTCAAATAATTTATTTATTTCTTCTTCTGTATTGAATACATGAGTAGATATTTGTAGCACATTTTCTTTTTCTAGTTCATCCATTAACAAGTGTGAGCAAAAAGATCCTGCTCTTACTATTATATTACCCACATCTTCCAGTATTATTGCTATGTCATAAGGGTCAAATCCTTTAATTTGTAATGTATATATTGGCCCTTTTTCTATCCCTTCTAAAGTGATTGTTTCTATATTAGGGTCTTCTTTTATTTTTGACTCTATTATTTTTTTTAGTTTGTTCTCATGTTCTTTTATTTTTTCTAGCCCTATCTCTTTTAATACTTCCAAACTTTTTGCTAGAGCTATTATTCCGGGTAGATTTGGTACACCTGGTTCATATTTAAGAGAAGGCGCTGCCAGTTCATATTCATCTTTTTTCATCAATCTAATAGAATTTGAACCTACAAGAACTGGGTCAAATTCTTGAATATATTCATCTTTTGATATTTGTACTGCAACTCCTGGTAAACCTAAAGCTCCCACAGAAGATGAAAAGATTACTGCATCAGGACATTCATCTTTAAAGTACAAAGGCTCGTGTCCTACTATTTTACTTATATCAAAAATAAATTTCACTTTTTTCTCTTTTGTTATTTCTATTATTTTTCTCCAATCTCTTTTTGAACCTATTATATAAGTTACTGCAGACAGAATGACAAATTTTGTTTTTTCAGTTATTTTATTTTTTAGAGCTTTTATAATATCTTTTTCATCTTCTAAAGTAAGATAAGTTACTGAATAACCAAACTTTTTACTACCTTTTAAAATAGGAGCAAGAATTGAATGTTCTTCTGCTACACTTGTAATTATTTCTTCTCCTTCTGCCCAGTTGTGAGAGAAAATGTTGTTTATTAGAGCTACTTCAATACTAGGTAAGAAAAATAGATTTTTAGGATTAACTTTAAAAAATTCACTTATGCTTTCTCTAGCTTTTCTCAATGCTTTGCTTGCACAAATACCTAGTTTATGTGTTGCTCCACGAGGAAAACCATTACACTCAAGTATGAAGGAAGACATCTCTTCAAAAGATTCTTTGGGTAGTCTCCCTGTTGTTGCTGAATCCAAATAGATCAAGTTTTCATCAATAAGAAATTCTTTGTTGAATCTTTTTACTGATTGCATGTGTTTTCCTAAATTCAAGTATTTAATAGTGTTTCTAGACCTATTCTGTTTCAAATGCTAAATTAAGAAAAAAGGAATACTTTTAAACAAGGCTATTCATTTCTTCCTTAATGCTTCAAGTGAACAAAGAAGATCTAAAAAAAAGAATAAAGAAGATACTTAACAAATACTCCCGTGTTCGTTCTTCATTGAATAAAGAAGATATCCCTCCAAGCGAGAATAGAGAAGCTTTATGGAATATTCGTGCAGATTTAGAATTAATCATAGTTGAAATGAAATATCACTACAATCTTAAAGAATTCTATGAATGGCAAGGAGAATTTAAAAAGACAAGAGGAACAGCTAATCCTGTTAAGGCAACAGAGAGATTAAAGAAGTTCAAAAAATCCTCAAAAAAGTTTTTAGAATCTTTTGATGAAAATATAGAAGAGAGCTTTCGTTATTTGTGGGAATTAAAGGAGACTATTTCTAAAAATATGAAAGCTTTTTCCTATCCTACTTGGATAAGAAGAGATAAGAAATTAATAAAACAAAGTGAAAAAATCTTTTATGTTTAATTTCTTTAGTTATCAATAAATCTTTAATATAGTAAAAAAAAATAAAGGAGTAGCAAATGTCTTCACAGAGCGAGTTTTGGGATGATGAAAGAAAGATAAGAGAAGCATTTAATGTTTCCAACTTTATTTGTCCAATGAAAGGAATAAACTATCCATGTGTGGTTTGTAAAGAATGCCAAAAAATGGAACTAAAACAATATTTTTTAGAAAATGGGCTAATAGAAAAAACAAAAAATTCTAGCCTAATATCGCTAATAATAGAAATAAAAGATCCATTCGATGATATGTTGTTAAAAAGAATTTGCAAAACACTATTTAAAGAAACAGGGATAGTAATGTCGGAACCAGAACCAGGTTTTTCAGTAACATTCTTTATCACACCTGCCCTTTTAGAAAAAGTAGAAAGTAAGGAAGATTTGATCAAATTCATAAAAGATTTCCCACATACGTTCTTAACAGAAACCATTTCAGCAAAAAGTGCTTTGAACAAATGGGAAAGAGTAACAGCAAAAAGATTAGCTTGGAATATGGGAGTAAGATAGAACAGATAAAACAAAAAAAATTTTTGCTTATACTAAAACATGAATCTCAAAGATTTTTTAATTGGTTCATATTAGATCTCATTTAACACTTTTTATTTTTTGAAACTGCATGTGATGAACAATTATCAAGTAAGAAAAAGCTTTATCCATTTGGAAAACAGTTAATTGATTCTGTGGACAATTATTAAATAGCTAGTGGATTCAAATTATGAATAAAAAGTAACAAAAAATAGATTATTAACTAATTCATTTAATAAAAACATTAGTGGTTGCGTAGATAAATATGAATTTTCTTAAAATGGATGTAAAAAAGAAGGAAGATCCTTATATTGAAAAAGAGATATACATAATCGTTAAAACATAACCAATTTTAAGTAAAAAGTATGAAACGCTAATATGTACAGCGGGTTTGATAAAAGAGCAAAATAGGTATAAGTGGATAAGAATATATCCTGTAAGTTTAGATTATTATAAAAAACATTATGGCGAACTAAAAAAATTTACTCGTATAAAGGCAAAAATTGCCCCAGCTAAAGAGAAATTATCTCGAAAAGATAGTTTCAAGATTAAAATGGAATCAATTGAAATTATAGATCAAACGCTTACAGATACAAAAAATGACCCCTCATGGGAAAAAAGAAACAAGTTAGTTCTACCGACAAAGAGTAAATCGATTGAAGATATAGATAATTTGAGAAAAAATAAGGTTAAAACTATTGCAATCATAAAGCCAAAGAGTGTAGACGATTTTCTTATAGAACCTAAAGAAAGAGGTTCAAAATGGGAAAAAGAACTAATTAATGGTAAACAAACAACACTAGTTGGAGACTATGAAGCTGAAGTTAGACCTGTAGAACATATACCTTTTATTTTTAGGTATGTCTTTAAATGCAATGACAACCGATGTAAAGGGCATAAAATGATGATAGAAGATTGGGAAATTTTGGAACTTTGGAGAAAAGAAAAAAAAAGTAAAGGGATAGAAAAAGCTCACAAATCAGTAAAATATAAATGTATAAAGGAAATGACTGAAAAAAATTTACATTTTATAATAGGAACAGAAAGTAGCTACAATAATTGGATTATTATCAGTTTATATTATCCACCAAAAAGAAAAAATAGAAAGATAACAGAGTTCTTTTAATTACAAGTGAACAATATGATAACCATCTCTTTTTAACTCACTTGTTATAACGCTTCTATGACAAAATTCTGGATCTCTTTCATAACATAATAAAACAGTTGGAGCAGTACTAATCACTTTTTTTAACAACTCATATTCTTGATAATGTAAAGTTAGATGCTCTTTATATTTATGGAAAAATTCATTGTAATTTATGCCCTTGTTTAAAGCCTTTCGTAAGGATGATGGGGCACCTAACTGGTTAAGATTGTAATAAAAAATCCCACTATCCTGCAGAGCTTTTTCTAATTTTGCTTTCCTATATGCAGGAACACGGCTAAAAGCTCTTTCTCTAACATCAATTACTTGTGTAATCTTATGCTGTTTTAAAATGCTTAATAATTCTTCAATTGTTCTTTTTTCATATCCAATTGAATAAACCGTTAATAGTCCAACCAAAAACCCATTAGAGTTTGGATAAATAGCAACTTGCTCTCCCTTCTTCAACTGTAAGTTGGTGGCCACTTGTTTAGGAATGTTAATGTAATATGATCCCTTAGTTTCAATAATCTTCCTCTGAATTGATTGTTTTTGCATTTTCACACCATACTCTAATAACAAGAACACCCATATCATTAAAACACTTTCGGCATTACATAAAGTATCTTCTTTCCTCTTTTTGTCTCTGCTTCACCATTATCTTAACTTTGTATACTCCACTCACATTGGTAACAAATAAATAGAAGTGGGTTACGTGGGTAAGTGATTAAATATGAATAAGACCGAACGTAACCTGGAGAAACTAAGAAAAATTGTAGTTAAAAAAGCTTTGGAAGGAGAGAAGATAAAAGAGATAGCTCACAAGTATATGGTGAGTAGGAAGTTTGTGTATAAGTGGTTGAAGAGGTTCAGAGAGAACCCTGAAGGAGAATGGTTGGTGGAAAGATAGATCTTCCAGACCAAAAACTATACACAGGAAAGTAGATGAGGAGTTAAAAGAGAGGATAAGGGAGTTAAGAATAAAACAAGGAATGAATGTGGAGAAGATAGCTTATTTGTTGAAGAGAGAAGGAAAAGCACTCTCTCAGACGACAGTGACGAAAGTAATAAAAGAGTTAGGTCTTCCTTTATGGGTCAATAGAAAAAAGAGGAAGAGACCTCGATACAAGAGTTTTGAACGTCAAAAACCTAACGAACTCTGGCAAATAGATGTGAAAGGACCATTCTGGGTAGAAGAACAGGGACAACATCTCCATCTCATAACCTTGATAGACGACCACTCACGATTCTGTCTGGGAGCTAAATTCCACCCTTTTGCACCAAAAAAAGAGCAGATAATAAATCTACTAGAGGAAGCAATAAAAGAGTACGGTTACCCCGAGTCTATCCTCACGGACAATGGAGCACTCTTCTCTTCCGTTAGAGGAGGAACAAGTACCTTCTCCCGTTGGTGTCAAACAGAAGGAATAAAACACATCAGAGCTAGAGTTTTTCACCCCGAAACATGTGGAAAAGTAGAAAGACTACATGGGACAATCATCCGTGAGATGGAAAGATTAGGTCTAAAATACTGCAACGCAGATCTCTCCTACTACCGCTCTTACTACAATTTTAGTCGTCCTCACCAATCTCTTAACTTCCTCACCCCAGGAGAAAGATTTATGAATCACCCCTATGTTTCTCTAGTACCCAAAAGTGTAACCCAAGTCTATTGAGTAAACACACTAAGAAATATAATCGAAAAATTCTTATGGGGATGGTCGTACATTTGTACGCCCAAACATACGGTTTAGCACGAGTAGTCGGATATTTTTGGCGTACAAAAGAAAGTGTTTGGGCGTACATTATTTGTAAACCTCCTCAAATTTTTTCCTCATTTGTTCTAAGGCTTTTTCTTTTTCTATTTGTAGATATTTCTTAGTTTGGTTAATATCAGAATGACGCAATAATCTGGCTGCTAAATAAATATCTCCTGAACGTTCATAACATCTCCAGCCAGCTGTATAACGCATATCATAGTAGGTAAATTTCCCATCTATAGCTCTTAAAGCCGCTCTATGGTTTGAAAGATTGCCTTCAGTAATAGCATCACCCCATGAGTTGACAAATAATCTTGTTGACTGTGTATTTTGAAGTTTTCTCCAAGATAAAAGTTGTTTTATCTTTGGTCGAAGTATAGTTGGAATTGGAAGCAGAGATTGAACTTTAGTTTTAGTAATTTCAGAACGTAAATTTATTGTCCAATTTTCTAAGTTAATATCAGTTACTTCCAATAAGCTCATTTCCTTAGGCCTAATTCCAAACTGGAAACCTAACCAAATAAACCAATATAGCCAACGTGGGAATTTTCGAGTTAAAACTTCATTTAGAAATTGTTCTATCTCATGATCAGGATAATAATGCTTTTCACGTTTAACAATCTTTTTCTTTGATTTATAACTGTTCAAAAATTCAGCAGAATCGATAATTCTTCTGTCAGCAAGATAACGAGTATATTGTTTTAATGTATTCAAATATTGATTATATTGACTATTCCCCACTTTTTTTGATATATAAGTTAAAAAGTCCTGAAGAATAGCTTCAGTAACAATATCTGTTTGAGCATATTTGTAAAATCTAAAGAGACGCCTATAATAACCTCGATAAGTGATAGGCCTAACTTGTAAAATCTTGATTTTGAGAAAATTATCTATATTAGGAGATATTGGAGCTGAAGGAATAGTGACTCTAAAATCTCGATCATTCATCATTTAACACCTTTTTTTTATTCCATATGATCCTATCACGTACATATCTAAGATATCCTGCATCTCTTAAATAGGCAATAACATCATAAACAAATTCACGATGATAATCAGTAGTGAATAAAGAAGCAAGTTCATGATCAGTTTGGCAATGTACAGCTTCCTTAAAATCTAAATAATTAAGAATTTCTTCAACAACATTATCTGATTGTTGCTGACGAACCTTGTGTTGTAACTTATAGACAAGACTATCAATAGCTTCCAGAATCTTTACCTCTGACTCGTTTATCGCTTGGATAATATCTTGTTTATCTTGATTTGAAAGGCCAATAGAAAGAGAAGTTGAAACATCTTCAGGATTGGATATATACCTTTTCAAAGCTTCTTCAATTAAAGAACTATAGGTGCGATGTTCAGGGTTTTGTGCAAGAAAATTATCAATTTCAGTTTTGAATTCTACAGTGGTCCGAGCAAAAAACCGTTCAGATTTCTTTCTCTTCATAATTTAGCTCTCCTAGGTTTTGCGACAATAGAATTAAGTTTAGCATTAATTTCCTCCAATAGCTTCTCTATTCGTTCTAACCTTTCATCTTTAGGATGCTGTTTAGGTGTATGCTGATCGCGAATTTTCTCTTTGGACTCAGTACTCATATGATAAACACATCCTTCTTCTTAAGATAGAAAATGAATAATTCTTCATCTTCAGTGATTTTGTTACGATAGAAAGAATTGAGTAATTGGACAGCTTCTTGTCTTGTTTTCTTATCTGTATCTTTCTTCAAAAGATCAGTTGAAATGTCCTTTAGTTTCTTTTTTTCAATCTTAACTATTTTAGCAATGCAGAGATATCTGTTGTTAAGTTTGACATATATACAATCATTGATTTGAATGCCTTTTAGTCTTCGCCTAATAGTAGTGATTGTTTGGCCACTTTGAAGGTCATCTATTTTTGTATAGAGATGACTAAATTTAAGCACTTTCATCTTCTTCTACTCCTGTAAGTAATTCTTGATATTTTCAAAGACTTCAACTGCTTCATCATCTATTGCATCTATTTGTTCAAGGTTAATGTTCAAGTCCTTTATAGCTTCAACCATATCTTTTATTTCATCAAACTCAAGTTCAATATCTTCATTGAATGATAGGAGAAAGTAGCGTTTGTTTCCTTCTTCACCATCAACAGTGAGTTCATATTTTTGATATTTTTCAGGATGTTCAATGCGGTCTTTAAGTTCTGTCAATTTTTCTTCTGTTTCATCGTTTTCATCATCTTGAGGATTCGCGAGTATGATATTATGATCTATATTGTTCTCCTTGACATACTCGACTAGTTCAGCTAATGTGTCAAAATTGTGTTTATTTCTCAATTGATCCATCAAAATGTAACCAGTTGTATCAGCCGTGAATTTGAGCCAATCTGACTCTTTTTCATCAATATAGTACTGGCACTCTTCAAGAATCATTTTGAAAGCAAAATCTGATTGTTCAGCAAGTTTATAGAGTTTATATTGGATATCACATGCTCCTCGAATTTTACAAGTAACACAAGAATGGAAAGCTATTGTTTTATCACTAATACTTTCATAGAAACACTTTGCACAAACATAAGCAGTAGGATAATCATTAATACGTGTCCGGAATTTCACTGGTTGAATTTTTTGCCTACAAATATAACATATATCTTGAACTTTTTCAGATATTTCCCAAAGATAAACATCAGAGGAAAAATGTTCACAACCAGGAGAATTATTATACTCTCCAAATGGACATATTTTTTTATCCTGGAATTCAACTGCTACATCACAATGAGGACAAGGGTTTTTTTCAATTTCTTTTGCCTTTTGTTCTTGTGCAATCTTTTGTTCTTCCTCTCTTTTTGCATTATAAAGAGCTCGACCATCAACTACAGTAAAACCATTATTGGTCAATATTTTTAGTACTTGGTCCCTATCTCTATCATACATATCATATTGGTCAATAATATCATCAAGTTTTGCCTCAGTAACTAAATCATACCAGTAAATGTCATAATAGTTCGTTGCTTCTTTTTCATTCCAAATTTCCGTTGAACTTATTTTCTTACTTATTAAATCTTCTTTATTATTCAGGATATATTTTTCAAAGTCTTCAAAGGCTTTCTTTTTTCGTTCTTTCTCTTCCTGCTCTTTTTTCTTTTCAGCAGCCAATTTTTCTAATTCACGAACTGAAAAACCATTAGAAACAGCTTTCTTAATCAGTTTTTTCTGCTCTTTTTCATCTAAACTAGAAACAGCTTTAACATGTCCAACTGAAACACTTCCTTCACTAAGAAAACGTTGTACTTCTTTTGGAGTATTTAAAAGAGCAAGTCTAGCTGAAACCCATTGTTCACTTTTACCTAATTTTTGTCCAATTTGTGCATTAGTATATTGCAGCAACTCTTTATACTTGGCAATTGCTCTAGCTTCTTCCAAAGCATCCATTTCTTTACGAGTGAAATTGGAAACAAGTGAAACTTCTATAGCTTCAGCATCCGTTACATCGATAACTTCACATTTAACATATTTAATGTGAGCTTGTTTAGCAGCTGCAACACGATGATGACCGCTAATAATTTCATAGTCAGGGCTGTTTCTAATTTTACGAACAATGATTGCTTCAATATTTTTACCAAGATTTTTCATGCTTTCAGCTAAAAATGCACAATGTTGCTGATCTAAATAGTCCCTGAATTGGAATTCTGTTTCCTTTAGTTTATTAACGTCAATTAGCATCGTACAAAATTGGTCCATAGTTGTTTGTGTAGACTTTATTTGAGTTTGAGTAGATTGAGTCAACTCTCCACGTGGAGAGTTATTATGTTCCTTTTTTAATTCTAATTTCTCTAATTCTTCAGCTTGTTTAATTTCTTCTTTCTGTATCTCAAAGTTACATTTAGGACAATAATGAGCTATACCAGGTATCAGGTCAATAGCAGATGTTTCATATTCCATACCACACTTATCACAAGAAATTTTTTCGGTGCTACTAGAATTATGCTCAGAACAGTATCTTTCATAATTGCCAGATTTCCATTCCTCAAAGGAAATTTTTCCTAAACGTTTATTACATTCAAAACATCTGGGGATTATAGTTCGTTCTTCATCTGTTTCAACATAGTATATTCGTGTATTCTCGCAGTTTATGAATAACTTACTATCCTCGTGAATTGTAGCTTTGTGTTGTTGGTCACAGAGAGGGCAAGGATAATCTTCAACGAATATAATGTTGTCAGTAGATTTCAAAACGTGTATTTGATTGTCATCTTTTTCTAAAATTATGTCAAAATATTGCCCCATAAATTTAGAATAAATACTAAGAATTGCTTCACGAATACTGATAGTTTCATCAGTTATATCATAGATATTATCTTTGACATTAATTACTTTATCACTTATCAATTATTTCCCCCTCCCTATTCGTTTAAGAAACTTTATCCAAGCTGTTTTGGCTATTCGTTCTAAGCATTGAAACTCAGTATAAACATAACGAACAGCATCTTCTTGTTTAACGTGAAAAAGTTTTTTAGGCAACTTTCGTTGTTTATATAGAGAAAGAAGCTCCAGACAAAGTTGTTCGGCTTCTTGGAGCTCTTTTTCTGTCCTCTGCATTTTAGAAACTAAACGAGTGTATATGTCATAAGCTTCCTGAACTTGTTTTTTTTGAAAAGCAAGAGTATCTTCAAGAGTACGATTTCTGTAAAATTGTGCTTTTAGTTTATCAATGCTAATAACGTTAACCTCAGCTTTCTTAAGCTGTTTTTCGATCTCTTCAGCTCTCCTATTACGCTGACGCTTTTTATCATCACGTACAAGAGCTTGTTTCAATAAGCTATTTTCCTTCTTGAGAGCGTAAAGCTCTTTTTTCAAAAAATCTCTTTCAGATCTAAATTTATCTATTTTCGAACTACTCAATTTTTTCACCTTCCACTAAAAAATGCTGATCTAGACTAGACTGTCTGTTTTTTATTTCAGGAAGATCAGATTCAATCCTTTTTTTCAAAATTGTATATAATTCCTGAATTTCTGTGAACAAATCTTCTTGATAATGAAATTCCCTTGATTTGGAATAACTACGCTTAAGAGAATCGACTTCATCATCTTCAAAACTGATGTTAATACTAAGTTTAACTTTACCTTCCATTTTCATCGCTCCAGTTCTAAATAACTATCTAGCCACTCTGCAAAAGAAATATTACGAGTTTCAGGAATAACACAAAGAAAACAATCAGATCTTTTACAGTTTAGACACACTTCATTCTTCCATTTTCTATATTTGTCTTGTAGATGGGAAAGACAGCGAGAACAGATATATTTACTAGAATAGGTCTGAAGTGTTCTAACAGTTTTGCATACATCACAAATGTGACCAAGCCAAAAAGCTTCTTTACGATTTATTGTTTGGCGATTATCAATAACAGATGCACTCACGATTCTTCTACCTCCAGGAAATAATGACTACATCCAGCTTTGGGATCACTACAAGTATAGGGATGGTGACAATGTAACATGTGACCAAAATTACAAAATTGGCAAGTACTAGGTAAAACAGCTTTTTTATGTAAGGGACAATTATCAAATCTCATGCGGTTAGATAATTTAGTGATAATGGTTTCAGCTTCTTCAGGAGTTACCCTGTTATCGCAACTTAAATCAGCTTTAAAATCGTTAATAAGCTTCTTCTTAATTGTTTTAGGAGAGTTACCAGCGTAGATATGCATTAGCTTTTCCTCCCTTTTTTTTCAACAGTATAACCTGCAGCTTTGAGAAGACGTTTAGCTTTTTCTAATTCTAATTCTTTCTTCTTACGTAGTTCTTCCTCTTTAGACTTCTTCAACTCACGTGCAGTAGAAATAAGCTCTCTTAACCCTTTAAGGGATAACTTTTTCATTTCTTTTGCAAGATCATTAAGAAGAAGCTGCTCTTTTATATCAGCAGGAGAAACTTTTTTTTCAGGAGCGGTTTTTTGGTTATTCATAACAAACTACCTCCTGTTGCTTGTTCTCTTGACTCCCTGATTTTTCAGAGAGCTGCGCTTTTATCTCTCTATAGGCTTTATGAATCAAAAAGCGAACTAATTCTGAATCATTTTGTAGCCCATAGAAGGATTTGACTTCCGCAACCATCCTGCGTGCGGATTCATTTTCGAAACGAGTGCGGATTTCATAGGACATTTGTATCCGTATATTGTCTAACAAAACGGCTATAAAAAACTTTCGACAATTTGTCCAATTCGCTCCATCTGTTGTCTAAACAATTTTATAAGACAGAAATGGACATGGATAGACATGGAATCTAACGAAGGGACACCAACGGAATTACGAATAAAACTATCCAAAAGATTGGCTAAGCTTTTTTTGGAAGTAAAAAAGTACTATTTGCTTGAAAACAACTCAGAGGTAATTAGAACACTGATAAGAGAAAAATATGAGGAAATAATGGCAAAAAAGGAAGGAAGAGAATAGAAGATGAGGAAACGGGATGGTGAATTGAATGGTTAATTTTGAGATATTAAATGATATCATTACAATACTTGCTTTTTTTATTTCTTTTTCTTTGCTTATATTAAAAATAATTGAGGTTAAACGTTCAAAAAAAAGAAGTCAAATAATTATATCAGAAATTGAAGTGAACTATATTGGAAAATACATTCCATCAGTATTCAATTTATCTGGTCCTGAAACTATTGAAGAACAATCGAATAAATATGAAACAAAATCAATGTTTGAGTTTTCTTTTGCAATAAAAAATTGGGGAACACAAACTAACTCTGTAAAACTTATTCCTTATTTAGATTTATTCAATGATGCAAAGAAAAGGTTAAAAGCAGTATTATATGAACCTGATGAATCATCATTAAATTTCTCACTTTCACCAAATGAAGTTAAAGAACAAAAAATAGTTTATGTTTCTAAAACTAAAGTCAACTCGATTAAAGAAATAAAATTAACTATTAATTGTAGATATGACTATAAAGAAGGGAAGAAATTTAAGAAAAAACAGCGAATATTGTTAATTAAAGGTGATAGGCTGAAGAAGATAATAGAAGAGGAGGAATAAGAACAAAACAAAGAACCGTTTAGATATTTTATTTTTTTGCTTTAAGGAAGGAATGAAAGGAAGGAATGGTAATGTATCAACTAAATAGTTTATCTTACTCAAGTATAATAGAAAAAAGAAAAAAGATTTACGCTTCTGGAAAGAGGGATATAGCCTTTATTATCCGTTCATATGCGAGTGAGGATCAAGACACTTACACCTTACAATCTATCAAATCTTTCTGTGACGAATATAGGATAGCGTGGTTAGAGCCAAAAGATGAACGTATTGGTGACACCAGGCTTGAGCAAATCTTGAATTTTTCTTTTTTATGTGATTTTGGCATTATTATTTTACCTCCTAAGCCAAACGAGAATGTGTCTTTTGAAATTGGTTTAATGACCGCTCTTGGTAAGAAAATCTTTATTTTGAAAAACAGTCGTAAAGTTAAGAGAAAACTTCCCTTTGACTACGGTGATTTTGTTTATATCTCATATAATACTAAGCCAAATTTGTGGGAATTTCTTGTTAAAGAATATGACTTATACCTTGCTAAATATTCAAAGCAGAAAGCAATCAAGGAGATTATTAACAAAGCCTTTAGTCCTCTAAAGAAAACAAAAACCAACCAACTTGAAAACGCTTTGGTATCCTTAAAAGTCACTCCTGGAGACAACAATGACAAAAATTACGAACTATTTTTGGAACTATGGGAAAAGAATCCCTCAAAAGTTCTTAGGAAGTTGGAACAACCTTTCCTTCTTGAACTTGCAAGACACAATGGAATTTCAAATCTAAATACCAATCCAACACGATTGATTAAACAAATTAATGATGTTGTTTTTTCAAGAATTGCTGAGAAAAAAAGCAAACAGTTCTTCTATCCTCATACGCTGAAAATTATTAAGTACATAATACAAAACTTTGAGGAGAGTTTAAAATATGTCAAAAAATAACAGGAAGGAATGAGGGTGCGCACCCATGATAATTAAAGAAAAAAGAATAATTAAATCCTTCTATTCAAACAGAAGAGGGATTTGAAAAACAGTAGGAAGGAATGATAAATGGAGGAGGCTTGCTGTGGGAAAAAAAGGAAAAAAAGTTGTTAAATTAAGAAAGGGCGGCGTGGGAGCGGTATTAACGTGCTATGAATCTATTAAATTTAATCATTCAGAAGTTTTCCATTCTGAAAAACGTTTAAGGGAATTTTTTAATTTGAATAATAATCATATTTGTGTTGATGGTGGAGCACATTATAATAGCTGTCCTTGGGTGATTATCGAAGAGACTACTCAAGGAATAGATAAAGGGATCAGACAATTAGAAGCTATGGCTAGTCTTATTGAATCTAGAGGTAGTATTGTCAAACGGGCTTTTCTTTTAGTAGAGCGTTTAGCAAGTAAAAACTTCCAAAGAGATAACAACTGGATACTTATCTATAAACCTACAAAGAAGCCTTTTCTTATAGGTAGTAAGAGTAATAGTTATGTTTTTGTAGGTTATTATGGTAATAAACTAGAAACACTAACTAGAAAAATTATTCAAGTAGAAAAAAATCTGAAGGATAGATAAGAATGGGCATATATATCGAAATAAAAGAAAAAAGTAAGAATAATCGTGTTTGGCAAGGATTGCCCATTTTTAAGCAATTCTATAGAGCATTAAGTCAAAATGATTTTTTCAAATTTAAAGGAACTATTAATGTCTGGAGAGGTTATCCTTTACCTAAGCTTGGTACAATAATTAAAACAACAACTAGTTTAGAAGATATTGATGTTCGTGATATCCTTAATCATGAAACAATTGATCAGCGTTGGAATACTTTTGTTCATTCAATTGAAGTTCCAGGTTATGTTCATTTAGAACATAACTCTTTGGATATTCCAGCATATTTGATGTTTTCAGGAGATGAGATTATCAATGATATGCCTAATATCTATTTAGAAACTTTCACATATATGGGAAAGAATCTACATGATTATCTTAAAGGCAAAGAAAACATAGATCAACTAAGATTGTTGAAAATACTTGATAACTTTTATAGTCAATTAAAGCCCCATCAAACTAAAATATTTAATCTTTTTATTGGACAAGACCATGAATGTGTAAAATTTTTCCATAAAGCTTTCTATTTCCGTTTTAGTAGTCGTTACGAGTTTTTCAAGCAATTCCTATTGTATGTTTCAAGATTACGAAAAAGAACTGAACAATTAGATTGGATACAAAAAAATCGTGAAAAGATCTTGCAGATGTATCAATATATATCCTACTTACGACCAGATTTTATACCAACAATCATTGATAAAACGCCTATTAGAACTCATGATGAAAAAAAACGCAGTATCTCTGCTTTATTATTTGACCGCATGAAACAAACAGTAAGAGTCACAAGTGGGAGCTTAATAATTATTGATAAAGACTTTACAGGAAAAAATGTGCATCTATTCTTGAATGAATTATTTAGCGATTTTAGTGATGTTGTCTTTAAAACGTTTGATACTAAAGATGAAATAACAAAAAGATTTACTAAACAATTTGAAGAAAAACTAAAAGAGTGGTTTTAATAAAAAAGACGAGATGCTTTTTAAAAAGTAGTTATTCTTCTGGTTCATAGATATCAGGATTTCCATATATTGCTGCAAAATCATCTCGGTCATAGTTAAAATTACGAATAAATAGAAGATTCTTTTTTGGTACTTTAGTAAAATCTACAACACATTTTCCCCCTCTTGAACTTCCATTAAATTGTCGCATATTTCGTTGAAAACTACGATCTAACCATCCTTGAGCTACTCCTTTTTTAAAATCATCTTCAGTAAAATAATATGCACCTACTTTAATTATCACGAAAGCCGTTTTCATTTTTCTTGGTGGCCGTCCTTCAGCTTTTCTTTTCTTGGTGTATTCTGATTCTCCTCCTTTTAATTCCTCGTGCCACCTTCTAAAATCACCATTTTCATCAGAGTAAGCTACAGAATCAGCAATTATAACTCCTATTCCTCCAAATTCATCCAAGAGTTTATTCATTACTTGATTACTAAATAGTATTGTTGGAATTTCTTCATCTGCTGTTTTATTTCTAACATCCCACAGATATTCTCCTTTTACCAAGTAGTTTTTTCCTTCGGTATAGGATTCTATTCCTGGACACTTTTCATCACAAAGTTCCCGCACTAAATGTTTCAAATAATAGCCTTGCCATTCATTTTCTTTCCATGATGGTAATTCTTTTTCTTTCATTTCTTGAATAGCATATCTACCATCGACATAGGGTACAGGACCTCGAGTAATACCTGCAGTACCTAACTCTTCAAAAATTAAATCCACAATCTTTTTTGCTTCTTCTTTTGGATTCATTCATTAGATCTCCCAATATTTCTTTGGGTTTCCTTCTTCTTTTATAACTTTATAAGCCTTAGGGTATTTTTTGGCTAACTCTTGCAGAGAGGGTTTTAGAGTAATATATGGTTGGTAAAGCGCCCCTATTTTCATATCATCCAAGTTTTTATTAATAACAGATTTTAATCTTTCATTAATTTCAAAGCCTAGATAATGTCTATAATTCCCTTTTGCAACGACTGCTGTTGTTCCGTTACCCATGAAAGGATCCAAAACAATATCTCCTGGACGTGAACTAAAATCCATTAGTTTTTTTACCAATTCTTTAGGAAGTGTTGTAGAGTTTTTCTTTTTTCCTCTCTTATAATTTCTTTTCATTTCAATTGAATCTAATGGGTAATGTATGATTTTATTAAAATAGTATTTATCTGGATCTTTAACATAAAATAAGATATGATAGTGACTTGAAACATATTTTCGCATAGTAAAGACACCAAAAGAATAGGTCCAAATTAGATGGTTTATCAAAGTAAGACCTGCTCTTCTAGCTGCTGCTAGCACAAATTCTAAATTGTTCCAACCACTAAAAATATAAGCGGAAGATGTATCTTTCATTATTTTAGGTAACTTACTAATCCATTTTTCAGTAAATAGATCATATTCCTCTTTATCAACTTCATGATAATTGTTAATTACAAAATCTGAATCACGATTATATAATTCTTCCATAGAATCAAATTCTATTCCAAAAGGTGGGTCAGCAATTATAAGGTCAACAGATTCAGCAGGTAGTTTTTCCATTCCATTAATACAATCTTCATAAAATATAGTATTAAGACCTTTCCTTTCCTTTTTTTTGTATAATTCTTTTGCTTGATAGTCTGTCCAATCATCTGTAGGTTTAAATTTAAAAGCTGCCAATCCTGGAATATATTTTCTTTTCCCTTTTGTCTTTTTAGATATCGGTTGGTTCTCAATACTACTTGCCAAAATAATCACTTTCCAGCTCCTTAGTTATACTTAGATGAGCCGAGCTTTAAACCTTTCGGTGGTTTTATAAATTTTTTATATTATTTTCGTTTTCATCTGAAAGTTATAAAAAACGAGACAAAAATTATAATCATTACTAAATTCTTTATTTCCGTGGGCATATGCTCTTTAAAATGATTATTTCCATTGAACTCTTTAAGCTACAAGACAGAGTAATTTTATGCTTTTTCACAATAAATAGAGGGTAAAATAGAGGGGTAAAATTACAGTTATTATGTGTCCATCTTAGGTTCATTATCTAGATCAAAACCTTTCTCGAAGTTTTTTCTCAATTTTTCCTCACTTGAATCTCTTAATCTCTTTTCATAAATATCACAATGCTTTAACAAATCCCTAGCTAATTCATGAGGATTTATTATAATGTATTTAATTTTATCCTTACTCCATATTATTTCGAAGGGGTTCTTTGTTTCACTTGTCAAACTAATATCTTGTTCTGTCATACCTACATGATAAACACCACATCTCACCTTTTCATAGACTTTTTTAGCTATTGTGACTAATTCATTTTCAGAAGTTGCATAGTTCCACTTTAAGTCGTTATGTACTGCTTTAAAACCTGCGATAAACTTTTCCTTTGGCTTACCTAGTGGTCTATAGCCATATTTTCCAATCGTCTCAAAATATACAAATAAGATATTTAATGTTGCAAAACCTGAATCTGGTATTCCTGTAAATTTTAGTCCTTTTGTTGTTTCAAATCCGTTAATTACTTTATTCGCAATATCTAACTGCCAATATTTGACTCTATCTATAAATAACTTAATTTTATCATCCAATGACCATTTAGAGTATTCACTAGGGAAATCTTTATTAGTAAAATTTTTTGATAAATAATGTTTAATTTCCATATTATTTATTTAATATACTTGACATTAATATTTCTTTCTGTTAGTCTTCAGCCAATCATACCAAAACGCATATTCTTACTTAGAAATTAACTATTTCACGGGCAAGAATTTAAAGTGTTTATAAACAAGTGCCCAAGTCAAAAGAGGAATTTCAAAGATTTCTATCTACTCTTGATTAGATTCTGAAATATATTAATCAATCCAAATTCAACAGAAATTCAATTAATTTTTTATCCTGAACTGGATCAAGTTCAATAATATTTTTTGGATTTTTGAGCTGTTCATTGAAGAAATATAAATCTTCTAAATTTGGGTAAAGAAAAAGAAGATTAGCAGTTTTAAGTATATATGCAAGTTCAAGATTAGAAAACATTCTACACATCTATATCAAACCTCTTCTTTTTTTTGTTCTCTTTTCCAGACCTAACCTTCTCCTCTTGTATTACTGTAAGTATAATTACTTGTTCGAGTGTCAGATTGTTGAAGTCCAGTTCAGAACCTAAACCTTCCAGAAAAATTTCTATTCCCCGGGGAATTTTCTCTTTCATTTTTTCTTTTTCTTTTTCTTTTGCTTTTGCTTTTGCTTTTGTTTTCTCTTCTTCAGTTAATAAAGGACTAAGGAGAGAATGTAATTTTTGGACTAGTTCGGTGTATTTTTCACGGTAAAAAGCTTCCTGAAGTTTTCTTTCCTGGTCTTCTCCAGGAATAAACAAAGAAATAGTTTCATGGAAAGGACGAGTTTCAGTCTTCCACATAAATTTGAGTCCAGGATGAGAATCTAACTTCTCACCAAACCTTTTTTCACTACTGCTACGTTTGGTAGTAAGGAGTTTATGATTGAAAAGGGCCAAAGCAAAATGATCAAGAGCAAGAGCATCAGCAGAATCACTATCAGAAATATCACCAGCAGTATCAGGATCGGAAAAAAGAGCAAGATCGTAAGGCTTCAAAGAAGAATCCTGGTTGAAAGAATCACGAACCTGACGAGAAAGAGAAAGAGAAAGAGAAAGAGAAAGAGAAAGAGAAAGAAAAAGGGGGGAAGAAGAAGAAGAAAAGAGAGGGGGGTTTAGGTTTGCAATCTGGGAAAAATTAGATAAAGCGCCCTTTAGGCATTTATAGGCATAAAATTCACCTATTTGTTCTAAATCGTGAGTAGTAAGTTTGTTCCAGCACTCGTGATATTGATCTGCATATTGACTGATGGCTTGATAAATTGATTGAGCTGATACTTTATCTGCCCACATTTTAGCTATATCTGTACGCTTAACTAAATCAAGTTTAACAGTGGAAGGATAAAGCTTTTGACCTTTAAGAGTGTATAATTCTTTTTCCCAGAGTAACATGGCAGTAGCAACTCTTGAGAAGGGTTCGGGAACATTTAGCTTTGTTGTAAAATATGAACAAATTAAATCTCTTAACAAAATAAACTTAGAACTGTCTGAGATGTTAGGGATACTTTTCTCATCATCAACAAAAAAGTTGTTTTGAGAAACTTTCTTTTTCAGGATGTAGTTAGTAAGATAATCAATATATTTTGTATGACCGCTAACTCCACTTAGAGCGGCTAAAAGCTCAACATCTCTTTTTTGCTCTATAGAAATATTATGTTCTATACTTGCATTGATTATACAGTTAGAATCTTCTTCAAGTTGTTCAATAGAAATTTGGACACTATCCCTTCCTTGTTTCTGTTTCAATTTTTCAAGATTTTGCGTTTTTAGAGCTCTATATTGTTTTCTAAATTCCTCATCATTATGTAAATTGATTATTACATGTCCAAGAAGCTTATCAGCATTATTTCTTAAAAGAGCAAAATTTTGCCTTTTATCATAATTTTTCAGTAATTGCTCAAGTTTTAAGTTTGCTAAAGCTAAAGTAGATTTAGGGTGAGGGCTAACAAAAATAAAACTGATTTGTGTCTCTCTAATATGATCAATAACGTTATTCATCTGATCAACAGCTGTTTGAGAACCATGGCCACTTAACCGACTATCTTCGTCCTGAATTATCAAATCTCCAGGCTTAGCTTTTTTCACAGCATTGATTGTTTCATAGCGATTGAAAGAGATATGTAAATGAACTTCTCTATCTAAAAGCTCTTTATTCATTTTTTTCCAGAGGAACCAGAGAGCAAAAGCATTCTCACTTTTACCTGAACCAGGAAGTCCAAAAATATCTATGACTATATTGAGTTGTTTAGTGATTACATACTCAAATTCTTTCTTTATTATGTAAGAAACGTTTTTTCTAACAATTTTTTTCGTTTCTGAAGATTTGAAAAGTTTAGAAACATCGTAAAAAGTAGAGGGACGAGCTGAAAAACCATTAATACTCATTTATATTACCCCTTAAGTTTTTATCAAAAAATAAATATGTTAAGAAACAACCTTTATTAGATTGCATGTAGCAAATATAATTGATGAGTGCAAAAATCAAAATGGTAGAAGAAAAAGATGATTTCACTAAATCCTTTACAGCTTTAGCCAAATTCTTACTTGAATATGAAAAGGATGTAAAAAAGCGTAAAGTTCCTTTTAAGATGCTACAAGAATTAATAGAATTAAGTGATCCTATAGAAAGTGATAATGAAGAGCTTTGCAATATAATCTGGGAGATATATGATCTTGTTTCCTGGTATGATAAAAAAGCACCCAAAAGAGCATATAAAGAGTTGTTCAATTTATTTCAACTCCTAAAAAACTTTTTAAGATAATTTTTCCCATGGAGGTTATATTTTACTTCATTTAATATTCGAAAAGTAAGTCTATATCCAGGGCCATTAATTTCAGCAACTTTTTCTCTGTATTTATGTAGTCTTGGATTATAATAACTCGTAGAAGCAGCTAATTTATTATTAAGGTAGAGTTCAGCTGAAAGACCATATCGCTCTAAAGTATTTGTTAGTTTTAAATGTTGAAGAATGTATTCTCCTTTTTGATTAATTGCCAAATGTGTTTTAAAATCCTTGAAAAGTCTCATTATTGCATGAATATCAACTTGTAAAATTTTAGTTTTATTTGAACTAAAAGAAATCAGCTCTAAAAGATGCTTTATTCCTTTTTTATCTACATAATAACTGCGTATATCTTTTACTTTGTTATTTTTGTAAAAACGAATGTCAATAATTGTCCTCACTGCAGAAGAGCCTTTATTCATGGGATAGAATGAACGTACATAGATATATCTCGAAGTTTCAGCTATTTGCCTGTATTTATGCTCTTTATAGTTTTTATATTCTTTGAGCTTTTTTCCTTTTAATGTGTTTTTTTCTATAATATCTACCATACTTTTTGACTCTCCTCTTTTTAATTCTTCTGAACATAAAGTAGAGCATATTACTGTAGGTAACATTCTCAAAAGTTCGTTCATTCAATCTATGATGAATGGCAAAAATAATTGAAAGAACAATCAGCGGAACTAAAGTAAATAATACAATGCTCAATACTTCTTGAGCTGTAGCTTCTCTTTCGAAAAAAACAGTAGTGGTTATTATATCATCAGCTATTCTTTTCTCATTACCTTCTGGATCAATGGCTACTGAACTGATTTGTATTGTTAGTTTATGTTCAGCATTATAGTCACTTTGTGTGAGATTCCAGTCGCTTCTGTCATATGTAAGTGTAATTTTTTCTAACTCTGGTTTATAATCAAATACGTCATGGTAAGCAACATAAGCTAGTAAGGTAGTGTTGAGAACTATACGGTATCCTGTAATAAAGAAACTCTCATTTTTTTCAAGTAAAAGGTAATCTGTTCTCTTAATGAAAAAGCTGATTGTAAATTCTTCATAATCTGGGAAAAGCTCACTTGTATAATCAATAACAGTATAAATTCCTTCAGTTGTTTTATTTCTTGCAGCTTCAACAACAATTGTTTCTTGCTGAATAAAGAATGTAACAATAACAAAAATAACAAAAATTATTAGTAAATTATTCCTAAACTGCCTATTCATATCGTTGCATCTCCTCCAAAATCAAATTGATTGAGTTTTTCAAGAGCTGACCAAATACTCCGTTGTACACGAGTACTAAGTTTTGCTCTAACTATAAGAATCCAAATTTTTTTGTTCCATAGTTGTTTAAGTTGTAAATATTGGCTCCGTAGAGCAGTTAAGTTATAAGGAAACAAATGGGGAAATCTTTTTGCTCTATCGTAGTTTTTTTGTGTTGTGATTAAATCCTGGGTAGTATCCATTATGCTTGGGATAATAGGAAGAGCATTGTGAGGTTTTTCTGCATAGTCCATGATTAACTGTATAATTTTACTTGTACTTTTTTCAAAATCGACACTAAAAGAGAATAATTCATCTATTTGCTTTTTAAATTCAGGAGCTGTTTTCTTATATTCATCTATTGCGTTTTTTACTTCTTCTCTTACAAGCTCGAGTATTTGTTCCAAATCGTTGAATGTACTTGACAATATTTCACCTCAAAATTTTACTGAAGTTTTATCCTGGCATTTGTATCAGTAGCAAATGAAATGAAACGGTTTGTCAGTTTGTAAGCAACTGTTAAAGCGATGGCCATACCAAGAATTATTAGAACAGCAACAAGAGGGTTAAGTGCAGCAACGTTTTTGATAATTGTAATTATTGCGTATACAAGTCCGCCAATTACTCCTGCAAATACAGCTAGTTTGATTAATGCGTTAAGAATCATATCTCCACTAACTGAAGAACTCTGTTTTTGCTGTTTTTTGTTATTTTGAGCTTGAGCTAGTTTGTCTTCGTCAGTAATCAAATATTCATAATTTGTTGATGTTCTCCTGGCACTTTCTTCTGCAACTTGTTGATTAAATGTATCCTGTAATTGAGTAAGAGTATTATATGTTCCTGCAAGAGCTTGTTTGAGTGTGATGTTCTGATTTCTCAAGTCTGCTACAACAGAACGAAGCTTTTGTATATGATCATAGGCGTATAAAAATTCATTTTTCTTTTCTTTATGTTTTGTAGTAAATTCTAAACCAAAAACATTCTTTATAATATCAAAAAACTCTTTTTGTAAAACTGCTTTACGTTTAAGCTTTTCTTCTTTTGTTTTTGCTATCTCTTTTTGTATTTCTGCGATCTGGTCTTTCTTTTGTTTAAGTAAAGTACTGATTTCCTTTAATCTTTCTTCTAATTCAATATCATCGTGTTGTAAATAAGCTCGTTGTAACTCTCTCTCTTCACTTTTAATTGTCTCTATTTCTTCATAGATTTCAAATTCTTTTTCTTCAAGAACTTTAATTGCATCTGTAGCAAGCTTTAGTTGATGTTTAATGTCTTCTAAAGTTAAAATATCTGTCCTGTCTTGACTAAAAAAAACTTTTTCAGGAAGATCAGGGTGATAATAATACCCTCTCAGACATTGAAGAGTTATGGTGTAACGTAGGGTCTTTTTTTGCTTGAATATTGTTTGAGACAAAAAGTAAAAATCAAGTGTTCGTTCTGTAGTGTAATCAAGACCTATAGACTGAAAATAAGCTTCATGAATACGTTGCTTACGAACGTAATATAACAGAAAACCAAACCAACCAATGACTGCTATGCTAATCCACATGATTACTTGCCAGTCTTGTCTTGTTAGTATAATCAGCTCTTTCTCGAAAACTGTCTTTTTAATAAGTAAGAACTCAATAACCATTAAAACACCAATAACAAAATACATGGGATACATCATGATTGATAAATCTCTGCTTGCACGTTCTACTTCAATAAACATCTTTTCAATTGCCACATCTTTCTCATGGACTACTTCAAAAGCAATCCAAGCTCCACCAACAGTCTGCTGTATGACAGTAGAAAGCATCTTTTCCTCGTTCAATTCAAGGGTTTCAACAACCCAAGCTTTTCCTTTAGTTTCAAAAAGAATGCCAACATCTTTGATTTTTACTCGCAGATCCTTACTTATCAAATGTGCAGTCTCAAGTATAGTATTAGGTTCAGATTCATATCTAACTTTTAACTTAAATTTCAAATCAGATTCTTGTAATGTTGTTAATTGTTGACTCATTTTATATCAAACCTCTTGCTCTTCTTTCATGGAACTTTCTTTGTTGTTCCACCGTTACAAAATCTATGCCCCCCTCATCTTTGATAAATAACTTAGGTGCAGGTAATTCGAATAAATCAGTAAAGAATTTCAAGAAGTAATAAATTGGTGTCGCAATGATATTCCAGGTTTTAACGATACCGTAACGTGAGATAAACCCAATAAAAGTGATTAATAGCGCGTTCAGTATTGCGCTCATAATAAGCATCATTTTTGCGTTTCTTGCTTGTGCTGTAGCATCGATTTCATCAGAACTGTAGAGTTCTTCTGTTTTGGTGCTCATGGTTATTTTATAAACCTTATTTGAATCGTAGCCTAAATCTTGAAATTTCTTCGTTTCAGGATAATAATATGTAATATGTGTCGCATTAGTGTAACTATCTTCAAGGGGTGTTACTTTTACATGATAACTATTAGCAAAAAGCAGTATAGTAATTGAAGAATGAGCGTAAATAGTGTAACCAACTGTTTCATTTTCATTATAAACACTTATCAAGGTGACTTCTACAGGAACATCATAATCGTTCTCAAATGTTTGTTCGACTAAAGGTAAATTGAGAGTAATAATTTGATTATTAATGCTTACAGTTATATTAGTAAGTAACAAAGTGTTGTTAAACCAGTCTCTAACTTCGATAAACAATAAGCTGTTTTTATAGTAAATCTGTTTAAAATCAGAGATAAGCGAGTTATTTACATATATTGCAGCTGTTTCAAAATTCAATCCAACACCCTGAAGATTCGTCAAGATGAAATAAATTGTATAATAGTTTTCCTGGTCAAGTAAGTATTCGTAAGTTTGCAAAAGTAAAGTGACTTGTGTAGCGTTAGTCAAATCAATTTGATTCAAAATACTAATCGATTGTTCATACAGTGTGCTATTTGTTTGACTTATAGCGTTTAACAAAGTAACTGTTTGATTATAAATAGTCGCGTTATTGTTATAAATTGAATTAAGTATTTCAATAGTTTGTGTATATATTGTTGCGTTGACATTCTCTAAATTCGCATTTATGTTATTTGCTTGAGCAATCACTTCTGTGTGAACGTTTTGTATCTCAATATCGAGCTCGTTTATTTGCATTGTTATATTTGCTCTATTGTTTAAAATTGAGACATTCAGAGAATTAAGTTGTTGATCCATACTTGTCTCAAAGTTGTTGATTAAAACCTCTATTTCGTTTAATTGCTCTGTAATAGTGCTATTAATATTAGTTATTTGGTTGCTTATGTCATTGAACTGCAAAGTCATGTTAGTTTGAAGGTTCGTAATAGAGATATTGATAGAGTTCAGCTGTGAATCCATATTTGTCTCGAAGTTATTAATTAACGAAGTTAATTCATTATATTGCAACGTTTGATTAGTTTGAACATTGATAACAGTCTGATTAAGATCGTTTATCTGTATAGTCATATTAGTTTGTAAGTTATTGATTTCCGAACTAATAGAATTAAACTGTAATGTGACATTGCTTTGTAAGTTAGTAATATTCAGATATAGATAATTAAGCTGCGAATCCATTGAAGTTTCAAAGTTGTTAATGATAGTCTCAAGATTATTAATCTGTGAAATAATATTACTTTCAGTATTAGTGATTGCTGTATCTATATCATTGAACTGTAAAGTCATGTTAGTTTGAAGGTTCGTAATACTTACACTGATACTGTTAAGCTGTGAGTCCATACTACTTTCAAAGTTGTTGATTAAACTAGTCAATTCATTATATTGCAACGTCTGATTAGTCTGGACATTTAAAACAGTCTGATTAAGATCGTTAATTTGTATAGTAATATTTGTTTGTAAGTTATTGATTTCCGAACTAATAGAATTAAACTGTAATGTGACATTGCTTTGTAAGTTAGTAATATTCAGATATAGATAATTAAGCTGCGAATCCATTGAAGTTTCAAAGTTGTTAATGATAGTCTCAAGATTATTAATCTGTGAAATAATATTACTTTCAGTATTAGTGATTGCTGTATCTATATCATTGAACTGTAAAGTCATGTTAGTTTGAAGGTTCGTAATACTTACACTGATACTGTTAAGCTGTGAGTCCATACTACTTTCAAAGTTGTTGATTAAACTAGTCAATTCATTATATTGCAACGTCTGATTAGTCTGGACATTTAAAACAGTCTGATTAAGATCGTTAATTTGTATAGTAATATTTGTTTGTAAGTTATTGATTTCCGAACTGATATCATTAATTTGCAGCGTAATATTTGTTTGAAGATTAGCAATGTCAGTTGTGATTGTGTTCAGCTGCTGAGATAATGTACTGTTTGTATTCGTAATTTCAATAACGATATTATTTGTTTGAGTATCAATGTTTGTATTAGTATTATCAATTTGGATAGTGATGTTGTTTGTCTGACTCTCAAGGTGTGTATGAATAGAACTGTTTGTTAGTTCAAGATCATTCATCAACGACATTGTATTTCCAAAGATATCGGCAATTGTATATCCTGTCACAATCAGCGCTGTGTCAGAATTGACGTCAAAAGCATAACTTACATACGTTCCGTTCGTTGTCACTTGTGTGAAACTTGCTGTTGGATCAGAGCAATAATACACAGTAAATGTATAACTCCCTGAGTAGATACGAAACTCCTCAACTTCCCAGGAAAAAATCCAGCTTGAGAATATTTGTCCGTTTGAAGATATAGAAACCCAAACAGGTAACTCTTGTTGATTTTGTATTTTCACAGAATAATAATCAAGAACAAAATCTTTGAATCTCTCATATTCTTCTGTTGAATTTGAGTAAATAACATGTCCAAATATATCTTGTATTTCTAAATTGATAGTTTGCGACACATCAGACCAGATGAAAGAATCTCCATATATACGTTCAGAATTAACAAATATAACAAAAGTTCTCGCATCTATATATCTGCCTTGTTGATCATAAAAAGTCAGTGTGCAAAGTTCAGATTCTGTGATTGTATAAAGATATTCATAAGTTGAAGGAATATATGCCTGATTTTGAGAATCAGAGTATAAAACAGCTGTAAGATTGTGATTACCTGCTGTGAGATTCTTCGGAATAATCTCTAAATCACTGTAGTAACCTATGAATTGATTATCAGAAAAAATTTCATAATTATAATCATCATTTGTTGATGAAAGAACAAAGTAATCAGAAGATTCATATAAAACAGGATCACTTGTAAAAATTTCAGGAGTAAAGTAAAAAGGACTGAAAAATGATTCATCAACTATTTTCAAATAATCCATGTAAATATCAAAAGCTACACCAGAAGATTTACTTTCGAAACGTATTTCTGAAACAGAAAAATCATAACCCCAATTCCATGTATATATTTCCCATGATCCTGGTGTAGAAAATGTAATTGTTCGTGAGTAAGATACACTACCATCATATACCCAAAAAGCATTAAAAGATATATCTGACGTACTTCCCTTGATGCGATAAATAAATACATCGCTATCATATATCTGAAAATCAGCAAGAGTACGCATACCATGCCAAGCGGCATCACCATCGTCGTATGCGTGCACGTAATATTCTTTTTGTTCAAATAAATCAGCTGATTTGCCAACCCATGTATCAGAGTCTTCAAAATCCCATCGATCCCCAAGTTGTGCCTCAATACGGTCTCCAAACCAGTTTGAATAGGTATATGCTCTTATTTCATACTCTTTTTCTTCTAATTCTTGATTTAAAGTCCAAGTTGCTAAACCGTTTTCATTAGTTGCTAGCGAGTAACTTTCTTCTAATGTTTGTGTAGTGGCATCATATATATCAAAATTAACTTTATGATTTGAAAGTGACGGATTTTTATAACCGTCCCAACTTATGAAGGTTGAGCTAATTTCATATTTATTCGAACAAATTGTTTTGATGTCTGTAGAAACTTTCCATATTTTAATATTATCGAAGTAAAATTCGCCCTTTGCACCATAAGAATATATTCTGAATATTCTGTTACTTGAGTCAGGTATAATATCCGCATATATGAAAGCTTTCTGCCACCTATTTGCGATATAATAATCTGATGTACCAAGCACTGTTTTCCGCCAACTTGATGAACTATAATAGCTAAAACGCAACTCTGAAGGATTGTAATAGCCATATTCAAGATTAGATATATAATAATCAAATGAGATATAATATTCTCCAGGTTCAAAATTATTACAATAAAAATATATCAAATCACTACCCGTATCAGTTGATGCTAACTTGAGAGAAAAAATCCCTTCGGATACGATAGATGATGAGTGTTCTATTGTTTCAAAAACATATGGCGAATTTTCTGCATTCTTCCAATCATAAAACAAACCTTTTTCAAAACCAATATTGTTCTGAAATTCAGAACTTACATCTTTCAAAGCAAGAAAATTTGATGAATTAGAAGAGAAAAAAAGAGAATATTTTAGTTCAACAGGATTATCAATTGTAAGAATATTTGAACTAAGTGAGTAACTTGCTGTAGGACTAATACTACTAAAAATCATATGTTTTGGATAATAAATGCTTATACTTTCAACATTTGCAATTGAATAAATTTCTAATTTATGTATTTTTGTTGTTTGAGTTGTATATTTGTAAGTTGATCTGACATTATCAATTATTTCTTCACGTTGAAAATATAAGTAGTCAATAACAGCTGTTGCCAAATGAAAATTTGAGGAACCGCAACCTGTTTTTTCAATCTGTAAAACAGTTTCATAATTTCCTGTTTCATAATTCATAAATCCAACCATAAAAGTAAGTTTATCAGCGCTATCGTCTGCGTAAATATTTACATATATGTGTAAATATCCACTTCCGTCTAAATAACTTGTAGAAATTGTATATGAATCACTTGTCACTGATGTTGAGTAGTAACTTGAACCAGAGTAATACCAACGAGCATATCCTTGAGCATAAAGAGCCCCTGATCCGCCAGCATATATCTTTGAATAAAATGTTGTTCTTATGTAGTTTGCTATAGTTATATCAGAATCTGGACTAAAAGTGATATAAGTATTTGATGAATCATCTTTTAGCGATGCGCCGGGACTAATAATTGCAATATCAACATCTTCAAATGGAGTAGTTGAACCAGAGTGATATAACTCTGATGTATATGTGTAGTAGTCTGGTATTTGTTTATTAAATTTCATTTCAGTTTTGATTGTTTCACCCTGATACCAAGTTGAAGTATCAACCTGAGTTGCCATGTTAACTTTGTAAGAATTATCTGTTGTTGCATAAGATTGTCGTAAAGCACTTGAATCTGACTGTTGTAAATAAGACTCTTCTTGAGTATCGGCAATCTCATCATCTTTTTCAGGATATAATGAATTTATGTTGTCTGTTTCTTTTTGTGTGTTTCCATCATCTTGCTTTAAACTAATATTTATAACATTTGAAATGATAAGCATCATTACTAGACTATATAAGATTATATTTCGCTTCATCGTTTTTCACCTGGAAAAAAAATATTGTTTATTTTTTCAACATTGGACCAAAGCGAATAATCAAGAAAATGACTATGCCAACTCCTGCCACACCAGCTACGATCATTAGTGGTACTTTTAGACTATCCATAATTCCTTTACCCAGATCTTTAGCGGCACCAGCTACACCAACTACACCATTAGTTATGTGTCCTACATTATCTTTGATCATATTAGTGACATGCGGAGTAACGCTTTGCACCGTTTGTGCAACTGGTGTAACTACTTTAGCTGCAGCGTTTCCAAGCGCATCAATAGTTTTCACTGGTAAATCAACAACTTTCTTTGCTACCGTTGCAACCGCACTTGTTGTAGATTTTACAGTGCTTTTGATAGTATCCCAGAAACCTCGAGTTTCATAGCCAGAAACAAATAATTTTACAGCATCAAAAGCGTCTTCGTCGTTAGCAACTGCACAAAGTGGCAGGATTTTTCTGAGAGCGTTGTTGACCAGAGTGACATAGTCGCTTGAGAATTCCATTTGCTCCTGAAGCTCACGCTTGAGCAGTTTCACTAGTCCCCAATTTAGAATCCATTGTATGTAGCCCTTAGTTAGATTGTATCCAACTATGCGAGCATCTTCTGGAAGATTCAGCTGTTGCCTCCAAGCTTCTTTAAGATCATCTTCTAAATCATCAGCCCTAGTCCAACCGACTGCACGAACATACATATCGCTTGTAGATTCTATCGGAGTTTGTACGGACATCATCTTAGTTTCATTGAGATTATCTAGAACAGTAGCTTTTAGAGAAAGATCATCAGTATGCGGTCTAACATATCTCTCATAGTTATGCTCTACAGTATTTATACTCTCTGATAAAGTTGTAATAGGTGTGTCATCAGTATCAAGATAGAGTATATCATAACGTGTGTCAATGACATAACGATTATTCTCAAATCTGAAAATATAGTAACCATACAAATCTACTTGAGTTATCTCAATGTTAATCACATAAGGATAAGCACTAGTTGTTTCTTCTGCAAGATTCCACCAAAGAGTTTGTCTAATAGCATAGATTGTACTAGTCAGGGTTACATTATTTGTTTGTGTAGCATTGCTAATATCTGCTGTGAGAGAATTGGCAAAAGAAACTTTGACAGTGATTGCATTAGAGCTTATACTCATAGCGTTCTCTAAAAGTAAATATTGATAATTTTCGACAGCAAAGTTGTCTAAAATGTTCAGTTTTGCATATTCTGTGTCTGTAGTGCTTTTAACGAGATAAGCTTTGTCTCCAGCGAGCTGGGGAATACCAAAATCTTCTTTGTCGGCCTCTGTTGAATCACGAGGGTTGAGAGCTATTTTACCTGTGTCATCCGATTTTATTACAGGAGCTTGAATCACTGTATCAATATGATACGTAGAACGCAATGTTTGTCCCGTTCTGCTATATTCTACGTCTATATCAGCAGAGAAAATACCCAAAGCTTCAGGTATTATATCTTCAGGCGTTAACTTAGCTAATAATTCATCTTCAGATGAAGCATATGTGTCAATATGAACAAAAGCACCACCAATAATTGAAAAAATAAATAAAAAAGTAAAAAAGTGACTTTTATTCATTTTTATCTCCTCTTATGAGCTATTCGGGAAATAAAGAAAACAGTTAATCCTACTACAGCTGTTACACCTGCGACAGCTCCGATAAGTAACCAGTTGTCACTAACACCAAGGTTGTTCCATGCTGTTCGTTCTTTTGCTAACCAAACTGCTAAGGGCTTAGAAATTTTACCTGTTGCACTTACTATTTTATCAAGAATGTTAGTTGAGAAACTAGTTGCCTTTCCTTTCGCCTTCATTGCTGAAGCTAAAATAAGATTATCTTGTTCTGTTACATCTTCAGCTCTGTTATTTTCTTCAATTGTCTTAGGGCTAAGTTTAGTCGTTATTGTAAATCTTCGTATAGTGCTAGCTCTAGCAGCTCGAGTATAAGTGTTTAAATCACTACTTTGTGCAGCAGCGTTTTTGACTGAAGAATATATTGCAGAAGATAATTGTGCGTTGAGCATTGTATCTAAACTTGCAGAACTTATACGATAATCAACTATTTGACCTGTACTGATAGAAGAATAACTACTGCCATCAAGAGCACCTATTTCGTTATTTATTATAGCAACCCATGCTTCTTTTAGACTATCTTCAAAACTATCGACAGTCTCAAAACCAGCCCCTTTAACAGTATTATCAGTCCATTTTTCAGTATAATCAGTTTGATGGGTCGCTATTTCTTTCCAGTCTTCTGCAGCATTTAATTCAGAGATGTTAACCCAGGAATCAGTACCTAACTTAACTTCTAAATAACGTGTGTCACGAAAATCTTGCTCTGAAGGCATACTAAAAACATATACAGCATCAGCATCAAATTCATCGCCAGCAATGTTCAAAATATATGGACGACTAGAATTACTGATTTCTAGGTCAAGTCTGAACCAGAGCAATTGACGAGTTGGTAAAAAGTCGTTGTAAATAGTAACGTTGGTGACATCGTCACTGTCACTTATGTTAGCACTAAGAGAATCAGCGTAAGTAACAACAATACTACTATTAGAAGTAGCTCTACTACGAGCACGACTAATAGCTAAATACTGATATGTTAAACTGTTAAAATCATTAGAAATAGCAAAAGTGTCGCTAACATCAGTAGTGTTTTCATAAAGATTAGTTCCTTTGTCAAGAAAAAGCGCTAACTGCCAACTATCTTTTTTCTCCTCATGATCAATCTCAGGTCCAATTGCAACGTCAGAAAGACATTCACTATCAGAAGTCATACCAATTCGGCCAGTCAAAGTTATTGATAAACCAGTTTTTGTTGGTTTAATAGCATGAATACCTATCTGTCCTTCAGGAACAACAGGTATCGATTGCAAAGCTTGGAGAGATAAAGCAACATCTGTTCTAACATCGACTGTAGCAGTAGTAGTTACTGTTATTTCAGGAAAAGCTAACTCATCATCAGATGACTCAGCTTTAACATTCATAAAAGCAAAACTTGTAGTTACAAAAAGTGTCAATACTACAAGAACAACAAATGTGTTTTTTATTTTCATTTTTTCTGTTTTCATTTTCTTTTTGCTCCTGAGCTCCCAGTCCCTCTAGTATGTTGAAAATTAGAAACAGGAATTAGTAAGTAACATGTACACTCGAAAGCTGCTCAGCTCACATAGACTCACAACTTACGTATGTGACACGCCACGTGGGGTATTATTGCACTATGTTATTGCTTCATTGCAGCTTTCTTTCATTTTATGATCGTAATAGAGTATGCAAAGAGCTACGGTCTATTTTTTTATGGGCGGAGAGCTCTTTTATTAGGCAAAAAATATTAGAATACGATATGCTATATAAAGCTTTAACATTCCTTCCTTGATTTTTTAGATGTTTTTGATGCTTTGAGTAAATCAATACAATATAGCAGTGAAACACAGCATAAACCAGCAATTAACTGACCAACAAACAATCTATCAATAATAGTTACAAGGTTATTGCTTAACATGTAAATACCATATATTGTAGAAAATGCAATATCATTAATGATCAAAATCCAAGGCCAAAATTTACTACTATGGGACACCAAGAATTTATGATTTAAGCTGCTAGTGAAATCAATTCTTCCAAAATTTTCATGCAAATAAAAGGCTGTGTTAAAAGTATGGAGATAAATAATTACTGTAATAAGAGGTGCTTCAATAATTAAAACAGAGATTATGCCAGTCCATGAACGTTTTGCTAGTATACTATTCAGAAAATATGAAAAAGCAAAAAAACTCACTAATTGAATTATAGTATTAATAGTAACAAATTCAAACTGTTTCGCTTTAATTAAGTTACTATAATAGGATAAAAGGCTTATACCAATAATAACCAACGCTATTCCAGCATATAATAATATCACATAACTTGTTAGAGTGAGAAACAAGAACCAATTTTTATCGTAGGTTAGAGCAAAAACCGCTAATAAAAAAGAATAGACAGAGATTAAAGTAAGAAAATTTTTACCCACAGGCATATCAAAAATACTTGTCTTCAGATCTAACTGAGGTTTATCTTGTGTTTTTTCATTATCCATTTTCACATAAAAAAATAAGATGAAGTTTATAACATTATTGCTTCTGTTCCAATTTTTGGCATATTTCGAAATAGGGGCAGATTGGACAATATCTATATTCAAAATATCTATTTCTGAAACAATTTTTGACTTTAATCTTTTCAATTCTAGATAGATTACTAAAACAGTTTTGTAATTCATCTACGTTTTTTGTTTTACTTATACTAGCTATTATTCTCACCCCCTTCTAAACTCTTCTGGAAACGTTTTGGAAGATGTTTTTCGCAATAAAAATAGTCGTGACTATATGTCCTGCCATATTTCACTACATGATAAATTGCTTGTTTATCACATTTTAAACAGCGCTCTTCACAGTTATCAGGTAAAGGAAAAGCTGTCTCTCCCATCATTTTTCCCCTCCTTCATAGATATATACTTCCTTTATTTGTGATTTAGGAAGCCAAACTATTTGAGAATTAATAGTAACTTTGAGAGCTTTATCAGTAATTTGAGAAACTTTTGCTGCGAATGTATTACCAGGTAAATTCTTTTTACGAGTAATCCATTCAGATATAACAAAAGTATATTCAGTTTTTTCTTGTAAAGCACTTATAGATATCTTGTCTCCAAGTGCAGGTGAGGAGGAAGATTTAGTTTTTTCTTCTATCTGTTTCATTTTTGTTTTTTCAGTTAAAGCTTGTTTAGCTGCAGTTTCAATAAGCGACAGTAGCTGATCTTCTGATATTATAGAAATATCAGTTACTTGTCGTATTTGTTCTAAATAGCGTAATAAAATATCAAATTTCTTTTCTAAAATTGCTACTCTGTCTTCTAAATTAATTTTTATCATCTCCTTTTTTTATTTTGAAAATTCTTTTTGGTCTTCCCCTCCCTATTTTCTTTCTGTAGCTTTCAATTTTTCTATTAATTTCGAGATAATTGAGATATCTACTAACAGCTGCTTGAGTTAGCTTTAGATATTCTGCTATCTCTTTGTAGCTAACTGGCCCATCTTCCAGCAGCGATAAAATATCATTACATTTTTTCTCAAATGGTGATTCGTAAAATTTCTGTTTCTGTACTTCTATTGCAAAATGCAAAAGCTGAATTTCAGCTCTGTTTTGTTCAGTGTAAAGTTCGTTGTTCTTATCTATCCTGTTAATACCTCTTATGATTTCAGTACTTGCTTCTAAGCTTTTATCTAGTTTGTTTTCTATACTGCTGTTTTGATAACGTAAGTATTCATGAGAAAAATCATTTTGTTGTTTTAAATCGGCTAATTCGTATTGTATGTCGTCAAGTACATCAGTGTAGTTATCTACTTTTGATTCTATATTTTCAAGTTTAATTAATAGTTTATTTGCTACTTGATCAACATGAATATTTGTAGCATAAAGACTTGCTCTATTCTCATTCCAGTATCTTTCAAATGTTTCTGGAAAATGTAGCAATTCATCAAACAGCTGATCACCATATCCTTCTCTTTCACAACCATCATATGTGTATCCACCATTAAATTCTATTCCTGGATATTTAGGCATACTTTTCCAATCAGGGTAAATTACTGGTCCACTATTCTGTGATTGTATTAAGTCTGCAACATATTCAAGAAAAGGGTGTTGAACTTCAACTTCTTTTCTAACCCCATGTATTGTTTTTTGTGGGATTTTACCATTAACATATTCATATTTTACAGCATCTTTCAATTCCATCCTACCAGGCATAAGATACTTTCGTTCTAAATATACAGTTAATCTTCCAAGATCGGAAGAAATTCTGTCATCTATTACACTGAAATCTTCTAAATCAGAATAATATACAGGAGTATGTATCTGAACTTTATCCTTGAACCAGAGAAGAACAAAATGTTTATCTTCAAAAACAATGTCGGATTTTACTCGACCATTGACAATACCATATCTTTTCGCTAAATAAGAAAATTGCTTGGAAGAAAGGCTATGGGAATAAGTTGCCATAATACGATGAGAACGAACATTGGAAGCTTTTCCCGACAACTTATTATTGATTTTACGGCGGGAAAGTTTAGTATTAGAATATGAACCCATACCCCGTTCGATTTTTTTAAGCTGTTTCACGACATTGTGATTTAAAATAATAGGCACAAAACCGTCAATTCTCTGTTTTTTACTAACAACACCTAGTGAAACAAGTAAATTTATGTGGTCAATATAGTGCCTGCGATCCTTACCATAATATGAAGCTATACCAGCTGCATGCCACTCAAAGTTTTGCCGACTATATAAAGCGAGAATAACATCTACACACTTCTCAATCACAGAACGTCTTTTCTTAGGAAGCTGATATGTCAGGAAAGTTGTCAGATTTTCTTTTAAAATATTCTTATCTGACTCAGAAGTGTTGTAGAATGGTCTAGGTGAAGAATCAATGGACACTTATTCATCCCTCCCTGTATTTTTTTAGATCCGACTTGTCGGATTTTATGTTAAAAAAATATAATCGAAAAATTCTTATGGGGATGGGCGTACATTTGTACGCCCAAACATACGGTTTA